>NZ_FPAD01000001.1:0-3624190 GCF_900116125.1 Paenibacillus sp. BC26 | reverse complement strand
GAAAGACGATCAGGTTGATAGGTTCGAGGTGGAAGTGCAGCAATGCATGCAGCTGACGAATACTAATCGGTCGAGGGCTTATCCTACGAACATTCAGCTCGGATGTTCAACTTCGGACAACATCAGCTAAAACAAGACCTTCGCAAAGGTTCGTATCCAGTTTTCAGGGCGTAAGCCTTGTCTATAGTATCGCTAACGCGATCACCGTTTGGTGGCGATGGCGGAGGGGAACCACGCGTACCCATCCCGAACACGACCGTTAAGCCCTCCAGCGCCGATGGTACTTGGACCGCAGGGTCCTGGGAGAGTAGGACGTCGCCAAGCACGATGAACCGACCACAACTATTGTGGTCGGTTTTTCGTTGTTTACGAGCTTAATTACCGATGGCGATGGCAGAGAAGGATGAGGCTGGATCCAATGAGCAGGTCACGGGCACAATCACCTAACCCCATTAATCTCTACTATAATGTTCAAACGGGGCCGCCGGACCTGGTCCTTGAAAAGATTACAGCCACCTAACGGTCATAAATATCTGTTATAAGCCCAGAACACCAAAAATTTGTTATCTAACGGTCAATAATGTCTGTTAGAAGCCATGGTACCCCAAATAAGAAATCTAACGGTCACTAATGTCCGTTAGAACCGAAAATCTGCTCAAAACACTAATGAATCAGCTGTAATGGACAATAGTGACCGTTACAGTCGGGCTAATGGCGATAAATGGCTGTAATGGTCATTTAAGACCGTTACAATTTTATTAGGAGAGTAGGCCCGGCCGCCAAGCACGAATTACCGGGTGGTCGGTTGCTGCCAGCCGCAAACTGCCCAGCCGCAAGCTACCCGGCCGCCCAGCCGGCCCAGCCGGACTCCAGGCAAACTTGCCTGGAGATGCCTCAGCGTCGACTCTACTCCGTAGAGTCGTTTTTTTGTTGTGCGAATACAAGGGATGTGGTACCTTGGATTTCGTAACATAACTTCATCGAAAGAGAACGCTTACATCCGAATGGGGGATAACGTCGATGCAATCATTTCAAAACTACGAGGAATTTTGGCCGTTCTACCTTTCACAGCATCGGAAAGCATCGACAAGGGCTTGGCATTTTGTAGGTACGTCATGTGTACTCTTGTGTGTGGCCGCGAGCTTTGTGTTTCAGTGGTGGTTGTTTCTGCTGGCACCTGTTATCGCATACGGACTGGCCTGGTTCAGCCATTTCTTTATCGAAGGGAATAAGCCGGCCACTTTCGGGCATCCCGTATGGTCGCTGCGGGCGGATTTTCGAATGTATGGTTACATGCTGTTTGGCAAGCTGGGTCAAGAGTTAAAGAAGAATGGCATCAATAAATAACGAGTCGGATCAAGGGGATGCCGCGCGTGTGGAGAAGAATTCAAGGGAATGCGAGAAATTGCTTGCTCTATGAGCCGCTGTTTCTGATCCCATTTAACATGTACATGACGTATGCTTCGATTTATATGCTTGAGTTGGGAGTAAGCGAAACACAGATAGGGCTTATTACATCGATCGGCATGGCCATGCAAATTTTCACTTCCTTAATCAGCGGGCACTTGACTGACAAAATGGGCAGGCGGCGCGCGCTGCTTGTATATGATCTCATTAGTTGGAGCGTTGCGACTTTGATCTGGGCGGTATCGCAAAATTTCTGGTTCTTCCTGGTGGCCGCAGTTGTGAACAGCTTCCAGCGCGTGCCGACTACAGCTTGGTATTGTCTGCTCGTAGAGGATACCGATCCGGAGGATCGTTCCATCGTGTTTACGATTCTGATGTTTATCGGGGTTATCGGGGGGCTGTTCGCACCGCTTGGCGGCTTGTTTGTCAGCCAATTCACATTAGTGCCGGCTATGCGCATCATGTATGTCATTGCCTTCATTGGGATGACCATCATGATGATCGTGCGTCATTTCACGACACACGAGACAGCGATCGGCTTGAAGAAGATGGAAGAAAGCTCAAAAGTCAGCCTGTCGGATACGATAACGGAATACAAAGACGTTATGAAGTTGATCGTAGCGAATAAAGCGCTGATGATTATTTTCGGCGTGTACATCTTGTTCAATTTCCAGATGACACTGCGTAATACGTACTTGTCTGTCTATTGGGTGGATGCCCTTCACATCAATGATTCGATCATTTCCATATTCCCGGCGATTTCTTCGGCTGCCATGATCCTTTTTCTGATGGTGGCTACCCCAAGGCTCAAAGAGCGGCTTGCCAATCAGTATATGATTGCGGGGTTCTTGATTTCGGCGGTGTCTTTCGTCATGCTGCTGACAACCGCACCTGAGAACATTACGGCGACGATCATTAGTACGGTACTGATGGCCATTGGGGGTCTGCTGGCGAGCCCTTATTTGGAGTCCTCCATACAGAATGCAATCGATGACCATAACCGAGCGAAAGTCTTCTCTATTCTGGGCGTGCTTATCCTGATTTTCACGTTTCCTGCGGGCATACTTGGCGGCTGGACGTATACGATCAATGCCAAGTTTCCGCTTGTCTTTATCGTCGTGGCGTTCCTGGCAAGCGTGATTATGATGATCCTGTATGGCAGAAGAACCTCACGAACCGACTTGCACAGCTCCATCTCGGGGTAATAGTTCTTGGTAAAACAAGGAAAAACCGTGCTGCTGATATTGAATCAGCGCATGGTTTTTTACGTTTCAGCAGGAAGTGCGTCAATGTACAATTTGCGATATGAAGTAAAGAATGGAATATATAAACATCAAATACGCGCCTCTATAATTAGCCTTGTAAGCACCACTACAAAGTAAAGGGGTAGAACATGAAACGGTATACAAAGCTAGCAAAAGGCGTTACGCTCTCTCTCGTCCTTGGCATGCTTCCAACGCTGGCTGCTTGTTCCGACAGCAACAACAGCAATCAAGAAGCCGCGAACAATTCAGCAACGAAGACGAACAATCAAGCTGCAAACAACGGTGCGGCAGCAACCAACGAGAAGCCGGCGGCTGATATTTGGAACCTGAAATTCGATCCTCCGATTACGATTACAACTGCGGTTGTAGATGATGGCGCCTCCAGGGGGAATGCTTTCAAGCCCGGTGAGTCCATGGAGGACAATGTGCATACCCGCTGGATGAAAGAAAACATGGGGATCGACATTAAGTTTGATTTTATCGTTACGAAACCGGAAGATTACGATACGAAAATTCGTTTGCTGCTTTCCAGCAACGGGAAGCTTCCTGATGTATTCTCGGCTCCGGGCGACTCGGTTCAGAATCTGATTGCCGCGGATCGGGTTATGCCGCTGGATGAAGCGATAGAGAAATATGCGCATCCGGAATACAAAAAGATTCTTGAGAAATACAACTATGCGCTAGGCGGAGTAAAACGTGACGGCAAGCTTTACGGATTGCCAAGCTTCTTCATGGGCGATGAAGGTACGGTCATGTGGATTCGTAAAGATTGGCTGGATACGCTCGGTTTGCAACCGCCTAAAACGGTAGCTGAACTTGAAAACGTTCTCAAACAATTTACCGAAAACGATCCGGACGGCAACGGCAAAGCGGATACATTCGGTCTGGCAGTACCGTTAAAAGAAGGTCCATGGACATGGATGGGGCAAACGGACGCGATTGTCGGCGCATTTACGAAACAAATGATCAATACGTACGATGTTACCAGCTACTGGAACTTAGGCGATGACGGCAAATTGAGCTACGGCGCGATTCATCCGGATGCGAAGAAGTACCTGGAAACGATGAGGGACTGGATGAGCAAAGGTTACATGGATAAAGAAGCCGGAATCAAAGATCCAATGAAAGCTTCCGAAATGGCTGCCAGCGGCAAAGCAGGCGTTATGTTTGGACCGTTCTGGATGGGCGACTGGCCGCTTAGCGACGTCACCAAACTGAATCCAAAAGCAGATTTCGAGCCATTCGAGCTTCCTGCCGGTGCTGACGGTACAGTTGGCCGCGCTGAGAAGTCGATCACGGGCGGCTTCACAATGTTCAACAAAGACTTCAAAGATATCGAAGCATGGTTCGCTTACTTCAACAAAATCTTCGCTAAAAACTTGGAGCAAGAAGGCGATCCGTACTTCGATCCACGCTTCAAGGACGGTTATCACGAAGGGTACGATTATGTAAATATGGACGGTAAAATCGTCAAAGGGAACTACAAGGACGCAGGCGTGCCGGAAGACAAATGGCCGCTTAAAGACGGCAGCCGCATGGATATGCGTTTCATGATCGCAAGCATCATTGGCGGTACAACGACGATTCCGTTCTCCAATGACGCCCCGATCAAGAAATTCCTTGCCGATCCGAATGCAGAGCCGCTGACGACAAGAGAGTTTGACGTCAAGCAAATGGCGAAGAAGCAAATCATTGCTGCCGGTGTCCGGATGAACCAAGGCATCGAAGAAGGTAAAAACTATTTCACCGGTCCGATGACGGCTACAATGAAATCCAAAGGCGAGCTGCTGAAGAAACTCGCTACGGAGAGCTACCTGAAAATTATTTACGGCGAGAAGCCGCTCGAGTTCTTCGACGAATTCTCTAAGCAATGGCTGGATAACGGCGGCGAGAAGATTACCGAAGAAGTGAACGAATGGTACGCCGAAAGTATCAAATAACAACCATGAAGTGACAGCGTTCAAAACGGGGGAGAGGCTGCTGCAAGCTGTCGCCGATCCCCCGTTTTTCTATGGAAAGGAAGGATGCAGCGTGGCGTCATATTGGAGGAAGACATGGCCGTTTCATTTACTGGTGTTGCCTGCGTTAGTGTTATGTATCATTTTCAACTACATTCCGTTATTCGGCGTCATCATTGCCTTTGAAGACTACCAGCCATGGCTTGGCATTACGAAGTCGGCATGGGTCGGACTGGAGCATTTCCGCACCTTGTTTGAATATCCGGACAGCAAACAGGTGATTTGGAACACCCTCATTATTGCATCATTTAAACTAGTCATTAATTTGTTCGTACCGATCATATTCGCGCTTCTGCTAAACGAAGTTGCCAAAACATACTTCAAACGAATTCTGCAGACACTTGTCTATTTGCCCCACTTCTTATCTTGGGTCATTCTTGGCGGGATCATGATCGATATTCTATCAACGGACGGCGGAATCGTGAATCGGCTGATCGAAGCGTTTGGCGGCAAGAGCATCTTCTTCCTGGGCGATGGCCAGTGGTTTCGGGTTACGGTCATTATCAGCGACGTGTGGAAGGAATTCGGCTTCTCGGCGATTATCTTCCTGGCTACGCTCGTCGGTATTAATCCGGCTTTATATGAAGCGGCAGAGATTGATGGGGCCACCCGTTGGCAGCAAGTCATTTACATATCCATACCCCTCATATTGCCTATCGTGATCGTAGTAGCAACGTTATCTCTGGGTCGTATTTTGGATGCCGGATTTGATCAAATCTTAAATCTCTATAATCCGCTTGTATTCTCGCATGGCGACATTATTGATACGTTTGTTTACCGCGTAGGCTTGAATAATGGTCAATTCAGCTTTGGTACGGCCGTGGGGCTATTTAAGTCGGTAATCGGCTTCATCTTGATTATTGTCAGCTACAGATTGGCTTACAAGCTAGCCAACTACCGAATCTTCTAAAGGAGGCCCGTAATGAAATTTCGCTCCCGAGGTTACGCTGCATTTGCGATTTCCAACAATATTCTGTTAAGTTTGCTCGGCATTCTCTGTATCCTTCCGTTGATCCACGTATTTGCGGTGTCCTTCAGCTCACGTGCCGCAGCGACAGCGAACATCGTCAATTTCTGGCCAATCGGTTTTACAGTGGACGCCTATGCCAAGACATTAGCCAATGAGAAGTTTTTGATGGCCATGTGGATCGGTGCAGAGCGTACGATTCTGGGGACGGTCATATCGATGGCTGTTATTACGATGGCGTCCTACAGTTTATCGAAAACAAGCCTTCGATTTCCCGGGCGTCAAGTGTATACGTGGGTGTTCGTCTTCACGATGTTATTCTCAGGGGGATTAATTCCTTCTTATATTGTGATCAGCAAGCTTCATCTGCTGGACAGCATTTGGGCTCTCGTATTGCCCGGTGCGGTAAGCGTGTGGAACATGATCCTCATGCTCAACTTCTTCCGAACCATTCCGCAGGACTTGGAGGAAGCGGCCTACATCGATGGTGCCGGCCATTTGCGCGTACTATGGAGTGTTTATTTACCGGTATCGATGCCCTCTATCGCGACGTTATCGCTGTTCACGATGGTATCGCATTGGAACTCTTGGTTTGATGGCATCATCTATATGTCGAAGCCGGATGGCTACCCGCTGGCCTCGTATCTGCACTCCATGATTGTCAGCGACAACTTATCCCGAATCGGCGTATCGACGGAATCGATTGCCAACTTCTCGAACCGAACGGTCAAAGCGGCACAGATCTTCATCGGAGCTTTACCGATTCTGATGGTGTATCCGTTTCTGCAGAAATATTTTGTCAAAGGGATCGTGCTCGGTTCTGTAAAATCCTAATCTAGTCGTTATTCATCTCAAAGTGGAACGGATTCGGATGGTGAGCCAGATGAGATTCAGACGTGCCGTAGGCGGCAGAATCAATATTTTTACCAAGATCATGATCGTCATCGTGCTCCTGCTTGTGCCGATCGTGATGATGTACAATTCTTCTAACAAAATAAGCACGGGCGTAGTGGAACGAGAGCTGCTTCAGGTTAACCTGAACCGGCTCCGTTTCTTTGTCGATCAAATGGACACGGAGGTAGACCGGCTGTGGAGAGCGGCTTTCGTCATCGCCAGAGAACCGGATGTCGTTCAGCTTCAGTTCCGATCCTCAAACGCGCAAACCTATTCAAGACTGGAAGCGAAAAAGCTGCTGCAGGAGAAGCTCGACATGCAGTCGACCACCTTAGCCTGGACCAACAAATTGACTGTTTTCTCACCGCCGTCCGGCGTAGCGGTATCGACCAATTGGATGGAAGAGTACAACGAAGCTTACTTTGAGAGTGCGGTTCAAGACTATTGGGATTATCGGCAAATTGTAACGGAACGGGGGCAAGAGATGGCGTTCGTGCGCCATTTGATTCTACCCTTCACCCCGCTGGGAAAGCCCGAAAATCCAAATTTATATGTAGAAGTAACCTTCTCCACGCAGAATCTGGTCAGCATGCTGGAGAGGTTCATGCAGGGCAGCGGCGGCAAGCCTTTCTTGTATCATCCGTCATTTGAAAGCATTCAGACGCATGACTCGGATAAACAGCTCGTCAAGGAAATGACTCGTCAATTCGCCATCCTTAATCAGAATACGCTGAATAAAGAAGGCTCCGTCAAGATTACGTTTCATGATGAGCCCTACCTGGTTAACTATGCTGCATCTGCCGCGTTAGGCTGGTACTTGGTTGATTTTGTGCCGATGAAGAAGGTGCTGCAGCCGATCGATCGGAGCAAACGTATCTTCTATGGGGCAGGATTGCTGCTTCTGGTGCTCGGCGTTGCTGCCGCAGCACTGCTGTATCGGAACGTACAGCGGCCGATATATGATCTCATTCGTGCGGTAAAGTCGCTTCGCCGCGGAGAATACGGGCATCGCATTGAACGTGAGCCGCAGAATGAATTTCATTATTTGATCGAACAGTTTAACTTGATGTCCGACGACATCAAAACGTTAATTGATAAGGTCTATATCGAGGAGCTCCGCGCGAAGGAATCCTCGCTCAAGCATTTGCAAGCGCAGATTAATCCGCATTTCTTATACAATAATTTTGCCTATATTCAAAGTATGGCGCAGCTGGATCGTACGAAAGCAATTGTCGCTTTCACGCAGCATCTAAGCCAATATTACCGCTATACGACGAAGACGGAGCAGCAGCTCACTTTCCTGGCGGAAGAGATGGATCTGCTTCGCAATTACTTGGAAATTCACCGGATGCAGTCGGAACGGCTTCGCTACGATGAACATATTGAAGAAGGCATGATGCAGCTGCTGCTGCCACGGCTGCTCCTGCAGCCGCTTGTGGAGAACGCGATCGTGCACGGCATGGGAGGAAGAAAAGGAGAGTGCCGGATTATCATCTCCGGCTATCGGACGGAGAATGGCTGCGAGCTTGCGGTAGAAGACAACGGAATCGGCATGAAACAGGAAGCACTGGAATCCCTGAGAAGTTCGCTGCAGCAATCCAGTGCGCTGCAAAGTCTCGGATTGTGGAATGTGCACCAGCGGTTAAGGCATTATTTTGGCCCATTATCGGGCTTACACCTAGATCACTCTACGTTAGGCGGACTGCGTGCACGGCTCATAATTATCAATGAGGGAGGCGATTCCCATATTTGAAATGCTGATTGTCGACGATATCCCTTCCCAGGTGGACAGCATTGCGGCAACAATACCGAAGGCGGAGCTTGGTATAGCGCGCATTCATAAAGCGTACTCGGGCGAAGAAGCGCTCGCGATCTTCCGGGAGCATCCGATTCAGCTTGTGATTACGGATATCCGTATGCCGGAGATGAGCGGCGTGGAATTAATCCAAGAGATCAGAAGGATGAACCAGAAGGCAAAATTGATCGTTCTGTCAGGTTATGCGGATTTCGAATATGCGCAAAGCATCGTGCCTTATAATACTTCGGGCTACCTCATGAAGCCGGTTAACCCGGAACAGCTTCGAGCGATGCTGGAGAAACTCGTAGACGAGATTGCGGATGAGTTGAAGGTGCATACTCAGCAGCAGCGCAGTGTATATGCCTACAGAGAAAACCTGCCTTCATTGCGCGGCGAGCTGCTTGGCAGACTGCTAAGTGATGGACGAGTACCGGATGCGGAGCTTCAAAGAAAGTTATCCCTGCTGGAGCTGCCGTTCTCCTCGCAGCAGGATACGGGGATGTTCATCGTACGATTGGAAGGACGCATGCAGGATTATAGAAGAATGGATCGCGCACTGATTGAATATGCGGTCATGAATATGGCGGAGGAAGTGTTTCATGATGCGTTCCATCTCTGGTTCTGCTTGGATCAGAATGAGTATCTCGTATGTGTCGCTTCGCCCATTGCCGGCAGAGACGGCTTATTCTCGGGAATGGACCGCTCGGCGCTGGATTGCCGAGCAGCCAAGCTGAAGAAGAAGGCGGAATCGCTGCTTAACAACAGCTTGTCCATCGCGCTTGCCGTGAATGGGACCGCCTTCCCGGAGGGACTGCCAAAGCAATACCGCATGATCGTGAACGGGATTCGGGCCATCGAGGAGGAACGTAGGCAGAGCGTGTTTCTGCGGGTGGCTGATCAACCGGAGCCGTTCGCAATCGGCAATATGACCTCATTATATAAGCCGCCGCTGCTGCTGCATTTGCTCGATACCGGAAACTGGGCCGGAGCGGACAAGAAGCTGAGCGAGATTTTTAATGAATTGAGAAGTGTACACTATCCGCCGGAGTATGCGAATGAAGCGTATTTTACGATTGCAGGAGCTTATCAATTTATGGCGCACAAGAAGGGGAAGCTGCTGAGTGAGCTTGGCAGCTCTACCTTTGGCCTCATGCCTGCCGCTCCTTCCCTAGCGCAGCTGGAGAGGTGGGCTTACGTAATCTTACGAGGTATTCAGGAGCTGTTTCGCGATCAAGCAGACAAGCAGAAGGTTAGCCTGATTGATAAGGTCCATCATTATGTGGAGCAGAACATGAATGGCTGTCTGTCGCTGCAGACGGTTGCGGCGCATATTGGCTTGCATCCGGCTTATCTGTCGCGAGCCTATCGGGCGGAGACCGGCATTAATCTAAGCGATTATATTCTGAAATATCGGATGGAGCTGGCCACCTACATGCTGCGCAGCAGCGATAAGAAAATCTACGAAATTGCGCAGACGCTCGGTTATCAGGCCGTTCCTCATTTTATCAAGCTGTTTAAGGCGCACTCCAATATGACACCGCAGGAATACCGGGAGCGGGCAGTACTGTCATCGGGGTAGCAGCCTATGGATCGGTTTCATAGGAAATTGCGCGCTTATAAAAGGATTTTGCCATGGCTTTCCCGAAGTTCTAGGAGCTAGGTTGTCGAATGGGTGGAGGGAAATGTGCATGACGATTGTCAAAGATTTACGAGATGGCGATGAATTTGTCGGTTTCTATCTCATTAAAGAGAGTGAAGTGAAGCAAACCAATACGACGCCTCCCAAGGATTTCATGAATGTGGTGCTTTCGGATGCCAGCGGTCATGTGGCCGGGAAGCTGTGGGATGTGAGCGCCTCGGATAAAGAAAACCTGGTTCCGCTGACGCTTGTGAAGGTGCAAGGTGTTGCGCAGCTCTACCGGGAGAAGCTGCAGGTGAAGATCGTTCGCATCCGCAGGACGACGGAAGCGGATGGCGTGCAGTTAACGGATTTCGTAAGATCGGCGCCGGTTCAGCCGGAGGTGCTGCTTGCAGGCATTCATAAGGCCAAAGACAGCATTACGGACAAGGAGATCCGCGAGGTTGTAGACTATTGCTTAAACAAAGTCGGCGATAAGCTGATTCACGCGCCTGCGGCAAAATCGCATCATCATGCTTATTACGCAGGCCTCGTGTACCATATCTCTCGCATGCTGGAGCTGGGTGAGTTCATCTGCAAGCAGCGGCCGTTCTTAAACGCGGATCTGCTGAAGGCCGGCATTATTCTGCATGATATTGCGAAGCCGGTGGAGATGGTTTCCGAGCTTGGCATTGTGTCGGACTATAGCAATTCGGGCAAACTGATCGGGCATATCTCGCAAGCTTCGCTGTGGGTAGCGGAAGCTGCCATGCGCCTTGGGATGGATCCCGATTCGGAGCGTATCATGGCGCTGCAGCATCTCGTGCTCTCCCATCATAATCTGGGCGAATGGGGAAGCCCGGTGCAGCCGCAGCTGGCCGAAGCGCTGGCCCTGCATCATATCGATTCGATCGATGCAAAGCTGCAAATGATCGAGGATGCTCTCGACACTACGGGCAGCCATGAGGCATGGACGCCGCAAATTCGCGGTTTGGAGAATAAAGCCTTCTACCGGCTTACCTTCTAACAGCTACTTCGGAAGGATGGCGGCAGCCGGTTCTTCTTGCTACAATAGAAATTATCACCATTGCCGGAGGATTGTTATGATTAGATTTGGCGTTATCGGAACCAATTGGATTACGGATCATTTTATCGAAGCAGCAAGAGTAGCGGAAGGGTTCAGCCTAACCGCAGTCTATTCCAGAACCGAGGAGCGGGCGGCAGCGTACGCAGCCAAGCATAACATCCCGTTTACATTCACGGACGCTGCCGAGATGGCAGCAAGCAGCGAGCTGGATGCCGTCTACATCGCATCGCCAACCTCACTCCATGCGGAGCTCGCGATTATGTTTATGAGCAAAGGGAAACATGTCCTGTGCGAGAAACCGGCAGCATCCAATACGCGCGAGCTGCAGCAGATGGTCGATGCGGCGAAACAGTATGACGTTGTGTTCATGGAAGCGATGAAGAGCACGCAAATGCCCGGTTTCGCGGCGATCATGGAGAATCTGCCGAAGCTGGGTAAGGTTCGTCGGTATTTCGCCAGCTACTGTCAGTACTCCTCGCGTTACGATGCCTATAAAGCGGGACAAGTATTGAATGCCTTCAAACCGGAATTCTCGAATGGGGCTTTGATGGATCTCGGTGTGTATTGCATCTATCCGCTAGTTGTTCTGTTCGGTCAACCGGATGAGATTCGGGCGAGCGGGTATTTGCTGGAATCAGGCGTGGACGGACAAGGAAGCCTAATTGCGAAGTATGCAGACATGGAAGCCTCCATCATGTATTCCAAAATCAGCAACTCCTCGCTGCTTGCGGAAATACAAGGTGAGGAAGCGACAATGACGATCGACAGCATTAATTTGCCGATCAACATACGCATCAGTTACCGAGACGGCCGGGTTGAAGATGTGTCTAAGCCGGTGGATCGCCCTACGATGAGCTATGAGGTGGAGTCCTTCATCGATTTGATTCAAAGCGGAGAACGGGAATCCAAGCTCAATTCGCATGCGAATTCCTTAGCCGTTATGCGCGTTCTCGATGAGGCGCGGCGTCAGCAGGGTTTGGTTTATCCGGCTGATCTGAAATAATTGAAGAAGCTGCAGGTGCATGAGTGCGATACTCACGCGACTGCAGCTTTTTTTGTGTGGCGAGGGCCATTATCTGGTTCGATCATCCACGCGTTTATAATGTGCAGGGGTGCTGCCGGCCACTTTCTTGAACATGCGGTAGAAATGCGGCAGGCTCTCGAAGCCGCACTGGGACGCAATTTCGGCAACCGTATAATCGGTATCGCCGAGCAGTTCCTTGGCATGCATAATTCGTTTGGCGATGATATATTCCGTTACGTTCAACCCGGTCATCTGCTTGAACATTCTGGAGAAGTAGGAAGGGCTGACGGCTGCACGCGCCGCCAGAGCGGACAAGCTTAAGCTCTCTACCAGATGAGCATCAATGTAGTTCAGCGCCGATTGCAGCCATCCCGGTCTTGATCCGCCAAGCTGCTGCTTAGGTTCACCGGGATTCATTTTGCGATTCGTATGGAGAAGCACGGTTTGCAGCAGCAGCAGCACCGCTTGACTATAGCCGGGTTGACGCAGCAGAAGCTCCTTGTTCATCTCGTCGATGATGGATTCAATCCGATTGCGTTCGGCAGGGAGCAGCTCAATGCGGTAATTTCGTCCTGTCTTGGCCATATCGAAACAGCGCAAGAAAGAGTACGCATCCTTGCCGATCGCGGTCGTTTGCACATATTGCCCGCTAAAGAACATGGCCGATGACGTGATCGGTTCATCCGAATGCGGGAGCGTACGATGAATCGTATTGCCGGGGATCAGATAGAGATCACCGGCCTGCATTTCATAGAAGGTATGATTGATAAAAAACGTGCCGGCGCCGCTGTGGACATAAATGATTTCATACCAGTCATGCAGATGGTCGGGCAGCTCTGATTGCAGGTTCTTCGTGCTGCGCAGAACGAGCTCGATCGGCAGCGAAGTGTCGGGATCAAAATGTTTGCGAAGCGGATTCAACGACTGGCCACCTCCAAGATGTACGTTTAGTTCAAAAAAAGGTATATTTTCAGTGAAATCGATTATTTATATTCTGTTTCTTTGTTTCTATAATAAGACTATATCGAAGCCGAAGAAGATTGTCTATCATTCTGTCAACCGGAAGGTGAAGCTAACGTGGAACACCGAATTGAAACAGGCGCTGACGCGTTGTACATGGACGAGCGCGATCATGTAGCAACAGCGCTTCGCGATATGAAAGCAGGAGAATCCATCCATTATCGCCATGCAGCGGGACTGCTAATGATATCGCTTGCAGAGGATATCCCTTTTGGCCATAAAGTGGCGATCTCGGACATTGCGTCCGGACAGGACGTTCGCAAATATGGAGAAGTGATCGGACGGGCCGTCAAGCCGATTACACTTGGCTGCCATGTGCATGTCCACAATATAGAAGGCATCCGCGGCCGTGGTGACCTGGGAACGAAGGAGGCAGCGCAATGAGTAAGACATTCATGGCGTACGAACGTCCGAACGGAGATATCGGAATTCGCAATCATCTGTTGATCATTCCGACCGTGATTTGTTCGAATCAGGTGTGCAGCCGCATTATGCAAATGGTACCGGGCAGCGTTGCGATTCCGCATCAGCACGGATGCAGCCAGATCGGCGCAGATAAAGAGCGTACGTTCGAGGTGCTTGCCGGCACGGGCAAAAATCCCAACGTTGGGGCAGTTATCATCATCAGCTTAGGCTGCGAGGTTGTAGACCCGATCGCCTTAGCTGAGGAAATCCGCAAAACGGGCAAACCTGTCGAAGTGTTCGATATTCAATCCGTCGGCGGATCGGTTAAGGCCATCTCCTACGGTACGGAATTGGCGAAACGCATGATGGCCGAGCTGGAGAAGGAAGAGAAAGTGCCGGTTCCACTTAGCAAGCTTAAAGTGGCCGTGAAATGCGGCGGCTCTGACGCGACTTCCGGTCTGGCATCCAATCCGGCGCTCGGCGCTGCAGCGGATTCGTTAATCGCAGAAGGCGGATCTATCGTTATCGGTGAAACGACAGAGATCATTGGCGCGGAGCATTTGCTGGCTGAGCGCTGCGTGACGGAAGAGCTGTCCGACCGACTCTACTATATCGTGAGCCGCTTCGATAAAGAGGTTGAACGGATGGGAGCCGACATGCGCGGCGGTAATCCGAGCCCGGGGAACATTGCCGGCGGATTGTCTACGATCGAGGAGAAATCGCTCGGCTGTATTAGCAAATGCGGCAAGGCGCCGATTAAAGGGATCATTGAATATGCGGAGTATATTCCCGAGAACGGGCTTTATTTTATGGATTCGCCGGGCAATGATATTGAATGCGTATCGGGTATGGCTGCCGGCGGCGTTCATATCGTATGTTTCACTACAGGCCGAGGCACGCCGACAGGCGCTGCAGTCGTACCGGTTATTAAAATTACCGGGAATAAGATGATGTTCCAGCGAATGGAAGATAATATGGATATAGACGTCAGCGATATGCTGGACGGAACAGCCAGCCTTGAACAAGCGGGCGAGCGGATCTGGCAGGAAATTGTTGAGGTTGCGGAAGGCAAATGGACGAAAGCGGAAGTGCTGGGCCATCAGGAGTTCAGTATTAACCGGATCGGACCAAGCTTGTAAAATCTAGCGGAGGTGCGTGAGGCGTGAGCGCGATGAAAGAGAATTGGCTGGATTTAGAGTATCGCCCGGCTCTGCCTGCCAATAAAGAAATGGGCATCGGCATTATCGGTGCAGGTGAAATTGTGGACGCCTGCCATCTGCCGGCCTATCAAATGGGCGGCCTTCGCGTTGTCGGCATCTATGACGTGAATCGGGAGCGAGCGGAGCAGCTTGCGGCAAAATTCGGCATTCCGAAGGTCTATAAGGAGCTCGATGAGCTGCTTGCAGACCCGGATGTGCGAATAGCGGATCTTGCCATCCCAGCGAAGATTCAGCCGGAGATCGCGGAGCGGGCAGCGGCGGCGGGCAAACATATTCTCTGCCAGAAACCATTGGCGGAATCCTACCCTGAGGCTGTGCGCATCCAACGGGCATGCGAGCGTTATGGGGTAAAAGGAGCCGTCAACCAGCAGATGCGGTGGTCGCCGAGCATCCGTGCGAGCCATACGATTATTCAGCGCGGCTGGCTGGGGGAGCTGCTGCAGGCTTCGATTCAAGTGAATGTGAAGCAGGATTTTGCCAACTGGGGCTGGTTGCGCGAAATGCCGACGTTGGAATTCATGTACCACAGCATTCACTACATGGATGCGATTCGGTTCCTGTTCGGCACACCGGAGTATGTGTACGCCGACGGAGCGCGCTTCCCGGGTCAACGCACGATCGGGGAGACGCGCACGCTGCTGCACATCAAGTTTGCGGGCGAAGCACGCGGCATTATTCATGATAATCATAACCATATCGCGGACGAAGACGATTGGTATGCGACTTATCGGTTCGAAGGCACGGAGGGCATCATCAAAGGTACGAACGGATCGTTATACAACTATCCGGTTGGCCGGGAAGATACACTCAGCTTCTTTACGAAAGCGATTCATGAGGATTATTGGTTTACGCCGAAGCTGCATGGCAAATGGTTCCCGCATGCTTTCATGGGGACGATGGGCGAGCTGATGCGCGCCGTGGAAGAAGAGCGCGAAGCGGAGAACAGCGTTGCGGATAATTTGAAGACGATGCAGATGGTATTCGGGGCCTATTTGTCCATGCAAGAGAACCGGCCTGTGACGCTTCAAGAGATTGCGGATAACGCATAAATACAGCAGAGCCTTGTCATGCGCAATTGCGCATGACAAGGCTCTTTTTGTCGTGGATACGATAGCTGTAGCAGCCGGCGACCATGGGCACTTGACTATGGAATAAATGCCGTACAGGCACGTATAGGCCGCCGCCCACATACACTGTAGAACAGTCTTCACTGCCCGTAATGGGAGAACGGCTTGTCGTTGTCCTCCTGTTAGAGGCGAAATTGTATGGAGGTGGCTTTTCGATGCCCGGATTGTTTGCGGCGATCGCATTGTTTATCAAACAGCTGTCGCTCCTTGTTTCTTACGTTAAGAACAACGCCTTTCCTCAGCCGCTGCATGAAGAAGATGAGCTTAAGCACCTTCAGCTCATGGCAGAGGGAAATCAAGTTTCGCGCAATCTGCTCATTGAGCATAACCTACGATTGGTTGCCCATATCGTCAACACGTTGTGTACTCAACCCGATGTCAATTCCTTACGGGAGGGATACTAATGCCTGGATTGTTTGCTGCTATTGCGCTGTTCATTAAACAGTTATCGCTGCTCGTTTCTTATGTGAAGAATAATGCTTTTCCGCAGCCCTTGCAGGAGGAGGAGGAAGCAAAGCATATCCAGTTGATGACGAACGGGGACCAAAAATCCCGTAACCTGCTGATTGAGCACAACTTGCGATTAGTCGCCCATGTCGTGAAGAAGTTCGACAACTCGAAGGAAGATACCGAGGATTTGATCTCCATCGGCACGATCGGGCTGATTAAAGCGATCGAATCCTATTCGCCGGATAAAGGAACGAAGCTGGCTACTTTCGCCGCGCGATGCATCGAGAATGAGATTCTCATGCATTTCCGCTCCAAGAAGAAATCCAGCAAAGATATCTCGCTCAATGATCCGATCGGGACAGACAAAGAAGGCAACGAAATCTCGTTAATCGATATTCTGGGCACCGAACAGGACGAAGTGCTTGAGAAGGTGCAGCTGAGCATCGAGAAATCAAAGATCTATCGAAATCTCGATATCCTGGATGCACGGGAACGGGAAGTCGTCGTCGCGCGGTTCGGCTTGGAAACCGGAGGCGAGGAACGCACGCAGCGGGAAATCGCGAAAGAGCTGGGCATATCCAGGTCCTATGTATCGCGTATCGAGAAGCGGGCCCTGATGAAGCTGTATCATGAGTTTTATAAGGTGAAGCGATGACGTTATCGCTTCAACCTTTCGTTCGGCTGTAGCAGTTTGATTTACAAAAGGCCCATAATATGGGCCTTTTGTGTTTCATAATTTAGTTACCGCGGGAGCCATTGGAGCCGCGAGTACCTTGGGAACCATTGGACCCGCGTGTTCCACGGGAACCATTGGAGCCGCGAGTACCTCGGGAACCATTGGAACCGCGAGTACCTTGGGAACCATTGGAGCCGCGAGTACCTTGGGAACCGTTGGAGCCGCGAGTACCTTGAGAACCATTAGAGCCGCGTGTTCCGCGGGAACCATTGGAGCCGCGAGTACCTTGGGAACCATTAGAGCCGCGTGTTCCGCGAGAGCCATTGGAGCCGCGAGTACCTTGGGAACCGTTGCTGCCTTTCGAATTTGCCATCTGCAATCAACCTCCTAACTTATGGAATACTTATATGGTATGTAGCCAATCTATCAAATGTTATCGTTGCATACCTATTTACTAGAGAATGGGCCAAGCCGGATGTTCATCTATCCTCTATTGAAAAGAACCCCTCCAGAGGAATGGAGAGGGCTCTTGACGACCGTAATGGGGCGAATATTTCGTTCTTACTTCTTGCGAAACAGCAATTCGATAAGCGCATCGATACGATTCCGTCTTTTGGAATTGTTTTTCGAACTTTCCGTTATTCCGAGGTACACCTTTTCTTGCCGGTTGTGTTTAGCTTGAATGGAATGTTCATGATATCTATGTTCGTCAGTGACAAAATCAACGGGGTGAAAGTCCCAGTTAGCCGCTAATTGCTGAAAAAACACGGCATCGGCCCAAGCCCAAATCGCAGGGTCGTCATTCCAAGCAGGAACGAGTTGGAAGCAGGATGTTCGATGCATGACGGAATTGTGGTCTATTTTCTCAATGGGTTCTCTTGTAATGCCTACAAGAGGTCTAATACCGCTTTTATGAATTTGATCATCTACGATGACGGCAAAACATTGCTTGCCATACACGATATGAATGTGCTCATTTGTTTCAAACGCCTCGACCATCCTCTCAAATCTCTCCGGATAAAAAATATCGTCATCCGTCAGGTACGTAACCAAATCTCCCGTTATGCGAGGGATAGCCATATTTATGCAAGTCGCATAGCGGGTCGTCTTTCGTCTGTCTTGTTGGCTGACTCCGGATTGGATGATTTGAATTCTGGCATCCGTGCTTGCAATAGCGTGGATCACATCTTGCGTTTCTTGCGTAGAATGATCATCCACGATCCACAACTCCCAATGCGGATACGACTGATCCAGTACGCTCGCAATAGCATCCCTAATCATTACGGGACGATTATAGCTGGTTAATATACAGCTGACTTTAAGCATAACGAAGCTCCTCCCGGTTTTATCGAAAAATCCAGCCGCACGATACATCCCTGCGTAAATCTTTCGTATGGGTCGCACGTTCGCGATACATCTCTTCCAACCTGCGTCTGTCTACATAATGCTGCCAGCCTAACCCATTATCTCTGTACTTCTGCGGGATTCTTGTTTGTATGAACAGCTTTCGTCTGATCATCTCTTCATTCCAAGGACTAAATTGAAAATGCAACGTATAGGCATTCTGCAAATAGATGTCATGATTGCCGGTATGAGTGGAACGATGCCTTCCGATTTCGTATGCGCCATCTGAATACTTATGGATGAATCGATCTCTATGGAATGTTTCCAATTGAATAATGCCATGGTGTCTTTGCTTGACAAGAGGCAAGTTCGCGTCCGGCTCCGGAGGATAGCCGTTATCCAGCGGATCCAGCATCGTAATCCCGGTCGTTCTGTACATGGATAGACCGCTGAGATTCAATTGGTTTACGAACGCAGCTTTATCGCGAACACATAAAAATTCAGTCGTATTCAAAACCATTTTCCAGCCTTGACATTCACGTTCAATTTCCATCACTTCTTGATCGCAGCCAACCAGATCGAAATCCTTATTTCGCGACTTGCGTATTTCCCACTTTGGAGCTAGCTTGCGAATAAGGTCATTGGAACGGTCCGTAGATCCATAGTCAATCATTACACCGTGATCAAACAACCTGTAGTGATGTTCGAGCCACCACCTCAGCATATAACTCTCGTTATAGTAATGACACAGAACGGTCAGCCCAGATGACATTCGTCCATCCCTCTTCTCTAGCGGCTCTTAAATCGGTTTATTTACATTACTCAATAGAATAGGAAACGGATTGGGTAAAGGACACCTGCAGCAAATTATCTTCACGTCAGATATGGAAAGTTCCGCATGTGTCCAAGCACTGAGAGGGGAATGGAATACTATGAAAATAAATCATTGGAAATCAATGGGAGTCTATGTTTTCCAAGATTTAATTTAGGATAGAAGAGAGTGATGAGATTGCCGATTAACAAACTAGCAACAATGGTGAGCAATTCCGGGACAACTTGGTACTCGACTGTAAGCAGAGTAGACGCGATTACCGGAGCGATTACAGGAGTCCCAACCGCAACAAGAAACACAGTAGAAAGCTTTTCCAGACAATACCCTTTTTGGCCCGAACTCATGTACTACCCTGCTGTAAGCGCAACAAACCCTGATTACGTTTGGAGTGTTTCACAGCCTCCGGATGCGCCGTCAAATGCCCCCGGAACGTTGTTTTTTGCCCAAGCATTCGAAATAGGAGGGTCGTTGTTACCCAACTTGGCCCTTAACCATCTCGCTACCGCCGAAGTTTTTTGCGATAACGCCGCTGCCCTATATATGGACGAGATCTTTGCGGTCAATGTATTAGGCGTTATATCACTTGTTTTCGTGAATAATGTGGTGAGCGGTACGATTAATGGCACATTGAGCGATGTCGGTCAAACGAATACAGCGCCGTTTCCTTGGCAAACCATTTCCAAATTCTCCGAAACGTATACGACTATACTTCCGACTACCATTCCACTTTTGACCGAATACTTCTTCGTAGTATCCTTCGAAGCGGTAAACTATTCACCCGATGGCGGTACGATCAATCCTGCAGGACTTCAATATATCGTTGAGCTTTATGACGATATCGGAATCGATAACGGCTAGCTCCGGGCCGAAGAAACGGCTGCCTAACGGCAGCCGTTTTTTCGTGCGTTTTCGGTGCGGGCATAAGCCAATTTTGAACGGGGAAGGTAATCGTCCATAAGCCATCCGAAGAGGATGCATATCATAGCAGCATGGCATTTATCTGAGGTTGAATTCCGAGAAGAAAGGAGTCACGCCATGAAAGGCATCATTTTAGCCGGCGGAACCGGTTCTCGGCTGAGGCCAATGACGAGTATTGTCAATAAACATTTATTGCCCGTCGGCAATTATCCAATGATCCACTATGCGCTCGACAAAATGGCCGAAGCCGGCATTCAAGATATTCTGCTGGTCATCGGCAAGCCTTCCGCCGGTCTTTACGTCGATTATATCGGGAGCGGGGCCTCCTGGAACGTTCAAGTCAGCTACAAAATTCAGGAGTGTGCCGGGGGCATCGCTCAAGCGCTGGGGTTGGCGGAATCATTCGTCAGACCTGGAGAAAAGCTGTTAGTCCTGCTAGGCGACAATCTGTTTGAGGATTCGCTGAAGAGCGTTGTGAAAGACTTCGAAACAAGCGAAATAGGCGCAGAGGTGTTCTTGAAAAAGGTGACAGATCCTCGAAGGTATGGCGTGCCCGATCTGCAGAACGGCCGGATTGCTCATATTCAGGAGAAACCGGAACAGCCTCCTTCCGACTATGCCGTCACAGGCATTTATCTGTACGAATCCGATGTTTTTGAAATCATCCGCGGCATGAGGCCTTCCGCCAGAGGCGAATTGGAGATCACGGATGTAAATAACGTTTACGCAGGCGAAGGTCGGCTGGGTTACAGACTTTTGTCCGGATGGTGGACCGACGCCGGAACGCAACTGTCGCTGCAGGAAGCCGGACTTCGGCTGTCAGGGAATAAGGAACCATGACGGATTAGCTTCCGCGAGGGGAGGAATAGGACGCATGAACATCATGATTACCGGTGCCGTTGGGCAGCTCGGAAGAGACCTGCTCCGTGTTCTCGGGCAAGGGTATACGTATTCGGCTTTTACCGGAAAGGAATTGGATATTTGTGACCTGAAAGCGGTGAAGAAGACAGTTGGCGAAGTGAAACCCGACGTTGTAATCCATGCGGCGGCCTACTCAAGGGCAGATCAGGCAGAGGAAGCTATTGAGCAGGCTTACCGGCTTCATGCGCTCGGAGTCAGCCATTTAGCCATTGCCGCAGAGGCAGCCGGTGCAAAGCTGGTGCATGTCAGTACGGATTATGTGTTCGACGGTACCAAGGGTGAGCCGCACGGCGAATTGGATCGGACCATTTCTCTTACCGTCTATGGCCAATCGAAGCTGCTGGGAGAGCAGTTCGTGCAAGCGGTTTGCCCCCGGCATTTCATCGTGCGTGCTTCTATGTTATCCAGCAATGATGGGACGAATTTCGTGACGAAAATCTTACCGCTCGCAGAGTGTATCGGTCGACTTATCACGACGGAACGGTACGGAACCTATCACGTTTCCAATTGTTCCAAAGCAGCATTGGAGGACATTTTTCGTACGGACCGGACTCATTCCGATCAGAGAGGAGGTATTGCGTTTGAGTGACAGGCCAACGGATTATTATTATTGGATGAAAGATTGGGCAGTCAGCTCCGGATATAACCTAGCGGATGTTTACTGCGAGGTTGCCGTGAACGGTCAATTTCCGGCCTTTGTGGCAACGATTCCCCGAGGCAGGGTATATGGGGATAGCGGAACCGTGATTTCCCCCACAAATGTGCTGATCTGGGAAGTCTCGTACGATTGGAGCAATGATCCTCACAAGCATACGATTTTTCTCAATCATCATTTACCGCCGATCGACTATGTGCCCGGCAGCATTGCGGTGCTCACGAAAATCGGCTCTTCGAACTATTATCACTGGATGTATGACGTACTGCCCCGTATCTATTTGCTTTCCTGCAGCAGGATTCCAGTAGACAAGTACATCGTGAGTCAAGATTTGCAGCCTTTTCAATCTGAAACGCTTGGAATGCTTGGTATCACGACGGATCGATTAATCTACAGCAATAAGCAATATCATATCGAAGCTGAACGGCTGATTGTGCCATCCATCGGTTTTGGTCAGAAATGGGTCTATCATTTCTTAAGGAGCGAATTTCTCGCGCAAGAGCCCAGGCCATCAAGAAGATTGTATATAAGTCGCGGGCACTCGCTCGGAAGAACATTGACGAATGAAGACGAGGTGATCCGAGTTTTACAATCGTATGGGTTTGAGGTCGTCTATCCGGAACACTTGCCGGTGAAAGAGCAGATTAAGCTGTTTTCGGAAGCCGGTTATGTCATTTCACCTACCGGAAGCGCGTTGACAAACCTGACCTTCTGCAGCCCGCAGACCAAGGTGCTTGAATTTTTCTCTCCGAATTTTATGGTCCATGATATTAAACGAATTTGCGAATACGGAGGGCTGCAGCACTTTGCATATACAGGTATCGGCTCAAGGCCTTCGAGTTATGAAGGAACTCCATGGTATTGGGCGGGTCTAGATAACATATACGTATCGATCTCCGATCTTAAGCACCTTTGCAAACAGATGGGCTTATAGAGAATCCGTATCGGAAAGGAAGAACAATCCATGAAAATACTCCTGGCCACCTTCTGGGGTCTGCCTCATGTTGGAGGAGTGGATCTCTATGTCCGGCAGTTGAAGCTGGGACTTGAACAACGCGGGCACAAGGTGGATATTTTGTGCCGGTTTCCCGATGGCAGCGGCTATTCAATCCTGAACAAACGTCGGCATTTACCGAGAAAATCGGTTTATTCTTTAGTGGAATCGAACGTAAAGACGTATTTCAAGGAGAGTCTGCCCGGCTTAGATCCGATCATCCGGGACGCGGAGACGGAACAGTATTGCTATGAGGTGGGGGCGGCTTATTTGGGTGTGGATTCTTATGACATCATCCATGCGCAGGATGTCATCTCCGCACGGGCATTGTCCCGAATAAAAAGGCCGCTATCCGCGCTGGTAACCACCATCCACGGGCACTTGGCAGGAGAATGGTTTCTTTCCCTGTTAAGACAGGGGGACCTGGAGAACCCGGAGCGCAGGGAGCGGCTATGGCAGTATGCTGTGATGCGCGAACAGATTGGATTGAACTGCGCGGATGCGGCTACATTGCCGACCCAGTGGATGAAAGAGATGTTGGTTGACGAATTTGCCGTTCCCGTTGATAAGCTGACTGTCGTCCCGAACGGCATCGATATTAAGGGATTTACGGACCAGCTGCATGGCGGAGCCGATATGCGTTCTTCTTCCGGGAAGAAGGTCATCATTTGTCCGGCGCGCTTCGATGAGATCAAAGGCCATAAGTATCTCATTCGAGCGCTCGCCAAATTAAGAAGGAATAGAGACGACTGGATTTGCTGGTTTGTTGGCAGCGGCGGGCTGGAATTCAAGTTGCGCGAGCTTGTGAAGCTGCATGGTATCGAGGCAGACGTCGTATTTATGGGGACGCGAAGAGATGTGCCGGCTCTACTTCGGCAATCCGACATTTTTGTCCTTCCGAGCTTGCAGGATAATCACCCGTACGCGGTCATGGAAGCGCAAGTTGCCGGAAAAGCAGTCATCGTATCCGATGCGGGAGGCATGCCCGAAATGGTCACTCACGGAGAAACGGGCCTGGTGTTTCCGGTAGGAAATGACGAACAGCTTTATCGGCATTTACATTTGCTCTTAAGCGATGAACAGCTTCGCAATCATATTGCTTCGCAGGCGAGCCATAGCGGAAACGAACGATGGTCGCTGGATGTCATGATGTCCAGGATGGATGCGGTTTACGAGACAGCGCTGAACCGGAAACGAGAAAGGATAGGCGGAATATGAAGGTGCGGTCACGAACGAGCACTTCTGTTAAACGTCCATCGACGATCAACAGGCTGACTAAGCCTGTCCCAAAAAGAACAACGGCAACCAAAATCCCGGGCAAAGATGCCGGACATCTGTATGCCGGGTTGTTTCATATGCCCAGAACCAAGAAGGATATTGACGTTGATCGGAGAGTATGGAAAAAAATTATAGCCTCGTTACCGATTGGTTATCAAATGCCTGATGCTGAAGCGTTGAAAAAACTACATGCGGCCAGCCGGCAACAGGAGGGGGGCACATGAGCGGAAAAACGGCTGCTGCGAGATCCGGCAGACATAAGCGCAGAAAGAAGTTCGCGGAAAAGAAGCGCTTGTCCGGCTCCAGCCTTCCAGGAAGAGAAGCCGGTGAAAGCCGCTTGAAGGTCATGCTGTTCTCGCATATTTGCGGCAAACGATTCATTACGGGTGCGGAAAAGTATTTGTCTTTGCTCGCAAAAGAGATCTCTCAATACACGGATTGCACCTTGGTCGTGCCTGAAGACGGAATCTTGAGGTGGGAAGCCGAGGCAAACGGGATCATAACCGTGATCGAACCGTTCACTATACTATGGTCGATCTACCGTCCCGATGGTAAGCTTGCGCCGACGGAAACCTCCGTCCTAGGCGATGGAAGCCTTGCCATGCTCATCCAATTGCTGCAGCATCGCAGACCCGACATCGTCATTGTGAACAGCTGCGTGAATGCGCTGCCTGCCATGGCGGCCCAATCGCTTGGCATACCGGTTGTTTGGATGATCATGGAAAAAATTCAAGAGCATGAGGCAGCCCCGCAGTCCGCACAATTGATTAATCGGTATGCTGACCTTATTGTAGGGGTTTCCAATCATTCGCTCGCCCTGTTTCGAGAAATCGCGCCGAATGAGAAGCTCATGCTGCTTCCGCCGTCCTCCACGGTTTGCGAATCGGGCTTGTTGCCGAGATTCCAAGCGAATGAGGAGGAAACGAAACGATTCCGATTCCCTGATTACAAGCATCTGATCGGTTTTATTTCGGCAGGCATGCAGCGGGAGAAGGGACTGGAGCATTTTCTGCACATGGCGCTAATGCTTTGCGCTGAGCGGCAGGATCTTTGTTTCCTTTGCATCGCAAGTCCCGCAGGCGATGCCGATTATGAGCGGTACTGCCTGTCTTTGGTCGAGCAGTCTGAATTCCGGGACCGCTTCCGGTTATTGGGCTTCCAGCCCGACCTGGCGTGTATGTACCGTCTGATGGATGTGGTTGTCGTTCCTAGCTTAATCGATGAAGGGTTCGGCATGATCGCTCTTGAGGCTTTGTTATTCGGGAAGAAGACGGTTGCCTATCGTTCCGGAGGGTTGGAGGAAGTATTAACGGCAGCAGGCCAAGAGAGCATGCTGGTTGATAAGGGAGATATCAGCAGCTTGGCCGGCAAGGTACAGGAAGGGCTAAGATCCCGGTCCGCGGAAGTGGATGTCTATCGGGTGGCGCGGTCCTTCGGTATAGAAGCCTATCGGGCCAGATTGGCCTCTTTTATAAGCAAGCTGGGTGTGTTGGCGGCAATGGCGGGTTTGCAGAAAGCTGCCGCATATCTAAGGCCTTTGAAGCCAGGCCGGTTATATCGGGGCAATCAAACCCCATCCGTGTATTTGCTGCAGCTGGGAGCGAAACGTCCTTTCTCTTCCCCGAAAACGTTCAGGCACTGCGGCTTCCGGCTGAGCGATGTAGTTGTTGTTTCGGAGCGCAGGCTATTTGCTTACCCCTTGGGGTTGGAAATTCGGCAAGACCGTTTTTCTTTGGGCCGAGTCATAATGAGGCGGCGTAGAAAGAAGCCAGGCAAACGGAGTCGCAAGGGTAAAACGGTACGAAGGTTCAATACGCGCAAAAAGCTGCGGAAATCTGTCTAACCAGGCACTTCCTCTAGGAGGGGCTTGGGAGGATGAAGAGGCAGAATGGACAAGCCTATGTAATAGAGACTGATCGGTTCCGAATCGTATACGACGATCACTACCGGAACCGATCAGGGAGGGTTACGAGAACTGTTTCATATGATGTACGACGTCACTATCAGGCGCCAGGTAGGAAGAGGGGAGCTCGGCAGCGATACGATCCCAAACGCGGCGTTCCACCTTTAAACGAATCGTTCGGTGGGGGTGAAGAAAGAAACGGTTGTATCTGTTCGCTGAGACGAGGGAAGCGAAGCGGGACTTCTTCCTCTGTTTCTTCCTCCCAATGCGCAAGGCACGCCGGTTTTTTTTAGGCGAGCTCTTACGTCGTCGAACCCGGGATGGCTTTCTCTTCACAATCCCGGTATTTACTTTTTTCCGCACGGCCATGATCATGACCTCCATCTCTTTTGGAGTGCTTTCTCGTAGATCGCCAAGATTCTCTCCGTCATCGTAGGAAGAGACCAATGCTGCAGGCCAAATGCCCTGGACTGTTCGCCAAGCCGGTTTCTAAGATCGTCCTGGCTGAGAACGGCGAACAGATTCCCGAATAAATCCTGATCGTTCCCTGCGGGAAAGATCAACCCGGTTTCCTCATGCGTCACCATTTCCGGAATGCCGCCCGCATTGGAAACAACCACCGCTTTCCCGGCAACATGGGCTTCCATAATGGAGAAAGGGTGATTATCCTGCAGGCTCGGAAGCACGACTACATCCGACTTCTTTAATAGAGCCGGAATGTCATCGCGTTTTCCCAGGAATACGACCTCGTTCTGAAGCCCGTAAGCTGCAGCCTGCTCTTTCATCCTTTCTTCCAATTGCCCATTTCCCGCCAGCCAGCAAACCCAATCATTTCTAACCTTTTTCAAACAAGTCAGAGCCCGAAGCAAATGAAAATGCCCTTTAACCGGATCGAAGCGGGCCGAGCATAAAATGATCTTCTTCCCGCGGGCGTCGGGCGTAACGGCCGGTTTGTTCATCTCATGCAAAAACTCCTCCACATCCATTCCGTTTGGGACCGTCGTCATCCGATTCTCCGGGATAAGAAAATCCCGAATCATGATGCCTTTCAGCCACTCCGTCGGCATGATGGTTTCATGGTTATGCATAATGCCGAAGTGCTCGATAAGCCCATAGTAGTACCAGAGCTGGGTTTTTCGAAAATCGTCGCTCGGCATGCCATCCGCTTGACGTCTTGCGAGACTTTCGGTCGAGAGGCACCCGTGGATGGTAGAAACCAATGCGGTATGGGGGTGGCGGATCCGAGCAAATGCCCGGGCGGAAATGACGTCTTGCGTATGAATAATGTCATAGGCGGCCGGCCGGAAATAAGCGGCTGCCGCTTCGAAGCAATATTTATCGATTTCCATATATTTCACATCTTGATCAAGCCCCGGGAGGTGGTTGGCGAAATACGTATCCGCTTTGGCTGAAATCATGGGCTGAATTTGGTTTTTATTCAGAACCCAGCCCTTATTAAGGATATAAAAGCCGGAGTCATCGGGCATTCTGCAGAAAATATCCACTTCATGCCCTCTCGCTTCCAATCCCCGCTTCAATTGCAATACATATTTTTCCAAACCGCCTACAGAAGGAAGCCCCCAATAGGTGGCAAGCAGAATGCGCATGGTAACCTTCCTTTCTGGTCTCAAGTTTTTACATGTGTATGTGTCTTCATCTCAATCCGAAAGGGACAAAAACCCGTTTTCACAAATATGCGGTCAGGGACAAATTCCTATTTTTCATAAAGTAAGGCAGCTATCTAGCGCTTTGCCGGATCGACGTGCGTACGATGATGGCAGGAGCATTCTACCTGGGAGGGACTCATACATGCAGCCTAATGAACGCTTTAAGATCGCTATCATCGGGCTCGGCTACGTTGGGCTGCCGCTGGCCAGACTTTTTTTGGAGAAAGGCCACATCGTCTTTGGCGTTGATACAGACCCAAGCAAAATCAAGCAGCTTCGGAAGATGCAGCCCTACTTATCCGATCTGACCCGCATGGAACTGAAAGCGATGTTTGCGGGCGGAAAGTTTCAAGTTGGCGTGTCGTACGAAACGGTTGCCGAAGCTGACTGCGTGATTCTCTGCGTGCCGACGCCGACCAATGAAGAGGCAAAGCCTGACTTGTCCTATGTGTTGCAAGCCATGAGACAGGCGGTTCCTTATTTGCGTCCGGGACATTTACTGGTTCTGGAAAGCTCTACCTATCCGGGGACGACGGAGGAAGAACTGAAGCCGTTTATCGAAAAGCGCGGATTTCGGGTCGGCTTAGACGTATTCCTGGCTTATTCGCCTGAGCGAATCGATCCCGGCCATAAAGGATCGGCTTTACAATCGATTCCCAAAGTGGTCGGAGGCGTTACCCCCGCCTGCACGCAATACGCGGAACGTATCTACGGGAAGGTCTTTGACGAAGTGGTCACCGTCTCCAACGCAAGAACGGCGGAGATGACGAAACTCGTTGAGAACTGTCAGCGTTTCGTGAATATCTCGTTTATGAACGAGTTGGTTAAGTTATGCGAAGCCATGGAAATTAACATCTGGGAGGTGATAAAAGCAGCCCGCACAAAACCTTACGGATTTATGTCCTATTACCCCGGTCCAGGCGTAGGCGGACACTGCATCCCCGTTGATCCGATGTATTTGCTTTGGAAAGCAAAGCAATTCAACATCCCGCTGCCTTTCATCGAGTTAAGCCATCAAGTGAACGAAGAAATGCCCGGCTATATCATGGCGCGGATGGTCAAGAGCCTCTCCCCGCTTCCGCTGGACCGGTGCAGCATTATGGCGATTGGCGTAACGTACAAGAAAGACGTCAACGACCTGCGTGAATCCATGGCCCTGAAAGTGATGGAGCTGCTAATGAAGCAGGGGGCTCAGGTGAGTTTCTACGATCCTTATATTGCCGAACTTCATGTAGCGGGAACAACGCTGGTACGAACCCCGCTTACGACCAGAAACGTGAAGAAGAAAGACTGTTTGCTGATTCTTACAGACCATTCTTCGATTCTTTACGACGAGCTCGCCAAGCATGCCAAGCTGATTGTGGATACGCGAAATGCGACGGAAGGCGTGAAGGACAAATCGAGAATAGTCTTGCTCTGAAGAGAGAGTCGGGAGGTGATCTGCATTCATGAACATTCTTGTAACCGGTGGTGCCGGGTTCATCGGATCCCATTTGGTGCGGTCTCTGCTGCAGCAGGGGCACAGAGTCATTACGCTGGATGATTTGTCAGCGGGCCGGAAGTCGTTTCTGCATGATGTTCTTACTCACGAGAATCATACGTTCATTCAAGGATCCGTTTTGAATCGCCCCGTAATCAAGAAATGCTTGGATCAAGTGGAAGCGGTGTTTCATTTGGCGGCCATTCTTGGCGTGAAAAATACGGTGGAAGATCCAATAAAGGTTATCGAAGGCAATATAGACGGTACGAGGCATGTCTTAGAGTTAGCCTTTCGGAGAGGGGTCAAGGTTATCTTTGCTTCAACGTCGGAAATCTACGGCAAGAATACGAAGCTGCCGTTCTCGGAAACATCGGATCGGGTATATGGAGCGACGTCGATCCATAGGTGGTGCTATGCTGCGGCGAAATCCATTGACGAGCACTTATGCTTTGCTTTTGCCGATAAAGGGCTGCCGGTTACCGTTCTTCGTTACTTCAACGCCTATGGTCCAAACCAGACGAATTCGCTGTATGGAATGGTCATCCCTCGATTCATTCATGCTGCGCTAAGAGGGGAGCCGCTGCACGTTTATGGAGACGGGTCTCAATCCCGCTGCTTTACCTACGTGGACGATATGGTGAGAGGAACCGTAAGCGCACTTGGCCGGCAGGCGGACGGACTCGCTTTCAACATCGGATCGGATCGGCCGACCACGATACTTCAATTAGCCCGAACGATCATCCAAATGACAGGCTCGGAATCGCCGATCCAATTCAAAACCTATGACGAGGCCTTTGGGAAAGGGTACGAAGACATGCCGGCACGAATCCCGGATTTAACGCTAGCTGCCGACGTCCTCGGTTTTTCTCCGGGCGTCTCCTTGGAGGAGGGACTCAAACGCACGATTCGTTGGTTCCGAGAGGAGGTTAACCTGCAGCCATGACGGATGTTCCGCTCATCAGTGTCGTCATTCCATGCTACAACTATGGACAGTTTCTGGGGGAAACGATTGATTCCGTATTGAATTCGACGTTCCAGGACGTCGAGATCATCGTGGTCGACGACGGTTCGACCGATCCGGAAACGGTAGACCTGTTGTCCTCCTTAAAGAAGCCGAAAACCCGTTTAATTAAGCAGGCGAATCAGGGGGTGGCTGCAGCCAGAAACAGCGGGATCGTTGCAGCGAAAGGCAAATATATGCTTCCTCTGGATTCCGACGATTTGATTCACCCGACATTTTTGGAGAAGGCATTGTGGATTATGGAACTCTTTCCTAAGGTCGGCTTTGTATCCCCTTGGGTCAAAGCTTTCGGTACGGAGGATTGGGTGCATGATGCCCCTCAATACAACTTCCATACCCAGCTGTTTCGCAATATCACGTGCGGAACTTCCCTATTTCGAAAGGAAGCCTGCATGCAGGCGGGCGGTTATAAATCCGGGTTTGTCGTCATGGGTTACGAGGACTGGGATTTCTGGATTTCGCTCGGCGAAAAAGGTTGGTACGGGTATCAAATTTTCGAAAGGCTCTTCTTGTACCGAAGACACGGACGGTCCATGGTCCATGAAGCGATCGATCATCATGATCAACTGGTCGAACAAATTAAAGCCCGTCATCCGATGCTGTATCAAGAGGATTATCTAAAGGCACTGAAACGAAAGTGGGAGCGTTCGCCGCTGCTGGATATGAGCCCAAGCATTCTGAATGGAAGTGCCTGGCATCATTATTCGACCAAACCGATGTCAAGGCTGCCGAAGTGGCTGCTGCTGATGCCTCAGACGCGTAGAGACCGCTTATCCACGCAATGCTTGAATTTTATTGATGGGCTGCATGCGAACTATTACTCGGTTACTATGGTGGCTACAGAATTTATTACGGATTCGGATATCGATGAATTCAGCTGGCTGACCTCCGATGTTTTTCATCTGTCGCTGTACGTTCCAAAGATTGAATTGAAGCTTGATATCATGGAGCGTTTGATCTCGAAGCTTATCGTTACCCGCGGGATTGATCGGATATTTCTGCTCGGCTCCCGTCAAGGCCATTACTTAAAACCTTATATTATGAATGGGTTCCCGCATATTCCCTATGAAATCATCGAATAAGGGGAGGTTGTTATGGAGTACAGAGACAATCGTTATTTTACGAATGACTTCAGCTACGAGCGATACCTCCTTTCGACGGAGGAAGTAATGGGTTGTATTGATGAAGCGGTACGGGAAGGTAAAGCGTATTCGCTCGCCCGATTCGGTCACGCCGAAATTGCCGAACTGCGGATTTTCCCTGATTTTTATAATGGCATGACCTATTACCGAAGGTATAACGGCCTTGCGGAGCAGAATATTCGCGCGGAACTTATTAAAGCCTTTACCTCTGCGACGACAGTTGGCTTATTGTCGACCGGCGAGAATGCGTCAGGCGCGGAGTATTCCAAGAAGGCATTTGTGGATCTCGGTTTAGGTTTCTATACCATTTGCTCTGCTTGGGTCACGCATCACATGACGAGGGTTCCTCAATTCTGGGATTGGATGAAGCAGTACCGCGTCATTCTGGCAGGCAGAAGAGCGGAGGAGGCTGCGCCGGTTTTTCAAGCGAACGGAGTGACAGTTGTCGATACCGTGAATTTGGAAGGCTACGAACAGTTAGAGACGGCGTATACGCAGCTTTACAGTAACAAAGAGTGGCAGATCGCGATTATTGCGGCCGGCATTCCCGCGACGCTTCTGGCTCCTCGATTGGCTAATGATACAGGCAGGGTAGCGCTGGATTTCGGTCATGCGCTTGATTTAACGATTGACGGCCAAGACGGATTTGATTTTGAAGCACTAGTCAGAAATTTGAGGTGAGCGGGATGGAATCTGAAGTAACGGTACTCATCCCCACGTATAACGCAGGGGGGTTCCTGAAGGAAGCGATTGAAACCGTATATAAACAAACCTACGGGCACTGGAAGCTGATCGTCGTCGACGATGCTTCCACGGACGAAAGTATTGCGCTTGCGAAACCTTTGCTTGCGGACTCGCGCGTTACGTACATGTGCAACGAGACGAACATCGGACAGTCGAAAACGATGAACGTCGGTTTGGCTGCCGTCACAACTCCTTATGTGATCCAGCTCGATGCGGACGACTGCTTCTTTCCGTATACGCTTGAGGTATTGCTGGCCGAGGCTCGTAAGCAGCCTGAGCATGTCGGTCTGGTCAGCGGGAACATCAATTCCATCTCGATCAATCCGAGCGGAGGGTTATTTTTCAACATTGTGACGAAGAATCGTTCCTTCCGGGATAAGTTCGATTTTCTGCTCTCCAATATGTCGCAATGGCCCCGGTTTTACCGGACGTCCACGTTAAAATCGATCGGCGGTTGGCCGACGGATGATCCTTATGAAGGCAGGTATATGGAAGACAAACGGGTGCTGATGCGGTTGATCGAGGTTTGCCATTTTCATTGGATCGACGTGCCGCTGTACATCCACCGCAGGCATCACCACAATCAAACGAATTTGATCGGTATCTACCGCGAGATTACCGAATGGAATATTCGCGATGCCCTGAAACGCTGGGGGGACGAATATGAGCCTGTGTTTGTGAAGGAGAACGGCTGGATCAAGATCGTCGATCTAAAGCCCAAATTGGCAAGTAATTAAGAGAAAGGAGAGGCATGAATGTCTATCCTATTGACCGGTGGAGCAGGCTTTATCGGGAGTCATACTTGCGTGGAGCTGCTGCAAGCCGGTTATGACGTCATCGTCGTCGACAATCTGTCGAACAGCAATCCGGAATCCCTGGTCCGCGTACAGGAAATTGCAGGCAAGCCGCTGCGATTTTACAAGGTGGATCTGTTGGACAGCGAGGGGTTAAGCAGCGTGTTCGCCAAGCATGACATCGAAGCGGTCATCCATTTTGCCGGATTTAAGTCGGTGGAAGACTCGGTAAGAAAGCCTCTGAGTTACTACCACAACAATATTACGGGTACGTTGGTTCTTGCGGATATCATGCATAAATTCAATGTGAAAAAACTGGTGTTCAGCTCATCGGCGACCGTTTACGGCTTGCCGGGTGATGTGCCGATCCAAGAGGATGAGCCTCTCAAGGCAACCAATCCATACGGAAGAACCAAGCAGATGATTGAAGTCATGCTAAGGGACCTCACGGTCGCTGATCCGGCGTGGAGCATTTCGTTGCTTCGATACTTTAATCCTACGGGAGCTCACCCAAGCGGGCGTATAGGAGAGGATCCGAAAGGCGTGCCCAGTAATATAATGCCGTATATTACCCAAGTCGCGGTAGGCAAGCTTCAGACGCTGAGCGTGTTCGGCAGCGATTATCCGACGGCGGACGGTACGGGCGTCAGGGATTATATCCATGTGGTTGATCTGGCCCGCGGCCATCTGAAAGCTCTGGAACATGCGCTGCGTACGGATGGAATCGCCGCTTACAATCTGGGGACGGGAATAGGATATAGCGTGCTGGAGCTCGTGCACGCGTTCGAGAAGGCTGCCGGCTGCGAAGTACCTTATCAGCTGGCGAACCGTCGGCCAGGCGATGTAGCCGTCAGTTATGCGGACCCGCTGAAGGCCGAACAAGAGCTTGGCTGGAAAGCCGAGAAGGATTTGGAAGCGATGTGTGCAGACGCATGGCGCTGGCAGTCGCATAATCCCGGAGGATATGCATCATGAAGGGGGCGCATCTTTGGCCTATCAAGAACTGAATACCGCGCAAGTCATGGATCGACTTCTCTATTCGCTTGACCGCCATTTACCGCTCTCCGTCATATCCGTAGGGGTTACCGAAACGCATGTCCTTGCTCAATATGAGGTTTATTCGGAAGAGCAATTTATGAGCCATCCGGAAGCACATGTTGCGAATCATGCTAACGTAACAAGAGGGCATACACATCGCGGGATCACGTTTCCAAACCTAGAGGCTCGCGATGCTGCGTTAGAAGCGGTGAGAAATGCGGATATTGTCGGTATCAATATTCGGGTATCAAGGTCAGGGGAATTTACCCGACATGTATTTGATGTTTATGGCATAGCGCCGAACTATGTTTTCGAGGCTTACACCAGGCGAGTCATCATGATTTCTCAACAACGGAAATTTCATGACATGCTGACGAACAGAAAGATCTGCATCGTGTGCAGTTATGCGGACGAAGTAAAGAGAGCGTTGGAAAACAGGCTGCAGGCCAGACTGAATTTCCGAATAACGGGCACGATCAACATCGAGCGGTATGAGGATATCCCTCGGGTAAAGCAGGAATTAAAGGCATGCGAATTTGATTTGTGCTTGCTTGCCGCCGGAACGAATGCGGTCATTCTTGCTCCGCATATCGCCAGAGAGTTGGGAAAGGTTGCGCTAGATCTCGGTCAGGGCATGGAAACGTTAATAACCGGCATAATCGAAGGAGAGCAGTGGCTATCCGGACAGATCGAGTTAGCTAAACTCATGGAAATGTAAGGACGCTGTCGGCCGGCACCGGTATATATGAGGTCGCCGGTTGATTTATTCCACTGACGGAACGTTCTCGAGATTGAATTGAGGACGCCGAATTAAGTCATGAACCATTTTTTCCCGGAGTATTCTATACGGGAGGGATGATCATATGGATGTTGACGCTCAGACCAGCTTGTCCCGCCTCATATTCAGCAACTTTCGGAACGCGGACTTGGAGCGAAGGCTGCGCTTGACATCTCCCCGGGAATGCGAAGTATGCGCTTATTGCGGCAACCGATTTGAATCGATGGTGCCGATGAAGCAGCTTGAGCTGTCTCGCTATACCGATTGGCATCTCCATCAAGCCCGAACAAGCGCCTTATTCTGTCTTCCGTGCACGACGGTTCTCAGAACGGATGCCTTTCGGCGGAAAGCTGTCGTTGCCGGCACGAATGCGGTCCGATTCTTGACGGTAGCAGATCCGAAAGATAGAGAAACGCTCGTCCGATCGTTATTTTACACGCCCCCTCGCCCTCCTTTTGCAACTAGCATTCCATCGGATTATCGAAAACATATTACGCTTCGCGCAAAGCTTAATTACGACCAATCGCAGTTTTATGTGCAATTCGGCGAACATTCGGTTCTGCTTATACCCGCTTTACATCGAAACGTGTATGAATCGGCAAACGCTTTGATTCGGTCCGGCGTTTCCTCCGTTCAAATCGAGAGGGGCACGTATGCTCAAGGTAGTTCTCAGCACTACGAGTCTTGTCTCTCGTCCTATCGTCCCTCACCCGTATTAAGGCTAGTATTGGAGCTATCCAAGTTTGACCATCCGCATTGGAAGGAGCAGGAGGGATCGACATGTCCGTAATCGAAACGATTCGCGGCACGGTCAAATCGCTGCAGCCGATTGTTCACGGAGCCGACATTCCGGACGAGGGGATAGCTGCTAAAGGGAATGAGCAATTTTTTCGTAAAATGAAAGTCTGGTATGAAGGGAAGGCCGTACATATCCCCGTAATCAGCGGCAACAGCATTCGCGGCATCATGCGTCGATTAGGCGCGCAATCCTTTCTGGAAATGCTGGAGCTTGATCCGGAACGCATCGGTCGAAAATTGCATTATCTGTTATATTCCGGTGGATCTCTCGAGACAGGCGCGGCGAAAGGAAGGCAGAAAGCAAAGCAGGAACCGAACAGGCCATTCGTCGAGGAGCTTCGGGAGCATATCCCGCTTGCCTCCTTAATGGGCTGTTCCTATAAACGGCAGCTGCTTCACGGCAAATTGATTACCGACTTCCTGGTCCCGATCGTAGACGAAGTGGCTGAGCTGTACGGGCAGCCGAAACCGGGCATTCGCGCCGCCGAAATAACCGATTGGATGTTCTATACCCGGCAGGACCGTTCGGATTATCCGCAATCGGACCGGAACCAAATGATCTACAAAACGGAATATATCGTGCCCAACACGACCTTTGTGCACGGCTTCACTTTAATGGGGGCAAGCGGAGTGGAAACGGCTTTGTTCTATCATCTGCTGGAGGAACTGAACCGTTATGGCAGAGTCGGAGGCAAAGTAGCGCAGGGCCATGGTAAAGTCGAGTTCCGGTATACCTTGCAGGCTGATCGATCATCGGAGCCTTATATCCGCTATATCGAAAAGAACAAAGAAACGATAGCGGCGTTTCTGCAGTCCAATTGGAACAACGGGGAGAACTAGCATTGAAATGAGGGATACCCTTGGTGGTCCGTTTTCATATTAAATATTTGATGCTGCCGATTGTTATTTTTGTTGCGTTCGTATTTATACTGACCATTCAAAAGCCCTATATCGGGATCAAGCTTCATGAGACGGCCGGCGGCGAGTGGCGAATTACCAGTATCGATGCGGATGGTTGGGCGCATAAGCAAAATATTGGAGTGGGCGATTCCGTCATTGAGGTCGATGAGAATGAACCGGGGCTTGCGTCAACGGTCAAAACCTACGGCATTCTCGAGCAGGCGCGCAGCATCGCGGTTGAACGAAACGGCACGGTCGAATCGTACGAGATCCCAAGCGGATTGACGGAGGATCAGTTTAGATTATTCGTGTTGTATCCGGGGTTTACTTTCCTTATTATTATGGCCATCTCGGGATTCATCGTGTTTAAGAAGCCTGATCTTCCCTACTTTTACGGTCTTTTTTTCTTTCTCGTTTTAGTCGGATTGAGTTATGTTTGCGGGGGAGCATCTTCCCAGGGGCATGTATTGCCCGAGTTATTCAGCGGAGCGGCTTTCTTGTTCATTCCCTATTGTTTCCTGCACTTTTTAAGTAGCTACATCCAATCCATTGGCGGATCAAGCATCGTTCCCCCTTTTATTCTACGATTATTCATTGCGCTTAACGGATTGCTGATCGGCATGGAAGCTGTTTTTACACTCCTGCAAGTAAGCTCTGCCTATGAGATCGTAACGCTTTCCCTGCTGAGCTGGTTCGTCACCGAGTGCGCGGTGTGCGTACTGCTGCTGGTTATGGCCGGAGTGCGGAACCGGTTGCTGATCTATAAGACCGAGATCAAAATTATGCTCCTCGGCATATTTTTCTCGTTTGGACCGTTTATCGGACTTTACGCGATTCCGAAGCTAATGGACGGCTCCGGATGGGTATCGGCGGGACAAACCGCGATATTCCTTGTATTGCTCCCTGCAACGTTTATTTATTTGATTACGGCCAAACGATTGCTTGATATTGACTTTTATCTCGGGCGATTTCGCTATAATGCCGGACTAGCTTTCATATTGTCGTTCATTCACTGGCTGCTGGATTCGGTTCTGAGCCACTCGCCGGATCTGGAAATCGAATCGCTGGTCTACTTTCCTCTCATTGTGATCTTAATGCTGTATCTTAAGGAAATGCTGGATTTCCGATTCCGATCCAGGCACTTTATGATGAAAAAAGATTTTCAATTGAGAATGGACCGATTTGCTTCCCGGATTTCGAAAGTTATGAAAGTAAGCGAATTAGAAGAACAATTCATACTGGAAATCAAAGAGGGGCTTGGCATTCAAGCCGTTTCCTTATTGGAGGTGGACCGGCGCGATTCCACCATCGAGTTGATCGTCGGTTATGAGAGGTACCCGATCGAATTGGTGACGAATGCGCTGTTCATAAAACCGCTGCCGCTCGGCGTGATTGAAGTATTGAATAATGGCGCGATCTTATTGGCCGGGGAGAGAATGGGGAAGCGGTGCATCGTATGGATCGGAGAAAAACAAAACGGCACCTCGCTCAACATCGACGAAAGAGTGTGGCTTAAAACCTTATCCCGCTACGTCAGCATCGTTTATGAAAATTTATCCCTCGTTCAAGGTCTTTCCGACGAATTCAAGGATACCGTGAAGCAGCAGTCCGAAAGGAATACGCCGCCGTGGCTGATGCGCTTCATCTTTAATTTGCAGGAAAACGAAAGAAGCCGGTTCGCATTGGATCTGCATGATTCGGTCTTGCAAAATCAACTGTATTGGTACAGAAGAATCGGGGAAGTAACGACTGATTTCGAAATGTCGGACGCGGTGCGGCAGGAAATGATCGCCATTAGAGAAGGGTTGCTCGACGTCATTCATGAAACGCGTTCAACCTGCAATGAGCTTAGGCCGTCTTTGCTGAAGGAGATCGGGCTCGTCGAATCGTTAAAAGAGTTGTTTCATACGATACAGATGCGCGAAAATTTTACGATTGAGTTCGATTACGATGAATTCGATACGGAATTGGACTACGAGTATACGATTGCGATGTACCGAATCATGCAAGAGCTTCTCGGAAACGCCGGGAAGCATTCCAAAGCATCGAAGGTGAAGGTTCACATCTCTATCATGCCGCAGGAAATCTCGTTGTTATATAGTGACGATGGAGTAGGAATAGGCAATGCCAAGAAGCGTGGCGATTTAAGCCGCATCGGGCTTACCGGCATAAAGGAACGCGTGACCAGCCTGGAAGGCAGAATCCAATTTAGCGGGAATAAAGAGACCATTGTCAGGATCTGGCTGCCGCGAATGGTTTCTCCGGTCGATTGACCTGTAGTCGGAAGATCACTGAAAGGAGTGCCCCATGATCAGCATATTGCTTGCAGATGACCATCCGTCGGTCCGAGAAGGGACCATTCATATGCTTGAAAGGGAAAGCGATATGTCCATCACTGCCGTATCTTCGGGAGCGGAAGTACTGGAGATGTTTAAGCAGGCCACGTTTGACGTCCTGCTGCTCGATCTGATCATGCCCGGCATGAACGGACTTGAGGTAGCCCGCAGCATCAGCGAACAAAATCTCGATGTGAAAATACTCATCTATACCGGTTACGATATTGAACCTCATTTTAATCTATTAATAGAAAACGGGGTTTCCGGATTTATCAGCAAACTGTCGTCGCGTGAGCAAATGATCCAATCTTTGAGATGCGCCGTGAACGGGGAGGCGTTGCTCCCGATAAGGCTTCTTAAGCAACTCAGAAGAACCGACATCCAGGTGCAGCACGCCAAAGGGGAGAAATCGCTTGATCGCATATCGATCAGCCCTAAGGAACAGAGCATCCTAAACGAAATTGCCAGCGGAAAAAGCAATAAAGAGCTGGCCGAGATTTTTTTCATGAGCCAGCGTACGATCGAGTACCATTTGACCCGCATATTCGAGAAGTTGAATGTGAGCTCCAGAGGGGAAGCCATTGCAGAAGCGCAGCGGCTGGGATTGATTTCCGGTTTGGACTTGCGGTAAAGGACTTGCGGTGTGCGTATACGGCAACGCTTTTTATATGCGGTAATTTGCGAACACATTGGCGTTCAAGAACTGGAAACGGATTACATATCCTTAAGATTATACAGCTGCTTATACGGCAGCTAAGGATGTGTTGTCTTGATCGCGAATACGATCTTGCTGTTGCGAAACAGGCGGGATTGCCCAGACCGCAACGTTTATCCGAACTACATTCATGGTTGGGTGTACAACGAAATCCGCAATACGCCGGTCGGCCGTTACTATCATGAAGCGCAGACAGCCCCTTTCGCGATTAAGGAAATCCAGAAAGATCGTGATGGCACACTTACGCTCCATTTCATATTTTTTGACGTAAAGGTGATGCTGATATTCTTCCGTCAAGTCGAGAAGGGAAAGGAAGTCCGGTTAGGTCAGGATTATTATTTGGTGGAAGACATCTTCTTGCACCATGATGATCACCCGAAGGCGGGAATCGTCAGCTATGATCTCTTTTACAGCCTTCCTATTGCCGAAAGCATAGAACTGAACTTTCAATATACGGCGTTCAACAGCGGACGTACAACCGTGACGCTGCCGTTCCCGGACAAAATCGTGAACAGCCTCTTAAGCAAATGGAATGAAGCTGCACCGGAAGCGATCGAATCGACCACGGAGTATAGAAAGCGCCTGGAATCCGGCCTGCACATTACCTCCCATCACATTCATTCCGTAACCTATCCGATTCGCAAGGACGTTTCCTTGAACGCCTTCTCCGGAAAGGTAGTATTTCGTAATGCGCACGGAGTTGGCAGCTTGAGGGGCGTCCTTAATCGGCTGCTTCATTTCTCGCACTATTCCGGTGTCGGATGGAAGTGTTCATTCGGTATGGGACGCGTGAATCTGAACTCTCACTCGCTGAAGCTGACATTCGGGGAGAGGAGTCTGCTTCCATGAACAGCTACAGGAACCTTCAGGTCACATTTACGTTAAGCTCGGAAATGATTATTCCCGACCATCCGATTGGCTTTGATGCACTGCTAATGAAGGCGTTAGCCTTGCAGGAGAACCGCTCGCCGGAACAAGGTGAGGACATGTTTTCTTCGCTGGAGCTGCCGATTGAACGTCATCAGGGCTCTTCGCTATATTTGGCTAGCGTAGGGTTCACCCGTTCAGAGGGAAGAAATCTTCAATTCTATACGAAACGTTATGCCGGCGACCTGCCGGAGGATCTTGATATAAGCGGAGGCTATTTCAAGGCGTATCACCGAATCATCTATACGCTGGCTTGTCCGGCGGAGGTCACGTTCTATTGCCGGGGAGTACCGTCCTCGGTACGGGAGCTGACCGCGTTGATTCCTGCATTGGGAGCGAAGCGCTCGCAAGGATATGGAAAAGTGGCAAGCGTTCAAGTGGATGAGATCAAGGAAGACAGAAGCTGGATTTATCGAAATGAACCGATGAGGGCCATTCCCATTCGATATTACGAGGACAAATTACAGCAATGGTATTATGCGTTCACATCGCCGGTTCCTCCGGGTTACGCTCCGGAATCAAAGGAAATTTGTTACCTGCCGCGCCCGAGTTCATGGCTCGATATTTCTGCCGGCAGCGCTCAGGAGCAAGAGGAGCAGCATGCGGATTCGATTGGATCCGCGTCCTTTAAGAAGAAGAGAAGCTTGCGAAAAATATGGAGTGATCGGAGCAATGAAGGATAACCTTAACTACTCAGGGCATCTGACGAAGATCAAGTCCAAAGGGCTGGAGAAGACCGGCTGGTTTCAGCCCGATCAGGGCTTGCCGTTCCGTATCCGGGCAAGAGCGCTCCCGACCGTTTTCCGGAATCTTATTATTGAGGGACTGTACACGACGGAGTCTGTATTTATCATCAATCGTTACCGACTCCTTGCGCCGATCTCCGAGCTGCTCCCGAGCCATTTCGCATCCGGACATCCCATTGCTTTTCAACGTATGTCTCCTCATCTTGACGACAATATCCGGACGCTCATCGAATGCCCGGAGCTGTTGGACCTATGGACGGCCGGCGACAAACAGGCATTCGTTCTACTAAAGAATAGCCTGATTGAGCAGTACACCGTTCCGAATCTTTCAAATTACCTGCTACGGTTCGAGCTCTCTCGCAAAATGCTTCACGAAATCTGCGATACGCTGGGTTTTTCGGCCATTGATCGCATTGAAGGGCAGCCTTATCTATTGAACCGTGTCCCATCCGTTCCCTTCCGGGTTGCCGATATGCTTGCCCTGGAAGCCGGGATCGCGGCGAACAGTCCCAGTCGAATCGGGGCGGCCGTCCAATATGTATATATGCAGTATCTAAACGGGGGAAGCAGCTACATTAGCGGCGACGAATTCGTGAATAGGGTCTATGCCTTATTGGGGAAGTCGCTGCCGAAGGATAACATACGCCTCGAAATCGAACGATTTGCGCAGGAGCAGGATCATGAGCTCATTTGCAGAGGCAATCTGTTTTTCGACCGGCATTTGTATTTTGCGGAAATTCAAATTGCGCAGCGATTAGCCGACCTGATATCGTGTCCTGTATCGAAGCCGGGGGACTTAAGCGGCACGATTCGGATCTTGAGCGGCGCTGGCCGGCTTCCGGAGCTGGATGAGGATCAACATGAGGGGATCGAACGATTTTTCGAACATCCGGTTCTTCTCGTTCGCGGAGAAGCAGGCACGGGAAAAAGCAGCTGGATCGCGTATCTGTTAATTGTATTGCAGACCCTGCTGCCGGGCATTCACATCAAGCTGGCTGCTCCTACGGGAAAAGCCGCGAGACAGCTGGAAGCGGTGACCGGCCATCCGGCTCAAACCATTCATTCGCTGCTGGGGAAGGGAAGAGAGAAAACCAGCCGCATATGGTATCACCATAAGAGAAATCCGCTGAATGCGGATGTGTTAATTATTGATGAAGCCAGCATGGTCAACGAATATTTATGGCGCGACTTGCTCTGGTCCGTGGAGCGCGGGACGAGGCTGGTCTTCGTCGGCGATCCGAACCAGCTGGAGCCGATCGGTCCGGGACGTCCGTTCCTGGATATGATTTCCCTTGGATTCCCTACAGTCACATTACAACGGAATTATAGGAACGACAGCGCGATCCTTTCGCTCGCGCGAGCCGTCCTTCTGGGAGAAGTCGATGCTTCGCATTTGGAAGTAGCGGGCATTCAGACGATTCCTACTGAATCTGTAGAGGAAACCAAAGAAACCATCGTCAGGCTGTACCTGGATAAAGTTAAACAGTACCCGGTCATTACCATGTACAGGGAACAATATAGTCTCGGTACAGACCGTTTGAACGAATATATGAAGCAGCGAATCAACCCGGTGCGCATGGCAGATGGAATGGGAGAAGGCGATCCCGTCATTCAAATGACCAATACATCAAGAGCGGACAATGGCGAGGTAGGACTGATCCGATCCTTTCATCCATCCCGAAGCAGCTGTATCTTATTTGAGCCGGATAAAGAGGTGCACTACACATTTCCGGAGTTAATGAGCGAAATGGAGCTTGCCTATGCCATTACAACGGCTAAGACACAAGGTAGCCAGTACGAAGGAGTCATCATTCCGCTAACCGACATCGGCCTTGAGATTCCGCATCGGCAATCCATGTGGTATAAAAATTCAATATATACGGCGCTGACGAGAGCCCGGAAAGAGTTAGTGCTTATCGGAGATCCTTACATTCTGATCACCGGCGCGCAACGAAAAGGGACGCCGCGCAAAACGATGCTGGTCAAACGAATACAGCGTGTTTTTAAAGGCTCCGGGATTCTCCCGGGCGAAAATGAAAATGCCCTGCCAAAGGGATGACAGACAATTAAAACTAGAGAAGGTTCTAGGATTGTTTTTTCCCTGCTACAAGGGATATTGGCGCGCAGCCGACGCTGCAGCAAATGACGGCGCTCGTCGCAGGTCTCCAAGCGCGACAGAGCTAAACTAGGCCTCGCCAAAATTCCACTTGGCGGGGCCTTTTGCGTTTAGGTGATTGCCGTGAAGCTCCGGCTCTGCAAATGAATGCGCGGAATCGGGTATTATTATCAAGGAATCGGAAATGATCATTGATAATACCAGAGTCTATATACCTATTTTTAATAGGTCTGCGGTAATTACCTAGAAACACACTCGAAAAGTTGAATAGTTTGTAATCCAACTTTAGAGGAAGGAAGCACGGAATGAAACTGCTGATCATTGCACCTGAACAAATTCCGGTACTGCCGCCAATTGGGGGGAGGGGGGCGTTGAGCGTTGCATCTTTCAAATTACGAGGAGCCAAACTGAATGGTTCCTCTTTTTAATAGGTTAAATGATCCGTTCTATTTGAGCCGAAACTTCCGGTGAATCAAGCAGTTTCGATCTATAATCGGAGAGATCGTTGTTTCCAAGTACAAGCAACGAGGTATTCTTATTATTACTGACATTGTCGGATACCGTTAAGTCTCTATAAGTAACATTAAAATGCAACGAACGAAATAATTGTGTGAGCTCATGAAGATTCCATTCCCTTACATGTGACCGATTTGGAGGAGGTCCAAGATGGTTAAAACCTCTTTCGATATCTCTTTCTGGCGTTGACAGCAGACAAGCAGCAGAAAGCTCCATCATCTCTTTAAGATTACCTAACAAAAAAGCCGGATTTACCAAATGCTCAATGACATCTGCACAAATAATAATGGAATTTTTCAGGATCGATTCTTCAATGGGGAGCCTCTGAGGACTATCGAGGTCATGTTCAATCCATGTTCCATTCGGGTACATTTCTCTGCATAACTGAATATTGGTCCCATAATCAATTCCAATAATCTGAAAATCAGGATACATTTTTGATAATTTAAATGCCATACCGCAGCCGATATCGATCACATAGTTGCCATTTAATATCGCACCTAAATAACGGGCAAGAACATATACCTGTGGTTGCCAAATATCATTCTCCACCAAGTCTAAACAATACTCGGGCTGTTCTCTAGACCGGTAACCGCTTTTTAGGTAATAGTTGTTGAGGATTGCACGTTGCATAGCCAGATTATCCAATAGAATCGCTCCTTCTCGTACTATTCTTTAGCCACAACTTAATTTGGCTATATTACTATATTCACGTGTTATTGGACATGCTCGGGCTATAGCATCGCACTGATAGGGTTGACTAGGAATACAATGATTTCAAGGAGAGTTTTGGAATAAATGTAGAAGTAGTCGAATTAATCATGAATCTCAAAATGGAATCTCAGGAAAAGCAAATTAAATCGAAATGTGATCTTGGAAAAGGCTTATAATCGAAGACGGCAGGGGATTAATGAATCCCTTGCCGCCTTTGATTGATTTGCCGGAGCCGCCTATGCGCCCGATATACGAGGCATCGGCATAACTTCTTTCCCAAGCTCGGCCCAAATGTACTTGAGCATCAGCTTGGATTTTAACCCTTCATATTCGGGGTTGTCCCACAAGTTATTTAACTCGTTCGGGTCTTCCTGCAAATCGAAAATTTCGCCGTAGGTTTGATTGTAATAAACGGTGAGTTTGTAACGCTCATCCACGTATGTTTTCTGATGAATCGTCGTTGGCTCATGACGGAATTCGCAAATTGCGTGATCTCTGGCGGAAGAAGCGGCGCCTTTCCATACCTGGCTTTGGTCTACTCCTGTCATCGCAGGCGGAATAGGAATTCCGCTCAGCGACAGGAACGTTGGCGCCAGGTCAACGAGCGATTGAATGGCATCCGATGTTGCTCCTGCGGGAACATGTCCCGGATAACTCACAATAAACGGCAGGCGAATCAAGTCCTCGTAATGGAAGCCGCCTTTGGCCTGCAACCCATGCTGGCCGAAGAAATGGCCATGATCGGTCGTAAACACGACAATCGTGTTGTCTGCGATCCCCAGCTCGTCGAGTTTATCCAGAATGGTGCCGATATAGTTGTCCATCAGGCTGATCATGCCGTAATAGACGGCAACAAGCTTCTTCTTGTCGTAATCGGTAAGCTTCTTTCTCTCCCCGTATTCGTAATAATGATGCGAGCGGTACCCGTGAATGCCTTTGCCGGTTTCAGCCCATGGAGAGAAATCCGGCGCGTGCTCTTGGGTTAGGCCGAAATGAGGCGGGTTCTTGTCATGCTCGCCCGGTACGAGAGAAGGAATGGTGAGCGTATCCGGGTCGTACATCGTATCCCAGGGCTCCGGCGCCAAATATTCCGGATGCGGATCGAAGAAGCTGGACCAGAGGAAGAACGGCTTGTCTTCATCGTTGTACTGCTCCATAAGCGCGTTCGTGCGCTCAGCAATCCAAGTGTTGTAATGGTATTCTTCGGGAATGGGCCATTTGTACGTGATAGCGGGATCCATATGGCCGGTAGGGGGAAGGAAGTAGTCCCGCCAATTTGTGCAGCCCTTCTCCTCTAACCATAAGGCATAGTGCTGACCGACATGCGCCTCGTTTGTATGGTTGCGCGTGAGCTCGACATGCTCGAAGCCATAGAAAGGACCATGGAAGCTTTTCCATTTTTCTAAGTCCTGCAAAATCGGGTAAGCCTCCACCGACGGATATTGTTCCGTTGAGGAAAGCGGCTGAAAATGAGCTTTGCCGACTAGGGCCGTGCGATAGCCGGCAGCGCCGAAGTCCTCCCCTACGCAGTGGCGGTCTTCCAATAGCTTCGTACCAAGCGTCCATGCGCCGTGCTGGCTCGGGTATTGCCCCGTAATAATGGATGCCCGGCTTGGCGTGCAAGTCGGATTCGGGCAATAGGCCCTGGTAAACGTTGTGCCTGAACGAATGAGCCGATCCAGATTAGGAGTTCTTAATTCGTTATTGAAATAACCTAGCGTGTTCCAATGCTGTTGATCGCTTGTAATTAACAAAATGTTGGGTTTCTTCATGAATGATACACCTCCGTTATTAAATTTTATTGGAAAGCATGGAGTTGTAAAATAGCGTTGTGTATGCTTTGTTTATCAATTTGTCAGGTCGGAGGGCGGGGCAGAATGGATTCTACGGTAACAGGCGGCAATGAATCGGCTGCGTTTATCTATTACGCTTTGAATGAACTGGACAAGCAATGTTCCATCTGGCCGGTACGCGGAGGGATCACGGAGACGAAGCCGAACTACTATGTTGGACCCAAGCGGATCGAAAGCTATAGCTTGCACATCGTGAAGGAAGGCTTTCTTCGCGTAGAGTGGGATGCAGGAAGCGTGACGTTATCGGAAGGAGATATCTTTTGCTTATTCCCCATGCGTACCTATACTTATTATGCGATTGAAGGCGAAGCTCCGCCGAAAATGAGTTGGATCGTAATTGACGGCCCATTAGCAGCAGAAATGGTCGCGCTCACCGGGATCAAGATTGAGTATCCTTTCCTGCATGGCAAATGGACGAAGGAAGCGGGGCTGGCGCTCCATGATCTGCTTAATTTGATGCGTGGAACGCACAAGGAAACCGCCATTGTGCACTCGCTTGATATGCAAGGTTTGCTTTACCGCTACTTTGCGGCACTATGCCGGACAATTCCGAAATTATATGCAATGGAGCCGGCGGATTGGGTGGAGCAAAGCATGTCCTATATCCGGCAGCACGCCTCGGAAGGCATTACCGTCGAACAGGCGGCAAGGGCGGCGGGGATGAACCGTACCTATTATTCGGTCGCTTTCGCGAAGAAGGCGGGAATGCCGCCAAGCGATTTCATTACGCAGGTACGGATGGATGCCGCCAAGCGGCTCCTCGCGGAGACGGATGCCTCCATTACGGAAATCGCGTATACGACCGGGTATTCCTCCTTATACGCGTTTACGCGAACATTTAAGAATCGTCTTGCTGTGTCGCCGACGTCCTATCGGGAAGCGATAAGGAATGGAATATAGGAACTTGCGTTGATTTGGTTTAGATTTCGTTGTACTTCTATATGTTCGAACTTAGACTTGTTGTCTTACACTGAAGTTACGAATGTTGAAAGCGCTTCATGGAAGTTCCACTCCCGGCCTGAAGAATCTTCACGCCTTCATTACTACTTGCTTTGAGAATTGGACAAAATAGGATCATTCATAAAATCATGCATGTCAGTCATTTCGTTACAACAATACCGGGGATGACCTTCAATGGTATCTCCGGTTTTTTTGATTTTTCACGTATCCACCCGGGAAAATAGGAGAGATAGGAAATGGACATCACGATTCTGCTTGTAGACGACGAAGCGATAGATTTGGAATGGCTGCAAGTGAGGGTGGAGAATGGCGGTTATGAGGGACTCCGAATCGCAGGAGCGGCAAAAAGCGGGTTTGCCGCACTTGAGCTGATGGAGAAGGATAGAATCGACATTATCCTGACAGATATCAACATGCCGATCATGTCGGGCATGGAGTTCGCGAGGCGAGCGAAGGCGCTTCAGCCTGACGTGCGAATTATGTTTATCAGCGGACATGAGGATTTCAATTACGCGAAGGAAGCCATACAGCTCCAAGCCTATGAATATTTGCTGAAACCCGTGGACGATCAGGACCTGGAGGCGGCGCTGTCCGCAGTGTGCACGCAAGTGCGGGAAGACCGCCGCAACCGTTCCTCCGCGATGGAGGCGCGGCCTTACGTGCAGCGTGAATTGCTGCTGCGCTGGTTCCGTGAGGTATCGCCGGGTCCGGCTGCGGAGCGGGTGACTTCATTTCTGGCTCCGTATCTGAACAAAGGAATTGCAGCCGTCTTAATTGAAACGGATGATCTGGAGAGGTACGCGAAGGAGATGACGGTCGAACAGAAACGCGCGCTCTGGCTGGACGTGGAATCCTTTCTCGGCAGCTTCGTTCAAACGGAGGGGCTTGGCGACCTCATGACCGGCTTCGATAATCGGTTTGTACTGCTGACTTCCGGGGTGGATCATTACGGCGCCGCTCTGGATAAAATGATCCGCGCCTTTCGAGCGGCCTTTCCGTTTACGATTACAATCGGTCTTGGTGACGATGCTTATAATGAGGAACGACTACATGAGTCGTACCGGCAAGCCGAGACGGCTCTGAGCATTAAATGGATTATGGGCAAAGACAGGGTCATCCGGGATGCCTCATCGCGATCGATCGGCAAGCCGGCCGCAGCAGGGGTCGAAATGCTTGTCAATGAAATGCTGCAGGCCATACTCGACTACGATCTCGTGAAAATCGACGATTGTTTGCTTGCATTGTTCTGGCAAGACCATGGTCCGCTGCGCAAGAGCGAGGCCTATGATCTTATTGTACGGATTACCTCTAAGCTGCATAGCGATTTGCAGCTGCTGAACGAGAATTTATACGACCTGTTAAACTGGGATTCGCATCAGCCTGTTGTGTTATTTGAATTCGAGACGATGTATGACATCGTGTCGTGGTTAAGAAGACGGTTCTTCGAGCTCTCCGAGTTATTGTTCAATAAACGGCGCAAGCAGGATCGGAAGCTCATTGCCGAAATCATCACCTATATGGAGGAACATCTGCTGCAGAAGGTGACCCTGAAGGAGGCTGCGGCGAAGCTCCATTTTACGCCAAACTACCTGGGATATCTCTTTAAAGAAGAGACAGGCGTGACCTTCAGCGACTTCTTGAATGAAATCCGAATTAAGAAGGCGCGCGTCATGCTGGATGACCCGACGCTTAAAGTATATGAGATTGCGGAGAGTGTCGGTTACAAGAATGTCATTTACTTTAACCGCATGTTCAAGCAAGCAACCGGCATGACGCCGGGTGAGTACCGGAAGAAGAAAAAAATCTAATCAGGACCCCGTCAATCAACCGGACTAAGTCAAGCCACTTGTCGAATACATCAGTATTGAGGTGGTTAGATGGAGAAGACAGCCTATGTGTTCACCTATGTATCCACGACCAACGCTGAAGACAATAAGATAAGCACTGAACCATCGGGAGTCAATACAGCTGCGATGGAAGCCAAGTGGCGCGTCATTGACTACATTCTCAAGCAGATCATCATCAAAACCGGCTGAAGGTATTCAGGCGGTTTATTTGAGTAGGCATGATACCGGCGAATGAGCCTCTGCAAGGAAGGAGGTAAAGCTGATGTATACCGCTGTTTACGCTCGGGTGTCGACAGGCATGCAAGCGATGGAGGGAACCAGCTTGGACGGCCAAGTGGAGCTTTGCATCAAGAAAGCTAATGAGCTCAACGTAGCTGCTGCAACGATTAAAGTGTATAAGGAAGAGGGCGTTAGCGGCGAGGATATCGACCGTCCGGCTATGAACCAGCTTCGACAGGATATCGGTGCAGGGCTTGTTTCGCAGATCATCATTACGCATCCGGACAGATTATCTCGCGATCTCACAGACAAGCTGTTCATCTGCCGCGAGTTCGAGGCCAAGCACGTGCAATTGATGTTCGTGGACACCGAATATAAAAACACCCCGGAAGGGCAGCTCTTTTTTAACCTGATCAGTGTTATTGCGCAATATGAGTTGGCATTGATAAAGAAGAGAACCGTTCGGGGACGCTTAAAAGCAGTCGAGAAGGATAAAAAGATCATGCCGATGCGTGTCCCGCCATATGGGTATGATCGGATCGGCAGCAGTTTGGTCATCAATGAGAACGAAGCAAGGTTTGTGCAGCTCATTTATCAATGGTACGTCCATGACAACCTGACGATGAGGGAGATTGGAACACGATTGGTTGAAATGGGAGCCGAACCGAAGAGGGCAGAAAGCAAAGTATGGAATGCCAGTTCCATACACCGAATATTGAGAAGCGAAATTTATGTCGGGAAGTATTATTACAATCGCAGGTGTACTCAGAAAGTCAAAGGAGAACGAACTCAAACGGGAGCACCTAAGAAGACCTACTCAATTCGCAACGAAAGCGACTGGATTGTGGTCGAGGTGCCGGCGATCATTGATGACCGTTTATTTCAATTGGTGCAAGAGCAGCGCGTAAAGAACACTAAAGATGGGGGCAACCGGAAGTACGAGTTTTTGCTCCGATCGTTGTTAAGGTGTGGGCATTGCGGCCGTAAATGGGAGGGGACAACGTATTCAGGACGAATCAACAAGTCCACGGGGACAAGGGAGAAATATAAATGTTACCGGTGTCCGAACCGAAATCCAAGGAGGTTTGGCCATTCGATTAAGCCTTGCCCGACACCTTCCATACGAGCGGATCTGCTTGATGACTATGTATGGCGATTAGTGATGGAAGTGGTTTCCGATCCGACGGCGTATATGGGGCGATTAGATAAAAACAAGGAGTCTGCATTTGACGAGTTCGTGATCCTGGCAGATTCCATTCAGAGGCTGATTTCTACAAAGGAGAAGCAAACGGATAAAATCAAAAGGATGTTTAAGAAGGATTTAATCGATGAAGATGAGCTGGAGTCGGAACTCAGATCGTTAAAGGCTGAGATGGCGGAGTTGCGGCAACGGTATGCGTCATGCCAAGAGCAAATGCGCTTCATGATGCTGGAAGCATTAGCTATGAAAGAAAACCAGTTGGTTTTAGATAAAATAAATAGGTTTGTTGTGAGCAATGGTGAAAGCTTGGCGTTTGACGCTAAGAGACATATTATCCAATCATTGGTCGATGAATTGCTGATCAGGTGTGAGGATATGACCGTGCATATTACTGCAGTTGGTCACTTAGACGTTCTCTTGAGCGAGCATGGAAGAATGGAGTTTACATCGGGTTGAGTACACAATATCAAGAAATTCGACAACACCGGCGAAGATCTGGAAGACCTCATCTCGATCGGCACGATCGGGCTTATCAAAGCCATTGAAAGCTTCCAGACGGGAAAAGGGACGAAACTGGCGACATTTGCGGCTCGTTGTATTGAAAATGAAATTTTGATGCATTTGCGCTCATTGAAGAAGACGCGCAAGGATGTTTCCCTCCACGATCCGATCGGAACGGATAAGGAAGGCAACGAAATCACCTTAATCGACATCCTCGGCACGGAAGCCGATGATGTAGCGGAGAAAGTACAGCTCAAAATCGAGAAAAGCAAGATTTATAAAAATTTAGATATATTGGATGACCGCGAGAAGGAAGTCGTCGTCGGCCGATTCGGCCTGATCGCAGGCGGCGAGGAACGGACGCAGCGGGAAATCGCGAAGGAGCTCGGCATCTCGCGTTCGTATGTGTCGCGCATTGAGAAGCGTGCGCTGATGAAGCTGTACCATGAGTTTTATAAGGCGAAGAAGTGATTAGAGTTATATAAATTGTGTTATATACGGCTCATAAACAGCCACCGCTGAATGACTTATTCCGCGGTGGCTGTTTTTTTGTCCGCGAAATGGCCAACAGGAAGTGCAAAAAAGTCAGTCAACGGATCGCAGTAGTCGAAGCAGCCGGAACGATTCTATAATGAAGCTGACTCGGTGCTATCACACGAACATCGAGCTTAACCGTCAATGGATATGGGAGGATCATCAAATATGACCATTCGCATTTTGCTGGATACGGATATTGGACCGGATTGTGATGACGTAGGCGCGGTAGCGGTTTTACATGCTCTTGAGAAGCTGGGGGAAGTGAGAATTGCCGGCATGACGCATTGCACATCCAGCCAATGGGGCGCCGGTTGCCTCGACGCATTAAACAGGTTCTACGGAAGGGGCGACATACCAATCGGTACACTTACAATGCCGGGGTTCCTCGATGGTGATAGCGGATATGCGAAATACAACAAAGGAATTACGCTGGGCTATCCGAATCGCTATCAAACGGAGCCTGCTCCCGATGCGGTGGAGACGATGAGGAAGGTGCTTGCCGAAGGCGAGGACGGCGAGACGGTCATTGTAGCGATCGGACCGCTAATCAATGTAATGAATCTGCTTGAATCAGAAGGAGATCTCTATTCTCCGCTTAATGGGATGCAGCTCGTGTCCGCGAAAGTAAGCATGTTGATTGCGATGGGGGGACATTTTCCGGCAGGGAAAGAGTGGAACTTCGAAATGCACCCGGCTTCTGCCGCTTATGTCGTCGCGAAATGGCCGACGCCAATCGTGTTCAGCGGGTTTGAGATCGGTGCCCCGATTCACACGGGCCGTAGTTTGACCGCGGACTTGCCGGATACGCATCCGCTTCGTAAAGCGTACGAGTGGTACGTGGGCGAAGGCGAGACAAGGCATAGCTGGGATTTGACTGCTGTACTTTATGCCGCGAGAGGGCATCATCCGTTCTGGGAGCTTGAATCCGGTACTGCAACCGTTGACGCGCAAACCGGTGCTAACGACTGGAAGCACAATCCGAATGGGAATCACGCGTACTTAAAGGCGATAACAAGTCCGTCTCTGGTGGCTGAAGTATTGGATAATCTCATGACCCGTTAACCGGATAGAAAGGAATTTGGAATCAACCATGCCCAATAGACCGCGAATTGCAATTGCAGGAAGTTTGAATATGGACCTTGCCGTCTCCATGCAGCGAATGCCGAGGCAAGGGGAGACCGTGAAGGGCGAGCAGTTTCATGCCGTTCCCGGAGGGAAAGGCGCTAATCAAGCGCTAGCCTGCGCTCGGCTTGGCGCGGATGCTGCCTTAATCGGAGCAGTAGGAAACGATGCGTTCGGCTCCATGTTGAAGGAACAAATGGACGCAAATAACGTTCGTTCGGACGCTGTTGCAATCATCCAAGATGTACCTACCGGAATTGCTGCGATTCTGCATGCAGATCGCGACAATAGTATCGTTATCGTTGAAGGCGCGAATGGCCGCTGTACGCCTGGTTGGATTAAGCGGAATGCGGAGCTCATCCGGCAGGCACAGGTGCTTCTTGTTCAGCTCGAAATTCCATTGGAGTCGGTTAGAGAGGCACTGCAAATTGCGAGAGATTCCGGCGTCCTGACCGTCTTGAATCCAGCTCCATATGTGGAACTGCCGGATGACTTGCTTCGATTGGCTAATTATATAACGCCGAACGAAACGGAATTCGAGTGTCTTACCGGTGCTGTATACGGCACGGAAGAGGAGCTCGAAGCGGGGATGCGCCAATGGAGGATGGGAGGACCGACCTTACTCGTAACGCGAGGCGGTAAAGGCGTGTCTTTTCTGAAAGACGGAAGCCTGCACACGGTAAAAGCACCTCAGGTTGAAGTTGTAGATACGACAGGAGCGGGAGATTGCTTCAATGGGGCGTTCTGCGTGGCGATCGCAAGCGGGCTGGACTTGGCGGAAGCTGTTGCCTTCGGCGTCAAAGCCGCTTCGCTGTCGGTCACGAAGTTCGGCGCACAAGCGGGCATGCCTGCTTTGGAAGAGGTGCACGCAAGGTAAAGGAGGAAACTATGAAAATCTACGAGGACCGAGATTTCTTCCCGAAACCGTCGTATCCGTTCTTCATTGACCAGTATACCATTCGCAAAGGCGAAGTGATCCCGATGCATTCGCATAGCTTCTATGAACTCGTTTTCGTCGTGGAAGGCCACGCTTGGCATGAGTTTAGGGGCGAAACGCGAGAGCTGCAAGAAGGCGATGTGTTCATTGTCGATCCTCGGACAGCGCACAGATACCGGGGACGAGAGGACGGGGTGACTGTCGTCTACAACGTCATGTTTCAGCTGTCGCTGCTCGATAGGGAGCTCAGCAGCTTGAGCGAGATCGATGCTTTCGTCGATTTCTTCTACCTTGCGCCGTTTCTCCGCCGCTCTCCGCACAATATTCCTTATCTAAACGTGAAGGGCAGCACTCGCGCGAAGCTGGAAGGAAAGCTGCAAACGATCAGCTACGAAGATGAGCGGAAAGTGCCGGGGTATGAACTGATGGTGCGTTCCCAGCTCGTCGAATTCTTCGTCTGCCTTAGCCGGTATATGCTTGAGAATAGGAAGGAACCGGAAAGAGAACGGATCGAGGAGAAGGAATGGCTGTCTTGGGTCACGGCATTGCTGGGGGAAATCTACAACCAGCCGATATCCTTGAACCAATTCAGCAGGATGTGCGCGATGAGCCCTTCCGCGTTTGCTCAGAAGTTCAAGCAGCGTACGGGCAAGAGCTTTCTGCAATATAAACGTGAGCTTCAAATGAGCGAAGCTTGCCGTCTGCTGAGAGGTACGGACCGGAGCATCGTTGAGGTTGCGGGGGAAAGCGGCTATGACGATCTCAGCCACTTCTACCGGATCTTCCGCCGTCAATTCGGGTGCACGCCTCTACAATATCGAAATCATCAAGAAGCCCGCCCTTCCGCAGCGCGTTAGTTAGACGCGCTGCCGGATGGAGCGGGCTTTTCTTCGTTACATTAAGGCGCTTAAACCAGCTTCGGATAGAGAGGTCCGGCAATCGGAGCGCCTACAGTCAGGCTTGGATCCAGATCGCAAAGAATATGCGGCTGACCGCTGTAGATGGTGCCATCCGGCATGAAAATAATTGCGAGCACTCGCCGCGGCTTGTCGGTCAGATTCGCATGGGCGTAATGGAAGGTAAGCCCGTCATGGAAGGTACAGCCGCCCGCCTTCATCGGAACGATGACCGGTCTGGTATTGCGCACGGATTCGCTCTCTTCGAAGGCGTATAGATCCTGCGGATTGACAAGGTCGACGGCGTTTAGCTTGCCTACCTGATGAGAGCCGGGAACGAACATCATACAGCCGTTTCGTTCATTGACGTCGTCGAGCGGAAGCCAGACGGACAATGCGCCGCGTTCTTTCATCGGCCAGTATGGAAGATCCTGATGCCAGGGCGTAGGCTTGGAGTCGCCGGGCATTTTGTACAGCAGATGGTCATGAAATACCCGGATGCCGTCCGCCCCGGTCAATTGTTTCGCCATGTCACCGAGCCGCCGGCTAAGCGAGAATTTAGAGATGCCGCCGTGGTCTCGCCATGTGTTGAAACGCTGGTTGAGTACGCGATAATAGCCGCGGTTGGTTTTGTCCGGCTGCGCGGATTGGGATACCTCGACATTCATCGCTTCATCTGCGCATAGGCGAAGCTCTCGAAGCTCGTCTGCGCCTATGACGTCGTCCAATTGAACGAAACCGTTCTGCCGATAAAAGGCGATTTTCTCCTCTTGAAGCGCTATGGTGTTGTACATGATTCCATTCTCCTCTGCTTGGAATGTCACTGCCTACTTTCGTTATACCAATGAGGAAGCACGGCGGTCTTGGCATTTATGGCGAAATTCATTGGACATTTTTAAGGTCAATAGAAGACAGCGGCGAGAGTAAAGGAATCAAAGTAGCTTGACCGCGATTTCGTAGATTAAGATATAGCTGCAAGTAGCAACTAAACATTCGAGGGGGAGTTTATAACGATGAAGAGGAAGTATCGCGTTATTCTTGCCGTAATTGCTCTGTATGGGTTGGTTCTCGGTCTGTTTGCAAGCGTATCGACTGCAGCCGTCACATGGAATGCCTCTACGCTGCAAAGCGTGGACGATCCGAGCGGCAATATTTACACGTACGCACCATCGGTTGTTGTGGATGGCAATACGGAGCATATCTATACCTGCCATAACAAGGTCAGCGGCAGCGTCCATGACAGTATTTACTATACGAAACGGGTGAATGGCACCGTCGTGGAGTCCAAGGAAGTGTTGGTTTCCGGTCCGAACGGAGCATGGGATGACTTCCACCTCTGCGATCCTTCCGTAGTGGCCGGCAAATTCAACTATAACGGCACGCTGTACAATTACGCGATGTTTTACCTCGGGAACAACGATGATTGCAGCTGCAATAATCAAATCGGCGTTGCGTTCTCCAACGATCTATCGGCGAATTCATGGGTAAAATATCCGAATGCGATCGTTCAGCATCCTACGGACGGCACATGGGGACTCGGACAGCCGGCAGCCACAAGCGTTGACGGTAACGGAAGAGTGCTCCTGTTCTACACCGGAGAGGAGCCGCAAGCGAACAATGACTGGGGCGCTTGGCGACGCGACATTAACCTGAACAACCTGTCTGCCCCATCGATAGGGGCACCGGTCAAGCTGACGACCTCCGGGCTGAACGGAACGGACGGAGCCGCCGATTACCTGAATAATTTCGACGTCGCCTACGACGGCGCGCGCGATCGGTTCTTCATCATTCGTGAAATGCATCCGTACCCTGCCAGCGATCCGAACTTTATCGGAGACAGCCTGGAGGTCGCCAGCATTCCGGCGGCGAATATCTGGAGCGGCGGCGGTACCTGGCAGCGCGAGGCTGTTATTTCCCCTTCATTGACCGGTTTCGCCCGCAACCATAACGGCGGCATCGCCCGTAATGCATGGGGCGTGCTCCCATCCTCGACTTCGTTCAAAGCGGTGTTTACGGATTCCTGCGCGAATTGCGGCAATTCCCTGTGGAGCTACGATCTATGGTCGATCACGGGCTCCCTGACCGATGGAGCGGGCGGCGGCGGAAGCAGTATCGAGTCGGGTAAGACGTATGCGCTGTATAACCGGAAGACGAATAATGTGCTCGATTGCTACACCTCCACGAATGGTTCGCAGTGCTATACCTGGGATTGGACGAATGTGGCAAACCAGAAGTGGATCATCACGGATGTCGGCGGCGGTTATTACAAAATGATCAATGCCTATAGTAATAAGGCGCTGGATAACTATGACGCGACGAATGGAAGCTCCGTCTACGCATGGGACTATGTCAGCGGCATTGATCAGCAGTGGCAGATCATCGCTACTAGCGACGGCTACTATAAGATCATCAACAAGAAGACGGGCAAAGCGTTGGACGCTTATAATGATGTCAACGGAGATCCAACTTATGCCTGGGATTATGTGAACGGACTCGACCAGCAGTGGCAGCTTGTGAAGCTGAACTAATGGCCAATATGCTTCTGACAAGCCGGCAGCCCTCAGGGGAGCCGGCTTTTGATCGTGGCGGGCAGTCAACAGAAGTCAGTCAAGAAAATGCAGTGGCGACCTTCCTTTGGCATCAGATACAATGAAGTATCCGGGCATTCCTCGTGACATCGAGCGGAAATCGCCTGCTGCTATCGTTTCCAGGGAGGGCATACTATTGAAAGCGCTTCAAACACTTCGTTCCCGTATCCGATTCCGTATCTATGAGAAGCTTGTAACCGCCTTTCTCCTGACGCTGATCCCGATTCTAACGATCAGCTTCCTCGTGACGCTCTCCAGTGAAGCCACGATTCGCAAAGATATTTCCGTATCGCTTCGTTCCAAGGTGCATTCCTATTTAAGTACGTTTGAAACCGAGATGACCCGGATTATCCGGATGAAGGAAAGATACATGGTCGATGAAGACGTACAGAATCTCATCATGTTTCATGAGATCATGCCATTCGACGAACAGCGGACGGCGATGCTTTCGATTCAGGAGAAGCTGCGCCAATTTCGCGATTCCAGCTTGTTCGTTGAAGGATTAAAGCTGATGGTGCCCGAGCTGGGGCGCGATATTCAGGATGAACGCATCGATCATAATTTTCCGGCCGACGAGATTAATGCTTTGCGGGAAATGCGCAGAACTCGCCAGATTCTCATGCCGGTGAACGGTAAACTGATCCTTGGCGACAGCTATCCGAACGATGCCATGTCCATGCAAACCCCTGAAGCTTGGCTGGAGGTGGTGCTCTCCACGGCGGATATCGAGACTTCACTGCTCCAGTTCTCCGAGTTTCGGGACGGCCAGGCCGTGCTCTTCGATCAAGGCGGCAAATGGACGCTTGGCATTCCGCCGAAGCAGAAGCACGAATCGGATAAGCCGGCGGCAAACTCGCTTACGGTACCGACGAATGTGCTTCAGGCGGCTACAAAAGACGGCATTGGGCGATTTGAGTTGGATGGCACGATGTATTATTTTGCGAGGGAGACGTCTGAACTTCTTCATGTTACTTTGCTCATGTACGTTCCCGAGAAGACGGTGCTGGGTCCGCTGGACTGGTACAAGCAGCTGCTCTGGATTCTCGCGGCGACGTCGATTCTCGTTATTCTCGTATTCTCCCTGTGGATTTACAGGTTAATTCATAGACCTATTCAGCGGCTTACGATGGCTTTCCGGCAGCTGGAGAAGGGCGAATTTCAGCAGTCGCTGGCTTTGCAATACCGGTACAAGGACCAGTTCTCAGACTTATATCAGCAGTTTAACTATATGTCCTCGCGGCTCAAACAGCTCATTCAGGACGTGTATGAGCAGGAGCTCAGTCTGAAACGCGCAGAGCTCAAACAGCTGCAGTCTCAAATCAATCCGCATTTTCTCTATAATATTTTCTTTCTGCTCAACCGTATCTTGCAATTCGAGGACGTTGACAATGCCAAAGCACTAACCCGCAATCTGGGCACGTACTTCCGATATATTACGCGAAGCTCCAGCGACGAAGTAGAGCTTCAGCAAGAGATGGATCATGTCCGTTCGTACGCTGCCATTCAATCGATTCGTTTCGGCAGCAAGCTTCAGATTGAACTCGAAGAATTGCCCAGCGAGGCTAAGACCATCCGCGTCCCAAGGCTGATTCTGCAGCCAATCGTGGAGAACGCGTTCGAATACGGATTGGAGGATCACCCCGATCAAGGACAGCTGCGCATCAGCTGCGCCATACATGCCGGCATGCTCACCATTCAAGTTGAAGATAACGGGGAGAATTTATCGGACGATGTGCTCAAGGATATCTCCTCCAGAATGAAAATCAGAGATGCCGCGGTCGAAACGACCGGCATGCTCAATGTCCACCACAGGCTTCAATTGAGCTTGGGCTCCAGCGCGGGATTATCGTTATCGCGAAGCGCGCTTGGCGGTTTGGCCGTGCGCATTCATATCCCGGCACCGGACAACGGCAATGCGAATAAGGGGGATGTTTAAATGTACCGTTTGATGATCGTAGACAATGAGGAATATGTCGTTAACGGACTGGTTGATTTGTTCAGCCGGTTGAATGATCCCGATATGGAGCTGGAGGTTATCGGCGCGTACTCATCTAAGGATGCCCTTGAACTGATGATGCGGACCAAAATCGATATCGTCATCAGCGACATCCGGATGCCGGGCATGAGCGGCTTGGAGCTGCAGCGCATCATTCAGGGCCGCTGGTCCCGCTGCAAAACGATCTTCCTGTCCGGTTATGACGATTTCAACTATGCCCAAGAGGCCATGCGATACGGCTCGGTTAATTATATTCTGAAGACCGAGGGCGACGAAGTCATCATCGAAGCGGTTAAGCGGGCCATTCACCTGCTTCGCGATGATTCCGAGCTCCAGCAGATCGTGCAGCAGGCGAAACTGCAGCTGCAGAAAGCGATCACGCCGCTGCAGCGGGAGTATTTCAGCATTATGCTCAATGGAGATCCTTATGCGTTCCGGCAGATGGAGAAGCAATTCGCCGAGCTGGACATTCCGCTGTCGCCGAATAAGCCCGTCTTTGTCGTGGCGGGGCGTATTGACGAATGGAACGAGCAATATGGCTATTACGATCAATCGCTGCTGCTGTATGGGCTGCAAAATATCGCCAAAGAGTATTTGTCGCTCTCGGCTGTCCACGTATCCTTCGTTCACGACCGGTCGCGCGTCGTTTGGTTTATTCAACCCGTTTCGGAAGACAACGCGCCTTCGCCTGTCTTGCGGGATCATTTGTGGCGGATGACCAGGCACTTCATATATGGCACGTTCGAGAGTATTCAATCGACCTGTCTCGATCTGCTGCATCTGCCGATCTCGGTAGCCATCAGCCGGGACTGCGTTTCGTGGGACAACGTCGGACGCGTATATGCGCAATTGGGCAAATATTTTCAATCCGGCACCAAGAAGCAGCTGCTTGTCGTTGAAGGGGAACGTATTGACGAGCAGACGGTACAAGAAGAGGTCTTGGTAGATACGAAACAGCTCATGACCCAATACGAGCTCTTAAGCTATAACCTGGAACATCAACAGCAGTCCGCGTTCCATCAAATTCTCCGCAACCTGCTCGATATAGGAAGCCATGCGTCTCGGCATGGCAATTGGCTGCTCGCGACTCAGATAAGCACGACGGTGCTTTCGATCATCCAGCCGTATGCGAAGATCTTGCCGCAGCCGGATTCGGCGGTCGCTCAGGCCTCTTATAACCCCGAGCTGCTGTTAAACTGGCACGAAGCCGAAGCGGAAATCAAGAAGCGGGCCGAAGCTTTGTTCGAGCATAAGAAGACAGATGCGGAGACCGAAGGGGATGAGATTATCCATAAGGTCAATGCGTTCATTCAAAGCCGTCTGGGCGGCGATCTGACCTTGAATGCGATTGCCCAGGCAATCGGTCATAATCCTTCTTATCTCTCCCGGCTGTATAAGCATAAAGCAGGTCTAGGTTTGTCCGAATATATCATGGAGGCGAGATTGCGCCTGGCCAAGGAGCTTCTCGCGCAGCCTCAGTACAAAATCAGCGAAGTATCCAAAGGCGTCGGATTTCTGTCCGAACACTATTTCTATCGGTTCTTCAAGCGTGCCACCAAGCTGACTCCGCAAGAGTATCGCGAGCAGTTAGTCAATAAAGGCCAGTAAACGGCGTAAACAGAACGCAGTAGATGAAAGCGATTCACAGCTTCTATACTAAAGCTACCGAGAGGCCGGCTCTCCTAGGTTGATCAAGCGAAACAGGATAGGGCAATTCAGATGAGACGATTAATACGGGAGGTCAAGTAGATGAATAGAAGAAAATCGCTTGTCGTGCTGCTCGGCATGACGCTGGCCATGAGCAGTTTTCTGGGTGCATGCAGCTCGGGCAACAACAATAACGGGGCGAATGATGCGAAGAACGCGGCGGAGGGGTCGAACGCCGGCAATAATAAGGCGGCTGCTGCTAACAGCGACACAGCTTCGGACAATTCGGCTGCCACTACGGATCAGAAGCTGGATCCGATCAAGGTTGACTGGTATGTGGACCTCTCCTGGTGGAAGTATAACGGCGATCTGGGCAAAGATAAATTTTCTACTTTCGTTAGAGATCAGTTCGGACTAAACCTTAACTTCATAACGCCCGCTACGGATGACGGTCAGAAGCTTGCGGCTATGCTCGCATCGAGCAGCCTGCCGGACATCATTACGTACGAAGGCTGGAAGGACGACCCGGGCTACAAGCTGTATAAGAGCGGAAACCTCGCCCCGATGGACGAGTTGATCGCGAAGTACGCCCCTGAATTCAAGCCTTACCAGGATGTAGCGGATTGGTACCGCCAATCCGACGGTCACTTCTACGGCTTGCCGAACTACGCGTACTCTAAGAATGAACTGAAGCCGGGCGAGAGACTGGAGCCGAACAGCGGCTTTACGCTCCGCAAGGACATTATGGAGAAGCTGGGCAACCCGGACATCTCAACCGGAGATAAGTTCATGGCCGTGCTGGAGCGTGTAAAGAACGAGATCAAGACGTATGACGGCAAGCCAATCGTTCCGCTTCAGCTGTATGAGTTCAGCGACCAAGGGAACGGGTCGATGAACTGGCTGCAGCAGTATTTCGCGACACCGTTCGAATCGCCGGATGGCAAGTACCTTGATGTTCGCTTCCAGGAGAAGTACTGGGAAGGCGTGAAATTCCTGAACGAGGCTTATCGTAAAGGACTCATTTCGCAGGACAACTTCACCGACAAACGCGATCAAATTAATGAGAAGGTGGCAAGCGGACGTGTCTTCTCGCTGTTGACTGCCAGCCAGGACTTTAACGAGCAGTTCAAAACGTTGTTCAATGTCGATAATAACGCTCAATTCCAAGCGTTCGCGCTGCGCAATTACAACGGCGACGATCCCTATCTGCAAGATCTTCGCGGTTACGGCTGGCTGCTCACTTCCGTGAACAAGAATAGCAAAGCAGCTGACCGAATTACGAAGCTGATTGCTTACCTGAACAGCAAGGAAGGTCAAGATCTGGTCGCTTTCGGCTGGGAAGGCGAGACCTATACGAAAAATGCAGACGGTACGTACACCATGACGCCGGAGTACAAAGCAGGCGAAGCGAACGGCGAATCCGCGAAGAAGTACGGCATTGGCTTCAACCTCCAGCAGGATTGGCTGACCATTAAAGACCTGTACGCGAAACCGACGGAGCCGGTGGATATTTACCTGAACGACATGAAGAAGCCGCTTGTGGAATACAGCTATGACTTTAACGCAGCAACGCCGAAGTTCGATCCTGAGAATCCGCAATATAACGAAATGACCGAACTGCGCACCAAGCTCAATTTGCTATGGGGCCGTCTGCTTCCGAAGATGATCCTTGCAGGCTCCGAGGAGAAGGCGAAGCAAACGTACGACGATGCGATCGCGCAGATGAAGAAAGCCGGCTGGGATAAGCTGGATGCCTTTAACCAAGAAATGTACCAAGCGACGAAGAAACGCCTTGGCGTTGAGTTTGGCTGGCCGGGCAACATCAAGTAATATGGGAGAACCTGACGAGGCATGCTGCTGACAGGTAGCGGCATGCCTTGTTTATTGGGAAGGAGTGTGCAGCATGCACAAATCGGGCATCTTCATGCGGCTTGCCGCTCAATGGCAAATTCAGCTTATGTCCTGGCTCGGCCTGTTATTTATTCTCGTATTTGCCTATTTGCCCATGACCGGCGTCATTATGGCATTCAAGGACATGGATCACTCCTTCAATCTGATTCATGATATGTTTCATGCCCCTTGGGCAGGGTTTTCGTTCTTTGAGGAGTTTTTCAATGATGATCAATTCAGCGATATTTTGAAAAATACCGTACTTCTGAATCTGCTTCAGCTCATCATTAATTTTCCCGCGCCGATTATATTTGCCATCATGATCAATGAAGTGCTCCATACCCGTTTCAAGCGATTCGTGCAGTCGCTGTCCTATCTGCCTCATTTCCTGTCGTGGATCGTGTTTGGCGGCATTCTGACGACGCTGTTGTCCATGCAGGACGGCGTAGTGAACATTTTCTTGCTGAAGCTGGGTATCTTGAGCCGGCCCTTTGACTTTCTCGGCGATGCGAACCATTTCTGGGGACTGATTATCGGCACATCGCTGTTAAAAGGACTCGGCTGGGGTTCTATCATTTATTTGGCGGCGATAACTTCGATTGATTCCACGCTGTTCGAGGCAGCGACGATCGATGGCGCCGGACGCTTTCGCAAAATATGGCATATTACGATTCCGAGCATATCCGGGACGATTCTGATCTTCTTCTTGCTGTCGATCGGTAACCTGCTTAATTCTTCGTTCGACCAGATCTGGATCTTCCAATCGCCGCTCAATATCGACCGCAGCGAAGTGATCGATACATTTGTTTATCGGGTCGGCATAAAGGAAATGCGTTATTCTTATACGACCGCGGTAGGTTTGTTTAAGTCGGTCGTTGCGCTGCTGCTGCTTGTGACCGGTCATTACGCCAGCAAGCGAATTGCGGGCCGAGGCCTTTTCTAAAGGAGAGATTCTCATGGTAGGTATGAAACGCTGGGACCTGTTCACGGTCATCAACTATACGCTGCTGGCGGTTTTTTGCCTCATGACGTTGTATCCGCTCATCTATGTGCTCGCCGGTTCATTCAACGACGGGAACGACTATATGCGCGGAGGGGTGTACTTCTTCCCACGGGAGTTCAGTACGGCCAGCTACCGCATCGTATTCAAGGATGACCGGCTCATTTCGAGTCTGTTTATCTCGGTGATGCGTACCGGCATCGGGACGGCAACGAGCTTGCTATTCACGGCGATGGTGTCATACGCCATGTCGCGCCGGTATTTGATTGGCCGAAACGGGTATTATTGGATTCATCTTGCGACGTTATTTATCGGAGGCGGCTTGATTCCTTACTTCGTGCTGCTCAAGTACATGCACTTGCTCGATTCGTTCTGGGTGTACATTATTCCGTCGATCTTTTCGGTTTTCAATATGATTATTCTGCAAGGTTTCTTCCGGGAGCTGCCCGAGGAAATTCATGAGTCCGCTACGGTAGACGGCGCTTCGGAGTTTAAAATATTCGGCTTGCTGTTCCTCCCCTTGTCAGCCCCCGTGCTCGCGACGGTTGCGCTATGGAACGGCGTCGGACATTGGAACTCGTTCTTCGACGCGATGCTGTTCACGAACAGCGAGAAGCTGATGCCGCTGCAGCTGTATCTGATGAAGCTGATCAAGGAAGCGGATGTGCTGACGGCAAGCTCGCCATTCATTCCGCCGCAGATGAAGAAGCAGTTCAGCGCGCAAACCGTCCGCATGGCAGCTATAATGATCAGCACCGTGCCGATTCTCGTGCTGTTTCCGTTTCTGCAGCGCTATTTTGTGACGGGCATTATGGTGGGATCGTTAAAAGGATAATTGTTTCGCATTCCGTTGCGTAAAGAGAAGGGAGCTGCCCGGTATGGAGCTGGAATGGACGAGTGCGCTAACGGAATGTTTTGCGCCGTCGAAGTCCGAGATTTACAATTATGCGCCATGTGTCGTACAGACGGATGACAGAACGCGCTATGCCTTCTATTGCACGAATCTGGAGTCCGGCGTCATTGTGGACTACATCGGTTGGCGCAAGGGAGAGGAGCATACCGATGGTACGTGGAGCTGGGGCGAAGAGCAGATTGCCCTTTCGCCGGGCGAAACGGGCTGGGACTGCATCCATGTGTGCGACCCCGATCTGCTGCAAGGGGAATTCCGATATAAAGGGCATACGTATTCATGGGCGCTCTTCTATCTGGGCTGCGACCGTTTGGACTGCAACCATAACCAAATCGGTGTCGCATTCGCCGATTCGATTGAAGGTCCATGGATTAAATTCGATAGCAACCCGGTCATGCCGGGCGCGTTGGAATATTGGGGCACCGGTCAATGCACGCAGGTTACGATTGACGGCAAAGGGAAGTTCGATCTCATCTATCGCGACGCAGACGAGACGGGAGACAACTATAAGCTCGCTTCGTGCGACTTCTCGGATATGGACGCTTATGTGGTTGGAACACCGGTTTTGGTGTCAAAAGCAGGACTGCCGGTCGTGCCTCTGTGCATGTCGCATGTCGCATATGATCAGGTGAACGATAGAATAGTGCTCGTTGCGGAGAAGGATTGGGACGGTGTCGTGCGCTGCTGCCAAGAAATCGTCGTTGCTGCAATTTCGGGGGCTGCTTTTCGCAAGGGAGATGGGGTATGGGAGACGCTTGCGATTATCGATGAGTCGCTGACGGGTAGTTACGGCAATCACAATGCTGCGTTGTGCCGGGATCCGTTTGGCAGAGTGCCGGAACAGGATGAGCTCGGCATCTTCATTTCCTCTGCGACGCGGACATTTATTTGGTCTTTCCGGATTTGCGAGCTTCGGGCAAGGTTGAAGTAATAGCTCTTAGTGGTGCATGTATATTGATTTGCGCGAAAAGCCGCCTCTTTAGGCGGCTTTTGCATGTATCCAAGTCAGGTAAAACGCCATGTGCGCTTCATGTAATCGTGATTTGATCGCCAGGGCAACATTTGTCGAATTGGCTTCGTCGAATAATAGACCGTTGCGATTGGTTAAATCACCTTTACATTGAACCTCGGAGTTGACCTTATGTCCTTAAAAACCAGAAACGCGGTACTTAAGTGCTTACTGCTGGGACTGACTGCACTTTGCTGCGTATTGACCATCCAAACTTATCATGCACGAATACCGCTAGTGGGACGATTATTCTACGGTGGAGAGAGCGCGGCCGGTAACGGTGACTTAAAGCCTGGTCCCGTTGAACCTCACGGCATGTACTATAAGGATCACGTGATTGTGCTCATGTATCATGAAGTCATGAAGAAGCCGCACGATGCCGGCGCGTTATCCGTCGTTAAGTTTGAGCGCCAGCTTGAATTAATGAAGGCTAACAATTTTCATTGGATCACGATGGATCAGTATCGAGGATTCATTTTGCGGGGAGACCGTGTTCCGGAAAATGCGGTGCTGCTCACGTTCGACGACGGCTATGAATCTTTCTATCAGGATGTCTATCCGATCCTGCGCAAGTATAAAGCACCGGCAACCAACTTTCTAATCGTCAGCTCGGTGGGTAATCCTAGGCATGCCGGGGTTCCTAAACTGGATTGGGAGCAGGTAAGGGAGATGAGCCGGACAGGAATTTCATTTTACAGCCATTCCTTCGATTCTCATCGCTATGTGCCAAGGGATGCGAAGGGCAAGCAATTAATTGCTGCGTTGACCGGACCTGTTTATTTGAAAGATAAGGGCAGGAGGGAGACGAAGAAGGAATACATGCAGCGGGTAAAAGCTGATCTGGAGCAAGCGAATCTCATTTTGGAGCAGAAGCTCGGCACCTCGAACCATGTGCTTGCTTTCCCGTACGGCGCGTTCTCCAAGCCATTGCTGGATATTTGCGCACAGCTGGGCATCGACGTGACGCTGACGGTCAAAGATGGACTCGACAGCCCCCACCAAAACAACGGTTTCCGTCTAAACGCCGGTGGCGCGCAGAATAATCCCGACCTGCAGGTGGCGCTTATGAAACAAGCGATGGAGCGGCTTGGACACGCCCACTTCGACCTCGCACCTGAGCGAAAACGCGAGGCGTTATGGACATTCACCGCGATGCTAATCGTCGCCGCGTTATTGGCGGAATCGACCATCAAGCAGCGGCAGGAGAAACGGCGTGTGAGCAAAGCTGCATAATGAGTGTGATACGGTGGGGCATCCGCAACCGGCATGTTTCCCGATCTAACATGCTCATGAACGCCGGATGAGCAATGCTGAATAATGGGCGTGATACGGTGCAGTATGCCGCAATCGGGTGTCTCAAATTCTAACGAATCGTACAGGTCTTATTTCATCGATTTTCGGAGTTTCGAGATTCTAACGAATCACAGAGGTCTTATTTCGGAGGAAATGGCCTCAAGACACTCGAAATCCACCAAATAAGGCTGCTACGATTCGTTAGAATTTTTTTGGAGGTATTTTCGCTCAAATAAGGCCTGTAGGATTCGTTAGAGTATTTCGGGATATTGATGCCGGGGTTCGGGGGGCGGGTATTAGGTGTTAGGTGCCAGAAGCCGAATGCCGTGTGTCCAGTGTAGGATGCCGAATGCCGAACTCCGAATGTCGGGTGTGGGTGTGAGGTGTGGGCTGTGGGGTGTGGGGTGATGGGTGTAGGATGCCGAATGCCGAATGCCGAATATGAGGTGTAAGGTGCTGAATGCCAGATGTCGGGTGCCGGAAACCGGAAACCGGGGGCCGGTGCCAGGTGCAGAATGCCCGAGTGCCCCATGCCAAGCGAGCTGCACCCAATTTTACCAGCCGCCCCGCCACGCCGCAGCTGTCGCCTGCCGCCGGTCAAACCGGCAGCATTCCTCCTCGGCTGCTCCGAAGGGAAAAGCAGCTTGTCAGCCAAGGAGCTGGCTCCACTCAGAACGAAACAAACGCTTGCGTATGGCGAAGCAGATGCGACCGATCCCAGAGGTGGCGTTGCTCCTCGGTCCGAGCTGCTGCCGGCTCAGCGTTCCCATTGAGCTTCAACAGCGCTGACGCGATGAGCTCGGATCTCAGCGATCCCCAAGACTCCAGCTTGCTCTGAACGTAGCCGAAGCTCTCGAGCAGCGTCTGCCCCTTCATCCGCTGAAGGGGGGAAGCCCACATCACCAAGTCGCAATTCAAGTCTTTGCGAGGGATGGCAAACTCCGCTGCACCAACTGCTCCCGTATTCGTTGTGATCGCAATTAATCCGCAGAAATATTCGCTCGCGTGGCCCGGTGCCAGCTTATCCGCAAGCTCACTGTCAAAGCGAAAACATTCAATACGGCTTATCTTACACTGCTGCATAAACTCCAACGAATAGCCGATGACCGAATTTCTCAAATTGAGCAAAGCAATCAGCTGGGGAAGCGTATCTCGGTGATACTCGGCCGACTCGTCTATCGCCGCATGGTCAGGAATCGTGTTCAGCATCATGATCCTCCAGTACACAAGTGTAGTTGTTGTATAGCAAACAAAAATGACCTTCTCTGGAATCAGAGAAGGTCATAGGAATGTAATGTCATTGATCCTCGCTCTTATCTCCCAGATTCGCCCAATAAAGCGTTCCGCAAGAATTAGCACCGTGCACTCCTTTGATAATCAAAGGGTTGTCGGTTGCCGGGTATCATCGGGCTTGTCCCTCCACCTACTCTTGATAAGAAAAATACATATTAAATTTTTTCCATTATGCTATATAGTCAACCCGATTGTCAAGAGGGCGACGCCTGATTGCATCCCAATACGGAACACGAATAGAACTAGGTATTCGTTTTTCGATAGAAACGGGGAGAGACGCCGTAACGATTCTTAAACGATTTCGATAAGTGGAATTCATCGTAAAAGTGGAGTGCGGCTGCGATGTCCTTTACGGAAGTGTTTGTCGCTTCCAGTGAGGCTTTGGCGGATGCAAGCTTGAGCTCCAGCATGTACTGGTTAGGGGATTTCCCGGTCACCTGACGAAATTGGGAAAAGAATGCGGTCCGAGACAAACCGCTGTGACGAATGTAGTCTTCGCTTCGGAACGGCTGAGCGATGCTGCGATGCATGTGGAGCAGGATGTCTTCCAAATCGAGATTGCTATGGAGTTTAATGATTTGGTCTCCGGCAAATAAGAGCAGCAATTCTTGGAGAATGATATTCGCCGCGTAATCGTAGCCGGTCGATTTGATAATGAGAATCTCGATGAGGCGTTCACATAACCGAATGGCGTCGTTTATTTTGGCGGACGTGATTCGTTCTCCGATTGGGAGACCTAAATGATGAATCATGGCAAGCTGATCAACATGAATAAAATAAAATTTCCAATTGTCATCATCGCAACCATAAGAGCAGGGAAGCAGCTCTTGCACGAAGAGCAAGGTTCCCGCGGTAAGCACCGTTTCCTCATTCTCTTGAACGAATTTACCTTTTCCCTCTAAGGTAACGAATAGCCCGGGTAACGTTAGGCCTTGAGGATGAACGACTTGATAGCTGTTATTTGCTTCAACCTTCCAAATTGATTTAAATTGACATGGCGGCGGAGACTGCGTTTCCGCGAGTTGATAGGGAATATTGATATAAGCCATATAAATGTAAAACCCCCACTATCACCATTTGGATTCTTCTTATATTTTGTACGATTATACATGTTTGAATGATTTTTTTCCATGGTGTTGCACGGAGTTCCCCCTTAAACTTACGTTATACAAATCGAAAGGGGCAAGGCGACATGATGGTTAAAGTAGGTTCGAGGGAATTGGAGCTTGGAGGGCCGCATTTGACGGCATTAAGAAGCTCTAACGATATTCTGCATGACGTTGATGCGATTCGTAACCGGTTGCAGGAAGACGGCTATTTGCTGCTGCGCGATTTTCATAAACGAGAAGAAGTGCTGAGCGCGCGCAAGCGCATTTTAGAGAAGATAGATCGAATGGGGAAGTTGAATCGCGACACGCTTCTGGAAGAAGGCATCATGGCCGATGGAAGCAAGTCGATCTTCATGGGCGGCACGAACGAGGATCTGCCGGAGCTGCTGAACGTTTTAAACGGAGAGCATGTCCTGCGCTTCTTTGACGAACTGATGGGAGAAAAAACGATGACGTATCACTATAAGTGGCTCCGGGCGGTAGGGAAAGGCGATTACACCGGCGCACACTACGATATCATCTACATGGGCAGGGGAACTCATAACCTCTATACAGTCTGGTCTCCGATAGGGGATGTTAATTATGCGATGGGAGGCCTTGCGCTGTGTTTGAACTCTCATAACTTTGAAGAATTAAAAGCCACTTACGGCAAAAAAGACTCGGATCGCGACGGGGTTGGCCATTATACGGATGATCCGCTTGCGATCACGGAGAAGTTCGGCGGCAAATGGGCAACGACCGAGTTCCGGGCCGGGGATGTTCTTATATTCGGAATGTTCCTCATGCATTGTTCCTTGGAGAATACAACCAATCATTATCGGCTTAGCGTGGACACCAGATATCAGTCAGCCAGCGATAAAGTTGACGAGAGATGGATCGGCAAGAAACCAAAGGGGCATTTTGCGTAAAAAGAGTCAATTCCGGCGTGCAAGAGTTCCATTAGACGTTATCTTAATGAAAAGGACAGTCTCGATCATCTCACGGATGATGCTGAGGCTGTCCTTCTTCTATAGAGTCCGCGAAAGCTTCCTGAACTGCATGGCAGACATGCCTTCCCAGCGTCTGAAAATGCGGCTGAAATAGTGGAAATCCTCATAGCCGACCGCCCCTGCTATCCATTCAATCGTCTGATCCGTTTCCCGCAGCAATCGTTTGGCTTCCTGATGGCGCACGGTCTGCACGAATTTATTGGGACCTACACCCATCATCGCTTTGAACTGCCGGCTCATATAATCTTCATGCACGAGCAGAAATTTCGCCATATCCGCGCTCGACCAGCGGCGGCTGCAATCGGTGCGAATCTCATGAACGAGTTCCAGCAGACGTTTCTCGTATTTCGGATGCGGCGTTCCCCGCCCTTCGTTCTGCTGCCGGAGAAGCAATCCGATCAGCTGAATCATCAGCCCTTTGCACACGCTGTCGTAATCCTGCTGCCGATCACTCCATTCCAGAATGACATTTTCAACAAGGGAGATGATTCTCGGCGACACATTCGTAAGCAGCGGTTCTGTGAAAATCGGCCGGTCTGCCCCCAAATAGGGCATGTCGCTAAACGCACCGGGGTCCGCGTTGTATTCGTCCGCGATGATGGTATGATTGTTAGCCGCGCCATCGAAAAAGTCAAAATGGATGCCGAGCAGCTCTGCATGCGGCTCTGTCAGCACTTCAATCCGATGATGCCGCCAAGGGGATAAGATGAGCAGACTGCCTGCCCGAACTTCCATGGTTTCGCCCTCGATCGTTGCCCTGATCTCGCCATGTTTCACATAGAGGAGCTGAAAATCATAGATGCGGCGGCTCCACTTGAACGCCGGAGCTCGGTAATGCTGCCGCGCCCAATGAATAACGGGAGAGATATCCCGTAAAGTGGTTTGCCTGATCCGAGGAAAAAGAGCGTTGTCCAATTAATCAGCACCGCCTTATGCGCGAGTTCGGAAAAGTCCAAAAAACGATCTCCTTTATGTAAAGCCTTCCGGATACTGAAATGGTAACATGTAAGCGCATTCCCCAACAAGGATGAAAGGAACAGGTGATTACATTATGAGCAGCCACTTATTTCAATTAACCGGAAAAGTTGCATTAATTACGGGCGGAACAGGCGGACTTGGTGTTGTGATGGCACAAACGTTGGCGAAAGCAGGAGCAGCAGTCGTCATTACGAGCCGTTCCGAGGAGAAAGCAGCAGCGATTGCCAAACAGCTATCTATCGATACAGGTACTGAAGTTATCGGCATGTCGGCGGAACTGACGGAAGCGGGCCAAGTGGAACAGCTGGTGCAAGCGGTCAAGGAGCGTTTCGGACGCATCGATATCCTCATCAACAATGCGGGAGTCAACATCCGCAAGCCTATCGACAGCTACGATGAAGCAAGCTGGGATCTGGTGATGGGCACGAATTTGAAAGCCCCATATTTGTGTATTCGCGCCGTTACGCCGATCATGAAAGAGCAGCAATCCGGTCGTATCATTAACGTTGCTTCGATGCTGGGCCTGGTGGGTCTGCCGGAGAGAAGTGCTTACTGCGCCAGCAAAGGCGGCGTCATTCAGTTAACCAAAGTGCTGGCCCTAGAGCTTGCGCCTTTTAACATTACCGTAAACGCGCTATGTCCCGGCCCGATCGCGACCGAGCTCAATACCGTTGTGATAAACAATCCGGAAGCGAATCGCTTCTTTATCGATCAAATCGCGCTGGGGCGGTGGGGGAGGCCGGACGAAATTGCAGGACCGACTTTATTTCTCGCATCCGACGCGTCCAGCTTCATGACAGGTGCTTCTTTAACGGTCGATGGCGGATGGACGGCAAAATAAACCGGATTCATCTCCCAGCCGAATAGCCGGATAGCGGGATACGAAAGGGTGATCGGGATGCGTTTTGGCTTATCTGTATTTGGGACGACTTACGCCATGGGCTTGCACCCGCGTGCAGGAAGGCCGAGGATATCGGCTGAAGGGGTCATTGACCTGGCATTGCGTAATGGACTACAAGGCGTAGAGCTGTCCCTCTCGATGCTGGCAGGCTGTGACCACAGAGCTATAGCAAGTAAAGTCGAGGCGAATGAGCTCTATATCGCGATCGCGTCGGACGGCTTCGATGCTGCGCGTTTAGGCGAAGCGTTTGACATCGCGAAGGCTGTTGGTGCGAAAGTGGTACGTACAGTGGCGGGTGGAGCGAAGTTCGGCGGCGATCGCCGTCATTTCGCCGGGAGGTGGCAGCCATTCCTGGGGGAGGTTCGAGCCGGTCTCACTGCAGCAACTGCGCTGGCGGAAGAAGCGGGTATCGTCCTAGCGCTGGAGAACCATCAAGATCTCTGCTCGGAGGAGCTGATCTGGCTATGCGAATCGATCGCTTCCCCGAACTTCGGATTAACGCTGGATACCGGTAATCCGCTGGCGACCGCGGAGGAGCCTGTCGAATTCGCCAAGAGAATCTCTCCTTACCTCAAACATGTCCACTTGAAGGATTACTGGATTTATCCAAATGCGGAAGGGTACATGCTTGTCCGCTGTCCGATCGGACAAGGGGCGGTAGACTTTCCGGCGCTGCTGGATGTATTTCACGCCAGCCAAGCAGGACGGACGCTGTGCATGTCCATTGAAATCGGTGCGTTGGAGGCAAGGCATACAAGGGTCCTTGCCGACGATTATTGGCCGGAATACCCGGCCCGATCCGCCAGAGAGCTTGCGGAGCTGCTCCGTTTTGTTCAGCGCCATGCGAAGCCGAACGCTGATTGGCGCACGCCTCATGAACGGGGAGAAGCGGCGGAGAACGTTGCAGCCTACGAGCAGTCGCAGCTTATGTCCAGCATCGCTTATGTGAAGCAGCTGATGCATAGCCTTAACGCAATGAAACCTAAGGAGGAGGAGGCATTGCCATGATTATCGATTTACAAGGAAAAGTCGCCATCGTTACCGGCGCCGGCAGAGGGATTGGACGTCATATTGCACTCACGCTTGCGAAGGAAGGCGTCATTACAATTGCTACGGATATCAAGCAAGAGCAGCTTGACGAGCTGGCGCTGCAATTTGCCGAGGAGCAGCTTACCGGTGCGCAATTCATCTGTGATGTGAGGGATTCGGCTCGAATCGCGGAGGTTGTAGAGGAGGTACGGAACCGTTTTGGACGAATAGATATCTTAATCAACAATGCCGGAGTGGCCAGCGGCGGCACTGTTGAGCTGCTCAAGGAGGATATCTGGGACGCCAACATGGACATTAACATGAAAGGCACCTTTCTGATGTGCCAAGCCGTTGTCCCGATTATGAAAGCCCAAGGCTCAGGCCGCATTCTAAACGCTGCTTCCTTTGCGGCGATCGTGCCTGCCTACGGAAGCGCGGCGTATGCGTCGTCCAAAGCGGCCGTTAAACAGTTCACGCGAGTCCTTGCAGGCGAGCTGGGACCTTATGATATTACCGTGAATTGTTATTCTCCGGGGATGATTCCGACGGAGATGAATCATTTTGCAGAACAGCCGGAGGAGCGGCAGCAAAGGCTGCTGGACACGCTTACGCTTCGTCGCTGGGGCAGCAAAGATGATGTTGCGAACCTGATCTGTTTCCTTGCTTCCGACCTTGCCGGTTACATTACCGGTACGATGATCGACGTGAGCGGCGGCAAATTCGCGACCCAGATTCCGAGTATCGCCTACGAGGCGGCGCGGAAGGATGCGCTGCGGACATGACGGCGCCGCTCATTACGTTTGAAGGGAAGACGGTCGTTGTCACAGGCGGGGCCAGAGGAATTGGCCGTGCAATAGCCAAGCGATTTCTCGAATGCGGAGCGAAGGTTATAATAGCCGATCACGACGAGAGCGGCGCAGAGACGGCGATACAGCTTGCGGATAGGGGGAATGAAGTTCATTTTATCCGCTGCGATGTTTCCAAGCTGAGCGAAGTACAGTCGCTCGTTGCCGAGTCGGTTCAACGATTCGGCGGTGCAATCGATGTGCTCGTCAACAATGCGGGCATTTTCCCGAGAGCAGATTTGCTGAATACCGATGAGGCGTTCTGGGATAACGTGCTCGGCATTAACCTCAAGGGCGCCTATATGCTGTGCCAAGCCGTCGTGCCGGGCATGATCGAGCGAAACAGCGGCGTCATCATCAATATTGGCTCCAACCATGCAACGGCCGGCGAGCCTGCGACGATGGCTTATGCCGTTTCCAAGGGCGGCATCGTCACGTTGACGCGAAATCTCGCCAAGGCGTTCGTGAAGCACGGCATTCGAGTGAATTGCGTGCAGCCGGGCTGGGTGGCATCGGAAGGCGAGGTCGCCAGGTGGAAAGCGAACGGCATGGATGAGGAACAGATGACGGCACTGGCCGCGCGACTGCAAACCGGCGAGGATATCGCGGATGCCGTCTTATTCATGGCCTCCGGCATGAGTAAGCAGATAAATGGCCAAGTGCTCATTGTGGACGGCGGCATAACGTTAAAGTAACTTGTAAGGCATGCAGCTGGCCGAAAATGGGATCGGGGAGGAAATGAATTTATGCGTTATCGCAACATACCGGGAACACCTTTAAACGCTGCCGTTATCTGTATGGGGACAGCCGGCTTCGGCGGCGGAATGCCCCGTGAGGATGCATTTAAACTGTTTGACCTCTACGTGGAACAAGGCGGCAATTTTATCGATACTGCGCTCGTCTATGACGATTGGCTCGGTCAAGGAAGAAGCTTAACCGAAATCCGGATCGGGGAATGGCTGAAGGAACGCGGCCATCGCGACCAGCTTATTCTGGCGACCAAAGGCGCGCATCCGGAGCTTGCGACGATGCATATTCCAAGGCTCGGACGAGCAGATATCGAAGCGGATATCGCCCGAAGCTTGCGTCAGCTGCAGACCGATTATATCGATCTCTACTGGCTGCATCGCGACGATGCTAGTGTACCGGTCGATGAGATTATGGAGACGCTGCATGACGAAGTGAAGGCCGGCCGCATCCGCAGCATCGGATGCTCCAATTGGACGGTGGAGCGGATCAAGCAAGCGCAGCGCTATGCTGCCGAGCATGGCTTAACGCCTTTTGCAGCCAGTCAGCCGCTCTGGAATCTTGCCGTATGCACGCCGGGCTCCGTCGGAGATCCGACACTCGTGGTGATGAGCGATGCGGATCGGACTTATTTTGCCGAGACGGGGATGAGCGTTATTCCGTACTCGTCGCAGGCGAACGGCTTCTTCAGCGGTCGATATGCAAGAGACCGGGAAGCAGGCAGCCAAGGCAGTGCGGCAGGCGTGCAGAAGATGTATTTCAATGACGCCAGCTTTGACCGCCTGGAACGCGTACAGCAGCTGGCTGCCGAGCTCGAAACGACGAGTACGGTTATTGCGCTGTCGTATTTAACCTCGCAGCCGTTTCCCGTGTTTCCGATTATCGGCGCTTCGAAGCCCGCTTACGTGCTGGAGAGCTGTGCTGCAAGCGAGGTTACGCTCACGCCGTCGCAATTGCGATTCTTGGAGACGGGTTCCTACGTATCCGCCGTATAACAATAGAGATTGGCTTGCAACCTGCAGTACAGGGATGCAGGCTTTTCTTGCTTATAGACACCTTGCCCGCGCTTTTCACACAAGGCTGCACCCGATATAATGGATTCATGTGTACGCTTGGAAGTGAAAGTGAAGGAGTGAATCGCAGAATGACAGCAACAGCTATGGAACCAAATGGCGTATTCCCATCGGTCTGCTCACTGGATTGTCCCGATCAGTGCGGACTTCTTGTGCATAAAGAGAATGGCCGCATTGTACGGATAGAAGGCGATCCCGAGCATCCGGTTACGCAAGGGGCGATTTGCAATAAAGTACGGAATATGACGGAACGCATTTATGATAAAGATCGTTTGCAATATCCGCTTAAGCGGGTTGGTCCCAAGGGGAGCGGGCAGTTTGAACGGATTACTTGGGAAGAAGCCATCGGCACGATAACGTCCCGGTGGAAGCAGCTAATTGCAGCTGAAGGGCCGGAAGCGATTCTGCCTTACAGCTTCTATGGCAACATGGGCCGTATTGGCACGGAAGGTTTGGGCCGCCGATTCTTTAATCGGATGGGTGCGAGCAAGCTGATTTATTCGATCTGCGAGGCTGCCGGTACAGAGGGATATGGCTACACGATGGGTGGAAGCTACGGCACGGATCCGGAGGAAACCGTCCATGCGAAGCTCATTATCATGTGGGGCATCAACGCGGTAAGCACGAATATGCACCAAGTGACGATTGCCGAGAAGGCGCGCAAGAACGGTGCGACTGTGGTCGTCATAGATGTACACCGCAATCGCACAGCGAAGTGGGCGGATTGGTTTATCCCGGTCATGCCCGGCACGGATGCGGCGTTGGCTCTCGGAATCATGCATATCTTATTCGCCGAGCAGCTTACGGACGAGTCGTTCATGGAACAGTTTACCGTGGGCCATGAGCAGCTTCGCGAGCATGTGAAATCGTACGCGCCTGAGGTGGTTTCCTCCATAACAGGCGTGCCGGTTGAGGATCTCTATAAGTTGGCGCGCATGTATGGCACCAGCGAAGCAGCGTTTATCCGCATCGGCAACGGACCGCAGCATCATGATAACGGCGGCATGACGACTCGCGCAATCGCCTGTCTTCCGGCGGTGTCGGGGCAATGGCTGAAGAGAGGCGGCGGCGCGATCAAAGGAAACGGCGGTTATCTGGCGCTGAACAAGCCTGCTTTGGAACGTCCGGATTTGCGGGCTGTAAGCGGCGCGCGCGAAGTGAATATGAATCTGCTGGGCAGCGCGCTGACGGATGCGGATGAGCTGCCGATCTCTTCCTTGTATGTGTACAACTCCAATCCGGCTGTTGTAGCACCAAGCGCTACCAAAGTAAGAGAGGGCCTCTTACGCGAGGAGCTGTTTACGGTCGTGCATGATCTGTTCCTTACCGAGACGGCGGCTTATGCGGATATCGTGCTGCCGGCAACGTCCGCTTTTGAGAATACCGACTTGTACCTCTCCTACTGGCATCATTATGTGCATCTGCAGCAGCCGGTTGCAGCGCCATATGGGGAAAGCAAGTCGAATTCCGATGTGTTCAGACTGCTTGCTGCCGGGATGGGATATGAGGAAGAAGCTCTTCAGGATTCCGATGATGCGATGATCGTGCAGGCGCTGAACAACCCGAATAATCCGAATTTGGCCGGGATATCGCTGCAATCGCTGCGGGAGCACGGGGCGCTTAAAGCCGATGTGAAGCCGCTGTTCCCAGGTAAGCTGCGGACGCCGAGCGGCCGGATCGAGCTCTATTCTGCGGCTATGGAACGCAAAGGCTACCCGCCAATGCCGACTTACATTCCGCTTGTCGAGGATGGTCCGTATCCGTTCTTATTCATTCCGACAGCCAATCATAATTTCTTGAATTCGACGTTCTCCAATAACGACAAACATATCACCATGGAGAAAACGCCGAAACTGCACATGAACCGGGCCGATGCGGAAGCGCGAGGCATCGCGAATGGCGATGCCATTCGGGTATGGAATGATCGCGCCAGCTGCGAGCTGACAGCGGCGGTAGGCGATGATGTGCTGGCAGGTGTCGTCGTAAGCCAAGGCTTATGGGCCGACGGGGCCGGCGGTGGCAAGGCAATGGTTAATGCGCTTACCCCGGACCGGGTGGCGGATATGGGAAGAGGGGCAACCTTCTTCTCCGGACGCGTGCAAGTCGACAAACGGTAACGAGGTGACTGGTGCATGAGCTTACGGCTGGTGATGCAGGGGCAAAGCTTACGTCCGGAGCATATTACTACCGATCGACGGCAAGGCCGTAAAGGGATGTTGACGACAAGACACCAACATCCGGTATTTCATCTGATGTATATTACCGGGGGAGCGGGCAGCTTCCTCGTTAACGACAGGAAGAGCCGGGCTTTGCCCGGCTTGTTGTATGTCATCAACCCGAATGAATGGCATCAATTTCATGCGGATGACGATATCGGTCTGCATAATTTGGAATGTACGTTTCTGCTGCGTGATGAAGAGAGCCACGAGCCCGCGCAGACGGTGAACTTATTTGATTGGATCGAGGACAAGAGAGGTTATGCACTGCCTGTCGGTTTCCGTGACGAGCCCATACTCGTACCGCCTGCTTTAAGGCCGTTTCTGCTTGAAGGTTTTAATCGGCTGCTTGATCCCGGCAATCGCTATATCACGGCAGAGCATCTGTCACTGATGGTGATCGAGCTGGTGCTGCGAGTTGAACAAACGATTGGGAAGCTTGGCGAGCAGCTTGTTAATTCGATTTCCACAGAACGAAATGCGAGAGCGCTGACCAATGAAATCAATACGCTGCAGCAATACATGCGCGCTCATATCGGTGAACAGCTAAAGCTGGACGAGCTTGCCCACCATGTGCATTGGACGCCGAATTACTTGTGCCGCGTATTTAAAGCGCATACATCCATGACGCCGATGGCTTATTTGCAGCAGCTGCGGATGACGGAAGCAGAGAAGCTGCTGCTGTATACGGATTTTCCCGTGTTCACCATCGCTGAGATGCTCGGATACGAGGATGCTTCCTATTTTGCGAGACTATTTCGCAGACATTATGGCCGTGCGCCGAGCGAATATCGGATAATATAGTCCGCATTCGGTGTAAGATCCTACCTTCCTATCAGATGGCGGCGCCGCTATGATGAAGAAGAGAAGAACAATCCCAGTTCAAAGGCGGTCGGTGGGCAAATGCGATTAACGCTTGAGCAATTGATCCGATATCAAACCGAAGGGTATTTGATTGTGCCGAATGTATTCACGGATGAGGACCTGAAGCCCGTTATCGACGAGCTTTCGGCAGAGCTTGACGCAAGAGCCCGGCAGCTTCTGGCTGAGGGCAAGCTGACAGAGCTGTTCGAGGATGAGCCATTCGAGAAACGCTATACGAGGCTGTATGAGCAAAACAAGGAAATAAGCCGAGGTTTTGATATTAACGGGTATTTGGGAGAGGCGATTTTTCGTTTCATGGGGAATGAAGGGCTGCTTGATCTCGTCGAATGCCTGTTGGGAACGGAGCTCAGCTGCAACCCGATACAGCATATTCGTGCGAAGCATCCCGCGAAGTCGACGCAGTCGGAACCGGATTATTTTCAAAACGTGCCTTGGCATCAGGATTGTGCCGTCACTTCGCCGGATTCGGAAGCATCGGAGATTATTACGTTCTGGCTGCCGCTTGTGGATGCAACCGCCGAAACCGGGTGCATGGAGATCATGCCGCATGTGTTCAAACAGGGGTATATCAACCATCGCTCGGAAGGCGGTACGACGATCGTGCCGGAGAAGCTGCCTGCCGTAACGCCGGTGTTAGCGGAGTGCAAGAAAGGCGGCCTCGTTATTATGAACAAGTATACGCCGCATAGAGGGATTTCGAACCGTTCGGATATTATCCGCTGGTCGATTGATTTGCGTTATCATAAGACGGGCGCTCCGTCCGGGCGTACGATACATCCATCCTTCCCGGTGCGAAGTGCATACGACCCAGCAAGCGTTCTGACCGATGTTACGGAGTGGCGGAAAATGTGGCGCGAGGTAAAAGAAGAAAAAGGGAAGAGCTTGCACCGCGTGTAGCTCCCTTCACTAACGGCCCCATTACCGGGGCCGTTAGTGGGCCATAGAAACCCATGTTTGATATAGCTGGCCCCCCGGGATGAGCGCATGTTTGACGTATTGCAACTCTAACGGTTGTGACAGTGGCTATTTGGCATTAATAGACCCTTTTCGTTCTGTAACGGTTGCCAGAGAGCTTATGACCGTTTTCCGCCGGGAATCGACCTATTTGCCGCAAATAACGCCTGTCACAACCGTTAGACTTTCATAAAGGCATATTTTCATCAAATAGCCGCGCTGACAACCGTTAACATGTTGTTCATGTAGCATAGTCAAAAAAAGCGGCTGTCCCAGACTTTCAAGGACAACCTGAGGGTCTCATTACTGGGGCCGTTTTGCTTTGCGATAGGCCATCGGCACCATGCCTTTGCGTTCGCGGAAGATGCGGACAAAGGTTTTGTACGAGCCGAAGCCGACTTCAAGCGCGACATCGACGACGCTGTAGTCGGTGGACACCAGCAGGCCGGTGGCATGCCGCAAGCGTAAATCTTGTACGAAATGAACGAAGGTTTGGCCGGTCGTTTCCTTGATCACTTCACTGATGCGAGAGACGCTCATGCCGAAACGATCGGATAGCTGCGACAAAGTCAGCTCATCGCGATAGTTGCGGTGAATGTGGTGGATGATGGGCCAGATCGACGGATTTGTTTTGGCAGGGGAGGTTAACGGAATGTTCTCCGGCCGGTTCGCTCTGCGCTCCCGATCGAAACAAACGAGCAGCTCCTTCAATCTCGCCTGCAGCAGAGTCTGCCGCCATGGTTCATTGCCCGTATACTCCTTCAGCATGTCTTCAATGAGATAGAGCATTCGCTCCTGCTTCGCGTCCGTAAAAGTCGTATAGGGTTCAAGAAGGCTTGGTTCAATCAAGTCTGAGAGACCTTCGCCGTGTCCGGAATCGATGAGCAAATCCATGCTGAAATTGCAGTTGTAGAGGACAAGCGTGCTGCCGGGTTCGGTGAAGATCTCGTGGACTTGATAGGGCTGCACGAACGTAAACGTGCCCGGGAGCATCTCGTGTTTCACATCGTTGATGCTTTCCCAGCCTCGACCCTCTACCACATAGGAGAACTCCAGAAAATCGTGGCGATGCGCTCGAAACCCTTGTTTGAGTGTGTTCAAACTCATATGCAGCGGAAACGCGGAATCCATATTCGGGTATGTTTTCAAGTAATCCGGAAAAAAGGTCATAGAATGGGCAGCCTCCGAAGAAATGGGACGTTTATCGAAATATGAGTCACGCTTTTTTCTATGTACTACTTTATCATAGAAGTGGTAGAAAGAGTGATGGATCCGAGGAGGCAGATGGATTAACATGGCGATTCGAATTGGTATCATCGGTGCAGGCAATATTGGAAGCGTTCACGCGGCGCAATTCTCGCAGCTTGGCGAGCTCTGCCAAATAACCGCAATAACAGATGTGTTTCTGCCTTTGGCTGAGCAAAGAGCCAAGGAATACGGCATTGCCGAGGTGCTGGCATCGCCTGAAGCGCTCATTCAAAGCGATAAAGTGGATGCGGTCGTAATCGGCGTTCCCAACCAATATCATGCGGAGCTGGCCATTCAAGCGATTGAAGCCGGCAAACATGTGCTGCTGGAGAAACCGATGGGCATCAACGCCGATGCGGCCAGACAAATTCTCAAAGCAAGCCGCTCCTCCGATCGCGTCGTCATGATTGCCCATCAGATGCGCTGGGAATCGGTTCCGATGCAAATCAAGGAACAGATTGACCGCGGCGAGCTTGGTCATATTTATACAGCCAAAACTGGCTGGTACCGCCGCAAAGGCATACCGGGCTGGGGCACATGGTTCACGCGTTCCGATCAATCCGGCGGCGGTCCGTTGATTGATATCGGCGTACATATGCTGGATCTCGCGCTCTACCTCATGGGCAATCCGAAGCCGGTATCCGTCTACGGTGCCACCTATGCGGAGTTTGGGCCTAAACGCAAAGGAATTGGCACATGGGGGAAGCCGAATTGGGATGGCATCTATGATGTCGAGGACTTGGCAACGGCTTTGATCAAAATGGATAACGGCAGCACGCTGTCGCTTGAAGTCAGCTGGGCCGTTCATATGGACACGGATAATACGCCATTCGTACACTTGATGGGTACGGAAGGCGGCGCAAGTTACCGTGGCGCTCAAGGCAAGCTGTTGACGGAGAAGTTCAATAAACCGATGGAAGTTCCGCTCATCAAACCGGAGAACGACGAGAATGAGCGCTTACGTCTCAGCCGTCATTTCTTGAGCTGCATTCAAGAAGGGAAGCAGCCGATTACGTCTGCGCTGTCCGGGTTTACGAACAATCTGGTGCTGGATGCGATCTATGAATCGTCACGCACCGGCAATGAAGTGAAGCTGGATTGGAATCTATAAAACAATTGGAGGATCACGACTATGTTAAGAGGGTTATCACATGCCGGCCTCGGCAAGATCGGAAGCGATGAGAATCTAATCGCAGCCGCAAGTCAATACGGCTTTCATACGGTAGATATTAACGCGAAGGGACTTATTGAGCGCAATGGGTTGGAAGGCGCTAAGGCGCTTCTCGCGAAACATGAAGTAGCGATCGGCTCGATCGGTCTGTCCGTGGAATGGCGGGACTCGGAGGAGAAGTTCCGCGATGGACTCAGCAAGCTGGCGGAAGAGGCAGCAGCTGCCGCGGCGCTGGGCTGCACGCGCTGCTGCACGTATGTGCTGCCGGCCACGAACTTTAAAGCGGCACATTTTACTGTGCTAGCTACACGCAGACTGCGTACATGTGCACAAATTCTCGGCGCTTACGGCATCTCCTTGGGGCTGGAGTTCGTTGGGCCTCATCATCTGCGCACCGCATGGACGAATCCGTTTCTGTGGACGCTGGAAGAAACGCTCGATTGGATCGCCGCAATTGGCGAGCCGAATGTCGGTTTGCTATTCGATGCGTATCATTGGTACACGAACGGCTCGACCATTGCCGAGATCGAGGCGCTGACGCCGGATCAAATCGTTCATGTTCACATTAACGATGCGCCGGACCTGCCGGTTGAAGAAGTACGCGATAACGGCAGACTTTATCCGGGCGAAGGCGTTATTGATTTGGCAGGGTTCCTTCGCGCGCTGAACGCAATTGGCTACAAAGGTTCTGTGACGCAGGAGATTCTCACTGCCGAGCCGTCTGCACAATCGCCGGAGGAGCTGCTAGTACGCTCCAAGGCCGGGTTCGACCGCGTATATACAGCGGCCGGATTGGCATAATCGTGATCGAGAATCCCGCAGGGTCGGCTGTATTGGCCGGTTCATGCGGGATTTTTTTTGGTGTGTTCGCTGAGATAACAGCACGAGCCTGCGATTGGGAACTTATAACATGGCAGCCGCTGATCAAATTCCGAGATGAATTATGCTACAATTATAGTATCACTTACTAGAATAGGAGACGGTCAATGAATATTCATGAGGCAATTCGAACGAGAAGAAGTATTGGCAAAGTGACGCAGGAGCCGATCGACAAAGCGGTAATCGAGCGGATTTTGGAAGCGGGCATTTATGCGCCGAATCATCGTTTAACCGAGCCTTGGCGGTTCTTTGTCCTTCGCGGAGATGGACGCAAGCAGCTTGGCGATGCGCTTGCGCGTATTGCGCTTGCAGGCGAGGCAGACCCATCATCGCCCGAGAATGAGATCAAAGCAGAATCAGCCAAGAAAAAAGCGTTCCGCGCACCTGTTATTATCGCGGTTGCCGTCTCTCCCGCGGAGCGGCACGATATTATCGAGCTTGAGGAATACGGCGCGGTAAATGCAGCCATCCAGAACATGCTGCTTACGATACACGCGCTGGGCCTTGGCGCTGTATGGCGCAGCGGAGAGCCTTGCTACCATCCGCTCATGAATGAAAGCTTCGGCCTGCGTCCGCAAGATAAGATGCTCGGCTTCATCTATCTCGGCGTTCCGGATATGGCTCCGCCGCAAGCGAAGCGGGCGGCGGCTGAGCTCAAGACGACTTGGATTGACGACTAGACTGGCTGGCAGCCATGGCAAACAACAAAAAAGAAGAGATGACTCCCGGATCAACCGGGTATCATCTCTTCTTTTTTGTTTAGCGGCTTCTCTTTATTAATCAAGAAACTGGCGGTTTCCAGCGCCAGCTCCAATTGACCGGTTGTCATGTAATAGTTGAATAAGTCCTTCTCGTAACGTTCGATCAGCATGGCGTCTCCATTCTTGCGGATCACGGCCAGCGCATTGTTGCGCAGGTAGCTATAATATTGCTCATGCTGTTCTTCGATCTTATAGAGGAGGAGCTGGAACCGAATTTGCAGCATCTGGTCATGTATTTCTTTCGCGGACCGCAGTCCGCTTTCCGTAACGCGCAGCAGCTCTTCTTTGTTCAGCAGATTTCCCTGCAAGGAGCAGCGGACGTATCCTTCAAGCGACAGCAGATACAGCATCGTCTTCGGATTATTCAGCTCCATCGAAGCTTGATAATACTTGGATGCCATCTCGTAATTGTTTTGTTCCAAATATTCATAGGCTAAATTGTGCAGCGCGATCCGCTTACGCTCCGGCGTGTTGCAGATATCGCAGGTCTTAATCAAGTTCTCAAAGCGCAAAATAATATCCGCTTTGTTTCGATTATCATCGAACACAACCTGCAGCAGCAACAGCATCTCCGCATCGATGGTGCGTATGAAGTTCCGGCTGTCCTTGAAGAAACGAAGCGATTTCTCCCCGTAATAATAGGCCATCATGTGTGAACCGATCCAATGATAGGCTACAGCCATATGATAGTAATATTCCGGATTGTTATATTCCTCGGCGTCAATTTGCTTCAACGTGTCAATCGCAGTCCGATAGTCTTGTTTGGCAAGAAAACAGATTCCCGTTACATGAAGCAGGAGGTTGCCCTCGTAAGTCGGGAGCTTGGCGTGGCTGCGCTGCATCTTCTGAACGATGGTAAATGCGGCGTCCGGCTGGGAAAGCGCCAGATAATATTTGGCCTGAATCAATTGGTAGAGTGCCGTATAATCCGAGATTTGAATCAGCTGCTCATTCTCCAGCTCGAGCTTAATCGCTTCCATCTCATCTAACAACAGCATCACGATCGCTTCATGCCAAGCAAATAAACGCTTCTTAATCGTGTTTAATTTAACGAGCTCATATTCGAGGTCGATATTCAACCGTTCGGTGAGGAGTGAAATGACCTCAGGTGAGAAATCCGTCGAGCCTCGCTCGATTTTACTGATATGCGTATCCGAGCAAATGCCTCTGCCTAGCTGTTCTTGGGTCATACGTGCTTGTTCGCGATAAAATTTGATGATTTTCCCTACATGCATGCGTGATTCCTCCAGCTGCACCCATAATCGTTACTATACATTCCTGGTTCGACAGGGCTTGAGAATGATACGGATTCCATCATTATAACATGACCTTGAAGCCTGTATGACAAAAAGAAAAGACAAGCAGGGAGTTCTCTTCACTCCGCTCTGCTTGTCTTTACAGTATTACAAGGAAACGTCGATCTGAACTTCATTCGGACGATAAACCGCAAGAAGCTTGCCGGCCGCATCCGCAGCGAACATGACAGTCCGCTCCTGCGGAAGTGTAAAGGCGTACGCGGCGCCTGTCTGCGGATCGCGAACTTCAATCGCCGTATCGCAGCCGAATTCCGATACGAAGATGTAAAGCGAGCCGGAAGCGAATGCCAGCTTGCGGCCGTAAACGCCGGGCAGCTCCCCGCCATGCAGCCATTCGAGCTCTTCGGCCACGCCGGCTTGTGCCAGTGCAGCACCGTACACCGCTTGCAGCGGCTCTAGGCGTTCATTCAACTCCAGCGGAAGCGGGCACCAGAGCAGGCGGCCGGCGCCAAGCGTGATATCGGTAACTTTAGCCGGACCTTTATCAGCGGAAGCGAATACACCTTTGTTGCTGTCCGTAATGCGATCGCCGCCGAAGGAAATCGGGTGCAGCGCGCCATTGCCAAGCTCAAGCAGCTCTTCGCGCAGCAAGTTGCTGACAGCGTTCTGTCCCAGCTCGTCGGTCAAACGTTCAACCGGGCGCCAGTACTCGTCCAGGCCGAGCGGGCCGGTAAAGAGAAGCGTGCCGCCATTTGCCTTCACATGCGCGAGAAGTTCATCCAGCGCTTGGCTGCTGAAGTTATGCGCGCTTGGCACGATAATGAGCTTCGGCTTCGTTTCCGCAAGTGAATCGAGCTGGTATTCGCCAAGGCCGAATGCATGAACATTCATCGTGTAGGACAGTGTGCGAATAGCGCGAGTGGTTGCCCCATAAGCCAGCTTCCGGTTCGAGAAGTCATTGGAATAAGGGAAAATAACCGCAACTTCTTCCAGCTTACGATCCACGAACAAGTCGCGAATTTGCTCCATGAAAGCGCCGAAATCATACGATACGTTAGCTTCCGGTTTCTCGGTGCCGTCTGCGCGCAGCGCTCCGATATGGGACTCATTGATATTGTTCATGTAGAAATTAATGTTCCAGATCCACTGCACCGCACCGGCTCCGCCCGTAGAGAAGGCATACGCGTATTTGCGTTCCAAAATGTTGCGGAGCTCTTCCTCGCTGCGCTTAGCGCGGCCATCCGGTGTTTCAACGTACATAATGCCGGTTTCTTGAATGAGGTTCGGTTTATCCGGTGCCTTGGCGAAAATCCCGTCCCATACGAGATTGTCCATCAGCCACCAGGAATGAACCGTTGTATAATCGACCTCTTGCGCATAGAAGAACGGCGATGGACGCTGAGCGCCAAGCCCTTCATCCTGGCCGACGGTCACGAGCTGCTTCGGCTGTATCGCGCGAATGGTAGCAACGAGCTGGGATGCCCAGCGGTTATGCATATCCATCGTGAACAACGTATAGTCGAGCCAAGGACCGCCATGTTTCTTCAGCGTATTGGTCGTGCCGAAGCTGATTTCGCTGGCTTCCGGAAGTTTCACGGATTCGAAAGAAGGCAGCTCCGAAGGCGTCATGTTCCAGCGCTCTTGAAGCAAGCGAATCGAGCCATGGCGCTCTTGCAGCCATTTGACATAGTGGGCCTTCTCGAACTGATCATGAGCGGAACGCGGTCCGGAGAAGATCCGTGTCGGATCGAACATGGATGGTTCATTGATCAAATCCCAATGTACATGCTTGGATTCGGCATGGCGGGACACGATTGCCGCGATGAACCGCTTCTGCGCTTCTACGCTGCGCGGATCCAGGTAAGGATTGACGCCTTCCCATGCTTCCGGTGTGAAAGCAAAGAAATTGAACGTAACTTCAAGATCATAGCGCTTTGCAGTCAGGAAGAACGCATCGATTGCGCGCAGCACTTCTTCATAAGGATGACCATCTACGTACATGACGCTGCGATACGCTGTCCAGATCCCGGTACGAATGGAGTTGATGCCCGCACGTTTCATTTGCGCCATGTCGCGATCCCATACAGCGGCATTCGGCAGGAACAAATATTTACGCGCCACATCGCTCGTCATGTATGTCATGCCGACAATTGGCAGCGGACGGCCGTTTTTCCAGAAATAGTCGCGGTCGCAAGTAATCATCTCGCCGGAAGCGAGCAGCGCTTCATCCATGCCCCAGAAGCCTTGGCGGAGCAAGCGGTGCTCGCCCGCAGGGGAAACGGCTTCGCATTCCACGATATAGAAACCTGCTTCTGCGTTAAATGGCAATACGATGCGCTGAATGCTCAGCTCGCGGCCAATCGCAAGCTCTGCCTTGCTGTTCCATACTTCAGTGAAATCAGCCTCTTCATATACAAAAGAAGGAGTAGGCTCGCTGACCGTATTGCTGTTCGCTTTGCGCACGCGCATATGGAACGACCAAGCCGCTGCTGCATGGTTGCTTGTCTGCTCGTCACGAGCCAATTGCAGCTGCTGACCTTGCAGCATCAAGACCGGACGCTCGCCAAGCTCATACGAGCCGTAATTGGGCTTCAGCCATAGCTCCGTAACGCCTTGCGATGTAAAGCCGGACCACTCGGACAGCGCGGCAGCGCCGTTGCCTGTCCAGAACGAGCTGCGCAGCGGCTGATTAATTAGAATCCAGCGGCCGCCGCTGAAAGGACCTTTCGTATGCTCGAGCAAGATCGCAGGCGCTGACAGCTCGCGCGCTAGGCCGTCTCCGCTAATCCCGCGAAGCAGCGGATAGATGTGGGCGTCGATTGGGCCGGCAGAGCCGCCCTCGCCCGGCTTGTCATCCGCTCTTGTCACATGCAGCGCAAAGCCGAATGTGGACTCGATCGTAAACGACGATTCGTAGCCTGCGAAGAGCGGAATATCGCGGAAATGCTGCAGTTTAGCAACACCGTCCACAGAGACCGGCAGGGCTTCGTGGATATGGAGCTGCTGATGGTAGGCCGTTTGATCCGGCTCGAGCAGCCACTCGCCGTTCTCTTCATATACAGGTGTCTTAAACGGTGCGCCGCCTGCCGTCAGCAGCCCTTTACCTTCTTGAGCATGCTTCAGAATGGCCGGCCAAGCCGATTTAGGGAAATGCGAACCATGAAGATGCACATAAGCAGTAGCGCCTGGCAACCGCTCGGCAAGCTCAGCTGCGGTTACGATTTGGAAGTTTTCTCTAAGCGACGCAAGCGTCGCGGCATCGGGGCGATCTCCAATATAAGGGAAACTTTCATCATAGAATAAAATCGTGCTGCTCATTCATTGTCACTGCCTCTCATCGTTAGTTCTTCTTGTTCACATATTGTTAGGTTTGTTAGGTTGAACTGATCTTTATCCGGGCCCAACTTTAGAGGTAAACTAAAGAAAAGTCAATCGGAATTATTGCGAGTGTGAAGGAGTATGGCAACCGTGGCACAGAAAATATCGATGCAGCAATTAGCCGACCGTTTAGGGGTTTCCAAATATACCGTTTCCCAAGCGCTGGCAGGCAAACCGGGCGTCAGCGAGGCGACCCGCAAGGAAGTGACGGCTCTGGCCGGCGCGCTTGGGTACAAGATGCGTCCTCTTCCTGCCGGGCGGCCGGAAGAAGCGCCTGTAACGCGAATCGTACATATTGGTTTAGATGAACATCATGCGAAGGAACCGCATTTCTGGCAGCGCGTCAGAGAAGGGCTGGAAGCGGGCTGCCGGATGCATGGATTAACGCCGAAGTTTTTTACATTCGGAATGGCGGATAATCGAAATGCGCAGGATTGGCTGGCGCCACAGACGGAGTCTGAAGATACGGCAGCCGGCACGGCGGCCGGGTTCATTATTGCCGGGAAATGCCCGCTGGACACGCTGCTAAAGCTGAAGCGGCTTGGCCTTCCGATTGTGCTGGCCGATCATGAAGAGTCGTTGATCGGAGCGGATGCTGTTCTTAATGCGAATGCGGATGCCGGCCGAATGGCTTGCCATCATTTGTTGACGCAGGGCTGCAAATCTCTTGTGTTTGTCGGTCGTGACAGCTTTGCCGTCAGCTTCCGCGAGCGATGGTGGGGATGCAGGCTGGCAATGGATGAAGCGAAAGAAGGACGGCGAGGTACCGGTGAACCAGGGAAAACGGCCGCTCAGTTGAAGAAATGGACCGTTCCTTATGGAAGCGCGCAGTGGCATTCGTGGCAAACCGCTCTTGAACGGCGATTAGATGTGATGTACAACTCCGCGCCGGCCGGAAAGGAAGCGGATGTCCGGCTTGAAGAACTGCCGGATGGGTACATTTGCGCCAACGATGATATCGCGCTATATCTGCTTCAGTTGCTGCATCAGAAAGGTGTCATGAAGAACGTGAGGGTTGTCGGCATTGATAACACGGCTCCGGGGATGGATGCGGTTATTCCGCTGACTACGGTGGATTTGGCGAAGGAGTGGCTGGGAATTCGAGCCGTGGAGCAATTTGCGCGCAAGCTTGCACAGCCCGAAGCGCAGCCGGAGAAAATCATCCTTTCCGCCAGGCTGGTCGTGCGAAATTCAGGCTGATCGATTTATTCGCGGCTGGACAAAACTCGTATCCGCACGAGCCCGCATAAGATAGCGCAGAAGCCGTTTCAGGCGGAGAGGAGCCTCCCCACATGCAAATGGAGCAACATGCCCGTAGAGTTACGATGCTGCTTGCGCTTGTGCTGTTCGTGCTGCTGGTCGTTTTGTTGTTTATCGCGTTTCTATAAGCGTCAATTCCGAGCATTGCCGTGTAAACCTTTGGTTGCCAAACCGAAGGTTTATTTGCATTTGTTAAATCGCCTGTCTCCTCTGCCAAATTCGGCATAACGGACGACAATTTAACACATACTCCAGAAAGACGAACCCAAGGAGGCAACCATCATCGCAACGAAAAGCGCAGGACAAGGCAAATACAAAAAAATGTCTATGTCACCGAAAGAATATCAGGCCTATGCCAAAAAACGCGAGCCTGCACGATCCGTACTCGCGAATTGCGTTCGGGCTTTCATAGTAGGCGGCTTTATATGTGTACTTGGACAAGCCATACAGGAAGCGTTCATATATGGGCTCCATATGTCCAAAGAAGATGCGAGCAATCCTACGGTAGCGGTACTCATTTTCATTTCTGTCATTCTGACCTGTCTTGGCGTATATGACAAGATTGCGCAGTGGGCAGGAGCGGGCACGGCGGTTCCCGTTACAGGCTTCGCGAACTCGATGTGCTCGGCAGCGCTTGAGCATCGCAGCGAAGGACTTGTTCTCGGTGTAGGGGCCAATATGTTCAAGCTGGCAGGCTCTGTCATCGTATTTGGCGTCGTTGCCGCATTTGTTGTCGGTATCGTCTATTTAGTGTTCGGAATCGAGGGGAGTTTCCATGCTACGCGGTAAACAAACATGGTGGTTTGATCAACGTCCGGTCATTATCGGCGCTGCAACGGTCGTCGGTCCGGACGAGGGCGAAGGACCGCTTGCAGCAGATTTCGATCTTGTTCATCCGGAGCTCGACATGCAGCAGAAGAGCTGGGAGAAGGCGGAGCGTCTCTTGCTTGAGCAAGCGTCCGAAATGGCGTTGAAATATGCCAAAGTGAACAAGCAGCAGCTGCAGTTCTATGTAGGCGGCGATCTGATGAACCAAATCATTAGCAACAGCTTCGCGGCCAGAACGATCGGCGCTCCTTATCTTGGTGTGTTCGGCGCTTGCTCCACGTCGATGGAATCGCTCGCCATTGCATCGCTTATCGTCAATTCCGGTTCGGGCGAATACGTGCTCGCGGGGACTTGCAGCCATAACTGTACGGCGGAGAAACAATTCCGTTACCCGACGGAATATGGTTCTCAGAAACCGCCGACGGCGCAATACACCGTAACCGGAGCTGGCGCGGTCGTTGTTGCCCCATCCGGGGACGGTCCAGTCGTGGAATGCGCGACCATCGGACGCATTGTTGATCTGGGTATTACGGATCCGTTTAACATGGGGGCGGCGATGGCTCCGGCTGCGGTCGACACGCTGCAGGCTCATTTCAACGATACAGGCAGACAACCGAAAGATTATGACTTGATCGTGACCGGGGATCTGGCAACCGTCGGTCATGGTATTGCCAAAGATCTGCTGAAACGAGACGGCGTGCCGATGGAGGATACTGTTTTTGGCGATTGCGGCTTGATGGTCTACGATGTGCAGAACCAGAAGGTGCAAGCCGGCGGAAGCGGCTGCGGCTGCTCGGCGGTAGTGACCTACGGTCATTTGCTCAAGCGGTTGAAACAGGGGGAATTGAAGCGGATTCTGGTCTGCGCGACCGGCGCACTGCTCTCTCCGCTCTCGTTCCAGCAGGGCGAATCGATCCCTTGCATCGCTCATGCCGTGGCCATTGAAAGTCCGATGCACAACTAATAGCGAAAGAAAGGAGCAGAGCTTACATGATCTATTTATGGGCTTTTATCGTAGGCGGAGGGATCTGCGTCATCGGCCAGCTCATGTTTGATATCGCGAAGCTGACACCCGCGCATACGATGGCAACGCTCGTTGTCGCAGGAGCCGTGATCGACGGGGTTGGCTTGTACGAGCCATTGGTCAAATTTGCCGGCGCGGGAGCGACAGTGCCTATAACGAGCTTCGGCAACGCGCTTGTGCACGGCGCGGTAACCGAGTATCAGCAAGATGGCTGGATCGGGATCATTACCGGCATATTCAGCATCACGAGCGCGGGGATTTCCGCCGCGATCATTTTCTCATTTTTGGCAGCGCTGGCGGTTAGGCCTAAAGGGTAACAGAAGCTGGTTGCATCCCTATGGAGTAGCGGAAAATATAGGCAATTTCACTGAATTGGAGGGTCCCTGTGGGATTCTCCAATTTTTTTTGGCGGATATGTTGCTATACGAGTTGTTGTATTTTTTGTAAAATAATAGAATCACCGCACTCATATCCAACTACCATCATCCGGGAGGAATTGTCATGGACAATCGTACAGCTGAGTATCGCTTATGTAAGGAAATTCGCCGTAATCTAGGCAGTTGTATATTGGGTAAAGAGGTCGAAATCGAGAGACTGCTGACAGCGCTGCTTGCCGGCGGACATGTACTGATCGAGGACGTCCCGGGGACAGGCAAAACGCAGCTTGTAAAAGCGCTATCCCGTACAATAGGCGGCCAATTCCGACGGATTCAATGTAATCCCGATTTACTTCCGACTGATATAACAGGCGTTGCCATCTATCATCCGAAGAATGAAACGTTTATGTTCCGGCCCGGTCCGGTCATGACGAATTTGCTGCTGGTCGATGAGATTAACCGTGCCACCACGAAGACGCAATCGGCGCTGCTGGAAGCGATGGAAGAGCATCATGTTACGGTGGATGGCGAATCCCATGAATTGCCGGTGCCGTTCACGATGATTGCCACGCAGAACCCGATTGAATTCGATGGCACCTATACGCTCCCGGAAGCACAGCTTGACCGCTTTATGATGAAGCTTACGCTGGGCTACCCCGATGCGGCGACAGAGAGACAAATGATTATCACTCCCAATGCCTCCTCGCCGGCAGATAAGCTGGAATCGGTAGTCGATGTCGAGCAGATCGCCGTCATGATGGAAGCGGTTAAACGTGTGCATCTTGACGAAGCGGTTGCCGATTATATCGTACGGATCGTCCGCGCAACACGTGCTCACAGCGGCGTACAGCTGGGTGCGAGCCCGCGTGCGGCCATTTCACTGACAGCAGCTGCCAGAGCCAATGCTTATTTGCAGGAACGTGATTACGTCATTCCCGATGATGTGAAGCTGCTGGCTTCTTCGGTGCTTGCCCACCGGATTATTATGCATACGGAATCCAGAATGAACGGTTTGAAGCCTGAGGACGTGATTCAGTCCGTCATCCGCGACACGAATGTCCCTGTCCGAATGGAGCGCTGACGCTTATGCTTACGGCTAAAGCGACAATGTTCAGGTGGCGTTTTATCGGTCTAGTCTACGTGATTTCGCTCTTATTTTTACTTTTTCAAGGCGGTAAAACGTCCTTCATGTTGTTCTGTATCTTTAATGTCCTACTTATTTATCTGGCCTTTGGCAGATGGAGCGGCATTGCGTCTGTGACCGGCGTGAGGAGGCTGAGCAACGGCGCGAACTCGATCAGCGAGCAGGCGTTGTCTGCCGGAACAAGGCTTGAAGTCAGTCTGACCATGCAAATTCCCGGCGTATGGCCAATCCCTTATGTCCTCGTCCGTGACCGTTTGAAGAGTTTGAGCGGAACCGTAATTCCGATTGAAGCTTCTTTTGTGCCGAACTATCGGAGAAACGGCGTTGTTCAATATGTAACACCGCCGCTCGAACGCGGCGTTTACCGGTTTGATTCAACAGAATGCTCCACGCGGGATATATTCGGTTTATTCGAGCATAAGGGGTCATTCGAATCGTCGGAGCCGTTCACCGTTTATCCCCGAATCGTCGAGATTCGGCAGTGGAGGCAAATGAAACGTGGCTCGAAAGGGCCGTATTCGACCTCCGCGTCACGCTTATCAGCGAAAGAAACGACACAGATCAACGGTGTCCGCGAGTATATTTATGGTGATCGGCTTTCTAGGATTCATTGGAATGCTACGGCCAAGACGGGGCAGTGGAAATCGAAGGAATTCGAGCGTGAATCGCTACCCAGAACCGTCGTTATGCTGGACCGCTATGCCGGTGCCTATGAGAATAAAGACCAATTCGAGCTGGCGGTTTCGGCTGCTGCCTCGCTGCTGGAATTCGGTCTTCGCCGGGCAACGGCCGTCGGGTTGATATCCGTCGGAGCGAAGAGTGACGGGTTTACGCCCAAAGCGTCCGCCGAACAACGCGAGCTGATGATGAACCATCTGGTCCGCGTGAGAGCGGACGGGGAGCAGCCTCTTTACCGCGCAGTCCGGCAGTCAGGGACGCTAGCGGCGGCGGGTTCGTTTGTCGTGATTGTCAGTCCGCAAGTTGGCGAAGAAACCATTCGTGCCATGGAATGGCTGAACCGTACCGGCGTCGTGCCCGTGCTCATCCATTTGCAGTCCAAGACCGCTGCCGGCAGAACCATCGCAGGCGATATCCGCGGCAACGAATGGATGAAGCTGCTGCGCAAGAGCGGCTTCGCCTTGCATTCGATCAGCTCGCTGCAGGAGCTGCCTGACGCGCTTGAAGGAGGTCAGCATTAATGAGAACCTTCAATCGCGTGGCAATCAAATGGTTTTCCGCGGATGTTTATCGTAAACTATCGGCTATTTTCTCCGCGCTTATTGTCTATCAATGGATTCGATGCCTGGGCGACTATTGGTGGTCAGAGACCTATACGATCGTCAATGGCATTCTGTTCGCCGCAGTTGCCGCTAATCTGCTCATTCCATCCAAGCTGCTTTCCGGCACGGTTCAGCTGCTATCGCTGGTAGGTCTTAATGCCGCTTACTCGGGGTACGTGTGGGTGGCCTTCGAAGGCAATAAACGGTCCGCCGCGCAATGGCTGGATTGGTTCAAGCTCCAGTACGACCAGCTGACGCCATTTATCTGGATTAGCCTTGGCGTATGGGCCGTATTCCATGCGATTGTGCTGCTGCGCCATAAACGAGCTTATATGATGATCGCCGTGGGACTTGCTATTCTATCGCTGGCTGCGGCAGATTCCTTGTTCACGCCGATCCATTTGTGGGACGAAATTGCATGGCTCGTCTTTATCGGACTTGGCTGGCTGGTCGCGAGCCACTTCTCCAGATTCAAGGAACGCCATCCTGAGAATTGGGCGCAGCTGCTAGAATATCCGCTTAGTCTGTTTCTGCCGATGCTGCTGATCATTACGCTCGTTATGGGTGCCGGACTGTTTGTTCCGGCCGTGAAGCCGATCTTGACGGATCCCTATACGGCGTGGAAAGAAGCGCGCGGCGAATCGATCCCCAATTTGGTTGGCGATAAAGCAATTATTGTACCTGCATCGAAGAATAATGCGGATGGGCAATCCGGCTACAGCCGCGATGACAATGAGCTGGGCAACGGATTCGAATTCGATTACACGCCGGTCATGACCGTCACGACCACCAAACGAAGCTATTGGCGCGGCGAAACGAAGTCGCTCTATAGCGGCAAGGGCTGGACGGAAGCGCCGCTGGAGAAGAAAGAGAAGGCGCTTGGCTCTATCGAAAGCAAGCAGGTATTGAAACCAAACGGCATTGCGGATACGACCAAGACAGAGGTTGTCGATCAGACGGTAACGATGCTGAAGAAAGAGAAGTATCCGGTCCTATTCGGTGCAGGGCCGATCTCTTCCGTGGTTGCGGTGAACGGCAAGAATACGTCGCTGCCTAAACTGAGCTGGATGTCTGATTCCTGGGAGCTGCGCTTGCCCAAGGGCGGCACGGGCGGCTACCCCGAGAGTTATATCATTCAATCGAGCATTCCGATTCTGGATGTAGCTGCGATGAAAACCGGAGCGCCTGCAGCGCTAAGCAAGGACATCGATCCGATGTATTTGCAGCTGCCGGATACGTTGCCGGAACGTGTCAAACAGCTGGCTCAGAACATCACGTCTACAGCCGCAACGCCGTACGATAAAGTGAATTTATTGGTCTCTTATTTGCAGGCCACTTACTCCTATACCAATACGCCGGACTTATCGAAGCGAGTCAGTGATGATTTCGTGGATTCCTTCTTATTTGAAGTGCGCGAGGGTTACTGCGATTACTTCTCCACATCCCTTGCCGTTATGTCGCGCACGCTCGGCATTCCTGCCAGATGGGTGAAGGGATACTCGCCGGGCTCGAAGCCGGTCGATCCGGATATGCAGCGTCTCCAAGGGATGACGGGCATCGAACCGGAGGAGAGCGACGCAGGGACGTATACCGTACGTAACGCGGATGCGCATTCTTGGGTAGAGATTTATTTTAACGGTTATGGCTGGCTGCCGTTCGAAGCGACTTCCGGATTCGCATTCCCTTATGCGGTGCCGAAGGACGCAGCGGAACCCGAGCTCGCGCCTGTTCCGGTTCCGGAGCTGGACAACGAGATACAGCCTGCTGAAGAAGGCGGCATTAAAGTTGAAGCTTGGATGTTCTGGACGGCAGCATCCGTGCTTGCGCTGCTGCTCGCGGTGCTTGGCTACCGGCCGTTGCTGGCTCAATTCAAGCGATCTCGCGGCGGTTCCGGCACGATCAATGAGCGAATTGTCAGAGATACGAACCGTTTGATCAAGTATTGCCGCAAGAAGGGGCTCGACTACAATGAGTATGAGACGGTCCGGGAAACGATGGCACGCTGGTCGGGAAGGCTCTCTTCGCTGCAGACGCATTTCCGTGAAGTTCAAGTGGCATTCGAGCAAGCGATGTACAGCAATAAGACGATGACAAGGGAAGAAGCAGATCGTTTGTCGCTGACGATGAAACATATCCGCGAGCATTTGGGATAAATGAGCTTACAAGCCGCTAAGAGGTGTGTTTACGCCTCTTTAGCGGCTTTTTTGCAACAAATTCACTAATTATGGTATAGTTTGCGTGATAGCGATAAGCAGGGGAGTCGAAACTATGTTTGAACGGCTGTTGCCGCACATGCGCGTCAATACCATTTATGATATCAATTTGCATACCTTGAAAGAGCAAGGGATGAGAGGCATCATTACAGACCTCGACAACACACTCGTGGGAGCAAGAGAACCGCTGGCTACGCCGGAGCTTGTCCAATGGCTCGACGATGTGCGCGATAATCTTGGCTTCAAGGTTGTCATCGTATCCAACAATAATCAGACACGTGTCGGGAAGTTCGCGGATCCGCTGAATATTCCGTTCGTTCATGCTGCCCGGAAGCCGGCTGGAAGGGCGTTCACTCGCGCGCTTAAGGAGCTTGGTTTGTCTGCGGAGCAAACGGTCGTAATCGGTGATCAAATGATGACAGATGTGCTTGGCGGAAGAAGGATGGGATTGTTTACAATTCTCGTCCGTCCAATCGCACCACATGATGAAGGAATCATGACCCGTTTCAATCGGTTTCTGGAACGCATTGCCCTGTCCCGTCTGCGGAAGAAAGGGCTATGGCCCGAGGAGGAACATAAGAAATCATGACTACTTACCATCAAGAAGACAAACTGGCTTGCGCGGGCTGCGGTGTCAAGCTGCAGACCGAATCATCGGACAAGCTCGGGTACATCCCGCAAGCGGCGCTTGCCAAGGATCCGGCCATCTGCCAAAGATGCTTCCGAATCAAGAACTATAATGAAGCAGCGTCGATCGCTGTGGATCAAGACGACTTTCTACGGCTGCTAAGCGGGATAGCGAATACGCAAAGCTTGGTTGTACATATTGTCGATTTGTTTGATTTTGAAGGCAGCTTGATCTCCGGCTTGCAGCGGTTCGTGGGCAACAATCCCGTATTGCTGGTCGTGAACAAGATTGACTTATTGCCGAAGAGCATTAACCCGAACCGGATTCTTAACTGGGTGCAGAAGCAAACGAAGGCGCAAGGCTTGAAGGTTGTCGATGTGGTGCTTTGCTCCGCGAAGCGCAATATCGGCTTTGATCGCGTTATCGAAGCCATCGGCACACACCGCGGCAAGCGGGATGTGTATGTTGTCGGCGCCACCAACGTCGGCAAATCGACGCTGATCAACAGACTGATTCGCGACTATAGCGATCTGGATCGTGAGCTGACCACTTCCCGTTACCCGGGTACAACGCTTGATGCGGTTCATATTCCGCTGGACGACGGGAATGAAATCATCGATACTCCCGGTATCGTGTATACGCACCGGATGACAGAGATCGTGCCGCGCGAGGTGCTTGGCGCCTTGCTGCCGGATAAACCGATCAAGCAGCTCGTTTATCAGCTGAATGAGGGGCAAACGTTGTTTGTCGGCGCTTTGGCGAGGTTTGATTTTATAGAAGGGGATCGTCAATCCTTCTCCCTCTATGTTTCGAATGCGCTTCAAGTACACCGGACGAAGCTGGAACGCGCGGATGAGCTTTATGAAACACATAAAGGCGAAATGCTCGCGCCTCCTTCCAAGGAGCAGCTGGCGGAAATGCCGGCTTGGACGCGTCATCGGATGACGATCAAACGCGGCACGGATACGGATGTGTTTATTTCCGGTCTGGGCTGGATTCATATCAACGGCAGCAGCGGCGCACTGATTGATGTATTCGCGCCGAAGGGGATCCGAGTGCTGCAGCGTGATGCGCTGATTTAATCGAATTGCATAACAGCCGATTCATCTTGCATGGGGAGAGTGAACAGAAGGATGGGCAACGCAGTGGACAGCCATACCGTGCTCTACAGTGTAATCGGGGATCCGATCCGGCATTCGAAATCGCCGATTATGATGAACCGGGCATTCCGAGAGACCGGAATCAACGGCATTTACACCGCTTTTCATATTACCGGTGACCGACTTGGCGATTTCGTGGCAGGGGTGCGTGCGATGGGGATCCGCGGCGTGAACGTGACGATCCCGCATAAACTCGAGATCATGCCGCTGCTTGATGAAATCGACGAGAGCGCGCAGGCGATTGGTGCCGTGAACACGATCGTGAACACGGACGGTCATCTGACGGGCTACAATACCGACGGTCTTGGTTATGTTCGATCGCTTAAAGAAGAGGCGAAGTCGGAGCTTGCCGGCGCGCATGTACTTATTATCGGTGCAGGCGGAGCGACAAGAGGCATTCTGTATGCACTGGCCCGCGAAGGCGTAGGCTCGATTACGATCTCCAACCGTACGGTCGCTCGTGCCGAAGAGCTTGCAGATGCATTCCGCGCACTGGTGCCGTTGATTCGCGCCATTGGGCAGGAAGAATTGCAGGAAGCCTGCGGTCTGCATGACATCATTATTAATACAACCTCGCTTGGCATGTATCCGAATGTGGAAGCCACACCGATCGACAGTGCTTGGCTGAAGCCGGATACGGTGGCGAGCGATCTGATTTATAACCCGCTGACAACGAGATTTCTCGCGGAAGCGAAAGAACGAGGCTGCCGCATTCACGGCGGGCTCGGAATGTTTATTTATCAAGGCGCTTACGCCTTCGAATATTGGACGGGCCGCCCGGCTCCGGTTGCCGCGATGCGGGAGACGGTGCTGGAAGCGCTGCTCGCCAAATAAGGATTATTTTGACGAGAGAAGGAATCACATATGTTAACAGGTAAACAAAAACGTCATTTGCGCTCACTTGCGCATCATTTAACGCCGATTTTTCAAGTAGGCAAAGGCGGCACCAACGATCATCTCGTTCGCCATATCGAAGAAGCGATTGAAGTTCGGGAATTGATCAAAGTATCCGTGCTCAACAACTGTATGGATGACCCTAAAGAAGTTGGCCAATGGATTGCGGAAGAATCCGGCTCCGAGCTTGTTCAAGTCATCGGCAAAACGATCGTATTGTACAAAGAATCGAAAGATAACAAAACAATCGAGCTTCCTTAAGGGCGGGTTCGGCTAAGGCGAGAGGAGTCATGTCGTTGATTAAAGTGGGATTTATGGGCGGAACGTTCGACCCCATTCATTATGGCCATTTGCTTGCTGCCGAATCGGCACGTGAAGCTTGCGGACTGGACGAGGTGTGGTTTATACCTGCCGGTCATCCGCCGCTGAAAGAAAACGGGCCTCTTGCTGACGGCCAAACCAGGCTGGAGATGGTGTACCGTGCCATTGATTTCCAGCCTCATTTCCGCGGGATGGACGTGGAGCTGGAACGGGAAGGGACCAGCTACACGATCGATACGGTGAAATCGCTCATGGAGCTGTATCCCGATCGAGAGTTCAGCATCATTATCGGTTCGGACCGCGTCAATGACTTGCCGCAGTGGCACCAAATCAATGTATTGGCAGCGCTGGTTCGTTTTATTGGCGTTCGCAGAGCCGGCGAGGTGCTGAAGGTTGACGCGCTTCCCGCTTTTCTGCAGGAAAGGCTGTCCATCATAGAGATGCCGCAGATCGGTATCTCATCGACAGATATACGTAATCGCCGTGCACAGGGGCGGTCGATTCGTTTCCTTGTTCCGGAGAAAGTTTATTCGTTCATCAGAAGGAACGAGCTCTATGAATCGTGATGAGATGATTGCCAGGGTAAAAGCCGAGATGCCGGAGCGGAGATGGACGCATACGGTTGGCGTAATGGAGACTTCGGTCATCCTCGCCGAGCGGTTTGGCGCCGATCCCGTTAAGGCAGAGCAGGCAGCTATTTTGCATGATGTTGCCAAATATTGGGCCACCTCCCGTATGGAAGCGATCATTCGGGAAGAAGGTCTTCCCGCTGAATTGCTAGCGTTCGATAAAGAGCTGTGGCATGCGCCTGTCGGCGCGTTCGTTGCCGAGCGCGATTACGGTGTCACAGATCCGGAAATTATCGATGCGATACGTTACCACACCTCCGGTCGCGAGGGGATGACGCTGATGGACAAGATCGTCTGCCTGGCTGACTATATGGAGCCCGGACGTGATTTTCCCGCAGTGCAGTCTATCCGGGAACTAGCGGAGCATAGCGTGGAACGCGCCTTGGTCGCAGGTTTTGATTCAACGATTACTTATTTGCTGCAGCAGGGTAAACGTATTTATCCGCTGACATTTGCAGCGCGCAATGATTTACTACTAACGATACGGGAGGCGGGGCTATGACGGTTCATTCCGACGAGCTGCTCAAGCTTGTAGTTAAGGCAGCTGATGATAAAAAAGCACAAAATGTAATCGCGCTTGACTTGAAGAACATTTCGCTTGTAGCGGACTATTTTGTCATCTGTCACGGGAATTCGGATGTGCAGGTGCAGGCCATTACAACGGAAATCCGCAAACAGGCGGAGTCTCGCGGCGTACGCGTTCGCGGAATCGAAGGCCAGGATACGGGTAGATGGGTGTTGGTAGACATCGGTGATGTCGTTGTCCATGTGTTCCACCGCGAAGAACGCGAATATTACAATATCGAACGTCTGTGGTCCGACGCGAAGGTCGTGGAATTCGCATGAGTTTAATAGCCGGTACTACAATGAAGCTTAAACTGGCACGTGAAGTTTCGCCTTACGGTTATTTCATGACCGACGGTGAATCCGAAGTGTTGATGCACTATACCGAGCTAGTTGGGCATCGTCCGCAAATCGGGCAGTTCTATGATGTATTTCTGTTCTTTGATTCGGAGGATCGCATCGCCGCGACGATGAAGACGCCGCTCATTCAGCTCGGCACCGTGGCGAGATTGGCTGTAGCGGATATTCATCCGCGTATCGGGGCCTTTCTTGAGATGGGGCTTGGCCGTCAGCTGCTGCTGCCGCTGTCTGAGCAGCCGGAGCTGAAGGAGCTGCGTCCGAAACGCGGCGATGAGGTTCACGTCATTCTTGCTCATGACAAAATCGGCCGTCTTGTTGCTAAAGTGGCATTCGAGGAAGAATTGGCCGAATTGGCATTCCATGCGCCGCAAGCTTGGCATAACACTTGGGTTGAAGGCTGGGTAACGAAGACGCTTAAGATCGGATCGTTTGTCATGATCGATGGCGGCGTGATCGGCTTTGGCGCATACGGCTTTATCCCCGCGGATGAGCGGACGCGGCTGCTTCGACTTGGCGAGCGCGTGAAAGCACGAGTCACTTTCGTCCGTGAGGACGGACGGGTGAATCTATCCATGAATCAGCGCAAGGAAGTAGGTCGCGTGGAAGATTCGGAGCGGATTCTCACGTTCATGAAGGAACGTCCGAACGGCGCGATGCCTTATTCGGATGAAACGCAAGCCGAAATCATCAAGCAAAAATTCGGCATCAGCAAAGGCGCGTTCAAGCGTGCAATCGGTAAGCTGATGCGTGAAGGGCTTGTCGTCCAAGAAGGAAGCTGGACGAAGCTGACCGAGCAAGCGAAGGCGGCGGCTGTTCCGACTCCGTCTGCTTCTGCGGCAGACGCGGGGGAGTAGAGATGGAAGCTTATCGGCATTTCGCCTCCGTGTATGACAGGCTGATGGAAGAGATGCCGTATCCGCAGTGGCTGAAGTTTGCAGAGGCATGCTGGACAAGGTACGGAACGCCGAAGTCTGTCGTTGATCTGGGATGCGGAACCGGCAGCATTGCGATTCCGCTGGCGAGAAGCGGCTATCAGGTCTTCGCGATTGACCTCTCCTCCGATATGCTGACCATTGGGCAAAGCAAATGGGGGGAAGAACCTTCACGCAGCGGCGGTTCAATTACTTGGCTCCAGCAGGATATGACCGAGTGGGAGATTGGCGAAGAGGTCGATTCCGTTATCTCCTTCTGCGATTGTATCAACTATCTGACGGAAGAAGATGAGGTTCAAGCCGCTTTCCAAGCAACCTATCAAGGCTTGAAACCAGGCGGTCTGTTCCTTTTTGATGTTCATGCGCCGAATACGTTAGCTCGGTATGCCGCGGAGCAGCCGTTTGTACTCGATGATCCGGATGTGGCTTATATCTGGACCTGCGAGCTGGATGAAGAGCGGGTAGAAATCGAGCATCGACTTACGATTTTTGCCCAGGAGAGCGGCTCGCGAGACAACCGATTCTCGCGCATCGAGGAGATGCACGTGCAGCGGGCGTATGATGCGGAGTGGATTCGGGAATCACTGCTAATGGCAGGCTTCAGCCGCGTGGAGCAATTTGCGGATTTCACGCTGGAAGTGCCTGATTCGGAAGCAGAACGGCTGTTTTTTGCGGCAATCAAGTGAATTTGACCGATTCCGGGCGTTCTGCGCCTTGACATGACAGGATTCGCTTATTTATAATCGAACTATCTATTTTAGGTGTTGAAGAGGAGCAGTAGCTTTAGCAGCGTTTGGATCAGAGAGCCGGCGGTAGGTGCAAGCCGGACCAACGTGAAGTGAACTCGCCTTGGAGCCGCGCGTGAACACGATTTCAGTGGTAAACGTGCCGTTTCGCCTGCGTTAAGGGCTAAGAGTGAGCAGCGACAAAGCATGTCGTTTGCTAACTAGGGTGGTACCACGGGAGAATAATCTCTCGTCCCTAGCGTTGTCGCTAGGGACGGGAGTTTTTTTGTTTTCTGACAAGGACTGGATTGACATGGAAGAGAGAATAGGGAGGCAATTCGTTATGGCACAGGAACGCCAGGAGCAGCAGGGGTATAACCCGTTAGTCATTGAACCGAAATGGCAGAAGCATTGGGATGAGAACAAGTCGTTCAAAACGACTGAGGATGCAGGAAAACCGAAATTTTACGCACTTGATATGTTCCCTTATCCATCCGGAGCGGGACTTCATGTCGGCCATCCGGAAGGTTACACGGCGACGGATATCGTCTCTCGTTATAAGAGAATGCGCGGCTACAACGTGCTTCATCCGATGGGCTGGGATGCGTTCGGCTTGCCGGCTGAGCAGCATGCACTGGATACGGGCGAACATCCGCGTGAAATTACAGTCAAGAACATCAACAATTTCCGCCGTCAAATTAAATCGCTGGGTTTCTCCTACGATTGGGACCGCGAGTTCAGCACAACAGATCCGGACTATTACAAATGGACGCAGTGGATCTTCATCCAGCTGTTCAATAAAGGCTTGGCTTATGTAGCTGAAGTGCCGGTTAACTGGTGCCCGGCGCTTGGGACGGTGCTTGCCAATGAGGAAGTTATCAATGGCTTGAGCGAGCGCGGCAACCATCCGGTCATTCGTAAGCCGATGCGCCAATGGGTGCTGCGGATTACGGAATATGCCGAGCGTTTGCTTGAGGATCTGGAAGAGCTGGACTGGACCGAGAGCATTAAAGATATGCAGCGCAACTGGATCGGTAAATCCAAAGGTGCTGAAGTTACGTTCGCCATTGACGGACATGATGCTTCGCTTGTTGTATTTACAACACGTCCGGATACCCTCTTCGGAGCTTCGTACTGCGTACTTGCGCCGGAGCATGAGCTGGTAGATGTGATTACAACTTCCGCACAGCAAGCTGCCGTCAAGGATTATCAAGAAACTGCCGCGCGGAAGAGCGATCTCGAGCGTACGGATCTGAATAAAGACAAGAGCGGCGTATTCACAGGTGCTTATGCCGTTAATCCGGTGAACGGCGCGCTTGTTCCGATCTGGATTGCCGATTACGTCCTTGCCGGATATGGCACAGGCGCGATTATGGCTGTTCCGGGACATGACCAGCGTGACTGGGAGTTTGCGAAACAGTTCGATTTGCCAATCGTGGAAGTCGTTCAAGGCGGCGACGTGCTGGCTGAAGCGTTCGCAGGCGACGGTCCGCATGTGAACTCCGGATTCTTGGACGGTCTTAGCAATGAAGCGGCGATTGCGCGCGCTATCGAATGGCTTGAAGTGGAAGGCAAAGGTCAAGGCAAAGTGACGTACCGTCTGCGTGATTGGCTGTTCAGCCGTCAGCGCTACTGGGGCGAGCCGATTCCGATTCTGCATTTGGAAGACGGAACAATGAAGCCGGTGCCGGATGATCAATTGCCGCTGCTGCTTCCCGACGTGGATCAAATCAAACCGTCGGGCACGGGCGAATCTCCGCTTGCGAATGTAACGGAGTGGGTAGAAACAATCGATCCGGAAACAGGTTTGCGTGCGCGCCGCGAGACGAACACGATGCCGCAATGGGCCGGCAGCTGCTGGTATTACCTGCGTTTCATCGATCCGCATAACGATAAAGAACTGTGCTCCAAGGAGAAGCAAGCCGAGTGGCTTCCGGTTGATCTCTACATCGGCGGAGCGGAGCATGCCGTGCTTCACTTGCTGTATGCGCGCTTCTGGCATAAAGTGCTTTACGATATCGGCGTAGTCGATACGAAAGAGCCGTTCCACAAGCTGGTTAACCAAGGGATGATCTTGGGCACCAACAATGAAAAAATGAGTAAATCACGCGGTAACGTAATCAACCCGGACGATATCGTAAACGTATACGGCGCTGACACGCTGCGTATGTACGAAATGTTCATGGGGCCGCTTGAAGCGACGAAACCTTGGAACACCAATGGCGTAGAAGGCATGTACCGTTTCTTGGCTCGCGTATGGCGCTTGTTCGTTACGGACAGCGGTGAGCTGGCTGAGAAAATCGGCGGAAGCGGCGAAGCTTCTGAAGCTTCAGAGGCGTTCAAACGCACTTGGCACCGTACCGTGAAGAAGATCACGGATGATTACGAGAACCTTCGCTTCAATACGGCGATCAGCCAGTTGATGATTTTCGTCAACGATGCTTACAAAGCGGAATCGTTGCCGCGCGAAGCGATGGAGAGCTTTGTTCAGATGCTCTCGCCGCTTGCGCCGCATATCGCGGAAGAGCTGTGGTCGAAGCTGGGCCGTACGGATGCCTTGACTTATGCGGCATGGCCGACGTTCGACGAAGCGTTGACGGTTGACCAAGAAGTCGAGATCGTCGTACAAGTTAACGGCAAAATCGTGGAGCGCATTTCCATTGCGGCCGATACCGACGAAGCTGAGATGGAGCGAATTGCGAAAGAGTCCGAGAAAGTAGCGGAAGCAATCGCAGGGAAAACCGTTCGCAAGCTGATCGTCGTTAAAGGCAAGCTGGTTAATATCGTAGTTGGCTAAATACGGAACGGGTTCATAGCGAATCCGTCAATAATAAAGAAAGAGGTGAGCGACCTCTTAGCGCAAAGCATGCGTTAAGGGCCGTTCACCTCTTTGCCGTATAAGGACACTTTCACTCGTTCCAAATCTTCGTTGTATTTGGCATGCGTTGCTCGGATGAGGCGATTGAATACACCGTCCAGCTCGCGATTGAGCAGTGCCAGCGCTTGTGCCGTAATACCGCCCGGAACAGCTACTCGCCGCTGCAGCTCTTCCGGAGACATGCCGCCTGACGTTAAGAGCTGGCCGGTGCCTAAGAGCATTTCGCTGGCGACGATGCGCGCCTCTTCACGAGGGATGTTGGTTTCCTCTGCGGCTGCATCGATGAATCGCTGAAGGAGATAGGACATGATGGCAGGCCCGCAGCTGGATAAATCCGATACGATGCGCGTATGCTGCTCGCTGATCGGCATCGGCTCGCTAATGTAAGAGAGAAGATGATTCAAGCGGTTTTTATCGGCATCGGTCATCCGGTTGCCGTACATACACAAGGATACGCCGCTGCACATATAGTTTGTGATGCTCGGAATGACTTTCGCTACTTTACACGGAAGCGATTCTTCCAGCTGCTCGATCATAACCGGACTTGTAATGGAAATGACGATCTGCTGCGGCTGGATGACGTCGCGGATTTGATCGATGACGTTCTTAAATTCCATAGGCTTGATACATAGAAAAATCAAATCCTGATCGATAACGGCGTCGCGGTTCGAAGGGACAGCCTGAAGACCGGGATGGCGGTCAGCTAAGCAGATTGCTTTTGCTAAAGTACGATTGCTGGCTGTAATTTGCGACGGCTTCAGAGCTCCCGATCCGATAAACGTATCGATGAGCAAGCTGCCCATGCTTCCAATCCCGATAAATCCGACATTCATCGCAATCCCTCCTATGCGCTATAAGGCGATCAGCGCAGCTTTAACACTGTATTGGGTAAGCGGATCAATAAAGTCATTAAGGTGCTCTTACTACGTTATGCCGGAAAGCAAGGCCATCATGACCAGCAATAACGTTAAAAATTACAAAGTTTTCTAAATCGGGGAGGAGTAATGGGATGCCGCAAACAAAATCAGGCCGTTGGGATCGACAAAAGCTGCTGATTCTCGCCTTGTTTCTCAGCGCTATCTTATTGGCCGTGACCGCTCTCTTACATCCGAAGGATGAGGAGCCGCCGGGCTGGGTATCGGTGACTGATGAGGTGGATGTGGCATTAAAGCCGCTTGAGAAGCGAATCGCGGATATGCAGGTAGGCGGCGTTAAGCCTGCACCTGAAGCGGCAGCAGCATCTGCTGATACAAAGCCAGAAGTTGCGGGTAAGGAAGAAGAGGTACGTTCAGCCGACACGGCCGGCGGGAAGATTGACATCAACCATGCGACGGTCGAGGAGTTGGATGCGATTCCGGGTATCGGTGCTTCTAAGGCGAAATCAATTATCGAGGATCGGGAGAAGAACGGATTGTATAGCAGCATGGACGACCTGCTTCGTGTGAAAGGAATAGGGCCGAAGCTGCTTGAGAAAATGAAATCTTCCATTGTTCTCCATCCTTGATTATGCGACAATAAGAGAAATATCGGGAAGCAATGGCTATAAACGCGCATGAAGGAAGTAGAAAGTATTTCGCTTATTAATGATCATACGTTCCCAAGCCCGTACATGTGCCGCCGGATTGAATGAGAGGCATAGATGATATTTTGCATGAGTTGATTGAGCGTGCAGCTTGCAGTTTGCAGTCATAGATGTAAATGTAGATGGTACGGATGCACAAGGAGGAAGAGCCGGAGAATGACAGAAGAATTTCAAGACAGCGCCAGAAAAGACTGGGATACTTATTTTATGGATATCGCGTATATGGTTTCGACCCGTTCGCGTTGTCCGCGACGACATGTCGGCACCGTATTGGTTCAGGGGAAGAAGCTGCTTGGAACGGCCTATAACGGCGCTCCAATGGGAGTTGCGGACTGCTCTGAGGATGGCTGCATGATCGTCGAGGAGCTTGAAATGAAGCAGGTCGGTGAAGTGGAGCAGATGGTGAAGAAACAGCGCTGCATCCGCACGATTCATGCCGAGCAGAATTTGCTGCTTTTCACGGACCGGATTGACCGCGAGCGTTCGACCGTTTATGTGACGGATCAGCCTTGCTGGACCTGTGCGAACATGCTCGCTAACAGCGGTGTGCGCGAGATTGTGTATCATCGCGCCTATGCCAAAGACAGCGATAAGGTAGCATCGCTGATGAGCTTGAAAGGCATTGTTTTTCGTAATCTTGCTGCGTATGAGCCGCCGGCTCAGGCCGGTATGAATGTTATTGGTTAATCAAATCATCAGCACAAGTGGGGAAGAACCTCCGACTGTGCCTAGGGAAGAGAGCTGTGCGGTCCTTTATGGATTGAACATGGCTGCTTTCTTGGGTGTAGCGGAGGTTTTTTGTTGTTGTTTTAATGGAAGGGGGATGGGTGGATGGTGGCGCGAAGACCGCTCATCTGGTTTACGGTGTGTTGGATAGCAGGCGCAAGTGCCGCTGCGAGCTTGACGAACAACGGCGTTTATTTAACCGGCGGCGCTTTGCTTGCTGTATTGCTAGCGCTGGGGCTTATGAAACGTGCCTCATTGCCGCTCGCAGCTGCATGTTGCATCGCCTACATGGCTGCTGCCGGAGAGCGGATGTGGGCGGATTCTCGCAATGTCACTGCATTGCCAGAGCTTCAATCGGCTGCTTATGAGGCTGTTCCGGCAGGTTCCGTCGTGTTCGGTGCGGAGATCAGAGGGACTATCATTTCGCCGATTGAGATTGACGGCGATCAGGTTCGGTTCCGCGTAGCGGTAAATGAGGTATTGCTGGGGGGCGGAGAAGCCAGTCCTGAAGGGGTTGGTGGTGAGCGAGTTCAAGTACAGGTACGGCTAGCGGCGGAGGCGGAGCTTGTTGAAGCAGCTTCATGGAAGCGCGGGCAGAAGGTGTCGGCAGCCGGAGAACTGTCCGCGCCAATGGCCGCCACGAACTTCGGCGGCTTCGATTATCGCCGCTATTTGAACAGCCAGCGCATTCACTGGCTGTTCAATGTGGATGGCGCTTCCGCGGTGCAGAAAAGCGCCGGGACACGTTGGTCGGCTGCCGGGCTGCTCCGCTATGTCGATGATCTGCGCGCCGCGCTTGGAGCGCAAATGGACAACTTGTATCCGGACCTCCAGTCCGGTTACATGAAAGGCCTCGTCCTCGGCATCAGCGACGATCTCGATCCCGCCGTGTACGGCCGGTTTGCGCAGCTGGGGCTCACGCACATCCTGGCCATATCGGGCCTGCACGTCGCGGTGTTTCTCTATCTGCTCGGCGGCCTGCTGCGCTTAACGCGCATGACCCGTGAGCGCATGCTGCTGCTGCTCATGGCGGCGGTGCCGCTGTACGTGCTCCTCGCGGGAGCCTCGCCGTCGGTCGTACGCTCCGGCATTATGGCCGTGCTCGGCTTAGGTGCAGCCCGCCTGCACAAGCTCGGCGACGGGCTGCACCTGCTGGCCGCCGCCGCGCTGCTCATGCTCGCCTTCGACCCGTACATGCTCGGAAATGTCGGCTTTCAGCTGTCGTTCCTCGTAACGGCGGGTCTCATTCTCGGCGTACCGCCCGTGCGCGGCTGCTTGCCCGCCGGGAAGCGCCGGTGGGCGCGCTCCCTGCTGGATCTGCTCACCGTCACCGTGGTCGCGCAGCTCGTTTCACTGCCGGTCACGATCTACTATTTCAACGCTGTACATCTGCTCTCGCTGGGCGCGAACCTGGTACTCGTACCTTTCATTAGTTTTATCGTCATGCCGCTTGGCGGGGCATCCATGCTGCTCGGAGCGTTATGGCATCCCGCGGGAGCGCTGTTGTCGCAGGTAGCCGTCGTCGGCAATGATTGGACGTTTGCTTTTGTTACGCAGCTGAGCAGCTGGAACAGCTTTCGGATGATCTGGGCAGCCCCGCCGCTCTGGTGGGTGGTAGGGTACTACGGATTGCTATGGGGCTGTTTCGAGTTGCTTGGAAGGATAGCGCGTCGAGGTCGGCTTTATTCGGAAGAAACCTCATCACTGGGGTTAGAGGCGGATTCAGTTTCGGGTTTGGAATCATATTCCCACTCGCATTTGCTCCATCATTCAAATCCATATCCCAATTCAGACTCGACTCAGCCGATCCATGCATCCAATCCAGCGGTACCGCTCGCAATTCCGTTCATAGACATGTCTTCAGCGGAATCGCCGCGTGCCCGCCGCAAAAGCATCATGCTGCTGTCCTTCACGGCAGCAGGCTTAAGTTTGCTTGTATTATGGGCCTACCACCCTGATTTCAGAGACCGCAATGCGTATGTCGATTATATCGATGTGGGCCAAGGCGACGCGATCCTGATTCGTACCTCGGGCGGCAAACATATCTTGATTGATGGGGGAGGAGCTGTACAGTTCGGCAATCAAGAGACTTGGCGCAAGCGCAAAGATCCCTATGAGGTAGGCAGCAAGCTTCTCGTGCCGCTGCTGCAGAAACGCGGGGTACACCGGCTGGATCTGCTCGTCCTATCCCATCTCGACAGCGATCATATTAAAGGACTGCACGCCGTGCTAAGCGATATCGAAGTTAAGGCGATCATGTGGAACGGGACGCTGAAAGCTTCCGAAGATGCGGCGAAACTGCTGCGGACGGCGGTCGATAAGGATATCCCGCTATATAAGAGTACCGCGGACTTGAAATGGCAAGTCGACCCCGGTACGGCAATTCAAGTACTCGGTATGGCGCCCGGCGATGACGAGGCTATTGCGGAGGAAGACGAACAGAACGGGCAGAGCGTAGCTTTGCTCGTCGAATTGTACAATCGGAGATTCCTGTTTACGGGCGATGCTGACGCTCAGGAAGAGAAGCTGCTGCTGGAACAGCTTCATCTCTCCCAAACTTCACTGTTTGCGGATCTTTCTTCGTCTTCACCGTCTGCGGATCTCACTCAATCTTCACCGCCGTTTCCCCCAATCGACGTCATGAAAATCTCTCACCACGGCAGCAAAACCTCGACCTCCGACCTCTGGCTTAACTATTGGAGGCCGAAATGGGCGATCGTCTCCGTCGGGAGAACCAACACCTACGGTCATCCGGCTCAAGAGGTGTTGGAGCGCCTGGCGAGCGCCAATATTCAAATTCGCCGAACGGATTGGAACGGCGAGGTCCAATTTCGCGTGAGCCCCGATCAAACAATCGCCCGCAAAGAAAAAATCCCCGACTCCTAGCAGCCAAGCTGCAAGGCATCGGGGAAATCCATTTATGTTGTATCTATTTAATTAAGCGATTTGATTTTCTTCGCCAAATCCATGCGCTGTAGCTTCAAGGTTCCGATCAGCTCGCGAATCGTGCTTTCCTCGGCGGGATCGCTGCTCTGCTTCATCTGGGCAAGCAGATCCATCATTTGATGGTTGATCGTATTGAATTTATGCCACAGCTCTTCTTTGGCACTTCGTACAGCCTCTTCGCGGTCCAATGCATCCTTCTGACGCATCGCTTCGAGCAGCTCTTCCTGCCACTGCTGATCGCCAAGCTGCTTGGCAAAGTTGTAGAGGTCCAAATAATCGTCAAACCAATTGCTGGTCTTAGTCATCGTGGAGGGCTCCTTTCGTGCGCTTGTCTACCTCATATTATACTGAGATTGGGATGAGAATCAAACCTTGCCGTACTTTTCAGTTTGACATCGTTCTCGGAGCGGTGGTAATCTGTGGCAAAGAACGGTTTGGGAAGGGGATTAAGCCCATGGGAACGATCGTGTCCGTACATCCTTTTGACGAAGAACAAGTGAAGGCCATACAAGAGGCTTGTCCAAGCTTAGACTATGTAAGCGTAAGCGGCTTTGGCGCCGATGAGGCAAGAGCAGCTCTGATGGATGCAGAAGTCATTTTGGGCTGGAATCGCGATGTGCTCAAAATCATTCATGCAGACGGCATTTCACTCAAATGGCTGCAAAATCTAGGTGCGGGTGTCGACCACATCCCGCTGGAAAGGCTCCAATCGCTCGGTGTCACTTTGACGCATGCTTCCGGTGTTCATCCGAACGGAATATCGGAATCGATCTTTGCCATGCTGCTCTCCTTGACGAGGAACGTACATATTGCAATTCGCAACCAGCAACAACAAACCTGGAAGCCATCGAAGATTATGGGAGAAGCGCATGGGAAAACCATAGCGATTCTCGGGACCGGCGCCATTGGGCTTGAAACGGCCAAGCTGGCTCAGGCGTTCGGCATGAACGTGCTCGGCGTTCGCAAGTCGGGCGTACCGGCTGAATGGGTTGACCGTATGTATACGATCGAACAGTTAAATGAAGTACTTGCGCAAAGCGATTACATCGTGAATTGCTTGCCGCTGACCGCGCAGACGAAGCACCTGGTAGGCAGGGAACAGTTTGCGGTCATGAAGCCGTCCGCGATTTACATTAATATTGGGCGAGGCGGCACAACCGATACCGCTGCGCTCGTTGATGCTTTGCAGCAGGAACGAATCGCCGGCGCGGGACTGGATGTATTCGAGCAGGAGCCGCTGCCGCAAGAGCATCCGCTGTGGAATATGGAGAATGTTATTATAACGCCGCATGAAACGGGCAATACGCCTTATTATATGGACCGAGCACTGTCGATCGTGCTCGATAACTTAACGAATTACAGCGCACAGGGAAAACCTTGCCGAAACGTGGTTGACTGGCAAGCGCAATACTGATTTGTTACGTGGTCCAAAAGCCGTACGCCCACTGGTAATTTCTAGTAGGGTGTACGGTTGTTCTATTTTCTGCTATCATTTTGGATAGTATGCTTTCCTTCATTAATTCTTCAAAATCGAAGTGAAACCGCATCGTTCTTTAGGAACGCTCGTAATAAGATGTGTGCCGATTGGCCTGGAAACGGCGATGATCCGCAATTTTACGGCACTTTTTCATTGATTTTCATTTAGCTTCATCACAACAGCTTAAATTTTTATAAAGAAATGTTTAGGCTTGGTGCAACATTATAACGAACCTTTCCGTCTGAAAGGTTGCAAGGGGGGATCCTCCGTGGTAGAGCCAGGCCTTATTAAAGCCGCACAAGCCGGCGATGGCGACGCTCTTATTTCTCTATTGCGCGAGATTGAGAATCATGTTTACCGGACAGCCTACTATATTGTAGGCAATGAGCAGGATGCGATGGATGCGGCTCAAGAAGCACTTATTCGTATTTATACGAAAATCGGCAGCTATGAAGAGAAAGCCCAGTTTAAAACTTGGGTACAGCGGATTGTGACTAACATATGCATCGATAAGTTTCGTCGAACCAAACCGACTGTATCCATTGACGAGCATGAAATGGTGTTCAAGGATAATCAATCGGTGGAGGAGGAAGTTCTTACTTCCTATGCTGCGCAGGATATTCGCAAAGCGATCGACAAGCTGCCTGAGCATCATCGGGCCGTTGTTGTTCTTCGTTATTTGCAGGATTTCTCGTACAACGAAATCGCAGATTCACTTGATCTGCCGCTGAATACGGTCAAATCTTATTTATTCCGGGCAAGACAACAGCTGCAAACATACCTGCATGATTATCAGAGAGGGGGTGTCCGAGGATGAATTGTCAAGAGGTGATGGACTATATGCAAAGGCAGCTTGACGGCGATCTGGATGAGCAGGAAGCCGAATTCTTGATGACTCATACACGGCATTGCCCGGAATGTGCAGCCATGCTTGAACGGCTTGAATTGCTCTCCTCCGGACTAACCAACCTGCCGAAGGTCACGCCGAGCTACAGTTTAGTGGACGCGATACTGCCACGACTGGCAGAGCTTCGAGTCGCTCAGGATACCGTTCAAGGCAATACTTCCATGCAAGACCGTGAATTGAATTCATCGGCAACGGCAAGACGAATTGCGCCAAGCTCGGAGAAGAGAAGATGGACGGACCGATTCTCGATCCGTGCAATAGGCGGCATTATAGCAGCGGGGATCATTGCGGGGCTGTTTATCGTCAATTACGACCCGAGCAGGTCGATGAACGATTCCGCACAGGACATGGCCGCAGATTCATCCAATACTTACGATACGGCACAGAATACATCAACAGCCGATGCTTCGACCAGTGCCGATCAGTCGGAGAAGGCAACGAACGATTCCGTTGCTGCCAATGAAATTACGACTGAAACAGCTGCGCCGCTGGCCTCTATGTCCGATGAGACGCCGACGATGAAGTCGGAGATCCGGAATGTCGATCCGAATGGTGAAACGATGCCGCCGCTCACTGCCGAAACGGATGGCGGGGCACCTGCTGTAAAAGGCCAATCGCCTAACTACGAGGTTTCTCGTTCAAGCGATGCCAACTCCGATTCCGGTAATACCGCTGCTGCTACGGACAGTGGTGCCGAGGATCAGGCGGCGAACAGTAAGCAGGATAATGCCAATTCGACGGCAGATAAAGACCGTACCGGCTTCACCACGGAAAATATGATTATGGCGTCGCCTATCTCGCCGGACGGCATGTATCAAGCGTTTATTGTGGAGGATACCGTTCGCGTCTATACCGTGCAAGACAGCCTAATGATTTTTCAAGGCGTCAAACGAACCGGCATTGCGAATTTGAAGTGGTCCGAAGACAGCTTGGTATTGACTTACGAAGGTGCGGATGCCGATGGGAATAAGCATGTTTATTCCGTGGATGCCAAGAAAGCAACCGAGCAGCAAGTACAATCTATTAAATAATGTGGCGGTTGATGCACACTTTACGGGATGTTCGCGTATGGTGTAGGGAGCAGGAAACCAGTCATAGGACGGCACCTTGACGTCGTATGACCATTCGCAGCCGGTACCATGGACCGTATGCTAGCGAGTGTTTATATAGATGTTCGGGGACAAAGGGATGAGTCGCAAGCTGACTTCATCCCTTTGTTGCGTTTTTTGCAAAATGGCGCTATCGTAGGGTTGGTGGTTTAAAGGGGGACTCGATCCGTGGAAATGAAGGATGTCATGAAGGAATTGAAAGCGGGAACGTTCCGCCCCGTCTATGTACTGTACGGGAAAGACCGGTATCGCATGCGGCAGTTTGTGTCAGTCTTGGCGGACAAGCTGCTGCCGCCCGAAGAGCAAGAGCTTGGTCTTGTTAAATTCGATACATCGGAAACACCTATAGAAGAGGCCGTAGCAGAAGCCGAGACATTGCCTTTCTTCGCATCGCGCAAGCTGGTGCTTATTCGGGATTCCTCTGTGCTCGCAGCGGCTCAAGGCAAGGAAGGGAAGCTTGAGCATGGGACAGACGCGCTGATTGCTTATTTGAAGCAGCCTAATGAGAGCAGTGTCATCGTGTTTCAGGTCATGGCTGAGAAGCTGGATGAGCGTCGTAAGGTTGTTAAGCTGCTGAAGGAGCAGGATGCGTTAATTCCGTTTCAAGAGCTTCAGGAGAATGAACTGCTGCAGTGGACGGTTAAACGCGCGGAAGAACAGGGACGCGGTATGAGCCGTGACGCTGCACAGCTGCTTCTGGCCCGTACGGGGACCAATATGCAGCAGCTGGCGCATGAAGTGGACAAGCTCTGTCTGCATGCCGGCAGCGGCGGCTCCATCAGCGCCAGTGATGTGGAACATCTGATTGCCTCGACGGTAGAAGAGGACGTCTTCGCGCTTATTGACGCAATGGCATCGCTGCAGGTGGACCGTGCGCTTAAATTATATGGAGAGCTGCTGCTGCGCCGCGAGGAGCCGATAAAGATCGCAGCGTTAATCGCGCGGCAATTTCGGATTATGCTGCAGGTGAAAGAGCTGGAGCAGCACAATTATTCCCCGCAGCAGATGGCAGGGCAGCTGGGCTTGCATCCATACGCCGTCAAGCTTGCCGCAGAGAAGGCCAAACGGTTTACGGCACAGACGCTCGGGAAACATCTGAATAAGCTGGCAGAGCTGGATTACAGCATGAAGACGGGGCGCATTGATAAGACGCTTGGGCTGGAGCTGTTTCTACTCTCGCTTGCGGCCTAATAAGAACATAAAAAAAGTCCTGCTATTGCGCACTAGGCGTAAGAGCAGGACTTTCGTTTGATTGATTAGGCTTGTGCGCTAAGTGCGTTAAGCTTTTTAGCCAGGCGCGACTTCTTGCGAGCAGCTGCATTTTTATGAATCAGGCCTTTAGTTACAGCTTTATCCAGCTTTTTTGTAGCATTGATTAGAGCTGCTTGAGCAGCATCAACATCAGTAGCAACAACAGCTTGATCAGCAGCTTTAACGGCCGTGCGAAGAGCTGATTTTTGCGAAGCGTTCAAAGCGCGGCGTTTCTCGATAGTTTTAACGCGTTTGACTGCGGATTTAATGTTTGGCATTGCATTCACCTCCTGTAAAAAGGGAGAATCCCTTTGTAACAACACAACTTGACATAGTGTATCATGGGCATGACCAAAAAGCAATAGTTCGCTATTGCCTGAATTCCACGGAATACGACAGTAACCGCATAATTAGAGGTTCCCTTTCGCAAACTAGACACAAACGGATGGAAGGAGCGCCCTTATAACATGAGTGAGCTTGATCTGCAAGAGTTTAACGTGGGGATCGATTTGGCGCTTGAAGCGAAGGAATATGCAGAGGCAGCAGGGAACGGTCCGGTACCGGGTGTTCTCTCCGACGTATCGGAGGATGACGGGATAACGATCACGAGACTTGAAGTTACAACCGAAGAAGGCTCGCGGATTATGGGCAAAATGATCGGTCACTATGTGACCTTCGAAGTGCCGGAGCTGCGCAAACAAGACACCGTGCTGCAAGACCGCGTGGCTACGAAGCTGGCGCAGGAATTTGCGGAGTTTCTTCTGCGAATTGGCATTAGCAAGACGGCGAACGTCTTAATCGTCGGACTTGGCAACTGGAACGTAACGCCCGATGCGCTCGGTCCGATCGTCGTTGAGAACGCGCTTGTGACGCGTCACTTCTTCGAGCTGATGCCGAACGAGGTCGCACCGGGCTACCGCAATGTAAGCGCCGTTGCGCCGGGCGTGCTTGGAATAACCGGCATTGAATCGAGCGACATCGTACAAGGGATTGTAGATCGCTCGAAGCCGGATCTCATCATTGCGATCGATGCGTTGGCGTCTAAGGCGCTTGAGCGGGTAAACACGACGATTCAAATTGCGGATACCGGCATTCATCCCGGTTCGGGCATCGGGAACAAGCGGCGGGGGATTACGAAGGAGATTCTGGGAGTGCCGGTTGTTGCGATCGGGGTTCCGACTGTGCTGTATGCTTCGACGATCGTCAGCAACAGCATAGATCTGATGCGGGAGCATTTGAAGAAACATGCCGCGGGCAAAGCGGAGGGGTTCCTTGGCTTGCTTGATTCTATCGACGAGAATGAGCGATTGCAGCTTGTCCGCGAGGCACTTGGGCCTCTGGGTCATGATCTGCTTGTGACACCGAAAGAAATCGATCAGTTCATCGAGGACATCGCCAACATCGTAGCCAGTGGACTGAATGCCGCGCTGCATGAAGCAGTCGATAAAACGAATGTAGCGGCGTATACGCACTAGGTTATTCGGGACGAATTTAGCATTAGAAGCTCGGAAGCTGCCCCAAAAGTCCATTATGGCTTTTGGGGCAGCTTTTTGTAGGTTCGCGGAAGAAAACTCTATTCGCACTTTATTAAATCTAGCAATCTAGCAATCTCCAACTCTAGTAAACTTTCGGTTCTATTAAATCCACCTGCTTCATAAAGTGATACTAGCCTAGTGCGCGATGAAGGAATGCCACAATTGGAACTGGGAGGAGTACATGGAATGAAGCGATGGATAGTGACCCTGAACCTTGCCAAAGGCAGCATGCGTTTGCGTCAGCTGCTTGTAGCAGGCCGTACCTTTGCGTTGTTGTCATTGGGATCGATGATCCTTGTCCTTGTAGTAGGAATCGGTGCAATCGTGCATCAGAACGCCGCGTCATCGCCGGTATCGTCGATGAAAGGGTTCGCGGCAGCGGTATCCGGCGGATTATTTAAAGACATGCTGTCCATGGAATTGCCGGGCACAAGCGATGGTTCACCTAGAACAGCCATTAATGGCCGCCAGATCAGTACGTTTTTGTTCCGACTGCTGACCGACATTAACCCGGAGGATCCGAGGAGCCTGCTGGCAAGCCAGTACCCCGGCATGAGCGGCGATACGACCGTTATCCTTCGACCAGGGACAGGTACAGATGCGGTCGTCGAATCGGGAGATCACGATTCGATTCCGGGTCAAGAGGAAGGATCAGGGCTTCCGGTAACGGATTCGGGGAGGCCGGATCATGAAATAGGAGACACGCAGCCGGATCAAACGGAACCGGATAATAGCGCGACGGATACAGGGGAAGAGCCGACGACGCCGGTGAAGACGCCGGGGGATACGAAGCCGGATTCAGATCCGGAGCAGGTCGAGCCGGTTAATCCGGCGACGCCGACAACCGGAGGCAAGAAGGTCGTATTTATCTACCATTCTCACAGCCGCGAATCCTGGTTCCCCGAAATCAGCAGCAAGAAATACGCCGAATCGTCGGTGAAAAACATCACGCTGCTTGGCAAACGGCTTGCTTTTCAACTGGAGAAGAGCGGCATTGGGGCACAACAATCTTCCACGGATTATGTAACGGCGATTAAAAACTACAATTGGCTCCTATCCTATAAGTATTCGAAGAAAACGGTCGTCGATGCGATGGCCAAAAATGACGATCTCAAATTTTTCTTCGATATCCACCGAGATTCCTTGCGGCGCAAAAACACGACGATCACCATTAACGGGGAAACGTATGCGGAAGTATTCTTCATCATTGGGCTGGCCAACCCCAATTGGAAGCAGAATGAAGCGCTGGCGAACCGTATGCACGAGGCACTGGAGAAGCAATATCCGGGACTGTCACGCGGGATTTTGGGCAAAACGACCGCCAGCGGAAACGGGGAATATAATCAATCGCTTTCGCCGGACAGCGTCCTGATCGAAGTGGGCGGAGTCGACAACACGCTGAAGGAATCCTATCGGACCATTGATGTGCTGGCGAAGATCATCTCGGACATCTACTGGGATTCGGCGAAAGTTACGGCACAGCCGGTATCGAAATCGAAAAAATAGAGTACTCGTAGGGGAGTGAATCGAATGCGTCGTCAATCGATGAAAATGGCACTGGTAGGGGGAGCGGTTGCGCTCATCATTCTGTTCGGTATAGATATGGCGTCAAGCGGCATTGAACGTGTATATGGACCTGTTGAAGGAGGCGTTCAAGCTGTTAACCCTGCCGGTTATTCGTCTTCTATCCTGACCGACAATGAGGGCAATTCCAATACTTCCGGTTTATCGGATGCGGCTAAGCTCGACCAACTCCCCGAGAATCAAGTGGATCAAAATGTTCAAAGACGCACCGTGGCGGATGCGCAGCACGGAAGAACGGAAGAGGAAATTCGTCAAGAATACGAGCGCAAGCTCCAAGAAGAGCTCAATAAACGACTGACAGGCTTGCCTGATTTGCGCAGCGATGCGACGGTTAATAAGGTTGCAGATGGGACGGCAGGGGTGCTTCAAACGGTGTCTTCGAAAGGAATTCGGATGGTCGTTTCGTTTTTTGAATCGGTAACGGATTGATGGTCACCCTACAAGCTGTTATACTTATAAGAATGATTAGCAATTAGGTACCTCTGGGGGTTTAGCATGGCGGACGTACGAGACAGACAAAAACGAATTCGCAACTTTTCAATTATCGCCCATATCGATCATGGGAAATCAACGCTGGCGGACCGGATTCTTGAATTTACCGGGGCGTTGTCATCGCGAGAAATGCAAGAGCAAGTGCTCGATCAAATGGATCTGGAGCGCGAACGCGGCATCACGATAAAGCTGCAAGCCGTCAGACTCGGTTACAAAGCCGATGACGGTGTTGAATACATTTTGAATTTGATCGACACGCCGGGACACGTAGACTTTACGTACGAAGTTTCGCGCAGCTTGGCTGCTTGCGAAGGCGCTTTGCTCGTTGTTGATGCCGCGCAAGGCATCGAAGCGCAAACGCTTGCCAATGTGTATTTGGCACTCGACAACAACTTGGAGATCATTCCGGTATTGAACAAAATCGACCTGCCAAGCGCAGAGCCGGACCGCGTTAAGCAGGAGATCGAAGATGTTATCGGTCTTGACGCAAGCGATGCCGTTCATGCTTCTGCGAAAGCGGGCATCGGGATCAAGGAAATCTTGGAGCAGGTTGTCAGCAAAGTTCCGGCGCCGACCGGTGATCCGGACGAGCCGCTTAAAGCGCTTATCTTCGACTCGCACTACGATCCTTACAAAGGGGTTATCGTATATGTGCGCGTTATCGACGGCAGCATTAAATCGGGCAAGAAAATTCGCTTCATGGCAACGGGAGCGGAGTTTGAAGTCATCGAAGTCGGTGCCTTCATGCCGCGCATGGGAATCGTCGATGAGCTCGCTGTCGGTGACGTTGGTTTCGTCGTTGCGGGAATTAAGAACGTAAAGGATACCCGTGTCGGGGATACCGTTACCGATGCGAAGAAGCCTGCTCTGGAAGCACTGCCGGGTTATCGCAAAATCAACCCGATGGTATTCTGCGGCTTGTATCCGATCGAAACGCAGGATTACAACGATCTTCGTGATGCGCTTGAGAAGCTCGAACTTAACGATGCATCGCTTCGTTATGAAGCGGAGTCGTCCACGGCGCTTGGTTTCGGCTATCGCTGCGGATTCTTGGGATTGCTCCACATGGAAATCATCCAAGAGCGGATTGAACGCGAGTTCAATATTCCGCTCATTACGACCGCGCCGAGCGTTATCTATCGCGTTACATTGACGAATGGCGATGTCATTGAGATCGACAACCCGTCGAACTATCCGGAAATCGGCAAGATTGAATATGTCGAGGAACCGTTTGTAAAAGCAGCTATCATCGTACCGAATGATTACGTTGGAGCGATCATGGAGCTTTGTCAGAACAAACGCGGCGAGTTCGTTAACATGGAATATCTGGATACGAACCGAGTAACGATCACATACGATATGCCGCTCTCCGAAATCGTGTATGATTTCTTCGATCAATTGAAATCAAGCACGAAGGGTTATGCTTCCTTCGACTACGAGCTGTCCGGCTATCGCCAGTCCAAGCTTGTGAAGATGGACATCATGCTCAACAACGAGCAGGTGGATGCCTTGTCCGTTATCGTTCACCGGGACCGCGCGTATCACCGCGGACGGATCATTTGCGAGAAGCTCAAGGAGCTTATCCCTCGTCAAATGTTCGAGGTGCCGGTTCAGGCATCGATCGGAACGAAGGTTATCGCTCGCGAAACGGTTAAAGCGATGCGCAAGAACGTTCTTGCCAAGTGTTACGGCGGCGATATCAGCCGTAAGCGGAAGCTGCTTGATAAGCAGAAGGAAGGTAAGAAACGGATGAAGCAAGTCGGCAGTGTTGAAGTGCCGCAAGAGGCATTCATGGCCGTGCTGAAGATCGACGAGGATTAGAATCTTAGAGACGTTGTTCTGGGGAGGGAGCCATCGTGCTCCCTTTCTTCATGACAACGATAAGTTACACCTTGCTGTAACGAATTCCCGTCTTATGGAGGTGACAATCGCTAATGTTTAACCATGCGCCGAAGGCGCTTTATATTCATATCCCTTTCTGTACGAACAAGTGTCACTACTGCGATTTTACGTCTTATGTGCTTCGTGGGCAGCCTGTAGATGCTTACCTGGATGCGCTGGAGAGCGAGATGGCGCGGACGGTTGAGGCGCTTCCGCCGGAAGAAATCCATACGGTATTCGTTGGAGGCGGCACGCCTACCGTGCTGACACCGCCGCAGATGGAGCGTTTTCTGACTTCCGTGAAGAAATACTTCCCCATTCATCCGGATGCGGAGTTTACGATGGAAGCGAACCCGGGGACTACGGATTTGGACAAGCTTACAGCCATGAAGGCAGGCGGCGTTAATCGGATCAGTTTTGGCGTGCAGTCGTTCGATAATGGGCTGCTTGAGCGGATCGGCCGCATTCACAATGTCGACGATGTCTATCGCAGCATCGAGAATGCGCGTGCGGCAGGCTTTAGCAATTTATCGATCGATCTGATGTTCGGCCTACCCGGCCAGAGCGTGGAGCAGCTCTCTGACAGTGTTAATCGTGCTTTGCAATTAGGACTCCCGCATTACTCGCTTTATGGTCTTAAGGTTGAAGAGAATACGTTGTTCCATGCGTTATATGAGCGTAATGAGCTGCCGCTTCCGCCGGAAGAGGATGAGCTTGCCATGTATATGCTTCTGATCGATAAGCTTAAAGCGGAAGGGTTTCATCATTATGAGATCAGCAACTTCGCTAAGCCCGGCCATGAGAGCAGACACAATATTACGTATTGGCGCAACGAGCCTTATAATGGGCTTGGTGCAGGTGCGCACGGTTATGCCCGAGGCGAGCGGCACGTTAATATTAAAGGCATTCAGCCTTACATTGATGCGGCGGCGCAGCGGCTTCCTCGACTTGAAACGAACCCGGTACCCGAGCATGAAGCGATGGAAGATTTCATGATGGTCGGACTTCGCATGCTCGAAGGCGTGAATAATGATCGTTTCTCGGCTCAATTTCCCGGCCAAACGATTGAAGGCGTGTTCGGAGTGGCGCTTCAAACCGTACTCTCGCAAGGGCTGATCGAGTACACGGAAGGCAGCGGGGGCGGATATCGATTGTCTGAGAAGGGAATCCCGCTCGGCAACGAAGTATTCGGTGCCTTTATCAGCGGATAAGGGTGCGGATGCAGTCAAATTATTCTTGTGTTAACATTCATGATGGTGTATATTTATTCGTGTTAAAAGCTGTTAACTATGGAGTTTATGGAAGCGGAGGCGAGTGAGATGCAAGCGGTATGCAGAAAGGCGACCGAGAGTGATATCGAAACATTAGTGGATTTAATAGCAGGGTACGCCGAGAAAGGAATTATGCTGCCGCGATCTCGCGATATGCTGAAGCGACAAATTCATACCTTCGTTGTAGCGGAGGTTTCAGGTGAGGTAGTCGGCTGCGGTTCTTTAACACAGCTGGGCGCCGACCTCGTCGAGATCCGCTCGCTGGGCATATCTGAAGGCTATAAGGGACTGGGCATCGGCAGCAAGCTTGTCGATCAGCTGCTTCATGAAGCGAAGGAGCAGAACATCCCGAAAGTGATGGCGCTGACTTACGAGGTTAATTTCTTCGAGAAGAACGGCTTCACGATCGTGAACAAAGAGATTTTTCCCGAGAAAGTATGGACGGACTGTATCCACTGTCCGAAGCAGCATGCTTGCGACGAAATCGCCGTACTAAGAATGTTGAACTAATGTAACCATAACGACCAATTATGTTCCGACGAATAGCATCATATAACTTAAAAGCCACTGTGCCTTTTCGATAAGGTACAGTGGCTTTTTGTTTCTTCCAGTCTGGGATCGGCCATAATAATGGCCGGAATGGGAACAATACAAGCTGTTAACATGAGATCAGCAACCCTACAGGAGGATACGCAAATCATGAAGCGTTTAATGATCTTCATCTCCCTGGCTCTAATTCTGGCCTCTTGTTCGGCTAAAGAGAACGCGCATATAGGGAAGAATAACGCAAGCGGCTCGCTCGTCAATTTGCAAATACAAGGGCATCAAGGGGCGGTGACGACCCCTTATAAGATGAGAGACGGGAAGGTTTGGATTCCGGCAGATCAAGCGGCAGAGCTGTTCGGGTATCGGTACGAAATGGAGCCTGAAAGCCAGTCGGCATCAATGGGCTACACGGATCCCATATATCGATTCAAGCTGAATTCGAAGCAGGCTCATATCGGCGATGAGCCGCTGACGCTGCATGAGGCTCCTCGGCTAATAGATCGTAAACTGTATTTGGAAACGAGCTCGTTGTCGCAGCTTTGGCAAACGCCTCTCGATTGGGATGCGAAGCTCAATTCAATCGTGGTAACACCTCCTGCGGTCGAAGAGCCTGATCGATCATCCGCCATGAGCGTGCCAAGAAACACACTTCGTGCCAAAGCTTTAGACACGGACGATTCGGAATGGAACCCGAATGATAATACGGATGGAAATCAGGATGAAACGGAAGCAAATCCTGACAATAACCAGGATGGGAATACAGGAGCCGAGAGCCCCGATGGAAATCAAGGGGGAAACCAAGGCGGAAACCAAGGCGGCAATACCGCGCCTAGTGCAGATGCTGAGAAAGTCATCTCGTTTGCTAAGCAATTCATGGCGATCCCTTACAAATTTGCTGCAGCGCCTTATGTGGAGAGTCGCAAATTCGATTGCTCATCATTTGTGCAGCACGTGTTTGACCATGTAGGTATCGAGCTCCCGCGCTCATCCAGAGCGCAATCGAAGATCGGACAATACGTTACCCGCGAGTATTTCAAACCGGGAGATGTGGTGTTCTTCTACACCCCCGGCAGATACAGCAGCAACAAAATTGTCGGCCATGTCGGCATTTATATCGGCAACAACCAGGTCATTCATACGTACGGAAGTCCCGGCGTGACGATCTCCGAGCTGGAAGGAAGCTGGAACGATCGGGTTTTGTGGGGGAGAAGAGTCCTTTAATACTTTACGAATGATTGCAATGAAATGGCTGTCTTGAAAGTGCGCAGGGGAATGCTGCTTTTGAGATGGCTTTTTTCATCTTTCTTCCCGCCCAAAATACCGAACTGACTTGACAATAGGCAAGCGGTTTTGGTATTTTTGTAGTAATGATTAGCACTCATCGATAACGAGTGCTAACGGTAGAGGGATGACCGTAATAATTGGGAAGAAGCTTAAGTAGGAAACGATCTTTATAAACCGGGAGGGACTGCGATGTTAACTGAACGGCAGCGAATGATTTTGAATGTCATCATAGACGATTATATCCGCTCAGCGGAGCCAATTGGTTCACGCAGCATTTCGAAACGAAGCGATGTCAGCTTTAGCCCGGCAACCATTCGTAACGAGATGGCTGATTTGGAAGAGCTCGGATTTCTGGAACAGCCTCACACCTCGGCAGGTCGTATTCCATCCATTAAAGGCTACCGCTATTACGTCGATCATCTTGTAAGACTGAGTCAAGTCAACGAACAGGATATGCAAACGGTTCGCTCCTTCTTCACGGAGAAAGTGAACCAAATGGAACAGATTATTCAACATGCAGCCATGATTATGTCCAACCTGACGAATTACACGAGCATTGTGCTTGGGCCGGAGACGTTTACGAATTCGCTGAAGCATTTCCAGCTCGTTCCCATCAGTGATGACACTGCGGTCGCGATTATCGTTACCAACACGGGTCATGTTGAGAACCGCACGATTTCCTTGCCGGATGATATGAGCATGGAGGAAATGCAGCAGGCTGTTAACATTCTGAACAGCAAATTGATCGGGGTGCCGATTGCGCGCCTTAAATCCAAGCTGTATTCCGAAGTCGGTCAGGAGCTTGGCCGTTATGCGGACCAATGCGAGCGACTGCTCGGCGTACTCGACGACGCATTAATGAACGAAGACGATCATCGTGTATTCTTAAGCGGGACGACGAACATGCTGACGCAGCCGGAGTTCAAGGATGTCGACAAAGTAAAGACGCTGCTCGACCTGCTTGACGAGACGCCGACCATTATGCAGATGTTCAGTACGCTGCCTAGCGGTATTCAGGTTCGTATCGGAACCGAGAATACGCATGAGGCGATCAACAACTGCAGTTTGATTACGGCGACTTATTCGGCACAAGGCAAACAGCTTGGCACGATTGGGATTTTGGGACCGACACGAATGGATTACGGTAAAGTGATCAGCTTGCTGGATTTACTGTCCAAGGATATGGCGGTTCTGCTCGGTCGATGGTACAAATGACGCGAATTAACATGAGTGAAGCAATTAGGGATTACTTTCAGGAGGTGTAAGCGCTCGTGTCTGTGAATGAACAGCATACAGATGAGGAACATAAACATGAAGAGAACCGTACTGCCGAGGAAGCGCAGGAAACGGTGAATGAAGAAACGGCAGCTCCACAAGAAGAAGGAAGCGCAGGAGATTCCCGCGTAGAGGCGCTTGAGAAATTAGCCGAAGAGAACCAACAGCGATACTTAAGAGCACAAGCCGATTTTGACAATTTCCGTCGCCGTACGATGAAGGAGAAGGAAGAGCTTGGACAATATGCTTCCATGAAACTGATCGGGCAGCTTCTGCCGGTAGTCGATAACTTCGGCCGCGCCATTGATGCTGCGAAGAACGGCGGCGACGGTGAATCGTTCTCCAAAGGCGTCGACATGATCTTCCGCCAGCTTGAGCAAGTGCTTGAAGCTGAAGGACTTAAAGCGATGGATGCGGTCGGGCAGCCGTTTAACCCGGATTTTCACCAAGCCATTATGCAAGTTGAATCCGATGAGCATGAGGAAGGCATCGTTGTTGAAGAAGTGCAAAAGGGCTACGTCCTGAAGGATAAAGTGCTGCGTCCCGCTATGGTTAAAGTCAGCGGTTAACAATCAGCTTGCCTATAGATGATTCAAATTATATCCCTTTGAGGAGGAACTTTAATTATGAGTAAAGTAATCGGTATCGACCTTGGTACAACAAACTCTTGCGTTGCGGTAATGGAAGGCGGCGAAGCTGTCGTAATCCCGAATCCGGAAGGCAACCGCACAACACCTTCCGTCGTTGGTTTCAAGAAAGACGGCGAGCGTATTGTCGGTGAATCGGCTAAACGTCAAGCGATCACGAATCCGGACCGCACGATCATGTCCATTAAACGTCACATGGGCTCCAGCCATAAAGAAGTTATCGATGGCAAAGATTTCTCCGCACCGGAAATTTCCGCAATCATCCTGCAAAAGCTGAAATCAGATGCTGAGGCTTACCTTGGCCAAACGGTAACACAAGCCGTAATCACAGTACCGGCTTACTTTAATGACAGCCAGCGTCAAGCAACGAAAGATGCCGGTAAAATCGCAGGCCTTGAAGTGCTTCGTATCGTCAACGAGCCGACAGCTGCCGCACTTGCTTACGGTCTGGAGAAAACAGAAGATCACACGATCCTTGTTTATGACCTTGGCGGCGGTACGTTCGACGTTTCGATCCTTGAGCTTGGCGATGGCTTCTTCGAAGTAAAAGCAACCAGCGGCGACAACCGTCTGGGCGGCGATGACTTCGACCAAGTAATCATCGATTACCTGGTTTCCGAATTCAAGAAAGAACAAGGCGTTGACCTTTCCAAAGATAAAGCAGCTGTACAACGTCTGAAAGACGCAGCTGAGAAAGCGAAGAAAGAGCTTTCCGGCGTACTGACTTCGACGATCTCCCTGCCGTTCATCACTATGGCAGACGGCGTTCCTCAGCATTTGGAGCTTAGTCTGACTCGTGCGAAGTTCGAAGAATTGTCCCATGCCCTTGTAGAGCGTACGCTTGGCCCAACTCGTCAAGCATTGAGCGATGCTGGCATGTCCCCAAGCGATATCGATAAAGTTGTTCTTGTTGGCGGATCGACTCGTATCCCGGCTGTACAAGAAGCAGTTAAGAAATTGATCGGCAAAGATCCGCACAAAGGCGTTAACCCGGATGAGGTTGTAGCTCTTGGCGCGGCAGTTCAAGCAGGCGTATTGACAGGCGATGTGAAGGACGTTGTATTGCTTGACGTAACTCCGTTGTCCCTTGGTATCGAAACTGCAGGCGGCGTGTTCACGAAGATGATCGATCGCAACACGACAATCCCTACAAGCAAATCCCAAGTGTACTCCACTTATGCGGATAACCAACCGAGCGTTGAAATTCACGTGCTTCAAGGTGAGCGTCAAATGGCTGCAGGCAACAAAACGCTTGGCCGCTTCACGCTTGGCGATATTCCACTGGCTCCGCGCGGCGTACCGCAAATCGAAGTTACATTCGATATCGATGCCAACGGTATCGTAAACGTGTCTGCGCTTGATAAAGGCACAGGCAAGAGCCACAAAATCACGATCACTTCTTCCGGCGGTCTGTCCGAAGAAGAAATCGACCGCATGATGAAGGATGCGGAATTGAACGCAGAGGAAGACCGCAAACGCCGCGAGCTTGTTGAAGCGAAGAATGCGGCTGACCAACTGGTGTACTCCGTGGACAAAACAATCAAAGATCTTGGCGATAAAGTAGATGCAGGCGAAATTGCAAAAGCGACTGAAGCTAAAGAGAAAGTTACTGCAGCGCTGGCAACAGACGATGTGGAACAAATCAATGCGGCTGCAGAAGCGTTGACGGAAATCGTTCAACAGCTATCCGTGAAATTGTATGAGCAAGCACAAGCTGCGGGTCAAGGCGCTGAAGGCGCAGGTCCGGAAGCGGGCGGCGAATCATCATCCAGAGGCAAAGACAACGTAGTCGATGCCGACTATGAAGTTGTAGACGACAAGAAGTAAGTAGTGTAAATTAAGTTATACGCAAACGGTGTGCCGTCCGAAAAAACTTTGGACGGCGCAGCCGTTTTTCGTGTGTCTAGATAGATAATGATTTTGCAGCGCAAATAGGAGACGGGGTGACGGAGTTGGCTGACAAGCGGGACTATTATGAGGTGCTCGGCGTCGGGAAAGACGCAGGCGAGGACGAAATTAAGAAAGCGTATCGTAAAATGGCGCGCCAATACCATCCGGACGTAAACAAAGCGGCGGATGCGGAAGATAAATTTAAAGAAGTCAAGGAAGCTTACGACGTACTTAGTGACGATGGTAAGCGCGCTACGTATGACCGACATGGTCACGTAGATCCGAACCAAGGCTTTGGCGGCGGTGCCGGCGATTTCGGCGGCGGCTTCGGCGATATTTTCGATATGTTCTTTGGCGGCGGCGGTGGCGGTCGTCGTGATCCTAATGCTCCGCAGCGCGGAAATGACTTGCAGTATACGATGACCATCGAATTCAAGGAAGCCGTGTTCGGCAAGGAAACGGAAATTACGATTCCGCGCACCGAAACATGCGATACTTGTGTTGGTTCAGGCGCGAAACCGGGTACGAAACCGGAAACCTGTTCCGTTTGTCGCGGTACGGGTCAGCAAGAAGTGGTTCAAAATACGCCGTTTGGCCGTATGGTAAATCGCAGAGCATGCTCTAACTGTAATGGCGCAGGCAAAATCGTCAAAGAAAAATGTACGACTTGCCACGGCGCAGGCAAAGTGAAGAAGCAGCGTAAAATCAATGTGAAAATTCCTGCCGGTGTCGATGAAGGCGCACAAATCCGCTTAAGCGGCGAAGGTGAAGGCGGATTCCGCGGAGGACCATCCGGTGACTTATATATCGTAATTCGTGTGAAGCCTCATGATTTCTTCGAGCGTGAGAACGATGATATCTACTGCGAAGTACCGCTAACGTTTGCGCAAGCGGCACTTGGCGATGAGATCGAAATTCCGACGCTGACAGAGAAAGTGAAGCTGAAAATTCCTGCAGGCACGCAGACCGGCACTTATTTCCGTTTGAAAGGCAAAGGTGTTCCGCGCCTTCGCGGTTATGGTCAAGGCGATCAGCACGTTAAAGTAACCGTCGTGACGCCAACTGCCCTGAACGAAGAGCAGAAGGAATTGTTGCGTCAGTTCTCCGGCGTTGGATCAGCAGGCGGCACAGATGCCGGACAGCAAGAGCACCATGAATCGATCTTCGAGAAGATGAAGAAAGCATTCCGCGGCGACTAATAGGCTTAAAAGCATAAGATCGCGGCCACTTGTTTATGCTAACTTTCGTGTCTGAATCCATTTCTACATGAAGGAGCATGAACATGAGCGATCAAGACTTGGAGAAACAAAATTTCGCAGAGCTGCCGATCGGTAAAAATGAAGATGTGGAATTCTCAGCGGAGCTGGCTGACGAGGAAGATAAGAAAGCCATGCAGCGAGCGGCCGAGGCAGACGCCAGAGCGCAGAAGCAGTCATGAGGCTGCTTCCTCTATGACAGTCATTCATGCCACGTTTCAAGATGGAGATGGAGCACGTGAGGCGCAGCTGAAGCTGATGGCATTGCGCGTGCTGCAAGTGGACGGCGGCGCTGACGGCGCATCGCTAACCGCTACTGTCGGGGATGATTTGGTTGACCGCGCTCTTCATTTGATTGAACAAACCGGTGGAACAGCTAATTTGTGAACAAATCCAGGTACCGTACCCACGAAGTTGTCGAGGTGCGGTATCTTTTTTATTCCTTGTGAAACGTTTCAACGTATGGCAAAATTAACGAGAGTTTGAAGCAATGTGAGGAGGATGTACATGCCTGTTAATTTCAGAAGTGCAGCACAGGAGTATCCGGAGTGGAGCGAGCTAAGCCATTATGGGATCAACCATCTTAAAGTCGGCGATATCGTTCAACTGCATTATCATGATGCGAATGAATACTGGATCATTATAAGCGGCAAAGGAACGTGTACCACGGAAGGCGACACGTACGAAATCGGTGCCGGAGACATGGTCCTCACAAAACGCGGAGATGAGCATTCCCTAATCGTTACCGAAGAGATGGTTGCCGTCTATATTTATGGCATTATGCCTGAAGGCGGCCGGGTAGGCTATCTATTTAAAGATAAAGGAGCCGCACAATGACATTGAACATCATTCAAGTGGGTCTCGGCATGCACGGTTTTGGCGTTGCGCTTCATTTCGTAAAGCAGTCCGTTGACTTCACTTATGCGGCTGTAGTTGAAATCAATCCGGCTCGTCTGAAAGAATGCGCGACAGAGCTCGGTGTGGCTGAAGAGAAATGCTTTACGGATTATCTGGAAGCGTTCACATCCTGCGAGGCGGATGCCGTCTTTGTAACGGCAGCTTCTCCTTATCATTATGCAATTTGCAAAGCTGCCTTGGAGCATGGGCTTCATGTGCTGGTCGAGAAACCGTTCGTCCTGGATATCGGTGAAGCTTGCGAACTGGTCGAGCTTGCGAAGGAGAAACAGCTCATTCTGATGGTCAGCCAGAACTATCGTTATCAGAACCATGTCCTGTCGCTGAAGAAGGCCATCTCCGAAATGGGGAAACCGCTGTTTGTGCAGGCTCAGTTTTACTATGATCATTTTGGCAAGGACTATCAGCAGGTAATGGAGAATTTTATGCTGCTTGAGATGGCGGTTCATCACGTGGACATGGTTCGCTATTTACTGGAATCCGATATTCGGACCGTGTCGGGAAAAACGTGGAATATCCAAGGAAGTATGTACAGAGGTCATCCGAATGTGCAGGCGAGTATGGAGCTGGACAACGGAATCCCTGTCTTCTACTTAGGCAGCCTCGTATCCAAGGGACTATCAACGCCTTGGGAAGGTGACTGGCGCATTCAATGCGATAACGGTTCGATTCATTTGGATGATCTCGGTCAAGGATATGGTGTGTACATCGTCGACCAAGAGCAGAACAAACGATTCATTTCCTATGCGGACGGTCCTCTGCCGGACTCTAAACAAGGCATTCACAGCGTATTGTCTGAGTTTGCCGCACGGATCGCAGACGGCGGAGAGCCTTCGACATCGGGCAGAGATAATTTACGCACTCTGGCTGCGCTGATTGCGATCAGTGATTCCTCACGCACCGGTAAAGTCGCTTACCCCGATAGCTACATTGTTTCTAAGTAAGGCTGTGATGAGAAGTCTCTGCTGCCGATAGGCTGCAGGGGCTTGTTTTTTGTGTGAAGCCTTTATCTGGTGTAGAATAGACAAGATAGGTTAAAAATGACGAATAGAAACGATAACGCGATCAGGGGGATTTACAAAGTGAAATGGCATGAACTGACAATCTCGACAACCGAAGAAGCGATCGAGATGATTTCCAACTTCTTGCATGAAATGGATGCCGACGGCGTATCCATTGAAGAATCAGGTACACTGAACAAACAGCGGGACACATCGCTCGGCCAATGGTATGAGCACCCGCTTAACGATATCCCTGAAGGCCAGGCAGTTATTAAAGGCTACTTCTCGGAGCTTGATTCGGACATCGATGCACTCATGGCCGTACTGCCTGAGCGAATCGACCAGCTTCGCGAATTCGATATTGATCCAGGTGACTACAAGATTACCAAGGCACTTGTCGACGAAGAAGACTGGGCTAATGCCTGGAAGCAGTATTTCAAGCCGATCCGGGTGTCGGAGCGTTTGACGATTAAGCCGACATGGGAAGAGTACACACCTGCGCCTGATGAGCGGATTATCGAGCTTGATCCAGGGATGGCATTCGGAACAGGTACGCACCCGACGACAGCGCTTTGCTTGCGTACGCTGGAGACGGTTATTAAGGGCGATGAGGAAGTTATCGATGTAGGGACAGGTTCCGGCATCTTGGCGATCGGCGCGATTCTACTGGGCGCACGCCGCGTGCTTGCGCTTGATCTGGATCCGATTGCAGTTACATCCGCTACGGAGAATACACGATTAAACAAGCTGGAGAACGATATTCAAGTGCATTTGAGCGATCTGCTGGGCGTACTGAACACAGATGGCAACACAACGGATAAACCGCTGAATGTGACGGTACCGGTTGATGTTGTCGTAGCTAATATTTTGGCTGAAATTATCCTGCTGTTCATTGACGATGTTTATGCTGCGCTTAAACCGGGCGGTACTTATATTGCATCGGGTATCTTTAAGAACAAGGAAGATGCCGTCGCGGAAGGTCTTGAGCAAGCAGGCTTTACGATTATTGATCGTCAGCGTGACCAGGACTGGCTTGCTTTCATCGCGAAGAAACCGGAGTAAGCATACGCTCCGCAAAATTGTGTAGGAGGGTGAACGGTGTCGGACTTTTTGTGGTATCCGATTAAAGACTTACCTTTTATTTTTCTAACGATCATGATTGCTTTTACAGTACATGAATTCGCACATGCTTATAGCGCCTATAAATTCGGAGATCGCACTGCGTATGATGCCGGTCGGGTAACACTGAATCCCCGCGTCCATCTCGATATATTCGGGACAATTTTATTACTGATTGCCGGGTTTGGCTGGGCTAAACCTGTTCCCGTTAATCGAAGCCGCTTTAAGTATCCTCGATTAATGGGGATCGTAGTTTCGGCAGTAGGGCCGCTCAGTAATTTACTGATCGCTGTAGTTGGCATTCTTGCTGTATATATTGTGAATGAGACCGGCTTTTTGGGCTCCGCCTCGCACGGGGTTCAACAAGCTATTGGGCATTTTTCCTACTATTTGATTACGATAAATATCCTGCTATTTTTATTCAATCTTATCCCAGTACCACCATTGGACGGTTATCGAATTATTCAAGATCTAGTCCCTCTGTCGGTAAGGGTACAGATGGATAAACATGCGCAGTGGGGGATTTTCATCTTCCTTTTGATTGTATTTATTCCATCTCTGCGGCAGGAAACACTTGATCCGCTATTTTCGGTGTGGATTAACATTTTCTTGTACTGCCGAGATACGTTTGAGTTGTTCTTCTCACCTGTAGATTGGTCGACCCTTTGGACCGATTTCTTAATGTAGCTTCTTGCGACGCGGGTATCTGGAAAATGTTTAACGACCCTAGCGGAGCGAGTGCAAACCGTGTATGATGTAGGTTGGAGTTTTGACACAGACCTTGAACGTAATGGCCTGTGATTTGACTGGAAAGGTTCTACCGAAGATGCAACGATATTTTGTCACGCCGGAGCAGTTTACTGACAATCTGGTTGTTCTGACAGGCGACGATGCTCATCATGTTACACGCGTGATGCGGATGGAAGCCGGAGACACCATCATTGTTAGTGACGGCCGCACACGTGTCGCGGAAGCGACGATAAGCGCTCTATCACCGGGCAAAGTGGAAGCCGAGGTTTCCGAATGGCTGACTATGAGCGGGGAACCGACTTGGTCGGTAACGGTAGCCCAAAGCTTGCCGAAGGGCGATAAAATGGAGATTGTCATCCAGAAGGGGACAGAGATCGGCGCAGTAAGCTTCTTGCCGTTCCAATCCCAGCGGATGATTGTTCAATATGATGAGAAGAAGGAAGCCAAGCGTCTTGACCGTTGGGGCAAGATTGCGAAGGAAGCTGCTGAGCAGGCGCACCGCAGTCGTATTCCGGTTATAGAGCCGGTTGCGTCATGGCGGGAGCTGGTCGCACGCATTCCGGAGTACCACTTGGCATTGTTTTGTTATGAGAAGGAAGGCGGTGGACTTGGTTTGCGTGATGCAATCCAGGCGCGCCGAGGAACAGCAGAAGGCTGGAGCAATGATGAGCCGCGTAATATCTTGCTCATTGTTGGACCAGAAGGAGGCTTCACCGAACGTGAAGCTGAGGAAGCAGAAGAGGCCGGTGCTGTCATTATCGGTCTTGGCAAGCGAATCTTACGCGCGGAAACCGCTGCGATGGTTGGACTCGCCTGCCTCATGTATGAATCCGGAGAAATGGGAGGCGTTTAACAACTATGCCATCGGTTGCTTTTTACACATTAGGCTGCAAAGTTAACTTTTACGATACGGAAGCGATCTGGCAGCTGTTTAAGAAGGAAGGCTACGAGCAAGTCGACTTCGAAACAACTACTGCTGATGTCTATTTAATCAATACTTGTACGGTAACGAATACGGGGGACAAGAAGAGCAGACAGATTATTCGTCGTGCCATTCGTCGTAACCCGGATGCCGTTATTGCGGTTACGGGCTGTTATGCCCAAACTTCGCCTGCCGAAATTCTTGCTATTGAAGGTGTCGATCTTGTCATCGGAACGCAGGATCGGGACAAGCTGATGAATTATATCACGGACCTGCAAAATGAGCGTCAACCCGTGAACGCGGTTCGCAATATTATGAAAACACGTGAGTTCGAAGAACTGGATGTGCCGGATTTCGCCGAGCGTACTCGTGCGTTCCTGAAGATTCAAGAAGGCTGCAACAACTTCTGTACCTTCTGTATTATTCCGTGGTCGCGTGGATTGTCCCGCAGCCGTGAAGCGGAAAGCGTCATTAACCAAGCTCGTCAGCTGGTAGAATCCGGTTACAAAGAAATCGTGCTGACAGGCATTCATACCGGCGGATATGGTGATGATATGGAGAACTACCGTCTATCTGACCTGCTATGGGATCTGGATGCCATCGAAGGTCTTGAGCGGATTCGGATCAGCTCCATCGAAGCGAGTCAAATCGACGATGCGATGATCGACGTGCTGAACCGTTCCAGCAAAATGTGCCGTCATCTTCACATTCCGCTGCAATCCGGCGATAACGATGTGTTGAAGCGGATGCGCCGGAAATACACCGTGGAACAGTTTGCCGAGAAAATCAAACTGCTGCACGAAGCGATGCCGGGTGTTGCGATTACGACGGATGTTATCGTTGGATTCCCCGGCGAGACGGAAGAGATGTTCGAGAACGGCTATGCGTTTATGGAGCAAATGGGCTTTGCCGAAATGCATGTTTTCCCTTACTCCAAACGGACGGGTACACCTGCCGCGCGCATGGAAGATCAGATCGACGATGAACTGAAGAATGAGCGCGTTCATAAGCTGATCGACTTGTCCGAGCGGATGCAATTGGACTATGCGAAGAAATACGTCGGCGAAGTGCTTGATGTCATTCCGGAGCGTGAGCATAAAGGCTCCGAAGGCTCCGGTCTGATTATGGGCTACTCCGACAACTATATCCAAGTTGTATTCGAGGGTTCGGAATCGCTGATCGGCGAGCTGTGCAGAGTGAAAATTACGGAAGCCGGCGTCAATGAGTGCCGTGGACAGCTTGTACGCGTATTGGATGTCCATTCGGCGTCAACGGCTCGAGTCGAAGCCGCGCCGCAGCCGCAAGCGATGCAGGCGTAAACCGATACGAATTCAATAGCTTGAAGCGAGGATTCTAATGCGGCCGGGACAGGGCTGCAAGAGAGTCCTTGCTCTACATAAGAGCAGTAGTATCCAAGAAACGCGAAGGGGGAACGCAAATGAAGGAGATTTCAGCAGGTGGCGTCGTGTTCCGTAAGGTTGGCGGTGAGCTGCAGGTGCAGTTGATCCAAGACCGCTATGGCAAGATATCGCTGCCTAAAGGCAAAATGGAACCGGGCGAAACCATTGAGCAAACAGCCCTTCGCGAAATCGTCGAGGAGACGGGAATGGAAGGCGTTATCGTTTCGCCAATCGATCAAATCAAATACAAATACAACCATGAGTCCAAAGGGCTTGTGGATAAAGAAGTTCACTATTATCTCGTGGAAGCAGTAGGCGGTAAGCTGCAAGCGCAGGTAGAGGAAATTCGAGGCGTGGAATGGTTTGAACCGTTGGAAGCATGGCGCAGGCAGAAGCAATCCGGCTATAACAACAATGATCGGATTCTGGCCGGAGCGCTGCGCCTGCTCGGATTGAACGTACAGAACGGCGGCTGATTCAAGTTGCTGACAGCTTCCTTAAACGCGGAAGATAACAGATCGGCAACGCAATTACCGAGCACAGGACATTAAAGATGGTTTGGGCATGAGCGATTTGACTGGCCGGCGACGAGGTTAAAGAGGCCGCAATGGTGCCAAGTTCGCCTGCGAACGGTGCAAACAAGGCAGCTCCGCCGACATTAAGCAGCACATGAGCCCAAGCGACGAAACGCCCCGATGGCGTTCCCCCAAGCGCAGCGAGTACGGCCGTGATACATGTGCCTACGTTGGCTCCGAGGACAATCGCGATGCCTACGTCGAGCGGCATGGCACCTGACTGGGCGAGTCCCATCACAATGCCAATAACGGCGGCGCTGCTGTGTACGGCAGCCGTTAGGACGACTCCTGCCGCTAGTCCCCACAGTACGCTGTCTTCCGCACGGCTTATAAAGCCTTGGAAGAAGGTTGTCGCTTGTACGGCAGGTGCCACGGATTGCATCAGTCCGATTCCGATTAGGAGCAATGCGAAACCTCCCGTTAAGACGGACCCGTTGCGAAAGGGTTTTAAGAAACGGCTGGCTTTCTGTCCTGCACGGCTGAAGCGGCCAAGGCCAACCTCGCCGAATAAGGCGGTTAGCAGCCAGAGTACGAGCGAGATTTGGAGCAGCGGCCATCCAAGGCTGCCGAGATTAAGACCGATCAGCTCGGTCGTTAAGCAGGTACCGATATTGGTGCCGAGAATGATGCCGAGCGTACGCGGGAACGTGAGAACACCGGCATTGACCAGTCCAATTGCGATTACGGTAACGGCTGTGCTGCTCTGCAGTACAGCCGTTGTTGCTGTCCCGACAGCCAATCCGTGAAGCGGTGTGGCGGTGGATCTGCGCAGTACGTCCTGCAGCCGATGGCCGACAGAACGATGCATCGCCAGCTCCATCGCTCTCATGCCGAGCATGAAGACGACAAAGCCTCCCAGCACGCGGGTTATAATCATGAATAACATGGCAGCAAGCTCCTTTAACAAGATTAACGATACATATGCAGCAGATTGGACGAGCATGACAAGATCGGACCAGGCAAGCGATAGAAGGGATGAGGATACAGATGGAACGCGCGAAGGCGATATTGCAGCGTGACCGCAAGAAACGATTGGAGGCCGGACACCCTTGGGTGTTTGCAGGCGAAATCAACCGTGTTGAAGGAGAGGCGGTACCGGGAGATTTAGTTGACCTGGTTACGCATCAAGGCAAGTATTTGGCGACGGGCTATTGGAATCCCAAATCGCAAATTACCGTTCGGGTAACATCGTATAAGCCGATTGAAGCTATGGACGAAGCATACTTCCGCGAGCGTTTCATGCAATGCGCGCAGCATCGGAGTCGTTTCGTAAACGGTCATGATTGCCGTTTGGTCTATGGAGAGGCAGATTTTCTGCCGGGTCTGATCGTAGACCGATTCGGCGGCGTGCTGGTCGTGCAATTGCTGACCCAAGGCATGGATATTCGCCGTGAAGCGATTGTCGCAGCATTAGTCGCCGTATTTGCGCCGCAGGGCATTTACGAGCGCAGTGACGTGTCCGTTCGCGAGCTGGAAGGAATCGAGCAGCGGACAGGCGTTCTGTATGGCGAATGTCCGCGTATTGTGGATATTCTGGAAAATGGGCTTCAGATGGAAGTGGACATCGAAGAAGGCCAGAAGACAGGCTATTTCTTCGATCAACGCGAGAACAGAGCTTCGATTGCTCCTTTGATGCTTGGCTGGGGTGCGCGCAGCGGCATTCAATTGAAGCCGGTAGAAGAAGGCTCGCCTTCTTCGGCTCCTTCAGATGATACCGGCACGCTGGCATCTCTGAACGAAGAGAAACTTGTCCCCGTCAATGCGAATGGCAAAGTCGTCACATTCCCTTATTGGGATGGCGCAACGGTGCTGGAATGTTTCGCGCATACGGGCAGCTTCACACTGCATGCCTGCAAATATGGCGCCAAGAAAGTAACATGCCTTGACGTATCGGAGCATGCTATCGAAACAGCGCGCCGCAATGTCGTTCGTAACGGCTTCGAGGAGCGAGTGGAATTTGTTGTCGCGGATGCGTTCGAATATCTGCGCAGACAAGTGAAAGGAATCGAAGAGCGCCAAGAGCGCGGCAGCTCGAAATCCGCGGATACTTCGAAGAAGATGGGAGAAGCCGGTCGCAAATGGGATGTGGTCATTCTCGATCCTCCGGCGTTCACGAAGTCGAAGAACGCTATCGAAGGCGCAGTACGCGGCTACAAGGATATCAACCTGCACGGGATGAAGCTTGTGAATGAAGGCGGCTATCTGGTTACGGCCAGCTGCTCCTACCATATGCGTCCCGAGCTGTTCCTCGAAACGATCCAAGCAGCAGCAATCGACGCAGGCAAGACACTGCGTTTAATTGACTGGCGCGCAGCCGGCAAGGATCACCCCCAAATCGTCGGCGTCAACGAAGGCCATTATTTGAAGTTTGGGATTTTCGAAGTGCGGAGCCGGTAGTTGGATTATCGTTTTTTAAGACTCCCTTACTTAAGTGGTCACTTAAGTAAGGGAGTGTTTTTTGGGAGGGCAATGGAGCGCCTGCACACGCACTCGCACCCGTAATCGACTTGCACTCGACCAGCACCCGCACCCGTACATGCACCCGCACTTGTACTCGCACCTGAATTTGCACATGCATTAGCACTTACATTTGCACTCGCACCCGCACCCGTACTAGCACTCGCACTTATACTCGCACCTGCACTACACTTGCACTCGACCAGCACTCGCACCTGCACACGCACTCGCACCTGCACACGCATCCGTATCTGCACACGCACCCGTACCTGCACTCGCACTCCCACTTGCACTTGTACTTGCATTAGCACGTGCACACGCACTTGTCTCGCACTTGTACTTGTACTCGCACCTGCACTCGTACTTGCTATTGCACTTGCACTCGCGCCGACACCAACACCAACACCAACACCAACACCAACACCAACACCAACACCAACACCAACACCAACACCGTACCAGCACTAGCGCCAGCACCAAACCTACGATCCTCACCACCCACACTAACGTTTGTGTTTTGGGGTGAACCAAGTCAGCGACAATCTAGCCATGAATTTCACAACACAGCCACACAACACCTCACACCCCAGCAACCCCCGCCCCCCATACCATACACCTACACACTCGCACAGAGATTGGTAGCCTAGAAGCTAAACCTGAACTAGAAATTGTTGCATGGAGTAAATGCTGCTCAAAGTGCAGCATTTGCTCCTATTAGCGGAGTTGTTTCAGTCATATGTTGCTGAGAATGCAGCATATTTCATTTTTTATACTAACTACATGCGAATTGGTTGGGAGATGTTGCAGAAATAGCATCATTTGGCTGATAGGCACGTCTTTGCTGGGGGAGATGTTGCAGAACATGCAATATTTGATTGGATATCCAGCTGATTGGTTCAGCGCGTTGGCACAAAGAACAATTTACCTTAAACAAAAACGAACAAATGTTTGCGTTTCGGGATGAAACAAGCTGGGGCATATGGTAGAATAGGAGAATCGAATAACGAGAAGAGGTTGGCGAGTTATGACGCTCCGTTTTGTAATTGGCCGGTCAGGGTCGGGGAAGACCCGTTATTGTTTGGATCAAATTCGCAGCAGCGTGCTGGCACAGCCGGACGGGCCGCCGATTGTCATATTGGTGCCGGAGCAGGCAACCTTCCAAACGGAATATGCATTGCTGAATCATGCAGAGCTTAGTGGTTCTATTCGAGCGCAGGCGCTCAGCTTCCGCCGTCTATCATTCCGGATTATGCAGGAGACAGGCGGTACCGCGCTGGTTCCGATCAGCGAGAACGGCAAGAATATGCTGCTTTACAAAATCGTACACCGTCTCGAGGAGCAGCTGCAGCTGTTCAAAGGCAGCGAGTCCCAGCATGGATTCATTGAGCGTCTGGGTGAACTGATGACCGAGTGGAAGCGGTACGGCATTGGCACAGATGAGCTTTCCTCATTCGTCGAAAGCAGAATGCCTCAGAAAGGCAGCTCGCTGCTTGGAAGGAAGCTTCATGACCTGCAAATGATAGCCTCAGGACTTGAGCGCGAGCTGGACGGCCTCTATGTTGATGCCGAGGATTATTTGAGCTGGCTGGTCAAAGGTTTTCATCAAGCGCCTTCTACGGCAGATACAGAGATTTGGGTAGATGGCTTTCATGGATTTACGCCCAAAGAATTCGACGCGCTCGGCACGCTGATGAAGCACTCCAAAGGCATGACCGTGACGTTAAATTTGGACAAGCTTTACGAGCAAGGCGAACAGCCGCATGAGCTGGATCTATTCCGGCCGACTGCCGAGACCTATATGAAACTTCGCGATCTGGCAATCGAGAATGGCGTGGAGATTGAGGAGCCTGTCCTGCTGGACGGCATCCCGTACAGGTTCAAGGAAAATCCGATGCTGGCGCATTTGGAACGCCATTACGGCGGAAGGAAGCCGCTTCATCTATCAGAGCATGAGCTGGAACGTGGCGGCGTCTCGCTTCATGCTGCAGCTAATCGCCGCGCAGAAGTGGAAGCCGTAGCACGTGATATTACGCGAAGAGTGCGTGACGAAGGGCTGCGCTACCGGGAAATGGCCGTCATGGTGCGGAATGCACCGGACTACAACGATTATATTAAGGCGGTTTTTGCAGACTACGGAATCCCCTATTTCCTCGATCAGAAGAATGGTGCGCTTCATCACCCGTTCGTCGAGTTTATTCGTTCTGCGCTGGAAATTGCCACCCATGGCTGGCGATATGAAGCCGTATTCCGCTGTATTAAATCCGAGCTTCTCATCCCCGAGGACGGCAGCATCACGAGGGAAACGTTTGATTTGCTGGAGAACTATGCGCTTGCATCAGGCATGAACGGCAACAGATGGACGACGCTCAGCCAGTGGAAGCCCTTAATGCGGGATACGTTGGATGGCGACCCGGTGCAAGCAGGCGAGAATGAGCTAAGGGAATTTGATGCGATTATGGCCGCAAGGGAAGCGGTCGTACCGGTTCTGCGCAAATTCAGCAGAGAGATGAAGAAAGCAGGCAGCGTTCGCCAAATGTGCGAGGCCGTATACAGACTGTTGATTACAATCGAAGCGCCTGACCGTATGGAACGCTGGAGTCGCAAAGCGATTGCGGAAGGCAATCCCCTTCGGGCAAGAGAGCATCGCCAGCTGTGGGACGGCGTTATGGATTTGCTCGATCAGCTGACCGAAATGACGGGAAGCGAATCGATGCCGCTTGAACTGTTCACGGGCATGGTAGAGACCGGACTTGAGAGCTTGAAGCTGGCATCGGTTCCGCCTTCCCTCGATCAAGTGCTGATCGGAAGTATGGATCGAACGCGCTCCGGCCAAATCACAATTTGTTATTTGCTTGGGGCGAATGACGGGGTCGTGCCGCAGCGCATGCAGGAGGATGGCGTTCTAACCGAGCAAGAGCGTGAAATGCTTGAATACGGCGGGCTTATCATGGCACCGGGCGTGCGCCGCAAGCTGCTGGATGAGCGTTTCATGATCTACAATGCGCTGACGACACCAGGAGAGCATCTGTGGATAAGCTGGCCGCAGTCTGATGAAGAAGGGAAAAGCTTGCTTCCTTCGGAAATTATCCGCCATATTAAAGGACTTTTCCCCGGCATGACGGAGAAGGGCATCGCAGGCGAGCCGGTTCCGGCCATGCCGGAGTCTGTTCAGCAATCGTTTATGGCACATCCGGAACGAACGCTGTCTTACCTCATCACACAATTGCGTCTTTGGAAGCATGGCAGCGAGATTGCTCCGCTTTGGTGGGAGGCTTACAATTGGTTTGCCGTTCGGCCGCAGTGGCAGGACAAGCTTCAGCGTCTCGTTGCTTCTCTGCAATATACCAACGAAGAAGTGACGCTCTCTCCGGAAACCGCCGAGCAATTATATGGAACGCTGCTGCGAGGAAGCGTGTCGCGAATGGAGCGCTTCGTGTCTTGCCCGTTCCAACATTTTGCGATACACGGACTCCGTCTTCGTGAGCGAGCCCTCTACAAACTGGCTGCTCCGGATATCGGACAGCTCTTCCATGCTGCACTAAACCGGTTAACGGAATCAGTGGGAGACAGCTGGCCTTCTCTAACACCGGAGCAGCTTCGCGAGGCATCAACGGAAATCGTCAACGAGCTGGCGATGAGGCTGCAATCGCAGATCCTGTTCAGCAGCAACCGACATCAATACGTGGCGCGTAAGCTTCGCGATATTATTAGCCAAGCTGCGGTTATTCTGGGCGAGCATGCAAGGCGTGCACAGTTTAAACCGGTAGGACTTGAGATCGGCTTCGGGCCGCAAGGACCATTGCCGCCGGTTACGATCCCGCTGTCTGATGGCAAAATGCTGGAGATGGTCGGCCGAATCGACCGCGTTGACGCCGCGCAGACAACGGACGGTCTGCTGCTGCGCGTCATCGACTATAAGTCTAGCGCCAAGCAGCTGCGCTTAGAGGAAGTTGCCTACGGAATGGCGCTGCAAATGCTGACCTACTTGGACGTGCTGCTTACGCATGCGCCGGAATGGCTGGGTCAGCCTGCGAAAGCAGCAGGCGCATTGTATTTCCACGTGCATAATCCGATGCTTTCCACCTCCAACGGCATGCCGCCCGCGAAGGCGCGTACGGAAATATTGAAGCGATTCAAGCTTAAAGGGCTGGTTTTGGCCGATGAGGAAACAGTCAGAATGATGGACGGGGCACTATCAACGGGGTATTCCGAGCTCTTGCCGCTTGCGCTGAAGCGTGACGGCGGCTTCTATAGCAGCTCTTCGGTCGTTTCCGATGAGCAGTGGGGAACGCTGCGTCGTTCGGTACGGGGGACGCTTCGCCGAATCGGCGATCGGATCGCCGGCGGAGATGTTTCGATCACCCCGTATCGACTGGGAAATAAGACGCCATGTCAATTTTGCGCGTATAAGCCGGTGTGTCATTTTGACCCATTGGTAGAAGGCAATTGTTATACAAGGCTGAATAAGCCGGGTAAAGATGAGGTTTGGGAGCTGCTCGCAAGCGGTGATGATGAAGGCGATACAAGCGATGTACAAGAAGATACAGGGAAGGAGGAGCAAAAGTAATGACGACAACGTTACCGGGGAGTTCAACTCTCCCGCCGAAGCCGATCGGAAGCACATGGACGGACGATCAATGGCGCGCTATCGTGACAGGCGGCAGTAATATATTGGTTGCTGCGGCTGCGGGCTCGGGGAAGACGGCAGTTCTGGTCGAACGGATCATTCGCAAAATATCGGCGGATACCGATGTCGATCGACTGCTCGTCGCTACCTTCACGAAAGCGGCCGCCGCGGAAATGAAAGAGCGCATTCGGATCGCGCTGGAGAAAGAGCTGGATCGAAATCCGGGCTCTGACCATTTACGCCGTCAGCTTGCATTAATGGGACGTGCTTCGATTACGACGCTGCATTCCTTCTGCCTTGATGTCATTCGTCGCTATTATTCGCTGATCGGACTTGATCCCGGATTTCGCATTGCCAATGAGACTGAGGCGGAGCTTCTTCGCATTGACGTGCTTGATGCCCTATTCGAGGAGCGTTATGGGGAACCGGAATCGGAGGAAGGTCAAGCCTTCCTTCAGCTTGTCGATAAGTTCGGCGGGGAACGAGGCGATGAACCGCTTTACGCGCTTGTGATGAAGCTCTATCATTTCTCGCAAAGTCATCCTTGGCCTAAGGTATGGTTAGAGGAAACGGCGAATGCGTTCCAAGTTGAGGGTGCGGATAAACTCAGTCAAACGGAATGGGTGACAAGCCTGACGGATGCCGTATCGTTGTCTCTGCAAGGAGCGGTAAGCCTGCTGGAGCAAGCGGAAGCTCTAACCTACCAACCCGGAGGTCCGGATGCTTACGGCGAAACGTTCAAAGAGGATCTGATGCTTGTCCGCTCACTTCTGCAACGTGTTGAAACTCAGCCATGGACCTTGTGGCATGAAGGCTTCAACTCAGCGAGCTTCGGGAAGCTGAAGAGTCAGCGCGGCGATGCATGTGACAAGGGACTGCAGGAGCAGGCAAAGGATTTGCGTGATCGGGCCAAAACGATCATAGCCGATTTGACCGACGAGCTGTTTACGCGCACGCCGGAGGCGTTTGCGGCGGAGCTGGCCGAAATGGCACCGCTCATGAAGACGCTGGCCTCGCTGGCCGATCAGTTCGGCAGCCGATTCGAAGCGGCGAAGCTGGAGAAAGGGTTGATCGATTTCGGCGATATGGAGCACTACTGCCTGCGTATTTTGCGTGACGCCGATTCCACTGCGACATCGTTAGTGCCATCAGCCGCGGCTTTGGAGTATCAGCAGCAGTTTCAGGAAATTTTGCTGGATGAGTATCAAGACACGAATATGGTTCAGGAAGCGATCGTATCGCTGATCTCGCGTTCAGGCAGAGGGAACCGATTCATGGTTGGCGACGTGAAGCAGAGCATCTATCGATTCCGTTTGGCGGAACCGGGATTGTTTCTGCGTAAATACAAGAGTTATCAGATGGCCGGCGAAGTCGACGCTGCAGCTTCGGAGATTGTGCCTGACGAGCAAGGCAGCGGCGAGTTCGGCGTACGGATCGATCTGGCACGGAATTTCCGCAGCCGGCAGGAAGTCGTGGATGGCGTTAACAACGTGTTCCGCGCAATCATGCGCGAGAAAGCCGCGGAGATGGACTACGATGCGCGTGCAGAGCTGGTGTGCGGCGCAACCTATCCGTCTTCAAGCGAAGGTGGCCCTGCCGAGCGTTACTCGGTAGAGCTTGCCGTATTGGACCGTGGCAAAGGGGAATCCGCAGAGCATTCTACTGAAACGCAAGAAGAGACGGATTCGGAAGGCGAAGGTAATTCGGCGGCTGAAACAGCGGAAGATTTGCAAACCGTTCAGCTGGAAGCCCGCTACATTGCAAGTCAAATCGTTCGTTTGAAAGGCATGGAGACCGATGCGGCAAACGCAGTGCCATTCGAGGTGTACGACGGCAAGAAGGGCCGGAAGAGACCGCTTGCTTGGCGAGACATCGTTATTTTGCTGCGGGCCGATAAGCAGTGGGCGCCCGTAATCATTGAAGAGCTGCAGCAGCACGGGATTCCGGCTTATGCAGAACTAAGCAGCGGCTACTTCGAGGCGACCGAGGTTGAAACGATGCTGTCGCTGCTTCGCGTCATCGACAATCCGTATCAAGATATCCCGCTGGCCGGCACACTTCGCTCACCGCTGGTTGGGCTGACGGGCGAAGAGCTTGCGCTTATTCGAATCGCTGCGGGACGCGTTTCGTATTTCGAAGCGGTCAGACATGCGGCGGACGATCCTAATATACCTGAAGATACGCAGCGGAAGCTGCAAAACTTCCTGGCAACGCTTGAAGTGTGGCGGGGGGAGGCGCGGCAAGGCTCGCTTGCCGATTTGCTATGGCGCATCTATCGGGAAACCGGCTATTACGACTTGGCGGGCGGTATGACGGGCGGGCTGCAGCGGCAAGCGAATTTGCGCGCGCTTCACGACCGGGCAAGGCAGTATGAGGCGACAACGCTCCGAGGTTTGTTCCGATTCCTGCGGTTTATTGACCGGATGCGCGAGAGCGGCGGCGACCTCGGAACGGCCAGAGCACTGGGGGAACAGGAAGATGTCGTGCGCATTATGTCCATACACAAGAGTAAAGGACTGGAGTTTCCGGTCGTCTTCGCCGCGGGCCTTGGCAAGCAGTTCAATAAACGGGATCTAAGCAGTCCGTTCCTCATGCATAAACAGCTGGGCTTCGGACCTCGTTATGTGGATACGGAGCTCAGAGTCAGTTATCCGACTTTGCCGCAGCTGGCGATCAAACAGCGCCTCGCGATGGAAACGTTGGCGGAAGAGATGCGGATTCTGTATGTAGCCTTGACACGGCCGAAGGAGAAAATGTTCCTCGTCGGAACGGTTGCAGACGCAGCGAAGCAGCTGCAGCGCTGGGAGTCTGCGCTGGATGCGGACGGCGGATTGGCGGATTTCCGAATCGCCGGAGCGTCGAGATTTCTGGACTGGCTCGGTCCGCTTGCAATGGGAGCGGGAATTCCGACCGTCATGGTTAATGACATGGAAGATTCCGTAGACGTATCAGGAAGCTCGGAAGTATCCGAGCTTCCTGATATTATCGATTTCGCGGGAGTAGAACACGAATCGGATGCGCCGCCGTCAACTGATAGAGTCGTGGAAGATGACGGAAGAGTGATCTCCTTCAGCGATTGGCGGACAGCAGTCGTTCCGGCATCGGTGCTCGGTCTAGAAGCGGCAGTTGGCACGGAGGAAGCCACGGAAGAGGCGGCGGCTTTTGCCGAGCGCATGCAAGCGGTGCAGGGGCTTGTGCCACTGCCGGAATCGCCGGAAGCGGCAGCGGAGATTGATCGGCGCTTAAGCTGGCAATATCCCTATACAGCGGCAACATTGACGGCAGCCAAGACATCCGTAACCGAAATGAAACGGCTGCATGCCGAAGCCGGAATGGACGAGGCGGCGTTTCTGCTGACGGAGCTTGCCGGCGAAGATGGTAGGGCCGGTTGGGGATCGGCGGAAGAAGCTGTTCCTCATGAGGAAGCGTCTGAGGTCGAGGAGGTCCTATCGCCATTTAACGTTGTAGGGATTCAGGATCAGGTAGAGTTTCTTTTTGACGAGGAATCTATTAGCTTGGTCCAAGAAGAACCGACTTCCCGGCGTGCAGCAGATGAGACTGGTAAAGGAAAACAGACCGGCGACGGCGACTATACCTTCCGACTGCGCCGTCCGAAGTTTATGGAGGAAACCGCATTAACGCCGGCCGAACGAGGGATGGTCAGCCATCTCGTGATGCAGCATATTCCGCTAACGGATGAACTGTCCGAAGAGGCAGTACGAGCAACGGTCGCAAGTCTTAGAGAGCGCAATATGCTGTCTATTCAGCAGGCGGCGGCCGTGGATGTTGCGGGTTCGGCGGCATTTTTTCAAAGCGAGGTCGGGCTTAGACTGCTGCGGGCACAGTGGGTGCGCCGTGAGACGCCGTTTAGCTGCACGTTCCCCGCGGATCGCGTTTATCCCAATGCTTCGCACCAGTTGAGCGACGAGCCGATCCTTATCCAAGGGGTTATCGATTGCTTGTTCCAAGATGAAGCAGGCAGACTTGTGCTGCTCGATTATAAAACGGACCGGATTACGCTGAAGCGATGGACGGAAGCGGCTGAGCGTCACCGTTTCCAGCTTACGCTGTATGCGGAAGCGATTCAGTCTATTATTGGCCGCAAGATCGATGAATGTTATGTGTTCTTCTTCGATGGAGGACAAGCGGTGAAATTGTTCTAGAAGAGAAGGGACGGGGAAACAAGCGATGCGCATACTGCATACGGCAGACTGGCACTTCGGGCGGTCGCTCGAAGGCCGCAGCCGATTAGAGGAACAAGCGGCTTTCGTGGATGAGCTTGCCTCTCTCGTTAAAGACGAAGAGATAGACTTGGTGCTGCTTGCAGGCGATGTCTACGATTCTGTTAATCCGCCGGCCGCGGCGGAGCAGCTGTTCTATGAAGCGGTTGCCAGATTGGCCGACGGCGGGAAGCGGACCATAGCGGTTATTGCAGGCAATCACGATCATCCGGAGCGGGTCTCCGCCTCCGCGCCGCTTGCAGCGCGCAGCGGCATTCGCCTGGTGGGCATGCCGACAGACCAACCGATTATCGTCGATGTTGCCCGCACGGGGGAGCAGGCGGTTATCGCAGCTTTGCCCTACCCGTCAGAATCCAGGCTGCGCGAGCTGTTAAGCGAAGCGACCGATGAGGCGCTGCTGCGCACGGCCTACTCGGAGCGAGTCGGACGTCTTATGACGCAGCTTGGCGGTGCTTTTCGACCTGATACAGTGAATTTGGCCATGAGCCATATTTATGTGCTTGGCGGTTTGGAGACCGATTCCGAGCGTCCGATTCAAATCGGAGGCGCCTATACGGTAGATCCGTCCGCACTTCGAATCGGCGCGCAGTATGTTGCGCTGGGTCATTTGCATCGTCCCCAGCGCGTAGCCGGGGATGAAACGATGCGGTACAGCGGCTCGCCTCTGGCATACAGCTTCTCAGAAGCCGGGCAAGCGAAGTCGGTTACCGTATTTGATGCGGAGCCTGGTAAAGTGGTTGTGCCCCAGGAGATATTGCTCAGTTCCGGCAAACCGCTGGTAAGCTGGAATGCCAAGGGCGGTTTGGCCGAAGTCTATAGCTGGCTCGAAGAAGGCCGCGATGCGCGTGCATGGATTGATCTGGATGTATGGATGACCGAAGCGATGACGCTTCAGCACATTCAGCAGCTGCGCAAGCTGCATGACGGGCTCATTCATATTCGTCCCATCTATCCGGAATCCGCCGGCGCGTTGGAATCTGGCGAACGCTCACGCGAGCAATTGCCTGCGGAAGAGCTGTTCAGGCGCTTTTTTGCCAAACAGACCGGAGGCGGGGAACCGGATGCTCAGACCGTTCAGTTGTTCTTGGAGCTGATTGCCGAAGAGGAAGATGTACAAGGCGGCGACAACGGCGCAGCGTCCTCGGACGGAGATCTCCAATTGTCGGGAGGTGATCGAGCATGAAGCCAATATCCCTTCGTTTAAGCGGGTTACAGAGCTACCGGGAACCGCAGGAAGTCGACTTCGAACGGCTGACCGAAGCCGGCGTGTTCGGTATCTTCGGTCCGACAGGAAGCGGGAAATCCAGCATTCTGGATGCGATAACGCTAGCGCTCTACGGCAAAGTGGAACGAGCTGCGAACGGCACTCAAGGTATTATGAATCAAGCGGAGAAAACGCTAGCGGTGTCGTTCACGTTCGAGCTCTCCGGTGCCGGCGAGAAGAAGCGTTTTCGTGTTGAGCGGCAATTTAAGCGCGGCGGCGATGTGTCCGTCAGCAATACGATCAGCCGTTTCGTGGAGCTTACCGAAGCCGGCGACGTCGTTCTCGCGGATAAGCTTGTTGATGTGACGCGCTGCGTAGAAGCGCAGATTGGTCTTCACATGCAGGATTTCACGCGCGCGGTGGTTCTCCCGCAAGGGAAGTTCGCCGAGTTTCTGTCGCTGACCGGCAAGGACCGGCGCTCGATGCTGCAGCGTCTGTTCCGTTTGGAGCGATTCGGCGACGGCTTGGCGCTGAAGCTTAGCCAGCGCATGAAAGCGGCGGAAGCCGCGCTCAATGAGGCGGCCGCCGAGCAGCTGGGCCTCGGCGACGCCTCTGCCGAAGCGGTGGCTGCCGCGGAGGCCCGTTACCGCGAAGCGGCAGCCGCGGCCGCGGCAGCGCGCGCCGCGCTTGCCGAGGCGGAGCGGCTGCACGCGGAGCGCCTGCATGTGCGCGAGCGGCTGAGCGCGCTGCGCGAGAAAGAGGCGCTGCAAGCGCAGCTGCTCGCGGAAGCGCCGCGCGTTGCGGCGCTCGAGCGCGAGCTTGCGCGCCTCGCCGCAGCGGAGCGGCTCGCGCCGGCGCTCGGCGCAGCCGCCGCGGCCGAGGCGGCGCTGCGCGCAGCCGCCTCGCGCCGCGAGGCCGCCGGGCTGGCGCACGCCGCCCGGCTTGAAGCGGCCACGGCCGCAGCCGCCGCGCGCTCGGCGGCAGCCGCCGAGGCCGCGGCGGGCGAGCCGCGCCTGGCGCAGCGGCTCGAGCAGCTCGCGCAGGCGCGGCGGCTCGAGAGCGAGGCCGCCGCGCTCGCGCGGACCGTCGCGGACGGCGAGCTGCGCGCCCGCGAAGCGGAAGAGCGCAGCCGCAGCTACGGCGAGCAGGCTGCGAAAGCGCAAGAGATGCTTGGCAAAGCATCGGCCAAGCAGGGCGACCTGCGCCTTGAGCTGAAGGCGGTGGAGCTTACCGCCGAAGACCGGAACAAGCGCAATGCGCTGAGCAAGAGGCTGCAGCAGCATAATCATCTGAACGCGCAAGCTTCGGTTGCGCATGCAGAACTAAATGCTGCGTCCGAGCAGCACAATCAAGCGAAGCTTCGAATGGAAACGGCGCAAGCGGAGCAGCGTCAAGCCGAGCAGGAATTGCTGGGACAGCTCCAGCAGTTGAAGCCTGTATATGCCTCGTTGACAAGCTTGAACCGCGAGCTGAGCGAGTGGAGCCGTTCGCTGCCGCAATGGCTGGAACGTGTCCGCCGGGAGCAGCGTGAACAGCAGCGGGTGCTGCTGGCCGCACAGTTAGCGGAAGGGTTAATCCAAGGTGAGCCATGTCCGGTGTGCGGATCTTGCGTCCATCATGGCATCCACGAGAATACGGAGAATGAGAGTTCTGCAGATGATACGGTATTTGCCGCATGGGAGCTGGGAATTCAACAGGCTCAGCAGCTGCAGCTGCGATTATCGCCTCTGCAAACCAAAGCAGGTTCGGCAATCGATAGATTGAGTGATGCGATGGATTCAGGCTCCGTGCAGGCGCCGGTTACGGCAATGCCGGAAGCCGCCGCTGCAGTCGAGGTCACCGAAAGACTTCCATCGGATACGCTTGCTTCAGCCGAAGCATTGACATCCCATCAATCCGCGATTCAGGCAATCGCTGAAATGATAACGATGCATGAAAGCTGGCTTGCGAATGCGGAGAAAGGTTTTGCAGGCAGCCGAGTTCGTTTTACCGAGGCCGCTCGCAAGAGTGAACACCTCGCGAATGACTTCCGCACCCAAAGAGCACTTTCGGACCGCGCACAAGCGCAATTCGAGCAATCCGCGAAGGAACTGAAGCAAGAACAGGCGCTTTGGTCAGCGCAATTCGGAGTGGCGCTGCAACCGGCGCAAGGAGAAGAACTGCTCCAAGAGCTGGAGAAGCGTGAAACAGCTGCCCTGGAACTGAGGAGCCGTCTTGAGCGAAGCGTCAGCTATATCGAGGAGACCACGCGGACTCAGCAAGATAGTGCGAAACAGTCTCAAGCGGCACAGCTGGAATTTGCTACGTTATCCGCCACACTTGCCGGCCAGCAGCAGCAGTTAGGCGAGAAACGAAACCAACTGCAGGGCATTACCGGCGGAGCTCCGGCAGTTGGATTAATCGAAGCGGCTGAACAAGAACTGTCTATGCTTCGTGCGAATCATAAGCTGTTATCGGAGCGTCATGAAACTGCACAACAGGCGCTTTCGGAAGCGGCGCAGCAGCGGAGCGCTGCTGAAGAGGCGGAAGTGGCAGCCGGCACCAGACAGAAGGAAACGAGCGCTGCATGGGAGGAGACCCTAGCAGCATCCCCGTTTGAGAGCAGCGAGGAAGTTACTGCTCTGCAGCCGATGCTGGTTCATCAACCTCGTATCAAAGAAGATATCGCGAAGTATCAAGAAGCGCAGCAGCAGCTTGCCGCGCAGGTAGAGCTGCTCCGGGATCAATTGCAAGGACGCAGTCAAACCGAAGAAGAATGGCTGGAAATGGTTGAGCTGCTTGAACATAGCCGCGCGATGAACGAAAGCATGCTGCAAGCTTCGGCTAAAGCCGAACGGGATATGGATGAGCTGAAAGCGAAACAGGAGCGGTGGAACGGCTTGGAAGCCAAACGTCTGGAGATGGAGCAGCTTTGCGGCAGACTGAAGTCGCTGCAAACGGTATTCCGCGGGAATGCATTCGTCGAATATGTCGCAGAAGAGCAGCTGGTACAGGTGTGCCGTGCGGCTTCCGAGCGTCTCAGCTTCTTAACGAAGCGGCGATATGCGCTTGAAGTCGATTCCGGCGGCGGCTTTGTCATCCGAGATGACGCCAACGGCGGCATTCGCCGCCCGGTTTCGACCCTCTCCGGAGGCGAAACCTTCTTGGCCTCGCTGGCTTTGGCACTGGCGCTCTCCGGTCAAATTCAGCTTCGCGGCAAATATCCGCTGCAGTTTTTCTTCCTGGACGAAGGCTTCGGGACACTGGATCCGGAGCTGCTGGATACGGTTATTACGGCGCTCGAGAAGCTGCATAACGATACGCTGTCCGTCGGCGTAATCAGTCACGTTCCAGAGCTTCGGGCACGCCTGCCGAGACGGCTTATCGTTACGCCGTCTGAGCCGTCAGGTCGAGGCAGCCGCGTGGAACTCGAAACGATGTGACGGATCTGTTAACGTTGCTCCATTCCGGTTGCATTCGCGAGCGGAAAACGCTACCTTAATGGAGGGCCCTTACGGACAAACCAAGCGTAAGCGCCAATCCTAATATGAATTAACCTTTTGGAGGTAACACCGTGGAGGAGCACAAGCCAAAACGACCGATTTTCACGCCAGTTGTCCTTATTTTGCTAACATTCAGTTTAATCGGCAATGTGTTTCTATACAGTCGTACGATTCAACATGATAAGGATGTGCGGGTAAGCCGCGGGACGTCGATTCTGCAGTCCGGCAATGACGCCAAGCTTTATTTTGATCAAGTGACGGCCGGACTTGAGGATTTGCTGAAGCATCAGGATATCCCGACCCGGTTGGCAGCCAAGAGCTTGCTAATCGCTGCGTACAATAAGAGCTCTGCTGTCACGACCTTTATCAAAGAAGCGGAGACCTCAAGCGGAACTCCATTCCCTGTGACGAAACGCAATGCGGCTACATTCCTGGAGCAATCGGAGAAATCGCTGCAGACGCTTGGCAATCACACAGGTCCGCTGACTGATGATGAACGCATCTATTTGAAATCATTATTGGCCGTCAATCAAGCCTGCGCGGCGGAGATGGCCACCTTCAAGCATGATACGATTTCCGAGACGACCTCGCTCACGATCCTTGTCGATGAAGCGTGGGTCAATTCCGGGAAGAAGCTGGTGGAATTTATGAACAAGCCGGCGAATGTTATGTTTGGCAAGTAATCAAATGCAAAAAGGCTGTTCTCCAAGTGCGACAACGCATCGAGGAAACAGCCTTTTTCAATGTTCAAATTTTATTTTCCAATTCATTAATCTCTCAATTCTTCAAATTCTCAATTCTTCAAATTCTCAATTCCTCAATTCTTAATGCCCTTCGAAATAATCTCAACATCAACCTTCGTCTGAAAATCGGTTTTCGAATAAACAGCCTCCCAATCGACCGATTTCCAATAGGCAGGATGGAAAGCAATCAAATCGCGGCCGATGCCAAGCGCATCCGAATTCGCGCGGCGAAGCACCTTCGTAACCTGCTCGGCTTCAGCAGTGAGCATGGCGGAGAGACGTTTGTTTAAGTCGGCAATGACCTTCTTATCGGCGAGATCGTCCTTTCCATATTCAATGACGGAAGCTTTAAGCGACAAATTCAACTGTACGGTCACGTTTCCTTTGGCATTAACAGAGACATGTTTGGAGCGCTTTAACTTGACGATATCGAAGGAGATGTACGATATGAAATCACCGGGCGAATGCTTCTCCCCATCTTCAAAGTTTCGGGTCATGATACAGATGCCTTCAAGCTTGTCGCTCAGCAGCAATAACATCATAGATTGGTTCTCATTCAAGTGATATCCGGTATACTTGCGATTATTCATCAGCGCGACACCATCGATTTCTGCGCGGCTTCCGACTTTTTTCATGATGGGCAGAACCGAATCTTGCCCCGGATCGAAGAAGATGGGAAAGACGGAATGCAGGGTCACATCCGGAATCGCAGTTTCATAACGAGCGCTGATGATGAGTTTTCTCAGATACTCACCGGCCGTAGCCGACCCGAATCGCTCCAATCGAATCAAATCGCTGGCTTTGCCCTGAACGATCGCAACCATGGATAACATGGGATCGGCAGAGCTTCGGAATGTAGCATCGAGCAGAGCGGCCATGTCTTGTCGTGCGAGCTTATCGCTGATCAGCATCACTTGATTCTTGGAGGTGGCGACGGGGCCGGCTAATTGCACGCCGATTTTCTTATATAAGGATTCCTCCATCGTAGCGCCTGAGGCGGATATAACTTCATGAGTCGGAGCCGAACGCTCCTTTCCCCCCGGAGATTGAATCGTTACGGTCGTCACAATCTCGTTCTTATCGTTCAAATCCAGCGAAGTGGCGTAGATAAGCTGTAAGTTCTTTAATTCGTTGTGATAGCTGCACCCCGAAACCGTCAGCACGATGAGCATCCACGTCAAAAGCAGAACAGTTCGCTTCATGCGGCCTGACCTTCCTTTTTACCCGTTATCCACGCAATGAGCAGCAGGGCAACCGGGAATCCGAGTACGAAATAGGCTCCGAATTCAATCATTTTCGTTAAGTGCGCAATCCCGGTGTCCGACCTCCAGAACAAACCTGCGATGCAGATGAGCGGCGTCATGTAGTAGATGGCGATTTTCTGTTTATTGCGATGAAACAGGTGACCAAGCCCTTTGCCGGTCGCATACACATAACTCGTTAATGTCGCCGTGACTTTGACCAGCCATAAGGACAGAAACAACAGATCGAGCCGCTCTACGAATGGCAGCGAGATTCCATTCATGTAAAAGGGCACCGGCTGCGGAACGCGTACCAACGCTTCAGGGCTAAAGTTAAAGGAGCAGATGAGCACAACGATGAGGTAGAAAAATGTAGCTGACCCGTTCGCCCATAACATGGGAGCGACTAAGCTTTTCCCATTCTGCTTGACATCCGAGCTGATGACCAGCAGAAGCTCAAAGCCGAGAAAAGAGATGACGGAGCTTTTCATTCCCAGCAAAACGGCACTCCAGCCGCTATCTCCGATTGGCAGCAAGTAGCGGTAATCGAAGTTATCATGGCCGAAGCACAACAAGGCGAGCATGAGAATGAGGATGAACGAAATCAAAGTATGGTATCTGGCGATAATTTTGGCGCTTTCTTTGGCGAAGTAGAGGAGGATGACGCCATTGACTATAATGACAAGCCATGGATTGGAGAAAGGGAGAATCCACAGTTCAACGAACACCATTTCCAGAAGAATGATCAGTGTGGAGGTCATCGCAAAATAAACGACATAGGCGAAGGTAACCAGGCTGCCAATCCATTTTCCAAGCAGAAGCGGCGCAAATTCAAATATGTTTTTCTCTGGGAAGCGGGCGCACAGCGCTATATAACATAGCAGCAGAAGCTGTATGACACCGCCTGCCAAGATCACGGATATCCAACCATCCCGACCGGCTGCAAGGTGCAGCGCATAAGGGAAAGCAAGCACGCCAATCCCAACCTGCGTTTGTAAAATAAATCCGAACAATTGAAAGCGCGACATGCGGGTTCACTCCTGCTTGGACGTCTTTTTGCCAAACATCCGCACTGGCAGCTGAATTAGCGCGGGCAGCAGACGCCGGGGCTCTAATGGTGCAAACGGATAGAAATAAGGGACGCCAAAGGATTCGAGTTTCGTAAGATGCATGAATAACAGGCTGAAGCTAAGCGCGATACCGACAAATCCGAGCATTGCGGAAGCAAACATAACCGGAATGCTGACCAGCCGCAGGGCGAGCCTCATTTCTTGGGAAGGCAAACTGAAAGAGGCTACCGCAGTCAGTGCGATGACGACGATCATCGTCGTGGATACCAAGTTTGCGTTAACTACTTCCGTGCCGATAACCAAACCGCCGACGATCGACAGCGTGGAGGCAATCGATTTCGGCAGACGGAGCGCTGCTTCTCGGAGCAGCTCCAGCACGATGATCATGAATAACGCTTCGATTAACGGATCGAACGGAATATTCTCAAGCGATGCCTTAAGCGAAAACACGAGATCAATCGGCAGTACTTCGAAGTGATTGGATACGATCGCAATATAGATGGATGGCAATGCGACAGTCAGTATCATGCTAATGTAGCGAAGAAATCGGAAGAACGTCCCATTCCACCATCTCGACACGTAATCGTCCGGTACTTGAAAAAACATGAAGAAGGTAACCGGCAGTATGACCGCCATCGCATTGCCGTCAATCAGCACCACGACCCTGCCATCCATTAAATGAGACACCGTGGTATCCGGGCGTTCGGAGAAAATGGTTTGCGGAAAGAACGACAAAGTGCTGCTCTCCAGCAACTCCGTTATCTGACCGGCAGATTTAACGAAATCAACGGAAATCCCGGCAATTTTGGCTGCGATTTGCTCCACCACGTTGGGATCGGCCATTTCTTGCAGGTACAGGAGCGAGACGCTCAACGAGCTTTTCGCACCGAGTACGTAATTCCGTTCCACAAGATCTGCCGCTGTTAGCCGCTTTCGGATGAGCTGGGAGTTGGTCGCCAAATCATCGACAAAACCATCGTGAGAGCCTCGAATCGTTTGTTCGTTCTGCGGTTCGGCAGCATGGTCGGTTAACTGGATGCTGACGTCTGCCAGCATGATCTCGTTGCTTTGATCCAACATAATCGCGCATTTGCCCTGCTTCATCCCCTCGGCAGCGGAATGGAAGTCGGTTACGCGTTTCAGATCCAATATAGGAAGCACGTCTTCAAGACGAGTCTCAGTCGCGCGCTGAAGGGGGCTTAGTACGCTGTTTTGCAGACGTTCCCGGTCTGTGTATGCAATATGGTATAGGATGCAGCCTTTGATTTCCTGCAGCCGAAATTCTCTGCCGTAAATATCGCCCGGCGCATTGAAAACATCGGTTAAGCCGCGAATATTCGACTCCAAGTCAGCGGAAGTCGGCAAAGCAACATGATTAGCCACCGCCACTATCCCTCCACATAGCTCGATTAATCGATTTGAGTATGCACCATTATTGGTGTTTTCATCCAAAACCAGAAGGGCATCCCAGTGAAACTGAACCGAGTAATCCTGCCGCCATAACAAAAAAGCCGAGAACCGAATAACCGGTTCCCAGCTCCTTGCGATTACTGTCAGCCACATATCTATCCTATGGCCTACAGGTACCGCCTGTACGCCGTTCTACAGCTCAACGGCATGTCTTCTCGGCTTCGTTGCGTGCTCCTGCGATAATTCCTCTGCAAACCGCTCCGCTACGCGTCGACCGCTTGAGAAAGCGCGTTCGGCCAGCTCGCCTTTCCCTTCGCAGCCATCGCCGCAGAAGTAGAAGGGCATGCTCTCAATCCGGTTAGGCACGAGTCGGTTGCTCGCAATGTTCTTCACGCTCTGAACCATTGCTTTCTTCGATACCCGTTTCACGGCTACGGCATCCCGCCAGTTCGGATAATGGCGGTCGAATAAGGCTTCCATCTGCTGCGTGCGTTCTTCCAAGTAGGCTTTGCGATCTTCATCGCTGCTGCTCTCATCGCTTAGGTAGGCGATACCTTGCAGCAGCTGCCCGCCTTCCGGCACTAAGGTGTGGTCGGTGGCCGATACATCCGAAATAAACAGCTTATGGTTCATATCGCTGATATAACTGAAAGGCCTCGCTACAACATGGTTCAGCCCAATGTCATAGACCATGACTTCGGTTGCCGTATTTTGCTCATACGGTGCCAAGAAGGGTTCCCAAGGCGTCCCACGCAGCAGTTTGACGACCTGCTGAATAGGCATCGCGAATATGACGCGATCGAAAGTTTCTTCTCGCGCTTTAGTACTCAGCACGTATTTGCCCTGCTCATAGCGGATGCCGTCAACGCCTTCCTGAAGCGCGATCGTCCAGCGCCCGGACGCATTGATTTTGTCGCGCAGCTGATTCGTAATGACCGCCCAACTGCCCAGCACATAGTTCACGGGACGGTGGGATAGAAACAAATTATGATAATAATCGCTGATAACGGTACCCGGCACACGGCGTGCATCCTCAGGCGTAATGAAGAAATTGCTGCACACCAGATGCTCCCACAGTTCCTTCACATCCTCTGCGGCACCTGATTCCGCTAAATAATCGCCAAGCGTTGCGTAGTGCTTGATTTGGTGAATGTTCGCCATGATGGCCGTAATCTCACCGACGAATCTGACTTTCTGCATGGCTGTTAATAAATCGGTTTTGACCAGATTAACAAAATCCAGCGGAGCAGGCGTCAGATGCTCGCCTTTCTCATACATCACTTTGCGTTTGTCCACCTGTTTGCTGCTGAAATCCAAATTCAGCTCGCGTTCCATGACCGACAAGGTATGCCGGTCCAATCCGTAAATGGCATGTGCCCCGTAGTTTAGCGTGAAGCCGGCCTTCTCATACGTGAATGCACGTCCGCCAAGCTGCGGACTTCGCTCGAATAGAACTCCTGTGACGCCGGGCTGCTCTGACAAGTATGCGGCAGCGGTCAATCCCGCAAGTCCGCCACCGATAATGGCAACATTCATTTCCGATCTCCTCCTAGTGACAAGCAGCCGGGTTCTTGCTGCAAGCTCTGCAGCGTGACGAGCAGCTCGTCCAATCCTTCCTCGGCAACTTATGTCCTTGTACATTATACGCCGCATGTTTAAGGCCAATCTATCTCATTTCTGACTGATAGACTTGCCGATTCGGCATCGGTTTTCCAGGGGACAAAAGCCCATTTTTCGATCGCGAAGGCGCCATTTGCCTACGGGCGAATATCATGGTAGGAGAATGAAGGAGGTCATGAATCGCATGGAAAAGAAGGTTTCAACGTCGCCCGTTGGCAAAACGGCTAACCAGCCGATGTCAAACAAATCGATGCCTAACAAGTCGATGCCTAATAAATCTATGCCAAACAAATCGATGCCTAATATGCCGATGCCTAATCAGCCTATGCCCAAGCAGTCAACGGCTGTAATGCCGGCAAAACACGACAATAAACCGATGGAAAAGCATGAAATGAAAAAAATGTGTCAAGATCATATGCACCGTTATGTATTTGTGCAGACACATGACGGCTGGTGCTGCGATGGTATCGTTGAGCATATCGACGACGAGTGCGTCTGCATTGCCGTTCCTTATTGCGGACCGCATATGGATCGTGCATTCTTCCCAGGTGGAGGAGGATTCTTTCCCGGTGGCGGTTTCTTCCCGGGAGGCGGATTCTTCCCGCGCCGCCGATTTGTTCGACAAGTGTTTCCGCTTGGCGCGCTGATTGGCTTGTCGCTTCTTCCCTATTATTGGTAATCGCGATTGCTTATCCGTTTCGGTTAGAGCCGGCGTTCTAAGGGGTGCTGGCTCTTTGCATGTTCAACAGCTGTCATTCTGAATTGGACTTGCCCTTTATTTTTCGCTATGATGAACGAAGAATTGTAAACTCGTGAAAAGGAGCAGAGTCATGGACTGTATATTTTGCAAGATTATAGAAGGAGCTATTCCTTCGAACAAAGTGTTCGAGAATGAGCGCGTACTCGCTTTCCACGACATACAGCCGCAAGCACCCGTACATACACTGATTATTCCGAAGAAACATATTCCGACGATGAATGATGTAACGGAAGAAGATGATGCCGTTATGGCGGAATTATTCGCCGTTGCACGTCAGCTCGCGAAGGAGCTCGGAGTTGCTGAAACAGGTTACAGGCTTGTCAATAACTGTAACGGCGACAGCGGACAAATCGTGTTTCACCTGCATCTTCACCTGCTCGGAGGAGAGAAATTAAAGCCTCTGGGGTAAGTGTATAAAAATAGCATAGCCTTTCAAGTTGACACTGCCTTTCCTTATAACATATAATTTAGTTTGATGAACCGTGTTAACTTTTACTGGACGGTCTGATTCGGAGGGAGGGAAAACTGGTGTCTGAAACAAAAGTTCGCAAAAACGAGACGATCGATGCTGCACTCCGCCGCTTCAAACGTACCATCGCAAAGGATGGCGTATTGGCCGAGGTGAAGAAACGCAAGCATTATGAGAAGCCTAGTGTCAAGCGTAAGTTGAAGTCCGAGGCTGCGCGTAAGAGAAAGTTTTAGGAGGATCCTTCCACAATGAACCTTAGCGAACGATTAAACGACGATATGAAGCAAGCGATGAAGAGTCAGGATAAATTCAAGCTCACTACAATTCGAATGATACGAGCATCTATCAAGAATTTGGAGATCGACTTGAAACGTCCACTCGAAGACGCGGAAGTGCTTGATATCTTAAGTCGTGAGATCAAACAACGTAAAGATTCCCTCCAAGAATTTCAGAAAGCCGGCCGCGACGATCTCACGAAAGATGTCGCAGCAGAAATTGAAATTATTAGTGTATACCTGCCTCAGCAGCTGACCGAAGAAGAGATCAAGTTGATTGTTCAGCAGACCATCCAGGAAACCGGTGCTTCTTCCAAAGCCGAGATGGGGAAAGTCATGAGCGCACTTTTGCCTAAAACAAAAGGGCGGGCTGATGGTAAACTAGTAAACACATTTGTGCAGCAATTTCTGCAATAAACATAGGCTGACAGCCAAACACTCCCCGTAAGGGGAGTGTTTTTTCGTTATATCTGCGCTTACTCCAATCAAGACCTATTGACCAATTGCCCAAAGTAGCCCAAAATTGAGGCTAACCTATAGAAACGAGGCATATTGCAGCATGTTGCGTAACTGGAAAGAAATTCTATTGTTAGCTATTCCATCGCTTGTCTCCTTTGCTAGTATGACGATGACCGGTACCATTAACTTGATTTTGGTCGGACAACTTGGCGCACTCATCATTGCCATTGTAGGCGTGTCCAACATCATCATGTATAACGCTTTCGCACTGTTTTCCGGTATCGGGCACACCGTCAATTATTTAGTCGCGCAGAATCACGGCGCAGGTGATATGAAGAAAGGCATTCAGCGTACGTACATCGCGATGTACATGTGTCTCATCTTTGCATTGCTGATTGCCGTAGTCGGTTGGGTCGGAGCAGACGATATTTTGCGCTGGACCGGAGGATCCAAGGAACTGGTTGAAACCGGCGACTTCTATCTGGAGCTGAGGTTCTATGCCATGTCCTTCGGTATTGTCAATTTCGCGTTCCATGGTTTTCTGCGCGGAATAGGCGCTACCAAATTGTCGATGGTTGTATCGCTTCTCGTCAACGTGCCGATTATTTATCTTACGTACACGCTGACCTTCGGTCACTGGGGAATGCCTGATCTCGGATTGACGGGAGCCGGAATTGCCATATTAATCGGTGAAGGTTTGCAAACGCTTATATGTGTCTTCATCTTCTTCATCGTGCTTCACAAGAAATATCACACCCGCAGTCGTATTGCCTTCGCCATCCAGTGGGTGGAAATGAAGCTTCTTATGATCGAGAGCGGAAAGCTTGGTGTTCAAGAGTTTTCGCTAAGCATCTCGATGTACATCTTTACTGCATTCGTGGCGAGGCTCGGCGATCATGCGCTGGCTGCCAACGAAGTCGCATTAAGCATTATGTCCTTTGGTTTCATGCCTGCATTTGCTTTCGGTTCGACCGCGACCATTCTTGTCGGTCAGCATGTTGGCAAAGGCACACCGCTCAAGGGACGCCGCGTCGGTACCGATACCGCGATTTTAGGCTCGATCTTTCTTATTTTGCTCGGTACGGTCGAATTTATTTTCGCCAAACAAATTACCCATCTCTACACGAATGATCCCGAGGTTTATAAGCTTGCAGCTTATTTGATTCAAGTATCTGCATTCCTGCAAATCTTCGATGGACTTCTGAACTTCTATGCCGGCGGCCTTCGCGGAATCGGCGACACCACATTCCTGCTTCGCGTTTCCTTCGTCGTAAGTTGGTTTATATTCGTACCGCTTGCTTATGTGTTCATCTTCGTCTTTCATTGGGGCAGTATGGGAGCGTGGCTTGCGCTCTACGCATTCCTCATGGTGTTCGGCATAGCCGTGATGGTGAGGTTCTATCGAACCGATTGGACCGCAGTTCGTCTGAAGGAAGCGAGCCACTAATATCTGAAACGAATTGGTGTCATGTACGTAACATTAACTTAGGTTAAAGCTTGTTAATGTACAAGGAGGGACTGGCGTGCAGCAAGCCCATAGGTGGAGATTGAAAATGGTGCTGCCTGCTCTGATGGCGCTGCTTTATATGTTGGCGATGGCGATCCCGGCCTTTGCCGCAGCGGGTGACTCAGACAGCGCATCGGTAGGCTCGACCGTCTACGTCGTGAAAGTGAAGCAGTCCGTTGAATCCGGATTGCAGAAAACACTGGAGCGGGCTTATCAAGAAGCTGAAGATGCTAAGGCTAAACACATGCTGCTCGTTCTCAATACACTTGGAGGGCGGCTGGACAGCGCTCTCGAGATCGGAGAACTCATCAGGACGAGTAAGGTGCCGACAACGGTATATGTGCAAGGGAAAGCCGTTTCGGCAGGGACATACATTGCACTTAACGCAGACCAGATTATCATGCAGCCCGGCAGTACGATCGGTGCGGCAGCGGTTGTGGATGAATCCGGCGAGTTAGTCACGAATCCGAAGACGCTTTCCTTCTGGACGGAAGAGATGAAAGCGGCAGCACTGCTGAACGACCGCGATCCTAATATTGCGGCAGCCATGGTGAATCCGAATCTGGAGCTTGAATTGAGCTCGCTTGGGCGCACGAAAGCCAAAGGCGATATTCTAACGCTATCAGCCGGAGACGCGCTGAAAGTAGGCTATGCGGAGCATACGGCGGCAACGGTTGACGATGCGCTGGCGAAGCTGAATCTGCCGCAGCCGAACATTGTCAATTATGAGGCTGGTGTGCTTGAGCGGATCGGACAGTTCTTGACCCTTCCGATCGTCATGACGCTGCTGCTGATCATTGGAATAGCGGGCGTTACGATTGAACTTATGATGCCGGGGTTCGGTGCTCCGGGAATCATTGGCGTACTTGGCTTCGGCTTGTATTTCTTTGGCCATTACATCGTCGGCTTTGCGGGACTTGAGGATGTCATCCTGTTTATAATCGGGATCTTGCTGCTTGTCTCGGAGCTGTTCGTACCAAGCTTCGGCATACTGGGCATACTTGGTTCCATATCGTTAATTGCGAGCGTGCTGATGGCAGCGCCGAATCCGAAGTCAGCCGGTTTATCACTCATCGTGGCTGTCATCGTCGCAGGTGTTATCGTGTATATCATCGCCAAACGTTTTGCACATCGGGGGATATGGAATAAATTCATTCTTCGCGACCAGCTGACGACGGCCGAGGGGTATGTCTCTACGGCAAGCAAAGCATCTTATCTGGGTATGAATGGAAAGACGCTCACGCCGCTGCGGCCTGCAGGAACCATTCGCATTGGCGATAGTCGGATTGATGTTGTCACATCGGGTGAATTCATTCCATCCGGGGCTGACGTAACGGTCATTAAAGTCGAAGGTGCGCGAGTCGTCGTTGCCCAGCTTGACGAGAAGAACTAAATAATAGGAGGGGTTTACATGACATTAGATCCAACAGTAACGATTGTGATTATTGTAGTGCTAGCGGTCATCGCATTATCCGTATTTCTAACCTTCTTCCCCATTATGCTCTGGATCTCAGCACTTGCTTCCGGAGTGCGAGTCGGGATCATTACGCTCGTTGCGATGCGCTTGCGCCGCGTTGTTCCCAGCCGAATCGTCAATCCGTTGATTAAAGCAACGAAGGCCGGTCTTGGGCTGACGATCAATCAGCTGGAGAGTCACTTCCTTGCGGGCGGGAACGTTGACCGTGTTGTCAACTCCTTGATTGCCGCGCAACGTGCGAACATCGAGCTTGAATTTGAACGTGCTGCGGCCATTGACCTCGCAGGTCGTGATGTATTGCAAGCTGTTCAAATGAGCGTTAACCCGCGCGTTATTGAGACGCCAACCGTTGCGGCTGTTGCGAAGAACGGGATCGAAGTAAAGGTTAAAGCACGCGTTACGGTGCGCGCAAATATTGAACGTCTCGTCGGCGGTGCCGGTGAAGAAACAATCATTGCCCGTGTCGGCGAAGGGATTGTAACGACAGTCGGTTCCTCGGATTCGCATAAGGATGTCCTGGAGAATCCGGATTTGATTTCGCGTACCGTACTTGGGAAAGGTCTTGATGCCGGAACGGCATTTGAGATCTTGTCCATCGATATCGCGGACGTGGATGTAGGCAAGAATATCGGTGCACATTTGCAAACGGAGCAAGCCGAAGCGGACAAACGCATCGCACAGGCGAAAGCCGAGGAGCGCAGAGCGATGGCCGTTGCGCACGAACAGGAAATGAAAGCTCGCGTAGTAGAGATGCGCGCGCTCGTTGTGGAATCCGAGTCTCAAGTGCCGCTGGCTATGGCGGAAGCGCTCAAGCAAGGCAAGATCGGCGTGCTCGATTATATGAATTTCAAGAACATCGAAGCCGATACCAGCATGCGTAACTCCATTGGCAAAACCGACTCGTCGGCGCCGGATAAAGAAGAACGTTAATCGCTGACCCATACTTGAGATGACAACGATAATCTGAAGGGGGTGAGCGTTTGAACGAGCTGATCAAGCTGTTGGTTTCCAACATCTACGTCGTCATCGTGCTCATAGGTTTCTTGCTTACGCTCCTCAACAAAATGAGGAGCAAGCCGGGCAATCCGAGCAATCCAACCAATCGGATGCCCTCTTTCGGAGGAGAGCCTCCTATAAGACGGCCCGGTGCGCCTCCAATCGATGCGCGTCCTGAACAGCCGCAGAGAAGGCAAGTCCAACAGCGGCCTGTAGAGCTGCCTCCGGAGCCGCGACAAGGCGTGTATAAGTCGAAATTCGATTCGACCGGTGAAGAAGGCGTTAGCGCAGAGTATGCGGACACGGATCTGTTGCGGAGGACCGTGCCGCCGGTTCGCGGGAATGACAGGGCGCCGCTTCCCAAAGCTGCACACTTAGAGCAGCCGAAGCAAGCCGAGAGTTTCCGCGTTCCGCAGGGCGATGAGCTGCGCCGTGCATTTATTTTGGCGGAAGTGCTCGGTGAACCGCGTTCGAAGCGGCCGCTGCGCAAGTAATGGAATCGATGGCAAATGGCTGTATGGAACCGAATGAAGCAGAACCGACCCGATTGGGTCGGTTTTTTTGCGTTTGATCGGCATGCAAAGTCCCATATTCCTCATATTTGGGGCCGCTCTCGCATAATTTGGTACAGTACGGGAAGGGGGCTTCTGCCTGCATGCGCCGATTAAATCGCAAACTGCGCAAGATGGCTGCGGATCTGCTGGATCTGCCGCCGGATGTCGTAATGGATTTGCCACGATTAACGATGATCGGCGACCGCCAATTATACATCGAGAATCACCGCGGCGTACTGCATTTCTCCAGCGACAAGCTGCGGCTTGCGCTCAGCAAAGGAGAATTGGAAGTGACGGGCAGCGACCTGGTTATTCGTACGATTTGGACAGAAGAAGTGTTCATAGAAGGAGTTATTAAACATATCGAAGTGCGAGAATAGGGGGCAATTGTAATGAATGCGACATGGATGCAGTGGCTCCGCGGTTTTGTATCAATTCGTGTGCGCGGCGGTGCGATAGAAAAGCTGGTGAACGCTGCGCTCGCGAAAGGGCTGCAATTGTGGTCGATTCGCCATACAAACGATCGCGAGCTTGTTTGCTATCTGCAGGTCAATGACTTTTTCCGGCTTCGCCCGATTCTAAAAGAGACAGGCTGTCGCATTCACGTCACCTCCAGACAAGGATTGCCGTTCTGGCTGCTGCGTGTGCGGAGACGCGTTTTTTTTGCGGCGGGGCTCGTCCTTTTCTTCGTTGGGATGTACTTGCTCTCTTCGCTCGTTTGGTCCATTGATGTAAAGGGGAACAACCGGTTATCGGAAGAGCAGATTCTTCAGGTGGCCAAGCAGGAGGGGCTGTATCCGTTTCAATGGTCATTTCGGCTTGATGATGCCTCCGTATTGTCCAAGCGTCTCGCCCAGCAGCTGCCCGGAGCGGCTTGGGTTGGCGTAGAGAAGCGGGGGACCCGCATCACGATCCAAGTGGTGGAGTCTTCGGTTGCAACGCCTAAAATCCCTCAGAACCCGCGCCATCTCGTTGCGTCGACAGATGCCGTTGTCACCAAAATATTAGCTGAGACCGGGAAGCCGGTCGTCAAACGTAATATGCGGGTTAAGCAAGGAGACATCCTCATATCCGGCTTGCTGGGTGATGAGAATAATACGGCTGCCGTAGTCGCAAAAGGCGTCGTGAAGGGAGTCGTATGGCATGAGTACGATATCGTTTCTCCGCTCGAGCGGACGATGAAGGTCTATACAGGCGAGAAGAAGGTCATCTGGTATGCCGTCGTAGCCGGGAGAGCGCTTAAGGTGAGCGGGTTTGGCAAACCGCCTTATGCGATGTACGAGAGCATCAAGCAGGAGGAGAAGGCAGCCTGGCGGACGATGAAAATGCCGTTTGGAAGAATGAAAGAAACAATCATGGAAGTCCGAATGGAGCACCAGACCGTCGGCGTGGAAGAAGCGAAAGCGGAAGGCATTCAGCAGGCCAGAGCGGATTTAATAGCGAAGGTAGGGCCGGATGCAGAGGTGCTGGCGGAAAACATTTTGCATGAAAAGACGGAGAATGGTAAAGTTTATATGAAAGTGCTTTTTGAGGTGGATCAGTCGATTGCGATAGAGAGACCGTTAGTTCAGATGCAAGGGGATTGAGTATTTTTGCAAAATGAATTCAAAGTAGCCAAAATTCCACTTGCAAACGCAGCGGAAGGACTTGCGCTGCTAGGCCCGCAGGATAAATTCCTGCGCTTAGTCCAGCAGCAGACATCGGCGGACATTATGTCTCGCGATGCGGAGATTTCCATTTCAGGACCAACGTCCGAGGTGGATTCTATTGAACAGCTTTATACCGTTTTGCAGCAGCTTATAAGAGGCGGATACTCGCCGACAGAGCGCGACATCGCTTACGCCCTGGATCTTTCCAAGACAATGCAGGCCGAACAATTGCTAGACCTCTTCAAAGCGGAAATTACGACTACGTTTCGCGGTAAACCGATTCGGGTAAAAACGATTGGTCAACGCCATTACGTCAAAACGATCAAGAAGATGGATATCGTATTCGGTATCGGTCCGGCCGGTACGGGTAAAACGTATTTGGCAGTCGTGCTTGCCGTGGCGGCTCTGAAGGAAGGTTCAGTCAAACGGATCGTGCTGACCCGTCCTGCCGTTGAAGCAGGCGAGAATCTCGGATTCCTGCCGGGAGATTTGCAAGAGAAGGTTGATCCGTATCTGCGGCCGCTCTACGATGCGCTTCATGATGTGCTTGGTCCGGACCAAACGACCAAAGCATTCGAGCGAGGTCTCATTGAAGTGGCGCCGCTCGCCTATATGCGCGGACGGACGCTTGAGGATTCATTTATTATTTTGGACGAAGCACAGAACACGACTCCGGAGCAGATGAAAATGTTCCTGACGAGGCTCGGGTTCGGCTCCAAAATGGTCATTACCGGAGACGTCACCCAAATCGACCTGCCGCGCGGCAAGCGCTCAGGACTCATCGAAGCACAGCGCATCTTAGCCAACATCCCGGAAATCGGCTTTATCTTATTCACCGAACAGGACGTCGTACGACACAGTCTCGTCCAAAAAATCATAACAGCTTACAACATCGACGCAGAAGCACAGAGCTAAGGGTTTTGCAGTCGCTGGCATGAAAAGCGTGTCCGCCCGTCGGCGGACGAAAACGAGCCAACGTCGAAGTATGGTCGAAGACGGCCCAGGCGGCAGGCACGGTACATTCCGGGTCCAGGGACGGAGTCCTTGGGGTCCCCCTTAGGTAAGGGGGATTTAGGGGGATGTATCGGCATTGGAATTCAAGTGTTCTCTAAAGAATAATTCAGTACATATAGGGTCCAGGGACAGTGTCCATGGGGAACTCTAGCTGTAAGGGTTCCAGGGACATCGTCCCTGGATTTCTCCTTACGAAGGAGATCCAGGGGGATGTGTAGTTTCTAGGAGGATATCAACCATGGTAAATCAACAAGCCAACCCGGATGAGTCTAAGTCATCATCGTCCTCCGGATGGAGTGGATGGAAGCACAGCTCGGCTGTTCGCTGGGTATTGCTGCTTCTGTTTGTTTTGCTATTTTATTTCTCTCTTGCCCCACATGTGCTCCCCAAGACGTACAATATCGAGCTAGGCAAAGCCAGTGACCGCGACATTGAAGCGCCGGTGGACATTAAGGATGAGAAGGCGACGCTTCAGGCGCAGGAGCTTGCCGCCGATCGGGTGGAGCCGATTTATTCGATTGTTGCCCTCCGCAGCGAAGTGCTGCTGGAGCAGATTTTCGCTCGCATGGAGCAGTTGAATCAGGACGACCAAGTCACGTTGGAAAACAAGGTGTCCATTTATCGCAGCGAAATTCCGCGGTTGTATACGGATTACGTCGATCAATTTGTTCAGAATAACAAAGGGAATGGCACCTATAACGATACATTGCTGGACGAAATGGCAGAAGTAGTGAAATCCCAGGCTTATCGAATTCCTGAGGAAACCTATTATAAACTGCCTTCGCTCTCCGCGATCCAACTGAGCGATATGCATCTGGTTGGCGTGAATATTGTCCGCAAGCTGATGGGCGATTCGCTGCGAGAAGCGGAGACGGCAAGGACGAAAGTAGCGGAGCTCGTCAATGCGAGCACGCTTACCGAACGTAAAACAAGGGAGATCGTACAGGAGCTTGCCCGATACGCGATCATGCCGAATAAGTTTCTGGATACGCAGGCAACCAATGATGCGAAAGTCGCGGCGAAAGAAAATACCACTCCCGTCGTCGTGAAGCAAGGCGATATTATCGTCCATAAAGGCGAGATTATCTCAAAGGAGCTTTATGACCGGCTTTCCTCAATCGGTGTATTGAAAACGAAGAAGTCGTATTGGCCGCAGCTTGGATTGCTGCTGCTATCGGTTCTCTTTCTCATCGTGATCTACAGTTATCTGGAGCGCGCGGCCGGATTAAGCAGCGGATCGACGAATATGAAGTACAGCAACGCTCAGCTGTCGATGCTGCTCTTAATCTTCTTGCTCAACATTCTTGCCATGCACATCGTGGAATTGACACAAACGCAGGAAATGCCGTATGTCGGCTACTTAGCGCCTACTGCAATGGGCGCGATGCTGATTGTGCTGCTGCTGGACATTCAGCTGGCCGTCGTAAGCTCATTTCTTTTTGCCATTATGGGCAGTGTTATTTTCAATATGGAATCGGGCCAGCTGTTTGACTTTAATTATGGATTCACGACAGCTGTCATCTCGTTCGCCGCTATTTTTGCGATTCACCGCGCAAGCCAGCGTTCGACGATTCTGAAGGCCGGTATTATGGTCAGCTTGTTCGGCTCGGCCTCTGTTCTGGCCATTGTGCTGCTGGGCGAGCTGCCTCCCAAATCAGAAATCATCATGACGGTTGCTTTTGCGTTTGCGAGTGGGCTGTTGACGGCGATACTGGTAGTGGGCTTGATGCCGTTCTTTGAAGTAACGTTCGGCATTCTATCTGCCCTGAAGCTTGTGGAGTTGTCCAACCCGAACCATCCGCTGCTTCGCAAGCTCCTGACGGAAACGCCGGGCACCTATCATCACAGCGTGATGGTCGGCAATTTATCGGAAGCGGCTGCAGAGTCGATTGGAGCGAACGGTCTGTTATGCAGAGTAGGTTCGTTCTATCATGATATCGGGAAGACGAAGCGACCTAGTTATTTTATAGAAAATCAGACAAACTATGAAAATCCGCATGATTCCATTGAGCCTAAACTAAGTAAATCGATTATCATCGCCCATGCGCGCGACGGTGTGGAGATGCTTCGCAATCATAAGCTGCCGAAGCCGATTCGCGATATTGCCGAGCAGCACCATGGAACGACTTGTCTGAAATACTTTTATCACAAGGCTTACAAAATGGCTGAGGAAGCGGGCGTGGAGCCTGATTTTACAGAGGAAGACTTCAGGTATCCCGGGCCTAAAGCGCAGTCAAAGGAAGCGGCGATCGTCGGTATCGCGGATTGCGTGGAAGCGGCAGTACGCAGTCTGAGAAGTCCAACCGTGGAGCAAGTAGAATCGATGATTCACAAGATTATTAAAAGCCGGCTGGACGACGACCAGTTCAATGAATGCGACTTGACGCTCAAAGAGCTGGAGAAGATCGCACAAACGTTGAAAGAAACGGTAATCGGGATTTTCCACTCGCGCATTGAATATCCGGAAGATGTTAAACAAAAGGAGCGTCTGGCATGAGCCTCAAGTTGGAATGGAGCAATGATCAAGAGAAAGTCGAAATTTCCGAATCCTTTATAGGGGTGCTGGAGCAGTTATTGCAGTTGGCTGCCGAAGCAGAGGGCATGACCGATGGGGAAGTCACGCTCTCGATTGTGGATGACGAAGAAATTCATCAATTGAACCGCGAATATCGCAATATCGATCGTCCTACAGACGTGCTGTCCTTTGCCATGCAGGAGGAAACAGACGAAGAGCTTGAAATCATCTACGAGGTGGACGATGAAAGCGAATCGGTGCCGTTTGAGGGGATGCTGGGCGACATTATTATTTCGGCCGAACGGGCTAAACTACAAAGTGAAGAATACGGCCATTCCTTGGAGCGTGAGCTCGGATTTCTGTTCGTGCATGGTTTCCTTCATTTGATCGGTTATGATCACCAGGATGAGGCGAGCGAAGCTGTGATGACCGAGAAACAGGAAGCCGTTCTCCGTCAAGCAGGACTTACGCGTTAATGAACCGGCTGCTGCGCAGCTTTTATTATGCCGGTTCGGGAATCCTATCGGCAGTTCGCACCCAAGCCAACATGAAAATTCATGTGGTTTGCGCAATCGTTGTTAATGCGGCGGGACTGGTGGTAGGATTGACTCGAATGGAATGGGTTGTCGTTATTGCGGCCCAAGCTGTCGTGATGGCAGCCGAACTGATGAATACGGCAGTTGAGCATGTCGTTGATCTGGCAAGTCCAAGCCGGCATCCGCTTGCCCAAGCTGCCAAGGATACGGCAGCCGGCGGTGTGCTGGTTGCTGCAATTGGGGCCGTTATTATCGGCCTGTTTGTATTTATTCCGCATCTGTGGCCTTAACGAGAGGAGCTTTAAGGATGACATCGACATCAATCGGAGAATTATCGCCGGTATGGCAGCAGCTGATGCAGCAAGCCATTGAAGCTCGAAGCCGGGCTTATGTGCCTTATTCCAATTTTCAAGTCGGAGCGGCGCTGTTGGATGCCGAAGGCGGCGTACATTTTGGATGTAACGTAGAGAATGCGGCTTATAGTCCAACCAACTGTGCCGAACGTACGGCTCTGTTTCGGGCTATAGCGGACGGGCATCAAGCGGGCTCGTTCGAAGCGATTGCGGTCGTTGGAGATACCGATACACCGATTACGCCTTGCGGCGTATGCAGACAAGTACTGGTGGAGCTCTGCCCGCCGGACATGCCTGTCATTATGAGCAATATGAAGGGAGAATGGCGCGTATCGACAGTAGCGGAGCTGCTGCCGGGCGCCTTCTCAGCGGATGCATTGACGAAAGCGTAAGAACGCGCAACGATTCGGAAGGGGATAAAGTTACAGCTTATGAATTCATCATCGTCAGGATCCAAAGGGTCCAAGGAGAAATACCATTCCGGGTTTGTCGCCATTATTGGCAGACCTAACGTCGGCAAGTCGACTCTAATCAACGAGGTCATCGGGCAGAAAATCGCCATCATGTCAGATAAGCCGCAAACAACGCGGAACAAAATTCACGGTGTCTACACGAAGGACAATTCCCAAATTGTATTTCTTGATACGCCGGGTATCCACAAACCGACATCCAAACTGGGAGACTTCATGGTGAAGTCCGCAGTTGGCACGCTTGGCGAGGTGGATGCAGCCCTATTCCTCATCGATGCTTCCGAGGGACTTGGGGGAGGAGACCGCTTCATCATCGAAGCGCTTAAGAAAGTGAAGACGCCGGTCTTCCTCATCATGAACAAGATTGACAAAATCGAGCCGGAAGCGCTGCTGCCGCTTATTGTGCAATATAAAGACTTGTATGATTTTGCGGAAATTATTCCGATCTCCGCTTTGCAAGGCAGCAATGTAAATACGCTTCTGAAAGTGCTCAGCAGTTACTTGCCGGAAGGCCCGCAGTATTATCCGGCCGACCAAATTACGGATCACCCGGAGCAATTCGTTTGTGCGGAGCTTATCCGCGAGAAGATTCTTCATCTGACGCGCGAAGAGGTGCCGCATTCCATCGCCGTTGCGATTGAGAATATGAAGGTGCAAGAGAACGGCGTCGTAAACATCGGAGCTGTTATCTATGTGGAGCGCGATTCCCAGAAGGGGATCGTCATCGGCAAGCAAGGTGCGCTGCTCAAGCAGGTTGGTAAGGAAGCACGCCGAGATATCGAAACGTTGCTCGGCTCCCGCGTCTTTCTGGAGCTGTGGGTCAAGGTGAAGAAGGATTGGCGTAACCAAGAACGAGTGCTGAAGGATCTTGGTTTTAGAAATGACTAACGAATTTCCTTTCTCCGGGAAATTGTCCGATATTTGTCTGGCATAGCGGCATCATCTTCATCGCATCCTAATCCGTGAGCAACATTTCTGAGCGCGGAAAGGATGAATACGAATGCGAGACTTTTCGTGGAAGTATTTTACGCTGACCGGGGATGTGGAAGCTTTCATGCTTTACAGGGAGATGGACGAGCAGGCAGGTTCTACGGAAGCTGTCAGCAGCGAGGAAGAGGGAGAGCCAGTGGCCGAAACGGACAATTCCGTTTAGGACGCGCAGGTTAGGGGAGAAACGATATGCAGTACCGAGTCGAAGGCATTGTCATCCGGAGCATGGATTACGGGGAAGGTAACAAAATAGTCACGATTCTGACGAATACGCACGGCAAAATCGGAATTGTCGTGCGTGGCGCCAAAAAACTGAAGAGCAGGCATGGATCGCTCGCGCAATTATTTACGTATGGCGAATATCTATTCTTCCGAAACAGCGGTCTGGGTACGTTAACGCATGGTGAGATTATTGAATCTCACCATGTTTTGCGTGAACAGCTGGATAAAACGGCCTATTCTTCTTATGCCGTGGAATTAGTAGATCGCGCGCTCCAGGAAGAGGACTTGGGCTCATTCATGTTTGAGCAGCTGAAGGCTTGCTTGACCGCAATCAGTGAGGGGAAGGATCTTCTCATTACGATTCAGCTCTTCGAAATGAAAATTCTTGCGGCGGCCGGTTATGCTCCGGACCTCAGTGCATGTATTTCATGCGGCAATGAGAATGGCCCTATGGCGCTCAGTGTAAGAGGCGGAGGTATCATTTGCGGAAGATGCCGCTACAAAGATCCTTCCGCGATCGAGCTTAGCGAAGGCGCGCTTAAGCTGCTGCGGTTATTCTGGCAGCTCGATATGCGCAGACTTGGCAACATTCAAGTAAAGGACGAGACCAAACAGCAATTAAAGCACATTATGCGTTCTTTAATGGATACGCATATTGGCTTGCAGCTGAAATCTCGCTCTTTTTTGGATCAGATGGATCGTTATTCGCTTTAATTAGGCAGGAGGAATCGTTTCGCTATGGCTGCGCAGTCGACACCGAGAATTTGGTCGCTGACATGGCCGATCATGATTGAGATGATGCTGCAGTTTATGCTGGGAACAGCCGACACCCTCATGGTGAGCCGAATTTCGGATGATGCCGTCGCGGTTGTCGGGATCTCGAATATGTTCTTTAACGCAGTCATTATTTTATTCACACTCGTGACGAGCGGGGCCGGCATTCTTATTGCCCAGAAGCTGGGCGGAGGCAAACCGGACGAAGCGCGCCGAATCGGCATTATGTCAGTTTCCATCACCGTAATACTAGGCATTATCATTAGCGTTTTGCTTATTTATGGAACTCCTTTATTTACAACGGCACTGCATGTCCCGGACGACTTGAAGGATCTATCGCATACATACATGTCAATCGTCGGCGGCGGCATGGTCATCACGGCGCTGAATTTGTCCATGAGCACGGCAGTTCGAAATACCGGAAATACCCGTTCTCCCATGTATATTGCGCTAGGCATGAACATCTTGCATGTCGTGCTGAACTATGCGTTTATTTTCGGGGCATTCGGCCTGCCTGAGCTTGGGCTGATGGGAGTAGGTATTTCCACCGTTATTAGCCGAACCGTGGCTTTCTTCTTCCAGCAGCATTTGTTCCGGCATGCCTTCGGAGCACCGGTGTCGGTCCGCGAGTTTGGCCGCTTTCACGCGAAGCTGCTTAAAGAGGTGCTGAAGATCGGATGGCCAATCAGCGTGAATGGCGCTTCATGGACATTCTCGCAGGTTGTTATTTTCAGCATGATTGCTTCCATGGGCGAACAGCCGCTGGCGACACGTACCTATATGAACACGATGGAGTCATTCGCATTTACTTTCGGCTGGTCGCTCGCGCTCGCTGCCCAAATTCAAATCGCGCATTTGTATGGGGCGAAGAAACTAAGGCAAGCATACTATAGTGCATATCGGGCTTTAGGTTTCGGGGTAATCGTCGTACTTGCGAATACAGCAGTTCTGTTACTGTTCCGAACCTCGATTATCTCCACGTTTACTAAGGATCCGTGGATCATCGATATGGCCGTTTCTCTACTATGGCTCAACTTGGCGCTGCAGCCCGGCAAAATGCTGAATATGGCGCTTGGTCAGTCACTCGGAGCGGTAGGCGACAGCCGAACGGTCATGACATACTCTTTACCGAGCATGTGGATCATCGCGGTTGGCGTTTCCTATGTGCTTGCGATCCCGATGCACTGGGGACTGTACGGAATTTATATCGGGATGATCAGTGACGAGTATTTGCGTGGTGCGTTATGTTATTTCAGGTGGCGCAAGCATCGCAAGAAGCTGTTGTTTGAAGAAGCATTCCGTGAAGATGTCAAGCTCAGCGGCCGTTCGAATGGCAGTGATGCTGTGCCGCTGTAGGTGAATAAAGCTTCTCGTTGACACGGGTGGTTAGAATTGCTAAGATAGGATATTATGAAATATGAACGATGATGGAGAAAGTAGTCACGTACAGTCGTCAGATTTAGCGAGCCGGGGATAGTGGAAGCCCGGTCGGACGTTCGCGATGAAAGGCACTCCGGAGTTTATGCAAGCTTAGAAAAGAGGGTTTTCAAGCATCCAGGCGGATTCGCGCTTGAAGGCCAAGTAGGGTGGAACCGCGGGAGCGTAATAGCTTTCGTCCCTATGTCTGACATCAGACGTAGAGGCGAAGGCTTTTTTATATGCCTTTACATACGTTTCGTTCAGACGCCGCGCATGGCAAACAAATTGATAGGAGATGAATGACATGAACTTTCAAAACATGATTTTGACGCTGCAGCAGTTCTGGGCGGAGCAAAATTGCATTCTCGTTCAGCCGTATGACACTGAGAAGGGTGCAGGCACGATGAACCCGATGACATTCCTTCGTTCAATCGGCCCCGAGCCATGGAACGTTGCGTATGTGGAACCGTCCAGAAGACCGGCAGACGGCCGTTATGGCGAGAACCCAAACCGTCTTTATCAGCATCATCAGTTCCAAGTTATCCTTAAGCCATCCCCTGACAATATTCAAGAGCTGTATCTGGAAAGCTTGAAGCGCCTTGGCGTGGATCCGCTGCACCACGATATTCGTTTTGTTGAAGACAACTGGGAATCGCCAACACTCGGCGCATGGGGTCTAGGCTGGGAAGTTTGGCTGAACGGGATGGAAATTACGCAGTTCACATATTTCCAACAAGTCGGCGGTATTGATGCGAATCCGGTAGCCGTTGAAATTACGTACGGGATGGAACGTCTGGCTTCTTACATTCAAGAGAAAGAAAATGTGTTCGATCTGGAGTGGGTAGACGGCGTCACCTATGGCGATGTATTCCTGCAGCCTGAATTCGAGCATTCGAAATATACGTTTGAAACGTCCGACACGGCGATGCTCTTCTCGCTGTTCAACATGTATGAGGAAGAAGCAAAGAAAACGATGGAGCATAAGCTTGTGTTCCCAGCATACGATTACGTGCTTAAATGCTCGCATACGTTCAACCTGCTTGATGCAAGAGGGGCCATCAGCGTAACCGAGCGTACGGGCTACATTATGCGCGTTCGTAACCTGGCACGTGCATGCGCGGCGACTTATTTGGAAGAACGCGAACGCCTTGGATTCCCGATGTTGAAGAAAGGAGTGATCGATAATGGCTAAAGACCTGTTGCTTGAGATCGGACTGGAAGAGGTACCGGCGCGTTTCGTGCGCGGTGCCATGAATCAATTGAAAGAAAAGATGGCCAAGTGGCTGGAGACGTCCCGTATCGGTCATGGTGCAGTAGAAGCTTATGCGACTCCGCGCCGCCTTACCGTTCTCGTTCGCGATGTGGAAGAGAAGCAGGCGGACGTGAGTGAGGAAGTGAAAGGTCCTTCCCGCAAAATCGCATTGAACGAGCAAGGCGAATGGAGCAAAGCCGCACTCGGCTTCGCCCGCAGCCAAGGCGTTGCACCTGAGGATTTCTTCTTCAAGGAGCTCGCGGGAGTAGAGTATATCTACGCTAACAAGAGCAGCATCGGAACGGTAACGAGCGATGTGCTCCCGGAAGGCTTGGTTTCGCTTATCACCTCGATGTCATTCCCGAAGAACATGCGCTGGGGCAACTATGATCTTCGTTTCGTGCGTCCGATCCGCTGGCTGGTAGCATTATTCGGCGAGGAGATTGTTCCGATTGAAATTACAGCCGTACAAAGCGGCAGAACAACTCGCGGCCACCGTTTCTTGGGCAGCGAAACCGTTATTGCTGAGCCTTCGCAATATGTAGAGCGTCTGAGAGAGCAGCAGGTTATCGTGGATACTGCTGAGCGTGAAACGCTTATCGTTTCCCAGATCAATGCGCTTGCTGCCGAGAAGGGCTGGCAAATTGCCATTAAAGAAGATCTGCTTGAGGAAGTCGTATTCCTCGTTGAATATCCGAACGTCTTGTTCGGCACGTTTGACGAGTCGTTCTTAAACATTCCACAAGAAGTGCTGATTACTTCGATGCGCGAGCATCAACGTTATTTCCCGGTGCTGGACGACAACGGCAAACTGCTGCCGTTCTTTGTAACGGTTCGTAACGGCGATCGCACATCGATCGAATCCGTTGCGAAAGGCAATGAGAAGGTACTGCGCGCACGTCTGTCGGATGCGAAGTTCTTCTATGCGGAAGATCAGAAGCTTGCGATCTCCGATGCGCTTGAGAAGCTTACCTCGATTGTTTACCATGAGGAGCTTGGCACAGTTGCGGATAAAGTCGCTCGCATCGTAGCGACTACCGAGAAGCTGTCGCAGGCACTGAGCACGGATGCTCAAACCGCGACTGATGCGGCTCGCACTGCGGCGATTTGCAAATTCGACTTGGTTACGCAAATGGTCTACGAATTCCCCGAGCTTCAAGGCATCATGGGCGAGGATTATGCGCGTAAAGCCGGAGAGAGCGAGTCGGTCGCAAAAGCGATTAACGAGCACTATCAGCCGCGTTTTGCCGGCGACAGAGCACCTGCTTCCTTGGTAGGGGCATTGGTTAGCCTTGCAGACAAAATCGATACCATCGTCGGCTGTTTCTCCATTGGCATTCTGCCAACGGGTTCGCAAGATCCGTATGCGCTGCGCCGTCAAGCTGCCGGTATCGTTCAAATCGTGCTTGCTCACGGCCTGAAGCTGCCGCTAAGCACGTTGTTCGATCTATCGCTTGAAGTTCATGCCGCGCGTTCATTGAAACGTGATGCGGCCGAAATACGTAAAGACTTGTATGAGTTTTTCTCCCTTCGCGTGAAAAACGTGCTGTCGGAGCAAAGTGTTCGGTACGACGTAGTCGACGCCGTTATGGCCGTTGGCTACAATGATTTGCGTCAGACGGTTGACCGTGCGGCTGCTGTGATGGCTGTTGCTGCGGGAGATCGCCGCGACGAGTTTAAAGCCGTTGTGGATTCGCTTAACCGGGTTTGCAACCTTGCAGCCAAAGCAACGTCTAAGCAAGTAAGTGAAAGCTTGTTCGCAGACGAAGCGGAAGGCGCCTTGTATCGTGCTTGGTCGGAGGTTCGTGACGACGTGAATATTCAGGTGGAAGAAGGACGTGCAGCAGAAGCAATTGCTAAACTTGCCAGCCTGAAGACGCCGATCAATGTATACTTCGATAAAGTCATGGTAATGGCTGAGGACGAAGCTGTTCGGGCTAACCGTCTTGCTACACTGTCTGCCATTGCAAGCAGTGTCGTGAAAGTAGCGGATTTCTCGAAGCTTGTTTGGTAGTGCTTTTCCGCGGGAAAAGACACAGGAGGGGAAGAGATGGCAACTGATTCGCAGCCTGAAGTGATTATTTACGTCGTTTCCGATTCCGCCGGTGATACCGGCGAGCTGGTCGTCCGGGCTGCGATAGCCCAATTTCATCCCATCAACGCCGATATCCGCAGAGCGCCGTTCGTCCATGATGAAGCGTCGCTCGAGCGGTTCGTCCTGCAAGCCAAGGAGCACAGTGCCATTATGCTGTACACACTCGTGCTTCCGGGGCTGCGTGACCGAATGGTGGAGTTTGCCCGCATTCACGAGGTCATCGCCATTGACTTGCTGGGTTCGTTAATTACGAGTCTCGAAGACAAAACAAACCGCAAATCGCGGCAAGAGCCCGGACTCAATCATGTGCTTGATGAGGACTATTTCCGCAAGGTGGAAGCTGTTGAATTTGCCGTCAAGTACGATGATATGCGCGATACAACAGGCATTCTGAAGGCGGACATCGTGCTCGTCGGCGTCTCACGTACATCTAAGACCCCGCTTTCGATGTATTTGGCCCATAAACAGTTCAAGGTCGCTAATGTTCCGCTCATGCCGGAGCTCGACCCGCCTGATGAATTGTTCCAAATTCCGAAAGAAAAAGTAGTAGGCCTTACGATCGATATCAATTACTTGAACGGTATTCGCAAAGAACGCTTGAAAGCATTGGGTTTACCTGACAGTGCTGCATATGCAACAACAGCCCGGATCGAGCGTGAGCTGAAATACGCGGCGCAAATCACGGATCGAATCGGTTGTCTGGTCATTGATGTCTCCCATCGCGCTGTCGAAGAAACAGCGAGTCTGATTTTGGAGTACATTGAATCCAATTGATGCAAGATCGGTGCAGGATTTTTTGCTTATTTGCCGTATATAATAGTACGGTAGTTACAAGAAGATGCGGTGATGCAACGAATGACAGCCATACCAACGATTGTAGTAGATGCTGATGCTTGTCCGGTTAAGCGTGAAATTGTCGAAGTGGCGCGAAAATTCGCAGTTCCTGTTCTGATGGTGGCTTCCCATGATCATCGGCTCCAAGAAGAAGCGGGTGTTGCCATTATGCAGGTCGATCGAAGCGATCAGTCTGTCGATTTGTATATCGTCAACCATATTCGGCGCGGCGATATCGTCGTTACTCAGGATTTTGGATTGGCTACCATTGTATTGTCGAGGGGCGCGATTGCACTATCTCCGCGCGGACAACAATATGATGACAGCAACATTGATTACTTAATGGAGCGCAGGCATGAACTGGCGAAGAGGCGTCGAAGCGGCGGAAGAACGAAAGGGCCAAAGGCGATGTCTAACGAGGATCGTGCGTATTTTCTGCAAAACCTGACAAAAGTTTTGCAAACTCGGCAGGAGAATGCCAAGCCGTAGCGAATAGTATTACTTGTCATTTAGGATGAAGGTGAAGGTGTATGGCTTACGAGAAAATACCGGATTCTGTTATTGAAGCGGTGCTTAAGCATCACGATATTGTAGAAACGGTCGGAAAGTACGTTCACCTCTCGAAGCACGGGAAATACATGAAGGGGCTTTGCCCGTTTCATTCAGAGAAGTCCCCGTCTTTTACCGTCACCCCGGAGAAGGGTATTTTTTACTGCTACGGGTGCGGTAAGGGCGGCAACGCCATTAAGTTTATTGAGGAGATCGAGGAATATTCGTTCCCGGAAGCCATTCGCATAATGGCAGAGGAAGCGAATATTCCCATCACCTGGTCAGGGTCGCAGGAACGTCAACAATCCGCTGATGGGGGAGATCGCGATACTCTGATCGAGGCGCACGAGCTGTCCGTAAAGTTGTATCATTATTTATTAATGAATACGACGCATGGACAGACTGCACTGCAATATTTACGCAATCGTGGGGTTACGGATAAGCAAATCGATCATTTTATGATTGGGTATGCGCCTCCGGAATGGGACACACTCACGCGTTTTCTCGAGAAGCGAGAATACAATCTCGCGCTGATGGAGAAAGGCGGACTGCTTATTGCCAAGCAGGACAAGAGCGGCTACATTGACCGGTTTCGTGATCGTATCATGTTTCCGATTTGGAACCGCGACGGCAAGGTTATCGCTTTGGCAGGCAGAATGCTCGGTGAAGGTCAACCGAAATATTTGAATTCACCGGAGACAATGCTGTTTAACAAGAGCCGCAATCTGTATAACTTTCATCATGCCCGGACAGCTATGCGCAAGAGCCGCCGAATTGTTCTGTTTGAAGGTTATATGGATGTTATCAAGGCATGGAGTGCAGGTGTCCATAACGGCGTAGCCTCTATGGGTACGGCACTGACGGAAGAGCATGCCTCGATATTGCAGCGCAATGTTGAAGAGGCGGTGCTCTGTTATGATGGCGATAATGCTGGACAAGCTGCGGCGCTGAAGACGATCCCGCTATTGGAGCGAGTGGGGTTGCGCGTTCAGGTTGCAATGCTGCCCAGAGGAATGGATCCGGATGAGTACATTGAGAAGCATGGAGCGGATGCGTTCATGCGAGAAACGATCGAACATCCGGTGTCCGCAACGAAATTTAGACTACTATATGCTAAGAAAAACCATATACTCCTAGAAGAAGAGGGACAGAAAAATTACCTGCTCGAAGCGGTCGGCATCATTGCCGTGCTTGATTCTCCGACAGAGCGGGAATTTTATCTGAAAGAGCTGTCCCGTGAGTTCGATATGTCTCTGGATTCATTGAAGCAGGACTGCTTTGATCGACGGCAGCAGCTGCAAAAAATGAAACCGCAAAGGGATAATAACGACAATTCGTGGAATAATGGTAGGAATGAAAACCGCGAGAACCGTCGTACGTCCTCTGCACCGCCTGTTTTGCCTGCTTATCAGGTCGCTGAACGCAAGCTGCTTGCGCAGATGCTGCAGGATGCTGACACAGCAAACACGGTGCATCAGAAGCTCGGAGAGGCTTTTAATGTAGAGGATCACGCAGCGCTTGCTGCTTACTTATATGCTTATTATGCGCAAGGACATGATCCGGATGTTAGTCGGTTTATCGCTTCGCTCCAAGATAGCCGGCTTGAACGGACAGCTGCTTCTATATTGATGACGGACGATGACATTCCATTCGACGAGCATATGCTCGCCGATTATGTGAATGAAATTTTGAAGATGCCAAAGTTTCGGGAAATCGAACAGATGAAGGAAGCTATGGTGCGCGCGGAACGTTCCGGAGACATGTTGAAAGCAGCACAAATTGCAATTGAGATGAATGCCCTAGAGAGACAGCTAAAAGGTCGGCAGGATGATCGTTTCTAGGGAGGAGGGAGTCGGATTATGGCGAATGATCAACATACTGAATTGGATACGGAACAGAAGCTGGAACTCGTCAAGGAACAGCTGATTGAACATGGGAAGAAAAGATCCTCCTTAACGTACAAAGAGATTATGGAGAAGCTCTCACCTTTCGATCAGGATCCGGAACAAATCGATGAGTTTTTCGAGCAGCTCGATGATATCGGCATTGAAGTGGTAAATGAGAACGACGAGGATCTTCCGATAAGTAATCGGGACGATCAAGAGCGTGAGCATGACGACTTCAACTTCGATGATGATCTGGCGCTCCCGCCCGGCATCAAAATCAACGATCCGGTTCGCATGTACTTGAAAGAAATCGGACGTGTACCGCTGCTATCGGCAGATGATGAAGTCGAGCTCGCCAAGCGGATTGAGAATGGGGACGAAGAAGCGAAGCGCAGACTAGCCGAAGCGAACCTCAGACTCGTGGTCAGTATCGCCAAACGTTATGTTGGACGCGGCATGCTGTTTCTGGATCTCATTCAAGAAGGCAACATGGGTCTAATTAAAGCGGTTGAGAAGTTTGACCATACGAAGGGCTACAAGTTCAGTACTTATGCTACTTGGTGGATCAGACAAGCGATTACACGCGCGATTGCAGACCAAGCACGTACAATCCGGATTCCGGTCCATATGGTCGAAACGATCAACAAACTGGTTCGGGTTTCCCGTCAATTGCTGCAGGAACTTGGACGTGAGCCAAGCCCGGAAGAAATTGCGGCTGAAATGGATTTGAGCACCGAGAAAGTGCGTGAAATCATGAAGATCGCACAGGAGCCGGTATCGCTTGAAACACCGATCGGGGAAGAAGACGATTCGCATCTGGGCGACTTCATCGAGGATCAAGAGGCACTCGCGCCGGCAGATGCTGCCGCATACGAGCTGCTGAAGGAACAGCTGGAGGACGTGCTGGATACGCTGACGGAGCGTGAAGAGAACGTACTGAGATTGCGTTTCGGACTTGATGACGGTCGTACACGTACGCTGGAGGAAGTAGGCAAAGTATTCGGCGTTACGCGTGAGCGGATTCGTCAGATCGAAGCTAAAGCACTCCGCAAGCTTCGTCATCCATCGCGAAGCAAACGTTTAAAGGATTTTCTTGAATAACAACCGGGACCTTTCTGCTTGAAGCAGCAAGGTCTTTTTTCCACCTTGTGAAATGGATACGTGTCACTTCTAAGAATCCACCAGGAGAGGAATCACTGTGACGTTATGGATCAAGAGCGCCGCAAGACTATCGTAAGAGAGATCGAGCATTGGCAGCGCAGTAAACTGCTTCCCGAGCAATATTGTGATTTTCTGCTCAACTTATATTTGGAAGAAGGAGAAAAGCGTGCTCCGACGACCTTTGCGGGTCGAGCAGCGGTTGTAGTGAAAGGAGCATCCGTTAAACAATGGCTCCTTACATTTGGTATTTTTTCCTTGATCTGTTTTGTTTTTCTTTATTTTACTGTTTTTCATCCCTTATTGCAAATTGCGCTGTCGATTACCGGCGTCTATATCCTGCTGTTCATTGGGCAGCGATATCGTGCCAAAAACGAGTCTGTGGGAATTGGATTAATCGGTACCGGCATGCTGCTGATGTTAGGTGCCGGATTATATATGCTCCAGCTACATACGCTTGAAGCATGGGGATGGAAAGCCGGACTTCTTGCTTTCTGTTCGTTATTCTGGATTGCATTTGGCATCGGAGTTCGCATTCCGCTGCTTCATCTATGCGGTTGGATGGCATCATTCCTCGTATATGCTTGGTTATTGTCTAATAATACGGAATCGCCAAAATGGTTCGAAATCCAGCTGTACTGGCTGCCGGCTTCGTTCGTATTCGGCTGGTGCAGCTGGTTCTTCCACCGTTGGTCAAGACCTGTGGCATCGATTCTGTTTGTTGCCGGCGCGCTCGTCTGGTTCATGCCTGAGTTGTATGCTGCGGTATTCGCAGATGCGGAGTTTGGTTTACAGCTTCAATTAATGGTCAAAATTATGGCGGGGGGAGTACTGCTGTTCTCCCTTCGAAAACAATGGATTGCGTGGGTTGCATGAGATGATAAAGTTGTCTAAACGTTTACAGCAAATTGCTGATCTGGTCTCGGCACAAGCGCGCATTGCAGATATTGGTTCCGACCATGCGCTGCTGCCGGTGTACTTACTGCAAAGCGGTAAATGTCCGTCCGCTATAGCGGGAGAATTGAATACAGGACCGTTTCAAGCTGCTAAGAGACAGGTAGCGGAGGCGGGGCTGACGAAGAAAATTGAGGTTCGGCAAGGTGACGGATTAGCCGTTCTTGCTCCGGGCGAAGCTGACACCGTCACTATTGCCGGCATGGGCGGCAGCTTAATGGCCGACATCTTGGAAGCCGGACGACTGACGGGCAAGCTTGAAGGCGTTCGTGAGCTTGTGCTGCAGCCGAATGTTGGCGAAGAGATCGTCCGGAAGTGGCTTGTGCAGCACGGGTATGTCCTTCAGGAAGAAAAGATCCTGGAAGAGGACGGACGCATCTATGAAGTGCTGCATGCGCTGCATGAACAACATAGCCCGGCTGCGATCACGAATGAAGGCGTTTATAATCCTTCGTTCTTGGAAATTCAGTCCATGACAGAGATCGCTAAGCGTGAATGGTTATATCGGATGGGTCCCTACTTGCTGCGACAGCCGAGCGATTGGCTGCACAACAAATGGCAGCATGAACAAGGCAAGCTCGATCGGATATGCCGTCAGTTGGGACAGTCTGATCTAGCGGAATCGCGTGAGAAGGAAGCGCAGCTGCGCGGCGAAATAAAGGGGATTGAGGAGGTGCTGTCATGTTTGCAAACGGCCAAACCGTCATCCAGTTAATCGAGCAGCTGGCTCCCAAGCATATCGCGATGGAGAACGATAAAATCGGTCTTCAGCTTGGTACTTTGCAGAAGGTAGTCAGTAAAGTGCTCGTCGCACTCGATGTCACCGACGAGGTTGTCGACGAAGCCATTGCATTAGGAGCCGAACTTATCATCGCCCATCATGCGATCATTTATAGACCGCTTGCGAAGCTGGATACTTCGACTCCTGCAGGCAGGCTGTATGAGAAGCTAATCAAGCACGATATCGCTGTTTATATCGCGCATACCAATCTTGATGTAGCGGACGGCGGTATCAATGACTGGATGGCTGATCTGCTTGGATTGCCGGCCGAAGGCCGCGCTTCGCTTGAAGATGTTCACACGGATAAACTGTTCAAGCTGGTTGTATTTGTTCCGAAGACGCATCACGAGCAAGTGCTTCAAGCCATATGGAATGCCGGCGCAGGAGAAATCGGCGGCTATAGCCAGTGCAGCTTTAATATCGAAGGCGTAGGCACTTTCCTGCCGGGCGATACCGCGGAACCGTTTATCGGCGAGAAAGGCAAGCTTGAGCGCGTACAGGAAATCCGCGTGGAAACGATTGTTCCTGCCAGCGTGCACCGGAAAGTCGTACAAGCGATGCTGAAGGCTCATCCTTACGAGGAAGTCGCTTATGATTTGTATCCTGTCGATATGAAAGGCCGCGTGTTCGGACTTGGCCGCGTCGGCAAGCTGCCGGCTGCCGTGAAGCTTCGCGAGCTGGCTGAACGGGCGAAAGCCGTATTCGAGGTTCCGGCTCTGCGGGTCGTTGGCGATCTGGATCGCGATGTACGCAAAGTGGCGGTGCTGGGCGGCTCCGGTGCCAGATACGTGCGCCATGCGTTGTTTGCCGGCGCTGACGTGCTTGTAACGGGCGATATGGACTACCATACGGCGCATGATGCCGCTATGGCAGGGCTGTCGATTATCGACCCCGGCCACAATATTGAGAAGCTGATGAAGCCTCGTGTAGCGGAATGGCTGCGCCGCGAGCTCCAGCAGCGCAAATATGCGACTGAGGCGATCGCCTCGCAGGTGGAGACAGAGCCGTTCCAATTCTTATAGGATAAGCGGATATAATTGCTGCATGGAAATGATTCAGACCTTGAGCTTTTCCTGCGATCAGCGTATACTGTGTTGTACACGGAAAGTTTGACAGACAATCGCTGGCGGCCTTGTTGCCGCGAGAGGAAAGTCCGGGCTCCGTAGGGCAAAGATGCTGGATAACGTCCAGTCGGCGCGAGCCGAAGGATAGTGCCACAGAAATGGACCGCCGATGGCCGGATGCAAATCCGGTACAGGTAAGGGTGGAACCGTGGTGTAAGAGACCACGAGCGCCATTGGTGACAATGGGGCTGGTAAACCCCATCTGGAGCAAGACCGAGAGAACGCGGCAGCCTCGCGCTGCACCTCTGCCCGGGGAGCGTTCGGGTTGGTCGCTTGAGCTGATTAGCAATGATCGGCCTAGATAGATGATTGTCGCTTCAAACGTGGGAGGGTAGTTCCCGTCACACCACAAGAGGCACAGAACCCGGCTTACGGCAAGCTTTCCATAGCTCAAGAAACCCGCAAGGCTTATGCCTGGCGGGTTTTTTCGTGTTACCTTATTCGTATTTGCTGGCAATTTGAGCTAAGCGCCGTTCAACCTGCTGCGGGAATTGCTGCAGCGATACCTTCGACTGCTGCGCAGCTTTCAATGCATTGACGACGTCGATTTGACCGTAGCCGAAGTATTTATCCTTGCCTTTGTTGCCGAGATCCTTGGCAGACTTACGCATGATGTCCATTACTTCAACATTGGTCAGATCCGGATTGATCGACCGAATGAGCCCGGCAAGCGCGGCTACATGCGGACTTGCCATCGAAGTGCCGGAGAGCGCAGCATACTGGCTGCCCGGATAGGTGCTGGCGATGCTGAAGCCGGGTGCGGCAACATCGATGTAATCTCCGTAATTGGAGAACGTCGATCGCGTTCCGTCGGAGTTCGTAGAAGCTACCGCGAACACCTCAGGGTAAGCGGCCGGGTAACCGGGACGCTCTGTATTGTCATTGCCGCTTGCCGCAATAAGGACAACACCTTTGTCATAGGCATATTTGATCGCATCATGCAGAAACTGAGCTTCTGCGTAGTTGCCCAAGCTCATGTTAATGACTTTGGCACCATGATCAGTTGCCCATATGACGCCCTCCGCGACCGTGTAAGTAGAGCCCGCGCCGCTGCTGTCCAGCACTTTGACCGGCAGCACTTTGTTGTACCAGGTCATGCCTGCCACGCCTTCACCATTATTGACAGCCGCAGCGATGATCCCCGCGACATGCGTCCCGTGTCCAACATCATCATCCGGAGGCGTGCCGGTGATGACCAGATTCGTGCCTTCCGCAAGCTTGCCTTTCAGATCGGGATGATCCATTTGCACGCCCGTATCCAGTACCGCGATAATGACGTTGTTGCTGCCTTTTGAAACATTCCAGCCTTTCTCGGTTTCGATGACAGGCAGATTCCATTGATATTCCGAATAAAGCGCATCGTTAGGGATAATATCCGATGCCGCATTCGTCATATATAAATAGTGAGGCTCGGCGTATACCACATGCCAGCTCGTTTTGAAATAATGCATCATCGATTCCGCATCCATCACTCGGGAACGGAAAACATACGTGTACCCCAGCTTTTTCATGGAAAGGGCGGTAATATCCTTCTGGATCTGGGTCAACTGATCTACCGTCGGCGGTTGCCGGAATTTTACAACAACCTCGTTCATATGGTAGTGACTGGCATTGCCGTTGTCTTCACCGGTTCTAACCGTAATATCTTCCGTTGAATTCGGTTTGACAGACTCGATTTTGTACTTGCCTTCAGCCGGATAAGGGACAAGCCTTAGATTGCGCTGCTGATGCCCTTGTACTTTCGTCACGATGTCCTGCAGCAGAATTGCGGCAATTCCGTCGCCTTTGTGTTTCGTATCAGGCACACCGATGACCATGTATCGATGTCCGTTTAACTGAAGCGGAGAGGAGGAATAGGCCTTCCCTGAAACGACATGCTGCTTCGCTTTCATCATCTCTTCGTTAAGCTGGGATAACCCAGGCTTGCTGCCTTTCGTAATGGAGTGACTTTGATGTCTCCACCAGACGTAGATCATCTGTTTGTGCATCTTCATTAAGTGCGTGAGATGATGCTCATTCGTAGTTGCAGAAGCTTCATGCTTCATCAGCTTCTGGAAGTTCTTAGCGCACTCTGCATGGCATAGGACGGCCGTAGCGTCCATATCATGCTTGACCGTCGCCAGCTTCAGCTGACGCTCGTGATGCGCGGTCATGGTACGCATTTCGGGTTTCTTTTCTTTATTGGCGGGACTTGGCGAACTGAACCAAGGTGTGAGCGGAATGAGCAAAGCGGCAGCTGCCAAAATACAAAACCAGCCGACCCACTTTCGCCTCGTCATGGTGAATACCCCCTTGAATGCTGTACTTGCTTGGTTTGGCTGAAAGCCCGAAGAGGGCTGCTTGTCTTAGGGTGACGTCGGGTAGGTGAAAATATACGGGGACTATTCGGCATTCGGAGTACCATCTGCTTGCTATTTGTGGTACGATGTTGATGATTTAAGTATTGTTTGCGATGATGAAAGGGGATCTACCATAATGCCTTCGACTAACGTAAAAGCGATTAGCGAATCAACGAGAGACAAATTAAAACTTGCAGTCGGCCATTTGGAGACGTTTCTAAACCAGTATGCGCTTCCACAGCTAACAGAAGAAGATCAAGGAAGCGATTCCGAGCTATTCTATAAAGGTTTGCTGGCAGACCTGAGACACATGCTTGTATTCTCCGAAGTTGCTTACGAAAAATTGGGTGTGGCGCTAAGACGTCCTAATTTCGATATTGATTTTGCAGAGCGGGGTCTTTACGAAGCTTATCATCAATGTGTAAATGCATTTTTCTACCCTAAGAACGAATGTTATTCCGAGGACGGCCGTTACGCGTACACTGGACAAGATGCGATCCGTTTCCGCAAGAAGCCGGTGCGTGCCGCTCGTGATATCGTACTTACTGTATCGAAAATTTATGAAGAGCTCCGCGATGATCTATCCTACTATGAGAGCGACTATATGACTCAGCGCCGTATGCAGGGTCAAAAATAAGGAAAGCATACAACACCCCCGGTACGGGCAACTTGATACCGGGGGTGATTTTTATGCCGAATGGCGTAAGCTGTAGTGTTGCCAACTGTTCGTTCTGGAAAGAAGGAAATCAGTGCAATGCCTCAAAAATTGAAATCGACATCGACAGTCATGCGAACAATCATTTCGGATCTGAATTTGCTGAAGAGGGCTTTGGCGGTGAGCATCACGATACCGCAGCGAACAAGGCGGCGACCTGCTGCCATACCTTTAAAGCGAAGGAGTGAGGCTTGATGGAACGCGAATCAGAAGGGCATTTCTCCCATAGCCCGCATGATGACTCATCGACTAATCCTTTGTATCATCCTGACATGAAGGCTTATAACGAAGAAATGTCTGCCGAAATTGCTGTACCGCGTCAGGCGATTCATGCCTATCCAACCCGCGAAAGCAATCATCTCACGAATGATGCTGTTCGTGAAACGAAGTCTGCCGGCCGTGCAACAGGCTGGGCGGCGCTTATATTAGCGGCATTGTCATGGGTGGTATGGCCTGTAGTACTCGGTGCTACGGCGATCATTGTCGGTTTCATTGCTTACAGGCAGGGTGCTCGAGGTCTTGGCGTTTGGTCCATTACGCTTGGATTTATAGCCGCTGCTGCTTACTTGGTCCTTGTTCCCCTTTATTACGCAATAACCTAATGGATCTGAAGCCGGTCAGAGATTATCTCTGCCGGCTTCTTTCATGAAAACACATCATAACTTAACATTCAATAATCGCTCCTTCCGCGGCTGGGACTAATTGCTCACTGGCGAATCCTGCAAAAAAGATGTAAAATAGTGCTATCCAGTGTCGAATGGCATAAAGGAATGTGGAGGTACACCATGAGCATTGATCCGCGAATAATGAAATCCTTGCTGCAATTGCAGATGATGCCCAGTCTGGATTTGAATGGGAATGAGAATGTCTTATCTTCTGCAAGCGGCCAAGACGGTTCCTCGATGTTCGATACTTTGCTTCAACAGTACATGGCAGGCGGGACAGGCTCTTCTGCACTTGCTGACATGGCGGCACAACCCGGAATGATCTCGCTGGAGGCACTAAGCGGTTTGGTCCCTTTGATTCAATCCGCAGCAGCCCAGAGCTCAACAGCTGGCGACAGCAGTCCTTCGGAATATGACGCTTATATTAACGCCGCAGCTTCCAAATATGGCATTGATCCAGTACTTATTAAAGCGGTTATACATACGGAATCATCCTATAATCCAAACGCGGAATCTTCTGCCGGGGCGAAAGGGCTTATGCAGCTTATGGATGGCACCGCTCGCGGTCTAGGCGTCACGGATTCCTTTGATCCGCAGCAGAACATTGAAGGCGGCACCAAATTCCTTGCTTATCTCATGCGCAAGTATGACGGTAATGAACAGACGGTATTAGCTGCCTATAACGCCGGTCCGGGCAGAGTCGACCGTGCCGGGATCAAGAGCAATGAAGATTTTACGGCCATGATGTCGTTGCTGCCGCATGAAACACAGCGCTATGTAGCAAAAGTACAACGGGCGAAAGATCAATACGACGGTTCCATTTAAGCATGCCAACAGCCGCAAGTGAACTTGAATGGCTGGGGAGAATAAGAGATCACGGGGATCGCGGTGACCTGGGCATTGAGCATGAAGCCCTTCACGGCATTTTCGCTGATCTTTTTCGTTTGTTGTCAGATGGATGAGAGGAAGCTGGCTGGGATGTATTATTTTGATCACTGTGCTTCAACGCCGCCGCATGAAGAAGTCATTCGCACGATGGCGGAAGTTATGGCGAAGCACTATGCCAATCCGTCGTCGCTTCATAGGAGCGGCCAGGAAGCTGGGAATTTGCTTGAACGTGCAAGAGGGGCGATTGCTTCACTATTCCCGGGCACGGATGCAAAGGAATGGATATTTACCTCGAGCGCGACGGAGAGCAACAATATCGCCGTCATGGGAGCGGCCAGGAGCGGTAAGAAACGCGGCAATCATTTGATTACCACGGTTGTCGAGCACCCGTCCGTATATGATACATTCCAAGCCTTGGAGCGCGAAGGCTTTCAAGTGACGTATTTGCCTGTCGATTCGTTCGGGGTGGTATCCGTTTCGGACCTTGAAGCGGCATTGACGGATGAGACTGTACTGGTAAGCGTTATGCATGTGAATAATGAAGTTGGAGCTATTCAACCTATTGCGGAAATTGGCAAGCTGCTGAAAAGGCATAGAAGAGTTATGTTCCACGTTGACGGGGTTCAAAGTATGGGTAAACTGCCGGTTGATCTGACAGGCTGGGGCATTGATATGTTCTCGGCATCTGCACATAAAGTGAATGGCCCCCGAGGCGTTGGATTATTATACATTCGGCAAGGCGTGACATTGGAGCCTTTGTTAAGAGGCGGCAGCCAGGAGCATGAACTTCGTCCCGGAACGGAGAATGTCCCGGCAATCGTTGCCTCTGCTAAAGCATTCCGCCTTGCTGCAGAGAGCGGCGCTGCAAGAGCGGAACGGATGTACAAGCTGAGGGCGCGACTTATCGCATGCATCCAAGATATTCCGGAGCTGCACATTAACGGCAGTACCGATTGTAAGCTTGGCAGTTGCGCTGCGCCGCATATCTTGCATTTCTCATACCCCGGCATGAAGCCGGAGGTCATCATTCATATGCTGGAGAAGCAAGAAATCATGGCATCGACCAAATCGGCCTGCTCGTCCAAGAGCGAAGAGCCAAGCCGCGTGCTGCTAGCCATGCAGGCTTCATATGAAAGTGCAGTGAGCGGCATTCGCATTAGTTTCGGGGATGAGCACGGTGAGGCGGAGCTGGATTGGCTATGCCGGAAGGTGCGACTGGTCGTTCAGCAGCTTAGGCCGCTCGAGAGGAAGGGGTAAACGTATCATGAATCCGGATATGATCCTAATTCGTTTCGGCGAATTTACGATGAAAGGCAAGAACCGCGATCGTTTCGATAAACGAATGGTTGAACAAGTAAGACGATCATTGAGAAGTTTTGTTCGTGCTGAAATTACGCGCACGTATGGAAGAATTTATATCACTTTAAATGGTGAACCCTATGAGGAAATTGCAATAAAACTCAAAGATATTTTCGGAATCGCGACATTCAGCCCCATAAGGAAGGTTGCGAACGAACTGGAAGCCATTCGCTCTGCCGCACTGGAAGTGATGCAGGCGCTTCCGTCGCAGCCCGCAACATTCAAAGTGTCCACCAAGCGGGTGGAGAAGCAGTTTCCGCATGATACCCAAGAAATGAACCATTTGGTCGGCGGCCATGTGCTGCGCGAAACACCTGGGCTCAAGGTGAATGTAAGAGAACCGGAGGTTGAGCTGCGTGTTGAAATTCAACCGGAAGGCACTTACGTCTTCAGCAGCGTCGTACAAGCCGCAGGAGGCTTCCCTTACGGAACAAACGGCAAAGCGATGCTGCTGCTCTCCGGCGGGATTGACAGCCCCGTAGCGGGCTATCTGGCGATGAGACAGGGCCTGGAGATCGAGGCGGTTCATTTTCACAGCTACCCGTTCACGAGCGACAAAGCGAAGGAAAAAGTAATCGACTTGGTGAGACGGCTGTCGCACTATAGCGGAGTACCGATCAAGCTTCATTTGGTCTCCTTTACGGATATTCAAACGGCATTGGCGCAGTCCGGTCAAGACCCGCTTATTATTACGCTGATGCGTCGCTCTATGCTTCGGATCGCGGAACGGATCGCGGAACAGGTCGGAGCATTCGGCCTCGTGTCAGGTGACAGTTTAGGCCAAGTTGCGAGCCAGACGCTTGGCAGTATGAATGTGATCGGACGATCTGCCCAACTGCCGCTCCTAAGACCGCTTATTACGATGGATAAGAATGAGATTATTCGCATCGCGCGTCAGATCGATACGTTTGAGACATCGATTCTCCCCTATGAGGATTGCTGTACGTTATTTGTTCCGAAATCACCGAGCACCAATCCGAATCTGGCTATCGTCGAGAAAACCGAGCAGGCGATTGACGGACTTGAAGCTATGATAACCGAGGCTGTAGCTAGCGTGGAAGTGATGCGAATTACGCCGGAGATACGGAGTGCCATTGAGACGGCAGGCGAGGATAGCTGGTTCTAAATAAAAAAGCAGTGAACCCCAAATTAATGGGATTCACTGCTTTTTTCCATTCCGGCTGCTTGTTTGCGTGAGGCGTTTTTCCAAAGGCCTGCGACGATAATAACGATGACGATCAAGATCAGGAATGACCATTCAAACGCGGGGTTGTTTTTGAAGAACTCTTCAAGCTTAATTTCGTGCGTAATCATCTTGGCTGCCGTATAAGCGAGCACTCCGGATCCCACATAAACAATCCATGGAATTTTGTTGATCAGTTTAATGAACAGCGTGCTGCCCCATACGACGATCGGAATGCTGATGATAAGTCCCAGCAGAACCAGCATCACGCTGCCGTGAGCCGCTCCTGCGACCGCGATGACGTTGTCTAAACCCATCGCTGCATCGGCAATAATGATGGTACGAACCGATTGCCATAATGTGTTGCCGGCGGTGATGTTGTCATGTGCTTCATTATCAACCAGCAGCTTGTAGGCTATCCAGAGCAGCAGAATGCCGCCAGCCAGCATGAGCCACGGAACATTGAGCAAGTATACAACTAATGTGGTAGCGATGGCCCGAATACCGACGGCTCCGACGGTTCCCCATATAACGGCTTTCTTCTGCTGTTCCTTAGGCAGTTTTCGAGCTGCTAGCCCGATTACGATGGCATTATCGCCGGCAAGAATGAGGTCGATAAAAACGATGGTAATCAGTGCAGAAAGAAATTCAAGCGATAAAATGTCCATTGCCTTCTTGTCCTCCCTTTCTTAAGAGCGCTATGATGATTCTCGTTCATACGTTCAAAAACGAAGAAGGATTCAAAAAATGATAAACATAAGCTGTCCATTTGGGACATACACGTTCATAGACGAGTACTTTCTTCACTTAGGAAGAAGCTCCATCGCCAAAAGGGCGGCAAAAGCCGTTTCTTCTTGAGGAGGCGTAATCAGTGGACAGCTTAATCATTTTCGTTCAAATTATGTTTATCAATTTGCTCTTGAGCGGCGACAACGCCGTAGTTATCGCTCTGGCGAGCCAGCAGCTTCCGAAAGCTCAGCGGCGCAAGGCCGTGGTATGGGGGGCTGCCGCTGCCGTGCTGCTGCGTTGTTTGCTGACGCTTATTGCTCTGACGCTGCTGCAGGTACCTTATCTTCAGGCTGTCGGCAGCATTTTGTTGTTCATGATCGCCATTAAGCTGGTAAAGGATGCATCGTCACATGCTGACGAATACCACAACATGCGCAAGGTTACCTCGCTTTCCAGTGCAATCCGGACCATCGTGATCGCTGATTTTATTATGAGTTTGGACAACGTCCTGGCCATCGCCGCTGTGGCAGAAGGGGAGCCCGTACTTATTTTACTCGGGATTGCCCTTAGCATACCTATGATTATTTGGGGGAGTCAGCTACTTAGTACCATGATTCGCAAATTCCCTTCTTTTGTTTACATCGGAGGGGGCTTGCTCGGATATGCGGCCGGTGAAATGCTGGTTCATGACCCAGCGATTCATCCTTTATTTACGAATGAATTATCCGTTATGCTAAAGGCGATTCCGGTTCTTTGCATCCCTTTGGTCATTATTGTGGCATTGCTGCGAATAAAAAGATAAGGTAAACTATATTTTTAGAGTAAATGTAGCAGTAACACTGGTTTTTTGCCTGCTGTTCCAGTACACTAGTAGATGTTAAAAAAGTGCCAAAGAGAAAGGAACATAGGCATGTCGAAAAACCAATACACCATCGGTCTTCTTTTTTTGATCGCGGGTGCTGTTATTTTACTCGGAAAGCTTGGACTGTTTGCGTTTATCGGCACAAACTTCTGGCCGCTTTTCGTTCTGATTCCCGGCATACTGCTGCACGTGCTGTTTTTTGGACGACTGCTTCCTCCGATTGTTCTGATCCCGGGAGCGTTTCTGACAATTAACGCCTTTATTTTTTTCTTTTGCATTGCGTTCGGATGGAGCAACATGCACTACTTATGGCCTTTATTCATTTTTGCGGTTTCCATCGGTTTATACGAATATCATTTGTTTGATACGTACCATCCGAAGTTTCCACGAACACTTGCCATTATCCTTGCTCTTGTTTCAGCGTCGTTTTTTGGCATCATGCTGGTGTGGGGCTGGGGGCTATACCTCATTGCCATCGCATTTCTCGCGCTTGGTGCTTGGCTCGTTGCGGGACGTAAAGCTCGCTGGTAAAGGTTCAATTGTTTAACACGTTTGTCGCAAGCCCGCACACAGCAGACTAATAAATAAAAAAAAGTTGGAGTGGATTCTTAACATGCAAGCCAGAGAGAACATCAGGAATATCGCAATTATTGCGCACGTTGACCATGGTAAAACTACGCTAGTCGACAAATTGCTTCAACAATCCGGCACGTTCCGTGACAATGAAACGGTACAAGAACGCGCAATGGATTCCAATGATTTGGAACGGGAACGCGGTATCACCATTTTGGCGAAGAACACAGCTGTAAACTACAAAGATTACCTGATCAACATCGTGGATACTCCGGGACATGCCGATTTCGGCGGCGAAGTAGAACGGATTATGAAAATGGTCGACGGCGTTCTTCTTGTCGTCGATGCATTCGAAGGCTGTATGCCGCAAACGAAATTCGTACTTCGTAAAGCGCTGGAAAGCAATTTGACACCGATTGTTGTTCTGAACAAAATCGACCGTCCGAATGCAAGCCCTGAGCAAGTCGTCGACGAAGTATTGGATCTGTTCATCGAGCTTGGTGCCAATGACGAGCAGCTTGAATTCCCGGTTGTCTATGCATCTGCATTGATGGGTACGGCAAGCTTGGACGTTGACAAACAAGACGAGAACATGCAGGCGCTCTATGAGACCATCATCGAGCAAATCCCTTCTCCGACAGAAAGCGTAGACGAGCCGCTTCAATTCCTCGTTACTTTGCTTGATTACAACGAGTATCTTGGTCGTATCGCCGTAGGTCGCGTAAACCGCGGTATCATCCGTCAAGGTCAATCCGTTGCCGTTATTAACCGCGAAGGTGTAACGAAGCAAGCGCGTATCGAGAAGCTGTTTGGCTTCCAAGGTCTGAAGCGCGTAGAGGTTGAAGAAGCAGGCGCAGGCGATATCGTTGCTATTGCCGGTATTCGTGAAATCAACATCGGTGAAACCATTGCAGATCCTGCTAACCCAGAGGCGCTGCCGGTTCTGAAGATCGATGAGCCGACACTGCAAATGACTTTCCTCGTTAACAATAGTCCGTTCGCAGGCCGCGAAGGCAAATGGGTAACTTCCCGTAAACTGCGCGAGCGTCTGTTCAAAGAGCTTGAAACGGATGTAGCCCTTCGCGTAGATGAAACAGACAGCCCGGATGCATTCGTTGTTTCCGGCCGCGGTGAGCTTCACTTGGGTATCCTGATCGAGAACATGCGTCGTGAAGGTTTCGAGCTTCAAGTTTCCAAGCCGGAAGTTATCGTCAAGGAAATCGACGGTCAGAAGAATGAGCCTTACGAGCGTTTGCTTATCGACGTACCGGAAGAAAGCACAGGCGCAGTCATGGAAAGCCTTGGCTCGCGTAAAGCCGAAATGGTCAACATGATCAACAACGGTACTGGTCAAGTGCGTATCGAGTTCATCATTCCTGCACGCGGATTGATCGGATACCGTACGAACTTCTTGACACTTACTCGCGGTTACGGCATCATGAACCATGCGTTCGACAGCTACGGTCCGCTTGCCGGCGCTTCTGTTGGCGGCCGTCACCAAGGTGTTCTGGTTTCCAGCGAGAACGGCGTATCCACTTTCTACGGCATGATGGGCGTAGAAGATCGCGGCGTACTGTTCATGGAACCGGGTACGGATGTATACGAAGGTATGATCGTCGGCGAGCATAACCGCGATAACGACATTATCGTAAACATCTGTAAAGAGAAAGCACTGACAAACGTTCGCTCCGCCGGTAAAGACGATACGGTTCGTTTGAAAACACCAATCTTGTTCTCCCTTGAGCAAGCTCTGGAATATTTGAACGATGATGAATATTGCGAAGTAACGCCGAAGTCGATCCGTCTTCGTAAGAAGCTTCTCAATAAGAGCGAGCGCGAGCGCGCCGAGAAACAACGTAAAACAGCTCAAGCTGGCGTTTAAGCAATATACGATCGCCATTGATGGTAGTAGATGACAGGCAGGGCTTGCAGCGTTCTCTTCTAAGAGTTCGTTGTTGCCCTGCCGTTTCTCGTCCCTGACCTAATGGAAGTCATTTCAAGCAATTCAGGAGGTAGAAGCATCATGCAGAACTGGTTTCACGCTCATCCTATTTTGACCTATCTTATCATTCTGGCTTTGACCATTTATATTTTTAACGCTGTATTCCGTGTACAACGATTGCCTATCCTGAAAGAAGTACTCGTGCATCTCGTGATGGCGGGCGGCTCGTTCGTGCTGTTCGTTCTGCAATTTGATAAACTGCCTATTATCCAGTGCATGTCCGTTGCTGTGTTTATGATGGCCTTGCTTCGGGGTAGACAATTCTATGACAAGCTAAAAGGAAAACGCGGCGGAAGCAGCAGCTCGGATACGGGAGGGGCTTAACTTGCGATTTGAGGATGCCTTGTTCAATTGGCTTCAAATTCATCTGGTAGCGGAAGCAAGACCGGAAGATCGTGCTGCAATCGATACCCGGGATTTCTTCCTCGAGATTCTGACAGAGGATCACGGGATATCGAATCTGCACATACATACGGTAGATGATACGATGATTCATTTGAGGTTTGATAAAGACAGTAAGAGCAAGCTGCAAATGTTTCCCCGAGAATCCGGTGAACAGCTGCTTCATGATATCAACGAGAATCCGAAATATAACTGACGAAGGTGGAAGTCATGACTAGGGGATCCGATTTGTCTCCACGTAAGGATAAGGCTAAGGAAAAGCGTAAGAAGAGATACTGGCTTCGCCGATTGATGGTTCTGTTTCTGGCATTATTGATTGGTGTCGCGGGGTACCTGGGCTATTTGTACAAGGTTTCTAAGGATGTATTGGGTGAAATTACGACGGATGCCGATCCGACGGTAACGGTTTCCGCGAATCAGTCGGTTAAGGTAAAGCCGGTAACGATTATGCTGCTGGGCGTTGATACGCGGAAAGAAACCGGAAGTCTGAATACGGACGTCATGATGGTTGCGACATTTAATCCGAATACGAAGTCTGCGGTCGTCGTATCCATTCCTCGTGATTCTAAGATTGAGCTGCCGGGCTACAACAGCCGCAAAGCTAATGCGTATTATTCGAGATTCCTCAAAGGTGCAAAGAACGATGGGTTAGAGGGTAAAGACGCGGAGAGACAAGCGAAGCAGGATATGCGCAAGATGTTCAGCAAATATTTCGATGTTCCGATCGACTATACGGCAACCATCAACTTTCAAGGCTTCGTTGATGTCGTAGACGCGCTTGGCGGCGTCGATGTTGATGTGGACATGGACATGCGTTATGTCGACAATGCTGACGGTACGAACATTGATCTGAAGAAGGGCCCTCAGAATCTGAAGGGGGATGACGCGCTTGATTTCGTCCGTTACCGCAAGTCCAATGACGGCACGAATATGTCGAGTGATTTCGACCGAAATCGCCGTGAAAGCCAGGTGCTCGGTGAAATTGCGGATAAACTCAAGTCCTTCTCCAGCGTTCCCAAAATCGCCAACGTTATTAAAGCGGTAGGCAACAATATGCGTATGGATATTCCGAGCGACGAAGTAGAAAATATGATGAAGACGTACTTCGGCATCAGCAAAAGCGATATCACCTTTATTCCGCTTGAAGGGGAGTGGCGTTCACCGTACGTGCATCTGAATGAAGCCAAACTTCAGGAAGCGAAATCGGCGCTGGCGTCCAAAATGGCGGAATGAATGTGGTAGTACGACGTATGCTATGTTATAATAAAACCATCGAAGCACTGACACAATAGGCAAGGAGGACTGCGGATGACTGAACTTGTCACCGTACTTACTGACGAGCTGCTAAGTGGATTGGAGAAAGAACCGTTTGTTCTGTTGCACACCATTGATGCAGACAACGGATTTCCGACTTCCAGCGTAATATCGTGGATTTATGCGGTCAACCGCTCCACACTGCGTTTCGCCATTGATGGCCGCTCGCGCCTAACGGTGAATATGACTTCGAAAGTGGATGTAAGCGTTACTGTGTTTGCGCCGGGTACTGTTCAAACGATCTACGGCACGGCACGGCTTGTAACTGATGCGCTTGAGGACGTGCCATTCAAATTGGTATGCTTCGACATCGACATTGCTTCGGTACGCGATGCGATGTTTTACGGCGCACGCTTGTCCGCAAGACCCGAGTATGAGAAAACTTACGACAGAAGAGCAGCAGACAAACTGGATGGACAGGTGTTTGCTGCCATGAAGAAAGCCTAGTGAGGGATCACTAGGCTTTTTGTGTTCTTATACCGACTCTCACGGTGCCGGTGTCTTCGTAAGTCTAGAGCTTTTGACTCATTTTTTGCTTATCTGTCTTAGCAGGATCAGGTTGCTCCGGTTGGATATCCCGCGGAACCTGAGGGACAATCCGCCCTATGATGTCGGCCATTTCTTCGGCCATTCCGGCTAGGGGTCTGCCGCGCTTCATGTCGGCCTGCACTTCTTTCAGCCGGGTCGCAATGTCGATATCGGCCGTGACGATGGCATCAATGCCATAGGGATCTTTACGGAATGCTTCTGCAACCGCATATTTGATCGTTCCGACTCGGGAGCGTTCCAAATTTCCTGCGACATCAATGCCGACGATCGCTGTATTTTTAAACACGACACAGTGAGCGGCCTTCACGCCGGGTACATGCCGCGCCAGATCCTCTAAATGAGCTGCGACTTGTTTAGGGCTGCTGATTTGCTTCTTCTGCGGAGCGCTCTGCTGTGCACGAACGCGATTATCATTCTGTGGAGAGGGTGATGTCTCATTGCGGGCGACAGTATTACAGCCTGTTGCCAGCAAGCAAAGGATCATAGCGGGCACCAGCCACTTCCTCATATTCGCCACCTGACCTTTCTAGAATCTGCAGTGTTTGTTCAAGCATAGTTTGTCTAGATGAAGGCCGCGCTATGTACGCCTTTGAACGAAATTCCAACGCCAGGAGGGCTCACGATGAAAAAGATATTCGTGCTCGACACCAATGTACTCTTACATGATCCGCAAGCGATCTTCGCTTTTGATGACAACGAGATCATAATACCCGCGGTGGTGTTGGAAGAAATTGATTCAAAGAAAAGACTGGCTGATGAGCTTGGCCGCAATGCACGGCATGTTTCCCGGCTGCTGGACCAAATGAGACTGACGGGACGATTGCACGAAGGTATTGAACTTGATAACGGGGGCGTTCTCAAGGTAGAACTAAATCATCGCAGCTTTATGCGCGTTCAGGAAATGTTCGGTGAAATGTCCAACGACAATCGAATCCTTGCGGTAGCGCTCAATTATCATCTCGAAGAGCAGGACAAAGGAGATCCGCGTCCTGTCATCATCGTAAGCAAAGATGTACTCGTCCGCATTAAAGCGGATGTGCTGGGGCTGGAAGCTCAAGATTATTTATCCGATCAGGTGGTAGCGCCTTCGGATGTGTATGCGGGGTATTTAACACTTAAAGTGCATCCTTCGGTCATTGATGAATTTTATACGTACCGGTTTCTTACGATCAAGAACCTGCTGCTGAACACGCGTCTGCACCCGAATGAATTTGTCATCCTGCGGGATGAGATGGGGACGTCCAAATCAGCTCTGCTCAAGGTGAGCCAAGATGGAGCGCGGCTCGAGCCACTGTATCTAAGCAACGATCCGGTATGGGGCATTACCGCCCGCAATGCGCAGCAGCGCATGGCTCTGGAATTGCTGCTTAGCGACGACATCCCGCTTGTGACGCTGACCGGTAAAGCCGGTACGGGCAAGACCCTGCTGGCGCTTGCTGCAGGTCTGATGAAGGTGGAGGATGAGCACAAATACAAGAAGCTGCTGATCGCAAGACCGGTCGTGCCAATGGGGAAGGATATCGGATATTTACCGGGCGAGAAGGATGAGAAGCTGCGTCCGTGGATGCAGCCGATTTATGATAATTTGGAGTATTTGTTCGATACGAAGAAGTCGGGCGATATTGATAAAATATTAATGGGACTTGGCAGCATTCAGGTAGAGGCGCTCACTTATATTCGGGGGCGTTCGATACCGGGGCAATTCATCATCATTGATGAAGCGCAAAATTTAACTCGGCATGAGGTCAAAACGATCGTTTCGCGTGTCGGAGAAGGAAGCAAAATCGTCCTGATGGGCGATCCGGAGCAGATCGATCATCCTTATCTGGATTCGATCAGCAATGGCCTCACGCATATCGTGGAGCGCTTCAAACAAGAGAGCGTCAGCGGTCATATGACGCTTGAGAAAGGTGAGCGTTCCAGACTCGCCCAATTGGCAGCGGATCTGCTCTAGTAGAATTCGGATGCTTCCAGCACCGTTTGGGAGCTGCAGCGGTAGGCCCGCGCAATTCCCTCAATAAGTGAAACCTGATGACGGTCAATGGCGAGCAGCCTGCGACCGTCATTTTGCTTCAGGAGAGCAACAGCATGCTCGTCCGCTTGTTCAGCGGCTGAAGCTAGCTCAGTATCAGGCGTGGTGCCGGGGATTAAGCAAACGATGGATGCAAGCAATAAGTCGAGATATCGATTGTCCGATTGCGTAATGAGTCCGTAGTCCGTGAAGATACGGCTGTTAAGTGACCATGATTCATCTAGTCGAACCCATTGTCCGTGCTCGCAACTGGTTTTATAGGGAGCGGCGAAAGCTTCAATTGCATAAGCATCAGCTTGGCTGTTGACGAAGAGCAAATTGCCATCGCGATCCAGCAAGTTGACCGTCGCTGCGGTCAATTCTTGTATCATTCGCTCGAAGTCGATTGGCTGCAAGTCTTTCGGTAATTGCAGGTCAACGCTGTAAATCGGTTGCATGGCTTCAGCCTCCTCGTAAGGTTCGGTTTCTCCAAGTATGAAGGAATCCGGGCTGCGAAGCAATTTGAAAATCGTCGATACGCCGGAATTGACACGCGACAAAAAAGCGCTTTCTTGCTAAAATAAAGATTAGCTAAAATTTTTGTTTGGAGCAGTGAGAGTTTGTCTCCGACAAACGGAAGCAGTGAGAGTTTGACTACGTCAAACTCCCTATTAGCGTTAGCGGTGAGAGTTTGTCTCCGACAAACGGAAGCAGTGAGAGTTTGTCTCCGACAAACTCCCTATTAGAGGAGGGACACGGTGTCACGCAGAAAATATGTCATGCTGCTGCTGTGCGTATTTACGATTTGCGCTGCGCTGCTTGTTCCCATGATTGGTAAACCGGGATCGCCGGTCACTCATTCGGATGACGGTCCATTATCGGCCGACAAACCTCAGGTTGTAGATGGGGACGAGCAGGATCGGACGACACTTTCAATCGCAGTCTCGATGGACGAGGCTGAATATCGCTATTGGCAGGGCGAGAATGAGCATTTTTCGTTGTCTCATCCTCAAATAACCATTCAGATGACGAATATACATAACGAAGATGCTGATGAGGCAAGGAAGAAAGCATCGGAGAATGGCGAACCGTTCGATCTGATGCTGTTGGACAATGATCGCGTGCGGGAATTTGCCGTGCAAGGGTTTCTGCTTCCCGTTGATGATATTGTTTCGGGAGATACGGCTGCCGACCAAATGGAAGCGCTAACAAGTATGGTGAAGTGGAACGGCTCTCTATGGGGCGTGCCGCTCGATTGCAATCCTCTGCTCGTGGTATGGCAGAAGAATCTGCTCAAGGCTGCCGGCTTGAGTGCGCCGCCCAAGGATCTGGAAGAACTGAAGGCTACCGTTGCAACATTAGTGGCAACGAACCCGAATCTCAGCCCATTTAACCTCAATACGAATGATCCCAAGGAAATGGCAGCATGGATGGGCATGTTCAAGGAGAACAGCGAAGCGGCGGCCAATTTGTCTCCATTTACGATCACGCAGAAGGAACAGCTCTATTTTGCCGCCGAATATGCCGCTCAGATCTACAGGCTTGCGCCGGCTCAACAGAAAAATCAGCTGCTTGGCGCATTTGGTGCCGGTACGCTTATGTCTGCCGTTATGCCGTGGACACTCTATAGATCCTTGTCGGATGAGGAGAGAGGACTGCTCGCAATTGGATCTACTACCGGTCCTGTTGTCCGAGCGAATGGGAGAAGTTTTGTCATGCTGGCCGGGACTGAAAGACTGAGCGAAGCCAGTGCATACATTACGGAGATGACCTCCACGGAGGCGCAATTGGATCACTATCGGACACTTGGACGGTTGCCTTCCCGCATTTCGGCAATGACGAATGAATTTGAATATAACGATATCGATCAGCGGCCACCGCATTTCCTAGTTGGCATGTTAAGCCGGACATCGGTAACGCCAGACCCTGCTTGGCGGGGAAGATGGGAACGCTGGTCTAAGCTGCTTGCAACGCTCGGAGGGAATCAGACGGCATTGACGCCTGAGCTGGCCGGTACTTTTATTTCCAATTGGAATGAGGAGCCGGAACAACCAATAGGCGATGCCGAAGCACCGCCTGAGGATCCATCAAAGACTGATGCTAAGCTTAATCAATAGCTTGCCGTCTTCAACGGTGACCGATTTGGTTTTGAGGAAGGATACGATTTTGGAAGGGTAGAAGCCGAGATCAAATTCTTTCTCAAGTGCCGTTCTTGTCGTGTCAGGCAGCTCCAGACCGTTAAAGATTAGCGAATCGACATGAAATAAGATAGAGCCGTCCTTCTCCAGCGAGTAATGACCTGTTAACTGTACTTCCATATTGTCTCGTTTGCCCGTTACGATGACTTTGTCGGTCTCGAAGGCAAAGGAGAAATTGTTGAACAGCTCATTTTGCTCCCGCAAAAATGCATTAAGCTTATCGTCCGGGATAGTGAGGGCGTAATTGAAGCCGTCGATATCAAGCATCTCTTTATTGTTCTGCACCCAAGCCGGCATTTGCTTCATCGCTTTGGACAATGCGCTGAAATATCGTTTTACCTCTAACAATCCGACATTTTGCCAGAAGTCCGTGAATTCATTGATCAGCAGCTTGAGTTTGTCAGCATCGGACCGTCCGCTTAGCGAGGAATCGACATCCTGCTGAAGCGCAATCACGCGATTTCGCTGCGTAGTAAGGCGTTCTTCGACTTCCGCAAGCTGTTCAGACTGCGTACCTAGTTTGCTGATATTTTTCTTCAGCTCTCGATATTGCTTCATGTACGTGTTCAGTGTAAGCTTGTCATTAGAAAAGATGAGATCAAAAAAATCAAGCAGCTGCAGCAGCTCCGATAAATTGTCCGCGGACACGAGCGCTGTCAGAAAAATATCTCTTTCACCGGTGTAGTAGGCACGAAGTACTTTCCCTGCCTCTTCACGTTTTTTCTCGATCGATTGTTCTTGGCTTGCCAGCTTCACTTTGGAATCATCCAGCTGCGCAAGGATCGTTTGCTGCTGCTCTTTCACGCGTGCAATTTCCTTGTCAATTTCAACGACGGAGAGGCTTTTCTCCAGTATTGCTCGGACCTCTTCATCCTTCGGGGGTGCAGGGTCGGCAAATACGGGGAAAATGGTCAGCCACACTGCGAGCGCGCAAACGGCGAACGCCGCAATCCGGCGGCGTATCGTTCCTTTCACGAAGGGCTCCCCTTTCTTAAGGCTTCACACTTTGCATGCACTACTATATGCATGTACCAATTCTATTATATCTGCAAGGGCTAATTTTGTCCTTGATTGGAAAGGGGAATTGCATGGACAGCAACAGCCGACGATTATCCTTGTTAATTGGGGAACAAATCGCAAATAGCCCGCTGAGGGGACGAGCTTCTGTGCACGCCACGGAGAATGCCGAGGTCAGCTGCATCTCGTTCCATGATTATATGGCTATGTGTTTATATGACGAGAAGGAAGGCTATTATCGCTCCGGAAAAATACGAGTCGGTAAGAAAGGCGATTTCTATACGAGCTCGGCGATCGGTTCCATTATGGGGGAGAAGCTGGCGAGCTGTGCAGCCGCATTGGCGGAAAGCCGGAAGGGGTCAGCAATCAGAATCGCGGAATGGGGGGCAGGGACGGGGCTGCTCTCCCAGCAAATGATTACGGCTTGGTCCGCCGCCGGTCATTCGTGGCTGTCACAAGCGCAACACTATATCGTGGACAGCAACCCTGTGCATCTGGAAGAAGCACAATCGAGGCTGGAGCAAGCGTTAGCTGACCTCGACAATGCAGCTGCGCCGCGGCCGCAGCTGCAATTCACGACACCTGAAGAGGCGAAGAAGGTTTGGAAGGATACTAACAACTGCGACGGTGGAGCGTCACCGCGGGCGGAGACGACGTATTCGATCATCATCGCAAATGAGCTGCTGGATGCTTTTCCCGTGCATCGGGTCGTAAGGAAAGAAGGCCGGCTGTGGGAGCTTGGCGTCGCTATGAAAGATCATGCGGATGAAGATGCTTTTCGATACGTTTATACAGCTCTAACCGATGAACGGATTGCAGAGGTGCTCAGAAGGGATGAAATCGATTTGCTGGAAGGGCAGATTACCGAGGTGAACCTCGCTGCAGAGCGGTGGATTACAGAACTGAGCAAGATGGTTCAACACGGAGCATTATTGCTGGTGGACTATGGTCACGAGGCGCAGGAAATAACGGCATCGCATCGTATGCAGGGGACGCTGCTATGTTATAAGGATCATGTGGCGCATGATCGTCCATTCAGCTCTCCGGGAGAGCAGGACATTACCTCGCACGTCAACTTTACTGCTTGCCGACACGCCGCCGATCAGGCGGGCTGGCAGGTACAGTATTATGACACGCAGAAGCAGTTTCTTCTCGATCAAGGCTTGCTGCAGGACTTGGTCGCCCATGACGGGACGAATCCATTCAGCGAAGCGGCAAGACGGAATCGATCCATCCGTCAGCTGCTGCTCAGCGATAATATGAGCGAATCGTTTAAAGTGATGGTACTGGTTAAAGGCGAATAAAGCAGGACAACGAAAAAAGGCTGTTCCGGAGATGGTCGTCCATCTTCTCGGAGCAGCCTTTTGGCTATTGTGAATGTCAGAAGGTCCGTTTTAATTAGAATGGGTTACCCATTACAAATACGGTCCAATACGTGAAGCTGACGAACGAGATAAACATGTATCCCCAGAACATCAACATATAGGTTCTTTCGGAAAAGTTCAAATAGCCTAACAGGACAAACACGACGGTTTGAATAAAGAACAAGAGTGCCATCTCGGTCATATGTCCTGCAAACGCCATAAGCGCGATTACAAGCGTCCAGAAACCGAGCACTCGGAACATGCGTGCCATGATTTCATCCCCCTTCTCGTCAACTCGACCCAATTACTATTGCCCATTATAACGTTTCAGGTAACATGTGTAAACTGTTTCACTCGTGACGAATTGGCAAACTTTTTGCCTCCTTTTCACGCTCTGATACAAGTTTGCTTCAATTTGCGAAAAAACATGTATGAGCCGTCAAAAAAATGGATATACAAATTAGTATCCGATAGATTCTATGAACTCTACCAAGGGCATAGAGATAAAGTAAGCGCCTAATGTTAGGAGGTTTTGGTTGCATGACAGCAGTCAGACAAGATGCCTGGAGCCCGGATGACGATCTCATCCTAGCCGAAGTGACGCTGCGGCATATCCGCGAGGGAAGCACGCAGTTGGCCGCTTTTGAGGAAGTAGGAGAGCGGATCGGCCGGACATCGGCCGCATGCGGATTCCGCTGGAACAGTTGTGTCCGCAAACGCTATGAAGATGCGATACAAATTGCGAAGCAGCAGCGCCAGAAGCGGAACTATATGAAAAAACAAACGTACGTTGCAACACCTCATGTATCCGCAATCAGCTTGCTCGACACAGAAGAACGTACGTTCAAGAACGATCCGTTGACGGAAGAATCGCTATCAATTGATACCGTTATCCGATTTCTGCGGCAATGGAAAGGTACTTACCAGGAACTCAATCGCCAGATCAAAACGCTTGAACGCGATCTGCGCGAGAAGGATGAAGAATTGTTTACCTTACGTGAGCTGAATGAAAGGTTGTCACTTGAAGTCAACAATGCCCAAACGGATTATCGTGCGGTCAATGACGATTACAAGACGCTCATTCAAATTATGGACCGTGCGCGCCGCTTAACCGTGCTGACGGAAGAAGATGAAGCGAAACCTCGCTTCAAAATGGATGCAAACGGTAACTTGGAACGAATCGAATAGCCCGCTTTTCATTGAAAGGCGGCTCTCCAAAATCTCTCCGAACCTGCTAAAGGTACGGCGGGATTTTTTAGTTTGCTTCTGTTACGATAAGTTTAATCAGGCAGAGACGGAAATGAGGCAAATCAGTGAGGATGATCATCGTGGGAGCAGGGGCTCTCGGACTGTTATATGGAGCAAGGCTGGCGGAAGCCGGCATGGAAGTAGTCATCCTGACGCGATCGGATGAGCAAGCGAAGCTGCTCCGCAAGGAAGGCATCCGGTTGACCAAACGGGACGGCGCTCAAAGCCGGGTGAGTGTACAGGCTTCGACAATCAATACCTATAAACCCGATGCTCTGCGGCAAGAGGATTGGATATGGCTTTGCGTGAAGCAAGTGCATCTAAGCGAGCAGCTTCTTCGGCAGCTGGGACGTTTGACTGCCGCAGGCTGTTCAGTGCTGGCACTTCAGAATGGGATTGGGCACTTGGATTTGCTTGGCAAAGTATGTCCCAAGGAGCAGCTGAATGCCGCCATAACGACAGAAGGCGCGATGCGAATCGACGATTATTCCGTTCACCATACAGGAAGCGGGACGATTATGTTCGGCAGTTGGCTGAAAAACGAAGAAAAAGCGAGCAAACCTCAAAAAATGTTGCTAAAAGCGCTCATTGGTGCAGGAATTGAAGGCAAACTGTCGAATGAGATGGAGAATGTTGTTTATCGGAAATTATTGATCAATGCGGTCATAAACCCGCTTACCGGCATATTCGGGGTAAGGAATGGAGAGCTCCCTTCCGAACCGAGCCGATTGCGCTGGATGAAGGCTTTGCATGAAGAGAGTGAGCGCATTCTCGTTCATGCCGGAATGATGAAGGACGCGGACAGCTGGGATCAGCTGCTCCATATTTGCGAAGCAACCGCAGGGAATCAGTCTTCCATGCTGCGAGACGTACTGGCAGGACGCACGACCGAAATCGATTGGATCAACGGCGGCATCGTGTCGCTGGCCAAGCGGATGCAAGTACCTGCTCCGATGAATGAAGCCGTACTGACATTAATTCAAACACTCCAGACGAACTAATAACCGCAGAGAGGGGCGAACCGAGGATGCAGTGGATTTGGGAAAGCATCAAGAATGTCTACGCTTTTCTGGCCGTTCTTCCGATTATACCGTTTCTACTCGTTTATTTTGGTTATGGAGCTTTCACAGGGGATAAGAAAAAAGCATTCAGCACGGCAATGGATGTTACTACGGCACTTCTAATTGGCTGCGTGGCTGTATTGTTTAATAAAATTTTTCATAGCTCATTTGGCATTTACGGTATTTTGCTCATTCTTCTTCTGGGCGGCGGACTGCTGGGTAACGTGCAATACAGGTTGAAGGGCAATATTAATATGCGCCGCATAATGCGCGCAATATGGCGGCTCGGTTTCTTTCTCATGAGTCTTTGTTACGTCATACTGATGTGTATCGGCATCGGGAAGAGTTTTTTTAACGTGTAATCATCATCAATTGATTCATATAGATATGAGGACCGCTCTCCGCTCAAGGAGGGCGGTTTTTTTTTGACGGTACGCGCCCCGTTGTGTACAATGAATGAGAAAAACCGCACTTATTCTTAAGGTGTTATTTACGAGGGAGAAAGGTAGAGACTGTCCATGAAAATCGATACGGTTCAGCTGCCTTTCGGACAGCCTGTCACCGAAGCTTATATACATCGAAGCCACCCCGGAGTAGAGGCGCTGTTCGGCAGCCACGCGGCAGAAAATATGCACTGGAAACGCAGAATGAGCTGGCTTTCAGAGAACGCGGATAAGCGCGCGGATGCTCGTCTTCTTGGCGATACGCTCCAAACGTACAATACGCGATATAACAACAATGCAGCGGTCATGGCGAATATCGACGCGATTCGCGCTGGGGCGGCGGTCATTGTGACCGGCCAGCAGGCGGGGCTGTGGACAGGCCCGCTGTTAGTCATCCATAAAGCGGTTACGGCGATTTCGGCTGCGAAGGAAGCTGCTGCACGGCTTGGTTCCGCTGTAGTGCCGGTGTTCTGGATTGCCGGCGAAGACCATGACTTCGATGAAGTCAATCATGTGTATGTACGGGGAGAAACTTCCGCGCTGAACCGATTGGCTGTCCACAGACCAAGCGGTGCTCGCACCGCCGTCAGCAGGACGAATATCGAGCAGGATACGTTCGCAGAAGCGATCCAACTTCTAAGTGCTGCATTGCCTGACACATCGTTTAAGCCGGAGCTCCTTGAGAAACTGGACCACTATGCGAAGCAATCTCAAACATTGTCCGATTTGTTTGCTTACTTGCTGGGGTGGCTGTTTGGCAGCCAAGGACTTGTTCTGCTGGATGCGGATGATGCCGGCATACGGGAGCTGGAAGCGCCGATGTTCGGTCGGATGCTGGCTCGTAATGATGAGCTGGAGTCCGCTTACTTCCGCAGTGCAAGTCAGCTTGAAGAGCTTGGGTTCACGCCTTCGGCGGATGTTACGCAGGGAAGTGCGAACTTGTTTCTCTTCGACGAGGAAGAGCGGATATTACTACATAAGCATGAAGGTCAGTACCGCAATCGCAAAGGCTCCAAGTCATGGTCCATCGAACAATTGCAAGCATGGGCAGACAACGATCCGCGGCGGTTCAGCAACAATGTCCTGACAAGGCCGATCATGCAAGACTACGTGCTGCCTGTTATGGCCACGGTTCTTGGTCCGGGCGAGATTGCTTATTGGTCACTGACCGGCGAGGCGTTCAAGGTACTCGGTATGGAAATGCCGATCGTTGTGCCGCGGATGTCCTTTACGCTTGTCGAAGACAAAACTTCGAAATACATGTCCAAGTTTGGATTGTCTTTTGATGAAGTGGCTTATCGATTTAAGGCATGCAGAGAAGCATGGCTGAAGGAGCGGGATGAAACCGGAATTGAAGCCGGATTCGCCGAAGCTCTTGCAGGCATAGAAGCCTTGTACGAGCCTATTAAGGCTTTAACCGTTTCGGTTGCGAGTGGCTTGGGGACATTGACGGATCAGAACCTGCTTCGAATCAAGGAGCAAATCTCGTACCTTGAGAAACGGACTATGGATGCCCATGCCAAGAAATTCGGAGCCGCGCTTCGGCAATTGGACTGGATTGCATTGTCATTGTGGCCGGATGGCAAGCCTCAGGAACGCGTACTGAATATGATGGAATTCTATAATCAATATGGAAGAGCGTGGATCGACAAGCTGCTGGAGATCCCCTATGATCAACAGAGCGGCCATCATTTGATTTCGATTTAATGCAAGGACAATCAACGAGAACGTAGAAGAAGGAAGGGTGCTGAAAAACAATGACAGTTAATGCGAAGCAAAACAGTATCGTACGTGATATGGCGCTTGCGCCTGAAGGACATTTGAAAATTGATTGGGTTGCAGCTCATATGCCTGTACTTAATCGGATTCGCGAGCAATTCGAGAAAGAGCAGCCGTTTAAAGGCCTGAAGGTTGCCATCTCCCTCCACTTGGAAGCCAAAACAGCCTACTTGGCTAAAGTCGTTCAAGCCGGCGGCGCTGAAGTGACGATCACAGGCAGCAACCCGCTGTCCACGCAGGACGATGTATGTGCTGCTCTTGTTGAAGACGGCATCACTGTATTTGCCAAATACAATCCGGAGCCTGCTGAGTACAAGTCTTTGCTGGTCAAAGCACTTGAAACGAAGCCAGACCTAATTATCGACGACGGCGGCGATTTCGTTTCGATCCTCCATGCTGAACGCCCTGACCTCATGGAAAATATTCGCGGAGGTGCAGAAGAAACGACGACCGGCATTCTGCGTCTGAAAGCGATGGAGAAGGACGGGTCTCTCAACTTCCCGATGGTTGCCGTTAATGATGCCTTCTGCAAATACTTATTCGATAACCGTTATGGCACGGGACAATCCGTGTTCGACGGGATTAACCGCACGACAAACCTTGTAGTAGCCGGCAAAACAGTCGTTGTTGCAGGTTATGGCTGGTGCGGTAAAGGTGTGGCGATGCGTGCGAAAGGTCTCGGCGCGCAAGTTATCGTAACGGAAATCGATGCGATTCGTGCAGTTGAAGCCTACATGGACGGTTTCACTGTGCTTCCGATGATTGAAGCAGCTAAGCTTGGCGACTTCTTCGTTACGGTAACGGGGAACAAAGATGTCATCCGTGGGGAGCACTACGAAGTGATGAAGAATGGCGCACTTCTGTCCAATGCAGGTCACTTTGACGTTGAAGTGAACAAACCCGAGCTTGAGGCTCTGTCCAATGGCAAGCGCGTAGTTCGCCGCAACATCGAAGAGTACCAGTTGAAAGATGGCCGCAGCATCTACTTGCTGGCAGAGGGTCGCTTGGTCAACCTGGCTGCAGGCGATGGTCACCCGGCTGAAATTATGGATATGACATTCGCGCTGCAAGCGATGTCGCTTAAATATGTGAACGATAATTACAACAGCATCGGCAAGAAAGTCGTCAATGTTCCTTATGAGCTGGATGAGCAAGTAGCTCGTTACAAGCTTGAAGCGATCGGAACAGGCATCGACAAGCTTTCAGATGAGCAGAAGGCTTATCTGGACAGCTGGCAAGAGCATTAATATATCGCGTTAAGAACAAGACGCATGAACTGAGCTCCCATCAGAGCCGGTTCATGCGTCTTTTTTCTGCCACAATATGCAACTTCTACCTTTCATCCAACGTTTGATAGGTAGGTCGACAATATACCATAGTAAAGTGGGGGTTGTATCATGAACATGCTTCATGGCAAAGGCGCAGCAAAAAAGAGAAGCGTCAGATGGATGATGCTGGTTGGCATTGCAGTCATGGTATGGATGTTGGCAGGTTGTTCCGCGAGTAACAGCGATAAGAATTCTTCGAGCGACGGGTATGCGGGCAGTGCAACCAGCAACAACGCTGCAGTGAGCTCGGAGGCGGCGGCGCCGATGGCTGATGCGGAGTCTGTTGAGACTTCGTCGTCGAATTCGAATACCGCAGACACCGCAGCCAGCGCCGAAGAGTCGCCCGCTGCCGGAATGAGCGACACCGGAAGCAATATTCCGGACGGCGAGTCCAGCTTCACGCGAAAAATCATTTACAGAGCGAATGTGAACATGGAAGTTGAAGACTACGGCAAAGCCCAAACCTCGCTTCGCAATTTGATTCATTTGTCAGGCGGGTATTTGCTTTCTTTCTCGGATAAGAAGACAACCTCCGAGTTAGGCGGCACCTACACGATTAAAGTGCCGGCTGCCGGCTTCGATACCTTCATCAGCGAGCTGGAGAAGATCAAGCACGAAGGCTTCGAGAGCAGCGCGCAAGGAACGGATGTGACGGAAGAGTACGTCGATATGGAAGCAAGGCTGAAGGCTCGTCAAGTGGTAGAGGCTCGGTTGACCGCATTCATGGAGAAGGCGACGAAGACAACGGATCTGCTCCAAATCTCAAACCAGCTCGGCGAAGTGCAAACGGAGATTGAGCGGATTAAAGGACGAATTCGTTATTTGGACAAAAATGTGGAATACTCCACCATCGACCTGAGGATGTATCAGGTGCTGGAGCCTGTTACTGCGAAAGATGAAGAGAATCCAGGGTTTCTGACGCGGATTACGGATGCCATGTCAGGCAGCACGAATGTGGTGTACGCGTTCATTCAAGGTGTATTTATCTTCATTGCAGGGGCGTTACCGGTATTGGCATTGGCTGCAATCATAGGTATTCCTTCTTATTTGGCTTACCGAAGCAACCGGCGCAAACGAAATTTGAATTCGGCTGCCAGCACAAAACAAGTCCCGGCGCTTGAGGCTGCGGAACCAGCTAAAGAAGATTCAGAAGTTTAGAAGACCTAAGAAGCCATGCAAAGAGCTGCATCACATGTCCCCGGCGGCATGCGGTGTCAGCTCTTTTTGCCGTGTTTGCGCACTGCCTGCAGCACGCTGCATGGCAACAGTGATGGCGGTTTTTCTGGCGATCGCAGAGCGTTCCTCCTCGGACGCTTCCAAGAAGATTGGATTGCGGAATAGAGCGGTCAGTGCTTCCTCGCTGGCAGCCGCTGCTTCTTCTTCACTGCGGAGTAAATAATGTGTTACTTGATAACAAAGCAGCTCGACCTTGCGAAGAAGGTTGATTTTATAGGTCAAGGCGGAAGTGCCGGTCACAGGCAGGCCCCCTTTTGTATGATTCATCCAGCATTTCTTTTCCAGTGTACACGATCCAAAGAACTAAAAAGTTTCAAAACCGTAACAAGGTTAATCCCATAAATTATTTTATTAAATCCTGCTTAAGGAGCAGGATTTCAATGGCGGGTGGCGAATAGTTCAACCTTAGTGGTAGAAAGTGGGGTTAAGTGGAGGATTTGGGGGAAGGGGTGGAGCGGTTCAATGTTTATGGGCGAATATCAGCATAGCATTGACGAGAAAGGCCGCATCATCATCCCGGCTAAATTCCGCGAACTGCTGGGCGACCACTTTGTTGTCACACGAGGACTTGATAACTGTTTGTTTGTTTATCCACAAAGCGAGTGGAGCTTGCTTGAACAGAAGCTGAAATCGCTGCCCATGATGAAGTCGGATGCGCGAGCGTTCTCCCGTTTTTTCTTCTCCGGAGCAACGGAATGCGAGCTCGACAAACAGGGAAGGGTAAACTTACCGAATACGCTGTGCGAATATGCCAAGTTAGACAAGGACTGTATTGTGCTGGGCGTTTCGAACCGCGTAGAGATCTGGAGCAAACCGATCTGGGAGAGCTATTTCAAGCAATCCGAAGAGACCTTCAACGATATCGCAGAGAAGCTTGTTGATTTTGATTTTAATTTTTAACTCGCTTGCCGAATCATTTAGGTGGAGCGAGGGGTTTAGAGCAGGGAGGATTACAGCATGTTTCAACACATCACGGTATTAAAAGAAGAAGCAGTAGATGGACTTGCCATTAAACCGGACGGCATCTACGTGGATTGTACACTCGGAGGAGCCGGCCACAGCGAGCTTATTGCATCCAGGCTTGGACCCCAAGGAAGACTTATTGCATTAGATCAGGACGACTGGGCTCTCGACAACGCGCGTGTCAGACTGGCTGCCTACATGGACCGTGTCACGCTCGTAAAAAGCAACTTTCGTTATTTAGCGCATGTGCTGAAGGATTTAGGGATTGCCGGCGTAGACGGCGTATTGTTCGATCTGGGCGTTTCCAGCCCGCAGCTCGATGAAGGTGAACGCGGCTTTAGCTACAATCACGATGCGCCGCTTGATATGAGAATGGATCAAGACGGCATGCTGACGGCAGATGATATTGTCAATACATGGGATGAACGCGAGATCTCCCGTATTATTACGAACTACGGTGAAGAGCGGTTTGCCAGATCAATCGCCCGCAAGATCATCGCAGCCAGAGAGCAGAAGCGAGTCGAAACGACCGGTGAGCTGGTTGAAATCATCAAATCAGGCATACCTGCTGCTGCAAGGCGGACAGGTCCGCATCCGGCGAAACGTACGTTTCAAGCGCTGCGCATTGCGGTTAACGATGAACTTGGCGCGGAAGAGGAAGGTCTTGCACAGACAATAGACGTATTGAATGCCGGAGGCAGAGCTTCAGTCATTACGTTCCATTCCCTGGAAGACCGTATTTGCAAGCAGCTGTTTGCGAAATTTGTTGAAAAATGCACCTGTCCGACGGACTTTCCGATGTGCGTTTGCGGCGGAGGCGGCAAGTTAAAGCTTGTGAATCGCAAGCCGATTCTGCCAAGCGAAGAGGAACTGGAGCAGAACCCGAGATCACGGTCCGCGAAACTTCGCGTTGCCGAGAAATTGTAAATGACATAGAAGACAACACACCATAGATGAAGATGGAATAGTAACAGAGAAGGGGAGAGGGGATCGCAATGGCATATGTGAATGGGAATCTGGCGCTGCAGCCAAAACGAAAGCCGGAGCAGCGGCCACAGTTCCGCGAGACCAAAAAAGTTGTCATTAAACGGAAGTCGCTGCCGGTGCAGGAGAAACTGCTGTACATGTTTACGATTCTCGTATGCGTGATTGTAGCTGGCGTCGTTATTTTCCGCTATGCGCAAATCTATCAGATGGAGCTTCAAATCAAGCAATTGACGAAGCAGCATGAGCAACTGACCGAGCAGGTAGCCTTCTTGACATCTGAATACGAGAAGGCGAGAGACCCGAAGAATATTAGGGATCTTGCAGGGAAGTATGGATACGTTCCAACCGACGACACGCCTATTACAGTAAGTCCTTCAGTTGAAACGCCTGTCGCGAGCAGCAAGGAATAGGTGAACAGCCATGACAAAGAGAATTAGATTACGGACATTGTTGGTCGGAGGGTTTATCACCCTCCTTTTTGTTTTATTGGCGGGCCGAATCTACTGGGTTCAAGTGGTACATGCGGATTTCTGGGCGGATAAAGCAAGAGAAGTATGGTCGCGGTCGGAGAAGCTCGTGCCGGTTCGCGGTACGATTACGGACCGAGAAGGCAATGTGCTTGCCATGGATGTTGCGGCTTATACCGTTGCGGTTAATCCGAAGGTCATTCATGATTTGAAGCTGGAAAATGTCATCATTAATAAACTTAGCGGCGTGCTTGGCAAATCGCAGATTTCGCTGCGTGAGATTGTGGAAGCGAAGCAGGAGAACGGCGAATACTATCAGCAGCGCGAGGTGCGCAAGGAAGGCTGGAAGATCGACAAGTCGGTCGCGGATCGGATTCTTCGTTTCCGAGATCAGCTCGAAGAAGAAACCGGCCACAAGGATGTTGGCATCTACTTGATCGACCAACAGAAGCGCTCCTACCCGAAAGGCAGCTTGGCTTCGCATATTCTCGGTTATGAGAACAAGGAAGGCAAGGCTGTGATGGGGCTGGAAGCCTCGCTGAATGATCAGTTGAAAGGTACTGAGGGCGAAATTAAGTACGAGCGGGACGGCAATGGTGTCATTCTGGAGAATGGGACCGTCAGCTTTAAACCTTCCGTGGACGGTAAAAATGTTAAGTTGACGATTGATATTGAGATTCAGCACTACATCGAAGAAGCGATCAAAGAAACGTATGACACCTATAAGCCGAAGAGCATCACGGCGATTGCGGCTGACCCGCAAACGATGGAGATTCTCGGCATGGCGAATTTGCCCAATTTTGATCCGAACACGTACTGGACTGCACCGCAAGAGAACTTTTACGATCATTCCATTAAGTCTTTGTATGAACCGGGTTCGACATTCAAGATCGTGACGTTGTCCGGCGCCGTTCAAGAAGGGATGTTTAACCCGGACGCGACCTACAAATCCGGCGCTATTAAAGTACCCGGCGGTACCATTCATGATATCAACCGTGAAGGCTGGGGAACCATCACGTATTTGGAAGGATTAAAACGGTCCAGTAACGTCGAATTCGTAAAGCTGGGCTATGAAGGGCTAAAGGCTGATAAGCTCAGAGACTATATCAACAAGTTTGGATTTAATCAAAAAACAGGAATCGAGTTATCCGGTGAAAAGCCAGGACTTGTCCAATTTAAGTACCCAAGGGACATTGCATCTGCGGCCTTTGGGCAAGGCGGTGTTCAAGTCACTCCGATTCAACAGGTTGCAGCCGTAGCCGCTGTAGCCAATGGAGGTAAGCTGCTCGTACCGCATCTGGTCAAGGAAATTCAAGATCCGGTTTCGAAGAAAGTTGAAGTGATCAAACCACAGGTCGTCCGTCAGGTTATCACGGAACAAACGGCTAAGAAAGTGGATGAATACCTGGAGCAAGTCGTATCTGACCAGGAGATCGGGTCCGGACGCAGAGCCTATATCGAAGGCTACCGTGTAGCGGGAAAAACAGGTACGGCGCAGAAGGTTGTCAACGGCCAATATGCGGAAGACAAATACGTGATATCTTTCATTGGCTTCGCGCCGGTGGGCAACCCGAAGATCGTCCTCTACCTCGTCATGGATGAGCCGAATGATCGGTTAGCGTCCGGCGGTACGGTTATGGCACCCGTATTCAAGAAGATCGTGCAGCAAAGTCTTCGCCATATGGGCGTTGATCCCGTTACCAAAGTGAAGACAACCGCCTCAAACACGCCGAATCAAGAGCAAACCGTCGAAATTCCGAACTTGGCTAAGCTGGATCTAACGAATGCGAAAAACAAATTGAAATCGAATAAGCTCAATTACGAAGTTGTCGGTAAAGGCAAGACCGTCCTGCAGCAAATTCCGAAGGCAGGTACGTCGGTCAGTCCGGATCAGCGGATCTATCTCTTAACCGAAGAGAGAACGAAGCTGCCGATTCCGAATATGAAAGGCTTATCGCTTCGTGACGCGATGGAGATGTGCTCCATTTTGCAAATTCGCGTCATGACAACCGGGGAAGGTTTCGTAACCTCGCAGTCTTTGGCGAAACAGGGCGATACCAAAGTGCTTAAGCTTGTTCTGTCACCGCCGGCTCAACACGTCTCCACGCAGACAGGTGACGGAGAAGATCCGACAAAAGAAGGAACTGACAACAGCAAATCGGGCACGACTTCTGGGGGATAGGCTTGTTCTAACCCCCTTTTTCTTTGAATAGGCTTGGATTAGGAAACGGTTGGACGAACGTTCCCGTTTTACGAGCTATTCGGAGGGGATGTTAAGTGAAGGTTTCGAGTGTGACGATCAGGCGCAGGCTGTTTACGGCGCTTCTTATTGGCATTCTTGCATTCTCGCTTCTGGCAGGACGACTGGGTTATGTGCAGCTGTGGAAAGGCGAGGAATTGGCAGCCAAGGCGGAGGATTCCTGGCGCAGGGAAATCCCTTTCTCGGCGAAGCGGGGCGAGATATTGGACCGAAACGGCTCGATGCTTGCGTATAATATAAGCTCACCTACCGTTATGGCGATACCGGCGCAGATTAAGGATGCCAAGTCGACTGCCGCTCAGCTTGCCGGCGTACTGGATATGTCGGAGGATGTAATCTATACAACGATCAAGAAGAAACAGATGATAGTCAGTCTTAAGCCCGGCGGTCGCAAAATTACAACGGAGAAAGCGCAGCAAATTCGGGATCTTAATTTGCCCGGAATCGTGGTAGCCGAAGACAACAAACGCTATTATCCGCTCGGAAGCTTCGCTTCGCATGTGCTCGGATTTACCGGTATTGACAATCAAGGTTTAACCGGCATTGAAGCCAAGTATGACAATATGCTCGAAGGCATCAACGGAAATATATCCTTCCTATCAACGGCCGGTGGCGGGCAGATGCCCGGTTCTGGGGATACCTATTTGGAGCCCAAAGACGGACTTAACTTAGAGCTTACGATAGACAAGCAGATTCAGACGATTATGGAGCGGGAGCTTGATCAAGCGATGGTCAAGTTTCAAGCAGATGACATCATTGCCATTGCAATGGATCCTACGAACGGCGAGATTCTCGGAATGGCCAGCAGGCCAACCTACGAACCGGACAAATACCGCGAGGTTGATCCGGTGATCTATAACCGGAATCTGCCCATCTGGATGACGTACGAGCCGGGGTCCACGTTCAAGATCATCACGCTGGCTGCCGCTCTCGAAGAAGGCAAAGTGAATCTCACGGGCGAGCATTTCTTTGATCCGGGAGCTGTTGAAATCGGCGGGGCCAGGCTGCGCTGCTGGAAGAAAGGCGGCCATGGCAGCCAAACCTTCCTTGAAGTTGTGCAAAACTCTTGTAACCCGGGATTCGTAGCGCTCGGCAACAGACTTGGCAAAGAGAAGCTGTTCGATTATATTAAGAACTTCGGCTTCGGTAAAAAGACCGGCATCGACCTCGGCGGCGAGGAGAACGGGATTATGTTCAAAATGAGCCAGGTCGGACCTGTCGAGCTTGCGACTACCGCATTCGGCCAAGGGGTGTCGGTTACACCGATTCAACAGATCACGGCTGTTTCGGCGGCGATCAATGGGGGTACACTGTATAAGCCCCACGTCGCCAAATCATGGATTAATCCGGAGACGGGCGATACCGTAAGCACGGTGCAGCCGGAAGTGGTGCGAAACGTCATATCCGAGAAAACGAGCAAGCAGGTGCGAGAGGCGCTGGAGAGCGTTGTTGCCAAAGGAACAGGGCGCAATGCTTTCATAGACGGCTATCGTGTCGGCGGTAAGACGGGTACAGCTCAGAAGGTTATCAACGGCCGTTATTCGCCGAATGAGCATATCGTTTCCTTCATCGGCTTCGCGCCGGCGGACGATCCGAAGATTGTTGTCTATGTCGCGGTCGATAACCCGCAAGGCATTCAATTCGGGGGCGTCGTTGCCGCGCCGATTGTACACAATATTTTGGAAGATGCATTGCCGTACATGGGCGTTGCTCCGAGGAAGGATCAGCTTAGCAAAGAGTATAAATACGGTGAAACACCGATCGTGGAAGTGCCGAACCTCATCGGCAAGACCGTCTCTGATATCTATGAAGATTTGAATATGAACTTCAACCTTACCTCGGCGGGCAGCGGTGACACGGTGATCAGGCAATCGCCTGCAGCGGGTACGCGAGTCGATCGAGGGTCAACCATACGGATTTATTTAGCAAAAGACGATGATGAAAGCTCTGTTCGCTGACTATAATGAGTATAGATAGATGAAGTAGGCCGCGACCCAAATTTGCTGCTTCTTCATAGGCGGCCCTGCGCAGATTTGATCTGCTCACGGGAGGGGACTTAAGCGATGCGTGTGGAACACTTGGCTGCACTGCTGCTCACATCTGTTCTTGTCGGTGAAGGGACCGCGGAGGTTGGTGGTATAGAGACCGATTCCCGCCGCGTCTTGCCCGGCTGCGTCTTTATCTGTTTGCGTGGACATAAGGTTGATGGGCATGAATATGCCGCGGAAGCTGTTGAGAGAGGGGCTATTGCCCTCGTTGTGGAGAGGCAGCTTGATCTGCCCATCCCACAGCTAATCGTCAAAGACAGCCGATATGCGATGGCCGTGATCGCCAATCATTATTTTGATTATCCGAGCCGTAAGCTGAGATTGATCGGTGTTACAGGTACGAACGGTAAAACAACGACAACATATTTAATTGAGAAGATAATGAGTGATGCCGGGTTCAGCACCGGCGTTATCGGAACGGTAGAAATGCGCTACGCCGGCCAATCGCTGCCGATGTCGGGAACGACGCCCGAAGCGCTGGAACTGCAGCGTTCGCTTGCTGCCATGGCCGAGGCCGGGACGGAATACTGCGTCATGGAAGTTTCCTCGCATGCGCTGGAGCAGGGACGGGTAAAAGGAAGCCGCTACCGGATCGCGATCTTCACGAATCTGACGCAGGATCATCTCGACTATCATGCCACGATGGAGCGGTATGCTTCAGCGAAGGGCCTATTGTTCTCCCGACTCGGTAATGAATTCGGACGTGCGCCGGAGGATCGTTTGTTCGCGGTGCTGAATGCCGATGATGAAACCTCGCCGAAGTACGCGGATGTTACGGCAGCTGAGGTTGTTACGTACGGCATCGATCATGATGCGGACGTACGTGCCGATAAAGTTCGAATAACTGCGCACGGGACTGCTTTTCATGTGGAAACGTTCGCCGGCTCTGCGGATATTACGCTGCGTATGGCCGGTAAATATAATGTGTACAATGCGTTAAGCGCCATCAGCGCTGCTCTGATTGAAGGGGTGTCGCTGAAACAGATCAAGCAAAGCTTGGAAGACATCCCCGGTGTTCCGGGGCGTGTCGAGTCGGTGCAAGCCGGACAGAAGTTCGCGGTCATTGTGGATTATGCGCATACGCCGGACGGTTTGCAGAATGTGCTTACCGCCGTAAAGGAATTTGCAGTAGGCCGCGTCATCTGCGTCTTTGGCTGCGGCGGCGACCGTGACAGGACGAAACGGCCTCTGATGGGTCAGATAGCCGCGCGGCTTGCGGATTATTGCATCATTACATCGGATAATCCCCGTACGGAGGATCCGGAACGTATCCTGCTGGACGTCGAAGCAGGACTTGAACAGGACGGTACCGCGGCGAATCGTTATGAGCTGCTAGTCGACCGCAGAGAGGCGATACAAAAAGCGGTTGAAATGGCGAGGCGTGACGATGTAGTATTAATTGCGGGGAAAGGCCACGAAACCTATCAGGATATCGGTGGCGTCAAGTATGACTTTGACGACCGCGAGGTGGCAAAAGAAGCGATAAGGAGTCTTTCATAGTGATTACACGTAAATTAAGCGAGATTGCCGCCATGTGCGGTGGAACAATACAAAACGATACCGATGCCGGCAGTATCCGCATTGCCGGCGTCTCCATTAACTCCCGGCGCATATCGCCGGGACAATTGTTCATTCCGATCAAAGGCGATAACTTTGACGGACATGATTTTGCAAGCGGCGCAATAGAAGGCGGCGCAGTCGCTACGCTGTGGCAGCGGGATAAAGCACTTCCTGCAGCGCTGGCGAGCGGAGTGCCACTTATTCTGGTGGACGACACAACAGAAGCGCTGCAGAAGCTTGCTTCCGTCTATCGCGACGAATTGCAGGTGCGTGTTGTAGGGGTTACAGGCAGCAACGGCAAAACGACGACAAAAGATATGGTCGCAGCGCTGCTGTCGGGCTTTTTTCGCGTGCATAAAACAGATGGCAACTATAACAACCATATCGGCTTGCCGTTGACGTTACTGGCGTTAGAAGAAGGCGTCGAGGTTGTTGTGCTAGAGATGGGGATGAGCGAGTTCGGCGAGATCGATCTGCTGACTCGACTTGCGAAACCCGATGTTGCGATCATTACGAATATCGGCGAATCTCATATGCTCCAGCTTGGTTCTCGTGCAGGCATCACCCAAGCGAAGCTTGAAATTGTGGCCGGCTTGAAGCAAGGCGGACTGCTGCTAATCAATGGCGATGAGCCGCTTCTGCACGAGGGGCTTAAGAACGTTTCACTGCCGGAAAACACAGAAGTACAAACCTTCGGACTGCAAGAAGGGAATCGTTGGGCGGCTGAGCACGTTATCGTGAACGCTACGACTTCAAGCTTCGATGTTCGCGGCGACAATGGGCTTCAGCTCGTTGAACTTCCTGTGGCCGGGGTGCATAATGTATCGAATGCGCTCGCTGCGATTGCCACAGCGAAGAAATTTGGGCTGCCCGATGATGTGATTCGCAAAGGATTTGCCGGGCTGAAGCTGACAGCGATGCGCATTGAGCCGGGTGTTGCGTATAATGGAGCAATGCTACTTAATGATGCCTACAATGCCAGTCCGACTTCCGTCCGCGCAGCGATTGATCTCGTAGCAGGGCTGTCCGGTTATCACTGCAAATGGCTCGTCCTCGGCGATATGCTGGAGCTCGGACCGGATGAAGAAGCGATGCATGCTGAAATCGGCGCCTATGTGAATCCGTCGAAAGCGGATCGGGTACTGACATTCGGTACGCTTTCGCTCCATATCGCCTCAGAAGCGGCTAAGCAATTTAGCGACGCTGATCGTGTAAAGGCATTCGAAGACAAGCAACAACTTATAGAATGGCTCCGCGCACATTTGGTGCCGGAAGATCTCGTACTGGTGAAAGGATCCCGCGGCATGCGCATGGAAGAAATTATCCATGACCTGCAGCGTGCATAGAGGTGAAATTATGGACGTAAAGGTCATTCTTCTGTCAATCGGCGCTTCCTTCATGCTTGCATTACTGTTCGGACCTTTGTTCATTCCGCTGCTGAAACGGTTGAAATTCGGCCAGCAGATCCGTACAGACGGCCCGCAAAGCCATCTGAAGAAATCAGGGACCCCGACGATGGGCGGCATCATTATCATGCTGGCCGTGCTGCTGGCGTTTCTGAAGTTCTCGGATAAAACGTCTTCCTTCTGGGTGCTGCTCGTTGCATCGCTCGGCTTTGGGCTGGTCGGATTTCTGGATGATTATATCAAAATCGTATTTAAACGGTCGCTTGGCCTAACGGCGATGCAAAAGCTCGTCGGCCAGCTGATTTTTTCCGTAATTATATGTGTACTGCTCTATCAAATGAATCACAGCACGGTGATCGGCATTCCAGGGACATCCGCGGAGCTTGATTTCGGCTGGTTCTACTACCCGTTTGTCGTTATCATGCTGTTCGGCACGACGAATGCGGTGAACTTCACGGACGGCGTCGACGGATTGTTGGCAGGGACAGGCGCGGTGGCGTTCACGGCCTTCGCCATCCTTGCACTTCATGCCAGCGAACACGAGTCGGCGATCTTCTCGGCCACGATGATCGGCGCGATGCTGGGCTTCTTGATCTTCAACGCGCATCCGGCCAAGGTGTTCATGGGCGATACAGGCTCGCTGGGCATCGGAGGCGGTATGGCGGCTGTGGCGATTCTGACCAAAACCGAAATCCTGCTGGTCATTATCGGCGGCGTTTTTGTTCTGGAGATGCTGTCGGTTATACTGCAAGTAGGATCTTTCAAACTGCGAGGCAAACGTATTTTCAAAATGAGCCCGATCCATCATCATTTTGAATTGTCCGGCTGGTCGGAGTGGAAGGTTGTTACTTCCTTCTGGTTCGTCGGCATCGTGTTCGCGGCGATTGGCTTGCTGCTGGGAAGGTAAGAGCCTGAGGGATAGGGACGCTGGGAGTACACCACTGCGCGTGCGGATCATTGTTTCGATCGCTGTTGTCCGTCGGAATTCTTGATTATGTAAATGATCTAATGGTTGAATTCCGTCGGACAAAGGATGATTGGTTTGCATGGCTAGTACCATACAAATCATTCATCCATGGCAAACGAACGCTGACGCTTCTACACAACGACCGCCCGCTCCGCTCTTGTACCCGGCTATTCTTTACAAGTCCCGGAGGGACAAGGCAACGGTAGGTCACAAGGGAGCGCCAAAATGAAAGTTAGTCCCGCGAGGGACTTCGAGCACCCCCACCAACCGGAGCTAGGAGCGACTCTGAAACTCGAACGTTACACCTTCCGGGTGTCCAGAGGGCCGGGGCCCTCGGGGTCCCCCTTTCAAAGGGGGATTTAGGGGGATTGTCAATTGAAGGAGTGGTTACATATATGAAACACCCATCCTTATACAAGGATCAACAGGTTGTCGTCATCGGATTAGCCAGAAGCGGGGTCAGCGTCGCAAAGATTTTCCACAAGCTTGGCGCAATAGTGACCGTTAACGATATGAAAGAACGTCATTTATCTCCCGAAGCGGACGAGCTGGTCGCTTTGGGTGTTTCTGTTATTTGCGGCAGTCATCCGGCTGATCTCATTGATGCAAATACGGCGCTGGTGGTTAAGAATCCGGGTATCCCTTATACGTCCGCGCCGGTTAAGCAAGCGGTGGAGCTGGGGATCGAGGTCGTGACGGAAGTCGAAGTGGCCTACCTCTTGTCGCCTGCGCCAATTATCGGGATTACCGGTTCCAACGGGAAAACAACGACAACGACATGGTTGGGCGAACTGCTGGAAGCAGCAGGGCTTAATCCGATCGTAGCCGGCAATATAGGAACCCCGCTGTGCGAAGCGGCACAGACAGCAACAAGCGAGGACTGGATCGTAGCGGAGTTAAGCAGCTTCCAATTGAAAGGGACAACGGAGTTTAAGCCGCGGATCAGCATGCTGCTCAATGTAGTGGAAACTCATCTGGACTATCACGGCGGCATGGAAGATTACGTGGCGTCCAAAGCGAAGCTTTTTGCAAATCAGACGCCTGAGGATACGGCGATTCTAAATGCTGATGATCCGGTTTGCCGCAAGCTGATGCATGCCGGGACGATTCGTGCACGAATTTTACCTTTCTCGACAACCAAAGAACTTACGTACGGCCTATGTGTCATCCCGCCGTTCCCTGCCGATCTGACAGAGCCTGTCGGCGACGTGAAGCGTCAAATTGTATGGCGCGATGAGCAAGGCGAGTCCCATACCATCATTCCGGTCGATGAAGTCGGCCTTCCGGGACGCCACAATACCGCTAACGCGCTTGCGGCCATTGCTGCTTGTATCGCTGCGGGAGCACGCATCGAAACGTTGATAGAGCCGCTTCGCCGGTTCCGCGGGGTGGAGCACCGACTGGAGTTTGTGCGCAATCACAACGACATCGCTTATTACAATAATTCCAAAGCTACGAATGGAACAGCTACGATCATAGCGCTGCGTTCGTTCCAGGGCCGCCGCATTGTACTCATTGCCGGCGGACTGGACAGAGGCTCCGACTATATGGAGCTGCTGCCGCATTTCCGCGATCAAGTGAAAGCTGTTGTAGCGCTGGGCGAAACTCGCGGCAAAATTGCCGAAGTCGCAAGACGAGCAGGTTTAACGACCATTAAAGTCGTCGAACCTGTGGAGGACGCCGAAAGCACGCTGCAGCTGGCAGTACGAGAAGCAGCAGCCCTCGCGGAGCCCGGAGATACCGTTCTCTTGTCTCCGGCCTGTGCAAGCTGGGATATGTTCAAATCCTATGAAGAACGAGGGCGCATTTTTAAAGAATCGGCGCATAACTTGTAAGTAGGGGGCTTGTCCCTACTTAAGCTTGCAAGAGGTGTTAGCGCTATGGCAAAAGCCAGGTCTGCCCCGGATATGTGGATGATCATTGCGATTGGACTCATTTTGGCTATCGGACTTGTTATGGTGTACAGCGCCAGTGCGGTGCTGGCCTTCCATGAATTCGGAGACAAATTTTATTATGTGAAACGGCAGGTGCTGTTTGCTGCGCTCGGCATCGGGGCGATGATCGTCACTATGAACGCAGACTATTGGATTTGGCGCAAATGGGCGAAGCTCGGCCTATTCATATGTTTCGGCATGCTGCTGCTCGTCTTGATCCCCGGCATCGGGGTCGTCCGCGGCGGTGCGCGAAGCTGGCTGGGGATCAGTTCGTTCGGTATTCAGCCATCCGAATTTATGAAACTCGCGATGGTGATCTTTCTATCAAAGCTGCTTGCGGATAAACAACAGGCGGTAACACAGTTTACGAAAGGCCTATTGCCGCCGCTCGGCATTATGGGACTGGCCTTCGGACTCATCATGATGCAGCCGGACCTGGGCACAGGGGCCGTCATGATTGGCGCTTCGCTGCTTGTTATCTATACGGCAGGAGCGCGTATGGCGCATTTGGGTTCGCTTGCCTTAGTGGGTGTAGCCGGCCTTGTCGGACTTATTCTGGCAGCGCCATACAGGCTGCAGCGAATAACAGCGTTTCTCGATCCTTGGGCGGATCCGCTTGGAGCAGGCTATCAATCGATTCAGTCGCTCTATGCGATTGGACCGGGAGGGCTGGTAGGTCTTGGCCTTGGAATGAGCAGGCAGAAATTCAGCTATCTCCCCGAGCCGCAAACGGATTTTATTTTCTCGATCGTGTCCGAGGAACTTGGCTTTATTGGCGGAACTACGATTATTACATTGTTCGCGATCTTGTTATGGCGAGGCATGCGGACCGCGATTGCAGCTCCCGATACATTCGGCAGTTTGCTGGCCGTCGGCATTATCGGCATTGTCGCCGTTCAAGTGTTTATTAATATCGGGGTTGTTATCGGCATGATGCCGGTTACGGGGATCACGCTTCCGCTGGTTAGTTATGGTGGTTCCTCGCTGACACTGCTTCTGACATCGTTAGGCATTTTACTGAATATATCCCGTTACTCGAGGTGACTAATACATGCGTATCGTATTGACAGGCGGCGGAACAGGCGGCCATATCTATCCCGCGCTTGCAATTGGCAAGCAGGTGATGGAAGAGCAGCCGGGTTCGTCCATCCTGTACATCGGCTCTCCGAAGGGGCTTGAAAGCCGGATCGTGCCTGCGCAGGGCATTCCCTTCGAATCGGTCGAAATTACAGGCTTTAGACGAAAGCTTTCGTTCGAGAATGTCAGGACGGTCATGCGTTTTCTAAAAGGGGTTCGGAGGTCCAAGCAGCTGCTTCGCGATTTTAAGCCGGACATCGTGGTCGGGACAGGCGGTTATGTGTGCGGACCCGTCATTTATGCCGCAGCAAAGCTGGGCATCCCAACTCTAATCCATGAACAAAATGCAGTTGCAGGTTTGACCAACCAATTTCTCTCCCGTTATGCCAGCAGCGTGGCGGTCAGCTTCAAGGACGCGCTGTCGCAATTCAAGCGGCAGTCGAATACGTTATTTACCGGAAATCCATGTGCGACCAGCGTCGTACGCGCCGATAAAGAGCAAGGCTACGCCAGGTTAAACATTCCGGCAGGCAGTCAGGTCGTACTGCTTGTCGGGGGCAGCCGCGGAGCGAAAGCGATAAATGATGTCATGGTGGACATGGCACCGCTGCTTAAGCGGCTGCCAGACGTCCATTTTGTGTTTGTGACAGGTGAAAGCTATTACGAGAACACGAAGCGCCGCATGGAAGAGGTGCAGCCGGCACGTTCCGAGCATCTCCAAGTGCTGCCGTATTTGCATCACATGCCGGAGGTGCTGGCGATATCCGATCTGGTGGTCGGAAGAGCAGGTGCATCCTCGATTGCCGAATTGACGGCACTGGGCATCCCATCGATTCTGATTCCTTCGCCGAATGTGACGAACAACCATCAGGAAGCGAATGCCAGAAGTTTGGTAGATGCCGGTGCCGCCGAGATGATCCTTGAACGCAATCTGAACGGTGAGCTCCTCTTCGAGCGAATCAGTCAGATTATTAATAGTAAGGCAACGCAGACGGCAATGAGTGCCGCTGCGAAATCACTGGGCGTGCCGGACTCGGCGGCGCTGATCGTCAATGAATTGAAACAACTAACAACCAGACAAAAATAAGTCTGTCCTATAGGCGATTGTCACACTCCTGTGCGGGAAGGCATAGTATATTGCATAATCGTGACCGTCACCCGGCGGGCCTCTCAGTCTTTGCTTAACGGCAAGGCGGCGGGCCACCCGGAGGAACAAACGAGCGCCAGGCAAGTTTCAATCGCTATAGCAGAAGGAGGTACGACAGATGGAGCAGTTTTTGGCGGAGCTAAGCGAAATAGATGCAGGCAGAGTCCTGTTTAACAAGCCACTCTCCGAATTTACAACTTGGAAAATCGGTGGACCGGCAGATGTACTTATTATTCCGAATAACGAAGACCAGCTGGTGTCGGTCGTCCGGTTGCTCCATAAACATGGGGTACAGTGGACCAATCTCGGACGCGGCTCCAACATGCTAGTCAGCGACAAAGGAATCCGCGGCGTCGTCATTCAACCGGGTGAAGCATTCGATTATGTACGATTTGATGGCACGCTCGTTCATGCAGGTGCCGCTTATTCCTTTATTAAGCTGTCGGTCTTGGCAGCCAAAGAAGGGTTATCCGGATTGGAGTTCGCGGGGGGAATTCCAGGATCGGTAGGCGGAGCTGTTTATATGAACGCCGGCGCTCACGGGTCGGATGTGTCACGTATCTTCAAATCAGCTGACATTGTACTGGAAACAGGGGAATTGGTTCGCTACGGAATAGAGGATATGAAGTTCACTTACCGTCATTCATGCTTGCATGAACGGCCGGGCATCGTCGTTGGAGCCGTGTTTGAGCTTGAGCAGGGAGAGCGCAAAGATATTATGTCGACTACTTCCACTTATAAACAGCGTCGTCTGTTGACTCAACCGCTGCAATTGCCATGTGCCGGCAGCGTGTTCCGCAATCCGCCGAATGATTTTGCCGCAAGGCTCATTCAAGAAGCGGGTCTCAAGGGAATGCGCTGCGGTGGCGCCGAGATCTCGAACTTGCATGCCAATTTCATTGTCAACACCGGGCAAGCGAAAGCTGAAGACGTTCTCACCCTTATGAAAACCATTCAAAGCACCGTGAAGGACAAATTTGGAGTCGAACTGGTGGCGGAGGTACTGGTTATGGGTGAGCGGTAATCCGGAGGTGATAAATTGGACAAATTGGTGATTGAAGGCGGGAAACCTCTCTCAGGAACCATTGTTATCCAAGGCGCGAAAAATGCCGCTTTGCCGATTTTAGCTGCTAGTATGCTGGTAGAAGGAAAAGTGACGATCGATCATGTACCGAAATTGCTTGATATCGACGTCATGCTTAACATTTTGCGCGAACTTGGCTGCCGAGCAGAGCACGAGGACGAAACCGTCACGCTCGATACGTCAAGCTTGCATTCTTCCCACATTCCTGAGGCTCTTATGCGTCAAATGCGATCATCCATTTTTCTAATGGGGCCGCTTTTAGCAAGGTTTGGCGAAGTAACGATATATCAGCCAGGCGGCTGCGCGATCGGAGAACGGAAAATCGATTTGCATCTTAGCGGCCTTCGGGCGCTGGGGGCGCAGGTCGACGAGGAAGACAGCCGAATAGTCTGTTATGCAAAACGGTTGAAAGGCGCGGAAATTCACCTGGATTTCCCGAGCGTCGGAGCTACGGAGAACATCATGATGGCCGCGGTGCTTGCCGAGGGGCTGACTACGATCAGCAATGCTGCTCGTGAACCGGAGATTCAAGATTTGCAGCACTTCTTGAACAGTATGGGTGCTAAGATTTTCGGTGCCGGTACGGATACGATTACGATCGAAGGAGTAGAGAAGCTGACGCCTTGCCGCTATCAAGTCATTCCGGACCGAATTGTGACCGGAACGGTGATGGTAGCCGCTGCCGCAACGCGCGGGCAGGTGACACTTCTGAATACATGTCCTTCGCACTTAACCTCTCTCATCCATGTGCTTAGACGCACAGGTGTTCAAATAACGGTTGACGATGATATAATCAAAGTAGGTACAGCAGCACGGCCTAAGGCTGTTGACCGCATCGTAACCTCGCCTTATCCTGCTTTTCCTACCGATTTGCAATCGCAAATAATGGTTCTGCTTGCACTGGCAGACGGAGTAAGTGTCATGAAAGAAACGATTTTTGAAGGCAGATTCAAGCATGTCGATGAACTCTCGCGCATGGGAGCCGACATTCGCGTTGATCTGAACTCCGCTTTCATCCGCGGCGTGTCACGTCTGTACGGCGCAACGGTGGAAGCAACGGATTTACGCGCAGGTGCTGCTCTGGTCATTGCCGGGCTTGCCGCGCAAGGGAAAACCGTCGTGGAACAGGTGCATCATATCGACCGCGGTTATGACCGAATTGAGACCATGCTGGGCAGGCTGGGAGCCAGAATTACCCGCTATTCTCCGGTGCCGAACAATCAAATCGTTCCATAACAACGAGTGTGGACAGATATAAGAAAGCGTGAGCGGCTCTTGCCATGATTGGCGGGAAGCCGTTTGCGTTTATACAAAGAGGGGACAAGCTATGCAAGAGAAGATGCCCGTGCTGCGCGAACCCGTGAAACGGCGCAGAAGCGGCAAGAAGCTGTTGGCGGTGCTTTTCTTATTATTCGTCGTAATTCTTGGCGTACTATTCTTTAATTCTTCCATAAGCAAGGTGGCGACTGTGACTATCGAAGGCCAGCATTACCTGAATGCTGCCGAAATCCGCAAGGTTGCCGGCATCGCTGCGGGAGATTCCTTCTTTGGAACATCTGCAGGCAAATTAGAGGCAAGAGTGCATACGATCAAGGCCATCGAGAATGTAAAAGTGACCAAATCGTTCCCCGGCAGCATCACGATCCATGTGCAGGAGTTCGAAACAGTCGCCTACACGTTGTCGAAGAACGGCGAAATCACGGCGATTTTGGCTAACGGCACAGGGATTGCGGCCGGTTCCGAAATGATTGTCGACAAGCCGATTCTGTCCGGTTGGAAGGCAGATGACCCGATATTGGCCGAGCTTTGCAAAACGCTCTCAACGATCCCGGAAGACTCCATAGCAGACTTCTCAGAGATTAAACCGGAACCGTCCCCCTCTTACAAGGATCGGATCAAAATCTACACCAGGACGCGATTTGAGGTCATTACGGCGGTGTCTCTGCTGCCTGAGAAGATCCCAACGCTGAATGCAGTCATTGAAATTCAGCCCCCGGGACTAATTACTATGCTGCTTGCGGATAAATATGCATCATTTACGCCGGAAGTCGCAGATAATCAGGGTATTTCCCAAAAAGAGACTACTCAATAGCTTCAAAGAATGATAGAATTTTAGTTATGTAGAATTAATTGCCCTTTTTTCATTTTTTCGGAATAACATCAACCAGCGCATGTTCATCCATGTAATGGACGTTTAAATAAACCTTGAAAAAATTGTAGAAAAAAGAGGGATATCCAGGATTACGTTGAATTAAAAAGAAATGCAACGCAGTCGCGGCATTTAATGTACCTAATTAATGTACCTAATTAATATTGAACGGAGGTGCCAGAGGTTGAGCAGCAATGACATCATCGTCAGTTTGGACATCGGTACATCCAAGGTTCGTGCTATTATTGGCGAAGTGAATAACGGCGTCATTAATATTATTGGAGTTGGATCGGCCGACTCGGAAGGTATCCGCAAAGGGGCTATCGTTGATATTGACCAAACCGTTCAATCCATTCGCAATGCGGTGGATCACGCCGAGCGTATGGTCGGTATTCAAATAAGCGATGTATATGTGGGCATTCAAGGCAATCATATCGGTTTGCAAACGAATCACGGCGTTGTCGCCATTTCCAATGAAGATCGTGAGATCGGAGAAGAAGACATCGAACGCGTCCTGCAAGCTGCGAAAGTAGTAGCTTTACCTCCGGAACGCGAAATCATTAACCTAGTTCCTAAGCAGTACTTGGTTGACGGTCTTGAAGGCATCTCAGATCCTAGAGGCATGATCGGCGTTCGTCTTGAAGTAGAAGCAACACTTGTTACCGGGGCCAAAACCGCAATACATAACTTAGCCCGGTGCGTCGAGAAAGCTAATCTGCGGATTGCCGGCATTATCCTAATGTCACTTGCGTCAGGACAAATGGCGCTCACCAAAGATGAGAAAATGATGGGTACTGTCCTCGCAGACATTGGCGCCGGATCCAGTACCATTGCAATTTTTGAGCAAGGAAGCATTGTTGCGACTTCCACGCTGCCGGTTGGCGGCGAGTATGTGACCAGCGATATTTCTTACGGACTCCGTACTCAAACCGAGCAAGCCGAGAAGATCAAGCAGAAATTCGGCTGTGCGCTTATCGACGATGCGGCCGAAGATCAGAAATTCAAAGTTATGCGTATGGGCAGTAACGTGGAGAAGGAATTCTCCCAGGTTGACCTGGCCAACATCATAGAACCACGCATGCAAGAAATTTTTCACTTGATCCGTCAAGAAGTACGCCGACTAGGCTACGGTGATAAGATCAATGGATACGTTTTAACGGGCGGTACAGTGACGATGCCGGGAACATTGGCACTGGCCCAACATGAATTGGAAGCAAGCGTCCGCATTGCGGTGCCGGATTATATCGGTGTTCGTGATCCTGCTTTTACCAGTGGTGTTGGTATGATTCAATATGTTTCAAAGTATATGAAAGGCAAGGCAGTTTCTTCGCCTAAGAAGAGTGCCAGCCGGAAGTCCAGTTCAACGAATTCGCCCTCGAAGCCTGGTCTTTTTGAAAAATTGAAAAATATGTTTAGTGAATTTATTTGATCGGGGGATACAACAGCATGTTGGAATTTGATTTCGAAAATGAGCAACTGGCTCAAATCAAAGTCATCGGCGTTGGCGGTGGTGGCAGCAATGCCGTAAACCGAATGATTGAGAATGGTGTCAGAGGCGTAGAATTCATAACTGTGAATACAGATGCGCAAGCATTGCATATGGCGAAAGCTGAGCAGAAGCTGCAAATCGGTGACAAGCTGACTCGCGGATTAGGCGCAGGTGCAAACCCTGAGGTTGGTAAGAAAGCAGCTGAAGAATCACGTGAAACGGTCATGAACACGCTCAAAGGCGCGGACATGGTATTCGTAACAGCGGGTATGGGCGGCGGAACCGGTACAGGTGCTGCTCCCGTAATCGCTGAGATCGCTCGCGAGTGCGGCGCGCTGACAGTGGGCGTAGTAACACGTCCGTTTACTTTCGAAGGACGTAAACGCTCCGGACAAGCTGAGCTCGGTATCGAAGCGCTTAAAGAAAAAGTAGATACGCTGATCGTTATTCCGAATGACCGTTTGCTTGAGATCGTCGACAAGAAGACGCCAATGCTCGAAGCATTCCGCGAAGCGGACAACGTGCTGAAGCAAGCTGTACAAGGTATCTCTGATCTAATCGCAGTACCGGGCCTGATTAACCTTGACTTCGCTGACGTGAAGACAATCATGACGGAGCGTGGATCTGCACTCATGGGGATCGGTAACGCGACAGGCGAGAACCGTGCTGCCGATGCAGCCCGCAAAGCCATTCAAAGCCCGTTGCTTGAAACATCCATCGACGGTGCGCGCGGTATCATCATGAACATCACGGGCGGCGCTAATCTCTCGCTCTATGAAGTGAATGAAGCGGCTGAAATCGTTATTTCGGCTTCCGATCCGGACGTAAATATGATCTTCGGTGCTAGCATCGACGAGAACTTGAAAGAAGAGATTAAAGTAACGGTTATCGCAACAGGTTTCGAGCACCGTCACAGAGCTGAAGTTCGTCGTCCCGTAACCGGACAACCGGAAGCAACGAGCACTGAGGCTCCTCGCCAGCAAGCTGCAGGCACGGGTCCAAAACCGTTTGGCAGCAATGTATCCAGCGATCAACTGGATATTCCGGCATTTCTTCGCAATCGTCGCAACACCTAGTTACCCTTAATAAGGACTTTAGCCGCTTTCCGGATCACCGGGAAGCGGCTTTTTTGCTATTTTCGCTGCCGGAAATCGCACCTTTTAAAGGTGTCTTGGAGCGCAAACCATCCCTTTGCACTAACCGAATGCTGCAAAATTCGCGTTAACGGTTAGTGCGGCATCGACAAAAAAAGATCGCTCCTGACGGCATGTTTAGACAGACATTGTAATAGGATTTAACTATACTAGACACAAGCCGCAAATCCTCGCTAAGCTTTTACGAGGGAAACGGCGACCAGGGAAGTGCGGCAGGAAGGTGAATGCACTGGATGCAGTTTATCTCGACGTATTATTCATGGTCAACCTGCTCATAGACGGCTCGAATTTGCTGCTGACAGCTTGGGTGCGAAGTATACGTGCAAAGTGGTGGCGAGTTCTCCTCGCTGCAGGTGTTGGAAGCTTGTATGCCGTAATGATTGTGTTTCCGCCGTTGTCGTTCTTGTTTACGATCGTCATCAAGATTGCGCTGTCTATCATCATGCTGCTTATAGCGTTCGGATTTGGAAGCGTTCAATATTTCGCTCGCCATGTAGGTGCGTTTTACGGCGTCAACTTCGCCGCCGCCGGTGCAGTAATTGGAGCCCATTACTTGTTCATGAACAGCTCCAATAAGCTTTGGCATACCGTCGCCACTGTAAATGGGAAATTATATTTCATGCTGAAGCCATCGATGCTCTTTGTCTTCAGTCTTATTGGCGTCGGCTATTATATCTACCGATCGGTGATGACACAACGGAAAGAACGTGATTTGGTCACCAATCATCTCGCGGAGGTGAAGGTTCGAATCGAGGATAGGGAGTATAGCTGCACAGGGCTGATTGACACGGGAAATCAGCTGTACGAACCGCTGACCCGAACACCGGTCATGGTTATGGAAGCTGCCGTTTGGCAGGATGTGCTGCCTGCTTCATGGATTGCCCAAATTCGGGAATCGCAGGTCGATAAGCTCTTAGCGAGCATGACGGATGATACGCCCTTCATTTGGCGAGACCGGCTAAGACTAGTGCCATATCGCGGTGTAAATCGCGGCGCGCAGTTCATGCTGGCGATAAAACCGGATCTTGTCATCATCCATCGCGATGGTGAAGTCTATGAATCCAAGAAAGTGCTCATTGGTTTAGACGCCGGTAAACTCGTCGCTGACGGCACCTACCAGGCGATCATCCATCCGTCACTTCTTCAAAATCGAAGTGTCACGATCGATACAATACACAGTTCTTCGGGAAGGGATGGAACAGCATGCTCGTCAAATGGAAATTGATCCTGCAGTTATATTATTATCGCGTTTTGTTTTTATTCGGATTAAAGAGCGAGGAAATTTATTATATCGGCGGGAGCGAAGCGCTGCCACCCCCGCTCACACGTGAAGAAGAGGAATATTTGCTCGAGAAGCTGCCATCCGGCGACGCTGCGATCCGTGCAATGCTGATCGAGCGCAATCTTCGTTTAGTCGTGTACATTGCCAGAAAGTTTGAGAATACAGGCATTCATATTGAAGATTTGGTGTCCATCGGTGCAATCGGGCTCATTAAAGCGGTCAACACGTTTGATCCAGAGAAGAAAATCAAGCTCGCTACGTACGCATCACGTTGTATCGAGAATGAAATATTAATGTATCTGCGCCGCAACAGCAAGACGCGGACAGAAGTATCGTTTGATGAACCGCTCAATATCGACTGGGATGGCAATGAGCTGCTCTTATCCGATGTGCTTGGAACAGAGAATGATACGATCTACCGGAATATTGAAGAGCAGGTAGACCGGAAGCTGCTTCATAAAGCATTGGATAAGCTGACCGAACGCGAACGGATTATTATGGAGCTGCGTTTTGGCCTTGCGGATGGGGAAGAGAAAACCCAGAAGGATGTCGCCGATTTACTCGGTATATCGCAGTCCTACATCTCAAGGCTGGAGAAGCGAATTATTAAACGGCTTCGCAAAGAGTTTAATAAAATGGTCTAATTGGTGAACAAAGTGGCCGCAATCCCTGTAACAGCGGGGATTGCGGCCTTTTTGCGCTAAACTAGAAACTCATTCCAGTGACAATGAAGGCAAAAATTGTTTATAATGCAATTTGTTCTTCAAGCTTGGGATCAGTTTGATAACGATGCAACAGGGTATTCTAGCGATAACGGCAACAATGGATGGCAGGAGGTTTTACAGCTGATTGAGCTCTTAGACATAAGCAAGTCATACCGTACAGGCAAGACGAAAGTGGACGCAATCACAACTATTAATCTTACTATAAATAAAGGCGAGATATTCGGCATCATCGGCCATTCCGGAGCAGGTAAGAGCACATTGCTGCGCTGCGTGAATCTACTGGAGCGCCCTACTTCAGGGTCCGTGAAAGTTGGAAATGTAGAGTTGACGAAGCTCTCTACTACGCAATTGCAGCAGGAGCGCCGCCGGATCGGGATGATTTTTCAGCATTTTAATTTGCTCACTATGGCGACGGTTCGCGATAATATAGCTTTCCCGCTGGAATTGGCCAAGCAATCAAGGTCAGCGATCAAGCAGAGAGTGGACGAGCTGTTGAAGCTGGTAGGCTTGGAGCAGCATGCCGATAAATATCCGGCTCAACTCTCTGGCGGGCAGAAGCAGCGTGTGGGTATTGCCAGAGCGCTTGCCAACAATCCGGATGTGCTTCTCTGTGACGAAGCGACTTCGGCGCTGGATCCGCAGACTACGAATGCAATTCTATCACTTCTGCTGGATATTAATGAGAAGCTCGGCATTACGATTCTTCTGATCACGCATGAGATGCATGTCATTCGCTCGATCTGCGATCGCGTTGCTGTCATAGACGGCGGAGAAATCGTAGAGATGGGCGATGTGCTGGATGTTTTCCTCAAGCCTCAGCATGCCATCACGATGGATTTTGTCAGCCAAATTGCAGATTCCTTCGATCCGCGCGAGCTGATCGGCACGCGCAGCGGACGTCTCGTGAAGATGAACTATGTCGGCGAAGTAACGTATGAGCCGCTATTGTTTAATGCAGTTAAATCCACTACGGTGGAATTTACGATATTGCAAGGGACCGTTTCACGGATGAAGAACACGCCGTACGGCCAGCTTGTGATCGAATTTATCGGCAATGACCGTGAGATTGACGAAGTGCTCGCGAGTCTGCGCGATAAAGGGCTGGAAGTAGGTGAGCTGAAATGAATGTTTTGAAATCGAATAAGATCGATTGGAGTCAGGTTCGCTGGGAGGAAGTTTGGAAAGCGACGAAGGATACCTTGACCATGCTTGGGGCGTCCTTACTGTTTACCATCATTCTTGGCTTGATTCTGGGTGTCGTGTTATTTCTGACGTCCAGACGGCAGCTGCTGGAACAACGTTTGGTGTACGCGGCACTGTCACTCGTTGTGAATATCCTTCGTTCCGTCCCTTTCGTTATCCTCATGATCATGATCATGCCGCTTACGAAAGCGATAACCGGTACAACGCTTGGCGTACAGGGCTCAATCCCGCCACTCGTCATTGCGGCTGCGCCGTTCTTCGCCAGACTGGTGGAGACTTCGCTGCGCGAGGTTGACCGAGGCGTTATCGAAGCCGCGCAGTCGATGGGGGCATCGCGTATGGACATTGTTAGGCGTGTGCTGCTGCTTGAGGCTAGACCGGGTTTGTTGGCGGCTATTACAATAACAGCTGTTACACTCGTTTCCTATACCGCGATGTCAGGCGTAATCGGAGGCGGCGGTCTAGGTGACCTGGCACTGCGATACGGGTATCAGAGATTCCAGACCAGCGTCATGATTGTTACCGTCGCATGCCTTATTATTTTGGTTCAGATCCTGCAGATGGCCGGTGATTATCTGGTGCGCCGATTTAGCCGGAAGTAAGGTGAACAGCATAGAAAGCTTTATACAGATGGAGGAATGAAGAATGAAAAAGGTAAGTTTTGCTCTATTGCTTCTGGTGCTCGTCGTGGCGTTGTCCGCTTGCGGAGCGAAAAATAACGAAGCAAACAATTCGAACGCAGGCAATACGGCTGCAAATAATGGCAATAACGCTCCTCAAGAAGTAACGCTGAAGGTTGGCGCTACTCCGGTACCGCATGCTGAAATTCTCGAATTTATTAAGCCTGCCCTGAAAGAAAAAGGCATCAATCTGGAGGTTGTCGAGTTCAATGACTACGTTCAGCCGAACACGCAATTGTACGAGAAGCAATTGGATGCAAATTTCTTCCAACATACGCCATACCTGGACCAATTCAATAAAGATAAAGGCTATGATCTTGTTAACGTAGCCGGTGTCCACATTGAGCCGTTCGGCGCTTATTCGAAGAAAGTGAAAAGCGTTGATGAACTGAAAGACGGCGCGAAGGTCGTGATTCCAAATGATCCGTCCAATGGCGGCCGTGCCCTGGCTTTGCTTGCAGCGAACAATGTCATTAAGCTGAAAGACGGCGTTGGCGTGGCAGGTACTGTTCACGATATTACGGAGAATCCGAAAAACCTGAAAATTACGGAAGTTGAAGCTGCAACGCTTCCGCGCGTTCTGGATGAAGTGGATCTGGCTCTGATCAACACGAACTATGCACTGGAAGCAGGTCTCGTTCCGACGAAGGATGCTCTCTTCATCGAAGGCAACGACTCGCCTTATGTGAATATTGTGGTTGCTCGTCCGGATAACAAAGATTCCGATGCGATCAAAGCATTAACCGAAGCGCTGCACTCCGCAGACGTGAAGAAATTCATCGAAGATAAATACGAAGGCGCGATTATTCCGGCCTTTGAATAAATCGCAAGTAATCCAAGCACTGTCTCTCCCTCACCTAATGGGGGCAGACAGTGCTTTTTATTTTACCGAAAACAAGACGCTTGACATGGTGGTGTACTACGGGTATAGTACACGTATAAGGTGTATGAACTAAGTAGTACACACACTATTAAGACGGAGTTGGAGCTTATGCAAGCTGGCGAAGGCAGCGCGGAATTGAAGTTCAATAGCCGCGACCCTGTCTACCTCCAGGTAGTCAGGCACTTTAAGGAAGAGATCGCAACGGGGCGATTGGAGAAAGGACAGGTCATCCCGTCGCGCCGAGAAATAGCAGGCAAGCTGAAAATCAATCCGAACACCGCGCAGAAGGCTTACAAAGAAATGGAGGAACAGGGATTGATCGTTACCGAGGGGAATTCCCCAAGCCGCATCACAACGGACGAACAGATATTAAGCTTGATACGAAGCGAGCTCATTACAGATGCCGTCGATGCATTTGTGCAATCTATAGCTAAGATTCAAGTTCCTGTCGAAGAGCTGCTCGCCATCGTCAAGAGCAAAGTGGAAACAAATTATTCGCAAGCAGCAAAGGAGGAGCAGGCATGATCGAGTTTAAATCGGTTCGCAAGAAATACGGCCGCAGAAAAGTGCTTCAGGATGTATCGTTTACGGCGAAGAAAGGAAATATTACGTGCTTGATCGGCATAAACGGAGTAGGCAAATCCACCGTACTTAAAGCTATTATGGGCCTTACGCCAATAGATGGGGGCAGCATCCAAGTTGACGGAATGCCGGTAGGCAAACATATTTACGAGCATGTCGCTTATGTTCCGGACAATATTACAATGCCTCCCAATATGACCGTCGGGGCAAGCATGCAGTTCATGAAAGATTTCTACGCCAGCTGGAACGAGGCGCGCGCAGAGGAATTGCTGGTCTTCTTCAAGCTGAAGCGGACAGACCGGATTTCCGAGCTTTCCAAAGGAAATACGGCCAAGCTGAACCTGCTGCACGGACTTTCGCTGGACGTGGAATACGTGCTGATGGATGAGCCATTCTCGGGCATCGATGCATTCAGCAGGGAGCAGATCGCAGGCGTGTTTACGAGCAAGCTCGTGGAAGACAGAGGCGTTATCATTACGACGCATGAAATTAACGATATCGAGCATTTAATCGACGAGGTCGTGCTGCTTGACAACGGGTTCGTAATGAGACAATTCAATTGCGAAGATATGCGCATGCAGGAAGGCAAATCGGTAATGGACGTAATGAGAGAGGTGTACAACGGATGAATCGTTTTTTGAAGCTGCTTCATATGGAGGTTTCTCGTTTCTGGAAGCTGTATGTCACATTGTTCGTGATGACGCTGTTCATGCAATGCGGCGGTATTCTGTACGAAAGCAATAAATACATGCAGGTCGTAAAAGATAAAATGGGGCCGGCCACGTCAACGTTCGCAAAGTTCGCAGCCGAAAACGGCGTAGTGTCCTTTTCCGATATGATGAGCAGAGCCAACTTATTCATACTTGCCCCGATCGCGCTTTGCATCGGCGGATTAGCGCTTTATGTGTTTTTGATTTGGTATAGGGAATGGATGGGCAAAAACATGTTTATTTATCGGCTGCTGATGCTGCCAACGGAAAGACGGCATTTATATTTGGCCAAGCTGAGCGCTATTCTGCTGTTCGTTTTCGGCTTAGTGGCCTTCCAACTGCTCATTCTGCCGCTGGAATCCGCATTGTTTACGTCGGTCGTTGACCAAGAATTAAGAGGGGGCGCCGAAACGTTGACATCGGTCATCCAAAATCACTCGTTTCTGCAAATTCTCGTTCCTCGTACCTTTACGGAACTTATTTTGTATTATGGCAGCGGTGCTTTGTTCGTCATCATTCTGTTCACGGCGATCCTGCTGGAACGCAGCTACAGGTTGAAAGGTATCGTAGCCGGCGTCATTTATATCGGCGTTGCATGTCTGCTATTGATTGCACCCATGCTCATCATGAATCGCGACATTAACGATTATTTATACCCGAACGAAATTTTTATTATCGAGTTCATCATCGCCGTATTGATCGGCGCTATGTCCCTTGCAATCAGCTTCTTCTTAATGAATAAGAAGATATCGGTATAGGAGGTTTACTACACAATGAAACGCTATTGGTTTTCCATCCTGCTCGTCGTCTTTATCCTGGCGAGCATTGGCACTTATTACGTGAATGCAGCTACGCGCAGCTACCCGGACTTCAAGCTGCTGACCGTTTCGGGTGACGACAATGAGGCGAAATCGCTTGTTCTGGAAGGCACGACAAAGGGATACGGTTCGCTGATTGTTAGTTCGAATGGAAGCAAGTATCATCAAGAAGAGTCCTATTTCGAGCAGCTTTCGATCGCCAAACGATACAGCTACAATCAGGAAATGGTCCAGTTGTTTAAAGAGCATCACGGCTTCATGCGCGCGAAAAGAAGCTCGAACTCGTTCTTCCAAGATGAGAAGACGCTTGCTTATGTTTCCTTTAATAATGGATATGTAGATCGGAATTCTAAGTTCAATGTTTCTACGCTCGATTTGAAAACAAATGATGAACGAAACTTCGTTGCAGCCGTGCCTAACCATGAGCAATACAACTGGGCCTACGTGATGGACGTACAACTGGATGGCGAGAAGCTATACGTCTTCACCATCAATTATAGAATGAACAAAGTTAATGAACAGAGCTTCGGAGAACAGGAGATTCATAAGTATACGGTGGATTTAACCGCGAAGAGCATTGCCGAAGATGAGATCCTTTTCGCTGATAAGAAGCTGGATAATGGCCAATTCGTAAGATATACGCTGGAAAGTTCAACGCCGTATAACGCACCTAACGATATGCTCGTGTTTAGACAGCAGACGGAAAAACACGTGAAAGACAAAGACGGAAATGATGTTACGCAAAGCACGAAGTCGGAGCTGTTCACGCTGAATTGGAAGACCGGCGAAACGACGGCTGTGCCTGCTATCGATCCATCCATTTCCGACTATTGGGTAAACGCAACTTCGGATTCGATTATTCTGATCTTTAAGAAAGAGAAATCGGCCCTTGTGAAGCGTTATGATCTGAAGACGCGCGAACTCAAGGAGTTCACAATCCCTGCCCAGGCGGTATCAAGCTCGATGGTCAATGGCGACCGACTGTATCTGATGTCCAAGGAAGCCAATGAATTCGATGTTGTCATTGCCGATTTGAAACAAAGCAAAGTCGTCTATACCGGCAAAATCGACATTAACGAACAAGGCGAGAAGCGTTCCGCGCTTCTTAAAGACCTGGTCATTTACTCGCTGTATGTGAAGAAATAAAAGGAACGCGCAAGCCCCCGGAATCATCCGGGGGCTTGTTTGCGTTTACATTGCAGGCCAGCTCTGAGAATGACTTTCTTCTTGCGCGAGGGGGGAATAAATTGGGGGGGCAAGGAGATACTGAACATTAATGTTTCTCCTTGGGAGGTAATCACGTTGACCCGAAACAAAGTCGAGATTTGTGGAGTGGATACCGCGAAACTGCCTGTCCTCACAAACGCGGAAATGCGGGAGCTATTTACCGCATTGCAAACGCAGAATGAGTGGGCAGCAAGAGAGAAATTAGTCAATGGCAACTTGAGGCTAGTGCTTAGTGTGATTCAACGGTTTAACAACCGCGGGGAATTCGTCGACGATCTCTTCCAAGTCGGCTGCATCGGCCTCATGAAAGCAATCGACAATTTCGATCTCAGTCAGAATGTTAAGTTTTCCACCTATGCGGTTCCGATGATTATCGGTGAAATCCGCCGTTATTTAAGGGACAATAACCCGATTCGCGTGTCGCGCTCATTGCGTGATATCGCGTATAAGGCACTGCAGGTAAGGGACAGCTTAACGAACAAAAACTCAAGGGAGCCGACGATTTTTGAAATTTCCGAGGCGCTGAACGTTCCGAAGGAGGATGTCGTTTTTGCGCTCGATGCCATTCAAGACCCGGTATCATTGTTCGAACCGATTTATCATGATGGGGGAGATCCCATCTATGTGATGGACCAAATCAGTGATGACAAAAACAAAGATGTGTCGTGGATTGAAGAAATTGCTCTTCGGGAAGCGATGCACAAACTAAATGAACGCGAAAAAATGATTCTGTCGATGCGTTTCTTCGAAGGGAAAACGCAAATGGAGGTAGCCGACGAAATCGGCATCTCACAAGCGCAAGTATCCCGCCTCGAGAAATCCGCGATTCAACAGATGCAGAAACATGTTAAAACGTAACCTAACCAAAAGTGAAACGGCGCCCAGCGCCGTTTTTTTGCTTATCACCGAGCAGCTATTATTACGGGCAAGCAGGACATTTTGCCCATTTGGCACATATAGTGATAATAAGGTGATGAGCAGTTCTTTCGGAAGCGTGGTGAACGGTTAATGAAAATTTCGGATTTTCAGACGAAGGACGTTATCAATATCGTAGATGGACGCAAGCTGGGGCAGGTTAGTGACTTGGAGCTGGATTTGCGGCAGGGACGCATTGATTCCATCGTTGTACCGAACTATTCCCGTTTCTTCGGCTTGTTCGGCGGCGGCACGGATGTGGTGATCCCTTGGCGAAATATTGTGAAGATCGGCACCGATGTCGTACTCGTACGGATTGATGATGCGAAGGTGTACAAGACGGAGGAAGACGATGTGCAGGTTCGATAAGCGCATCGCTCTGCCGTTTAATAGTAGCCTTGCGAGCGGAAGGCTGCTCGCAAGGAGGCTGCCAAGCGTGGTACACTGGGTGAAGAGGTGATTGAAGCATGGAACCGTTTAAACTTGTTGATGCAGCGAAGAGCCCTTCGCTTTTTTTATTGCCGCAATGGATAAAGCGGTTTGATGGGCTGACCGTCGGATTCTCCGGAAGGGAAGGCGGCGTCAGCGGCGCGCCATGGCAATCGCTGAATTGCGGTCTTCACGTAGGGGATGCACCGGATGATGTTGTACGCAATCGCAGCCTGCTCGCGGAGACGCTTGGCTGGCCATTTGAAGCTTGGACCTGTGCGGAGCAGGTGCACGGCAATCACGTCCACATTGTAGAAGCGGATGATCGCGGCAAGGGTAGAGCGAGCCGTGATTCTTCGATTACAGACGCCGACGCGCTTGTGACCGATCAGAAGAATATATTGCTGACTTCCTTCTACGCGGATTGTGTGCCGCTGTATTTCTTCGACCCCGTTCGTGAAGTCATTGCGCTTGCTCATGCCGGCTGGAAAGGGACCGTGCTGGAAATAGCCAGGTTGACCGTTGAACGAATGGTCTCGACCTTCGGCTGCGATGCCGCGTCCATCCAAGCGGCAATTGGTCCTTCCATCGGGATGTGCTGCTACGAAGTCAACGATGTCGTGCTGGATCGTGTATTGCCGCTCATCGCTGACCTGAATGCGAATCCTGCAGATATGGTTGAGCCGACCAGCGAAGGAAAAGCTCGGATAAACTTGAAAGAATTGAACCGACAGATTATGATAAAAGCAGGAATTTTGCCGAGTCGTATCGAATGTTCAGAGTGGTGCACCGGTTGTGCGACGAATCTGTTCTTCTCTCACCGAGTGGAAGGCGGATCGACAGGCCGAATGGTGAGTTGGATCGGCATGAAAGAAGGAGACAAGTAAGGCGTGACGACATTATCGCAACGTATTGAAGAAGTAGAACGGCGGTTGGCAGAAGCATGCGCAAGAAGCGACCGTCAGCGTTCGGAGATTGAATTGATTGCAGTAACGAAGTACGTGGGCGTACCGCAGACGCAAGCGGTCCTGCAGCAAGGTCTCGTTCACATGGGTGAGAATCGCTGGCAGGATGCCGCACAGAAGTGGAACGCGATCACGGGCAGCCGGTGGGATGCAAGCTTAGACCATGCGCCGTCCGGACAAGCTGTATGGCATTTCATTGGGTCACTGCAAACGAATAAGGTTAAAGAAGTCATAGGGAAATTTACATACATCCATTCCTTGGATCGTCTTTCATTAGCGGAGGCAATCGAGCGTAAGGCCGCTCAGCTCGATATCAAGGTGCCTTGCTTTATTCAGGTCAATGTATCCGGAGAAGACAGCAAGCATGGCCTTCAGCCTGAAGAACTGATCCCTTTCGCCAAGCAGTTAGTGGCCTTTCCTCATATCGAGCCGGTTGGGCTGATGACGATGGCGCCGCTTGACGGCGAAGCCGAGCAATCCCGGCCCGTATTTCGCGGGTTAAGACAGATTCGTGACGAACTGAATCGAAGCGCTGTATTGAGCAAGCCGGTTAACGGTTTGTCGATGGGCATGTCGGGGGATTTCGAGGTTGCTGTAGAAGAAGGCGCAACATGGTTACGATTAGGCACGGTACTGGTTGGTCACAGCTAAGGATGCGTTTCAGCAAGGGAATATCTGGAATGCAAATTAAGAGGGAAAGAGGGCGACGGGCATGATGAACAAATTTATGAGCTTTCTCGGCCTGCAAGAGGAAGAGGAAGTCGTAGAGCGTGAACGAATTGACAATCATGACGAACAAGATAATGAAACTTCTCCCTTTGAGCAACGTAAACAACCTGCAAAGGGAAATAATATCGTCAGTATTCATTCTCAGAAGAATGTGCGCGTTATTCTGAACGAACCCCGTTCGTACGAAGAAGCACAGGATATTGCGGACCATTTGCGCTCGCGTCGTTCAGTCGTTGTGAACCTGCAGCGCGTTCGTTCGGATCAAGCCGTGAGAATCGTCGATTTTCTCAGCGGTACGATTTATGCGCTGAACGGCGGCATTTCAAAGCTAGGTCCTAATATTTTTCTTTGCACGCCTGACTCGGTTGAAATTCAAGGCGCAATAACGGAAATGCTGGCAGATGAGCAAGATTACAAAAAAATGAGGTGACCTTGAGTTGGACGTAGCAAATTTAATCTTAACCCTATCACAGATTTATCAGTATATGATCATTGCTTACGTGCTGTTGTCATGGCTGCCGAGCCTGCGTGAGAGCTTTATCGGCGAATTACTGGGTAAATTGGTTGAGCCGTATTTGGCTCCATTCCGCAGATTTATCCCGAATATCGGCGGAGTGATTGATATCTCCCCGATCGTAGCCCTGTTTGCACTTCGTTTCGTGGCCTTGGGATTGATTTCGGTCATCGAGATGTTTATCTAATGAAAAATGAAATTTATGTCCATTTCCATCCGGATGAGCGGCCCTTCGTGGACCGCGCCTCGGAATGGATCGAACGAGCAGCATTCGGTCACGAAGTGAAAGTGACCGATTTTCTCGATCCAAGACAGGCCGATATCGTAGCGTCGCTGGTGAACCGGCGTGCAGATGTTGGTCTTCGCTTTGTAGGCGGCTATGAAGGCGCTGAGCGCAGAAGGGCTATTATTGCCCCCGATTACCGCGATCTTGAAAGTGAACCCGAAGGGATTGCCTTAATCGAAGTGACCGGCGGGACGCAGGGTCATTTGGAGCTGGATCACGGCGATTACCTGGGCGCGCTTCTGGGACTGGGCATCAAGCGTGATCGCATCGGTGATCTTCATGTCCATGAGGATGGCTGCCATTGTTTAGTCGTCTCGGAAATTGCCGATTATATTAATATTCATTTACGACAAGTCCACCGTGTTCATGTCCTAACGGACATCCTTCCTCTTGATCAGCTGCGGCCAGCGGTTTCCGCAATGGAGGAGATGAATTTGTCGGTGGCTTCTTTGCGTCTTGACGGTATTGCCAGCGATGTACATCGAATCAGCCGTACCAAGATCGTGGATCCCATCAGAGCCGGGAGATGCCGCGTCAACTGGAAAGTAGAAGAGGATCCTTCCGCGCAATTAAAGGAAGGCGACGTCGTTTCGATGCAGGGGCTTGGCCGTTTCAAAGTACTTGTTGTAGAGGGGATTACGAAGAAAGGCAGAGTTCGGGTCAAAATCGGCAAATTTATCTAATCGTTTGCAGGAAAATGGCTCCATCTGTCGAAATTAGAAGTAAACTCAGGAAGGATACGGCTTAAGGCGCTAGTCCCAGACGGGGATGGCCTAAGTTTGATCCCCTTCGACTACAATCAGGAGGTGCGCCAATGCCGCTTACGCCATTGGACATACATAACAAGGAATTTGGCAGACGACTTCGCGGGTACGATGAAGACGAAGTAAATGAATTTCTGGATCAAGTCATTAAAGACTATGAGGCGCTCATTCGCGAGAACAAGGAAATTCAGAATCAAGCACTGTCCTTGCAGGAGAAGCTGAATCATTTCTCCAACATTGAAGAAACGCTGAGCAAAACAATCATTGTGGCGCAGGAAGCGGCTGATGAAGTGAGAAGCAATGCGAAGAAAGAAGCGCAGCTGATCGTCAAAGAAGCCGAGAAGAACGCTGACCGCATCATTAACGAGTCGCTTAGCAAATCCCGTAAAGTGGCACTAGAGGTGGAGGAGCTGCGTAAACAAGCTTCGATCTATCGCGCCAGATTCCGGACGCTCGTGGAAGCACAGCTTGAGCTGCTAAGCCACGACAGCTGGGACACATTGGATGGTCCGGCGAGCTTAACAAGCGAAATCGTTCGCGGCGTGTAACTATTTGTTGCGATTGGTTTGACAATTGTTTTGGAATCGCGTATAAATGGTAATAATCAATCTATACGATCAGTTCGTTGACGAGAACGAGTACGTTTCTGTTAGCACTCCAGAGAGCCGGTAATTGCTGAAAGCCGGTGTGTGAACAGTTGCGGAATATCCTCTCCGAGAAGTACTGCCTAACCTTATGGCTGCCATAAGCAGTAAGCAGTTCCGGAAGTCCACCGTTATTGGGAACTCGGATGCATGCATCCGTGACGAAGGTGCCAAGCATAGCGGCGCGTCCATTTGCCATCTCTGGAAGAGTACGGTGAAGAAGAACGCAGCTAAACTTGGAACAAGGGTGGTATCGCGAGCTATAGTCTCGTCCCTTTACAGGGGCGGGGCTTTTTTTATTTTCCAGGAGAACGAAAGGGGTATGAGCGTATGCAACGCGTCGATGTCAAAGAGAAAGCAAGAAGTCGGGACTCTAGAGTACTGGCCAAGTGGAGAGAAGAAGAGACGTTCAAGCAGTCGATCACAAACCGGGAAGGCAAGCCGAATTTTGTTTTCTATGAAGGGCCGCCGACCGCGAACGGAGCTCCGCATATCGGTCACGTGCTGGGACGCGTAATCAAAGACTTCATCTGCCGCTACAAGACGATGGATGGTTATCGTGTCGTTCGTAAAGCAGGCTGGGACACGCATGGATTGCCGGTTGAGCTTGGCGTTGAGAAGCAGCTTGGCATCTCCGGCAAACAGGAAATCGAGAAATACGGCGTAGAAGCCTTTATCACGAAGTGCAAAAACAGCGTATTCGAATATGAGCGTCAATGGCGTGAATTGACTGAAGCGATCGGCTACTGGACCAACATGGACGATCCGTACATCACGCTGAACAACAACTACATCGAGAGTGTTTGGCATATTTTATCGACGATCCATGGCAAAGGACTGCTCTACCGCGGTCACCGCGTTAGCCCTTATTGCCCATGCTGCCAAACTACATTAAGCTCGCATGAGGTCGCGCAAGGGTATGAGGATGTTAAGGACCTTAGTGCTACTGTGAAATTCAAGCTTGCAGACTCCGACGAGTACGTGCTGGCTTGGACGACAACGCCTTGGACACTGCCGGCGAACGTTGCCCTTGCCGTTAATCCGAATTTGGATTACGCGCGCGTACTGAAGGATGGCCAAGTTTACTTCGTCGCTGAAGCGCTTGTTGAGAGCGTAATGAAAGGCGACTTCGTTATCCAATCGACTGTCAAAGGTGGCGAGCTGGTCGGTAAGAAATACGAGCCGCCATTCAAATACGCACAAATCGAGAATGGCCACTTCGTCATCCCGGGTGACTTTGTCAGCGATACAAGCGGTACTGGTATCGTCCATATTGCTCCCGCACACGGTGAAGACGACTACAAGGTAGCTCGCCAGAACGGCGTCAGCTTCTTGAACGTGGTCGACAATGCGGGTCGTTATATCGATGTTGTTACGGATCTGGCCGGTCGTTTCGTGAAAGAATGCGATGTCGACATTGTCAAAATGTTAAGCGAACGCGGCTTGCTCTTCTCCAAAGAGCGTTATGAGCACAGCTATCCGTTCTGCTGGCGCTGCAAAACGCCGCTGATCTATTATGCGACAGACAGCTGGTTTATCGAAACGACTGCCGTGAAGGATCAGTTGATCGCGAACAACGCAGGCGTGGAATGGTATCCGGGCCACATCCGTGAAGGGCGTTTCGGTAAATTCCTCGAGGACTTGGTGGATTGGAATATCAGCCGTAACCGCTACTGGGGAACGCCGCTTAATGTGTGGATTTGCGATAGCTGCGGCGAACAGCATTCACCGGGCAGCAGAGCGGACCTGGTTGCGCGTTCCACAACGCCAATCTCGGAAGACATTGAGCTTCATAAGCCTTACGTAGATGAAGTGAAGCTGCACTGCCCGCATTGCGAAGGCGGCGTCATGACGCGGACTTCCGAAGTCGTCGACGTTTGGTTCGACAGCGGTTCGATGCCATTCGCGCAATACCATCAGCCGTTCGAGAAGCAAGAAATCTTCGCTGAGCAATACCCGGCGGACATCATCTGCGAAGGCATTGACCAAACGCGCGGCTGGTTCTTCAGCTTGCTGGCTGTATCTACGCTGTATAACGGTAAAGCACCGTATAAAGCGGTTATTTCCACCGGTCATATTCTGGATGAGAACGGACAGAAGATGTCCAAATCCAAAGGGAATGTTATCGACCCTTGGGAAATCATCAACGAGTATGGTACGGACGCATTCCGCTGGGCGCTGCTCGCTGACAGTGCGCCGTGGAACAGCAAACGTTTCTCGCGTGGCATTGTAGGCGAAGCTAAATCCAAAGTGATCGATACGATCGTCAATACGCATGCATTCTTCGCGCTTTATGCATCGATTGACGGTTATGATCCTGCCGCTCAACCGGCACGCGTATCCGCGAATAAGCTGGATCGCTGGATTGTATCCCGCTTGAACAGCTTAACTGCGCAAGTGAACAAGAGCCTATCTGTCTATGACTTCCTCAATGCTGCGAAGAGCATTGAAACCTTTGTCGATGAGATGAGCAACTGGTACATCCGTCGTTCCCGTGACCGTTTCTGGGGCAGCGGTCTAACCGATGACAAGCTGGATGCGTACGGCACATTGCGCACAGTCCTGCTTACGATTTCCCGTCTAATCGCACCGTTTGCGCCACTGGTAGCCGAAGATGTATATACGAATCTCGGAGATGGCAGCAGCGTGCATCTGGCGGATTATCCGAAAGCAGATGAAGCGGCAATCGATGAAACGCTGGAGCGCGATATGGAAACAGCGAGACAAATCGTTGAGCTGGCCCGTAATGTCCGCAATGAAACGGGCATCAAAACACGTCAGCCGCTATCGGAGCTTATCGTAGCGCTTGACAACGAATTCGACCTAACCCCTTATGAAGCGATTATCAAGGATGAAATTAATGTGAAGTCGATCACGATTGCAAGCGGCGACACCGGCTTCGTTGACTTTGCCTTTAAGCTGAATCTTAAGGTAGCCGGCAAAAAGTACGGAAAACATGTCGGACCGATCCAAGGCTACTTGAAGTCGCTGACTCCGGAGCAAACGAGCGGGATCATGAAAGCAGGCGTGCTCACATTCGCATCGCCGGATGGCGAGTCGCTTGAGATCGCTCTGGATGAGTTGCTTGTGGAGAAGCAAGCTAAAACCGGTTTTGCTTCGGCATCGGGTTACAACTTAACGGTTGCCATCAATACCGATATCACGCCTGAGCTGGAGCAGGAAGGTTTGGTTCGGGAAGTGATCCGTGCTGTACAGGATACCCGTAAGAAGCTTGATCTTCCGATTGAGATGCGTGTTCATCTCGTACTGGAGGTCGATGCGGAGCTGCTCGCGGCACTGCAAGCCTTCGAATCGGTGCTGTTCGAAAGCGTCCTGCTGCGCAGCGTGGAGTATGGCAGCCAAGCGGATATGGAACGCGTTTCTCTGGGAGATAAAGAGATTGGAATTTCTGTCGTAAGGGTATAGTAACCTCATAGCAGCAAACAACACGAACGCCCATGAAGACGAACGGCGAGCGGCAAATTTGCCGCTTCCGAACTGCTGCATGGGCGTCGTTCTTGTTTGCTTCAAGCCCTGGGGAGGGATCCTTCATGACAGAAGAGAATAAAGACTTAATCGGTGTAAGGCACGCACTGGATGCACTGGAGAAACGGCTGCAGAAGGTAGCTTCCGAGATGGAACGTTCCCAAATCGCCGATTATGTGCAGCTCCTTAATCGCCCGTACTCGCTAATGTGGCGCAATTTGCTTGGCGGCACTGCGCGAGGTGTCGGAATCGCGATCGGTTTTACGTTCTTTGCGGCAACGATTCTCTATGTGCTGCAGCTGCTGGGGGCACTCAATTTGCCGATCATCGGTGATTATATCGCAGACATTGTCCGCATCGTACAGCATCAGCTGGAAGGGAAGACTTATTAAGGGCTAGGCGTTATTGCTCCTCGAGCATATGATCGCCTTCCTCATGCTCCATATAGTTATAATATTCCCGATTGCGGACTACGCTGACATGTTTGCCCGTAATGTCTGTTGCCAAGAAGCTTTCGAGCGGCTCCACATAGCCGTCAGCTTCGTCAGCTTCGATGCCGATCTCATCGTAAGAACGAACATTGGCATTCTCGGACATGGCCGGTGAGTCGGAGTTGCCCCAGCTCTCAACAATCTGCCAGGCATCTTCGCCATCAAAGCCGTTGTATCCATCTTCGTGCTCATCCATGCTCGAGCGGCCGAAACCGGGCGCAAGGAATTGTTCTTCCACCGGACGGTGCTCCGAAATATCTTGTCTGGGCGAATGCGCAACACAGTACAGCGAATCAGGCAGTGCTTGCAGCCTTTCAAGCGGGATATCGCTTCCGCATGTACGACAGGTGCCATAGCTGCCATCTTCCATAGCGGTCAATGCAGCATCGATGCGGCTAAGATGAAATTCCTCTTGCTCATGAAGCGCGAGGTCTTTGCCGCGCTCATACGTCTCCGTAGCGGCATCCGCGGGATGGTTATCATACGATGACAAATCGCCGGATTCATCCTTCAGGGATGCGGAGAATCCGTAATGCTCGCTGCTTGCAAGCCGCTGTTCAATTGCAGCTTTGTCCACGACAAGGCGACTGCGTAAATTTCGTAGCTGGGTGTTCGTTAGGTTCGTCATGATGAGTGCCCTCTCTTCACATTGGCATGATGGCATACTTTCTGTCGTTAGTTTCCCAACTAAGGTGCTGTTTTAGAGGCGGGTATTCATGGATGAATTGGCAAAGGCATACGGAATTTGTCCTAGTCTGTATGAGCCCTCCTATGCTACAATGTTGAGGACAAGGGGGCATATGCGATGAAATATTATTACTATTGGCTGGCGGTTGTTGTATTCGTAATTGACTATTTTACCAAACAATGGGTAGAGAAAAGTCTTACGATCGGTGAAACTAAGCATGTGCTCGGCGATTTCTTTATTCTGACATCCATTCGAAATAAAGGTGCCGCGTTTGGAATTCTGCAAGAGCAGCGTTATCTGTTTATTTTGATTACGCTCGTTGTTGTAGGAGGCATCGTTTGGTATATGATGAAGAACCGCAACTCCGGCAAAACCTTGCTTCTTGGAGGTCTTGGCCTCGTTCTTGGCGGCGCTCTCGGTAATTTCCTGGAGCGTGCACTCTATGGCGAGGTTGTTGATTTTCTGCAGTTTACGTTTGGCAGCTATGTGTTCCCGATATTCAACATTGCCGATACCGGTATCTGTGTCGGTGTAGGTATGATTTTGCTGGATGCGATTCTGACATCCAAGAGAGAGAACGGAGATTCAAAATCAAATGGACAAGAAGAACCTAATGGACAAGGGCACCAGTTTATTCAATGATGAGCCCATGAGTTTTACCGCGATTGAAGCGGATGCCGGTGAACGGCTTGATAAATTTGTAACCGAAAGCATTGAAGAAGGCTCGGTCTCCCGCACGATGGTGCAGGATTGGATCAAATCCGGCGCCGTGCTGGTCAATGAGCGTCAAGTGAAGGCGAATTACAAACTAGCCGTGGCCGATGTGGTCACGGTTATTATTCCTGAACCGGAAGAAGCCGTCATTGAGCCGCAGAACATTCCGCTGGATGTGGTCTACGAAGACAGCGATGTGATTGTGATCAACAAACCGCGCGGCATGGTCGTTCACCCTGCACCCGGTCATTACTCGGGTACCGTCGTGAATGCGCTTATGTACCACTGCAAAGATCTTTCAGGGATCAACGGCGTGCTTCGCCCAGGTATCGTGCACAGGATCGATAAGGATACTTCCGGCCTGATCATGGCCGCGAAGAACGATCTGGCGCATGCTTCGCTGGCTGCACAGCTTAAAGCCCATACGGTGACGAGAAAATATCTCGCCCTCGTGCACGGGACGATGCCCCATGAGCATGGAACGGTTGATGCTCCGATCGGGAGAGATCCTCAGGATCGGAAGGTGTTCATCGTCACCCAGCGCGGCAGCAAAGAAGCCGTTACGCATTTCCAAGTGGCGGAGCGTCTTGGCGATTTCACGCTGCTCGAGCTGAAGCTGGAGACAGGACGGACGCACCAGATCCGCGTGCATATGAAATACATCGGACACCCGCTCGCAGGTGATCCGATCTATGGTCGGAATAAGACGATCGGTCTTAAAGGTCAGGCGCTGCATGCGGCAGTTCTTGGTTTTGATCATCCTCGGACAGGGGAATACTTGGAGTTTTCGGCGCCGATTCCTTCTGACATGGAACATGAGCTGATGATTTTGCGTCAACGCTAGTTGTGTAATAGTACAAACTTTTCACTAATTTCTTTATGTGGTTCAAGGCTTACGTTGCGCTATGATGATAACAAACTGTAAGCAGTGACAATGAAAGGTGAGATGGATCGATGACTCAAATCAATCACAACTATACGCAGCTGCAAGGGAGCTACCTGTTCTCTGAAATCGCAAAGCGCCGTACTACATTTATTCAAAACAATCCAAATGCCCAAATTATCAGCCTCGGAATCGGCGACGTAACGCGCGGTCTGCCGGATGCGGTAACGAAAGCGATGCACGCTGCAGTTGATGAGCTGGCTAACCCGGGTTCATTCCGCGGCTATGGCCCGGAGCAAGGGTACGACTTCCTCATTAACGATATCATCAACAATGACTACAAAGCGCGCGGCATCGACATCGCGACGAACGAAGTATTCGTCAGCGACGGTTCCAAGTGCGATGTAGGTAACATTCAAGAGATCTTCAGCCAAGACGCTGTTATCGCGGTTCAAGATCCGGTATACCCTGTATACGTGGACACGAACGTAATGGCGGGCCGCTCCGGCAAGTTCAACAAAGAAACGAACCAATACGAGAACATCGTCTATCTGAAATGCGACGCGTCGAACAACTTCACGCCAAGCCTGCCGGAGCGCAAAGTGGACTTGATCTACTTGTGCTACCCGAACAATCCGACTGGTATGACACTTTTGAAGGAAGAGCTGAAGCGCTGGGTTGACTTCGCAAAAGCGAACGACTGCATCATCTTGTATGATTCGGCTTACGAGGCATTCATTCAAGAAGCTGACGTTCCGCGCAGCATCTATGAAATCGAAGGCGCCAAAGAAGTAGCGATCGAATTCCGCAGCTTCTCGAAGACAGCCGGTTTCACGGGCGTTCGTTGCGCCTATACCGTTGTTCCTCGCGAGCTGAAAGCGAAAGACGCGGACGGCAACGTATTGCTCGTTAACGATCTGTGGAATCGCCGCCATACAACGAAGTTCAATGGCGTTTCTTATGTAACACAACGCGGTGCCGCTGCCATCTACACGCCGGAAGGCAAAGAGCAAATCGGGGCGATCATTGACTACTACATGACGAATGCGGGCATTATCCGCGAAGGTCTGGCATCGCTTGGCCTTGAAGTGTTCGGCGGCGTTAACGCGCCTTACATTTGGCTCAAGACTCCGAACGGTCTTGACTCATGGGCATTCTTCGATAAGCTTCTGTCGGAAGCGAATATTGTGGGTACGCCGGGTGTGGGCTTCGGCCAAAGCGGTCAAGGTTACTTCCGCTTGACAGCATTTGGCAGCCGCGAGAATACGGAGAAAGCAGTAGAGCGGATTACAAAGCTTAGTCTGTAATAAAGAAACTTACGCAGGCGTCCTCGGACGGTGCGTAAGTTTTTTCTTTATAGAGAAATATACATACTATCGCATAGAAATCCGATTACGGTGCAAAAGAACCTTGACAGCTTTTGTCGAACGTGGGATAATTCTTTTGATAAACAATATGTACCTTTAACTCAGTCCAGAGAGGCTGGCAAGGTAACGTGAATCGTTTATTCGCTTCTTATAGCAGGACAACTTCCCACTCGCGCTGCGTGCGCAAGTGGAGCTTGTCTAACGGCTCAGATGCGAAACTAATGAACGTGAAACTCCTTGCGCACCCGCAAGGAGTTTTTTTTGTGAAAAACGATGAATGGGTTGCATGTACTCAACCGAATATGCAGCATTCAACGAACGATGTTTGCAAGGACTCAAGGAGGCGGAAGAAGCGCATGGATGAGCAGCATCGAGTCATTATGGATGAGACGGCAATACGCCGCGCTCTGACTCGAATAGCCCATGAAATTGTCGAAAAGAACAAAGGAATCGACAATTGTGTACTCGTTGGCATTCGAACACGCGGCATCTACTTGGCACAACGTATCGCAGATCGGATTCACGAAATTGAAGGACTTCCGGTTGAAGTGCAAGAGCTCGATATCACCTTATACCGCGATGACCGCGAAGCAGGCAGCTCAGGCGCCGCGCAAGGGAATGCAACTTCGGTGAGCATGAAGAACAAGCGAGTTATCTTATTCGATGATGTGCTCTATACAGGCAGAACCATCCGGGCAGCCATGGACGCGTTGATGGACTGCGGCAGACCGCAATCGATCCAGCTTGCCGTACTGGTTGATCGAGGACATCGCGAGCTGCCGATTCGACCGGATTATGTAGGGAAGAACGTACCGACCTCTAAACAGGAGCAAATCGAGGTTTTTCTCCAGGAAGTCGACGAGAACGATCAAGTGACGATTATCCATTAAGGGGGTAGGCTTTCATCATGACAACCGCAACATTAGTCAAGCAGCGAAGCTTGCTGGGACTTAAGGAACTAAGTAAGGAAGAAATCAGCTCCATCTTGGACCGCGCCGCTTACTGGGAGGCAAGCTCGAACAAAGTCGAGCAGGTTCAGCAAGGTAAGTTTGTAGCCAATATGTTTTTTGAGAACAGTACAAGAACGAGATTTTCCTTCGAGGTTGCCGAGAAACGACTCGGTACCGAGGTGCTCAACTTCTCCGCCGCGGTCTCAAGCGTACAGAAGGGCGAATCGATTTACGATACGGTGCGCACGCTTGAATCCATGGGAATCGATGCAGGCGTCATCCGCCTCAAGCCGATCGGCGTGCTCGCCGAGCTGGCACAGAAAATTAAAGTGCCTTTAATCAACGCAGGCGATGGAAACAACGAGCATCCGACACAGGCACTGCTCGACCTATATACAATGCGTAAACAGTTCGGTGAGCTCAAAGGATTAACGGTATCGATAATCGGAGATGTCCAGCATAGCCGAGTTGCGCGCTCCAATTTGTACGCACTGCAGAAGTTCGGGGTCAACGTCCGCTTCTGCGCGCCTGAGACGATGAAGGCAGCAGAGCTTGATGTCCCTTACGTATCGATGGAAGAAGCGCTTCGCTCCGATGTCGTCATGATGCTGAGGGTTCAGCTGGAACGTCACGAAAGCGGCATTCTAAGTTCAGCGGAATCCTACCGCGAGCAATTCGGTTTGACGGAAGAAAGAGCGGCGAGATTAGCTCCGCACACCATCATCATGCACCCTGCACCCATTAACCGCGACGTGGAAATCGATGATGCGCTCGTTGAACATCCGCAATCACGCATTTTCCCGCAAATGGCCAATGGCGTACCGATTCGGATGGCGGTCATCGAACGAGCACTAGCCTAACTAACAGTGGAAGCCGAAAGGAGAAAACGATCATGGCAATATGGATTTTAAACGGACTCGTTTGGGACGAACAGACAGGTGAGACAGCACGAAAGCACGTTCGAATTGAGAATGGACTGATCGCTGCGATTGCCGATGCGGCTTCCGGTGAGCCGGATACTACCGGCCACGATACTATTGATGCACAAGGAAAGCTAATCTCCGCAGGTTTTATCGACATGCATGTGCATCTGCGCGAGCCGGGCTTTGAATATAAAGAGGATATCGCAAGCGGTACACGCTCCGCGGCAAGAGGCGGTTTCACTACAATTGCTTGCATGCCGAACACACGTCCCGTAACGGATACGCCCGAGACCGTGCGCTACATACTGGATAAGGCTAAGAGCGCAGGAATCGTTAATGTGCTGCCTTACGCGGCAATCACGAAGAACGAACTTGGCCGCGAGCTGACAGACTTCGCAGCGCTCAAAGAAGCAGGCGCAATCGGATTTACCGATGACGGCGTCGGCGTTCAGAACGCGCAAATGATGAAAGATGCGATGAACCTGGCTGCATCGATGAACATGCCGGTTATTGCGCACTGCGAAGACGATTCGCTCGTAGTCGGAGCAGCAGTAACGGAAGGCAAGTTCGCAGCAGCGAACGGTCTTAAAGGGATTCCGAACGAGTCCGAAGCGATCCACGTGGGACGCGATATTTTGCTGGCAGAAGCTACCGGGGTTCACTATCATGTCTGCCACGTAAGCACGGAGCAGTCGGTTCGTCTGATCAGAATGGCTAAACAAATCGGCATTAAAGTAACCGCCGAGGTTTGCCCGCATCACTTGATTCTCTCGGATGAGGACATTCCAAGCATGGATGCCAATTGGAAAATGAATCCGCCGCTGCGCACGCCGCGCGACGTACAAGCGGTTATCGAAGGTCTTGAAGATGGCACGCTGGACATGATCGTAACGGACCACGCGCCGCACAGTGCGGAAGAGAAGGCACGCGGCATGATGCTGGCGCCATTCGGCATCGTAGGCTTCGAAACGGCATTCCCGCTGATGTATACGAAATTCGTCAAAACAGGCAAATGGTCGCTTGGCTTCCTCCTGAAGCGGATGACATCAGACCCGGCGCGCGTCTTCGGACTTCGCAGCGGCGTTCTGGAAGCAGGCGCACCTGCCGATCTGACCATTGTCGATATCGAGAACGAACGTGAGGTTAACCCAGAGAGCTTCGCTTCGAAGGGTAAAAATACACCATTTGGCGGCTGGAAGTTGTCCGGCTGGCCGGTAGCTACAATCGTAGATGGAAATGTCGTTTGGACAGAGCTGCAAGAATAGTAAGCAACTTGATAACTAGGAGTGATACGGATGCAAGCAAGATTGTTGTTGGAAGACGGCACGCTGTTTACAGGACTCGGCTTTGGCGCTGAGGGACAATCCGCCGGCGAGGTTGTTTTTAATACAGGGATTACAGGTTACCAAGAGGTGCTTTCCGATCCGTCCTACTGCGGACAGATCGTAACCATGACTTACCCTTTGATCGGGAACTACGGCATTACTCGCGACGATTTCGAAGCGGTACGTCCTTACATTCACGGTTTCGTCGTTCGCCGCCATGAGCCGGTGCCAAGCAACTGGAGAGCGGAATACACGCTTGACCGTTTGCTGAAGGAATACGGCATCATCGGAATCAGCGACATCGATACACGGATGCTGACTCGTAAGCTGCGTCACTACGGCACAATGAAAGGGATGCTGACAACGGGCAATGAGCGTATCGAAGAGCTTGCTGAGCGTCTATCCCTGACTTCGCTGATGCGCGATCAAGTAGCTCGTACTTCGACGAAGAGCATCTTCTCCAGCCCCGGCGAGCGCGAGCGTATCGTACTGGTTGACTACGGCGCGAAGAGCGGTATCTTGCGCGAGCTGACGAAGCGCGGCTGCGATGTAGTCGTTGTTCCTCACGACACAACAGCTGAGCAAATCCGTCGCCTGAACCCGGACGGCATTCAATTGTCGAACGGCCCTGGGGATCCGAAGGATGTTCCGCACGCTGTCACTATGATTCAAGAGCTGCTTGGCGAATATCCGATCTTCGGAATCTGCCTGGGTCACCAACTGTTCGCACTTGCTTGCGGCGCCGATACAGCTAAGCTGAAGTTCGGTCACCGCGGCGGCAACCACCCGGTTAAAGAACTGGCGACAAGCCGCTGCTACATCACTTCGCAGAACCATGGTTACACGGTTCTTGAAGATTCCGTAGCCGGAACGAAGCTCGAAGTGACGCATATCAACAATAACGACAAAACGATCGAAGGCTTGAAGCATAACGAATTCCCGGCTTTCTCGGTTCAATACCATCCGGAAGCTGCACCTGGACCTTACGATTCCAGCTACCTGTTCGATCAATTCCTAGAGATGATTCGCGCACATAAAAGAAACAACCCGCAAAAACCTCGTCAAGCACAATTGGCGGCATCATTGAGAGGAGAGCTGCAATATGCCCAGAAATAATAAGCTGAAAAAAATTCTCGTTATCGGTTCCGGTCCAATCGTCATCGGGCAAGCTGCAGAGTTCGACTATGCAGGCACGCAAGCTTGCCAAGCGCTTAAAGAAGAAGGCTATGAGGTTGTTCTGATCAACAGCAATCCGGCTACAATCATGACCGATACGAACATGGCTGATAAAGTATACATCGAGCCAATCACACTTGATTTCGTAACCCAAATTATCCGTCAAGAACGGCCGGACGGTTTGCTTCCGACACTTGGCGGCCAAACGGGCCTTAACATGGCAGTCGAACTGGCACGCGCCGGCGTCTTGGAACGCGAGAACGTTCAACTGCTTGGTACACAGCTTACGGCAATCGAGAAAGCGGAAGACCGCGATCTATTCCGCGATCTGATGCGCGAGCTGGAGCAGCCGGTACCTGAGAGCGTTATTGTTACAACGGTGCAAGAAGCGGTGGATTTCGCTAACGAGATCGGCTACCCAATCATCGTTCGTCCGGCCTACACGCTGGGCGGAACAGGCGGCGGTATTTGCGCGAGCGAAGAAGAGCTGCTTGAAACGGTTGCATCGGGTATCCGTTACAGCCCAATCGGCCAGTGCTTGATCGAGAAATCGATCGCAGGCATGAAAGAAGTCGAGTATGAAGTAATGCGCGATGCGAACGATAACTGTATCGTCGTGTGTAACATGGAGAACTTTGATCCGGTTGGCGTACATACAGGCGATTCCATCGTCGTAGCGCCAAGCCAAACCTTGTCCGACCGCGAATATCAAATGCTTCGTTCGGCGTCGCTGAAGATCATCCGCGCACTGAGCATCGAAGGCGGCTGTAACGTCCAGTTCGCGCTGGATCCGTTCAGCTACCAATACTATGTTATCGAAGTGAATCCGCGCGTAAGCCGCTCTTCGGCACTTGCGTCCAAAGCGACAGGTTACCCAATCGCGAAGATGGCTGCCAAGATCGCAATCGGCTACACGCTCGACGAAATCGTCAACCCGGTAACAGGCCAAACCTATGCATGCTTCGAGCCAACGCTGGATTACATCGTATCTAAGATTCCGCGCTGGCCGTTCGATAAATTTATTTCGGCAAACCGTAAACTGGGCACGCAAATGAAAGCGACAGGCGAAGTTATGGCGATCGGCCGTACGTTCGAAGAGTCCATTCATAAAGCGGTTCGTTCCCTGGAAATCGGCACACACCGTATCCACCTGAAAGACGCGCATGAGTTGCAGGATGATGTGCTGCGCAATCGTCTGGCGAAGCCGGATGACGAGCGGATGTTCCTCGTAGCGGAAGCATTCCGCCGCGGCTACAAACTGCAGGACATTCAAGATTTGACGAAAATCGACTGGTGGTTCCTGGATAAAATCGAAAGCATCGTCGCATTCGAAGCTGAACTTCGCAGTGCAACCGTACTGACAAACGAGCAGCTGTACGCGGCGAAACGCAAAGGTTTCTCTGACCGCTCCATCGCAGAGATCCGTCGTGAAGGCAACCATACATCATTTACAAACGAGCTGGAACTGCGTCAACACCGCCTTGAACAAGGGATCAAACCTGTTTACAAAATGGTTGATACTTGCGCGGCTGAGTTCGAAGCAACAACCCCTTACTACTACTCGACTTATGAAGTTGAGAACGAAGTAACGGAATCGGCCAAAGAGAAAGTACTCGTTCTTGGTTCCGGCCCGATCCGGATCGGCCAAGGTATCGAGTTCGATTACTCGACGGTACATGCGGTATGGGCGATTCAGAAAGCCGGCTATGAAGCGGTCATCATCAACAACAACCCGGAAACGGTATCGACCGATTTCAGCACCTCTGACCGACTGTACTTCGAGCCGCTCTTCTTCGAAGACGTAATGAACGTCATCGAGCAAGAGAAGCCGATTGGGGTTATCGTACAATTCGGTGGTCAAACGGCGATTAACCTTGCTGCACCACTGACTAAAGCGGGCGTTCGTATCTTGGGCTCCAGCCTGGAGAGCATCGATGCTGCCGAGGATCGCAAGAAATTCGAAGTGCTGCTGAATGAACTGAACATTAAACAACCGAAAGGCAAAACAGTCATTTCCGTTGATGAAGCGGTTGAGACTGCGCAGGGCCTGGGTTATCCGGTGCTTGTTCGTCCTTCGTACGTCCTAGGCGGACGTGCCATGGAAATCGTATATTCCGACGAAGAGCTTCTTACTTACATGGTGCAGGCGGTTAAAATCAATCCGGAGCATCCGGTACTGATCGACCGTTACATGCTGGGTAAAGAAGCAGAGGTTGATGCGATCTGCGATGGCGAAACGGTTCTGATCCCTGGAATCATGGAGCATGTCGAGCGCGCAGGGGTTCACTCCGGCGACTCGATCGCGGTATACCCGCCGCAATCCATTTCGACGGAATTGCAGCAGAAAATGGTCGACATCACGATCAAAATCGCTAAAGGCTTGAACGTAATCGGATTGGTTAACATCCAATTCGTTATCTTCCAAGACGAAGTATACGTAATCGAAGTAAATCCGCGCTCCTCGCGTACGGTTCCGTTCCTAAGCAAAGTAACGAACATTCCGATGGCGAACCTGGCAACTAAGGCGATCCTGGGCGAGAAGCTTGCGGATCTTGGTTACGAGACGGGTCTATGGCCGGAAGATGATTATGTATCGGTTAAAGTTCCGGTCTTCTCCTTCGCGAAACTGCGCCGCGTTGACCCGACATTGACGCCGGAAATGAAATCGACCGGTGAAGTTATGGGCCGCGATCAGCAATACGCGAAAGCTCTGTACAAAGGTTTGGTCGGCGCTGGCATGCGCATCCCGCCAACAGGCTCCATCATTGCAACGGTTGCGGATAAAGACAAACCGGAAGCGATCGAAATTCTGCGCGGCTTCTACGAGCTGGGCTACAACATCGTAGCAACGGGCGGCACTGCAACGGCGCTTGAAGAAGCGGGACTTCGGGTACAAACGGTGAATAAGCTGAGCGAAGGCTCGCCGAACATCTTGGATCTGATTCGCGACGGTAAAGCACATTTCGTAGTGAACACCTTGACGAAGGGTAAAACACCTGAGCGCGACGGCTTCCGGATTCGCCGCGAAGCGGTTGAGAATGGCGTCGTATGTATGACATCGCTCGATACCGTTCGTGCGCTGCTTAACATGCTGGAGACCATCAACTTCTCCTCGCGTCCAATGCCGGTACTGGCACAGAAATAACCAATAGCATGGCCGTAATTGGCCGCGAAAGCCTGCCTTCAAGCAGGCTTTCGCCATGCCTATATAGACCAGGGAAGGGGCTGTCTGAAGATGAAACTTAGCAGAGAAGAAGCGGCTGGCCGCATTATGGTTGCACTGGATTATCCGGATGCTACAGCGGCAGAAGCGCTGGTCAATAGCTTGGATGGCATTCCATGTTACATGAAAGTCGGCATGCAGTTGTTCTATGCGGCAGGTCCGGGCTTTGTGATCGGATTGAAGGAGCGCGGCTATAAAGTATTCCTGGATTTGAAAATGCATGATATTCCGAACACGGTCAAAGGCGGCGCGAACAGCATTACGAAGCTTGGCGTCGATATGTTCAATGTCCATGCGGCAGGCGGCGTCGATATGATGAAAGCGGCGCTTGAAGGCGTGGAGCAGGCACTTGCGAGCGATGTCGCATTGGCGCGTCCACTGGTCATTGCCGTAACCCAATTGACAAGCACCAGCAAACAAGTCCTGAACGAAGAGATCGGAATCAACGGTTCTGTTGAAGAAGCCGTCGTTCGTTACGCGCAGCTGGCTAAACAAGCCGGACTGGGCGGCGTCGTGGCATCGCCGCAGGAAGTACAGCGGATTAAAGCGGCTTGCGGAGCCGATTTCCGCACCATTACACCGGGGATTCGTCCGGCAGGTGCCGATCTGAATGACCAATCCCGCATTATGACGCCGCGCGAGGCGCTTCAGCAAGGAACCGATTATATGGTTATCGGAAGACCCATCACAGCTGCCGCGAACCCAAGACTGGCGCTGGAATCCATCATTGAGGAGCTGATCTGATTGACTACACCTGTATTGGAACAATTACCACGCGAGATTGCAAAAGGATTGCTGCAAATTAACGCCGTTGCTCTTCGCCCGAATGAGCCGTTTACATGGACAAGCGGAATGAAATCACCGATCTATTGCGATAACCGCCTTACGATGTCGTATCCGGAAATTCGCGAGCTGATCGCGGAAGGGTTTGCAACGGTTATTCGCGAGCAATTCCCGGATTGCGAAGCGGTTGCCGGTATCGCAACAGGCGGCATCCCGCATGCGGCATGGGTTGCGCAGAAGCTGAACCTGCCAATGCTCTATGTGCGTGACAAAGCGAAGGGCCATGGCAAGACGAATCAAATCGAAGGCCACTTCAAGCCTGGGCAGAAGGTTGTCTTGATCGAGGATTTGATCTCCACGGGCGGCAGCTCCTTGAAAGCAGCGGTAGCCGTGCGCGATGCGGGCTGCGAGGTGCAAGGCGTTGTAGCCATCTTCACCTATCAATTCCCGAATGCGATCGCGGCATTTGCTGAGGAAGGCATCCCGCTTGCGACATTGTCGAACTATTCGGCACTGATCGAAGTGGCGGCTGAGCAAGGGATTGTACAGCAGGGCGATATCGCGCTGCTGCAGTCATGGCGCGAGAATCCACAAGCTTTTGGCGTATAAGAATGCGGGATTGAAGTCCGGAGCAGCTGCTCCGGATTATTTTTTTTTAATTAACAATTGCTCCGAAATGTTTCATCCGTCTCTTAATCGGGTTATATTTAGCTTACACACGTCATAGACTAGCTTATACCAAATAAGAGATTGCGAGGAAGCCACTTATGAATACGATGTATGAAAGGCTGCTCAGATCAACAGAGGATTTGCTTTATCGTGTGCGCATTTACGATCGGAACTTGACCAGAAGCGAGGAAATCACGCAATTGGATGAGGCTTATGGGTTGATGAGCACGGCCCTGCTTCGTTCCCAAGGCAGTGATGATCATAGCATGGAATTTTTTGCCTCACGACTGCAGCAAGTGAGATTGCGCTTAATCACCATGATGGAGGACCTCCTTCATCCCGCATAAAACGATAAGCAAGCTTCCGTAAAAATGTCTTGCCAACCTCGGAAACGGCTGGTAATATGTTACATTAAACGGAAGGGTTTCTAGGGATCCGCACATGGCGAACCGAGCGAAACCGGCAAACGACGATACGTCATGCTACACCGTAGGGATAAAAGACCTTCGGCAAGTTCCGCCTTATAACGATAAGGCGGTGCTTGCAGGAGGTCTTTTTTGCTTTACCGAAGCACCGTACGAAGACAGGGGGAGAATGCAATGTCGACCGCAGCATTACAGACACAGGGGCTGAGCAAAAGCTTTGCCGTCAAGCGCAAGGATGCCGGGCTTTCGGGGAGCATCCGCTCGCTTTTTCGGCCGCAATGGGAGGAGAAGGTGGCCGTAAGGCAAATTGATCTGACGGTTGCAAGAGGGGAAAGGGTTGCTTTTCTGGGGCCGAACGGAGCGGGGAAATCGACGACGATCAAGATGCTGACCGGGATTCTTCACCCTTCCTCGGGCGAAGCGCAAGTGCTGGGGTTGACGCCTTGGCGGGATAGGACGAAGCTGGCTTTTCGAATCGGCGCTGTATTCGGGCAGAAATCGCAGCTGTGGTACCACCTGCCGCCGATTGATACGTTTGATTTGATCAGTCGCGTCTACGAGCTGAACCGAAGCGATTATTTGGCAAGGCGTGCAGATTTGATCGAGCGTTTCGAGCTTGGACCATACTTGAATATTCCGGTTCGTAAACTCTCTTTAGGAGAGCGGATGCGCTGCGAGATTGCGGTTTCCTTCCTGCACAGACCGCAGCTGCTGTTCCTGGATGAACCGACGATTGGACTTGATGTGGTCGTGAAGCAGCGGATTCGCGAGCTGATCCTGGAAGTGAACCGCGAGGAGGGGACTACGGTCTTCCTAACGTCTCACGATGCCGGAGATATGGAGGAGCTCTGCTCACGGGCTGTCGTTATCCATCATGGCGGCATTTTGCTGGATGCGCCGGTGGATCGGTTGAAGCGGGAGGTGCTGAGCCGCAAAATCATCTCGCTGACGTTATCCGATCATTTCGCACCGGGTATGCTGCCCGATCTTCAAGGCATGGAAGTCCTCCATTCGGAGGGGCGCCGGTTGAAGCTGGCCGTGGACTTGAAGCAAGTCGGCATTGAATCGGTAGTCAGCGCGTTAATGGGCAGGTTCAAGCTGGACGACATGACGGTCGAAGATCCGCCGATGGAAGAAATCATTACGCATATCTATGGGTCGGGAGGGCAGCGCGATGACCATTCGGAACTTGGATCCCTTGTGGGTACGACGAAGTAAGAAAATTGGAGCCGTTGCACAGATCACGATGCGGCAGCAAATGGCCTATAAGACGGATTTTATTATGCGGGCATCGTTTCTGCTGCTTATCTTATTTGTTTTCGTTCAGCTGTGGAGCGCTGCTTATGACGGAGACAGCACCCGCGTCATTAACGGCTATACGCTGAAGCAGATCATTTGGTATTTGGTATTCACAGAGGCGATTACGATGGGAGTGCCAGCGCTATGCACGGCCATTGAGAATGAAGTGAAGAGCGGCGATATCGCGATTCGGCTCATCAGACCGATCTCGTATGTCGGCTATCAATATGCCGCGTATCTATCGGAAGCGGTATTTCGATTTTTCGTCCACTTGGCAGTGGGCAGCCTTATTGCTTGGACGTTTGTTGGACCGCCGAATTTTGGCCTCGGCTGGGCAGGCCTTCTGTCCCTAACACTTGGAGCGCTGACGATTGCGTTTCTGTTGAACATGGTCGTTGCGTTATGCGCCTTCTGGGTGGAGGAGACACGCGGGATGGAGTTTGTGCTCCACAAGCTGCAATTCACAGTTGGCGGAATGCTGCTGCCGCTTGATCTAATGCCGGAGTGGCTGCAGCGCATATGCTCGTGGCTGCCTTTCCAGGCCATGCTGTATTTTCCGGCAAGGACGGCCGTGAACTATGGGTCCGTTTCCTTACTGCAGCAAATTGCCATTCAGGCAGCTTGGATTGCGGTGCTGGCCTGCTTCACGATCATGATGTACCGGAGAGGAGTGGCGAAACTTCATGTCAATGGCGGTTAACGTAGAGAAGGAATATGAGAAGGACCACATGCCAACGCCGCTCGGGACGATCCGGTTTCTGCTGACCTGCTGGAAAGTCAATTTGGCGTCCTCGATGGAATATCGCATGAGCTTCTTCTTGCTCGCCGGTATGATGTTTATTAACAATTTCATGTGGCTGTTCTTCTGGAGCCTGTTTTTTGACCGGTTCCAAGTAGTGAACGGGTGGAATCTATCGGACGTCATGATGCTGTGGGCAGTTGGGGCAGGCGGCTTCGGCTGGGCGAATATGCTCTTTGGCAATTTCCATCGCATAGCGACCGTTGTTTCCAGCGGTCAGCTCGATGTGTATTTATCGCAGCCGAAGCCTGTGCTGCTTCATGTGTTGGCGAGTCGAATGTCGCTCACGGCAGCAGGTGATTTTCTGTTTGGGCTGGCCGTGTACGCTTGGGTTGGCGATCACACCTTGCTGGGTGCGGTGCAGTTCGGATTGGGGCTGCTTATTAGCGGCTTGATCTTTATGGGCGTCATGATCATGGCCGGCAGCTGCGCGTTCTTCTTCGGCAATGCCGAAGGAATTGCAGGTCAAGTGTTTAATAGCTTCGTGGCGCTTTCGACGTATCCTTCCGGTATCTTCCGCGGCGCAGCGAAGCTGCTCTTGTTCACGATTGTTCCCGCAGGATTCATCAGCTATCTGCCGATCGGTCTGATGCGCGATTTCGATCCGGTCTTCTTCTGGCAGGCGATAGCGATGACGATCGGCCTGTTGGCGGCAGGTACGGCGTTTTTTCGCATTGGACTCAAACGGTATACCTCAGGCAATGCCATCGCTATGCGAGGCTAGGCATCCTTCACGCTTATCGTTCTCCTTCTCGGGACCGAGGCCAATTCCCTCCGCAGGCGGTTCTTGCTTTCATTTTCCAATGATAAAGTATGGGAAGGCATTAGCGCGAAGGAAGGGGAATGATGGCTGGTGACAAAGCATGAGGCAGGCGAGACGGTGCTTACCGTTGATGACCTGCATAAGTCATTCGGAGGAACGGTTGCGGTGGACGGGATTAGTTTTACGGTGAAGAAGGGCGAGGTTTTCACCATAATCGGACCTAACGGGGCAGGCAAAACCACGACGCTTGAAATGATTGAAGGGCTGCAGGAGCCGGATCGCGGATCCGTTACCGTGCTGGGCATGAATTGGGCCGCAAACAAGTCTCAGATCAAAATGGTCATCGGCGTTCAGCCTCAGACCAGTGCGCTGTTCGATCTGCTGACGGTGGAAGAGAACCTCGAAACATTCGCCTCCTTCTACAACAGGCGGCGGCCGACAGACGAAATATTGGGCTATATCAACATGGCCGACCATCGGAATAAGAGAGTCAAAGCACTTTCCGGCGGTCAGAAGCAGCGGCTGGCCATAGGGCTTGCGATGATCAGCGATCCGGAGCTGATCTTCCTGGATGAGCCGACGACAGGGCTTGATCCCCAAGCAAGACGCAACATTTGGGACATCGTACTGAAGCTCAAAGCGATTGGCAAAACCACGATTCTTACGACGCACTACATGGAGGAAGCCGATAAACTGAGCGATCGCGTGTGCATCGTGGATCAAGGCCGAATCGTTGCGCTGGATACGCCAAAAGCATTAATCGGCCGTCTCACGAAAGAGCGGGAGATTCATCTGACGTTTACCGGCGGGGATGAGCACGCATCGCTCGCGGAGCATATTGCATTAAACAATGCGGCCGTAACGCGCGTGAAGCGAAGCGGTGATCATCTGGTTGTCTGGTCGCTGCAGCCGGAGGAGACGCTGTATCAATTATTCGGTTTTACCTCGCAGCAAAGCATCGGAGTCGAGCAGGTATCCATTCGCGAAATGAGCTTGGAGGACGTCTTCATCGCGTTCACCGGCAAAGAATGGAGGGACTGAGCCGATGTACCGAAACGGATGGAAGCCATTCAAGAAGCTGTTTGGCGCACAGTTCAAAATGACGTTCCGCGATAAGAATGTATGGTTTTGGTCGATTTTCTATCCGGTTCTTCTGCTGGTGATCTTCATCATGATATTCGGCGGCAGTTCGGGCGGAAGCTTCACGGCTAAGCTTGCACTCGTCGAGCCTGCCTCCAATACATTAGCCGAGGATCTGCGCAGCGGCTTGAAGCAGATTGATGTATTCGAGTACAAGTCAGAAACGCCGGTAAGCCGTGAGAAGGCGGAGGAGTGGCTGAAGGATCGCGATGTGGACGCGGTTATCGTGCTGCCGCAATCAGCAGATGCCTCATCGCTTGAGCTGCTGCTGAATAAGGAGAAGCAAAACTCCCCTTCCTCACAGGCGATACAGAGTATTCTGAACAATATCGTGCTGCAGATGAACAGTGCCGCTTCCGGAGCTGCTCCCGCATTTACCTTGAAGACGGAATTCGTATCCGCGGGCAGTGAAGAGCTGAAATATACCGATTTCCTGCTCACCGGGTTAATTGCACTCGCCATCTCGCAAGCCGGGTTGTTCGGGATGGTATCTATGGTAGAAATGCGTCGCAATGGCCTGCTTAAGAGACTGATTCTGACACCTGCGAGTATGGGACTGTTCGGACTGGGCGGCATTGCGGTCAAGTTTATTCTTAGCGCGATCCAGATTGTCCTTCTGACGCTGATCGGTGTTCTGGCATTCGGAGCACATATCAATATGAATGTGCCCGCGTTCTTAATCGTCTTCATCGTTGGCACGTTGTCCTTTGCAGGGATCGGATTTATGCTCGCAGGGTTTAGCAAGACGATGGAAAGTTATTTCGGCATGGCGAATTTAACCAGCTTCATCATGATGTTTATCAGCGGCGTTTTCTTCGATATCAACGTATTGCCGAGCTATATTAAACCTCTTGCGAACGTCATGCCGCTGACTTATTTCGCTAACGGGATCCGCGACAGCATGGTTTACGATCTTGGCATGATGAATGCCACATTCTGGATGAATATTGGCGTCATGCTGGCGTGGGGCCTTGTTTCGGTCATCATTGGTTCGAAATTTTACAATTGGAAGCAGCCATAATGTGTTAGTCTTAAGAGAGAGCTTCTGCGCCATAAAGCGGATCATGTCCGTTTTTGCGGCTCAGAAGCTTTTTTAGCAAATATTTAACGAATTTGGTATCTGAGCGCGTAACTTTTTGATTGCTTGCTCCGTCTAAACGTTATTGAGATTAAAGTTTTTTAATAGGAAGGGGGGTCTCTGCAGCCGCGATGGGATGGTGGAGAAGCAAACAAGCAACAAAGGAAGCTGTAGAATCCGACGCAACAAGGGAAATCGAAGCTCCGTACATACCAACAATCGAGACCGAACCGCTTCTCACCGTAGAGTCGGTTGAACGTACATTCCAAGTAGGCGGGCAACCGCTGCATGTGTTGAAAGGAATTGCGATGGAGCTTCGTCCCCGGCAGCTCGTGATGCTCCGCGGGCGTTCCGGCTCCGGTAAAACAACGCTGCTCAATATGATCGGCGGGCTCGACCAACCAACGAAGGGTCATATTTTCTTTCAAGATTTGCCCTTCCATAGCATGAATGATGATGAACGCACGAAGGTACGGCGCAAGCACATCGGGTTTATTTTTCAGGCGTATGCCTTAATGCCGCTCTTATCCGCTTATGAGAACGTCGAGCTGTCGCTGCGCATGGCGGGTATTCCGTCTCAGGAGTGGAAGAAGCGGGTTGAGCATTGCTTGGATCTTGTCGGACTCGCGAAGAGGATGCATCACCGTCCGTTCGAGCTATCCGGGGGTGAACAGCAGCGTGTTGCGATCGCGAAGGCTATCGCACATCGTCCCAGCATGCTGCTTGCCGATGAGCCGACAGCCGAGCTTGATTCACAAATGGCCGCCCAAATTATGTCGGTATTCCAGACGATCATTCGCACGGAACAAGTTACAATTTGTATGACAACGCACGATCCCACGATTCTGGAGGTTGCCGATCATGTTTACGAAATGGTTGACGGGAAGTTCATTTAAGACTGCAGCTGTTGTAGTTCTTGGAGCTTCTCTTGTTTTCACGAGCGGATGCTCATTGCTGCCAAACGAGGATAACGAAGAAGCATTGCCTGCTATTGCGCCGCCGCAAATTTCGAAGAAGCCGGAGTACGAGGTAACGACCGCTACGCTCGAAACGAAGAAGACGGGAATCGGGAAGCTGATTTCGCTTCAGGAAGAAACGCTTTATTTCACTCTCGACGGCAAACGATTGAAGGAACTTCATATTAAAGTCGGCCAGAAAGTAACAGCAGGCCAAGTGATTGGTTCCCTCGATGTGGACGATATGAAGAAGCAACTGCGCTCCGATAAGCTACAATTTTCACGAGATGAGCTGCAAATGAAGGAAACGCTGCGCAAGAAGGATGAGATGGATCCGGTAGAGTTTGAGCTTGCGAAGATCACTTTCGAAGAGAAACGCCAGAAGCTGGTTGAATCGCAGCTGGAAATCGACAAAGCGATTCTGAAAGCGCCGTTTAGCGGAACGGTCGTTTCGATGAACGTCATGAAAGGCGATTTGATCAAAGCTTATGATCCCGTGTGCATCATCGCGGATACCGGACAGTTAACCGCAGCAGCGAAAATGACCGCCGATGAGCTGCAAGGCATCTCCGTAGGCATGCCGGTTGTCGTTGACATCAACGGTGCCGGACAGGTGAAAGGCAAGATTGCCCAGCTTCCGATACAGAAGGATGACGGAGGCAATGGTGAAGGCGGAGGCGGCAACGGAGGCGCCGGCGGCAATAAACCGGAGCGGCCGGAAGATTTTCTAACCGTGAAGCTGGATAAAATGCCTGCAGGCGTGACACGCGGAACGCCGCTGTCGATCTCCATTATTATGGATCGCAAAGAAAATGCAATCGTGATTCCGCCATCTGCATTACGTTCGATCGGGTCCCGTACTTATGTGCAGGTCATCGATGAGAACGGCAAACGCGAGGTGGATGTCGAAGTAGGGCAGCAAACGGCAACGCAAGTTGAAATCCTCAAAGGATTGACACCGGGGCAGAAAGTCGTAGGTCGATAAGCTATGGGGATGCCGCTATTTCGCTTTCTGCTTCGCAAAATGTGGAACACGCGATGGATGACGCTCAGCTCGCTGGCCGGCTTGATCATTGCCGTCGCCTTTGCGACCAGTATCCCGATGTACGCGGATGGAGCGCTGAAGCGGGTTGTGGCACAATCGCTCAAGGAAGAGAGCAGCGGGCTGCCGGCGGGATCGCTTCTGATGCGTTACCAGGAAACGACCGGCAAGACGGATCTGAATGCGTTGACCGAGGTGTCTCGTTATATCCGCGAGGATGTCCCGAGTGAAGTCGGTTTTCCTTTCGGCACCTATGTACAGAGTCTGGCTATTCGAAATGCAGAGCTGACGCCGGAGGATCCGACAACCGTCGATGCGAGCCGTGTTCGTCAGATGGGTCTTACGTCGATGAGCGGCCTCGATAAGAAAACAGAGTTGACGCAGGGGCGCTGGTTTACGGACACGGTCGGCGATGATGACACGATCGAAGCGGTCATTCTGGAAGAAGCGATGTACCGCAGCGATATTCATATTGGCGATGTGTTTGAATACCCGATCTACAGCGGGTTGAATCTGACGATTCGCGTTAAGATCGTCGGGGCGTTCAAGCCGCTGAGCGATACGGATCCGTATTGGTACCAAGGGCTTGAAGGCTTGATGAGTACGCTGCAAATCGGCGAGAACGCCTTCCAGAAAGGGCTGATGAAGGATCGGAAGATTCCGGTTCATACGGCCAACTGGTATTATGCATTCAATTTGAAAGATATCAAGACAAGTCAATTGTCGCCGCTTAATGATACGCTTGAACGGTTGAACATCGAGCTGTATCAGCGTTTGAAGGATACAAGAGTAGAGATCTCATTCGCGAAGCTGCTCAATGAGTTCCGTAAGTCGAGTCTCCAGCTGCAGTTGCTGCTCTTTACATTGGCTGCGCCGATGCTGGCGATGGTGTTCTACTTCATTGCAATGAATGCACGGCAATCGCTCGACAAGCAGCGCAGCGACATTGCCGTATTGCGCAGCCGGGGAGCGGGAACAAGGCAGATCATCGGCATCTATACGCTGGAAGGATTGCTGCTCGGAATAATCGCTCTTATTATAGGTCCTTTAATAGGTTGGTTTATGGCGAAGAGCATCGGTTCGGCCAATGGATTCCTGGAGTTCGTGAATCGGAAATCGATCCCGATCGGCTTCGGGACAGAGTCGATCCTCGCAGGCATTGGCTCCGTGGTGCTTGCCCTGCTTGCTACGATCATCCCCGCGGTCATTTATGCCCGGGCATCGATCGTGGATTACAAGAAACAGATTGCCCGTTCGGATCGAAAGCCGCTCTGGCAGAGATGGTATGGCGATGTGCTGATGCTTGGCATCGCAGCGTACGGCTGGTACTTATTTAATGAACGCCAGCTCATTTCGTTTAAGAGCAAAATGACGACGGATCAGCTGAACGTACAGCCATTCCTGTTCTTTGTTCCGGCGCTCGCCATCTTCGCGATGGGATTGTTCTTCCTGCGCGTATTCCCGTGGCTGCTGAAGCTCTTTAACTGGATCGGCAAGAAGGTGCTGCCTGTGCCGCTCTACTTAACACTGACTCAGCTGTCGAGATCGTCGAAGGGGTATTACCCGCTGATGATATTGCTTATTTTGACGTTGGGACTTGGGGTATATAATGCCTCTGCTGCACGAACGATCGATCTGAACTCCACAGAGCGGACGCTCTACAAATTCGGAACTGACGTCGTGATGCAGACGGTATGGGAAGGAACCGCCGAAGTGATAGACACCGGAGGCGGCGATGCCGGCGGTGGCGGACAAGGCGGCGGAGAAGGATCCGGCGGCGGCAATGGCGGCAGCGGCGGAGGCGGAGGAAATGGAGGAGGCGGTAACGGTGGAGGAGGCGGCGGCGGTAACGGCGGCGGCTCTACGGTTCCGACTCGGATCAACTATTCGGAGCCGCCATTTGAAGTGTTCCGCAAGCTGGACGGGGTAGAAGCGGCTGCGCGAGTGCTGCAGACCAAAGCCAATATCGTCGTTTCGGGACGATCGGCCGGACAAGGAACCGTGATGGGCATCGATAATGTCGATTTTTCCAAGGTGGCCTGGTTCCGTGACGATCTGTATCCTTCACATCCGTTCAACTACTTAAATTACTTGGGGCTCTATGAGCAGGCTGCCATTATTCCTTCCAATGTGGCCGAGAAGTATCAGCTGAAGCTGGGGGATACGGTTTCTGCCGGCTTGCAGGAAGGAATGATCGATTTCGTCGTTGTCGGTATCGTACCGTACTGGCCGAGTCAATATCCGGATTCATCGCCGTTCATCATTGCGAATCTGGATTATATCTATGACCAAGTGCCGATCATTCCTTATGATGTATGGCTGAAAATGAAACCGGGCGCGCTTACCGCTCCAATCATGAAGCAGCTGCAGGACGAAGGCATCGAGCTTGCGAATGTGCAAGACGTGCGCATCGAGCTGGCCGTGCAATCGAAGCATCCGACGCGCGGCGGCGTATTCGGAATTCTAAGTCTCGGCTTCCTCGTTTCCATTATCGTGTCGCTTACGGGTTACATTCTGTTCTGGTTCTTTAATCTATCGGGACGGATTGTGCAGTTTGGCGTTCTTCGCGCGATGGGGCTCTCCAGGAAACAGTTGACCGGAATGCTGCTCCTTGAGCAGGTGTTTACGGCGGGACTGTCTATCGGACTTGGTATACTAATCGGCAAAATTGCGAGCTTGCTATTCTTGCCGTTCCTGCAGACGACCGACAATGTCGCGAACTCTGTACCGCCATTTAGGGTCGTATTCGATTCCAAGGATACGACGCAGCTCTACATCGTGGTCGGATGCATGATGCTGATGGGTGCAGCGCTTCTGCTCATTCATATCCGCAGATTGCGCGTACATCAAGCCGTTAAGATGGGAGAGGAGCGTTAAGACCTCATGATTACTTGCGAGGGACTCGTTAAAATTTACAAATCAGATGATCTTGAGGTCGTTGCACTGCAAGGGCTGAACCTTCATGTACGTGAAGGAGAAATGATGGCGATTATCGGTAACAGCGGCAGCGGGAAATCGACGCTGCTCAATATACTGGGCGGTCTTGACCGCCCTTCCGCCGGCCAAGTCAGTGTAGGGCCTTGGGATTTGCTGAAGATTACCGATGAGCAGCTCGTTTCCTATAAACGCGATACCGTCGGTTTTATCTGGCAGAGCAATGCACGCAATTTGCTCCCGTATTTAACGGCGCTCGAGAACGTGGAAATGCCAATGATGTTATCCTCCAAATTGGATCGCGCTTACGCGAAGCAGCTGCTGGAGTGGGTGGGGCTGAAGGAGCGCATGCACAATAAGCTGCATCAGCTCTCCGGCGGCGAGCAGCAGCGGGTTGCGATCGCAATATCGCTGTCGAACCGGCCGAAGCTGTTGCTTGCCGATGAGCCGACAGGCTCCGTCGATACGCGGACTTCCGATCTCATCATGGATATCTTCCGCAGGCTTAACCGCGAGATCGGCATTACGATTGTTATCGTTACGCATGACTTATCGTTAGCCGGCAAGGTTGATCGCGTCGTGGCGATTCGGGACGGATTAACCAGTACCGAATTTATTAAGCGGAACCCGAATTTGGACGATAACGATCAGACAGGGAACCATTCGACGCTCGGCGGCGATCAAGCCATCCATGAAGAATATGTTGTCGTAGACCGAGTGGGCAGGCTTCAAATTCCGAAATCTTATTTAACGGCATTACAAATTACAGATAAAGCATCAATGGAATTTGACGGTGAGCGCATCATTATATCACCGCCTAAATCACTGGAGGGGTAGAACGAATGGAGAAGAAGGTAAGACGTTCACGGGGAAAACTAATTATGAGGACTTCAGCTTTGGCGGTTACGGCAGGCCTGCTGGCATCAAGTCTTGCAGCTTGCAGCAAGGGAGACAGCGGTAACGAAGCAGAACGCCATGTACTGCGAATCGGCTTTATGTATTCCAATTCCGATAATGAACCCTACCTGCGCCAACAGTTCACGGATGGTTATGAACTGACGCATCCGAATATCGACATCGAAATCGCAGCAGCGATCAACTATGACGATCAGCGTTTCGAAGAGCCCGATCCGAACAAGAAGCAGCCGGATCCGTACGAGAAGCTGAAAGAGATGATCAACGGCAAGAATCCGGTTGATGTCGTGGTATTGGAGTCTTCCTATCTGAAGCGACTTGTAGAAGACAATCTGCTTAAACAGCTGGATCCGCTTATTCAAGAGAGCGAATTCGATATCGAGGATTTCGTACCGACGGTTATTGACGGAATCAAGGACGCGGGAGGCGGCAGCATCTACGCGCTTACGCCGACCTTCAATGCATCGGCTCTCTACTATAACAAGAAGCTCTTTACCGATGCGGGCGTAACGCCGCCGACAGACGGTATGACTTGGACGGATATCCTGACGAAAGCGAAACAGGTAGCCAAGGGCGAAGGTGCAGAGCGTAAGTTCGGCTTCTCGTTCAATCGTTGGAGCGGAGACCCGTTCTGGGATTCCCAAACCTACTCGGCACCTCTGCAGCTGAAGATGTTTGATAATAAAGCAGAGAAGATGACCGTAGATACGCCGCAATGGCGCAAAGTGTGGAGTGAAGTAGCCGCGCTGTACCAAGAGAAAATCGTACCTACCCAAGAAGATATGAACAACGGCGGCGGAGGCGGCATTGCACGGGATGAGAAAGCTGTATTCAATCCGTTCCAAGGCGATCTGTTCATCAGCGGCCGTATTGCGATGATGATCGGCGGCTATGATTACGTGAATGAGCTGGCCAGAGCCAAAGATTATTCCGCTAAGAACCCTAAGATTCCGTCCCCGGATTGGGATGTCGTCACGATCCCGACTTTCGAGGAAGCTCCGGGCATTGGCGGCAATATCTACTTGAATAATCTGATGGCGATCAGCGCCAATGCACAAAACAGCGAAGATGCTTGGGACTTCATCCAGTTTAACAACAGCAAGGAATGGGCGAAGCTGAAATCCCGCAGCACCTATGAGATGGTAGCTCGTAAATCGTTCCTGAAGCCGAAGGACGGCATGAACTATAACATTCAAGCCTTCTACTCCCTCAAGCCGATTCCACCTCAGGATATTAATCTTGAGAAGCTTTACCGCGAGAAGCCGAACCTCTATCAGGTTCAACAATTTGCGCAGCCGCTCTTCCAGGAGGTCATTCAGAAGAAGAAATCCGTCGAAGAAGCGCTTAAGGAATGGCAGACCAAAGGGGATGCCATGCTGCAGAAGATTAAGGACAATCCGAATGGTCCGCTTGAGCCGGTTGAAGGCGGAGGCGGCGTAGGCATTGATGTTTACGGCGGCAAAGGCTAAATCATCATGAAGGAACCGCATTGGCGCAATTCGCGTCGATGCGGTTTTTTTGTTTATGTTGAGACCGTTCAGAGCCGATGCTTGTTTTTTCCGAAAATGGGGCATTCTAAGCGAAACGGCGAAGAAGGGAGTAAGTGACATGAAATGGGTGTATTGGGGGCGTCTGTACGAGACCAAATTTCAAGCCGGATGTCTGGTTAGACGGATGGAAAACGACTGGTGGGTATACGGATATGAATGTCCGCAAGAGATCGAAGTATTTCGTTCGCGGAAAGGAAGATTCGGCGTTCGATTCCTTCCATAAAAATATGCTTGACTTATTCATGGATCATATAGTATATTATTTCTTGTCGCCATTGAATGATTTGTAGTGAATGAGTGTTAACGCGGGGTGGAGCAGCTCGGTAGCTCGTCGGGCTCATAACCCGAAGGCCGCAGGTTCAAATCCTGCCCCCGCAACCAACCTTTCGATTATTATCGTAAGGGCCCTTAGCTCAGTTGGTTAGAGCGGTCGGCTCATAACCGATTGGTCGGGGGTTCGAGTCCCTCAGGGCCCACCATTCCACAATCATGAACATGCCGGGGTGGCGGAACTGGCAGACGCACAGGACTTAAAATCCTGCGGTGGGTGACCACCGTACGGGTTCGATTCCCGTCCTCGGCATCCAACAAGAAACCTTGATGAATCAAGGTTTTTTCCATTTTTATAGGAAGTTTGCATCTCATATTTAAGCGAAAGATAATACTCTTTTTCATCACATGCCACAATAGTGATGAAGAGGAGTTTTTTTTTATGGCTCGGAATAGAAATATCGACGATATATGAAACGGCTGCCAGCTAAGGCAGCCGTTTTATTTTTGCCAGCTTGCTTCCCTTCGTAATAAATAAAGAGGCGTAATAGGAAGCTGCAACAAGATTTGTCCAAAAATCGTAGAGATGTTCATTTTCTCCTTTTCATGCTGACTCTAAAATACAAGTTGACGATGAATAAGCGCATGCATCTTGAAACGTGAATTTGGAGGTTGCAGATGTTTTTTGTCGCTACAAATGGGAGATGAGGTGAAGTTTCCTTTGCCATTATGATGAGCTATGGATCGTTTCGCAAAATATACCATAGAAGGAATGATAAAATGAACAAGCATAAACGGACATCACGTTTGGCTTCACGTCTGACATCTTTGGTTCTCAGCATTTTGCTGGCGGTACTTACGCTACTGCCGGCGACAGCTTTCGCAGAAACCACTACCGGCAGCGATCCCTTCCAAGGCGAGATCCTTTTCCCCTTCAATGAGGGGAACGGTTCAACCTCCAGTGCCCTTTCGGGCGATCTAACAGCTACATTAGACAACTATGTATGGAATCCAAACGGTCGAGGCGCTACTCCCGCGATCTCCAATGACCAAACAGGCAAAAACGGGATCACAATCGATTACGGCACCTCGTTCTCGAATGTAAATGATCTTACGATGGGCGTTTGGGTAAAGCCCTCAGCTCCCAATTCCGGACAAACCAGTTCTTTGATGGCTCCCCCTTATAGCGGCACCACAGGCAATTGGGGTTTCAGCAATGGAGAAATCTGGTGGAGTATTAACTGGGGCACCAGCGCAAACAACTTCGCTGACACAAATATTAGCTTACTATCTTACGGATCGGATGGTTCCGAATGGGAAGGCGGCATTTCAGCGGCGGCAGGGAATCTGGCCGACGGCAACTGGCACTATTTGGCGTTCTCCTTAAGTACGACTGCAAATAAGATTGCTCTCTATGTGGACGGCAATCAGATCGGCGAAAAAGATTATAGCTCTCTATATCCGGTCAATCTACAGGCGTACAAATGGTTCGGCGGGAATGGGTACCAGGATAAGTCGTATACCGGCCTTCTGGATGAGCTTTCCGTTTTCCCATCTGTTCTCGACGACACCTCGCATGCAGCGCTATATAACAGAGTGCCTAATACGAGTATTGGCGGCAATCCGGGCGATCCCGGCGATCCTTTTCAAGGCGAGATTCTATTCCCCTTCAATGAGGGTAGTGGTTCAACCTCCGGCGCCTTTTCGGGTGATCTAACGGCCACGTTGAACAACTATGTATGGGATATCGATCACAATGGCCGGGGCGATACTTCCGCAATTGCCAATGATCAGACAGGCCAGAACGGGCTCACAATCGACTACGGTACTGAGTTCGCGAATGTAAATGATCTTACGATGGGCGTTTGGGTGAAGCCCTCAGCTCCCACTCCCGCAACTTCCAGTTATTTATTGGCCCCGCCTTATGCCGGTACCACTGGCAATTGGGGGTTAAACGCAGGAGAAATCTGGTGGAATATCGGCTGGGGCACCAGTGAAAACAATTACGCCGACACAACGCTAAACTTCACATCATACGGATCGGACGGATCCGAGTGGGGGAGCAGTCTGTCGGCACCAGCGGGGAATTTGGCCGACGGCAACTGGCACTATGTGGCGTTCTCCTTCAGCGCGACGGCGAAAACAGTCGCACTGTATGTGGACGGCAATCAGATCGGTAACAAGACCTACACGTCCACATTCCCTATTAATCTGCAAGCCTACAAATGGTTCGGCGGGGCCGGCTATAATGGAAGCGCGTACACAGGCCTTCTGGATGAGCTTTCCGTTTTCCCTTCCGTTCTGGGCGACACCGCGCATGAAGCGCTATTTAACAGAGCGCCTAATACTAGCGAGGGCGGCAATCCGGGCGATCCCTTCCAAGGCGAGATTCTTTTCCCTTTCAATGAGGGTAATGGTACGACCTCTGGCGCACTTTCGGACGGTCTGACGGCCACATTGACCAACTATGTGTGGGATATCGATCACAGCGGCCGGGGAGATACTTCCGCGATCTCCACGGATAGCAGAGGTGCGAGTGGGCTCACGATCGATTACGGTGCTCAGTTCGCGAATATGAATGATCTTTCCATGGGCGTATGGGTAAAGCCTTCGGCTCCCAGCCCCGGAACATCCAGTTCTTTAATGGCTCCACCTTATGGCGGCTCCGATGGCAGTTGGGGATTACATAATGGAGAAGTCTGGTGGAGTATCGGTTGGGGCACCAGTGAAAACAATTACACCGACACCAAGATAAGTTTCCTATCTTACGGATCGGATGGCTCCGCTTGGGATAGCAGCTTTTCAGCGCCGGCGGGGAATTTGGCTGATGGCGACTGGCACTACTTGTCGTTCTCCTTCAGCGCGACGGCGAAAACAGTCGCTCTGTATGTGGACGGCAGTTTGATCGGCGAAAAGACCTACACGTCCACTTTCCCTGTTAATCTGCAAGCCTACAAATGGTTCGGCGGCGGCGGCTATAATGAAAGCGCGTATACCGGTCTGTTGGATGAACTGTCTGTTTTCACATCCGTTCTCGACGACACCACGCATGGAGCTCTATATAACAGAGCGCCTAATACAGAGGGCACCGGCCAGCAGACAGATCCGGCCGACACCGATCAAGTAGGCGACAAAACCTATTATGTGGCGAAAACCGGCAGCGATAGCAACCCCGGCACCGAGGCTGAACCTTTCCTTACGATTCAGAAGGCAGCCGATGTTCTTCTGCCCGGCGAAACCGTAATCATTCATGAGGGCGTGTATGAGGAATCCGTACGTCCGAAGTACAATGGCACGGCTGATCACCCTATTACTTATAAAACTGTAGATGGCGAGAACGTGGTTATCTCCGGCGCGAACCTGATTACCGAGCCATGGCAGACGGCGTCAAACCCGGGCGCAGTGCAATATAACGCAAATGACGCCAACCTCTGGAAAGTAGACGTTAGCTTGCCGATGGGCAATTATCGCAATCAAATTTTTGTGGACGGCGAAGCCATGCTGCCTTCACGATATCCGAACGTTGCGAAGGAAGACGCATACTATCGTCCGAACTGGCTGACTTATGTATTCGACGGCGAGAATGGCAGCACCGGCGGATGGTCTACCCCGACGGGCAAGCTGCGTGACCCCGAGATGAACCAACCCGCCGGTACATGGGACGGTGCGGCCATCGTGGGTATGGACAACCGCGGATGGAACTTATCCGGCGCGGAAGTCGTCTCATCCACGCCCGGCTGGCTTAATCTTGCAAACATGAATTTCTACGAGCTGGGACCAACTGGCTACGCATCAGGAAACGATTTCCATTACTATATTCAAAACGCGATGGCCGCTCTGGACGCGCCATATGAGTGGTACTATAACCAGAATAGCGAAACCTTGTATTTACAGCTCCCGAACGGCATGAATCCTAACGATCTGGATGTTCGTTACAAAGCACGTGAATGGGGCTTGGATCTGTCCAGCCGTAAGTACATCCATATCGAAGGCATCGACCTGAACGGCTGCAGCCTGACCATGCGTAACGGCGTGAGCAATGTAGTCGATAACATGACGGCCAAGTATGTCACTGAATTCTTGTCCCCGGACAATGAGCGGGGCGGCATCATCGTGGGCGGAAAGAACAACACCCTGATCAACAGCGAGATCGCCTATTCTGCCGGTGCATTGGTCACCGTCGAGGGCGAGGGCAACAAAATCGTCAATAGCAAGCTGCATGACGCTACTACCGGTCCTACCTTGTTTACCTTCTCGATCACCATTTCGGGAATCAACCACTTGATCAGCCACAACCAGATCTATAACGCCAGCGGCACTCTGATCGGCGGCAGCTTCTATGCCAGCGAAATCTCTTACAACGATATTCATGACGGTAACTGGCACAGCACCGACGCAGGGCTGATGTATTTCGCTTATAACGATTTTGGCAACAGCCAAATTCACCACAACAAAATCCATGATTCCCACAGCGAATTTTCCAATGGCGTGTACTTTGATCTGGGCTGCAAAAACGCCCTGGTATACGGCAATGTATTCTGGAATTTGCCATGGGCGGCTGTTTTCATTAACTCCAGCTCCGAGTTTATATCCGTGGTCAACAATACGGTATACAAAGGAGCAGCCAGCCACTCGAACCCTGAAATTTACACGAACTCGCCAGGCGACGCGTACATGGACGTCTTTATGAACAACATCGTGGATTCCCGCGGCGTGGGTACGGACAACGTCAATGTCGGCGCGGTTGTGCTGGACAACTACAGCAGACCAAATGACGACCTCGATGGAACCGCAACCTTTAACAACCCATCGGCGTTAGACTTTACCCTGAAATCCGGTTCAGGTGCGGTCGGTATGGGCGCCTATCAGCCGGGAGATACCTGGACTGCCGGTCTGAAGGGCACTCCGGTAACGGCCGAAGAAGTTAGCAGCGGCCCGCAATTCCTGCCTTATGCGAACCGTAACCTGCTGTTCAACAGCGGTTTTGAGTGGCCGCGCGTGGACTTCCCGAGCATGGGCTCGATGCCTTATTGGGAAAAGACAGGCACAGGAAGCGCATCTATCGTCAAAGCCGGCTCATCTGCCGATAATGCTCATGCCCGCGATCAGAACTCCGTGGAGCTGACCGGTCAGAATATCGGACTCGAGCAGGAAATTACCGGTCTTGAGCCTGGAGTGGAATACGTGCTGCGCGGCTTTGCACGGATGGGCAACGGCAGCAGCGCCGAAGGGCAAAAGGTGGAAATTGGCGTGAACGTCGGTGCAACTACCCTTAATGATGAATTGGACCGGCCCGCATGGCGATCGGTATCGATCAAATTTACTGCAGATGAGACTGGAGCAGCCACGGTATATGCCAAAAAAACAACATCCGGATCACGAGCGCTGGTAGACGACTTCTCGGTTGTGCGTGCCGACGTTACGCCGGATGAGGGACCCGTCAGCGACGATCTGTACCCGATGCTCAATTCCCCTGTGGCATTGCTGGACGATATGCTGTATGAGGATTCCGAGTGGACGGCAGCCAACCAATCGTCGTTTGTAAAGGACGAAACGTCCGGACTTACCTTGGCAGCTCAGTCCGGTCAATCTGCCATCGCGTTCTACACTCAGGAAAAGTACAGCAACAAAGACTTCTATTTGAAACTGGACGAGAATGAAGATCTTGACGCGCTCGACCTGAACATCATACTCCGGGCAACCGCGGCTAACCGTACTGCCAATAGGTATGAGATCGATATTCAAGGCACGACAGCCACACTGACCCGTTATTACAACGGCTCGGGTCTCCAATTGGGACAGTGGACGGTAGACATTAACGACCAGCTCTTGAAGGCCGGCGCAGTATGGGATGACGTCAACGAAAGCGGCTACGGCGGCGTGACCGTGACGCTCAAGAGCGGAAACGAAACGCTGTTCTCCGTTCGGGATGAAAATAACTTAAACGTCTCCGCCCCCGGCTATTTCGGCTTGGCGACTGAATCCTCCATTAAACTCGGACGCGTGACCGAATACGTGGATATGGGCTCGGTCATCGCAGATAAGGACAACTGGCAATCCGGAGGGACTTCCATCGACTGGGCGAATAACGATACCGAGTTGACCCCCGTCGGGGCAGGAACTGCAGGTTACACAGGCAGAAAATTCGGCGACGCAGAGTTCGTGGTGGGCTTTGAGTCCGGCATGAACACCGGGGCGTTCCCCAACTTTACCCTGCGGGCTCCAACCGACGTAGATCTTCTAAACAACCCTTGGAGCGGCACGAAATACAGCGTTATCTTCAAGGAAGGTTCCTTTGAGATTCAGCACTGGCCGGAACTGTGGAAGCCCGGCTCAAGCATTCTGTCGGATGACGGCAGATCGGCCCTGGCGGACAACAAAGGCTTTGTACCGGCGTATACAAACACGCTCGTCAAAATTAGTATCGTGAACACCGACTATGGCGTGTGGATCCGCGTTAAGGCGGGCGACACGATCGTCGCAAGTTGGATTGACGAGAACAATTATCTTCCGAACGAAGGGTATCTGGGCATCTGCGGCTACACCGAGCCAATGACGATCTCAGCACCAAGCGTGACTGCTTTTGTTCCTGTCATAGGTAATCCGGACGATAAGCCAGGCAACGTTTCGGTGGATATATCCGCTCTGCAACAGCTAATTGCTGAAGGAGAAGCGCTTGTTGAAGCCGAGTATACAGAGGCAAGCTGGGCAGCCCTAGAAACAGCTTTGGACAATGCAAAGGCTGTTGTGACAAACAATGCCGCGACCCAAGCGCAGATTGATGCAGCGGCGACGGCACTTCAAGCGGCGATTACCGATCTGGTGGAGGCGGAAACCCCAGCAGATATAGCGGTTACCGCTATCATTGTAACGGGTGCATCGTTGATCGACGCTCTGGGAGAAACGGCGCAAATGACCGCAGCCGTAACGCCTGACAACGCGACCGATAAATCCGTCTCCTGGACGGTCGTCGGCACGGATGGCAACGCAACGAACAAAGCGACGATCGACGGGAACGGCCTGCTGACGGCGGTTGCTGAGGGAGTAGTCAAAGTCGTAGCTACGGCGAACGACGGATCGGGCGTGTATGGAGAGTTATCGGTGACAATAGACGTTCCGGTGTCAACGATTGCGTTGACAGGTCCGGATTCAGTTTACCAAGGAGACAACTTCATTCTCCAATATGGCTTGGAGAACGCCGAAGACATTACTGCGCAGGACATTACGATTTCTTATGACAAAGACAAGTTCGACTTTGTCGAAGCGACGTCGATCCAAGGCGATACTAGTATTCTGGAAACTTCCAATAACGCTGAAGTAGGTGAGGTAAGGCTAATCGTCGCCAGCCTTGGCCATCCGATTAGCGGTCCGATCGGCGTGTTGGATATCAAGTTCAGGTCCAAAACGACAGGGACAGGATTAATCGAAGTGACAACCGCCAAGCTGAGCAACGGAGATGGCGACGTTGCGATCGCCTCTGAAGTGAGCCTGACGGTTACAAGCGTGGTTGGAAAAGCGGCGCTAGAACATGGAATCGAAGGCGCGCAAACCCTGCACGACAGCGCGGTGGAAGGACCTGAGGACAATCAGTACCCGTATGGAACGAAGGCTTGGCTGCAGGTGGCGATCGATGTCGCATCGACCGTTTTGATCGATGAGGATGCTTCGGCACAAGAGATTTCGGATGCGATTACGGCCTTGACTTCCAAAGTCGCGTTGTTCCAATCTCTCCGCATTACGCCGACGACCGGCGATATTAACCGGTTGCCGGGAATCGACATCGGCGACCTCGGGTTTATTGCGGGACATTATGGGCTAACCTCGGCGGACGCGAACTGGGATTCACGCGGCGACCTTAACGGCGACGGCGAGATCGGGATATACGAATTGGCATTCATTAGCAAAAGGTTGATTCAACATTAAAGAATTGCATCTTAGCGCGGGAAGATACGCCAGTCGTATCTTCCCGTTGACTCTTTGGAGCAGGAGGGAACGCGCTTGAAATTCAGATGGACGACCTTTATGCTAATCGTTTCGATCGTAACAGGCTTATTTTCAATTTCGTCATCCGCGCTAGCCGCCGCGCCGACGGCCTTCGCGATCGCTGCCGGTGACACTGCGGTATCGGAGAATGAGACAGTCACCTTCACGATAAGCGGTCAAAATATTCCCGAGATGTTCGCGTACGAGGTACAACTGACCTATGATTCCGGCAAGCTGGAATATAAGAGTTCTGCACCTGCGTTGACGGGAAATCTCGCTGTTAAAGCAAGCGGCGATCAGGTGAAAATCGGCTTTTCAAAGCAAGGCTCTGCGGCACCTTCGCAGGGCAGCTTTGACCTGTTAACGATAACCTTCAAAGCAAAATCGACTGCAGGCAGCGCCGGTGTAACGCTGCAATCCGTCAAAGTACTCAACAATCAGCTCGCGGCGACCGATTATTCCGTCGATAAAAGCGCTGCGGTTACCATTTCGTCTTCTCAGTCGACACCAACACCAATACCAACACCGACGCCGACGCCAACGCCAAAGACGGCTATCTTGAACGTAAACGCGGTCCTGGACGATCATCAAATCGCCCAAGTTGTCGTAAACGAAGACGATTTGGCTGCGGCTTTTAATGAAGCCAAAAACAACAAAGTGACGATTAAAGTGGCAGGAACCGATTCCGCCAAGGAAGTTCACGTCAGTCTTCCGGCCGCGGTTCTCAAAAACGCAGGACATGCCAATGTCGAAGTGGATACCGGATTAGCTATACTCGAGATTTCGCCGGACAAACTTAGTGAAATATCTTCGACTGCCGGTAAAGTAGAGTTATCTGTCATTAAAGTCGATACTTCAACGTTGTCGAATGAAGCGAAGAGCCTGATTGGCGATAATTCGGTATACGATTTCAACTTGAGCGTAGATGGAGTCAAGATCGAAACCTTCAAAAAACAGGCGGTAACCGTTAAGTTGAAATACGCCTTGAAGCCGGGCGAAAATCCAGATCATGTGGTCATCTACTATATCGATGATAAAGGGAAGCTATCGGTCGTAGAGAACGGAAAATACGATCCGGCAACCGGACAGGTTGTGTTCAAACCCAAGCATTTCAGTAAGTACACAACGGCCGATCGCAATGTTAGCTTCAATGATATTGCGAACCTAACGTGGGCGGTGGATAGCATCCGCGCCTTATTGTCCAGAGACATCTTGACGGGAAGCGGCGACGGCAGCTTCAATCCGGGAGATCAAGTTACGCGCGCAGAATTTATCGTCATGCTGATGCGGAGCCTGGAACTCGTCGAACCCGGCGCTGCAAGTACGTTCAAAGACGTAATCGCAGGCCAATGGTACACGGACGCCATCGGTTCCGCGCAGAAGCTCGGAATTGTTAAAGGCTATTCAAACGGTACTTTTGGCGTGAAAGAAAACATTTCCAGACAAGAAATGGCCGCCATGCTGTATAAGGCTGCGCAGCTGGCCGAGATAAGCTTGCCGAATAACGGCGCGGCAGTCTCCTTTAGCGACCAGGCGACCATTGCGCCTTATGCGGTAGATGCCGTCGAAGCGCTGACCCTAGCGGGCGTGGTCAACGGAGTAGGCGAAGATCGCTTCGCTCCTGCGAAACAGACGACAAGGGCCGAAGCGGCTGTTATCATCTGGCGGGTTTTCGAAATGCAGTAAACTTCAGTTGGAAAATCAAATCAAAACGGCCTGCTGTGGGATGACCCCGGCAGGTCGTTTTTAAGTATTGCCATATCCCATCTACCGGAAATATAATTTACTTTAATGAAAGCTTGTATGAATTCCCCAAACAACAGCGAGGTGAAACAAGTGCAACTGCTTCGAACCATCACAGACAGTGACTTCGATGGGGGTAACCCAGAGTTTATGCAGCGAGTGTCCAGGCACGCTTCCAGAGGTGTGCTGGTTAATGACCACTTACAAGTCGCGATGATGTATATGACGAAGCTGAAGCTCTATAAGCTGCCGGGCGGCGGAGTAGAAGCGGGAGAGGACGTCGCGGATGCATTTTTGCGTGAAATAAGAGAAGAAACGGGCTGCATGGCATCCATTCTTCATGAGCTGGGGTATATCGATGAACATAAGAACAGGAATCAGTTTTTCCAGCGATCGTATAGCTACATAGCGAAAGTGGTAGACCTGCCCGGTGTTACATCTCTTACTGACAATGAGATCATGCTCGGCATGCAAGTGAAGTGGGTTCATATTAAGCAAGCCATCATGTTCATGAACAGCACCGTCAGCGATTATTCAACGCGGTTCATGTTACTCCGAGATCGAATCATTCTGGAAGAGGCGACTCAGTGGTTGATGACAAATAAAAACCTCCATCGCGGTATCTGATTGAATCAGGTACTTGTGACGGAGGTTTTTTATTTAGCCGGTTTTATGAGTGCGTTACTGTGAATGTCGAGCAGCGAGAAGGCCCGTCCGATCATATCTTTATCTTTATCATAGAGATGCGTTGCTTTATCGAAGATGCCGCTCGTCTTGGCCACATGATTTAATTGTTGGACCATAAACTCCGAATTGCACAGGGCAACCACGCGATTGCTATACTTGGTTAATTCCTGTTGGAAGATAGTTGCTTGTTCTGCGATATCGGGTGAATAGACAACGGCTTCACCGTCTGACGCTTTCATCTCCCGATGATCGACCAATATATCAAGCTCATTGGGTCCATAAGCCGAACAGATGCCTAAAATGACCGAAGTCAAATAATCCACATCTTGTTTACCTGAGAATAACCCGCTAACCGAGAAGGCCAGCACTTTTTTTTCCGGATCCAGGTTGTACTTAAATCGCTCTTTAAAGGGGATTTTGAAGTCTTTGGCAAGGTATGTAGGCGTTAAGGAGAATCGTTCACCGGAGAACATATAGGACATGGTGACTTGAAGTGCGGCGGTAATCTTCTGAATATTTACCAGACTAATATTTCGTTCTCCTCGTTCTACTCCGCTTATATACGTACGGTCTAGTCCAGATCGATATGCCAGCTGTTCTTGCGACATGCCGCTTCTGGCTCGGAGTTCTTTCACTCTTTGTCCAAACTCCAGACATATATCCATTGCTGCCTATTAACCCCCTATTATTTCCCATATATACATTATGAGAATAAGGGCAATGTGACTTAAAGTCAACAGACGGGCCGCTTGAATCTCGTTATTATTTTATTGTATCTAGTGAGAAATGGTATAAAAATAATTAAAGGAGTTATGAACAGTGAGAAGTAGATTTGCTGGCAGAAGTTTTTTGAGGCTCTCTATATTTTTACTGGTCTTCATCGTTGGACTGGTTACATGGCTGTTCTGGGGAAATCAATTATACATCAAGCTAAGCCCCTTATGGTGCGTGGTGTTGCCTATTCTATATAACACCATGGAGAACCTGAAGAGACAGAGATGTGAGCGGCTAATTCGAAAAGAATACAAGGAAACGCCCATCATGTCGGTTGAGGCATGGGGAGATGCAGGTTATGGATTTTTATCGGTAACGAAAGAATCGATTTATTTTGTCCCTCAGAAGGGGTCTGTATTTTATTTGCCTCATCATGAGACCAGCAGTTACGGATACGACTTTATCTGCACGGCTGAGGCCAAAGCAACAACCCCAAGCGATGGTGCTTCACGTTCGAGAAAGCCGAAAGTTCCTGTTTTTTATGTGGATTTCACAGATCACAGGTTTTACTTTCAATCGAATAAAAACAAACAATTTTATCATGAGGTCGAACTGGTGAATCGTGCGGCAGTTCAACATTTTTAATATGCGGTGAATAAAGCGGGCACATTTGGTGCATGATAATTTTTGACGGTGTGAAGAGAGGTGTGGTTCCGTTGGACCTTATGGTGCTAGGGCTACTGGAGGAATTTATTTAATCACTTCACGATATATGGAAGCGAGGGGTTGTGTCGCAGAGCAGATCTGAACACACGCGCTCATAACGATCCGCTAAAACCGGAGAGTAATAAGCGGTGCCCAAGTTTTTCAGACGAAGTTTAGTGTGAGAATGGAAGAATTCAACGATCGATCACCGTCGGGAAGGAGCCTGCAAAGGCTCCTTTTTCCATTCTTAAGCATGCAGAACTTTTTGTAATCATCCCCGCAATATGCTAAAATAACTGTAATCGTATTACAACAGACAACCTCCTTTGCACCACTTCTGACTGAACTCAGAATGACGGCAGAGGAGTTTTTTATTTCAACCTATGGGGGACAACATGACATTCGTACTTAGCAATGATTGGGCAGAAGTGTTGAGCGGGGAGCTGGAAAAGCCCTATTTTCACGATTTAAACAGGCAATTAGCAGCGCAGTATGAGACAGAACAGGTTTACCCGGATCAAGGAGCGGTCTTTAATGCACTGCATTACACCTCGTTTCAAGGGACGCGTGTAGTCATTATCGGGCAAGACCCTTATCACGGACCTGGGCAGGCGCATGGGTTAAGCTTCTCCGTGCTGCCGGGCGTGAAGACGCCGCCATCCTTGCAAAATATATATAAAGAAATGCAGAAGGACCTTGGCCTCCCCATCCCGGATCACGGATTTCTGGAAGCTTGGGCGAAACAAGGCGTTCTGCTGCTTAACAATGTGCTGACGGTAAAAGCCGGATTGCCGGCATCCCATAAAGGCTTAGGCTGGGAACGCTTCACGGATGCGGTGATTGCAGCGTTAAACGATCGCGAGCAGCCTGTGGTATTTGTACTATGGGGAAAACATGCGCAGGAGAAAGCGGCATCCATTAATCAGGAACGCCATTTCATCATCTCCTCCGCGCATCCCAGTCCGTTTGCGGCGCGCCGCGGCTTCTTCGGCAGTCGCCCGTTCTCGCGCGCGAATCAATATTTGCGGGAGCTTGGCCGAAGTGAAATCGAATGGCGCATCCCCATGCTTGCGGAGCTGCAGGGTGCGGCCAATTAAAGGTGGAAGCGATATGAATGCATCCGCATCTGAACCTGCAAAGAAGAAGCCGGCGGTCGTGCGCTTCCTCAATCCGGCTTCCGGTTATTTAACGGGATATGCCTATACGCTCAATCCGTATGTGGGCTGCTCGTTTGGCTGCTCCTATTGTTATGTTAGACGGATGCCAATCGCGATGTTTCGCAGTGAACCATGGGGAGAATGGGTGGAGCCGAAACGGTTTGAGGCGGATGCTTTCCGCAAGGAATGGCGCAAGGCGCTCGCCAAAGGCGAGGTGACGGTATTTATGTCGTCAGCTACCGATCCCTATCAGCCGGCCGAATACAAGGAAGGTGTAACGAGGAAGCTGCTCGAAATCATGGCCGAAGAGCAGCCGCAGTTTCTGCTCGTTCAAACTCGAAGTCCGCTGGTGCTAAGGGATATCGAGTTGTTTGAACGCCTCGGCGATCGAGTCAGAATCAGCGTGACGCTCGAGACGGATCTGGAGACGATTCGGAAGAAGCTGACTCCGGACGCGCCGCCTCTGGCTGCGAGGCTGCGGGCGATCCGTGAGCTTCGGGAAGCGGGCATCCCGGTGCAGGCAGCCGTATCTCCGCTGCTTCCATGCAGCGACCGGTTTGCCGGAATCATCGCAGCTAACGTGGAGAGAGTCGTTGTCGATGATTTCTTCCGCGGGGATGGCAGCGGAGGCAAACGGACGGCGCAGTTAAAGATGGCTGATCGCTATCAGGAGTTGGGTCACGAAGCGCTATATACGCCGCAGACAGCGGATATTTTCCTGCAGCAGCTAAGCGAATTGATGCCGCAGGGGAAGGTCTATTTTGGCCAACAAGGATTTCTGCCCTAAACCATGAGAAACCCCTCAAAGCATCACTGCTTTGAGGGGTTTCTCGTTTCATTTGGTTCAATGCGAATTATTGGCCAACTGCCATATCAGGCGCCGGGGAGCTGGAAGACGTGCCGTTACCGCCAATGATGCCGGTAGAACCGCCAACCGATGCTCCGACCTCGCCTAGAACCGGTTTGAAGCCGGAAGCGATATAGGTGACGGCTTTGACATTCGTAATCACCTGTGCGTAAAATTTGTCTTTATCCGGATAGATCGGCTCGACATGGATAATCGCTTGATCGCCTTCGAACGAAATCGACGAAATACGCAGGCCGTAACCCGGATTTGGCGCTTGAGCGGATACCGTCACCTCGGAGATATCACTGTTAACAGCCTTCGAGGAAAGCTGCAAATCGTAGAGCGGGAATGGGACCGGTTCTTCAATCGGCGGAACAGGCGGCGTATTCTTCACGAATTGAATGGCGCCATGCAACCAGCCTGCCGCATCGCTGCGCGTCACAGCTGTTTTAGGCGAGAACTTTTGCTCTTTGTCCAGTTGGGCGATTTTGAGAATCAGAAGCTTCTGAATGCTGTCCATATAGGTTTGCTCGACATCGGCTTCATCCTTCATGACGACATACAGATCAATGAAGGCGAAGTCGCCTTGACGGAGGATCCCCTTCATCAGATGGTGCGCAAATTGCTCTCGCGTCATTAAAGCGGAGGGATCGGTGTCTCTTGGGATATCAAGTCCGTTCAAGGAAGCGATGATAAACGTATTGGCATACCAAGCATCATCCTTCATTTTCGGGAAACTATCCGTTACTTTCGGTTCCTTAATAAACCGGATGTTGTCAATATTCAGTCCGAGTCCTTTCACAATCATGGTAATGCCTGCCGCATAAGTGAGCTTGCCCTTCGGCTGGAACACATCGTTCTTACCGCTTCCGGATAGAATGCCCATCTTCTGAAGTTCCGCGATCTTCGCTTCATTAGGGTCGTTCTTAATATCCGAGAATGCCCAAACCGATTGTGAGGCCGACAGAAATAACAGCAGCATCATCGTAAACAGTGCAAACCGTTTCAACATAAGTGGATTCACCTCTTAAAGGATGGATTGTCTTAATTATGTAGACGCACCTTCTTTCACTAAAGTTGCAACGGAAGGTGCAAATCATGCGGAATTATGGCCGAATCGTAACCCGGGTATTAATTGGGACAAGCGCGGATAAAGCAAGCACGTCATTATTATACATGCGAATACAGCCATGAGAGACTTCTCTTCCTATGGAGCCGGGGTCATTGGTGCCGTGAATGCCATAATGCGGCTTCGATAATCCCATCCACAACACGCCGAAAGGACCTCCCGGATTCTCCTGCTTATTGATAATTGTAAATTCTCCGGTCGGAGTCCGAGTGAGCATTTTGCCAATGCCAACAGGGAAACCTCGTACGACGATATTATCGTCAAGCAGGTAGAGATGTCGATCCGATAAATCCACGATAATTCTGTAATTTGGCATGCTTGAATCCCTCCTCTTCGTCTCAGCATATGAGACCCAATAAGCGGAGGAGTCTAATCCGTAAATTGTTTATTTTCGGCTAAGCGCTATAATGGTACTATTCTGCTTTGGAGGACCTGATGTGATTGTTACTTTGTGGAAAACGTTTCGCGGCTACATCGCCAGCAAGCTTCGCAATCAATTGATTATGCTGTTTTCAGCCATTGCGGCATGTATCGTTATTCTTCTGTCTTACTTGTCCTACCTGCAATCGGCGGGTATGAATCGGGATCATTTTATTGAGAGCAATCGTAAAATTCTTAAGCTGGTCAATCAGAATCTGGACGGTTATTTGGACCGTATCGATGAGCTCTCGATCTCGCTTCGCAAAGATTCGCAGTTCATGGATGCGATTATTTCGAAAGAATACGGCGGTCAGTTGTATATCCAGAATCAGTTGAAGAACTTATACTACTCCAGTGATGATATTGAAGCGCTGTCGATCTATACGCCGAAGACCGGCTTGCAGTATACCATGTCTAAAGCCTTCATCAACCTTCGCCAGGAAGCGACGGTAGCGCCTGAGGGGGAACGTTGGTATAGGGAAGCGGCGCAAAGTCATAAATTTCGAAGCATTGAGTCAGGCTACGGCCTCAATGAAACGGACCACGGCAACTTTCTGATCTTTCATCGCATCTTGATCAATATTGCGGACAAGAAGCCGCTTGCGGCGATATCCATCACCCATAACTTGAAAGAAATCAAACGGATCCTGCAGGACATCACCGGCGAGTCCGGTGAATATATCGGGATTTTCAATGAAGCCAATGAACTGTTCTATGCGGAGGGGCCTAATCTTACGGTCGATTCAACTGCGCAGCTATTGCGTTCCATTCCGGTAGATGCCGTAGATACCGAGCAGCGAAGCTGGACGATCCATGATACGCGCTACTTGGCGATTTATAATGTGTCCCCTCATAACGGCTGGAAGCTGGTTACATTGACGCCGTATAGCGTGCTCAATAAGGAAGCCGCGAATGCGCGCCGGATTAATCTCATTGCAGGCTCGGCGGCTGTTGTGCTGCTGATCTCGGTTATTGTCATAGCGGCTAACGCCATAACGAGAAGGCTTATGCAGCTCTCCCGTCAAATTGTGATGCTCGGAGATGGGATTTTCGAGGTGCAAGGGGAAATTAAGGGGAGCGACGAGATTGCTCATCTGTCGCGCAAGTACAATCAAATGATTGTCAAAATCAATGATCTCATTGGCGAACGGTACGAAATGCAGTTAAATGAGCGCAATGCGCGGCTGATTGCCCTGGAGGCGCAAATTAATCCTCATTTTCTATACAATTCGCTTCAAGCGATTTCTACCGAGGCGATCATCAGCGGGATGGATCGCATTCAGGATATGGTGGATGCGCTTGCATCGTCGCTGCGCTATTCCATTAAGGAAGCAGAAACGGTACGGGTCAAAGAGGAGCTTGCCCACATCGGCAACTATATGCTGCTACAGCAAGCTCGCTTCGGAACGAGGCTGAGGCTCCATGTTGAGGTTGAAGAAGCGGTGAAAGAAGCATGGATTCCGAAGATGATCGTCCAAATCTTAGTGGAAAACACGATTAAACACGGACTCGAGCAGATGACAGGTGATATGGATGTAAACGTGAGAGCGACAAGCCGGGAAGGTCTGTTAGTGTTAACCGTGTCTGACAATGGCCCGGGCATATCCGCCGAACGATTAACCGAAATTCGTGCTTTTCTGGACAGCCATCTGCTCGAATATCGAGAAGGTATCGGACTTAACAATGTGAATGCGAGAATCAAGCTGTTGTTTGGTCCGGAGTACGGACTGAATATTGACAGCCAGCACGGCACTGGAACGGAAGTCATCGTAACACTGCCCTTAAAGGAGGAGAGACCCTATGTACAAGGCTATCATCATTGACGACGAGCAGCCGGCCCGCCTTGCGATTCGGGCTCTTGGGGAATGGGACAACCATAAGATCGAAATTGTCGCGGAAGCGGGCAACGGGCAGGAAGGGATTCGACTGCTGGCGGAACATAAACCGGATATCGTATTTGTCGATATGAAAATGCCGCTGATGGGCGGAGAAGAGTTTCTGCAGCAAGCCCGCACTGCACATCCGGATGCGTGCTACATTGTCATCAGCGGATTCGATGATTTTGCATATGCCCGCAGCGCCATGCAGGCCGGTTCCATCGACTACTTGCTGAAGCCGATTCGCAAAGCGGAGCTCAATGATGTGATTGAACGTGCCGTCACCTTGATTAACAAACGGCGCGAGCAGCTGCTCGTGGACAGCAGCTCGCGGATCTACCGAAACTTGTCGGCACCTCTTGTCAAAGAGAAGATCTATTCATCGATCATCGACGGTAACGGCCGGTTCCATCATATTCAGGAGCTGGAAGCGGTTCTGGGTACCGATGCAGGTGAGGCGCTTTGCCGAGTTGTCGTCTTCAAGCTGCTGAATGCAGCGGAAGTTATTGAACGCAAATTCTACGGCGATTCCCATACGTTCTATTTTGCCTTAACGAACGCCGTGGATGAGCTTCTCGGGCGTTTCGGGAAGTCGTTCAGCTTCAAAAACAATCGAGACGCAATGGAGATCGTTGCCGTTGTGAATTTATCGGACGCAGGAGCTAACCAGAGTATTGGGATCCGGGGGATGATCGACAAGCTGACAGCATTGTTTACGATCAAGCTTGTCGCTTCAGAAGGACAGCTGGTCGGCATCGATGCGCTCGGAGAATCGTACGCTGCGGCATTACGATCGCTGATGGCGCTCAATATGATCGATCTGCGGCCGACCTTGAAAGATGCGGAAGGGGAGCGCCCGTCGCTCCTGGAGCGAGCGAGTTTATTCGAACAAACGATTGAATCGGGCAGCGAGCGGCAAGCGATGCAGGAGCTGCGCAAATGGCTGGAGGAGATTGAGTCTTCAGGTGTCGTCACGATGAGCGGCATGCTGGCGATGGAAGATGAATTGCGAATGTTCGCGGAAATGCTACTTGCGCAGCTTAAGGCTGACGATCCGTCTGAATCTGCATCGGCAATGGAACAGTTTGATCGTACGCTCCGTGGCAGAGTGTTTGAATTTACAGCCTTTAAGGCCGCAGTGCTGGCGTATTTTCATCCGCTCTTTACGGCACTTGCGGAATTACGGCGATCTGAGAGCGGATCATTGTCCGTGCAGGAGCGCATTAAAAGCTATATTGAGCTGCATTATTATGAGGAATTGCCCGTTTCGTTCTTTGCCGAACGGTTTCATATGAGCAAGGAGCATCTCACCCGAATTTATAAGCAGAAATACGGGATTGGCATTCATGAATACCAGCTGCACATTCGGATGGCGAAGGCGAAGGAATGGCTGAGCGACAAATCGCTCAAAATCCAAACGGTCAGCGAGAAGGTCGGCTTTCGCGATCAGAATTATTTTAGCAAAGCGTTCAAAAAATATACGGGTCTGACCCCTCAAGAGTTCAGGGTGAAGATGGAATGAGAAGAGCGAGTGGACATCAATTGTCCACTCGTCATTTTTTTACCCATAAGGCGCTTGTTTTTTACATTGTTCGCAAAGGCAATTCAGACGAAAATAAGGAAGCACCAAGGAAAACATACTAGTTTGTAAGCGTTAAACAACCAGGGGAGGCTTACGATAATGGCAGCAAAAAGATGGGTAACACTGGCGGCGACCGCAGCGCTCGTGCCAGCATTATTAACGGCATGCGGAAGCAATGCGAACAGTAACAATACAAGCAACAACACAAGCGCGAATGAAAACAGCGGCAACAGCACGGAGCCGGTCGAGATCAACATTCTCCAGTATGCGCCGGAGATGACGGAAGCGATCAATAAACTGGCTGCCGATTACAAGAAAGAACATCCGAACGTAACGATTACCGCTACGATTCATCAGGATGACTATCCGACATTGTTGAAATCCCGCATTAACTCAGGCGACATTCCTGATATCTTCATGACGGGTGCTTATAACGAGAACAAAACCTATCAAGATTATGTATACGACCTGACCAACGAGCCGTTCATGAAGAACATCGTTCCTACGGCACTTCCGGGCGTTACGCTCGATAACAAAGTGCTCGGTTTCCCGCTCGTCCTACAAGCGCATTCTTTCGTTTATAACAAGAAGCTATTCGCGGAGGCGGGCATTACCGAATTGCCGAAAACATTCGCGGAGCTTGAAGATGCGGCTAAGAAATTGCAAGCCAAAGGCATTATCCCGTTCTCTAACGGCTACAAAGAGTGGTGGGTATTGGAGCAAACGTTCACGCAAGTGCTCGCATCCATGGGCGGCGATTACGCGAAGACGTTTGACGAATTGAATGCGGGCGACAAGAAGCTGTTTGACATTCCGGCAGCCTCGAATATTTTCAAACTGATCGATCTGACTACGAAATACGGCAATCCGAAGCCGCTTGAAACCGATTTGAACTCGCAGGTTGCCCTGTTCGCAGAAGGCAAAGCCGCGATGATGCATCAAGGTACTTGGGTTGAGGATTCCGTTCGTAAGCTGAACCCGAGCATCGATATGGGCTTTATGCCAGGACCGGTCGGCGATGACGGCTCCAAAGCGGGACTTATGGTAGACTCCAACATCGTTTGGCGCGTGAACAAGGATTCCGAGAACTTGAAAGAAGTGCTGAAATTCCTCGATTGGATGACAACATCCGAAGCGGGTAAAGCGTTCATTCCGGTAGGTACAAAACAGATCTCGACAGTAGCTGCCGCACCGTTCCCGGATGCTCAGCTGTCCAAAGAAACGCAAACGATCCTCAAAGATGGCGTAACTTACCCTTGGGTAAAAGGTTACTGGCCGGATGGCTTCGAACAGAAAGCCGGCGAAATTCTGCAGAAGTACATTGCAGGCGGAGCGAATGTAGACGACGCGAAAGAAGAAATGAACAAAACGTACCGTACATTGGCGGAAGCTGCGGAATAACATTCGTTTGACAGCAGGCAAACAGCTAGTAGGCAGTCCGGCCGGAAGCGATCCTTCCGGCTAAGGCTGTCATTACAGCATTCGGGTGGAGTGAGATGATGAATACACGAAATAAATGGGGAAACAGAATCGAGTTTGGCGTTTTCGTAATACCGGCCATGGTATGCATTTTAATATCGGCAATCATCCCTTTTATGATGTCTATGTACTATTCGTTAACCAAATGGAATGGCGTAGGAAAACATATTAAGTTTATAGGGCTTAAGAACTTCAAGGAACTTCTAACTTCGGACACAAACGCGCTGAAGGCGCTCGTCTTCACGCTAGAATACACATTGCTGGCGGTTGTGCTGACGAATGTCATTGCAATCCTGCTTGCGATTGTCCTGACGAAAGCGCTCAAATTACGCGGCTTATATCGGACAGCGTTCTTCGTGCCTTACATCATCAGCTTGATTATTATCGGCTTTATCTGGCGGTTTATGTTCACGAAAGGCTTCGACGTGTTGTACTCGGCAACAGGCTGGGAAGTGTTTCAGTGGAGCTGGCTGGGGAACGCGCATTTGGCGTTCTGGTCGATCTTGTTTGTGGGTATTTGGCAGTCGGTCGGCTTTTACATGATGATCTATATTACAGGTTTGCAATCCGTACCCGGCGATTTGCTGGAAGCGGCGTCCATTGACGGGTGTGTCGGTATCAGTCGTTTTTTCAAAATCACGCTGCCGCTGCTTATGCCTTCGATCACCGTCGCGTTGTTCCTGTCCTTGGCTAACTCGTTGAAAGTATTTGATATCATCTATACGTTAACCTTTGGCGGACCGGGCGGAGCTACGAACAGCATCACGATTGATATTTACAACGAAGCTTTCGTCAATAATCGGTTTGGTTACGCAACTGCGAAATCGCTTGTGTTCGTCGTGCTTATCCTGCTAATTACGATCATTCAAGTCCGCTTTACGAAAAGCAGGGAGGTGGAGGCATGACACACCGCAGTCAAAAGAGAGTTACCTTTATTCTGGAGATTGGTATTGCGATCTTGGCTCTATTGTTCTTGTATCCGCTCTTTCTCGTCGTGTTCAACTCGTTTAAGACCTATGAGCAGGTTCTGACGAATATTTTGGCGCTGCCGAAGACGTTGATGGTCGACAATTATCAGGCCGTATGGGGCCTTATGGGGTATCCGAAGCTGTTCGTTAATACCTTCTTGCTTACCTTGTTAAGCGTTACCGGCATCGTAATCTTTGGCTCAACGGCCGGCTATAAGCTGTCACGGACCAAATCAAGATTGAGCACGGTTCTGTTCTTCCTGGCGATCTCGCCAATGATGATTCCGTTCCAATCCTTCATGATTACGTTGACGAAGCTGGCCAAGACGTTCCATCTTATCAATTCGCTTGGCGGATTGGGCGTTATCTACTGGGGGCTTGGCGCTCCGCTAGCCGTATTCATGTTCCACGGGTTCGTGAAGTCGCTGCCGATCGAGCTGGAAGAAAGCGGCGCTATCGATGGTGCATCGCGGTACGGGGTATTCGTTCGCATTGTCTTCCCGGTTATGGTGCCGGTTATCAGCACGGTCATCATCTTGAATGTCATGTGGATTTGGAATGACTTCCTGCTGCCGCTGCTTATGCTCAATGGCCAGCAGTCAACGCTGCAATTGGCATCCTATAAGTTCTTTGGTCAGTATAAGAGTGAGTGGCAATACGCCTTGACGGCGGTCGTGTACACCTCGATTCCACCGATTGCGGTCTTCTTGTTCCTGCAGAAGTACATCATCAAAGGGATGGTTGCCGGAGCGGTTAAAGGTTAAGTGAATTTGAAAATGGATAAAGCCCGTCTCTACCGGAAATACGGTGGAAGCGGGCTTTTTGTATGGAGAGAGCTGAACAAAAAACTGCTTCAAAAGGCATTGGATGCACGTTTGAAGCAGCTCGATAGTTGCTGAATTAAGCTAATTCGATAACCAATTTGGATGCTCCGGACAATGGGATGATCCGAGCGCCTTCCGAACCGGCATCCGTTTGTCCACCTTGAACGGAAGCTACTGCATGTTCGCCGTGGAGGATGATACTCCAGCCTTCGGACTTGCCTTCCGTATCGATCGTGATCGTGGAACCTTTGCGGCTTGCTGTAGCCGTAAAGGCAGTTTCACCGGTAACGGTCGTCACTACAGAAGCAGCAGTTGCGCCATCTTGAAGCGCGTACAACGAAAGGGTAACGCCTGTCGCATAATCGTAATCCGGACGGCTGTCTTCCGCGCCTACCGCGATCAGCGAGTTCTCGCGGACAAACAGCGGCATGCTGAAGTAATCGAATGATTCCTTGCGCCAAACGCCGCCTTCGACTTGCTCACCGCTCAAGTAGTGCGTCCAGGTCCCTTTCGGTAAGTAGTACGTGGATTCACCGTCAGCGTTGAAGATCGGAGCAACAAGAATGGAATCGCCAAGCATATATTGACGGTCAATGTAATCGCAGGTTGGATCGTCGCCAAATTCAAGCACCATCGCGCGCATGACCGGCAGTCCGATCTTCACGGATTGGACGGACTGGCCAAACAAATACGGCATTAAGCGCAGCTTAAGCTTCGTATAGTGGCGCAGCACATCGACTGCCTCTTCGTCATACAGCCAAGGCACACGGTACGATGTGCTCCCGTGCAGACGGCTGTGGCTGGAGAGAAGGCCGAATGCGACCCAACGTTTGTACAGATCCGGCGGAGAGCTTTGTTCGAAGCCGCCGATATCATGGCTCCAGAAGCTGAAGCCGGACAAACCGAGCGACAGACCGCCGCGCAAGCTCTCCGCCATCGATTCGTACGTCGCTTCGCAGTCGCCGCCCCAGTGTACGGGGAACTGCTGGCCGCCGGCCGTTGCGGAACGGGCGAACAATGCGGCTTCACCTTTGCCGCGTTTCTCTTCCAGCAGTTCGAAGACGACTTTGTTATACAGCTGCGTATAGTAGTTATGCATTTGCTGTGGATCGGATCCGTCGAAGTAGACGACATCCGTTGGGATCCGTTCGCCGAAATCGGTTTTGAAGCTGTCCACACCCATGTCGAGCAGAACGGCCAGTTTGCTCTTGAACCAGTCGCAAGCGGCCGGGTTTGTGAAGTCTACAATGCCCATGCCGTATTGCCACATATCGGTTTGCCATACGCTGCCATCCGGTCGTTTCAACAGGTAACCGAGCTCTGCAGCTTCATCGAACAATGGAGAACGCTGAGCGATGTAGCTGTTGATCCAGACACAGATATGAAGTCCTTTCGCTTTCAGCCGCTCCAGCATACCCTTCGGATCCGGGAAAACACGTTCGTCCCACTCGAAGTTACACCACTCGTATTCTTTCATCCAGAAGCAGTCGAAGTGGAATACAGCAAGCGGAAGATCGCGCTCAGCCATGCCGTCTACGAAGCTTGTAACCGTGGCTTCATCATAGTTGGTCGTGAACGATGTAGTGAGCCATAAGCCGAATGACCAAGCAGGCGGAAGAGCAGGCTTGCCGGTCAGCGATGTATAATTGGACAGCACATCCTTCAGCGTATCGCCGCCGATTACATAATATTCGAGCGATTCTCCGGCCACGCTGAATTGAGCCTTGGATACTTTCTCCGAAGCAACTTCATAGGAAACGAGCTCGGGATGGTTAACGAAAACACCATAGCCGCGGTTTGTCACATAGAAAGGAATGTTTTTGTAGGATTGCTCGGTAGCCGTGCCGCCATCTTGATTCCAGATGTCAACGACTTGACCATTCTTCACGAATGGGGTGAACCGTTCGCCTAATCCGTACACCGTTTCGCCGATGCCAAGGTCAAGCTGCTCGCGGAAATGATGGTTGCCGTTGCTTGCTTTCACATAGCCGGTCGAACGGAAGCCGCTGCCGGTGAGCTTTTTCCCTTTGTAGGTATAGGTAATGGAAAGCGGATGCGCTTTCGTAATGGTTACTGCGGAATCGCCGCTCTTGAGTGTGACGGCCTCTGCTGTATCTTCAATCTCAACAGGTGCTTGGCTCGCTTCGAGCAGTGGGAACGAAGATGGGCCGAGGCGGCGGGCACCCCTGTGATGATAAAATTTCGTACGGATGATATCTTTCATCGGCGAAGAGAACTCCATCGTCATTAGTGGCGCATTTAGCGTATTGCCGCGATGCTCCAAATGACTGTGTGTTGCGTATACGGTAATGCTATTGCTTGAAACCTCAACGTTATGCACTTCGTAAGGGGTAAGGACTTGGTAGCCTTCGCGCGTCATCCAATAACCGTCGCTGAATTTCATGTTTGCGGACCATCCTCTCAATCGTTCTTGAATTGTTATAACCTACTAACAGTATACTGATTGAAAAATATATTATCTTGCATTATTATGCTTAATATTAGCACGATACTGATATTTGAGGTGGGTTCAATGGATATCCATCATTTGCGCGAGAATCGGCGGCATGGCAGCCCGGGACTTCCGGTAGGAATCTACCGGATGGAGCAAGCGGCAGGAGAGCCGATCCTCGATAATCATTGGCATGAAGAAGCGGAATTTCTGCTTGTGGAGAGCGGGGAAGCCGTATTTCAAATCGGGTTATCGACGTATACCGTTGGGGCAGGGGAAGTATTGTTCATCCCGGGCGGCGAGCTCCATGGCGGATATTCGCCTACCGGGGGGGCTTGTTCCTATTCGGCATTAGTGTTCGATCCGGATTGGTTAATGAGTCCAGGGGACAGCTTGACGATTCAATATTTAGAGCCGATCAAACGCGGTCGGCTTGTGCCTGAGCCGCATGCTGTCGCCGAATCAGAGCTGGCTGCGGCGCTGCGCCGAGGGCTGACGCCACTCCTTGAATTGGAGACATCGGAAGAGCCGGCAAAGGCATTTCGACTGAAGGCAGGACTGTATCAGCTGTTCGCGGAATATGTGTCCCGCGAAGCATTCGTTCACAGAGTGCCAAGGTCATCCCTCGACATGCATACCCAGGAGCGGCTTAAGACGGTGCTGACTTATATTGATGTTCATTATGCGCGCAAGCTGACCATTAGAGAACTGGCGGCTGAGGCTGGCATGAGCGAGGGACATTTTACACGCGTATTCAAGTCATTCATGCGCAAAACCCCGGTCGAGTACATCAATCTCCTGCGCATTCGGATTGCAGCAGCTCTGCTTGCAGACAGCAACACCTCCGTTGGAGAAGCAGCGCTGGAATCGGGCTTCGACAACTTTAGTTATTTTTGCAAAATGTTTCGCACGGTATACCAGTGCACGCCATCGGATTATCGGCATCAAAAAAAGCCTTGATTATCAAGGCTTTTTGCTTTCTTCGCGAACGTTTATCCTCGTATGTCCAGATTGCCGCCTAAGTTTGGCTGCACGCTTCGTTCCATCATTTGAATCATTTGCTGTGATTGTTCCGAAGATTGATCTTTGGCTATTCTTAGAACACTGATTCCGACAGCTTGGGATAAATTGATTTGGGATAAGGACATTGATAAAGCTGCGATATCCATAGGGCTCCTCCTTACTGCATGATCGTCTGACATTCTTGTTATCGGGTGATCTGTCCGTAATCGTTAATTGGATCACCGGCATGGAGAGCATATAACGACATCGGTGAGCGTAGTTTAGTGATGAAAGCTAAAGAAAGGAGTACTTGTCTAGATGACTACGCTATCCCTAATTAAGGCCTTGGCGTTACTAGTCGGTTTGATGAACAACACTCCCACTGGCGTTTCCGAATATACCATTATTGAATGCCCCCACGAGCATTGCTATGATGCAACCAATGACTTGGGAGATCATTGTTTGTTCACCGAATCTAATTTCCGTAAAGAAACACCATTATATGAAGGCGACAAGGTATATGCTATCTTTCTTCTAAATGAAGAACATAGATTGGTTCGAGTTGTCAAAGCGGAGTAGTGAACCACCCTGTCCAAATTACCTTCGAAGTCGCTCGGCCACCGTGCCGTCGACTTTTTTTGCATTTCAGGCAAAATGCGAGCTTCTTTTATGTATTTGGCGTATATATGCAATTGACGTATATACACTTTTTTCGTACGATGTAAAATATAGGAACAAAGTAGTAGGTAGGTGATCATTTGAACATATCAATTGAGAAATGCACCGATCTGGCGCATGAAGTGGGAGGGACAATAGGAGATTGCATCCTGGAATTAGTAAGTGAAATCCAAGACTTGAGGGAACAGGTTGCCAATAAACGTTATTGTTATCCTAAACTAATCGGGAGTTCCGAGGTAGCGGAATTACTCGGGATAGATCGAAGAAACTTACATCATAAGCGAAAAACCAAAGGTTTCCCGGAGCCGATCATGGAACTAAAGAGTGGACCTTTATGGAATGAAGAAACAATCAGAGCATATAGAGATGAATCTGACGATCTTCGCAGGAAAGTCGACAGCTAAATAAAGGGAGCATCAGGGTCATGAAATATCTGCTATTTCTTATCGGTTCAATTTTTGAGTACTCGGGGATGTTCATTTTACTTTTCACACTATTTCGATTCAGCATTTATCGAAGATTACTAGTTAACGTGCTTCTCGTAGCTACATTGATGAGTCAAGTCTCGTATTTCACTCGACTAGACTCAGCTGTAGGTGATCTTTCTACTTACATACAGTTTGGATTGTTCGTCATCGTCTTATGGGTTTTGTTTAATGTTCCCATCTTTCATTCCGCCATTATGAATTTAGCGGGGATGCTGGCGGTCGGTTTACAAGGAATACTTATTGTTTTGGTAAGCGTTATCAGTAATGTTTCCTTCGGGACAGTAGCTGGCAATGACGTTTCGGCAGCAGGGATACAAGTTATTACTTGTCTTGCTCATTTAGCCCTAGCAAAACTGGTGTACGACAAAAATTGGGGTTTTGATTTTGTTCCTACATCACGCCGATCTAATGTTGAAATTAAAGGGACAAATGCAATTCTACTGGCCATAATATCATTTTGCATTGTTGCAGCTATGATTACCGCGATCATTTTCCGTAACAACTACGATGATTACGTTCTTTTTGCGAGTATTATTTTTCTGTTTACCGTACCTGTCTTCCTGTATTTTACTTTGAGAAAGGATACTGAAGATGCTTCGAAAAGTAGCGGTTACACTAAACGCACGCATGACAGCCAATAATGTTGCTAACGCTCCTTCTGTTGATGTGATTGTTTATGCGTTAAGCATTATTTGGAACACAACTTCAATTACTGTTTTTTCCTTGATACTTGGCTGGTTGACCGGGGAGTTACTAAGAACTTTTCTTTTCATCATCATATTTGCGACGATAAGATTTCTGACCGGCGGTTATCATCTTAAATCGGGGACGTTTTGTATTATTGTCTCCACAGCAGCAATGTCATCGTTACCACACATACACTTGGACAATCATATGCTTTGGGTGTATGGAGGTACTGTCTTTTCCCTCATCATGGTTCTTCTATTTGCTCCTGCGAACTACGACAAATATGCTAGGATTTCTCCAAAGCACTACCCCATCCTTAAAGTCATTTCTGCATGCATAGTAGCATCAAATTTCTTGTTCGTTTCTGATTTACTGGCAGTTGCTTTTACTGTACAAGCAGTCCTACTTCCGTTTAAAGAGAGGGGGTGAACACACAGATGAAGAATTTACTATATCGCGGATTGGCAGCTGTATTGGTTGGAGTAGCAGGGGTATTCGTGCTCATGGGATCCTACGTATTTATTAACAAACCTGAGATCCCTGCAGAGCTGAGAAAGTAAACTGAAGGGATGTTGAAGGAATGCGTCGCCCATTTCATGTAGTAAATCGTCGAAAAAAAGATTTCGATATTGTGGAGATTGATTTAGACGACGTACTCTTTGTAGGTTCATACAATGGCGAAAAGTATCTCCAGACACCCCAAGGCGCATTCTATTACATTAAAAGTCCGGAGGAACAAGAGCGATTTTTCGAGATGCAAGGTTTTATCAAGCTCGATCGCTGTTTCATGGCACAAGAAAGTAAAATCGAGTTCTACGACGAAGAGATGCATCATGTTTTCTTCGAGCCGGAACCGATCTCTAGAAACGCTTTACGCGCACCGGTCTCACGAGCACATTATCATGCTGTAAAGCAGATTAGGCGCGGAAAAAGCTTGGAATCTACTTCTAATGAATGGACTGCGATACATAGAAGAGACCTAGCAACTGAATAATTATCTAACTGTATCTCATTTATGAGATACAGTTTTTTTTGGACAAGCTTGGCTCAACAAGCTATATAACCCGACAAAAGTCCCTATTATTATTGCTTTCAAGTCATTGAACATGTGAATAGCTCGTCAATTATTCCAACAAATAGACAACATAGAGTGACATTTTCATCACCTAATAAATGGTAATATATGAGTAGCTTCTCAAACCATTCGAATGGAGCGCTATAGATGACCCAAGACAATCAGCAGCAACTTCATGATTTTGTTAAACTTATCCAGAGTTTTTCCGAATTGACCACCACGATTAGCTTGGAATGGTCGAATTTGAACAATGCTAATTGGGTTGCCGTTAATTTGCGTGAGTATCCGTTCCAGTATTCGATCGATGTCATGAAAGTGAAAATCAACCATTGGGCAGAAACGCTCTCCAATCAAGCCGAATCACGAGCAGTCGTAGTGGATAACTGGCTGCATCCAGCCCAGGTAGAATCAAGCTACTAGGCAAAGCAGAACAAGGCTAAACGTTATCATTACATAATCAAATCATAACCGCCCCTTATTAAGGGCGGTTTTCTTATGTTAAAGATCAAAAAAATGGAAAGTAACTATATTAATTCTAAAATTTGGACGTTGTTATCGTCACCCCCCATGCTCGTCCTCGTATACTAATAGATAAGCTGATTCTTTTCCAAGGAGGGAAATGAAGAAGAGATGAAGTTTAATAGTAGTCCTCTGCACCGCTGCATGAGTCACATGAATCCGGAGTGGAGGGAGAACTAGTCATTTTGAGGAGGCGAATGAGGCAATGGGAACCATCATGGTCAAATTGACTGAAACGCCGGAAGCATTCAATAATCCGATCATGGGCTTTAGACCATCACGTGGCATTAACGATTCTTCTTTCCCGAATCGGGAATATGCAGATATTTATAAACACTACATCAAGTACACCGATCTGGAAATGAATGCAACGGACTCCGTTCAGAAGATCAAAGATTGGAGCAACAAGGCTTGGGTCGGCATTGAAAAGAAGAATATTAAGGTTGTTCCGCGAGTCGTCATTGTTTACCCTAATGTCGGGGAGTATTGGCCGAATGGGGTCCCTCATGGCGATCCCGTTAATCAGTGGTTGACAGATACACTGAAATCCCGGCTCGTGGCGTTTATCGCCAAGCTTGGTCAAGCTTGGGACAATGATCCACGAGTTGCTTTTGTAGAGCTCGGTTTGTACGGCAAATGGGCTGAACACCATATTTATCCCAATAAGTTTCCTGACGGGACCCATATTATCCCGCTCAGTTTCCAAAAGGCGCTAGGTGATGCGTCTAACGCAGCATTCCATAACAAAAAAATGCTTGTCCGCTATACAGATACGTTCACGGCTTATAATTTCGGGATTTATTGGGATTCCTTCGCATTACCGGATGATGCCGTCACCGGAAATGGGGAGATTTCGCGGAATAATTGGCGGACGCAGATTAACAGCGGAGAAGTCGCGTATAACTGGGGAAACCAGTCTAATCTGGGCGGAAGTCCGAACGGAACGCTGAGCAGTGTTTCGAACACCAACTATGTCATTGACTGGATTATGAAGACGCATACTTCGAGCTTAGGGTGGATTTCGGATTATACGGCTAGTAATCCCGCCGTAGAAGTCGGGGCAACCGCCATGCAGAAGGTGCTTGGCTATCGTTTCGTGTTGAATCAAGCAACGTTTACCGGTAATGTGTCGCCTGGAGGGACGCTGAGCGTGTCGTTCCAGGTTACGAATAAAGGCTCGTCGCCATTCTATTACAGCTGGCCGGTAGAGGCGAATTTGCTTAAGAGTGACGGCACTGTAGCATGGAAAGGCGTATTCCAAGCCGATATTCGGTCTTGGCTGCCCGGTTCAGACTGGAATAGCGCGACTCGCGCATACAATCAAGCGCCGACTGTCAACACCGTGAACGGTGCATTTAAACTTCCGACAACGTTACCGAATGGAACCTATACACTGGCGTTGTCCATTCTGGATCCGGCCGGCTGGCAGCCCGGCGCGCGATTTGCCAATACCAACTATTACACCGGCGGCAGAACGCCGATCGGTAAGGTAGGCATCGGCATGGAACCTACCAATCAAACGCTCGGTTCGTTTGCTAGCTTGAAATCAGATACGACGCTTGGATACAGCCTGCAAAGCAGTGCATACAACGGATCAATCGGAAGCACAGACATACAAGCGCCGACCGCTCCTGCGAGCCTAACTTCGACAGCTAAGACGACAAGCAGCATCAGCCTCAGCTGGTCGGCATCGACGGATAATGTTGGCGTTGCTGGTTACGATGTCTATCGGAACAGCAGTTTTGTCGGTAGCACAACAAGCACATCTTACACCGATACCGGACTTAAAGCATCGACGAGCTATAGCTATATGGTAAGTGCGAAAGATGCGATAGGTAATGTTTCGGGTAACAGCAACGCTATTAGCGTAACGACGAATGCTGCCAGTACCGGCACGACTATTACGATTGAAGCAGAATCTTCTGCCAATACGCTTGCGGGCGGCGCAGTCGTAGTGGCGTGCGGCTCCTGTTCAGGAGGCTCAAAAGTCGGTTATGTCGGCAACAACCGCGGTACGCTTCAGTTCAACCGAATTAACGCGGCAACCGCCGGAACCTACACGTTGATCATATCTTATGTAAACGGCGATGCGGCAGCAAGAGCGGCTCGAATAAGTGTAAATAGTGCAATTGCAAACTTAAGCTTTCCATCCACAGGCAGTTGGTCTACAGTCGGCACTTATCAAGCTACCGTTCAGTTGAAAGCAGGGGACAATACGATCAAGTTTTCAAATGCCAGCGGATGGGCACCGGACTTCGACCGGATCCAGCTTATTCGAAGATAAGCTGGTTTCACAGCAATGTTTATATGAAGAATGATCAACCGAAATATAACTTACAAAACCTCTAGGACCGGTTTAACCGAGTCTTCGAGGTTTTTTTGTTTTATTAGTCCAATTAACCTCTCTATTTGCAAATTTCGACATAACCAGTCATTCCCATAATGATGAATTTATGAGAATATATTAAATGGAAAATAATAGAATGGTTCTATTTTGCTAGTAGTAGACTTTAAGACACTGTGGGAGGTTTAGGAATGCAGGGTGACAGACGTTTTAGAATAAAAACGCTTTCTGCGAGTTTAGTATTGTCCATACTGTCTACGGTTGCATTCGGCGGATTAACTTCTGCTAGTGGCGCTGAGGCAGGTGATGCCTTGACAATGCACGGTAATTTGGCAACGGTGACTGCGGCATCCGATCAAGAGGTTTCGAATTATTTATCTTCCAACAAAGCGAAGCTTGGTCTTAAAGGCGTCAATCAGCAATTTATGCTGAAAAGCAAAACATCGGATGAACAAGGTCAGTCGCATTTGTTGTATCAAGTGAAGTATAACGGGATACCGGTGTACGGCCAGTATACGCGTGTACACTTAAGTAAAACGAAGCAGATCTCATCCGTCCAGAACGAAATTGAGCCATCCTCTCTGACAGCAATGCCCAAAGCTACGACGCCTAAATTGACCGGTTCTGAAGCGATCCAAGCGCTACAGACTGATTTGGAAGCACAGCTCGGACGTGCCATTGTCAGAGACGACGACATGGCGGATCCCGCCGCATCGCTTATTATTTACCCTTACAAAGGAACGAATCGTCTTGCCTATGAGACAACCTTCCATTTCCTATACCCCGAGCCCGGCAATTGGGTAGGGTATGTCGATGCCATTTCCGGGCAAGTTCTCGATAAATATAATAAAATCGCACATGCGGAAACGTCTGCTGAGCAAAGCGGTACAGGGGAGTACGAAACACGTACTCTAAATGTCCTTTATGAAGATGAATCGCAGAAGTACTATATGGTGGATATGACAAAACCGATGTTTGACAATGCGACCTTCACTGGTTTCATCGGAACATATAACGCGGCGTCTGCTGACGAAGTTTCTTCGCCAATATCGTCTTCCGCTGCATTTACCGATGCGGATGCCGTTGACGCGCACTTCTATAGCGGTGTCGTCTATGATTATTACTTAGACAAATACGGACGAAACAGTATTGACGATAAGGGCATGTCTATGTATTCAGCTGTTCATTATACTCCCGATGGTTTACCGTACGACAATGCTTTCTGGAACGGCCAGGGGATGGTGTATGGGGATGGAAGCGGCGTAAGCAATGGCGGTTTCGACTGTTTCTCATGCAGCCTTGATGTTGTCGGGCACGAGATCACGCATGGCGTGACGGAACGAACGGCAGGTCTGGAATACCGCCATCAATCCGGAGCGCTTAATGAAGCGATCTCGGATATAGTGGGAGCCTTAATTGAGATGGACTTTAGAGGACAAACCAATTGGGAGCTTGGTGAGGACACCGGATATCCCATTCGGGATATGGAAGATCCGAAAAAATATGATCAACCGGAAATTATGAACGAATTTCAGTACACAACGAATACAGAACAAGGTGATTATGGCGGCGTTCATATAAACAGCGGTATTGTTAATCATGCTGCGTTCTTAATCGCAACGGGGATTGATGCTCTAGGCGGCTTGGATGGCAAACAAGTTCTAGGGGAACTGACCTACAACGTTTTACTCCACCGATTGACGCCGGTTTCTAATTTCGAAGATGCGCGGGATGCATTTGTGGCGGCAGCGACGGAGTTGTACGGGGCGAATCCTGCTGTTGTGCAGGTGGTGAAGGATGCATGGACAAGCGTTGGATTGCCATACGGTCAACATTTCGACGTGACCTCCATTTCCTCTAATATCGAGGGAGCAAGCCCCGCTAATATCGATGAAAATTCATCGGAAATCTATATAGACGTACCAGTAGGCACGGATTTAAGCACTTTTAGCCCGACAATCACGGTTTCGCAGGGGGCGACGCTAGAGCCACTAGACGAGGATTACAGCGACGGGTTCGGATTATACGACGTTAAAGCGCAAGGGACTTCAGTTGAGTGGGCAGTCTTTATTAGCGAGAACGAATTGGCGTCGTTGAACTATACAGGAAACGGCTTCATGGAAGCGAATGAAGATGATGGCAGTGTGGGTTCAATGACAGGCAGCAGTGAAGGCCTGGAGATCTCGTTAAGTCACGACGTATTTAATGGAGAAGTCGGCGATGATTTCATTGCATCGGGCAAAGCGGTAGTAACCAATATTCCTTCTGGCCTGAAACCGCATGTTATGGTGGTCGATGAGCAAACGGTCGTTTTCTGGTTAGAAGGGAATGCGGCTTCTCATACCAATCGCGACGATATCGGCTATTTATCGCTGCATTTTATGGACCTTGCATTTTACAATAGTTACCTCTATATGGTCATTAACAACCATAAAGATGACTTTATCGTTGACTTTAAGCATTCCTTGCACTTTGCAGATTCAACGGATTCGACCGTTACCCTGACTTGGCCGGCGGCGAGCCAAGCGACTGCCATTCAAATCCTGCAGTCGGAGGATGGAGGCGTGACGTGGGATAATGCCAATACTTCAGCAGACATTGGCGTAAATGATGCTTCAGCAACCGTAACGGGATTGCTGCCAAACAAACAGTATGGGTACAAGCTTGTCATCTCCGGCGGTGAGGATGAGGGAGAATCTGTACAAGCAGCCGGTTATACGTTAAGCGAGAACCAAGCGCCAATAGTAGCAAACCGTATACAAGAAAAGAACGTGTTCATTGACGGTCCGGATGTCACGGTACCTTTAGCCGGCGTATTCACGGATGAAGACAGCGACGTACTTTCATATACCGCCGTTTCAAGTGAGGAAGATACCGCAACGGTCGGTGTGAGCGGCGACAGTCTGGTACTGCACGCTGTAGGTGCTGGCATTGCGACGGTCACAGTCACGGCTAATGATGGTCATGGCCATCAAGTCGACGACCATTTCAGTGTTGTGGTAGATGTAGCCAATCACGCACCAACTATTGCTGCAGTTATCGCGGATCAGACCGCGACAGTTGGCGCATCGGACGTTACGGTACAGCTGGCAGGCGTATTCGCAGATCAGGATGGCGATACGCTAAGTTATACGGCGGTTTCGGATACGGCAGCCGTCGCAACGGTGAGCGTAAGCGGCAGCGCCGTCACGCTGCATCCGGTTTCAGCCGGAACAGCGACGATTACGGTTACGGCCGATGATGGACATCATCATACCGTTACGGATGTTTTCCAAATCACCGTATCCAGTGCTAACAATGGAGGTTCAGGCGGTGGTGGTCTGTTTTTTGCAACTGAACCGGAAGTGACGATAAACGATGATGGGATCGCGATAGGCAAGAGTGCGATAGACGGCCATATTGAAACGAATGCGGATGGCACTCAAAGAACCGTTTATTCTATCAATGCGGCTGCATGGAACAAAGCAGTTGGACTATTGGCGAAAAGCGAAGATAAGAAGATCCATATCGACCTTGGTCAAACGAAAGGGAAGGTTGATGTTGAGCTGCCGGTAAATTCGGTTGCCGATGCACAAGAGCAATCGGCGGATACGGTCATCTCGATTTCCACGGATACGGTAAGCTATGACCTGCCGCTCAGCGTGCTGAAGCTGGATGAATTGTTAAAGAGTTTCGGGGCTGCCGAAAGCCAGGCGAACGTTATCATTACGATGCAGCCTGTGTCGGACGACATGGCAGAGCAGCTTCAACTAGCTGCCGAGCAGGGCGGGGGTTCCCTGGTTGGAACGCCGGTTGAATTCGAGGTGACAGTCTCCTTCGGTGAGAAGGAAGTTGAGATTCATAACTTCGGAAACCAATATGTATCCAGATCGATTACGCTCTTATCCGCCAATTCGAAGGGCAGCTTAACCGCGGTGTTGTTTGATCCGCAGACAGGCGCGATGACCTTTATACCGGCCACGTTCGAGGTCGAGAATGGTAAAACGATCGTGACGATCAAACGGAACGGCAACAGTATTTACGCCATTATACAAAACAAGAAGTCATTCGCAGATGTTCCTGCCGGCCACTGGGCGAAAGAGGATATCGAATTACTCGCGTCCAAGTTGGTCATCAAAGGGGCTTCGGATACTTCGTTCAAACCAAATGGCAGCATTACTCGAGCTGAGTTTACCAGCTTGCTCGTGCGTTCTCTCGGGTTAACACCGGATAAAGGAGCCGCTGCTGTATTTAGCGATGTGCACGCTAACGCCTGGTTCTCCGGAGAAGTTGGAGCTGCCGTCAAAGCGGGGATCGTGAAAGGGAATAACGATGCAACCTTCCAGCCGCAAGCGACGATTACTAGAGAACAAATGGCGGTTATGGTTGCGAATGCGTTGCATTTCGTAGGCAAAGACAAACAGCTGTCGCAGGAGAAACAAGCTGAGATTCTATCGAGCTTCGATGACGGCGTGACTGTCGCGGTTTATGCTCAAACAGCTGTAGCGGAACTAGTCGACGCAGGAATCGTGAATGGTATCACGGCCGAACTGTATGCACCGGACGTCATCGTCAACCGTGCCCAAGCGGCTGTTATCTTGAAGAGATTATTGCAATATATGGATTTCTTGGAGTAATGAACTTACAAAAGCCGCGTGATGGATGCTCATCACGCGGCTTTTTACTTTAGCTATAACAACAAAAAAACCAGCGTTTCCGCGAATTTCGGCGTTTAAATTATGGTGATCTGGACAGGGTTCGAACCTGTGACCCCTACCCTGTCAAGATAGGAGAATAAAATTCCTCCAGTATCCGAATGTGGTAAATCAATAACAATGGTTTGTAAAAACTTTTTTTATATCTTTGTTTGTGACCTCTAATGACCCTTAATAAGTTCTGGTATGTGACCAAAATTGTGACCGGATATTTGGATTATGTATTGTAAGCGAGACCTAGTAACAATAATTGATGAAGATTGGAAATCCTATTCAAATAACTGGGTTTTTATGGTACGCTATTTTGTATGTATTATGGGGGACAAAGGTGCTAGAAGAACTACCCCAATGTGAGGTTATATCTTGTTCTCTATCTTTCTAACAAATGATCGGAGGGTTTTATGACAAAAGATTTTTTAATGCGTAGTCTTGCTGAGAACGGGTACAACGTGTCCTTCGGTGCAAGAAAACATTTTGCTACTTACGATATTGTCGAAAAAATTCCTGGTTTTATTGCTCTTATTAGTTTGCTTATTGGAGTTTGGCAAGTTTACCTGCCAAAGTACCAGTATAGTACCGAGGTCTCGCTTGGTTTAATATTCCTTAGCATAATTGCATTATCAATTACACTTTACAATTCCGAAAAAGATAAATATAAGGATGTTGGAAGTCAACTTGTTAATTTACATAATCGTTTAAAAAACCTTTATTATAATGTTCAAGGGTCGAACGGCACTGATTTCACTTCAGAAGAAGCTGAGATGGAACAGATAATGAATTCATATTATAGTTTGAGTATCTCAAAGCAAATTCTCATGAGTGATTGGTATGCACACTATAAGTTCTTTTTCCAAGTACAACATGAATGGATTAACGAGCAAAAGAGCTTTACGTGGCGAGATAAGATACCTCTATCTTTTAGATTTGCAATAATTTTAGTAGTAATCCTATTAATTGTTTGTGTCGTGTGGGGGGCATAGTATGCTGGCAAATGCATTTGAAGATTTTATCGAAAAATTGGATATAGACAATATTGAGGATATACATAAAAAATTCAAAAGAATCACCAAGCGACTTAATGAGGCATACTGGGGAATTGAAAATGATGAAGAACATGGGTATATCGTTGGTTCATTAGGCCGTCAAACTGCAATAAAAGGTGTTAGTGATTTAGACATGTTATTCGTACTACCTGACCACATAAAACAACAATATGACCAACATGAGGGAAATGGACAATCAAAGTTATTGCAAAATGTCAAGAAGGAAATAAAAGAGACTTATCCACGTACTACTGTTAGAGGTGATGGACAGGTAGTCGTTATTAATCTAGACAGTATTAATTATCAAATTGAAGTTTGTCCTGTGTTTGTTCGGTCAGATGGAGCATTCAATTACCCAGATTCTAATAACGGTGGTTCGTGGAAAAAGACAGATCCACTTCCAGAAATGGACCGAAGTCTGATTACAGCAGATGAAACAAACGGCCATTATCGAAATTTATGTAACATTATTAGGGCTTGGAAGAATAGTGTTGGATTTAAGTTTGGTGGTCTTTTAATCGATACACTCATTTACAATTTCATTGAAGAGAATACCAAATACAAAAATACAAATTTTACTGAGTATTTGCAATTATTAAAGGATCTGTTTAACTATCTTAAAACTCGTAATAAAGAGCAAAAGTATTGGTTTGCCCTAGGAAGTAACCAAAAGGTCTATAATAAAAAGGGGACCTTTGTCACCAAAGCGGAAAGTGCATATGATAAATTAAAGGATTTAACCGAAGAAAGTGATGATCTATATTTAGTACTACAAGAGGTGCTTGGTTCGGACTTTCCAGTTCCTGAACAACTTCAACAAACAGCCTTACAGAAAAGTGCAACATTTAGTCTTTCCGCTAATATTCGTATGACGGAAGAGTTTGTTGAGAAAAAGTTTCCAGTTGATATTCGATATTACTTAAAAATAGATTGTGAAGTTAATCAAAATGGTTTTAGAGAGTATTTATTAAGAGCACTAATAAGAGCTCGGTTACCTCTTTTGTCGAATAAAAAATTACGTTTTTTTATCGAAAAAAATGAGTTAGAGGATATCTCGATGGCAAGCGAGGAGCCAATTTCTTACGATATCTATTGGAAGGTGCTTAATAAAGGACCTGAGGCAATTAAAAGGGACTGTATTCGTGGTCAAATTGTTGCTGATCTTGGAAGGCATCAAAGATTAGAGGAAACTTCATTTAGAGGCGAACATATTGTTGAATGCTATATTGTTCTAAACGGAACAGTTGTAGCAAAGGATCGTATTCTTGTGCCCATCTCAACAAATGTAGCTTAAAGCAATAAGCAGATGAACAGAGTCTTTGATAAGTATAACAAGATATGTGATGTGAACAAGCGGACAGGCTGCCTATAGGCAGCCTGTTTTCTATTTATATATTAAAGTTCTGTAGTGACTGCTTTCACTTTTGCTGCTATTTTGATCGAAGCAGCTTGGAGTTCGATAGGTTTATAACTTAAATTCTCACTAATTAATATTACTCTGTCACCAGCTTTAACCATTCTCCTTACAACAAAATGATCATTATCAATTATTGCAATGATTATATCGCCATCATTAAATTCATTGGGGTCAGTTAGATGTAAGTGTGAACCAGTCGGAATTTTTGGACTCATAGAATCATCAGGCATCTTTATTCCCAAAAGTGGATTGATAAGAAAGCTAACAGCTTCATTGTTTACATCTTTAGTAATATAGGATTCCCCTTGTAAATTTGGAACTTCAAGAAATTGGCTCGACATTTTTATAAAATCTAAGTCTGATAATTCATCAAGCTTTGCCTCAGCTAAAGATACTAACTGCTGAGGCATTTGTGTTTTCATGATTGACTTAGTCATTTCTTTCATCATAGTTGTTATTTTATATATGAAATCTTTAATGAATTGAGGAGCTTTTTCTATATATCCCTCAAAAATAAATGATTCAACATCACTATCGTTTAACCCACATGCGCGAGCCAAAGCCTTGTTTACATCCTCAGACGCAGGTGGCTGTGTTTCTTTTTGCAGCTTACTTATATAAGAAGGTGTAATCTTTACACCGAAATCACCGCACTTATCTGATATTTCTTTAAGCGTAAGGCCGCTATTGTTCACCATCTGGCTGAGCATCTTATAGTAATTCATTATTTATCAACCCCTTTCTATTTAGATTATTTTCTAATGAATAGTTTGTCAATTAAAATGAATTTCCTATTCAATCAACATTATTGACAAAAAAATCAATTGATAGTACTATGATTACGTTGACTAAAAATTCATTTTTATTGATTTTTAATTCCTGAAAGGAGTGGTTATTTGAAGAAGATTGATTTACTACTGGAGCTTGAGAGTGTATTAAGAAAAAATATTAAGAACAGAGCTATTACTATTAATTTGGAAACTAAGCTGGTATCACACATAAAAGAGCTTCGGCGTAGCTTGCAAAGCGAAGCCGATACCAGTAAGGAACGATAGTGACGCACTGGCTTGGCCTTTATATGGAGGGGCAAGATGTGCGAGGCTGGCTTGCCGGTCAGGCCTCTGTGAGCCTGACCGCAATGCCGGACTTGCACATCTTGCAGAGGCTCCATGTAAAGGCTGAGGCGGGTAGCACGTATCGCCCAGCAACTATATAACATGCTGGGTGCAATTTACATCATGAGGGGGCGCAAAGCCTTGATATTAAAGGCAGTTGATACTTTAGAGTTTGGTTTATTAATTGAAGATTATTATCTTTCAATGAGTCCTCATTTAGAGCAGTTTAAGTACTTAAAAGATAAAGCGCAAAAGGAGGGAAAGGAACAATCCATCAAAATTGGAGAAATTGAATTGACAGTTCACGCTACTGGTCAAAAGTTTTATGCCTATAGACTTTCTTGTAATGATTTTTTGATATCTTTCATGGAAAAAGAAATGAGTTTTAATTCACCTGTAATGGTTCGTTTATTATCATCATTTTTGTGGTCTTATGGAGTTGTCGAAGCACAAGCTATTTTTATGAAGTGGTTTAGTACTTTTTCTGTAAATGTTTTAGCAACTAGCTTGTCTAGAATTGATCCTTCTTTCGATACAGATGAAATGATTTTTACTCAAAAAGATGTTAAAGGTGTGGTAACAAGAGCCAAAGGTAAGACTGAGCATTTTGTGAATGAAGAATATACATATGGTAGAAAGTTTAGCGGTTTTACCATTGGTCGTGGAAAGCCGATGCTTGCGAGGATTTATAACAAAACATTAGAGGTGAAGAAATCCGGAAAGACATGGTTTCATCAAATTTGGCGAGATAATAATTGGGACGAAACCAAAGATGTATGGAGAGTAGAATATCAAATTCGTAGAGAAGCTTTAAAAGAGTTAGGGATTGCTACGTTCGAATCATTTATAGAGAAGCAAAATGAACTATGGGCTTATCTGACAAAAGAATGGTTAACTTTGAGAAATCCAAGTAAGGATAACATTTCTCGTTGGAAATTAAAGAGGAAATGGAAATTAATACAAGAGGCGAAAAACGATTATGTTGCAGAACCTTTAATTCGAGAGACGATTAAACAAGGTAACCTAATGCGCTTACTAGATCAAGCTGCAGGACTCTTAATGTCGGTTGCTGCAATTAGTAATCATGAATCAACAGGCGAGACAACAAAGGTATTACAGTCTTGGTGTGATTCAAAACTCGCACATAAAAAGAAATCATTTGAATCTGAAAAAACATATAGACAAAGTAAGTTCTTAAACTTGAACTAAAAGGAGAAAATCAGAATGGCAGAAGACAATTATCCGCAAGTCCTTGATGTAGTACATATTCAAACTATTTTAGGTATCGGGAGAAGACAGGCATATGAACTAGCGAATTCGGGGCAATTTCATGTTGTGCGTGCTGGCAAAAGAATTAAAGTGGCAAGAGAAGTATTTATCTCTTGGCTGAAAGGATCAAATACTACTATCTTAAACTCTACTATATAACTCATAAGGAGATACATTAATATGAACAAAGTTACGATTAGAACGAGAAATGAAGTGTTAATTGGAGTAATTGTAGAACCAGATATGAGTTCAATATTTGGTTCAATTAACAATGGTATCTGGATAAGGAGAGAAAAGAAAATTTCATTCATAGCTCATTCTGAAATTATAGAGATTAAACCAACTACAATATTCGATAAAGAAATAGATAATCGCTAAGGAGAACATTATGGCAGGTTCGGTTAGGAAAGATGGAACAACATGGTATTATATTCTAGAACGCACGGAGAATGGGAAAAGAAAACAAAGTAAGAAGAGAGGTTTCTCTACAAAGAAAGAAGCTCAGAGAGCTCTTGTGGAGGCCCAGAGCGCTCTGAATAGTGGTACCTACGTTAATCCGTCAAAGCTTACGGTAGCGGAGTACTTATTGGAATGGATGAATGATAAGCAACATACTATTGGACGGGAAACTGCGAGTAATAATTTAATCTATATTAGAAACCACATAACTCCAATGATCGGAAATATTGCTTTATCTAAATTATCTGCACTGGATATTCAACGGGTTACCACAAGGATGTTTGAAAAAGGACTAGCCTCATCAACCATCAAACGAACTTTTAACATTATTAATACGGCATTAAACAAAGCTGAAAAAATGCAATTGATAACGAGAAACGTAGCTTCATTTGTGGACAAGCCTAAAGTGAAAAAGAAGGAATTAGAGGTTTGGGATATACATGAAATACAACAATTTCTGGAGACAGCAACAACAAGCAGGTATTACATTGCATTTCATTTAGCTATTATGACAGGGATGCGTCAAGGAGAAATTCTCGGTCTTCGATGGCAGGATGTGGATTTCGAACATTGTAAAATATATATTCGTCAAACTTTAAGTCACGATGGTAAAGATTTCAAGGCTGGAGCCAAGACCGTTTCTGGAATCCGTTCAGTTTCGGTTGATCCAACTACAATTGAATATTTGAAAAAACATAACCGAATTATGGAGAATGAAAAGCGCTTAGCTAAGGGAGTATTTTTTGACAAGGGACTAGTGATTCATACGAGTACAGGCAATCAACTTATACCGAGAAATCTGATGAGGGAATTCAAGCAACTGCTGATAATGGCTGATATGAGGAAAATAACATTTCACGACTTACGACATACTCATGCTTCGCTATTATTAAGGCAAAATGTGCATCCCAAAATTGTCTCTGAACGTTTAGGGCATTCATCAATAAAATTAACATTAGATATTTACTCGCATTTATTGCCGAACATGCAAAAGGAGGCAGCGGATAATTTAGCGCAATTAGTGTTCAATTAGAATGTGAAGTGACCAGCTTGTGACCACAATAATATAACAGCGCTAAAAGAAAGTTTAGAAACTATATTTGTAATCAAAAAAAACCCTTGAATATCAAGGGTTTTTGCGTTTAAATTATGGTGATCTGGACAGGGTTCGAACCTGTGACCCCTACCCTGTCAAGATAGTGCTCTCCCAGCTGAGCTACCAGATCATATAGTGTTGCTTCATTAGTGACAAGAATTAATATATCAAACGGCAAATAAGATGTCAACAAGTATTCGAAAAAAATAGTCTAATTTACTGTAAACCCGCATAAGGTGTACTCAAGCTTAATCTTTGGAGAGGCGGGTTGTCTAGTGGCGGAAGCTGCCCATTTGGCGGTGTGGTTGGTAGGCTTGTTCGGTATCGTCATTACGGTTTGCGTGTGCGTGGCAAAGATGGTGATCCATGATACAGTCGCTTATGATGAAGCGTTCGTGTGGAGAAGAAAGCTGCCGCCGGAGCTGAAATCCAAACGTTAAGTTTGCTTTGGTGACAGCACGGGTATACTATTCCCAAAATGGTAAAGTCAGCCATAGGGAGTGGTATAGTTGAGGAAAGCAATTGGAGCTGCTCTATGTTTATTGATTTGTTCCGGGTGCTTACAGCAACATGCTTCAGACACGGTCCCGACCGTAAAGGTCGTCAACCAGGAAAACGTGCTGGATACGGTTTATCCCACAACACGATCCGTGTTTGGTGAAGTATATGATTCACCTAACAAACCAAAGGATATGACACCGGCTTTACCGGGTGCGGCGAATTCGCGCCAGCAGAAGCCCCCGCTACGTGAAGAGAACAATCCTTAAATCCGGCTGTGCCTGCTTGGGCACACCGGATTTTTGTTTTCACTGTTTCTCGCAGCTGCATAATATTAGGGTATATGAGCCATCCTACTTGAGCGCAATGCAAGCGCAGAGGAGGAAGAATATAACCATGAATAGTCCCGATAACGAGAGTGTACAAACGAGCGGTGCTGCTGCTGAGAGGTTCGTTGCGGCGCAGAAGAATGGCGACGGAGATTTAATGGCATTTAAGACTTCCTCGGGTCGCGTGCTTAATTACGAGCAGGCGCTGGCAGAGGCGAATAACGGCACAATTGCCGGAGTCAACGTATTTAAAGGAAAAGACGGCGAGCATTACATTCGAGGCGATGCAGATGGAGATCCGACGAACAATCTGGATCAACTGCCTAACTTCTAGCAGTCATGCCAGTCTGAGATAGCGCAAGGAAAGCCCGCTGCAGCGCAGCGGGCTTATTATCGTTCTGACCTTCTTAGAAGGTGTATCGCTTATGCTGCTGGGCAAACCGCATGACGCCTTCTTTATTGAGGTCTTTCGGCTTACTGTCATCATAGTGCATGAGCCATATGCGCTCTTGAATATATGCAGGCAGCGATTGGAGTTCTTGGAGTGTTGTATGAACGACCCCCGGAGGCTTCAGCTGACAGTCATGAAAGATCGTTTGAACCCCTTGCTGGACCAGTTGCTCCAACAATTCAGGATTAAACCTCATATCCGCCGAGTAGAAGAAGTTCTCATTAATGAGGAAAGAGTAGCTAAGCTTATTCGGAATATGCTCGGTATGTATCGCTTGGACGACGAAACCGGGCAGAAGTTCTGTATTGACTCCGGTTTGAAGCGGGATGACTTCAAAATAATCCTCAAGCGCTGCGCACTCATCCTGCAGCAGTCCGCCTTTGAGAGAGCTTTCCCATAAAGAGTTGACCAAGGATTCGTGAATGAACAGCTTCGGCTTGCGGTTATATACAAACTTCATTTGAAAGGCGAACTCTTCTAAGCCGCCGATGTGATCGGCATGAATATGGCTGATGAGTACAGCATCGATCTCGTTAACGGACTTTCCAAGCTGATGCATAGAGAGCAGCGCTGTTGTGCCGCAATCAAGCAATAGGGTGTGGCGATCTGTATAAAATAGTGCATTCGTATTGAAGTAGGTCTTGGCAAATGCACTACCCGTTCCGAGCATTTGAATATCCAATCGGGACATCCTCCCTAAGCTGTACGTTACTATTCAATTTATCATTTCTGCCAACAAATGAAAAGGAAAACCTTGCTAATCCGTAATCGGAAACGAGCGCTCTTCTGCCATGCACACAGGTGCCTATTCATTCATACGATAGCTATGAACGGAATGCGAAAATAGGCAGGTGCGGATCGATATGGCTCCTAAAGGTAAAGTTGTCAAGAAGAAGAAAAGCCCTTCTGATCGGAAGCAGGCAGTGCTGAAGCTTGTGCTGTCGGACACATGTGCTGTATGTAAAACCCCTTGTGCGAGAGGGATGCGTTATTATGAGAGCATGAAGCAGCCGGGAGCCGTAGGGAAGGGCGTACCGTGTATTTTGACGCGTACCTACGTGTAAAATCGTCTCTGATTTCCCGTTAGTATTTCCCAGGCAAGCGCAGGTTTCTACATTATATGACAGGTTTTGGTAAGGAAAAATTTTTGCGAACTGGCGCAACTTTGGACGACTTGGTGAGTATAACCATACATCCAGATTAGGGACGGAGGTTTGCTACCATGAAGTTCAGAAAACTTCTCTTGTTGACGTTGGTATTGTCACTGTGGGGCGGTACAATGCTCTTTGCGGATTCCGCTTCTCAACGGGTGCGGGTTATCGTGAACGGAAACGAGCTGGACGACGCGGGGATTTTTACTGACGGCAAAACATACTTATCAGTTCGCCAAGTAGCCAATACGCTGCAATCCATTGTGTATTGGGATGAGGCGTCGAAGAAGGTCACTTTGTATAAGCCGAATGTACACATGTTCTTATTCAAGGATAATACGATCTTCGGTAACGTTCTTAAAGGGAATAAGTTTGCGTTCAAAGTGTTTGCCCAGATTGATAACCTTCAGACCGACATTTCTGCCGTAAAGGTATCGATTGAAGATCCGAAGAATAATGTCACGTTGATTCAATCCGAGAATATCACGATTCAGAAGGATAACTTCTGGTATCGTACGGATGACATCAACTATTCCTTCGACGATGCAGGCAAATACACGATTAGATTTTACATGAAAGTGGCCGGCAGCGATGATTGGAAATTAGTTTCCGAGAAAACGATTACGGCGAAAGCGCAATAGGATTCACCTTAAGCGCCGCATTCCCACAGGATGCGGCGCTTTCGTTTGACCCTGAGATTGTTCCATGTTACGATACGAAGGAAATGAATCATTAATGGAAATGAGGGTATACAATGAGCGATCACGTGCACGACGAGAATTGCAACCACGATCATGATCACGAAGAACACGTATTCCTTGTCACGGACGAGGAAGGCATTGAACGTGAAATGGTCATGGTATTTACGTTTGAATCCGAAGAGCAAGTTTATTCCGTATTGCTGGACCGCAACGATCCGGAAGCTGACGGCGTTATTTTCCGTATTGAAGAAGAGGACGGCGAAGCATTCCTGGTTGGTATCGAAGATGATGCAGAGTGGGAACGCGTAACGAAGATCTATGAAGAAATCGCGAAGAGCGAGAACGAAGCATAAGATCGCATATAGCCCAAATAGAGAAAACTCCGATGCCGCCTAGGCTTCGGAGTTTTTTTGTTATTTCCGCGGATTATAGTAAATGGTTCTGCCGTTAAACATCGTGAGCTCAGCCTTCAGGTGCTTGGCAAAATATTTGCAAAGCTCGTTGGCTTTGGATTTGTCGCCGTGTGTTGCGGTATCCGGGAGCACAACCTGCACATGCGAGATGCTCTGATCACCGGATTCCTGGGTGCCGACTCCGAATAAGATGTAGTTGTACTGCGGCGAAGTGCCTTTCAAGTAGAACCAACGATTCTCTTCTCCCGGCTTCGTTTCAACCGTATAGGGAAAAGCGGATTCGGTGTAGTCCCACCCAAGCTGACGGCCGGTTAACGAGGTCTGTTCCCGGTAACGGCCAAGCCTTTCCTTCACCTCATCGAGGCTGAGACGTTCAACTGCTGAACCTTGCACGAATTTAATGTAAGCGCTTTGACCCAAATTGCCCACCCCCTTCCACATCATAGCATTATGAAAAAGGATTGACAATAACCGCCAATAACGAGGCTTCAGAGAAACGAAAAGTCCCCAGTCTGCTCCTCGATAGAAGGGCATTGAGCTGGAGACTTGCCGTTATTCTTACATATAAGAAGAAGGAACTAGCGGACTAAGAGATCGCTTCTTCTTCGAAAATAACTTTAACGAATTGAATGCTGCGATCCTCGGGACCTTTCACCGGCAGGCCGACTTCCACATGATCGGTGATGTAATCGATATTCGTCTGGGAGATGACTTCACCCGGCAGAAGTATGGGAATACCCGGCGGATACACATAAATAAATTCGGCTATGATCCGGCCTGCAGATTCTTTGAACGGGACAACTTCCGTCTGGCCGTAGAAGGCTTCACGCGGCGTAAGAGAGAGATGCGGGATTTCCGGAATCTTCACAACCAGCTCATTGGCTTCGTTTCCTTGATGCTGCTCGGCCAGGTCGCGCAGCGCCGAAAGCAGCGTGCCAACGGAGTCGGAAGTATCGCCCGGTGTAACTAGCGCGAGAATATTGTACATATCGCTGAGCTCAACTTCAATGTTGTAATGCTCGCGCAGCCAGTTCTCGGTCTCGTATCCGGTAATGCCGAGGTGGCGGACATGAATAGCCAGCTTCGTCGGATCGTAGTCATAGGTCGCTTCGTCACCCAGAATCTCTTCGCCGATGCAATAGAGGCCGGGCATCTTGTTAATCTCAGTGCGCGCGAATTGCGCAAGGGAGATTGCCTTCTCAGCGATATCATGGCCGTTAATAGCCAGGTTGCGACGCGATGTATCTAGTGATGACAACAAAATATATGAAGTCGACGTTGTCGTCAGCATACTGATAATCGTTTGGACGCGCTGTGGATTAATGCGGCCGCTCTTAACATTCAGAACCGAGCTTTGCGTCATGGAGCCGCCCAGTTTGTGAACGCTTGTTGCTGCCATATCGGCGCCTGCCTGCATCGCGGACATCGGCAGCTTCTCATGGAAATGAATGAGCACGCCATGCGCTTCGTCAACAAGCACGGGAATGTCGTAGCTATGTACAAGCTCGACGATTTCCTTCAAATCCGCACAGATTCCATAGTAAGTCGGATTAATTACGAGTACAGCCTTTGCATCATGGTGACGGTCCAGCGCACGTTTCACGGAACGCGTCGTAATGCCGTGATCGATCCCGAGATTGGCATCGCGGGCAGGCGAGATAAAGACAGGACGCGCGCCTGCAAAAATAATGGCCGACATAATGGATTTGTGAACGTTACGCGGTACGATGATTTTGTCGCCCGGGTTGCAGACCGTCAAGATCATCGTCATAATCGCGCCGCTTGTTCCTTGTACCGAAAAAAAGGTATAATCAGCTCCGAAAGCATCAGCTGCCAGTTTTTGGGCTTCTTGAATGACGCCGGTCGGTTGGTGCAGGTCATCCAGCGGAGCAATATTTATAAGGTCGATCGACAACGCGTTGTCTCCAATAAATTCGCGAAACTCAGCGTCGCTCCCTACTCCTTTTTTGTGTCCGGGAATGTGAAATTGTACAGGATTGTTGGCCGCGTGCGTACGCAATGCGCTAAACAGCGGAGTCCGGGTATGATCCATAGCATTCATCCCAGCCTTTCGTGTGGATTGTGGATTGTAACAAACAAAGTTGAGTATAGCAAAACTAGGGGGGATTGCAAGCAACATTTTTGTTGAGACTAGAGTCTACATAGCCAACACGATTTATGTGTAGAAAAGGGGAGCGAACATGAGTATCGTTAAAGGCTGGGCAGGGAAAAAGGTTTTGTCGTCACCGTTTGTCGTCCAGCTGCTCATTATTATGTATTTGGTTGAATTCGTGAAGGGTGCTTTACTCGTCTCGATTCTCCCTGTTTATATGAGGGAAGTGCTACATTTATCTGCTTATGCGGTAGGATGGGCTCTTGCTCTGCAATATATCGGCGATAACGCGTTTCGCAGTCCGCTTGGCTGGGTCATCGACCGTATCGGCTACCGCTATGTCATGCTATTCGGCGTGTTGTTCACCAGTGCGTCGGTGCTGATCGTTTCTTATCTTCATGGGATGGGCTGGATTGTAGTGGCCTGTCTGCTGCTCGGGATCGGGACTTCTCCGCTATGGCCATGCGTCATTAATGGAGCAACCACTGTGGCCGGTAATGAGTCGAGCGGCACGATTATGAGCGTTGTTTATATGGCTTGGCTGACTGGGGTCGGCTGTGGCCCGATCGTAATTAATTTCTTCATTACGCACACGTATGCACCTGCCTTTCGAATTCTGATCGGGATGATGATTGTCGTCATCATCGTTGCGCTGCTGCTTCCGGGGAAGAAACGGTCGATGGAGCTTGAAAATCGAGAAGAAGCACCGGTCGCTGCAGCTTCCGAAGCCGCACATGAGCATTTATCGATGCGGGAGCGGGTGCGCAGATATTTTGCCAGAGTGAGCAGTTCCTTGCATGCCAGCAAACTGTTGTATCCGGCGATGTTTACACAAAACTTCGCGCTGGGGCTTCTTACGCCTGTTCTGACGCAATATGCTCGTACGGTCTTGCACCTTACACCGCAGCAATACAGCATGTATCTCGTTGCAGGCGGCGCGGTAACGGTTATCGGTCTGATTCCGGTCGGCAAATGGGTGGATCGTTTCGGCACGAAGTGGTTTCTTCACGTCGGATTTATTACGGCAGCCATTTCGTTGTCCGTGCTTGGTTACACCCGCTCTCTGCCGCTGGTGCTGGTCATTGTGGCGTTTGTCGGACTGGGCTACGCCTGTATTATTCCGGCTTGGAACGCGTTGATTGCACAAGCGATTCCCAAATCGGAACGCGGCGCGGTATGGGGTTTCTTCCTAACAATTGAAGGCCTTGGTATGGTGTTTGGCAGCATTATGTCCGGCAAGCTATGGGATATGCTCGGTCCTCATTCTCCTTTTCTGGTCAGCGGCGCCGTTCTGCTTCTCTTGTTTGTTCTTCATTTGTTCATAACAAGACATAAAGCAGATGTGGTACGATGATGGGGTGGAGGGAACAAAATGACACAAAACAAAGACAAACGACTTGGCATAGTGATGGTTATGCTAATTACGACATTTATCGGGTTTGGGATTATTATTCCGGTTTTGCCGGAGCTTATTAAGAAAGCAAGTCCGGGATCGGTAGAATTTCACACCGGCATGATGCTTTCCGTGTATTCAGCGGTATCCTTTCTGCTCTCGCCGCTGTGGGGCGGGCTGTCCGACCGTATCGGACGTCGTCCGGTCATTCTCACAGGCGTGCTCGGCTTTGCGGCCAGTTTCCTATTATTCGGCATCGCCGATGGAAGTCTGCCGATTATGTATGCGTCGCGTTTGCTCGGAGGGTTATTCTCCGGAGCCGTCACATCGGTCATTGTCGCTTACGTTGCCGATGTAACGCCTCCTGAGCAGCGGACTCGTGGAATGGGCCTTGTCGGCATGTCGATCGGCCTTGGTTTTACGATCGGACCCGGCTTCGGCGGTTTGCTTAGCCTAGTCTCTCAGAATACGCCTTTCTTCGCAGCAGCGGCGCTTGCGCTCGTCACGTTCCTGATTGCGGTCACGAAGCTGCCGGAGTCGCTGACGCCGGATATGAGACAAGCGTCGACCGAAGTGAAACCTTCGCGCTGGAGTGCTTTTACCGGCTCGGTGAAATACTTATATGTGCTCGCTCTGATCGTATCGTTATCGCTGGCAGGACTTGAAGCGACGCTCCAGCTGTTCGGTATGAAGCGATTCGATGTAACTCCTCTTCAAGTAGGCGTGATGTTCCTTGTTTGCGGACTCGTCGGTGCACTGGTCCAAGGCGGCATTGTCCGCAGACGGATTCGCAAAGGACAAGAGCCGATGTATATCACGGCAGGACTCATCATTTCGGCTGCTGGTTTTCTGCTCATGGTTACATCACATTCGCTGCTTAGCTCGACGATTTACTTGGCGATCTTCGGAATCGGCAATGCGCTGATCCGGCCGTGCGTAACATCGCTGATCACGCAGAAGACCACCGTTGGACAAGGCATCGCATCCGGTCTAAGCTCGTCCATGGACAGCTTGGGACGTATTATCGGCCCTTTGTTTGGCGCGTTTCTCTTTACGGTAGACTTGACGCTTCCCTATGTAGCCGGCGGTCTGTTGTCGCTAGCGGCACTTACGCTGCTGCTGCGATTCCGGTTACTGAACAGCTCGGCTGTAGAACAAACCAAATCGGTATCACAACGATAAAAAACAGAAAGCACCTGCATCAGGGCGCCGTAGCGGCATAACTGAGGCAGGTGCTTTTTTGCCGTGTAACAAGTTATTTGGATATTCCGAGACCCCGCATGATGAACGCTATCGTTTCCTCGCGTTCGCGGGCATCATCCCATACGGCGTCCTTGCGTTCTCCATAGAACGTTCGTACGGCAACATAGCCCATGATGGTTGAAATACTAAGCCGTACGACAGTCATTGAAGGCAGATCGACCATTTGTCCCTTCGCTTGAAATTGCGTCACGAGCTTCTGAAGTCGGGTGAGCACCTTTGCGAGCACATCCCGTTGAAAATGTTCTTGCAGCTCCGGATGAAACGGAATCTCCTGCATCAATATCCGCAAAATGTTGCGATGCTTCGTCATAAACTCGATCCGATTCTCGATCATCGCACGAATGACACCTTCGTAGCTCTCGTAATCGGCATCAAGCACGTTATTGAAACCGCGCAGCACAAAGGGAGCAATAAGCTTCGTCATCGCAGGCGCAACAATTGAGAGCAGCAAATCCTTCTTCGTCTTGTAATGGCGGAATATCGTGCCTTCCGCGACTCCGGCACGCTGCGCAATTTCGCTGGTGGAGGAGCCTGCGAAACCTTTCTCGGCAAATACTTCAATGGCGGATTGCAGGATTTTCGCCTGCTTCTCGGTCATTTTCTCCACGCCGTTATCGTTTCGTAGCAGCTCTTGTATCCATTGTTCCATCGTTTCATTCCCATTCATCACGGACAACTCCTTCATGCCAGTACCACCACGTTCGCTTCGATAATCTTGATGATATCACAGAAGTGCGATCCGATTAAATGGCACGATGTTTCTTAAGTGCAAGGACATTGAGCAAGGCGAAGACCGTCGAGAATCCTAACAGCACATAGACATCCAGCTGAATATCGCTCCAGCCCTCGCCGCGAATCATAATGCCGCGCATGGCGTCGGCGCCGTAATAGAGCGGCATGATGTTACTTAGTTTCTGCAGCCAAGGGGCCATGGAATCCAAGTTAAACAAGCCCGAGAAGAAGACTTGAGGTACGACTACAAGCGGAATGAACTGGATGATTTGAAACTCATTGCTTGCAAAAGAAGAGAGGAGCGTTCCGAGCGTCAGCGCGGTTAACGATAACAGCAGGTTCATCATGAGCACGAGCCAGATGGACCCATCCATATAGAGGCCAAGTACGTTTATGGCAAACCAAGCAATTAAAGCCGCTTGAAGCAGCGTAAACAAACCAAATCCGGATAAATAGCCGAATACGACTTCAGAGCGCCGAATCGGTGTAGCCAGCAGCCGTTCCAATGTGCCGCTCGTTCGTTCTCTCAGGAAGGAAACGCCGGCCAGCATGAAGACGAAGAAGAAGGAGAAGAAACCGATCAATACAGGTCCAAAGGAATCGAAGGAGGCCATATCCGCACTGCCATGCAAATACGTAATCGACGGCTGAACAGCAGGCATATCAGAAGCACCCATCATGCGCTGCAGCAGGAGCAGTACCATTTTGCTTGAAGCAGGGTCGCTTCCTTCCAACGTAATGGAAGGTTTTCCGCCGCCGCCAAGGGAAAGCACCGCGTCCAAATCACCGTCTTGAAGCGCCTGTTCAGCGTCAGAGGCATTATCGTAATTGATTACGTCGGCATCGGCTTTCTCAAGCCTATCTACGAGTGCGGCCGGGATTTGGACACCGCCGATCTGAGGCTCTACCGTATTACCGTTAAAGACAAGCTTCATTAATGTAAGAATAAGCAGCGGGGCTAGGAACAGGAGTGCCAGCGTCCGTTTGTCGCGGACAAATTGGCGGATGATTCGAATGGCGAGCGCTCTGATTCTCATTCGCGAACACCTCCGCCGTAGGCGATAAAAGCTTCCTCAATCGTCGCGCTTCCGCTGCTGGTCTTGATCTCTTCCGGAGTGCCGAGTGCAGTCAGCTTGCCATCTCGGATGAGGCCCAGGCGATCACATTTGTCGGCTTCATCCATGACATGCGTCGTCAGGACAATCGTCGTACCTCGTTTACGCATTTCGCCGAGCTCCTTCCAGATGGATTGCCGCAAGACGGGGTCGATGCCGACCGTGGGCTCATCGAGCACAAGCAGCTCCGGCTCATGCAGCAAAGAGAGAGCAAGCGATAATCGCCGCTTCATGCCACCGGAATAAGCAGCCACCGTCTTGTTCAGATCATCTTGGAGATTGACGATCGCCATCGCTGCTTCGATTCGCTGCATCATATGCTGGCCTTTCAGTCCATACAAGGAAGCGAAGAACGTCAGATTCTCCTTGGCCGTAAGCTCGTTATACAGCGCATCGGACTGCGCCATATAACCGAAACGCTGAAGCATCGACAGCTTCGGCATCTGCTCACCCAGCATGTAGACAGAGCCGCCATCGGCTTTGTCTATACCGGTGATGAGCTTGATCAGCGTTGTTTTGCCGGAGCCGGAAGGGCCGAGCAGGCCAAACAATTCGCCGCGTTCCACTTGCAAAGAAATGTTGTCCAGAACGGTCTTGCTGCCGAAGCGGCGTGTAACGGAGCGCACGTCGACAACCGGAGCGGGTGAAGCGGAGGTTGATAAATTAGTCATTTAGGCTCACATCCTCGTCAGAAAATGAGTGATTACTCACAATTATTTTACCGTTTCGAACCTCACGCTGTAAAGTGAGTAATCACTCATTTTGTCCCAAGACTTACTTTCGCCTCCGTCTTAGGTCGGGGATAAATACTGGTCTACAGACGTTTACATCCCCTATCGGAAAAAGGTATTCTTTAACAAGGAGTTCTGAGGAGAACCATATGAAAGGGGAAAAGGTAGAAATGCAGTTTATTACCAAATGGGCTTTTAACAATAAGGCCGCAATGAAACTCGTAGTGCTAATGGCACTCGTGATGGGGGTAATCAGCTACTACAGGCTTCCGATGGAGTTCTTGCCTGAAGCTGATAATCCGATGGTTACCATTGCAGCAATCGGACCTGGCTACGATGCCAAATCGATGGAGACCGGCGTAACAGCCAAACTGGAGGAAGCGGTGCAGTTCGTGAAAGGCAAGAGCCTCATGACATCGTCTTCCGGTAATGGATTTTCCAAAATCGACTTAGCTTTCGATTCGAAGACAAACATGAAGGAAGCAAAAGCGGAGGTTGAGGCAGCGATTCGCTCGGTTCAATTGCCTGAACGTGTGATGCCTCCGTATGTTGTACAATTCAACACTTCCATGATCCCAATCTCTTGGGTATCCATTAACTTAGACGGTGTAGCCGCGCAAGACCGCGAGAAAATGGAGAAAGATCTGATCAATGCCTTTAAGAAGGTAGATGGCGCAGGCGATGTATCGCTCGGCGGCAAATCGAACCCGAACATTTCCGTCATCCCGGATTCGGCTAAACTGGCTGAGAAAGGCGTTCCGTTCGCTTCTCTGATGGGCGTGCTTCAAGGCCGCGGCGTTGCTGCTTCCATCGGCGAGAAAACAATCGACGGCGCATCCGGCAACATCAATGTCGAAGCGGCGATTAATGATCTGGATACGCTTCGCAAGCTTCCGGTCGCTGAAGGCGTAACGCTTGGCGATGTCGCTAAAGTGGAAGCGCAAACCGAGCAAGAGAGCATCAGCAGCCTTGATGGCACAAATGTCCTCATGCTCACGATTTCCAAAACGGCGGATGCCAATGCGGTTAAAGTCGGCGATGGCGTCCAAGAAGAAGTGGAACGCTTAAACAAAGAGATGAAGGGCGTTGAAATCAAAGTACTTTCGAGCACATCGGAGCAAGTGGTGCATTCCGTAAACTCGATGCTTCGTGAAGTCTTGATGGGCGCACTCTTCGCAACAATCGTAATTCTGCTGTTCATGCGTAATTTGAGAGCTACGCTTGTAACGATCGTATCGATCCCGCTCTCGCTCGGCATTACGCTTTACCTGCTTCAAGTTTCCGGCGTAACGCTTAACATTATTACGCTCGGCGGCGTGGCCGTCGCGGTTGGACGTCTCGTGGATGACAGTATCGTCGTCATCGAGAATATTTATCGCCGCTTGCAGAAAGAAACGTTCTCGGTTGGCTTGGTTATGGACGCAACGAAAGAAGTCGCAACAGCGATTACGTCTTCCACGCTTGTAACGGTTGCCGTATTCCTGCCAATGGGTCTGCTGCGCGGTTCGCTTCAAGCGTTCCTGCTGCCATTCGCATTGACCGTAACCTACTCGCTTCTTGCATCCTTGCTTGTTGCGCTGACCGTAGTGCCGATTCTCAGCGCGGTGCTGCTGCGCAACACGAAGATGAAAGAGCACGAAGGCTCCAAACGTTTCGCCAATTTCCTAAACTGGAACTTGCAGCATAAATGGGTTCCGCTAGTCATTGCCGTACTGTTGCTTGTCGGTTCCGTCGGTGCTTACATGTCGATGCCTAAAGGGGCCATTGATTCGTCCAACGCAGCGAACTTATCCGTAACCTTGGAGTATTCAAGCGAAACCCCGACGGATAAAGTAATCGCAGAAGGACGCAAGCTGGAAGCATTCCTGAACGATCGCAACGATATTGACTGGGTTCTCATGCAGAACGGCAACAGTGCAGACGGGGCGCAATACGGCGAGGTAACTTCCCCTACGTTGGTCACTTATTTGGTTGATATGAAGGAAGGCGCAGATGCTGAGAAGCTGATCAACGACGTGAAAGGTCAGCGTGCCTCTTATCCGGGAGCCGATCTGAATGCCGGTGCTATGGACTTTGCCGGCGGCGGAAGCTCCACTCAGGTTGTGGTTGACGTATCCGGCGATGATCTCGATGCGATCTCCAAAGGTGCAGAGCAAGTGATGGCTGCCGTTAAACCGGTAAAAGACGTTATTAAAGTGAAGTCGAATCAAGAACAAATGAAACCTGTGTATACGTTCCAATTGGATCCTTTGAAATCGAAAGGCCAAGAGGTTGCCCAGCAGCTTCAAGGCATGATGAATCCAATCCCGCTTGGCACAGTGAACATCGATAATCGTACAACAAACGTTATTCTTCAGCCGCTAGCGGATCCGAAATCCGAGAATGACCTGAGTGAGCTGATCGTGATGACAGCGCAAGGCCCTGCCAAGGTTTCTTCCGTGGCGAAGCTTGTGAAGAGCGAGCAGGCCAGCGTGTTCTACCATAAAGATGGCAAAGCTTATGTTCGTGTAACGGCTGACGTCGATCCGAGTCAATTGTCGATCGTCGGCAAAGAAATCACGAAGCAAGTGAATGCTCTTAAAGCGCCTGAAGGCGTAACGCTCACGGTTGGCGGCGCTTCTGCGGATCAATCGGCAGACTTCGCTGATCTGGGTATCATTATGCTGGTTGCGATCGGTATCGTGTACTTGATCATGGTAGTCACATTCAAAACCTTGCGTGCACCGCTTGCTATTCTATGCTCGCTTCCGCTTGCGGCAATCGGCGCAGTAGTAGCTTTGCTCGTATCGAACGTATCGCCTGACTTCACGGCGGTGTTCGGAGCGCTCATGCTCGTCGGTATCGTAGTCACGAACGCGATCGTTCTGATAGACCGCGTGAAACAGAACGAACAACGGATGGGAATCCGCGAAGCATTGGTAGAAGCAGCAGTTACGCGTGCTCGTCCAATTCTGATGACGGCTATCGCGACGATCTCGGCTATGCTGCCGCTCGTATTCGGTTCGTCGGAGAGCGGAAGCATCGTATCGCAAAGCTTGGCTATCGTAGTTATCGGTGGTTTGGCTGCAGCAACCTTGCTTACACTGCTTATCATCCCATGTATCTATGAGCTGTTCTTCTTCCGCAAAGCGAAACGCCAACGCTTGGCTGCTAAGATGACGAAAGCTGCTTAATAAGCGAATAACCGGAAAAGCCTTACGTCTTGCTTAGACGTAAGGCTTTTTCCGTTTCGGTTAATAGCTTCCCGCAGGAATTGCCGTCCACTGGCTCAACCACTCTTCATAAGATGCTTCGTTTTCAGGCTGCGCCGGACTTCTGGCAATGAACCCTTGCGCTTTGCCGCTCTCGGTTGCGACCGCAGTTGCTTCATAGCGGATATCCATTGACCAGCGCACGGCATCCGACTTGTTCGGCAGTGCCCGATGAGGGAGGAGCTGGGTGAAACAAAGCGCGTCGCCCGGCTCCATTTCCACGGAGAGCGCAACAAGCTTCGCGGCATCCTCGCGTTTAAGCCCCAGAAAGTTCGTCTCCTCGTCGATAACGCCATCCAGCAGCGTTTGGTCGAAGAATCCCGGCGCAACCTGCAGACAGCTGTTATACTCGGTTACGCGCTGCAATGGCATCCAAATCGAAACAACATGGGTATTCTCGGCATCGCGGTAATATTGAGCGTCCTGATGCCACGGCGTATCCGTCCACTTCTGATCGGGCAGCTTCGGTCTGGCATTAAAAATGCCATGGACGGATACCTCTTCCGTTTCAAGCAGCTGCTCAGCAATATCGAGCAGTGCGGGATTTTTCACGAAATCGTACATGTCTCTGCCCACAAGGTCGCGACGAGGGCTGCGTCCGTACTTTGGTTTGCCCGCATCCTGCCACAGCTGAACGAGACGATGCTGAAAGTCCAGCTCTTGTTTCTTATCGGTAATCAGCTTCTGTTCATACCAGGACTCCACCAAATCATCGACCCATTTGCTAATGATCCGTTCTGCCAACACCAGAGCCTGCTCCGGAACTACATGCTTCAGATGAACATAATGATGACGTTTATAAAATTGAAGCTGTTCCTCACTTAGACGAACCTGCATAGCCGCTTCTCCCCTTAGTGCTTGATACATCTATTGTACGATCATGGAACGAGAGGAGACTATGGCGATATCACGTTACAAGTTGACCATTTGTCGTTAGAATATAGAGTGTGAAGCAGCGAATATACATTCAGTTGATCATTTTACGATGAAGAGGTCGAACATCCATGGTCATTCCATTTCACTATCATACGCTGCGCAGCGTTATTGCAGTGGCTGATTGCCATTTAAGGGAAGTCGAAGCCGGCTGGTCCTATCAGCTCCATGAGCACAGCGGGTATGAGTTACTGCATTGCTATAAGGGACAGCTTTCTGAGTGGATTCACGGGGAGTCTGTGGTGATGGCTGCAGGGGATTGGCTGCTGATCGGTCCAGGGGTTAAACACAGTACCATTAATGAAACGAACAGCGGGTTCGTGTATTTCTCTGTCCATTTCGGCATAGAAGACCCGGAGCTGACCAATGCACTGAAAGATATGAACTATGTTCATCTGACTCAGCGATTCGGACAATTGGAGGAAGAGTTCGCTGATCTTCTCGGCCTTATCAAGCGAAATGATCCATCCGAAACCGACGTTGAACTTGCTGCGCTTCCCGTGAATGTGGATGGCTTCGGCGTACTCGCAAAGTACAGCATTCAACTTTCAGTTCAGCGCTTGGTGCTGCAGGCTCTGCAACTGACAACAATGCAGACGGGCAGCGGCGTTCAATCGAATCGCAAACGGCTACATGCCTCCGAGGTAGAGCTGGCCCATGTGATTCAACAGAAGCTGCTAGAGGCAATAGGCACCGGCTTGGAAATTAATCAGATTGCGAAGCAGCTGTTCATAAGCAGAAGTCATTGTAATGAGGTATTCAAGAAGGTGTACGGCATTGCGCCGAAACGCTTCTTGGGATTGATGAAACAGCGCAGAGCAGAGGAACTGCTGGTGCAATCCAGGCATGCCGTGGAAACGATCGGCGAAATGCTTGGTTTTGCTTCATTAAGCGCATTCAGCAGGCAATTCAAGCGATGGACCTCGTTATCGCCGCAGGAATACCGACTGGGACGTAGGAAAAGTGAGAAGGGCTGACTCCGGCCTGGTCGCGATGAACAGGATGGAATCAGCCCTATAGTTGAAGTAAAACGGATTTAGAAGGACATTTTATAAAGCGGCAGTACCGTCGTGAAGGTTTCCTTCACTTTATTGATGAACGCCTCGCCGTCCCGCAGCAGAGGGTCGTTGCGGTCGATAATGATGCCGCAGAGCGCCTCGGAGGCTTTCACCGTGCGAAGACGCTGGAGCAGCTGTACAAGGCCGTCAGCTCCAAGCTCACCCTGCGTATCGCCGCCCGGCACCATATGATTGCCGGACCAGACATAATGGGCGGGGATATGCTTGGCAATGTCGTCCAATTGGTTCAGCGCGTGCTCGGCAAATACCGACTTGTTATCCGACTCGTAAATAATGGCAAATTGCACGAATAGATGCGAGCCGAACAGTCCGATCTGGAAATGCGGGAACATCTTGTAACCGCGCTTGCCCGGCGCGAACGCAATCCATGTATCATTCGGCGGGTTGATTGTTCTGCGGGCATGTTTGGCAACGTGAGGGAACATCGGCTCGCCGCACAGCTCCGTTAAGAAAGGCGACAGCCGCTCGCCGAGCTCGTGGAGTTTCGGCCGGATCCGTTCAATTAATAACGACATGCGGGCTTCTAGGCCCGGAACCTCGAATACATCAAAATCAGTGGCGGTAAAGCCTGGGAATACATCGGTCTCTGAAGTTGCTTGCAGCACCATTTCATTCATCATCCTTTTCAATTATTGCCGTTTCTTCATGATAATCGCAGCCGCCTATGTTTGCAATCTCGCTCCGATTCCGTTAGTCTACTCTAGTATGCATAAGCGAAAGGTTAGGAGAGGTATAGGCATGTGGCAGCAATTGTGGTTTTTAACCAACATGGTATTTGTAACGCTCGCAATCGTATTTTTATTTGTTCATCGTTCAGTTACGTTAGCTAAGGAGCAATCGGATCAAATGAAGCTTGCCAAAGCCAAGAGAGTCCGAATGATCGTTGCTATATTTACCAGTATAGCATTTGTAGTAATGGCAACTTTCTTCTTAATAAACATGCGAGTAAATGGTTAAACGACGATTCTGCAGATGTGTCTAAAGCTTGTCTCTTCCCAATCTCCCGCAACTTTTCCAGTCTGGGTTACGTTTAACGTGACAAGAGCGGCTGGCAAAACAGCAGCAGCACGCACGTCGACACACGCTGTCTGCAACTAAGAGAGAACAAAGGAGACGCAGCATGAAATCGTTGAAATGGATACTGATCTTATCGTTCCTGATATTCCCCTTCTCCAACTTGACTAGCGAAGTGGCATCGGCTCAAGGTGCTTCAGATACGCTTATCTTGCAAATCGGCAGTAACGTAATGAAGCATAATGGGAAGTCATACAAATCGTCACAACCGGTAACCGCGGTGAAAGATACAACTTTTATTCCGTTTAGCTCCATCGCATCCCGTTACGGATACGCCATTTCGTATGATGCGAAGAAGAAGGAATCGATTGCAACCGGTTCTTCGAATGTCCTTCGTTTTAAGATTGGAAGCATGTATGCATATCGCGGCGGCACGCCTGTTAAGTTAACGGGGAAGCCGTATATTCTGAATGGTTCCCTCATGGTACCGCTTCGTTCATGGGGCATACTCACGGACAGTGCGATTGCAGTAGCAGGAAAGCAAATTACATTATCTTGGAACACCGTTGTCGTTCCGAAGAAGCCAAAAGCGTTCTTCGAAGTACAGCCGACTGAAATTTATGCAGGACAAACAACGGTAGCGTATATCGATCGTTCGATTAACTATACGGACGCGCCATTCGTCGATGATCGGTATGAAGGCCGTATGGATGTATTCCCGGAAGCGGGGATCTATACTATTACGAGACAGGTTCAAGATGTTAACGGTTTATGGAGCGATCCTTTCGCTGTAACCGTCGATGTCAGACCGCCGAATGAGGCGCCAGTTGCCGACTTTACCACAGAGCGATCCAGCTATCGGATCGGTGAGAATATTACCTATATCGATCAAAGTACCGATGACGAGAACAATATTGTTCGTCGTACATGGACAGGCAATGACAAGGCCTTCTTCGAAGCAGGCGATAAGCAGGTTACGCTTGAGGTAGAGGATCGCCATGGCATGGTTCATTCGGTCACGAAGACGGTCACGGTGACGTCGGAAGTGCTCTACACACGGGATGAATATAATAAATTGTTCACCAAAATTGGCGATAAATTCAGTATAGACAGCAATTCCGTGTTGAATATTCCGGCACTGACGTATGCCTTCCAATCGGAATCGGCTCAGATGGTGCGCAGTAACAGCCCGGAGACGCTGCTTCAAGAGGGCATTGCTTACGAGGCTCAGCTAACGGGGCAAGTACGATTCATGTTCCACAATGTGAACAACATCGGTTATCCGGTCAAAATGTATTTGCTTGCAACAAACAACAACGGCACGCCGGTTAATGTAAACACCAGCTCAATCGGCATCGGTGGTCCGGATCCGTATGTTGTGAATACCGGAAAGCTTTCTACCGTGCGTTACTTGAAGTCAATCGGCGAGAATCCTTCTCCAAGATGGATGACGATCAGACCGCATGAAACGAAAGAGATTCTTCCTGAAATTTCGAAAACGCCGATGAAAATCATGGAAGTTCTGTCGGCTTATGCAGATATCTACGCTGACCAAGAGCTGAAATTCCAAATTGTCGTCGTAGCCGCAGGCAAGAACCCGATTGCAGAGCTGCCGAACTTGTCCGTTATGCCGCGGGACGGCAAGCATGTCAGAGGGACATTCTACAACGCAGACCGCGACATCGATCTGAATGATACGCTAGGGGAAACGCCGCAGCGTATTATGCTGGGCGATAAGAAGCTGGATACGTATTTGGATGGCATTGACGATACAAGCGGTCAATTAGAGTACAACATCGGCAATTTCGGCGTTCTCTACAAACTACGCCTGCCGCATGTGGCGCCTAATACACTGATTGCCCTGAATGCAAGAGGCGGGTACTACACCGGAGCCTTTATGATTAATGGTCAGGTGGTCACCGTCGCGAACGAGACGATTCTGAAGGACAATAAGGAAGCGGTCGTTCTATACCGCACCGGCAATTCGGAAGAGTCTGTCGAAATGGTATTCACGTTAGCTGCGGGCAGCAACTTACCGGTTGCCATGCTGTTCCTGCCACTGCCGGGATTCCGCAAGTAAGACAAAAGCCTGCAAGCTGGATACACGCTCTGAAGTAGAGCGAGTACCGGGCTTGCAGGCTTTTTTGTCATGCGCAGGCAGCTTATGAGCTTACCAAGGCAGTGTGATTTCAACTTCGCGGCGAAGCTCTGCGGAACGAATAACGCCGTCGATAATCGCTTGCTGAATCATAATTTGCTCGCCCGGAATCGGGGCAGGGCGGCCTTCGCGAATCGCATCCACGAAGTCGCGGACTTTCTCGAAGAACAGGTCTTTATTGTGTTCAATAGCAGGTACAGGCGTAGACGTTTGTTGGCCCATGAAATCATGGTACAACGTCATGCTGCCGACTTTGCCATCCCAAACGCCGGACCAGTTGCCTGAGCCGTGAGGGTTGACTTTGAGACCGCCATCGGTGCCAAGGAAGATCGTGGAACCGAGCGAGTCCATATGCATCGCCCAAGAAATCTTGAACTGAAGCACGAGATCGTTCTCGAAACGGACCATCGCAACGCCGAAGTCTTCCACTTCAAACTTGCTTGCTTCGGGATGATAGAGCGGATTGGTACCGAAATGATTGCTTGTAAATGCCGAAACGGTAAGCGGGCGCGGGTAGCCAAGTGCGTTCAAGGCCATATCAAGCGAGTAGCAGCCGATATCCGCCATTGCGCCGGCACCGGCGAGTGCTTTGCTGATGAACGTGCCGCCAGGCATGCCGCGTCTGCGGCCGCCGCCGGTTTCGACGTAATAGACGTTGCCGAGCTTGCCGGATTGCACGATGTCCTGAACCAGCTTCATGTTGGGGTCATAGCGCGGCTGGAAGCCGATTGTCAGCATACGGTCTGTTTCGCGGGCGGTTTGCACCATATCAACCGCTTCTGCCAACGTTACGGACATCGGCTTCTCAAGAAGAACTTGCTTGCCGGCACGAAGGGCATCAACTGTAGTGGCATGATGGGACACGTTAGGCGTACAAATGCTGACTCCGTCCAGATCCAATTCCAGCATACTGCGGTGACTGTCAAAAGCTTGCGTATCTGTTAATGAGAGCGATTCCGTAAATTGTTTGGCTTTGCCTGGAATGACATCTGCGACTGCAACAATTTCAACGCCCGGCAACTGTTTGTACTGACGAACATGTGCATGTGCGATACCGCCGCTTCCGATAATCCCAATTCGAATAGGCTTCGTAGTGGTCAACTTCGATTCATCTCCTTTAACTTCTCGTCCAATCCGGACGATTTCACCGACGTATGCTGAATGCGGAACTGTCTCGGCGTCATATTGAACCGCTTCTTAAAGACATAATACAAATAATTGCTGCTGGCAAAACCATGCTCAAGCGCGATATGCTCGATCGGATTCTGACCTTCAATAATCGCGGAGCATACTTGAGAGAGGCGGTAATTTTCCAAATACGCGCTGAATGATTCTTCACCCTGCTCGCGGAAGATGCGCTGCAGCTGCCTTGCACTGATCGGAATGCGTTCAGCTACCTCTTGAAGAGTTAATGGCTGCGCATAGTTATCATGAATAAACTGGGTGGCAATCCGAAACCGGTGCTCGTTCATATTCCTTGACGGCGGTTTGAACGTAGCGTTAGGAACCGACGACATCCGTGATGCGCGAAGCAAGATCTGAATGATCGATTGCTTGATCGAAGAGAAAGCACCGGGCTGTCCTTCCGTCCAAGCGCGGTAAGCCGACAGAAACCAAGACATCGCATTGTACTGGTCGACATGCGGACGCAGCGGCAGGTTATTAAGCGCCTGAATGCAATTCTCCGCTTCATGGCGTTCCCAAGGATCTCCCCAGCTTTCTTCATCATCACTTTCGGGAATCGGCACGATATCAATGTGCAGACACAGCTCATCCATCGCTTCGCGGGCATCCGCTTCTTGCTGATGGAGTACATTCGGGCCGGTTAAATAGAACAGCCCTTCATGCAGCTGGTGGACCGTGTCTTCCATGATGACAGTACCTTTGCCGCGGGGAATAAAATGAAACTCGTATTCCGAATGCTTGTGGAAACGAACGATTTTGCCCGGAGAGAAGGTAGCGAGATGGCAGCGAAGTACCCGAAAGCCGTACCCTCCCCAGCGGAACTGAATGTCCAGCCGATCTATTTCATCACTGCGAGTTGCCATGATTGAATACGTAAACGGTTTAGCCAAGGCGCTGCCACCTCCTTCTTCGGAAATTCGTTTAGTTTTTCAGCTCGGAAAGGGATACCGAACGTTTCTCGTTCTCGGAAATCGTGGAAGCTTCCATGATTTTCGTCAGGTCGATCGCAAGCGCGATGTTCTCATCGGCAGTTGTGTCATTCAAGATATGACCTACCCATTGATCGAAAGCAGGAATGCGGTTAGCCGGTTGGTCGATCGTTACCCACTCTTGCGGCGAATCCGATTTCGTGCTGCGTACGCGAACCGCATTGTCCGGGAAGCCGTATAGGAGCGATCCGTCTGTACCATGGATTTCGAAGCAGAATGGGGAGCACGCGTTAACGAAGCCCGCTTCCGCGATACCGAATGCGCCGTTTGCATAACGCAAAGTCGTAACGGTGTTGTCATCAACTTCTTTGCCTGTAACGTGACCGAAAGTCGCATTAACGCTCTCAGGCAAGCCGAGGAACAAACGAGTCAGGTAAACCGGGTGGCAGCCCAGATCGATCAGAGCGCCGCCGCCGCATTGCTCCAGGTTGTAGAAATGCTCTGGCAGCCAGCCGGCTGTCGCACCGTTGTGGGACAAGCGAACGCGCACTTGAGTCAAATCGCCAAGCAGGCCTTGGCTAAGCACTTCTTGTGCAGCAAGCGTGTAAGAATCGTTGATACGCGGAAGGGAAACGGTCAATTTCACGCCTGCTTCATTAACAGCAGCGATAATTTCGTTTACTTCGCTAAGCGTTGGAGCGATAACTTTCTCCGTGAAAATATGTTTGCCGGCCCGCGCGGCTTTCACCATTACGTCGCGGTGCATGTTTGTCGGTGTATCTACAACTACAGCGTCGATATCTGTGCGAGCAAGCAGCTCATCCAGGTCAGCGATGAATTGTACGCCCAGTTTGTCCGCATTTTCTTGACCGCGGTTTGGCAGCTCGTCCCATACAGCTACGATCTCTGTGTTTGGATTTTCTTGAACTTGTTTGGTGTAATCCCAGGCATGTACATGCCAGTAGCTAAGCATTCCTACGCGAATCATCTAGAAATTCCTCCTGTTAAGTGCTTGAATTTGGGTAATGATGTCGTGCGATCGCAGTTTTTTGTGCTCTGATTATGCGACATGGTTTAACCCTAACACAATTGAAACCGCTGTTAAATACGTTACTATGACATATTAACTATAAAATTACGACATTGCTAGTAGGGAAGGGGAATATATACTTGTTAAATTGACGTTAAGATGAAATTAGGTCAAAATAGAACAAAAGGAGGCTGCGGCCATGCGAGCGATCATTAAAGCACCGATTCACGTATACCGCCGGTTTATTTCGCCGATCAAGCCGCCAACCTGCCGTTTCTATCCGACCTGTTCCGCCTACGCGCTGGAAGCAATCGATAAGCATGGTCCGCTTCGCGGAAGCTGGCTGGCAGCCAGACGCATTTGCCGCTGTCACCCCTTTCATCCCGGAGGGATCGATTATGTGCCGCCGACCCGCGAAGAACGCGAGAGGCAGGCGTCTGCCGGCCTTGACAGTGATACGCAAGATTCGGTATAGTTTTCGCAAGAGAATCATTACCAATAGGATGTTCGATGAACGGATAAGTACAAAAGAGATGACCTAACCAGAGAGCCGGGACAGGTGGAAGCCGGCAAGGTGCAGCTTTTGGAAAATGGTCCGGGAGAACTCGTGCTCGAGCGCTCGGCTGATTGGAAGCTGAAGTAAGGGTGCGGCGACTGACCTCGTTACCGGTTTAAAGGCCATCGCTGTGCACGTGCAGGCGTATGGTTCTAATGAAGCTTTCTCCGGAGCGGCATGTCGGGGAGAGAAAATTGGGTGGTACCGCGTTAGCGACAAGCTTTCGTCCCATAGTGGATGGAAGCTTTTTTTTGCGTTTATGATTCAGACTAAACCCGAACAAGGAGACGAGATACAATGAGTGAAACGACGAAACCATCCTTTTACATTACGACACCCATTTATTATCCGAGCGATAAGCTCCATATCGGTCATGCGTATACGACGGTAGCCGGTGATGCGATGGCTCGCTACAAGCGGCTGCGCGGTTATGACGTTTGGTATTTGACCGGTACTGACGAGCACGGCCAGAAGATTGAACGCAAGGCACAAGAGAAGGGCAAAACGCCTCAGCAGTTCGTCGACGATATCGTAGTAACCATTAAAGAGCTGTGGAAGAAGCTTGATATCTCCAACGATGATTTCATTCGCACAACGGAAGATCGCCATAAAGCAGTCGTGGAGCAAATCTTCGATCAGCTGCTTCAGCAAGGCGATATCTATAAAGGAAACTACGAAGGCCTGTACTGCACGCCATGTGAATCGTTCTTCCTGGAGCGTCAGCTGGTAAACGGCAACTGTCCGGATTGCGGACGTCCGGTGGAGCTGGTGAAGGAAGAGAGTTATTTCTTCCGGATGAGCAAATACGCGGATCGTTTGCTGCAGTTCTACGAAGAGAACCCGGAATTTATTCAGCCGGAATCCCGCAAGAACGAAATGATCAACAACTTCATCAAGCCGGGCCTTGAAGACTTGGCGGTATCCCGTACAACCTTCGATTGGGGCGTTAAAGTAAAAGGCGATCCTAAGCATGTCGTGTATGTTTGGATCGATGCGCTGTCGAACTATATTACGGCGCTGGGCTACGGTTCGGACAATCAGAGCCGCTACGACAAGTTCTGGCCGGCTGACGTACACTTGGTCGGTAAAGAAATCGTGCGGTTCCACACCATCTACTGGCCGATTATGCTGATGGCGCTTGATTTGCCGCTTCCGAAGAAGGTCTTCGCGCACGGATGGCTTCTAATGAAGGATGGCAAAATGTCCAAGTCCAAAGGCAATGTCGTTGATCCGGTAACCTTGATCGACCGTTACGGTCTCGATGCGCTTCGTTATTACTTGCTTCGCGAAGTGCCGTTTGGCGCGGATGGTACGTTCACACCCGAGAACTTCGTGGAACGGATCAACTTCGACCTTGCGAATGATCTTGGCAACCTGTTGAACCGGACGATCGCGATGATCGACAAATATTTCGGCGGCAATGTTCCGGCTTACGATGGTATTGTAACGGCATTCGATGAGACATTGTCCACACTGGCGATTGGCACGGCTGATCAGGTCGAAGCCGCCATGGAGCGTATGGAGTTCTCCGTAGCGCTTACTGCGATCTGGCAGCTAGTCAGCCGCACGAACAAATATATCGATGAAACCCAGCCATGGACACTCGCAAAGAACGAAGAGAAACGCGGCGAGCTTGCTTCTGTTATGCATCACTTGGCAGAATCGCTCCGCATCATCTCCATTCTGCTGCAGCCGTTCCTGACAAATGCGCCGCTTAAGATCCGCGCGCAGCTTGGACTTACAGAAGGTGCGCTGACGGATTGGAACAGCACGAAGCAATTCGGCCAATTCCCGGGCGGCACGAAAGTAGCGAAGGGCGATCCGATCTTCCCGCGCCTCGACGTAGCGGAGGAGACTTCGTTTATCGCCATCTCTATGGGCGGCGGTACTGCATCCGCAGAAGCTGCTGCTGAGCCGGCTGCAGCCGAAACTGTGGCAGCTCCGGCAGCACCTGTGGAGACAGAAGCACCGGCAACGAAAGAAGAGATTGCCATTGATGAGTTTGCCAAGGTAGAACTGCGCGTGGCGCAAGTGTTGGCTGCCGAGCCGATTCCGAAGGCGGATAAACTTCTGAAGCTGCAGCTGGACCTGGGTTTCGAGAAGCGTCAAGTTGTTTCCGGAATCGCCAAATTCTACACGCCGGAGCAGCTTGTAGGACGCAAAGTCATTTGCGTAACCAACCTGAAGCCGGTTAAGCTGCGCGGCGAAATGTCGCAAGGCATGATTCTAGCCGCTTCGCACGGTGATCAATTGACATTGGCAACTGTGCCTGACGATATGCCTAACGGTGCAATTGTGAAATAAGCATGAACGATGGACCGCCGGAGCGCTATGCTCCGGCGGTTGCTTGTTGACAGGGCATATAGGCGTCTATATAATCAAATTGTAATGTTTACGATTATGAGAAGTAGAGGTGCACAGAACGCATGGTTTTGAAATTATTCCGTCCGATGGCGCTGTCAGCGATTACGCTGGCTTTTCTTGTTTTTATACTCACCGGCTGCGGTTCCGCATCGCAAGGCAAGCTGGTAGAGGGGAAGCTGAATGTTGTAACCAGCTTCTACCCGCTTTACTTCCTCGCTGAGCAAATCGGGGGAAGCGGCGCGAATGTCATTAATATGATCCCGGCCGGCGTAGAGCCGCATGATTGGAGCCCGAAGAGCCGTGACTTGGACACGGCCTCGAAGGCACAGCTGTTTCTGTATAACGGTGCAGGCTTGGAAGGCTGGGTCGATGATTTCTTGCAAGGTTTGCCGAGCGATACGAAGTTAATGACCGTAGAAGCAAGCAAGGATATTGTGAAAATCTCCGGCAATCCGGAGGATCACGATGAGGGTCACGATGATGATGAACATAGCCATCATGTCGATCCTCATACATGGGTTAGCCCCAAATCCATGCTCATTATGGCGAAGACCGTATTGGATCAATTTGTTGCAGCAGACCAGTCACATAAGAGTGATTACGAAACCAACTATGCTAAGCTGCAAGCGAAGCTAACGGAGCTGGATGATTCGTATACGAAGGCGCTGAGTGCAGCGCCACGCAAGGATATTGTGACATCGCACCAGGCGTTTGGATATTTGGCCCGTGATTACGGACTGAAACAAGTGGCTATAATGGGGTTGTCCCCTGATGCAGAGCCGAAAGCTCAGGATTTGCTTCGCATCGCTAAGTATGTGAAGGACAATGGGATTAAATATATCTTCTTTGAAGAGCTGGTATCCGACGAATTGGCAAAGACGCTTGCCAGGGAAGCTAACGTCAGCACGATGGTGCTGAACCCGCTTGAAGGGCTTACGCCGGAGCAGGAAGCCAAGGGAGAAGATTATTTCTCTCTAATGAAGGCAAATTTGCAAAATCTAGTTCAAGCCTTACAATAGAAAGAAGGAAACAAGGATGCAGACAAAGCAGCAACAACAGCCGTTTGTGTGCCATCAGCCGATCATAGAGTTAAACGATGTCTCGTTTGCCTATGAGCAAAAACCGGTCATCGACGATGTCTGTTTTTCGATCCAGGAGCGGGACTTCGTGGGGCTAATCGGCTCCAACGGAGCAGGGAAGACGACATTGTTGCGAATGATTGTAGGTTTGATGAAACCGACAAGCGGGACGATCAAGCTGTTCGGTGAGCCTGTCGGGCAATTTAGAGATTGGAACCGAATCGGCTATGTACCGCAAAAGAATTCATTTAATCCGCTCTTCCCGGCTACCGTGCGGGAGGTCGTGTTATCCGGTTTATACAGCCGCAATAAGCTGTTTAAACGGATATCGAAGGCGGATAGCATCAAGTGCGATGAAGCGTTACATGCGATGAAGATCGAGGATTTGGCCGGCAAACGAATCGGGCAGCTGTCCGGCGGCCAACAACAGCGTGCTTTTCTGGCGCGCGCGCTCATCAACAACCCCGCATTGCTCATCCTGGACGAGCCGACGGTCGGTATCGATTCCGAGACACAGGAAGGGTTCTTCCACCTGATCAAACATATGCATCAGCACCATAACATTACGTTCCTGATGGTTTCGCATGATATGGAGATGATCCGTTCTTATTTAGGTCAGCAGCCGAAGCAGCAATGCGGCAAAATCAAGTTTTATGTGAAGCATTCTCATGATCTGGAGGATTGCGTGGAAACGAATTTGACGCACAGCTTACGAGAGCTGCGTCATTCCATGGAGAGAGGGAAAGTAGGCGTTTAGGTGGATATCGTAACGAGTGAATTTTTTCAGAGGGCGCTGATCGGGGGCGTGCTCATTGGTATTACGGCCCCGCTTATGGGCCTTTTTCTTGTCTTGCGAAGGCTCTCTATGATCGGGGATACTTTAGCGCATGTTTCGATAGCGGGGGTTGCATTGGGGTTTCTGATCGGTGTCTACCCTGTGGCGATGGGGCTCCTATTCGCGCTTGCCGCCACGTTCGCCATTGAGAAGCTGCGCAAAGCGTACAAGACCTATGCGGAGCTGTCAATCGCCATCATTATGTCGGGCGGCGTAGCGCTTGCATCCTTGCTATTTACAATGGGCAAAGGCTTTAACGTCAGCGTCAGCGGATATTTGTTCGGCAGTATTTACACGCTTGATTCCGTGGATCTCATATTAATCGGAGTCGTAACCGTCATTGTATTGCTCGCTGTTGCACTTCATGCGAAAGAATTGTTTCTGCTCACCTTCGACGAAGATGCGGCAGCTGTAAGCGGTTTGCCGACACGTTATTTCAATTTCATGATCAGTGTGCTCACGGCACTCGTCATCAGCGTGTCAATCAAGATCGTCGGTGCATTGCTCGTGTCCGCGCTGCTTACCATTCCGGCGGCTTGCAGTCTAATCATCGCCAGAAGTTTCCGGCAATCCGTAGTCACGGTTGTCGTCATTGCAGAGCTTGCCGTTACAATCGGGTTGCTGGTTGCAGGTGTATGGAACCTGGCGCCGGGCGGCACGATCGTTATGCTTCTTATTGTTATGCTATTGCTGCTTCTTTCCATCAGACGGAAATTCAGCGCAGGATGAAGATGGAGGTGTTGTACATATGTCTGACGTAACGATTTGGGCTGCGTTCGGAGCAGGGATCGCTTCCTTTATTTCTCCATGCTGCCTGCCGCTATACCCGTCGTATTTATCCTATATCACCGGTGTATCCGTAAGCGATTTGAAGAGCGAACATCCCGGCAAGGTAGTCCGGATTCGCACGATGTCCCATACGTTCTTCTTCATCTTAGGGTTTTCGGTCGTTTATTACACGCTGGGTTATGGCACAAATGCATTCGCGGAACTGTTCTCCGAGTATCAAACGCTTATTCGACAGCTCTCTGCCGTCCTTATCATTCTGATGGGCCTTATCTTAATGGGACTGATTCAGCCGAAATTATTGCTGCGCGAAATGAAAATACCGCTCAAAACCAACCGTTCCGGTTACTTTGCATCCTTTATCTTCGGCATCGGCTTCTCCGCAGGCTGGTCACCGTGTACAGGTCCGATTCTGGCCAGTATCCTGTTAATGGCTGCTTCCGAGCCGGGAACGTGGTTCCAGCTTACGACCGCTTACGCGCTCGGCTTTGCGATTCCGTTCTTCGTACTGGCCTTCTTCATCGGCTCAACGAGATGGATCGTACGGTATTCCGCCATCATGATGAAAATCGGCGGCGCCGTCATGCTGCTCATGGGCGTGCTGCTCTTCACCGACCGAATGACGAAGATCACGATCTGGCTGAACACCATCACGCCGGATTGGCTGAAGTTCTAATCACTGCTTAAAGTAAGCTTCAGAACGAAGGGATGTGCCTGCGGCTGCTGTTGATAGGGGGTTATTTCGGATTAGGTTTTAAGGTTATATCCCCCCATCAAAGGCAGCACGTAAACTCTCCGGTCACACCCTTCTTTTCTTACGTACTTTTAGCAGTTCAAGTGAAATACTCAATCTTAGCATCTTCAAAATGTTCAAAGATGCGCTCCGAGATAAACATGCGGAGCGCTTCTGCTTGTTCATCGGGGTATACATATTTGCCTTGTCCCCAGCGGCCCCATTTGTATTTGCGTTTCTCGATGTCCATTTCAAGCTTAGTCTTGGGGTATCGTTTCTCGATAACGTTCTTCGCTGTTTTCGTGAAGCGATGCTGAATAAGCTCGAAGGTTAAATTCGACGAGGCATCCTTCGGAAGAGCAGCAGCAAGGGATGAGAGGAGTTCCGCATAACCCTCTTGCCAGCCGTCGTGCCAGATAATCGGCGCAATGATGAAGCCGAGCGGATAACCGGCTCTGGCGATTTTGGCAGCAGCTTCAATACGCTGTTCAAATCGAGAGGTGTTAGGCTCAAAGTTCTTGATCACATAATTGGCATTGACGCTGAAACGAATGCGTGTATGATTGTTATGTTTAATATCGAGCAGGGAATCGACATAGTGATATTTCGTGACGAAACGAAGCCTGCCGTACTCTTGTCCGGCCATGAACGTAATAAGCTCGCGCAAGCTGCCTGAAATCGGCTCAAGACCGACCGGATCGGAGGTACAGGCGGCTTCGAACCTCGTAATTTCCGGAATGCGTTCATCGATATAAGCTTTAGCGGCTTGCATGATATCATCGGTATTCACGTAGATGCGGATATAAGGTTTGGCGCCAAGCGTCGTTTGAAGGTAACAATAATGGCAGTGTCCCATGCAGCCGGTGGCGATGGGGATGGCGTATTCAGCCGATGGCTTGGACGTATCGAATTTCAACGTTTTACGGATGCCGACGACGAGGGTTCTTTTTGCGATTTTATACTGTTCCAGTTCGGTTTCACCGGGTAAATTGGTAATGCGGTTATGGGAAGTCGTCATTTTGTACGGAATGCCGATGGACTTCACCCATTCCAAAATTCGTTGCCCTTTAGGATAGTCAAGCGCGGCAGGCTCGAAATAAACAAGTTCCGGAATAAAGGACTCGTGAACCACTCGTGAGTTCGCGGGCGGTCGATCAAGCACAGTTGTACTCAAGTGGAATACACCTCCTTGGGATTCGAACGAAAAGTACCGTTAGTTTGATGAAATCCGTCACAAAGCAAACATGGAAAGTTAAGTGCGACAGGTTGCGGCGTATATGGCGGGCGGTGTATGATACTAAGAGTAATGCGAGGATGGTCCTAACGTACGGGATGACGGTGAATGGAGGAAAGTGGAATGCCTACTCCGAGTATGGAGGATTATTTAGAACGGATTTATAAATTAATTGATGAAAAAGGATACGCGCGTGTCTCCGATATTGCGGAGGGACTTGAGGTACATCCTTCGTCAGTTACGAAGATGATTCAGAAGCTGGATAAAGACAGCTATCTGATTTATGAGAAGTATCGGGGCCTAGTGCTGACCAATAAAGGGAAGAAAATGGGCAAACGTCTCGTCGAGCGGCATCATTTGCTCGAAACGTTCCTGACGATTATAGGGGTGCAAGACGAGAACATTTATAAAGATGTGGAAGGGATCGAGCATCACTTGAGCTGGGATTCGATCACCTGCATCGAAACGCTTGTGGAATTTTTCCGTCGGGATCCTTCGCGCATGGAAGATTTCAAGGCCGTACACGCGGATTTGAATAACGAGTAGAAACAAAAGGGGCATCTCCAAGCCGTCATGAAGATCATGGCGCTTAGGGATGCCCCTTATAGTTGGTGCAGCTTAGTGATATTTAGGTAAATTGTCATCATCCTTGCCGCCTTCGATCACGCGAAACGGCATATTCTTGCGAGTTTTACTCTTGCTTGCCTGCTGCTGGTCCTTTCGCGCTCCGGTCTTATAACGCGGCTTGGCTTTCGCTCTTGCAGCGGCGCCCGGAGGGAATTTGTAGAGCAGGTAGATAGCACCGAATACGGCGATCGGGATGATTAGCTGGTAGGGATTACTTATCGTTTGGCTAATGATACCGATGACGACAAGCGCTAGGATGATGACTGACAGAAGGCTCATTTTACGAGGCATGACCTTCACCCTTCCTTCCCATATCTTGACTATTAGGCTTGCGTTTTGGCTACCTGGCCGTCCAGCTCCAGCATACGATTGAAGGAAGCGATTGATACAGCCACTTGCTCATCCGTAGGCTCTTTCGTCGTTAGCTTCTGAAGCCACAGCCCAGGGTAACCAAGGAAACGAAGTACGGGCAAATCGCGCAGCGCATTGGTGAAACGAAGCGCTTCGTAAGATGCGCCGAGTACTACCGGCAACAACAGGATGCGAAGATAAATCCGTTCCCATAAGGAATCCCAATGGAAAAACGAATATACGATCACGCCGACCAATACGGAGAACACGATGAAACTGCTTCCGCAGCGGTAATGCAAGCGTGTGAATCGTTGTACATTGGAAACCGTGAGCTCCGCTCCGGCTTCGTAAGCGCTTATTACTTTATGCTCTGCGCCGTGATACTGGAACAACCGTTTAATGATCGGTGTAAGCGAGATGAAATATAAATAAGAGAGCAGCAGTAAGATTTTGATAAAACCTTCAATCAGGTTGTGTACTATTATATTCTCGAAAGCTTGTTCGAAGAGCAACTGTTCGATAAGTGCCGGTACAAGGGTGAAAATCAGCTTACCGAATACGAAGGACAGAATCCCCGCAATCGCAACCCCGACAATCATGCTCAGGCTCCAGCCGCTTTTCTCCTTGGTCGCACTTGGCTTGTCGCCGTCTTTAGCTTCGTCCAACTCATCTTCCGCGTACGATTCCATCGAGAAATTTAAATGCTGTGATCCTTTGGCGCTTGATTCGAGAATAGCGACCACGCCGCGGAGCAGCGGTATTTTTTTGAGCTTCTGAATCCAAGGTTTTGTCGTGCGCGGTACCTCATAGAAAATGATTTCATTATTCTTCCGACGAACCGCAGTCACATTTGCGTGTCTTCCCGCAAACATAACTCCTTCAATGACGGCTTGTCCGCCATAAATATTTTGCGTGCTTTGAGACAAGGGCGAATCACCATCCTTTAGTTTGACATTTGCGTCTATGAATAATTTCGAATTCTCTCCTTATTGTACTTGATTCCCGAACTGATTGCGAGTAGCATCGATTCCCTGAAATGCTGAATGTTCCGATTTGCGGCAGAAACGATTGCGCATACTAACGCCAATCACTCTCTAGATCAATCCAGTTATAGGAGGCGCATGTCAGATGCGGAAAGTAACTACAGAACGCAGAAAGCATAACAGTCCAAGCGATTACAACGGTAAGCCGCATACAAATCCGTTTGCCTATTGCCTGAAATTAGGTTTTTTTGCCGGCGTCATTTGGGGGCTGCTGCATTGGCTCCTGTACGCGATTCACTTTACAAAGGTAATGCCTGGATTTCTCTTGGAGCCTTTCTTCCAGCAATCCTTCTTGAAGTCGGGATGGGGGCATTTCGCCGGAATTGCGGCATTTACCGTGTTTTCGATTATCGCGACTTTCATCTATAAGGTGCTGCTGGGGAGGCTGGGGGGACCATGGGCGGGCGTGTTCTACGGCTTAGTCTGGTGGCTCCTGCTGTTTATGACGATCGGTCCCGTTATGCAGATGATGGATCCCGTCAATAAAATCGGCTACGACACGTTATTTACGGAAGGCTGTTTCTTCACGCTATGGGGCTTGTTTATCGGCTACACGATTGCCTTCGAATTTACCGACGAGGCGTCCAGAGAACCGGTCGGCGCACTATAGCTATATCCAGGTCCGGAGAGCACTTCTCAAACGGTGGGTCTTTGTGATAGAATGGCTAATGATCTATGCGCCGGGAGGACTCTCCATGACCAGAATACTTGTACTAAATGGGCCGAATTTAAACATGCTCGGCATCCGGGAACCCGGTGTTTACGGTTCGATGTCGCTTCAAGCGATCGAATCGTTGGTGAAGGAAACCGCAGATTCGCTGGGAGCGGAGGTTTCGTTCTTTCAATCGAATCATGAGGGAGCGATCATTGATCGCATTCATGAAGCCTATGGCCAAGCGGATGGAATTGTTATGAATCCGGGTGCCTTTACCCATTACAGCTATGCGATTCGCGATGCGATCAGCAGTGTGGGCTTGCCTGTAGTAGAGGTACATATTTCGAATATTCATAAACGTGAAGCTTTCCGCCATGTTTCGGTCATAGCGCCTGTTGCCGTCGGACAAATTGCCGGTTTTGGCGCACAGAGCTATGTGCTTGGCTTGAACGCACTGCTTCAACATTTACAGCAGCATAATGAAAAAGGGTGATTCCATGACATCTAAACGTTTAGCCGGTTTACGCGATAAGCTCCCTGCTCTGCAGGCGGACGCGATTCTCGTAACGAGTGCCGTTAACCGTCGGTACATAAGTGGATTTACAGGCTCGTCAGGCGTGCTGCTCATCACCGCTTCAGACAGTTGGCTGTTGACGGATTTCCGTTATATGACACAGGCTCCAGAGCAAGCGCCGGACTTTACGGTTGTTGAGCATGGACCGAAGTGGATGGATACGGTGAAGGATCTGGCCGCTTCCGCGGGAGTTCGCAAGCTTGCTTTCGAACAGGATCACGTCGTATTCAGCAGCTATACCGCTTGGAAAGAAGCACTTGGCACTGCAATCGAATTGACCCCGGCTTCCGGCGTCATCGAAGATTTGCGATTGTTCAAGGATGAAGCAGAACTTGCCGTCATTCGTGAATCCTGCGCGCTGGCCGATGAAACGTTCAATCATATTCTCGGCTTTATCAAGCCGGGTCTGCGCGAACGCGAAGTTGCGCTTGAGATGGAGATGTTCATGCGCAGCAGAGGCGCGACATCGTCCTCGTTCGATACCATCGTAGCATCGGGAGAACGTTCCGCTTTGCCGCATGGTGTTGCAAGTGACCGTGTAATTGGCAATAATGAGTTTGTGAAGCTTGATTTTGGCGCTTTATATAACGGTTATTGCTCTGATCTTACGAGAACGATCGTGGTGGGGAAACCTACAGACCGTCATCGCGAGATTTATGACATTGTATTGGAAGCACAGCTTGCCGCATTGGCAGGCATCAAACCGGGCATGACCGGACGTGAAGCAGATGCGCTGGCGCGCGACATTATTACGCGTCATGGCTTTGGCGACAAATTCGGACATGGAACGGGCCACGGCTTTGGCATGGAAATTCACGAGTCGCCGCGGTTGTCGGTGGGCGGAACGACCGTTCTTGAACCGGGTATGACCGTAACGGTAGAGCCGGGCATTTACATACCTGGTTTCGGCGGCGTTCGGATCGAAGACGATATCGTCATCACCGCTGATGGAAATGCGTTATTAACCTCATCCCCGAAGACATTGTTCACTTTGGCGTGAGTTTTATAAAAACAGGGTGCGTTAAACTCCCTATTCCAATCAAAGAGAGCGTTTGATTCCATCAAACTCCCTATTACAGTACAGGAGGAATTGCAGTGATTTCAGTTAATGATTTTAAAACAGGCCTAACCGTTGAGGTAGAAGGCGATATCTTCACCGTTATTGATTTTCAACACGTTAAACCGGGTAAAGGCGCAGCGTTCGTTCGCTCGAAGCTGAAGAACCTCAGAAACGGCAACACAGTTGAAAGAACGTTCCGCGCAGGCGAGAACATTGGTAAAGCCAACATCGAGAACCGTGCCGTACAATATCTGTACAACTCCGGCTCCGAATATTCTTTCATGGATAACGAAACGTATGACCAATTCACGCTTGATAAAAAGCAACTGGAATGGGAAATCAACTTCCTGAAAGAAAACATGACCGTTAACATCTCCAGCTACAATACAGAAATCATCGGTATCCAATTGCCGAACACGGTTGACCTGAAAGTAACGGAAACAGAGCCGGGCGTTAAAGGCAACACGGCACAAGGCGCTACGAAGAACGCAACTTGTGAAACAGGCCTTAACGTTCAAGTTCCGCTCTTCATTAACGAAGGCGATGTACTGCTGATCGATACGCGCGACGGCAAATATATCTCCCGTGCTAAAGAGCAATAAGAAGCAGCTGCAAAGCCGTCCGGACATCGCGCCGTACGGCTTTTTTGTCATATTCAAACTTACGTATATATGCTATAATCTTGTTTTATGAAGAACATTAGACTTTACACTTAGAACTGCGTTGGGAGTGGATCAGAAGTGTCGTTGATAGTAATGAAGTTCGGCGGCAGCTCCGTCGGCTCAACAGAGCGGATGCAACGGGTTGCAAGGCGAATCGCCGATTATAAGGAAGCCGGTCATAAGGTTGTAGTAGTCGTCTCCGCTATGGGAGATACAACCGATGATCTAATCGATCAATCCAAGCTGCTAAACGCGAACCCGCCCGCACGTGAAATGGATATGCTGCTGACGGTAGGCGAACAAATATCGGTTGCGCTGCTTTCGATGGCCATTGATGCAATTGGGCACAAGGCGATGTCATTCACAGGTTGGCAAGCAGGAATCGAGACAGAAGCGGTTCATGCGAAGGCACGGATTACGGATATTAAGCCGGATCGTATTTTTGCTGCATTAGACAACGGGTACACGGTAATTGTTGCAGGTTTCCAGGGTTCCACTTCAGAAGGCGATATCACGACACTGGGCCGCGGCGGCTCCGATACGACGGCCGTAGCGCTGGCTGCTGCCATTAAAGCGGATGTCTGTGAAATTTACACGGATGTGGACGGAATCTATTCGACGGATCCGCGCGTAGTGAAATGCGCCCGTAAATTGGATGAGATTTCGTACGACGAAATGCTCGAGCTTGCGAACTTAGGCGCAGCCGTCCTTCATCCGCGAGCGGTGGAATATGCCAAAAATTATAATGTACGTCTTGTAGTTCGTTCTAGCTTTACGCAAAATGAAGGCACGAGTGTGAAGGAGGAAGCGGTCATGGAACAAGGGATGGTCGTTCGCGGCATCGCCTATGACAAAAACGTAGCACGAATCAGTATTCTGGGTGTAGAAGATATTCCGGGCGTACTTGCAAAAGTGTTCGGCGCGCTTGCTTCTAACGGCATCGACGTTGATATTATCGTTCAAAGCGGCACCCAAGACGGTAAAGCAGACTTTGCGTTCACGGTTTCCCTGAACGATAAAGATAAAGCAATCGCAGTCGTAGAGAGCATTCGCAATGAAGTGCCATACCGCGAAGTCAACTCCGAAGTGGATCTCGTTAAAGTATCCATCGTTGGCGCAGGCATGGTCAGCAACCCGGGTGTCGCAGCCAAAATGTTCGCGGCGATCTACGAGCTGGGCATCAGCATTAAGCTGGTTTCCACTTCCGAGATTCGTCTATCGGTCGTTATTGCCGCCGATACGGTGCATGATGTGATCCGTGCGCTTCATACCGCTTACGGACTTGACACGGCTGAGCAAGTATTTGTTGGCGGTCCACAAGACAGACGCTAAGTGTATAGATGGACAGATAGAACAAAGGACAGCAGCGCCATTGAGCGCTGCTGTCCTTTTTGCTGCCGTGTCGTTCATCTTATTTAGAACCGGTCGGCAATGAAGCTGAACAGTTTAAACAAGATCGCCGTAATCCCGGCTGCCATAAGCGGACCAACCGGAATACCGCGCAGAAACACGATGCCAATTATGGATCCCACCACCAAGCCTACGATGAGCTGCGGGTCGAATTTTAGCATTTCGAGGCCTTTGCCGTTGACATAGGTGGCGATCGCGCCGCCGGTCAGAGCCAGTATGCCGGGCCAGGAGGTAATGACATTCATCATGTCCTTGGAGCTGATTCGCTCGGATGCGAATGGGACAAGCACGCTGAACGTCAGAAATAACAAACCAAGCTCAAGTCCTCTTCGTTCGATCGTAGGGAGGAACCGCTCCAAATGGACGAGCTTGACGATCAGCAGCACACAGGCTGCCGTAGAAATAATCGGCGAACGGCCGATTAAGCCGATTACAATCAGAAGAACAAGAACGACTTCCCCGCTCATGCTTGTGGACTCCTTCAATCCGTATGTCACCGCCTTCGCGCCTCACGCGCAGGCGCCCATACCCCATTGTATGGAACAAGCCTTCCGGTTATGTCAGTTTAGCATCGCTCAGCTCTGTACGAGCATATCCCCTTGCATTCTCGGAACGATCCCGCTTATGTTCACTTGACTGCAGCGCTCAATATCCCGTCCGCTTCCATTCTTGTAGAGCCGTTTACCTGTTGTGCTGGTCTGCAGCATCTCATGAATCGTAGTTCCGGCGCTCTTATAGAGTCCGAGCATAGCGGAGCCGATATCATTCATCTCCAGCGGAGCAGGGCTGAGCTGCTGCAGCTCGCTTATCAGCAAGCCGGCGCATAAGCCGTCCTCAAGCGCGAATTCATCATGGCTTCCGGCGCAAAGCAGCACAATATCGCGGCGCAGCTCCAGCGCCGTACGCGCACAGGCTGCCGCATTATTAAGGGAACCGACGAGCACATGATCGGCTCGCATCGCTTTATGAATGGCGCGCGTGCCATTCGTAGTCGTTAATACAATTCGACGGCCGAGTACGTTGTCGGCTGTGAATTCCTCCGGAGAGTTTCCCAGATCAAAGCCGGGAATTTTGCGGCAGAAGCGTTCACCCGCGATTAAATTGCCGCCGCTTTGCAGCGCCCTCGCTTCGAGGACGGTTTCGACAGGCACAATGCCGGCTGCTCCGGCTTCCAACGCAGCAACGATCGTACTCGTCGCGCGCAGCACATCAATGACGATAGCTGTCCGATGCGTGAATCGTTCGGATTGCGCTTCGTTGACGTTGGAGATGACTTCGATATGCATACGTGAAACAACATCCTTCCCAAGCTTCCTTAAATCATATAAATAAACGGCTCAACGCGAGCGCCGAAATTGAACGTATCTGATCGGAGTCCCCGGCGCATTGTTTCCAGCGCCATCACTTCCGAAGGTTGAATATTGCCCAAATTCACTTCCGAGCCGAACGTTTGCAGGAGCAGAACCTGCTGCTGCTTCAAGGGGGTTTCCCACATGATGCGAGAAATATCGCCCAGAGAATGGCTGACAGCTTCCAGCACACTTTGGGAGCATTCGCCGTTACGATCGAACAAACCGACATTCATCCCGGATTCTCTCGCTTCAATCGTGACTAAAGCGGCACCTGCCTGCCAGTCTGCCTCGGCCGTTACAACCAATTCATTGGCATCCACAAGAGAACCGGACAGTTTCTTGCCGTATTCGGTGACGACATCCAGACCATTGCTAAGTCCTTCTTTAATGAGATCCGTACGGAGCTTGCGGCTGAGTTCGATGGTGCCGTCCGAAACCTCGATTCCGTTAAACCCAAGTCGGCATACCGTGCGGAAGAATGCAGGCACGACTTCCTGTTGGACGGCCGTCTCAAGCAGGGTTCCGCCGGGCATGATCGTAAGTCCGCATCGTTTTGCCAGCTCGATTTTGCTCAAGAGCAGATCGGTTGGATAGAGGGGAGCTGTACCGAAGCCCAGTTTAATGCAATCGATGTAACCAGCTGCTGTTTCGAGCAGATCTGAGAATGCATGACGTCCGAGTCCTTTGTCAATGACCATGGTTTTGCCGCGTCCGGTTGTCCGGTGCGCATTCTGGGCGACCTCACGCCGGCCGCTTGGATCGTTTAAAGCCGAAGGCCAAGAAGCCTGTGATATAGATCTCATGATATCTCCTCGCAATCGTTTCTTTTCCACAGCAATATATGCAGGGAGCCCAGAGCGTGTGCGAAGGGAGAAAGTGCCTCGTACTCGTATTTGCCAAAGTTGTGAGAATGAAAGAGAGACAGGCCTGCATAGGCTGTAGAAGAGCCGGGCGTTCTAGCAATACGTGCTGCGCGCTCATGTTCACTAGGGAAAGAGGCGATAGAGATGCTTAACAAAATCGTGCTTAGCATGGCATCGATCCGCATGTTCTCCGGCTCGCTGGAGATAATGGCCGCACTGCTGATGCTGCGTCTGAATCAAATCGACAAAGCGCTCGTTGTCAACTCGTCACTCGCACTTGTAGGTCCGTTCGTGCTGATTTCAACGACCATGATCGGACTCATAGGTCTCTCGGATAAATTATCGTTTGGCAAAATGCTTTGGATCGTTTGCGGCGTCGCTTGCATTCTGATCGGCGTGCTCAAGAAATGAGCCAAAGAAGTCTTCCGCAGAGGGTTGCGAAACGGGGAATCTAGTCATATTACGCGGCTTTGCGGAATAGAATGGGATACAAAGATGGACAATCACTCACACTTACTCTAGCAATCTAGCAGAAACGAAGAGCCGGGAGGGATGCCGGATGCTCAAAAAAGTGCAGCATTTGCTGCCTTCCGAGCTTACAGAAGTGCTCGGACGAATACCGGAGCGGCTGAAGGATGCCGTGGAAGAGATTCGGATCCGGGAGAACAGACCGCTTGAAATCAGCACCGGGCTGGCCTTCTGGTTCGTCTCCGTGCAGGGCGTCCTGCTGCCGAATCCGGAGAATGCGTACAAGCCTTCCCCGGAGACATGCCGCAAGCTGCTCGAACGTGTAACGAACCACTCGCTCTACGCGATGGAAGAAGAACTGCGCCGCGGCTACATCACGGTAGCCGGCGGCCATCGAATTGGACTGGCTGGGCGCACGGTGCTGGAGCATGGACAAGTTCGCGGCATCCGTGATATTGCTGCATTCAATGTACGGATAGCCAGAGAAGTCATTGGCGCGGCCGCATCGCTGCTGCCGAAGCTGCTGGACCATCAGAGGCGTTCCTTGCAATCCACGCTCGTGATCGCGCCGCCTCAGCAAGGCAAGACGACGCTGGTCCGAGACCTGGCAAGAGCGGTCAGCAGCGGCGCTTGGGGACATCCTTCCGCGATGGACTGGCCCGGACGCAAGGTCGGCATCGTGGATGAACGGTCCGAAATCGCCGCTTGCGTCAGAGGGGTTCCCACCTTTGATGTCGGCCCTCGAACCGATGTGATGGATGCTTGTCCGAAAGCGGAGGGGATGATGATGATGCTTCGCTCGATGTCTCCGGAAATTATGATCGTCGATGAAATCGGCCGCGAAGAGGATGGCGATGCCATTCTGGATGCGAGCCATGCCGGCGTTACGGTAATCGCGACCGCACATGCCAAGGACCTGGAGGATGCGAGAGGCCGGCCGGTGCTGGGCAGATTGCTCGCTGCCGGGGCATTCCAGCAATGCGTGGAGCTTCGGCGCAATGGCGGAAGCCTGATGAGCCGCGTGCTCCCGGCCGCGGCAGCCGGCAGAGCGCCGGCGGCCAGAGAGCCGACTGCATGGAAGGGAGGCGATCGTCATGGTTGAGCTTATCGGCGCTGCGTTAATTTTATTTGCCGGCACCATGATCGGCTTCCTCCAGGCGTCGCGCTATGCCGCGCGGCCGATCCAGATCAGGCAGCTGATCTACGCCTTACAACGGCTTGAGACCGAAATCGGCTATGGGTACACGCCGCTTCCGGAGGCTATCAGCCGCAGCGCAGCTCACTTGCCTGAGCCGGTTGCATCGTTGCTCCTTGATGTCAACAGGCGCCTGGAGCAGACGGGCGAGCTGACCTTCCGCGAAAGCTGGGAAGGAGCAGCGAATGCGTATTGGCCGCATACGGCGATGCGGCAGCCGGAGCAGGCGGCATTGATTCGACTCGGCTCTGCGCTTGGAATCAGCGACAGGGAAGATCAGATCAAGAACCTGAAGCTTGCGATGCAGCAGCTGCAGTCGGAGGAAGAAGCGGCACGGCACGATAGTGCGCGGTTTTCGAAAATGTGGAAGAGCCTCGGAGTTCTCACAGCCGCGCTAGTCGTCATTTTGATTTTGTAGCGGGGTGCCGGAAGAATGAACATTGATGTGAGCGCCATCTTTCAAATTGCCGGAATCGGCATTATCACGGCGATGATCCATACCGTACTCAAGCAGATGGGCAAAGAAGATATGGCGCACTGGGTCACGCTGATCGGCTTTGTCGTCGTCCTTTTTATGGTCGTGAGCCTCTTGAACGATCTGTTTCAAGAAATCAAAACGATCTTCCTGTTTCAATGACGCTACTGGGGCAAGGCGGGTGAACGCAACTTGGAAATCATCCAAATCGTCGGGCTCGGTTTAGTCGCGACGGTGCTCGTCCTCGTCGTACGCGAACAGAAGCCGATGTTCGGTTTCTTGCTTGCAGCCTTTACGGGGCTCTTCATTTTCTTGTTTGTCATCGGCAAAATCGAAGCGGTCATCACGGTGCTGGAGCAGCTGGCGGATCGATCCGGCATACCGTCCATCTACTTGAAGACGATTCTGAAAATCATCGGAATTGCCTACATTGCGGAGTTCGGTTCCCAAATTGTACGAGACGCCGGGCAGGAAAGCATCGCTTCGAAGATTGAATTTGCCGGTAAAATACTCATTCTCGTGCTGGCCGTCCCGATTATCAGCGTCATCGTAGAAACAGTACTCGGCCTTCTGCCGGTGGGGAGTTGAAGCATTATGCGGCAGCACTGGACCATCCGCTTCGCGGTGCTGCAAGCAGTGCTCTTGCTGGGGCTGCTGACGATTCTGCCGATTGCTGCATTTGCGGATGCACAAACGAGCAGTCAGAACATGGCTGCCACAGTCGAATCAACGGCTGCACCGGAAGCGGACGACCCCTCTCCAAACGACAATGCATCTTCGGTCAATAAGAATCTTGCCGGCGATCAGGTCAAGGAGATCAATACAGAAGACGTAGAGAAGTATTGGAACAAGCTGATGTCTGAATACGGGGGCTTCTTCCCGGATAACAATGTGCCAAGCTTCGCCGAAATGATTATGCCCGGCGGCGAAGGACTGAAGCTGACAACGGTGCTTGCGGGGCTGCTCAAGTATGTCCTGCACGAAATTTTGTATAACGGCAAGCTGCTGGTCACGATCGTCATTCTAACCGTATTCAGCATGATGCTCGAGACGATGCAAACCGCCTTCGAACGCAATGCCGTCAGCAAAGTCGCCTACAGCATCACCTACATGGTCATGATCGTCCTGGCGGTGAACAGCTTTAATGTCGCCATCGGTTACGCGAAGGATGCCATCACCGGGATGATTCAGTTCATGCTTGCCATGGTGCCGCTGCTGCTGACGCTGCTGGCCACAATGGGCAGCGTTGTAACGGTTTCGGTGCTTCACCCGCTGATCATCTTTATGATTAATGCGGTCGGTACAGTCATCTACACATTCGTATTCCCGCTGCTGTTCTTCTCAGCTGTCCTGCATATCGCGAGTGCGGTGTCGGATAAGTTCAAGGTGACTCAGCTGGCGAATGTGCTGCGCAATTTCAGCGTCGGCTTGCTCGGTGTCATGCTGACGGTGTTTCTTGGGGTCATCTCCGTGCAGGGGGCTACCGGATCGGTAACCGACGGGGTCACGATGCGAACCGCGAAGTTTATTACGGGCAATTTCGTTCCCGTCATTGGACGAACCTTCTCGGATGCGGCGGATACGGTTATGTCAGCTTCCCTGCTGGTGAAGAATGCCATCGGCCTTGCAGGCGTAGTGATCATTTTGTTCCTATGTGCGTTTCCCGCGATCAAAATCATTACACTTGCGCTCATCTACAACGTATCCGCAGCGATCATGCAGCCGCTTGGCGATAGTCCCATCGTGAGCTGTCTGCAAACCATAGGCAAAACGCTGATTTATGTGTTTGCCGCACTTGCCGCCGTCGGACTCATGTTCTTCCTGGCCATCACCATTGTCCTTACAGCAGGCAACGCTGCAATCATGATTCGGTAAAAAGTTAGGCGGTGGAATTCAGCATGATGAACTGGCTGGCGGTGTGGCTGCAGCAAATCATCGCGGTGGTGCTGCTGGCGGGCTTTATCGATCTGCTGCTCCCAAACAAAGCGATGCAGCGGTATGTCAGACTTGTAGCGGGCTTGATCATACTGCTGACGATTCTGACTCCGATCATCAGGCTGCTGCAAGGTGATTTTAATGCCAAGCTTGATGCGCAGGTGGAGAATTGGGTCCATAACACGAAGTCCGAGCAATTCCACATGCCAACCTTGGATGATATTCAGCAAAATGCAAAGGACCTGCAGCGCAAACAGCAGTCAGCGGCAACCGCATTAACCGAGCAAAAACTGGAGGAAGCGATGAAAGCGGGACTTGCAGAGAACGCTGGGCTTCATGCGGCAGCTGTCAACGTAAAGCTCGAAATGAATAAAGACGGTCAATCCGCTCAAATCGCCGGCGTTACCGTATCGCTCCTGCCCCCTGAAGAGCAGGCAGCAGCCGAGGCGGAGATGTCCGACCAAACGAAAAGCGTCAATGAGGTCGAGGCCGTCGAGGTTACCGTGCAGCCGGAAGCTGCTTCACAGGGCAGCAATCAAGCGGCATCCGACGGGGAAACGGCGGAGAAGGAAGCGCCGGGCGCGGTGACCGATGCGGTGAAAGAGGTCCTTCGATTAGGCTGGGGCGTGGCTCCGCGATTAATTGAAGTAAACGTGCAGAATGCAGCTCCGGATGCGGCTTACTAATGAAAGGGGAGAACGACGTTGGCCAATTGGCTGAGCGGGTTGGAGTCAACCATCGGCAAAGGGCAAGGCGGACCTAAGCGGGTAAAAACGCTGCGCTGGCTGCTCATTATCGGCTTAATCGGAATAGGGCTTATGGTGGTCAACTCTTTTCTGTCCTATCAGAAGGTGCCAACCGCAGACCAAGCTGCTTCCGGGACGCCGCCGACCGAAGAAGTTTTCCTCGGCAATAACTCATCCGAGCATTCTTCCTTTGACGGCATCGAGCAGCCGCTTGAGGCGAGGCTCAAAGATATTTTAGAGAAAATCGTCGGTGTCGGGTTGGTCGATGTCTTCGTGACCATTGATTCGACGGAAGAGGTTACGGTTCATATCGATGAGAAGGAATCCCAGCAAATCACGAACGAAATCGATAAGAACGGCGGGAAGCGCAACATTACTTCCATTACCAAGGAAGGCAAAGTAGTGCTCTACAACACGAATGGGGATACGGCTCCGATTATCGTCAAACGTATCCAGCCGAAGGTCCGCGGGGTGCTCATCGTAGCTAAGGGCGCGGAGAACGGAGTGGTCAGACGATTAATTATAGACGCGGTGGAGAAAGGGCTCAATGTCGCGATTAACCGAATTTCGGTCGTTCCGCGCAAGCATCAATAATACCAATTGGACAATGAAAAGGGAGGCTGTTCGTTCATGAACAACAAAAGGCAAACGATTTGGCTGGTATCCATGCTGAGCTTGATGGTCATTTTATCGGCCTACTACTTGTTTACGGAAGATGTGAATCCATCGCAGGTGGCGACTGACGGTACGCAGCAAGAACAAGTGAAGGGGGATGCGACGGAAGCATCCGGCACGACGGCGAACGATGAGGGAATTACGGTTACGGACGTAACTGACGGAACAAGCGCGAATGCAACGGATCCGAATGCAACAAATTCGACTGCAACGGATTCGACTTCAAATGCCGCGCAGGATCAAGGGACGGCAACCGACCCGGCGGCAACGGCTGCTGCGAATCAGGAAGACGAAGAGGTGCTTCGTCAACTCGAAGAAGCAGGCGGGTTCAGTGCCAGCGTATTCAGCCAAATGCAGGAGAAACGTGATCAGAAATTATACGATGAGTATAATAAGCTGTATGGCACCATCTCTGATACGAAGCAAGATGACAAAGCAGCCGGTTCGGCTGTCGAACAGTTGAATCTGCTTGAAGACAAGAGCTCCAAGATTACGGGGCTTGAGGAAGAACTGGTGAAGCAGTTCAGCAACGCCGCCGTTTATCCGGACGGAGATCGCTACAAAGTCGTTGTACAGAGCGACAAATTAGAGAAAAGCCAGGCGGACAGCATCCTTACAATGGTCATCACAGAGCTCGGTGTTTCGCCGGAGCAAGTTACCATTCAGTACGTCAAGTAAGGCAAATGCGGAAGGCCCCGATGCCGAAATTAGTGGCAATGGGGCTTTTTCCCATCAACGATGTATAAAAAATGGGTTCGTGTTCCGCAAGGTTTGTGCTATAATGGTTTCGGTATGTGCAGGTTTGGTAAATGTCACCTTTTTGCAGGGTGCGATACTCACGGCCTCGCACAGTAGAAGCAGGCTGATGCATGCAGTAGAGCCAGAGCAGCAGGCAGCAACGCAATTACGCAGCGTCTTCTTGCATGAGGCGCAAAAACTTATAGGAGTGAAACGATGTTTAAGCTGAGCGAGATTAAAGAATTGATCAAGCTGGTTGATGGGACTTCCGTACACGAACTTGAAATTGAAAACGATGGCGCCCGCCTGATGATCCGCAAGCCCGGCAAAGCGGAAGTGGTGAATGTACAAGCTGCGTCTCTCGTTCCTACATATACGCAGTCTTACCAGCCGCAAGTTCAACCGGCTCCAGGTACGCCCGGCGGTGCTCCGGCAGCAGCGGCTCCGCAAGCGCCGGCAGCCAAAGAAGAGAACTATCACCAAATCGTTTCTCCGATGGTCGGCACGTTCTACCGCGCGTCGTCGCCTGAGAAAGGTCCTTTCGTAAACGTAGGCGACCGCATCAACGAGAAATCGATCGTTTGCATTCTTGAAGCGATGAAGCTGATGAATGAGCTGGAAGCGGAAGTTCGCGGCGAGATCGTGGATATCCTTGTTGAGAATGGCCAGCTTGTTGAGTTCGGGCAGCCATTGTTCTTGGTTAAACCGGAATAGCAGAACAAAGCTAAGGTGACACCTAGATCCAATGCGCACGAGAGGAGCTTTTACCGTGAAATTCAATAAAATTTTGATTGCCAACCGGGGAGAAATTGCCGTACGTATTATTCGCGCTTGCCGCGAGCTGGGCATTCAAACCGTTGCCGTCTATTCCGAGGCAGACCGTGAATCGCTGCATGTCCGTTTGGCGGACGAGGCTTATTGCATCGGTCCCGTTGCTTCCAAAGACAGCTATCTCAATTTAACCAATATTATGAGCGTTGCAACCTTAACGGACTGCGATGCCATTCATCCCGGCTATGGTTTCTTAGCGGAGAATGCGGATTTCGCTGAAATTTGCGAGTCCTGCAACGTGACGTTTATCGGTCCTTCTCCTCAAGCCATCAGCAAGATGGGCGATAAAGCAGTAGCGAAGAAAACGATGAAGGAAGCGGATGTACCGATTATTCCGGGCTCCGACGGACTTGTCGAGGACATGGATGATGCGATTCGCGTCGCACGCGAAATCGGTTATCCGGTTATTATTAAAGCGACTGCGGGCGGCGGCGGCAAAGGCATCCGGATCGCAGAGGATGAGGACACGCTTATTTCCCAGATCTCGACTGCACAGAACGAAGCGCAGAAAGCCTTCGGCAATGCAGGCGTATATCTGGAGAAATATTTGACGGGCATGAAGCACGTCGAAATTCAAATTATGGCCGATAAACACGGCAATGCGGTTCACTTGTTCGAACGTGATTGTTCGGTGCAGCGTCGTCGTCAGAAGCTCGTTGAAGAAGCTCCTTGTCCGGTGCTGAGTCCTGCCATGCGTGAACGCATGGGTCAAGCGGCAGTCCGCGCGGCGCTGGCTGTGCAATATTCAGGTGCCGGAACGCTCGAGTTCCTGCTTGGTCCGGATGGTAATTTCTACTTCATGGAGATGAACACTCGTATCCAAGTTGAGCATCCGGTAACGGAAATGATTACCGGCGTAGATTTGATTAAAGAGATGATTTCCGTTGCGGAAGGCAATCCGTTGTCGATCAAACAAGAAGACCTGAAGATCAACGGTTGGTCGATCGAATGTCGAATCAATGCGGAAGATTCGGAACGCGGCTTTATGCCTTCCCCGGGTCAAATTCAATTCTACTTGCCGCCGGGCGGCTTGGGCGTTCGCGTAGACAGCGGCGCATATCCGGGCTACACCATTTCACCTCATTACGACTCTATGATCGCGAAGCTGATCGTATGGGGAGCCACGCGCGAGGATGCGATCGCAAGGATGAAACGGGCACTCGCTGAGTTTGCCATCGACGGCATTCGCACGACGATTCCGTTCCACATGAAGCTGCTTAATCATCCAAAGTTTCTCAAAGGAAATTTCGACATCAAGTTCTTAGAGGAAAATGACGTCAACAATCCGGTGGAATAATCGTCTTTAACGGCGGTAATGTCCGCCGCAACGGTTTGTCATATTTCCCTCAGAATGCTATAGTATAGGAATAAGAAGCGGATAAGCTATCGGTTTTTGATCGGTGGCAAGCTACTTTACGGGAGGTGTAGGATAACCATGAGTACGCTGGCAGCGGACTATGAGAAAACAGACATGGGCACTATTCAAATCGCACCCGAAGTCATTGAAGTGATTGCAGGACTTGCGACAATTGAGGTTCGTGGCGTGGCAGGCATGAGCGGCGGATTTGCCGGAGGCATCGCTGAGCTATTGGGCCGTAAAAATTTGTCCAAGGGCGTTAAGGTTGAGGTAGGCCAACGTGAAGCGGCAGTCGATGTGTCCATCATTGTAGAATATGGTCACAGGATTCCGGAAATTGCGGCAGACATCCAGAACAATGTCAAACGTTCCATCGAAATGATGACGGGCTTGCATGTCGTTGAAGTGAATGTTCATATTCATGACGTTCATTTCAAAACGGTTGAGAAGCCGGAAGAAGAAGAGATCCAAGTACGAGTCAAATAACGGATCAAGCGTGAATGAATGACGACATACCCCCTAGTGGTTGGGCTTGCCGCTCGTCGCTAGGGGGTTTTATCTAGTCCGCCCCGAGGAGGAACTCTCGTTGATAAGAGTGTTGGACAAGCTTCTGCTGTTTCTATACAGCATCGCGATTGGCGCTGTAGCCGTTATCGCGTTTAGTGCAGGCGTATACTGGTTTCCGGAAGAATGGCTGAACAATTTGGTACATAATTTGTACGGCGGCGATTATCGCTGGCTGCAAGCGACGGTTATTATTGTTTCCACGATTGTTTTATTAATCAGTCTTCGGTTCCTTTACCTATCGCTTCGTCGCAGCAATGCATCGGCACCTTCAATCGACCAACGAACGGAATTCGGCGATATTCGAATTTCGCTGGAGACGGTGGAGAACTTGGCGCTTAAGGCAGCGAGCCGTCAGAAGGGTGTCAAAGATTTAAAGGCGCGGATCAGAATCAGTGAAGCGGGGATCGAAGTTTCGCTTCGCGCCATTGCAGATGGTGAGAGCTCTATTCCGACATTGACGGAAGAAATACAGCGTGCTGTCAAATCCCATGTGGAAGAGATTACAGGCATTCCTGTAGCCGGCGTGTCCGTATTTGTAGCTAACATCATCCAAACCGCGAACTTCAAAAGTCGCGTAGAATAGGGGTGATGCCGATGTGGAAGGAAATCTGGACAACCTATGGTGGACGGATCGCCGGTGTGTCTGTAGGCATCATTCTCGGACTCCTTTATTTTATCGTTGGATTTTGGGATATGTTGTTTTTCGGCTTGCTGCTTTTGGTCGGTTATACGATCGGGAAGATGAAAGACGAGCAAAGCGGCCCTATTATTCCTTGGCATCGGGTAACCGAATGGCTGATGGAGAGATGGCGGCCGTTCAAATAGTACTGTGGTCTCCTCCGTACCCCGGACATTGGCATGATGAATGTTCGGGGCAGGGAGGAGATCATATTTTGTAGATCGAATCTGAGCGATATTGTCAGGAGGCCCCATGAAACGTAGGTTAGCGCGGGAGATTGTGGTACAGAGCTTGTACCAAATGGAAATGAATGAAGAGGCTACGGCATCGTCAGCTGTAGATATGCTGGTTAGCGAAGTGAATGACGAGAATGAGATTGAAGCCGATGCCGCGGATGTGGAACGGATTGATGAGTATGTTCGTGAAATGGTTCAAGGTGTCATTGAACGCAAGACCGCGATCGACGACATGCTGCAGCATTATTTAACGGGCTGGCAGGTGGACCGTTTATCGCGCGTTGACCGTCAAATATTGCGTCTGGCTTGTTACGAGCTGGTGTTCCGCGATGATGTACCGCCTAAGGCGATTATCAATGAGGCGATCGAGCTTGCGAAGCATTTCGGAACCGATGAATCCGGTAAATTTGTCAACGGGGTTCTGGGACGTCTGCTTCAAGCGTTGGACGAGCTGAAGCCGAAGGCATAAGTGGCGTTACACTATGTAGTCGCTTAGTTTCATAACGAGTAGTACGAGCCCCTTAGAGCCCTCCATCATGAGGGATTTAAGGGGCTTACGAAAATTAATTATTAAAGACAGAATTGGGAGTGATTGCATGACTGCACAACGTATCGAAGGAAAAGTGATTTCAGATGCAATTCGTTTGGAGATTAGTGAAGCTGCAGCGAAGCTGGCCGAAAGAGACATTAAACCAGGTCTGGCGGTAGTTCTCGTTGGTGAAGATCCGGCTTCCAAGGTGTATGTGGGAAGCAAAGAGAAAGCCTGCCAACAGCTCGGCTTCTACTCGGAGGTACATAGACTGGATGCAGCGACATCCCAAGAAGCGCTGCTCGCCCTTATCGATAAGTTAAACAATCAAACAAACATTCACGGTATCCTCGTGCAGCTGCCGCTGCCTAAGCACATCGATGAGAAGGCTGTCATTGACGCCATCAGCACCGCCAAAGATGTGGACGGTTTCCATCCCGAGAGCGTAGGTAATCTCGTTATCGGCGATGAGAGTCTGCTGCCGTGCACGCCAGCCGGCGTCATTGAGATGATTAAGCGGACAGGCCTGAAAATCGCAGGCAAACATGCCGTTGTCATCGGCCGCAGCAATATCGTCGGCAAGCCTGTATCGATGCTGCTGCTTAGAGAGCATGCGACTGTCACAATCTGCCATTCCAGAACGGCGAACATGGAAGAAATCGCACGTACTGCCGATATTCTTGTGGTTGCGATCGGGAAAGCCAAAGCGATCGGCCGTCAATTCGTTAAGCCAGGCGCGATTGTAATCGATGTCGGCATTAACCGTCTCCCGGACGGCAAACTGGCCGGCGATGTCGATTATGATGATGTTTTGGATACAGCGGGTTATATCACCCCGGTTCCGGGCGGTGTTGGACCAATGACGATTACAATGCTGATGCAAAACACACTTAAAGCGGCAAAACAACAACACGCAATTAAGGAGTGAGTAATCCGAAGATGGCTGAACCGGCGCGTATACTTTCGATTAAAGAAATAAACCGCTATATCGGGATGAAGCTGGAGTCGGACGAGCTGCTCAGCGATGTTTGGCTGCGCGGGGAAATATCAAATTTTACGCATCATTCCAGCGGACATATGTATTTCACGCTGAAGGACAAAGACAGTCGGCTGAAATGCATCATGTTCGCCTCCTATAATCAGAAACTACCGTTCATCCCGAAGGAAGGTGCCAAGGTGCTGGCACGCGGCAATATTTCCGTCTATGAACGAGATGGCAATTATCAATTTTATTGTACAGCTATGCAGCCTGATGGAATCGGCAGCCTTTATCTTGCTTATGAGCAGTTGAAACGGAAGCTTCAAGACGAGGGGTTATTCGATGGGGCAAGGAAAAGGCCGATTCCCCGTTTCCCGAAAGCGATCGGGATTATTACTTCGCCAACCGGCGCTGCCGTTAGAGATATCATCATTACGCTGCAGCGCCGTCACCCTTCTGTGCCGGTGCTGCTTTTTCCCGTGCTGGTCCAAGGGACAGGCGCAGCACCTTCAATCGTAAAGGCAATAGAAACAATGAACCGATTAGCCGAAGTCGACGTATTAATAATTGGCCGGGGCGGAGGCTCTCTGGAAGAGCTATGGGCCTTTAATGAAGAGGCCGTAGCAAGAAGCATTGCGAGGTCAACTATTCCGATTATTTCCGCTGTAGGCCACGAGACGGACTTTACGATTGCTGATTTTGTGGCGGATCTTCGCGCGGCAACGCCAACAGCTGCAGCTGAGCTGGCTGTTACGAGCATGCAAGAGATGAAGACGAGACTCGCGCAAGCGGAATCAAGACTCGTACAGAATCTCCGAATGACGCTGCAGAACCGGAAGGATCGGCTTGCACGACTGCGCAGATCACCGCTTTTCTTGAACCCGCGCAAGTATCTGCTCCAGCATGCCGAACGGCTTGACCGTACGGAGGAGAGATTAAAGGCGAGAGCGATCCGTTTCGCGGAGAAACATCGAGAGCAGTACGCAGCACTCAATCGTGCACTGACTCGCGTTCATCCCGGGGCTCAAGCAGCGCTTGCGGCCAAGCAACTGGAACGTCTGACCGCTCGGTTAGATTCGACCATGCAGCAAGGTTTGAAGGAACGGCGTGTACAGCTTCTGGCTTCCATTCGTCAGTTGGATGCGCTTAGTCCCCTTAAAGTCATGTCACGGGGATATAGTTTGGTTTACGATGATAAGGATCAAAGGCTCATTAAATCCATTGCCGATGTACAGCTTGGCGACTTGCTCCACGTAAAGGTGGCCGATGGTCAGCTGGAATGTCAGGTTTGGGGAATGAAAGGGGAGGCCTAGCAGATGGCAGCAGCTAAAGAACAGGAAGCGATGAGCTTTGAAGCGGCGATGGAACGGTTGGAGTCGATCGTCAGTAAACTGGAGAGCGGCGATGTTCCACTGGAAACGGCAATCGAGCTTTTTCAAGAAGGAATGAAGCTGTCTTCATTGTGCGGCTCGAAGCTCGAACAAGTAGAACGTAAGATTGAGGTTCTGATTGAAACCGAAAACGGCTTACATAAAAAACCGTTTGCGCAAGCAAACGAAGATAGAGGGGAATAACAGTGAAAACTTCGGTTTCTACTGCAGATTATTTAACACGCTCCGTTCTGGAAATCGAAGAGGCGCTGCAGTCATCTTTGCCGCTCGGATGGGATATTCCGCCCAAGCTTCGGGAATCCATGATGTATTCCCTGGAAGCGGGCGGCAAGCGTCTTCGCCCGATTCTCGTGCTTACGGCTGCTGAGGCGGTTAATCAAGATCCAAAAGCTCGTAAACAAGCGATGCCTATTGCTTGCGCGATTGAGATGATTCATACGTATTCGCTCGTTCACGATGATTTGCCTGCGATGGATAATGATGATTATCGTCGAGGCAAACTAACGAATCATAAAGTATTCGGCGAAGCCATGGCTATTCTGGCCGGCGACGGTTTGCTCACGCATGCATTCTACGCCGTGACGCAGGCTTCTGCGCTTGGTGCATCGCCGGAGACGACCCTTGCGATCGTAGCGGACCTGGCTAAACTCGCTGGTGCAGCCGGGATGGTCGGAGGGCAAGTGGCTGATATACTGGGCGAGCAAGGCGTTACTTCGCTTGAAGAGCTGGAGTATATTCATCTGCACAAAACGAGCGATTTGATCGTATTTTCTGTGTTAGCCGGTGCTCGAATCGGGGGAGCCAGTCAGCAGCAGCTGGAATCGCTGCAGCAATTTGCTCGAAAGCTTGGTTTAGCGTTTCAGATCCAGGACGATATTCTCGATTTGATCGGTGACGAGTCGAAGCTCGGCAAGCCGGTCCAAAGTGATGTGGAGCAGCAGAAGGTGACATATCCTTATCTGATTGGGATGGATGAAAGCCTTGCACTCGTAGAGCGGCTGACCCAAGATGCGAAGCAGGCACTTGCGGAAGCGAAGCTTGCAACGCCTGATTATTTGCTCGCAATTGCTGATTATTTAATGCGCAGAGATCATTAATATAGCGAGATTTGGGATTTTTGCATCGTTCTATGTTATAATTTAGCCACATTTGGAGTTCGTTGGACAACGGGGATTGCCCACCGGGAAAGCGAGGAAATACCGTGTTACTGGAACATATTCATGACCCTAAAGATTTGAAATCTCTCTCAGTTGCACAATTAGAGCAGCTCGCTGCTGAAATTCGTGCTTTTCTCATCGAGAAGCTATCGGAGACGGGAGGACATCTTGCGCCGAATTTAGGCGTCGTCGAGCTTACTTTGGCGCTGCATTATTTATTCGACAGCCCAAAGGATAAGTTTCTTTTTGACGTAGGCCATCAATCATACGTTCATAAAATGTTAACAGGTCGTATGGACCAATTCGATACACTTCGTAAATACAAGGGACTTTGCGGTTTCGTCAAACGCTCTGAGAGCCCGCACGATGTATGGGAAGCGGGACATAGCAGCACATCGCTGTCTGCCGCAATGGGAATGGCGCTCGCGCGTGATTTGAAAGGCGAGAAGAACAAGGTTGTCGCGATTATCGGCGATGGCGCGTTAACCGGCGGCATGGCGTTGGAAGCGCTCAACCATATCGGACATGAGAAGAAGAATTTGATGGTTATTCTGAATGACAACGAAATGTCGATTGCGCCGAATGTCGGTGCTTTACATCATTACCTTGGCAAGATCCGGACAGATCGCCACTATCAGAAGGCGAAGGAAGAATTGAATCAACTGTTGAACAAAATCCCGGCGATCGGCGGCAAGCTGGCTAAGACTGCGGAGCGTTTGAAGGACAGCGTGAAGTACTTGCTCATGAGCGGTATTTTGTTTGAACAGTTTGGTTTCACATATTTCGGGCCGGTTGACGGTCACGACTTGGAGCAATTGACGGAGCTGCTTGAACAGGCGAGCCATGTACCGGGGCCGGTTCTGGTGCACGTTATTACGACTAAAGGCAAAGGCTATTCGCCGGCGGAAGCCGATTCCCATAAATGGCATGGCATCACTCCGTACAAGATCGAGTCTGGTCAAGTGCTTAAAGCTGTCGGGCCGCCTATGTACACGGAAGTATTCAGTGATGCATTGATGGACCTGGCCGATGAAGATAACCGAATTGTTGCGGTAACGCCTGCGATGCCCGGAGGTTCCGGGTTAATTAAATTCGCTGCTAAGTATCCGAATCGTATGATCGATGTAGGGATTGCCGAGCAGCATGCGGCCACGATGTGCGCAGCGATGGCATTGGAAGGACTGAAACCGGTTTATGCGGTTTATTCTACGTTCCTGCAGCGTGCTTATGATCAAGTCGTGCATGATATCTGCCGTCAAAATACGAATGTCGTCTTTGCGATTGATCGTGCAGGTTTCGTTGGACCGGATGGCGAGACCCATCAAGGGGTATACGATATTCCTTTCCTGCGCCACATCCCGAATATGGTGCTGATGATGCCTAAGGACGAGAATGAACTGCGCCGAATGATGAAAACGGCGATCGATTATAACGAAGGGCCAATCGCGATTCGGTATCCACGAATAAACGGACTTGGCGTGCAGATCGAGAAAGAAATGAAGCCGATTCCGTTTGGTACTTGGGAAACCGTGCGTGAAGGCGATTCAGCTGTTATCGCAGCCATTGGACCGATGCTTCAGGTGGCTGAAGAAGCCGCTGAGCTGTTGAAACGCGAAGGACTGAACGTCCGCGTGGTAAACGCACGATTCATCAAACCGATGGACGAAGCGATGCTGCTGCAAATTGCAAAAGAAGGCTTGAATATGCTTGTATTGGAGGAAGGTTCCGTACAAGGCGGTCTGGGCAGCGCAGTACTGGAATTCTACTCCCTGCATAACGAGCATAATATTTCGGTGCGCATTATGGGCGTACCGGATATCTTCGTGGAGCATGGAACGATTAAAGAACAGCGGCAGGAAGTCGGCCTTACCGCGGAACATGTGGCAGTTGAACTGAAGACGTTGCTGCCGCGACTACGTAAGCAGCGCGTAACCGGCCAAGTGTAGAAGAGCGGGAGAAACCGATGACGATTGCGAAAGAACGAATTGATATTTTGTTAGTGGAGCAAGGCTTCTATGACAGCCGAGTGAAGGCGAAGGCGGCGCTGATGGCTGGACTCGTCATCGTCGACGGCGAGCGCATTGAGAAGAGCGGCATGAAGGTACCCAGAACGGCGTCCATCGTTGTTAAAGGAGCGCTGCATCCCTATGTGAGCCGCGGAGGCTTGAAGCTTGAAAAGGCGATCAAGAAGTTCCAGTTGGAACTGAGTGGCGCTGTCATGCTGGATATCGGCGCATCAACCGGTGGCTTCACGGATTGCGCCCTTCAGAACGGGGCGGCTTATGTATATGCTGTCGATGTTGGCTACAATCAATTGGATTGGTCCCTGCGGCAGGATGAACGCGTCAATGTCATGGAGCGTACCAACTTCAGATACACGGTGCCGGAAGATCTAAAAGGGCCGCAGCCGACTTTTGCGACAATTGACGTCTCCTTCATCTCGCTGAAGCTCATTCTGCCAACGCTTGGCACGCTGCTAAAGCAAGGTGCGGGAATTGTAGCGTTGATTAAACCGCAATTCGAGGCTGGCCGCGAGAAGGTCCCTAAAACCGGTGTCGTGCGTGAATCTGCTGTACACCGAGAAGTGCTTGAGCAAGTGCTCAGTATGGCAGCTTCGGAGGGTTATGTGCTGGAGCAGCTCACATTCTCACCGATTACCGGCGGGGAAGGCAACATTGAATTTTTGGCTTATTGGCGGTGGGAACCGGGTAGTCAATCGGAGCCACCCGGCGAAGAAGCTATTGCGGCTGTCGTGAAAGAAGCTGCAGGAACGTTCTCTCAAGAGAGTAAAGGGTAACGAATGAAAGCCTTTCTTCATGGCTGCGGCCGTGATGAAAGGCTTTTTATGTTTTTTTTAGGCGGCCCCTCTTTCCAGGATGGACATTATTTGGTACACTAGGAACGAAACCAAACAAACGTTCGGTATTGGACCGAAACCTCTGACAGACGCAGTTATCTTGTTAGAGGAAAACATCCCGGCAAAGCGAAATGAATAAGGTATGCCTTATCATGATGCTGGAGGGATCCTGATGGGAAATTACGGGGACTGGCTGGTTATGGTCGTCGCTGGCGGGTTGATCTTGTTCTGGCTTTATCGGATGTTCTACCGCTGGCTTCATGAACCGCCCGGAATGAATACGAAGCTTCTTCTAAGCGATGCCGAAGATGTGCACGATGATGATATTAACGTGCAGTTCTTGGAGAAAGCAGGTTATGAGGTTACGCATGGCAAGTACCGAGTTCCCATAACGATCGATTTAGACGGGACTATATTGCACAGCCGATTATTTATCGATTTATTTGCAGAGAAAGATGGCAAACATTATATTGTAAAAACAGCGCGTGAACGGATGCCGATTGATTGGACAGGCAGCGGCGTTCGAGACCGATTGCTAGTCTACGCGCTGCTGTTGCCTGAGTGCGAAGGCGTTCTGTTTGTGGATCACAAGGAACTAACCATTCGCACCATCACATTTCGATTCGGTTCCTAACAAATGAATGGCTCAAGATTGAAGTCGATTCTTCAAGAACTTGATCCTACAGGAGGAAATTATGAAGAGTGTCAGACAAATGAAGATACGCGAGCTGATTACAAGCCAAATCGTAGAGACGCAGGACGAGCTGGTCGATACATTGCGTTCAGAAGGCTTACAGGTCACGCAAGCGACCATATCGAGGGATATAAAGGAAATGCAGCTGATCAAGGTTCCCATCGAGGATGGACGCTACAAATACTCGCTGCCTCAGGAGACTAGATCCAATTCCATTCATAAGCTGAAGCGGACGTTGTCCGATCACTTTCTTCATATCGATTACACGGATAATCTGGTCGTCATGAAATGTTTGCCGGGTACGGCAAACGCGATCGGAGCTATGATTGACAACATGGAATGGCCTGAGGTGATGGGGACGATCTGCGGAGATGATACCATTCTGTTGATTTGCCGGACGAAACCGCAGAGCGGGGAGATCGTAGAACGACTGCTTGGTTTAATGACTTAATGAAATAGTACTTGCAAGTATTTCCAATGGGGCGCGGAGAATCTTTAAGGAGGAGAGCAACTATGCTAAGCGAGCTGTCTATACGTAATCTGGCTGTTATTGAGTATGTTTCGGTGAAATTCCACGATGGGTTTCATGTATTAACGGGTGAAACCGGTGCGGGGAAATCCATTCTGATTGATGCGCTTAGCCTTGTAGTGGGAGGAAGAGGCGCATCAGACATGGTCAGATACGGCTGCGACAAGGCTGAAATCGAAGCTATGTTCGAGCTTCCGGCTTCGCATCCGGTCTGGTACACGCTGAAAACATTCGGCATTCAAGCTTCGCCTGAAGAAGGGCTCGTCATTAGACGGGAACTCTCCTCCCAAGGTAAAAGCATCAGCCGCGTCAATGGACATATCGTAACCTTATCGATGCTTCGTGAAACCGGGGAATGCTTAGTCAATATCCACGGTCAGCATGAGCACCAGTCTCTGCTTCGTACCGAGAAGCATTTGGAATGGCTGGATTTATATGCTGGTGAAACAGTAGCAGAAACTTTGAATGCCTACCGGGCCGTTTACAGAGAATATGAGAAAGCCCGCATTCAGCTCAAAGAGCTGGAGGATACTTCGCGTCAGAATATGCAGATGCTGGACTTATTCCGTTTCCAAATCGAGGAGATCGCATCAGCTCGATTGAAGGCCGGAGAAGATGAAGCGTTGGCGGAAGAGAAGCAGAAGCTCATGTATGCGGTCAAACGCAGAGATTCGGCCTCGGAGGCATACGCGCTGCTGCATGGCAACAAAGGCTTGGATGCAATCAGCCGTGCTGTCAGCCGAGTATCCGACATTCGCGAGTATGACCCGGTTATTCTGGAGCCGCTTCTGGAGCAGCTGCAATCCGCCTTTTATCAGCTTGAGGATGCGGCATTCCAACTGAGAGATTATCGCGATTCCGTTGAATCCGATCCGGAGCGTTTAACTTATATTGAAGATCGTCTTGATTTAATCCACAGCTTGAAACGGAAGTACGGGGAAACAATCCCTGATATTTTGTCCTATTTGAGCGGAATCAAATCGGAAGCCGATAAAATCGAGAATCGTGACGAGCATTTGGCTCGCTTGCAGGCCGAGCAGTCTCGTTTGTTCGCAGAAGCTGTTGCGCTTGGCAATACACTTTCTTTACATCGTAAGAAAGCCGCTGACAAGCTTTCGGGAGCGATCGAGAGCGAGCTGCGCCAGCTTCAAATGGAACGTACGACCTTCCATGTTCAGCTGCAGCAAAGCAAAGACGGAGAGTCATACAAGCTGCATGCAACCGGCATTGATGAAGCGGCATTCCTAATCGCACCGAACCCGGGTGAGCCGTTGAAGCCAATCAGCAAGATCGCTTCCGGCGGTGAGATGTCGCGAATTATGCTCGCACTCAAAACCATCTTTGCCGCTATAGATGAAGTGCCTGTGCTCGTATTTGACGAGGTGGACACAGGGGTGAGCGGCCGTGCTGCTCAAGCCATTGCCGAGAAGATGTCGCGATTGTCAACGCATTGTCAGGTGTTCTCCATCACTCATTTACCTCAGGTTGCTTGTATGGCTGATCATCATTATGAAATCAAGAAAACGATCGTTGCAGAACGGACTTCAACTGTGGTCACAGAGCTGGGCTCGTCCACACGCATTGAGGAACTTGCCCGAATGCTGGGTGGCGTGGAAGTGACGGAAAAAACCCGCCATCATGCACAAGAAATGCTTGACTTGGCAGATAGACAAAAGGGGGCGTAATGGAAGGCAATCAGGGAATGTTTTTGGCGACATAAAACTAATGGGGCAGGGATACCTTAAAGGTACGCAAATGGCGAACCACCTTTCTCGTCAAGCGATTTTGCAACAGGGAGCGTGAAGTCATTGAATGCCAATCAGCGGAAGCGGTGGCTGGGTTTACTTCTCGTTATCATCGTTTGCATGCTTGGTCTATCCTCTCCAATTCAACATTTCGCCGCATTTCCGAACGAAGTTCGTTTGTTCTCCGGCCAGTTGAAGCAGTTAGACTATGGTATGCCTGTACATGCTCAAGTTACCGTTGATCCGCAAATGCTGCAAGTCAACGGTTCATCTGACCGTTCACTGTCCATTAATTTGAACAAACCGCTCTCCATTCAGTCGTCACACAGCGGAAAAACTACGATGAAATTGAAATTATTTGGAAAAATTCCGTTTAAGACCGTTAAAGTGAATGTTGTTCCTGATTTACGTGTTATTCCCGGTGGACAAACCATCGGCGTCAAAGTCAAATCAGCCGGCATTATGGTTGTGGGTCATCATCAGGTCACGGATGCGAAAGGCGCTCGGGTATCTCCGGGGGAGCAAGCAAATTTGCAGCTAGGCGATCTTATTATCCGAATTAATGGCAAGTACATTAACGAGGTGCATAAAGTAGCCCAGATGGCAGAAGAAGCGGGCGATGCGAAGCAATCGCTTCAGCTCACGGTTAAACGCGGCACACGTTTATTTGAAACAAAGCTTGCACCGGTATTTGACTCGGAGGACCGCGCTTGGCGGTTAGGACTGTACATCCGGGATTCTGCTGCAGGTGTCGGAACGTTAACCTTCTATGCGCCTGATCAAGGCGTCTACGGTGCTTTGGGACATGTTATTACGGATATGGACACCCAAACTCCGATTGAGGTTGGTGAAGGTCAGATTTTGCAGTCCAATGTGACGTCCATCAACAAAAGCCAAAATGGCGAACCCGGAGAGAAAAGAGCACATTTCATTAAAGAAAGTAAAGTGCTTGGCAATATAGAGCGCAATACGTCGTTTGGCATCTTCGGCAAAATGAAGGAGCTGCCGTCACATAGCTACAATCAGCAGTCGCTTCCTGTTGCATTCGCGGAAGAAGTGAAGGAAGGACCGGCGCAGCTGCTCACAGTCGTGAATGGTCAGAAGGTAGAGCGATTTAATGTGGAAATCGTTCATGTCACCAAACAGCAATCTCCGGCAACCAAAGGAATGGTTATCAAAATTACGGACAAGCGTTTGCTGGATCAAACAGGTGGTATCGTGCAGGGGATGAGCGGCAGTCCAATCATTCAAGATGGCAAGCTAATCGGCGCTGTTACTCATGTGTTTGTGAATGATCCAACATCCGGCTATGGATGTTTTATCGAATGGATGCTGCAAGACGCGGGTGTTCTTCTCAAACCAGCGAGCTTAAATCTTAAGGCGGCTTAGCCACCTTAAGATTTTTGTTTTTTGTCGAATTACTGCGAATTCTGATAAATGTTGTAGTAAATTATCCATTATAAATCAGATCAAATTAATAATAAAGAAAAATATTATTCGACAGAAGGAATTTCATTCCCCATGTCGAAAATGTTAGTTAGACAAGCAAGAGATACACAGAGGGCTTTTAAGCGTTAACTACAATAGAGTGAATTACTAGTCTAAGGAGGACTATACCTTGCAAAGAATTGAAGTGTTGTTGGCTGATGACAATCGGGAATTTACAAATTTGTTGTCCGAGTATATTTCTGAACAAAACGATATGGTCGTTACCGGTGTCGCCTATAACGGCGAGGAAGTGCTTCGCTTATTGGAAGAAACGCGAGAAGTGCCAGACGTTCTGATTTTGGATATTATTATGCCGCATCTTGATGGACTCGGCGTATTGGAACGGCTTCGTGAAATGAATTTGCCACAAATGCCGAAAATCATCATGTTGACTGCATTTGGACAAGAGAATATTACTCAAAAGGCTGTACAGCTAGGCGCATCGTACTACATATTGAAGCCATTTGACATGGAAATACTCGCGAACCGCATTCGTCAGCTGGTTGGTAATCCGACCGTGATTTCATCATCCTATTCTTCGTCATCTTCTTCATCCATTTCGAATAAATCCAATGTAGTACCGATTGCAAAAGGTAAAAACTTGGACGCAAACATTACGAGCATCATTCATGAAATCGGTGTGCCAGCCCACATTAAAGGGTATCAGTATTTGCGTGAAGCCATTACGATGGTGTACAACAATATTGAAATCCTTGGCGCGATTACAAAAACGCTTTATCCTGCGATCGCCGAGAAGTTCAAGACGACGCCTTCGCGTGTAGAACGTGCTATCCGTCATGCGATTGAAGTGGCATGGACGCGCGGCAATATTGACAGCATCAGTCATTTGTTCGGCTATACAATCAATATCAGTAAATCAAAGCCGACAAACAGCGAGTTTATCGCAATGGTAGCCGACAAGCTGCGGATCGAGCATAAGGTTTCCTGAGAGCACCCGAAATGATGGTAATGATTATGAATACATGATAAGCGCCACTTTCGTGCAAGCTGCGAATGTGGCTTTTTTCTTGATTAGCGTTTAAACATGTCAGAGAAGTACATTCAGGAGGATTGTTTTGTCACCTATAGAATTAACTGCTGCTCCTTCACGGAAGCGTCTTTTTATTTTACTTTCAGTCACACTTGTCTCAGGTTTCAATCAAGGATTGATTTTGCCGCTGTTGTCCATCTTGCTGGATCGACAGGGGGTATCATCGGATGTTAACGGGATCAATTCGATGGCCTTATACATTGGTACGTTCAGCACGATGTTCTTTATCGAGAAGCCAATCCGTAGTATGGGGTATAAGCAAGGCATTATCATTGGTATTATTCTCGCGGCGCTAGGTACGCTGTTGTTTCCTTTTCTCACGTCGATATGGGTATGGTTTGTTCTCCGCATTATCGTGGGTGTCGGTGACAGTGCCCTTCATTATTGCACGCAGCTGTGGATCGTAAGCAGCAGTCCGGCAGAGAGCCGTGGCCGTTATATTTCACTTTACGGGATGGCTTACGGAATCGGGTTTAGCTTAGGACCAACCGGCATTAATTTATTGTCTATTGGGGACTGGGTTCCATTCTGTTTAAACACGGTCTTATTCGTCCTCATTCTGCTGTTCGTCAGAACGCTGCATCCGGAATATCCGGAGCATTCGGCAAAGCTTGCCAGTTCATCTTCGAACCGATACGCTAGGGTATATCGCATTGCCTGGTTTGCGCTGCTGCCCGCAATTCTGTACGGGTTGATGGAAGCGACGATGAACAGTAATTTTCCGCTCTACGGACTGCGCATCCATCTAAGTCAGGCTTCCATTTCGCTGCTGCTTCCGGCTCTCGGCGTGGGCAGCCTGCTGCTCATGTTCCCGCTTGGTATGCTTAGTGACCGGATCGGCAGAAAACCCGTTCTGATGGGATGTGCGGGTATCGCCGGATTGATGTTTCTGGCCGTTCCCCTGGCAGGGGACAATGTACTCGTATTATTCATATTGCTAGCGATGATTGGTGGATTTATCGGCTCATTCTTCTCGTTAGGTCTTGCCTACGCGGCAGATCTGCTGCCTCGTGAATTACTGCCATCCGCGAATGTAACGGCATCCATTCATTTCAGCATCGGGAGCTTGCTCGGTCCCGGCATTAGCGGTTTCGGCATACAATATGTATCAACGAATAGTATGTTTATCATGCTCGGCAGCGCATTTACGCTGTTTGCGCTTATAGGAATCTTTACACGCGAAGCAAGGCATCAGAAACTGCAATCCCATTTATAATTTTTTAACTCAGGCGTATCTTTTCGATCCCTTCATTCGTTTACGTTATGAATCTACGCTGACAGATGAGGAGGTGCCATAATGACAATACAACCAACTGTTGATGAAATGCGGATCACCCTTTATCGCTACTGCCTTTCGCTCACTCGCTCCACATGGGATGCAGAGGATCTGGTTCAGGAAACTTGTTTGCGGGCGCTGCCGGTCATGAACGGCGCGCTTGTACATCCTAATCCCACTGCTTACTTGCTGCGTATCGCCAAGAACATCTCGGTCGATCAAGCACGGCGAATGAAACGAGCCAGACGCGTGCTGGAACAACAAGAAGCGGTGCTGGACCGTTTGTTCGGTGAGTCGCATGAGCTTGAATATGCGCTGCGGCTGCTGATTTATCATTTATCGCCGCTGCAGCGAACAGTCTTTCTGCTCAAAGAGGTGTTCGGCTATAAAGGCCATGATGTAGCTGCTAAGCTTACGATGTCTGAAGGAGCTGTGAAAGCAGCGCTTCATAGAGCAAGAGCGGCTATTGCAAAGCTCAAACAGCAATCGGATCTTGCGCAAATCTCGAAGCTGGCGGAGCGCAAAGTGAAAGACAGTCAGCTTTATGCCTATGTTCATGCCGTTCGCGCAGGCGATGCTCAGGCGCTAGTCGTACTCGCCAACGTGGAGGAGCAGCTCATGGATCCGGTTCAGGCAATTGGTCAGCTTCATGCGTCACAAGGCAACCGCTCATCCGTCAGCATGATGTATGCAGCCTAACGGCAGCGAATGAGGAGGTTTCCGTCTATGAGTTTAGTGCCCTATATTGTGGAATCAACGAATCGGGGAGAGCGCAGCTACGATATTTATTCAAGGCTGCTCAAAGACCGCATCGTCATGGTGAGCGGAGAAATTGAAGATCAAATGGCCAATGCGGTCGTTGCCCAACTGCTCTTCCTCGCGGCAGATGATCCCGATAAAGACATTCAGCTGTATATTAACAGCCCAGGCGGCTCGGTAACGGCGGGATTCTCGATCTTCGATACGATGCAGTTTATTAAACCGGAGGTTTCCACGATTTGCACAGGGTTTGCGGCGAGTTTCGGTGCCATTCTGTTAGCCGGCGGAGCCAAAGGAAAACGATATGTTCTTCCGAACAGTGAAGTTATGATTCATCAGCCGCTTGGCGGTGCAAGAGGGCAGGCTTCGGATATTCAGATCCATGCCAGCTGGATCTTGAAGACGCGTGAGAAAATCAATTCCTTGCTTGCGCTGCATACGGGACAGTCGAAAGAGCAGATCGAACGAGATTCCGACAGAGATCGTTTTATGAGTGCCGAAGATGCGGTAGCTTACGGGATTGTTGATAAAATTCTATAAACGCAAAAGGCGAGCATCTCCATTAGAGGAGAGCTCGCCTTTTCACATTGTCATACAGCTATGTTCTAAAATTAAACGCCCGGCCGAGGCGGACGAGGCCGCTTCTCACGAAAGCGGGATGAGACATAATTGCGTTTGCGGTCGCGGAAGAAGGTCCATCCTCCGATAAAACCGACCCCAAGCAGGAACAGCACCATGCCAAAAATAAACGTCCACCATTCAAAATTATGGACAGCGGCATCGTTGCCGAAGGATGAGAAATAATGAAAGATTGCATCCTTCATGAGAAGAAATCCATAGGTTGCGGCAATACCCGGAATAACGAGCAGCAAAACGGCAATAAAACGAATAGTAACTTGCTTCATGCGAATAAATCCTCCTGTACAGAAACAACGACAATAATGCTTTAATCATACCTTTTTCAGGGGAGGCTGTCCATTTCATCGCTTGTGGCAGTTTCAAGGAGCTTTGAAAAAAGGTACAATAGACATGAAACGGCTTTACGATCTGGAGAGGAGCAACAAGAATGACGATTCAATGCGATTTGGCCATCATCGGCGGAGGCATTGCAGGATATACAGCTGCGATCAAAGCGGCGCAAGCAGGGAAGAAAGTGATTGTGGTGGAGAAAGAGAAGCTTGGCGGAACTTGCTTACATAAAGGCTGTATACCGAGTAAAGCGCTGCTCCGCAGTGCAGAAGTGTACGCCACGATGCGCAAGGCTGATACATATGGGATTCATGTGGAAGAGGGAGCCATCTCGCTCGACTTTCCTAAAGTACAACGACGCAAAGAGAATACGGTTGAGGGTCTGTACAAAGGGCTTCAATACTTAATGCGCAAGCATAACATAACGGTCATGCAGGGCAGCGGCAGAGTAATCGGGCCCTCCATCTTCTCGCCGAAGAGCGGAAGTGTAGCGGTGGAGCTCCCGGATGGCGAAATGGAAACCATCGTTCCAACGAATCTGATCATTGCAACGGGATCGCGTCCACGTTCGCTGCCGGGTCTGGAACCTAAGCAAGGCGAAATCATGTCAAGCGATGAAGCGCTGACGATGGACGAGCTTCCGGAATCCATCTTGATCGTCGGCGGGGGCGTGATCGGCGTAGAGTGGGCATCGATGCTCATCGACTTCGGAGTAGAGGTGACCTTAATCGAAGCAGCATCGCGACTGCTGCCGGGTGAAGATGCGGAAGCATCAGCTGAGCTTACGAAGCAATTACGCCGCAGAGGCGTACGGATATTGACAGGTATTCAATTGAAGCTAGATACGTATACCTATAATGACGGACAAGCCTCCATTACAGCAGATACGGCAGATGGTCCGGTGATCTTGAATGCGGAGCGGCTCCTTGTTTCTGTTGGCCGCCAAGCGAACGTCGAGGAGATCGGTCTCGAGAATACGGACGTTCGCGTGGAGAAGGGGGTTATCCGCGTCAATGGTTATTTCCAAACGAATGAGCCTCATATTTATGCGATTGGCGATGTGAACGGCGGCTTGCAGCTGGCACATGCGGCAGCTCATGAAGGGATTGTTGCCGTGGACCATATGCTTGGCGGTAAAGAACAGGCGCCTGATCACTCGCGAGTGCCGAGAGCGATCTATTCCAAGCCGGAGCTGGCTTCCATCGGACTGACGGAAGACGAAGCACGCAAACAAGGGCATGATATCAAAGTCGGCAAAGTCCCTTTCCAAGCGATTGGCAAGGCACATGTGCTGGGAGAAACGGATGGTTTCGCGAAAGTCATTGCGGATGCGAAAACGAATGATGTGCTTGGCGTTCATTTGATCGGTCCTCATGCAACGGATTTGTTGTCCGAAGCGTCGCTCGCTATGCTGCTGAATGCGACCCCATGGGAAGTGGGACAAGTCATTCACCCGCATCCGACGCTCTCTGAAGTGCTGGGCGAAGCAATGCTGGAAGTTCATGGTAATTCATTGGCATTTTAGGTCGGAGCTGCATCTTTATATAGTAAGCAACAACACCATTCGCAGCAGTGGACGGAGCATTTCTTTTTCGGTAAAAGTCGGTTATAATGGGTATAGGCAAGTCTTAGTACCTGGTTATAATAGCAGCTAAAAGGAGGGCATCCCTCATGACACAATCCGAATCTGCCGTGCAGCAAACCAAACATGCTGCGCTTGGGCTAACGGACGATCAAGCCATTGAAATGTACACGTTAATGACAACCGCTCGTCGGTATGATGAGCGCTGTCTGCTGCTTCAGCGGGCAGGCAAAATTAAGTTCCACGTATCCGGTATCGGTCAAGAGGCCGCACAGGTTGGTGCAGCTTTCGCGCTCGATCGGAATCAAGATTATTACTTGCCTTATTATCGCGACTACGCATTTGTGCTTGCAGTAGGTATGACATTGCGCGAGCTTATGCTTTCCCTATTCTCCAAAGCGGCTGACCCGAACAGCGGCGGTCGCCAAATGCCGGGACACTTCGGTGCGAAGCGTCTTCGTATCGTAACGGGCTCCAGCCCTGTTACAACGCAAGTGCCTCATGCAGTTGGTTTTGCACTGGCTGCCAAGATGAAGAAGAAGAATTTCGTATCCTTTGTTACCTTCGGCGACGGCTCCAGCAATCAAGGAGATTTCCACGAAGGTGCCAACTTTGCCGGAGTGCATAAACTGCCGGTTATTTTCATGTGCGAAAACAATCAATATGCAATTTCGGTGCCGATTCATAAGCAAATCGGCGGTAAAATCGCAGATCGCGCCATTGGATACGGTTTCCCTGGCTATAGCGTAGATGGTAACGACCCGCTTGAAGTGTACCGCGTCGTCAAAGAAGCGCGCGAACGCGCAGCAAGCGGCGAGGGACCGACACTGGTAGAGGCAGTGATGTACCGCTTATCGCCGCATTCCACATCGGATGAGGATCTTGCTTACAGAACAAAGGAAGAAGTCGATTCGCATCGCGACAAAGACGGCTTGCCGAAATTCAAGCAGTATCTGATTGACAGCGGAATATGGGACGAAGAGCGCGACGCGGCCTTGATGCAGCAGATAAAAGCGGCTCTGGATGATGCGACCTCCTTCGGAGATCAAGCAGCATTCCCGGAACCTGAAGATATATTGAAACATGTTTACGCCGATGATCATCATGGCGAAGGAGGACGCTAACATGCCGAAAATGGACTATATTGATGCGATCCGCTTGGCCATGAAAGAAGAAATGGAACGCGATGAAGATGTTTTCGTGCTCGGTGAGGACGTAGGACACAAAGGCGGCGTGTTTACGACGACGAAAGGGCTTATCGGCCAGTTTGGCGAAGAGCGCGTACTGGATACCCCGTTGGCGGAGTCTGCCATCGTCGGCGCCGCCATCGGTGCGGCCATGTACGGCATGAAGCCTATCGCCGAAATGCAATATTCGGACTTCATGTTCCCGGCCACGAATCAAATTATTAGCGAAGCGGCCAAGATCCGTTATCGCTCCAATAATGACTGGACATGCCCGCTTGTTATCCGTGCGCCGATCGGCGGCGGTATCTTCGGCGGCTTGTACCATTCGCAATGTCCGGAATCGGTCTTCTTCGGGACACCCGGTCTTAAGATCGTAGCGCCTTACACGGCTTACGATGCGAAAGGGCTTCTGAAAGCAGCCGTTCGCGATCCGGACCCGGTTATTTATTTTGAAAACAAGAAATGCTACAAGCTTGTAACCGGCGATGTTCCGGAAGGCGATTATATCGTCCCGATCGGCGAGTCCAATGTCCTTCGCGAAGGCGACGACATTACGGTTATCAGCTACAGTCTGCCGCTTCACTTCGTACTCGAAGCAGCTGAGGAACTTGCAGAAGAAGGCGTATCTGCACATGTGCTCGACTTGCGTACGCTTCAGCCGCTTGACAAAGAAGGCGTTCTGGAAGCTGCCCGCCGTACCGGAAAAGTGCTCATCATTCATGAAGACAACAAATTCGGAGGCATTGGCGCGGAAGTTTCGGCTATTATTGCAGAAGAGATGCTGTATGAGCTGGATGCTCCGATTATGCGACTATGTGGTCCGGACGTTCCGGCAATGCCGATTAATCCACCGGGCGAGAAATTCTTTATGCTGAATAAAGATAAAGTGAAAGAAGCGATGAAGAAGCTGGCATTATTCTAAGATCGAAGTCGCTTCGCAAAACATTTAGGAGTGGTCGGAATGAAGAAAGTGACGGAAGTCGTCATGCCACAACTCGCAGAATCGCTTGTCTCCGCAACGATTGACAAATGGCTCAAGCAGCCTGGCGATTCAATCGAGATGTATGAGCCGATCTGTGAAATTCTTACAGACAAAGTAAATGCAGAACTACCCGCGACCATTCAAGGTACGCTGATTCGAATATTAGTCGGCGCTGGCGAAACGGTACCTGTTGGTACGCCGCTTTGCCTCATCGAGATGGATGAAGAGGGAGTGGGTTCGGCTGCGCCGAATGCAGCGCCTAACGCCGGCAGCGCAAGTACCCCTGCAGCTTCCGGTGCTCCTGCCCGAAACAACGATCGTGCAGCTGTTCGTGCCCAAGGTGCGGCAGCGGAAGCAGGCGGCGATGACTCTATGCGTCATCGCTACTCCCCTGCGGTGCAGTCCCTTGCAGCAGAACATAATGTGAACCTGTCTGCGATTGAAGGCACAGGTCTTGGAGGACGGATCACACGCAAAGACGTGCTAACATATGTGGAATCCGGACGCGGATCCAGAACTGCCGGTTCAGCAGCCGGACATCTTGGCAGTGCGCAGCAAACGCAACAGTCGAATAAGAGCGGCGGAGAGCAGGTTCGTTCCTCCGGTCTTCATTTATCGGAGACGCCTCGTATTCCCGGTGTCGAAGTGGAAGGGCAGCAAGTGCCGGGCAGAAGCGAATACTTTATCGATGTTACCCCTGTTCGCAATGCGATCGCACGTAACATGCGCCAAAGCGTCACTGAAATTCCGCATGCATGGATGATGATGGAAGTGGATGTGACGAACCTTGTCTCGTTGCGCAACAAGCTGAAGGATGACTTCAAGAAGCGTGAAGGCGTCAACCTTACTTACCTCGCATTCTGGGTGAAAGCCGTCGTAAATGCGATCAAGGACTTCCCGATCATGAACTCGGTATGGGCCGTCGACAAAATCATCGTGAAGCGCGATATTCATATCGGTCTTGCGGTGGGTACGGAGGATGCGGTTAAAGTACCGGTCATAAAGAATGCCGATCAGAAAAATATAGCCGGCCTCGCAAGGGAAATTGAGGATCTGGCCCGCAAAACCCGCGAAGGCAAGCTGACGCTGGCCGATATGGAAGGCGGAACGTTCACCGTAAACAATACGGGTTCGTTCGGTTCGATCCTGTCGTATCCAATCATCAACTATCCGCAAGCGGCGATCGTTACTTGTGAATCCATCGTGAAGCGTCCTGTCGTCATTAACGATATGATCGCAGTTCGTTCGATGGCCAATATTTGTTTGTCGCTGGATCATCGGATTCTGGACGGCGTCATTTGCGGCCGTTTCTTGCAGCGGGTGAAAGAAAATTTGGAAAGCTTCAATCTAGATACGAAGCTGTATTGAAACGGGGCTTACATGTTATGACAACGAACGTGAAAGCGATCGATGTTCTCTATACGCCCATGCTCGGTTATGCCGAAGCATGGGATTTACAGAAGGCATACGTGAAACAAATCGACAAGGAGGAGCGACGTGAAACGCTGCTCCTTCTTCAGCATCCCCCGACCTATACGATCGGTTCGCAGAAACATCCCGAACATCTGCTTTATTCCGAAGAAGAATTGGCAGCGCGCGGCATCGGCGTGTTTCAAATCGATCGCGGCGGGGATATTACGTATCATGGACCGGGTCAGCTTGTAGGATATCCGCTGCTTTACCTGGATGGAGCGGGCTTGGATCTTCATGGTTACTTGCGACAGCTGGAGCAGGCTATTATGGACTGGCTGGCAGGGTATGGGATCGAAACGAATCGGAAGTCGGAGTATACGGGTGTTTGGGTCGGCGACGCCAAAATTGCGGCGATCGGCGTGAAATTTAATAAAGCCAGGACTCGACGCGGGTTCGTGACGAGCCATGGCTTCGCGCTTAATATTAAAGCAGGCATTGCGCAGGATGGATTTCGCGGCATCATTCCTTGCGGCATACAGGAATATGCGGTTACTTCCTTTGCTGATATAACAGGCATTAACTTAAGCGTGGAACAAGCGGCTCACGAGCTGCTGCCGCATTTCTGTAAGCAATTTGGCTGTGAAGCAATCGAAGAAACCGGACTATTCGAAGATCCAGCCGACGCCAATCAGTAAAGTGGAGATCAGCATGGAGGCAATGAGCAGCCAGATGAACATTTTCATCAATCGGTTGGGACGCACGAGAGCATGCTCCTTTCATAAGTGAGATGTACAAGTATGAGTCTATTGTAACGAAATCAATGAACGGAGGAAAGCCGATGATTAATAACCAACGCATTATCGATGAATTTATGGCGCTTGTCCAGGTGGACAGCGAAACGAAATATGAGCGTGAGATTTGCGACGTGCTTACAGGAAAGCTGAAAGAGCTCGGCTTCTCTGTGGAAGAAGACGATGCGGCAAGCATTACCGGTCACGGCGCAGGCAATTTATTCGCGATGCTAGAAGCAAACGGCAGCGAGAAGGCACCGACGATTTTCTTTACCTCCCATATGGATACGGTAGTGCCGGGTAAAGGAATCAAACCGCGTCTCGACGCAGACGGCTACATAAGAAGTGACGGAACGACGATTCTCGGAGCTGACGATAAGGCCGGACTTGCAGCGATGTTCGAAGCGATTCGTGTCATTAAGGAACAGAACCGTCCTCATGGTCCGATTCAGCTTGTGATTACGGTTGGAGAAGAAAGCGGCCTTGTAGGTGCATCGGCGATCGACAGCAAAAGGCTGAAAGCGAAGTTCGGTTACGCGCTGGATTCCAACGGGCCGATCGGCGATATTGCCGTTGCTGCGCCGTCGCAAGCGAAGATCACGATCAAAATTCACGGTAAATCGGCACATGCCGGCGTTAATCCGGAGGATGGCATCAGTGCCATTCAAGTGGCGGGTAAAGCGATTTCCCGCATGTCGCTGGGCAGAATCGATCACGAAACAACGGCAAACATCGGACGTTTCGAAGGCGGCGGCGCAACGAATATCGTCTGTGATTTCGTGAAGCTGGACGCGGAAGCGCGCAGCATTGTACAAGATAAACTCGACAAGCAGGTTGAATCGATGCGCGAAACCGTTCTGGCGGTTGCGGCTGAGTTCGGTGCCAAAGCGGAGTTTGAAAGCAAGCTCATTTATCCGGCGTTCAACTTCACCGACGGAGATCCGGTCGTGGAGCTGGCGAAGGCTGCGATTGAGAAAATCGGCAGAACGCCGAAGCTGTTTCACTCCGGCGGCGGAAGCGATGCGAACGTGTTCAACGGACATGGCGTTCCAACCGTAAACTTGGCGATTGGCTATGAGCATATCCATACGACGAACGAGCAAATCAAGGCAGAGGATTTAGTGAAAACAGCGGAGCTGGTTGTTGCGATTATCGAACAGGCTGCAGAGCTGACGGAATAACAGTTTGCCTATACGAATAAGGGTTGCCGCTGTAGATGGATCTACGGCGGCAACCCTTTCTATTGTTTGAACATTCAAGATGTCGATTATCAACGAGTCGATTGCAAATACTCTCCGAGTGTGCGGCCGGATTTGCCGCTTCCGCTAAGCGGGCTTGTTTTCGTGCTCGCTTTGGCAAGCAGCTTCAACTGATGACGGATTTCCCAGGCTTTGCCGACAAGCGTCATTGAACTTTTTACCGTGTATTGTTTCATGAATGATCTCCCCTTTTGCTATACTGATAGATAGATATGAGAGAGTTAGAGAACATATGCCTACCGAATTAAGGAATCGCCATTAAAGGAGCCGATGAGGGATGTTAGAGAAAACCGATCAATTCCGCGAGAAAACAATGAAGACCGAACCGATTTTCGATGGTAAAATCATTTCGCTGCAGGTCGATACGATAGAGTTGCCCGATGGCAAAACAGCCACGCGCGAAATTGTCAGACATCCGGGTGCGGCAGCCGTATTGGCCCTAATCGATGATAAAATGCTCGTCGTTGAGCAGTATCGCAAGCCCATGGAGAAATTCCAAATCGAGATTCCGGCAGGCAAGCTGGATGCCGGCGAAGATCCGATGGTTGCGGCAGCACGCGAGCTTGAAGAAGAAACCGGATATCGCGCCGGGAAGCTTCGTCCGCTAAGCGCGTTCTATACTTCACCGGGATTCGCCGACGAGAAGCTGTACGTCTATCTCGCAGAGGAGCTTGTCAAAGGCGAAAGCGCGCCGGATGAGGATGAGTTTCTCGCGGTAGAAGCGATTACGTTCGAGCAGGCGCAGCAGTATATGAAAAAAGAGCGGATCAGCGACGCGAAGACGATTCTGGCCGTATATGCGTGGCACATCTACAGACTTACGGGAGAGATCTAAAGGTGACGACCGTGGAAGCGACGGCATTACAAGGGAAAGCGAGTCGCGTATTTGCCGATCTTCATCTGCATATCGGGCGGACGGAGCGTGGCGAACCGGTTAAGATCAGCGGCAGTAAGGATCTAACCTTCCGCAACATTGCTTATGAGGCTGCGGTTCGCAAAGGCATCGGTTTGCTTGGAGTAATCGACAGCCATTCGCCCGGCGTACAGCGCGATATCGAGTCCTTGCTCGATTCCGGAGAGATGACTGAAATTAGCGGCGGCGGTATTCGCTACCGAGATACGACCATTCTGCTTGGCGCTGAAATCGAGGTCCGCGATGCCGGCTTCGGCACGGCCCATCATCTGATCTATCTGCCGGACTTTGCGGAAATGCAGTCGTTCACGAAGTGGATGTCCCGCTCGATGCGCAACGTCCAGCTCAGCTCACAGCGCTTATATGTGCCATCCCGCGAGCTGCAAGCGGAAGTGAAGGGACGAGGCGGGCTGTTCATCCCGGCTCATATCTTCACGCCGCATAAGAGCTTGTTCGGCAGCTGCTCCGATCAGCTTCAAGATACGCTCGATCCGAACCTGGTCGATGCCGTAGAGCTCGGATTAAGTTCAGACAGCGAGATGGCAGGGTTCATCCCCGAACTCGATACCCTCCCATTCCTGACGAATTCAGACGCGCATTCCTTATCGAAGATCGGCCGCGAATATAATGAGCTAACCCTTCAAGAGCCATCCTTTCAGGAGCTGAAGCTTGCGCTTGAAGGGGCTGGGGGGCGGGCAATTACAGCCAATTACGGATTAAATCCGGTACTCGGCAAGTACCATCGCACGTATTGTGTGAATTGCGGTTCGCTCGCCGAGGATACGCAGGATGCCGAGCGCTGCTTGCAATGCGGGAGCCTCAAGCAAGTCCGCGGGGTATTGGACCGAATTATGGAGCTCGGGGCCAAAGCGGGTCGAAGTGAGCCTGTAGTGCCGCGAGATCGCCCGCGTTACATCTATCAAGTACCGCTGGAATTTATCCCGGGAATCGGTCCGAAGACATTGTCCAAGCTGCTGGATCAGTTTGGCACGGAAATGAACATTCTTCATGACGCACCGACAGAGGCAATTGCTGAGATCGCGGGCGAATCAGCGGCAGCGGTTATCGCAGACGCTCGCACCGGCTCGCTAAAGCTGCAAGCGGGCGGCGGCGGCAACTACGGCAAAGTTGCGGTAAGCCGAAAGTCGTAAGCTGCCTGCAGACCGTCATAGCAGCGGAGGCTTGGACATACACTGAACCATCTGGGTTTAGGGGGATATGCCATGCGAACAACCGCGCTCCAGCCGAATATGAAGGATCAACTGACGCTTTATGTATTCGTGTCCGTATTATTTGTCGTAGGGGTCGTGTTCGGCGCTCTGCTCGTTAATGCGCTGACACTGGATCAGCAGCAAAACTTGGCCGGGGATGTAGAGCGATTCATCCACCATATCCAAGAAGGCGCCTTACAGAGCGACGGAGATTCGTACTGGGACCGTGCCTGGTTTCATGCCAAATGGCTGCTGCTTATCTGGGTGCTCGGCCTCACAGTCGTGGGGATGCCGCTTGTGCTGGCGCTTGATTTTCTGAAAGGCGTATTGGTCGGTTTCGCGATCGGCACGTTGGTGAGGCAATTTGCGTGGAAGGGGCTGATCTTCTCGCTTGCTTCTGTTGCACCGCCAAACTTATTGGCAGTTCCGGCATTTCTTATCATTAGCGTGTCGGCTATTTCCTTCGGTCTCTATGTAGTGAAGAACCGTCTTTTGGGCCGTTTCGGAACGTTAAGCCAGCCGCTGGTTGCCTTCACTTCAAGCGCTGCCATGATGTTGGTCATCATTCTCGGTGCTGCTGCGATAGAGTGTTATGTGACTCCGCTGCTGCTGAAATGGGCCGCTCCGCTGATCGCGGGAGTCAGCGCTGGATTGTAATGATTCTAAAAAAAATTGACTTTGTTCGTTATGAGCACCTATAATAAGAGCAAACCGATTCCGTGATTATGGCACAAGTCAGGTATGAGGGGGGAAGCCATGGAATCCCGGATTGATAAGATTAAGCAGCAACTGCAGTCGCAGGGGTACAAGCTGACCCCGCAGCGAGAAGCTACAGTTCGCGTGCTTCTGGAGAATGAAGAGGATCATCTTAGCGCGGAGGACGTGTTCATGCTCGTCAAAGACATCGCGCCGGAGATTGGATTAGCAACCGTATATCGGACATTGGAGCTGCTGAGCGAGCTGCATGTCGTGGAGAAGATGAATTTTGGGGATGGCGTTGCGCGGTACGATTTACGGGCAGACAACAACAAACATCATCATCATCACCTCATCTGCGTGCAATGCGGAACCATGAGTGAAATATTGGAAGATTGGCTTGGGCCGCTCGAAGAGCGACTTGAGCGGGAATATGGGTTTACGGTTCTGGACCATCGCCTTGATTTTCAAGGAATATGCGTCAATTGCAAAGCGAAGAACGATGCACTTAAGGTCGAAAACTAAACACTCCCTTCTGCAGTGTTCTCAGCGCTCATGCTGAGCAACACTGTTAAAGGGAGTTTTTTGTGCGCGTTTCTATGGTTAATTCGCTTAATTCGCTACCTGCTCTATTAGGATCTCTTCCTTCTGGACTTATGACCGGATTTGGATTTGCGCGATGCCGCCTCCGTCGATTGCTCGGAGGAGGAATAAGAGGTTGCTCCTCCAAGCTGCATAATCCCATAACCCTGTGCTTTATAGGAGTAGTTCGAAATTCGTTTGGCTGAAGCTCGAAGCCGCTTCGTGATCGTCGAAGGACCAAGTGAAGGATCAAGCGACTTCAATAGCGCAACGCCGCCTGCCACATGAGGACTGGACATGCTCGTGCCGGATAACACTTGATAGCCGCCGCCCAGCGATGTTGATTTAATATAGCTGCCCGGTGCGGTGACATCGATGCCGTAACCGCGGCTGCTATAATTTGCGACCTTCCCATTGCGGGTAGAAGCGGCAACTGCGAGTGCCGTTGAATACCGGGCAGGCTGATCAATGCGGCCTGTGCTTGTTCCGCTGTTTCCTGCCGAAGCAACGACAATAATGCCGCTTTGTCTTGCCCGCTGTACCGCTTCCTTGAGCGCGCTGCTTGTTTCGCCTTCCAGTCCGAGACTCATATTGATGATGGGGATCTTCTTGGAGATGCACCAGTCGATGCCTTTGATAATATCGGATACATACCCTGCACCGCTGGCATCCAATGCCTTGACGGCGTATAACCTGGCACGAGGAGCTACGCCCTGCAGCATGCCATTGGCGCCGACTGCCGCCGCGATACCTGCCACATGCGTGCCATGGCCATTGTCGTCAATGTAGGATGAACCACCCATCGTATTGACGCCTCCGCATATGCGGAGGTCGGAATGCTTGGCAATACCTGTATCGATAATGGCGATTCCTGCGCCTTTGCCTTTCGTGGCTGACCATACTTTATTCGCTTCAATTTGCGAGAGATTCCAGCCTACACTGCTTGAGGACGAATCCGAGTGCAGCTTTCCTTTGCCTGCGCCGCGCGTTCGCAAGTTTTTTCTCGTGTAGAGAGAAGCTTTTGCACGGATGCGAACCTTCGCGTTCTTCGCCTCGGGCTGCACCTGGAAACCATGTGCATGGAGCTTGAAATCGGGCTCGACGTAGCTGACATTCGGATGCTGGGCAAGCGATTGCAGCTGCTGGGTACGTCGGCTGTCGACGTGACAGCAGATAACCCGGTTGCGGCGAATGCTCTTAACCGGTCGGATGCCGTATTTGGCAAGCTCTTTGAGACATTGCGTATACTGCGATTGCGATTTGAATCCGATTAATTTACGCGTAGTATGACCTGATGATCTGCCTTTTGAGCAGCTGAGCAGCAGCCGTTCAACATTTGGCAAAGATGCTCCTCCTTTAACGATAGACTGAACTTCCAATCGGTGCAGGAACCAATACTCCAGTGTATGGAGACATTCGTACAAGGGCATGGGTAGATGCTGATACGCTGGTACATATTTTCCGTTCCGCGAGAGAAAGTATCAGGGAGGACTGTCAACCCGTCCTCTGCCTGCATATGAAGAATCAAGGAGACGGAGAGGGAGATGCATATGATTATCGGCGTGCCGAAAGAAATCAAAGCAAGCGAGTATCGAGTTGCGCTAACCCCTGCAGGAGCGGGAATGCTGAAGGCTGCCGGACACGAGGTCGTGGTCGAAAGCGGTGCCGGTGAAGGCAGCAGCTTTACGGATGAAGCCTATGTAGCGGAAGGCGCGGCCATCTTGCCGACGGCGAAGGATGTATGGGCTAAAGCGGAAATGATTATGAAGGTGAAGGAGCCGCTGCCGGAGGAATTCGGTTATTTCCGCGAAGGACTGCTGCTGTTCACGTATCTGCATTTAGCCGCAGCGCCCGATCTGACAAAAGCGCTGATTGAGAAGGATGTCTCAGGGGTTGCTTATGAAACGATTCAGATGCCAAATGGCAGCTTGCCGCTGCTCACGCCGATGAGCGAGGTAGCAGGCAGAATGGCGGTGCAAGTCGGCTCGCAATTCCTGGAAGCCTTCTACGGCGGACGCGGCATATTGCTTGGCGGCGTACCCGGTGTTCCGCCCGCTGAAGTAATCATCCTTGGCGGCGGCATTGTCGGTACGAATGCTGCTCGGATTGCCCTTGGAATGGGCGCCAGCGTCGTTATTCTGGAGCGGAGCGCCGATCGGATGCGTTATATCGACGAGGTGTTTGAAGGCCGCATTCGCACATTAATGTCGAATCCCTACAACATTGCGAGCGCTGTGAAGAAAGCAGACCTCTTGATCGGAGCCGTGCTGATTCCGGGTGCCAGAGCGCCGCATTTGGTCACCGAAGAAATGGTCAAGACGATGAAGAAAGGTGCCGTCATCGTGGACGTTGCCGTTGACCAAGGGGGAACGATCGCGACGATCGACCGTGTAACGACGCATAAGGATCCTGTCTATGAGAAACACGGAGTTCTCCATTATGCGGTTGCCAATATGCCGGGAGCCGTTCCGCGGACCTCTACGCTTGCGCTGACGAACGTGACGATGCCTTATGCGTTGGAGCTTGCCGGCAAGGGGCTGGAAGAAGCAGTGCGTGCGAACGAGCCGCTTCGTAAAGGTGTAAACACGTACAAAGGCCGCGTTACCCATCCGCAGGTCGCTGAAGCGGTAAACATGCCGTACATTAGCATGAGTCAATTGCTTGAAAGCGTACCTTTCGATAAACTAAGCTAGCCCGGTGCCTAGGCATGATTCATCGTTCCTGCTCATAAGGTGTTGTAAAGGACAACCATTTGCCCGTCTGCAAACGGGAAAGGCTGCCCATTCTTCGCTTTTGGGAAAAGGGGAATTCGCGATGGTGGTGTCGGTTCGCAGGTGGCTGAGACGGATATTTTTTGTGCTGCTGCTCTGTTTCCTCACAATTACGATGTATGGCGGCTGCAGGTTTATCGCCGTTTGGATAACCCCTCAGGATCCATACCGAGTTCCGCAGGGCCAAGCTTTGAAGGTATTCAACGAAGAGCCGTTCCAGGTGGACGCAAGCAGCATTTATGACAAACTTCGGTTATTTTACTGGTATGGCGAATAGGATGCAGGTGATTTGGCTTCCTTTGGCAGGAGATTAAGCAGCTTTGTGGAATATAGCAGGAATACCTGCTGAAGCTGTTTATCCGGGAAAGGAACGACCCATGAGAGTGCATCTGCGAACATTTATACAGTATTTACAGGAAGGGCGGAGGCTGTCTGCCAATACATTGTCGTCCTATGAGCGGGATTTGTCCTTATTTCTGGATTATGCGGAGAGTCAGGGCATTTCGACTGTGGAAGGCATCCAGAAACACCACCTCTCTCTCTACATGCTTCAGCTGAAGCAGCAGGGACGGGCGGTTGCGACTGTTTCCAGGCATATGGTCTCGATCAGAGCTTTTTTTCACTATTTAATTATGCAGCGGCATATGCAGAGCGATCCGTCGATCCATTTGGAGATGCCCAAGCAAGAGAAGCGTCTGCCCAAAATCGTCGCGATCTCGGATGTGGAGAGGCTCCTCGCCGCACCGGATCCCGAAACGAATGCCGGTAAACGCGATCTTGCCATGCTGGAGGTACTCTATGCAACGGGGATCCGTGTATCTGAACTTATCTCTTTAGATGATGAGCATATTAACTTGCCGATGGGCTTCATTCGTTGTATCGGCTCCGCAACCAAAGAGCGAATCATTCCTCTTGGTCACGTTGCGACGGAGGCGCTGACCGTCTATCTGGAACAGGTGCGTGTGAAGCTGCGCAAGAACGACGATACAGCTCTGTTTCTCAATCAGCAAGGGGCCAGAATGACTCGGCAAGGCTTCTGGAAAATCTTAAAGAAATACGCCGCAGAAGCGGGCATCGAGGGTGAAATGACGCCGCACACGCTGCGGCACTCCTTCGCCGCTCATCTGCTGGAGAACGGCGCAGATTTACGTGCCGTGCAAGAAATGCTCGGCCATGCCGATATTTCCACAACCCAGGTGTATGTGCAGGTGACTAAGCCGCGCATCAAAGAGGTGTACAACCTGGCACATCCGCGGGCCAGAAGTAAACAAATGAATTCGGAGTGATCAGGCTATGAAGTTTGACCGTATTACAGTAATCGTGCTCGACAGCGTCGGAATCGGCGAGCTTCCCGATGCACCGGCATTTGGCGATGTAGGTTCTCATACGCTGGGCCATATTTTGCAAGAGGTGCCGGAGCTGCAGATGCCGCATCTTCGCAGCTGGGGCCTGGATCGCATCGCTCCACTCGGCAGCTGGAAGCCGGATGCAGAGGCATTAGCGTACTATGGCAAAATGGCTGAGGTTTCCGTTGGTAAAGATACGATGACAGGCCACTGGGAAATCGCGGGCTTAAAGGTGACCGTGCCCTTCCGGACGTTCCCGGACGGGTTCCCTGATGAGCTGCTCAGCGAATTCGAAGCTCGGACTGGCCGCGGCGTGCTTGGCAATAAATCGGCCAGCGGCACCGATATCATGGACGAGCTGGGCGAAGAGCAGTTGAATTCAGGCAAATGGATTGTCTACACGAGTGCGGACAGCGTCTTCCAAATTGCGGCGAACGAAGACATTATCCCGCTGGAGGAGCTGTATCGCGCCTGTGAAATTGCACGCGAGCTCACGCTGGACGAGCGGTATGCCGTTGGTCGCGTCATCGCACGGCCTTTCGCGGGCAAGCCGGGTTCCTTTAAACGGACGGCAAACCGCCATGATTACGCGGTGAAGCCGCCGGCACCGACCGTGCTGAATGCGCTGAAGGACGGCGGTTTCGACGTCATTGCCGTTGGCAAAATCGATGATATATTCGTCAGCGAAGGCATTACGGAGGCGCTTCATACGAAGAGCAACGAGGATGGTGTGCAGAAGACCATCGCTGCGTTGGATAAACCGTTCAAAGGATTGCTCTTTACGAACTTGGTCGATTTCGATTCGCTCTATGGCCATCGTCGTGACCCGCAAGGATATGCCGGCGCGCTCGAAGCGTTTGACCACAGCGTACCGGAGCTGACGAAGCGGCTTGGGGAGCGGGATTTGCTCATCGTAACAGCCGATCATGGCAATGATCCGACTTATTCCGGTACCGACCATACGAGAGAATATGTACCGCTGCTGGTATACGGGCCGGCTTTGAAGACGCCGGGATCGCTCGGCATTCGTTCCACCTTCGCAGACGTCGCAGCCACCATTGCCGATAACTTCGGTGTGAAGCGTCCGGACAACGGCGTATCATTTTTGAATGAGCTGAACTGAACGATCATCCATACCCGTTTAAGGTAATACTGCAAGTCGACAACAATTACAGGAGGTTCATCATCGTGAACACACTCAAAGCATCCCATATTCAAGAAGCGGCAGCGTACATTAATTCTAAAATTTCCATCAAACCGGAAGTCGGCCTTATCATGGGTTCCGGACTTGGCATACTTGGCGATTACATCGAAGAGGCCGTCGTCATTCCCTATCATGAAATCCCGCATTTTCCGATCTCGACCGTGGAAGGTCATGCAGGCGAACTGATGATCGGCAAGCTTTCCGGTCGTCCGGTTGTTCTGATGCGCGGACGGTTTCACTTGTATGAAGGCTATGGCCCTGATTTGACGGCTTTCCCGGTGCGCGTCATGAAAGCTATCGGCGCTGCGAAGCTGGTGGTTACGAATGCGGCAGGCGGCGTTAACACGACCTACAATCCGGGTGATCTCATGCTGATCAGCGATCACATTAACTTCCAAGGCCACAACCCGCTGGTTGGACCTAACGACAAGGAGCTTGGCGTTCGTTTCCCGGACATGTCGCAGCCTTACAGCAAACGTTTGCGCGAGCTGGCTAGAGATGTGGCGCTGGAGCAAGGCTTCACGCTGCAAGAAGGCGTGTACATCGCTGTGCTTGGACCATCCTACGAGACGCCTGCGGAAATTCGCATGATGCGTATATTGGGAGCGGATGCTGTCGGCATGTCGACGGTTTCCGAGGTTATTGCGGCAAGTCATTCCGGCATAGAAGTGCTTGGCATCTCTTGTATCAGCAACATGGCTTCGGGTATTCTGGATCAGCCGCTGTCGCATGATGAAGTCATGGAAACGACGGAACGTGTAAAATCAAGGTTCCTCGGCCTAGTCAACGGCATTATTCCGCTGATGTAGGCTGTAACAAAAATGTAATAAAGGCCTCGACTGATTATGACATTCTTTGTCCGCTTGTCGTCGTATAATGTCCGTGACAGATAGTACACTATAAAGTGGGGATTGCATTCCATGGACAATCAAAGTTATGTTCGACTGGAAAGACTGCGAGGACAATTGGTGGCAGCTGCGATGCGCAAGGAAACCTTTCTTCACCGTGACGTGATCCAGCTTAGCCAGACGCTTGACCAGTTGATCGTCAAAGTGCAGGCAGAGAAAAGCAAATCCTCGAGTGCCCAAAGATGAACCGAAGCTAGTTGCGAACATGGTAAGTACATAAGGAGGCTCATCCGCTTGCGAGCAGTCGATATTATTCAAAAGAAACGAAATGGCGGTGTGCTCTCTAAGGACGAGCTGTCATTTCTTATAAAAGGCTATAGCCAAGGCGACATCCCGGATTATCAGCTTTCGGCCTGGGCTATGGCTGTTTTTTTTCGCGGCATGAACGCGGAAGAAACGGCGAATTTGACGATGGCCATGGCAGAATCGGGCGATCAAGTCGATTTGTCTGCGATTCGCGGCATTAAAGTCGACAAACACAGCACCGGCGGCGTCGGTGATAAAACAAGTCTGATTATCGGCCCCCTTGTCGCATCCTGCGGCGTTCCGGTGGCGAAGATGTCGGGGCGCGGACTTGGCCATACGGGCGGCACGATCGACAAAATGGAAGCGATGGCAGGGTTCCGTACGGAGCTGACGGGCGCGGAATTCATTGCGCAGATGAACGATATCGGTCTTGCGATTGTCGGTCAAAGCGGCAATATGACGCCTGCCGACAAGAAGCTCTATGCGCTGCGAGACGTAACGGCAACCGTGGAGTCGATCCCCCTTATTGCGAGCTCGGTTATGAGCAAGAAGATTGCAGCCGGCGCGGACGCGATCGTGCTCGATGTGAAAACAGGCAGCGGCGCCTTCATGAAGACGCTGGAGGATTCCGAGGAACTGGCCAAAGCGATGGTCGCGATCGGAACCGAGGTCGGCAGAAAAACGGCAGCGCTGATCAGCGATATGGATCAGCCGCTTGGTTATGCCATCGGAAATGCGCTTGAAGTACAAGAAGCGATTGATACGCTGCACGGCAAAGGGCCGGAGGATTTGACAGCTCTCTGTTTGGCACTCAGCTCGCATATGGTAGTGCTTGGCGGGCAGGCGAGCAATCTGAAGGAAGCGGAGGCGATGCTTCGCGATCGTCTGGCTTCCGGGGCGGCACTCGAGAAGTTCAAAGTGTTCGTAGACGCACAAGGCGGCAATCCTCAGGTGGCTGAGGATCCGTCCCTGCTGCCGCAAGCGCCGCTTGTGATTGAAGTTCCCGCTGAGCAGGATGGTTATGTGAAGGCCATTCAAGCGGAAGAGCTGGGACTTGCTGCGATGCTGCTTGGCGCAGGCCGTGCAACGAAGGAGTCCGTCATCGACTACGCGGTTGGCGTGGTCATGCAGCTCAAAGTCGGCGACAACGTGAAGAAAGGCGATTCGTTAGCATTGCTGCATGTGCGGGAGGACAACGCTTCCGTTCGCGAGGTCGTCAAACGAGTGCAGCAAGCGTACACATTCAGCAGCGAACCGGTAGCACCGTCGCCGCTTCTGCTGTCGGTGGTGACAGAGCAAGGCGTACAGCGGTTTTAATTCAATGTAAGGAAGCCTAAGTTTCACCTAAAACAGTACAATAACAAAGCGGCTATTCGGGTTCTTCCCGAGCAGCCGCTATTTTTTTGCGTGATTGTTTTGATATTCGATCTAAAAATTGGAATATTTTGCTGTTCACTCGTCCACACTAGGAATGAGATTTTAGCCGATTTGCGGCCATAGCTATGCCGCGGGCATCATTCAGGAGGAGAACAACCTATGATTAGCAAATGGAAGAAATTGCTCGCCATGAGTTTAACGGCGATATTCGTTCTATCGGCACCTGCCGCAGCCTTAGCGAAAGAAGGAGCAGCGCCGAATGCCGCACCTGCCGGCGCAGCGGATTTGGCTCCGTCAGCCCGCTCCGCGATTCTTATGGACGCAGACAGCGGAACGATTATTTATGAGAAGAACAGCCATGCCGCCTTGCCGCCTGCCAGCATTACGAAGGTCATGACGATGCTGCTTATCATGGAATCGCTGGATGAAGGCCGGATTAAGCTGACAGACAAAGTTTCCACGAGCGACTACGCCGCATCTATGGGAGGCTCGCAAATTTTCTTGGAGCCGGGCGAGCAAATGAGCGTTGACGAGATGCTGAAGGGCATCGCGCTTGCATCAGGTAACGATGCTTCTGTAGCTATGGCAGAGAAAATCGCCGGAACGGAAGCCGCATTTGTCGACATGATGAATAAGCGCGCTGCCGAGCTTGGCCTCAAGAACACCCATTTTAACAATTGCAACGGGCTTCCGGCCACGGATCATTATTCGTCAGCGCATGACATTGCAGTGATGTCGAGAGAGCTGTTGAAGCATAGCGAGATTACGAAATATACCGGGCTGTACCAGGACTACCTGCGTAAATCCAGCGAGAAACCGTTCTGGCTGGTAAACACCAATAAGCTTGTCCGTTTCTATACGGGAGCCGACGGCCTCAAAACCGGTTTTACGAGCGAAGCGAAATTTTGCCTGACGGCTACTGCCCGCCGTGACAATCTTCGGGTTATCGCCGTCGTTATGGGAGAGCCGAATACGAAAACGCGCAATGCCGAAGTTTCGCAAATGTTTGATTACTCGTTCGCGCAGTACATGAACCATACGATCTTCCAGAAGGGCGACGCGATGGGGGTTGTACCTGTTGAGAAAGGCGTATTGCCTGAGCTGAAACTGACGGCGAAGCATTCTTACAGCGTGCTGCTGAAGAAAGGCAGTTCGGTGAAGGACATTCGTTATCAATTGCAGCTTAACCCGCTCAAGGCGCCTGTTACCATCAATGAACCGATCGGTAAGCTGATCGTATTCCAAGGCGATCAAGTGCTGACGGAGTTCGCGGTGGATTCGCCTGCTACGGTGGAGCGTGCCGGTTGGTGGACGTTGTTCAAACGGTCTTGCGGCAGCTTATTTAAATAAATTTGTCGTTTACGGACAGTGCTAAGGCGCGGTATTTGTCTGCTTCTAGCGCTCTGCTTCTAGTTTTGTCGGGGGGCAGGAAATGAAAGCTGAAGCGTAGAATTGCTTGTTCAACACTAACTTATCCATCGACTCGTGTCTTCCCTTGGCAGGTGGGTAGCTTGTGCTCCGCAATAGCAGGGCAATAATCGTTAGGAGTGAACAACATTATGAGTCTTCAGATTGAATTGGAGCATTATCGAAATGTACTGATCGTTAGACTGCGGGGAGAGCTTGATCACCATACCGCGGATGTTGTCCGGTTCAAGATGGAAGAAGCGATTCTGCATGGCAACAGCGCCCATATCATTCTCAGCCTGAAGGATTTGCAGTTCATGGACAGCTCAGGGCTTGGCGTTATTCTCGGCCGGTATAAGCAGCTCAAGGCCAGAGGCGGCAAAATGGTCGTTTGTGACGTGAATCAGAGCGTCTACCGGCTGTTCGAACTGTCGGGATTGTTCAAAATATTGCCGATTCACGAGAACGAGCGGCTCGCGCTCACAAGTTTGGAGGTCGTTTCATGAACGGAAGAAATGAGATGACACTGTCTTTCTCCGCACGTTCGGAGAATGAAGCGTTCGCGCGTGTTGCGGTTGCGGCTTTCGTATCTCAGCTGGACCCGACAATGGAGGAACTGAATGATCTGAAGACGGCTATCTCCGAAGCGGTGACCAATGCGATAATTCACGGCTATGACAGCGATCCGAACGGCGTCGTTACGATCGAAGGCTTCATTGACGGGGATATCGTGAAGCTTACCGTCCAAGACAAGGGCAGGGGCATTGAGGATTTGGACCTTGCGCGCCAGCCTCTTTATACCTCCAAACCGGAAATGGAACGCTCAGGCATGGGGTTTACCATTATGGAGAACTTCATGGATGGCTTCGATGTGTACAGCGAGCCGGGCAACGGAACGTCGATCGCGATGACAAAGCGCATTGAATCGAAAAAAGCGCTTTTTAATTAGGCGCATAGGGGTTGGACCGCATGGATGTCGATATGAAAACAACGGCGCAGCCTTATTTGGATGACTCCGAGGTCAAGCGGCTCATTGCGCTTAGTCAATCGGGAGACACGCTCGCGCGCGATACGCTCGTGCAATGCAACATCCGGCTCGTATGGTCCGTAGTTCAGCGGTTTATGGGGCGTGGCTATGAACCGGAAGATTTGTTCCAGATCGGCTGCATCGGCTTGCTCAAATCGGTCGATAAGTTCGATCTCTCCTATGAGGTGAAATTTTCCACCTATGCGGTGCCGATGATCATCGGCGAAATTCAGCGCTTCCTTCGGGATGACGGCACGCTTAAAGTTAGCCGCTCGTTGAAAGAGACGGCTAATAAGGTGCGCAAGACCAAGGATGAGCTGTCTAAGGTGCTGGGTCGTCTTCCCACGATTAAAGAAGTGGCGGAACGGCTTGGCATCACGCCGGAGGATGTCGTCTTCGCGCAGGAGGCGAATAAGCCGCCAACGTCTATTCACGAGACGGTGTTTGAGAATGACGGTGATCCGATCACGCTGATGGATCAAATTGCCGATGATTCGCAAGAGCGTTGGTTTGACAAGCTGGCGCTGAACGAAGCGATCGGAGGCTTATCGGAGCGGGAGCGGCTCATCGTATTTCTCAGGTACTATCGTGACCAAACGCAGTCGGAGGTCGCCGCGAGGCTCGGTATCTCGCAGGTCCAGGTATCCCGGCTGGAGAAAAAAATATTGCAGCTGATCCGCAATCAAATTGCGCAATGAACGCTGCTGATCAAAGCCAAATTGCCCGAAGGGGCCATTTGGCTTTTTTTGCTGTGTTTGCTCCGATTATCCTGCCCCTCCTTTAATCATACTAACAAGGAAATCCTGACTGGAAAGGGGGTGCCGGCATGAACGCTGACATGCAGCCCAACTTATATCTGCGCCTTCGCAAGCGGATTGGAATACGTCCGGGTGAGCACGTGACGCTGGGTCATGCCGCCCGCTTATTCTCAAGCGATGCCGAGCTGGAACGAAGGCTTGCATCGCTGGTGCTTCACCGCCATTCAAGAAAGGACGGCAATCGCGTCGTCATTGATTTGCTCCAAATCGTCAAGCTGATCCGAGAAGCAGAACCCGGCACACTGGTCGATTCGTATGGAGATCCGCAGGTGCTTGTCATCGTCGCCGATGCGCCGAGAAAACCGCGTTATGCCATCCTCATCGTCACTTGGCTGCTGCTGTTCTTCGGCTCCGGCCTGGCGATTATGAATTTCCATACTGACGTCAGTATGAAGGAAGTCCATTCGCGCATCACGGAGATGGTGACAGGTACGAAATCGGAGCATCCGCTGTGGTTTCAGGTTCCCTACTCCTTCGGGATCGGCGTTGGGATGATGGTGTTCTTCAATCACCTGTTCCGCAAACGATTCAATGAAGAGCCCAACCCGCTCGAAGTTGAGCTTTATATGTATGAGGAGAATGTCAATGCTTACGTCATCGCCGACGAAATGCGCAAGAAAAGCGAATCCGGCGAGGCCGGCTCCAGCTCTGCGTTAAAGCAGCCGGGAACGGGGATTGACGATGGCTAGTGCAGCAGCGAATCTGTTTGTCGCCATACTGGGTTTTGCAGGGGGACTTGGGGTAGGCAGTGCACTTGTTGCACTGTTGATTGTGCTGGACGTGATCCCGAGGCTTGCTCAGCTGGCTTATGCGTACCGGAAGTCCATTTGGTTCGAAACGGCCGTCGTTTGCGGCGCCGTATTCTGGTCGCTGGCCGATTTCCTGGATTGGCGCTTGATGCTGCCGAGGTCTGGGACATTGGCCGTTATCGGCAGTTTTGACGGCATATTTGTCGGGATGCTGGGTGCCGCACTGACAGAGGTGATGAATGTGATCCCAATTCTGGCCAAGCGGATGAGACTGAGCCGGTACATGGTTAGCTTGGTCATGGCCATGCTGCTTGGCAAAGTAACCGGATCCTTATTTGATTGGCTCGTTTTTCAATGGATGGATGATGCATCGTAATACCGATCGGAAGGGAAGGAAGGGTTCGATATGAGTGGACGCGATAGCGGCGACAATGAAGAGCAAACAGGCTTTAAGAAACCGGTTCATGTTTTTTGGTATGACAGTGAAGGGAAATTGAAAGAGCATGAAGAGGGCGAAGAGGCGAGCGCTGACTCCGGTGCAGATGCGAAAGGGCAAGTAGAAGAAGTGGATGAAGGCATTCACTTCACGGAGCCTCCGTTTGCTGATGAGGAGCAGCCGATTATCAGCCATCGTAAACGGCCGCAGTCTCAGACGGAGAAGCCGAAAGTGCCGATCCCTCTGAGGATGGAGGATTTTCTGCATAAGCTGGAAGAAGATATCGGCTTTAAGACGAGCTTCGACATTGTTGTCCGTGAGATGACCTTCGGCAACAAACGAACGGCCTTCTTCTTCCTCAACGGCTTTGCGAAGGACACGGTGCTGACGGAAATCATTAAACGATTGACCTATTTGGAATCAGAGGATCTCTCGACGGATGTCATGCACGATTTCTTCGATCTCTATGTGTCGGCGGTGCAGGTGGCGCAGGAGCAGGATTGGGAGCTGATGCTGACGAACGTGATGGCCGGGGGAACGGCGATGTACATCGAAGGTCAATCAACCGTGCTGCTGATTGACGCCAAAGCTTTTCCGGCGCGGAATCCCGAGGAGCCTTCCTTAGAACGAGTCGTTCGCGGCTCACGGGATGGGTTCGTTGAGACGATGCTCGTCAATGTGACGCTTGTCCGTCGCCGTTTACGGGATAAGAAGCTGCGTTATGAGATCATGCGAGTCGGTGAACGGACTCAGACGGATGTTTGCATTGCGTACATCGATGATATCGTCGATAAAGAAATGCTCGATGCCATCAAGGATAAAATCAAAAACATCAAGATCGACGGTTTGCCGCTTGCTGATAAGCAACTGGAGGAGGCTACGGTGAAACGGGGCTGGAACCCGTTCCCCCTCGTTCGTTATTCGGAGCGCCCGGATACGGTTGCCGTCCATTTGATGGAGGGGCATGTCGCATTGTTCGTGGATACAACGCCGAGCGTGATGATTTTGCCGACGACGTTCTTTGATCTGGTTCAGCATGCGGAAGAGAATCGACAAACGCCGTTCATCGGCACCTATCTGCGCTGGGTCCGTTACTTCGGGATCGCAGCCTCTTTGTTCCTGCTTCCGTTATGGTTCTTGTTCACGCTCAAGCCGGAGCTGAAGCCGCCGGCGCTTGATTTCATCGGAGCGCAGAAGCCGGGAAAACTGCCGATGGTCGCGCAATTTCTGCTTGCTGAGGTCGGGGTCGATTTGATGCGGATGGCATCCATTCATACGCCGACGCCGCTTGCTACGGCGATGTCATTGATTGCCGCCATCTTGATCGGCGATATTGCCGTAAAGACGGGACTATTCGTCAACGAAGTCGTGCTGTATATGGCGATTGCCGCGATCGGGATGTTCGCGACGCCAAGCTATGAGCTGGGCCTTGCCAACCGAATAATCAGGCTGCTGCTCATCGTCGCCGTGGCCATATTCAGAGTGCCTGGCTTCATGATCTCGACGACAGTCGTATTCATCATGCTGGTCATGAGCCGCTCCTTCAACAGACCCTATATGTGGCCGCTTATCCCTTTCGATGCGCGAGGATTGTGGAGTATAATCATCCGTGTACCGGTATTGTCGAACCGAACAAGGCCGAATTTGCTGAAGCCGCAGCAGCGGGATCGCATGCCTAATAACAAGCATCGCTGAGCGCTTTTGCAAAAAATGCAAATGAAATGTGGATTTATCCATTTCGGCCATAGACCGAATACGCTATACTGATGTTAAATGGTGCAAACATAATCATTGGGAATTTCATGGGAGAAAACGGAGGAGAACTATATGTACTTACACGGTACTAGCAAAATCAATGCACAAGGCCACCTGGAAATCGGCGGCTGCGATACGGCTGATCTGGCCGCACAATTCGGAACGCCCCTATATATTGTCGACGAGGCGCTCGTTCGTCAAAGAGCCCGCGAGTATGTCGAATCTTTCCGCGCTTCCGGCCTTAAATTCCAAGTAGCCTACGCAAGCAAAGCTTTCAGCGTAATGGCCATGTGCACGATCGCTGAACAAGAAGGTCTGTCGCTGGACGTCGTTTCCGACGGCGAGCTGTACACCGCGATTAAAGCAGGCTTCCCTGCCGCACGCATCCACTTCCACGGCAACAACAAAACGCCGGATGAAATCAACATGGCGCTTGATGCGAACATTGGCTGCTTCGTAGTCGATAACTTCAATGAATTGTACCTGCTTAACGCTCTGGCGGGCGACAAAGGCAAGAAAGTGAACGTATTGCTCCGTATCACGCCAGGTGTAGAAGCACATACGCATGAATATATCACCACAGGCCAAACCGATTCCAAATTCGGCTTCGACCTTGGTAACGGCACAGCTTACAAAGCCATTCAAGAAGCGGACGCGCAGCCTAACCTGGAGCTGCTTGGCGTTCACTCCCACATCGGCTCGCAAATTTTCGAGGTTGAAGGTTTTACAATGGCGGTTGATAAAGTTGCCGGCTTCGCTGTGAGAGTGCGCGATGAGCTGAGCATCTCGTTCCGCGTAATCAACCTTGGCGGCGGCTTCGGTATCCGCTATGTAGAAGGCGATACTCCGCTTCCGGTTTCGCAATACGTGAAAGCCATTACGGATTCCATCAAATCCAACTTCTCGGCAGCCGGCTATCCGCTTCCTGAGATCTGGGTTGAGCCCGGCCGCAGTATGGTTGGCGATGCAGGTACGACGCTGTACACCGTTGGGACAAGCAAAGATATCCCGGGCGTACGTAAGTACATTGCCGTTGACGGCGGTATGACTGACAACCCGCGCCCGGCGCTGTATGAGTCCAGATACGAAGCGGTGCTTGCGAATCGTGCTAACGATCCGCTTGAAGAAACCGTTACAGTTGCGGGCAAATGCTGCGAGAGCGGCGACAAATTGATCATCGATTTGGAGCTTCCTAAAGCGAATAGCGGCGACTTACTTGCTGTATTCTGCACAGGCGCGTACAATTATGCTATGGCGAGTAACTACAATCGGATTCGCCGCCCAGCTGTCGTCTTTGTAAAAGACGGTGCAGCTGACGTAGCTGTCAAACGGGAATCGCTTGACGATATTATCGGCAATGACGTCATTCCTGCGCGTATGCAGCAAACGTCGGCAGCTAAATAATAGGGTTTTGAGGAGGCAGCAATACAATGGCTAAACAAGCAAAGATCACGATGGAAAACGGTGCAGAGGTTCATATTGACCTGTTCGAGAAGGATGCGCCGAGAACAGTAGCAAACTTTGAGAAGCTGACTAACGAAGGTTTCTACAACGGTTTGTCGTTCCACCGCGTCATTCCCGGCTTCGTCGCTCAAGGCGGATGCCCGAACGGGACAGGCACAGGCGGTCCTGGCTACCAAATCGATTGCGAAATCAATCCGAACAAACATGAGCGCGGATCGCTCGCAATGGCGCATGCCGGCCGTAACACCGGCGGCAGCCAGTTCTACATCGCTTACCAGCCGCAGCCGCACCTTGACGGCGGACATACCGTTTTCGGTAAAGTGTCCAAAGGCATGGAGCATGTCGATGCTTTCAAAGGCCGCGACAAAATGAGCAAAGTTGAAATCGTAGAAGTATAAGAAATGAAGGGGCTGTCTGTTTGTCATCTGTGGATGACTGGGACAGCCTCTTTTTTTTGATTTATTAAGGAGAGTGCGTCGCTACAGAATGGTGATTACGTCGAGCTAAAAGGCGGAGGGAACCGGGCATTCTGCCGGAAACGATAACGAAGTAAATGGAGCGGCGCGCTCTCGTATGAAGCATGTAGAGGAAACAAGTTGCATTTTCCATGGTGAAGTGGTAACATTTCTACAAAGTATTTGCGTTTTTCCTTCGGGGTCGGGTGAAATTCCCAACCGGCGGTGATCAAAGGGCTGTGCTGCTCGATAATCGAATGGCAGCCGATAACTTTGTCAGTCCGTGACCCGGGTCACATTGTTCCAGACGCCGAGTGGCATGGGGCATGTGAAACGGTGGACCTGGTGTAAATCCGGGACCGACAGTATAGTCTGGATGGGAGAAGGAGACAGTACGCGAATTCCATTTTTTCATTTCTCGCCAACCTTGTTCTTTTTTTCACAATGTTGCTGAGTTTGTTTGAATGTGTCTTCGAATACGTCCCTTTATGGTTTTTTCAACCCATCACCCCGTTGGCCGACTGCCAAGGGGTGATTTTTGTTATGTCAATCGCAGTATTGAACGACGAAATGTATATGCGGCTCGCATTGGATATGGCGTCAAAAGCACAAGGACAGACGGATATCAATCCGGTTGTCGGGTGTGTGGTGGTCAAGGATGGACGCATCGTTGGTCTTGGCGCACATCTACGGCGAGGCGAAGGCCATGCTGAAGTGCACGCACTGAGCATGGCAGGAGATCAAGCAGAAGGCGCGACCGTATACGTCACGTTGGAGCCGTGCAGCCATCATGGCAGAACACCGCCATGCTGCGACCGATTAATTGCCGTTAAGGCTGCAAGAGTTGTGGTAGCCTGCACGGATCCGAATCCGCAGGTTGCAGGTCGCGGTATCGCGAAGCTGCAGCAGGCGGGCATTGAGGTCGAGGTCGGTATTCTCGGCGAAGAATCAACGCGCATGAACGAAATGTTTAATAAATACATCGTTACCCGGCTTCCTTTCGTCACGATGAAATCAGCGATGACGCTAGACGGGAAGCTGGCAGCCAAGACCGGCGACAGCAGATACGTCAGCGGCGCCAAAGCCAGAGAACTGACGCACACGCTGCGGCATCGGCACATGGGCATCATGGTCGGCGTCGATACAGCGCTGGCGGATGATCCTGAGCTCACGACTCGGCTGACCGTACCTGCCGTACATCCTGCCCGCATCATTGTGGATTCCGCACTTCGGCTGCCGGTCGGAGCAAGAGCGATTCAAGACCGTTCCTCGCGCGTCATCGTTCTTACGACGGAAGGCGCTGATCCGAACAAAGAAGCTGCATTGGCTGAAGCCGGCGTTGAAGTCATCCGCTGCGGCAGCGGGAGCCGAGTAGATCTGAAGCTTGCCATGCGCAAGCTTGGCGAGCTGGAGATCGGCTCGATCCTGCTCGAAGGCGGCGGTAAGCTGAACGGGGCGATGCTGGAGCTCGGATTGATCGATAAGCTGCTTCTCTTTATTGCACCGAAGCTGATTGGCGGATCCGCAGCGCCCGCCGTCTTCCATTTCGAAGGCTTCGACAAGATGTCCGAAGCTATCCGCTTGGAGGAGATGGCCGTGGAACGCGTAGGTGACGATGTACTGATTAGCGGCTATCTGCGCAATCGCAATGAAGGCAGCGCTGAGTAGTAGGCTCAAGCGAGCTGACAAGAGGGAGAGGGGGAGAGAACGTTGTTTACCGGACTTATTGAAGAAATCGGCACGCTGAAGAAGACGCATAAACAAGGTGAAGCGATGATCCTGACGATCGAAGCACCCCATATTCTGAAGGATGCCGCCATAGGCGACAGTATTTCCGTCAATGGCGTATGTTTGACGGTGACGGAGCTAAGCTCCACCATCTTCACTGCAGATGTCATGCCACAGACGTTCCGGCACACGAACCTGAAGGATATTCGCCCAGGCGAACGCGTGAATCTGGAGCGGGCCATGCAAGCAGGCGGTCGCTTCGGCGGTCATATTGTACAAGGTCATATTGACGGGACGGGCGAAGTGCTCAGTCGGGAGAATAACGTGAACGCGGTTGTATTTACAATCAGGCCGCATAATTCCGGACTTATGCGCTATGTTGTTCCTCAAGGCTCCATAACCCTTGATGGGATCAGCTTAACGGTAGTGAATGCCGGCTCCAACAGCTTCTCCGTCTCCATCATTCCACACACGCTTCGCGAGACCGCGCTGCAAATGAAGCAAGCGGGCAGCGTAATTAACGTAGAGTGCGATGTGTTAGGCAAGTATGTTGATCACCTGCTCCATTTTAAAGGTGACAGCCAAGCTGACGGCCATGGGGACGGCAGAGCCGCGGAGCCGAAGAGCAGCATAACGGCCGCTTTTCTGGCCGAGAACGGTTTTATGTAAATAGAGACAGACAGCCTTACAGAGGAGAGTGAGAAAAGATGAGTACTCCAGCAGCATTTGATACAATCGAGGAAGCCATTTATGATTTGATATTAGGCAAAGCGATTATTGTTACGGATGACGAAGACCGGGAGAACGAGGGCGATCTAATTGCGCTTGCCAGCAAAGCAACGCCCGAGATCATCAACTTCATGATCACGGAAGGCCGCGGACTCGTATGTGTACCGATTTCGGCCGAACGTGCCGAGGAGCTGGATCTTCCGCCGATGGTGCAGCGCAATACGGACTATCACGGAACAGCCTTCACGGTTTCGGTTGACCATGTTTCCACGACAACGGGCATTTCCGCTTACGAGCGTTCGCAAACCATTCAAGCACTGATGGACGGTTCCGGCGCGAAAGCGGACGATTTCAGACGTCCGGGACATATTTTCCCGTTGATCGGCAAGAAAGGCGGCGTTCTGCGCCGGGCCGGCCATACGGAAGCGGCAATCGACTTGGCTCGCATGTGCGGTTCTAAGCCGGCAGCGGTCATCTGCGAAATCATTAAAGAAGACGGGTCGATGGCTCGTTTGCCGGATCTCATCGAATTCAAAGCGAAACATAATTTGAAGCTGATTTCCATTCAGTCGCTGATCCACTACCGCAATGAGAAAGAAAAGCTGGTTGAGCGAGTCGTCGATGTGAAGATGCCAACCGATTACGGCGTGTTCCGCGCAGTCGCCTACACCAACGAAGTCGATAACAAGGAACATGTAGCCCTCGTTAAAGGCGAAATCGATCCGACCCAGCCTACGCTGGTACGCGTCCACTCCGAATGTTTGACCGGAGACGTCTTTCATTCCCATCGCTGCGACTGCGGCCCACAGCTTGAAGCGGCGCTTCGTCAAATTAATGAAGCCGGCAACGGCGTGCTGCTCTATATGCGCCAAGAAGGCCGCGGTATCGGCTTGATCAACAAATTGAAAGCTTACCAGCTGCAGGAGCAGGGATTAGATACGGTCGACGCGAATATTAAACTGGGCTTTGCCCCTGATTTGCGCGAATATGGTATCGGCGCTCAAATTCTGAAAGATCTCGGCATCCGCAAGATGCGACTTCTGACGAACAATCCGCGGAAGATCCGCGGTTTGGAAGGTTACGGTATCGAAGTGGTCGAACGCGTTCCGATTCAGATGGACGCGAACGAGGACAACAACAGCTATTTGCACACCAAAAAGTCAAAGCTCGGCCATCTGCTGAAATTTGATGATTTGCCTCAATAAATCAAACCAAACTAACCTTGCTAACAAGGAAAACCGAGAGGATGACTAATCAATGCCGCAAGTTTTTGAAGGACATTTAATTTCTGAGGGTTTACGATATGGTGTAGTAGTAGGTCGTTTCAATGAGTTTATTTCCAGCAAACTGCTTGGAGGAGCGCTGGATGCATTCAAACGTCACGGCGCTGCCGACAGCGAAGTGGATGTGGCATGGGTACCGGGCGCATTTGAAATTCCATTGATCGCGCAAAAGATGGCTGAAAGCGGCAAATACGACGCCGTCATCACCCTTGGCGCAGTTATCCGGGGGTCAACGCCTCACTTCGATTACGTGTGCAACGAAGCTGCGAAAGGCGTTTCCGCTATCGCACTGAAAACAGGCATTCCTACGATCTTCGGCGTATTGACGGTTGATTCGATCGAGCAAGCGATTGAGCGCGCAGGAACGAAAGCCGGCAATAAAGGCTGGGAAGCCGCGGTTACAGCCATCGAAATGGCGAACCTGACGAAAGTGCTGCAAGGTTAAGAACGACTAAGAAGAGAATAGTGTAGGAGTTGGCTTTCACCATGGCGGTGACGTATAAGCTGGAATCGTTCGAAGGACCGCTCGATCTTCTGCTTCATCTCATCGATAAAGCAGAAATCGACATTCACGAGGTGTCCATCAGCGAGATAACGGATCAATATATGGACTACTTGAATGCGATGCAAGAGCTGGAGCTGGAGGTCACGAGCGAATTTCTCGTCATGGCGGCCACACTGCTTTCCATCAAAAGCAAACAGCTGCTGCCGAAGCCGCCGGTCATCGATCACGACGACTACGACGATGAATGGCCGGATGACGGGCTTGATCCTCGCGATGAACTCATCGCGAAGCTGGTGGAGTACCGGAAGTATAAGCAAATCGCCGAGCAGCTTCGCGAACAGGAATTCGAGCGGAGTCTGGTCTATACGAAGGAGCCGGAGGATTTGACGCCTTTCATGAAGGCCGTTCCGGAGAACCCCGTTAAAGGACTGAACATCGGCGATCTTATCGCGGCTTTTCAGAAGGCGCTCCGCAGAGCATCTAGACGTAATGTCATTGCGACCATTCAGCGTGACGAAATTTCGGTCAAAGACCGTATACGCGATATTATCGAGGTGCTCCGCGAATTCGAAACGGTCCGCTTCTCCAAGCTGATCCGCGACGATATGAGCCGGCACGAGGTAGTCGTTACCTTCCTGGCGCTGCTTGAGCTGATGAAGATGAAGCATATTCGTTGTTATCAGCACAGCCTGTTTGATGATATCGTCGTGCATTGGAGAGGAGAAGCAGTCGAAGGTGGATTTCTCGAAACTGAAGTCGATTATTGAGGGTCTGCTGTTCATGGCCGGGGATGAAGGGCTGACGACAAAGCAGCTATCCGAAATTCTGGAGCTGGATGCAGCTGTGGCGGCAGACATTGTGAAAGACCTAACGAAGGATTTAAAAAGCAAGAAGCGCGGCATTCAGGTTTCCTTCGTTGCCGGTGCATACCGCCTTACAACCAACCCGGCACATGCAGCATACTTCGAGCGAATGGCCTACTCGCCGACGCGTTCAAGTTTGTCGCAGGCGGCGCTTGAGACATTATCTATCGTTGCGTACAGACAGCCGATAACGCGCGTTGATATCGAGGAAATTCGCGGCGTGAAGAGCGACCGGGCGATAGCATCGCTTGTAAACAAAGACTTAATCGAAGAGATCGGCCGCGCCGAGCAAATCGGCAGACCGATTCTGTATGGAACGACGAAGTCGTTCCTCGATTACTTCGGGCTCGCAGGTCTTGATGCGTTGCCGGAACCATCGGCAGTCGTCGACGATTCCTTGGACGAGCAGACGCAAGCTCTCTTCGAGAGGCTGGAAGGCCGTCAAATGACGCTCGAAGAAATGCCTACGCCAATAGAGGAAAGCTAGAAACAAGAATGAGATTTGTCCGCTAGGTCATACTATATCCGACCAATTAAGGGAAACGGGGGAAACGCCATGTTAGGCTACCCGCTCGGATGGATGATCGGGACAGGTCTCTTTTTTATGATCCTGATCATTGCGCTATCGTCTCCCGTTGTAATTCGCGGCCATATGAAACGAATTGGCAACGATGATGATGCGGAATTGCGCATTCGAGCATTATTCGGTTTGATTCATTATCATTGGCAGCTGCCGATTGTGAAGTTCAAAGGGATGAGCATCGAATTGAAACAGGAAATGTTGGCGGAGAATGCAGGCGGGATTGATCTGAATGCCAAAATGAGCAACGTGGATGCGAATTCGATCATGAAATCCATCGATAAAGCCCATTTGCTCCTCAAGCATACAGACGATATGCTCGGCTGGGTTCGAATCACGCTGGGACATGTAAGACTGACGGAATGGCAATGGCGAACAGCGGTTGGCACCGGTGACGCGATGTGGACTGCCATGCTGACCGGCATGGTCTGGTCGGTGAAAACAACTTCAATAGGCGTCCTGTCGCAGCTCGTTCGATTGACTGCGGATCCAAGCCTTGTCGTTGAACCGGTGTACCAGAAGCCGCATTTCTCAACAGAAGGTCAATTTACGGCGAAGGTGCCGTTCGGTTATGCGATATTTGCCATTGTGCGATTATTCGTTCGGATTAAGAAAGCGCATGGACTGCCGGGCGGTTTTCTCGGCTTACAGCGTATTCTGCTTCGCGGCTGATTACATAATGCTCCTTAAGCGGGGGAACGATATGAACGGCAAGGTGCAGCTACCGACTTTGAACCAAGGAGGACTTTTTTGAGATGACAGACCATCCGATTCAAGGCTTAATGCAGACAGCAATGGAAAATATTAAAGAAATGGTCGATGTAAATACGATTGTCGGTGATCCGGTCCAAACACCTGACGGCAGCGTCATCATGCCGATTTCGAAAGTGGGCTTCGGCTTTGTCGCAGGGGGCAGTGATATCCGGTTCGACGAGCATAAGCACGGGGAAGCGCATAACGCAGCCGTACAATTGCCATTTGGCGGAGGCAGCGGGGGCGGGGTATCCATAACGCCAATCGCATTCCTAGTCGTAGGCACGCAGGGGGTACGTATTGTACCGCTGGATAATCAGACTCATTTGATGGAACGGGTCATTGATTCCGCGCCGCAAGTGTTCGAGAAAATCCAGAGCATGTTCAAGAAAAGCTCGACTAGCAGTGACAGCGGGCTGGAATCAGTCCTCATCGAAAGTATGGATGGCCACTAATCGCATATGGAACCGTCCCTGCGGGGCGGTTTCTTTTTTTTCAGGACGGGCTGGGTAGTATATCTCATGGACCTGTTCATATACTGGTACAAGACCATGTTCTTGCCCGCCAGTTTCGAAGGAGGAAGTGTATGAGGTCGAGATTCACCCGAAAACGGTACAAATTGATCATGCTGGCAACCGCGGCTTTCCTCTTCCTGTCGGGATTAACGACAGCTGCCGCTGCTCCGAAGGCGAGCGTTTCGACCCATGCGAGAGGCGCAGCGCTTATCGATGTGGAGTCAGGCCGCATTCTCTACAGTTATAACGGGGACAAGCCCATGCTAATTGCCAGCTTAACGAAAATCATGACAGCGATCGTAGCCATTGAGCACGGCAAGCTCACGGACAAAGTGAAAACGAGTATTCGGGCAGCAGGCAAAGAAGGGTCGTCCATCTATTTGCAACGCGGCGAGGAAATGAGCTTGCAAAATATGCTTTACGGCTTGATGCTCCGCTCCGGCAATGATGCGGCAACTGCGATTGCGGAGCATGTCGGCGGCACGGAGGAAGGGTTCGTCCATCTGATGAACGAGAAGGCGCAGATGCTCGGCCTCTCTAATTCCCAGTTCATGAACCCGAGCGGCCTGGACGCCGAGGGACATTATTCTTCCGCGAACGATCTGGCGAAGCTGACTGCCTACGCTTTGAAGAACCCGGTGTTTAAAGAAATCGTGAAGACGAAAGAGAAGAAGGCTCCTAATCCGAACGATAGTTGGGACTACCTATGGCGCAACAAAAATAAAATGCTCACGATGTACGAAGGAGCAGACGGCGTCAAAACGGGCTATACGAAGAAGTCGCTTCGCACGTTAGTCAGCTCGGCTACTCGGAATGGCCAACAGCTTGTTGCCGTTACGTTAAACGACGGCAATGATTGGCAGGATCACCGAAAGCTGCTCGACTTCGGATTCGCCAATTTCCGCTTAACCGAAGTGACGCACAAAGGTCAGTCGATAAACGGGTATCCGCTTGCCGTTGGCCGGACGCTGCTCTATCCGTTTGCAGAAGGCGAGCAGCAGCAGCTGCGCTCGAAGCTGACGCTGATCGATGCAAACTCTACGGCGTACAAGCTTGGTGAGCGCGGGAAGCTGGAGTGGTTTATCGGCGAGGAGAGGATCGGCTCGACGCCGGTATTTGATCCGCAGAGTCAGCGTATAACATTGCCGGAGAAGCCGGCTTGGGTGATCGGTGATCAATCAGAGTCTGCTTACGGCGGTTTATCGTCAGCTTCCTTCCGCCGGGCATTGACGGTCACACTTTCAACTTTGTTTGGAGGGAAGGAGGCCGGGGGATGGTAAATTTCATTTGGCTTTTCTTTATTGCGGTCAGCTTCGTTGCAGCTATCGTGAATGGTCGAATGGAAGCCTTGACCGAGGCCGCTTTTGAGGGGGCGAAGAGCGGCGTCACGGTCAGCTTCGGGCTCATCAGCGTGATGGTGTTCTGGTTGGGGCTTATGCGAATTGGCGAGGACGCCGGCCTGCTCCGCAAAATCGCTGCCCTGCTGCAGCCGGTTGTCCGTTTTCTATTCCCAGACGTGCCGAAGGGTCACCCGGCCCTCGGTTACATAATGAGCAACATGAGCGCAAACATACTTGGGCTTGGCAATGCGGCAACACCGATGGGGATCAAAGCGATGCAGGAGCTGCAGAAGCTCAATCCGGACAAAGAGACCGCTTCAGCGGCGATGTGTACGCTGCTTGCGCTCAATACTTCCAGTATTACGCTTGTCCCTACAACGTTGATTGCCATTCGCATGACTTACAGCTCGGCACATCCTGCGGAGATTGTCGGGACAACATTAGCGGCGACCTTGGTTGCAACAGCGGCTGCGATTGCTGCCGATCGCTGGTACCGCAAACGATATCGCAATAAGCCGCCGCGATTTACCAGTCGCGATGGAACGGCAGCTCCACGAAGCGTGGAGTCGCTGACGGCAGACGGCCAAGGAAAGGGTGAGGCCGTTGTATGAATGGATAACGGCCATCTCGGCATGGATCATCCCGTTCATGATCGTGTTTATTCCGCTCTATGCCGCATTTAAACGCGTGCCCGTCTATGAAACGTTTATTGAAGGCGCTAAGGACGGTTTCGGCACGGCTATTAACATTATTCCGCATTTGGTCGGCATGATGGTAGCGATCAGTATGTTCCGAGCGTCCGGCGCGATGGATATGATGGCTTCGCTCATACGACCTTTGTTCGACGGCTTGGGTATTCCAAGCGAAGTATTGCCGCTGGGGCTGCTGCGGCCGCTTACCGGAGCCGGGTCGCTGGCTTTCACGACGGAGCTTATTAAGACGTATGGACCTGATTCCATGATTGGCCGGATTTCATCTACGATTCAAGGGAGTACGGATACAACGTTGTACGTACTCACGGTATATTTTGGAGCGGTAGGAATTAGGCGCAGTAAGTATGCGCTTAAAGTAGGATTGTTTTCCGATTTCGTCGGTTTTTTCGCTGCTATTATCATTTGTTTATTAGTGTTTGGATAAATTACGATGAGATGGCCCGCAAGATGCTGCACGAATGGTGCATCGCTCTTGCGGGCTTATTTGCCGTGTACTTTCTTTCCACCTGCCATTTAGGGTATGATGGTGGGTGAGGTGAAATCATTGGAACGTTTACAGAAGATTTTAGCGCAGGCAGGCGTCGCATCACGCCGCAAATGCGAGGAGCTCATTTTGTCCGGTCAAGTACAGGTCAATGAGGAGACCGTTACCACACTGGGGGTCAAAGCAGACCCGGCCGTTGATATCATTACGGTGAAGGGCCGCAGAATCCAGAGTGAAAACAAGCTTTACTTGATGCTTCATAAGCCCAAAGGCGTCATTACAAGTGCGAGTGACCCGCAGGGACGTAAGATTGTGGCGGACTATCTGCCGGGCATTACAGAGCGCGTTTATCCTGTAGGCCGGCTTGATTATGATACGGAAGGTTTGCTGCTGCTTACGAATGACGGCGAGTTTGCGAACTTATTGACGCATCCCAGCCATCACGTACCGAAGACTTACTGGGCCACTGTAAAAGGGGTGCCTCACGGCACGGCGCTTGAGCGGTTGCAACAGGGCATTCTGCTTGAGGACGGAATGACAGCACCTGCAGAAGTAGAGTATCACGATGTGAATACGGAGAAGAATCAGGCGACGATTACGATCACGATCTACGAGGGTCGGAACAGACAGGTTCGCCGGATGTTCGATGCCATTAACCATCCGGTGCTGCTGCTTCGCCGGGTAAGATTCGGCGAATTGGGACTGCACGGACTGGCTCGTGGAAAGTTCCGCCATTTAACGCCTAAAGAGGTCCTAGAGCTGCGCGCAGCGGCTGTCAAGACACATAAAATTCAAAAATAACGAGCGACGGCAACCTCAATTGCCGTCGAATTTTCGTTATAATGATAGTATTCGAATTCATGTAAATTGCAGCATAAGAACGGGCGGTGACTAACGAACATTTATGAAATCGAACCGCAGACTCATTCAACTGGTTATTTTCCTGGGCGTACTGCTCCTTGGGGGCTACGCGATCGGCAATGCGCTGTTTAGCTCTCACGACGGGCTGCCGCGGAAAGGCTCGGAGCCGCCGGATTTTGCCCTGCTCGGCATGGACGGCCAGACGCACCGGCTCGCGGATTACAAAGGCAAGGCACTTGTCATTAATTTCTGGGGTACATACTGCCCGGGCTGCGTAACGGAGACGCCGGATTTGGTAGCCCAATACGCAAAGCATAAAGACAAGCCGTTTGAAGTTGTCGGGATTAATCTTGGCGAGGACAAACTGACCGTTTCGAATTTCGTGAAGCAGTTTGATGTTAACTATTCCATTCTGCTTAACGAGAACAACGACGTACAGCGAAAGTACGGTTTGAAGTCGTATCCCACTACCTTCTTTGTGAAGCCGGATGGAACGATTCAAGACATCTTTGTCGGACCGATGGCGGAAGCGGACATGGACAAGCGTATCGAGAAATTGCTTCAGTCCTAGTCGAAGGAGGTTTTTTTGCATGTTGACTTTTGAAAATACGAAATGTGAATGCGGTCACCAGAATCCGGTCGGAACCGTGCTTTGCGAGCATTGCGGCAACCCGCTGGACGGCGAAGAAGCAGAGAGCGATGCGCCGCTCGAGATGCGATACGACGGCATTGCCCGTCGCTCGCAGAAGACGAACCCGTCGCCGATTGACCGCGTTTGGAACTTTTTCTCTTCGGTAAAGATTGCTGTTCGGCTGATCGTGATTACGCTGATTGCGGCTATGATCGGCACGATTTTCACACAAGAGAATGCCTTTATCTCATTTGATCCTACGACGTATTACGAAGAGCGTTACGGTTGGATCGGCAAATGGTATTATAAGCTCGGCTTCTCCAACACGTACGAGTCGTGGTGGTTTATCGGACTGCTCGTGATGATCGGAACCTCGCTCGTTATTTGCAGTCTTGACCGCGTGCTCCCGCTCTATCGGGCACTGAACAAGCAGCAAATTCGTAAGCACAATACGTTCTTGACCAGACAGAAGACCGTGTATGCGAGTGATATCGAAGGCTCGGCAGAGAATTGGACCGCAGCTATGGCTAAGGAGCTAAAGCGAAAGCATTATAAGGTCCATCAAGAAGGCGATGCACTTCTGGCAGAGAAATATCGGTTCAGTCGCTGGGGGCCTTATATTAATCATATCGGCTTGATTGTGTTCTTGCTCGCGGTACTGCTGCGCACGCTTCCCGGCTGGGCAATGGACAATTATGTAACGGTGACGGAAGGGGATACGGTTCAAATCCCCGAAACGAACTATTACGTGAAGAATGAGAAGTTTACGATCAACTATTATACGGAAGCAGAGCTTCCGGAATCGCTGAAAGGAACGGCTCGGGCCAAACTCTATGAGACGAAAGCCGTGCTGTACGAATGCGAGGCGGATTGCGACGATCCTTCCAAGCAGCCGCAATTGAAGGAAGTGAAACGGCACAATATTATTGTGAACGATCCACTTTCCTACAAAGGCATCAAGGCCTATCAATTCGGCTTTGACGATACGCCGAAGCTGAAGGCCGTTCATCCGGTACTTATCGACCACAAGACAGGCCAAACCTATGGACCATTCGATCTTGTCATGCGGAATCCGGAATTAACCTACAAGCTTGGACCGTATACGCTAGAGCTCCGTCAGACGTACATGGATTTTGCGCTGAACTCGGAAGGCAAGCCGACGACGAAATCCAAGGAACCGAACGCGCCGGCATTTGTGTTCGTCATGAAAGGCCCGGATTTGGCCGCGGATGGCGAGCCGTATATGTACTTCCCGAAACAGACCGATAAAGCGAGATTCAGTCAGGATCTCATCAATGGGGAGCTGGCTAAACGGTTTGAGCTGAAGGTGCCCACTATGGAAGGCGTTGAGTTCGCAGGCGTAATGACCTCGCTCAATATCCGCTCGGATCGGGCGATGCCTTATATCTGGGTGGGAGCCGGCATTTCGATGTTCGGACTGCTGCTCGGCTCATATTGGCATCACCGCAGAATTTGGCTTCGCATAGACGGCGGCCGCGTCACGTTAGGCGCACATACGAACAAGAACAATTACGGCATGCGTGCCGAGGTCGCTTCCGCATTACGCGGTTTAGGCGTCGTCGTAGAGCCGAAGTCGCTCGATAACGGGAGGAACAAGTCGTGAGTTTGCTTGATTTTAGCAGCGACGCATTTATCGTCGCATTTTTCTTGTATTGCTTCGGATTTATGTTTTATGGCGTTTCAGCGCTGGGGCGCAAATGGAGCAACCGCAGTCCGGAAGAGCATGTTCGCCGCTGGGGACGCATCGCGTACGGGGTATCGATCCTCGGATTTGCTTCGCATTTGACATTCTTTATTACACGCTGGATCGGTGGAGGTCACATTCCGACCAGCAACATGTATGAGTTTATGACGTTTCTGGCCATGGCGATCATGTTTGCTTTCATCGTCGTCAATGCGATTTACCGCAAACCGCTGCTTGGTTTGTTTACATTGCCGCTAACGGTTATTATCGTCGCTTACGCGGCGGTATTCCCTCAAGAAGTGCAGCCGCTGATTCCGGCTCTGCAATCGATCTGGCTTAAAGTGCATGTGACGACAGCGGCAACAGGCGAAGCCTTCTTCGCGGTTGGTTTTGCTGCAGGACTTATGTATCTGCTTCGTACGGTAGACTTCAAGAAAACAAGTCCGCAAGCAAGACGCGAACAGCGCTGGGTCGAATTCACGCTCTTCGTCATCGTTGTGATCATTGCCTTCATCGGTTCGGTCTTCTCGTTCCGCGGTGCAGGCTATGAAGCGACGTTCAAGCAAGAGAATGTCGTGATCGATGATAAAGGAATGGAGAGCACGACAACGGAAACGGTTGAATATTCCCTTCCGCCAATCTTCAAGCCTTACAACAGCCAAGACGTGTTGGTCGAACCTTTCCTTGGCGTGAAGAAACCGCTGATGGAAACACCGTCTTGGATGAAAGGTGTCAATGCGGCACGCAAGCTGAACACCATTACGTGGTCGATCATCAACGGAGCGATTCTGTACGGTCTACTCCGCCTGGTGCTGCGTAAGCGAATTGGGGCAGCGATTCATCCGCTTATGGATGGTATCGACGAAGATGATATCGATGAAATCAGTTATCGCGCCATTGCGATCGGGTATCCGATCTTCATGTTAGGCGCGCTCATATTCGCGATGATCTGGGCTTACATTGCCTGGTCGCGTTTCTGGGGCTGGGATCCGAAAGAAGTGTGGGCCCTTATTACTTGGCTGTACTACACGGCCTACCTGCACTTGCGTCTATCGCGCGGATGGCATGGTTCCAAGTCGGCATGGCTTGCGGTTATCGGCTTTGTCGTCGTCATGTTTACGCTGATCGGGGTTAACTTGGTCCTCGTCGGCTTGCACTCTTACGCAGGCGTTTAATGATGATTAGCACAGATTTGAAAGGAGACAACGGACATGTCTGAAGAACTTCACCGCATTCTTGTAGTCGATGACGAAGAACGGATTCGCAGGCTGCTCAAAATGTACCTGGAAAAGGAAGGCTATCTCATCGAGGAGGCCGAGGACGGCGAAACCGCATTGCGCCTTGCGACAGCCGGCGAGTTTGATCTGATTCTGCTGGATGTCATGCTGCCCGGTATTGATGGGATTGAGGTCTGTTCCAGACTTCGCCAAGTAAAAGCCACTCCTGTCATCATGTTGACGGCGAAAGGCGAGGAAATGAACCGCGTGCAAGGGTTTGAAGTAGGGGCCGATGACTATGTCGTAAAACCGTTCAGCCCCCGCGAAGTCATTTATCGTGTGAAAGCCATCTTGCGCCGTTCGTCCGCTACCGCTTTCTTGACGAAGGAAGCATTGACGAGCAATAATATCGTTTTCCCGCATCTCATTATCGAGCATGATGCGCATCGCGTGATGGCTGGCGGACAAGAGGTCAGCTTGACACCGAAGGAATACGAGCTGCTCCACTACCTGGCGATATCGCCCGATAAAGTATTTTCCCGTGAGGAACTGCTGAAAGACGTCTGGAACTATGAATTTTTCGGAGATCTTCGTACCGTGGATACCCATGTTAAACGACTTCGCGAGAAGCTGAATAAAGTGTCTCCGGAAGCTGCGATGATGATCACGACGGTTTGGGGCGTAGGCTATAAGCTTGAGGTGCCGAAGTAAGTGATGATCTGGCGCAGTGTTGTCGGGAAGCTATGGATTACGATTATCGCGCTTGTGGCAGTCGTTTTGCTTATTCTGGGGATGTTCCTGCTGCAGTATATCGATATTGCCTTCAAGAACTCGCATGATGTCAAGGTACTGTTTGTTTACACCGCGATCATCGGGTTTCTGTTATCGACGTTTTTTGCGTTTTTCCTTTCGACCAAAATCACGCAGCCGCTGCTTCAGCTGAAGAAAGCGGCCGATTTGATCTCCCAAGGGGAGTACCGTACACGAGTACCGATTCGCTCGACGGATGAGATCGGTGATTTGGCCAACACGTTCAATAATATGGCTTCTGAGCTGGATACATTGATTCATGACTTGAATCATGAGAAGGATCACTTAGCGAGCGTACACCGCAGTATGGCGGATGCTGTCGTTACCTTCGATGCGGAAGGTCAGATCATTCTGGCCAATCCGCATGGTCAGAAGCTGATCGACAAGTGGAATGAGCTGGAGTGGACCGGGGATTATATCGGCTCCCATACGCAAGTGCCTGAGCCCATGTTTGATCTTTACCGCAAAGTACTTCGCGAAGGCCGGGATTTATCCGATAAGGTGCATGTGCAAAGCGGAGTTTGGTCCGTTGTTATGGCACCGCTCAAATCGAATCATACCGTGCGCGGTGCGGTTGCGGTGATGCGGGATGTAACGGAGGAGACGAAGCTGGAGAAGCTTCGCCGCGACTTCGTTGCGAATGTCTCACACGAGATCCGGACGCCGTTATCGATGCTGCAAGGCTACAGCGAAGCATTGATCGATGATATTGCGGCATCGCCTGAAGAGCGTAAGGAGCTTGCACAAGTGATTTACGAGGAGTCGCTGCGAATGGGGCGCCTCGTGAAGGATTTGCTCGATCTGGCCAGAATGGAAGCCGGTCATATTGAGATGAAGCTCGTTGAGACGGATTTGACCGGCCTGCTGAAGCGAGTCCATCGCAAGTTCTTAGTACGTGCGAAGGAGCAGGACATTCACCTGCATATCGAGCTCCCTACTGAGCCGCTCGTCATCGCGCAGGCGGACGAGGATCGAATGGAGCAGGTGCTGACGAACCTGCTCGACAATGCGATTCGCCATACGGCGAAGCAGGCGTCGATCACGCTCAGTGCGCGCAATTTGATCGTCGAACAGAAGGCTTTTGTAGAAATTAAAGTGACAGACGAGGGAGAGGGGATCCCGCAAGGTGACCTTCCGTTTATCTTCGAACGATTCTACAAGGCAGATAAAGCTCGTACACGCGGAACAGGCGGAACAGGTCTCGGGCTTGCCATCGTGAAGAACATTATCGAATCTCATCGTGGTCTAATTAAAGCGGATAGTGTGATGGGTGCCGGTACGACGTTTACCATTCTGCTGCCCGTAGTATAGCCATACAGAAGAAGCTGCTCCTCATGCGGGGCAGCTTCTTCTTGTCATGTTTACTTAGCGAAAAAAAGTTGAAAGAAAGAGCTTGGTTGCTATATAAGGCTATATTGACTGGTCAAATTGTATTAATTTAAACTGAGCATGCATTCATCTCGACTTCAAAGGAGGCTGTTTATGAAAGTCAACCAGACGAAGAAATGGGTCCTGCTCTTCTTATCGACCATCCTCATGACAGGCATGTTTGCGGCAACGGCAACAGCAGGCGCTAACCCATGGGCAGGCGGTGACGTCGCTTCGCTCAGTGTGACGAATGATGCCAGCGGCACGGCTAACAAGTATATCTACAAACGTATTTCGAACAAAGCGTATACATTCGTTTCCGGAGATTATATCGAATATGATGTGCAGATTTCGAGTAGCATCGATGGCGCAGGAGGTATCGAAATTATTAACGCTGACGGGTCTTACTTCCGAGATACCGGCACTTCCGTCTGGAAGGACCAGAACAATATCAGCGGGCATCCGAATGCCAATATATCCGCCTATGCCACCAATAAATGGTACCACCGCAAGCTGGCGGTTCCCGCTTCCATGATCGGCAAAACTTCGTCCAAATGGGATATCGTCGGAGAGAACGACAGCCCTTCCCAATCGTATTCGGCTCAGTACGACAACCTTAAAGTTACAAACGGAAGCGGGACTACGAAGAGCGTCGTATTCGTGAATAGCTCTGATTATAGTTCGGCTGCGACGGATATCGGGCCAGCTGCAGTTTCCTCCGGTAACGTGACAACCTCGAATATCGCATCCAACATGTCGCATTTGTTGGATAATCAAGCTTTTATAAAGCTGGATAAAATCAATCCGTTCATCGGCACCTCGTTTTCGATGCATTTCATATCCACCCTCAAAGTGAATGGCGAGATATGGGCGTATTACATCAAATGGGATGCGTTCGGCAAAGGCGGCGTCGGCTTAGCGAAATCAACCGACGGTGTCAATTTTACCGATAACGGCTTCGTCTTAACGGCAGGGTCGCCCGGGCAATGGGATGACTCGTTTGCTACGTTTCCGGGAGTATGGTACGACAGCGGCACCTTCTACCTCGTTTATGAGGGAACCGGTACAGGATCAGCCGGACAAATTGGCTTGGCAACTTCGACGAACGGTGTTAACTTTACGAAACAAGGTCAAATATTGACACACAACACTACGGGCTGGGAAAGTGTCAATATCGGAACTCCGTCCCTCTATAAAGAAGGAAACACATGGTATTTATTTTATCATGGCTATGACGGTTCCGATTGCCGCATTGGCGTTGCTACGGGCACCAGCCTGACCTCGCTGACCAAGTACTCCGGGAATCCGGTCATCGACACCGTGCCCGGTACATGGGAGGCGGGAACAGCCGGTCATCGTGATATCGTCAAAGTAGGCAGCACCTATTACATGACCTATGAAGGCAGCGAGGATCCGCCTTACAACACGGCCAAATGGTCATCGGGCGTTGCAAGCTCGACGGATCTGCTTCACTGGAGCAAGTTTAGTCAGAATAGCATTTTACCTCAAACGGACAACACGTTTGGCAATGACGGACCGAGCTTTTTATCCGTAGATGGCGAGAACTTCATCTATTATCGGACGAATCCTACAAGCAGAGCGCTGATTGCCAATGAGAATGACGGCGGTTTTGATTTGAAATGGGGGATGTCGGATCCCGGAATCAGTCATGTCATTGGACGGAGCGATGGTGACGGCTGGTCGGCTTCAACCAGCTTAGACGGACCGGATTATATGCAATACGGTCCGTATACGACCTCGACTCCTGTGGGAGATAATATCGCTACTTGGAAAATGATGGTGGATAGCAACAGCGGCACAAATGATGTAGTGAGGCTTGAGGTTGTCGATGCGGACGATTCCGGCACGGTGCTCGCGGAGCGGGTGCTGCAGCGCAATGATTGGAAGCAAACCAATCGCTATGAGTATTTCTCGGTACCGTTTCATTGGTCTGCAGGCCGAAGCGGTCATCGCATTGAACTCCGTGCGCATTGGTATGATTCGACTTATGTGAAAATGCAGCTTGTCGGCATCAGCTAAGCGCCGGAAAGTCGGTTCTTGTTGAAGGAAGGAGAGAAATCTTGTTGGTCGTGAAACATTTTCATGACGGATGAGTGCATAAAAAAGCTCCGACCCTCGAAAAGGGTCGGAGCTTCTTCTATTAATAGAGATTAATTTCTTTCGCTTTGTTCAGATCGGGCAGCTTGACCAACTCAGCGATTACGTCTTTCGACACGCCTTTGTCTACGGTCAATACCATGATTGCCGAACCGCCAACAAGCTCACGACCAACCTGCATCGTTGCGATGTTCACGTTGTTGTTACCTAGCAGCATACCGACATTACCGATAATACCCGGTTTGTCGTTATGCGAGATCAAGATGATGTTGCCTTCCGGCGCAACATCAACAGGGAAACGATCGATCTGTACAATTCGCGGACCATAACCGGTCAACATCGTACCAGTTACCAGGCGAGTTGCCGTTTTTGAGCGAAGTGTAACGGTAATGGAGTTCGTGAAGTCACGCGCTTCGTGGGATTTCTGTACCACGATGTTCACATGGCGTTCTTTTGCAAGATGCATGGAATTTACGACATTGACTTGATCCGAACCCAGGTGGTGAGAAAGCACGCCGCGTACAACATAACGCGTCAGCGGCTGTGTATCAACCTCAGCCAGCTCACCTGCATAGCTGACTGTGATTTCTTCTACCGCACCTTCCGTTAACTGAGCGATAAAGCTGCCCAGCTTCTCGCCAAGACCGAAGTACGGTTGAAGCTTGTTCAACACGTTCGCCGGAATTGGAGGCATGTTGACTGCATTCATAAACGGCTTGTCGCGAAGGATGTTCAACACTTGCTCCGATACATCGATGGCCACGTTTTCTTGAGCTTCTACAGTAGATGCACCAAGATGCGGGGTTACGATGATTTTCGGATGCTTCAGGAAAGGATGATCAGCCGCAGGAGGTTCTACCTCGAATACGTCGAATGCCGCACCGGCTACGATACCTTGATCGATTGCTTCAACCAGAGCGTGCTCATCGATGATACCGCCGCGTGCACAGTTCACGATGCGCATGCCTTTCTTCATGACTTCAAATTGCGCACGAGAAATCATGTGGCGCGTTTCCGGCGTAAGAGGCGTATGAACTGTCATAAAGTCCGCATTGCGTACGATATCGTCTACGCTGGAGAGACGAACGCCCAGCTTCTCCGCGCGCTCTTCCGTAAGGAATGGGTCATAGCCCCAAATTTCCATGTCAAACGCTTTGGCGCGCTTGGCTACTTCGCTGCCGATACGGCCCATACCGAGTACGCCCAGCACTTTGCCGCGTAGTTCGACGCCGAGGAACGACTTGCGATCCCACTCGCCGCCTACAGTCTTGAGGTAGGCTTGTGGAATGAAACGAGCAACAGACATCATCATGGCAAACGTATGCTCACAAGTTGTGATGGTGTTGCCGTCTGGTGCATTAATAACGATAATTCCGCGTTGTGTAGCTGCTTCCAAGTCGATGTTGTCCACTCCGACGCCGGCGCGACCGATAACCTTAAGAGATTTACCCGCATCCATAATGCGCGGTGTAACGCGAGTCTGACTGCGTACGAGAAGGGCGTCGTATTCGCCGATAATGGCTACGAGCTCGTCCTCGCTTAATCCAGGCTTCTTGTCGACAACGACATCCTCTGCATCCATAAGTTTCTGAATGCCTAGATCGCTGATTGGATCTGAGACCAATACTTTAAACATGGTGGTTGCCTCCTGAGCGTTTGTATGATGGATGTATAGTAGAAGTGAAAGACCCTCGTAAGATGCCGCACAGCGCAGCAGCTTAGGCGAGGGTCTGTCACACGATCACACGTCAAAGCTATTGTTGTACCGGATGGACCAACAGAACCAGGCTACATTAATGTTTACTATTTTAATGCAAGTAGAACTCAAATTGCAATCATTAAAACTTGCCCAAATGTGAAATTTTCGTTATGATCGACCGTAAAAAGGGGGCATTCTTGTGGAACCATGGAGCAATATCGAACCAGAGCCGTTTATGGCGCTCGTGCGCGAGGGGAAGCTCTCGCCTGATCAAATCATCGATGTCAGAGAAATGGACGAATGGAATTATTATCATCTAGATAACAGTACGCTAATGCCGCTGTCGACCTTTCAGGAAGACTCGGACGCTATAAATAAGGATCGGACCGTTTATGTCATTTGCGCGCACGGCGTAAGAAGCGCTGCTGTCTGCCGCTATCTAAGCGAAAGAGGATACGGCAACCTCACCAATGTTATTGGCGGTATGGCTGCGGTATCCTCATTGGATGGCTTTCAATACGACTAAGTCCTTATTCGCTCTCCGGATAGAAGAACGGCAGCTGCGGAAGCAGCTCCTTGGCATAAAGTTCGGCTTTACTATCGCTGAAATCGCCTGATCGTACAGCTTCCGTGCTGATAAGCAGATCGACGATGGAGTCGACTGTTTTCATCTTCATGCTGCTTGCTTGTCCGGAAACGATAAATTGATCGACGCGGGATGCGAGATCCTGCGGATAGAACGGAGCCAATGTTTTGCGGGCATCCAACATATCCGCCATCAGCTTATTCTTAATGGTCAACGGCAGCGGCTTCCATTGTTGGATGCTCAGCACGGAGGTGGTATCGTAATGATCCGGAATATTCGGGTTGACCGACGCACTCCATTTCAGCATCGCGGTGTAGTAGCTTTGCTGACCTGCCATGGCAAATTTCACACCTTGCGTGTAGTAGGCATCCTTCATTAAAGCTTTCAGAAGCTCGGCATTGTTCATATCCTTCGCTGATCCGGCACCGCGCTGCGCGGCTTCACTGAACATACGCAAGCTCTTGAGCAGCTGGAGCTGGGCCGATTCGAGAAGCGGTGAGCTCTTCGATACCGATGCGTGTTCGGCTTCGTCGTATTTCTGCTCAGCGATGTTCGATAGTTCTTTCAGAGCGGAGCTGATGTCTGTCAGCTGCTGAGAGGAAAGTTTATGGATCGTTTCGAACCAATCGGATTGAAATTCACGATAAGGCAGAAATACAGTATGATAGAATGAAACCAGATCCTGCTGTTGATAGGCGCCAACACTTGCGTTCTTGCTGCCGCTGAGATGTTTGGCATTCTCAATTAGTTTTGCCTCGGTCTTGTCAGAGCCTATCTTCACGCCATAGAAAAAGGCTGCCACGGCGAAAACGAGCATGAATAGGAAGCCTAAGCTAAAGAGCATTTCAGTACGAGTCAGTCGTTTCTCCATGATAATCTCCTTCATCCGATATTTCGCCAAAATGCTAGCAAATATAAGGCTTTCACTTGATTGTTTGTCGAATTCTGGGACTTGATTAGATCGTCCTACTAGTATAGGGGAAAACCTTTGAAAAGGAAATATGAACCTTTCATAGTGTAGCAGGGAGCTGGATATGAAAAAATTCGACATTCGCAGATTGAAGATCAAACCGGTGAGCATCGATCAGATCGATGACCGGATGCTTCTTATAAATTTGTATGCCACGCAAGCGATTACCTTAGTTATCGGTTTCATCTGGTTATTATTTCAGCATCGAAATCCATTTTTATTATTTGTTTTGCCGGAAGGGCTTAAATTTCTCTATTTCGGCGCCGGATTGGCTGCTGCGGTCATTGCGCTCGATTTCCTTTCGGCCCGATTTGTACCGGATGAAGCCAATGATGACGGCGGTGTCAACGATCGCATTTTTAAACACCGTGCGATTTGGCATGTGGTGGTGCTGTCCTTAATCGTTTCGATTTGCGAGGAAACGCTGTTCCGCGGTGCTATTCAGCATCAATTCGGACCCTATTGGACAAGTATCATTTTCGCAACCATTCATGTTCGTTATTTGAAGCATTGGATTCCGACAGGGCTTGTATTTGCCATCAGCTATGCGTTAGGCTGGATCTATATCCAAACCGACACTCTATGGGCGCCTATATTAGCACACTTTTTAATTGATATGATTATGGGCTTCGTAATCCGTTTCCGGAGGGAAGAATGAGCAGAGTTCAGAAATTTGGCAGCAGGAAATCGTCTTCCGCGATTGCCGCGAAGAAACAGGCCGAACAGGCGGCTTCCGAGACAGCTGCAGGCAGCGATGTACCGTTTCCTTCCAGAAGGAAATCACATCCTTCCAATAAACAGCAAATGGCAGGTTGGTTTTATAAAATCCTTATTTTTCTATTCTTGCTCTTATTAGTAGGACTACTTCTTTGGGGTAAGCAGTTTGATTAGTCGGTTTGGCGGCTAAATCCTGGGAGAGGGCGGTGCTTCGTTTCCATGACCATTTGGATTTTGGCAGCGGCAGCAGCCATGGCGCTGTTTGTCGCTGTAGTAGTCAGGACATCGTATCAATATAAATTGGACCAACAGACGGTGACATTGGACCGGCTGCCCTCGTCATTTGACGGAACGAACCTACTCCTTATTACAGATATTCATAGAAGACGAATTTCGGATGAAGTGATTGAGGGCATTGCAGCCAACGGAGGAGCGGATTTGGTGCTGATCGGCGGTGATCTGAGGGAGCGGAGAGTGCCGCTGGCCAGGTCTCGAAGCAACATCAAACAATTGTCGCGGATTGCGCCGGTCTACATGGTTTACGGCAATCATGATTACGACGAGGACATGAGGCCGCTTGAGGTCATGCTGACAGAGGAGCGGGTACGCCTGCTCATCAATGAAGCTGTCGTGCTGGAGCAAAGAGACGGCAGCCGTATTCGGCTGGCTGGCGTGGATGATCCGCGCCTGGAGCGCGATCGACTGGATGTGGCCTTAAGCGAGCCGGAAGCGGCCGCCGGCAGTAAGCACCTGTTTACGATCGTTCTGGCACATGATCCGATCCTTATGGACCGTATGAGTGCGGAGCAGAGGGATGAAGTGGACTTGGTCCTCTCCGGCCATACTCACGGCGGTCAGATTGCACTGCCACACATCGGACCTGTTTTGCGCGGATCCGAGGATTCCGGTTACTGGCGCGGCTGGTTCGATTTCACCGCGCAACAAATAACCGGAGCCAGCAGAGGACCCCGGTTGTTTGTCAGTTGCGGATATGGCACTTCCCGATTGCCGATTCGGTTACTGGCGCCGGCTCAATATCACCGTATTACTTTGCGGTCTGCGGCTGTTCCTCCAGCCCTAAGTCAATAGTCGCGGGATCGATGAAGCCGTAACCTTTGCTCTCGAGCTTAGTGAGCAGCGTATCGAGCGCTTCCGTTGTCCAAGGCAGCTCATGCATCAAGATATTTACGCCTGGGTGAAGCTGCTCGAGCACGTTCGCGATGACTTTATCCGGTTTATCCTTCGTGCTGCTATCCCAGTCAAGCGATCCGTTTGACCAAGTCATATAGAGCATGCCATGATCGCGAACAAGGCCTTTTACATAATCATTGCCGTTACCAAAGGGAGGGCGGAAGAATTGCGGCTCGGTGCCGACGACCTCCTTCACGATTTGCTGCACATCCTCAATCTGCTTCTTCACCGAAGCTTGCGATTCTTTCTTCAAATCGATATGATCCCAAGAATGATTGCCGATCGTTTGCCCGCGATCGGCTATTTTTTTGAGCAATTCCGGGTGTTTCTTCACCCGATAGCCGTTCACGAAGAAGATCGCTTTCGCTTTATGCTTATCGAGCGTGTCGAGCAGGGAGCTGACCATTTTGTCTTCCTTAGGGCCGTCATCGAAGGTCAGCAGCACCACCTTATTGCTCGTAGTCGCTTTATCAATCGGGACGAAGCTGTATACCTTGTTCATTTTATAAAGCTTCTTGACCGGTTGTGGATCCGTTGCGGCATTCGAATCCGGTTCTGGCGCCGTCGTGTTCTCCGAAGGGGTATTCGCATTCGTACCCTTGTCGTCCGCAGGCTGATTGTTTTTTTCCGGATCGTTTTGTCCGTTGGTCGCTTTTCCATTCCCTGTTGATGAATCGGTGGCATTGTTTGCCGCGTCCGGCGCAGGCTCATTCACTGCAGGTTCATTGTTCGCTGCATTGTCCGCCGGAGTTGAGTTTGTGCTGCCGGGCTGGTTTCCGTTGCTGCTGCATCCGGATGTAACCAGCAGGGCCATCATCATGACGATGACGATGGAGATGAGGTGAGGTTTACGAATCGGCATGCTGTCGTCCTCCTATGGCCTTCGAGTTGATTTCGCCAAAAAACAATGCACTTATTGTATCATATTTCGAAAATGAACCGAACTTTACTACTTCCTTAATTTGTGCAGGGATGACCTCAGCTTGCCCTAGGCAAACTAATCGCGAGTCGTAAGCAGCATTCAGCATAGGAGGATTGCCAATGAAATTGTCCGGTTTTCTGATTGGAGGACTTGCCGGTATGGCAGCGGCGGCTTATATAGCGAAGAAGAGGCCCGGCATGTTTGCCTGGGCGAGCAGCGCTGCAGGCACTGCCGTTAACGGAATGACGAAGAGGGCGATGGGCGCAGTTATCAGTCGCAAATTCGGCGGAGACATGGTGCAGCATGCAGCCCCAAAGCATTCAGACGCTTCCGCAAAAGGGTCCGGCAACGCTTGGGGACAGATTGAGCTGCTGCTCAACAGCGACCCCGGTGTCAAAGAGCAGGTTGATCAAATAAAAGCAGAAGCGAAACCTCACTAAAGGCGATATAAGAAGAAGCGGTTGTCACTATTAACTCGAGGTGCCCGGAGTTTCTTCTCTTGAGCCGTTTAGAAATTTGTAGTCAAATTGTTATAAATTCTATCCGGACAAAAAGAATCGTTTTGCCGTTCAATTGCGTATTACCAATTGGCGGCGGGACGATTCTTTTTTTTTGCGTCTGTAGTGCATTCCACCCACAGACATGCTAACATAGCAACATAAACACATTTTAATCACCCAAATAACTGCTGCTTCATACGCTATGTATAACAGATACTATCCGCGTTCAATGTGCTTTCGAAGACGGTTTTTGCTCCGAGAATACGAAGCAGATACTACTCGAGAAGGAGGATCCTATCATGAAAATCGAACGGCTCAATCAAGACAAAATACGAATATTCCTGACGTTCGACGACTTGCTGGAACGGGGGATCCAGAAGGAAGACATGTGGCGCGAAATTCCAAAGGTGCACGAGCTGTTCAGTGAAATGATGGACCAAGCATACAGCGAGCTCGGCTTTGATGCCAGCGGACCGCTCGCCGTCGAAGTGTTTGCACTTCCTGCCCAAGGTATGGTCGTCATCGTTACACGAGGCAAAGTGAACGGGAAGTCAGAGGATCATATTCAAGAGGACGACAATGAGGAAGACGTTTACGAGATGGAAGTAACGCTCGAGCAAAGTGACATTGTGCTATACGCGTTCCGAGACATCGAGGATGTCATTTCAGTTTGTAAGCAGCTTAAGAGCGCTGAACTGATTGAGGATGGACGTCTTTATGCCTACAACGGCAAATATATGCTGGCCTTTGAGCCAGTCGGCATTGAGCTTCCACGCTACCACGCCATTATTGCGCTGCTGGCTGAGTACGGAGAGGCGACTTCCATTACGACCGCCATTCTCGAGGAATACGGCAAAGTAATCGTCCCAGCCAAAGCCGTCAATGAAATTTGCACTCATTTCTAAAGCGCATCATCCTAGAGAAGCATCAGCTTACGGCATATTCCGTAGGCCTGGTGCTTTTTGTTTGTTACAGCCTGTGCGCGCGAACGTAAGTTCACCGCATAGCCGATTCGGTTACCGCTCATATTACAAAGGAAAAGGTGGTGAACATTCCTTTGAATGGAATGGAGAACAGCAATGTACTGACATCGACGCAAACCGTGATTGAAGATGCGCTAAAGAAGCTTGGTTACGGTGATGATATGATTGCTTTATTGAAGGAGCCCATGAGGCTTCTGACGGTTCGCATACCGGTTCGGATGGATGATGGCAAAACAAAGGTGTTCGTCGGCTACAGGGCACAGCATAACGATGCAGTAGGGCCAACGAAGGGCGGAGTCCGCTTTCATCCGGATGTGAACGAAATCGAAGTGAAGGCGTTATCCATTTGGATGAGCATTAAATGCGGCATCGCCGATTTGCCTTATGGCGGCGGCAAGGGCGGTATTATTTGCGATCCGAGAAAAATGTCATTCCGTGAGCTGGAGCGCCTCAGCCGCGGATATGTTCGGTCGATCAGTCAAATTGTCGGACCGACGAAAGATATTCCGGCGCCGGATGTGATGACCAATTCGCAAATTATGGCCTGGATGATGGATGAATACAGCCGTATTCGCGAATTTGATTCGCCCGGCTTTATTACCGGAAAGCCGCTTGTTCTTGGAGGATCGCTTGGCCGCGAGAGTGCCACGGCAAGAGGCGTGGCGATCATGATTGACGAAGCGATGGCAAAGAAGGGGATCGCGCTTAAAGGAGCTCGCGTCGTTATTCAGGGCTTTGGCAATGCAGGAAGCTATCTGGCTAAATTCATGTTTGAAGCCGGTGCGAAGGTTGTGGGTATTTCCGATGTCCACGCTGCGTTGTATAATGATCAAGGACTCGACATTGAAGATTTAATGGACCGCCGTGATTCGTTCGGTACGGTCACGAATTTGTTCAAAGATACGATCAGTAACGAGGAGCTGCTCGCGATCGATTGCGATGTTCTGGTGCCTGCCGCGATCGAGAACCAAATAACGGCAAGCAACGCGAACCAAATTCGTGCTAAAATCATTGTAGAGGCCGCTAACGGTCCAACTACGCTTGAAGCGACAAAGATGATAACGGATCGCGGCATTCTGCTCGTGCCTGATGTACTGGCAAGCGCCGGCGGCGTTATCGTGTCTTACTTCGAATGGGTACAGAATAATCAGGGCTATTATTGGTCTGAAGCCGAAGTTGATTCCAAGCTGCGCGATATGATGGTCCGCGGCTTTAATAGTGTCTATGAACTGCATAAGCTTAAGAAAGTGGATATGAGGCTCGCTGCTTACATGGTGGGCGTCCGCAAAATGGCAGAGGCCGTCCGCCTTAGGGGGTGGGTGTAGCCGATTGCCGATCAAACGAGCTTTTGCCTGTAACCTGCAGGGAAAGCTCGTCTCTCGGAAGGTGACGTCAACGATGCTGCTCTTTTCCATACTGACAGCGGCGGTTGCTCCGGGCATCTCGCTGCTGACTTACTTTTATTTAAAGGACCGGTATGACGCGGAACCGATTCACATGGTTGTCCGTGTGTTCCTGCTCGGTGTATTGATCGTACTGCCGATCATGGTCATTCAGCGCGGCTTGCTGCTATGGCTTGGGGACGGTCCGATATTGTTCTCGTTTACGGTATCCGCAGGCGTCGAAGAGCTGCTGAAATGGTTTGTCTTGTATCATATTATTTTCAACCATACCGAGTTCGACGAGCCTTACGATGGTATCGTCTACGCAGTGGCCATTTCGCTTGGCTTTGCGACGGTGGAGAATGTGCTCTACGCTGTTTTCCAGCCTGCATCAGTCGGTTCACTGCTCATTCGCGCATTGCTGCCGGTTTCCGGCCATGCTCTGTTTGGCGTAACGATGGGCTACTACGTGGGCAAAGCCAAATTTGCCAATGAAGCGAAGAAGAAACGCAATTTTCTCCTGCTGGCTGCTGCGGTTCCGCTCGCGGAGCATGGCGTTTATGACTATATCATGGGCTCCGGCAGTACCTACTGGGTTTGGTTTATCGTTCCGCTGATGGGTTACCTGTGGATTAAAGGCGTGCGGAAGATGAATCGCGCCAATGCGAGGTCGCCGTTTCGTATGCTGGGCCATGAGGAAGAGATTAAGCTTTAGCATTTCCGTCTATAATAGGAAAAAAGCTGCATCTTACTCAGGAGGATACGATGATTTCGGCTCGTGTAAAGGTAACCATTCGCTGCAATCTATGCGGTGAGAAATTTGTCCTGCGCGGACGCAGGGAAAAAGACAAGATCGATACCGGGTTCAAACAGTGCCTATGCAACAATATCAACGATTTTGACGTCGAAGAGATCGCATTGTAGGAACAGCCATGTAAGCAAAATCATACCAATAACATGCATAAAGCTCCTTTCCGCAAACCAAACTAACACCAGGTTTTGCATACGAAAGGAGCTTTTGCTATATGTACCGTCGTTTAAGCGCAGTGCTGTTTCCGGTGATGACACTGTTTTTTATCGGCTCTATCTATTGGGGCTATCAAGAGCATCAAGAGAAAAACTCGATCCTGATTAAGGCAGAGAATCAGTATCAGCGTGCCTTCCACGATCTGACCTACCATGTAGAGCAGCTCCATCGCGAGCTCGGAAACACGCTTGCCGTGAACAGCGCGTCGCAGGGCTTCCATCGCAAAGGTCTCGTCAACGTATGGCGGCTGACCAGCGAAGCGCAGAACGAAATTAACCAGCTGCCGCTGACGCTGCTCCCATTCAACAAAACTGAAGAGTTTTTGTCGAAAATCGCGAATTTCTCGTACAAAACTTCGGTTCGTGACTTAACGAAGCAGCCGCTTAGCCCGGATGAATATAAAACGTTAAAAACGTTATATTCCGATTCGGAATATATTTCAAAGTCGCTCTTCGGGGTGCAGGATAAAGTCATCGCGAACAATTTGCGCTGGATGGATGTCGAGGTTGCGCTCGCATCTGAGAAGTCGACGCTTGATAATACGATTATCGACGGCTTCAAAACCGTAGACAAGAAGGTCTCCGAATACCCGGAAATCAACTGGGGCCCATCGGTCGCAAGCATGTATCAGAAACGTTCGATTAAGATGCTGGGCGGCAAGCTGGCCACACCGGAAGACATCAAGAAGCTGGCGGCCAAGTTCCTGAAGCTGGACAATCCCAATGACATCAAGGTGGTCGAGAACGGGAAAGGAACGGAGTACTCGTCTTATTCAGCTACCTATAAAGGGAATAAAGCCGACAATCCAATCGAGCTGGATTTTTCGCAGAAAGGCGCTCAATTGATCTGGTTTGAGAATCCGCGCGATATCGGGAAACCGGTCGTCAGCATTGGCGACGCGAGGAAGAAGGCAGATGAATTCTTGTCCCGCCACGGTTATCCGAAGATGAAAGCCATCACGTATGACCGCTCTGATTCGATGGCCGTCTTTACATTCGTAGCCAACCAGAACGGAGTGCTGATTTACCCGGATAAACTGACCGTTAAGATCGCGCTTGATAACGGGGATGCGGTTGCCCTGCAGGCTTCCGACTTTGTGTATGAGCATCACAAACGGAAACTGCCTAAGCCGAAGCTGATGAGCGCCGATGCGAGAGCCGCGCTTAACCCAGACTTTAAGGTGCAGAAGGAACAGATGGCCATCATCGATAATGACATGGGCGATGAAGTGCTCTGTTACGAGTTCGTAGGCAAAATCAATGGCGGCGTTTATAAGATTTATATAAATGCGGACAGCGGCATTGAGGAATCGATCGAGCAATTACCCGAATAAATAAGGGAAGACGTGCACCCCGTGCACGTCTTTTCCTGTTATCCCACCTCTCCCCAAATTTCGACATGCTGTGGTATAATCGAACCATTAGGGGAGGGGGAAGCTAGTATGCTGCCAAAAGTTAATCAGTTTCTATTTTTGCATGTAGCTTCGTCCGATGAAGAAGAGGCCGCAATCGAGTATAAATCCAGAATCGCGGACAGTGATAACGATGAATTGCTTATTGATATTCCGCTTGTTGAAGGCACGGGAAAATATAAAAGGCTGTTTCTGGGGGACGAGCTCTCCGCGCATTTCATTTCCGAAGACGGTGTGAAGAACTATTTCAATACCCATGTACTGGGTTTCAAAGAAGACGGCGTGAAATTGATCCGGATTCGCAAGCCTGAACCGGAATCGATAACGAAAGTGCAGCGCCGTAATTTTCTGCGCGTTGCCGCTGAACTTGAAATTGCCATTCAGCTGTCAGCTAATATTAGATTTATCGGGATGACCGATGACGTCGGCGGCGGCGGGATCTCATTCCTCGTCGACGGCAAATGGCCGATGAAGCAGGGGACGAACTTGGAGTGCTGGCTGCTGCTTGCTTATCGCAACGGCTCCGTCGATCATTCCCATTTCAAAGCGGAGATTGTCCGCGTGAAGCCGCTTGAGTCGGGACGCAATCAGGTCATGGCGAAGTTTTCGAGCATTCTCGACAGCGAACGCCAGCGGATCATCCGCTATTGCTTTGAACGTCAGCTGGATTTCCGTAAAAGATAGCCAAGCCTTTAACCTTGTTCCAACGATTGGTGCATAAGGAATGACAACGTGGAAAAACTACCCTTATCCAAGCAATATCGGAATAGGGGGTGCCTCCATGGTAAAGAAAACACAGAAAGACTACTTGTCCATTTCGGACGAGGTCACGCGCGTGCTGATTATTATTTTTTTTCTGCTGATTGCCGCAGTCGTAATCAGTCAGCTTGCACTGCAAATTCCGGCAGTACGGCTATGGGTAACAGGCGTCGATCGACTGGAAGGAACCCCTTTCTAGTAGGTCTTTCGTTCTTTGCACTTCATGGGCTGCTGTGGTATAATTCTCACTATCGCAGGCAGAGCCTGCTTTTTTAATGGCGATAAGAGCAACATAGCAGCCGCTTACGACTTTCAAGGAGGGTTTACACCGCTTGGACATGGATGGGGGAAACAACGGCGGCCGCATTAACGTAGCAATCGACGGCCCTGCAGGAGCCGGCAAAAGCACCGTCGCTCGAAGAGTCGCTGAACAGCTAGGGTACATATACATTGATACAGGAGCGATGTATCGGGCGGTCGCACTCGCTGCGAACCGTGCGGGAGTTTTGCCAAGTGATGCGGACAGGCTGGCGGAGCTCGTGAAGACAGTGGACATTACACTGGAACCGGGAACCGATGGCCAGATTGTGCGGCTCGGCGGCGAGAACATCACAACCGACATACGTTCAAGAGAAGTAACGCTTAAGGTTTCGGAGATCGCTTCACATGAAGCCGTTCGGTTGCGTCTTGTCGAGATGCAGCGGAAACTGGCCGAAGCGAAAGGTGTCGTTATGGATGGCCGCGATATCGGTACGCATGTACTGCCCGGGGCTGAAGTAAAGGTGTTTCTGGTCGCGAGCGTTCAAGTTCGCGCGTTGCGCCGATACCAGGAGCTATCTGAAGGTGAGCTTGTGCCGCTTGAGCAATTGGAGCAAGAAATCGCGGATCGCGACCGAAGCGACGAGAGCAGAGAGTTCTCTCCGCTTGTTCGTGCAAAGGATGCAGAGGTTCTCGACAGCACAGAATTGACGATTGACCAAGTCGTCGCACATATTCTAGACTTATGCCGAACCAAAACGGCGGAGGCGAAGTAAACTATGGTATATAACATTTGCCGAAGCTTGCTGCGAATCATCTATGCCGTACTATTCCGGTTCGAAGCAACCGGTTTAGAGAACATACCGGCCACAGGACCTGTCGTGCTTTGCTGTAATCATATCAGCTTGCTTGATCCTACAACGGTAGGCACGAAAGTGAACCGTAAAGTTCATTACATGGCCAAAGCGGAATTGTTCGAGGTACCTTTGCTCGGGCCGTTTATTCGGACGCTTGGTGCATTCCCTGTGAAGCGGGGAGGCGTCAGCAAGGATGCTATTCGCAATGCCATCAACTTGCTTAAAGAAGGCAATGTGATGGGGATTTTTCCGGAAGGTACCCGTAATGCAGGCGATAACAGCGCAGGCAAGAAGGGTGCTGCCATGATTGCGCTTCGAAGCGGAGCCGTAGTCATCCCGGTCGCCATTATCGGAAAGTACCGAGTATTCCGTAAGATGCGCATTAAGTATGGCAAGCCCATTGATATGACGGCCTTTATTCAGGATTCATCTTCCGATGTGCTCGAGCAAGTAACAGATACCATCATGGCGAATATTCGTTTGATGGCGAAGCAAGGGTAATTATTAATTGTTTTTTTACATGTTTTAGACGGTGGGCCTGCGAGAGTGTTTCATTCTGAGGCTGCACGTTTAAATAAAGTTGGGGTATGATCTGAGGAGGTAATTTTAAATGTCAGAAGAAACAAAAGTACAAGAAACCGCAGCAGCGGAAGTAAGTCAAGATGCGATGGACAATTTCGTGTCCTTGAAAAAAGGGGACACTGTGAATGGTACGATCGTCAAAATTGAAGATAACCAAGTGTTCGTAAGCCTTGGATATAAATATGACGGCGTTATTCCCCTTCGTGAGCTTTCATCGGTACAGCTTGAAAATGCGCAAAACGCAGTTCAAGTCGGCCAAGAAGTACAATTGAAAGTCGTCAGCATTGACGATGAGAAAGAAAAGCTTGTTCTCTCCAAGAAAGTGATTGACGGCGAGAAAGCATGGGATGGTCTTCAAGCTCGCTTCGATTCCGGCGAAGTATTCGAAATTACGGTTGCAGACGTCGTTAAAGGCGGCCTGGTTGCTGACGTTGGCGTTCGCGGCTTCATCCCTGCTTCCATGGTAGAGCGTCATTTCGTTGAAGATTTCAGCGATTACAAAGGACGTACGCTTCGCGTTAAAGTGAAAGAAATCGATCGCGAGAACAACAAAGTAATCCTGTCCGCGAAAGAAGTACTGGACGCTGAGTTTGAGCAAAACAAACAAGCTGTAATCGGCAACCTGCAAGTGGGCCAAGAGCTTGACGGTACCGTTCAACGTTTGACTCCGTTCGGCGCATTCGTTGATATCGGCGGCATCGATGGCTTGGTTCACGTATCCGAGCTTTCCTGGCAGCACGTAGCTCATCCGAAGGATGTAGTTACTGAAGGTCAATCCGTTCGCGTTAAAGTACTTAAAGTGGATCCAGCCGCTGGCAAAATCAGCCTGAGCATTAAGGCTGCTCAACCGGGTCCATGGGAATCGACAAACGGTCAATTCAACGTAGGCGACATCGTAACAGGTACGGTTCGCCGTATCGTAAGCTTCGGCGTATTCGTTGAAATCGCACCGGGCGTTGAAGGTCTTGTACACATTTCGCAGCTTGCACACCGTCACGTAGCAACTCCGAATGAAGTTGTGAAAGAAGGCCAAGAAGTGAAAGCGAAAATTCTTGACTTCAACCCGGCTGAGAAACGCGTTTCCCTTAGCATCAAGGAAACAGAAGAAGCTCCTGAGCAAGCGCCTGATCAGAAGAGAGAGCGCAGCGACCGCGGAGAGCGTGCACCTCGCGCACCTAAAGTCGAGCTTAACAATCCTAACGTCAGCCTAAGCAACGAAAGCATGAGCTTCACGCTTGCTGAGCGTTTCGGCGACAAGCTGAGCAAATTGAAATAATTGTAATTACGATGTAAGAAGAGCCTGTTACTCTGCACAGTTGTGCATGGTAACAGGCTTTTTTCGTTTGCCTTAAATAGGTCCGGCTGGATTAGGTTCACTCTCCTAAGCGCATAATATAGGCCATAAAGAGGTGAAGCACTGTGAATGATGGGTTTATTGCGTTCTGGCTGCTGTCGATGGCGTTCATTCTTTATGCGACCGGCTGGAAAGAGCAAGTTGCGGAAGGGATGTCGTCCCGGATGCTTGGTTTATTTATTTTGGGTGCTTTATTGCTTCATGTCGCTGAACTCACTATACGGGATAGCATTCTGCTTACAGGCAGTGCCGCTCTCGCGATAGCTGTGGCTTTGTTTCAATTGGCAAGAATCCGTCATTTCGGAAGCATGCTGTTCGTCTTCTTCTCGGCGCTGCTTACCGGGTTTATGTGGATGTGGGTGCGCTATATTTATGGCATGGATCCGGTATTCATCGCCTTGAATCCGGCATGGGATGGTCCGCTGCTCGCGGGATTGTTCGCAGGCTTGTTGGCGGATCGGTTTCGCAGTCAATTTGTCATTGCCGTATTTGCAGCCGTCTTCTCTCAGCTCGATCTGCTGATCAGCCCTTTAGTCATTACGAAACAATTGATGCTCGGCTCTCCGGCGTGGTGGGACGGCTTAGTCATTGCACTTACCGCAGCACGGGTAACCGGCAACGTGAAGAACTGGTTGAAGCACAAAGTCGTCCGTTTTGTCGAAGGTCGAGCAGGTGAAGAACGAGGGGGGAACTTATAGTACATGTGGGAGCAACTATGGACACAGCTGAAAGCAGGACAGCCGCATCATGTGCTGTATGGCATTATGCTTGGCGTCGCGATTGGAGTAGCCGCCAGATTGTTAATGCTGCGGACGGACTATCGGCAATACCCGACCTATCCCCACGGCAGAATCATTCACATTTCGCTTGGCGTCATTGCAGCTGCATTGGGTGCTGTTGCCGTTCCGGCGCTCTATAAGAAGGATTTCACGGCCATTACTTTTCTGACATTGGCTGCACAGCAATTCCGGGATGTTCGCAAGATGGAGCGGGAGACTTTGGATAAAATAGACAGTATGGAGCTCGTCCCTCGCGGTTCGACCTATATTGAAGGTATAGCGATGGTCTTTGAGGGCCGCAATTACCTTGTGATATTATCAGCCTTGTTGACCAGTCTCGCTTCATTGGCGCTTGGTTTGCCGTTTGGGTTAGGGATGGGGCTTCTGTCGCTGCTGCTTGTATATACGCTGAAATCAGGCAAGGCCGTATCCCATATTGCCAAAGCCGAAATTGCTGAAGTCAAAGTGGATGGCCCCGATTTATTCGTAGGCGATATCTACATCATGAATGTGGGGCTAACGTCGAATCAGGAGCTGATTGCCGAACGCGGCTTGGGCATTATTTTGACACCGTATAATCCGAATGGGAAAGCGACGTTGAGCAATCTGGGACAAAGACAAGCGATCTTGTTTGATTTATCAACCATTCTGGGCGTGTACCGCGATGACGGCGAGCCGGCACTCGTTCCAATGGCGAAGCTCGATATGAGAGACGGAAGGCTGGCGATATTTCTGATTCCTCAGGAGAAGGACGCGACGAAGGCGAAGATCATCGTGGAGAAGGTACCGATTCTGGAATCAGCGGTGCGCATGCCGACAGAAGCGAGCGTGAACAAGGAGAAGGGAGAACAGCATGGCTAAAATTGTAGCAATCGTGACGATGCAGCATGAGCAGGTGGGAGGAGGGGCTCCGATCTTCGTGGAACCTGATATTGCGAAACGAGAATCGACCGCTTTTCTCCTCGAAAAGATATTGGATGCGAGCGTGCACGATTTGAAGAACGGTTGTTTCATACTGGTAGATCATCACCGAGAATGAAATGTTAGCCAATCCGGCTGTTTTTTGCTATGATGGTAGGCGTGAGTATTTGAGTATGCCCCTCTATTACTTGTTATGCACGCCCAGTGTTACCAAATTAGTCGGCGCTAAGCCGGTTCATTATTGAGGAGTGAAAGATGTGTCTAAACCCATTATTGCCATAGTAGGTCGGCCTAATGTGGGGAAGTCTACGATATTTAACCGCGTTATCGGCGATCGGTTAGCCATTGTAGAAGACAAGCCTGGTGTAACTCGTGACCGTTTGTACGGCACGGGAGAATGGAATGGTCGTGCTTTCAGTATCGTAGATACTGGCGGTATCGAAATTGACGGTGAAGATGAAATCATGAAGTCCGTCCGCATGCAAGCGGAACTGGCTGTTGAAGAAGCTGACGTCATCATTTTCATGGTAGATGCCAAAACCGGGCTGACCCATGCCGACGACGAGGTTGCGCAAATGCTGCTTCGTTCACGCAAACCCATAGTGGTTGCGGTTAATAAAGTCGATAACTTAAATCGGCGCGATGATATTTACGAATTCTATAACCTGGGCTTCGGAGATCCGATTGCGATCTCGGGCTCGCACGGAATGGGAATCGGCGATCTTCTCGATGCAGCCGTCGAGAAGCTTCCTGAAATAGTCGAAGATGATTACGATGATGACGTTATTCGGGTTGCGTTAATTGGACGGCCGAATGTGGGCAAGTCCTCACTTGTAAATGCACTTCTCGGAGAAGAACGCGTTATTGTCAGCAACGTTGCAGGCACGACTCGCGACGCAATCGATACGCCTTTTGAGCGCGATGGGCAGAAGTACGTGTTAATCGATACAGCGGGTATGCGCAAACGAGGCAAGGTCTACGAGTCGACTGAGAAATACAGCGTGATGCGCGCGCTTAAAGCGATTGAACGCGCAGACGTGGTGCTCGTGCTGATCAATGGCGAGGAAGGGATCATTGAACAGGACAAACATATCGCAGGTTACGCGCATGAAGCGGGTAAGGCTTCGATCTTTGTCGTGAACAAGTGGGATGCTGTCGAGAAAGACGACAAAACGATGCAGCATTTCGAACGGGATATCCGCGATCACTTCCTGTTTATGACGTATGCACCAGTTATCTTCTTGTCCGCATTGACGAAGCAACGGCTGCATAAGCTGCTGCCTGTCGTCTGCCATGTGTCGGAGCAGCATGCGCTTCGCATTCAAACTCACTTGCTTAACGATGTGGTGTCGGATGCAATCGCGATTAATCCGCCGCCGACCGACAAGGGCAGACGTCTTCGCATCAACTATGTGACGCAGGTTGCGGTTAAACCGCCGACGATTGTCCTGTTTGCGAACGATCCGGACATGATGCACTTCTCGTACGAGCGTTACCTTGAGAACAAAATCAGGGCAGCCTTCCAGTTCGAAGGTACGCCTGTACGCATTTTCACCAGAAAGAAATCCGACGAAGATTAAGATTACATGCTGCTGCTCGATTCTGGTGTCTCTGTTTATCGGGGCACCAGTTTCCTTATCTGAAGAAAGAGGCGAAATTATCGTGTTCACCATACTTGCGGTACTCATCAGTTATTTGCTAGGTTCGCTTTCATTTAGTATTTTGATTGCCAAATGGGTAAAAGGCATTGATATCCGCAATTTCGGCAGCGGTAATGCCGGTGCAACCAACACGCTGCGCGTGCTCGGTAAAGGTCCGGGAATCAGTGTGTTTCTGCTTGATATCGCCAAAGGAGTCGTAGCGGTGCTGCTGGGCCTCTATATGGCCGGCGGCGACTGGGGTCCTGTGCTGTGCGGCTTAGCGGCGATTGCCGGGCATAACTGGCCGGTGTGGTTTGGATTCAAAGGCGGCAAAGGCATAGCGACGACGGTCGGCGTTATGGCAACGCTGGCTATCATTCCGGCTCTGATTGCAGGTGCGGTGGCGATCATTTCAATTGCCATTACACGCTTCGTTTCACTCGGATCGCTTATTTTTGCTGTGTTGATGCCAATCTTCATCTGGAATATTGGCGATAAGCCTTTCTCCTATGTGTGGGCGAGTCTGATTGTCTGCTTGCTGGCCTTCGTTCGTCACCGTACGAACATTGTGAAGCTGCTGCAGGGGAAAGAGAATAAGCTTGGAGCCAGAAAAGGGTAAGGAGGCAAGCACATGACGAAACGTAAAGCGGCGGTGCTCGTAAGCGGCAGTTGGGGTACTGCACTTGCGGCAGTTCTAGCTGATAATAATTATGAAGTTGCTTTGTGGGCTCGCAATGAGACGCAAGTCGATGAAATTAACACGCTACATACCAATAGCCGTTTCTTGAAGGATGCGGTATTGCCGCTTAACATTACGGCTACTACCGATATGGAAACGGCCGTTAAAGGCGCTGAAATCGTATTGTTCGTTGCGCCTTCCTCCGCGATGCGCGATGTCGCGAAGCTGGCTGCGCCTTACATTTCTGAGGATGCGATCTGCATTCATGCGACGAAGGGCTTTGAATCGGTCACGTATAAACGGATGACCACCGTGCTTCTGGAGGAATTGCCGATTAAGGCGGACCGGCTAGTCGTATTGTCAGGTCCCAGCCATGCCGAAGAGGTCGTTCGCAAATTGCCGACTACAGTCGTCGTAGCATCCGCTAATGTGGAAGCGGCCGAGAGAGCGCAGGATGCATTCATTACACCTTATTTCCGCGTGTACACCAATAGGGATGTCATCGGGGTCGAGGTTGCCGGTGCGATCAAGAACATAATTGCGCTCGGTGCAGGACTTACTGATGGATTGGGCTTCGGCGATAACGCTAAGGCAGCGCTGCTGACGCGCGGATTGGCCGAAATCAGCCGGCTCGGTAACGCAATGGGGGCGAATCCTCTTACGTTTGCCGGACTTGCGGGTGTAGGCGATCTGGTCGTGACTTGTACGAGTAAGCACAGCCGTAACTGGCGTGCTGGCTCCATGCTGGCGGAGGGCCTGTCTCTGGACGAAGTGTTAAGCCGCATGGGCATGGTGGTCGAAGGCGTGCGTACAACGAGCGCGGCTCGGGAGCTGGCTCATGAGTACGGCGTTGAAATGCCGATCACAGAGCAGCTGTTTGCGGTATTGTTCCAGAACAAATCGCCGCGCAGCGCCGTCGAGTCACTCATGGGCAGAGGCCGCACGCACGAGACGGAAGACCTGCCGGGCGTTTAGTATGGAAGTTGTTTAGCCTACACCAATCCCGTCCTTCCTTCATATGATGCTAGCAGCAGCCTTCGGGGTTGCTCGCGAAGCGAGTTTTTACGATGTAAAAACTTGGAGGAGGGAAACTTTTGAGCGGAAAGAAAGATATCTCTAAAGATGTTCTGAGCGCTGTCAACAAAAAGACGGGCAAGCCGATTACCGAGAATGCGGTCAAAAAGCTAGCCAGCGGCGTTACTTCAGATACGATGCAAAGCGAGGAAGAGCTGCGCAAGCTGATCCAATCCGTCTCCGCCATGGCGAAGGTGCCCGTATCGGAAAAAACGATCAATGACATCGTCGGAGCCGTCAAGAAGAGCGGCATGAATATCAATAACATGGAAATGCTGATGAAGCTGATGCTCAAGAAGTAACAGTGAGGACTTAAGCAAAAAGCGCCCGGCATTGCAAGATTAACGCCGGTTTTAGCTTTCGCTGAAGTCCTTTTCTTTTTGCACCAAATTCGGTTAATCGCGGCAATAGTAGCTGTTCAAACACGACAAGTGGTATAATAGAACGAATAATTGGTGCACAAGGTGGTATGAGAACAAAATGGATCCAATGATGAAGATGTGGGTTTCATTCGTAGGTATCGGATTAATGGCAATAGCGGCGGTATTGATATCGCTGGCTAGATTTAAGACGAAAGGCGTGCTTCGGATGCTGTTATCCATGACGGCCTTTTTATTTCTGGTTATCGGCGGTTTTCTCGGCCTGATCTCCATTTCATAACAGATAACGATTAGACGAACTCAGAGATGGAGTGGAAAAGGAGTAACGAACGATGCTGGAATTGAAGGGACGCTCTAAAAGCGCGACGGTCTATCCTTTACAGGGGATGTCGCTGCTCGATATGGCCATGAAGCATGACGTCGATTGGTCTTTCTCATGTTCCCGGGGGACCTGCGCAAGATGCCGCTGCCAGATTGAAGAAGGTGCGGAGTTTCTTGAGGAAGTCACCGATGCGGAATGGGATCGTCTTGAGCCAAGTGAGCTGGAGGAAGGCTATCGCCTCGGCTGCCAGGCGATCATCAAGAAGAATGCGGGCACGATTAAAGCTGTAAACCGGCCGTACTTCTGATGGAAAGAAGTGAGCGTATGCAAGCTGCTGAGCCGTTCTACCGCGCACTTGAGATCATTGCAAGGGAAACCGCTCCTACAGGAGCGAAATGGCTGATCGGCGGCAGTGCAGGGCTGCTGCTGCGAGGGCTGGAGCTTAGTGATCCGCCCCGGGACCTGGATCTGTATGCGGATGATGCGGCTGCGGCTGCACTTCATAAAGCGCTGCTCCCCTACGCTGTGGATGAGCAGCATGAAAGTGTGAGTCCGATCTATCGATCGGTGCTCAGCCATTACCTGATTGAAGGTATTCAGGTCGAATTAGTCGGCGGGTTTGTCGTATCTGCCGGAGAGGATCGTTATGCGGTTGAAGTGGAGAAGGTTCTTGCTTCGCTGCAAACGACAGTCGCAATCGGTGCCTATCAGCTGGGCATCGTGCCGCTGGCGCATGAGCTGTGGTTTAATGTTCTGCGTGAGCGGGAGGATCGCATACGGCTCATAGTCGCACCAATACGCCAAGAGCCGGCTTTACACATGGAGGCTGTCGGAGTAATCGCCTCCGGTAATCGGCTTACCGGGAAGACGAAACAATATGTACAGCAACTGCTAGGCGGATAGATATTAGATAATACGCATATTGAAGGAAGCGGGAAGCGAGGGATTCGCCATGAATGTTCAAGTTACATTCCTCCCTTCCGGACGCAGTGTAACGGTACGTGCCGGGACAACTGTCCTGGATGCTGCCAGACGTGCCGGAGTACCCATTCGAACACGGTGTGACGGGAAAGCTGCATGTCTCATGTGTAAAGTAACAGCGCAGAACAGCTCCTCAGGACTGTCTCCGCTAAATGACAATGAGCGTTATAAGCTCGCAGGTCTAGACCGCTCGGGGACAAGGCTCGCTTGTCAGGCGAGAGTATTTGGCCGTGCCGTAGTCGAAGTTCCGGAAGATCCGTTTCGCGCAGCAGTCAGAAGACAAATGATGCGCCAAGCGGAAGATGATGAATTATGGTAGGGGGAAGTTAGTGTCATGAAAGGCTTGAGAAAAGCGGCTGCAGCCATGGTGCTTGCACTTATGGCTGCTTTGCTGTCCGGCTGTCTGTATCCCAAGGACGAAATGGGCCAATATCAGAAGCCGCCAAAAGATGCAATTCTTAACGTGCAAACCGTTATCGATCAGTTTCAGAAGGATACAGGCCTGCTCCCGATGCAGAACAGCACCGAAGCGACGCCGGTATACGAGAAATTCAAGGTCGATTTCGACAAATTGAAGAGAATGAATTACGTCTCAAGCATCCCGGAGACAGCTTATGAGCAGGGCGGAAGCTACTATTATCTCATCATTAACGAGGATACGGATCCTACCATTAAGCTTATGAATCTCGTTCTCTATCAACAAATGAACGATGTACAAGCGGCCGTGAAGTCGTTTGCGGATGCAAACAGCGGCAAACTTCCTGAAGGTGCGGCGCTTTACCCGGACTTTAAAGCGATCGATTTCGATGCGCTGGATCTAAAAGAGCCGGTACTTCACAGTATGTTTACGGGGGGCATTTTGACCCCAATGATGGATGCTAAAGGCAATGTTTATATTGACTACGGCACAGATATTATGCAAGCCGTTTCCAAGCTGGATAGCGCCAATAAGCCGGATGAACACGCGGATTTGCGCGCGCTCCTTGTAGATTCTTCAGACTTTGTACCTGTCAAATCTCCGGTATACCGTTTAGTCAACGGAGAGCCGCAGGCTGTTCTCAAATAACGCATATCGACTTGCTGCACCCCAGCTCCTGTCCGCCCCGCGGCAGGAGTTTTTTTGTCGTTCAGGCATAGCTTTGGTCTTTCTCTCATATATCTCAATCTTGGAAGGCCGGGAGCGGAGAAGCTCATCGAAATCGAAAGATTTCATGTTAGCAGTCGTCATAATCGAGCCATGGACGCAATAAGCTATTACTAGTCCAAAATCATGTACGAGTTGCGTCGCTTGTTTGCAACTGTGGCAGGCGGGTAGCGGCGAACCCTGACGACGAACAGCAGGAGGAAAGCAGCAGTAACGGTACGTCCATGTACAGGCGAAATACGATTGGGAGGGGATATTCAGTGGAGAAAGTGGACATTTTCAAGGACATTGCCGAACGAACCGGCGGGGATATTTACCTCGGCGTCGTTGGTGCAGTCCGCACAGGCAAATCAACCTTCATCAAGCGGTTCATGGAGACGGTTGTGCTGCCGAACATCACGAACGATGCCGATCGGGTGAGAGCTATCGATGAACTGCCGCAAAGCGCAGCAGGAAAGACGATTATGACAACGGAGCCTAAATTTGTGCCAAACCAAGCTGTCCAGCTTCGTGTGGCCGAGGGGCTTGACGTGAATGTCAGACTCGTTGATTGCGTTGGGTATGCGGTAGTTGGCGCGAAAGGCTACGAGGATGAGAATGGCCCCAGAATGATTACGACGCCGTGGTTCGAGGAGCCTATTCCATTCCAGGAAGCGGCCGAAATCGGAACGCGCAAGGTCATTCAAGAGCATTCCACGCTCGGTGTCGTCGTGACGACAGACGGTACAATTGCGGAAATTCCGCGCAGCTCGTATATCGAAGCTGAAGAACGCGTTGTAAATGAGCTCAAAGAGGTCGGTAAACCGTTCGTCCTCATTGTGAACTCCACACGGCCGAAGAGCGACGAAGCGCTTGCGCTTCGCAGCGAGCTCCAGGCTAAGTATGACATCCCGGTCATTACGCTCAGCGTAGCGACGATGGGTGAAGAAGAAGTGATGTCGGTGCTTCGTGAAGTGCTCTATGAGTTCCCGGTTCATGAAGTGAATGTTAATCTTCCTAGCTGGGTTATGGTGCTGAACGATAATCACTGGCTGCGTAACAACTACGAGAATTCGGTTCGCGATACGGTCAAAGACATTCGCCGTCTGCGCGATGTGGACCGAGTCGTCTCGCAGTTTATGGAATACGAATTCATCGCTCGCGCCGGGCTAAGCGGCATGAACATGGGGCAAGGGGTCGCTGAAATCGACTTGTATGCGCCGGATGAATTGTATGACCAAATCCTGATGGAAGTCGTCGGCGTTGAAATTCGCGGCAAAGACCATCTGCTGCAGCTCATGCAGGAGTTCTCCCATGCGAAGCGGGAATATGACCGGTTTGCAGAAGCGCTTGAAATGGTCAAAACGACCGGTTACGGCATTGCCGCGCCGACGCTGGCGGAGATGGCGCTTGATGAGCCTGAGCTTATCCGCCAAGGCTCCCGTTTCGGAGTCCGCTTGAAGGCGACCGCTCCTTCCATCCATATGATTCGCGTGGATGTGGAGTCCGAATTCGCGCCGATCATCGGTACGGAGAAACAAAGCGAGGAACTGGTCCGTTACTTAATGCAGGATTTCGAGAACGACCCGATCAAGATTTGGGAATCCGACATCTTCGGCCGTTCGCTCCATTCCATCGTAAGGGAAGGCATCCAAGGCAAAATTGCCATGATGCCGGACAATGCGCGCTATAAACTTCAGGAAACACTGGGCAGAATCATCAACGAAGGCTCAGGCGGACTGATTGCCATAATCTTGTAAGCAGAAAGAGACACGCGAACACGGCGTGTCTCTTTTTTGTCGTTTTCAAGGGGATTTCGAGGTCAAATGCATGAAAAACCTAGAGTAATCCTCGGAAAAACTTGTGTAGCCTCTTGAAATTCTATAGTCAACTGTATTACTATAAATCTGTTCATGGTTCAGTATGCAGGATTTGCACATAACGGAATTTCTTTGCACCAAGGCCTGCAGGTATATTTTCTGAGGTTTCGGTAAAACAGAATGATAATGATGTGCTTATGAACTGCCGTCAGGGGAGGTGAAAGAAATGAACAAAACGGAACTGATTGCGAAAGTAGCCGAATTGACTGACCTTTCCAAGAAAGATGCTTCCAAAGCGGTTGATGCCGTTTTTGATGCCATCTCCGACTCGCTGCAAGGTGGGGATAAAGTGCAATTGGTGGGTTTCGGTAACTTCGAGGTGAAAAGCCGCGAAGCCCGTAAAGGTCGCAACCCGCAAACGGGTGAAGAGATCGACATCCCGGCAAGCAAAATCCCGTCTTTCAAAGCGGGTAAATCACTTAAAGATCTTGTCTCCAAATAAGAAACGGTTCAGACCGTTGATGACGTCCGGGTGCCAGCTGCATCCGGACGTTTTTCGTCTCTCAGGGCGGTTTCGTTTCTATTGACAAGGGGAGTTAATTCCAGTAGACTTTTTCTTGCGGTTCTTGGGATTGCTTTGAATCGTAGGATCGAAGTCGTACATAACATGCCACAGCTGCTATCCTGAGCACGATGTTCGGGAGGCAGTTTTTTAACAGATACGGATTAAAGGCCGAATGATCGAATAGGAGGCAGTATGCATGGAAGACAAGAATGGGGAATATATCGTCATTAAAGCGAAAGCCCAAGGCGTACAAGTCATCGGACTGACTCGCGGTCAAGATACAAAGTTTCACCATACGGAGAAGCTCGACAAAGGAGAAATCCTCATCTGCCAGTTTACGGACCATACGTCAGCGATCAAAATTCGCGGCAAAGCCACTGTACTGACCAAGTACGGTACCGTCGATACAGAGGATTAAACCGAAAAGCAGGCATAGCCTGCTTTTTTAGTTTGTACACTAGAGTAGCAGGACATTCTGTGCGCGAGAGGCGGATGGTAGATGTCGCATTACAAGAGACTACTCTATGCGTGTGCGGTAACGGCAGCTGTTACCGTGTTACTTTCTATACTACCGTTAACGGATTCACGAATGAAGCAAGCTAAAGGTGATATTTCTGTCTTTCATCCCGTACCGATAAAACGCTTGAGCGCAGGGGTGATCGTAGATTCCATGCTTGGCCTTCATCTGGGATTGGACGTTAAACGGGTGGATTGGAAAGGTTCGGTGCTGTCGGTCGATTTATCTGCGGAGCATTATGGGAATGCTGTAGAGGAGTGGATGTCCGATTTGCAGCGCCTTCTGGAATTTGCATTTGTACATACGGATAATGTGAGCCGTGTCTTAGTCCGGTTCGTTACTCCCATGAAACCGGAGAATGACGACGAGCTTCCCGTTAACAGACTGCTGGCTGCGGTCGATGTCAGGCGGAGCGATACCTGGCTGTCCACAGAACTGTCAAACTTAAGCGCTGCTGAGCCGTTTACGGACGAAATTTGGAGGCAGCGCCTGCGTTTGTCTATATCCCAGTTGTAGCGAAACGCGACACATAGTGCTATAATTATTTAGATTATTAACAGATGAATTCCAACGGCATTTATCTAATTAGGATGATTGGTTTGAGGCAACCTTCGGTTGAATCGGCAATCATCTAAGTTTTGTCCGGAGGCTAGGCCAAATGAAACCATATAAAATACCTGAGATCGCAAAAAAGTACCTTGAATACGATATGATTCAAATGCATACCGAGCTGCCGGATTTTCCCGATTCGAGGATCAGGCTGCTCTTCGCTTTTTTGGCCAATCAACGCACGCCGCTGTTCCACAGTGAGCTCTATTCGCTTGTCACTGCCTTGGTACAGATGGGGATGGATACGCATGATCTCATCGATTCGGACAGCGGTCGCCTTCAGGAGCGCGAGATGAGATCACGTCAGTTAAAGGTGCTTGCGGGCGATTACTACAGCAGCCGATTCTATCAGCTGTTGTCGCAAGCAGGCCAGGTGGATATGATTCGCCGGATCAGCATCGGTGTATCCGAGGTCAATAAGCTCAAGGTAAACTTATACCTCCGAATGAAACAGCTGAAGCTGACGGCCGAAGAGTATCTGAACCACTGCATACAGCTGAAGACTGAGTTATTCCAAGCTTTCACGGACAGCATGGATGACAAGCTGACGCTTGCCTGGACGGAGCTGCTTCAAGGCTTCGGACGTTGCGAGGTCGTAATGGATGAGCTGATTCGCAGCGAGAAGCCGGAACGGTTCAGCGGCAGTTGGGCATACTGGCATGTGTGGAACAACGGAACCGATGAAGAGAAACGCAAATTATCCGATCTATCCGCTGAGCCGTCTTATGCACAGTCTCTGATCGCAAAATATGATATTCGCACACAATTGGCCGAGAAGCTGAAACAATCTGCTCTGCACGTACAATCGGTCGTTTCGTGTCTTGATTCCGATAAGCTCGTCCGCGAGTTGATGGTAATCGCAGAAACGTTTACGCGTCCTCTTGTACCTGCGGCATCGGCCCAAGGCGAGAGAAGGTAAGGTGACTACCATGCAATCCAAATCCAAGGAACAGCATGTGCATGCCGTATTTGAAAGCATTGCACCAACGTATGACCTCATGAATGATTTAATCAGCTTCCGTCGACATAAGGCGTGGAGAAAATTTACGATGCGCAAGATGGATGTAAAACCCGGAAATACTGCGATCGATTTATGCTGCGGCACTTGCGACTGGACCATTGCGTTAGCGAAGGCAAGTGAAAGCGGTGAAGTGGTAGGGCTTGATTTCAGCGCAGGCATGCTTGAAGTAGGGAAGAAGAAAGTGAAGAGTGAAGGGCTTGATCGTCAAATCTCGCTCGTGCAAGGCAATGCGATGGAGCTTCCGTTCGAGGACAATCGTTTCGATTATGCAACAATTGGTTTCGGCCTTCGCAACGTTCCGGATCTGGAACAAGTGCTTCGCGAAATGATGCGCGTAGTGAAGCCCGGCGGGCAAGTGGTTTGTCTGGAAATGTCCAAGCCCACCTGGCAGCCGTTCAAAGCGATCTATTATTTCTACTTCGAGAAAATCATGCCCGCGATCGGGAAAATGGTCGCCAAGCGGTACGAGCAGTACAAATGGCTGCCGGAGTCGCTTAAAGCATTTCCGGACTCGAAGCAGCTTGCAGCGAAATACCGTGAAATCGGCCTACAAAATGTTCGCGTATTTCCGTTAGCAGGCGGTGTCGCAGCATTACACATGGGGACGAAGGGAACGGACAACAGATGATTCGCAAATTTCGCATAATTTTAGAAATGATTAAGTTTGAACATACCATTTTTGCATTACCGTTTGCTTTCATGGGTGCCCTGCTCGGTGCGATTATCATGGAGGATCGGCTGCCGGAATGGAGCGAGATCGGCTGGATCATTCTGGCGATGGTCGGTGCCAGAAGCGCGGCAATGGGGCTGAACCGCGTCATTGACCGCGTTATCGATGCCAAGAACCCTCGCACCGCGAAACGGGCGATTCCGGCAGGTCTGCTTCGTGCGGGCGAAGTCGGCTTGTTCATTGCGGTGTCCTTTATTGTTTTATTCGTTGCTGCTTCGCAGCTGGATCCAATTTGTATGAAGCTGATGCCGATTGCGGTATTCTTGCTTGTGCTCTATTCCTATACAAAACGTTTTACATGGCTTTGTCATGTCGTGCTTGGACTGACAATCGGTCTGGCGCCGCTTGGCGGATGGGTTGCAATCGCGGGACATTTCGAGCTGTCGGCTTGGGTGCTCTATGCAACGGTTGCTTGCTGGCTGGCCGGCTTTGATATTATTTATGCTTGCCAAGATTTCGAGTTTGACCGCAAGGAAGGCGTATATTCGATTCCGGCGCGGTTCGGTATGGTCGGAGCATTGCAGTTATCGCGAGGGTTTCATCTGTTGACGAGTATCGGATTCATTTCATTATATTGGTTAACCCCGCTTAGCTGGCTCTATCTGATTGGTGCCATTATCTCTGTCGGCATGCTCTGCTACGAACATATCCTCGTCAAACCGAACGATATGAGCCGTGTGCAAACTGCTTTCTTTACTATGAACGGAACACTGAGCGTTGTCTTGTTTATCAGTGCGCTGCTCGATTTGGTGGTGCTTCACAAGTGGTAGAGCAAGCTTCCGATGTTGCGCGCAAGAGTATGGTTGTCGGTATTACAGGAGCCAGCGGCGCGATCTACGGGATCAGGCTAATCAGCAGCCTTCTGGAAGGCGGGCTGAAGGTACATCTTGTCGTGACCGAAGCAGGCTGGCGCGTGCTGAAAGAGGAGCTTGGCTGGAACACTGCGAAGCGTCAGCAGGCGGTAACCGCCGTGTTCCAAGAGGCGGTGGAAGCAGGCCGGTTGATTCTGCATCCCAATGCGGATATCGGCGCCTCGATAGCAAGCGGATCGTACCGAGTAGAAGGCATGATTATCATGCCATGCTCAATGGGGACATTGGCCTCAATCGCACATGGCATTTCGGATGATTTGATGACACGTGCTGCGGATGTTATGCTGAAGGAAGGACGCAAGCTGATCCTTGTGCCTCGCGAAACGCCGCTGCATGCCATTCATTTGGAGAACATGCTGACGCTGGCTCGACTTGGCGTTAAACTCGTTCCGGCAATGCCGGCCTTTTATCATGGGCCGCAAACAATTGACGATATCATCAATTTTCTAGTCGGGAAAGTGCTTGATCAGCTTCCGCTGGATCATGATTTGTACAGAAGATGGGGAGATGAACAGCATGGGGTTAAATCGCCCGATTACAGTCGGTCGCATTGACTATGCGAACGTTTGGCCTATTTTTCATTATGCGGAGCAGCAATTGCCGCAGGAACGGTTCCATATTGAGAAGCGTGTCCCAGCCGCATTGAATAAAGCGCTTCGGCAGGGTGAGATCGACATAACCTCGATGTCCTCGTACGCATATGCGGAAAATGCCAGTGAATACTTGCTGCTGCCGGATTTATCGGTTAGTGCAAGGGGGCGCGTCAATTCGATTCTGCTGTTTCTTAAGAAACCGCTCGATGAAGTGCTCCGGGGAAGGATTGCAATGACGGCAACGTCTGCAACCTCCGTAAATTTGCTCAAAATTTTAATGAAGCTTTATTATAAAGCGGAACCTTCATATATAACGATGGAGCCCAATCTCGACACGATGCTGGAGGAAGCGGATGCTGCGCTTCTGATTGGGGATACAGCCATACATGCTTCGTGGGCGAATAAAGAAAGAGGCATGGCCGTTATCGATCTGGGCGAGCTATGGCGCGATTGGACAGGCTACGGCATGACCTTCGCGCTTGTGGCTGTCCGCAAAGAAATTGCCGCTGCAGATCCGGAGGCGGTTTCGGCCGTTCTCCATGCGCTGACGGCAAGCAAGGAAAGAAGTCTCAGCGACTTGCAGCCTCTTATCGATAAAGCTTGCACATTGTTAGGCGGGGAAGAAGCCTATTGGAAACGATATTTCAAAGAGCTGCACTATAACTTTGGAACGGACGAGCAGGCAGGTTTATCGTTGTATTTTGACTATGCGCATCAATTGGGTTTGTTGTCGCATGAGGTTCAAATGCAATTTTTCTTAGACCAATCTGCCCTCAAGGTGAACAAATGAAACTACTCGATATCTACGCCAAAATGAAAAGCGATTTAGATGCGATCGAAAGTCAGCTGGCGCGCAGCGTTACCAACGAGCATACGCTGCTCACGGATGCATCGACGCATCTGCTTAAAGCAGGCGGCAAGCGGATACGTCCCGTGTTTGTGCTACTTGCAGGTAAGTTTGGCACATACCGGTTGGAAGTGCTGCAGAAGATCGCGGTACCGCTTGAACTCATTCATATGGCTTCCCTTGTGCATGATGATGTAATTGACAACGCCGAGACCCGTCGCGGACAGCTTACGGTTAAATCCAAATGGGATAATCGCATTGCAATGTATACCGGCGATTATATTTACGGCAAGGCGCTTACGATCGTAACCGAGCTTGAGAACCCGCAAATTCATCAGATATTATCCAAAGCCATGGTGCAGATGTGTATTGGCGAAATGGAACAAATCCGTGATTTCTTCAATACAGAGCAATCGGTTCGCAACTACTTGCTTCGCATCCGCCGCAAGACGGCACTATTAATTGCTATCAGTTGTCAGCTCGGTGCAATAGCGTCCGGTGCAGACCGCAAGACGGCAAATTGTCTGTATCGATTTGGTTATAATGTTGGCATGACCTTTCAAATTAGGGATGATCTGCTGGACTTGCTTGGGACCGAGAAACAAATCGGCAAACCGCCGGGTTCCGACATTAAACAAGGCAATATGACGCTTCCTGTACTGCTCGCGATGCAAGAGCCATCCATTAAAGATGATTTACTTGTGGAAATAAATAAAATTCGCGAGTCGAATGGAGCAGGTGAAACGAAAAAAGCGTTGAACATAATACGTAAGAGCGCCGGAATCCATACTGCGGATGCCATGGCGACAAGATATATGAATAAAGCGATTGAAGCTCTAAGCGAACTGCCGAACATTACGGCGAAGAAAAATTTGACGGATATTGCGCATTTTGTAGCAAAACGAAACTACTAAAGCGTTTGGGAGGGAATTCAGATGGAAAGAACTTTTCTAATGGTAAAGCCGGATGGCGTACAACGCGGTTTGATCGGTGAAATCGTATCACGCTTCGAACGTAAGGGGCTGAAGCTCGTTGGAGCCAAATTCATGATGATCACGCCTGAGCTGGCTGAACGTCACTACGCAGAGCACATCGGAAAGCCCTTTTATCCGCCGCTCGTAGCCTTTGTGACGTCAGGTCCAGTATTTGCAATGGTTTGGCAAGGGGATAATGTCATCGGACTTACACGCGCGATGATCGGCAAGACGAATGCACTTGAAGCAGCGCCGGGAACGATTCGTTCCGACTACGCGGTACATACGAACTTCAATCTGATTCATGGTTCGGATTCGCCGGAAAGCGCGGCACGTGAGATCGGAATTTTCTTCGCTCCGCATGAAGTGGTGGACTACAACCAAACGATTCAGCAGTGGATTTAACTAACATCAGGCGGCCAAGTGTCTGCGACATCGGGGGAAAACATGGTGGAGGACAAGGACTTTTCGCTATTCATCAAGAAAATCAAAGACAAAACAGCTATTGATCTTTCCCAATACAAAGAAGCGCAGATGAAGCGGCGGTTGACGACGCTTAGGCAGAAGTACGGCTACAATACATTTGCAGCCTACTGGGATGGCCTAGAGAAGGACAAGAAGCTGATGAACGAATTTCTCGATCGGATGACCATCAATGTGTCGGAGTTTTGGCGTAATCCGAGCCGATGGGAAGCCATGGAGAAGAAATTTTTACCTGAGATCGTTAAAGCTAACCCTCGCGTCAAAATATGGAGCGCGGCTTGCTCAACGGGAGAAGAGCCGTACACACTGTCCATGATCTTGGCAGAGCTTGGCGCGCAAGATAAGTCATCGATCCTTGCAACCGATTTGGACAATATTGTATTGCAGAAAGCGACGCAAGGCATTTATCAGGATCGATCGATCCGCGAGGTACCGCGCACTTATATGAGTAAATATTTTACGAAGCATGATGAAGATAATGTTGCCGTTGTGAATCAGCTCAAGCGAAATATTACCTTTAAACAGCAGAATTTGCTTCATGACACCTTTGACACCGGCTTCGATGTGATCGTATGCCGCAATGTCATGATCTACTTCACGGAAGAAGCCAAGCATCTGCTCTATCATAAATTTTCGAAAGCGCTTAAGCCCGGCGGTCTGCTGTTCGTAGGCAGCACGGAGCAAATTTTCTCGCCGGCGCAATATGATTTCGATTCGGTTGAAACATTCTTTTACCGCAAACGGGCGTAGAAGGTATATCGTTTTCCATCTTCTCCAATACTAAGTTATAGATAGTTTGGCAATGGAGGTGCAGCATGGACAAACGTAAGGTTATTGCGGCGTATAAGCGTGGATTCATAACAGTCCAGGAGTGCGCCCAAATTCTCGGCATTGATACCAGGCAAATGAATGGTCTCATGAATGACCCGCAGTTGAATGAGGAACCGGATCGCCTGCGCGGCAATCAATCTGTGAATAGTTAGTTTATACGGACTGAAAGCTGCCTTGTCATGTCTTCTTCGGAAGGTGTGCAGGGCAGCTTTTTTATTGCGAAGTCCTCATATAGAGAGCGTTCATTTCCTTGTCAAACCGGCGACGCTATACTATAATGAGCAAAGATATTTGGCAGATATACATAACCGGAATATGCGTTTGCGGTGTTCGGGATGAGGGAGGGCTTTACTGTGAGTTTACGTTATTTGACAGCAGGAGAGACACATGGTCCACAGTTGACAGCAATAATTGAGGGGCTTCCGAGCAATTTGCAGCTTGATTTTCAGGAGCTGAATTTCCAATTGCACCGTAGGCAGAAAGGTCACGGCCGTGGCCGCCGCATGCAAATCGAGAAAGATACCGCTAACATTGTCGGCGGTGTTCGTCATGGTAAAACAACCGGAGCGCCTGTAGCTCTGATTGTGGAGAACAACGACTGGAAACACTGGACATCGGTTATGAACATCGAGCCGATTGAAGGCAGTGATGAAGAGAAACGCCGCGTTCATCGCCCGCGTCCCGGCCATGCGGATTTGAATGGCGGACTTAAATACAATCTGAAAGATTTGCGCAACGTACTTGAGCGCTCCAGTGCCCGTGAAACGGCAGCACGTGTAGCGGTTGGCGCAGTGGCTCGCCAATTTCTTGCTGCATTCGGCATTAAAGTAGGCGGACAAGTTATTCGAATCGGCGAGATTGAGGCTCCGGCGAATCAATTGCCGCTCGATGAATTGGTTCGTTTGACCGAAGAGTCTCCGGTTCGTGTCGTTGACAAAGAAACCGAAGAGAAAATGACTGCTTATATCGATCAAATCAAAGCGGAAGGCGATTCGATCGGTGGAATCGTGGAATGTATCGTGGAAGGCGTGCCTATCGGACTGGGCAGCCATGTGCAGTATGACCGCAAACTTGACGGACGGATCGCGCAAGCGGTGATGTCGATCAATGCGTTCAAAGGCTGCGAAATCGGCATTGGCTTTGAAGCCGGAACCATTCGCGGATCGCAAGTACATGATGAAATCATGTACTCGGAAGAACGCGGCTATTACAGAGCAACTAACCGTCTTGGTGGATTCGAAGGCGGGATGACGAACGGGGAACAAATCGTCGTGCGCGGTGTTATGAAACCGATCCCGACGTTATATAAACCGCTGCAAAGCGTAGATATCGACACAAGAGAGCCGTTCACTGCGCAAGTGGAACGTTCTGACAGCTGCGCAGTGCCGGCAGCAAGCGTAGTTATGGAGCATGTAGTCGCGTGGGAAGTGGCAAGAGCGTTTCTGGAGAAATTCGGCGGCGACTCCATGGAAGAAATTACGGCGAACTACAACAATTACTTGGCGCAGCTGAGGAACTACTAATGAGCGGCGGTCATCGTGAACTGACCGTCGAGCTTGGCGAGCGCTCCTACCCGATCTATATCGGGGAAGGCGTGTTGGATGAAGCAGGTAACCTGTTTACCGAGCGCGGCATCAGCAAGAAGTCGCCCCTTATGATTATTACGGATGCGAATGTTGCAGAGCGGCATTTAGGCCATCTGGCCAATGTGTTAACTTCTGCAGGCTTTACGGTCGTAACAGCTGTTGTTCCGGCAGGAGAGAGTTCCAAGTCTCTTACGGAGCTGGAGCGATTAATTGGGATTGCGCTGGAACATGGGCTTGACCGCAAATCCGCAATTGTCGCACTGGGAGGCGGCGTGGTCGGTGATCTCGCCGGCTTCGTCGCAGCTTCTTTCATGCGCGGCATTAAATTCGTACAGGTGCCGACGACGATTCTTGCTCACGACAGCAGTGTCGGAGGCAAGGTTGCGGTGAACCACCCCCTTGCTAAAAATATTATCGGTGCTTTTCATCAACCCGAGCTTGTGCTTTATGATTTGAAAACGCTGCAAACGTTGCCTGAGCGCGAAGTAAAGGCAGGTTTATCGGAAGTTGTGAAGCATGGCTTGATCTGGGATGCTTCATTCGTGACCTGGTGCGACGAGAATGCGGATAAATTGACGGCACTTGATCCCGATGCGCTCGGGTATGCCCTCTACAAAGGCTGCAGCGTTAAAGCGGCGGTCGTCTCGAAGGATGAGCGGGAAAACGATCTTCGCGCGATTCTTAATCTTGGGCATACCATCGGCCATGCGCTTGAGGCCGTTGCCGGCTACGGAGAGCTTTTACACGGTGAAGCGATAGCGATCGGAATGGTCGGGGCTGCAAGGCTTGCGGTTCGCCTGGGGGCTCCTGAAGAGGTCTACACGGTGACGAAGCATGTGCTGCAGCGGGTAGGCTTGCCGGTGAGACTCCCAGCGCATCTGCCGACAGATGAAATCATGCGTGCGATGATGCATGATAAGAAGTTCCAAGAAGGAACGATGGTCTTTATCGTGCCTACTGCAATTGGCGTCGTGGAAATCAATAAATCGGTATCTACTTCTCTCATTCGGGAGATCGTGGAACAATTGAAACAGGAGGCCATCTAGAATGAGTGTACGGGGAATTCGCGGAGCGATCACGGTCGAATTGAATGAAGAGCAGCCGATATTACGGGCGACAGAGGAGTTGTTGCATACAATCGTAGCTTCTAATGCGATCGAGCCCGAAGACATCGCAAGTGTATTTATTACGGTAACCGGCGATCTGGATGCAACATTTCCGGCCAGAGCCATTCGTGTCATGCAGGGCTGGGAGCTTGTTCCGCTGATGTGCGCCGTTGAAGTGCCGGTCAAAGGCAGCTTGGCCATGTGCATCCGCCTTCTGGTTTCGGTTAACACGGAGAAGTCGCAGAAGGAAATTGAACATGTTTATTTAGGCGGTGCTAAGGCACTCCGTCCGGATTTATCGAAATCATAGATCGTGCAACATTGGAAAGCTCATTTTTAAAGGATTGACGGATCCGTTTACGCTGGTGTATAGTGATTTCATACTTGAAGAATGAGCCGAGTTGAGCAGAGTAGTTAGTGAAGTTAGAAGAGATGAGTAGAGCTGAGCTGAGTTTTTAGTGCAAGATTGAGACGAGTGAAGAGATGACGCAGGTCGTAGTTTAGTGCACCCTCTTGGAGGATATCCAGGCTATAGGTGTATCTATTAGTCTACAATCCACGTTATGTTCTATTGCCGTATCAATGCTCATTTTCCATCTTCTGACATGATCACTCCTGCTGCGGCAGGAGTTTTTTTATTTTCCGACAAGGGAGAGATTGGTTATGAATCAGGAGCTTCAAGGAGTCATTCGGTTATCGAGCACGTATAATTTGATTCCGATCGTCAGACATGTAATGGCGGATACAGAGACGCCAATTCGTATATTCCAGCATTTCTATAAGGAGCGCCGTGCCTTCTTGCTGGAGAGTGTAGAAGGTGGAGTGAAATGGGCGCGTTATTCCTTCATCGGCACCGATCCGTTCATGCTCATTCGGGGCAAGAACGGCGAGATGGTCATCGAAGTGAATGGCAAAGAAGAGGTACTGCGCGAGAAACCGATTGAGCTGCTTAAAGCACATTTGCGTTCCTTCCGCAGTCCATCCATTCCTGAATTGCCGCCTTTCACAGGCGGGGCGATCGGATTCTTCGGGTATGACCTGCTTCAGTATTATGAGAAGCTGCCGGCACACCGGATTGACGATCTGAACATGAACGATCTGCAATTTATGTTTTGCGATCAAGTTATCGTATTCGATCATTTCAAACAGCAAATTCAAGTGATCGGGAACGTACATATCCCGAATGCGGCGACAGACCAAGACATTCAGGCGGTTTATGAGCAAACGGTCAGCCGGATGGAAGCGACCATTGAGCGGCTGCAGCAGCCATTGCCGTCCGCACTGATGGCAGCAGGAAGCATCCCGGCTGATCCCGATCTCGGTAACGTTTCCTCGAACCTGACGAAGGAACAATTCCTTGCGAATGTCGAGAAATCCAAAGAGTACATTCGTGCCGGCGATATTTTCCAAGTGGTGTTATCGCAGCGCTTTAACATCGAAACAGAAGTCGATCCGCTTCATGTATACCGCGTTCTGCGCACCATGAATCCTTCGCCTTATATGTACTATCTGAAAATGGATGACGAGGTTATTGTCGGCACGTCACCGGAAGCGCTCGTGAAGGTCGATGGCGAACGCGTGGAAACGCGTCCGATTGCCGGAACGCGTCCGCGCGGCAAAACGCCGGAGCAGGATTTGGCGCTTGAGAAAGAATTGCTGGCGGATGAGAAAGAACGCGCAGAGCATTTGATGCTCGTCGATCTGGGACGCAACGATATCGGACGCGTATCGGAATTCGGCACTGTCCGCTGCGATTCGTATATGGAGATCGAGCGTTACTCCCACGTGATGCACATCGTTTCCAACGTATCCGGCAAGCTGCGCGAAGACAAAGATTTCTTCGATGCTTTCGTTTCTTGCATGCCGGCGGGAACGGTATCCGGCGCTCCGAAGCTAAGAGCGATGGAGATCATCGCGGAGCTGGAGAACGAAGCGCGCGGCGCCTATGCCGGTGCGATCGGCTATCTCGGTTTTGGCGGCAGCCTCAATACCTGCATCACGATCCGCACGCTGATCTTCAAGAATGGTAAGGCCTATGTTCAGGCTGGGGCGGGCATTGTTTGGGATTCCATACCGGAGAATGAATATATGGAAACCGTCAATAAAGCGATGGCTATGCTCAAAGCGGTTCGAGCTGCGGAAGCAATATTCGCCGTACCGGATCGCACGAGCAGCATGATCAATATGGATTACTATGCGGGTGCGAAAGGGTGAGCGGGGGCATGGCAGTTACGAATGAACTCATGACGATGCAGCGGGCGCTGAATGTAGTGGTTGGCGGGACTAACCTGACGCGGGAAGAAGCACGCGGCGTAATGGAGATTATTATGAGCGGCGAAGCATCCGGTGCACAGATCGGCGCCATCGCAACGGCGCTTCGGATGAAAGGCGAAACCAAAGACGAGATTACCGGCTTCGCGGAAGCGATGCGTTCGTTTTCCAATCATGTTCATACCGAGCGCAACGGACTTCTGGACACCTGTGGAACAGGTGGATCCGGCATTCATAAATTCAATATTTCGACAGCTTCTGCTATCATAGCTTCAGCGGCGGGCGTCCGCGTTGCCAAACACGGCAACCGGGCGATGTCCGGCAAATCCGGCAGCGCAGATACGCTTGAGGCGCTTGGCGTCAACATTACGCTGTCACCGGAGCAGGCAGCACGCTGCCTGGATGAGATCGGGATCTGCTTCATGTTTGCGCAGCTTTATCATCCATCCCTTAAATACGCGGCTGGTCCAAGACGCGAGATCGGTATCCGTACCATCTTCAACATGCTCGGACCGTTAACGAATCCGGCCGGCGCCGACCGTCAGCTTCTCGGCATCTATGATAAATCCAGAACCGAGACCATCGCTTCCGTATTAGGCGAGCTTGGCTTGAAGCGTGCAATGGTTGTGAGCAGCTTCGACGGTCTGGACGAAATCAGCATTTCTTCACCGACACAAATTTCGGAGCTGCTTGGCGGCACCGTACGCACGTATACCATTACGCCGGAGGAACTTGGTTTGACTACTCGTTCGCTGAGCGAAGTCATCGGCGGGGATGCGAATGAGAATGCGCGTATCATCCGTTCGATCTTCAACGGGGATGACTTCGGCGCATACCGGGACATCGTGCTGGCTAACGCAGGCGCATGTATCTTCGTCGGTGGCGGCGCGGACTCCTTGCAGGCGGGTGTTGCAGTGGCGCGGACCGTCATCGATTCCGGCCAAGCAGCGATGAAACTGCGGCAGTTGATTGAAACGACAGGAGAGTTGAGCCATGTTTCTTGATAAAATCGTAGCATCGAAACGAAAAGAAGTAGATGATTTGGCGGAGCATTTCTCCATTCGAGAGGCAGAGCGTCAAATCGCGGAATTGCCGCCTTGCCGTGGCTTCGAGCTTAGACTAACGTCCGGGACGAAGCGGGATCTGGGTTTAATCGCGGAAGTGAAGAAAGCATCGCCTTCGAAAGGTCTCATCCGGCCTGATTTTGACCCTGTCGCACTTGCCCGCATCTATGAAGAAGCAGGCACGGACTGTATATCAGTGTTGACGGACGAGGATTATTTTCAAGGAAAGAACGAATATTTGACCGCTGTTTCGCGGGCTGTAAATGTCCCATTGCTTCGTAAAGATTTCACGGTGGATCACCGTCAAATTTATGAAGCGCGCTTAATCGGCGCAGATGCCATCCTGTTGATCGCTGCCATTCTTCGTCCTTCTCAGCTTGCTGATTTCTATGAAACGGCCAAAGCGATTGGGCTTGACGTACTTGTGGAAGTCCATGATCAAGAAGAGGTGGAATCCGTCCTTGGGCTGGGCAAAGCAACGCTGGTGGGGATTAATAATCGCAACTTGCACACCTTTGTAACGGATATTAAGACGACAGAGCGTCTGATTGGATTGGTGCCTCCCGGCATTACGGTTATTAGCGAGAGCTCGCTCTCTTCGCGAGAGGATATTGCTTTCGTTAAAGACGCGGGTGCGAAAGGCGTGCTGATCGGCGAACATTTCATGCGTCAGCCGGATGTAGGCGCAGCTGTAGAGCAACTAATGGGACCGGTGAACGCGTAATGTCTGCTGCTGGGACTAAACAAGACAATAGAGGTAAGTTCAATCCGATACGTATTAAAATATGCGGTTTGCGAGACGTGGCAACGATTCGCGCGATGAACGGTTTGGCCTTTGACGAAATGGGATTCATATTTGCGGCAAGCAAACGTCAAGTGTCGCCTGAGCTTGCGCGGACGCTGATCGAGGAAGCTCGGAAGCTTCGCTTGCCAGAGGATAAAGCTCCTTTGACGGTCGGCGTTTTCGTTAATCCAAGCCTTCAGGAATTGCAGTCCGTTCTTGCAGTTGCACCGCTTGATGTCATTCAGCTGCACGGCGATGAATCACCTCAGTTTTGCGCGCAGGTGAGAGAGACGCTGAACGCGCAAGTATGGAAGGTGTTTTCCGTAAAGGATAGCCAAGGAGATGACGCCGGCGGAGCTTCAAGACTTGAAGGTTATGCCGGGGTGGTAGACGGGTTTCTCATTGACACAGCCGGCGGCGGCACCGGACAGACGTTTGCATGGCATGTCATTGATCGGTATATGGAAGCTGCGTCGGCCATCCGCGTACCGCTCTATGTGGCTGGCGGGCTTCATCCGGATAATGTCGTGGATTTGGTTAGTCAATATGCCCCGAGCGGCGTAGATGTGTCGAGCGGCGTGGAGACAGATGGCTTGAAGGATATTCAGAAAATTCGATTGTTTGTGGAAAGGGTGAGAAGCGTATGATCCAAGTCCCGGACGTAAACGGGCGCTTCGGTAAATTCGGCGGACGTTATGTGCCTGAAACGCTCATGAACGCGCTGCTTGAGTTAGAGGAAGCATACCAGCATTATTCGAAGGATCCGGAATTCATTGCAGAGGTTCGTTACTTATTGACCAAATATTCGGGCAGGCCTACTTCGCTGTATCACGCACAGCGCTTGTCCGATCATCTTGGCGGCGCGCAAATTTATTTGAAACGCGAAGATTTGAACCATACCGGTGCACATAAAATCAACAATACAATTGGCCAAGGCGTACTTGCCAAGCGGATGGGAAAAACGAAGATCATCGCCGAAACAGGAGCAGGCCAGCATGGTGTTGCTTCCGCTACGGTAGCGGCGCTGCTAGGTATGGAATGCAAAGTGTTCATGGGCGAAGAAGATACGAAACGCCAAGAGCTGAATGTATTCCGCATGAAGCTGCTAGGTGCAGAAGTAGTTCCCGTTACATCAGGCACACGTACACTGAAGGATGCTTGTAATGAGACACTTCGCTACTGGGTCAGCCATGTAGATGATACGTATTACATCCTTGGTTCCGTAACCGGTCCTCATCCATACCCGATGATGGTTCGCGATTTCCAGCGTATTATCGGGGATGAATCCAGAGAGCAAATTCTTAAAGAAGTCGGACGTTTGCCTGATTATGTCGTAGCTGCAGTCGGTGGTGGAAGTAACGCCATCGGGATGTTCTATCCATTCATCGGCGATGAAGGGGTGAAGCTGCTCGGCGTTGAAGCAGCCGGTCGCGGCGTGGAAACCGAAGAACATGCGGCAACGATGACGAAGGGACGCCATGGCGTATTCCAAGGCTCGCTCAGCTACGTGCTGCAGGACGAGCATGGTCAAGTACAGCCGGCTCACTCGATTTCGGCAGGACTGGACTACCCGGGTATCGGACCGGAGCATGCTTACCTCAAAGACACAGGCCGTGCTAATTACGTGCCGATTACAGATGCAGAGGCGCTCGAAGGGCTGCAGCTTCTGTCGCGTACAGAAGGCATCATCCCGGCACTGGAGTCTGCGCATGCCATCGCTGAAGTAATGAAGCTCGCTCCGACGCTCAGCCGCGATCAAATTATCGTAGTCAGCTTGTCAGGCCGCGGAGACAAAGACGTGCAAGCGATTATGGGCTACTTGGGAGGCGACGAAAACCATGGCCATTAATGAAATAGATGCATCGTTCCAGCGTCTGCGTGAAGAAGGCCGCACGGCGTTGATCCCTTTCCTTACCATCGGCGATCCTGATCTGGGCACCTCAGTGGAAATCATTGGGGCGCTGGAACAGGCCGGCGCTGATATGGTAGAGCTTGGCGTTCCTTATTCGGACCCGTTGGCGGATGGCCCTGTCATTCAACGCGCTTCCGAGCGTGCCTTGAAGAACGGCCAAGTCACGCTGGTTGACTGCATTCAGGTTGCCGAGAATGCCCGTCAAGCCGGCATTAAACTGCCATTCATCCTGTTCTCCTATTATAATCCTATTCTGCAATACGGTCTGGAACGGTTCTTTGACCTCGTTACCGAGAAAGGAATCAGCGGCTTAATCATTCCGGATTTGCCGATCGAAGAGGACGCTGAGGTTCGCGCAATGGCTGAAGCAGCGGATATTCATCTCATCCCGCTTGTAGCCCCAACATCCAATGACCGCGTGAAGCGCATTGCTTCCAAGGCCCGCGGATTCGTCTATTGCGTATCGTCGCTTGGCGTTACCGGCGTTCGCGCTGACTTCCATAGCGGCATTGACGAGTTTCTCGCCACGGTTCGCGAAGCCACAACAACGCCAATCGCCGTTGGCTTCGGTATTTCCAGCCGCGAGCAGGTGGAGCGCTTCGGCAAACAGGCCGATGGCGTCATCGTCGGCAGCGCGATTGTTCGCAAGATCGAAGAGGTCGTACCTTTGCTGCAATCATCGGATACGAAGCAGGAAGGCTTAGATCAAATCCGTGCATTTGTTCAAGAGCTGCGAGGCTAAAGCGTCAATCCGATACCCTTTGAACTGCCTCAGGCAGCTCAAAGGGTATTCTTTTTAGAGAACGCTTCTGTACATAAAAGCTTAAAAGCGCGAAAGAAAATCGGGCAAAAAGCTTTTAAATGACCACAACATGTGAGACAATGTTGGAATAGCAATTCTAAACTACACGCCACATATACGAGGTGATTATTGGTGCAACCCAAACAAAGTATCGTTCATTTGCCAGTGTACCAACCAGGCAAGCCAATTGAAGAAGTAAAGAGAGAGCTCGGCCTTAAAGAAGTCATTAAGCTCGCATCCAATGAGAATCCGTTCGGAAGCTCCGAACATGCGAAAGCTGCCATTCAGAATGAGCTTAACAACATTAGCATCTATCCGGACGGCGGAAGCGTCGAACTGACTAAGGATCTAGCACAATATCTCGGCGTTGCGCCGAAACAGATTATTTTTGGCGCCGGTTCCGATGAAGTCATTCTTATGCTTGCCCGTGCTTACTTAACGCCAGGCGACGAGACGATTATGGCCGATGAAACGTTCCCGCAATATAAGCATAACTGCGAAATTGAAGGTGCGACGATCATCGAAGTGCCGCTGAACAACGGTACGCATGATCTGCCCGCGATGCTGGCTAAAGTAACGGACAAAACGAAGATCATTTGGGTTTGTAATCCTAATAACCCAACGGGTACGATCGTACGTAAAGAAGAGCTCGAAGCATTCGTGCGTCAAGTGCCTTCGAACGTTATCGTTGTACTGGACGAAGCTTACTTTGAATATGTAACGGATGCCGGCTATCCGGATGGCATTTCGCTGCTGCCGGAGTTTAAGAACGTCATCGTATTGCGTACGTTCTCCAAAATTTACGGACTTGCTTCACTCCGTATCGGCTATGGCGTCGGTCACGAAGACGTGATTCGCTCGATCAATCAAGTTCGCGAACCGTTCAACACGTCTCGTTTCGGCCAAGCTGCTGCGAAAGCATCGCTTGCCGATCTCGAATTTCTTAATAGCTGCAAGGAGCGCAATGCGGCAGGTATCGTCTATATGTGCGAGCAATTTGACCGCCTTGGTCTTAGCTATTTCGAAGCGCATGGCAACTTTGTGATGGTAGATGTGAAGCTGCCTTCTCAGCAAGTATTCGACGGTCTGCTGCGCAAAGGGATCATCTCCCGTGCTCGTTGGTCCTACTACCCGAACCATATTCGCATTACGGTAGGCAGCCAGGCGCAGAACGAAGCATTCGTTCACGCGCTGGAAGAAGTACTCTCAGAAGCGGCGGTGCTGGGTTAACACCATGACGAAAATTGCGATATTCGGCGTCGGTTTAATCGGCGGCTCGCTCGCGCTTTGCTTTAAAGGCAAACCGGGTTTAACGGTCGTCGGCCATTCCGTTCGTGAATCATCCGTAGCCAAGTACCTCGAGAGAGGCGTTGTCGATCATGCGACGACGTCTCTGCGCGAGGCGGCAGAAGGCGCGGATTTTATTTTTCTGTGTGTGCCCGTAGGCTCGCTGGAGCAATATGTGCATGATTTAAGCGGACTTGATTTAAAGCCGGGCTGCATCATTACGGATGTAGGCAGCACCAAAGCCTCCGTTGCCGCAACGGCACGAAACGCTCAATTAGGTAATGCCGTATTCATCGGAGGACATCCGATGGCGGGCTCAGAGCGCTCGGGGGTAGAAGCAGCTTCCTCGTATTTATTCGAGAATGCTTTCTACGTATTGACTCCTGATGCCTCGACGGCTCAGCGAGATATCGACAGTTTGACTGAACTGCTTGCCTATACGAAAGCCCATATTGTTCACGTGGCCCCAGAAGAGCATGATGAAATTGTCGGTGCGATCAGTCATCTTCCTCATATCATAGCGGTGGCACTTGTGAACCTGGTACGCGGCTATAATGAAAGCAATTCGTTATACAGCGTTCTCGCAGCCGGAGGTTTTCGCGATATTACACGTATCGCATCCAGCGAACCGGGGGTATGGCGCGACATTCTCGTGAATAACCGGGAAGTGTTGTTAAAGCTGCTGCGCGAGTGGCAGGAGGGGACAAGCGACTTCATTGATATGCTGCAAAACGAAGATGGGGCGGGTATTGAGCTGGCTTTCCAGCAATCCGGCCAATTTCGGAGCAAGCTGCCGGAGCGGCGCAAAGGAATGATTCATTCCTTCTATGAATGCTACATTGATGTCCCTGACCATCCCGGCATCATTGGCCATGTCGCTACGGAGCTGGGCAACAGCAATATCAATTTAAGCAATATCCAAATCATCGAGAGCAGGGAAGACGTACCTGGAATTCTTAGGCTCAGCTTCCGCAAGCAAGAGGATCTGGATCTCGCTGTACAGAAACTGGATTTAATTGGGTATTCTGTTCATTTTTAAAATAGTTGGCGCACAAATGAAAACGCTTATTGACAGAATGAAAACGTATACATATAATAAGGGTACAGTATGGTTTCTCTCCACTCCTATCCAAATCCATCGCATATTTTTGCGGGGCCGCCTTATAGGCGGTCTTTTTTTTTGTCCGGATACCCATTTCGGTGAAACATTAAGCCCGGATCGTTCGTCACATACAGAGAGAACGAATGCAAGTGAACTGAATGCCTTATAGATGAAACACGCGTCAATGTGACTATATAGAATCGGATCTTTGTGAAAACTTTACCCTAACGTGAAGCAAGCCATGTTACAATCGGTGTAGATTATGTAAAAAAGTGGGTCAAAGCATTATGTCGAAAGAAGCAGGATTTTCGGTTTATATAACGAAATAATTAATGAATAATGCGAGGAAACATTTTTTTAATGATCGCGCAACTTTTCACTCTCGTGTCGGTACAATATAGTACCGAACCGGGAGCACTCCTAAGGCCAAGGAGGGTCGCCCGCGATGACGGATTCCCAGCTTATACGCGAAATCAAAGATGGTAACATACAGCTATACTCCGAATTAATGCGGCGCTACCAACGTAAAATCCTTGCCTTCATCTACCACATGTTAAAGAGCGCCAAGCTCGAACTTCTGGCAGAGGATTTATGCTCGGAAACGTTCTACAAGGCGTATCGTAGTCTGCATTCATTCCGGGAAGTTGATGCTTCCTTCTCTACATGGTTGTATACCATAGCACGAAATACGGTACTTAGCGAATTGCGCAAGCAGAAAGCAGGCAGCGTATCCTTTGACGAAGTCGGATACATTCCTATCGCGCCGCCGGAAGCCGTTCCGGAGCAGCGTTTGCTGCAGAGCGAGCGGATGTCCATGGTTCGTGATGCGATTAACAGCCTGCCGGAGAAACAGCGATCAGCCCTTATTTTACGAGAGTATGACCAATTGGATTATCAGGAAATTGCCAATATCCTCGGTCAAACGGTAAGCTCCGTAAAGTCGCTCCTGTTTCGTGCACGCAGCAGTGTCAAAGTACAGCTTGAACCGTATTTCGGCGAATCGCCAATGCTGGAGGAATACGAGGGGATGAAAATGCGATGAAGTGCCTCGAAGTACAACAATCGTTTGGCGTCTATTGGGATTTGTCCGAAGATGATAGCGAACGAATGTCAGTCAACGAACATCTTCTGACCTGCGAGACATGCAGGGAGGAATTTCGTGTATGGGAAGAAAGCGAGCAACTAATCAAGTTCTTCTCCGATCATTCCGATGAAATCGGCCCGATCGATCATTTGAATACCGGGGTTATGGACCGTATTTATACGGAACAGTCCTGGTATATGCCCGTTTCCAATCGTAGCTATCAATTCTCTAAATCATTCCGCAGGAATGTGACGGCTATAATTGCGTGCTGCATGGCGATGTTCGTTTCCGGACTTTTCTATTTGTTGAAGGGACTCGGAAATTCCTCTTCGGTTGAGGTGGCAAAGCTGACGGGATTGCTCGAAACAGCCAACGCTGCGAGCGACAGCTCCGTCATCAGCGCAGACTTCTACGCAGATGTTCCCGTTGCCAGCATTAGCGATCCAATCGTTCTGAATATAGTGCCGACGGTACCGCAATACTATGTGGCGTTATCGTTACTCGGCATTATCATTACATTACTCATTCTCAACTGGTTCTCTCGTACACGAAATTAACGAATACGTCTACATAGATGATGACTTCTCATTGAAAGAGGGAATGAATGTTGCGGATCGGACTCATACGCCATGGTAAGACAGACTGGAACGGACTTGGCAAAATCCAAGGACAAACCGACATCCCGCTAAACAGTGAAGGAATCAGGCAAGCCCAAGCGCTGGCTTACCGGCTGCTGCATGAACCGATGAAATGGGACGCTGTCGTTTCCAGCAACCTGTCTCGCGCCGTCGAAACGGCCCGAATCGTTGCCGACACATTAGGCATTCCGTTGTTACCGGGCGATGCGCGACTTCGCGAACGGTTCTACGGAGAGATTGAAGGAACGACAGAGCCCGAGCGTCAGGCTAAATGGGGCCCGAACTGGAAACGATGCGACTGCGGACAAGAAAACGATGCTTCCGTTCGAGAACGATCGCTAGCTTTCGTGGAGGAAGCTGCAGCTGCTGTACCTGCCAGAAACTTGCTGGTCGTGACGCATGGCAGCTTGCTTGCCCAGTTGCTGCAAGCGATGTGCGCGGATCTGACGGACAAACCGATCCACAATTTATCTTTCTCTATCATGGAACGAGAAGGGGCAGCATGGACGCCGCTGCTTCATAACTGCACGCTTCATCTCGAGCAGCTTCAACAAAGCTGAGGGCATCAATGTATAAGGTAAAGAACAGCCACTGACCAAGAATGATTGGGTCGGTGGCTTTTTTTGTCTCGGAGGTTATAAATTTCGCCAATGTTCCCATAATGGTAGTAAACCTGCAAGCGGGGCCGGGAACGGAGGTTTGATAGATGAATTTAGCGGACATGCTTAGCTACGCGGACATTGGCCAGCTGAGCCGGATTGCGACAACCTATCAATGTGAGTGCAATGGAAACTCGAAGAATGATTTGATTCAGTCTATTTTATCCACGGTGAATCGCAGGGATGTATTTGAGGCACAAATTGGAGCGATGAAGCTGGAGGATCTTCGATTTATCAATTCTCTCTTGTTTGATGCTAGAGATGCTTTCAGTTTGGAGGAGCTGATAGCACGTGTACAGCAAAGCAGATTCAGCAGTACAGAAGCGGATGCGTTGACGGATAACGGAATTGGCCAATCGGTTTCTGCTGTCGAAACGACGGCCGAGCCCAAGAAAAGCCGCACCTCCAAAGCTAAAGACAATACTAAGGCCAAGGTGAAGCCGACCAGCAAGACCAAAGCAGCCAAAGAGAAACAACAGCCTGAAGCCGGGCCGAGAGATACGATTTCGAGGTTTAAGCAATACGGTTGGTTGTTTAACGGATATGCCGGAGCGGATCGTTACTTATTCCAGGTTCCGACTGATTTGAAAGAACGGTTTAAAGAAACGATGGAACGCAGGCTCGTCTCCCAAGTTACTTATACAGATGAAGAGCCGCATGCTTACCGGGATGAACAAATGTTAATGGGTGACGATGTTTCGCAGCTTCTGACCTATATTCACTTGAACGAAATCTCGCTGACGTCTGAAGGAAACATGTACAAGCGGAATGTCCTGCAGCTTCTTGAGCTGTTCGGTGTGAAGGAACAGCTTCCGGGGAAAGGGGAATGGCGCTTCGGCTACGGGAGAAGAATCAAGGAATATCCTAGCCGAATGTCGCTCCTGTACGACTATTGCTTCTATAAAGGATGGATTGCAGAGACCGAAACGATGCTTGTGCTGACGCCGGCAGGCAGAGACAGACAAGTGTTGAAAACGTCAGAGCCGCCGGACAAGCTGTATCAATTCTGGCTCAGACTTTACAAAAGTCCAATTCCCAATATTCGGGCGATCGTACACTGGATCGATAAGCTTGGAAGCCGCTGGGTCAAAGCCGAGACCATTATGAGTACGCTGACCCCCTATATTAAACCCTTCTATTATGATCAGCCTGAAACGATTCTGGAACAGCGGCTAATTAGCATGATGATGCATTTGGGTCTCCTGAGAATCGGGGAGCATGCTGAATTTGGACAAGTGATTCGGATGACGCCGCTCGGCAGGACTATCGTGGCGGGGCAAAGCATCGACGATGAGGCGATTGTACTGAACCGTTAACAAGGCATTTGTACGGGAAACGGTAGGCATGAGCACATTTCATGGCCCTAAGAGGGCCATCGTCCTTAGCGGAGTTCATTGTGATGAATATGATTTAGTAGAGCCGGTTCGCTCAATGATGGGGTTTACACAGATGGAACCCACCTATACGCTTTCACTTATTCGCCTGCGGGAATCGTCACAACTTAAGACAAGAAAGACGATCGGCCTTGATCAACAAAAGACGATGGAGAGCGGCTTACGTAAGGAAAGGAATATAGGATCTCTTAAACGCAGTGTTGGAGGTGTATCCTATGGACAAAATGAAAGTATCGTACGAAGTGATGCTCGGGCTTGCTGCAGAAATGTTACTTGATGAAGCTGTACTCAAATTCCGTAGGGATAAGCTTTATCAAGCCATTGATCAGGCGCTTGCCTCCGGCGACAAGGATAAATTCCGTCGCCTGACCGACGAGCTGAAGTCTTTATACGCATAAGCAAGCAGCAGTTCACGCTGCCTAAAGCCAAGTCTGCAGTCCGCGTTTCGGAGTTCTCCGACAAGCGGCTTGCGGGCTTTTTTTTGTGGAGGTATGATAGGTTAGATGCTAGAATACCCTAAGAACGTTTGACGCATGCTTAAGATGAAGGAATGGTGAGAGGAATGAAATTCAGCGAACTAAGCGCTGAGCAGTGGGCGGAGCTGCAGCCTTATCTGGACACAGCAGTACTGCCGGTTACCGGATTAACGGGAGGCGAAATGCCGCATGAAGCAACCGCTGCACTGGAACGGCTTCGAGATGTACTAGACTTAATTGAGAATCCGTTCAAAGGAAGGATCGTTACATACCCGGCTTGTCAATACGGCGAATGGACGCCGGCATTCATAACGCAGCTTAAGGGAGTTTGTGACAATTTACGTGGAATCGGCTTTAAGCATGTCATTATTGTAACCGCATTTTATGTCGCAAGCGAAGGCGTCGAAACAGGTTCGGACCTGATCATCCAGCCTGTCGAAAGCGGTCAAATACCCAGCGCAGCCGAGGTTAGTGACGCTGTTCGGAAGCTTTGGCTCGGAAGAGCGTAGTAATCTTATGCTGCTATGGCATTAGATTGCATAAGGTGACAGCTCTTGGGGAAAAACAAATGCCAGACAAGGTCAATTGTGACAAAATGATAACAAATCTAAGAAGCGTTTTTGATCCGAACAGCAAATTGCCCGCCATATTCTTGACGCTCCAAATCACCTAGGCTATTATAGGTAATGTCCTAGTTCATCATATGTTTTGCCTTCTCCGGCAGAACACAAGATATGGCTCAGCAAAGGGGGTAGAACAGAAGATGAGTAACCATGAACAACACGAAAATTCGCATCGCCCGGTGAAACGGAGCGGAATGTCACGACGTCAATTTTTGTCGTATACGCTTGGAGGCGCAGGCGCATTCATGGCTGCAGGCATGTCACTTCCGATGATACGTTTTGCGGTTGACCCGATTTTGAAGAAAAAATCCGGCGGTACCTGGATTAAAGTTGTCGAAGCAAACAAGCTTACGAACGAACCTCAGGAATTTAAATTTAAAATTCATCAGGTTGACGGCTGGTACGTCAGCGATCCGGAATTAACGGCTTGGATTTCAACTGACGATCAAGGTAAAGCATTCGCGCTTTCCCCGGTGTGTAAGCATTTGGGATGCACGATCGCGTGGAACACGGAGAAAAACAATGAGTATGTTTGTCCGTGTCATAACGCCCACTACACCAAGGACGGTAAGAACTTGATTGTAGCACCTAAGCCTCTCGATGAGTATGACCTCAAAATCGAGAACGACTGGGTATATCTTGGACCAATTAAAGCAAATACACGGGTATAAGGAGGCGTAAGCTCAGATGTTAAAAGGTGTATACAACTGGATTGACGAACGTCTTGATATTACGCCGATGTGGAGGGACGTTGCGGACCATGAAGTTCCGGAGCACGTTAACCCTGCTCATCATTTCTCCGCATTCGTGTACTGCTTTGGCGGATTGACGTTTTTCATCACAGTCATTCAAATTTTGTCGGGTATGTTCCTGACGATGTACTTCGTACCGGATATTATCAATGCTTATAAGAGCGTTGACTATCTCCAGCACAAAGTGGCATTCGGCGGTATCGTTCGCGGTATGCATCACTGGGGTGCATCACTCGTAATCGTCATGATGTTCCTACATACGCTTCGCGTATTCTTTACAGGTTCATACAAGGCGCCGCGCGAAATGAACTGGGTTGTCGGGATGTTGATTTTCTTCATCATGCTGGGCCTCGGATTCACAGGCTACCTGCTTCCTTGGGATAACAAAGCCTACTTCGCGACGAAGGTTGGTATTCAAATCGCGGAATCCGTACCGTACATCGGTACATATATCAAAGAATTGATGCAAGGCGGCGAGATCGTAGGCGCAGAAACGCTGACGCGCTTCTTCGCTATCCACGTCTTCTTCTTGCCAGGCGCACTGCTTGCGCTTCTTGCGGCACATTTCTTTATGATCCGGAAGCAAGGTATTTCGGGACCACTATAAGCCGAAAGGAGGCATTTTGCGAATGGCACACGGCCACAAATCAAACGAAAAAGTTGTATTCGTTGGTGACTCGCGGGTTCGTAAAAAAGCGGTAACTGGACCGATCACACCACCTGACTATTCCGCTTATCCAGGCAAATCGGAAGCATTTATTCCGAACTTCCTGCTTAAGGAGTGGATGGTTGGTGTTGTCGTACTCGTTGGATTCCTTGTTCTGACGATTTCAGAAGCAGCTCCGCTCGGTTATCCGGCGGATCCTACGAATGCTGCTTTTATTCCGATGCCGGACTGGTACTTCCTGTTCCTGTATCAATTCCTTAAATTGCAATACGTATCGAAGGACTATGTCGTTCTGGGTACAGTAGGCGTTCCGGGTATCGCATTCGGCGCGCTGATGCTGGCTCCATTCCTGGATACAGGTAAAGAGCGTCGTTTCTACAGACGCCCGATTACTTCGATCCTAATGTTCATGTCGCTTATTTCCGTCTTCTATCTAACGAAGCAATCGTGGGATCACTACCAGCACGAGCTGAAGTTGACTAACACGATTCCCGAGCATATCGTTCGTGAAGAGAAAGCGCGTGAAGCTGCAGAGAAAGCCGCAGAATCTGGCGGCGGCGGTGGCGAAGCAGCAGCTGTTGAAGTTCCGCTCGTGGATAAAGATGATCCAGCTGTCGAACTGACTAAGAAAGCACAATGCGTAGCTTGTCATGGTGCGGATCTGAAAGGTAACGAAAGCGCCGGAATTCCATCTTTCCATGGTATCGGTGACGAATTCAGCAAGGAAGAGCTTGTTGATATCGTAACAAACGGTAAAAACAACATGCCTGCATTCAAAGACAAGCTGACAGCTGAAGAAATCGATCAACTGACAACTTGGCTTGCGAAGCAAAAAGCAGAATAAACAATAGCACAAACTAAACCTGATCGTACGCTGCGATCAGGTTTTTTTATAAACTAATGTTGCCTTTTGCAACGTTGTCCAGAAGGAGAGTGATCTGGTGTTGAAGTCTGCGGGATTCTTGTGGAGCCGCGCTTTGTGGACGAATCGGCTGTTCCTCTGGCTGATGGTGTTAACGAATGCAGCAGGAACTGTATACGGTTACATTTGGTATGGCAAGCAAATGGAATACACGCTGCAATTTCATCCGTTTTGGCGGATTGTTTTTGTACCGGACAGCCCGACAGCCAGCTTGTTCTTTACCTTATCACTGCTGTTTCTTATCTTTCCGGTACTTGCGAAGCCGAATCCATTCTACATAGGACTGCGGTCCATTATTGAAGCGCTTGGCGTCGTCACCTCAATTAAGTACGGCATCTGGGCAGTCACGATGATCGCTGCCGGTGCGGCGCAAGGCGATCCTCTTGAATGGCAGCATTACATGCTGATTGTTTCCCATTTGGCGATGGCGGTGGAAGCGCTGATTTATATCCGATTTATGGTGTTTGGCCGTTTTGCCGCTTTTCTGGCGCTCTTGTGGCTGCTGCTGAATGATACGATGGATTATACGTATTTCATCTATCCGTGGCTTCCGGATGTGTTGGAGAATGATTTGCCGGCAATTCAGTCCTTTACGATGGGGTTATCCGTCGTCAGCTTGCTCTCGACTTGGCTCTTTATCTCATTTCGCAAGGTCTAAGTTTGGACATCCCCCCATACCTTGATAATGGGGGGGATGAGAGCATGCGTTCATCAACGTTATTCGCGCTGTTATGCAGTGTAGTGATTATCGTGCTGCTTTCCGGATGCAATCTATCTACTTATGCTGCCGGAAATTTGGCCAAGCCTGCATCGACATTGAAGCCTGGTACCGATGAAGGGTCCAATGCGATCGCACAATTAAGTACATTGTCGGATCAAATTTATACGGCTGCCTATGGGTCGAACCGCCAGTTGGTATTTACCCTGCTGCAGCGGCTTGAAACATTATCGGCGGCAAAGGCTGTACGTACAAGCGGGACCGCTGCAGGCTGGACTGCTTTTGACGAAAGTATGGAGCTGGCCAAGGATGCGCTCTTGCAAAAGCATGCAAGCGGGTTATGGTATACGCAGGCGGCCAGACTAAAGCTGGCGAGCGATGCATTAAACAGGCCGAATGTGCCGCTGTGGCTGCAATATGAAGGTATACTGCGAGAAGATGAACAACGGATCCGGACAGCGTGGCAGATGCAGTCCGAGGGACGTGCGGAAGCAGCCGCGGTGACGTTAGGAATTTACAAGGAACATGTGGAACGTTTCGAGGTTGCTGCACTTATGCAGCGGGATGAAGCCAGCTTGCGTCTATTGAAGGAACAGATGTCGTATGCGGAGCAGGTGCTTGCAGGGGTCGAGGGTGGTACGGCTAATCCGGAAGCGGTGCAAATTGCGCTGAGCGGGCTGGATCATGCCGCAAATCAATTATTCAGGCATTCGGATGGGGAAGCGGCAATAGCGGAAGTAATTCCGCCGGGAACGACCATTGGCAGTCTGCGCAATGGACGCGCCCAAATCGCGGAGATGTTTATTGCGGCTTTCGTTATGGCGATTCTGGCTCTGGCCGGCTGGCGCAAATACAGGCAGCAGCTGAACGGGGTTCCGTTTCCGCGCGAGCGGTTCAAATAAGAGTCGTTATTCTTCTTTGAACCCTTCACCAAGCACATCATGTACTTCGGATATGACGATAAAAGCAAGCGGGTCTATACTGCGAACGATCGATTTCAACTGTCGGATTTCATGACGGGCGACGACGCAGTAGAGGACCTGTTTTTGTTTGCCTGAATATGCGCCTTTCGCTGGAAAAATGGTCACGCCGCGTTCCATTTCTTTGGTTATTTGCAGTCCAATTTCATCGCCGGCTTCGGTGATGATGGAGAATGCCTTTGCCGCATAAGCGCCTTCTTGGATGAAATCGATCATCTTCGATGCAATGAATACGGCCACGAGCGTATACAACACTTTCTCTTTCGATATGTAGAGAAGCGAGACGCCGATAATGATAATATCGAGTGTTAGAATGACTTGTCCCATGCTCCAGCCTCGCAGCTTAGAGGCTATGCGGGCAATGATGTCAACGCCGCCGGTAGTACCTCCGAAGCGGAACACGATTCCAAGACCTGCCCCGAGCGTTACACCTGCATATAGTGCAGCGAGTATGTAGTCATTAGAGGTTTGAAACGGCACAATCCAACCTGCCTCGATCATTTTCTCCATTAAGTAGAGAAAAAAAGACAAGGACACACTGCCGAATATCGTATAGCCGGTATGGGAGCGCCCAAGCACTTTCCATCCTATAAAGTAAAGAGGGATGTTGAGCACCAGCGTCGAGATGGAAAGCGGCCAATCGAGCGAGTAGTTAAGCAGGATCGCGATCCCGGTAACGCCGCCTTCCATGAGCTGATTCGGGATGAGAAAGTAATGGAGCCCGAAAGCATAGATGGCTGTACCCAGCATGACCATCGGAAGCGTGCGAAGCAGCTGTGCATAATTGGTTTTCAAAGGGTAATTCTCTCCTTTCCGCAAGGTCGTAAAATTATGAAGGCTTTAACATAGTATGTCTCTTTGCAGGGATTGTCAAAAGCATTGTTTTCAAAAGCGCTTTGATATAACATATGAAAAGAACCTCATGTCAAGAGAGGGTGTTTAAAGGTGTCAGAGAAATCAATGGCCGAGCTGCAGCGGGAAGTCGACAAGTATATCTCCCAGTTCAAGGAAGGTTACTTTAGTCCGCTGTCCATGCTGGCCAGAATGTCGGAAGAAGTAGGCGAGCTTGCGCGTGAGGTCAATCATCAATTCGGCGAGAAACCTAAGAAAAAGGATGAAGCGGACAACTCCATCGAGAATGAGCTGGGTGACATCTTATTTATCGTCATCTGCTTTGCGAACTCATTAGGAATCGATCTTACCGAAGCGCATGACCGTATCATGCACAAGTTTCATACAAGAGATGCCGATCGCTGGACACGAAAAAACGTCGAACCGTAAGTCGTGTCCTTACATATGCTGTACCATCACCTGTGTACAAGGAGGATGGGCGGATGGACGGAGAGAGCAGTATTAAGAAAGCTTACGAAGCCATCCTAAGCGGCGATTTCGAACAGGCAATCCTGTTTTTTGAAGAAGCGATTGCGCTGGAACCGAGTAATGGAGCAGCTTACTATAAATGCTCGATCACTTGTGCCCGCAGCGGAAAATGGCAGAAGGCGCTCCAATATGCAGAACAAGCGGTACAGCTTGAACCTTTGCAAGTGATTTATCAGTTTCATCTGGAAACAGTAAAGGCTAAAGCGCTTGTACTGCAAGCTGAAGGATTGTTGTCTCGTTCGCCAACGCATACCGAGGATGCGCTCGCCTTGCTGCATGAAGCATCCAGGCTGGATCCTCTCAATATCGAGGCGCTGCTTATGCTAAGCGCGGCCTATGCGACGGTCAGCCGATTTGACGAGGCATCTCTCTACGCCCGCGAGGCGGTTAGGCTCGAGCCTGAGCATGCGGCTGCGCGCCGGTTGTTCGCCGATATGAATCGCAAGCGGCGAATGCTGAGGGCGAACAGTCAACGTACTAAACGGAAAAGGAACAGGTGAAAGCAGGATGTCGACGGAATTGATTCGAGTTGCAGTAATGGGAGCAAGCGGCCGCATGGGTCGTGAGGTCGTGAAAATGGTACTACAAGATGAAATGCTTACACTGGCGGCTGCGGTATCTCCATCAGCAGGTCCGATCGATGCCGGTACATTGGTCGGACTTCAGCCGTGTGGCGTTACTGTCAGCGCGGATCTGGACGAAGCGCTTGCAGCTGCAAATGCGGATGTACTCGTTGATTTTACAGTACCCAGCGCTGCATATGGCAATACTACTATAGCAATTGCTCACGGTGTCCGTCCGGTTATCGGAACGACGGGATTAACGCCTGAGCAAATGAATGAATTGGACGAGCTGTGCAAAGAGAAAGGAATCGGAGCTTTGATTGCTCCAAACTTCTCTATCGGCGCTATCCTCATGATGCGTTTTGCCGCGCAAGCAGCGAAGTACATGCCTCATGTTGAAATTATTGAGTACCACGGGGATCAGAAACTCGATGCTCCATCTGGGACGTCCATCAAGACGGCAGAGCTGATCTCGGCTGCACGCCAAGAGCTGCGCCAAGGGAACCCGAAGGAAGAAGAAATTATCGAAGGCGCACGCGGCGGCTATTATAATGGATTCCGTATACATAGTGTTCGTTTACCGGGTGTTTTTGCCCAGCAAGAGGTTGTATTCGGCGGTCATGGGCAAACGCTCAAAATTCGCCATGATTCCTACGAACGTGCCGGTTACATGCCGGGCGTGAGCGCAGCTTGCAAGAAAGTAATGACATATACAGGACTTATTTACGGCTTCGAGCATTTGATGGACTAAATGACCTAATAAACCGCGCAATTACATCATATGCGGATATTCAGGAGAGGAGTGCGGCTGGTAATGAACATCGCGTTTATTGCGCACGATCGAAAGAAAGATGAAATGGTTAACTTTGTCATCGCGTACGAGCATGTTTTTCAAGGTCATAATCTCTATTCGACAGGTACGACGGGCACTCGAATTATGGAGCAAACGAAGCTGTCGATTCATCGCTTCATGTCCGGACCGCTTGGCGGGGATCAGCAAATCGGTGCTCTTGTAGCTCAAAATGAAATGGACCTCATTATTTTCTTGCGCGATCCCTTAATGGCGCAGCCGCACGAGCCGGACATCATTGCCTTATTGAGGCTTTGCGATGTGCAAGGAATACCTGTAGCAACGAATGTCGCTACAGGCGAGCTGCTGGTCAGAGCGCTGCAACGCGGCGACTTCGCGTGGCGTGAGCTCGTTCACAAATATAAGCCGGGTGAAGCGGAATGATCGAAGCCGTTGATATGCTTGCATTCGGCGCCCATCCTGATGATGTTGAAATCGGCATGGGCGGAACAATTGCCAAACATACTTCAGAAGGCTATAAGGTAGCCATCTGCGATTTGACGGAAGCAGAGATGTCTTCTAACGGCACCGTGGAAACAAGGCGGCAGGAAGCTGCCGAAGCTTCTTTGGTGCTTGGCTTATCGTATCGTTCGACACTGAGACTGCCGGACAGGGGCTTAACCGGAGCAGCCGATCAGATCGAGGCGATCGTAACGGAAATTCGCCGTTTGCGACCGCGTCTTGTCTTCGCGCCTTATTGGTCGGACAGGCATCCGGATCATGTCAGCTGCAGCAGACTGATCGAAGAAGCGGTGTTCAATGCCAAGCTTCGCAATTATTTGCCGGGACTGCCCCCTGTAAATGTAGAGCAGCTATACTTCTATTACATAAACGACAGCAATGAGGTCAGTCTCATTACCGATATTAGCGAGCATATGGAGACGAAGATTAGATCGCTTCAAGCCTATCGCTCACAGTTTGCGCCTCCGGAGCAAGGAGAAGACCGCGTACAGACGCCGCTTACCGATCGCTATATTCAGCGTGTTGAAGCGCGGGACATGTTACTCGGGCAGACGAGAGGCTGGGCATATGCGGAAGGATTTGCAATAAAGCGCCCGCATACGGTAACTTTATTTTAGTGAATGGTTTGAGGTAGCGAAATTCGCCTAAATTAGGGCATATAATTGGAAAAACGAGTTCATTTGCTCGAAGGATGGCGAAATCGTTTATCTGTAAGCCATAGCGTTGTACAACAGGAGGTGGAAGACATGGCCAAACGCTTGAAAATCGGGATTACTTGTTATCCGACACTAGGCGGCTCCGGCGTTGTTGCAACGGAGCTTGGAAAGCTTCTTGCAGAGAAGGGGCATGAAATTCATTTTATTACTCATAGCGTTCCTTTCCGTCTTGGACAATTCCAGAAAAACATTTTTTATCATGAAGTGGAAGTAAACGATTATTACGTATTCCGTTATCCGCCTTATGATTTATCATTAGCCAGTAAAATGGCGCAGGTCGTCAAAAATCAGCAGCTGGATGTTCTTCATGTCCATTACGCGGTTCCTCATGCCGTCTGTGCGTTCCTGGCGAAGCAGATGGTCGGCGATCAGCTGAAGACCGTTACGACGCTGCATGGAACAGACATTACGGTGCTTGCGCAGGATGAGTCGCTCAAGGATTTGATCCGGATGGGCATTAACAAGAGCGATGCGGTGACGGCGGTATCGAATGATCTGATTTGTGAAACGCGCGAGCTGCTCGATATTACGAAACCAATTGAGCTCACCTATAACTTTGTCGACAAACGCGTCTATTACCCGCGGGAATGCAGCTCGCTGCGAAGCGATTTTGCGAGTAAAGACGAGAAAATATTAATGCATATTTCCAATTTCAGACCGGTTAAACGGCTAAGCGATGTCGTAGATATCTTTGCTAAGGTGTCTAAAGAACTGCCAAGCCGCCTGCTTCTTGTCGGCGAAGGGCCGGATCTGCCGAAGGTCCAGCAGCGCATTCGCCAGCTTGGCTTGCAAGATCGGGTTCATTTCCTCGGCAAACAAGATGATGTGGCGCAGGTAATCTCGATCGCGGACGTCATGCTGCTGCCTTCTGAGAAAGAAAGCTTCGGACTTGTTGCGCTGGAGGCCATGGCCTGCGGCGTTCCGACGATCGGATCGATTGCCGGAGGTATTCCCGAGCTTGTCACGCATGGCGAAACAGGCTACTTATCGCCGATTGGCGATACAGACAGCATGGCAGCCAATGCGATTCAATTGCTTCGCAATCCTGAGCTGTACCGAAAAGTCCGTGAAGCTTGCCTTCACCGGGCGCGCCGTCAGTTCTGTAATGATTTGATTACGGCTGAATACGAGCGTATCTACTACAAAGTACTCGGGATAGAAGCTGAAATTCCGGTGCCGGTCTGCGATTAATGAAACACGATGAACGATGAATAATAAACCTTAGGAGGGGAGTGCCGATGTCGTGGAGTGATGCGCTGACAAGGGCGCTCCCTTTGCTTCATACACTTGAAAGCTTAGGGCATGAATCGGTGTTTGTAGGCGGCTGCGTCCGCGACACGATTACGGGACGGACGCTCAAGGATGTCGATATTGCCACTGCAGCATCTCCGGAGCAGGTGATTGCTGCATTCCCGCATACGATTCCTACCGGCCTGCAGCATGGAACCATAACGGTAGTACACGAGCGTATAACTTACGAGGTGACCACATTCCGCACGGAATCGGCCTATGAGAAGTTTAGGCGGCCTGCTCAGGTGCAATTCGTGAAGAGCTTGGACGAGGATCTGCTTCGCCGTGATTTCACCATAAACAGCATGGCGATGCGCAGTGACGGATCGATCTATGATCCATTCGGCGGACAGCGGGATCTTCGCGAAGGTGTGCTTCGCTGCGTCGGTGATCCGGATGCGAGACTGCAGGAGGATGCGCTGCGCATTGTGCGCGCGGTGCGTTTTGCCGCTTCATTCGATCTGCGGATTGCCGTGCAGACTTGGCGCGCGATTTTGCGGCACAAACATCTGCTGGCACATATCGCGATGGAGCGAATTGGCCTGGAGTTCGACAAAATGATCAGCGGCAGTGATCCTGCACGCGCAGCCGCATATCTTGCGGTCAGCGGTCTGCTGAAGCATACGAAAGAACCGCTGCCGCACCTCCTGGTAGCGTCGGCGGAACAGTATAAGCAGGCGCATGAAGAGGCGTCATTGCAAGCTGCCGGCAATAGCAGAGACGCCGTGGTGCAAACCATGACACGGCTGGAAGCCGATGAGGATCGCTGGGCTGCGCTTTGCATGGCGCTTCGGCTCGACCAAGGACAAGCCGATGAGCTGTTCGCAAGGCTCCGTTATGCCACGGCTCGCAGCACGCAATTGAAGGCTGTAATTGGCATTCATACCGCGCTGCAGGTTGATTTTGAATTGGACGAGAGTGGACGTCGGAAGTGGATTCGTCTTCTTTTGCAATATGAGAAACAAGCTGCGCAGCAGTGGCTGCGAATAGGGACAGCCATCCCTGAGCTTGTTTCGGCAGAGGCAGGGATGTCCAATACTATATTAGAACAGCTTTACGCGTGGCTGGAGGCCGTACCGGCTTCTTCGATCCGTGAGCTGGCTGTCAAAGGAACGGATCTTCTTGCTATCTCGAAGCAAACATCGGGACCGTGGCTTGGCGGTCTGTTAAATGAGCTGCTGCAAGCGGTGGCTGCAGGAGAAATTCCGAATGACAAACAAACATTGCTCCAGGCAGCAGCGGCAATGGTCCATAACCCTAGATCGGAAGTCCAAGAGGAGTTAACATGAATCGTATACTAGAGCTGTTAGAGCAGCAATCGACCGGTTATCTTTCAGGCGAACTGCTAAGTCAAGAGCTCCAAATCAGCCGAACCGCGGTTTGGAAGCATATTAAGAAGCTGGAAGCCGCAGGCTACCAGATCGAAGCTTCGAGGCGTTTAGGCTATCGGTTAATCGGCCGTCCTTCTAAGCTCACTCCGCAGGAACTGACGATGAAGCTGCAGAGCAAAGGAACTTCGATCATACAGAAGATCCGCATGTTCGATTCCGTTGATTCCACGCAAAATATTGCGCAGCGATTGGCAGAAGAAGGTGCGGAAGAAGGCACCCTTGTGATTGCAGAGCAGCAAACGAGCGGCCGTGGACGGTTGGGACGCAAATGGGTGTCGCCTTCAGGAAAAGGGATTTATATGAGCTTTATTTTGAGGCCGGGCATGCCTTTGCATTTTGCTCCGCAGTTAACGCTGCTGACAGCGGTGGCACTCTGCCGAGCGCTGCGAGCTATCGCCGCGCCGCTCGATATCGGCATCAAATGGCCAAACGACCTGCTGATCGGCGGCAAGAAAATCAGCGGCATTCTGCTGGAGTCCACCGCTGAGGAAGAACGGCTGCGTTACGTCATTGCCGGCATAGGAATCAGCGTCAATCTAACGGCTGACGACTTCCCGCAGGAGCTGCTGGATATCGCAACTTCGCTTCAGATCGAGCTTGGAAAGCCGCTTGATCGAGCTGATATAATCGCAGGATTCTTCGAACAGTTCGAGCAGCTTTATACGATCTATCAGAAGGATGGCTTCGGTCCGATTCGAATGTTATGGGAGGCGCTGTCGGTTACGCTGAATAAACCGACAAGACTGATTCTCTCGAGCGGGGAAACCATGGCAACGCCGGTCGGTCTTAATGAGCAAGGTGCTCTGCTTGTGCGGAAGAGCGATGGGACGATCGTACCGATTTTTTCGAGCGAACAAGTGCCCCAAGGATAGGCGAAGGGTTCATAGACGCGGCATCGTTTTTTTGATATACTCGCCTTACTAGCATGCTCCATTAATGGGTGGTATCGTCTTGTGCGAACTGCACCGGAAAGTGGAGCTTCAGTTTGCGTATAGGATTGGGATGAATCGTTAGACAGTGCGCATTCTGCTCTGAGCCGTTAGGGACCGAGACAGAAGGAAGCTCTTATTGAAACGCGCTTCTCCGCCAATAGGCCGGTGACAGTCGTTTCGCCTTGAAACAGGACGTTCCTTTTTGGATTGGACCTTTGTAGCGGGTGCTAGAAGGTTTTTTTGTGTTGATCACATAGGACGACCCGCGATCGTGAAAGCTTAAACTAAGCTTTACAGATCCACGTGAGGGAGTCGGACCAATCCCTGAAGGAGGACGGAGCCATGAAACAACCGTTGACTATTACGAAGCTTAAGAAAATGAAGCAAAGCGGCGAGCCAATTTCCATGCTGACCGCCTATGATTATCCTTCGGCTAAACTTGCCGAAGAAGCCGGAATCGATGTTATTCTTGTCGGAGATTCACTCGGTAACGTTGTGCTTGGTTACGATACGACAATTCCCGTAACGTTAGACGATATGGTTTATCATTCCAGAGCAGTAGCTCGTGGTGCAACAAATACATTTATCGTCGCCGATTTGCCATTCATGACGTATCGGCTTGGCAAAGAAACGACGCTCCGCAATGCGGGCCGTTTGCTGCAAGAAGGGTATGCGCATGCGGTTAAACTGGAGGGCGGCGCAGATATCGCGGATGAGGTTGCCGCATGCGTCAGAGCAGGCATTCCCGTTATGGGGCATATCGGGCTTACGCCGCAGTCCGTTCATCAGCTTGGCGGATATCGCGTACAAGGGAAGCTTGAACGCGAAGCGCAGCAGTTGATCGAAGATGCCAAGGCACTTGAAGCGGCCGGAGCATTCTGTATCGTGCTTGAGCTTGTAACGGAGCCGCTGGCCGAAGCGATCTCGTCGGCGCTTTCGATTCCAACCATCGGCATCGGTGCAGGCCGCGGCTGTGATGGTCAAGTGCTTGTGTATCATGATATTTTGCAATATGCATCGCCATACCGGGAGAAACGTTTCGTCAAAACCTATGCGGACCTCGGAACAACCATTCGTAATGCCATCGGAGCCTACGTCTCCGAAGTGAAGTCCCGAGAATTCCCGCAGGAAGCGCATGCGTTCCCGATGGAGCAGGAAATGCTGAGGCAGCTCTATGGCTCAGGTTCAGAATCAGGAACAGGCTCAAATGCAGCCTCCTCCTCCGATAAAGGAGAAACAGCTTCTGCAGCGTCATCCAAGCAGGCAGATAAGCCTGTCGCGGATGTCGTCAAAGGAGGCGGATCGGCATGATTGTCTGTACCACCATTCAAGAACTTAAAGCTCACCTGGCGCAGCAGCGAAAGAACAAACCGGATGGAGTCATCGGAATCGTTCCTACGATGGGATTTCTGCACGAAGGTCATGCAAGTCTGATGAAGCGGGCGCGTGAAGATTGCAATTATACCGTTTTAACCATATTTGTTAACCCGCTTCAATTTGGACCTAACGAAGATTTCGATCGCTATCCAAGGGACTTGGAGCGGGATTCCGCTCTTGCCGTTGCGAATGGGATCGATTTGCTGTTTGCACCGACCGTTCAAGAGATGTATCCGAGCAAACCGCTGACCAAAGTGCTGATCAGCGAAGTGACGGAACGCTTGTGCGGTGCCTCGCGACCGGGACATTTCGATGGTGTCGGCATCGTTGTCAGCAAGCTGTTTAATCTGGTTCAACCGGATCGCGCTTATTTCGGCATGAAAGACGCCCAGCAGGTTGCAGTTATCGAGCAGATGGTACATGATCTCAATATGCCGGTCCAGATTGTACGCTGCGAAACGATACGCGAAGCAGACGGCCTCGCCATGAGCTCGCGCAATGTGTATCTAAGCGCCGATCAGCGTAAGCAGGCCGTTATATTGTCAGAAACGCTTAGAGCGGCTGACAGCTGGCTCAAGCAGCCTGGAATGACGCGTATGAAGCTGTCTAAGCTAATCGCGGATTCCATTCGTTCCGTTCCGCTTGCGGAGATTGATTATGCAGAACTTCTTACTTACCCGACCTTATCGCCTATTGATGCCAATACGGAATTATCCGCTCTATCTCAAACCATTATTATTGCGCTTGCGGTCAAATTCGGCAGCACGCGTTTGATCGACAATCGTTTATTTCAACTCGGCGGAGGTGACACAAATGTTCAGAACAATGATGAAGTCCAAACTTCACCGGGCGACCGTCACGGAAGCGAACCTCAACTATGTGGGCAGCATCACCATTGATGAGGACTTGATGGAACTTGCCGATCTTTGGCCTAATGAGAAAGTTCAAATCGTAAATAATAATAACGGTGCCCGTCTGGAAACGTACGTCATTACCGGGCCGCGCGGCTCCGGCGTGATCTGTTTGAACGGCGCGGCGGCACGGCTGGTACAGCCTGGCGATAATGTCATTATTATCGGTTACGGCATGATGACCGACGAGGAAGCGCGAACGTACAAGCCAAAGGTTGTCATCCTTGATGCAGAAAACAAGCCTGTTCAAATGCTTGAGCAGGAATTGCATGCCACTATTTTGTAAACCGTCGTCAGCCGCAAACTTGATGCCAGCGCTGTGAAACGTCTGGGACTGAGTATGAAAAGCAGTGCCGGGGCAAAGAATGAGCATAACAAATTCACTTCTATCCTGGCGTGAAGGTGGGTGCGTACGATATGTTCAAACATGTATTTGCTACCATGCAGGAAATGCTCGAAGAAATTATTATCCATTATCCGCACGCTAACGGCGCACAACGCAAGCAGCTTGATGAACAGTTGTCATCTCTTAAACAGTTCAGCGATACGTTTATTGAGGAATGGCTTCAATTTGAAGAGAAGATGGCGGATTTCCGAGATCTGCAGCTGGCACATTCAAAAGGCAGCTCTGCCGGCCAAGCACCGCTTAAGCCGGCAGCACCTGCATCAGCACCCGTTTACCCTAAGATCATCTCGGCCGTTCCTACACCGCCTGCCTTGCAGCAGAAGCCTGCTGCAGGAAGCAAAGGGAATCAAAGCACGGCTGACTCCGACGAGAAGACAGATCCATTAGATGATGATGCCGTGATTGAAATGCAGCAGGCGATGTCCAAAGGTCAAGGCTATTTTAAATTATTTATGTTTAAAGATGCGTTCAAGCATTTCCAAGATGCGGTCAGAAGATCGCCGGATGATAATCGTGCTCGGCTGTTTCTAGGTATGACATGCATGCATTTGCAGGAATGGCACGAAGCTCAGCGTCACTTCCAGCTGCTCGTAGAAGTTACCGAGCATCCGAAGTGGAAGGCGCTTGGCCTCAACGCACTGGGCTGCATACAAGCTGTCCGCATGAATTTAGAACAGGCGGCCGTCTATTTTGAGAAGGCCCATGAAGCGGATCCTAATTTTACCGATCCATTGTCGAATATGAAGTCATGCGAGCAGCATGCAGGCCAGCTATCCTTGTTGTTCGGGAGTGGCCAGCTTTAGTTTTTGTGAGAGGATACTTACCGGATGAATTATGCCGTACTGGATTTGGAAACGACCGGTCATAGTGCCGGCGATGAAATGATACAAGTAGGTCTTGTGCTGCTGGATGAACAATTAAACGTTGTTCATTCATACAGTACGTTCGTCAAACCGACGATTGCGATTCCGCCCTTCATCACGCAGCTAACCGGCATCGACGAGTCGATGGTCGCGGAAGCGCCGGATCTTGATGAGGTGCTGCTGGAGCTCATACCGCTGCTCAGCGACGCTGTTCTCGTTGCGCACAATGTCGGCTTTGATGCAGGCTTCCTCAACTCGGCGCTTGATCGTTGCGGTTATTTGCCTTTCGACGGAAGACGGCTGGATACGATTGATTTATTGCGAATCCTTTATCCGACTTTAACGACCTATCAGCTGGGCGCGGTGACGGAATTGTTCGGAATCGAGCATGATCAGCATCACCGCGCGGACAGCGATGCGATGGCAACGGCGGAGCTGTTCGTCAATTGCTATAACAAGCTGCAGGGTTTGCCGCTGTTAACGCTGCAGCGACTGGCTAATTTGCTTGGCGATGATCTGGATGATTTGGGCTGGTTCGTCTCCCAAATGGCATTCCTGAAAGAAACGCAAACGTCGATCGATCCTGATGCTTATCATTACTTCCGACAATTTGCCATGAAGGCAGGCGATTGGTCAGAAGAACAGCATCCGAGGGAGAACATGGATGAGGAAGCCGGAGCGTCCGTGACAGACTGGACGTTCCCGCAATTTCTGTCGCATATCAAGAACGAAATTGCGGCCCTTATTTCCGGTTATGAAGAACGGGAACCGCAAAATATGATGTTCCAAGAAGTGATTGATGCGCTGGAAGAGGAGCGTCATTTGCTCATAGAAGCGGGTACAGGCACAGGAAAGTCGCTGGGTTACCTGATCCCGGCTCTGTACTATGGTGTCCAGCACAACAAGAAGATAGTCGTCAGCACGCACACGATTAACCTGCAGGAACAACTGCGGGCGCGCGATCTGCCGCTTCTGCAGGCTGTCATGCCTTATCCATTCCGAGCCGCCGTCTTTAAAGGACGCGGCAATTATTTATGTTTGCGCAAGTTTGAAGGTAAAGTAAATATGCGCGATTTCGCTTCACCGGCGGAGGACAGAATAACGGCTTCGCAGATGGTCGTATGGCTGAGTGAATCGAATCATGGGGATCAGGAAGAACTCAATTTTGGCAATCGCGGTGCTGATTTCTGGGGAACGGTTGCAAGTGACACCGATTCCTGTCTCAATCGCGCCTGTCCGTGGTTCAAACGGTGCTACTATCACCGGGCGAAGCAAGAAGCGAACATTGCGGATGTCGTCATCACGAACCATTCCATGCTCTTTACGGATATAAGAGCTGACCATCGCTTGCTTCCCGGTTACGAGCATCTCATCCTCGATGAGGCGCATCATCTGGAAGAAGTTGCGGGTAAACATCTGGGAACACAGGTTTCATATTATTCCGTTCAGCATCCTGTCCTAAGACTCTGCAAAGATGCGCGCAATGGTCAATTGATAGCACTTAAGAGCAGACTCGCGAATGAAGATGTCGAGAAAACGCAGAAATGGCGCGAGGAAATCGATGAAGTTGTTCCGGTATTCGGTGACTTGCGCGATGAATGGGATCGCTTGTTTGAAATGTTATACACGCTGATGGGTAACGGGGCTTCCGGAACGAAGAGCTCAGGGGATGCCTCAAACGGCGAAACCGGGCAATTCGTGCTTAGACTCCGCAGCGGTAAGCTGCCGGATTATTGGTCGGATGCACAGCTCATTGAGGAAGCGATTAACGGATACTTAAGCCAAATCATCCGTCCTCTTGATAAAGTGTTTGCAGCTATCAAAGAAGAGATCGATGATCCGGGCATCGCCGCGCTGGTGACAGATTTAAGCGGTACTATCAAGGATCTGTCCCGGGCTCGAGATGATCTGCGCCAATTCATGAAAGCCGATAAGACAGATATGGTATATTGGCTGGAAGCCAACAGCAATTCCAGAGCGAAATCGATTCAGCTATATGCTGTACCTGCCGATGTGAGCAGCCAGCTGCGGACTTATTTCTTCGATATCAAGAAAAGCGTTATTCTCACTTCCGCGACCTTATCCGTTCAGAAATCATTTCAATATGCATGCGAGCAGTTAGGTCTGACGCAAGATGAGGAGCAGGGTCGCCTGAAGACGGTTCAGCTGCCGTCACCGTTCAATTACAGGGAACAAGCGCTGGTTATTATTCCGCGAAACTTTCCTGTACTGAAAGGAGCTGCCGGTGATCCTCAGTTCAATGACATGCTGGTGAAATCACTGACAGAGGCGGCGATCGAGACAAACGGTCGTATGCTCGTTCTGTTTACGTCCTATCGGATGCTCAAGCAGGTATATGATCCGCTCAAGGAAGCGCTGGCGATGAGCGGCATTCACGTTCTGGGACAGGGTATTGACAGCAGCAATCGAAGCAAACTTACACGGAGATTCCAACAGCAGCAAGCTTCTGTTCTTCTTGGAACAAGCAGCTTCTGGGAAGGCGTAGACATTCCAGGGGATGCGCTGACTTGTCTGGCCATCGTGAGACTGCCTTTCCAGCCGCCAAACCATCCGCTCGTAGAAGCGAAGTCTGAATTGCTGCAGGAGCAGAAGCAGAATCCGTTTATGAAGCTTTCCATCCCGCAAGCGGTAATCCGCTTTAAGCAAGGCTTTGGCCGTCTTGTTCGGACCGGCAAGGACCGCGGCATCGTTCTTATCTACGATACAAGAGTGATCGATACGTATTACGGCAAATATTTTCTATATTCCTTGCCGGGGCCGAAGATCGAGCATATGCATTTAGAGCAGATTGTGCCGCGGATACGGGAATGGCTTGCACCAAGTCCAAGTCCAAGTGAAGAAGAGGTGGAGAAATGAAGCCGATGAAAATATCCGAGGCGGTCGTTCGCAGACTTCCGGTTTACCTGCAGGTCTTGAACGATCTGAACATGCGGGATGTCCAGACGGTTTCATCACAAGATCTTGGCAACAAGCTGGATCTGAATCCGGCACAAATCAGAAAGGATCTCGCATACTTCGGCGATTTCGGCCGAAAAGGGATCGGCTATGACGTCACTTATCTCATCGAGAAAATCCGTCAAATTCTAAAACTGGACCAGCCGCTGAATGTAGGGTTGGTCGGTGCCGGCAACTTAGGCCGAGCACTGTGCAACTATAATACGTATTTGAAGGATAATATGAAAATTACGGCAGTCTTCGATGTTCATCCTTCTATGGTTGGTGCCTCCATTAACGGGTTGACGGTATTGCCGATGGATAAGCTGAAGGAAACGGTCGCTGCGTGCAACATCCGCATAGGGATCATTACAGTACCTGCAATTGAAGCGCAGAATGTGGCGGATAAATTCGTGGAGGCCGGTGTCGATGGCATCTTGAATTTTGCGCCAACCATTCTCAGAGTTCAGGAGCATGTACGAATCCATTATGCGAATTTCACCACTGAGCTGCTGAGCTTAGCGTATTACTTGGATGAAGAAGGGGTCGACGAGAATGAAACGGTTGTGGATTGAGAACGGAACGTTTGTCACAATGGACGAGGAGCGTCCCGTAGTGAAAGGCCATATGGTCGTAGAAGGCGATACAATACTATATCTGGATGAGCTGGCTCCGGATCCGGCACCCGCTGGGGCCGAACGTATAGATGGCCAAGGGCTTGTGTTCATGCCTGGTTTGATTAATACACACGGACATGCTGCGATGTCCTTGCTTCGCGGGTATTCCGATGACGAAGCGCTGCAAGTATGGCTCGAGCAGAAGATGTGGCCGATGGAAGGCAAATATACGGACGAGGATGCGCGCTGGGGAACGGCCCTTGCCGTCGCCGAGATGCTGAAATCCGGAACGACAACGTTCGTCGACATGTATGATCGGATGCATATCGTAGCCGGTGTTGTAGAGCAATCCGGTATGCGCGGACTGCTTACGCGCGGTGTCATTGGACTTTGCCCGCCGGATGTGCAAACGGCGAAGCTGGACGAAGCGAAGCAATTCGCGCAAGAGTGGAATGGACGAGCAAATGGCCGCATTCGTACGATGCTTTCGCCGCATGCTCCGTACACATGCCCGCCCAATTATATCGCACGTATCGTTGAGGCTGCGAATGAATTGGATCTGCCGCTACATACGCATATGTCGGAAACGGCTGCGGAAGTGCAGTTCAACGTCAATGATTACGGCTGCCGTCCGGTTGAGCACCTGGACAAGCTTGGTTTCTTCTCCCGCCCGGCTTTGGTCGCGCATGCGGTTCATCTAAACGATGAAGAGATTGCCCTTCTTGCCGAGCGTGGCGTAAGTGTTTCCCACAACCCTGCAAGCAACTTGAAGCTTGCGAGCGGAATTGCCCGAGTACCCGATTTGCTCAAAGCCGGCGTAACCGTATCTCTGGGTACGGACAGTGCGGCAAGCAATAACAATTTGGACCTGTTTGATGAAATTCGTTTGGCTGCACTTATTCACAAAGGAATCTCCGGCGACCCAACTGCGATTCCGGCTTGGGAAGCACTTAAGCTCGGTACCGTATACGGTGCGCGCGCAATCTGGCAAGAAGAGCGCCTGGGCGCACTTAAACCGGGCATGAAGGCTGACTTCATCGCTCTGAATATCGAACAGCCGCATTTCTATCCTCAAACTGAAATTGTCTCCCATCTGGTCTATTCCGGTTCCGGCCGTGACGTTGTTCACGTTTGGGTTGATGGTGTTCAAGTGGTGAAGCAAGGCGAGTGCGTCTTCCTGGACGAAGCGCAAATTCGCGCTGAGGCGCAGCGCTGCTTCGAAAGGCTGCTCTCGAGCTAATGCGCGCCAATCGACGCAAAAGACCGCCGGTCATGTCAGCAGGCCGATGGATAACACTTAGCGCTGCCTTGATTATTCTTATCTTGGTTGCGCTGAATTGGTATTATCGGTCTGTGCAATCACCTGTTTGGCGTGAAGAACAAGCTGCGGAAGCGGAAGCGAAGGATCGAGGAAGTCTCAGCAGCGTAGACAGCTCTTATCATTATGTATGGGATGAACCGGTCTGGATCGTGAAAGGGAAGGACCATAACGGCGACGCTACATATGTATGGTTGAAGCAAAATGAATCCATTACGCTGCGAGCGGATGAAGGCCTTGCTAAAGCCGATATTAAGGAACGGTTTCTGCTTGGCAAGCCGGACGCCGACATCTCTCATTTGAAGCTCGGCTTGTTCGGCGGTCAGCCGGTATGGGAAATCTTCTATTCCCGTGATCAAGCCGGCGTTACGAATCATTATTACGAGTTCTATCGCTTCCGCGATGGCGTCTTCCTGATTACGTATAAGCTGCCTGCCAGGTAACAAAGCCGATAAACCGTCAGAAAGTTCGACCATAGTTCCCTTTTATTACACGCTCTCTGCATCAGCAGGTTGTGATATACTTTCGTATAGCAGCAAGTGATAGACGAAAGTGCAGCGCAAATTGTTCGATGAAGGGGGCTTTTTGCTATGAAAATACGTTTGCTTCCAGCCATTCTAACGGCTGTTATTTCCGCCGGATTGTTAGTTGGCGGCTGGTATATACACCGTAATGTGGCGACGATTGAACCGCTTGAACGAATCGTTGCTGAAACTCCAGGCGTTATAGAAGGAAAGCCAATTATAGATCGCAGTTCCGTTACGATAGATTTAAAGCTGGACCGCGAAGCAAGTCTGCGGGACGTTTATGATACGATTGCAACGAAAGGCGACGACGTGATCGGCAATCGTGACCTGAAGCTTGATTTCCGTCATGACAACACGTCGAAGGAGCTCGATGAGGTTTGGTCCTCGATGCTCTTTGATATCGCGCAAGCCATGGAGCATCGCAATTATGCGGATATTCCGGCAACCTTGAAGCAAGTCCAGAACAAGTTCGCGGGCGTTACCGCGCAATCTGAGATGGACGATGTGAATGTTTATATCACATTGAAAGACAGCAAATCCGAGAAGCATATCGTACTGCCTCGTACGCCAAATACGTTGGGAGCGTGGCCGAATGTTTAAGTATGGGAAAGAAATGGCGATCGGCTTCGTGCCGATCTTTATCTTATTTCTGCAGTTTTTCGTTGGCGTGAACACGATTCCGCTCGTCTTGCTTGCCGTGATTGTCGGCGGTTTGCTGTTCATGGCGAAGACGCGCGGTAATCTGGCAACGGTAGGCGGCGGAAGCAGAGGGAAAGCCAGACCGCCAAAGCCGCTCTCGTTCGATCAAATCGGCGGACAGGACCGGGCGAAACAAGAGCTTGTCGAAGCGCTTGATTTTCTGATTCACGTGGATCAAATTTCGAAGTTCGGCATTCGACCGCTTAAGGGCATCTTGCTGACAGGTCCTCCGGGAACAGGAAAAACGCTGCTGGCGAAGGCGGCAGCCCATTATACGGATTCGGTCTACGTGGCCGCATCCGGCTCTGAATTCGTTGAAATGTACGTCGGTGTCGGCGCAAGCCGCATTCGTGAGTTGTTCAAGGAAGCGCGCCAGAAGGCGGCCAAACAGAATAAGGAAAGTGCGGTAATTTTCATTGATGAGATCGATGTTATCGGTGGAAAACGTGATGGCGGCCAGCAGCGCGAATATGATCAGACATTGAATCAGCTCTTAACTGAGCTTGACGGCATTCATACGTCCGATACGCCGCGCATTCTGCTGATCGGCGCGACGAACCGCAAGGAAATGCTGGATAGCGCACTGCTTCGTCCTGGCCGATTCGACCGTCATATCGCGGTTGATTTGCCGGATAAGAAAGGCCGCGCGCATATTCTCAATATTCACGCGCAGAACAAACCGCTTCATAGCGAGGAAGTAAACCTCGATAAAATTGCGGAGGAGTCCTTTGGTTTCTCCGGCGCGCAGCTGGAGAGCGTCATGAACGAAGCTGCCATCTATGCGATGCGTGAAGAAGGCGAAGTGATCAGCCAACGTCATCTATCCATGGCCATTGATAAAGTGATGATGGGTGAACGCACGGATCGCGAAGCGACGCACGAAGAGCGTGAACGGGTGGCGTTGCACGAATTGGGCCATGCGATTGCGGCAGAGCTTATTCGTCCGGGCAGTGTATCCCAGGTAGCGCTGCTGCCTAGGGGACAGGCGCTGGGGTACGTGCGTCACAACCCGCAGCAGGATAAATACTTGTATACAAAACCATTCTTGGAAGGTCAGATTATGATCGCGCTTGGCGGAGCTGCCGCGGAAGAGATGTTTTACGGCGGACGCAGTACCGGCTCCAGAGGTGATTTCGATCAAGCGATGAGCATCGTTCGTTCGATGGTGGAATCAGGTCTTACCGACCTTGGCATTATCGACGGCTCGATGATGACGCCTGACAAGTGGGCCGATGTGAACGGCCGTATCTTGAATGAGCTTATGGAACGCGTGAAGCGTATGCTCGAGAGTAATCGTGAAGTGTTTACGTCCTCGCTTAGCGTTCTGACTACTGAAGAAACGTTAAGCGGCGACCGCTTCCGTTCCTTGCTTGGAAATGCGGTTCCGGAAGAACAGCTGCTTGCAGCGCAATAACGGTTATGACGAAGAAGGCGGAGCCACTCCGCCTTCTTATTTGACTTCTCCCGCACCTTCAACGGACGGCGAGAGTCGTTTCTTCTTGGTTTAAAAAAATGTATAATAGACACAGAACTATGGAGGTGTGAAAGTTGACAGCGGTACGTAAAGCAGGCGTCGTTGGCGCCGGTACGATGGGGCAGGGCATTTGTGAAATGCTGGCCTTTAACGGTCTTGAGGTCTACATGGTAGAACGGGACCAAACACGGCTCAGTCATGCGATCTGCATGATTGAACAAAGCTTAGACAAGCAGATGGAGCGATGGGCGCTTACGTCAGCGGAGAAGAAGCTGGTCATGAACCGGATTCATCCCATGGCGGAGCTCTCGGATTTGGCCGAATGCGAGCTTGTTATTGAAACGATTACGGAGGATTTGGACAGCAAGCTGGACATCTTCAAACAGCTGGACCAAATTTGCGAGCCGCAGGTTATTCTGGCGAGCAATACGTCAACACTAAGCTTAACGGAGCTTGCGAGTGTGACCCATCATCCGGAGCGCGTAATCGGCATGCATTTCGTTTATCCGGTCAGCAAGACGGATTTGGTAGAAATCGTGCGCGGTCTTAGAACCTCAGATGAAACCTTCGAGCTAACCAAACATTTTGTTGAGGAAACGATACATAAGAAGGGCGTCATGGTGTTCGAATCGCCCGGCTTTGTCACCACGCGGCTCATTTGCCTGTTCATAAATGAGGCGCTTCACGTGCTTGAAGAAGGCGTCGCCTCGGCAGACGATATCGACAGCGCCATGCGGATCGGCTATTCGTTCCAGCACGGGCCATTCGAAATGGCGGACCGATTCGGTCTGGATGCGGTACTTGCAGCACTTGAGCGGATGTTCCGAGAATATGGGGAGCTCAAATACCGGCCTTCCTTCATTCTTAAGAAAATGGTACGAGGCGGGCAGCTCGGCGTGAAGAGCGGCGCCGGCTTCTTCAGCTACGATAAAGATGGAGGCCGAGTATGATCGTTCTCGTAATGAATGCAGGCAGCTCTTCGTTGAAATACCAGCTGTACAACATGGAGGATGAATCGGTTCTTGCCCAAGGCCGCGTAGAGCGAATTGGCATGGATGATTCCATTCTGACCCATGAACCGACTGGCGGTATTGAGGTGAATCGGGTTAGTGAAATTCTCGATCACAACGAAGCTGTCCGCAAAGTGATTAATATGCTGACGCACCGCGAACACGGCGTATTGAAGTCGATCGATGAAATCAAAGCCGTCGGTCACCGTGTCGTTCACGGAGGCGAAAGCTTCAAGCAATCCACCCTCGTTACCGTTGAGGTAAAGAAAGAAATCAGACGGCTGTTCGACTTGGCGCCGCTTCATAACCCGCCTGCGATGATGGGCATTACAGCGGTTGAGCTGAACCTGCCGGATGTGCCGCAAGCGGTCGTTTTCGATACGGCATTCCATCAATCGATGCCCATGGAGACGTTTCTGTATCCCATCCCGATGGTGCTGTACCGCCGCCACAAAATCAGACGGTACGGCTTCCACGGCACCTCGCATAACTATGTGAGCAAGCTGGCCGCCCAGAAGCTTGGCAAGCCGCTGAAAGAGCTGAAGATCGTGACCTGCCATATCGGCAACGGCGCCAGCTGCACGGCTATTCTGAACGGGGAGTCCTTTGACACCAGTATGGGCTTGACGCCGCTGGAAGGGCTGATGATGGGAACGAGGAGCGGGGATTTGGATCCGGCGATCGTGCCGTTCACGATGAACAAAGAAGAGCTGACGCTGAACGAAGTCAACTCTATGCTCAATAAGCATAGCGGACTTATGGCGATAAGCGGGATCAGCAGCGATATGCGCGAAATCGTGACCGCGATGGATGACGGCGATAAGCATGCGAAGCTCGCTTTCGATATGTATACGTACCGTCTTCGCAAGTATATAGGTGCTTATGCGGCTGGCATGAATGGCTTGGATGCCGTCGTGTTTACGGCCGGTGTAGGCGAGAATTCCGTTGCCGTCCGCAAAGCGGTCTGCGAGCAGCTGACTTTCCTCGGCATCGAGCTCGACGCAGCACGTAACGAAGAGCGATCGAAGGAAGTGCGATACATTTCGAAAGACGGCTCACGCGTCAGCGTGCTTGTCGTTCCGACGAATGAAGAGCTGTTGATTGCAAGAGATACGTATGAGCTCGTGAAAGAATAGATGGTTTATTGACTATTGAGATCCGTAAAGACGGAAAGGACGGAAACGAACGATGAAAAGGTTAACAACGATCGGACAATTGAAGGATTTTGCCGGACAATCGGTATGGATTGGCTGCTGGCTAAACGGTAAACGCTCCAGCGGTAAAATCCAATTTCTACAGCTGCGCGACGGAACAGGTTATGTGCAAGGCGTAGTCGTAAAGAGTGAAATCGAAGAAACGATCTGGAACTCCGCGAAGGAATTGACGCAGGAGAGCTCCCTATATGTGAAAGGTATCGTGCGTGAGGAGCCGCGCAGCCAGTCCGGCTTCGAGCTGACCGTTGAAGATATCGAAATTATCCAAATCGCGCAAGACTACCCGATTACGCCGAAGGAGCATGGCGTCGATTTCTTGATGGATCGTCGTCACCTTTGGCTGCGTTCGCCGAAGCAGCGCGCGATTCTCGTTATTCGTGCCGAGATTATCCGCTCGATTCAGCAGTTCTTTGATGAGCGCAACTTCACGCTCGTGGATCCGCCGATTCTGACGCCTTCTTCTTGCGAAGGCACGACGAATCTGTTCCAAACGAAATATTTTGACGAGGATGCTTACTTGACGCAAAGCGGTCAGCTCTACATGGAAGCTGCAGCGATGGCGCTTGGCAAGGTGTATTCCTTCGGACCGACGTTCCGTGCGGAGAAGTCGAAGACTCGCCGCCACTTGATCGAGTTCTGGATGATCGAGCCGGAGATGGCATTCGTGGATCATGAGGAAAACTTGCGCGTGCAAGAGCAGTTCGTATCCTTCGTGGTGCAAAATGTCGTGAAGAATTGCCGCAAGGAGCTTGAGACGATCGGCCGCGATATCAGCAAGCTGGAGAACATCGTAGCGCCGTTCCCGCGTATTACGTACGATCAGGCGATTGATTTCTTGCAGGAGAACAAGCATGAAATTCAGTGGGGCGAAGATTTCGGTGCGCCTCATGAAACGGCGATTGCGGAGAAATACGATCGTCCGGTGTTCATCACGCATTATCCGGCATCGTTCAAAGCGTTCTATATGAAGCCGGATCCGAACCGTCCGGAGGTTGTCCTTTGCGCGGATATGATTGCGCCGGAAGGATACGGTGAAATTATCGGCGGCTCGCAGCGGATCGACGATCCGGAGCTGCTTGCAGAGCGTTTCGCGGAGCATGAATTGTCAACGGAAGCGTACCAATGGTACCTGGACCTGCGTAAATACGGCACAGTGCCGCATTCCGGTTTCGGACTGGGGCTGGAGCGTACAGTGGCATGGATCTGCGGCTTGGAGCATGTGCGTGAAACGATTCCGTTCCCTCGTTTGCTGTACCGTCTGTATCCGTAAGCGCAAGGGAAGGGAGGACGAACGGTGAAAACCGAAATGTGGAAGGCCTACGCACGCGGAATGGCCGCCGCCATGAACGGCGGCGGCGTCGTGGTGCCGGCCGGTCTGCTCCGGGCTTATCGCGGCGTCGGGCTGACGGACACGGAGATGCTGCTTATGCTGCAGCTGATGACGTACCGCCAGGTCGAGGGCATCGATTTCCCGACGCCGGAGCAGTTGGCTGAGCGGCTTGGTATATTGCCCAATGCAGCGCATCAGCTGCTTAGCCGCTTGATGAAGGAAGAGCTGCTCGCCATCGATGAGGAAATCGATCCGGTGAGCGGCATGCAATTCGAACGCTACAATTGGAACGGCTTCATCATCCGCAGCGCGGAATGGCTGGCCGAGGAGGCACGCTTGTCGTTCGAAAACGAACGGGAGCTGCAGCGCGGCACTGCGGGCGTTGGAGTTGGCGTTAGTTCGGGAGCAGGCTCCGGAGCCGGAAGAGCATCGGGATCGGGTTTTGGAGCGTCAGGCGGTTATGTTGTTGGCGGAGCGGGTTCCGGCGGTATGGCAGTGGGCATCGGCAGTTCGCATGGCGGCGCTGACATCGCAGGCGAGTGGCCGAAGCAATCGGACTTATTTTCCGTCTTCGAGCAAGAGTTCGGCCGCCCGCTGTCCCCGATGGAATGCGAGACGATCAGCGCATGGGTGGACCAAGATCGTTATCCGGACGAGCTGATCCGCTTCGCTTTGAAGGAAGCCGTCTTCGCGGGAAAGCTGCATTTTCGCTATATCGACCGCATTCTTATCGAATGGAGCCGCAACCGGGTGACCAACACCGATGAAGCCAAAGCCCATACTCAGAAATTTCGCGGTGGCCGCGGGTCTTAAGGACCTGCGGTTTTTTTGTTTTTTGGTGGGGCGAAGGAGGCGAAAGCGGAGAGGGGAACGGGAGAGTGCTCGACGGGTATACTTGTCCGCAAACGAAATGGGGCGAAGTTGCATAAGCTGTTGTCATAGCTGTGGGAGTAGGCTTCACCCTAGGAAAGCGGAGAGGATGACAGGACAGCGATGCCGGATTATTCGTTTTGGCAAGGTAAACAGGTGTTGGTGACGGGGCATACGGGGTTTGTGGGAACGTGGCTTTGTTTATGGCTGCACCGTTTAGGGGCGGTTGTTACGGGATACAGCGATGAATTGCCGACTACGCCATCGATGTACCGTCTGTGCGGACTTGAGCACATCATACCGTGGACGCGAGGCGATATACGGGACTCCGAGAAGCTTACGGCCGCGCTGAGGGATGCGAAGCCGGAGGTGGTATTTCATCTGGCGGGGCAGTCGGAGCATCAAGGCAAGCATAGTACAGTTGAAATCTTCGATGTTAATGTCGCCGGGATGGCTGCGCTGCTGGATGCGGTGCGGATCGTACACGAGGATCACCCGATCCGCGCCGTAGTGGCCATGACCGCGGCGGATTGTTACGCGCCGCGCGATTGGGTGCTCGGCTACCGCGAAGCCGATGGCCTAGGCGGAGCGGAGCCCGGCTCCGCGAGCAAAGCATGCGCGGAGCTCGTCGTGTCCTCGTTCCGGCGCGCATACTTCGCCGGAAGTGCCGATGTGCCCGCGGTTGCGACCGTCCGCGCGGGCCATCTCATCGGCGGCGGCGACTTCGCCAGCGGCCGCCTCGTGCCGGACTGCGTGCGCGCCGCTGCCGGAGAGCGCGCAGCGCAGCCAGACGTGCAGCCGCGGCCGAGTGGCTTCCGGCCATGGCTGCACGTGCTTGAGGCGCTCGCGGGCAGCCTCGCGCTCGCGCAGCGGCTGTTCCCGCCCGGCGGCGGCTGCGACTTCGCCGAGGCGTGGAACCTGGGTCCGCGCACATGCGAAGCGCGGACCTCGGCCTGGCTGGCCGAGGCGCTGCGCGCTCGCCTCGGCGGCCAGCTGGCTGCGCCGGCGCCTGCCGGCGGGGCGGCGGGCCAGCGGCAGCAGTCGGATGCGGCGCCGATGCTGCTCGACACGACGAAGGCCGCTTCCCGCCTTGGCTGGCGGCCCCGGTGGGATGCGCAGCAAACAGCTCAGCATACGGCGGACTGGTACGCGGCCTGGATGCAAGGCGCGCCGATGCGCGATATCAGCGTATCGCAGATTGTACGGTATGAAACTTGACTATTCGCAGCAAAGAGCAGCCGCTGGGCTGCTCTTCGCTAATTGTGCTGCTCTACCGAATGGGGGAAATTGCGCAAACGGGATGAATTTCGAGCGAAATATGCTAAACTAAGGATATCACTTCCGAACTAGCAGCTGCAGGCAGCGTGAACCTTCGGAATATTGGAAGGACGTTTATCGATGTCAGAACTTCATTCCCATACTCATTCCCATTCGGATGCTCATAAATCGCAAGATACGGTCAAGCAAATGATTGAGATCATGTCGCAAAGCGGCTGGCGCATTACCGAGCAGCGCCGAGAGCTGGCTGAGATCTTCGCGAAGACAGAGGGGTATTTGTCTCCGAAAGACGTTTACGATCATATGTCGCGCGCGTATCCAAGCGTGAGCTTCGATACGGTTTATCGAAATTTGCGTCTTCTGAGCGAGATGGGGGCGCTGGAGCAGTTTTATTTTATGGATGGGGGCTTAAAGTTTCGTGTGAGCTGCCTGTCGCATCATCATCATCACTTAATTTGCATCAATTGCGAGAAAACGCTCACGTTTGAATATTGTCCGATGGAGCAATCGATCGATTTACCGGGTTCATTCAAAATTATGAATCACCGATTTGAGGTCTATGGCGTGTGTGAAGCCTGTCAACAAGAATCGGGTACATGATGTTCATGTATCCGATTCTTTTTTTATTGCAGGGCTGCGCTCACGGCAAGCGTCTCAGCACGCTGTAAGCGGAATGTGCTGGCTAGAGCCTGAGCTAAAATTTGATGGCTTATGGGCTGTTAGGAGCCATTTCCCCGTGATAACGCCGGGTTCCAAGATTCTAACGAACCATACAGGCCTTATTCCGCCCAATTTACGGGCTTCAGAAATCTAACGAATCGTACAGGTCTTATTTTGGGGAAAAAGACTCTCAAACACTTAAAAACCATCCAATAAGGCTCCTACGATTCGTTAGAAATTATTTGGGACGAAAATGGGGCAAATAAGCCTTGTACGATTCGTTAGCATTTAGGGCTAAAATGAGCAAATAAGCCCTGTGCGTTTCGCTGCTATTAAAACATTTAACCAATCAACGCTTGAAGCCGGGCTTGGACATCACCGCGGAACAGGCCTCCATGATAGCAGATGATTTGGTCAATTGGATACGACGATAATTGCATCAAGGAACGCAGCGCTACTTCGTTGTCAACGTTTAAACGTGAATCTGCGATCCGCAGCACGCCTTCATGAAGGATGAGAGCATCCCCGGCAATGAAAGTGCGGCTTGGCTGATGATACAGACTAATATGACCAGGGGTATGACCGGGAGTGTCAAGGATAATCAGATCGTCGAATGAAGACAGTCTGTTACCTTCTTCATAGCCAATTAGCTGCGTGACATTCGCTTTAGGCGGATTTTCAAGGGCGTGCCGAAATGCTCGACGTTTCTCTTCCGGCACCTTGGGCGGGAGCGAGCGTACAGCTTGGTCAACGGCGTCTTGAGAGATCTTGATCAGCATCCTCTCTCCTTGAATATAAGGCTGTTCCATGCGTGATGCCCACACGCCGAATGTAGATGGGGACGATTGAATGAGGGCTGGAAGACTTCCGATATGATCGATATCCTGATGCGTAATGATAATATCGGTCAGCTGCTGAAGGGAGAATCCAAGCTCCTTCAATGCATGTTCAATGAGCGGCAGTTGACCGGGATAGCAGGTGTCGATCAAGATTGCCTTGGACTCATTCCATAGGAAAGCGGGGTGTAAGGTATCCTGTCTTCCCATAACGACAGCGGTGATCTCAAGCATTGCAATTCCTTGATCGATAAGCACGTATATCCCTCCAATAGGTTTGGTAAGGAGTATCATATCGAAAGGGAATTCATTTGTAAATAAAAATTTAATTATATCACAATTCTAATGTATAGTCAATATAAATATTTTTTAGTGTGAAATAAACGAAATTATCCCGAATCAAAAAAGGCATAACCAGCTCACCAAAAGCCGGTTATACCTTTTTGTTTACACAGCAAACATCACTACGATGCTTTACCGTTCACTTCAAATCACGGCGATGAATCTTGCTTACACCATTCACATCCCAATACGCTTACACGATGAACATTGCGACGATCGTCGTCACTGCGAGCCCGAACAAGACCGGTTTCAAGTTGCGGCGTGCAAGCTCGAACGGATCTACACCGCAGATAGCCGCTGCGGGAATAAGTGCCCACGGGATCAAAGTGCCTCCGCCTACCCAGATGGCAGCTACTTGCCCGAGTGCTGTGAGCGTCGCAGCGCCTGAGCCGATTGCGGATGCGAAGAGCTGAGCAATCGAACCGGCAAGCGATATTCCTGAGAAACCGGAGCCATCGAGGCCGGTAATGGCGCCGGTGACAGCCAGCGTAACCGCCCCGATGGCTTGATTAAGCGGCACGTGATTGGCCAGTGCCACCCCCAAGTCATTCACAATGCCATGTGATCCTTCAGGCAGCCCGCCGCCGAACAATGCTGTAAACGCCGAATCTCCCAAGTAGAAGAATGCCGCAATCGGAATGACGGGACCAAAGACTTTGAAGCCAAACTGAAAGCCCTCGATGAGGTACGCTGTCGTCTGCTCCAATCCCTTGTTGCGATGTGCGAGCATCGTGACGAGGATGAGAATAAACACGGCTGTGCCTCCGATTAAAGCCGTCGCATCGCCTCCTTGGAGATTGAGCACGAACATCGCGATGACATCGACGATAAACAACAGTGGAATCAGGATTGCAAGCGTCTTCTTCCACTTCATCGGCAAGCTGACACGATCTTCAGCTATCGCATTGACGGGATTCGTTCCAGCGGCAATAAGTCCGTCTCTCCATTTGCCAGTACGCATATCACGTCGCATCAGCCAGAAGGCTGTAAGCGTGGTCACAACCCCCATCACTATGACAAGCGGTACGCTCGCCTGCATGACACTCGTAACGGATAAACCGGCCGCATCGGCGGTCAGCTTCGGCGCGCCTTGAATGATATAATCGCCGGATAATGCAATGCCATGACCGAATAGGTTCATCGCCATCGCTGCACCAAGCGCCGGAAGTCCGACGCGGACGGCGACGGGCAGCAATACGGCTCCGATTAAGGCGACGCCGGGAGAAGGCCAGAAGAACCACGAGGTCACCATCATAATCAATCCGATTCCCCAGAAAGCGAGAGCCGGGGTGCGTAAGAAACGCGTAAGCGGTTGGACCATGACTTCATTGATGCCGGTAATAATCAAGATGCGACTCATCGCAACGATAATCGAGATGATGAAGATCGTGCCGAGCAGTTCTTTTGTTGCATAGATAAAGCTGTTAAAAACGCCACTTACCGAATCGCTTAAGCTTTCTGTTGCGATTAGGCCAAGCGCGAAGATGCCGACCACGCAAACGAGCGTCGTATCCCGTCTTTTGATCAGCACACCCATTATCAATACGATAAAGGCAAGATACACCCAGTGTAATGGAACTAACTGCAATTCCACCAACCATCACCCTTTCCAGCGGTTGTTGCCTACATCTTATGCAAGCCGCTTTCTGGGCGTTCGTCATGGTTACCGCATGGGTTTGGGACGATTGACGGTAGCCAAGCAGGTGCCAATTTCATATAAATAGTAATAGGTTGCGAGTTCGAAACGGTAGGGAGGTGTCGGGTTAAGATGGACAAACAATCCTTTTTTGAGCTGCTGCTCCCGGTTGTGAAACGGATTTATGCGGAAGGCACGCCTATTTTTCCATCCGTGCGGTTAGCCCAGAGCTGGCTCGAAACGGGCGGCAATATTCCGTACTGGAATAACCTTGCGGGTTATAAAGTCGGGGCCGGCGTGCCCAACGGATATTGGAAAGGCGCAGTGGTGGATAAACGAACATGGGAAGTTATCGACGGTAAACGAGTTACGTTGACGGCGACATTTCGTGCATATGATAGCATTTATGATTTCTATAAAGACCAGGACTTGTTGTTCGCACGCAGCCGTTATGATCGGGTGCGGTTGGCTAAAACGCCGTTTGAGCAGGTTCAAATGCTGCTTGCCTGCGGTTATGCGACAGATCCCGCTTATGCGGATAAATTGACTGTCATTATCAATGGGAGCAACTTAACGCAATATGACAACAAGAACAAGGGTGATGAACCGATGACTGCAGAGGAGAAGAAAGCATTCGATGAGCTGCAGAAACTGACCTTGAAACTAAAGTCAGACAATGATCAGCTCAAAGTCGCACTGCTGGATCAGACGAATGCATTAAAAGAGCTGCAACTATGGGCGCTTAAAATCGATGCGAGCAACGAAATGGATACCGTGCCTGAATGGGCGAAAGATGCTGTTAATGCTGCGGTGAAAGCTAAACTGATCGATACGCCAAATGGCGGCAGCTATGACTTTTACCGTTTGCTATCCGTGCTGCACAGGAAGAAATTGATTTAACGATGTATATATCCGCCTGAACTGGGCATTCTTAAGATATCGGCGTCGCGAGATGCCGTAGACAACCGCGGAGAAGACTTACGTTTCCCCATAAGCTCTTCGTCCGGTTTCTCCTCTCCCATGAAAGGGGCCCCAGCAATGGGGCCCCGGATTTTTTCACCCTAAAATATAGCCTTGTCTGCAAAACCGCGATGACCATTCATCGTGGTTTTTTTATTGTCTCGCCGGCTCGTTATTCGAATTCTGCTTGACGAAAATAAATCCTAATGCTAGGATAATATTAATCCTAATTATAAAATAAATAATTTTAGGATAAAATAGATTAAAGGGAGAGAGTAAAATTGTTTTCAATCATTCTTCAAATTGTATTAGGTTTAGGATTTCTGCTGTTTGGATTTATGAAGTTCGGATCGCAAATGGCGGAAGAATTTAAGCGTTATGGATACTCGGCCGGTTTTAGGGTATTTACAGGTCTGGTTGAAATTGTCATAGCAGCCATATTAATTTGGGGTCTTTGGATGGATGGACTGGCAGCTTGGGGCGGTATCTTAATCGTTGTAACCATGGTAGGCGCAATTGTTACCCACCTCAAAGTGAAGGATGCAGCAAACAAAATGATGATGCCCATCCTTTTATTGATTCTTGGAATCATTGTATTACTAATCAATATTTGATCCTGATCTTCCGCTCAATTGCCCGCAACTCCAGAGGCCGGCGAATCAAAAGATACCATCCATTGCCGGGGTGGAGGAGCTGTATGCTAACGGTTGAAATCGCGCTTATTTGGTCTGTTTTTGCCCTTTATGTTCTATAACGGTTGTCATAGACCTTATTTGGCCGATTATGGGCGAATACTCATCCTAATCGCGAAATAGGCTACTCTGACAACCGTTACAAATGAGGGAGGCCGTAAAAGGAGAGATTAGGTGCACTGGCAACCGTTAGACTTCGGGCAGTGGCTTTCTAGGGTAGCAAGAGGCTGTACTATTCAATAGTACAGCCTCTTTTTTGTTATGCGCCAAGGTCTGAATACAGCTAATATGGAATATTTTACCTTGTAGGTCACGGGAGCTAGTTTAGCGCTTGCTCTGTAAGCCTTCTGTTGTTTCCCGACATACAATTTTATGCCGAATAACACAGCAGCATTTCCGAAAATGAAACGGAAGAAATGAACAATTTTGTATACGGTTAGCGCGTACAAAATAATAGATGCTCGCTCTGATACATGAAGCCCGATGCACTTGATAACTGATAGCTGAGAAGCTGTCGACAAAGCTAAAACCCAGGATAAATTTCGGGTGATGGTATGCTTTCGATCAGGAGTTATTGGGGGCAGAAAGACAATCGAGTAATAGGAATATAAGACAAAGACTTGCAGCGATTTCTGCAAGAACGGATGGGAACATCTCTTCCGTCAAATTCGCAGCGGATCGGTACTCAGAGGCTCGGCATTTGCTTTCTTATCGTTCCGGATAAATTCCGGAACATTTCCGTCCACTCCTATAGTAGCGGATGAACTTTTTAACGTGCACCGGACGGGGTTAATCTCCGTCTCCGGACATGCAAAAATCGCTATATATAATGAAGAAACTTTTTTGAGAAAACGCGTCACAGTAATAAAGCTACACTCCGTATATGCGTTGAAGTGATAAAGCTAAGTAAAAAGTCGCTGAAAACCCGTAAAATTGGTTCGCATCATCGTCTTAATGAGGTATGATCAACTTATTGGCATGACTAGGAAATACTCCGATTAATGCAGGATGAAGGGGGAGCTTAAAGGAATGAGAATTGTAGTCTTGGATGGATTTACGTTAAATCCCGGAGACCTGGATTGGGCCGAGTTCAACGAGCTTGGCGAGCTGATTGTTTATGAGCGGACAGCGCGAGAGGATATCGTGAATCGAGCATTAAGAGCTGATGTCGTACTCACCAACAAAACGCCGATTTCAGCGGAAATAATGGCGAAGTTACCGCAGCTTCAATACATTGGCGTATTAGCTACAGGCTACAACGTTGTGGATACGGAAGCAGCAGCGGAACATGACATTGTGGTGACGAATGTGCCTGATTACAGTACGCATTCCGTTGTTCAATTGGTCTTCGCACTCATGCTGGAACTGACTTATCATGTGACTGCCCACAGCAGTGCGGTACATAGCGGTCGTTGGTCGGCCGGTCCCGATTTTACATTCTCCCTTCATCCTCTGATGGAGCTCTCAGGGAAAACAATGGGGATCGTGGGTTATGGTCAAATCGGTCAGCAAGTTGCCAGAGCAGCGCTGGCATTCGGGATGAATGTTGTGGTACATACGCGTACGCCTAAAGTGGTTCCGGGACTGGAATCCGTTGCTTTCGTTTCGAACAGTGAACTGTTCCGTACAGCCGATGTTGTCTCGCTGCATTGTCCGCTGACACAGGACACGACCGGACTTGTGAACCAGCGTACTCTGGGGCTCATGAAACGTTCGGCGATCCTCATCAACACGGCAAGAGGCGGTCACGTCGTAGAGCAGGACTTAGCCAATGCGCTAAACAGCGGGCGTATTGCCGGAGCGGGACTGGATGTGTTGAGTGTAGAGCCGCCGGCTGTCGACCATCCGCTGCTGCATGCCGCTAATTGTACGATTACTCCGCATATCGGCTGGGCAACGGTCGAAGCACGCAAAAGACTGATGGGGATTGCAGCCGATAATTTGCGCTCGTTTATGCAAGGCGATGCTCGCAATCAGGTGAACTAAGGCAATGCGCGGATTTTGTATCATTATGGGATTTGACGGATTGGGCTGGTTTCTGCATCAGTTTGCTTCGATTCCGCTTCCCTCTCATGTATTAGGGCTGCTGCTTCTGTCAGCAGCTTTATTTATGGGAATCGTGAAGCTGGAGTGGGTGGAGCAAAGCGCGGGGTTTCTTAATAGGCATATGATGCTGTTCTTCGTTCCGCTGCTGGCCGGTGCCGCGGCATTCGGACCCGAGATCGGATCATCCTGGTTAGCGGCGATTCTTAGTCTTACCGCTGGCACGTTAACGATCGTAATCCTAACAGGACTTACGACAAAGATGCTCGTTAAGCGGAAGGAGCGTGCAGGGGATGAGAAGTGAGCTGTTCGCTGATCCGATGTTTGGCATCCTATTGACGCTGACCGCCTACGCGTCTGCCGTACTTATCCGCCGGCGATGGGGTTGGCTGCATCCGCTGCTCAGTGCACCGATCCTTGTTTATTTGGTGTTACAGCTTGGCAATATCTCCTACCCTGACTATAGGGCGGGCGGAGATATCGTCACCTTTTTTCTCGGGCCTGCAACGGTTGCGATGGCGATTCCTTTGTACAAGCATGCCATGAGGCTTCGCCGCATGCTTCCGGCTTTATTGCTTGGTGCTCTGGTGGGAAGTGCGGTTGGCCTTCTGGTGAATACATTGTGTGTCCTTCTGTTTGGCGGAACGGAAACCTTTCTTCGCTCCGCGCTGCCGAAATCGGTAACCGCCGCGGTAGCTGTAGATTTATCCGCCTGGCTGGGAGGCACACCGGAATTAACGGCTGCTCTAACCGTGTTGACCGGACTTGTCGGCAGTATAGCGGGTCCTCCCCTGCTGCGGTTATGCGGCGTTCGAGACAACATTGCGTCGTCGATTGCAATAGGTGCTGCCGCACACGGAATCGGGTCGGCGAAGTTGCTGTCCGAATCAGAAGAGCGGGGAGGTCTAAGCGGCTTCTCGATGGCTGCCTGCGCCGTGTTTACACCCGTGCTTTTGCTGCCTGTGCATGCATGGCTATTATGACAAATTTTCGATTTTTTCGACGTATTTCATGTTATCTTAAGGTTTACGCGGGTTATACATGATATAGTGACTCAGTAATGTTAAAACTGATTGCAAATGCCGGAAGGGAGTTTTCAAGTTGAACGAGAAAGATAAAGAGAAAAATTTGAATGAGAATGAGCTTGAGGCAGTAGAGCAAGAAACGAAAGAGGTTGTTTCCTCGGATGAAGCGGCCGAGGTTGCGGCTGTTGAACCAGTCGAAGCGACAGATAATGACAAGCATCACGATGTCGAAGAGCTCGATGAGGATAAACAACAACCTGCATCAGTGCAGCCCGGACCTGAGGCAGCAGCTCCTGCAGCAAAGAATAACGGTAAAGCATGGATGTACATTTCAATCGGACTGGCTGTTGTTCTGCTCTTTACCATTGTGAAGATGCCGTTTGGCGGCGGCAGCAGTGAAACAGTGGGCTCCGTCAACGGTGTAGCTATTACCAAAGATCAATTGTATGACGAAATGGCTAAGGTTGGCGGCGAGCAGACGCTTGAGAACATGATTCAGGACGAGCTTATTAAGCAAGAAGCAGATAAAGCGGGTATCGTTGTAGGCGATGCTGAAGTGGACAAAGAAATTGAAAGCATTAAGAAACGTTTCCCGTCTGAAGCGGAGTTCGAAGGTGCTCTTCAGCAAGCAGGCATGACGCTTGACGATCTGAAGAAACAAACGCCGATGCAGCTTCGCATCCGTAAAATTCTTGAGCCGCAGGCGAAAGTAACGGACGCGGATGTAAAAACGTATTTCGAAGAAAATAAAGCGCAATTCGATGAGCCGGAACAAGTGAAGGCTTCGCATATTCTTGTAGCGACCAAAGAAGAAGCGGATGCAATCGAGAAACAGCTTAAAGAAGGCGCGGACTTTGCTACGCTTGCCAAAGAGAAATCCACGGATCCGGGCAGCAAAGATCAAGGCGGCGACCTTGGATTCTTCGGCAAAGGCCAGATGGATCCGGCATTCGAAGAAGCGGCATTCAAGCTGAAGAAAGACGAGATCAGCGCACCGATTCAAACGCAATACGGCTTCCATATCATCAAAGCGATCGATCATAAAGCGGCGAAGGCTGCTACGCTCGATGAGAAGAAAGCAGATATTAAAGAGCAGCTGATCGCGCAGAAGGTGCAAGAGCTTTCGCCGACTTGGCTCGAAGATTTGAAGACGAAATCGCAAATCACGAACACGCTCAAAGATGCAGCTGCAGGCGACGAAGCGCAAGAACCGGCAGCGAACAACGCGGCGTCAAACTCTTCGACGAACGCGAAGTAATCACGAGTCACAATAAAATAAGACGACCATCGCAGGAAAAATTTGGCCTGTGGTGGTCGTCTTATTTTGTGGCACAATAAGTTCGTAAAAGCTAGTAAGCACAAGGGCTGAATGCGCTACCAGTCATGTTCTTGTTAACTAATATGACATCTATGGATAGTAAATCTTTACAATTGTTCAAATTGTGTTTTACAAATTGTTAAATTCGTTGTATTATTGGCTCTGGGTTTAAAAAAATACACTTATCAACATGGAGGCGGGTTCTAAGCAATGAAGAAAAAAATGCTAGTTCTAGTTTCACTCATGCTGGTTCTTACAGGCGTATTGTCAGCCTGCGGGAAAAGCGGATCGGGCAGCGATCAAACATTCCGGATGAACCTTACATCCGAACCGCCTAGTCTCGATGTTGCACAAGCACAGGATCAAGTATCCTTCACTGTGCTGAGCGGACTCTTCGAGGGTCTTACACGTATGGACAAAGATGGCAACATCGTTCCAGGCGTAGCTGAGAAATGGGATATTTCCGAAGACGGCAAGAAATACACGTTCCACCTTCGCGACAACGCGAAATGGTCCAACGGTGACCCTGTCACTGCAGGCGATTTCGAATACTCCTGGAAACGTACTTTGGATCCTAACCTGAACCCACCGGCTCCATATGCTTACCAGCTCTATTACATCAAAAATGCACAGAACCATAACATCAAAGAAGACAACCCGGATCACATCGCTGATGCGGCGCAAGTAGGCGTTAAAGCCCTTGATGATAAAACGCTTGAAGTTCAGTTGGAAAACCCAACTCCGTACTTCTTGAATATCACAGCGTTCTTCACTTCCTTCCCGGTTCATAAATCGGCGAAAGACAACGCTAACTGGGCTGCTGAAGCGAAAGACTACATCAGCAACGGTCCTTTCAAATTGGCTTCGTGGAAACACGGTGATTCCATCGAGCTTGTACCAAACGATAACTACTGGGCTAAAGATGAAATCAAGCTGTCCAGCGTAAAATTCTCGATGGTTAAAGACGCTAACACTGAGCTTAACATGTACAAAACAGGTCAACTTGACTGGGCTGGCGCTCCAACAGGAAGCATTCCGCCGGAGCAACTTGACAAGTTCCGCAAAGAAAACAACAAAGAACTTTCTGTAAAAGGTATTGCAAGCACATACTACTACAACTTCAACAACCAAAAGAAACCTTTCAACAACGTAAAAGTGCGTAAAGCTCTTTCGATGGCTGTAGACCGTCAAGCAATCGTTGACAACGTTACTAAAGCCGGACAAGTTCCTGCTTACGGTTTCGTTTCCACAGGTATCCACGGCGTGAGCGGCGAATACCGTTCCGAAGTGAAAGACGACTACTTCAAAGAAGACGTAACTGAAGCTAAGAAATTGCTTGCAGAAGGTTTGGCTGAAGAAGGCATGACTTCGATGCCTGAATTCTCGCTTGCTTTCAACGAAGGCCTTCACAAGAACGTTGCTGAGGCAATCGCTGACATGTGGAAAACAAACCTTGGCATCACAGTTAAACTGGAGCTTCAAGAGTGGAAAGTATTCTTGAAAAACCGTCAAAGCTTGAACTATGATGTTGCACGCGCTGGTTGGGGTGCTGACTACAATGACCCGATGACTTTCATCGACATGTTCACATCCAAAGGCGGTAACAACGATATCGGCTTCGCAAGCCCAGAGTACGATGCACTGGTTAAAGAAGCTTACAGCACGAACGATCAACAAAAACGTGTAGATGCAATGGCTAAAGCTGAAAAATTGCTGATTGGCGACAATCAAGCTCTAATGCCGCTTTACTACTACTCTTCTGCACAATTGGTTAAACCGTACGTGAAAAACGCAATCGTTGATTACAGCGGTAACGTTGATTACACTCGTATTTCGATCGAAAAATAATAACAGCAAGAAAAAACTAAGGGGTATAGGGATATATGTGGGTTCCCCATATATATCCCTTCTCTTTGATTGGGGGGGCTTGGGATGGCTCGGTATTTAGGTGGTAAGTTCGTTAATATTGTGATTTCGTTGCTAATTCTAGCCACCGCAACCTTTTTCTTGATGAAGGCTGTCCCAGGGGACCCTTTCACGCAGGAAAAAGCAATTCCGCCGGAGATTAAAGCGCAAATTATGGCGCATTACGGCTTGGATAAACCGATTGGCACGCAGTACGCAATTTACATGAAAAACCTGTTCCAACTGGATCTTGGTGAATCCATGAGAAGTCAGAACAGAACGGTAACAAGCATTATTACGGATTCCTTCGGCACATCGCTTAAAATTGGTTTGATTGCAGTAGTTGTTTCGGTAATTGTCGGAATTTACCTTGGCATGATGGCAGCGCTAAGACATAAGAAATTGATTGATAACTTGGCGATGTTCGTTGCCGTTATCGGTATTTCGGTTCCAAACTTCGTTATCGGTGCCATGATCCAATATTACCTCGCCGTTAAGGTGCCGATATTTAATGTTGCAGGGTTGGAAAGCCCGCTCGATTATGTGCTTCCCGTAATCACCTTGTCGACACTCCCTATTGCATTCATCGCGAGATTAACGCGTTCAACTATGCTCGAGGTACTGACCTCGGACTATATTCGTACTGCGAAGGCAAAAGGTTTGACGCCGTCGGCCATTCTGTGGCAGCACGGACTTCGTAACGGTATTTTGCCGGTAGTTACCTATCTTGGTCCTATGACAGCGAACATCATTACGGGTTCCGTCGTAGTCGAACAAATTTACGGTCTTCCGGGATTGGGTGCTCACTTCGTGGACAGCATCACCAACCGTGACTACACGCTCATTATGGGTATTACGATTTTCTACGCCGTAATTCTTATGGCAGCACGCTTCTTGACAGATGTGGCTTACATTCTTGTCGATCCGCGTATCAAAGTCAGCGGAGGTGTCGTTAAAAAATGAGTACGCGTCTGAATGAATTGAAGCTTGAAGAGCAGATTGCCAATGCGCCATTTGAGAAGTTGAAGCAAAGACATACGGAAGCTGAAGTAATAACTGCACCGAGCCGTTCCACGTTCCAAGAGAACTGGGCACGTCTTCAAAAGAATAAATGGGCTATGACAGGGATGTACGTCCTGATCGTCATGATAATTTTGGCGGTTGTATGTCCGATGTTTTCGCCTTATGATTCATCTACGAACGATTTGAAGAATACCTATGCTTCGCCATCGGGCAAGCACTGGTTTGGAACAGATAACCTGGGCCGTGATCTCTTTACGAGAACATGGATGGGCGTTCGTATCTCGCTTCTCGTTGGTTTTACGGCTGCTTTTATCGACCTTGTAATCGGTGTTGCTTATGGCGGTGTTATGGGCTTTGCAGGCAAACGTGTCGGCGATGCAATGAACAAGCTTGCTGAAGTGCTTTATGCGATTCCGCATTTGCTTGTCGTTATCTTGCTTTCCGTTGTAATGGGCTCGGGTCTCTCGACCATCATCATCGCGCTATCCATCACCGGCTGGATTACGATGTCGTGGATCGTTCGCGGTCAAATTTTGCAGCTGAAGAACCATGAATACGTGCTTGCGGCACAATCGATGGGCGCCAGCGGTTCCCGCATTTTGTTCCGCCACTTAATTCCGAACACACTCGGTCCGATTATCGTTACCGTAACGTTGTCGGTACCGTCCGCTATATTTGCAGAAGCATTCCTAAGCTTCTTGGGTCTTGGCGTTCAATCACCGGCGGCATCGCTTGGTACATTGATCGGTGAAGCAATGTCCTCTTGGACACTGTACCCATGGCTGATGCTGATTCCTGCATCCTTACTGAGCATTACAATGCTTGCCTTCAACATTTTCGGTGACGGTCTTCAAGATGCGTTTGATCCGAAAATGAAAAAATAACAGCGCAGGGAGTGAGTTTATGAGTAATCCGATCCTCAGTATTTCTGATTTGCATATCTCGTTTCACGTGCGCGGTGGAGAGGTTCAGGCTGTTCGCGGGGTTAATTTGGAAATCCAACCCGGAGAGTCTGTTGCAATCGTCGGCGAGTCCGGCAGCGGCAAGAGCGTAACCGCTCAATCTATTCTTCGTCTGATCCCTACGCCTCCCGGCGTGTACAAGAAGGGCTCCATTGCATTTATGGGCGAAGATCTTCTAAGCAAAAGCGAGAAAGAGATGGAGTCCATTCGCGGCAAGGAAATCGGCATGATCTTCCAAGATCCGATGACTTCACTTAATCCAACCCTTACAGTAGGTCGCCAAATTACGGAAGTGCTTATCAAACATCAGAAAATGAGCTCGTCGGATGCAACTAGCCGTGCGGTTGAATTGCTGAATTTGGTAGGTATTCCGAATGCCAGTGAACGTGTTAAGCAGTTCCCGCATCAATTCTCCGGCGGTATGCGTCAGCGTGTTATGATCGCAATCGCGCTTGCTTGTAACCCAACCTTGCTGATTGCGGACGAACCGACAACGGCACTGGACGTAACGATTCAAGCGCAAATCATGACACTGATGAAGGATTTGCAGCAAAAAACCGGTACTTCGATCATCCTCATTACACATGACCTTGGAATCGTTGCCGACATGTGTGACCGTGTCGTAGTTATGTACGCAGGACAAGTCGTTGAAACCGGAACGAAGCAAGAAATTTTCAAAAATCCACAGCATCCATACACGAGAGGACTCCTGCGTTCCCTTCCTCGATTGGATCATGATAAGAATGAGCCGCTTATTCCGATTATCGGGACACCGCCGGATATGTCGTCGCCGCCTACTGGCTGTGCGTTCTGCGCGCGTTGTGACGAAGCGATGCGGGTTTGCGTAGACAACGATCCGGTTTCGTACACAATCAGCGAAACGCAAGCAGCTAAGTGCTGGTTGCACGATGCGGCCCTCAAAGGGGGAGAAAGTGCATGAAATCAAACCAAGAAATGTTGATTGAAGTCGATCACTTGGCGAAGCACTTTGAAATCGGTAATGGTAAAACGCTAAAAGCGGTAAACGATATTTCGTTTGGCATCCGCAAAGGCGAAACGCTTGGTATGGTAGGCGAGTCCGGTTGCGGTAAATCGACAGCCGGCCGTACGCTCCTTCGTTTGTACGAACCGACTGCCGGATCCGTAAAGTTCCAAGGTCAAGACATCATGACTGCTAAAGGGGCTAACCTGAAGGCGCTGAGACGCGAAATGCAAATGGTTTTCCAAGATCCGTATGCTTCGCTTAATCCGCGCTGGAAAGTCGAAAACCTGATCGCCGAACCGCTTGATATTCACGGTTTGGCCGGCAGCTCCAAGGAAAGAAAGCTGCAAGTTGAGCGACTGCTTGACCGTGTAGGCCTTCGTTCGGATCACGCCAAACGTTATCCGCATGAATTCTCCGGCGGTCAGCGTCAACGGATCGGGATTGCTCGCGCGCTTGCGCTAAATCCGAAATTCATCGTGTGCGATGAGCCGATCTCGGCACTCGACGTTTCCATTCAAGCGCAAGTAGTCAATTTGCTGCAAGATTTGCAGCGCGATTACGGTTTGACGTACTTGTTTATCGCGCATGACCTTGCGATGGTTAAACATATCAGTGACCGTGTGGCGGTTATGTATCTGGGTAAAATGGTTGAGCTCGCAAGCAGTGAAGACCTCTACGCCAATCCGAAACATCCGTATACCAAAGCACTGATGTCCGCGATTCCGGTACCGGATCCGGATGTAGAAGAGAATAAAGAGCGTATTGTTCTGACTGGCGAGCTGCCGAGCCCGGTTAACCCGCCAAGCGGCTGTAACTTCCGGACACGCTGTCCGTTTGCGACAGAGAAATGCGCTGCAGAAGTGCCTGCATTCCGTGAGGTTGCACCTAACCAATGGGCTGCCTGCCATTATGCATAACTAAATGAGAAGGACGGTTCGCAGTCGATGCGAATCGTCCTTTTTTGGCGTATTAGTGCAACTGACAAAGTCTCTTCTATAATATACGCTCGCCGAGCAAAGAGCCGATGAGCTCTACCGCGAGTCTGGCTGTGCGGCCGTTCGTATCCAGAAGCGGATTCACTTCGACAATATCGGCGGAGGTCACCATCCCGCAATCGAACAACATCTCCATGGCCAAATGCGCCTCTCTGTAATTAAGACCGCCTCGTACGGGAGTGCCGGTTCCGGGAGCTTCGCCCGGATCGACACTGTCTATATCGAAGCTGACGTGCACGCCTTCGGAGCCATACGAAGCGATCGCGATGGCTTTCTCCATCACGCGCCCCATTCCGATACGATCGATATCGTGCATGGTGAAACAGGTGATGCCGGTTTCGTAAATGTTTCGTTTCTCACCTTCGTCCAGCTCTCTGACACCGACAAGGACGACACGTTTAGCTTGCAATTTCGGGGATCGTCCGAGCAGATCCGTGAATCTCGAATCGCCGAGGCCAAGACTCGCCGCCAAAGCCATTCCGTGAATATTGCCCGTCAATGAGGTCGCCGGAGTGTTCATATCGGCATGTGCATCAATCCAGACGACTCCTAATTGCTGAATGCGCTCGGTAATTCCCGCGATGGTGCCGATTGCGATGCTGTGATCTCCTCCTATAGTGAGCGGAAAGGTTTCGTTTTCCATAGCGGCATGTGCCGAGTGTGCGAGAGCTTCACTCATTGCAAGCACGCGCCCCCAGTTGCGTAACCGTTCCAATGTACGGCGTTCTATTGCGGATTCAGCTGTTTCCTTCCACGGTAATATAGAATAACTCTGATTCAACAATTGAAGCTTCTCAGGTAAGCCTGCTTGAAGGACGGCCTCCGGACCGCCGCTTGCACCGGGTCTGCTGGCTCCGTAGTGAAAGGGGACGGGAAGGACTGTTACGGGCTGCCGATACTTGTTCATGGGAATCCCTCCTATGGAATGTGTTGCGCCGCATGGTTATATATAGACGCGAAGGAGCGAAGTCATGACAATCCGGAGGCAATCGTTTAACATGCTGTATGAATTGTGGTACGATACAAGCAGCGGTAAGGATGGCTAAGGCGAAAGGGGCAAGAGCAGCTTTGAGAGTGATTGCAGGCACGGCTAAGGGCCGGACCTTAAAGGCGGTTCCGGGCAAAAATACGCGTCCGACAACCGATAAAGTAAAAGAAGCGATTTTCAGTATGATTGGTCCTTTCTTCGATGGCGGACTTGTGCTTGATCTCTTTGCGGGTACCGGAGGTTTAGGCATTGAGTCATTGAGCAGGGGGATGGATCGTGCGGTTTTTGTCGATTTGGACGGAGGAAGCATCGAGGTTATCAAGCAAAACGTACAGGCTGCCGGGGTGGCGGAACAAGCGGAAATTTACCGTACGGAGGCGGTGCGCGCGGTGAAAGCGCTGGCGAAGCGCGGGCTTAAGTTTGAGCTCGTTTTTCTGGACCCGCCTTACCGGATGAAAGAAATGGACAGTTTAATGAATGAGCTGGCAGAACGTGATCTGCTCGGTACGGACGCGACGATAGTCGTCGAGCATGATGCTGACCATGTTTATCCGGAGGCGATGGATGTTTTCCGGCAGATCAGACATTCGAAGTACGGCGACACGGCAGTGACTATTTATAGGTACGATAAGGCGGCAGAGCCAACCGTACATATGGAGGCGTAAGCATGACAACACCAACAGGAATGCCAAGACAGCGTGTTGCCGTATATCCGGGCAGCTTTGATCCCGTCACATGCGGGCATTTGGATATTATTAAACGCGCGGCAAAGCAGTTCGATCATTTGATCGTTGCGGTACTGAACAATTCCAGCAAAAACCCGCTGTTTACGGTGGAGGAGCGTAAAGCGCTGTTAACTGAAATCACCAAAGAGCTGCCGAATGTGACGATCGACAGCTTCCGTGATCTGCTCGTTAACTTCATGCGCTCGCGCAATGCGGATTGTATCGTGCGCGGAATTCGCTCGGTTACGGATTTTGAATATGAGCTGCAGATGGCTTCCACCAATCATCAGCTCGATGGCGAGATCGAGACGATATTTATGATGACGAATCCCAAATATTCGTATTTGAGCTCCAGTATCGTGAAGGAAATTGCGAAGTTTAAAGGCAATGTGCAGGACTTGGTGCCCGATGAGGTGCGGGAAGCGCTGATTGCCAAATATGCGGACCAGGATTAGTTCGTCTTGGATTGAGGCGCGGCCAGCAATGAGGCGGTTATAAGTGCCAGCAGTATGAAGAGGAATAGCAGCAGCAGGACAGGTGTATATGGCCACAGTGAATGTAGATCGCCCGCGTGGATGATTGCATTCGTGGCGCCGCCTGTCTTTTCTGGTTGTTCCATAGCCGGAGCAGCCGTCGGGATGATGCGGCCCGCCAAAGAAGACATCGGCTTCCAAGCTGCGAGGGTAAGGATGAACGCGAGCAGGCTCTGAATGAGCCGTGTAGCGGCAAGCCGTTTCAGTGATAAGCCGGTGCCGGAGATGGCGCTGCCGGCCTGGAGGAGGGCGCTTAAGCCGCCAAAGCTGAGTACGGCTGCGATAGCTGCCGCATTCCAAGGCAGGCCGCCTGTGAAGTGAGATGAAGCCGCCGCATAGGTGCCGATATGGCTTTCTAATAATCCCGGCAGCAGGAAAGCAGGCGTGCCTTCCGGCAGTAACGGCTGCGTAAGCTTCACGAGAACGGCGCCGAACATCATGAAACCGCCAATGGCCATCAGCTTGTAGACGGATACGGTAACGGAATCGCCGAGCACCTTGCCGAAGGTTCGGCCATCGCGTTTTCTGGCGGCCACCATGGCGACAGCCGCTTGTTTCAGCAAACGGGAAAGGGATGCCGCTGCAGGAGGCTGAGCTTGCTTGTTTGCTGCAGCGGGTTTCAGCTTAGCGAAACGAGCGTGCAAGAAAGCTGTGAGCAGTGCGGAGGCCCATACGGCTGCGGCAATTGCCGCTCCGATCGCCGGGCGTTCCAAGAAGCCTGCTCCGACGACGAGGAGCATGAACAGGGGGCTCGGCATATGGGTCAACGCGAGCAGTCTCTGTCCTTCCGGAGCGGTCACCGTTTCGCTGCGGCGCAGGGCGGCTGTTGTCTCCGCACCGCAGGGAAAGCCGCCGGACCATCCCAGCGCTATCGCAATACCGGCTTCGCCCGGCAGGCGAAAGAGCTTGCGCATGAGCGGCTGCAGAAGCGCTCCGAAGCCGTGCAGTGCGCCGAAAGCGAGCATCAGCTCAAGTAAAGTAAGGAATGGGAGCAATCCGGGGAAGACGAGATTCCACCAGACGGTCAGCCCTTGCAGGGACGCTTGGAAGGCCTCGTCCGGCCGAATGATAATCGAAGCGACGAGCAATATTGACAAGCATGCAAGCAGGATGGTTCGCGTCATGGGTTTCACTCCAATGATTCATGTAGGGCCGGGACAAACACAGCCACTACATTTTTACGCTTGTCTACGTAAGGATAGACCAAAGTCATGGAATCGGCTTTTAGATTGTGATCGGTTTCTCGTAATAGTCTCGGTAGAGATCGCGCGGGCTTGCGCCTTGCCAGCCGAGCGCGTAAACCGAAGTAGCCTGAACATCTAGCTCCAGATACGGATCGGCTTGCTGTGACCGCGCCGCGCTGTTTAAGATCGGAAGCTTGGCCGTCTTGCGCATTCGCTTAAGCAGCTCTTGCCCTCGAGGGCTGTATCCGAGTATTCTTATGTATTGAATGCCGTCACGCAGCCGTTCCGGAGATAAGAGCTCCTTCGAGTGCCCCAGCAGCACGGAGAGCAAAGCACGCTGCAGCTTCGTGCGCGTATAGCGTTTCGTCTTCAGTTTGTCGAGCAGCGGTTCGAAGGCAAGTGTATCGAGCGAAGGGAGTGTCTTCTTCAGCCGGTGTTCCAAGCCCTCGGTCATTTCGTGATAGCTGCCAAGAGTCGCAGCCGACTCGCCGACAAGCTTATGAAACAGCTGTGACGTATATTGCTCCCAGCTGTTCCGCCCTCTGCCGATCGCATGATCGCGCAGCAGCAGCTCGAGCGTCGAGTGCGGTACGTAAGGTGCGGCTCCCTCCGGGGAAGCGGCCTCGAGCGTCAGCTTGCGGATTGCCGTTGCGCTCGCGATTTGCGCATCTGTAATGGTCGTCTGCGAGTAACCGGCCTTCTCGCGCTTCAGAGAGAAGGGCTCGATTGCGCTGCCAAGCCGCTCGAGCGCAAGCAAATAATGCAGCCCCAGCGTATTGTTCGGCTGGGCGAGCGGGAAGGCGGCTGCTTCTGCATCGCCGGCCGTTTCCATATACAAGCGAACAGCTTCGCTGTAGGCTGCGGGGTAGCTGGCGCCTGTCCGCAGGCAATCCGCCATGAGCGCGCTGAAGGCCGCTGGCTCATGCGCGAGCAATCCGGCGACTCGGCGCAGCGGACCGATCTCGCCGGCCTCGCTGCCGAAGCAGAGCGCGTCTACGACGCCTGTCGCTTCCAAGAGCGCGACCGCGCCGTAGCCGAACCATTCCGCCGCCTGCGTAGAATAGGCGACAGGCAGCTCGATGACGACATCGCAGCCTCCGCGCAGCGCCATCTCGGTGCGCGTCCATTTATTGAGCAGCGCTGGTTCGCCGCGCTGCAGGAAGTGGCCGCTCATAACGGCGACGACGGCGTCGCTTCCCGTTATTTTGAGCGATTGCTGCAAATGATAGTGATGACCGTTATGAAATGGGTTATACTCGACAATGAGCCCGACGGTTCGCATGAATGTAAGCCTCCAAAAGGGGATAGGGTATTTTTTCACTATATCACGGCGTGAAAATGTTGACAAAACGATTCAATAGTCGATATAATAAACTTTGTTTGTTTGGAGTGATGGTATGGAGATTTATGTCCGGGAATTAATAGCCAAAGGATTGAAAGTTCCCACTCAGTCAAGTTTAAACACGGATTGGCTGCTGCAAGTTCGTAAAGACGTATTACATGCAGACCCAATGAACGTCAACATGACGGCGTGGGGCGAAGACGGTATTGCTCATGTGGAGGGCGAACTGTCCGTTGATGTCGATCTTGCTTGCTCGCGGTGTTTGGAGTCGACGAAAGAACATGTTGTCGTTCCATTTCACGAGCGTTTCAAGCCGAAAGCCGCTTTAAACGGATCCGAGGAAGAAGAAATCATTCCGGTGGAGGAGGACAAGCTTGAGTTTGAGCCATTTCTTGAAGAAATGCTGATGCTCGCTTTGCCTTTCGTACCGCTTTGTGAAGAGGACTGCAAAGGACTCTGCCACACATGCGGCACCAACTTAAATGAGACAAATTGCGGATGCCAAAAGGACGATATCGATCCCAGACTAGCCGCGTTGAAAGATTTGTTTAAGTAGGACTCAAATTTGAATTCGTTTATTGGAATTCAAATTTGATCCAGGAACGAAAATGGATTGTTGTAGTCCATCTTCGTTCTAAGGAACAAGAGTGGATTCCTTGGAAGCCGCTTTTGTTCCGAGAAGACCGAATTCTGTTAAGGAGGTGGGAAACATGGCAGTACCACAACGTAGAACATCCAAAACACGTCGTGACAAACGTCGTACGCACTTTAAACTCGCGGTGCCGGGTATGATTAAATGCGATCAATGCGGAGAGTTGAAATTGGCTCACCGGGTATGCAAAGTGTGCGGAACTTACAAATCAAGAGAGATCATCAAACAATAGTTTTAAGCGTAGCAATAGTACTTCATCCCGCGATGAGGTGCTATTTTTTTGCCCAATTGGGCGGCCGCACATTGCGCTCGGCGGCTTTCTTTACTATACTATTAGTACCTGGTTATAATAGCTGATTGTAATCAGTGTGCTCAAACATGGTGTATGATAATCAGCCGAGGTACATACTTAGATCATTAGGCAAAGGTGGTGCGGACCATCGAACGTCTTCCGAAAAGACAAAGGCATCAGCTGCTGACCGGACTTATTGAAGATAATCCGTTCATAACGGATCAGGAGCTGACACGTCAGTTGAAAGTAAGCATCCAAACGGTGCGCCTTGACCGGCTGGAGCTTGGCATACCTGAGCTGCGGGAGAGAATGAAGCTGATGGCGGAGCGTTCGTATGACGCCGTCCGATCACTGCCGCTGCATGAGGTAATCGGGGATATAGTGGATTTGCAGCTGGATAACAGCGGTATTTCTATTTTTGAAATTAAGGAAGAGCATGTATTTTCACGAACCGGCATCGCTCGCGGTCATCATGTCTTTGCACAAGCGAACTCACTCGCGGTAGCGGTGATTAACGATGAAATTGCTTTAACGGCAACAGCTGACATTAGATTCGTACGATCCGTGAAGCTTGGTGAGAAATGCATCGCCAAAGCTTACGTTCGTTCCGGCGGCCGCAGCAAAGCAAAGGTTGAGGTTTGCTCGTACGTAGGTGACGAATTGGTGTTCCAAGGCCATTTTGTCATTTATCGTTCCGCAGGCGCAGGCGAGTCGGGTATCGAAGGAGGAATGGATGGTGCGGATCGCAATTGACGCGATGGGGGGCGACCACGCTCCTTCTCTGATTGTAAAGGGAGCGTTGGAAGCAGCACTTGAATGGCCGGCTGTACACTTGATTCTCGTTGGGGATACGGCTCAGATTGAAACGCATCTGGGTTCCAAGCGGCCCTCGAACATTGAGATTTTACACGCGGAGGATGTTATCGGTCCTGATGATGAACCGGTTAAAGCCGTTCGCCGGAAGAAAAATTCTTCGATGGTCATGGCCGGGCAGCTCGTGCGCGAAGGCAAAGCGGAAGCGATGCTCTCAGCCGGAAATACAGGTGCATTAATGACGACGGGACTTCTGGTAGTCGGACGGATGGAAGGCATTGAGCGTCCCGCGCTCGTAACGATGCTGCCGACTATGGATGATAAAGGCGTTCTGGCGCTTGATCTTGGCGCGAACATGGATGCTAAACCGGAGCATCTGCTGCAGTATGCCATCATGGGCAGCATCTATCGCAGCAAGATGAATGGCATGGATAAGCCTCGCGTCGGTCTGCTCAATGTAGGGACAGAGGCGATGAAAGGCAATGAGCTTACGAAAGCGGCGTACGAGCTGCTGGAGACGGCACCGATTCATTTTATCGGGAATGTCGAGGCGCGCGATGTACTGGTGCGTAACTGCGATGTGCTGATCTGCGACGGTTTTGCCGGCAATATCATGCTCAAAGCGATGGAAGGTACGGCAGGCACATTGTTCAAAACGATGCGCGATGTGTTCACAAGCTCGCTTCTATCCAAACTCGCGGCAGCGATCGTGCAGCCTAAGCTCAGAGCGCTTCGCAACAAAATGGATTATAAAGAACATGGCGGTGCGCCTCTTCTTGGCGTGAACGGTCTGGTCGTGAAATGTCACGGATCCTCGGATGTGAAGGCGGTTAAGAACGCTGTGCGTCAAGCGAAATTAGCAATCGAAAGCAATTTAATATCATCTATAGCAGCGGAAATCAGCAGGAAGTGAGTGGGACTATGCAGCTACATCCCGTAGGCATTATCGGCACAGGCAAATATGTGCCGGATCGCATTTTGACGAATAAAGATTTGGAACAAATGGTGGAAACGAACGACGAATGGATCGTAACGCGGACGGGTATGCGCGAACGCCGCATTGCTGCTCCGGATCAAGCGACATCGGACTTGGCGCTGCATGCATCCAAGAAGGCGCTCGAAGCGGCAGGCATTTCGGCAGAAGAGCTGGACCTGATCATCGTAGCAACCATTACGCCGGATATGTTCTTCCCTTCGACGGCTTGTCTCCTGCAAGAGAAGCTCGGTGCCAAGAAAGCGGCCGCCTTTGATTTGTCTGCGGCTTGCTCGGGTTTCATCTATGGTCTTGCAACGGCTTCAAATATGATTGCTACGGGTATGTACAAGCATGTTCTGGTCGTAGGAGCAGAATGTCTTTCCCGAATTACGGATTACACCGACCGCAATACGTGCATTTTGTTCGGTGACGGCGCAGGTGCGGTTGTCCTTGGGCAAGTGGCCGAAGGCCGCGGCTTCCGTTCGTTCGAGCTCGGTGCAGACGGCGCCGGCGGCGAACTGCTGAAAGTATGTGCAGGCGGTTCCCGTACCCCTTCTTCAGCGGAGAGCATCGAGAACAAGCAGCATTTTATTTATATGGCCGGCAATGAGGTCTATAAATTTGCAGTGCGGATCATGGGGAACGCAGCGGAAGAGGCGCTTCGCAAAGCCGGTCTCGACAAAAGCAAGATCGACCTGCTCATTCCGCATCAAGCGAACATTCGTATCATTCAATCCGCGCTCAATCGTCTTGATTTGTCGGAAGACAAGTGCATGATTAATCTGGATAAGTACGGCAACGTGTCGGCGGCGTCGATTCCGATCGCGCTTGCGGAGGCGGTTGAACAGAACCGCGTGAAGGAAGGCGATCATCTGGTGCTGGTTGGCTTCGGAGGCGGCTTGACTTGGGGCGCTTCGGTACTTGTCTGGTAATTAAGCAACGCCATTATATATGTATATTCAGATTCATTGAAAAGCACGGAGGTGCAGTGAAGCTTGGGTAAAATCGCATTTGTATTTCCCGGTCAGGGGGCGCAAGCCGTCGGAATGGGAAAAGACGTATATGAAGCCTTCGACGCGTCGAAAGCCATAATTGACGCTGCGGACGATGCGCTCGGCTTTAAACTGAGCGAAATTATCTTCAACGGTCCCGAAGAACAGTTGAAACAAACGGCGAACACGCAACCGGCACTTCTTGCCGTGAGCATCGCTCTGCTGGAAGCGTTGAAAGACAGCGGCTTAAAGCCTGACTTCGTGGCAGGCCACAGCCTGGGCGAATACAGCGCACTCGTTGCAGCCGGCGCATTGTCTTATCAAGACGCGGTGCGTACCGTACGCGCTCGCGGCGAGTTCATGGAGCAAGCCGTGCCAAGCGGTCAAGGCGCTATGGCAGCCGTGCTTGGCGCAGAACGCGAAGCGCTTGCGGCACTCTGTGCAGCAGTATCTTCCGAAGTAGGCGCGGTAGAACTGGCTAACGTCAACTGCCCCGGCCAAATCGTAGTTTCCGGCACAGCCGCAGGCGTACAGGGCGTAGTCGAACGCGGCAAAGAAGCAGGAGCAAAACGCGTCATTCCGCTCGAAGTCAGCGGACCGTTCCACTCTTCCCTAATGAAACCGGCAGCCGAGCGTCTTGAAGGCGTACTTGCAGCTCTTTCCATTAGCGATGCTTCCGTACCCGTCATTGCAAACGTAACGGCTCAGCCGGCAACAAACGCAGACGAAATCCGCAAGCTCCTGGCCGAGCAAGTGTACTCGCCGGTGCTCTGGGAAGACAGCGTGCGCTACTTGATCGAGCAAGGCGTGGACACCTTCGTCGAAATCGGTTCAGGCTCCGTACTCGCAGGCCTAATCAAGAAAATCGACAAAACCGTCAACATCATCTCGATCAACAGCCTAGACTCTCTCAAAGCAGCCGTTCTTTAGTTGGTTCGAGGTTTGGTGTTTGGTGTTTGGGGTTAAGGTTAGGTTTAGTGTTCAGGGTTTGCGGTCTGTGGTTTGTTGGTTAGTTGGTTTGGTCGGTCTAATTCGCCAATCAGGCGAACAGCCCTGTGGTACCGCAGGTGCCATGCCCTTGAAGTGTGGTGCCGCTGGCGCCATGCCCTTGACCTGTCGGCGGAAGATGAAGTCGCCGACCGAAGAAGCCAGCCGCAGGCGCAGGCTGACCATTCTAGGTGGCACCGCAGGTGCCATGCCCTTGATCTACCGGCGGAGATGAAGTCGCCGGCCCAAGAAGCCAGCCGCAGGCGCAGGCTGACACCGCCCGCGCGAAAGGTAAAGCGTGTCCCGCAAGGGACGAAAGCGAGCATCAGCACGAACCCCCCCCCACGCGTCTCTGGAGGGAGCCACGTTATCATGTGTCCCGCGAGGGACAACAGGTAGCTAAACGGCGCCAAAAGTAAAGCGTGTCCCGCAAGGGACGAAAGCGAGGACCCGCACGTACATCACTCGCGAGCGGTACTCTGCAGCACAAACGTTATACCGACCGGGTGTCCAGAGGGTCGGAGACCCTTGGGGTCCCCCTATAGGGGGATTTAGGGGGGAATTATAAGGAAAGTAGGTGCCCCACTTTGACATTTGCAGATCTCTCAGGAAAAATCGCCCTAGTAACAGGAGCATCCCGCGGAATCGGCCGTTCCATTGCAATCGCATTGGCCGAAGCCGGCGCAGATGTAGCGATCAACTATTCCGGCAGCGAAGCGGCAGCGGCTGAAACGGCTCAAACGATTTCGGCGCTCGGCCGCCGCACGCTGGTATTGAAAGCGAACGTAGGCAAGACCGACGAGTTCGACGGCATGGTCAAGCAAGTCGTGGAAACGTTCGGCGCCATCGATATTTTGGTGAATAACGCAGGCATTACGCGCGATAATCTCATCATGCGGATGAAGGAAGAAGAGTTCGACCAAGTCATCGAAACGAACCTCAAAGGCGTGTTCAATGGCATTAAGGCCGTAACCCGTCAAATGATGAAGCAGCGTTCCGGCCGCATCATCAATATTTCGTCCGTTGTCGGTGTTCTGGGCAATCCGGGGCAGGCTAACTATGTGGCTGCGAAAGCAGGCGTCATCGGTCTCACGAAGGCATCAGCACGCGAGCTGGCTTCCCGTGGCATCACGGTGAACTGTGTGGCACCGGGCTTTATTCAAACCGATATGACAGACAAATTGCCGCAAGAAATGCGTGAGAAGCTTGCTGCGGACATTCCGCTTGCAAGACTCGGCGATCCGCAGGATATTGCTGCCGCGGTGCGTTTCCTTGCGTCTAACGCAGCAGGATACATGACCGGACAGACGATTCATGTGGATGGCGGCATGTACATGTAAGCAAGGCGGAAAGTCCGCAGGGACGCCGCTGGGACATGGTCGGTATGGCAATTTGTCCGCAATTCTCGTATAATACCATGGAGGAGGTGAACCGGATGTCCGATGTATTTGATCGTGTAAAGCGCATCGTTGTCGACCGCCTTGGCGTTGACGAGTCGGAGGTGTCTCTTGAGGCTTCTTTCAAAGAAGATCTTGGAGCTGACTCTCTTGATGTCGTTGAACTTGTCATGGAGCTGGAAGATGAATTCGATATGGAAATCTCTGATGAAGATGCAGAGAAAATTACCAGTGTGGGAGAAGTAGTGAACTACATATCTTCTCTGGCTAAGTAATACAATGATTAGTCCCGTTGTTACAGGCGGGACTTCTCTCCATATCCGTGTGCCTTGCCATAATAACAGCTGTAAGCGCATTAGCGTTTTTATAGATAGATAAACCAATTGGGTTTCCCATCAGAGGTGAATAGGTATGAAACAGAGAGTGGTCGTTACGGGCATGGGGGTTATGACTTCGCTCGGTTCCGATTTGAATACGTTTTGGGGTAATTTAATGGAAGGGAAATCAGGCGTCTCGTTAGTGGAAGCTTTCGACGTTTCTGAATATCCGACTCGAATTGCCGCAGAAATTAAGAACTTTAACCCGGAAGATTATCAAATTGATAAAAAAGAAGCGCGTCGCATGGACCGTTTCGTGCAATTCGCGGTTGTTGCGAGCACGCTGGCCGTTAAGGATGCCGCGCTCAACATCGGCGAAGAAGTAGATGCAGAGCGCGTTGGCGTTATGATCGGCTCGGGTATCGGCGGTCTGGGCACTTGGGAAGACCAGCATAATATTTTGCTGGAGAAAGGTCCTAAGCGCGTAAGCCCGTTCTTTATTCCGATGATGATCGCGAACATGGCTTCCGGCCAAGTTTCGATGATTACCGGCGCCAAAGGTCCAAACAGCACGGCGGTTACGGCGTGTGCAACAGGAACGCATTCCATTGGCGATTCCTACAAAATGATTCAACGCGGCGACGCCGATGTCATGATTTGCGGCGGCGCGGAAGCGACAATCAGACCTACAGGTATGGCCGGATTCTGCTCCTTGCGTGCGATGTCGACAAGAAACGATGAGCCGACAAAGGCTTCCCGTCCTTTCGATGTAGACCGCGACGGATTCGTCATGGGCGAAGGCTCAGGCGTGTTGATTCTGGAATCGCTTGAGCATGCACAGAAGCGCGGCGCTCGCATTTATGCGGAAATCGTCGGCTACGGCATGAGCGGCGACGCTTATCATATGACAGAGCCGGATCCGGATGGCGCTGCTCGTTGTATGGTGAAAGCTCTTCGCGACGGCGGTATCGAGCCGTCCCAAATCGATTACATTAACGCCCACGGTACGTCGACTCCGGTTGGCGACAAGTCCGAAACGACGGCCATCAAGAAAACATTCGGAGAACATGCCTACAAGCTGGCAGTAAGCTCTACGAAGTCGATGACCGGTCACTTGCTTGGTGCAGCCGGCGGCGTGGAAGCTGTTATTCTGGGTCTTTCCCTGCAGAACGGCGTAATTCCTCCGACGATTAACCTGGAGAATCAAGATCCGGAATGCGATCTCGATTATGTGCCGAATACTCCGCGTAAAGCCGATCTGACTTATGCATTGTCCAATTCCTTTGGGTTCGGCGGTCATAACGCAACGATCGTGATGAGAAAATATGAAGCATGATAAGTTCGAAGAGCTGCAGCAGCGTCTGCAGCTCCATTTTCGTACCATCCGACTTCTTAGACAGGCATTTACACATACCTCCTATGTGAACGAACACCGCCAAACCGCAATGGAGCACAATGAGCGGCTGGAATTTCTCGGCGATGCGATTCTGCAGTTAACCGTTTCCGAGTTTCTGTACAAGACATTCCCGGAACGGCCTGAAGGTCAGCTGACACGAATGCGGGCTTCGATCGTTTGTGAGCCTTCGCTTGCGCGGTTCGCGGATCTGCTGGACTTGGGCTCTCATGTTCTTCTGGGACGCGGTGAGGAGCAGCTTGGCGGGCGTCAACGGCCTGCATTGCTTGCAGATTTGTTTGAAGCCTTTGTAGGCGCGATTTATTTGGATCAAGGCTTAGATGCGGTTCGTACGTTTCTGACTGCCCATATGTTTCCGCATATCGACAGCGACGGCGGCTTGCTGGTGAAGGATTTCAAATCGAACCTGCAGGAGAAAGCGCAGCACGCGGGGATGGGCCCGATCGAATATCGCATTGTGGAAGAACGCGGTCCTGCACATGACCGGGAGTTCATTGTAGAAGTCTATATCGGGGATACCAGTTACGGTTCCGGTACAGGCAGAACGAAGAAGGAAGCCGAGCAGCAGGCAGCCGCAGAAGCATGGCGCAAGCTGGTATAGCATCGATGTGAAACAAAATTCTGGTCGCCACTGGTAACCGGGATTTTTTGCATTTACGGGAGATGGTGGATGCGTACTTGGAAACGCCTTCCTTAATCGGTCGCTTAAGGCGTGCAAAAGGCGGATTTCGGGCATTTTTCGACGTTTTTCGACCTGACCTTTTGGAACAGTTATGGTACAATAATCGTTGAGGTGAAGGTAAGCGATGTTCCTGAAAAGGATAGAATTAGCAGGCTTTAAGTCGTTTGCCGACAAGACGGAATTGGAATTCGTCCGAGGTATCACGGCGGTCGTTGGCCCCAACGGCAGTGGTAAGAGCAATATCAGCGACAGCATTCGCTGGGTATTAGGGGAACAAAGCGCGAAGAGTCTTCGCGGCGGCAAGATGGAAGACATTATATTCGCGGGAAGCGATGCGCGCAAAGCGGTCAATTTCGGCGAAGTATCGTTGACGCTGGATAATTCAGACAACGCGCTTCCGCTAGATTTTAACGAAGTAACGGTCACGCGCCGCGTGCATCGCAGCGGTGACAGCGAATATTTGATTAACAAGCAGTCATGCCGACTGAAAGATATTACAGAATTGTTTATGGATACGGGAATAGGCAAAGAGGCTTATTCCATTATCGGACAAGGCCGTATTGAAGAAATTTTAAGTACGCGCTCCGAGGATCGACGCGGAATCTTCGAAGAAGCTTCCGGTATCGTCAAATATAAATCACGCAAACGCGAAGCTCAGAAGAAGCTGGAGGAAACGGAATCGAACCTGCTTCGGATCCACGATTTGGTCACCGAGCTGGAGGATCAAGTTGAGCCGCTTCGCGTGCAATCCGAGAAAGCCAAACAATTCAAGCTGCTGCGTGAACAGCTGAAGCATACCGAAATTTCGATGTATGTACATAACATTGAAACCGTTCATCATTCATGGAGCGATTCCAATGCGTGCATGAGCAAGCTGCAAGAAGAGCAGTTATCCTTGTCTACCGTTGTAAGCAAACATGATGCGGTGCTGGAGAAGGATCGGTTCAAGCTGCGCGAGCTGGAGGAAGCGCTTGACCGTTTGCATGAATCGATGCTGCAATACAGCGAAGAGTATGAGAAATGCGAAGGATACGGCGAGGTACTCAAAGAGCGTAAACGCAACCTGGAGCAAAATCGTTCACAGCTTGAAGCAACGATTGCCGCGCAAAATGAACGGATCGGCGCACTGACGAAGGAAGAAGCGGAGTTCCGTGGCAAAGCAGCCTCACTGGAGAATGAGCTGAATACGCTTCGTTTCAAGCTTGCCGAAGAGGAAGCGCAGCTTCTGGGAACCTCCGCATCCGCTTCAGGCGATGCTGAGGAATCGCTGAAGGGAGAGCTCCTGGATGTGCTCAGCACGATGGCGCAGCTGCGCAACGAGATCCGTTATGCGCTCCAGCAGGAAGAAGCACTTCAGCGCAGAATGGAACGGCTTGGCGACGAGCATTCCAAGTGGCAGGAGCAGCATGAGCGAGTAAGCGCCAGAAGAACCGAGCTTAAGCAGCGATTGGAAGCAACGCTGGCGGAGATCAATAAAGTGCGGAATCGCTACATTACCGAAGCGGAGCATCTCCAGAACGGACAGAAGCTGCTTGAAGAAGCGCAGTCTGCTGTTCGCAAATGGGAGCAGAAGCTGGAGGCGCTGACATCCAGACGCGATACGATGAAGGAAATGCAGGATGACTTGGACGGCTTTATGCAGGGCGTCAAAGAAATTCTGAAAGCTTCGCGTCGGACAAGCGGCGGCGTGGAAGGCGTGCATGGTGCTGTAGCGGAGCTGATTCGTGTACCTGAGAAAGTGGAGCTTGCGATTGAGACCGCGCTTGGCGGAGCACTGCAGCATGTCGTCATGAATGACGAACGGAGTGCAAGGGCAGCGATTGCTTTCCTGAAGCAGCGCCAGCTCGGTCGGGCGACGTTCTTGCCGCTCGATGTCATTCGCGGACGCAATATTCCGGAGCACGATAAGCGCACGATCGCGGGAATGGACGGTTTCGTAGGCGTAGCGGCAGAGCTAATCTCCTGTGATGCGAAGTATGCGCATATCGCAGAGAACCTGCTCGGCAATGTCCTCATCGCCGAAACGTTGGAGTATGCTAACCGAATCGCGGCGAAATGCCAATATCGGTTCCGTGTCGTCACGCTCGAAGGGGATGTCGTTAACGCCGGAGGTTCCATGACAGGGGGAAGCATCCAGAAGAAAGGTGCCAACCTGCTCGGCAGACAGCGTCAAATCGAACAATTGGACGAAGAGATTCGTTCCACCGACGGACAGCTCGTTAAACTTAGGGACAAAATCAGCGACTTGCGCAAGGAGCAATCCATCCGTAATCAGAACGTAGATGATTTGCGGGAGCAAGGCGAGAAGCAGCGGATCGAGGAGCAGCACATCCGCGCTGAGCTTCAGCAATTGGATAATGAGAAACGTCACCTGGATGATCAAGCTCAGCTGTTCCAAGCAGACAGTGCCGGCCACAAGTCCGAGCAGCAGCAGATCAGCCAATCCGCCAAGGATGCGGAGATTCGTCTTGAAGTGCTGACCAAGGAAGAGGCCCGGCTGCAGGAAGAGATTCGGATCGCAGAAGATCGCCGAAAGGCCGGTGAATCCGCGAAGGAGCAGCTGCAGGATCATTTGACCGATCTGAAGATCGCGCTTGCGAAGACGGATCAGGAGAAAATGTCATTCGAGGATCAGGCATCGCGCGTTCGATCGGATATCGGTCGTGCGAAGCAGGAGCTGGCTGGGCTTCGTGAAATGCTGCAGCGCCAAGAGGAAGAGGCAGAGCAGCATCTCACGGAAAGCGTGAAGCAGGTCGAGCAGCTGAACGCATTGAAGCTGAAGAAGGACGGCTGCTCCGAGCAGACGGACCTAAAACGTGCACAGCGTGCAGAGCTTACTCGTGATCTGGAGCTTGGCGAGAGTGAGACGAAGGAGCAGCGTGCTCAGCTTCGCAGTATTGAAGATCAGTTGCGGCAGATCGAGATTGCGGCGAATCGACTCGATGTTGAACTGGACAACCTGCTTCGCAAGCTGAGTGAAGAATACGAGCTCAGCTATGAGCTTGCGAAGGAGCGCTACCCGGTGCCTGAAGATGTTCAGGCAGCGCAGAACGAGGTTCGTGATCTCAAGCGCCGTATTTCAAGCTTAGGTGAAGTCAGCCTCGGTGCGATTGATGAGTATGAGCGCGTGAAAGAACGGTACACCTTCCTGGATGATCAGAAGAATGACCTTATCGAAGCCAAAACAACGCTCTATCAAGTTATCCGCGAGATGGATGAAGAGATGAGTAAGCGATTCCGGACTACGTTCGAAGCCATTCGCGGTCATTTCGTAGTCGTCTTCTCGAAGCTGTTCGGCGGCGGACGCGCGGATCTCATTATGGTCGATCCGGAGCGAGTACTCGACAGCGGTATCGATATCGTGGCTCAACCTCCCGGTAAGAAACTGCAAAATTTGCAGCTCCTCTCCGGCGGCGAACGTGCGTTAACCGCGATCGCATTGCTGTTTGCAATCCTTCAAGTCAAACCGGTTCCGTTCTGCGTGCTCGATGAGGTTGAAGCGGCGCTCGACGAAGCGAACGTTGCTCGGTTCGCGCAATACTTACGCGAGTTCTCGGAATTAACGCAATTTATCGTGGTTACCCACCGCAAAGGGACAATGGAAGAAGCTGATGTCCTTTACGGGGTTACGATGGAAGAAGGCGGCGTTTCGAAGCTGGTATCGGTACGGCTGGAGGACGAAGACGAAGCGTTCTCGGCATAAAAAGAATCAAATTCCAGCATACACACGTACTATAGAAGCCGGGCAATGGCGCAACCTGCGCCATTGCCCGGCTTTAGCAAGTAAAGGATGGAGGACAATAAAATGAGCTTCTTTAAACGCTTGAAAGAAAGCATTTCGCAGAAAACCGAAGCGGTAACATCCAAGTTCAAAGAAGGACTGACGAAAACCAGAACGGCATTCGTCGGCAAAATCGAGGAGCTTATTACGCGTCGCAAAAAAATCGACGAAGCTTTCTACGAGGAACTTGAAGAAATTCTGATCGGCGCCGATGTAGGCGTGAATACGGTCATGGAGCTGATCGATGATCTGCGTGCCGAAGTAAAGAAACGCAAAATCGAAAATGCATCGGATTTGCAACCTGTCCTATCGGAGAAGCTGGTGGAGCTGCTTAAAGGCGATGCGAAAGCCGAGCTGCGCATGGCAGATCAAGGCATGACGGTCATCTTGTTCGTTGGCGTCAATGGCGTAGGTAAAACAACAACGATCGGTAAGCTGGCTCACAAGTTCAAGAGCGAAGGCAAAAGCGTACTGCTTGCAGCCGGAGATACTTTCCGTGCCGGCGCGATTGAGCAGCTTGAAGTTTGGGGCAAACGCGTAGGCGTGGACGTCATTAAACAAGAGTCCGGCGCAGATCCCGCGGCTGTTATGTATGATGCTGTTCATGCGGCTAAGCAGCGCGGCGTTGACGTTCTGCTGTGCGATACGGCAGGCCGATTGCAGAATAAGCACAACCTTATGGAAGAGTTGAACAAGATCTTCCGCGTCATTCAGCGCGAAGTGCCAACCGCGCCTCATGAAGTGCTATTGGTGCTCGATGCGACAACGGGTCAAAATGCACTCAGCCAAGCAAAGTTGTTCGGCGAGAAGAGCGGGGTTACAGGTCTTGTGTTGACGAAGCTTGATGGAACGGCGAAAGGCGGTATCGTCATTGCGATCCGCCATGAACTCGATCTCCCGGTGAAGCTTGTCGGTCTTGGCGAGAAAATGGATGATTTGCAGGAATTTGATTCCGAGCAGTTCGTTCATGCGTTGTTCGGCGGCCTTCTGCAAAGCGCTGAAGAAGATAATGAGGCAGCTGAATAGAGCGATAAGAAGGCATTCAGCGGCTTTTCTCTACTCAAATGCGGTGACAAGTAAAATCACTTGACAGTGCATAGGCGGCTGAGCTATGATAAACGTCGTGGAAATGATGTAAAGGTAATTGCCTTGACGCAAAGGAGTGGCTGGCATGAAGACGGTCCATGAAGCTGTCGCCTCGGCGAAGAAAACTCATCTACCTGAAACAGATGCCTTGGCGAAGACAAACCGAATTAATATGCTGTTTGACTTCTACGAGAAGCTGCTTACCGAGAAACAGCAAACCTTTCTGAAATATTATTTTCATGACGATTATTCACTTGGCGAAATTGCGGCTGAGTTCGATATTAGCAGACAGGCCGTTTATGAACATGTGAAACGTGCAGAAACGGTGTTGGAGAGTTATGAAGGCAAGCTTCAATTGCTTGCCAGACATGAAGCGGCAGAGCGAATGTTATCCCAGCTCGAAGAGCTTGTGGAGCAGGTTGTGACGCAGAAGGAATTAAGTACGGAGCTGCACAAGCTTACCCAGAGCTTTCGTGCTCACATACAAGGAATTACATAGTAGCGACTAGGAGGTGACGATCATGGCATTTGAAGGGTTGTCCAGCAGGCTGCAGAATGTATTCGGCAAACTGCGCGGCAAAGGCAAAGTGTCTGAGGATGATGTTAACGAAGCGATGCGCGAAGTACGCTTGGCGCTTCTGGAAGCCGACGTTAACTTCAAAGTCGTCAAGGATTTCATCGCAAAGGTGAAGGAACGGGCTGTCGGACTTGAAGTCACGAAGAGCTTCACACCAGGCATGGTCGTCGTCGACATTGTAAATAAAGAACTAACCGAGCTTATGGGCGGAACGCAGTCGAAGCTTGCGAAGTCCAACAAACCGCCAACGGTTATTCTAATGGCGGGTTTGCAGGGTGCCGGTAAGACAACATCCACAGCGAAGCTGGCAAAGCTTCTTCTCAAGGACAAGCATAAGCCGCTAATGATTGCAGGCGATATTTATCGCCCCGCTGCCATTAAACAGTTGCAAGTATTAGGGGAACAGATTGGTGTTCCGGTCTTTACTCTCGGCGATCAAACATCGCCGGTGGAGATTGCTCGCGCAGGCTTGCAATTTGCCAAAGATAACGGTCACGATTATGTGATCGTGGATACAGCCGGTCGACTTCATATCGATGAGGCGCTCATGGGCGAGATTCGTCAAATCCATGAAGTAACCAAACCGGACGAAGTGCTGCTTGTCGTGGATGCGATGACAGGTCAAGAAGCGGTTAACGTAGCGCAAAGCTTCCACAGCCAGCTAGAACTGACAGGCGTCATTCTGACGAAGCTTGACGGAGATACACGCGGTGGTGCTGCATTGTCCGTCAAAGCCGTGACAGGCTGCCCGATCAAGTTTGCGGCAACCGGCGAGAAGATTGAGCCGCTTGAGCCGTTTCATCCGGAACGTATGGCTTCGCGTATTCTCGGCATGGGCGATATGCTGTCCCTGATCGAGAAAGCACATTCCACAATCGACGCTGAGAAAGCGGCCGAGATGGAACGTAAAATGCGTACGGCGGAATTCACCTTCGAAGATTTCCTTGAGCAAATGGAACAGGTTCGTAAGCTTGGACCGCTGGACCAATTGCTCGACATGATGCCCGGTATGGGCAAGATGAAGGATATGAAGAACCTCAAGGTGGATGAGAAGCAAATCGGACGCGTTGAAGCCATCGTGAAATCGATGACGAAGGCCGAGAAGCAGAAGCCCGAAATTCTCAATCACAGCAGACGTAAGCGGATTGCAACAGGAAGCGGCACTTCCATCGCGGAAGTCAACCGACTGATCAAGCAGTTCGATGATATGAAGAAGATGATGAAGCAGTTCTCGTCGATGATGGGCCCTAAAGGACCTAAAGGCGGAATGAAGGGTTTGAAAGGGATGCTTCCTAAAGGAATGAAATTCCCGTTCTAATATAGAGCCTAGAAATTTTTTGAAGGAGGTGAATTATCATGGCAGTACGTATTCGTTTGAAACGTATCGGTGCGCACAAAGCGCCTTTCTACCGTGTGGTTGTATCGGACTCCCGTTCCCCACGTGACGGTCGCTTCATTGAAGAAATCGGCACTTATAACCCGGTTGCACAACCGGCACAAGTGAACATTGATGAAGAGAAAGCTCTTAAATGGCTTCAAGACGGAGCACAAGCTTCTGACACAGTTCGCAACTTGCTTTCCAAAGCAGGCGTAATGACTAAGCTTCATGAGCTGAAGCTTCAAAAATAACTACTCGATGCGGGGGGCCTATTGTGATGAAAGATTTGATTCTTGTCATAGCGAAGGCTTTAGTGGATTACCCGGAGGACGTACGTGTCGACGTGAAAGAAGACGATCGCGGCACCGTCTATCTGTTATCCGTGAATCCTGACGATGTCGGGAAAGTCATTGGCAAACAGGGACGGATTGCTAAAGCGCTAAGGACGGTTGTCACATCGGCGGCCGTCAAAACGCAAAAGCGCGTCATGGTCGATATTATTTCGTAGCGATCGTACATCGAAGCAGGGTTAGGATACGAACGTATCCTAGCCCTTTTTCGATGGTAAATTACGAAAAAGATAGGAGAACACAATGGATCAATGGCTATCTGTAGGTAAACTGGTGAATACGCACGGTATTCGCGGTGAAGTGAAGATCTTCTCGCAAACGGATTTTCCGGAGGAGCGTTTCGCTCCGCGTAAGAAGCTTACGTTAATTAACCCTGAGACCAAGCAGCAGCTTGAGCTTGAAGTACATTCCGCAAGATTTCATAAAAATATGTATATTGTAAAGTTCAAGGGCTTCGAGGATATTAATCAAGTCGAGAAGTACAAAGGCTGGGAGCTTAAAGTATCCAAGGATGATCTTGTTGAGCTTGAAGACGGCGAGTATTATCAGCATCAAATTATCGGCTGCACCGTAGTTACGGACGAAGGCGCAATTCTTGGAACCATCACCGAAATCCTCGTGCCGGGTGCTAACGATGTTTGGGTCATTCAACAGCCAAAGGGCAAACAAATCTTAATTCCAGTCATTGATGAAGTTGTTCTTCATGTCAACGTGAAAGACAAAGTCGTTAAGGTCCACCTGATGGAAGGGCTGATCTAACGGTATGCGCATTGACGTATTGACGCTGTTTCCGGAAATGTTCCATGGCGTATTCGGAGCAAGTATTCTTGGAAAAGCAAAGGATAAAGGAATCGTCAGCCTGAATGCGGTTAACTTTCGTGAATATGCGAATAATAAGCATAATACGGTCGATGACTATCCATATGGCGGCGGAGGCGGTATGGTCCTGAAACCGGAGCCGTTATTCGCTGCTGTAGAGGACTTGATGCCGGAAGGCGCCGAGCGTCCTCGTGTAATACTGCTATGTCCGCAAGGTGAACCCTATACGCAGAAGAAAGCGGAAGAACTGTCCGCTCACAAGCATCTTGTGTTTGTTTGCGGTCATTATGAGGGCTATGATGAGCGAATCCGTCAGCATCTGGTAACAGATGAAATCTCATTAGGGGACTATGTACTGACCGGCGGCGAACTGCCTGCAATGGTTATGATCGATAGTATCGTTCGGTTACTTCCCGGCGTTCTCGGCAATGAAACCTCTGCTGTAACGGATTCGTTCAGCACCGGATTACTGGAGCATCCGCATTATACACGCCCGGCTGTATTCCGTGATTGGGAAGTGCCTGAGGTGCTGATGTCCGGGCATCATGCCAACGTGGAAGTATGGCGTCGTCAGCAGTCTATTCTGCGGACATTGGAACGCCGTCCGGAGCTGCTGGAGACTGCCGAGCTTACGAAAAAAGAACGGCAATGGCTGAATGAACAGATCCGTTCCCGCGAACAAAAGAACAAAAATGAGCTTTGATACGCCAGCCAAAAAGTTTATGAATAGTTATTGTGTACTGGGCTTGGATATGTTATAATTTCAGATGTTGCTTTTGCAAAGTCGGACGGTCCGCTATGAAGCCATGATCCGGTTTTCAATATGTTTCCGGTTAGCTTATAAGAACGTCTATGGTGGAAGGAGTGAAAACTACAATGAATCTTTTACAAATCATTGCACAAGAAAATCTTCGTACAGACCTTCCTAACTTTCGTCCAGGCGATACGTTAAAGGTGCATGTAAAGGTTATCGAGGGATCTCGTGAGCGTGTACAGTTGTTCGAAGGCGTTGTTATTAAACGTCGCGGCGGCGGTATCAGTGCTACTTTTACAGTACGTAAAATCTCGTATGGCGTTGGTGTGGAAAGAACTTTCCCGCTTAACTCGCCGAAGATCGAGAAGATCGAAGTTGCTCGTCGTGGTAAAGTTCGCCGCGCGAAACTGTACTATCTTCGCGAACTTCGCGGTAAAGCTGCGAGAATCAAAGAAATTCGTTAATTATCGACAAGAGAGGGGACTTGCGCAAACAAGTCCCTTTTCGTTTTTTTAAAATACTAGATTACCTACATAACTAACTATAGACCCAGCATAGAAGAGGGTGGAATTTGTGGATCAACAGAACCGCACAGAAGAGAATGGACAAGAGTCGAACGAACTGAATCAACGTGATCATGTACATGCTGCAGCAGACGGTGTTGATCCTTCAATCAACGAGTCGAGATCTAATCGATCGAACGGAGGCCGCGCGCAGAAAGAAGTGTTTGAGTGGGTTAAAGCACTCGCCATTGCAGCTATATTAGTGCTTGTGATCCGTTATTTCTTGTTTGCACCGTTCATTGTAGACGGACCGTCGATGGAGCCAACCTTCTATACCGGGGAACGACTTATTGTAAACAAAGTGATTTATGATATTCGTGAGCCACATCACGGCGAAGTTGTCGTATTTCATGTCCCGGATGAGGGAAGAGATTTTATTAAACGGGTGATCGGCGTTCCCGGCGATAAAGTCAAATATCAAGACGATGATTTATATATTAACGGCAAAAAGGTCGACGAACCGTATTTAAAGGAATCGATCGAGAATGCTAAAGCAAACGGCGAAATTTTCAACAACCAAGGGACAGACCGTAATTTCCCGAATGCCAATTTTACAACCGATGTTGTCCCGGAAGGAATGATCCTTGCGTTTGGGGATAACCGCCGCAACAGTAAGGACAGCCGAATGATCGGTTACGTATCGATGAAGGAGATCGTTGGCCGTGCGGATATTATTTTCTGGCCGATGGATAAAATTTCTTTCGTGAAACACAAATGAGGTGAAGCAGCAACATGACGATTCAATGGTTCCCCGGTCATATGACGAGAGCGAGAAGGGAAATCCAAGAGAAGCTCAAGCTGATCGATATTGCGATCGAGCTCTTGGATGCCCGTGTACCGCTGTCTAGCCGGAACCCGATGATTGACGATATTTTATTGAATAAGCCCAGACTGATTTTGCTGAATAAATCGGATTTGGCGGATGCGCGCACGACCGAGAAATGGATGGCTTATTTTGCGGACCTCGGTTATACAAGCTTGGCTATCGACTCTTCTACAGGTACACGCGTCAATGAAATACCGGTTAAGGTTAAGCAACTGCTCCATGACAAAATCGAACGGCAAATATCCAAAGGGATTACACCGCGGGCCATTCGCGGACTCATCGTTGGCATACCGAACGTAGGTAAATCGACGCTGATCAATCGGTTGGCAGGCCGAAGCATTGCGGCTACCGGCGATCGTCCGGGTGTTACGAAAGGCCAGCAATGGATTAAAGTCGGCACGGAAATGGAATTGCTCGATACACCGGGTATTCTATGGCCGAAGTTCGAGGATCAGCTCGTTGGGCAACGCCTTGCCATGACCGGCGCGATTCGCGAACAGGTGCTGAACATCGAAGATGTCGCTTTCTTCACGGTAAGAGAACTGGCGAAACGCTACTGGCCGATGCTGTCGGAGCGTTTTGGCTTGAAGGACCCTCCGAAGGACTACGAAGACAACGACGACATCGTTCGTTTGATGGAGGATATCGGTCGTAAGCGGGGCTGCCTGGTTAGCGGAGGCCGCGTTGATTTGGAGAAAACGTCCGGCATAATTTTGCGCGAAATGCGGGCAGGTAATTTGGGCCGGCTTTCGCTTGAATCCCCGGAAGATTTTGAGTAAAGATCAGATTGGTTTGCGATTGAAGCCGAGGCTTCATATTGCAGCATTCTGCTAATGGGAACGGCTGCCTTGATCGTGAGGGAGCCGTTTGTTTTGTAATATGGGATATTGGTAGTGAAAAGGTAGCTTAGGCGGATGTGTCTGGGGATTTTGTATAGGGGAGCGGGGATTCGGATGTTGGAGTTTGAGAAGCCCTTATGGGAGCAAGGGTATCGGAACATCGCGGGCATCGATGAGGTTGGGCGCGGATGTTTGTTTGGCGATGTGGTGGCTGCTGCCGTCATTTTGCCTGAGGGGTTGATTCTTGAAGGCGTTGACGATTCCAAGAAGCTGTCGGAGAAAAGACGCGAGGAGCTGTATGAGCTCATCACGGATCAAGCCGAAGCTTGGGCGGTATCTTGTGTGAATGCAGCCGTGGTTGATTCGATTAATATTAAACAAGCAGCTCGACTCGCGATGAAACAAGCCGTTGAACTGCTAGCTGTTCCGCCGGATTATTTGTTGGTGGACGCAGAGAAGGTAGATATCGCTCTCCCGCAAGAATCGATTATTAAAGGGGATGCCAGAAGCCAGTCGATCGCGGCTGCGTCGATTATTGCGAAGGTCACGCGAGACCGGCTATGCAAGGGAGAATGGGATCAGCTGTACCCGGACTATGGAATCGCGATACATAAAGGTTATGCGACGAAGCTGCATCGGGAGAAACTGCTGGAGCTCGGGCCAAGTCCGATGCACCGTCAAAGCTTTCTGGGGAAGCTGTTTATGGAGCAGCAGGTGTTGTTTTAGGGTGATTGAAGTGATTGAATAGCAAAGTACATTAAGTGATAGAAGAATAGCAAAATGCATGTAGAGAGAAAAGAATAGTGAGATGCAGATACTAAGAGAAGAATAACAAAATGCATAAAGCAAGAGAAGAATAGCTGCGCTTGGACCGTTCGTTCCTATATAATGGGGGATGTTCGGTTTTTTTATTTTTGGATGCGTTAATCTGCGTCTCATCTGAGCCGATAATAACGGTATAGGATAACTATCGGTTCAGATGATAGGGTGTTACAGGAAGTTTGTTGGGAAGGAAGCGGTCGCGATATGACATTATCGATCGGACAATTGATGAAGGGACTGCTTGGCGATGTGCAGCCCGGCGATAGCAAGGCTCTGGAGCTTAAGGTCGGGCAAATTGTGCGTGGCGTTCTGGTTAAGATGTTAAACGACCAGGAAGCGGTCATTCAAATAAATGGGACACAGGTGCAAGCTAAATTAGAAACGCCGCTGCAGCCGGGCCAATCAACCTTGCTTCAAGTGCAGCCGCAGTCCGTTGATGGAACGCTCGTGCTAAAGTTAGTCGATCAGCAAACGACATCTATGAATGAAGCGAGTTTGAAAGATTGGCTGAAGGCGTCAGGGCTGCCCGAACAGAAATGGACGCAGGAGCTTGTGCGCGATCTGCGTCGTGAGGGTGGCACTCTGACTCGCGAGACAGCGAGTCAATTTAAGCAGGCGCTGACTGTTATGCCGCAAGGCAGCGATGCGCAGGTTTGGGCGAAGGCCGCCGCGCTCGCGAATAAGCGCGGCCTGCCGATGACAAGCGCGACGATCGGAGCGCTTGCGCAGACGCTCTCCGGCACTCCGGCGCATACGCTGCTGGAGTCGCTGGAGCGGGGGCTTGCCGCTTGGAGCGGCGCTTCGTCCGCCGACGACAGTGGTGCGGTGGGCGAAGCCGCGCAGCCGCAGTCGGCGGGGCAAGCGGCTGCAGCGAAGCTGCAAACGCTGCTGCGCGAAGGCGCAGCGTTCATGCGCGCAGCGCCGGGCTTGGCCGAGGCGCAGCCGGCGGGTTCGAGCGCCGAAGGCGCGCAAGGCGCCGCAGCGCAGCCGGCGCCGGGGCCGGCGGGAGCAGCGGGTTCCGCTGCTGCTCCCGCCCCCGCTGCGCGCAGCGCAGCGGGGGAAGGCGCGGCGGCTGGCACAGCCGCGCCGAGCGCTGGCGGCGCCGCTGCGGCGAGCGCGCAGCCCGCGGCTCGGCCGACAACCGCCCCGCCTATCGCCACCGGCGGCGGGGCGGCCAAACCGGCTTCGCCGGAGGCCGCAGCGCACGACCATGTCGCGCACGCCGGCACTCCAGCCCCAACGCCGCAGCCGGCGGCATCATCTGCGAACTGGGTGGGCCAGATGATGAAATGGCTGGGCGTGGATCATGAGCGTTTGCTTGCAGCTGCAGTTACAGAAGATCAGCAGCAAGCAACGAAGCAGAATGAGCTGCAGAAACAACCAACTGTCACAGTTGGTCAGAACGGACAAGACAACAATGCAGCGGTGACAAGCCCATCTCCTAAAGAAAACCTGGATCGGAATGTCGCTGGCTTGATCCCAGATCGAGCGCAGTTGCAGCAGGGGAACACACCGCTTCCGGCGGTACTGCCTTCTTCGGATTCAGTCGGTTCGGTTAAGAACGCCGTCGATGATTCGCTGAAGAGCTCATTAATGACGCTTGCTTCATCCGATGATGTGCCATCGGCGCTGCGGGACACGGCCCAGCAGCTCGTATCGCATATTACCGGGCAGCAATTGTTGTTATCTCCCGAGAAGACGAGCTCGTTGTTTTCACATGTGACGATGTTTATCCCGATGCACAGTCAAGCTGGGGGACAAACAGCTTCCGTACATATTCAAACAAGACGAGGCCGCAAAGGGGAGCTCGATGCGGATAATTGCAGACTTTTGTTTGATCTGCGCATGAAATCGTTAGGGGACACCGTCGTTGATGTACAGGTGGTTGATAAAATCGTCAGCCTTAACTTATGGAATGACCATCCGATGGCCGGTTCACTTATTGAGACATCCCGTGCCGAGTTGTCAGAGGCGCTGCAGCGTGCCGGCTATCAGCTGCTTTCGTTGAAAGCGACCCCGATGCCGGAAAGAATGGCAGAGCGCATGAACGCTTCTGATGCAACGGCAGTAGGAACAGGAGCGACCGAGTGGTCGACCAGACCTTATAAGGGAGTAGACTACCGCGTATGAACGAGAAAGAAAAGAACGGACAAGCCCCTGAAGGCCTGATCCAGAATAAAAAAGCAGTTGCGCTCAAATATGAGCCGGGGGGAGAGCGGAATGCTCCGGTCGTTGTAGCCAAAGGCCGCGGTAAGATGGCAGAAGCTATTCTGGACAAAGCGGCTGAAAGCGGGGTACCGATCCAAGAGGATTCCTCTCTTGTCGAAGTGTTGTCGAAGCTGGACCTGGATCAGGAAGTACCGCCAGAGCTGTATACGCTGGTTGCGGAGATCTTGTCGTTTGTTTATCGGTCGGATCGTAAGGCGGGAGGAAGCAAAGATTGAGAGTGAATAACCGCACGACCGGAACCGATACGAGACAAGCGATCGGCAAGTTCGGTGAAGAGGAAGCAGTTCGATACTTGAAAGAACAGGGATATGCGATCGTCCATCGGAATTGGCGATGTCGTATGGGGGAACTAGACATTGTAGCGAAATCGGAATCCGTACTAGTCATAGTTGAGGTACGGACACGTAGAGCAGGCGGCAGGTTCGGCACAGCTGTCGAATCGGTCGATATACGTAAACAGCTGCAAGTCCGGTCCATAGCAGAGGTTTATGTGTCCATGAATAAGCTGCATCATACCGCGCTCCGCTTTGATGTCATTGCCATTACCGCTGTAGCTGTTCAGGGAGAATCACTCGCACCATATCAGGTCACCGAACTCAAACATATCGAATCCGCTTTCTAAACCATCATTTCACACCTGACAAAAAAGAGATGGCCCTGGCCATCTCTTTCTTCTATCAATACGCCTACAACGCATGAAGCTTGCGATCGAGACTCCGATATCCGATCGCCTCGGCGACATGTTGGCTGTCTACGAGGTCGCTGGAATCCAGATCAGCGATCGTGCGAGAAAGCTTAAGTATCCGATCATGCGCACGTAAGCTGACACCGAGAGTATCGAACGCTACGCGAAGCAGTTGCTCGGCTTCTCGCGTTAAATGAACGGCTTTACGAAGAGATGCGCCTGCGAGTTCCGATAATGAACGCCCTGGATGGCTGGTTGTTATTCTGGCTTGCTGGCGCTCGGTGGCCGCCAGTACAATTTCTCTCATCTGTGCAGATGTCATGCCGTTGGTCAGACCCTCCGTCTTAGGTGGTCTGGGTACTTCAATATGCATATCAATTCGGTCCAGAAGAGGGCCGGAAATCTTCGCACGGTAACGTGCCAGGACTAACTCGCTGCATACACAGCGATGTTCGTCAGTGTCATGTCCGTAGTAACCGCATGGGCAAGGATTCATGGAGACGGCAAGGAGAAAAGAAGCCGGAAATCGGAACACTGCGCGTGATCTGGCAATTGTTACTTCCCGGTCTTCGAGCGGCTGCCTAAGCACTTCAAGTGACGCGCGTGAAAACTCCGGCAGTTCATCTAGAAATAACAGTCCTCGATGCGCCAGGGTGACTTCACCCGGTCTCGGAATAGACCCGCCGCCAATCAAACCGGCTGATGAAATCGTATGGTGCGGACTGCGAAAAGGACGTTCTCTCATTAATGTAGGAATGCCGCTCGGCAGCTTACCGGCTGCACTATATATCTTCGTAACCTGCAAGGCTTCTTCTTCGCCAAGCGGGGGCATAATACCCGGAAGTCGTCTTGCGAGCATGGTCTTGCCTGTCCCCGGAGGTCCCGAGAGAAGTACATTGTGATTGCCAATCGCCGAGATAAGCAAGGCGCGCTTCGCATGATGCTGCCCCAGCACATCCCCATAGTCACCGTAGACTGCCTCTCTGGAATTCAGTTTATAGCGCTTCTCTGAATAACCATCATATCGAAGCTGTTCCCATGAACGCTCATCCGCATTCGCTTCGCTTAACTCTCGCAAATGAGAAACAGCAAACAGCCGCATACCTCCAATACAAGCGGCTTCAGCAGCATTGGCCTTTGGCAACAGCACGTTGGTGATGCCGCTCAAGCGAGCCTGCTCGACCATCGCAAGCACGCCCGGGATTGCCCGGAGCTCACCGTTTAAAGCCAGTTCCCCGAGCACCAATACATGTTCAAACCATTTGCTTTTCAGCTGTCCACTAGAGGTAAGAACGCCTACAGCTATAGCCAAATCAAAGGCAGTGCCTTCTTTGCGAAGGTCTGCCGGCGCAAGATTGACCGTAATTCGTTCCATCGGAAAGGTGAATCCGCAGTTTTTGACTGCTGCTCGAACACGTTCGATCGACTCCCTTACGGCCGGATCCGGCAGTCCGACTACATTGACTTGGGGAAGGCCATTCGAAATATCAACTTCCACTGCGATTGATTTGCCTTCCACACCATAAACGCTGCCACTGCAAATTTGAGTATACATAACAAAAAAACACCTCCACCAAATAAGTCGGATGAAGGTGCTTCCTCACAAGTCCGTATGTAAGCAATGCTCTATTCGAATCATAGCTCAGCTGCAAAACAGCTGTCAACGGGATCGAATTACCCTGCGATGAATCGATCGATTTCGTCTAAATGATGCCGGTCATGAGAGACGAAGTCATCCAAATAATGGTGAATCGTAAAGGGGTTCCCATCTCCATCGGTAAAATCCATTTCCAGTTTCTCTTCAGATAGGGAAATCAGAAGCTTCCACAGCTCTTCTCGAACGAACATACATTCTGCGAGCAGCTGCTCTTTGTCGATCGATTCCGCATAGGCGGCAGCATGGCGATTAAACGTATCGAAATCCGAGTGTCGAAGTGTCAGCGGTCTGCCTTCGGCAATCGGACGGATTGCTTCTTGCAGAAAGTGTCGATCCCACAACATGATATGGCCGATTACGGAGCGGGTGGACCATTTGTCGGGCTGAAGCGGAGCGCTCCACACCTCTTCCGGCAAAGAGCGAAGAGAATTGGCGAACGGAATTAGGGATTGGAATGTTGATAGTAGACCGGAATAGGTATTCATCCAGCGACCTCCTAAATAAATGGTTATTTACAGGATACAAGAACATATGTTTGGTGTCAATATTTTGTTAAACTTAGGCAATACTAGTCAAGTAATCCTTATTTTAGCCATTGCATCTCCAAGATGACTGTTTTTCATCAATTCCATATCGATATGAGATGAAACTAATATCAAAAAAGATGGCTTTTTAGGCTAAAAAAATAGGAAACACATGACGAAACGTGTTACAATACTTATGGTTTTGTGTACATACGTAGGATTTGACTGCGGATAGGAGGATTTTCGTCAATGAATATCCATGAGTATCAGGGTAAACAACTGCTTAAGCAGTATGGGGTTGCCGTACCGGAAGGTAAAGTGGCGTTCTCTGTCGATGAAGCGGTGGCAGCAGCGGAAGCGCTGGGCACACCGGTTGTCGTTGTAAAAGCGCAAATTCATGCAGGCGGCCGCGGTAAAGCGGGCGGCGTTAAAGTTGCCAAAAATTTGGATGAGGTTCGCACTTATGCTAGCCAAATTCTGGGCAAAGTTCTCGTTACCCACCAAACGGGTCCTGAAGGTAAAGAAGTGAAGCGCCTGCTTATCGAGCAAGGCTGCGACATCAAGAAAGAGTACTACATCGGTCTTGTTGTTGACCGCGTAACCGGACGGATCGTCATGATGGCATCCGAAGAGGGCGGCACGGAGATCGAAGAAGTTGCTGAGCACTCGCCGGAGAAGATTTTCAAAGAAGTGATCGACCCAGCGGTCGGGCTTCAAGTATTCCAAGCGCGTAAACTGGCATACTCGATCAACATCCCTAACGAATTGGTCGGCAAAGCGGCTAAATTCATGTTATCTCTGTATGCGGCTTTCGTAGAGAAAGACTGCTCGATTGCAGAAATCAACCCGCTCGTCGTAACAGGCGACGGCAACGTTATGGCGCTTGACGCCAAGCTGAACTTCGATTCCAATGCCTTGTACCGTCATAAAGACATCTTAGAGCTTCGTGATTTGGATGAAGAGGATGAGAAGGAAATTCAAGCGTCCAAGTTTGATCTGAGCTACATCGCACTCGATGGCAACATCGGCTGTATGGTTAACGGCGCAGGTCTCGCAATGGCGACAATGGATATTATCAAGTACTACGGCGGCGACCCTGCTAACTTCCTGGACGTAGGGGGCGGTGCGACCAAAGAGAAAGTTACGGAAGCGTTCAAAATCATCCTCTCCGATGAGAAGGTGAAGGGCATTTTCGTTAACATTTTCGGCGGTATCATGAAATGCGATATCATCGCAGACGGTGTTATTTCAGCGGCTAAAGAGCTCGGTCTTGACCGTCCGCTCGTAGTTCGTTTGGAAGGCACTAACGTGGAACTGGGCAAGAAGATGTTGAACGAATCCGGACTAAACATCGTGGCTGCAGACTCCATGGCCGACGGTGCACAAAAAATCGTCGCGCTAGTAAAGTAAGACTTAATTGTCGCACTTTACGCGGCATACGAATTCATTTAGGGGATGTGAGTTTCGATGAGCATTTTGGTAGGCAAAAACACAAAAGTCATTACCCAGGGTATTACTGGTGCCACAGGGTTGTTTCATGCGAAGGGCGCCCTGGAATACGGTACCCAAATGGTTGGCGGAGTTACGCCCGGCAAGGGCGGAAGCAATGTTGACATTACACTAGATAACGGATCAGTAGTTTCGCTTCCTGTATTCAATACGGTTGCTGACGCTGTTGCCGCAACAGGCGCTACAGCGTCCGTTATTTATGTTCCGCCCGCATTCGCGGCAGATTCCATCTTGGAAGCTGTAGATGCAGAGCTGGATCTGGTTATCTGTATTACAGAAGGTATTCCGGTAATCGACATGATTAAAGTAACGCGGTACATGGAAGGCCGTAAAACGCGCCTGATCGGACCGAACTGTCCGGGCGTTATCACGCCGGGTGAATGCAAGATCGGCATCATGCCGGGCTACATTCATACAAAAGGCCATGTAGGCGTCGTTTCCCGCAGCGGAACGCTCACTTACGAGGCTGTACATCAGCTGACTACTCGCGGAATCGGTCAATCCTCCGCAGTAGGTATCGGCGGCGACCCTGTTAAAGGCTCGGAATTCATTGATATCTTGAACATGTTCAATGAAGATCCGGATACTTACGCTGTCATCATGATTGGTGAAATCGGCGGCTCTGCTGAAGAAGAAGCGGCAGAGTGGGTTAAAGCAAACATGAAGAAACCGGTTGTCGGCTTCATCGGCGGCGCAACTGCACCTCCGGGCAAACGGATGGGACATGCCGGTGCGATTATTTCCGGCGGCAAAGGTACTGCAGCTGAGAAAATCGCAACGCTTGAGAAATGCGGCATTCGCGTAGCACCTACGCCTTCCGAAATGGGTTCTACCCTTGTTAGTGTTCTGGAAGAGCGCGGCATGCTGGACAAATGCAAAACGCACTAAAAGCTTAGCAACACTACTATAGCTTCAAATAAAGGTAAGCAACCTTTCGATTAGCCCCCTATGGGCTTTCGGAGGGTTGCTTTTTTTTTTATTATTCAGAGCAGTTGGCTTGCATTCTCTTTGCCGCACGGTCACAATAAGGGAGAATGCGAGCCGTCATTTTGAAAGGACGGTGCATTATTAATGAAGGAATACATTCAAGAACGAGAAATACTGCTCACGTTGCATGAGACACCGGGGGTAGGCTGGCACTCGATTCGCAAGGCTGTGGAGTATGGGGAGTGGCGGTTATACGAACGATTCTCGCCCGAAGCATGGATTTCTTCAGTCGGTTTAAAGCCGGATCAGGCAACGGCGATTTCAAATGCGTTTTCAACGGTAGAAGTGGAAGAACGTCAGGCTCGGATGTCGAAGCACGGCATTCAAGTCATCACGTGGTTCGATGACAGCTATCCGAAACTATTGCGTGAAATGCCTCAGCCTCCTTGGATCCTATACGCAATCGGACGTGTAGAGCTGTTGCATCGACATGCGATCGCTATCGTAGGAACAAGAGGACCGACAGCTTATGGCCGCAAAACAGCTTCAGACCTAGCTAGGAAGCTCTCTGAGCGAGGATTGACCGTCATTAGCGGGATGGCGAGGGGAATAGATGCATTAGCCCACGAAGGCGCGCTGGAGGGCTTTGGAAGCACTGTTGCCGTATTAGGCACCCCGGTGGATCGTATATATCCCTTAGATAACCGAGGACTCTATGAGCAAATTGTGAGAAAAGGTGTAGTCATTTCGGAGGTAGCCCCAGGCACTCCGTTTCATCCCGGTTTGTTCCCGCTGCGCAATCGCATCATAGCCGGACTATCCTTAGGCACTGTGGTCGTGGAAGCCGCTGAACGAAGCGGGTCCTTGATAACCGCCGACCAAGCACTGGACATGTCGCGAGATGTATTTGCCGTTCCGGGTCCGATCTCTTCACCGAAGAGTGCCGGGACCAACGGGCTGATTCGTCAAGGCGCTAAGCTAATCACCTCGGTGCAAGATATTTTGGAGGACTATGAAGGACTTCTCCCGGCATTGGAAATTTCGAAGGCGCAAGCAGGTTTAAACTCTGAATTGCAAGCCGAGGATTTGGATGAGAATGAAGTTGTTTTACTTCGATTGTTACAGGATGGTCCTCTATCAATTGACCGTATGCATGAGCTTTCATCCTTTCCTTTTGGACTTTTGCATTCAGTTCTGATAAATTTATCTATAAAACGGAAGATTGAACAGCATCCAGGTTCCATATATAGTGTAATGTAGCATGCATTGGAGAGGAGGGCGCATCAATGGCAGATTCACTTGTCATCGTCGAGTCACCGGCAAAGGCGAAAACAATCGGTAAATATCTAGGGAGTAAATTCATCGTCAAAGCATCGATGGGTCATATCCGAGATTTACCGAAGAGCCAGATCGGTGTAGAGGTCGAAAATGATTTTAACCCAAAATATATAACGATTCGTGGAAAAGGGAGCGTCCTGAAAGAATTAAAAGACGCCTCCAAAAAAGTAAAAAAAGTCTATCTCGCAGCTGACCCGGATCGCGAGGGTGAAGCGATTGCGTGGCATTTGGCACACTATCTGGAGATAGATGAGAGCGACTCCTGCCGAGTGGTATTTAATGAGATTACGAAGCAGGCCGTGAAAGACGCCTTCAAAACACCGAGACCGATTAATATGGATCTTGTAAACGCCCAGCAGGCGCGCAGGATACTAGACCGTCTGGTTGGTTATAAGATCAGCCCGCTGCTGTGGAAGAAAGTGAAGAAGGGGCTGTCAGCGGGACGGGTGCAATCCGTAGCCGTGAAGCTGATTATCGATCGCGAGAATGAGATCGATGCCTTTGTTCCTGAGGAATATTGGTCGATTACAGCTCAATTGAAGCAAGGCTCTACCACCTTCGAAGCGAAATATCATTCTCTTAACGGCGGCAAGCGCGAGCTTGGTAACGAAGCGGATGTTCAAGAGGTGCTGCAAGCCATGGGTTCTTCCGCTTTCACCGTCAGCGAAGTGAAGGAGAAGGAACGGCAGCGTAACCCTGCAGCTCCGTTTATTACAAGCTCGCTTCAACAGGAAGCGGCGCGTAAGCTTGGTTTCCGCGCATCCAAGACGATGTCGGTTGCCCAGCAGCTTTATGAAGGGGTTGACCTTGGCAAGGAAGGGACAGTCGGTCTCATCACTTATATGAGAACGGATTCGACTCGCATCTCGACTATCGCTCAAGAGGAAGCGAAGGCTTATATCGAAGAGAAATATGGTCCTGCCTTCGCACCGGAACAGCCTCGTGTTTATGTGAAGAAGAACAGCAACGCTCAGGACGCGCATGAAGCGATTCGTCCAACATCCGTGCTTCGTGATCCGGACACGATGAAAGAGTATCTGAGTCGTGATCAATTCAGGCTGTATAAGCTTGTTTGGGAGCGTTTCGTTGCCAGTCAGATGGCTTCGGCCGTGCTGGATACGATGACCGTCGACTTTAATGTCGGTAACGGCGCTGTGTTCCGGGCTGTAGGTTCCAAAGTGAAATTCCATGGATTTATGAAAATCTACGTCGAAGGCAACGATGATGGCACGACGGACGAAGAGAAATTCCTCCCGCCTCTGGCGACCGGAAATGTTGTCGGCACGGAATCCGTTGAGCAGAAGCAGCATTTCACTCAGCCGCCGCCGCGATATTCCGAAGCGCGTCTTGTACGGATGATGGAGGAAGTGGGCATCGGGCGTCCGAGTACGTATGCACCAACGCTTGAAACGATCCAAAAGCGCGGATACGTGGCCATCGAAGAGAAGAAATTCATTCCGACGGAGCTTGGTGAGCTGGTTATTCAAATGATGGAAGAGTTTTTTCCGGAAATCCTTGATGCCGAGTTTACCGCGCACATGGAGGATGACCTTGACCATGTGGAAGACGGAAAAGAAGATTGGGTTAAGGTTCTGGCTAATTTCTACTCCTCGTTCGAGAAGCGGCTTGAGGTTGCTGAGGACGAGATGAAGGAAGTTGAGCTGCAGGATGAAATATCCGATGAGCTTTGCGAGAAATGCGGTCGTCATTTGGTCTACAAAATGGGCCGATTCGGCAAGTTCCTGGCTTGCTCCGGATTCCCGGATTGCCGCAATACGAAGCCGATTGTCAAAGATATCGGTGTTCCTTGTCCGAAATGCGCGGAAGGGAAAATCATTGAGCGCCGCAGTAAGAAGGGACGTTTCTTCTATGGCTGTGATCAGTACCCTGGCTGCGACTACGTGTCATGGGATAAACCGACTACTAAGCCATGTCCGCAATGCAACAGCTTAATGGTAGAGAAGCGGAATCGCAGCGGCGCGAAGCTGGCCTGCACGCAGTGTGAATATAATGAAGAGGTACCTGAGGAGCAAGAACCGGCTGAAGGTTAAGATTGAAAGGATGGTAAGTTCATTGTCAGAATTACAACGTGTGACAGTCATCGGCGCAGGTCTTGCGGGCAGCGAGGCTGCTTGGCAAATCGCTTCGCAAGGAGTGCCTGTTACGCTTTACGAGATGAGACCGGCGACTAAGACGCCGGCTCACCATACGAATAATTTCGCCGAACTGGTATGCAGCAACAGCTTGCGTGCAAACGGGCTGGCTAACGCGGTCGGTGTACTTAAAGAAGAGATGCGCAGAATGAACTCTTTGATTCTGGATTGCGCGGATCGTAACGCAGTTCCAGCAGGCGGTGCGCTTGCCGTTGATCGTGACGGCTTCTCCGGCGATGTGACGAGAATTTTGAAGGAGCATCCTCTGATTGACGTGCGGACGGAAGAAATGACGGAAATTCCGACTGAGGGCATCGTCTTAATTGCGACAGGTCCTCTGACGGCGCCGCGTTTATCCGCCCAAATTCAAGAGCTGTTAGGTCAAGAATATTTCTATTTCTATGACGCGGCTGCTCCAATCGTGGAGAAAGATTCCATTGATATGACGAAGGTTTACCTAGCTTCACGTTATGATAAGGGCGAAGCGGCTTACCTCAACTGTCCTATGACGGAAGAAGAGTTTGAGCGTTTCCATGAAGCTCTTACAACGGCTGAGACCGCCGAAGTGAAAGAGTTTGAAAAAGAGCAATATTTCGAAGGCTGCATGCCGATCGAGGTCATGGCCAGCCGTGGTAAGCAAACGGTGTTGTTTGGCCCAATGAAGCCTGTTGGTCTAATTAACCCGCATACCGGCAAGCTGCCTCACGCCGTCGTTCAGCTTCGTCAAGATAACGCAGCAGGTACGCTGTACAATTTGGTCGGCTTCCAAACTCATCTCAAATGGGGTGAACAGAAGCGGGTTCTATCCTTGATTCCGGGATTGGAAAATGCGGAGTTTGTTCGTTTCGGGGTTATGCACCGCAACACGTTCATCAACTCACCGAAACTGCTTCGTTCTACCTATCAAACCATAAACCGTGACAACTTATTCTTCGCCGGTCAAATGACCGGAGTTGAAGGTTATGTTGAATCCGCTGCTTCGGGTCTGATTGCCGGGTTAAATGCAGGCCGATTGGCTCGCGGCTTAGAACCGCTTGTCTTCCCTCCGGACACAACGCTCGGCAGTATGGCGCAGTACATCACAACGGCCGACTTCAAGCATTTCCAGCCGATGAATGCGAATTTCGGCTTATTCCCGCCGCTTGAGAAGCGGATGCGCAGCAAGAAGGATAAGAACGATGCGATTGCCAATCGCGCGTTAGAACAGTTGGCTCGCTTTAAAGAAGAGCAGCTTGGTTATCCGGCTGAGCCTGCCCCGGTAGAAGCGGAAACGGTCACAGAGTAACGATACAACCAGAACAGGCAAAAGAGCAGCGGCTTCGATCGATTCCTCGGCCGCTGCTTCCTTTTTGCATAAACAGATTCTCATCTATTAGGAGTTTTTGCAAAACTCAAGCTATTCTAACGAAGTAGTATTGTTATCGTTATCTGAAGATGATGTTCTTAGCGAAACTTAATCCTATCCTTACGAAGCAGTTTCGCGCATGCGAGACTTTTAGGAGGTCATAAATGATGGAAATGCAATTTCATGCGACAACGATCTGTGCGGTTCGGCATAATGGGAAAGGTGCTATTGCAGGCGACGGGCAAGTGACGTTCGGCAATAGTATGGTTATGAAGCACCATGCGAAGAAAGTACGCCGCTTGTACCGTGGGCAGGTTATTGCCGGTTTTGCCGGTTCGGTAGCCGACGCGATCTCACTCTTCGAGAAGTTTGAAGGTAAATTAGAGGAGCATCACGGCAATTTACAACGGGCTGCGGTGGAGCTAGCGAAGGATTGGCGCTCTGATCGGGTACTGCGTAAACTCGAAGCGATGATGATCGTTATGGATGCGACGGGCTTACTGCTTATTTCCGGCGGCGGCGAGATTATTGAGCCGGATGATGGTATTTTGGCCATAGGATCAGGCGGCAGCTTCGCGCTTGCAGCAGCACGTGCTCTCCATCAGCATGCGCCTCAGCTCGAAGCGAAGGATATGGTGAAATCCGCACTTGAGATCGCAGCCGATATTTGCGTGTTCACGAACCGAAATATAATTGTGGAAGAAATAGGCTAATTTAAGCTTTTACTACGGACTCATTTGGAGGGATCGGAAATGACAAATGAAGCTATGACACCGAAGCAAATTGTGACGGAGCTTGATAAATATATCGTCGGCCAGAAGCCGGCCAAAAGATCGGTAGCGGTAGCACTGCGCAATCGTTATCGGAGAAGTCGGCTTGATGAAGCTATCAGAGACGAAATTGTTCCTAAGAATATTCTGATGATCGGACCTACAGGCGTCGGTAAAACAGAGATTGCAAGACGATTGGCGAAACTGGTCAATGCACCTTTCGTTAAAGTGGAAGCAACCAAGTTTACTGAAGTCGGTTATGTAGGCCGTGATGTAGAGTCAATGGTTCGTGATCTCGTTGAAACGTCGATTCGGATGGTTAAGCAAGAAAGAACCGAGAAGGTTAAAGATAAAGCGGAGAAACAGGCGAATGAGCGCATCGTTACTCTGCTTGTGCCGTCCGCGGCTAAACCGAAAAGCCAGAAGAATCCGCTGGAAATGCTCTTTGGCAGCACGCAAGGCTCGAAAGAGCCGGAAGTCGAGCCGGAAGAGTCCGCTTCCGTACTCGAACGACGCAAGCAAGTGAAGGAACAGCTCGCAGCGGGTAAGCTTGAGAACGAGATGATTGAAATCGAGGTAGAGGATAACTCGCCGAATATGCTGGATATGCTTGCAGGACAAGGCAATGAAGGCATGGGCATGGGCGCGAACATGCAAGAGCTGTTCGGGCAATTGATGCCGAAGAAATCGAAGAAACGGAAGCTGCCTGTTAAGGAAGCCCGCAAAGCGCTGACGCAGGAAGAAGCCAACAAGCTAATCGACATGGATGATGTTATCACCGAATCCGTTAGCAGAGCAGAGCAGTCGGGCATTATCTTCATAGACGAAATTGACAAAATTGCCAGCTCTTCAAGAGGGTCGGGACCCGACGTTTCCCGTGAAGGCGTGCAGCGTGATATATTGCCGATCGTTGAAGGATCTACCGTGATGACAAAATACGGCCCGGTAAAAACAGACTATGTCCTGTTTATTGCTGCCGGTGCTTTCCATATGGCTAAACCATCCGATTTGATTCCGGAGCTTCAAGGACGATTCCCGATCCGGGTGGAATTGACGAATTTGACTTTGGAAGATTTTGTAAAGATTTTAACCGAGCCTAAAAATGCATTGACCAAACAATACACAGCGCTTCTCGAAACGGAAGGGATTACAATTACCTTCTCCGATGAAGCCATTCGCGAGCTTGCATCCATTGCGGCGGAAGTAAATAAAAATACGGAAAATATTGGCGCGCGACGCCTTCATACGATTCTGGAGAAGCTGCTTGAGGATTTATCCTTCGAAGCGCCTGAGCTTTCTCTCGAAGAGCTGGTAATCACTCCGGAGTACGTCCGCGAGAAATTAGGCAGCATTGCGAAAAATCGCGATTTAAGTCAATATATACTGTAAAGGATCGGTAAGGAAAGTAGGGGGCATAAGTTAATGATTTTATTGGCAAAAACAAGAACGCTTAACCGTCTGCTGCAGCGTGCGGCAGGCGGAGCGCTCAATTTTCGTGAAATGGCAGAGGTGCTCTGCACAACGATTCAAGCCGACGTGTTCGTCGTAAGCCGCAAAGGTAAAGTATTGGGCTGCGCGGCGGTTGGTCCGTTCCAGCATGAACAGCTGCGTGCATTGCCTGTCGCAGATTTGCGTTTTTCGATCGAAAGCAATGAGCGGTTTATGAATATGCAAGAAACTGTCAATAATGTCGCTCCGGATGAAGGGATCAGCGAGTCGTTCCCTATGATGGCCGGGCAGCGCAAGATGACGGTAGTTCCGATCGTCGGCGGCCGTGAGCGTATCGGTACTTTGATTTTGCTGCGCAATGCGGAGCCGTTCGGAGATGACGAGTTAATTTTGGCAGAATATGGAAGTACAATCGTGGGCATGGAGATATTGCGTGAACGAGCAGAGGAAATTGAACAAGAGGCAAGAAGCCGCACGGTTGTCGCTGTGGCAGTGGGCTCACTCTCGTTTAGTGAACTTGAGGCGGTCGAGCATATTTTCGAAGAATTGGATGGCAAAGAAGGGCTTCTCGTTGCATCCAAAATTGCAGATCGGGTTGGGATTACCAGATCCGTTATCGTCAACGCGCTTCGGAAATTGGAGAGTGCCGGCGTGATCGAAACACGTTCATTGGGAATGAAAGGAACTTACATTCGTATACTAAATACCCAGCTTCTCCAGGAGCTAAAAAAGAACAAAAATTAAAATATTAGACAGTTACATTACAAAATCATTCATAAACCAGTACAATAATCCCATTTCAAGGTCCTATCTTCGACAAAGATAGGGCTTTTTTCTTATTGTAATAAATTAGGAAAGTGAGGAAGATTAACTTGACGGAAAACTTCGACACAACTCTCTCATATTTTTAATAATTCTTTGTCGAAAGAAGGAGGAATGAGAGGGATTCTGTTGAATTAAATATATTACACAGAATGGAAAGTGGGGTTTTTCAGTGAACCTGTTGAATGGCCCGGAATTCAGTCGATTACAGGGTGCTATGAATGCTGCAGAAATGCGCCAACGCATCATCTCCAACAATATAGCGAATGTAGACACGCCGAAATTCAAGCGCTCTGAAGTTGTTTTCGAACAATTGCTGGAGCAAAGCATGGGCGGTAATAACTTCCAAATTAATGGAAAAAGAACGAATGCTCGTCATATTCCGATCGGTGCTTCATCCGCTGTTCCAGGGGCTCGAATCATCACGGACGAATCAAGCGTGATGAACAACGACATAAACAATGTCGACATTGATCGAGAAATGTCGCTTCTTGCAAAAAATCAATTGAACTACAATTACTATGTTCAACAGATAAATCATGAAGTGAAAATGATGAGATTAGGCATTGAAGGGAGAGCTTGAGTATGAGATTAACCAACGGATTTGATGCCAGTGCATCAGCTTTGACTGCTCAGCGGCTCCGTATGGACGTTATTTCTTCGAATATTGCGAATGCCGAAACGACGAGAGCGAATTTTGTGAATGGTCGTTATGAACCTTACAAACGTAAATTGGTCGTTCTGGAACCGAATGCGAAATCATTTGCCGACGTACTAAACGGACAGTTGAACGGCAAAGCATCTTCTCCGGGCGTTAAGGCATCACGGATCATCGAAGATCAGACGCCATCGAAGCTGGTTTATAATCCGAGCCATCCTGACGCTGACGAGAACGGTTATGTAAAAATGCCTAACGTCGACGTGCTGAAAGAGATGGTAGACATGATCTCCGCTTCAAGATCTTACGAAGCCAATGTTACGGCATTGAACGCAACGAAAGGGATGTATATGAAAGCGCTGGAGATCGGTAAATAAACAGAGATAAAGCGGAGGGATACCATTGATTAACCCATTGTCATTGAATATGCTGCAATCGCAAAATGTGAAACTTTTTGATTCGGGTATAGAGAAGACTGATGTAAATGCGCCGACTGCTTCCGCTTCGGATATGACGAAATCGTTTAGCGATTTCCTGAAGAACGCATTGGATGGTGTCAGTGCACAAGAGAAGAACGTACATACGATGACAGATCAATACTTACTAGGCAATGTGGATATATCGCAAGTAATGGTTGCCTCACAGCAGGCAGAACTCGGCTTGCAGCTCACCTCACAAGTCCGCAATAAAGTGATCGAGGCTTATCAAGAAATAATGCGGATGCAAATCTAATAGCAGCATGAATGGCATTAGAGCATAACAGTGAGGTGAAATTGTGAACGAGAAATTTGCCCAGTATCGAGCTAAAGTTGCTCAATATTGGAATGCAATGGAGAAGAGACAGAAAATTTGGCTGGGAGCCTCGGTAGGCGTACTTGTTCTGACAATTGTATTGCTGACTATGATTTTCTCAAGAGTGAGTTATGAAGTCGCGTTTCGCGATTTGGATAGTACAGATGCTGCGGCTGTAATGGAGTATTTGGACACGAGCAAAATTCCTTACAAGCTCGAAAACGGCGGACAGAGCATTCTGGTTCCGGCTGCGGATGCCGCAAAGGTTAAAATCGAAGCGGGCTCGCAGGGGATTGTTCGAAACGGTTCAATCGGGCTCGACATATTCAATGATACGAATTCCATGTTTGGTTCAACGGATCGTGAATTCGACGTGAAATTAAGAAATGCCTTGAATGGAGAAATTCAGCAGCTGCTAAACGGTATGCAAGGCGTTCAGAAATCGAATGTTCTCGTAACGATTCCGAATGAATCTCCGTTTATGACAGAAGAGGAGAAAGAACAGTCTTCTGCTGCTATTACAATGTCTTTCCGTCCGGGCTATCGACCTAGTCAGAAAGAAGTTGACGGCTACTATAATTTGGTGAAAAGCTCGATTCCTAATATCAAGCTCGAGAACATTACGATCTCTAGCCCCGAAGGTGAACTGCTTGCATCGGATGATATCGGAGGCGCAGCCACCGGTGGAGATTTAATCGAAACGCATTACCAGTTGCAGCGCAAATATGAGAATGATCTAAAGCAAAAAATCCAAACGTTCCTGGCACCGATGGTGGGCATGGAAGATCTGGTTGTCAATGTTTCGAGCTCGCTTAATTTCGAGAAGAAAGTATCGGATCAAAATCTCGTACGGCCACTTGAGAACAATAACGGCAACGGAATCGTAGTGAGCGAATCTCAGAATAACAAAACCGCAACCGGAGCAGGCGGAGCAGGCGGCGTAGCCGGAACAGGTGAAACGGATGTTCCCGGATATACTGCTGATCAAGGCGCCGGCGGTACCTCTGAAGAGAACAGTCGCACGACAAACTATGATTTTGATAAGATTCATAATCAAATCGAATCAGGACCCTATGCCATTAAGGACTTATCTATTAGTATCGGCGTAGAGAAGAGCAAACTTAATGACGAATCGAAAAATGATATTAATAATTTCCTAACATCTTTGATTCGGTCGCAATTAGTAGAATCAGGTCAAGATGTAAATGATGACGCGTTGATGGCCAAAAAGGTTTCAATCATGGCGCAAACTTTTGTCGACAACGGCAGTGCTTCTGCTTCTGCAATCTTATCGACAGGCTGGTTAACCGCTATCGGACTTGCGGCGCTTGCTATCATTGGCGGACTTGGTTATGTCGTTGTAAGACGTCGCAAACAAGCAGCTCAAGCAGAAGAACTTGCAGCAAATCAAGCGAAAGTCGAATATCCTACAATCGATTTGGAAACCGTCCAAAACGAAAGTCAAGTACGCAAGCAGCTTGAAACACTTGCCAAGCGCAAACCAGAGGAATTTGTTAATTTGCTCCGGACTTGGCTTGTTGATGAATAGAGGTGGCCAGGGTGGCAAGAATGCATGGATTCAGTGGTCGACAAAAAGCGGCAATATTGTTAATCTCGCTCGGACCTGAAGTATCCGCTCAAATCTTCAAACATTTGAGAGAAGAAGAAATTGAACAGCTGACGCTGGAAATCGCTAATGTTCGCAAAGTTGATACGCTGGACAAAGAAACGATTTTAAATGACTTTCATCAAATCTGTGTTGCACAAGAATATATTTCGCAAGGCGGCATTACCTATGCTCGTGAAATTCTTGAGAAGGCGCTCGGCGAAAGCAAGGCAATGGAAGTTATCAACCGTTTAACGGCGACATTGCAAGTTCGGCCTTTCGACTTTGCCCGCAAAGCGGAAGCGAGCCAAATTCTCAACTTCATTCAGAACGAGAATTCGCAAACGATCGCATTGGTGCTTTCTTACTTGCAAGCAGAGCAAGCTTCTCAGATTCTTTCATCGTTACCGCAAGAGAAGCAAGCTGAGGTTGCTCGCCGAGTAGCGCTTATGGACAGCACTTCACCGGAAGTGATTTCGCAAGTGGAACGCATTCTCGAACAGAAGCTTTCAGCTACCGTTACTCAAGATTACACAAGTGCGGGCGGTATTGAATCAATTGTTCAAATATTAAATGGCGTCGACCGCGGAACAGAGCGTACGATCCTGGATGCGCTTGAGATTCAAGATCCGGAACTGGCCGAAGAAATCAAGAAAAGAATGTTCGTTTTCGAAGATATCGTCAATATCGACAACCGTTCGATCCAACGTATTATCCGCGATATCGAGAATGCCGATCTGCAGCTTGCGCTTAAAGTTGCCAGTGAAGAAGTTCGAGAAGCGATCTTCCGCAACATGTCCAAGCGTATGGCAGAGACGTTCAAGGAAGAAATGGAATATATGGGACCTGTCCGGCTGCGTGACGTTGAAGAAGCTCAAACCCGCATCGTAGCAACGATCCGTAGACTCGAAGAGTCCGGTGAAATCATCATCGCCCGCGGTGGAGGGGATGATATCATTGTCTAAGTTGTACAAATCTTCGCATGTCATATCAGTAGAAGATTTAAAGCGGCTTGAATGGTATAACAAATATATTCAAACGCCTGTGCCTGATGAAGAGCAAAGCGAACCTGCAGGGCCAAGTGCCGAAACGCTTACGATGCGAGATCAAATCCTGGGCGATGCCGAACAATTCGCCAAGCAGCGCATTCAAGAGACAGGCGAGCAGATTGAGTCGATGCACGCAGAGGCTAATGCCCAAATTGACCAATGGTGGTTAGAGCGTCGTCTGCAGGATGAACAACTGATGGAGCAAGTCCATCAAGAAGGGTTCCAGCAGGGCTACCAAGAAGGCAAGGCGCAAGCCGAGGCGGATGTTCAAGCTCACTGGGAAGTGATGCTGACGGAAGCCAGGGCGATTCTCGATTCTGCCTATGAAACTAAGGAACAAATCATTCAAGAGGCGGAACCGTTCGTTGTTGCGCTCAGTACCGCAATAGCCGAGAAGATCATTCAGAAGCAATTAACGATTGATCCGAATTGGTCACTGGACATCATTCGCAAGTCGCTGGAACGGCGGAGGGAGCAAGGCGTTATCACGTTATGCGTATCTCCTCTGCAGCTAACGTTCGTGCAGGCGGCGCGTGAAGAATTGTCACTCGTCATTGATTCCCAAGCTGAATTGCAAATTGTGCCGGATGTTTCGGTCAAGGAATTCGGTTGCGTCATCCGCTCTTCTTTCGGAAGCATCGATGCGCGAATTGATACGCAGTTGGCTGAAATCAAACGCGAACTCATCCAATTAGCACACCAAGCGGATGAACGAGGAGAAGCTGATGACTACTAATAGGTTGGATGTAGATCGCTACATTGAACATTTGCGTCCAATTGATCCAGTTCGCGTCAATGGCAAGGTCACACAGGTTATTGGGTTAACCGTTGAATCCGAAGGACCGGACGCCAGTATCGGCGATGTTTGCTTGATCTATCCGGCCAAGTCTACCAAGCCTCTGAAAGCAGAGGTCGTCGGTTTTCGCAATAACAAGGTAATCCTGATGCCGCTTGGCGAGCTCCAGTCTATCGGACCGGGCTGCGATGTGGTTGGTACCGGTAAGCCTCTAACTGTGCAGGTTGGTTCTGACTTGCTGGGTAAAGTGTTAGATGGTCTCGGACAGCCGCTGGACGGATCTTATATTTCAAGCCGCATGCCGCATCATTCAACTCATAATCTGCCGAGCAATCCGCTTTCAAGACCGAGAGTTAAAGATCCTCTCAGCATTGGTGTCCGTGCGATTGATGGCTTGTTAACAGTAGGGCAAGGTCAGCGTGTCGGTATTTTCGCTGGTTCCGGTGTAGGGAAGAGTACACTTCTCGGCATGGTCGCAAGAAACACTTCGGCTGACGTCAACGTGATCGCCTTAATCGGTGAACGTGGTCGGGAAGTTCTTGAGTTCATGGAGAAGGATCTTGGCCCTGAAGGACTGGCTCGCTCCGTAGTCATTGTTGCAACCTCTGATCAACCTGCATTAATCCGGATTAAAGGCGCGCTTATCGCCACGACCATTGCGGAATATTTTCGTGATCGTGGACTGAATGTCATGCTGATGATGGATTCCGTAACACGTTATGCAATGGCACTTCGTGAAGTGGGACTAGCCATCGGCGAACCTCCTGCAACAAGAGGTTATACGCCTTCCGTGTTTGCTAACTTACCCAAACTGCTGGAACGTGCAGGTACCGGCGAACGAGGCTCGATTACAGCATTCTACACCGTCCTGGTAGATGGTGACGATATGAATGAACCTATTGCCGATGCGGTTCGCGGAATACTGGACGGACATATCGTGCTCAGCCGTGCTTTAGCACATAAAGGTCATTTTCCTGCGATCGACGTACTTCAATCGATTAGCCGGGTCATGAAGGAAATTGTGCCTGAAGAACAGCAAGATGCAGCGAATGAACTGAAACGTTTGCTCGCTATTTATAAAGATTCGGAAGATCTGATTAATATTGGGGCGTACCAACGCGGTTCTAACGAAAAAATTGATCAAGCAATTGATTCTATCGATAATATCTGGTCCTTCACTCGTCAGAAAACGAACGAAAAGGTTGGCTATGAAGAATCGAAAAAGAGGCTCATTCACGAATTTCATGCCTCACATGGGAGATGAACTAGCTAGATGGCACGATTTCGTTACGCCTATCAAAAAATCGTCGACTTAAAAACAAGCGAGAAATCGCAAGCGGAATGGCAGTTATCCGTTGTAGTCGGCGAGCTTCAGACGGAGGAGCAATCCCTCTTGAAGCTCCATCAGGACCGATCCGAATGGAGTAACCGTCTACAGCTTTCATCCAATCAAGCGGTGACACTCTCAGAACTAATGGTTATCCAAGAGTACATCGAATATCTGGATATCTGCATTAAGCAGAAAATGATGGACATCCAAAAAGCCGAAGCTGCCGTCGAAGTGAAGCGGATTGCATTGTCTGAACGAATGAAAGACGAGAAGGTATGGCAGAAATCGAAGGATAACGCGCGCCAGCGTTTCCAAGCAGACATGCTGCTTGTCGAGCAGAATGAGCTTGATGAAATGGCCTCTGTCCGGTTCATGTACGCAGCACACTAACAGTTGAGATGTTTTGCGAATCGGGAGCCAATACCCGAGGGAGGGACTTATTTTGGCGGATTTGGATATGGAAAAGCAAGGCTACAGCGGGTTTGAACGGTTTATGTTTTTTGTTACGCCGATCTTGTTTACGCTCATCCTACTTGGCGTACTGGTCACCCTGTTTAATTTCGACTTAAGAAATAAGGCACTTGAAATCGGGAATACCGTTCCGTTCTTGAATAAAGTGCTGCCGGATCCTGCGACGGATGAGAATGCTGCCGTTGTCGATGAGGGCAAAATCAAAGCGGAAAATACGACAGCTAAAATCAGCGAACTGCGGGCGCAGCTGACGGTTAAAGAGACCGAGCTCAGCAAGGCCGCAGATGAGAAAACGAGATTGTCGCAGCAGCTTAAAGATCTTCAGGCTCAAGTGGAACAGCTCAAGCAAGATGGAACGAAGAAGGCGCTTGAGGATGCAGAGTACCAAAATAAAATTAATGAGCTTGCCTCCATGTACGGCAAAATTACACCTAGCAAAGCGGCTCCAATTCTCGAAAGCATGGAAATGGATGAAGCGGTGCTCGTACTGGATGCTATGAAACCGGATGATCGTGTTCTGGTGCTTGAGAAAATGAATCCGAAGAAAGCTGCCGAAGCTACCGTGAAGCTGAAAGATGTGAAGACAGCTAAGGATCGGCAAATCGCCGCGCTGCAAGCCAGGATTAAGAAACAGGATTCCGCAGTTGCGCAACCAGAGATCGTACTAAGCAAAGCTCAGCTGAATACAACTTTCTCGACCATGGATCCTGCAAGTGCCGGAGAGTTGCTGCTTAAGATGGCCGATGTGAGTCCAAGCAAAGTGCTTCGTATTCTAAACGCCGTTGACGATGCATCACGCTCCAAAATTATTGCGGAAATGTCGGGATTGAACAAAGATATTACGGCGCAATTAGTTTCTAAACTCATGCTTGGCAAATAAACGGTTTGCTAAAGGAGGTGAAAAACAACATGCAAATGCCAGTATCCAATGCTTCACCTAATGCCAGTGCTCCTTCTGCGGTATCAGGTTCATCGTCTGTTAAGGGGACGGAAGGCAATGAGTTTAACCAGACCTTGGTTCAGACGCTTGCCGGTAATGGAGCCGGTTCGACGCCTACACAACTTTCCAAAGAAACGGGAGTTGTTTCCCAATTACCGGTGAATACGCTGGCCTCTCTGCTGGGCGACAACGTTTCGGCTGCTGATCTGCTTGCTGCAATTGAAGAGCTTCTAAAGAAGCTTGACGCTGCAGACAGTGAAGAATTGGCTGAAACGACAACGGAAAGCAGCTTGAGCGACGCTCTGGCTCAGTTAGACAATCTGCTGAGTATGCTATCGGGCATGCCCATTGCACAACCAGCGCTTCCGCTTACAGGGGATCAAACAAGCGCTAACAGTACACAAGGCGAAGGCGATTCAGCCGGTGGGATCAACGAATTGCTAAGTATCATGGCGGGCTTGAATAATGGTCAAGCGATGGCAGCCAATCTTCAAGGTCAATCAGGGCAGACGACTTCTGATGCTGCTGGCACAGAGTCGGCCGGTCTGGAAGCCATCTCGGCATTGAAAGCGGGCTTGCAGGATGCATTATCCGATTTGCGGTTACTCTTGCAAAAGCAAAAGGGAAATGCGGCCGATCGCGAACAAAATGGTTTGGTGAGCAAGCAGCTGATTGCGCTTGAGCAATTGATTAACGGAAAGCAATCGGAGCCGACAGTTAGCTCGGCAGCTCAATCATCCAATCAGGCAAACGGGATCGATTCCATTCGAGCTTTGCAAACAGCCCCTACACCTACTAATAATCATCTTCAGCGAATGGCCCACCAATTGCTTCATGTAGGGCTATTGAAAACAGCAGTCAAGCCGGAAGCAGTTGAACAAGTCGAAACTGAAACGTTGCAGTCGCTATCAGAGCCGAGCAGTATCAATTTCGCTCTATTAGCCGGCAATCAAGAATTGCAGCGCCAAGCGATGACAGCAGCGAAGCAGTCGGTTGATCAGCCAGTTCCCATTCAGCAATTTGCTTCAACAATTCAGAAGATGGTTGTGAGCCAATTTAATGTAACGGCGAGCAATGGCATGTCCAACGCGCAATTGACTTTATTCCCTGAACATCTCGGTCAAGTTAATGTCAACATCTCGATGCATAACGGTACACTGACTGCACAGTTCGTGACAGACACGGTACTTGCTAAGGATATGCTGGAGAATCAAATGGCACAGCTTCGTTCCGCTCTGTTATCGCAGGGGATGCAAGTAGAGAAGCTTGAGGTAACGCAAGCGCCTGTATTGCCGAACATGTTCCAAGACCGACAAGGTCACAGCGGAAGAGACCAAGGAACGTCCAAACGCCAATCCGGCAATGAGGCAAACGGAGAAATCGATTTTGATGCCGGTCTGGAAGAAGTGACTGTGGAACAAGCGGTTGACCGTGATCTGGGCTTAGGCCGAGGTATTCATACGCGAGCATAACCATTCCAAGGTTATGAATGATAACGAAGAACCTATAGATCGGAGGTGACGAGAAAAATGTCCGGTGATAATGTTTCAACCCGCAACGTCTGGCCTTATTATAGTGCGAGCAATGTGCAAGCAGCAGCTGAGAAGAAAGCGGACACCTCCCTGGGCAAAGATGATTTCCTTCGGATTCTTGTAACGCAGCTGCAGAACCAAGATCCCATGCAGCCTTTGCAGGATAAGGATTTTATCGCGCAAATGGCGCAATTCTCTTCTGTAGAGCAGCTGGTTAACATGTCAGATCAGTTAACGATGCTCCGTCAAAACCTGGGAATGGCATCAAGTATGATCGGTAAGGAAGTTCAGTGGTATGAATACGCCAATACCGGCGAGATGATTCCGGTAACCGGAAATGTAGAGTCCATCATTATTAAAGATAAAGCGCAATACGCAAGAATCGGTGATAAAGATATTAAGCTGGATGACATCGTATCGATCGCGGATCAAGGCGGTGCAGCTATCAATGGATGATATCTTGAAGATTGGCCATTTACGGTTAACCGGTAACAGTCAGCTTCGTAAACCGAACCAGCAGGAGAGCACGGCAGCCGGTACAGCATCATTCAAAGAAGTGCTGGATCGCAATGTGCTTAAGTTCAGCAATCACGCCGAGTTACGTATGGCGCAGCGCGGTATCACGTTCAAACCCGAAACGATATCCAAAATCGTGAACGCCATCGATCAGGCTGCAGCAAAAGGTGCGAAGGATTCGCTGGTCGTTTATCGGGACATCGCGATGATTGTCAATGTTCCAAGTCGTACTGTCATCACTGCACTGGATGGTAACTCCCTCCAAGGCAATGTATTTACTCAAATCGACAGTGCAGTCATTGTTTCTTAATCGGCTGGACCTTCTTATTGGAAGCCGAAGAGTCGTGGATCGACTGAAGCGACTCATAAGATAGACTTCTTTGAAAGGCAGATTAACTGTACATACACCACTAGGAGGCTGACAATTCATGTTAAGATCTATGTACTCCGGCGTTTCAGGCATGCGCGGTTTTCAAACGAAGCTTGACGTCATCGGCAACAATATCGCGAACGTAAATACGGTAGGATTTAAAGCAGGCCGCGTTATGTTCAAAGATATTCTCAGCCAAACGGTTTCCGGTGTAACGCGTCCTGAAGAAGGAACAACCGGGGGCGTCAATGCGAAGCAGGTGGGACTTGGTGTTGCCATTGCTTCGATCGACACGATCCACACACCTGGTAGTGCAATGACCACCAATGTTCCTACTGACGTTCGAATTGATGGAGATGGATTCTTCGCGGTTTCCCCATCGGCAGACGGTGCTGAAGCTCCTTATCTGACTCGGGCAGGTAACTTCACTCTCGATGCAGCAGGCCAACTCGTTAATGGCGACGGCATGTTTGTATTAGATTCTAATGGCGGACCGATCGTTCTGGATCCTGCCGAGGTTAAATCGTTCACCATTTCACAAGACGGCTCGATCATCTCAGTTGGTGCAGACGGTCAAAGCCAACCATCTGGGTTCCAGCTGGGCGTCGTGAAAGTGACGAATCCGAACGGACTTGAGAAAATCGGAGGCAACCTTTACCGAATGACGCCAAATGCGAACGTTGACGGTGAAGTGGTCATGACAACGGCAGGTGACGCTGAGGCAGGTACCGGCGCAATTATTGCGGGTCAATTGGAGATGTCGAATGTCGATTTGACATCAGAATTTACCGAAATGATCGTTGCGCAGCGTGGATTCCAAGCTAACTCACGGATCATAACAACTTCAGACGAGATTTTGCAAGAGGTTGTTAACTTGAAACGCTAGGTGAATAACCGTAGGGGAGGCCTACCTGCCTCCCTGCTAGTTTAAGGAGGAAGTCCATGATCGCGGTAAAGCGTTTGAACGGAAAGACATTACATATTAACGCGCTCTTGATCGAGCAAGTTGAAGAAACACCGGATACCTTGATTACCTTAACTACGGGAAAAAAAATATTGGTATTGAATAAGGCCGATGAAGTAATTGCCTCCATACAGTCGTATCTTCGCAGTATAGGCGTCTATGCGGCTACCATAAAGAGTGAACATTCGGAGGGACCCTCGACATGAAAAAAATGCTGCCCTGGCTGATTACCATTTTACTAGCGATCACATTAATTGCTATCGTAGCTGTTATTTTGTTCAACTCCTTAATGGGTGGGGACGATTCGAAGGACGCTGTTGGCAAAGCGGCTAATAATGCGGAAGCCGTAAAGGTGGTCAAGCTGACTGCGGATGAACGGGTGAAATTAACCAGCGAAATTACGGATATTAAAACAAACCTGGCCGACCCGGAATACATCGCGGTACTAGGGCTTGCTTTTCAATTAGATGAGAAATCGACGAAAGAAGATTTCGATAAAATTAAAGATATCCAAATCAAACCTATCATTATTCGGACATTGTCCGACATGAAGCCTGATGAAGTTAAAGGATCCGCAGGCAAAGATGAGCTATGTGCCAAGCTGCTGAATTTAATCAATCAGGAGCTGCCGGAAGGCAAACTCATTAAGGTACAGGTAACAAACTTTATCGTGACGACGCTGTAGTCATTAGGTTGCAACATGACGCATTCCTTGAAGGGGGTGAAATAATTGGTTGATGTTCTGTCGCAGAACGAGATTGATGCGTTGCTCGCTGCTTTATCATCCGGTGAAATGGACGCAGAGGAATTAAAAAAGGAAGAAACGCAGAAGAAAATTCGTGTCTATGAATTCAAACGTGCGGTCCGTTTCTCGAAGGATCATATCCGAAGCTTAACTCGGATACACGAAAACTTCGCGCGATACTTGACCACCTATTTCTCAGCACAGCTTCGTACCTTTGTACAAATAAGTGTCGTTCAAGTAGAACAGCTGCCTTATGACGAGTTTATCCGCTCCATTCCCAAGATGACGATCCTAAATATTTTCGAGGCGGAGCCTTTAGAAGGCAGAATGGTGCTTGAGGTTCATCCGAACGTTGCTTATGCGATGCTGGATCGATTGTTAGGCGGACAAGGTTTAGCGCCTTCCAAAATCAACGCACTGACTGAAATCGAAACGAACATTATGGAACGAATCTTCAGTAGAGCATTCGAGAGCTTACAAGAGGCATGGAAGACGATCATCGATATTTCGCCACGGATGGAAGCATTAGAAACGAATCCGCAGTTTATGCAGATCGTGTCACCGAACGAAACCATCGCACTGATATCGCTTAGCACGAAGATCGGTGATACGACCGGGATGATTAACTTATGTATCCCGCACGTCGTTATCGAGCCGATCATGCCAAGGCTATCCGTGCACCATTGGTTTGTGTCGCAGAAGAAGACAAGGGCACCCGAGGAAGTAGAGGTCCTGAAGCAGCGCGTGACGAAAGCGAAGCTGCCGATCGTCTGTGAGCTTGGTAACTCCAGTATTTCGATTCGCGAGTTTCTGGGACTTTCTGTCGGCGATGTGATATCGCTTAGCAAACCGATAGATCAAGGGCTTGATATTAAAGTTGGGGATAAGCTGAAATTTATCGGCAGTCCGGGATCGGTTAAAGATCGTATGGCCGTTCAAATTGATCAAATCCTCACTGAAGGAGTGGAAGAAGAGTATGACGAGTAAAGATTACTTATCACAAGAAGAAATCGATGCCTTGCTGCGTCAGACTTCCGATGAGCCCGAGATGCCGGAGTCGTTTAACCGGGAGCAAGAACTAAATAATTACCTAAGCTCTATCGAGCAGGATGCACTTGGAGAAATCGGTAATATCACATTCGGGAGTGCAGCCACTGCTCTTTCAACACTGCTTGGCAGAAAAGTAGATATTACAACGCCAAAAGTATCCTTGATCAGACGCAGTGAGCTTGATAATGAATTTCCGAAGCCGCATGTAGCCGTATCCGTTAGCTATGTCGATGGCTTCCAAGGGATCAACTCTCTCGTTATTAAAACAAAAGATGCGCAGACCATTGCGGATTTAATGCTTGGCGGTGAAGGAAAGCTGCTGGGGTCAGAGCTGAATGAGATCCACATCAGTGCGGTTCAAGAAGCGATGAATCAGATGATGGGTTCATCAGCTACATCCATGTCTACGATCTTCAACCGTTTTGTTAACATCTCGCCGCCCGGTATTGATATTTTGGATATTCACAGTGGTTCAGGCGTGGAGAAGCTTCCGCCGGACGATCTCTTCATTAAAGTGTCGTTCCGCTTGGCTATCGGAGACTTGATTGATTCTACCATTATGCAGCTGCTGCCGATTTCGTTTGCGAAAGAGATGGTAGATACGCTGATGGGCGGAACTTCGTCTGAACCGACACCTGCACCAGCCCCGGTTCCGGCTCCGGCGCCAGTATATACGCCTGCAGCAGCTGCACCTGCACCTGCGCCGGCACCAATACATACACCGCCTCCGGCCTATATTCCGGAACCGCCTGCAGCTCATATGCCGCCTCCTGCGGCTTACATGCAGCCGCCGATGCCGCAGTATGCAGCAGCTCCGGTAGGGCCTCAAACTTATGGTGCCGCAGCGAACCGCAACGTGAACGTTCAGCCGGTACAATTTGCTAATTTTCAAGGCGCTCCGTATGTGCAAGCAGACGATTCAAATTTAAATTTATTACTCGACATACCGCTAAAGGTCACAGTAGAATTAGGAAGAACTCAGAAGCAAATCAAGGATATTCTTGAATTGTCGCAGGGATCAATCATTGAGCTGGACAAGCTGGCAGGGGAACCGGTTGATATTTTGGTCAATAACAAATTGATCGCCAAAGGCGAAGTAGTTGTTATCGATGAGAACTTCGGTGTTCGTGTCACAGATATCGTAAGCCAATGGGACCGTATCCAAAAATTACAATAACACCTTAGGGGGAAGAAACGATGGCAAATCGCATTTTAATCGTAGACGACGCAGCATTTATGAGAATGATGATCCGCGACATACTTACAAAGAACGGATACGAAGTAGTAGGGGAAGCGCAAGACGGCGCACAAGCAATTGAGAAATACAAAGAATTGAAACCGGATCTAATCACCATGGATATTACAATGCCTGAGATGGACGGTATCGTTGCACTGAAAGAAATCAAGAAGCTCGATGGCAATGCAAAAGTAATTATGTGTTCCGCTATGGGACAACAAGCAATGGTTATCGATGCCATTCAAGCCGGCGCAAAAGACTTTATCGTAAAACCTTTCCAGGCTGACCGCGTAATTGAAGCGATCAAGAAAACGCTAGGTTAATAGAATGAGGGTTTTAAAAGGTGTACGACTTGCTGCTATGGCTGTCTCCGGCTGGCTTTTGACAGCAAGTCTTGCGTCAGCAGAGATAAGCGGTGATGAGGATAAACCGGTAATCGGAACGAGTATCGGGTACTACATCTGGGTCATCATTGCGCTCATGCTGGTCGTAGGATTAATCATTCTCGTTATGAAATGGCTTTCCAGCCGCAATCGTGGATGGGGGACCAACCGGGCGCTTCGATCGCTTGGAGGCATACCGCTTGGTCAGAATAAATCGCTGCAAGTGGTAGAGCTCTCCGGCAGAGTTTACGTTGTAGGCGTTGGCGAAGATATCACCCTTCTCGATAAAATCGATGATCCCGAAACCGCATCGGCTATATTGGAAGCGATTGAACAGCAGAACGGCCGTACTTGGAACACACCGAATCTGACGGATTTCATCGGTCGATTCCGTAAAACCAACAAGGCGGACGAACCTACGAGCGAACCTTGGCAAGCGGCTACTTCTTTCAAGGAACTGCTCAATAACGGGATGATGCGCCAGTCGGATCAGAAGCAGAAGGTAGAAGAGCTGCTAAAAGAGCGAAATCAAAATGATCGGTTGTTGGACGAATGAACAAAAAACTATTACTGGCGGTTACTGCTATACAACTGTTCACCTTATTGTTTCATGCGCATGCCTTCGCAGAGCCGCTGCCCAATGTCAGCGTAAGTATCGGAGACAGCGGCAGTGAAACACCTGGAACGAGCGCGCTTTCCCTGTTACTGATGATCACCGTATTAAGTGTAGCTCCGGCCATTCTCGTATTAATGACCAGTTTCACTAGAATCGTAATCGTACTGGGATTCGTCCGAACCTCACTCGGAACGCAGCAAATGCCTCCGAATCAAGTATTGATCGGACTTGCAATGTTTCTCACTTTCTTCATCATGGCGCCAACTTTAAGTTCAGTGAATCAAGTGGCTCTTCAGCCGTATCTCAAAGGCGAATTGACGCAAACCGAAGCGCTTAACAAAGCCGCTGTACCGATGAAGCGATTCATGATGAAGCAAACGAGAGATAAAGACTTACTTTTATTTTTGAAATATACGAAGACAGAGAAGCCGAAATCCGTTGAGGATGTTCCGATTACGATTATGGTTCCGGCTTACGCACTAAGCGAGCTTCGCACTTCTTTTCAGATGGGATTCATGATATTCATTCCGTTTCTAATCATAGACATGGTGGTCGCCAGTACGCTCATGGCGATGGGGATGATGATGCTTCCGCCGGTTATGATCTCTCTGCCTTTCAAAATTTTACTGTTCGTTCTGGTAGATGGCTGGTATCTGATCGTCAAGTCGTTGCTGTTAAGCTTTAATCCGTAGGTTCTGTCAGGAAGGAGTCCATGCATGAGTACTGACTTCATCATCGCCTTAGCTGGACAGGCTGTATATACGGTACTGAAAGCCAGTGCGCCAATGCTCTTAATCGGACTTGTAGTAGGACTGATCGTTAGTATTTTCCAAGCTACTACACAGATTCAGGAGCAGACGCTGGCATTCGTTCCTAAGGTGGCGGCGGTACTGCTTTCCATCTTGTTATTCGGGCCGTGGATATTGAATACGTTGGTCGATTTCACTTACAACCTGCTGAATAACTTGTATAAATACATCGGATAGGCTGTGGATCGATGGAGTTGTTTCTTCAAGGATTTCCTATTTTTTTGCTTATTTTTTGTCGAATTACAGCGTTTTTCGTCGTGGCGCCGATCTTTTCGACTCGAAATGTGCCGAATACGTTCAAATTGGGATTCTCTTTTTTTATCGCGCTGCTCGTTTTTTTAACTTATGGCCTCAAACAAACGATCGTCCCCGATGCTGATTATGTACTAGCGATCATTCGAGAGATTTTGGCAGGTGCTTTGCTCGGATTTGCAGCTTATCTGTTTTTTACCATTGTAAATACGGCAGGTAGCTTGATTGATATGCAAATGGGCTTTGGTATGGCTAACATAATTGACCCCATGACAGGTGTTTCCGCACCGCTTATGGGTAACTTCAAAGGGATGATCGCAACCCTCGTTTTCTTATCGATAAATGGACATCATTACTTGCTTTCCGCTTTACTACAAAGTTATGAATGGATTCCTCTGACCAATACGTTGTTTGCTCAGTTTAGTAGTGGGAGCATGACCAGTTACTTGACAGGCATGTTTGGGCAGACGTTTCTGCTTGCCGTTCAGATGTCAGCACCGCTGGTTGTTGCGATGTTCTTGACGGACGTTGGGCTTGGCTTTCTTGCGCGCACAGCGCCTCAGTACAATGTGTTTGTAATCGGGATCCCGATTAAAATTTTAGTCGGCTTTCTCATGTTGGCTGTAATGATGCCAGGTCTCGTCATCCTGTATGAGCACTTGTTTGAACAGATGTTCGCTGCCATGCGGAAGCTATTCGACATTTTACAAGGTCCTGCAGCTTAGGTAGGAGGCAGTAATTATGGTTAAGTATCGTTGGACGCTCGACTTACAAATGTTCAATGGTGAAAAAACAGAGCGTGCAACACCGAAAAAAAGGCAAGATGCCCGTAAGAAAGGCCAAACGGCCAAAAGCCAGGAGATTCCGGCAGCACTAATTCTATTCTTTATCTTTCTGAGTTTTATCATGATGGGCGATTACTACAAGGTTCGTCTGATGCGCATATTTGGACTGATATTAGAGCAGAAGCTGTTGATGCAAGTGACGACGGAAAACATCGTTACCTTGTTTTCTGATCTCATGATGCAGTGCTTGATGTTATTGGCGCCTATATTTGCAATCACCGTACTCATTGCGATTTTGGGCAATTACGCACAGATCGGAATTATGTTCACCGGTGAGCCGCTCATGATGAAATTCAGTAAAATCAGCCCCATAAAAGGGTTTAAACAAATTTTCTCCATGCATTCCGTAGTGGAGTTTGTGAAAAATATTTTGAAGCTGCTACTCATTGGATTCATGGTTTATTGGATTCTATGGGGTGAGCTGGATGTCATTATGCAGCTTGCAACCGTTTCAATTAGCGAAACATTTAGTTTCATTGCGAGAACCACGATTAAGCTCGGCTTATATATTGGTGCAATTCTTGCTGTATTGGCACTATTTGATTACATGTACAAGCGGTATGAACACGAGAAGAGCTTGAAGATGTCGAAGCAAGACATCAAGGACGAATATAAGAAATCCGAAGGTGATCCGCTCATTAAAGGCAAAATTCGAGAACGGCAGCGCCGGATGGCTCTGCAGCGAATGATGCAGGATGTACCTAAGGCTGACGTCGTCATCACAAACCCAACCCACTTCGCGATCGCCATTCAATATGAAGGCTCGAAGATGGATGCCCCTAAAGTAATCGCAAAGGGGATGGATTTTGTGGCCCTTCGCATTAAAGAAGTGGCAAAGGAAAACGGCGTAATCATGATGGAAAACAGGCCGCTTGCCAGAGCGTTATACGATCGAACGGAAATCGGCGATTCGGTTCCCGTTGACCTATTCCAGGCTGTGGCGGAAGTACTGGCATATGTATATAAGCTCAAAAAGAAAGTGTAATCATCTACATTTATCTATGGAGGAGGGAACGTCATGAAGGCTAGAGACCTGACTATACTAATCGGGATCATCGGCATCGTTCTTATGATGGTCATTCCGATTCCACCGGCTTTGCTTGACGTGCTCCTTATAGTCAACATTTCAGTTGCGCTTATGATTTTGCTAATCGCAATGAATACGCAGGATGCTTTGGAATTTTCCATATTTCCGGCATTGCTGCTCATCACAACCTTGTTTCGTTTAGCACTGAACGTTTCAACAACTCGAAACATTCTTCAGCATGCCCACGCGGGTAAGGTAGTTGCGACTTTCGGCAACTGGGTAGCCGGCGGTCAAATTGCAATTGGGTTCGTTGTGTTCTTAATTCTTGTTGTGGTTCAGTTCCTTGTTATTACTAAAGGTTCGGAACGTGTCGCAGAAGTTGCCGCAAGGTTTACCTTGGATGCAATGCCAGGTAAACAGATGAGCATCGACGCCGACTTGAATGCCGGCCTTATTAACGAAGTCCAAGCAAGAGAGCGCCGCCAGAAAATCGAACGCGAAGCTGATTTCTACGGTTCGATGGATGGTGCCAGCAAATTTGTTAAAGGGGATGCCATTGCATCCATCATCATACTTGTTATTAACCTACTTGGCGGATTTGTAATCGGGATGTCGATTCATGGGATGAGTTTTTCTGATTCTTTGCATACGTTCTCCGTTCTAACGATTGGTGACGGACTGGTCAGTCAAATTCCTGCCCTATTGATTTCGACGGCAACAGGCTTAATCGTGACCCGTGCAGCATCTGACGGCAACTTGGCTCATGATGTGACTTCACAGCTGTTTCGTTATCCGAAACTGCTTTACATCGTAGCAGGGACAATTACGCTGCTCGGAGTTGGAACGCCAATCGGACCGATAGCCACATTACCTTTTGCAGCTATTATTTCGTACGGTGCCTATCGGATGCAAAAATCGCTCACGAAGGAACAGGAGGCACAAGAGCTTCTTGTGGAAGAACAGGAAATTGAAGAGGTTCGAAGCCCTGAAAGTGTAATCAGCTTGCTGCAGGTGGATCCGATTGAATTTGAATTTGGATATGGCTTGATCCCGCTTGCCGATACGCAGCAGGGAGGCGATTTGCTGGATCGGATCATTATGATTCGCCGCCAATGTGCGCTTGAACTCGGGCTTGTCGTTCCGGTTATCCGAATTCGAGACAATATTCAGCTTAAACCGAATGAATACATAATTAAGATAAAAGGAAATACGGTAGCTCGCGGAGAGCTGCTGCTCAATCACTATCTTGCAATGAGTCCCGGATATGATGATGAGTCGGTTATCGGTATCGAAACCGTGGAACCGGCATTCGGTTTACCGGCTATCTGGATCGATGAGGCAACCAAGGAAAGAGCTGAATTGACGGGCTATACCGTCGTGGATCCTCCGTCCGTTGTCGCCACCCATTTGACAGAACTAATTAAACGTCATGCGCATGAGCTGATCGGGCGCCAAGAGACGAAGGCACTTGTGGACAATGTCAAAGATTCCTACCCTGCATTGGTGGACGAACTCATTCCGTCTATACTCAACGTCGGAGAAATCCAGAAGGTCCTGTCCAAGCTGCTGCGCGAGAAAGTATCCATACGCGATATGGTAACGATCTTCGAAGCGCTTGCGGATCATGGAACCTATACGAAGGATACGGATATTCTGACCGAGTATGTTCGCCAGGCCTTATCGCGACAAATTACACAGCAGTTCTCCCATAATGGAGACACGCTTCGCGTAATTACCGTAGGGCCGACACTCGAGAAGAAGATAGCAGAATCGGTTCAAAGCTCGGATCAAGGCAGTTATTTGGCTTTAGATCCCGTTTCAACTCAAACCATTTACCAGAAGTTGAATGAGCAGGTAAATAAACAGATTCAATCCGGCAATCAACCGATCGTGCTCGCATCGCCTACTATTCGCATGTATTTAAGACAAATCGTGGAACGCACGATGCAGGATGTTCCTGTTCTATCTTATAGCGAGCTCGAGCCAAGTATTGAAGTACAAAGCATTGGAGTGGTGAATCTATGAAGGTAAAGCGTTATGTGGTCAATGCATTACCCGAAGCGCTGCCGATGATTCGCAATGAGCTTGGTGTAGACGCCATTATTTTGAATACGAAAGAGATTCGTGTTGGCGGGTTTCTTGGCATGTTCGGCAAGAAGAAAACCGAGGTCATTGCGGCCATAGAGGCGGGAAGCCAATCAGCGCCTACACCTAAGTCGCCTCCTCGCCCTCAACCGGCTAAACAGCCAACGGTGTCACCGTCTATGATGGCTTCGATTGCTTCTATGGCGTCAACGGCAGTCGCAGAGCAACAAATCGCGAAAGAAAAACCAACAAGACAGGATGCAGCCGTTCATAATGCACCTGAGGTGCCAGCGGGGGCTCGCGTTTCTCCGGCAGCTACTTATGAAGCTAGAATAGCTGTACAACAGCCGCAATCCGGAGTAGAGAATCGAAAGCCTCGATTGACAGAAGAGGAACTGATTGCGGAAATCCGGGATATGAAGCAATGGATTGTCAGAATGTCGAAGCAGCAGAAGCTGGAAACAAGGCCTGAGGCATTGCAAGGTTTACAGGAACGGCTGCTGGAACAAGAAGTCAGCCAGAAGTTGATCGACAAATTAATAGAAGAAATCGAAGAGAAGCTGGAGCTTACTGATCGATCGCCGCAAACGACTGCAGTTGATCGATTGACTGTATGGCGAATCGCCGAACAGATTCTGCTGGAATGGCTCAAGGACTTCGAAGCCAGCGTCATTGGAAGAGAAACGCAGGTTATCCATTTCGTAGGCCCAACGGGAGTTGGGAAGACGACTTCTATTGCTAAACTGGCTGCAGAGCAAACGTTGAAGTCTGGTCGAAAGGTTGGTTTCATCACCTCGGACACCTATCGGATCGCCGCTGTCGATCAACTGAGAACGTACGCTACGATACTGAATGTTCCTCTTGAAGTTGTATTTTCGCCATCGGAGGTTGCCAGAGCTTTCAAGCAGCTGGAAGATCGCGAGCTCATATTCATGGATACGGCAGGGCGGAACTTCCGCAACGAGCTTTATGTATCTGAAGTGAACAGCTTGCTGCAATCCGACAGACGATCTGAAACGTTCCTAGTGCTCAGTCTAACCGGCAAGTTTGCCGATATGTCGAGCGTGGCTGAGAATTTTGCGAAATACGGTATTGATCGGGTGCTCTATACCAAACAGGATGAGACGAACGCTTGCGGCGCCATTCTCAATTTGGCAATGGAACAGGGACTTCGTCCTACTTACATAGCATACGGGCAAACGGTTCCTGATGATATTACGACATTCAAGGTATCGACTTACGTTTCGCAATTGTTGGGGGATTCCCAATGATGACTGACCAAGCGGAAGCACTGCGAAATTTAGTGCGCAATCAAGAACAGAAGAATGAAGGACGAACGACAAAAGTTATAACGGTCACAAGCGGCAAAGGCGGCGTTGGCAAATCCAACTTTAGTCTGAATTTCTCGCTTGCATTGCAACGGATCGGGCAGAAGGTTCTGATCTTCGATGCCGATATCGGAATGGCCAATATCGATGTGTTAATGGGCGTTTCATCCCCTTATAACCTCTATCATCTCTTGAAACAAGAGAAAACGATTTGGGAGATTATTCAAGAGGGCCCGCAAGGCGTGCATTTTATAGCAGGCGGATCAGGCTTTAAAGATCTCCTTGATTTATCGGCGGACCAGCTCAATTACTTCGCTGAACAAATTAGCAGGCTTCATGGTCAATACGATTTTATATTGTTTGATACCGGGGCGGGTCTTTCGAAGGAAACGGTGAAATTCATAACCGCTGCCCAGGAAACCATCGTGGTCACGACACCTGAACCGACCTCGATTACGGATGCGTATGCACTAATTAAGATGGTCACGGCAATGGAGCATGACGTTAAATTCAAACTGATTGTGAATCGCGCAATCGATACCAAGGAAGGCAACGCAACCGCAGACAAAATCGGTCTTGTGGCACAGCGTTTTCTAAATATTGAACTGCCGGTGCTGGGCATTTTGCCGGATGATCCGAATGTAACAAAGGCTGTGAAGAAACAAGTTCCTTTTGCAATAGCTTATCCGGGTTCAGATGCGTCGAAGTCGATCTTGGAAATTGCGAAACGATTCGTTGAAGTACCTCAACCTCCTGCCGCCGCGATTAGCGGTGTCAAAGGATTTCTACATAAGATGTTCAGACTTTCATAATAATCCTTGGAATCGAGGAGGCACATCAATGAATACGATCTCGCGAGTATTGGTTGTAGATGATTCTGCCTTTATGCGGAAAATTCTATGTGATCTGATCGCTGTTGATCCCCAGTTTGACATTATTGCTACTGCAAATAATGGCCGCGAAGCAATCGAGGCAGTTCGAACGCTTAAACCGGATGTCATTACGATGGACTTGGAAATGCCCGAGATGAACGGACTTGAAGCGTTGGAGCGGATCATGCGCATTCATCCGGTGCCGATCATCATGCTCTCCAGCATAAGCGATGACGGAACAAGAGAGACCATCAAAGCACTGCAAAATGGCGCTTTTGACTTTATCCGTAAACCTTCCGGTCCGATGTCACCTGATATCCATACAGTCGGTGAGCAATTGTTGGAGAAGCTTCGAATTGCAGTTCTGACGAAGCGGCATTCTTACTTATTCCAGCCTTCGAAGCCTGCGCCGGCAGCGAAGAAGCCAAGTATCGCTAAATCGAAGCCGGCAACCATCAGCTTTGAGTCAGCGCCATCAATTAAGGATGAGCTTCCACTGAAGCCTGTACTACCTCCGGTGGAGGAGTTTACGAGTCTTCGTGAGCAGAAGCCGAAGCATGCCGCTCAAGAGAAAGTGGAGAAACCGGCGCCATCGATCGAGGTTAACAAGCGGGCGACTAAGAAGGAACCTGAGCCGGCATTACCTGCAGCGGATCAAGAAATCGAAACGGCCATTAAACCGAATAAGCCTGTACGTTCCCGAAACTTTAAGCATTTGGTTGCGATCGGAACCTCTACCGGCGGACCGCGTGCCCTTCACGAAGTCATAACGACATTGCCGATCGACTTCCCGGCTCCCGTGCTGGTTGTGCAGCATATGCCACCTAAGTTTACGCGCTCTTTGGCGCAGCGGCTCGATACATTCAGTTCACTGCATGTTACAGAGGCTGCTCATGGTGAACGCGTAGAGGCGGGCGTCGTATACATCGCACCGGGCGGCTATCATATGGAGCTAGTCAAAGAAAGCGGCGGTTATTCCATCAAACTTTCCGAAGACGCGCCGCGCGGCGGGCACAGACCGTCCGTCGATACGATGTTCGAATCCTGCGCCGCATTCCCGGAATTACGCAGACATGCGGTCATTATGACCGGCATGGGAAGCGATGGCGTAAAAGGAATGAAAGCGCTGAATGACAGCGGAGCAGAAACGGCTATTGCCGAGTCGGAAGAGACTTGTGTCGTATATGGAATGCCACGTTCCGCAGTAGAAGCAGGCGTCGCAAAGTCGATTGTGCCGCTTAGACAAATCGCAGCCGCAATAACCCATGCCGTCAGAAAGTAAGGCTTACATTTTCGCATGGCAACCATTTATACAGGAGGTGCTTGGAAATGGATATGAACGCCTATCTATCAATGTTTATTGACGAATCGAATGATCATTTACAGTCATTAAACGAGAATCTGTTGAAACTCGAAAGCGCTCCGGAAGACATCAGCATCGTTCAAATCATTTTCCGCTCTGCCCATACATTAAAAGGCATGTCTGCGACCATGGGTTTTGAAGATCTCGCGTCGCTTACGCATGAGATGGAAAATGTGCTTGATCTGGTCCGTAATAACAAACTCAAAATGGATAACTTCATCTTTGATACGTTGTTCAAAGGCCTTGATGCACTAGAATCTATGGTCCAAGACATTATCGGCGGCGGCACGGGAAAAGCGGATGTTTCGGCTATCGTTGCTTCCCTGCAAACGATCGTGAAGGCCGACTATAAAAGTGAGCAGAGCTCATCCGCATCATCGGCAGCTGGCGGCAGCAACGCAGAGGGCGCTATATTGGACGAGTTCCAAAGCTCTATTCTTCTGCAATCTATCGATGCCGGTCACTCCGTCTATCACGTAGTAGTCACAGTCCGTGAGGATTGTGTACTCAAAGCGGCACGTGCCTATATGGTATTCGACTTCCTGGAGCGCAGCGGCGAGATCGTCAAGTCAACGCCAAGCGTTCAAGAGATCGAACAAGAAAAGTTCGACCGTTCTTTCACGGTATTTACGATTGCCAGCATTTCGGAAGAGGAACTGAGGAAAGGGATTGAATCGGTTTCTGAAATCGAAGGTGCGGCCATTACCCAATTGGATCGTGAATCGCTGCAGCAGCTTTGCGGAGCAGCTTCGCAAAGCGCGCCTGTAGCAGCAGCGAGTCCTGTGAACGCTGCACAAGTTGAAGTGAATGCCGCCAGATCGCAGGCAGCAGCAGCAGCGACAACTGCAGCACCGACAGCAGCTCAGGCACCAACAGCGGCTGGAAGCAATGTTTCCCGCACGATTCGTGTAGATATCGAACGATTGGATGCATTGATGAATCTATTTAGCGAACTGTTGATCGACAGAGTAAGACTAGAGCAGCTTGCCAGCGAGATTCGTCGTAATGAGCTGACCGAAACGGTAGAGCATATGACTCGCGTGAGCAGTGATTTACAGAATATCGTATTGAAGCTGAGAATGGTTCCGGTAGAATCCGTATTTAATCGCTTCCCTCGGATGATTCGCGATCTTGCGAAGTCGCTTGATAAGAAAGTGGAGCTCATCATCTCAGGCGCCGATACGGAGCTTGATCGTACGGTAATCGACGAGATCGGCGATCCTCTCGTTCATTTGCTTCGTAACTCGCTTGATCACGGCATCGAACCGATTGCTGATCGTATTGCGGCAGGCAAGTCGGAAACGGGCATTGTTAATCTACGGGCATTCCATAGCGGCAACCACGTCTTTATTGAAGTAGAAGAGGATGGCCGCGGCATTAACCGAGAGAAAGTGAAACAAATTGCGATTAAGAACGGAGTTGTCACCGCTGAAGAAGCAAAACGGCTAACAGACAACGAAATTAACATGCTGATCTTCGCGGCTGGCTTCAGTACGGCAGATAAAATTTCCGATATTTCCGGCAGAGGCGTAGGACTGGATGTCGTCAAATCCAAAATCACTTCACTGGGTGGTCATGTTAGCGTAGAATCCGAGCCCGGTAAAGGTACGAAATTCTCGATACAGCTGCCGCTTACGCTTTCGATTATTTCCGCGATGCTTGTGAAGCTTGGGACGGAGAAATACGCCATTCCGCTTTCATCAATCGTCGAAACGGGCATCGTTCCGCGTGAGCAGATTCGTAAAATTCACGGTAACCGTATGATCGATTATCGCGGCTCGCTTATACCGCTCATCTCCCTTAGCCAGGTGCTGGAGGCAAAATCCTTCTTAGAGGAAGAAGAACATGAGACGGAGATCGTCGTCATTCGTAAGGGCGACAAAACCTGTGCCATTACGGTAGATGAATTTATCGGTCAGAGTGAAATCGTATTAAAATCGCTTGGAAAATACTTAACAAATATTGAAGCAATCTCCGGCGCAACCATACTTGGCGATGGACAAGTCGCCTTGATCGTTGATCCAAACGCGCTCATTAAATAAAGGAGGGATTACGAATGGCTGAGGAAATCAAAGTTATCGTATTTGGTCTGGCACATGAGGAGTATGGAATTGAAGTGGAAAAAGTACGCACGATTGAGCGTATGATGCCGATTACGCGTGTTCCCAAAACGCCTTCTTTCATTAAAGGTGTTATCAATTTACGCGGTGTTGTGCTTCCTGTTATCGATCTTCGCGGCCGTTTTAGCCTAGCGGAATCTGAAGAAACGGAAAGCTCCAGAATCATCATCGTAGCCGTCAATGATTTGGAAGTGGGATTCATCGTCGATTCGGCAAATGATGTCATCGATATCGATCCAGACTCCATTGATTCGCCTCCCGAGGTTGTGGGCGGCATTAAGGCTAAGTACTTGCGTGGTGTAGCAAAAATCGGAGACAGCCGATTGCTAATCATGCTTAACCTTTCCGAAGTGCTCAATAAGAGCGAAATCATTCAACTGGAACAGCAAGAGGTCTAAGCCGAGTGAATCCACTAGATACGTTAGAAGCATTCAAGCTTGATGTATTGAAGGAAGTCGGGAACATCGGTGCAGGCAATGCGGCAACGGCGCTCTCCAGACTTCTGGACAAGCCTGTCGATATGAATGTTCCCACTGTCAGTTTAATCCCCTTCGAGCAGGTTGCTGATCGAGTAGGGGGCTTCGAACAGGTCGTTATCGCCGTATTCCTTCGAGTTGAGGGCGATGCGCCGGGTAATATGTTCTTTCTGATCGAAGAGCATTCAGCAAAGAAGCTGTTGCGCAATTTGCTTTCCATTCCAGTTTCAGAAGAAGGATATTCCGAAATGGAATTTTCCGCACTAGCTGAAATCGGTAACATACTAGCAGGTTCTTATTTATCATCTTTGGCCGATTTCACGCAGTTGTACATGTCGCCGACCGTCCCAGCCATTGCAATCGATATGGCCGGTGCTATCTTGAGTTACGGACTTGTTCAATATGGTGAAATGGGCGATTCCGCGCTTTTAATCGATACCACGTTTCTTGAAGGTCGGGAGGAACTGGCAGGTCATTTCTTCCTTATTCCGGACCCGGAATCGTTTGGTAAAATATTTAGCGCTTTAGGAGTGCCTAACGAATGATGCAGGAAAATCTCGTGAAAGTGGGCATGGCTGACCTACAGATTGCACTGAATGGTGCAATCTTGAAAACAACGGGTCTTGGGTCATGCGTAGGCTTGACTTTGTTTGACGAACGCTCGAAGGTGGCAGGCATGGTACATGTCATGCTGCCCTCCTCCGAGATTGCAAGAGAGGCTCCGATTAATATCGCAAAATATGCGGATACATCGGTTCCTCATTTGATTGGGCTCATGAAGCAAGCAGGCGCAGAACCGAGAAGACTCGTTGCTAAGATGGCAGGCGGCGCGCAAATGTTCGCTTTCAACACAAACAGTGATTCGATGCGGATTGGTCCGCGAAATGTAGAGTCCTGTAAGGAGATGCTGCGTCAATTCTCGATCCCGCTGCTCGCGGAAGATACCGGTGCTAATTATGGCCGGACGATTGAATTTAACAGTCTAAGCGGTGTACTTGTAATACGCAGTGTGCAGCAAGGAGTAAAGGAGATTTAGTATGGTAGGGTCTTGGCGCTGGAATGTCTTCCTTGGAGTAGGCGGCAGTTTACTTACATTATTATTCTCGCTGGACAGTAATGGGATGGCGGTTACCAGCCTCCGTTGCCTGTACGCATTTCTTACCTTTTTTGTTCTGGGCTTTGTTTTCCGCGCGTTAGTGGCACTTATCATGAATCCAAGGGCGCAGGCTTTATCACAGCTAGACGGTGATGAATCGAAAGGGAGTTCGGTTGATTTTGCAACACCGGATCAAAGTGATGAGTTGAATAATTTGTTGAAAAATCAGCTGGATGGAAACCTAACGCTCGATTCAAATAAAGGAGCAATATTTCAACCGCTGACACCACCTAAATTAGTATCAACTCAGAATAGAGAGCCTGAAGAATTGGCTAAAGCAATACGTCACCTAACGGGAGGGTGAGAAGATGATTGAGCCGAAAGCGCCTCATTTGTCTAACATCGAGATTTGGCAGAAGTGGAAAGAAGACGGGGACATTGAAGCGAAGAAACTGTTGATCGAACAATACTTAACATTGGTTGATTATGTGAGCAATCGTATGGCCATTGGGTTGCCTAAGAATGTTTCCAAAGATGACTTGGCAAGTAACGGGGCAATGGGGCTAATCGATGCAATCGAGAAATTCGATTACCGGCGCGGCCTACAATTTGAAACGTATGCTTCGTGGCGAATTCGTGGAGCCATTATCGATGGTTTGCGTCAAGGCGATTGGGTTCCTCGTTCGGTTCGAGAGAAAGCCAAGCGTATCGAGGAAGCGTATCAACTGCTTGAACAGCAATACATGCGTTCGGTAACGGATGCGGAAATCAGCGGATATTTGGATGTTTCGGAGAAAGAGTTTGACGTCATGCTGCAAGAGATTGCCGTTACGACGGTTTGTTCCCTCGAGGATCCGATTCGAGAAGAAGAATCCGAGACCCGATTGTCGCTGCTCATCGACGAGAAAGCGAAGAACCCGGATTACAAGGTACATGAGTTTTTCCTGAAAGAATCCTTGATTCGCGGTATCGATCGTTTGACAGAGAAAGAGAGAACGGTTATCTCGCTCTTCTATTACGAGGAATTATCGTTAAGTGAAATCGCTGAGGTGATGTCCTTATCTCCTTCGCGGATTTCGCAGCTTCATTCAAAAGCAATTTTGAGATTACGAGGTGCATTAGAAAAACAAAAGGATCAATTAATGCAGCATTAGAGTATAAAGGGGGGCCAGTTTTGTCTACATCTGAAACATTACAATCACATCTCGTTGTTCAGCTTGCACCTGATAAACTGACCGCTACGATCCAATTTAATGTTGCGGATGAGCAGTTCTCGTGCACGGAAGGACAGCTTGAAGAGTTTTTGAAAAGCCACGGCATTTGTTACGGAATCAGTCGTGACATGCTTCGTAATATCGCTAAGCGACCGAGTGCCTACTTTTACAGCCAAAATGTTATTGCGCTGGGAGAGCAGCCGGTACATGGCGAGGATGGTTATATCCGGTTCTCCCATGATATGAATGAAGGCGAGTACCGGCCGGTGGAACTCGAAGGCGGGAAAATTGATTTTAAAGAAGTCACACAACTAAAAAATGTGAAGCGTGGTCAATTGATCGCCGAGAAGGTTCCGGCAAGAGCGGGCGTGGAAGGCAAAGCGGTAACAGGGGATACGATTGCTTGCAGAAACGGCAAAGAAGCTTATTTTAAAATCGGTAAAAATGTCGTGTTGAATCCTGAACAATCAGCAATGTACGCCACGATCGATGGACTCATCTCGCTTACAGATAAAAGCAAAATTAACGTATTCCCTATCTTTGAAGTAAATGGAGATGTCGATTACAAAATCGGCAACATTGACTTCGTAGGTACTGTAGTCATACGAGGAAACGTTTTGACCGGATTTAAGATTAAGGCTTCCGGCGATATTCGGGTAATCGGCGGGGTTGAAGGGGCCATATTGGAATCAGACGGCTCAATTGAAATTACCGGTGGCATTCTCGCGAGTAACAAAGGGTATGTGAAAGCAAATCGGAATGTGAAGAGCTCCTTTATTCAAGACAGCAATGTCACGGCGGGAGAAGATGTATTGGTCTCTCAAAGTATTATGCACTCGCATGTTCGCGCTGGGAGAAACGTCGTTTGCAGCGGCCCCAAGGGTCTGCTTGTCGGAGGGAACATCCAGGCCGGAGATCGCGTTGTCGCGAGAACGATCGGGAATACCATGTCAACGGCAACAACACTCGAGGTTGGCGTGCGCCCAGAGCTGAGAGCGGAACTAACTGAGCTTCGCTTACAAATCAAACATAAAGTGGATAACCTTGACAAGACGGAGAAAGCACTCAAATTGTTAGATCAGCTCGCTTCAGTCGGCCAACTGACACCAGACAAAATGGCCATGCGCGTTAAGCTTACATCAACCAAGCGCGCCGCAGTCGAAGAGATTTCAACGGCAAAGGATCGCGTACTTGAAATCGAGAAATCACTTGAGGATACCGATCGCGCCAAAATTGATGTCGTTAACGTCGTGTACGGGGGGACCAAGATCGTCATTGGCCGCTACACACGTTTTGTCAAAGATGCCACACAGCGTGTTTCCTTCCGCTATTTTGAAGGTGACATTGTAATGGCGCCTTATGTCTAGTGATTATTGTTTAGCTAGTGAGAGGCTCGAAGTTTAGGAGGAAACCGAATGCCTTTTAAACCTATTGATTTCCAAATGTCTATACCACGTACACCGGATAGCAGTTTGCATCAACAACAGTTGAATCAGCGCCCAGTCGCAGAGCAAATGCGATTGGAGAACGATACGGCCAAACAAACGGAGCTGCTCCGTAATCGCAATACCGCTGTTGAACAGAACATAGACACCAGGATCAAAGACAACCGGCAGCGGGATTCTCTATTTAAACAGAATCAAAAGAAGAAGCAAGATGGTGAAGCGGGTACGGATGCGGAATCCGAGCAAGGACAGAAGCATCCTTACAAGGGAAATCATATCGATATCTCGATGTAACGGATTGTTAAACCGAAATGCAGGTGAATGAAGATGGAATCATGGCAAACGATCATGCTAATAGGCGGTATTGTTGTTGTCTGCGCAGCTGTTCTGCCGCGAAGAATACCAAGCGGTAAGCAGGAGCAGTCAACCCAAACCGTACGCAATATGGAAACGGCACTAGAGCAGTTTATGGAGAACATGGAAGCGGACAATCGCGAGCTTGTCGACCTTGTCAGCAAATCCACCCAAGATACGCAGCTCCAGACCAAGAAGCGCGATGAACGGATGGAAGTGCTTGAGAAGCGCTGTGCCGAGCTTGAATTGCTTCTGGCTGAACAAACCAAGCAGCATGCTTCCGCATTGGAGCAGCAGTCTGTGAAAATCTCGAATATGGCCATCCCAGTGTCGGTTAATCAGCCTTCAGCTCATTCAGCAGCTCAGCATCCATTTCCGGCAGTTTCGGATGAAGTGGAAGAGGTGCCGGAAGCCGAAGAGCCAAATTCAACGATTCGCGACCGTTATACCGACTTGTTTGATATGTATCAAAACGGCAAATCCATTGATGCGATAGCTAAGAAACTCGGTAAGAACAAAGGGGAAGTCCAGCTTATTCTTCAGCTATCGAAGCAGGAGGAAGCAGCGCGTCATGAATAAACGTACATTTCTCTTTGGCGTAGGTACTGGAATTGTCATCGGTGCAGCACTTCTACAGCTTATGTTTATCGGCGAGAAACAAGTGAACCATATGGAAGAGCCGGTCAAACAGGAGTCTACCGAATCAGAAGCAATCGGGTATACGAAGACGGAACTGGACCAGGCCGTTGCGGATGAACGTGAACGGGTAGAAGCTGAATATAAGAAGAAATTAGCTGATGAGAAGGCGAAGTTGGAGCAAGTAAAGCAGGAGCAAGCGAAACAAGATGCTGCGGCTGCAGCTAATAATGATAAGAACGGTAAGGAGACAGCGGATTCCGAGAACACAGCTGTCTCTAAACCTATCCTAGTTCGCATTCCGCCGAACTCCAGTGTAACCGATACAGCAGATATCTTGAATTCCAGTGGCGTCATTTCGGATAAGAAAGCTTTTATCAGCCTGATGCGTACAACGAAGATACGCGCAGGTTATTTTTCATTTCAAGAGGACTTGTCTTTGACGCAGATACGCACGATTATTACGAGTAAACCGAATGCTTCTTCGCCTGAGCAGTCATCATCCGACCAATAATTCGCTGTCTAGCAAAATAGGATAAGGAAACCTGTCAATTGTGGTTGCAAGCGTGTATGCAGATGTGTTATAGTAATTGACGGTGTTAAAAACACACGCCGATTAATTTCGTTATTGGTGCTTCGACCCGGTCGAAGTGATGACGGAAAATGATATTGGCGGAGGTAACCACTAAAAACCATTTAACAGGAGGTGTGTAAGAGATGGCGGTAATTTCCATGAAACAGCTTCTAGAAGCTGGGGTACACTTCGGTCACCAAACTCGTCGTTGGAACCCTAAGATGGATCGTTATATCTTCACAGAACGTAACGGTATTTACATCATTGACTTGCAGAAAACAGTTAAGAAGGTCGAAGAAGCTTACAACTTCGTACGTTCGATCGGCGAAGAAGGCGGCACTATTCTCTTCGTAGGTACTAAGAAACAAGCACAAGATTCGGTGAAAGAAGAAGCAGAACGTTGCGGCAACTTCTACATCAATCAACGTTGGCTCGGCGGCACGCTGACTAACTTCCAAACGATTCAAAAACGTATCGACCGTCTTAAAACGCTTGAGAAATGGGAAGAGGACGGCACTTTCGAAGTTCTTCCTAAGAAAGAAGTTATCATTCTCCGTAAAGAGAAAGATCGTCTTGAAAAATTCCTCGGCGGTATCAAAGGCATGAAAGGTTTGCCAAGCGCATTGTTCATCATCGACCCACGCAAAGAGCGTATCGCGGTTGCTGAAGCACGCAAACTTGGTATCCCAATCGTAGGTATCGTTGATACAAACTGTGATCCGGACGAAATCGACTACGTGATCCCAGGTAACGATGATGCAATCCGTGCAGTTAAATTGCTGACAGCTAAAATGGCTGATGCAATCGTTGAATCGCGTCAAGGCGAAGTAACAACTGCTTAATAGAGTTTTCGATACGACACGAAAGGGTGGTCAGAAGGTGCATAACCTCTCACCGCCCTTTTTTCGAATGTTCGCGCTGATGGTTTTGAGCGAGCCTGCGGTTCGCTCGGCAATCAGCTATACTTAACTAATTTCAGGAGGTTTCCAACATGGCAGTTAGTGCTAGTGCAGTAAAAGAATTGCGTGAAAGAACAGGCGCAGGCATGCTTGATTGTAAAAAAGCGCTTGATGAAACAAACGGTGATATCGCGAAAGCAATCGACTTGCTTCGTGAAAAAGGTCTTTCCGCTGCAGCAAACAAAGCGGGTCGTGTAGCTACTGAAGGTACAGTAGAATCCTACATCCACGCTGGCGGCCGTATCGGCGTTCTGGTTGAAATCAACTGCGAAACTGACTTCGTTGGTAAAACGGAACAATTCCGCGAGTTCGCTCGTGATATCGCTATGCAAATCGCAGCTGCAAACCCTAAGTTTGTTAGCCGTGAAGAAGTTTCCTCCGAAGAGTTGGACAAAGAGCGTGAGATTTTGAAAGCTCAAGCGCTGAACGAAGGCAAACCAGAGAAAATCGTTGAAAAAATGGTTGAAGGCCGCATCAGCAAATACTACGAAGAATACTGCTTGCTTGAGCAGCCGTTCATCAAAGATCCAGACAAAACAATCCATACATTGCTGAAAGAGAAAATCAGCACAATTGGAGAGAATATCTCTATCCGCCGCTTCGCTCGTTTTGAGCTTGGTGAAGGCCTTGAGAAAAAAGAAGACAACTTCGTTGCAGAAGTTATGTCGCAAGCTAAATTGTAAACCGAACGCGCAGGCGGGGCGGGGCGTTCGCCCCGCCTATTTCCTATAATTAGGTCTAAATTTTCAAGTCCGTATACGGCCTTTTAAACAAAGTTGAAGATGGAGGTATACCAAGTTGCAAAGTCCCGTGTACAAACGTATAGTGCTGAAGGTGAGCGGCGAATCGCTCTCGGGTAATAATGGCTTTGGAATCGACTCCGCAATGATTTCCTCAATTGCAGAGCAAGTAAAAGAAGTAGTGAAATTGAATGTTGAAGTCGCGATCGTATGCGGCGGCGGTAACATCTGGCGCGGAATTGCCGGTTCCGAAAAAGGGATCGACCGTGCTACGGCAGATTATATGGGTATGTTAGCGACAGTCATGAATTCTTTGGCGCTTCAAGACGCGCTGGAGCAAATCGATGTGCCAACTCGTGTGCAAACATCTATCGCCATGCAACAAATCGCTGAGCCTTACATACGCCGCCGGGCGATCCGTCACCTGGAAAAAGGGCGTGTCGTTATTTTCGCGGCAGGCACAGGCAATCCATTCTTCTCGACAGATACAACTGCAGCATTGCGCGCAGCTGAAATCGAAGCAGAAGTTATCCTAATGGCGAAAAATAAAGTGGATGGCGTTTACTCCGCAGATCCATTTAAAGACGCGACAGCGGAGAAGTTCGAAACGCTGACGTATATGGAAGTCCTAAACCGCAATCTTGGCGTCATGGACTCAACCGCTTCATCGCTTTGCATGGACAACAATATTCCGCTTGTCGTCTTCAACATTACCGAACAAGGGAATATCAAACGTGTAGTCCTTGGTGAAAAAATCGGTACTATTGTGATGAAAGGAAGCGTGTAAACCAATGCCACAAGCAATTAAGAAAAGCGCAGAAGATCGGATGGAGAAAGCAATCGGGGCACTGAGACGTGATCTTTCAACACTACGTGCCGGCCGTGCTACTCCAGCGCTGCTTGACCGCATTCAAGTTGAATATTACGGGGCAATGACGCCTGTCAATCAATTGGCGAACGTCAATACGCCTGATTCCCGTACGATTATGATCCAGCCTTGGGATAAAACCTCTTTGTCTGCGATTGAGAAAGCGATCATGAAATCGGATCTCGGTTTGACACCGTCGAACGATGGCACAACCATTCGCCTCAGCATTCCGATGCTGACAGAAGAACGCCGTTCGGAGCTCGTCAAATTGACGAAGAAGTTTGGCGAAGAAGCGAAGGTAGCTATCCGCAACGTACGTCGTGACGCGAATGACGACATCAAGAAACTCGAAAAAACCGAGATTTCGGAAGATGAGTCCCGCCGTCATCAAGATGATGTTCAGAAAACGACGGATAAATTTATCGCTGAAGTGGATAAAGTACTTGCTTCAAAAGAGAAAGAAATCATGGAAGTATAATGCAAGCTCTCCGGCCCCTCCAAATGGTGGGGTTTGTTGCATAAATCAACGTTAGCGTGGGAGGACGAGCGTGTGTTAAAACGATTGATGGCGTTATTCGGTAAAGCGTCCGTGAAACCAACTTCGCCGACGCTTGATCCGGATGGCATCCCGAAGCATATCGCCATTATTATGGACGGCAACGGCAGATGGGCGAAGAGCCGCGGCTTGCCTCGAATGGCCGGACACCACTCCGGTATGAAAACGGTCAAACGAATTACGATGGCTGCCGATCGACTTGGCGTGAAATATTTAACGCTGTATGCCTTTTCCACGGAAAATTGGAAACGCCCGAAAGCTGAAGTGGAATTTCTCATGAAGCTTCCTCAGGAGTTTCTGTCCATTGAGCTTAAGGATCTGATGGAGAACAATGTTCAGGTTCGGATGATGGGCTATAAGGGTGATTTGCCGGACTACACGCTGAGAGCGGTAGAAGAGGCGATTCTCCAAACGGCCAATAATACAGGGCTGGTCCTTAACTTCGCCCTTAATTATGGCAGTAGGAAAGAAATGATTGAAGCGGTGCGCACAATCGGTCAAGCTGTTCAAGATGGGAAGCTGACGCCGGATGAGATCGATGAATCGATGATGGAAGCGAACTTGCTATCCGCAGGTGTTCCTGATCCTGATCTGCTTATTCGTACGAGCGGCGAACTTCGATTGAGTAACTTCATGCTTTGGCAGCTCGCTTACAGCGAGATGTGGTTCACAGACGTCTATTGGCCTGAGTTTACGGAAGAGCATTTCTTTGAAGCTGTTCGAGAGTATCAGCGTCGCGGCCGTCGCTACGGCGGGCTGTAATCGGCCTTACTGGAGAGTGTCATATAGGTGAAACAACGTATAATTACCGGCCTAATTGGCGGTGCGGCATTTATTTTTCTAACTGTACTCGGCGGATGGTTTTTCTTTGCACTCCTCCTATTACTTGCTGTTATTGGGTTTATGGAATATACACGGATGAACGGGGTTTCTGTCAAACATCCGTTATCATTAATCGGGCTGGCAGGCATGCTGGTCTTGTTTATTCCTTGGGAAGATTTCGGCCTGGATTCGCCAGCAGCCATACATACAATTTGGTTATTGTTATTCTTATTACTCACGGTAACGGTTCTGACGAAAAATGTCATAACCATTGACGGAGCGGCATTGATGTTACTTGGAGCAGTTTATGTAGGCTACGGATTCCACGCAATGTACGAAGTGCGTAACGCGGAATTCCATGGTTTGCTTACGACTTGCATGGCTTTCGGTGCGATTTGGGCTTCTGATATCGGAGCTTATTTCACCGGACGGGCATTCGGTCGAAATAAATTGTGGCCATCCATCAGTCCCAATAAAACAATTGAAGGCTCGATCGGCGGTATTGTGCTTTCACTGGCCATCGCGGCCGTTTTTGCATGGATATACCCGGATATCATCAGCATCAGCAGGGCGCTGCTTATCGGTCTAATTGCAGCCGTTGCCGGGCAGTTTGGAGATCTCATTCAATCGGCTTACAAACGGATTCGCGGCATCAAAGATACCGGTTCGATTTTGCCCGGTCATGGTGGCGTACTGGATCGTTGCGACAGCTGGCTAATCGTGTTTCCATTGCTCGTTATGACCGAGTTGCTCCCCCTCTGATTCAAGGAGGCTCCTAAGCGTTGAAGAAAATAACGATTCTCGGTTCTACCGGTTCAATAGGGACGCAGACCTTGGATATTCTTAGTCATGAACCGGATCGCTATCAGGTTGAAGGTTTGGCTGCAGGCAACAACCTGCAATTGCTTATTGAGCAAGCCAATCAATTCAAGCCGAAGAGCGTTTGTTTATCCACCAAGGCGTTAGCGGAAGAAGCAGCTCCTCATTTGCCTCAAGGGACGAAGGTGCTCTACGGCAATGAAGGACTGATTGAAATCGCTGCTGATAATGAAGCAGATACCGTTGTGACCGCAATCGTGGGCAGCCGCGGGCTGCAGGCAACGCTTGCCGCAATTGATGCAGGGAAACATATCGGACTTGCGAATAAGGAAACGCTTGTAACGGCTGGTCATATCGTGATGCAGCGTGCCATTGACAAAGCTGTGTCCATTCTGCCCATCGATAGCGAGCACTCTGCAATATTTCAATGCTTAAATGGGGAACGTCGCAGTGATGTGAACCGTATTACTCTTACAGCGTCGGGAGGCTCTTTCCGGGACCGTACACGAGCAGAGCTTGAAGGTGTCACCGTTGCTGAAGCACTTAACCATCCGAATTGGTCGATGGGTGCCAAAATTACGATCGATTCCGCGACAATGGCCAACAAAGGGTTAGAAGTTATCGAGGCTCACTGGTTATTTGGCCTTCCTTACAATCAAATCGATGTACTTATTCACCCAGAGAGCATCATTCATTCCTATGTAGAGTTCGTGGATCACAGCATCATTGCTCAACTGGGGATGCCGGATATGCGCGTCCCGATTCAATATGCGCTTACGTATCCGGAACGCAGGCCAACGCCGACAAAGCGACTGCATTTAGCGAAGCTGTCTACCCTTCATTTCAGGGAAATGGACTTTGATCGGTACCCTTGTCTGCGATTCGCTTATGAGAGCGGACAGGCCGGTCAGTCTGCGCCAACTGTTTTCAATGCGGCGAATGAAACCGCGGTTGCTCGTTTCTTGGCAGGCGAGATCACATTCCTAGAGATTGAATCCGTTATTGAAGCTGTGCTGAACAAGCATCAGCTTGTCGATGTTCCCGATGTCGAGGCCATCGCAGAAGTAGATGCCTGGGCTCGAAGAGAAGCGGCAAGCATCTAACCGGTGGTTCTCTTGTATCGAACGGGAGAATAATGATAATCTAAGTACAGGCCGTTACGAACAGGAGGCAAGGGGAACGATGCATACGATTCAAGTCGTCTTTTTGACGGTAATGGTCTTCTTCGTCATTGTGACCATTCACGAGTGGGGTCATTTTTATTTTGCGAAGCGTGCCGGAATATTGGTTCGAGAGTTTGCGATTGGATTTGGTCCAAAGCTGTTTTCCATCAAACGAGGTGAAACCAGATATACGCTGAGGCTTGTCCCGGCAGGTGGTTTTGTCCGAATGGCCGGTGAGGATCCGGAGTTAATTGAGATTCATCCCGGGCAGACCGTTGCAGTACGGGTTAAAGATAATACGGTTACTCGTATTTACTTGGATCGCTTAGACGATCGCAGCAATGTTGTCCGCGGTGAAGTCGAAACCATCGATATCGAACGTAAACTGAAGCTTGCTCTGAGTGCGGACGGCATCACGGATTCTTACGACGTGCATCCGCAAGCGCTTCTGATCAGTAAAGGGAAAGAAACGCAGATCGCTCCGATCGACCGCCAATTTGGCAGTAAAACAGTAGGTCAACGGGCTCTTGCTATCGTTGCGGGTCCTGTCATGAACTTTGTTTTGGCTTTCGTATTGTTTGGTCTCTATTTCCAAATGGCCGGCGTTCCGATGGAGAATCCGGACCGTTTGTTAATTGGCAGCGTGGTGGAAGGAATGCCGGCATCACAAACGGATCTTCGCGTCGGTGATGTGATTGATTCGGTGAACGGAGAGAAGATCGGCGGGGATTCCAATAAGATGATCGAGCTGATCAGTAAATCGGTCGATGTGCCGCTCGTATTTAACGTGCTGCGTGACGGAAAGCCGATATCTTTCAAAATTACACCGAAGAAGGACCCGACTACAGGTGTCGGTAAACTCGGCATATCTGCTGCCGTACCTACACGTTCGGTTACGTTTGGGGAAACATTCACGTATGCCGGTAAAGCGATGAAGAACATGACGATTATGATCTTCGATGGATTTAAGAAGCTGATTCTCGGTGATTTCAAGATGGAGGATCTTGGCGGACCGGTACGGACTGCTCAAGTGACGAGTCAAATCGCGGATGAAGGCATTGTTCAGCTGACTTCATGGGTAGCGGTTCTAAGTCTGTATTTAGGTATTTTTAACCTGCTGCCAATTCCGGCGCTCGATGGGAGCCGGTTGGTTTTCCTCGGATTTGAAGCTGTACGAGGCCGTCCGGTGGATCCGAATCGGGAAAGCATGGTGCATTTCATCGGCTTTGCGATGCTGATGCTGCTCATGCTGGCGGTTACTTATAATGATATATTGCGATTGGTACGAGGGGAGCACTGAGTCGGTCATGTCGAAGGATAAGCAATTCGTAACGGAAATCACACCGCAAAACGAGGATTTCTCGCGGTGGTATATCGATGTTATCAAGAAAGCGGAATTAATGGATTATTCCCCGGTGCGCGGTTGTATCGTATTCCGCCCAGAGGGTTTTGAAATTTGGGAGCATATGAAGGATGAGCTCGACCGCAGGTTCAAAGAAACCGGTCACCGTAACGCTTACTTCCCGATGTTCATCCCGGAGAGTTTCTTCCTTAAAGAGAAGGAGCACGTGGAAGGTTTTAATCCGGAACTGCCTTGGGTTACCGAAGCAGGCGGAGAGAAGCTTGAAGAACGTTTGGCGATTCGTCCGACTTCGGAAACGATTATCGGCCATATGTACTCCAAATGGATTCAATCCTACCGCGATCTGCCTGTGCTGATCAATCAGTGGGCAAACGTCGTTCGTTGGGAGAAACGGACGCTTCCATTCTTGCGTACAACGGAGTTTCTATGGCAGGAAGGCCATACCGCGCATGAAACCGAAACGGAAGCGCGTGAAGAAACGAACCAAATGCTCGGGATTTATCGCGATTTCTGCGAGAACTACTTGGCTATTCCGGTTATTATGGGGCAGAAGACACCATCGGAACGTTTTGCAGGCGCAGTAGATACGTATTCCATTGAGGCGATGATGAAAGACGGCCGTGCCGTTCAGGCAGGAACGTCCCATTACCTTGGCAATAAATTCGCGGTTGCGTTCGATATTAAGTATTTGGATCGCGAGAATACACAACAATTTGTTCACACCACTTCATGGGGTGTATCGACGCGTCTACTGGGTGCGATGATTATGGTTCACGGTGACGATCGCGGTCTTGTGCTTCCTCCGAAAGTAGCGCCGACACAAGTCATCATGATTCCGATCGGACCTCCGAAGACACGTGAGCAAGTGGTTGGTCGTGTGGACGAGCTGTTCGCTGAGCTGAAGAAAGCCGGTATCCGCGTGAAAGTGGATGACCGCAGCGATGTAAGTCCGGGCTGGAAATTCAATGAATATGAAATGCGCGGCGTACCTATCCGCCTTGAGCTTGGCCCTCGTGATATGGAGAATGGACAAGTTGTTCTCGTGTCGCGTATCACCGGTGAGAAGCGCGTTGTCCTCCAGAGCAATTTGAAGGAAGAAATTGAGCATATGCTGGTTGAGACTCATAATGATATGCTTGAGCGTGCAAAGCAATTCCGTACGGAGCATACCTACTCGGTGGAGACGCTTGATGAGATGAAGGCTCTCTTCGAAGAACAGCGCGGTTTCGCGCTTGCCGGCTGGTGTGGATCAGATGCATGCGAGCGTCAAGTGAAGGAAGAAACGGGTGCAACGAGCCGTAACATTCCGTTTGAGCCTGCAGAGCACAAAACGGTTTGCCTCGTTTGTGGAGAGAAATCCGAGCATTCCGTCGTATTCGCCAGAGCTTATTAATAGCAACAAGAGTAAAAAAGGAATAAACGGCTGTATTCGCTGAAAGGCGGCGACAGCCGTTTCGTCTTGGGGGAGGACAATATGAACCAAACCGGGGGAAAGCGTCAGCGGTTCGAGCTGCTCTTGAAGCAGGCCGATCTGCCGCAGCAAATGGTTGATGAGTATTTTGCGGATGGGTATATAGAGAAAGTAATCGTAAGCCGGAGTAACCGGGAATGGACGTTTTGCATTGGCAAAACGACTATGGTTCCTTTACCGGCTTTTAGTGTTTTTTGCCGTGCAGTTGTTTCGAAGTATGCCCATATTGCTCAAATCTCGTTTCAATTTCAATATAGCGGCGATGTACCGAAGGATGAACTAATCCAAGAATATTGGCCGGCGTTTGTGGAATGGCTGCAGCAGAATAACCCTTCCGTTAACGGCTGGATCAGCAAATCGAAGATCATTGCAGAAGGCGACCTGATCACCCTTCATCTGATGGATGACATGGGTCTTGAACTGGCGAAGAAGAAAAAGATCGACGAACTGGCGATCGACTTCTTCAAGCAGCAATTTGCCACGACCTGCCGCATGAAGATGATCGTCGCTGAATCCAATCAAGAGGTGTACGAGCAGTTCGCGCAGAAGCGGGAGCAAGAAGAGCGCGAAGTGATACAAGCCATGATGACGAGCACGACGGTTTCCGAAGAGCCGACGCTGGACGAAGGCGAAGTTCGCCTTGTTGTCGGTTATGATATTCGAGATGCGCCTGTGCCGATTATGAATATTATCGAAGAAGAGAAGAAGGTCACCGTACAAGGTGCGGTCTTTGGCCTTGATGAGAAAGAGCTTCGTAATGGCAGCACCTTATTCACGTTCAATGTTACGGACTTTTCGGACTCGATAGCGATGAAGATGTTCGCGAAAACGAAAGACGATGTCAAAGTGCTGAAGCAGCTCGCGAATGGCAAATGGATCAAAGCTCGTGGACGCGTCGAGTACGACCGGTTCATGATGGAACCGGAGCTGGTCATGATGCCATCTGACATGCACGAGGTTGTGGCGCCTAAGGAAACGAAAGACGATGCCGAAGAGAAACGCGTCGAGTTTCACTTGCATACAACGATGAGTACCATGGATGCTGTCGCTCCGGTTGATGCATATATTAAGCAGGCTGCCAAATGGGGGCACAAAGCGATCGCCATTACGGACCACGGCAACGTGCAATGTTATCCGGAGGCGGCGAAAGCGGCTAAGAAACATGGCATTAAAGTGTTGTTCGGCTTAGAGGCGAACGTCGTCAATGACGCTATTCCGATGGTTATGAATGCACGCGAAGAAGCGATGCAGTCCGCCGTTTACGTTGTATTCGACGTCGAGACGACGGGACTATCGGTCGTGAACAACAAGATCATTGAGCTTGCCGGCGTCAAAATGCATGAAGGCAAAGAAATCGATCGGTTCTCGACGTTCATTAACCCGCATGAGAACATTCCTTATAACATTCAACAGTTAACGAATATCACGAACGAAATGGTTGAGGACGCGCCGGAGCTGGGACCGAAGATTCACGAGTTTATTGCGTTTATCGGCGATGCGGTGCTGGTTGCCCATAATGCTCGATTCGATATGGGGTTCCTGCAAGCGGCTTGCAAGCTTCACGGCCTTCCGGAAGTGAAAAATCCCGTACTGGATACGCTTGAATTCGCGCGATTCCTGCATCCGACGATGAAGAATCATCGTTTGAATACCCTTTCGGATAAATATAAAATCAGTCTCGAAAATCATCACCGCGCGATCGATGACTCCATTGCGCTCGGCGGCGTGCTATTCGGATTGATCGGGGATGCGGCTGCCCGCAACATAACCGGACTACAAATGCTGAACGACTATGTCGGGCTCGACTTGTCGAACATGCGGCCTTTCCATTGCTGCATCTACGCGCTCAACGGTGCGGGGAAGAAAAATTTGTTCAAGCTGATTTCGAAATCGCATACGGAACATTTTAAACGCGTCGCTACGATTCCGAAGAGCAAACTGACCGAATTGCGCGAAGGGCTGCTGGTAATCTCGGGATGCGAGAAAGGCGAGTTTTTCGAAGCCGTTATGAATAAGTCGATGGAAGAGGCAGAAGAAGTCGCGCATTATTACGATGTACTGGAAATTCAGCCGATCGACTTCTATATGCATCTTGTCGAGAAAGGTTTTGTAGCAAGCCGTGCTGAGATCGAACAGGCCATACGCCGCGTATGCGAGATTGGCGACAAGCTTGGTAAGCCGGTCATTGCTACAGGCAATGTGCATTACTTGCTTCAACGGGACAAGTTGTTCCGCGACATTACCATCCATGGCATAACAGGTTTCAGTCCGCTGAAAGATATCCGCAAGCCGGATGCTCATTTCCGCACGACGAAAGAAATGCTGGAGGAGTTCGCTTTTCTCGGTGAAGCCCGTGCTTATGAGGTTGTAGTCAAGAATACGTCAGAGCTTGCGGAACGATTTGAACCTTTTGATATGTTCCCGCCGAAATTGTTCGTTCCGATTATCGAAGGCGCCGATGACGAAATGCGTAATACGTGTTATGACACTGCTCGCAAACTCTATGGCGAACCGCTTCCGGATGTCGTCGTTCAACGTTTGGAGAGAGAGCTTGTTCCGATTACGAAAGCCGGTTTCGCAGCCAACTATCTCATTTCGGCGAAGCTTGTGAAGAAGTCCAATGAGGATGGGTACCTGGTTGGATCACGGGGTTCCGTAGGTTCGTCCATCGTTGCAACTTTCCTGGGGATATCCGAAGTAAATCCATTACCTGCGCATTACACTTGCTTAGATGAAGCATGTAAGTTTAGTGAATGGTTTCTTGACGGCAGCTATCCGAGCGGATTCGATTTACCGGATAAGGCTTGTCCGAACTGCGGTAAACCGCTCAAAGGTGAAGGGCAGGATATCCCGTTCGAGACGTTCCTCGGCTTTAAAGGGGATAAAGTTCCCGATATCGATTTGAACTTCTCCGGCGAATATCAGGCGGTAGCCCATAACTTCACGAAGACGATGTTCGGAGCGGAAAACGTATTCCGTGCGGGTACAATCGGTACGGTTGCGGAGAAAACCGCTTACGGCTATACGAAGAAATACGAAGAAGATTACGGCAAAAAATGGCGCGGTGCTGAGCTTGCGAGGCTCGCCAACGGCTGTACCGGTGTAAAACGAAGCACGGGCCAGCATCCCGGCGGTATCGTCGTAGTGCCGGACTACATCGAAGTTGAGGATGTAACACCGGTGCAGTATCCCGCCGATGACCAGAATGCCGAGTGGAAAACGACCCATTTTGACTATCATGCTTTCGAGGATAACCTCTTGAAACTCGATATTCTGGGGCACGACGATCCGACCATGATGCGTATGCTGCAGGATCTCACCGGAATTGATCCGACTACGATTCCGATGAACGATCCGAAAGTTATGAGTATGTTCAGTTCAACAGATGCCCTTGGCGTCACACCGGATAAAATCCGTTCTTCGGTCGCGACTTATGGCGTGCCCGAGATGGGAACCAAGTTCGTGCGCCAGATGCTTGAAGAGACGAAACCGGCGACCTTTGCCGATTTGCTGCAAATTTCAGGTTTGTCTCATGGAACAGGAGTATGGCTCGGCAACGCGCAAGAGCTGATTAAGAACCGTACGTGTACGATCAAGACCGTTATCGGTTGTCGTGATGATATTATGCTTTTCTTAATTTATAAAGCAGGTATGGATGCGGGGCTCGCCTTCAAAATTACCGAGAGCGTTCGTAAAGGTAAAGGTCTGACCGCTGAGTGGATCGATGAAATGAAACGCTGTAAAGTGCCGCAATGGTATATTGATTCCTGTTTGAAAATCGAGTATATGTTCCCTAAAGCCCATGCGGCTGCTTACGTTATCTCGGCTGTACGGACAGCGTACTTCAAGCTGTATCAGCCTATTGCGTATTATGCGACGTACTTCTCTATTCGCGCCGAGGACTTCGACTTAGAGCTCCTTTGCAAAGGCTATGAAGCTATCGCTAAGAAGCTGGTCGAAATTGAAGCCAAAGGCTTCAATGCCACGCCGAAAGAGAAAAACAGCGTTTCTTTGCTCGAGATGGCGCTGGAGATGACTGCACGCGGTTTCTCATTCAAGCCGGTAGATCTTTATCGTTCGGAAGCCACTCGATTCATCATTGACGGCAACTCGATCATCCCGCCGTTCGGCGCGATCAGCGGAATCGGCGAGAACGCTGCGAAGAACATCGCAGGGGCTCGGGATTTCGGTGAGTTCCTCTCGATCGAAGATTTCCAGCAAAAGTCCAAAGCAACCAAAACCATCGTCGAAGTACTGACGACAATGGGCTGCTTCAGGGGCTTGCCGGAGTCGAATCAGTTGTCGCTGTTTTAGGTTGACTCTGACCACTGTTGAGGGATATTCACTCTAGGTGAATAAGTAGCCGAAGGGGACGACCGGGTTTAGGGTACAGGTTAGTTTTGAGAAAGTTCGCCGCAGGTGAACGCAGATTAGATTGCAGAGAAACCCAACGTTTATGATAACGTCGGGTTTCTTTGTATATTTCGGTTTGTTTGAGGGTCCAATCTTCTCTTCATCATATACTGCAATGTTTCGCTCGCTTTCCGTTTTTTCGATTGATTCTGAACATTAACGGTTGCCAGCGTGCTTATTTCATGAAAGATATTACTATAGAAATTCTAACGGTTGCCAGCATCGTTATTCACTGCAAAATTGCTGATTTCTGTCGGGAAATGTCCTAATAAGCCCTCATGCAACCGTTAGATAATGAAAACAGTTATTTTAGGCTAAATAACCACTGTCACAACCGTTACAGGTTGGAAGATTGTTCTATTAAGTTCCGAAAACAAAAAACCAACGTTACAGCCGGAGACTTTACGTGCCCCTTTGAACTCGGGATGCCACCGCGAAGCCGTCTAATCGATCATCCGGAGTGGGGCAACGGCTGCAGGCGCACCCCGAGCGCACCTTCCAGCGCCGAATTTCTACTGGGGATTATGGTAGTTTAAGGTGTACGGGTTTCACAGAAGTTGCCGGAGAACCTCGGCAACTTCTGCTTCGCCCCTAAGCGCTGGTAAGCGAGGGGAAGGAGCGGAGTTCGGGGTGCAGCCGGAGAGTTTACGTGCCGCCTTTGAACTCGGGATGCCACCGGGAATGCGTCTAATCGAGCATCCCGAGTTCAACAGCGGCCGCAGTCTGACCTCAAATATAGCAACCCGCCACGAGTGCACTCTCCGGCGCCGTATTGTCACCACATCATGGTTATGTTATAATCTTTCTGGTAATGCTGATGATACGACCTTTTCGCAGAAGAGTGGGGAAACCCACTCTTTACGTTTTGTCTGCACCTTTTTACATATACGATGGGACATAAGCAGGTCTGCAACAGGTGCATTTCAGCTGAAAAATTAAACTGACCGTACGCCGCCTATGTTGTGGCGCACCGCTGCAGTGGGAGGTACATTGTTTTTGAGCACATCCACAATCAAAACCGCTGTCGAAGAAATGGTTAGACCGTTCCTCGATGAAAATGGATTTGAACTCGTTGACGTAGAGTATGTGAAAGAAGGAAGCAACTGGTTTCTTCGTGTCTACGTGGACAAAGAAGGCAACATTGATATCGATGAATGCGGCCGGATTAGCGAATATTTGAGCGAGAAGCTGGATGAGAACGATCCGGTATCTGACGCTTATTTTCTCGAAGTATCCTCACCGGGTGCGGAACGTCCGCTTAAGAAGCCCGAAGATGTTAAGAAAGCGGTCGGCAAGCATGTGTTTGCGACGACCTATGAGCCGATTGGCGGCTTGAAAGAATTCGAAGGCAAGCTTCTTTCATTTGATGGGGAAGAGATCGTCATTGAAATCGGTAAGAAGAAACACACCTTACCGTATGCGAAGGTTGCAAGTGCACGTTTAGCCATCGTCTTCTAAGGAGAAGACAACGGCATGATTATAACGTTAGGGAACTAGTTGAAAGGGGGAACTCATTTCCAATGAGCATGGAATTTATTGAAGCACTGACGGAAATCGAAAGAGAGAAGGGGATCAGCAAGGATATCTTGCTGGAAGCCATTGAAGCAGCCCTGATTTCGAGCTACAAACGCAATTTTAATACCGCCCAAAATGTACGTGTTGATATTAACCGGTTTACCGGAGTCATTAAAGTGTATGCACGCAAAGCCGTAGTGGAGGATGTACTGGATCCGCGGCTTGAGATCTCGGTTGAAGCTTCCCGTGAGATCAACCCGCACTATCAGCTTGATGATATCGCGGAAATCGAAGTAACGCCTCGTGATTTTGGCCGGATTGCGGCACAAACCGCGAAGCAAGTCGTTACGCAGCGTATTCGTGAAGCAGAACGCGGCCTCATTTACAATGCCTTCATTGATAAAGAGGAAGACATTGTGAATGGTATCGTGCAGCGTCAAGACGTGCGCAACCTGTTTATCGACCTTGGCAAAGTAGAAGCGGTGCTGCCGCTGACAGAATTGATGCCAACGGACAAATTCAAGCATGGAGACCGCGTGAAATCGTTCATCACGAAAGTGGAGAACACGACGAAAGGACCGCAAATCTTCCTTTCCCGTACGCACCCGGGCTTGCTGAAACGCCTTTTCGAACTCGAAGTGCCTGAAATTTATGATGGCGTTGTTGAGATTCGTTCTGTCGCACGTGAAGCGGGCTTCCGCTCCAAAATCGCTGTTTATTCCCGCAATGCCGAAGTGGATCCGGTTGGATCATGCGTAGGTCAGAAGGGGATGCGTGTACAAACCATCGTTACGGAGCTTAAAGGCGAGAAGATTGACATCGTCCGTTGGTCCGAGAACGTTGAAGAATATGTTGCGAATGCGCTTAGCCCTTCTAAAGTTATCGAGGTAATCGTATACGAGCAAGAGAAGATGGCACGCGTGATCGTACCGGATTATCAGCTGTCGCTGGCAATCGGGATCAAAGGTCAGAATGCTCGTTTGGCTGCGAAGCTGACGGGTTGGAAGATTGATATTAAGAGCGAAACGCAAGCGGAGCAAGAATTCGGTCGTCCAAAGTCGCCGATGAGCACGATGCATCAGGATTCCGTCTCCATCGACTAAGAGCTGATGTTCAGGGGGGGATGAACGGTGAGACCTAGAAAAATTCCACTGCGTAAATGTGTAGCTTGCCAAGAGATGAAGGCGAAGAAAGAGCTGATCCGCGTCGTTCGTACGCCTGATGAATCGGTTCTGATCGATTTGACGGGGAAGAAAGCAGGTCGCGGCGCTTATCTTTGCGGGAAAGTTGCTTGCTTTAAGCTAGCCAAGAAGAGCAAAGCGCTGGATCGGGCCTTGAAACAAACCGTCGGCATCGAAATCTATGATCAGCTCGAGCAAGATTTTATCGCCGTTGAGGACACGTTTAACGCGAATAAGGATGAGATCGATGACGAAGACGAAGCATAAATCGCTTAACACGCTGGGCATGGCGATGCGGGCCGGCAAGCTCGTTACCGGAGACGAAACCGTACTGAAAGCCGTTCAGCAGGGAAAAGCGAAACTTGTCATAGTTGCCGGTGATGCATCAGATAATACGAAGAAGAAGTTTCGGGACAAATGTACCTCTTACAATGTCAAACTGGTAGAAGCATTCGATCGCATTACGCTTGGGGAAGCAATCGGCAAGTCAGAGCGAGTTCTCATTGGTGTAACCGACTCAGGCTTTTCCAAAAGCATTGCACAGAGCTTAATTGAACCTTCGGAGGTGGAGTATATTGACTAAACAACAAGACAAAGATAAACTACGCGTTTACGAATACGCGAAAAACTTAAATATGAGCAGCAAGGAAATCATCACGATCCTAAAGCGACTCAATCTGCCCGTAAACAATCATATGAGCGTTATGGAAAATGAAATGGTTTCGAAGGTGGAAGGTTTCTTCCGCGATATTAAAGCTAACGCAGCAGCGAAACGCGCCCAGGAGAGCGCGACCGTCTCTGCAGCAGCTCAATCGTCTAATCGCCAGCAACCGCAGGGTCAGCCTGAACGCAAGGCTCAATCAAGCACGAATGCTCCAGCGCAAGGACATGGACAGGTCAACAAAAATACTCAGGAACAGCAGGGGAATATGAATACAACTAATACGCAAGCACCTAGCACGAACGCAGCTCAGACTGCGAACGCGGCGCCAAGTCCGGCAAGCACGCAAACACCGGCAACAGGCGTAACAGCGAGCACGACACCGACGACCTCCACTCAACAGCCTACATCAGGCCAACCGCAAGGCAGCTCGAATCCGCGTCCGCAAGGTCAAGGCGGCTATCAAGGCAATCGTCCGCAAGGCCAAGGCGGCTACCAAGGCAACCGTCCGCAAGGCCAAGGCGGTCAAGGCAACCGTCCGCAAGGCCAAGGCGGCGGCTATCAAGGCAATCGTCCGGCAGGTCAAGGCACCGGATATCAAGGTAATCGTCCACAAGGCCAAGGCTCGTCGCAAGGCGGTCAAGGTCAACGTCCGCAAGGCCAGGGTTCGTCGCAAGGCGGCCAAGGTCAACGTCCGCAAGGACAGGGCGGCTACCAAGGCAACCGTCCGCAAGGTCAAGGCGCCGGCGGCGGCGGTTATCAAGGCAACCGTCCGCAAGGCCAAGGCTCGTCGCAAGGCGGTCAAGGCGGCGGATTCCGTCCTTCAACTCCGCGTCCGGATCAAGCAAGTCAAGCACCTAGTCGTAACAGTGCGCCGGCTCGTACATTCGAGTCACGCAGCACAAGTTCCGATGATCATGCAAAGAAAAGAAATAATCCGAAGGCAGCTAGCAACAACTTCGGTGCGAATAAACGTTTCGATGATTCCCGTACCGGCAATTTCAAAAACAATCGCGGCGGTAAGAACAACCGTGGTAAAGGTCAACAGCAAGATCGCAAAGAGAAAATCGACAACACGCCTAAGAAGATTATCGTCCGCGGCGAAGTAACGGTTGGCGAATTGGCTAAATTGCTGCATAAGGATGCTTCCGAGGTTATCAAGAAACTCATCATGCTTGGCGTAATGGCTACCATTAACCAAGAGGTGGATCTGGATACCGTTCAATTGATCGCGACTGAATATGGCGTTGAGGTTGAAGTGAAGATCCCCGTTGAAGAGGATGCGTTTGAGACATTGGAAGAGAAGGACGAAGAGGGTACACTCGAGAATCGTCCGCCGGTTGTAACGATCATGGGTCACGTCGATCATGGTAAAACAACGCTTCTTGATGCCATCAGACATACTAGCGTCACTTCCGGTGAAGCCGGCGGTATCACGCAGCATATCGGTGCTTATCAAGTTGAAATCAACAATAAGAAAATTACGTTCCTCGATACACCGGGTCACGAAGCGTTTACGCTCATGCGTGCTCGCGGTGCTCAAGTAACGGATATTACCATTATCGTTGTAGCTGCTGATGACGGCGTTATGCCGCAAACGGTTGAAGCAATCAACCATGCTAAAGCAGCAGGCGTTCCAATTATCGTGGCCGTTAACAAAATCGATAAGCCGGGCGCTGACGTAGATAAAATCAAACAAAGTTTGACTGAATATGCACTCGTTCCGGAAGAGTGGGGCGGCGATACAATCTTCGTAAACGTGTCTGCGAAACAACGCACGAACCTCGAAGAGCTGCTTGAAATGATCTTGCTTGTAGCTGAAATGAATGACTACAAAGCAAACCCTAACAAACGTGCTCGCGGTACTGTAATCGAAGCCGAGCTGGATAAAGGTAAAGGTCCGGTTGCGCGTATTCTGGTTCAACACGGCACACTTAAGATCGGCGATGCATTCGTTGCAGGTAACTGCTTCGGCCGCGTTCGCGCCATGGTGAATGACAAAGGCCGTCGTCTCAAAGAAGCGGGCCCAAGTACACCGATCGAGATTACCGGGTTGACTGAAGTTCCGCAAGCCGGCGATCCGTTCCTTGTATTTGAAGACGAGCGTAAAGCACGTGCCATTGCGGAACGTCGTGCGATTAAGCAGCGTCAATCCGAGCTGGGTGCAAATTCGAGAGTAACGCTTGAAGATTTGTACAATCATATTAAAGAAGGCGAGATCAAGGATCTGAACGTAATCATCAAAGCTGACGTTCAAGGTTCCTCAGAAGCGCTTAAAGGATCTCTTGCTAAGATCGATATCGAAGGCGTACGCGTTAAAATCATCCATAGCGGTGCAGGCGCGATCACGGAATCCGATATCAACTTGGCAGCAGCATCAAGCGCAATCGTGATCGGCTTTAACGTTCGTCCGGAGCCGCAGGCGCTTGCAACGGCGGAGCAGGAGAAAGTCGATATTCGTCTGCACAGCATTATCTATAACGTGATTGACGAGATCGAGCATGCCATGAAAGGGATGCTGGATCCAATCTTCAAAGAAGTTATTTTGGGCCAGGCTGAAGTGCGTAATATTTTCAAAGTTACCAAGGTCGGCGTAATTGCAGGCTGTATGGTTACTTCCGGAAAAATTACACGCAGCGCGAAAGCTCGCTTAATCCGTGCCGGTATCGTGGTTTTGGAAACCGAAATCGAATCGCTTAAACGGTTCAAGGATGATGCAAAAGAAGTGGCGCAAGGCTATGAGTGCGGCATAACGCTCGAGAAGATGAACGACCTTAAAGAGGGAGACATTATCGAGGCTTACGTCCTGGAAAGTGTAGAGAGGTGATCAACCTATGGCTAAAGTCCGCGTAGGACGTGTAGGTGAACAAATCAAGAAAGAATTAAGCCAAATCATTCAGACCGAGCTTAAAGATCCGCGTATCGGTTTCATTACAGTAACCGGCGTTGATCTTACGAATGACCTGTCGCAAGCACGTGTGTACCTTAGTGTCCTCGGAAGTGAAGAGCAGAAGGAAGAAACGCTTAAAGCTCTTGCCCGCGGTACAGGTTTCATTCGCTCTGAGCTCGGTAAACGAATTCGATTCCGCCATACACCGGAGCTGCTGTTTAAATTCGATAGCAGCATCGAGTACGGCAGCAAGATCGAAGCGTTGCTGCATACGATTAATGGCCGGAGCGGCGAATGACTGCGGCGAAAGCTGCGGTTTTCTCGGCCGCTTATACAGAACAGCTGCAAGCGGCGCTTGAGTTCATTCGAGACGGCAATCGGTTTCTTGTCGTCTCGCATGTTCAGCCGGATGGAGATGCAATCAGCTCGACGATCGTAGTCGGTTGGATTCTTAGCCAATTGGGTAAACAAGCCGTCCTGATTAATGAAGGTGCAGTACCGATTCGTCTTCATTACATGGAATCGTCTGCCTCGATTATTAATTATAGCCAGCAGCCGTTGGAAGAAACGTTCGACCGCATCATTGCCGTTGATTGCGCGGACTTCCGCCGAATCGGGCGTGTCAGCGAAAGATTTGCCGAATCAGCTCAACTGCTTAATATCGATCATCATCCTACTAACGATGCTTTCGGCACCGCTAACTTGATTCGAATCGATGCGGCCGCAACGGTCGAAATTTTATATGATCTTATTGAGCATGGGGCCATTTCACTTGATCGTGAAGTTGCTACCGCCATTTATACAGGTCTTCTTACCGATACCGGCGGATTCCGTTACTCCAACACAACGCCAAGGGTTATGCAGGTTGCGGCCCGCATGCTTGCGGAGGAGGTTGAAGGACACTGGATCGCCAACCATTTGCTGGAGCAAATGACAAAGCCACAGCTGCTTCTCTTGCAGCGTGGATTGAATCGGTTGACGTTCTCCGACGATAACCGGATTGCATGGTTGTATGTTGCTTTCTCCGATATGGCGGAAACCGGCGCGGTTGGCGATGACCTTGAAGGTCTGGTCAACTACGCGGTAAATGTGGAAGGCGTTGACGTGGGCATCTTGTTTAAAGAAACCGAGAATGGCGATGTGAAAGTCAGCATGCGTTCTTCCGGAAAAGCAGATGTTTCGGCAATTGCGCAAACGTTTGGCGGCGGCGGACATGTCCGGGCTGCAGGTTTTCGATTGGAGCAAGGCATACAGGAAGCGATCGGCAAAGTTGTGCAAGCAGCAAGTGAGGCGCTAAACCTATGATGGATGGCATATTGGCGGTTTGGAAGCCGGCTGGCTGGACCTCGCATGACGTGGTCGCGAAAGTCAGAGGGATCGTTAAAGTCAAGCGAATCGGCCATACCGGTACACTAGATCCTGCTGTAACCGGTGTGCTGCCGCTTTGTATTGGCCGGGCGACGCGCGTAGTCGAATACGTGCAGGAGCGGCCTAAATGCTATGAAGCGGTGATGCAGTTTGGCATCGCGACCGATACAGAGGATTTAACCGGAACTGTGCTCGAAGAGCTTCCTTCCGTGACATTGACGGAAGCGGATATTCGCCGCGTCTTGTCTTCGTTCTTGGGCAATATCGAGCAGGTGCCTCCGATGTACTCCGCTGTTCGAGTAGATGGTAAACGGTTATACGAGTTGGCACGCGAAGGCCAAGTGATTGAACGGAAATCCAGACCTGTAACGATTTATGCATTGGATTTGCTGGACATGAAGCTGGATCAGCCTCATCCGACTATTCGTTTCTCCGTTTCCTGCTCCAAAGGCACCTATATTCGCACACTATGCGTGGATATTGGACAAGCCCTTGGAGTACCTGCTGTTATGGCGGAATTAATTCGGACGATGTCCGGCGGTTTTACAAAGGAGCAATGCTTCACGCTCGAACAAATCGCGCAGCTTCAAGCTGCCGGCGAACTGGAAGAGAAGCTGACGCCATCTGATGAGGCGCTTGATCATTTTCCCCGCGCTACTGTGAGCATGGAGAATGTACAGCGCGCCTTCCAAGGCAAGCGGATCTACTTGAACGCGATGTTCGATCATGGAGAATACGCTGCGGATTCCATCATTCGCCTATATGGCAAAGACGGTACTTTCGTAGGGTTGTTTACTCCGGATGAAGAAACAGCGACGCTTAAAGCTGTTAAGGTGTTCACCAAAACAGCAGATTTGTGAAGAACATAAAGCAGGTGTGACTGCAGTGGAAATCATCTCATTACAATATCCGATTGTCTCGTCTCAAGCGGCGCTTACAGCGAAACCGAAAACGCTGGCGATCGGTCATTTTGACGGCGTACATCGCGGCCATCAGAACGTGATTCGGCATGCGATGGAAACTGCCCGTGCGGCTGGTCTGCAGGGAGCAATTATGACCTTTCATCCTCACCCGAAGGAAGTGCTTGGTCAGAGCGGGCAGTACACGGCAAGCTTAACTCCCCTTGATGAGAAGGTCGAACGCTTTCGCAAATTAGGCGCTCAAGTCGTATACATCGTGAACTTCGATTTGGAGTTCGCGAGCGTTACGCCGGCGGACTTTGTCGAGCAGGTGCTTCGTCCGCTTCAGGTGAAGAAAGCGACGGTAGGCTTTGATTTTACCTTCGGAGCCAAGGGTGCAGGGAAGCCGGAAACATTATGGGCACTTGGTGAGCCTGATATCGAGGTGGAAATCGTGGATCCTTTCACGCAGGATGGGGATAAAGTAAGCAGCACGCTGATACGTGAAGCACTTTCGGAAGGACGGCCCGAAGTAGCGGAACAGCTGCTCGGCGAACCGTACCAAGTACGGGGCGTTGTTATTCATGGGGAAGGCAGAGGACGGACGATTGGTTTTCCGACAGCGAACATTAAGCAGGAAGCAGCCTATGTGATTCCAAGACAAGGCGTTTATGCGGTAATGGTTCAAGTTGACGGGAAGCGGGTGCCTGCTGTACTCAACATTGGCGTGAAGCCAACTTTCCATGAGAAACTGCCGGAGCCTGTCATGGAAGCGCATCTGCTTGATTTCAGCGGCGATCTGTACGATAAATCCATCACCGTCCAATTTATCTCCTTCTTGCGAAGCGAGAAGAAGTTCGGATCCATTGATGAATTGATTGCCCAGATCAAATCAGATGCCGAACAGGCGAGTTCCGTTCTGGCTGCTTACAATAAGAATTAAGCTCGGCATTTACTTCTTATAGGCAGTTGTGGTATACTCTATTTCGTTGCGTAATCATATTCCAGTCTCACTACACACGCAATGCACAGAACCTTAGCTTGGCCAGTTCGTTTTTCACCGGGCGACGGCGAGGCTAACGGCGATTATGATAGAAGGAGGTGAACATGGATGGCACTTACACAAGAGCGTAAACACCAATTGATCGACGAACACAAAACCCACGCGAACGATACCGGTTCTCCGGAAGTTCAAATCGCTATCCTGACGCAAAACATCGTCAACTTGACAGATCATCTTCGGACGCACAAGAAAGATCATCACTCGCGTCGCGGTCTGCTTAAGATGGTTGGTCAACGTCGTAAACTGTTGGCTTACTTGAAAAACAAAGACGTTAAACGTTACAGCGCATTGATCGAAAAACTCGGCCTTCGCCGATAATAGATGCGGGGATAAAAGCAACCTGGTTGTCAAGCCGCCTGGGATTCCAGGCTCAGCTGCACTGGGTTGCTTTTTGTAAATAAAGCATACATAATGTTTTTGAACAGCTCCATTTGGAGCTTTTCTTATAGGTAATTTTACAGCAGTTTTTGGTATGTAAGTTTGCGTATGGAAATTAATGAAACCTGACAGCTGAGCATCCCGGGTGGGATGTAGCGGCTTGCAGTTAAGGAGGAATAATATGCTGCATCGTGTAGAAACAACGCTTGGCGGCCGACCGTTTATTCTGGAGACGGGTCGTCTGGCTAAACAAGCAAACGCAGCAGTAACCGTCAAATACGGTGAAACTGTAGTCTTGTGTACGGTGGTATCGTCCAGCGAACCGAAGAATCTGGACTTTTTCCCGCTGACCGTCAATTATGAAGAGCGTTTGTATGCCGTAGGTAAAATTCCGGGCGGCTTCATTAAACGTGAAGGACGTCCAAGTGAGAAAGCGATTCTGGCGAGCCGTTTGACAGACCGTCCGATTCGTCCGCTGTTCCCGGAAGGCTTCCGTAACGAAGTTCAGATTGCCAACATCGTCATGAGCGTGGATCAAAACTGCACACCGGAAATCGCAGCGATGATCGGTACATCGGCAGCGTTGACGCTGTCTGATATTCCGTTCAACGGACCGATTGGCGGCGTAATCGTTGGCCGTATCGATGGTCAATTCATCATTAACCCAACGGTTGATCAAGAAACGAAGAGCGACGTTCACGTTGTCGTTTCAGGCACCAAAGATGCGATTATGATGGTTGAAGCGGAAGCAAACGAAGTGCCGGAGGATGTCATCCTCGAAGCCATCATGTTCGGTCACGATGAAATCAAACGTATTGTTGCTACAATTGAAGAGCTTCAAGCGCTTGCAGGGAAACCGAAGGTTGAAGTGAAGCTACATACAGTGGATGCTGCGGTGAATGAGGCTGTTCGCGCTTACGCGAAAACACGTCTTGTTGAAGCAGTCAGCATTGCGGAGAAGCATGCTCGTCAAGAAGCGATTGACGTTGTGAATGCGGATACGATTGCTCACTTTGAAGCGGAATATGCGGAAACGCCTGAGCTTATTGGCGATGTAAAGGAAGTTCTTTACGATATCGTGAAAGAAGAAGTTCGTCGTTTGATCACGCATGATAAGATTCGTCCGGATGGACGAGCTCTGAGCGAAATTCGCCCAATCGAATGTGATGTTGCCTTGCTGCCACGCACGCATGGTTCCGGGTTGTTCACACGTGGACAAACGCAAGCACTAAGCATTTGTACGCTTGGCGCACTTGGCGATGTGCAAATTCTTGACGGTATCGATCTGACTGAAACGAAACGTTTCATGCATCACTATAACTTCCCTCCGTTCAGTGTAGGGGAAGCCAGACCGCTGCGTCCTCCGGGCCGTCGCGAAATCGGTCACGGTGCTCTTGGCGAGCGCGCGTTGTCCAAAGTCATTCCGAATGAAACTGAATTCCCATATACGATTCGTCTCGTTTCCGAGGTATTGGAATCGAACGGCTCCACCAGCCAAGCAAGTATCTGCGCAAGCACACTTGCCATGATGGATGCGGGCGTTCCAATCAAAGCACCTGTAGCAGGTATCGCAATGGGGCTAATCAAAGACGGCGATCACTTCTCCATTCTCTCGGATATTCAAGGGATGGAAGATCACCTCGGCGACATGGACTTTAAAGTTGCCGGTACGGCAGCTGGCGTAACTGCCATTCAAATGGATATCAAAATCGACGGTATCGATCGTGCGATTCTCTCGCAATCCTTGGAGCAAGCACGTGTAGGCCGTTTGCACATTCTTGGTAAAATGAATGAAGTCATGCAAACACCTCGTACGAGCCTGTCGCAATATGCACCGAAGATCGTCATTATGAAGATCCATCCGGACAAAATCCGTGACGTTATCGGCTCCGGCGGTAAAATCATCAATAAAATCATTGATGAGACCGGCGTAAAAATCGATATCGAGCAAGATGGAACAGTCTTCATCGCTTCTTCCAACGCAGAAGCGAATGAGCGTGCAAAACAAATCATCGAAGGCATCGTACGTGAAGTCGTTGTAGGCGAGGTTTACCTCGGTACAGTAAAACGGATCGAGAAATTCGGCTGCTTCGTCGAGATTTTGCCGAATAAAGATGGTTTGGTTCATATTTCACAAATCTCCACAGAGCGTGTTGCGAAAGTTGAAGATGTCTTGAAAATCGGCGATCAAATTACGGTTAAAGTAACGGAAATCGACCAACAAGGCCGTATCAACTTGTCCCGCAAAGCGGTTCTGACTCCAGAGGTTCCTGCTCAGCAGTCCTAAGGAATGCGAGGGCAGATACGAAGTTAGAGACAGATGACAGCATCTGTCTCTTTTTTTGTTGCATGGATGTTCTTCGCTTCTTCTCATAAAGTGGGCCGAGCCATAATATGATGAAGGAGAAGGGTGGGACAGCTCCTATGAAGCTGAAAAAAGCAATCGTCATGGCATCAGTCATGCTTACGCTGATCTTGTTTGTAAGGCTTAATGGCCCGCTCAACGACTATATGATGCTGCTTAAGTATGGAGACCGTGCGGCTTTTGTACCAACGCTATATGCATTTTCCGGTACGAATTCAGCTCTCATGGATACGATTCAATTAGAGGCGGAGAAGAAGCGTATAGCACCTGTCGACGCGAGAGTAGATCGGGTATGGAAAGCGATACCGGGCTATAACGGGCTCGAGATTGATGTGGACAAAACCTATCGGCTCATGGAGAATGCCCCGGAGAGCGAGCCTATTCGGTTCGTATACAAAGAAGTGGAACCGAAAATTAGCTTGGATGACCTCGGACGGGTTCCCATCTATAAAGGCAATCCAAACAAACCTATGGTAGCGTTAATGATCAATGTCGCTTGGGGCAATGAATACATTCCGTCCATGCTGAACACGCTGAGGAAAGAAAACGTAAAAGCTACGTTCTTTTTCGATGGGTCTTGGCTCAAGAAAAATACCGATGTCGCTAAGCAAATTCAAGCAGAGGGACATGAGATCTCGAATCACGCTTATACGCATCCAAAGATGAGTCAACTTGATCGGCGTTCTGCATATAATCAAATTGCAAAGACCGAAGCACTGCTTAAGTCGACCTTGAATGTCACGAATAAGTGGTTCGCGCCGCCTTCCGGCGATTTTAACCAAATGACGGTTGATGTCGCAGCAGAGCAGGGGCTCAAAACCGTCCTCTGGACGCTCGATACGGTAGACTGGATGCATCCGCCCGCGTATTCGATCATTCGTAAGGTCCGCACTCGCGTAGAGCCAGGATCGCTCATCCTGATGCATCCGACGGATTCGTCGAGTGCAGCGCTTCAAGGGATGATAACCGCAATCAAGCAGAAAGGGCTTATGCTCGGCACGGTAAGCGAGACGCTTTCCTCCAAGAGAACCTCATTAGTTGAGGCAAGACCATAATTTTGTTATAGTGAAGTCATTGTATTTCTGCTAGGTGGAGAAGAAGCAGCAGAAAACGTGTAGGAGGAACCGAATTGAATAACTATACCCTTAGCAATGGTTTACGCGTCGTAGTAGAATACATACCGACATTCCGATCGGTGGCCTTTGGAATTTGGGTCAAGACCGGCTCGCGAAATGAATCGCCGGAGAATAACGGCATTTCCCATTTTATCGAGCATATGTTGTTTAAAGGAACGGAACGTCACAGCGCCAAAGATATCGCGGATCTGTTCGATGGGATCGGCGGTAATGTCAATGCGTTTACAGCCAAAGAATACACTTGTTATTTTGCCAAAGTATTGGATCAGCATTTGCCAATCGCCGTGGACGCGTTAGCAGACATGTTCTTCAATTCACAAATGGACGCGGGAGAATTGGCCAAAGAGAAAAATGTCATTCTCGAAGAAATTTCGATGTATGAAGATACACCTGATGATAAAGTACATGATGAAGCGTCGCGTGCCGCTTACGGGGATCACCCGCTTGCTTATTCCATTCTCGGTTTGGAAGAGCGGTTAAGCGCCATGGACGGGGATTCGCTGCGCGGTTATATGAAGAGCCAGTACCGAATCGACAACACCGTCATTAGCGTGGCAGGCAATGTGGAAGAAAAAGCACTGATCGAGCTGCTGGAGAAACATTTCGGCGGTTTCCAAAATAACGGAACGGAAACTGCGGTTTCCACTCCAACCTTTAGCGGGCAATACCTGTTCCATAAGAAGAAAACCGAACAAAACCATATTTGTATCTCGTTCCCGGGCTGTTCCATTGCAGATCCGCAGCTGTATGCGATGATTTTGCTGAACAATGCGGTTGGCGGAGGCATGAGCTCCAGACTGTTCCAAGAAATTCGCGAGAAACGCGGACTTGCGTATTCGGTTTATTCCTATCATACCTCTTACGCAGACAGCGGATTGTTTACCGTTTATGCAGGGACAGCGCCTAAGCAAACGAAAGAAGTACTGGAGCTGACGATGGCTCAAATGCATGATTTGGCCGTTAAAGGCTTAACGGATACTGAATTGCATCGTGGTAAGGAGCAGCTGAAAGGAAGTCTGATTCTTAGCCTTGAAAGCACGTCAAGCCGTATGAATCGACTAGGCAAGAACGAGTTGATGCTCGGCCGCCACTATACGCTGGATGAAATGCTGAAGCGCATTGATGATGTCGATATGAAGGATATTCAAGACGTAACGAAACGAATGCTATCCGTTCCTTTTGCCGTGGCGATGGTCGGCAGCAACGATAAAGCAGCAGCGTCAATCGGGAGGGATTCACTTGTTTCAAGTGTTATTTAAACGACTGCCGGGCAGTGAAGAAATCGCTTTGCCGCGTAAGATGTCAGAGCTTGCGGCGGGGTTCGATCTTCAAGCGGCAGTTAACGAGCCTGTCATCTTGAACCCGGGAGAGCGCAAGCTCATCCCGACGGGGTTCTCGATGGCAATGCCCGCAGAACTGGAAGCGCAAATCCGTCCAAGAAGCGGGCTTGCCTACAAGCATGGGATAACTTGCTTGAATTCACCCGGGACAATCGATGCCGATTACCGAGGCGAGGTAAAGGTGCTGCTGGTTAATTTGGGGCAAGAGCCGTTTACCATTGAGCGTGGGGAGCGCATTGCGCAGATGCTGTTCCAGATCGTGCCTGATGTAGCTATTGCCGAGGTGGATGAGCTGCCGGATACCGTACGCGGTGCAGGTGGCTTTGGCCATACGGGCGTGTAACCCGAAAAAGCAGAAATTATATATTTATTGTGAGAAGAGCATCGAGGCTGCAGCCTCGGTGCTCTTTTGCGTTTAATGGCGGCTCGAATTTCATTTTCACCCCGCTCTGGGCGGATGCATAAGATGGTCTATAACCAAGTGCGCATACTGTCATTTGGGTTGCCTTGACGGAAGGCGCTGGGGCAGTTACAGAGATGCTGTTAACCGGACCGCGATGCTTACGTGTCCAACGGTTACAGTAGTACTGCTAACCGAGCCGCGAAATACGCGCGTCTAACGGTTACAGTAGGAAAGGAGTGATACCCTTATGTTGACAGGGGTTCAGGTCTTGCTTCTTGGCGGCGACGCTCGGGGGCTAGAGGTCATCCGGAAGCTGACCGAGCTCGATGCATCGGTTACGGTTGCGGGCTTTGATCAGCTGCATTCCTCACTGGACGGAGCGGTGCGCGCCGAGCTCAGCGAGGATTTGTTTGCGACTGCTGATGCGCTGGTGCTGCCGGCCGTCGGAACGGACGATGACGGCAAAATCATTGCTGTTTTCAGTGACCGCGAATTAGTGCTGACTGATGAATATGTTGCACGATTACCGAAGCATTGCACCGTGTATACGGGGATGGCAAAACCATATTTGCGGAATTTATGCGGTAAATATGCGATTCGCCTTGTTGAATTGTTCGACCGCGATGACGTCGCCATTTATAACTCCATCCCGACAGCGGAAGGTGCTGTCATGATGGCGATTCAGAACACGGATATCACCATTCACGGTTCATCCTGCATGGTGCTCGGCATCGGCAGAACAGGATTTACATTGGCACGCACATTGCAAGGACTTGGGGCGAAAGTGAAGGTAGGCGTGCGCCGCGAGGAGCATTTTGCAAGAGCGTATGAGATGGGGTTCGAGCCCTTCTACATCAAGCAATTACAGCAGTTTGTAGGGAATATTGACTTGCTTTTTAATACAATTCCGACTATGATAGTCACAGCGCAAATTATAGCAAATTTGCCATCGCGAGCGGTCATTATTGACCTCGCTTCGAAGCCCGGCGGAACGGATTTCCGCTTTGCCGAGAAGCGCGGAATTAAAGCGTTGCTCGCCCCCGGCCTACCAGGAATCGTCGCACCCAAAACCGCTGGACGTATCATTGCGGATTGTTTAAGTCGATTGATTGAGGAAGATTTCAGGCAACGGGGGAATGAGCAATGAAATGGCAAGGCAAAACGGTGGGCTATGCGCTCTCCGGTTCTCACTGTACGTTTGCAGAGGTCATGCCGGTCATTCAGCGGTTTGTTGACGAGGGAGCGAATGTTGTTCCAATCGTGACGCAAACACTGATTACTACGGATACGCGATTTGGAACTGCGGCAGAGTGGCAGCGGCAGCTAAAGTCCATCACTGGCAATGAAATTATTTCGACAATCGTCGATGCTGAGCCCCTGGGGCCATCTAAACTGCTCGACGTTCTTGTTATTGCACCTTGCACGGGCAATACGACAAGTAAACTCGCCAATGCGATGACTGATAGCCCTGTACTCATGGCTGCGAAAGCGCAAATGCGCAATCAACGTCCGCTTGTTCTCGCCATCTCGACGAATGACGGTCTCGGCTTAAACGCCGCTAACATTGCAAAACTTTTAGTTTGTAAAAACGTTTATTTTGTACCCTTCGGGCAGGATAATCCTATTCAGAAGCCTAACTCGCTTGTCGCCAAAATGGAGCTCGTACCTGAGGCTTGCGAAGCCGCCTTACTGGGTAAACAGCTGCAGCCTTTATTGATTGAACGTTCTTAATTTGTAAGCAGAAAAGTCTCAATTTTACGAATTCAGATGTAATTGGAGCGATCCTTCATGTCGAATCAAAAGTTGTTTAACGTCGCAGTAGTTGGTGCGACAGGCGCAGTAGGAGAACAAATCATTGGTTTGCTCGAGAGAAGGGATTTTCCGATCGCTGAGCTGAAATTGCTGTCTTCCGCACGCTCAGCGGGTACGAAGATCATGTTCAAGGGAAAAGAAATTACGGTGGAGGAAGCTACGCCGGACAGCTTTAAAGGAATCGAAATCGCCTTGTTCAGTGCGGGCGGCGATGTGACAAAGGCACTTGCCCCCCACGCTGTCGAGCATGGCGCTGTTTGCATCGACAATACGAATGCTTATCGGATGGACCCGGATACGCCGCTAGTCGTACCTGAGGTGAATATCGATAAGGTAAATGATCACAAAGGGATCATTGCGAATCCGAATTGTTCGACGATTCAGATGGTTGCGGCTTTGAAGCCATTGCAAGACCGTTACGGTATTTCTCGTATTATTGTCTCCACCTATCAAGCCGTTTCCGGCGCAGGCAGCCGTGCAATAGACGAGATGCTGCGTCAGACGCGCGAGGTATTGGATGGCAATGACGTGAATCCGGATATTTTGCCGGTAGGATCGTTGCCGGTGAAACATCAGATTGCATTCAATGCGATTCCGCAAATTGATAAGTTCCAAGACAATGGTTACACGCTTGAAGAAATGAAGATGGTTCGAGAAACGAAGAAAATTTTGGGTGATGAGTCCATCGACGTAACAGCGACATGTGTTCGTATTCCTGTCGTTTATGGCCACTCAGAATCCGTATACGTAGAGCTCAAACAAGATTATGAACTGGAAGACGTCAGGACGCTCATTGCCGAAGCTCCGGGTGTCGAGCTTGTCGACGATCCTACAGGGCAACGTTATCCGCTGGCTACCGAAGCGGCTGGCAAACCTGAAGTTTTCGTTGGACGACTTCGCCGTGATCTAGGCTGTGCACGCGGTTTGAATCTATGGATTGTTTCCGATAATCTGCTCAAAGGCGCAGCATGGAATGCTGTGCAAATCGCAGAATACATCGCCATTGAGAAAGAATAGACGATCCACAACAGAAGCAGGTTGTTCAGGAAGCTAACGATTCGACGACGTTGTTCTCGTTCGGATACGGAGGCTTGTGAATGCGCATCCTCGTTCAGAAGTTCGGCGGGACATCATTGTCCTCGGACGAAGCCAGACAATTAGTCATCGGACATATTGAGCGGGAACGGCAACGACAGTACGGACTCGTCGTTGTCGTCTCTGCAATGGGGAGAAAAGGCGATCCCTACGCAACGGACACGCTTCTCTCGCTTATTCGCAATCATGGGGATTCACTTCCTGCTAAAGAACGTGATATGCTGCAAGGCTGCGGAGAAATCATCTCCGCTGCATTACTCTGCAGTATGTTGCGTGCCTCAGGGATTCCGGCGATTGCGTTGACCGGCGGAGGCGCAGGCATTATAACCGATAACCAATATGGGCGTGCCCGTATTATTGAAATTCGGACGGAAGCCATTCATAAAGCATTAGAGGATGGTCAAGTTGTAATCGTTACCGGATTTCAAGGCGTGACAGAAGCAGGGGATATTACGACGCTCGGCAGAGGCGGCAGCGATACTTCGGCGACTGCCTTAGGCGCTGCGCTCCGCGCAGAGCGAGTCGATATTTATACAGATGTAAACGGCATTCTAACCGCAGATCCCAGGATCGTGAAGGATGCTCGGCCATTATCGGTAATCAGCTATGCTGAGATCGGCAACATGGCAAGACAAGGCGCGAAAGTCATTCATCCGCGAGCGGTAGAGATTGCCCAGCAAGCTCGTATTCCGCTTCGCGTACGTTCAACCTTCTCTGAAGAAGAGGGGACGCTTGTGACGGACACCTTCGATGCGGCTGCCAAAGCATCTGCGGTGCGAGATCGTCATGTCACCGGTGTGGCACATGTCAGCGGTGTTACTCAAATTACGGTACAGGCGCAGGATGGACACACCGACGTACAATTGCAAGTGTTTCAAGCAATGGCTAGGCATCAAATCAGTGTTGATTTTATTAACGTAAATCCCGGTGGTGCGGTATATACCGTATTTGATCATGATGCAGACAAGGCCGTTTCGGTTCTGCATGATATCGGTTATACACCGCGGGCAGTAAGCGGATGTGCCAAAATCTCCGTCATAGGCGGCGGAATGAACGGTGTTCCCGGCATCATGGCACGTATTGTGGAAGCGCTGACGGAGCAAGGGATACCCATCTTGCAATCAGCGGATTCCAACACGACAATTTGGGTGCTGGTCAGTGAAAAGTACATGGCCGGTGCACTGCAAGCGCTGCACACTAAATTTTCTTTACATGAATAGCAATCTTAAGTAGCCTTATAATTATGCAATTCGAAACACGAAACCAGATTACGAAGTCAAGCTTTGCGAAGCAAGGCAAACGAGTTCTGATGTTTTGCTTCGCAGACCTTTTTTTTCATATAAGAACGTATAAGTTTCACTTTATACTTAGCTTATATTTCATCGGCATGAAACGTGCTTATCCGTCGTAGCGAAGGAGACAGCCGATTCACCTTGGGAGGAATCATACATGGATTTCGGAAGAATAATTACTGCAATGGTTACCCCGTTCCATGCGGACGGATCGATTGACTGGGAAACAACAGGACGGTTAATGGACTACTTGATCGAAGATCAGCAGAGCGATAGCATCGTGGTTTCCGGGACAACCGGGGAATCCCCGACGCTTACCGATGATGAGAAGATCGCATTGTTTACTTTTGCTGTAGAGCACGCTCGCGGACGCTGCAAAATTATTGCAGGCTCCGGAAGCAATGAAACGGCTCATTCCATCCACTTGACTCAAGTGGCAGAGAAATGCGGAGTGGATGGGGCATTATTGGTTGTGCCTTATTACAACAAGCCGACGCAAGAAGGGATTTTCCAGCACTTCAAAGTTATCGCTGAAGGCACTAAACTGCCAATTATGGTCTATAACGTTCCTGGACGTACGATTGTCAGCATGTCTGCCGAGACTACGCTTCGTCTTGCTCAAATTCCGAATATCGTGGCGACTAAAGAATGTGCTTCCCTTGATCAAGTGACCTTGATCGCTTCGCAAGCACCTGCAGATTTCCGCGTTTACAGCGGAGATGACAGCAGTGCACTGCCTGCGGTTGCTGTAGGAGCACATGGTATTGTCAGTGTGGCCAGCCATATTATCGGCAAGCAGATTCGTGAAATCATCGAGTCTTATTTGAAGGGCGATGTTGCACAAGCTTACAAGGTGCATGCTGCTTCGCTGCCTATCTTCAGAGGGCTGTTTGATCTTCCGAACCCTGTGCTCGTGAAAGCGGCACTGAACCTGAAAGGTCTGCCTGTAGGCGGCGTTCGTTTGCCTCTGGTTGATGCGAACGAGTCAGAGCTGGCTGCGCTTCGCAGCATTTTGAACTAACACGTTATTCACTGCTCGTGGTCCTTATTTCCGCAGTCGCCACAAACCGGTGCGCTTGCATCGGTTTTTTGTTTGTACATAGAGAAGGTCATTCTTGACTGGACATTTTCTCCTTTACTTGTTTTTCGTATTTTCAATCATGTATAATGAATGCAAGTGACGGTGTGCGGCAAAATATTGAAAATGTGTAACGCCTAGGGTGGCGTTGAACAGCACTAGTTATTACTTGTATGAAGCAGCGTTCCTGCGGGAGGAACGTCCAGCCATACAATTTGGACAACTATTATATAAGTTCGATCAGATTAGCTTCGGTTTCTGTCGTTACGGCGGAGATGAGGTCTGGTTTGTTTCGTAAAACTATTAGGAGGTACGGATACACTTGTCTAAGAAAAACATCCAGGATAAGCTGCTTATTTTCGCACTTGGCGGCGTCGGTGAAATCGGGAAGAACATGTATGTCATTCAATATGGAAATGATATCGTAGTCGTAGATGCAGGTCTTAAATTCCCGGAAGAAGATATGCTCGGAATTGATATTGTCATCCCAGACATTACGTATTTAACGGAGAATCGCGATAAAGTAAGAGGGATTCTGATTACGCATGGTCATGAGGATCACATTGGCGGCTTGCCATATGTATTGAAACACTTGAATGTGCCGATTTACGGTACGAAATTAACACTTGGCTTGATCGAGGGCAAATTGAAGGAAGCGGGCTTGCTTGGCGAGACGAAACGCATCCTGATCAATGCGGATTCCGAAGTGCAATTGGGATCCATGAAAGCGTCCTTCTTCAGAACAAACCACAGTATTCCGGATTCCGTAGGCGTATGCTTAGATACTCCGGAAGGTACAGTCGTGCATACAGGCGACTTTAAGTTCGACCATACACCGGTAAACAATCAATACGCAGACTTGCAGCGTATGGCGGGAATCGGAGCGCGCGGCGTTCTGGCCTTGCTGTCGGATAGCACGAATGCCGAGCGTGCAGGCTTTACTCCTTCGGAGAGCATGATCGGTGTTGAGCTTGAAGATATTTTCCGTAAAGCTACGCAACGTGTCGTCGTTGCAACTTTTGCATCCAACGTTCACCGTATTCAACAAGTCGTGAATGCAGCAATCGCAACAAAACGCAAAATAGCCGTTGTTGGCCGCAGCATGGTCAACGTCGTGTCGGTCGCATCCGAACTGGGTTATTTGAACATTCCGGAAGGCACGATTATCGAGCCTGAAGAAATCAACAAAATGGCCGCTGACCGCGTTGCAGTCCTTTCGACAGGAAGCCAAGGCGAGCCGATGTCCGCTCTTACGCGCATGGCGCGTTCGACACATCGTAAGGTTGATATTATGCCTGGCGATACGGTTATTATTGCAGCAACTCCAATTCCGGGTAACGAGCGTTATGTTGGCCGTACGGTAGACGAGCTGTTCCGTCTCGGAGCTAATGTTATTTACGGACCGGGTTCTGTTTCCGGCGTTCACGTTTCCGGTCACGGCAGCCAAGAAGAATTGAAGCTGATGCTTAACCTCATCAGACCGAAATATTTCATTCCGATCCACGGTGAATACCGTATGCTTCGCCAGCACGCCTTGCTGGGTGAATCCGTAGGGATCGAGCGCGAGAATATCTTCGTAATCGACAATGGGGATACAGTTGAATTCACAGGCGGCGTTGCTCGTAAAGGCAGCAAAGTACCTGCAGGTAACGTCCTGATTGACGGACTTGGCGTAGGCGATGTAGGTAATATCGTACTTCGCGACCGTAAGCTTCTGTCCCAAGACGGCATTCTCGTAGTCGTAGTAACGCTAAGCAAGCAAGATGGTGCGATTTTGTCCGGTCCGGATATCATCTCCCGCGGTTTTGTTTACGTTCGCGAGTCCGAAGGTCTGCTTGAAGAAGCTAACCGTATCGTAACTTCAACGTTGCATAAGCTGATGAACGATAAAGTCAATGAGTGGGCATCGCTCAAAACGAATGTGAAAGATGCACTCGGACGTTTCTTGTATGAGCAAACGCGCCGTCGCCCAATGATTTTGCCAATCATCATGGAAGTATAGAATTGTCCCACCTATAGGTAACGGTCTCCGAAGAGCGTCATGCTCAATCTCGGAGGCCGTTTCTTTTTGCCGGGAATTGTATAATTCTACAGGCAGATTCCATACTATGCAGAGCCGACCATAGGCAGTTTAGGTGGAATGTTGAGGAGGACAAGGCATATGTTTGAGGATCAACTAGTTTTTAAATCGGAGCAACCGGAGCCGCCGCCGGCACCTGACCGTAAACCGAGCACAAATCCGATCGTGGAAACGATTCAGCAGTTGGGTCAAACGACGACGCCGCAAGCGGAGTCCAATATATTTTGCATGACGATTATCGGGCAGGTGGAGGGACATCTCGTATTGCCTCCGCAAAACAAGACAACGAAGTACGAGCACTTGATCCCTCAGCTAGTCGCCGCAGAGCAAAATGCTAAGATCGAAGGCATTATGATTGTGCTGAACACGGTCGGCGGGGATGTGGAGGCAGGGTTAGCTATTGCCGAAATGATTTCTTCGCTAACCAAGCCAACGGTAACTTTGGTACTCGGCGGCGGTCATTCGATCGGAGTGCCGATAGCGGTAGCCGGCAACAAATCGTTTATCGCGGAATCAGCGACGATGACCATACATCCGATTCGATTAAACGGACTCGTTATTGGGGTACCGCAAACCTTCGAATATTTGGACAAAATGCAAGAACGGGTCGTACGGTTCGTTACTTCCCATTCCAATATATCCGAAGCGAAATTCAAAGAATTGATGTTTAAAACAGGTGAGCTTACACGAGATATTGGGACGACCGTTATCGGTCCGGATGCGGTGAAGCATGGGTTGATCGATGCCGTAGGCGGCATTGGACAGGCGCTGCGTGATTTGAATTTACTGATTGATCAGCGTAAGCAAGCAACCGCTGCCGGGGCAGGAGGGTTAACGCAATGACGATCTATTCAACAATGCCGCTGGAGCTTGTTTATGACGGAATCAACCATCAGCCGGGGCCGTATGTGTCCATAAAGATCGGGGATGTACAGCTGCAAATCGAATCGGTTACGCCGGGCGTCGGACGTATCGTACGTTTGCTTGACGGTCCGTTAGATGCGTATTTGCGTCCGGAGCTTTACCCGGGAACGTTGATCGCTTTCGGGCATCCATCCTCGTAGAAAGCCCGCCCTTACTGGATAATAGTAGCACAACCTATGGTCTCCTATGGTATAATGGCTACCAGAGGTGACCATTTTGGCGAAGAAAAAGAAGAAGAGAAAGAGCTCAATTGGGACGAGCCTTAAATATGAAGTATATGGCATTTTACTCATAACCGTATCCGTAATAGCGTTGTCGGGTGAAGCAACGGTTGGCCGTTCCTTGTCCAAACTATTTGGTTTAATGCTGGGTAAGTTTTATTTTGTCCTTCCGCTAGTCGGCATCTATGTCGGTCTGATTGTCATGATGAAACGCGCCTGGCCAACAGGCTGGTCCACACGTAAGACGGGCTTCCTACTCGCCGTACTTGCATGCACCTTATGGAGCTCGGTAGCCGTAATGGATCTGAAAACAGAACCAACGGGCGGACTGACAGCTTCTTACATACTTTCTCAACTGGGAAGCGATATTCGCGGGACATTAATGACCTCAGCTCAGCAGGCTCAGGTGGATCGTGTCGTTCCTACCGTCAGCGGCGGTTATGCGGGAGCCATACAATATACGCTGCTCTATTGGCTGTTCGGTTATTTTGGCGCTAAGTTCATTATGATCGTTATGTTCGCGATCGCCATTATGCTCATGACCGGTAAATCCTATGTGGATTTACTGCGGGCTGGCCGTATAAGAGGCGGTCGGTTCTGGTCGCTGCTACGGATGAAGTTGTTCACGAAGAGACAATCGTTGGCATCGGCAGGTGCGAAAGCAGGGCCGGCTAAAGGCAATGTCGTGACCTTGGATGACCTGGATGACGATGATGACGAGAATTATGCACCCGTGCATAACCCGCGTGCGAAGAAGAGCAGATTTCCTATTTTCTCTTGGTTTAACGAAGTACCGAAGACTAATGAGGAAGCTCATGATTCCGAGTGGCAGATGGATGATGGACATAAGACGACGGATGCCAAAGGTCAAGCGGGACGGATGCCTTGGCAAGACAATGAGGATGAAGACGAGCTTGGCTGGCAGGCGAATGTGCTGGAGCAGATCGAAGAACGAACGGCGAAACCGAAACAAGAGCCGATTCCGGCTTGGGAGCTTCCTTACGATGATGAGAAGGATAACGCGGATGTGCTCACTGATTTCCGCCCGATTGATAATCCGGCTGAAGTACAGGAGGATGAAGCGGAGGCCGATGAGTTTGAGGAAGAGCTGCTGGTCGCAGCCATCCCGACAAGTCCTGCCATTATGCCGGATGATCCGGATTCGCCGGAAGGCACGCTCAGTGTCGTCAAGCGGCCAATGGAGAAACCCTATGTGCTGCCATCGATGGCACTCCTGCAGAAGCCGAGCGGACTTGGCAAGACCGGGGAAACAGCCGACTCCTTGGAGTCCAGACGCAAACTGGAAGCGACGCTTGAGAGCTTTGGCGTAAGAGCCAAGGTGCTTGATGTTGTTCGAGGTCCTGCCGTAACCCGGTATGAAGTACAGCCTGCCACAGGCGTTAAGGTTAGCCGTATTGTCGGTCTGACCGATGATATCGCGCTTGCGCTTGCAGCCAAAGATATTCGGATGGAAGCTCCGATCCCGGGTAAATCGGCGATCGGGATCGAGGTGCCGAACACAGAAGTGTCGGTTGTAACGATGCGCGAAGTTATGGAGACACCTTCGTTCTTAAATGCGAGCTCGAAGATGTCGATTGCTTTCGGTCGAGATATTTCCGGGCAGCCGATCGTTGGGAATCTGGCGAAGATGCCGCACTTGCTTGTAGCGGGTGCTACGGGCTCCGGTAAATCCGTCTGTATTAACGGGATTATTACAAGCATTCTGTATAAAGCGCGACCGGATGAAGTGAAGCTGCTTATGATCGATCCGAAGATGGTCGAGCTCAATATGTACAATGGGATTCCTCATTTGCTTGCACCGGTTGTTACCGATGCAAGACGTGCATCGTTAGCACTGAAGAAGATTGTTGTCGAAATGGAGAAACGCTATGAGATGTTCTCCAAGTCAGGCACGCGTAATATTGAAGGTTACAATACGCTCATGGCGGATAATCCGGCAGCGGTACTTCCTTATATCGTTGTTATCGTGGATGAGCTTGCAGATTTGATGATGGTTGCCGCTAACGATGTCGAGGATGCGATTTGTCGTCTGGCCCAGATGGCGCGCGCTTCGGGAATCCACCTTATCATTGCCACGCAGCGTCCGTCCGTTGACGTTATTACAGGTGTTATTAAGGCGAATATTCCTTCTCGAATTGCTTTCGGCGTTTCTTCGCAGGTCGACTCGCGTACCATTCTGGATATGGTAGGCGCGGAGAAATTACTCGGTCGGGGCGATATGCTATTCCTGCCTGTCGGCATGTCGAAGCCGATTCGGGTGCAAGGCGCATTCCTCTCCGACCATGAGGTCGAAGCTGTTGTTGCTTATGCTCGCGGTCAAGGCGAAGCCGAGTATAAAGAAGATTTGGTACCGGAGATTGATGATACCGTATCCGAGAATGAAGAGATACTGGACGAGCTTTATGATCAAGCTGTCCGTATCGTGCTGGAAGCGAAGCAGGCGTCGGTGTCCTTGCTTCAAAGACGGATGCGTATTGGCTACACACGTGCCGCAAGACTGATTGATCAGATGGAAGCGCGCAGCATCGTAGGACCTTACGAAGGCAGCAAACCACGTGAAGTGCTGCTCACGATGGATCAATATGAAGCAGGAAAGATTAGCTCTTAAGGCAAATTCATGCATAATCGTATCCTTGATTTCTCATACTAGGAATATGCTTCGCTTGCTTTGCGAATCCATTTGCAAGAGAAAGGCAGATTCTAAAGATGAGAAATCGTTTAATTACGGTGACCATCGTCATCGTCCTTCTGTTGTTCGGCGCCTTCACATTGAAGCATGCCTCGTTCGGTAAAACTACCGAAACGTTCAGCAGCGCTACACTCAAAGTCGGGTCTTCAGGAAAAGACGTCACAGAGCTGCAAGGCCGGTTGAAAGCACTTGGCTACTTCGACGGCAAAGTTGACGGAGTTTTCGGGGCCAACACGAAAAAAGCAGTCACATGGTTTCAATGGAAGTTCGGCCTCAAATCCGATGGGGTTGTCGGGGCGAAAACCAAATTGAAGCTGTGGGAAGCTACGAAGAATTGGAAACCGACCGCAGCAGATACGAACAGCGGCGGCGGCAGCGGCAGTGGATCGAGCGGTAATAACAACACATCGGGATCGGATGTAAACAAGTCCAATAACCTTGGCTTGTCTGCGAATGATCTCAAGCTGATGGCAAATGCAGTGTACGGTGAATCTCGCGGAGAGCCCTTTATCGGGCAGGTAGCAGTGGCAGCTGTTATATTGAATCGGGTGAAGTCGCCGAGCTTCCCCAATACGGTATCCGGTGTTATATTTCAGCCGGGTGCTTTCACCGCAGTGGCTGACGGACAAATTTGGCTGACACCCAATGAGAACGCGAAAAAAGCGGTACAGGATGCGATTAACGGCTTGGATCCTACCGGCGGATGTCTCTATTACTTTAATCCGGTGACTGCGACATCCAAATGGATATGGACGCGTCCGCAAGTGAAAACGATCGGAAAACATATTTTCTGCATGTAGTAATTTGAGGAGCAGCCTGCTGATCGACGCGGGTTGCTTCTTCCATTTCCGATCGGGTAGAATGGAATAGATCCTAGGAAATTGGAATAGATTGACTTTATAAACTTGAGCGGAAGGGGGTCGTGTTGCGTGAGCAACTCTCCATTTCAACGAGGACAGCTGAATCGAATTCGATTGCATGTTCTGCCCACACAGCGCTTCAAAACATTTTCCATTTCCTTGTACTGCGGTCTCCCATTGACGGAAGAGACCGTTACTCCCGTAGCGTTAATTCCATTTGTGCTGCGCCGGGGAACGGCTTCAACACCGGAGACGATTGAGTTCCGCGAACGTCTGGATGACTTGTATGGTGCAGGCTTCGGCTTTGACGTGTACAAACGAGGAGACGCACAAATCGTCCAGTTTAGAATGGACGTCATCAACGATCGGTTCGTTTCGTCCGAGCAACCGCTGCTTGGCGAATCTTTGAAACTGTTAGGCGAGGTACTAACCGAGCCGACATTAGAGAACGGGCATCTTCGCGCCAAATACGTAGAGGCTGAGAAAGAAACGCTGCGTAAGCGACTTGAGGCGATCATTAACGATAAAATTCGTTATGCAGCGGAGCGTTGCTTAGAGGTCATGTGCGAGGATGAGCCTTACAGGCTTCATCCGCTCGGCAAACTCGAAGACATAGCGAGTCTGACACCGGAGTCCGTAACGGCAGCTTATCGAAACTGGCTGTCCCATGCAGCCTTTGATTTGTATGTCGTCGGTGACACTTCGCTGGAAGAAGTGAAAGCGCTCGTAGCGGAGGCGTTCCATCATAATGAGGGAGCACCTGCCGATTATACACTGCCGGAGATTCGCAAGCCGATCAGTCAGGTTCAGACGGTTGTCGAACGAATGGACGTGAATCAAGGCAAGCTGAACCTCGGCCTCCGGATTAATACGGCTTATGGCGACGATGATTACCCGGCAGCACTGCTGTATAACGGTATTCTTGGCGGTTACCCGCATTCCAAGCTATTCCTGAACGTACGGGAGAAAGCCAGCTTGGCTTATTATGCTTCCTCGCGTTTAGACGGGCACAAAGGCATTTGCACCATTCAATCCGGTATTGAAATCGCCAATTACGACAAAGCAACTACGATCATTAAAGAACAGCTGGAGAGCATGCGAAGCGGCAGCTACAGTGACCTGGAGATGAATCAGACGAAAGCGATGATCGCCAATCATCTGCGGGAGCTGCAAGATTCCGCGAATGAAATGATCGGCTTTGATTTCAATGCGATTCTATCTAAGCGCGAGCGTTCAGCCGCGCAGCTGTTGGAGCAGGTTCAGGCCGTTACTGCCGAGCAAATCGCCGCCATCGCACACAAAACCGAGCTGGATACGATCTATTTCCTGCGCGACAGGAAGGAGGGCTAAGCCTATGGAAACGTTAGCTTACCCAGGCGTTCAAGAAACGCTGTACCGTGAAATTTTACCGAATGGGCTGGAAGTAGTAGTGCTGCCCAAAGAAGGATTCAGCAAAACCTACGCGACATTCTCCACCCGTTACGGATCGATTGATAATCGGTTTGCCGTAGGAGATCAAACACCGATTTCAGTGCCGGACGGCATCGCTCATTTCTTGGAGCATAAGATGTTTGAAGAGCCGACGGGAGATATTTTCGCTACATTTGCATCCCAAGGCGCATCGGCAAACGCGTATACCAGCTTCGATCGCACGGTTTACCTTTTCTCGGCGACGGAGCAAATCGAAGCGAATCTCGAAACTTTAATCGACTTTGTGCAAAATCCTTACTTCACCGACGAGAACGTCGAGAAGGAGAAAGGAATCATCGAGCAGGAAATCAATATGTATCGCGATAATGCGGACTGGCGTGTTTATTTTGGGCTGATCGATGCGCTGTATCACAACCACCCGATACATATCGACATTGCCGGTACGGTCGATTCTATCCGTCAGATTACCAAAGAAACGCTGTACAGCTGCTATGAAACCTTCTACCACCCGTCCAACATGTTCTTGTTTGTTGTAGGCGGCGTCCAAGCAGAGGCGGTTATGAAGCTGGTTCGCGAGAATCAGGCCCGAAAGACCTTTGAGCCGCAAGGCCCAATCTCGAGATTTTTCGATCCGGAGCCGGAAACGGTGAAGATCCCGCGCAAAACAGCAGCGTTGCCTGTTTCCATGCCGAAATGCATGATTGGCTTTAAAGAAAATCGCGGCGCTTTGAATCCGGAAGAGCTTCTTCGCACGGAGCTTGCAACTAAATTGATGCTTGATGCGTTGTTAGGTTCGAGTGCACCTATTTATCATGCTTTGTACGATGATAATCTCATCTCGGATTCCTTCGGGCATGAGTTCAACAGCAGCGAGGATTATGCTTTCTCTGTTGTAGGTGGCGAAACCCGCGATCCGGATGAACTCATTCGCCGGCTTCGCGCTGCTATCGATGAAGCCCAAACAACGGGCCTTAACGAGGAAACATTCGAGCGGACCAAACGCAAAAAAATCGGCGGTTATCTTCGTATGCTTAACTCCCCTGAAGCAATCGCCGGTGAATTCACACGCTATCGATTCCGTGGTGCAGATTTGTTTAAGATGCTGCCCGTCTATGAAAGCATTACGCTCGAAGAAGCAAATGAGCGACTGCGTAATCATTTTGACTGGAATCGAATGGCCGTATCCATCGTAGCAAAAGAAGCCAATTGAAAACATTAAAGGAAATGACGGTGCTCGTGACCGGGGGAAGCCGTGGGATCGGAGCGGCCATTGCGCGCCGCTTCGCCGCGGAGAACATGAACGTCGTCATTCATTATAATCAAGCTCATGAAGCCGCCAACGAGACGGCTCGCACATGCATGCGGCTGGGGGCAGCCAATGTGCTGACCGTTACTGCGGACATTCGCTCTAAGGAACAGCTGATTCGCATGCGCGAGAAGCTGGAGTCGCGCGGCATGATGCCGGATATCGTCGTAAACAATGCCGGCATTGCGCATTACAGCATGCTGGAAGATGTTTCGGAAGAAGCCTGGGACGAAGTCATGAATGTGAATTTAAAGGGTATGTTTCTCTGTACGCAGCTCTTTATGCCCGCGATGATTTCCCAGCGCTTCGGCCGCATTATTAATGTCTCGTCCATTTGGGGGATGTCAGGCGCCTCCTGCGAGGTGCTGTATTCAACCAGTAAAGGCGGCATGAATGCCTTCACCAAAGCATTAGCCAAAGAACTGGCGCCGTCAGGAGTTACCGTGAATGCGGTAGCGCCCGGTGCCGTCGATACCGTAATGCTGGACAACCTTAATGCAGAAGAAAAATCGGCCTTGGAATCCGAAATTCCCGTTGGACGTTTTGCTCAGCCTGAGGAGATTGCTTCGCTTGTTTATTTCTTGGCGCTGCCGGAATCCGCGTACATTACAGGCCAAATCATTAGTCCAAACGGCGGATGGCTGACTTGATGGGCAAATCCGAATAAGATCGACCCTTTGCGTGTACAATACGGTTGTTGCCGTATAACGGCTAACATGCGAAGGAGGAACAGAAACAATGTCAACTGTCCTTTCTAATTTCGAAACATGGAAGCATTTCTTGCACGATCGCGTGGATCAGGCCAAAGGAATGGGATTGAATGAAGACACCATCGCAAATCTTGCCTATGAGATCGGCTCCTTCCTTGGAGAAAAGGTCGATCCCAAAAATGAGCAGGAACGCGCAATTAAGGAACTTTGGGATGTCGGCGACGAGCAGGAACGAAAAACGATTGCTGGCCTAATGGTCAAGCTTGTACAAAGTTCGTAAACCTTCCACGAGAAAAGCCTCCCGAAACGGAGGCTTTTCTGTAATGTTTGCCGGAGGTTGCAGGATATTGACGAATATTGTAGAATAATCTTTTATCACACATGAATTATTATCTTATTACTACCTATTCCTCCACAAACACGAGGTGTCATAATGGAATTCAAACAATGGTACATGGAATACAGAATACATAAGAACCGTCCCGGCTTGCTCGGGGATATCGCTTCCTTGCTGGGTATGCTTGAAGTTAACATTCTTACGATTAATGGTGTAGAGAACCGCACCCGCGGTATGCTTCTGCAAACGAATGACGATGAGAAGATTGAAATTCTCGGACGTATGCTTCAGAAGGTCGATAACATTACAGTGCTTAAGCTGCGTGAACCAAAGCTCGTAGATATTTTGGCTGTTCGTCATGGCCGCTATATTGAACGAGATTCCGACGATCGCAAAACGTTCCGTTTCACGCGGGACGAGCTTGGTATGCTGGTTGATTTCCTTGGAGAAGTGTTTAAACGAGAAGGTAACCAGTTAATCGGACTGCGCGGCATGCCGCGCGTCGGTAAGACGGAATCTATCATCGCAGGCAGCGTTTGCTCCAATAAGCGCTGGACCTTCGTTTCTTCCACGCTGCTCAGACAAACGGTGCGCAGCCAGCTGTCGGAAGAAGAAATGACTCCGAATAACATTTTTATTATTGACGGGATTGTCAGCACAATTCGTTCGAATGAGAAGCACCATGCGCTCTTGCAAGAAATAATGGCAATGCCATCAACGAAAGTAATCGAGCATCCGGATATTTTCGTGAAGGAATCGGCGTATGAATATAGTGATTTTGATTATATTATCGAATTGCGCAATACACCCGACGAGGAAATTTCTTACGAATCGTTTACGATGGGCTTTAACGATTTTTGATGAAATGAGGAGGTGTGGTCATGTCGGATTTGGGTGCCTTGCTTCAGAAGGCAAGGGAACAGCGTAGGCTGTCCCTGGATGACATCCAGGAATTGACGAAAATTCGCAAACGCTATCTTGAAGCGATAGAGGAAGGCAATTATAGCGTGCTTCCCGGTTCATTCTATGTGCGTGCGTTTGTAAAGAACTATGCAGAAGCAGTGGGGCTTGATGCTGATGAAGTTCTTCGTTTGTACAATAAGGAAATCCCTTCGAACGTTCCGGAGCAAGTGGTGGAGCCGATCCAACGACCACGCCGCTCGCAAACGCAATCCAATGATCGATGGGGCAAATGGGGTTTTCGTACGCTGATGTGGTCGTTTCTGCTCCTCATTATCGTGCTGGTTTATATTTATGCAATTAAGCAGCCAAGCAAAGATAATGTGGATTCCGCAGATCAAACGAAGATGACGGATCAGACGAAAGCGCCGGAGAACAATCCTGACAAGGCTACGGTCAAAAATGGTGATAATGCTTCCACGAACGAATCTACCGGCGGCAAAGATGAAGTCCCGGTTACACCGCCTCCAACAGAGGAGCCGGTGGAGGAACCTGTTGTGCCAGCTACAACGCTGACGCTTGACCGTTCTTCCGGTTCGACGGATTATTACAAGGTTGCACCTGCGGGCGCGCACAAAATCGTGTTTAATGCGACTGGCCGTGCTTGGGTCGGGGTCAAAGAGAAGAACAAGAACGGGAAATATATTTTGCAGCATCAATTCAATAAATCCGGCGAAACCATTGAGCTTGATATCAACGGTCCCGCTTATATCAATGTCGGACGCGCGGATTTGGTTGAAGTGACTCTCGACGGCGTTGCGATGGAAGATGGAAATGCAGCAAATCCACATCGCATGCAGTTGGATATGGTTGAAGATGATGCAGCAGATGCAGCTAATAAGACGACTGAGTAACGCGCAGAGGCATTCATCCTGGGAATAGCCGGGAGGAATGCCTTTTCTTGCGCAGCAAGATGCGTTATAATACTTGACAATGAAAAAGCAAAGGAGCTGCACTGGAAGATGGCTGAGAATTCATTTGATATCGTATCGAAGGTCGATATGCAAGAGCTGAACAATGCAATTACACAAGCGGAGCGGGAGATTGAAACCCGTTTCGATTTCAAGAACAGCAAGAGCAGCATTGCGCTCGAGAAAGAAGATATCGTCGTTGTATCGGATGACGAGTATAAATTGAAGAGCGTCGTCGATATTTTGCAATCCAAAATGATCAAACGCGGCGTTCCCATCAAGAACATGGAATTCGGTAAACTGGAGCCGGCTTCGGCGGGTACGGTTAGACAGAAGATTAAGCTGAAGCAAGGCATCGAGCAGGATATTTCAAAAAAAATTAATATTCTGATTCGGGATTCCAAGCTGAAAGTGAAAAGCCAAATTCAAGGGGATTCCATTCGCGTAACGGGCAAGAGCCTTGATGATTTGCAAGCGGTCATGGCGATGCTGCGCGGCGCGGATCTTCAAATCGAACTGCAATTTACGAACTATCGTTAAGGGAATTAGGTACATAAGAAGAGTCCCGGTCCGCGGGCAAAGTCGCGGTGGCTGGGACTTTTTCGTATTTTGACACTGAATATGCCTTGTATTATACTTGTTAGGATAGCTTTACGGAGGGGTTTGGGGGATACAAAATGACAGAACGAGTGAAAGTCGTAACATTGGGCTGCGAGAAGAATTTGGTCGATTCGGAGATTATGTCCGGTCTAATCGATCAACGCGGCTACCAATTGGTGGATCAAGCAGATGATGCCACCGTTATTATCGTGAACACATGCGGATTTATTGATGCGGCTAAGGAAGAGTCCGTCAATACAATTCTGGACATGGCCGAATTCAAGCAAACGGGCCGTCTTAAGGCGCTTATCGTTTCCGGTTGTTTGACACAGCGTTATAAGAAGCAGTTGATGGAAGAAATGCCGGAGATCGACGGTATTGTCGGTACGGGTGATTTCCATCAGATTACGGATATTGTCGAAGAAGCGCTTCGCGGTAAACGTCCGGTTAAAGTGGGAAATCCGGTCTTTGACTACGATCAGAAGCTGCCGCGTCTGGTGACAACGCCGCGCTACACGGCTTATGTGAAAATCGCCGAAGGCTGCGACAACGCTTGTACATTCTGTTCAATTCCGATCATGCGCGGTAAGTTCCGCAGCCGCTCGATGGAGTCCATCGTGGCTGAAGTGGAGATGCTGGCTAAGCAAGGCGTCAAGGAAGTCAGCTTAATTGCACAGGATTCCACGAATTACGGTACGGATCTGTACGATAAGTTTATGCTTCCGGAGCTGCTGAATCGCGTAAGCGAAGTGGACGGCATTGCATGGGTGCGTCTGCATTATGCATACCCGGGCTTCTTCACGGACGAGCTGATCGAAACCATCGCTGCAAATCCGAAAGTATGCAACTATATTGATATGCCGCTCCAGCATAGCGAGGATTCCATTCTGAAGAGAATGCGCCGCCCTGGACGCCAAACGGATACGCGCGCTTTAGTGCAGCGGATTCGTGCCCGCATTCCGGATGTAGCGCTTCGGACTTCCATCATTGTTGGGTTCCCGGGCGAAACTAACGAGGATTTCGAAAGACTATGCGATTTCGTACGCGAGATGAAATTTGATCGTTTAGGTGTGTTCACGTACTCTGCGGAAGAGGATACACCGGCGGTTCGTTTGCCGGATGCGGTTCCTGACGATGTGAAAGAGTGGCGCTCCAATACACTTATGGAAATTCAGCGCGAAGTATCCAAAGAGCTCAGCGGCAAACATGTCGGCAAAGAGATCGACGTGCTGGTAGAACGCTATGACGGCCGCAGTGATGTATACGTTGGCCGCTCGGAATACGATGCACCTGAGATTGACGGTGAAGTGTTTATCTCGAAATGTAAGGCCGCAATCGGCGAAATTCAAAGGGTGCGTATTACGCACGCTTATGAGTTTGATATGTCCGGGGAGGGGCTCGCGTGAATTTAGCCAACCGCATTACGCTTGTCCGCATCTTTTTGGTGCCTATAATTATGGTGCTGCTGCTGATCAATGTTGATCTCAAGCCGCTCACCTATGATGATTTTTCCATTACTTGGAATCAAATTTTGGCCGCGCTGGTCTTTATCGTTGCAGCGAGCACAGATGGACTTGACGGCTATATTGCACGCAAGAACAAAATCGTCACTAATTTGGGCAAGCTGTTGGATCCGCTGGCAGACAAGCTGTTAGTTGCGGCGGTGCTTATTTCGCTTGTCGAAATGGCTAAGCTTGATGCTTGGATCGCGATCGTCATCATTAGTCGTGAGTTTGCAGTCACCGGCCTTCGCCAGATTGCACTGCTTGAAGGCTCTGTTCTGGCTGCCAGCACGTGGGGCAAATGGAAGACAGCCATTCAAATTACGATGATTATCGCGTTATTGCTTAACAATTTCCCGTTTGCGTTTCTGGATTTTCCATTCGACTTGATTTCTAGTTATGCAGCGGCACTCATCACGGTTTACTCCGGCATCGATTATTTTGTCAAAAATAAAAATCTCATTCCGGTAGCTTAAACCGGCTTCAAACATGCAGCATCACTCCTTCCGTTCGTCAGGAAGGGGTGATGCTTTGCTTTTCCTTAACCGTTTCTAATCCACCTTATACATAGATTGGAGCTGTTGTCATGCGCGCTGAAATTATTGCCGTAGGTACGGAATTGCTGCTGGGTCAGACTGTGAATACGAATGCTACTTATTTGTCTCAAGGGCTTGCGGAGCTGGGGGTCGATGTTTATTTTCAGACCGTCGTCGGTGATAATGCGGGACGGATTCGACTGGCGATCGAGCTTGCGCGCACAAGGGCCGATCTCATTCTCTTTACCGGCGGACTTGGGCCAACGATGGATGATCTGACTAAGGATGCGCTGGCGGACTATTTAAACCGTTCGATAGAAATCCATCAGCCGTCCATGGACAAAATAGAGGCTTTGTTCAGCTCGCGCGGCATTCATATGGTGGAGAGCAACCGCCGCCAGGCGCATCTGATTGAAGGCAGCGATCCACTGATGAATGATGCAGGCTTAGCCGTAGGCAATGCACTCACGGTGGACGGCACGAGCTATGTGCTGCTCCCGGGGCCGCCGCGCGAAATGAAACCGATGTTCGACGGGCCGGCTAAAGCGTGGATTAGATCTGTCATGGGCGAGGAACGCAAGCTTTTCTCGCGATTGCTCATGTTTGCCGGAATCGGTGAATCAAGCTTGGAGCAGGCCATTATTGATTTAATTGAGGGTCAATCCGATCCGTCGATTGCTCCATATGCCAAAGAAGGCGAAGTTGCTATTCGAATTTCGACGAAAGCATTGAACGAGCAGGAAGCCGAAACGCGCCTCAAAACGGCGGAGGATCAAATTCTTGCACGCGTTGGCACGCATCTGTACGCTCGTGAGGACATTCCGCTCGAGGAAGCTGTCATTAGGCAGCTGCGGGCTACCGGACGCTCGCTAGCCAGCGCAGAGAGTCTTACAGGCGGTTTGTTCGCGCAGCTCGTGACGCAGGTACCGGGAAGCAGCGGCGAGTTTGTCGGCGGCGTCGTGACGTACACCAATTTAATGAAACATAAATTGCTGAGCATCCCGATGTCCCAGCTCGAGGGGACCGATGCACCCGGCGCAATCAGCGAATCGACTGCGGCGCTCATGGCGGAGCGGGTGCGTGAGCTCGCAGGCAGCGATTTCGGCGTCTCGTTGACCGGCGTAGCCGGACCTGCCGAGTCCGAAGGGAAACCGGTCGGACTTGTGTTTTTCGGTCTTTCCGAGCGCGGGAAGCCGACGCAGGTGTTCACGGCGCATCTTAGCGGCAGCAGAGGCATTATTCGACTGCGTGCGGCGAAGTCGCTTCTGTATCGGCTGTGGCAGGCGCTCTAAACTAGAATAAAATGTTAAATTCAGCTTGTCAGACGATGGATTTTCGACTATAATCGACATTAGTTAGCGGAAGAACCGTGGCGAAGATTACTTTGCTGCGGTTCTTTTTTTGTTTCTCCATTTGGCCAAATGAGAAATAAGAATATATGTTCGCAAAAACTCTTGTCAAAGCGAACAAAACAAGTTATCATGAAAGTATAAATCATAAGGGATGTGGATTCGTTGGCAGATCGTAAAGCCGCATTAGAAATGGCATTGCGTCAAATAGAGAAGCAATTTGGTAAAGGCTCCATCATGAAGCTCGGTGAATCGACACATATGCAAGTTGAAACGGTATCCAGCGGTGCGCTTGCACTAGATATTGCACTTGGAATTGGCGGCTTCCCGCGCGGCCGGATTATTGAAGTATACGGACCGGAATCTTCCGGTAAAACAACAGTTGCGCTTCATGCGATCGCGGAAGTACAACGTGCAGGCGGACAAGCTGCATTTATCGATGCGGAGCATGCTCTTGATCCTTCGTATGCAAGCAAGCTTGGCGTTAACATTGATGAATTGCTTCTGTCCCAGCCGGATACGGGTGAACAAGGTCTAGAGATCGCGGAAGCGCTTGTTCGCAGCGGCGCGGTAGACATCGTCGTAGTTGACTCCGTTGCGGCACTCGTTCCGAAAGCGGAAATCGAAGGCGACATGGGAGATTCCCACGTTGGTTTGCAAGCGCGTTTGATGTCGCAAGCACTTCGTAAGCTTTCCGGTGCCATTAGCAAGTCGAAGACCATCACGATCTTTATTAACCAGCTTCGTGAGAAGGTCGGCGTTATGTTCGGTAACCCTGAGACAACGCCGGGCGGCCGCGCGCTGAAGTTCTACTCCACAATCCGTCTTGATGTTCGTCGTATCGAGTCCATAAAGCAAGGGAATGACGTTGTCGGTAACCGGACACGTATTAAGGTTGTTAAGAACAAAGTAGCTCCTCCTTTCAAACAAGCCGAAGTCGACATTATGTATGGCGAAGGCATCTCTAAAGAGGGGAGCATCGTGGATATCGGCGTCGAGCAGGATATCGTTCAGAAGAGCGGTGCTTGGTTCTCATATAACGGCGAGCGTCTTGGACAAGGCCGTGAGAATGCGAAGCAGTTCCTTAAAGATCATAAAGACATTGCGGCTGTGATCGAGAAGCAAATTCGTGACGCCAGCAACATGGCTGCAGCAGCTGCAGGCGCAGCGGCCTTCAGCGAGGACGAAGAGGACGAGGACGAATTGGATTTGGATTTGGAATAAACCGATTGAGATCGGTTACCCGGAGAAGCACCTGTACAGGTGCTTCTCTATTTATTAAGTAAGTGGTTCCACGTAGGGGAGGGACAGAGGTGCTAGTAATTACCGGCGTTGAACAGGACCGGAAGTCCAAGCAGCGCTACCATTTATTTGTCAATGATTCGCAAGAACCGTACACCAGCGTACATGAAGACCTACTCATTAAGTTTCGTCTGCTGAAGGGCAGAGAAATTCATGCGGATGAGCTGAAACAGATTGTTGAAGAGGACACCAAGCACAGGGCATACATTCTTTCTCTATCCTATTTAGGAGCAAGACAGCGGACAGAGAAGGAGATTTTGCGTTATTTGGCACGAAAGGAAATCGATCCCGAATCCGCGGAGAAAGCGATTGAGCGTCTGACGCAGGAAGGATTGGTAAACGATAAACAATATGCCAGCATGTATGCTTCCGAACGAATGCGGACGCAGATGAAGGGGCGCCGCTTATTGCAGCAGGAGCTTGTGCAGCGTGGAATCTCCAGAGATATGGCCAAGCAAGCCTCTCAGAAGCTGAATGAGCAATCGGAGACGGATATCGCCATTCGGGCCGCTCATAAGAAATGGCCTTATATTAAAGGGGAACCTCGCGAGAGAAAACAGAAATTAGCCGTGTTTCTACTTCGCCGCGGGTTTCCGATGAACGCGGTAAGAGAAGCGGTAAAGGCTGCCGTTCTTGGAATGGAAGATGATGAGGATGGGCATATGCTTGACAATTGATTTTCACAAAAGATAAAATAAGTTTGTATTCTTTATTCTAGAATCGATTTTCCTTCCAAAAATTGATTCGAAACGATTATTTTCGTCAAATTTAGTTATGTATGATCGGGTTAAAAACCGGCTAGAAAACCAAATAATGTCCCAAGCGTTTGCTTAGGTGAGCAACGAGGAGGTGAGAAAGATGCCAGCAGTGGTATGGATCCTGATCATTCTCGTTGTTGGTGCAATTTTCTTTGGTGTCGGTTATTTTATTCGCAAATCGATCGCCGAGGCCAAAATTTCAAGCGCCGAGCAGGCCGCTAGTCAAATTGTTGACAATGCGAAGAAAGAAGCCGAAGCGCAGAAGAAAGAAACGGTTCTCGAAGCGAAAGATGAAGTCCACAAGCTCCGTACCGAGGCTGAGAGAGATATTCGCGAACGTCGCAACGAGGTACAGCGTCTTGAAAGACGACTGATTCAGAAAGAAGAGTCGTTGGATAAAAAAATAGAAGCGCTGGAACGCAAAGAAGAACAAGTTGCCAACAAAGAGAAGCGGATCGAGGAAACACAGGAACAAATCGATACCCTTTACAAACAGCAGCTTCAAGAGCTTGAGCGGATTTCGAACTTAACAATGGAAGATGCGAAACAAATCATCTTGAACAACGTTGAGCAGGAAGTTCGTCATGAAACTGCACAAATGATTAAAGAAATCGAGCAGCAAGCGAAGGAAGAAGCAGATAAGAAAGCACGTGATATTATCTCGCTTGCCATTCAGCGCTGTGCAGCGGATCATGTGGCTGAAACTACGGTTTCCGTAGTTGCATTGCCAAATGAAGAAATGAAAGGCCGCATTATCGGACGTGAAGGCCGCAACATTCGCGCACTGGAAACGTTGACCGGTATCGATCTCATAATCGACGATACACCGGAAGCGGTCATCTTGTCTGGTTTCGATCCAATTCGTCGTGAGATTGCTCGTACATCACTCGAGAAGCTTGTAGCTGATGGTCGTATCCATCCTGCACGTATCGAGGAAATGGTAGAGAAGTCGCGCAAAGAAGTGGATGAACGTATCCGTGAATACGGAGAGCAGGCGACTTATGAAGTTGGCGTGCATGGCTTACATCCGGATCTCATTAAGATTTTAGGTCGACTCAAATATCGTACAAGCTATGGTCAAAACGTGCTCAAGCACTCCATGGAAGTTGCTTATTTGACTGGCTTAATGGCTGCAGAGCTGGGTGAAGACTTGACGCTAGCAAGACGTGCCGGATTGCTGCATGATATCGGCAAAGCGCTCGATCATGAAGTGGAAGGCTCACATGTCGAGATCGGCGTAGAGCTGGCGAAGAAATACAAAGAGCATCCTGTTGTCATCAACAGTATCGCGTCCCACCACGGCGATTGCGAAGCAACATCGGTTATCGCAATGCTCGTAGGCGCGGCAGATGCCTTGTCGGCAGCAAGACCTGGTGCACGCAGAGAAACTCTTGAGACGTACATCAAACGGCTGGAGAAGCTGGAAGGCATCTCGGAATCGTTCGACGGAGTTGAGAAATCTTACGCGATTCAAGCAGGCCGCGAGGTTCGCGTTATGGTTCAACCTGACAAAATCGACGATACGGAAGCATTCCGCCTAGCTCGCGATATTACGAAGAAAATCGAGAGTGAGCTCGATTATCCGGGGCATATTAAAGTAACGGTCATTCGTGAGACACGTGCTGTTGAATATGCGAAATAAGTAAATAGCAAGGTACCTAGAAAAGTGGCTGCTTGCAGCCACTTTTCTGGTCTTCACTAGAGAGGTTTTGGTGTCATGAACGTATTGTTTATTGGGGATATCGTCGGAAATGTGGGTCGTAACGCGGTTAAGAAGGTGCTGCCGGCACTGAAATCCAAATACAACCCGCACATTATTATTGCCAATGGCGAGAATGCGGCAGCAGGCAGAGGCATTACAGCAACGATTGTGAAAGAGCTGCTTGAAGCCGGTGTTCACGGCATTACGATGGGCAATCATACTTGGGATAACAAAGATATTTTCGAATGGATCGATGATCAGCCTCGCATGGTTCGTCCAGCCAACTTCGTGGAAGAGGCGCCCGGTCAAGGAGCAACGGTCATCAAGGCGAACGGCAAAGAACTGGCGATCATTAATCTGCAGGGAAGAACCTTCTTGCCGCCGATCGATTGCCCATTCCGCAAAGCGGATGAGCTGATCGAAGAGATGCAGCAGCAGACCAAAAACATCTTAGTCGATTTTCACGCGGAAGCGACTTCAGAGAAGATCGCGATGGGCTGGCACTTGGACGGCCGCGCATCCATCGTCGTTGGCACACATACCCATGTGCAGACGAATGATGATCGCATTCTCCCTGGAGGCACAGCCTATTTGACGGATGTAGGCATGGTTGGGCCCAGAGACGGCGTGCTGGGTATGGAACGGCATGCCGTGCTGCATAAGTTCTTGACGCAGCTGCCGACACGGTTTGTTGTGGATGAGGGAGATTGGCATCTCCATGCCATCGCGGTTGAGATTGATGAAGCAACCGGAGCTGCAACGAAAATACAGAAAATCCGATTAACCGAAACAGATTGGCTGCTCATGTAGCAGACAATCTGTTTTTTTTTATTTATTGTTCTATGAAAATTCTCATAATTCAGAATATATTGCAAAGTGAAAGCAGGAATTATTTCACCTCTCTCGAATATCTATCTAAATAGCAGTATTCATCCATCATTCCCGAGGAGGTTCTATCCATGGATGTCTTAAAAGTTTCAGCAAAGTCCAATCCAAATTCTGTTGCAGGAGCGCTGGCCGGCGTATTACGCGAACGCGGCGCAGCTGAATTACAAGCAATCGGGGCTGGTGCGTTGAATCAAGCGGTAAAGGCGGTGGCAATTGCAAGAGGATTTGTAGCGCCGAGCGGAGTAGATCTCATTTGCATCCCAGCATTCACAGACATCGTTATAGACGGCGAGGATCGTACAGCGATAAAACTAATCGTTGAGCCGAGATAGAATACGCCCACATAATTCCATCTGAACTCTTCGACCTGTTTACGCTGTAGGCAGGTTTTTTTGCGTGAAAAATAGGTGATACGGGAGGGTATGTCCATGCCGATAATAAGAAGTGTGGATTTTCATTGTGATGTGCTGTGGAAGCTCCTCGAAGATCAATCCTTATCGTTCGAGCAGGATTCCGCGAATAAGCTCGATGTCACATTGCCTCGCCTTAAACAGGCGGGCTCTCTTCTTCAGACCTTTGCCATTTATGTTCCCGAACGGATGGAGAAATCGATGACTCCAATTCTACATAGTATTGATTTGTTTCATCGTAAAGTGCTGTCTGCTCCTGAAATGACCTTCGTACGGACCTCAGCAGATGCTGCCGCGCTCATGAACAACAGCAATTCAATAGGAGCGATGTTATCGCTCGAAGGCGCAGACGGTCTGCACGGTGATCTGGCGATGCTGCGCATCCTCTACGAGCTCGGGGTGAGAGCTTTGGGGTTAACATGGAACTATGCGAACTGGGGCGCTGACGGGGCCATGGAGCCGCGTGGGGGCGGTCTGACAAAAAAAGGCCGAGCCCTAGTAAAAGAATGTGATAGATTGGGTATACTGATGGATGTGTCTCATTTGAGTGACAACGCATTTTGGGAAATGATTAAGGTCTCGACAAAGCCACTGATCGCATCACATTCAAATTGTCGGAGTCTGTGTGCGCATCCCCGCAATCTTGCGGACGATCAGCTTAAAACGCTCATTGAACGAGAAGGTATGATTGGGATTACTTTCGTGCCGCAATTTGTTGCGACTCATCATGCCGCGGCAATTGCTGACGTGCTGCGTCACATAGAGCGAATCTGCGAGCTTGGCGGAGAAGAGCAGCTCATGTTCGGATCGGATTTCGACGGGATTGAGTCACACGTACAAGAGTTGGCGCATCCCGGAGAGCTCTACAATTTACAGAATGCATTGCTTACGCGATATTCCGAAGAACGCGTGGATGCATTTTTAGCCGGAAATGCATTACGTTTTCTGGTAAAGCATCTTCCTAGCTGAACGATTAAGGGATTCCCATCTCGCTGTGATATGGGTATAATCGAAAAGAACTATGTGATGAAAACGCATTTACACCTTGCATTTTAGTACTTTGAGTCATAAAATTTATTTGACTGTTGAAAGAAATTTATTATTATTGTTAAAAGATGTCGAAAATATTGCAGGTTCATCAAAAGAGGAGATGGGCGTTTTGATTAGTCAATTGTCTTGGAAAATCGGGGGACAACAAGGGGAAGGCGTTGAAAGTACCGACCGTATTTTCTCGACAGCTCTTAACCGTCTTGGTTACTACTTGTATGGTTACCGTCACTTTTCTTCACGTATCAAAGGCGGTCATACCAACAATAAAATCAGAATCAGCACCAAACCGATGCTTGCCATTTCGGATGATTTGGACATTTTGGTTGCATTTGACCAAGAGAGTATCGACTTAAACGCACATGAATTGCGTGCAGGCGGCGTAGTCGTTGCCGACGCAAAGTTTAATCCAGTTCTGCCGGAAGGCATTAATGCACGTTTATTTGCAGTACCGATCACTTCGATTGCCGAAGATCTGGGTACTTCCCTAATGAAAAACATGGTGGCGTCCGGCGCGTCTTGGGCGCTTCTTGGTCTGCCAGTTGATGTATTTAATAAAGCAGTAGAAGAAGAGTTCGGCCGTAAAGGCGCGGCAATCGTGGAGAAGAATATCGAAGCGGTTAAACGCGGCTCTGACTATGTACTAGAACTGGCAGGCGGCCCGTTGGAAGAGTTCCAGCTAGAGCCGGCTGACGGCAAACAGAAGCTGTTCATGATCGGAAACGAAGCGATTGGCCTTGGCGCTGTTGCCGGCGGCTGCCGCTTGATGTCCGCCTATCCAATTACACCGGCTTCCGAGATTATGGAATACTTGATCAAGAAGCTTCCTAAGTTCGGAGGAACGGTCATTCAAACCGAAGATGAGATCGCGGCTGTAACGATGGCAATCGGAGCAAACTACGCCGGGGTTCGTACGATGACAGCTTCGGCCGGTCCCGGTCTGTCGCTTATGATGGAAGCGATCGGTCTTGCAGGGATGACGGAAACGCCTCTTGTAATCGTAGATACGCAGCGTGGAGGTCCTTCCACGGGCTTGCCTACAAAACAAGAACAATCCGACCTTAACGCAATGGTATACGGAACGCATGGTGAGATTCCGAAGATCGTAATCGCGCCGGCATCCCTTGAAGATTGCTTCTATGACACGATTGAATCGTTCAACCTGTCAGAGCAATACCAAGTACCGGTTATCCTGATGACTGACCTTCAGCTGTCGCTCGGTAAACAATCCTGCGAGCAGCTTGATCTCAATAAAATGCCGATTAACCGCGGTAAACTCGTTCGCGACTTGCCAGAACTTGAAACGAATGAGCTGTTCAAACGTTATGAACTAACGGAAGACGGCGTATCCCCGCGTGTTATTCCGGGCGACAAAGGCGGTTTGCACCATGTAACGGGCGTCGAGCATGACGAAACGGGACGTCCTTCGGAAAGTGCCATCAACCGTAAGAAGATGATGGATAAACGTCTTACGAAGCTTGACGGCATGTATATCCGTGACGCGGTTCGCGCAGATGCTCCTCACAAAGAAGCAGATCTGCTCATCATCGGCATGGGTTCGACCGGCGGTACGATCGACGAAGCTCGTCAACGTATGGAGAGCGACGGCCTGAAAACGAACCATATCACGATTCGTCAGATTCACCCGTTCCCTACGGATCTGGTGACGCCTTACCTGCAAAGCGCAGCGAAGGTTGTTGTGCTTGAGAACAATGCAACCGGCCAACTGGCTGATCAAGTGAAATTGCACGCAGGTTACGCGGACAAAATCAAGAGCGTTCTGAAATACGACGGTAATCCGTTCCTGCCTTCCGAAGTGCACAAAGCATGCAAGGAGTTGGTCTAAGAGATGGCTACATTTAAAGAGTTTCGTAATAATGTAAAACCGAACTGGTGCCCGGGCTGCGGAGATTTCTCCGTTCAAGCCGCGATTCAGCGGGCTGCCGCTAACGTTGGCCTAGAGCCTGAGGGTCTGGCTGTTATTTCCGGGATCGGTTGTTCCGGTCGTATCTCCGGTTATGTGAATGCGTATGGTCTTCACGGTATTCACGGCCGCGCATTGCCAATCGCGCAAGGCGTGAAGCTTGCGAACCGCGAGCTGACGGTTATCGCTTCCGGCGGTGACGGTGACGGCTTCGCAATTGGTATGGGCCATACGGTTCACGCCATTCGTCGTAACGTTGATCTTACTTATATCGTTATGGATAACCAAATCTACGGCTTGACGAAGGGGCAAACTTCTCCGCGCAGTGCGGAAGGCTTTAAGACCAAATCAACGCCTGAAGGTTCGATCGAGACAACGTTGTCGCCGCTTGAAATCGCAATGTCGGCCGGCGCTACGTTTATCGCGCAATCGTTCTCCAGCGATCTGAAGCAGCTGACTGCCTTGATCGAAGCAGGCCTGAACCACAAAGGCTTCTCGCTGATCAACGTATTCAGCCCTTGCGTAACGTTCAACAAAGTGAACACTTACGACTGGTTCAAAGAAAATATCGTAAACCTGGATCAATTCCCGGACTACGATCCGACAAACCGTATCGCGGCTATGAACAAAATCATGGAAACGAACGGCATGCTTACAGGTCTCATCTACCAAAACAAAGAGCGCAAATCATATGAGGATATGGTGAGCGGCTTCCAAACGGAAGGTCTGGCCAACCAAGACCTATCCTTGTCGCAGGAGCAATTCGATAAATTGGTAGCTGAATTTAAATAATCGCAAGCGTCAAGCCTATATAGAAGGCATACAGTTCATCCCTTGAGCTGTATGCCTTTCTTATCGACCTGACGCATTATAGAAAGGTGTTAATAAGCATATGAAAATGATGGTTCCCGTTGGCGTATCCGCCAGACATATTCATCTTACTCAGGAGCATGTAGAGGCACTATTCGGACAAGGTGCCGAACTGTCCGTCTTCAAACCGCTTTCTCAACCGGGACAATATGCAGCTAATGAAACGGTAGAGGTAGTCGGACCGAAGGGGAGCTTCGGCAAAGTTCGGATTCTGGGTCCCGTTCGCAAAGGGACGCAGCTTGAAGTTTCCCGTACGGATGCGTTCACGCTCGGGATTAATCCGCCTGTTCGCGAATCCGGTGACATTGCCGGTTCTGCAGGCATCACGATAAAAGGCCCCGCAGGCGAAGTTTCCATTGAAGAAGGCGTTATCATAGCAGCTCGTCATATTCACTTCCATACGAGTGATGCGGAGCGCTTCGGAATTGCGGACAAGCAGCGGTTGACAGTTCGTTTGCAAGGCGAGCGTGGCCTTGTGCTTGAGCACGTAATCGCTCGCGTATCGCCGGAGTTCGCGCTTGATATGCATATCGATACGGATGAAGCGAATGCTGCAGGTGCATCGACAGGCGATCAAGCCGAGATCATCGGTTAACCTTTTAATACCGCTAACCGGAAAGAGACATTCGCTCGCAAGAGTGAATTGTCTCTTTTTTGTTACATTTTGTTCGCTGCCGGGTTGAGCAAAGGTTCATTTTTCTTTATAATCGCCAGCGGGTTTGCTATAATATTGGAATGGACACGTATGGAGGAAGGGCGTGAAGGTTTGTGAGTAAGGAGACGCATGACGCGGCTGCGGGCCAAGCAAAGTCCGTGAACGGCGGCGAAAAGGACTTCTCCAAGTATTTTGACTTCACAGGTGCGAAAGTACTGAGGGAAGAAGACGGGAAAACAACCTACCGAATTAACGGTCGAGATATAACGGTGAACGCTGCGCCTAACTATAAGGACGAGAAGCGCAGAGGGAAGGAAGCCATTCAGGTTCATTATGAATCGGCAACGCCTCCTGAACTGCTGCAGCTCGGCAAAGGCAAGCTCTATCATATTACGACATACGGCTGTCCGTACATCCTTAGTGCATGAAAAATGCTTGCGTAATTATGATCGATCCCCTACCTTTAGAGTAGGGGATTTTTTGTTTGAGGGGGAACTACCATGGAATATTTCAGCAATGTCAAACGAAAAAAAGCTAAGTCTGGAAACGCTTCGAACCGTACTCCCAAAGCAGTTATTTATGTCCGTGTTTCTGACGTGAAGCAGGTAGACGGGGTGTCGCTCGATAACCAAGAGAAGGAGATTCGTTCCTTTCTTCAAAGCTGTACGGATGATAAGGGGAAGAACGTTTCGTATGAAGTGGTGCAGGTGTTTCGGGAAGAAGGAAAAAGCGGAAAGGATCAATATCGGGACCAGTTTCAAAAAATGATCGAATACGTCCGCGACCACCGCGATGAAATTGACGGCGTCTGTTTTTACGCGATCAGCCGTTTGGGGCGCAATGTGAGGATGGTTTTAGAAACAATCGATTATTTTAATAAGCTCGATATTGCTGTGCTTTCCAAATCAGATAATTTGAACTCCAAAACAGCAAACGGCAGGTTTACACTGACCATACTGTCGGCACTGGCGCAGTTGGAATCAGAGCAGATCGCTGAACGAGTCATGCCGAATATGAAATATTCCGTGGAAGAGCTGGGCAGGTGGCAGGGCGCTCGTTATGTGCCATACGGCTATGACCATGTGAAAGACCCAGGCGATCCCAAAGGCGTGCGGAAGCACCTTGTAGTTAATCTAGAAGAAGCTAAGCAGGTCAAACAGATCTTTGAATGGTTTTGTTACGGAATTGGCAACGATACAAACGTTGGGGAGTATCTCATCACCAAACATCTGAATAAAATCGGTTGGAAATATCGTAAAGGAAAAGAGTGGGAAAGCAGGCAGATCACAAGCATCTTTCAAAATGGGCATTTATATGCAGGATGGCTAGTATGGAATCGCCACGGCACCGAGAACAAAACCGTTGAGGCCATTGATGAACGCGGATTTGTAAAAGACGTGGAAGTTATGAATTACAAAAATGGTTTTCCAAAGCCCGTCAAAGTCAAATACCGCAAAGAAGAGCATGAAATTGTAAAAAGCAGGGGCATTCACGAGGCAATTATTACAGAAGCCCTTTGGCAGAAATGCCGCGAGCGGTTAATGGAGCGTTATCAGAAAAGCAAAGAGCAGCACCGAGACACCACAAGACAGGCAAAACATTTGTTTACGCATGTGCTTCGGTGTCCAGACTGCGGTGGATCTATGGGGGCTTCAAGATTAGGGGGAGTGGAATACTATAAGTGCCAAAAGTCAGCTCGGGGCGGCAATTGCAGAGCTAACCTGATTCAAGAAGAGTATCTCCGAGAAGATGTTCTCGATGTGGTTCTGTCCCATTTTGAATATTACACCTACAAGCGTTTTGATGAACTTGTGACGAAAGAATTAAACGCTGAACAATATCAAAACGAGGCAGAAGCAAAACTGTCTGATTTGGAAGTGCGATTAAAACGAGCAGACGAGCGCATTTCCGAGATTTGGGATGAATTTCAGTCAGATCGGCCAGATAAACTCATCAAAACGAGAGAACAGGCATCCACGCTGATTAGAAGGATCGATTCGGAACGTGATGATATCGAAAATGAGATGGAAACAATCCGAGCAGAATTGCATGAAAAGGTGCGAGATATCCACCAAGTGAATGAAGTGGTGGAAAAGCTAAACAAGTTTTCCGATCCGCGCGCGTACTTTGATTCTTTAACGCCAGAAGGTAGGCTCGGTTTTATCGACCGTTATATACACCGTATCGAATTCTCGAAAGAACACGGTAAGAAGGGCGCGCATGCATACAAGATAACAAAAATAGTGTTGGCGCCAATTTTTACTGACATCTTTAGAAGGTTTAGAAGAGAAGATGATCCGAGGAATCAATCGTTTAAACGAGCCGCTTATCACGCGAGAAAAGAGATCGGCGGCGCAGTTGATCCTGAACAGTCAAACCTCGGAAATATCATGAAGATATTTGATCAGCGCAACAGACTGCCAATTTATTACACGTTGAGCGACGGTAAGGAAAGACAGTTCACGGAAATAAAAGAAAGCAGGCTCCACTCATTTTATAACACGATTAATGACGAAGCTAAGCGTCAGCTGCGCCAATTTATTCGTTCTGACGAAAAGGTATTTAACATCGAGATAAACCCCTCCGAGTGAGGGGTTATAATTTGGTGACGCGCGTATTTTTGTATAAGTTCTCTACGCTTTTGTAATTGATGTTTACAGGCGTTAGCAGGGCGTGGATGGTAAGGGGAGTCCGTTTCAACAGAAAGTCATTAGCGAGCTCCTGAGAGGGCTTAAATTCGATTTGGGATGCGAACTTTAGTAGGCGCCGCATTCGTACCTTTCTTGCAGTTCCTTATTCTTGTGGATTCCGTTTTCGAGCTGCAAGTTGTCGTTCAGCACGGATATGAAACTGGAGCCGATATAGAGGATCATGCTTAACGTGTCGTCAAAGATGGAGTAAACGTCTGCGCAATAAAATTTCCTTCTAACCGCCGCCCTTTTTAAGGGTGGTTTCTGCATTCAGCGTTATTGATTATTACGACTTGCAAGTTACACATTCATATATTGCTTTGATTGACTTAGTTTTTCTTCGATATAAGGTGACGGCCCTGAAGCAGTGTAACTTTAAACTTCAAAGACACTCACGTAAAAGAGAAATAAGTACCTGGCCGTCTTTGGTTTCCAAACTAAAACGCATGTTTCATTTTGAATCCGACTGATGCGATCGTGGTAGTTTTCCAGCTGCTTAATCGTGTAGTCTGCCACAGTAATGTCTTTTGTGTAGTTGGTTTGTAAAATTATTTGGGAATACCGAACTAATATGACAAAAGGATTGATTTCCAAATGACGAATAACTTACCTATATCCTATATATTGAACTACGTTGCAAAACAGCTTGTCTACCACGCGATTTTGCGGGGTTTTGCAGAGGATTCTAATCCGCCTGTAAAATCCGCTATTTAGAAAGCTGGTTCCATGAGAGAATGGCTTATGAAATTCAGCGCATCAACGTTAGTGATCCTTCAGATCCTGTATATCGCAATGCAGTGCGCAACTGTTTGGAGATGGACAGTATCGTTTATGCTGGCCATTTGATTACGTTTTCGATTTATGAATACAACAAACGGAAGAGAGAAGACCAGGATTTCATTCGTGAGCAGAAAGGCTTACGTAGATCTTTTTGTAGTGTGAATTATGTCAATTAGATGTGGGAATGTTATCCGTATGCCCACCTCTTTCCTTAACACTAAGCGTACTGCGGTTACTACGCTCCACAAGCCTCCTTGCCAATTATCAGACTCAAAAATGGTGTCAGTGAAAGTGCTAATGGATGTGAGAATACTACATTTGGATACACTGGTATCAAACACTGTTAGGAACGTGATAGCAATTGAAATATAAAACAAAATTGAATAATGAAACTATCTTTATTCCATCCAGAATGTATCCTGTGGCGTTCAAAAGAAATTTCAAAGTATTTGATTCCAAGAGCGCAAAAGAAAGAATTGAGAATGAAGCATTGAAAAGTGAATTAGACAAATATCGATTCACATCTGGGAACTGTTACTATAACGCAAACACTGTTTGTTACATCGGCCGAGAGGTCGGCATTGATGTGGAATTTTGGGCAGGTTGGTTATGCATTGGTTATTATCCCGTTTACCACGCATGGAATGTATGGGATGACAATATAATCGTAGTTAGTTTTTCTTTCTATGAAAGCGCGCTTATTAGCCAAGCAAACGAGGAGAATGGCGGTAAAGCGCCTCGTGAATATATTGCTGCAAAATTGCTTGGCGCGGAAAAAACGTACCCAGTTACAACAACACATAGTGTTTTTGGCCAAATACCGACAGCTCAATCAGATAACAAAGTAATCAAATATGCCATGACACATTTAAAAGGAGTTAGCCTACGCTGGTTCGCCCGATAGCTTTGGGGATACGATGCTGCGCTTTATCGATTTGAAAATGAATTTTCCAAAACACCCTTCATTACACTTTAAGAAGACACCGTTACAAGAGATGATGGAAAAGGAACAATGATGCTTTGCATGAAATGAATCGGCGGTTTAGGAGAAGTGTATTTGCTGTCGCGGTCTCAGTTTTCCTTAGCTGCTAAGCCCAAGAGTCATGGGTTGAATACAGGGAGGAAAGTGTTGGAAATGACACCTATGATACGCGCGGGATAGTTAAGAAATATGGGAGCAGCCAGTGCATATGTTCAAGTAACTAGTTTATCATAATCGTCAATCGTTGCTGCGAATGGCGCTTGTTCCCTATAATTAAAACAAAAGACCTGCAATCAATGCAGGTCTTTTTGTTTGAAATGAAAGGATTGTTTCCACGTCCGAGCTGCATTATTTTCTTTAACGATCTTACTTTGGTCGGCCTCTGTTTCCCAATACAAAACGATCTCAATGTCATTTGCTTTAACGGAAACTGGCAAGTTTTTATGAAGTTTGTATTCTTCTCCGTTTGACCAAACACCTGTCATGGCCGAATGAGTGTCAAATAATTGTAATTGTGTTTGGGAATCTGGTTCATCTCTAAATACTTGAACCCTGACATTGTACGCTTTATCGCCATTGTTTTTAATGTTTAAGCTATACATGTTCGATACGTTGGGAATCGGCTTTGCGATGTTCGGCTCATCCAGAATTGGCTTTCCTAAAGACACTGACCAATGCTCTGATGTGGACGTTGGAATCGCGTAAGTACACTCCATTGCGGTGCCAAACAGGAATGTACAAAATATGAGTAATGAAATGGCTATTCTTCGATACATCGTGGACCTCCTTGTCTGGAAATGGTGAACCACGATATTTTTTCAAATAATTGAGTGGATTATTCAAATTAACAATCGGATCATTCGCACGTTATGAACAATAAATTCAAACATGGGGTTTGACGCGGTAAAACTAAGGCTAAGAGTGGTAAGCTAATAATGCAACTACTAAGTGATGAGGGTAGATAGAACACGGAAGGGACACACATTTGATGTGTGTCCCTTCGAATAATCAGGAACCAGATGGCCACCAAACATTGAACGCATGTGAGTTAATCAGCAGTTTCAATAAGCCACTTATTTTTTTCTTTTTTTAGAGCATACAACCATAGCCAGGATTTCTTATCTATTTCAACTTCAACATAAGCTGAGTAGTATTTCGTTTTACCATTTATGCCGCTGGACAGACTTTTCAACTTTATGCTTGTTATATTTGTATTTGAGAAGGATAAATCTTTGGACGCATTTCGCTTTAATTCAGTCAATAACTGTTTATAGCCCTCAACATTATTTTCATTAATGTATTGAATTGCAGAATTAATGACATGCACACATTCGAGTTCATCGTTCTGAAAAGCGGATTCATCAATGAATTGGGTCTTACCTGATGGGTTCGCGGAAACAGCTCCGCATATTAAGATTAAATTTGAAACTAGGAGCAATATAACAAACAAACTTAGTTTCTTGAACTTCAAGGCACTCACATCCTCAATAGTAATATTCACCAATATTATCCCATCAAAAGTAAAGCTGTATTCAATATTGGAAAATCTTGAATTACAAGTCAGCGTATTTCTATCCAATAAACCAACAAGAACCGCCCAGTACACTAGGCGGTTCTTGTTTTTAGAGGTGAATTGGTCAAAACGTTTGGTAACAACAACGTTCAATTCGATGCGCGGGTTCATGCTACTTATGTATACAAAGAACGTATGTTCGCATATAATGTTATTGAGGTGATTTCAGCGATGGTTACCACAAAAGAGGAGCTAAAACTAATACATGACAGCGTTCTGCTCCCATTAATGCTCGACATGATTGAAAAGAGCCGTCAAGAAATCGAGCAGAGTAAATATTCACTTAGAACATTATATGCCACGGCCCTTAATAAACTCAGGGAAATGCTGCTTACTGATATGAAAGAACATAGAAAGCAGCTCATGAAGGCTAATATTAAGTTGTGGAAGGTTGAGGTTGAAACGGGCAACATTAAATACAGGTTCAAAACCAGAGGTTTTGAAAGCGATTTTGAACTACATCGGAATATGGTTAAAAACGATCTCTCAGTAAAGTTTGGAGTGTATATAAGTAGAGTTAGCAAATCGTTAAGCGACATGGCACAAAAAAAACTGTGATGCAGCAGCACAATGAATACATTCTCATCTCATTTAATTACCATATATTCCCTCATTACTAATACGCAAATCATGATGATTTTGTTGCGCTAAACTGCCCGTTAGCTTAATGGATTTTGGCATTAACATGTATAGTTTATACGTGCGTAAATTCTTAAACAACAGTGGTTCAGTAAAAAGGAATTTTCCAAATCATACCGAACTTACAATATAAGGAGGCGATACTAATGACCACTGGAGCATTTACAAGATTGAAAGAATTGTCCTGGCAAGAAGCTAAGTTCATAGAATTTATTGAACGTTTTCATGAGCTTCAAACGATTACATACGCTTTTGAATTCAGAACCGTAGATGCAATTCATGTTTTCTTTCTCACTGAAAATTCTCTGGATGAGGTAACTTCTTACGAAGGGGAGCAGCTCTCGATTAGCTTAGATTCAATTTCATTCAAGGACATCAAAAAAATCAATCTAAAATTCGCTGATTTTAGGATTGACCCTGACGAAGAAGTGGAATTTATAAAGCTCCCTTTCGTAGCAACAATCTCGACCACATCAAGAGAATTCACATTTGACTTCTCTGATGAAAGGAATCGCTACAAACTTAAGGATGCAAGAGATCTGCTTTTCAAGCTTAAAACATTGATTTAACCACTCTCAGGAGTGGTTTTTTTATTTCCAAATACTTCACCCTGTAAGTGATGGTTCATTATTTTTGTTTCATTTATATACGCACCGTTTGAAATACTGGGTCCCATTCAATATATCCCCCTGTATTATCCTGCCCATTAGCGTAACGACCAGGGAGCTGTTTGCCAGCGGCAGCTACTCCCTGGTCGGTTGAACTATCATTCACCGTTAGCTTAATGATTATATAGCTAATGCTCAAGAATCACTAATGAATAAACAGCGGTACCACTTTCGCAACCCATCGGTCTTTGGTTTATTACTTTCCACCCATTCTCAAGCATTTTATTCAATTCATCGAGGTTGTTTTTCTTTTCGGACATGTAATAAACAATAATTTCCTGCTGCATTTTTCAAGTCACCTTTTCCTTATGATTTTTTTTAAAATAACATTTTTGTTGGCGCAACCTGTATTTTAGCCCATATATATCCATTTAGACGAAAGATCGGAGAAAAAAGTTACTCTTGAAAAAGCTCTTTCTTGAAACGCTATTCAATTTCAACAATTACCCCTTTCTACCTGAACTAGACTGCCCGCTAGCTTAATCAAAAACAAATTTAAACACATCCGAATTTTGAATGTTAACAGTCGAACTGTACTTTTTGAACGCTCGTATATACGTGCATTTGCTCAGCAGAAGTCCTATCTGCCTATCGGCTAAATCATGTTTTTGTTTCTCTTCAAAAGAGGTTACTACCACGGGTATGTGATATTATAAAGTTAATAAATGTATCCAAAAACACGCTAATGTTCCATGTCGCCGTGTTTACAGCGGTGGACATTGTAGCAGTATGTAACTGATTAGGGAGTGACTTATAGTGAACCAAGAGCTAGTACAAGTATTTATCAGTTACAGCTGGGATAGTCCTAATCATCAGCAGTGGGTGCTCAATCTCACCAATAGGCTAAGAAGCCAAGGTGGTGTGGACGCCAAAATGGATTTATTCATCACCCAAAGCGGTACAGTAAATCTGAATTCAATGATGGTCCAAAACATGATGAGAAACAGCTTCATTATCGTGGTGCTCACGGAGAACTATGCAGATCGTGCTGACAACAATAAAGGTGGAGTGGGTTTTGAAACGTTGCTTTCACTGTCGACTTTGCAGGATAACCCGAATAAACTGATCCTTTTGAACAGACACGGCGGTGATTTTAAAGCGGCTATTCCTTTCCATCTGAAAGGGTATTATATGATCGATTTTTCAGAAGATAGTAAGTTTGAGGAGTCGTTCACCGAATTACTTCATCGGATTTATGATGTGCCACTATATGAAATGGAGCCGATTGGTTCGCGTCCAACATTAACGTCAAGAAAATCAGGATTAAACATTTCCGAACAAAGTGTTGTAAAGGATACATTTTATGAAGAGATTGTACGGCCACATATCATAGAGTATTCTGACATCGACAAAATGCGTTTTATAGAGCAAAGTTACGCGGACATAAACCTTGAATTAACTCATCTTTTTAGCGACATAAAAAAGCACAAATCCAACTTCGAGTATGATTGTCAAAAAATCACTGAGAAAAAAATGGTCTTTGAGCTTTTCAAGGGTGGGAGATCAATGACCAACGTAAAAATATGGATAGGTAGCATGTTTGGTTCGTTGCCGCAGATTAATCTTGCTTTCGGTGCACGGGATTATGATAACGATAACTCCATGAATCAGAGTATTTCATGGACATTGACCGAAGAAAAGCAGCTCGCCTTAGAAATGACACTTAGTATTGGTGGAAATAGAGGTCCACACGATTCGCGCGGGATAGTCCAGGAGATATGGGAGCAACATTTGAAGTACCTGTTCACATGATTATTAGTTTGGAGCATAAGCGCATTCGTTGCTTTTATTAGCTTGATTACTCGCCATGGGGCTTTAAATCCAATTAAAGCGGTATCTAACGAGGGTAGGCGCGAGGCGAGGGTAGGCAAGTTGGGAAATATTCCGTAACAGGTTTCGATCGCTGTGAACCATAAAACGCAAACGAATCGTCTGTCGATTCGTTTGCGTTTTATTTTCTTAGTAAACGATATTTATTTTGGACTCTGTGTAACATGTTTGTATTCGATCAGTTCAATTTTTGGCTTTGATGAATAGTTTTTCACTTCTTTATTATGATAGAGGGAGTCATAAGTTAATGTGATTTGATCTAAATCCCACATTTGTTCGCCATCTTTGAATACCTTAATCATTATTTTCGCTTGAAATGTTAATTTATTGGGACTGACTAGGCGTTTAATGTCTAAAATATTGGGTTCAGCTCAATTAACTTGTGAATCATAATTGTCTAATACAAATTTGTTCAACTCTGGATATATGGTGTCTAAGAAAATATCCTCCGTTGTTGCATAAGTCGTTTTATAAACTATGCTTTAATTAGGTTCATCATAAACCGTAGAAACGGCCGCATAAGTGGTACTCCTTCCTACGATTCCGATAAGGATTGTGAAAGAAATGATCAAAGCTAAAGGTTTTCTTTTGATGCATAATCATAAAACCCCTCCGAAATTTAGTTTTTAGGTTATAATCCCTCTTAAATGGGATATTTATGTAAGTTATTTTCCCTTTACAGAATAGGACAATTTTTCGTCCTCATATCCTGTTAGTGGGGGTGATAAGCATGATCAAAATGGAAATCAATCTCATTGAGCTTAAGAAAATTCGTTCTGTGTACCTAAAGCAGGTCTCGGAAAAAGCAATTGAAACGCGTAAGCGAATTTTCAAAGCAAGTGAGAATCAAAACAGTGTTCTAACGGTTCAAAAAGATCCAATAGAAGACGTATATTGGCTAATTGATAATGACGAAGATTATTTGGCTTATTGCCGAATGAAGGGCAAGGAACTTGTATACTGTGTTATTACTCCCTTTACCAGCGAAACAAGTCAGAAAATTGATAAATTAAAAATGATGAATATGAGTCGCCAAACAAAATGGATTGATCGTTATCGGTTGATAAATGAGTTAAAAGAAGAAATGCCGTTGACGGAGATTGCGCAAAGATCTGGGGTTGTTCCGAGTGAATTAAACGAATATCAGTTTCATGCGGCAATACCTGATCCTTACATAAAAATTGCTGAAGAGAAAGATCGAAATCACACGATTTATAATAAAATTGCTAAATTACAATTAGGGGGAATTTTAAGTGAGCACTTATATAGACGAGCGACTCTTATAGGGAATGATGGTAATCGCTTAAAGCATAGTCACATTATGCAAATAACAAGAATGGTAAAAATGTTTGGTTTTGATTTTCTAAAAGAACAAGATCAAATCACTTTATTAGATTACACTTCATCCTACCAAACGATCTTGGATAAAGCCTGGCAGGATGCGATCGTTGACCGAATAAACAATAATAATTCATTTCAAAATGAGTTCTTTAATTACAAGTTCGTTAATATACAGAGGGGAAAGCGAAAGCGTGTCCTCAAAGAGGAAAAACACACATAATGAAGGCTAACAATATTGATGTAATTAAATGAAGCGAATCACATTGAAAAACAGAACTGTTTACCGCTGTTCTGTTTTTTATTGTTCAATGAAGGTGAGAGGATTTGATTTCAAAAGATCTAGTATTCGTTCACGTTGTTGTCAAAGAGATCAGGTGACGGTGGAAAAGACATTATTATGCGTAGAGACGATCAAATTCATCTAGTTGAGTGTAAGAGGTACAACAAAACCAAGGTTGGAAGACCATACAGAAATTTCATAGTGCAATTATTGAAATGGAAGCTAAAGACGGATATATTATTACAACTGGAGAGTTTACAAAACAAGCTTTAGAGTGTATAAAAAATAAACCCATATATCCTATTAATGGCATGCTGTTGCTTGAGATGATTGAACGATTTACAAATAATAATGAATCATTAACAATGATTTAGGTGAATCATGGTCATGTATGGTACCAACGGTAAGTGTATATATCTGAAACAACAATAAGGAGGCTGCTTATTAATAGGTAGCCTTCTTATTGTTGTAGATTAAATTCGATTATTATGGTAGAAAAACCGCGCATAATAAAGAGGACAAACATACTAATTTTTCCCTAATTGCTAGCATAATAAAAGTAATAAAGGGGGGGTGTTTGATGCCGACGTTTTTGATCTATCTAATAATTATTTGTAGTAGTTATTTCGGTATAAGAAATTTAAGCCCTTTTAGAATAATGCAACTAAATGAATTCGAAACGACATTGACTGCAATATATTCACAAATAATAAAAGGGGATAGCAATAGTATCATTTTAATTATTAGCACTGTGCTAATGCTGATCAGCGTTGCTCTTTCGATTTATCTATTACTGAATATACTTTCTGTTTTTCCAGGTGAAACGATAAATCAAGATATGGTACATATTGTACTTGGCGTATTATTACTTCTAAATATAGTTGCATGTATATATTATTTATTGTTTTTGTTTATTATCTTATTAGTAATAATTGCTGTAATTCTAGGTTTGATTTTTAATCAATCATCAAGAGCGATTGGAAGTGGTGGCGGAGGCCCAGTACGTGTTCGAAGCTATTACAATAGAAGAGGAAGGCACGTGCGTAGTTATACACGAAGGCGGCCAAGAAGATAGCTTTGTACTCACCGCAAATTATAACCAAGGCAAAGAACGATGGAACTTCTAATATCAAAGTAAAGCCGCCTTTTTGTAGGCGGCTTTTTATCTATGCGAGTCCAGTTAGCCAATGACGAAATGATAAGCGAGGCTTTCGAGGAGAACAAAAGCTTCATTTGTGACTGTTTTTCCTGCGACTTTTAATTTTAGCATAACAAAAGTAGTATACAGGAAATATGTTCCTATGCAATAATAAATTAACAGTCTGAACGCGTATTCATACTAGAAAAATGGAGGTGATGGAAATGAAGGTATCGGTTTCCGATGTTGCAGATTATCTCTTGCAAAAGAGTAATCGTAATTCAAACCGTTCCATCACTCATTTAAAGCTTCAGAAATTGGTTTATTACGTGCAAGCATGGCACACAGCAATCAAAGGTGAGCCATTATTCGCTGAAGAAATTGAAGCATGGGTGCATGGTCCAGTATGTCCTGAACTTTATGCAACGTATAAACAGCATGGTTTCAATGAGATTGATCCGCCGCAAACTATACAAAACAGTCTCTCGAAGTCACAAAAGGAACTAATTGACGAAGTGTGGCAAATGTACGGTGGATTTAGTGGTAGGACACTAGAGACTTTAACACATAAAGAAGATCCGTGGATTAATGCACGTGGGAGCATTTCAGAACATACACCATCAAATAGTACAATTTCTATTGATAGCATGGGGAAGTATTATAAGAAACTTCTTGAAGGCAATTAATATTGTCTTCTATTTTTTTTTCGAGGTGTTTATATGGATTGGATGAATGTCGCTGCAATAATACTCGGTGCATTGTTAGGTTTATTTTCAAACCAGATTTACAATACAATTGGAAATAAGCTCAAAAATGTAGCTGCTGTACTAGCAAAAGAATCGCCTTGGATAAAACAATTGTTACTACGGACGTTTCTTATTTTCGCTGGCGCCTTATATGTTTTTAGTTACTTCCTATCAATTATACTTCGAAAATTAACCCGCTCAATTAAAGGCGTTATTATTTCTTTTCTCATATTAATTTTTGTTTATTCTATGCTCTGGTACTTAGCAGGACTTAAGACTGACTCCAACCCAGGGATTATTGATTGGCTATATAGGATGGCAGGCTATACTTCACCAGATGATCATTTATCTTTAGGATTATTTAGCATGGGAACGACAGTGTTAACATTCCAATTAACAGCTACACTTACGCTTTTTTATTTTATATTCAGAGAACAACGGACAGCTTCAATTAGCAGTGTTCACGTAAACAGCAATTCAATAATTGTATTTATTGTAGTGGCAATAGTTACAATTTTCATGGGGACACATTTAAGCAGTATGATTGGGCGAGATGTTTCTGTAACTGAAGCATCGGGTATCAAAGTTTCATTGAGTTTTTCATCTCTACATGCAGGAAGGATTCTTGCATGGGGACTATTATTAGTCTGTGCTTTTATTTTAGGAATTAGAGCCGTGTTAAGATTGATTCAGAATTTGAAGATTAAAAAAATGCTTGATGACCTCATCCTATATATAAGCAAACAGCTTTCCATACTACGGTTTACTCCACTGCCTCAGCATCGGAAAAAAATCTACGCAAACCTGGTAACAAGTGTTGAAAGTCTTCAACAGCTGATGTCAATGGCAGTTGATAAAGGAATGGAAGAGTCTTATATATCTAACCGTAAAAAATGGGGTACTCTGCTGTCCAATTTGCTTTGTTCACCGCGGTTAAAAGACTTAGACAATACAGTAATTAGTGAATTTTTATTAAAACGTGACGGGAAAAAGTATGATGATTTGTTTCGGTTTATACTCAAGAGCCAAACTGCTATTATTATGGTTTTAATCAAGAACCATAAGATCGAAGAAGCGAACAACAGTGTGGATTTGTTCTTTGAACTCAAACCAAGTGAGAATGAACTTCACATAGGTTATTTTAATGCTCTGCAAGAACTTGCGTTACTGATGTACGCAAACGATGTTATTGGATTGGAGCCAATATTTAAAGGTCTGGAGTCGATAGCAATAGCAGATGAAGAGACCGTAAGAAATGGAATCTATATAATTTATAAAAGTCTTATAAATAAAGCGGTTGCTAAAAACGATGTCAAGATGCTTTCAAGTATTGTATATTCAATGACAAAAACACTTGACCAGACTGAGGAAGCGGAACTAAAACCTGATCCGTCATATAAATTCCTACAATTAAAAAGCAATATATCTCTAATTGAAGAAGACCTTGATACATACACATATTGCGTTATTTTCATTGTTCTTCAAGCAGCGTTAAAGAGTGTTGAATTGGCGCATTATTCCTGTACGGGTTTTTTGGTTAAATTTATTGTTACTGCATTCAAATGTCAGTATTTAAACGAAGCCTACTCTGTTTTCACTGAGAATGGCGGGGCCAACAATCCTTATTTAGGGCAAAGAGAGAACTTTTCAAAAATCAATGTTTCCTTTAATTTCAATGAGAAAACATTAGGGTACTGTCAAAAGAAATTAACAATTCTTCTTTATGGTCAGCAACAGTATGTTGTCGAGCGGAGAATAGATTTCGGAGAGGTGCCCAAAAGTTATCTTGACATTTGTCATTTGAATTGCAATTACATTGACTATTTATTCGACAAAATTGAAGCTTCAAAAAGCAAATATGGTCTTTTATTTCTTGAAGAGAAAAAACAGCATAAAGAAATTACTTATTTTGAGGAATTGAAAAATGAGATCAGATTACATATTGGAGTACAAGATGAATTAGAAATGGTAACATAAGGTGACTACTTTCTTGAGTTATCCAGTATCGATCATCGAGATGTGTAAAATGGAATACATCGACAAATGGTACTATGTGAACCAGAGGCTAGAGGCTACTGGTTCTTTTCTTTATCCAGACAAGAGCAATCGAGTGAAGTTGGGAAGTTTACAACCTGTAATGTCTTCTTTGAGATCAATATAATGTGTACGGCTGTTTTCTTCGCTAGTGGGAAATTTTCAAAGATAAAATGTTTCTGGGAAAGTAAATTATTCTCTGGGATGGAAGCAATACAAACTTTATTTTTTGTATTGCTTCCTTTTTCACCTGGTAAGACAAGCTTAATTTTTTGTAACTTATTCGAATTTGTATTCGAATATATAGGTGAATACCATGTGGAGGTGGTTAGTTGAATGGAGTCAGGTGTTGGTTATATTTTTTTGAATACGGATGGGAAAATAGATGTAGAACTAACCATTAGAAACATCTATGAGGAACACTATCAATCGGTATACGGTTTTTTAATTTGTTTCACAGGTAATAAAAGCGATGCTGAGGATTTAACACAAGAGGTGTTTATTCAGGTTATTAGATCTATTTCCTCGTTCAATCGGGCTTATCAATTGCGAACATGGATTTTTTCAATTGCTAAGCATGTAGCTATTGATCATTACAGACGAAAAAAGTTTTACTCCTTCTTCAGTGAGAACTTCATCATCAATATGGTTTCTAAATCTGGATTACCACAAGAAAGCCTAGAAAATAAAGAGACAAGAAAAGTTATTCAAGAATCACTGACAAAGTTGAAACCAAATTATCGAATTGTATTTATTCTGCGCGCTATGAATGAACTATCAATTAAAGAAACGGCTGCCATCTTAAATTGCACAGAGTCGAAGGTTAAAGTTGATTACCATCGTGCTCTTGGAATGCTGCAAAAAAAGCTATCAAAGACTCTGAAAGGGGAGTTGGATTTTTATGATATGGAAAGATGAAGAGTTCATCATAAACACTTTAAAGAATTCTCCAATTATGATTCCAAGTGTCGAATTTGTAAACCAAACAAGACAAGAATTACAACATAGAGCACAAATCCTAAGTAAGAAAGAGATTATGCTAACAAAATATTTACTAGGCTCGGGGGTAGTTGCCGCCCTAATGATTGTAGCCTGGCTAACCTTTTTATCGGGAAGCCATCAATTAAATACAGCAATTAATGCAGGAATCAATCTCATTACATCCAGACCTAGTATTACAGCAAATACAAACACTGAACCAGTTGTTTTTATATATCATACTCATAATCTTGAATCATTCAAACCTGATCTAGGGAGTTCCTTGACTGGAAAGACAGTTGAGTCGCGTGATATTAACATTACTTTAGTGGGGAAGCATCTCAGTGAAAAGTTAGAAGAGCTTGGGGTAAAGACGCTTGTGGATCAAACCGACTATACAATTAAGCCTAACTTTGACTTCAGTGGATCTTATCAATTATCAAGGAAAACAGTGTCTAGTGCTTTAAAAACAAATCCTTCACTTAAAATGGTGTTCGATGTCCATAGGGATTCATTAACTCGGGGAAAAACGACCACGCAAATAGATGATAAGGATTTAGCAACAATACATTTTGTAATAGCAAGTTCAAATGAAAACTATCAGGAGAATTTAAGACTGGCCCAAAAAATAAAAAAAGGAATTGAGAAATTATATCCAAGTCTTTCACCGCAGATTACTTTGAAAAAACCTGAAGGGGATACAGGACAGTCTTATAATCAAGATCTTTTTGATGATTCGCTTTTAATCGAGATTGGGGGAATAGAGAACAGCCTTCAAGAAGAATACCGAGCCGCAGATATATTAGCTCAAGCCATTTCGAATATAATTCATTAATCTTATCGTCTTTGTTCATGAAGCTGAACATAGCGTGAATTTTTTCTGGATAACGTCACCTATCAAATTTGGCAGAGTTGCGAGCAATTAGAGCAAACATTTTTGTGTTAGCGTGCAAATATAATTTAACTGGCCATGGGGCAGCTTGCGATCCGCAACTGCTCCATTTCGTTGCGCTAATGTACAATGAATTGGAAAAACGTGTTAGTCCTTGCTAAAAGTCTGAATGTGTTAAACAAAAGTGGAATATCTATTAATTCGGGAGAGGATCACTCAGATACCTTTACTCAACTAACTAGCAGTATAGTTCAAACACTTTGTTAATAAACATAGTATTACTATCCATTCTTAACTAGAATACTATATGGAGGTTGGTATCCATTAATAAAGTAAGAGTTGTTACTCTGTCTCTTATTGCGGCTGTAAGTATAGGTGGGATATGGATAGTGGGAACTAGTCATATAGTTCAAGCATCGGTTCAAAGCTTAAATAGTTCAATAGCAGGTAAGGAACCCCAGCCTGTCGAACCTGTTTTGAGAAGTGCCAGTGATAAAATGAGTCAGCTCCTTTCGACAAAAGGTAATATCGATAAAAAAATAAATTTAAATATCAAAGAAAAAATACTCTCTGAAAAACTTACATCCTGGAAAGAATATAATAACATTGAAGGTGAAAACGCAGCTAACCCTGAAGTCTCCGATGATCGAATGGTTTGGGTAATCTCGATCGATTGCCCCAATGGGGTGCAAACTAGAGGTGGATTCTTTAAAAATGCTGTTAAAACATATGTGATTGATGCGGAAACAGAAAAATTAATAGAAATGCATGTTAAAGGCGATCGAGTTAAAAACAAGTTTGTGAGACAAGTTAAAATAAAATAATAACTTTAGGTGGTAACTGAAAAGAATATACAATGGTGGTGATGAATATGTATCCACGTCCTAATGTATTAGGTATTGTCACTAGAAACAAAGAAATTCTTGTTGAAGAACAGTATGGAAAACATTCAATAGGAACAGGTCATTATTATAGACCAATAGGTGGAACGATTGAATTTGGGGAACATTCCAAAAAAACGCTCATTAGAGAATTCGATGAAGAATTAGGTATCCAAATTTCAATTATCCGCCATATAAAATGCATTGAAAACATTTTCACTATCGATGAGAGTATAGGTCACGAGATAACGCAAATATATCTTGTTGAGTTTGTTGAACCGAAACTATACGAGGTAGAAAAATTCAAGGTCGTTGAAGGTGGAATAATCACCTATGCAAAATGGATATCTATTAATGAGTTTGAAGAAGAACAACAAATTCTATATCCTAATGGATTAACGAAAATACTTAGAGAGATTTCTTAATAAATTGAACTAGCGAATATCAAGAATATAACTTGTCATGGGGCAGTTTGCGATTCGCAGCTGCTCCATTTTTATTGCGCTTATGGACAGTATGTTGGCAAAAGACTGTTATTCAATCCTGACAGACTGAATGTGTCAAACAATAGTGGAATATCTATTAAAAGGGGAGGGTTTTTATGGGGAAAGATCTGAATGAATTTACTCGGATTTCGATTTTTCGAATGTGCGAACACTATCTCCCGAAATTGAGGATAACATTGGATAATGTAGAAAATGAAGTTCTATGGAAACATGAAGTAGAGCATCTTAATTCAATTGGTGGCATTGTGTTGCATGTAGGACAGCATATTCAGAGACATATCGTAAAGTATTCGATTAATGGGAGCACTGACGGCGGAATAGAAAATTACTTTCCTGATGAAGCACAAACTTCAGCAGCGGAATTAATTCAAATTATCACGGAACGATTTAATTCTTGGAGAGAAGTGATGACTGACTATATTGAAGGAAATAAGGATCTGGAGAAACTTGATAGTTTGATGTATATCATTTGGTCGAACACACGGGATATCATCTTGGACAAATAGTCGATCGAGTTCAAAGATTAACAAATAGGAGGTTCCAGTTTGTCCAAAATGGACTTAATGAAGGAACATTAAAAGATATAGTTTATAAACAATAATGTTCAACTAACTGGATCATTGATCATATGGAGGGAATTACTGAATGGATATCAAAGTTTTATCCGAATGCGCCGAATTAATCCCCGCCATTGCATGTATTCAACAGATGGAAATGAGAATCCCACAAAATCGGAACTACCAACAAGCTGTTGCGAAATTTACTCAAAGAAGTTTGAATAATAATTGTTTGCCATTAGCATTAGTAGCCATAGAGGACTCTCTTCCAGTTGGAAGTGTTAGCTTAATTGAGAATGAGCTTTATTCACATTCCCATCTGTCTCCTTGGGTTGCTACTCTCTTTGTATCGTCTCATTATCGCGGTAAAGGTATAGGGTTACGATTAATGCAGGAGATCGAGTTAGTTGCTTCCAAAAGTCTGGGTTTCAAGAGACTGTTTCTTTATACTGATTCTGCTGCGGAATATTATCGTAAAATAAATTGGCAAGTTGTTGAAGTTGTTAAGCCTCAAGGAAGACCAGAATCTGTACTGATGTCTAAACAATTGATCTAGCGAAGACAAAAGTGCAGCGATCACCTATAACGATTCAAGGCAGTGATCATTTATGATCGCTGCCTAATTTAACTTACGGGCAGATGAACGAAATTGTATACCTGATACGCACTACCAAAAACATACGTACTGAGATTGAATTTAGTCATTGTAAAAAAATAGGAGATATATTAAACTGATACATAGATAACCGATGCATAGATGTTCAATGCATAGATACTCAACGAACGTAAAGGAGGAGGTCAGTATGAAAATCAATAAAGAACTGTTGAAGGGCAGCACTGTCATATTAATTATGAAGCTTTTGGATAACAAAGATATGTACGGATATGAAATGATAAAGAAAATTGAAGAACAGTCCGATGGTCTTTTTACGTTTAAGGAAGGTACACTATATCCCATTCTTCATACACTTGAGGTGGAAAGGCTAGTTGAAGCTTACTGGGGTGAGGAAGGCGGCCGAAAGCGTAAATATTATCGTTTAACGAAAGAAGGACAGAAAAATCTGATTGAGAAGGAAAGGGAATGGTCCTTATTCAGCATGACCGTTACTCGCATAATCGGGGAGGGACGCGCGTGATGAATGGAATCGAGCATAATTCAATTGTACGTCAATATCTTGATCGAATATGTAGTCAGATTAAAGTAAAGTCGATGCATGAAGAAATTAGGTTAGAGATTCTAAGTCATTTGGAGGATTTGGTCGCTGAGAAGGTCGAGTCGTACGGTAAGACTGAGGGAGAAGCAATTGGAGAGGCATTGAATCAAATGGGTGATCCAGATAGCGTTGGTAAACAACTAAACAACGCCCATAAACTAAAGATCGAATGGAGTGTACTAGCACTAGTAGTATGTATGCTCGTTATTGGACTAGTGACACTATATTCGCTAAAGTTTGCAATGGATGAGCATCTATTATTTGAACGCAAAATGATATTTGTAACATTGGGAATTGCATTAATGAGCAGTTTGTATTTCTTTGACTACCGCAGGCTGCTGCATTATTCCAGAATCGTTTACGTTATTACATTGTTACTAATGTTCGCAGCTCAATGGCATGGTCCCCAAATAAGCGGTGCAAAACAATGGATTGCAATAGGTTCTTTTGATTTCAATGTGTATGCAGTATCTCCTTATTTTCTTATCTTAGCAGCTGCTGGCATGCTGCAAACAGAGCAACCAAATCAATTTGAAAACTGGAAAGGTATAATTACACAATTTCTGAAGTCCGCTTTAGTCTATATGGTATTTCCCGCTTGCTTCTATATAACTGCTCCAGCATTTGCTTCTTTGATCATTTACTCTATAAGCCTTGGAATTCTTCTGCTTGTGAACAAAAAATGGAAGTTATTGCTGATTGGAGTAGGATTTATACCGTTATTCATTTTAACTCAGATGGTTCTTTACCCAAGATCATGGGAGTATAGTTGGGAAAGGTACACAGCTTTTATCCATCCAGACCTGATAAATGGGGGATACTACATAATTCGTTCAGTTGAAGCCATTCATACAGGGGGTATGTGGGGACAAGGTTTTGGTATTGAAACTCGCAGATTACCGTTAATATCAAGCGAACTCACGTTTTCGTATTTGGTATACAGTCTTGGATGGGTATTCGGTATTACCGTAGTAGTCCTTACTTTACTGTTTATAAGTAGAATCATTCGTATGGGTATGAATCTTCACGATGGTTATGCTAAAGGTTTAGTTGTAGGTCTGACGACGGTAATCGGTATCCAATTTGTATGGAACTTATTGATGTGTATCGGAATGCTTCCAATTCTCGGAGGTATGCAACTGCCGCTTCTTAATTGGAGTAAGAATACATTAATTGAGCTCGGCGCAGTGGGATTAATGCTGAGTATATATAGGCGAAAAGACTTGTTAGGGAGCTCTCATCAAGTTCAGACAAATAAGGTAGTATAAGCTTCTCATAGTTTATTACAAGGTCTATAAGTTAATGGAGCACAGATAAATATAACATTCAACAGGTTGCCACTAGAGTGGCAGCCTGTTGCGCTAATGGGTTTATGAAGGGGGATAAATAATAGGAGTGAGATAAAAGACCTTTTGGAGTTCAAATATATGGTAGTGTTTATTCAAATGAAAGTAATTTAGGGAATAACGAGTTTATTGAATTTATCGAGAGCAAGGGATGGTTGTTTGGAGGTGGGATTGTTCAAATAGATGAAAGCGGCGAAAGAACAAACGATATTCATTAAACTAACGGGCAAGAGTTAGTTCATAACATCGATTTTATATTTAAGGTAAAGGGCAGGATAGTTTTATGAAGGCAAGAATACTTCAAATATGAGAAATTTAATATATTGGAGGAATCAGAATGAATCGGATGCCATTTGAACGCCCAACCGAGCATTATGATGAGAGGGTATCCCATATTGATGAGCAAATCTGTGAATTGCTAAAACAACGCAATGAAATCTCGAATAATAATCCAGGTTATCCGCCATTTGAGTATATTACGAAATGGGCAATGTCTTTTGACTTTTATGAGGATTACTTAAAATGGGTGTTCAATGCTTTTCTAAGAGAAGAGCAATTTAAGCCGATTATTGTACCGACTGGATTCAGAAGGCACATACCTATTCTAAAATCCTTTGAAGAAGGGGGATATTTCTATTCGTTGACCTCTGTTCGGCAATATACCAATGCAAGTGTAATTACCTTTAATATTGATTGGGACATGTCAAACGAACATTCAATAAATTCGTATAAACCAAGTCATTTTGAGTTGTACTTAGGAGACAATTATGATAGCCGTATGGATAGAGGAGGAAGCTCAGGTGGGCATTCCTCTTTTAATTACGTTGTATCTCCAGCTTTACCTGATGACATTTCCTATATGAATTTCGTGTTCAGGGAGTTCGGTGGACCCCACGAGAATGAACCGAGAGGTGCTGAAATCACTATACGGATAGAATGATTCATTTAGTATTTATTACGATTTTTATAAAACTAACGGGACACGATAGCATAATTAAGAACAAGCGCTAAAGATTTTGCGCAAAGTCGGAGTCATGCATTTACTTGTGATTAATAACCCTAGAGGGGGATTCGATGCGTAAGTATGCATTAGTTGGATTTATTCTTTTCTCCATCCTGCTTGCCAGTTGCGGTTCGCGTGATGCGCGTGAAGAGGTGTTGGTTCATCCGAAGAACGAAGTCACAGTTACCCAAAGCGACTTCACTTACCGCCTAGTGACAGCGAAGCCCGAATACAGCAGCGGGGAATCAGTTCCGATCTACGCTGAGTTGACGTATAACGGAGATGAAGAGAGCATCACGATTAACCATTCCGCTTCGCCGTTTTATTTTCCGATTCAGGAGCTGACGACGGGCTACGACATCGAATACGCAATGAACGATGTCGGGGCCAGCACGGTGCTAATTAAAGGCAAACCGATGCGTGGCACGTTCAGCATCCGAGGCGGCGGATATAGTGAGAGCGACCCAAAGGCCTATAAGGATTTTATCGATAACTTCATCAAAAACGGGTATGCCAGAGGACATTATGCCGTGAATGGCTTTGCCGATTTTTCCTTGGCGGACCAGCGGATACGAATTGAAGCGCAGATAGATTTTCTCGTCGATTAGTTCATTTGATAGCGAACAAAATATAACAGGCCGCCGACGTAATTGGCAGACTGTTCAGCTAACGGGCAGTTTAGCGCAACAAAATCATCATGATTTGCGTATTATTTAATGAGGGAATATATGGTAATTAATGAGGTGAGAATGTATTGGAGGGCTTTATGCGCGGATTATGGAACAATGTAGCAGTTAGGAAGCATATCATTTTATTTATTATGGCAGTTGTAGTGATGAGTGGTCTAGTAACTAACGGTAAGAAAGTATCAGCATGCGATTTTGGCAGTAATATCATCGAGCCACATACGGATTCGAATGTGTTCGTCGGTAAAGCACTTGAGATTCGAGGAGATAAGAACGGAAAAGATGTTTTTTTTGAAGTTTACAAAGTCGAACAAGGTACCGTAAAAGCGCTAGCCAAAGTATGGACACCACCCGCTGGTTCTTCCTGTGGCGGTTTTGACTTTAAGGTTGGGGAAATGTATTACGTGATCACAATAGATACTCCAATATTCCCTTCAAAGAAAGTGGTCATGATTAATACAGTCAGACCATTACTGGCTGAGGAAAAAAGCGAAAAGGAACAGATTGAGGGGCAATCTCTCCTTGAAAATTTCCTAAAGCGAACAGATGTATCCGTCTCCATGAATGGTGAGGATTTGGTTATGAATAGACCTTATGATTACTTCTATTCTAATAAAGATAACAGAGTTATGGTCCCTTTGAACGAAGCATTTGTGAGTAGGTTTGGAATAGAGGTCACTCCAATAAATGAGGATGACGACAGCGTAACTTTGAATTATATGGGGAAAGCGTATACTTACCAGATTGGGCATAATACCGTGCGAATCGATGAGAATGATTTCAACATTATGGATACCGTTATTCAACGATTTGATGGAATTACATTTATTCCCGCTAGACAGGTTGCCGACATGATCGGTGCACAACTAACTTGGGACAACAAACTCAAAAAAATATGTTTTTCCTTTTGAAGAGGTCGTTAAACTAATGGGACACAATAGCTCAACAGAACACGCCAGCAGCTGGATAAGAAATCAGTTGCTGTTTTTTATTGAAGTAACGGGGCAGTTTAGCGCAACAAACGATTCCAATATTCGTTTATTACTTTAGTTGGGATAATTTGGGGGCGGTTGAAAATTAAGCGATTAATTTCTATGTTAATTGTATTGCAACTAATAACCACAGCTTGTGACTCGAAGACGAATTCAGCGTTAAATTCCAATATCAAACATAAGAATAATGATGTCGGTGTACAACAGAATAAAATGCCTAATGAAATGCCTGACGATTTCAATTTCTTAGTTCGTTTCGGTTTAGGTGAGTCTAGAAAAAACGAAATTAATACCTATAATAATACGGTTACAAAAGATTTGATAATTCATGGAACTGCAACTGCAAAAGTGGCTTTTACCATGGAAGAGAAGCGCAACATTTATGAGAAGATGAGAGAGATAAACATAATGGGAACGAAAGAACTAATACCGAGCTTACCAACCGACCAGAGTTGCGATAAGACACCATACAATGAAGATAGTTGGCAAATAAGTGTGAATGGAGAAACCAAAACTTTAGTCTGGTCAGATAAAAATTGTGAAGTTACAATTGATGCAAAACAGCTATTAGAACTGCGCACAATCATTCGAAAATTAGTTATTGTTAAAGAAGCTTATAAAGAATTACCCGAAGCAGAAGGTGGTTATGATTAAAGGATTAAAAGAAACAGCCATTGAGCTAACAGGCAGGATTGCGCAACTTATTGGGTAAGTTTCGCGTCTAATAATTGGTATTAATTGTAATTAAAGAAGGGGGGGCTGATGACTTTAATAAACATTTTAGTCATAAGTCTTATAACCGCAATTGTTTTATCATTGATGATTAATACCCTTTTGAAGCGAAGGTCGCTTAGTGAGGTACTGTTGTTATCTTTCTTATTTGTACTCACAGATGGATTTTTATTAATTGACCAGCACATCAACGACAATGATATCTTTTTGTCATTTAATTATGGACTTTTATTTACTGGCTTTATCACAGGAATACTTAGCTTTAAATTTAAAAAAGACTGATTCTAAAGAAAACAGATGGACATTAAGCTAACGGGTACGACAGTTCAACGGACCTTGGAGCAGTTCGCCGATGGCAACTGCTCTTTTTATTAAGCTAACGGGCAGCATATCTAATGGTATACACTGATGTAAGTAGAGTGGTTTTATCAACAAACTTCATATCAGCTTAATTTGAGGTGATGAAAGGTGGTGTACTGTTGGCTAAGTATGTTGGAGGCTGGATGGTCATTACGTCATGCTATTTTCTTACGCTGTTTACTTTTTCGAAGTTGTATCCAACCATCTTTCAGCAGCCCGTCAATTATAATTGGTATATATCTGGTATATTTCTTGGAACACCTTTAATAATCGTCCCATATCTAATTGCAGGTTTCTACGTAAAAAGGTTTTTTGTATATAAAACTTCAGGTGCAGTATTATTAAGTCAGATTCCAGTTATTAGTGAACGTTTATTGATATTCTTCATCGGGTATCTACTAGTGCTTGGTGGCGGTGACGGAACGCGGTCAAAAATGCGCTTGAAAACGTGGCGGGAGAACGGGACAAGCAGACCACCGATTTGCTGATCGAATTCCGAGAAGAAAAAGAAAGACGCATACAAGAGAAGGAAGAAGCACGGCGGAAAGAAGAAGATGCAGTAATACGGAAAGCGGAAGAGAAAGCACAGCAAATACTAGATAAAGTAAGCCAGCCTTTTTATAAGCGAATCTTTAAAAAATAGGCTTTGTTAAACTATGTTGTTGATTTTCTGATTAACCCAACGGGCAGGAAAGTTTTATTTAAATAGATTTCACCCTACCATTTTCCAACAACTTAAGGCACAATTAATTAGAATTATTTGTTATTAGAGGGGGATTATCAATGATTGAGTTGAGAAATGATGAATATTATATAGTACTTCCACTAATGAAAACTGTTCATTACAAGGCGGTATATGCTCATTCTGTAATTGAGAATATTCAGCCTGGAAAGATATTTGTTAACCGCAAAATAGAACCTACATGCTGTTTGATTGCTAACCGTGGTGGAAGGTATATTGTTGTTGGAGATACTAATGACAATATTTTTAACAGGGATATTACAATATTTTTAAGAGATAAAAATAACCATTCCATTTATTATGATCTATTTACCTCTTCTGATGAGTGGATTGAATTACTTGAGCATCTTTTAGCTGGTCAGACCGCTACTTTATCTCATTCTTCTTTTATATTTAATGAAACAAAGTTTAAGGGTTTTAATAGCCTTGCAGGTAATTTTCCAAAGGAGTTCATAGTTCAACCTTTGGGAAGCAGTTTAATTGAAAAATATCAAATTACAGTATCCAATTTTGGATCGATAGAGGAGTTCCTGTTGAATGGGTTTGGTTATTGTGTACTTGTAGACAATCAATTAGTTAGTTTGTGTATTTCTGGTTCTGTTGGAAATGGCAGAGCTGAGATTAGCATATTTACTAACGAAGGATATAGGAATATTGGATTAGCAAAATTAACGTGCAGCGCATTTATTAATCATTGCCTAGAACATAATTTAGTACCAAATTGGGGATGTGATACAGGTAATAAAGCTTCCATACAGTTAGCTACAAAACTTGGATTTGAGAAAATTAAGGAGAATAAAATGTTGTGGTGGCATGAAGATAAAAGTGTAGTTACCAATTATTTGAATAGCTTTGGTTATGAAAATCAGTAATTATGCTATCCAAGAGCTAATTGAACGTTTCAAAAAAAAAACGGAGTGAACATTTTAGGAGAGCGGATGACATGTAGACCCAATATAACGTTCGCTGATCCTGAAGGAAATATATGGGAAGTGCGGCAGCCGTAATTGTTTAACTAACGGGTACGATAGTTGAGAAAACCGCCCACGCAATAGGAGGTGGTTTTTCTTTTGCTCGGAAATAAACAATCAAGAATAACAGAGCCATTCCTTTAAGTGACGGGACCTTTAGTTTCGGTCAAGTTCCTGGCAACGAGCAGCTTCAGGGAACGGGCTACGGTGTGGCTGCATTGTATTAGTAAAAGTGCTCCAAGTGCTACAATCAAATAAACTATTGCGTGAGGGTAAAATGAACTATCCGAGGAATGGCTTACGAATAAGAACAGAATCAGGAGTGCATCCCGAAGTTAAAAGAGCCTGTCTCGAATTTGCCGAGTGGTCGTCTATTTAAAAAGGGATTATCAAATCAAAAACAAATACACAAAAGAGCTTGTATCTGCAACATTTTTTGCACCATATGACAAGTACGAAGAACCCTATATAAGAATTGCCACAGGAGATTATTTGGAATTGGTAGATGGCCGTGGGCAAGATAATGCCTTGGCTTCAATTTTGGGTTCAATTGCACATGAACTGGGTCATTATTATCAATGGCTGGACGATCAAGAGCTTGATGAGATAGGTGCAGATAAGTGTCGCGAAGGAATAATTGAGGAATATGAGTCTACACGAGAACATCCATAACAGTATTCGATTGAACTAACGGACACGATAGTTCAATCGAATTAACGAAGACAGCCGATAAATATGGCTGTTTTTTTATGGGGAAAGTAGCATATCCGCAGATATCTTCAGTAGTGAAGTCCGAATTGATAAAAATAGGATGATGGTAACTGGTCTAGTTATCCATATAGTGGTATTTTGGTCTTCTGAGCAACCGCCCAATATCAAGCTTTGAAATTGTTAAGGTAACAAGTGCTGATATCTTTATTAATAAGGAGTGTATTAGTGAAACTATATAAAATGATTATATATCGATTAGCTAAAAAGGATACACCTCTTGGAATAATCGAGCGAATCAGACTTGCATTCAATACTTCGGGTATCGACCACCATGAAATTAAATTCTTTATCAGTGATTCACAACATGGTGTTTCTGGCATCGATCGGCTGCTAAAAAAAAATCCTGATCTTGCCCAATTCCGATACACGGTCGGGACATCAACTGACTTTGAGCAAAGACTCTCCAATCTATCTGCCAGATGGGAAGGAGCAAATCCGAACTGTTTTACCAATCCGCTAGGAATGGGAGATGCTATTGAAATTGCTGGTGGAGTACCGCGACGATACTCTTTGAATAGACTGACGTTTATTTTCGATAACATTCCAATGCTTCGTCGAAATCCTACTGGTTCAAAGGAAGAACCAATTCCATTCATCTCAAAGGGGGATGGCTGTTATACAAGGCTGTTCTCGCCGAGTGTAACGGGTTGGAGCGATTTCCCTTCTCCGTGTATAAGGGTACAAAGTGATTGGTGGATTTCAGGAAGAAATAACTTCATAGATGCAATTGTCGAGCTTGGTGATCTCGCGGACGGTATACCGCAGTTGGAACTGAACGATGGGGAACGCAAATTTTTAAGCGCTATTGGTGAAATTTATCACGAGCGCGTATTTGCCGTTCCTTCAAATAAGGAAGAAGCAGCAGATGTTTACCAAAACATAATTGCAGGTGAGCTGATCGTGCAGTCATGCTATGATGACGGAAATCTGATCTGCGTTGACTTTCCGTATCAACTAAAGCCGCTTACGATAAGTGATGATGACCCAGGATTGCTTTCGGTCAAAAAGGAAATTACTACTCATTTTAAAAAGCGAGGCTTCAGCTACAATACCAAGTACAGCAATGGCGGGGTCTATACGATGACACGGATGACTAAGAATCACCATCTTGTTAAGTTAACCTTCATGCGCGGGAAGTTCGACGCAGACGTCTCGTGCATAGGAAGCATCGAAGGTCCGCTATGGAAACATGATTTCGATCTGCCAGCTGCTCACGCCAACATGAGACCGTACCAAATTTCAAGGCAAAGAGATGTCGACCATCAGATCGGTAACATTGCCGCAGCCTATGATGCCATTGAGAAGCGAATAATTGAAGCGATAGATGAACTGTACGGTCCAGAGCCGACATGGTTAACTTATTTATAATCAAGAAGAAGTGCAATTACTTAATTTCAGGGGTGAACGTGGATGACAAATGCAATCGATTTTGCCATATTAAAAATGATGCTGATTCAGCATGGCGAACAAACGATTAGAGACTTTGCTATAACGTCGCAAAATAAAGACGTATACGCCTTTGTGCTGGATGCACAAGCGACCTACGGCGTTGTGAACTTCAAGTGGAATACCTTAGAAGGGTTCGCGTATACACGCACGTTTAACCGTTATAAAGATTACCCCGATGATAGATTGTACGGCCACCGCGGACTTAAATATAGCATCGGTGATTTTCGCTTTGAAGACGCGCGCAATGAAAAACTCGAAAAATGGGGCATGAAGTACGAAGAGGCTTTAGAAGTATTGTGGGAGACGGAGGAGGAAGAGGCTGAACAAGCCCCTAACGGATTCATGGCTGTCTTAACCGAAGTAATAAAGGAGCTGACGCCTGCCTTTGGACAGCTTCACCTTACTGACGACTTTATAGCCTATGCTGTCGACCACGACGGGGATGATATGAAGTACCTCCCTGAAACCGTAGATCCTGCACAGCTGGACAAAGCGTTTCCCGAGTTAAAAGCGTATGAGGTATACAAAGCCAAACTTTGCACGCGGCTACCAGTTGAACAAGCAGAGTTTTGGTGCCAAACGTTTACCGATTTTGTCGAAGGCCACGAAAGCGAAGCGGTGGTAGAACTACGGCGGTATTCTCGATATTCTTTTGATGCAAAGGAAGAACTGGTGAAGTTGGGAGAGGTTTCAGTTCCAATCCTTGTCACCTTCCTGGAAAGGGCACTGAGACATCTCCCTGTATCGACAGACGGTGGTGATCCGAGGAAGGCATGGAATTACCAAAGTGTAATTCTAGAAATCGCTAAAGCGGGAGAAAGCGAGATAAACCGCCTACAAGCCATTTATGCGCGTCAAAAATCGGAGTATCCTGAGGAGCAGGATACCAAAAACACTTTGCGCGTGCTGCACGCAATTGATTCTAAACGCTTTCCCGAATGATTTTTTATGCGGAATTCGGTAAACTGATCGTTTTTATGCCACGAGTATTGCAACTACTGCAAACACATTTTTGTGTAGGAGAAATCTTTGAAGATTAATTTTATGTACTCCGAAAGAGAAATTATCTCCGCAATAAATCAAAATCTTAATTTAAAGGAACTAATTTTTAGTGTATTAATTGCTGCTGCACTTCTAGTTTATGGAATCTTTCAATTAATGTCAGGCTCTACTCGAATTTTTGATGTTTTTATACTCTTGATCTCTATTCTCTTCTTTTTTATTGTTTTTGTCAGAATTATTGTTGTTCCAAGAATCGTATTTAAAAGACAACCCAAGTTCAAAGAAGAGTATGTTCTATCGTTTAATGAAGAGAACATCATTTTCAATGCTGGAGACATTAACTCGACAATTTCTTGGGATTTCTATAAAGAGATAAAAGAGTCCAAAGAATTTATATTTCTAAAGTATGGTAAGGAGCTTCACACAATAATACCGAAAAGAGTATTTAGAAATAAAGAAGAGTTGAATGAATTCAAAACATTGATAAAGTCAAAAATAAATAAAAGAATTTGATTGTAGTTCAAGAGGGCAGTAGTAGCATATAAGACCATATTCACGCTTCGGGCCATACGGCCCTCGGTCCACTAGATGGATTGCGGGGTTAAGCTAACGGGTACGATAGCTCACCTAAGTCAGGACAAGGAGGAGGACAACTCATAAATGGAAGTAAAACCAATAGAAACGGAACTTGGTATACTCTTGGGTAGAGACTGCATTTTTTTAGATGAGATAAACCATATTTACAATTCTGCTACGATAGAGTTATCAGGTGAAGTCAATGGTAATTTAGCTACTAATGGCAAAAAAGACACATGGATAAAATATAAAATCAAATTAACAGGAATTTATTACTTCAATATGATTGAACTTGATGTAAGTTCTAAATATATCGATAATCAGTATAAATCCGTATCTTCTTTAACCGAGGTTGTTAAATCTGATTAATTGAATAATATCATAGAGACGAGAAATGAATTTCTAAGACATTTTATTATATCGACTTATGATGAGGTTTTCGAAGTAGCAGCAAGGAATATTGAAATAACGTTTGGTCAAGAAAGAAGTCAATAAAGTTAATGAGCTATTCAAAGTTTATGGATCAAACTTACGGGATTCGGTATAACATTTATAACAGGCTGCCGACATAAACGGCAGCCTGTTCAGCTAACGGGCAGTTTAGCGCAACAAATGTCTCCCATTTTCGTCTGTAATTTTAATTAGAAATAATTGGAGGTGTTTGAAATAAAACGATTATGCTCATTGTTACTTGTATTACTATTTATTATTACTGGTTGTGATGTTGAAGTTGAGAAGCATAGTAGCAATAATGCCAATGCTAGGTCTATTAATTCCAATATATCGACACCGCAAATGGAGCTGGGGGATACACCACCAACGCCTATTATTGAAGCAGCTGGCAAAGCCTTGGCTGTCTATCAAAGTTCTTATTGCTGGGATAATAAAACAAAGGGAACGAGCGTTTGCGCAGATTACGCAAGCCCAAACGAAATGCTTAAAGATAAAGTAAAAGAAAAAGTGAAAGCGAATACACCGATTACTTTTAATTTTGATGTGAAAAAACCAACTGATGTTTCATTAACGATTTATGATAACGGAAGCATAAGTCAGGTAAAAGTTACTGGAAACTCTTTTCAAACACCACCTGAAGAGGGGATTTACTATTACAGCCTATCCGCTGTATGGTTGACGGATATAGAAAAAAGAATTTCAGAAGGGTCTTCTGTATACACATTTGCAATTGAGGTAATCAAATAAACGAATACGATTGATTGTCATATTCTGCTAACAGCTTAAGTAACTGCTCCATTTTCTCGTTCAACTAACGGGCACGATAAACTCAAAAAAAACGCCTCGGCGTTCGGTGACGCCCACCGTCACAAATGGTTATGTCGTAGCGAAAGATAATATTGATAAATCCGATAATTGTATGATATTGTTAAATTAAATCGGAAAGCATCCGTCAAAAAAGCCTTCAGGGACTCCTGAGGGCTTCTTTTGTGCGGATATATCGACAAAGGTGGGGTCATTGTGCAAAATGCATTACTTACTTCTTCTTTCACAGTCGTAGGTGGTCTAATTGTTTTCTTTCTCAGTCAAATTATGTTGAAGTATTTAATTGAACCTCTTTCAGATTATAGAAAGCTTAGAGCACAAGTTTCACATCAACTGATATATTACGCGTATTTTTACGCCAATCCAACTGAATTTAATGATGCAAATAGGCAGAACGAGAAACTTGTTACTGATCTAAACGAAGTTTCAAAATCTTTTAGAAAATTAGCAAGTGAATTAATCGGAGTTATAAACGTCATTCCGTTTTTCTCAACGCTCTCCTTTTGCAGATTGATTCCTAAGCGAGCAGATGTTATGGAAGCCTCAAGTCATCTAATTGGATTATCAAACTCAATTTGGAAGTATAGTCCAGACAATGATCAATTGAAAGATAATTTAAAATCTCGAAGTGAAATAATAAGACTATTACAAATCACATCAATTCATTAAGCCCGTAAGTAGGCGCTCGCCCGATATAATTACCTGGCTATTTGTCTCGTAATATTAGAGGCAATTCATCTATTCGGCTCTATCGCCATGTAGGGTTATTAAACTAACGGGCAGGTTAGTGGAACAATTTGCTTATATTTCAAGATACTATTATCGTGTTAAATTAAAGGTACAGAAGGTTTAATGAAGTGGAGAGTAATCGATGAACAAGAAGGAAGTTGTACTTTATTTTATTTCAGGAACATTTGTATATGGTGCGGCAATTTATATACTACATAGTTTGCAGCAAAGTTTAATTTGGTTCTTATTTTTTTTACTATTTATAAGTTTGTTAGTTACTCTTAGGGTAGCAGATTCGAATCGAACCTTTGGTAAACAATTCTTTAGTGTTTGTATTGGTCTTTTCTTTTTTGGGTGGATTGCTGTAATAATTATAGTGTTAGTTAAAGCATTTTCGTTATATTTATATCATTCATTAAACTAACGAACGGGATATCACAACAACAACAGGCTGCCGACATAAATGGCAGCCTATTCAGCTAACGGGCAGTTTAATGGGTGATCTTACCTGTATTAATAGCAAGCATCCAAATGCTAAATTAAAAACAAAACTAACAAAATTAGGAACGTGTAACATGTTTAATAAACGGAGTGTCTATGAAGGATCAAAGAAAAAGGGGAATGAACAGTGAATTTTCGAATTATTGTTATAATCCTTTCTTTTGTACTTGTTACGACTGGTTGCATGAATGAAGAAGAAAATGGAAGTGAAAATCAAGACATTCAAGACATTACATTGATTAATTCAGTGCCGAAGGGAGAAATTCCAAAAAAAATGATTTTGGGTGAAGTAACGCGCTCAATATCTAAATTTCAAAAAGAGCGAGACATTACATTTAATATATCTAAGATGGAACACAATAGCGTTGAATTTCTACAATACACTATAAAAAACAATCTGGATTTTGAAAAATATCTGGATTTTGGAGTTGAAGTTTATGATATTCAAATAGAAATGTTAAAAGAGAAGAAATGGGTTCTTGTGAGTTTTCCCAACGTAAACTACGGTTCTATCTGGTTGGATGATCGTCATTTAAAATCTGGACAAGAGTCTTCTGGAGGCGTGATAGTTCAAGCTAAATGGCTTGGTACTGGAAAATACCGAATCGTAAAGAGAGTTACAATAAGTAACGATGAGAAAATCGACTTAATAAGCGATAGCTTCAATGTTATTAAAGTTATTAAATAATAAATTCCATTAACGTCCCGAGTGTTTTGACTTGTGGATTCAGATACTTGAAATGCTAAATTAACGGGCACTATTGCTCAATACAACACGACGGCAGCTTGCTTAATTGTCAGCTGCCGCTTTTCATTGAACTAACGGGCAGGATACTATGAATGTAAAGCGAATTTTATACTATCGAATATAAGATGGTGGTGTCTACAATTGACTACTGAAATCTTTTTTTCTTCGAATAAATTGGGCGAGGTAACTAATGAACAGTTACAGATGATGCTTAATCGATTTGAGTTAGGGAACCTCATTTCGGCCGAACCAACATTTAGAGGTGTTGGGAAACAAACCATGTTTGTTAGGTCCACTTCAGGTGAGTATGTACTTAAAGGGAATCCACTTTTTAAGGGGCAATTCATTGAAGAAAAATTCTTTCTCGACAATCTGCTAAGACTAACTAAATTGCCAATTCCTAGCCAATACCTTATTGATGAAACTGAAGATATATTCGGTTGGAATTATTCATTAATGTCTCGTCTTCCAGGCAGACATATTATCGAGCAAGAGTTTTCAGCAGGGCTAAGCGAAGAAGATAAAAAACAAATTGCGTTATTATTAGCACAAAGCTTAAACGAGTTACATAATTGGAAAGTCGACCAATACGGTGAGTTCGAACAGTTTACTCGAACTATACAACCGTTTAAAGGGTCTTATAAAACATGGCTTTATAACAGAATTAGATATTGGTTAGAGGATGCTAAAAAATATTCGATAATTACATTTGAAGATACTGAATGGGTCGAAAAAATACTGGCTACCTCTGAAAAAGTATTTGATGATTTACGTTCGCCAACCTTTGTCATGGGTGACTTCAAACCAGACAATTTCCTTGTACAGCATTTGACTAATGGCTGGCATTTGAGCGGCATTTTTGATTTCACAACTGGCTATTTTGCTGATGGAATTGCAGATTTACCGAAAATGTTTTTACAGTACAGCGATAATGGCGAAAATGAACTGGCACAGCAGTTCATCAATGATTACTGTAATCTCTCTGAATCAAATGTAGCCTTCTCAGAACGCTTTAGAGTCCATATGCTCCACCAACTGGTTTTGAATTGGGGATGTGCATATGCAATAAAGAATGTAAATTGGGATAGAGGAATTTCTTTTTCCAAATGGGCGAAAAGATTTATAGAATTGGGCAATTGATGCCTCAACTAACGGGTAAGATACGATAGCACAACGAAGAGTTATTTTTGAGTATTAATTTTAGTCCATTAATCGTAGAATAGTTCATTTCTTACATAATAAAGATTTAGTAGATTCAATATATACGTTGATTTCATACGTCCAAAAAGGCAAGGTCTTATCTTTGGAATGAACCATCCTATGGAGGCGAAGTAAAAATATGACAGTGAAATCATTGACTATTTTTTCTAATGCATTACGCTCCAGAAAAACTTGCTATATATACCTTCCTCCCAGTTATGAGCATTCGGAACAAAGTTATCCTGTAATTTATTTGTTGCATGGGAGTCACGGTTCAGAACTTAATTGGATTGAGTTTGGGCAAGCAGACGTAACATTGGACCAAGTGATCGGCGCAACGGAATTGCGCGAGTGTATTGTCGTGATGCCCAATGACGGCGAATACGCTCACGGTACTTATTATGCGAATTGGTATGTTGGCAGCGGATCTTTTGAACATTACATTATAGATGATTTGGTGCCACAAATTGATGAAGCATAGCGTACGATTTTAAGCGAGAATATGAGATCGGTGGCTGGCCTTTCCATGGGTGGCTACGGAGCTGTTATGCTTGCGCTGCGTAATCCGAATGTGTTCGGGGCAGCAGCCAGTTTATCTGGAGGACTCAGTTCGTTTGGTCGTATAGAGAAAGATGTGTACGATAGTTTGAACTTCCCCCAAATCTTCGGTCCTCATCGGGGTACTTATGCAAACTCATATGATTTACACGTTCTTGCGGATATGCGAAAGGAAGATGCTAGAATAGATATTCCTGACATCTATATCAATTGTGGTAAAGATGATCGCTTATATCAATTTAACGTTGAATTTCACGATTATTTATCTAAAATCAATTACTACCACGAATACGCGGAATTCCATGGCGGTCATACATGGGAATATTGGATTGAGCATTTGAAAGATGTTTTGTTGTTCTTCGAGAGAAGTTTTATTAAGAAAACAGTCTGCCAATGACAACTAAAAACGACTAACCTAAGTATGTGGTTATACTTGAAAGTGCAATAAACTATAAGGATACGATAGGACAAAAGAAGAACAGGCTGCCGATTAATCGGCAGCCTGTTGCGCTAATGGGCAGATTAGTCCCAATTTGTGGTAATATGTGGACATTAAACCATAAAGGGGGGCTTGGAATTCGTTTTATTATTTTCTTACTACTTTGTTGTCCTATAAGTGGATGTAGTGGCGTTAAGCAGACGGATGTCAGAACCAACTCGATGTTTTATGATTTCACTGAACCTTCAAAGTTCCCATTTGAAGTAAATGAGATTCACACTGAAATTGAAATTGATAACCTTCGCCAATTTGTATTCCATTATAAAAATAAGCAGACTGTCCAAGAATTAAGATACATTTTGAGCAAGGTTATTATTGGTGAACCTGATACGTTATCGGATAGCGAAGAAATGCAGTCTATACAACTCGAAAACGGGATACTTGCCTATTATAATGAAGATGAGGATAGTCAGTCGATATGGTGGGAAAGTGAGAATGGATTTATAGCTCGTTTTGTGTATTACATTAACGCCAACGGCCATCTGGAGCCATTAGGAGAAAATAAACTAACTCAAAATGAACTAATAAATTTAGTTAATCAAGTTGAGTAGCAAGTTGGAAAAGACGATTTGGCGTTCAACTAACGGGCACAGTAGTGCAACAACAGGCTGCCGATATGGCGGCCTATCGTGCTAACGGGCAGTTTAGCGGAACTTTCCAATCAATGGAAACGTATAAAATATCACGACGTCTTTGTGCCACTTAGGAGGGGCCTTTATGATTTTCTTTGATATTGACGACACTTTACTTGACCACGACTATGCAGAAAAAATGGGTGCAATTGATTTCTTCCAAAAACATAGAGATGTGTTGACTCTGGAAGAAGAAGAGTTTGTAACTCAATGGAACGCATTATCAAAAAAATACTATGAAAAATATTTAGCAAAAGAAATCTCCTTTCAGGAACAGCGTCGAATGAGGATGAAAGAGATGTTTGCTTATGTAAATGTACAATTACCGCCAGGAGAAGCAGACATGAAGTTTGAAATATATCTTGCTTGTTATCAGAACAACTGGAAGGCATTTGAAGATGTAATTCCTTGCCTGAAAGAACTTCAAGGAAAGCAATTAGGTATCATAAGTAATGGTGACTACGAGCAACAAATTGAAAAGTTAGATAAGATGGGCATTAGACATTATTTTTCTTATGTCATTACTTCTAGCGGAGTAGGCTTCTCTAAACCAGACCAACGAATATTCAAAAAAGCAAGTCAAAAAGCTGGGTGGAATGTGGAACAATGCTATTATGTTGGAGATAGGCTAGATGTTGATGCTAAGGGTAGCAATAATGCTGGAATGAGAGCCATCTGGCTCAATCGCAAAAATGAATCATCTCCGCTTGATTTAAGCGAGGATATAAAAGGTATCCAGAGTCTTAATGAATTAGCAGAATTAATATCGTAATTAAATAAAAAACGGGATTTCATTGGTTGTTCAACAAGAACGCAAAGAACTATTGCGGTGTAACAGGCAGGCTTCATTGCGCTAACGGGGAACGATAGTTGAACGTAAATTGGAGCAGTTTGCCGTGGCAGCTGCTCCTTTGTTTCATGTGAAGTAACGGGCAGAATAGTATTGTTTAATTTACCTATACGTTGGGAGGTTTTATTGATGAAGGAATCAATTTTAAGTTATGATGATGTCTTGAATATGCTAGATACGTTGTTAAAAGAACAATCACGTTTTAATTGGGATAACTTTTATTCTGACAGGGAAAAAGAAGTCCCTTTTTTTGTGAATTTACCTGATGAAAATTTGGTCCAGTATTTTAATCGAGGATATTTAAAGTCAGGAAAGGTGCTGGAGCTGGGTTGTGGTCCTGGGAGAAATGCAATCTATTTTGCTGAACAGGGTTGTAAAGTTGATGCTGTGGACTTATCCCGAGAGGCTCTTGATTGGGCAAAGCAGCGTGCAGAGGAAAAAAATCTCTCAGTTAATTTTATAAACCAAAATATTTTTGAATTAGATATTGAAGAAGGGGTTTATGACATTGTTTACGACTCGGGTTGTTTTCACCATATCGCACCTCATCGTAGGATGAGTTATCTAAAATTATTGAATAAAGCTCTAAAGCCAAATGGTTTATTTGCAATAACTTGCTTTAAGGTTGGTGGAGCACTTGGGGGCTCGGATATATCTGATTGGGAAGTGTATAGACTAAGGAGCCTCAGAGGTGGTTTAGGCTACACGGACGAAAAATTAAGAGAAATATTTAATGGTTTTCAAGTAATTGAATTACGGGACATGCTCGAAAAGGAAGCATCAAATTCAATGTTTGGTGTTTCAGCTTTACTTACTGCTTTGTTTAAAAAAACAAATAACTGATTGAGCTAACGGGTACGATACTTCAACTACACAGGCTGCAAACATTAGGCAGCCTGTTCGGCTATGGCCGTTTAGTTAAAGACTAAAAAGAATTGAGGAAACCTAATTTGGACTACATTTGGCTTGATGACCAATCACCAATATTGAACCAATTACCAGGTGGTTTCCTATCAGCCGCCATATTACTCCATCCATTTGTACAGATGCCTATTGGATGGGAACAGTCCAAACGTCAATCGGAATTTGAACATGTTTATCCTAATAGGGAAGAGATACTAATGTCAGGCAACTCAGTATCTTGGCAAGAGATGATGAGTGATACAGGATTAAGGACATATCACGAAATGGAATTGGCATTGAAAACATCAATTAGTGCTTTGAAATCTGAATATGCAAGACAGGATTTAGCCAATAAACTTAATGCCAACTGGAAAACGAACCGCTACTATCCCACCGATGACAGTATTTCACCTTTTTTTATTGAAAGCATACTCCGTGTTCTGAGTTCTAATGGCGCAAAAAAAATCAATTTCTCAGCTCCGATATTTGATAAAATTGGTTGTTTGGAGAGCGATGACACGGTACCTTTGGACATCTTAGATTTGTCACCTAATGAGTTGATTTTATCTGATGAAAATGCTGAATTTGTGTTCATGAGTGTGTTTGATTCATTTTTCACAGTGTTTTTATATAAAGGTATAAACATTGAAGAACTTGTTATAAGCATGAAATGGGATGCAATTATATGTGACAAGGACACTAGCATCACGTGGTACCATACAGAATGTTAAACTAACGAAGAACGACAGCTCAATCATGACAACAACTGGTCAGCCGACCTCAGAACGTTCGGCTGCCGTCTTTACGCTAATGGGCAGGTTACCTAATTAATAGTGGAATAATTAAGTAGCATGGCTGAGACGAAGATAGTGGTGAGCGTCGTAGAAACCATAAAAGTAATCAAATTTGAATCGACATACAACAAAGAAGTAAAACAACTAATCCTATCTGTTCTAAGTGAATATGGTTTCAGCTTTCATTCTGAATGGGATTCAGATTTGGATAATATTGAAGCTACATATTCAGGTAGAAGCGGTTTTTGGATTGCAGTAGATGGAAGCAAAATTATAGGGACAAGTGCCTTACTCGAGTATCAAAATAACAATGCAATTCTAAAAAGAATGTATCTTTCAAGGACATACAGAGGCAAAGGAATTGGCTACCGACTTCTAGATGAAGCTATCTCTTTTGCAAGAACAAAGATGTATTCAGAAATATTATTGGATACAACACGAACAATGGTTCAAGCACAAAAATTGTATACAGCATTTGGATTCATTAAAACAAAAGAACAAGATGAACTAATTATCTACAAGCTTAAATTGAAATAGAATGAGCAGCTGTGATTCAACTAACGGGAGACGATAGCACAATAGACCATGACGGCAGCTGGATTGATTATCGGCTGCCGTTTTTCATTAAAGTAACGGGCAGGATTGGGCAACAATACAAGGTTTGCTTCGTCTAAGATTACATATGGGGATTTCCACCATTCCGATGAGGTGATCATGATGTGGAAAAGAATAACGAAGGTGTTACTTATTTATTTTATCGTGCTTGGAACATGCTTTGTGGTTAAACCTTTAACTGTCAATGCATGCTCGTGTGCTGCCCCTCCCAGCATTGAAAATCAGTTGAATCGAAAAACAGCAATTTTCTCGGGTAAAGTATTGAGCTTGACAAAACCGACTAAAGGGAAGATTTGGTCTACTTCAGATTCTGTAAAAGTTCAATTCGAAGTAAAAACGGTGTGGAAAGGAGAGTTGAGTTTTCAAACGAGTGTATACACAGCATTGAGTTCAGCTAGTTGTGGATATGAAGGATTCGAAGTGAATGAAGAATATATCGTATTTGCTTACGGTGATCCAGAGCGACTCGAAACAGGACTTTGTGAAGGTAACAAGACACTTGCATCCGCACAAGAAGAATTTAAAGCGTTGGGAGCAGGTTATGAACCCTTAAAGATAACAAACCCTCAAGATGAAAACCAATCTAACATAATAATTATTTTAGTTCTTGCTAGTGCTATTACATTGTTTATTATGCTGCTCTTATCCTTAAGAAGGAGACGCCGATGAAAGCATCTCCTTTACATCCTGAAGTGTTTGGGCGTATCGCAAACGAGGGACAATATCATAACAAAGACCAGGTTGCCGAAATCGGCAGCCTGTTGTACTAACTGGGCAGTATAGCTCAATAAAACAATGGCACACCTAATTTGGCATGCAGGATATGAATGTTAATATTGCTGTGATTGATTCCAATAAAGATTTGAAATGATAGGATGGACCTATGTACGCAATTTCCAGGTATTGGTATCATGAGAGCGAACAGCTAAACCCGAATTTAATAATGAGGAAGGAGGAGTTTAATTATGAGGAATGTAAAGATTCTGCTGCCATGTTCTGTTTTTCTATTTGCTGTTTCTATAATGTTATTAATCGTTACACACCGAGCTGAGGCTATTGAAGCTCCCGCACAAGAGCCTCATGCCGCAGCAACAGCATATTTCAATGCATACATCTCTAAGAGCGTAGAAGGCATGCTCTCTTATTCAGTTGATAAAAACTATCTGGATAATAAAAGTCGAAAAAAAGCTTATCAAGAGAACGCAAAGAGCGATACAATAATTTCATATAAAATTGTCAATTCAAAAAGTATTAGTTCAACCCAGATGGATATTTCAGTACAGCTTACTTATTCCGATATCGGCACGATACCAGCGATTCCATACAGTGTTATTAGATACGATGATGGATGGAAGGTCCTCGTAAAGCCGATAGAGATTAATATGAATAAAAACTCACCTCAATTCGGTGAAATCAAAGATGGAACACCAATGTATCAAATAAAGTATACCGATAACTAAAAAGTGGAATGTCATGTGCTTTAATTTACAAGAAACGGAACAATAACAACAGGCTGCCGATATAATAGGCAGCCTGTTCCGCAAAGGGTCATAGAACATATTACAGATTGTGCTAAAGGACAATGAACAATTTGCTTTCGCAGTGGGCTGCCGAGAATAAATTCATTAAGTTATGTCCAAAAATCATGGTATTGTCCATTTATTATCTAAGGGTACTTAACTATGATTATTTTGGAGAAATCTACCCATGTCTAATCTGGAAATGTAGCATGGGTATTTTTATTGTATTAGAAGGAAGGATATCGCACCTAACGCATGGAATATATTGGATTCTTAAGGTTCTTGATTTTGGCATGCGTTAGGTATAAAGTAACTTGAGTCAATCTGGAGGAAAGAAGAGTAATGAGGAAATTGATAATTCAAAGATCTTTTATTATTGGTACTTTATTAACTCTTGGCTTTCTTGGTATGGTTGTTCGAGTTTTTTATGTTCAGGTAATTGAAGGAGAGTTTTATTTAACTAAAGCGAAAAACGTTTGGAAAAGAGATGAAATATTACCAGCGAACCGTGGGAATATGCTTGACAGAAACAACAGTATTCTTGCAACAAATGTATATGCGTACAATTTATATTTAAATCCAGATGTGATTAATAGCTTAAGGATAAGTGATAGAATAATCGAGGATTTCTCGAGTATTCTAAAAATAGATAAGTTATATTTGAGTGAACTTGTGAACAAGAAGAAAAAAGATGAATTATATTACAAACAAGTTGAAGTAAGAAAAGGTGGATGGTTATTAGAAAGTAATATTAATAGTAAAATAACCGAACTTAAAACAAAATATCAAAAAGAATTAAAGAGTAAAGAAGTAGGTATCACTACAATTAAGGTTGAAAAACGATTTTATCCAAAAAAAGATCTTGCCTCACACGTATTGGGGTATCTAGATTTAGAAGGTTCTCCTGTGCTCGGAATGGAGAAAAGTCTCAACAGCTTCCTCAAAGAATCCGATGGTAGGATTCAATCGTACAAGGATGGTAATTCTATTGAAGTGGAAAATGGAACTATTTCATATATTCCTCCTAAGAATGGGATGGACGTGACATTAACCATTGACAATCATATTCAATATTTTGTTGAGGAAGCTTTAAGTAGAGTGCAAAAAACGTATAGTCCTAAAAGTGCTACTGTTATTGTAGCAAATCCTACAACGATGGAAATCCTTGCGCTTGCGAATATATCAGATTTTGATCCTAATGCATACTGGGAAACTAAAGATTACAGTGCTTTTATTAACCATGCAATTAGCTCTGTGTATGAACCAGGTTCAACATTTAAAATAGTCACATTAGCTGCTTCAGTTGAAGAGAAATTGTTTAACCCTAATGAGAAATATCAGTCTGGTTCAATAAAAGTTCCAGGGCAAATTATTCATGATATTAAGCCCGAAGGATGGGGTTCAATAACTTACCTTGAAGGATTAAAAAGGTCAAGTAATGTCGCGTTCGTAAATCTGGGATACTTTGGACTTCAACCTGAACGATTGGAAAAATACATTAAAAAATTTGGTTTTGGAGCTATTACTGGATTAGAGCTCCCTTTGGAGTCACGTGGTGTAATTAACTTGAAGTATCCAGCTGACTATGCAGCTGCATCCTATGGACAAGGCATGGTACAAGTTACACCTATTCAGCAAATCGCTGCAATAAGTGTAATAGCCAATGGCGGGAAATTAATGAAACCGCACCTCGTTAGTAAGATTGAGAATAATCAGACAGGTTCAGTTCAACTAGTTAAACCAACTTTTGTTCGCCAAGTTATTTCTAAAGAAACAGCAGCAAAAGTAGGTGAATATTTAGAACAAGTAGTTTCAGATAGAGATATTGGATCGGGGGAAGAACGCATATATTGAAGGTTACCGAGTTGCTGGAAAAACAGGAACTGCTAATAAAGTCGAAAATGGAAAATATGCAGAAGGTAAACACGTAGTTTCATTCATTGGTTATGCGCCCGTTGAAAATCCCAAATTAGCAGCTATTGTCATTGTGGACGAACCAAATAGTAATGTTGCTAGTGGTGGGATGGTAGCAGCACCTGTATTTAAAGAGGTAATCGAGAAAAGCTTAAATTATCTAGCAATAATGCCTTCTGATGTTACAGAAGAGGCATTGGTAAACCATTCAGAACACCAATTGAAGGAAGTTCCGAATTATCTCGGACTATCAGTGAACCAAGCTAGAAATAATAATGTCATTGTGGTTGGGACAGGAAGCAAAGTAATGTCCCAATATCCTCTGCAAAATACAAAGATCAATTTTTCTACTCCAACTTATATATTTACGGATAATTTGAACAACGAGTCACCTCCAGATTTAACTGGAATGCCACTAATCGATGTAATCAATATATCTAGAATACTAGATTTTAAGCTTATAGTTAATGGAGAAGGCTACGTTGTGAGCCAGTCTTTTAGTGAAAAAAACAAAAAACTAACCGTGATTTTAAAACCTTAATTAGAGTGATTTCGTCTTATTTGTCCTAATGTTTTTTGTAGCATTTAAAAAGGCTGCCGAGAAATCGGCGGCCTGTTGCTCTAACGATAGGATATTTGAAGTGTATCTGGTACAAATTGTTAGAACTCATGGGCACATTGATTCAGTCTCTACACCAAAACCAACTGAAAAAACGACCTCTTGATAGCTATTTCTCAGGGGCTTGTAATTTCTCTATTCATGACCTTTATTGCAAACTAAAGTAGTTGCTTCGGCCAACAGGTGGATGAAACAGGAATGGTTCAAAACAAGACCGTTATTAGCCAAGGCACTTATTGAATAAAAGGGGGACTATATGCCGATACTTGTAATCATTTTTTACATACTTGTAATCATTTTGAAACCGAATATATGTTGGTTAGCAAGTGCGGTATGGTATGTCGTAAGCTTTTTGGGGAGTTGGTCGAATGGACTGCTTCTACTATTCTTTCCATTCATTCTATGTACGTTCGCTTTGGCTCATAATATTGGTTTGATTAAGAAGCTTACACACGCGGCGGTATCATTAGTTATTGGAATTCTGCTTTGGATAATTAGCATATCCATAATAGATGATTACTGGCTGTTTTATCCCTTTTCTCGATTTTTTGGATAACATGCATCGATTCCGTCTTATAAATTTGAAATTGATTCGAGAAGCTGAAAGTCTCAATATGAACTTCAGTAATTCGAGGTGATTATTTGGAAAATCGCTATCCATGGTGGAGCGTTACCTATATATCCTGCTTCTTGTTTGTAGTTTTATATTTTCTTACATATTTGATCATAGCGACAAGCTATAACCTATTCTCCTCAGTGCCAGCGGACCAGTTCCGAGAGCTCTCCTCGATCTATTACGGTGTTTTATTCTCCATAATACCTTATCTCCCGATGGGAGCCTTAATGTATTCATTTGTAAAACGATGGACACTCCTTCTGGTAATACATTCGACAGCGATTGGATTTCTCCTGGAGAAGGGAGCCTTTGTCTATCTTGGGACACTCTTGGGAACAGGTTATCAGTGGTATGGACGAAATTATCCTTCGAGTGGACATGCTGTACTTTGTGAGGAATTGCCGATGTTCTGTGGTCCTTACATTTCGAACTACTACATTTATGGAACGATCGCAGCACTTGGAGCTTCTTATTTGGGTATCTTTATCCTAATGGTGATAGAGAAATTTGTACAAGAAGAGTTAAAACAGCGGGTACGATAGCATGTTGAGCCAATGGGGATATGAGAGATTTCAAGTGGATAAAAACAATTCAGAAATAGTCGGAAATGGCAGCCATATTTATTGAACGAATAGGCTACTTAGCGCAACTCCTGTAACGCTTATTTCGTCAATCTACTATATAACGGGTATTTTTTACAATTAAAGATTAGAGTAAAACGATGAAGGTTATCTGGTTACGAAAGGAGTTGGTTATGAAAATGAAATTTTCAATTAGGAGTTTATTAATCGTAGGTTTATTGGCCGTTCTGATCTCGGGTTGCGGTGCTCGAATGCAAGCAAGCGGCAGTGGTGGGAATGTCTATAAAGGCAATGGTACATTAAATGCGATGAACGATCCGAACGAGGTTCGCCAATTTCTAGCTGAGAATCATATTGCGAATGGTGATATTTATTTATTAGAGGGCAAAGTTTTTATTAACATTGTAGGTATGAATGATGAAAAAGGTCGTTTACTTGCGAATCGATATAAAGCAGGAACTTATCGAACTGTCAGTGTCGCACATTCGATTGAAGAACTGCAAGCTGTACAGCAAAAGTTGATGGATCTCGATCTTTATAGCAAATTAAATTTGGATTCCTCGGGACTTGATACGATAAATAACAGAATAGTCATAACGATGCCTGATACAAACGAAGAACAAGTTAAATTGGAAATTCAACAGTACATCAATCCAGACTTGCTTTCATTTGTCATTCAAAAAGAAAGCGTAGATCCTGAACTTGTTGGTTATGTTACGAAGATTGAAAATCAAAGAGCATTAGTCGTTACTCCAATAAGCAGAAAAGTAAATGAAACAAGAGAAGAGTTCTATGATGCAGTATGGGTTTCTAATATGCCCCCAAATATAAAGGTAGGGCAAAATGTCCAAGTTTGGTTTAAAGGTAGTATAGCGGCTTCTTACCCAGGTCAGGGAGGGGCGTCGAAGGTCACGATATCCGAAATACAAAAACCTTTAAAAGCAAAACTTACACAAGATGAAATAATACGTAAAGCTTTAATGAATAAGGATATTGCAGATATAAAAATCCTAGTAATAAAAGAAGTGAGATATGATGAAACATCAGCAATGTGGTCTATTCGATACAAAAGCGCAGTTATTACGGATGGTGTCTTGGAAGAACATGTTATACAAATTCCAGACAAAGCATAATGAAAGTGTATGAGTAGCCTTATCCAGCTAATGCGTACAATATGAAGAATATGTTTGCTCATTTTGCCAACGGGACACGATAGCTGAACAATCAAGGAGCAGTTTGTGTTGGTAGCTGCTCCTTATTTTCATTTAATCAGACAGGCAGGTTTACGCAACTTGTTTAACATCATTTCATCTTTAAAATTTAGGAAAAATATGATTTAGACAGATATTCTAAGCTAACGGAGAACGATAGTTCAAGCTAGTAGCGGCAATCTGGAGTTTTTCTCGCCTAGGGTAGTCGTTTATGTTTTTTGGACAAGGTGATTATAAAGAAGTAATTATAAGAGGAGAAATCGAATATGAAGGCTAATAAAGCAGTAAAGTTAATTGATTTAGTTGGTGAAATTGAGATGCAAATAGACGATACTTTTACATATATTAATTCAGCAACAGGAGAAGTTTTTATGCTAACAAGAGAAGAAATTGGAGCGGCTGAAGATGAAAAGCCACTCGAAAAATTTCCTGAATGGCAAAGAGAGAACATCGAAAAAGCAATCCAGATTCTTGAAGATCAAGATGGGATATACATCGACTTTACATTAAGAAACGACTTCAATGAATATGAACTAATGGAAGATTTTATTGAGGCATTAGAGGATGAAAATATTCGAGAAAAACTGTTTGTAGAAATTCAAGGGCGAGGAGCATTCCGAAGATTCAAAGATAACATTATTGAACACGGTGTTGATAAACAATGGTATGACTACAAAGAAAGAAAGATAAAGGAATTAGTAATTGAATGGTGTAAGGGTCGTGATATTGAAATACAGCATTAAGCTAACGGCCAGATTAGTGGGAGGAATTACCTGCCGTAGAATACAGATGCCGCGTGCTATACTTAACCGTAAAACACATTGAAATATAGGGAGCATTATAGAATTGAAACGACGAATTATATATCCAATCATCGTATTTTTATTATTAGCGCTATACGTTGGACAATTAATCTCACAATACACTCAGATGAAAAGTCAGGAGTCTGAGATATATGCAACGGCAAGAAGCTATGTGGAAGGCGCTCATTTTGAATTGCTAAATACTCCTGGCGAGCCTCTTGTTGATACATACGGTCTTATTAGGGAGGGGTCAGGCATGTTTGTCGGGTTTAATATCGCCCATAATTCAGCCAGATTAAACGAAGTAGTAAGGCTTAACAGAGAAATCGAATCTGAATTTTTCACGTTGATGTTGCAAAATAAATTCAACGAAGACCGAGCATTTTTTATTAGCCAATTAGCAGGCGCACTTAATGTCTTACCAGAAAAATCATCCTTGATTGACACCGCTGCGATTAATAAACAGTTGAAACAACTTCACACCAATTTCATGAAGTACATGAGCAAAAAATACGATTATTATAAATAATGACTTATCTGGAGACAAACTATTGGCTAACAGAAGAAATCAAGCTAACTGAGAACGATAGTTCAATAAAAACGAAGAAACGGCAACCACGCATGTAGGCTGCCGTTTTCTCAACTTACGGGTAGGTTAGTTAGAAAACAAATCATCTTAGGAAGTGATTGTGATGAAATTCCGTAAAATAACTTCTATCACGCTTTGGATATGGGTATGATTTCAAATCAAACGATGGATCTTCATATTTCTTTAGAGGTGGAAAATCCATTACCTACATACGAATTCATGATGGGATTGCAGAAGTGATTTGGCAAGCAGTTGATGCAGCTGTGGGTAATGGTTGGAGTAAAGAAGTAGGCGTCCATCAAGAATTAGATGCCTCCATGGTCTCATTCCTGCGCGATCGAAGCGGACTAATTAGTTACGGAACTATTTTTGGGGATTCTAGTTTAAGAAAGAAAATCAAGAATGATGTATATACAGATATCGTGCAACCAATTGAAAGCGAAGAAAATTAGGGTAACGGCATAAACGACATGTTACGCTAACGGGAGATTGGTTTAACCCTTCAATGTTTTAGTAAAGGTGATCCATGTGCTAAAAATAAATACAAATAAATAATCAAATGCGTGGGGGACAATGAACTATCCGAGGAGTGGCATACGAATAAGAACAGAATCGGGAGTGCATCCCGAAGTTAAGCGAGCCTGTCTCGAATTTGCCAAGTGGCTGAGAAGAGAATACAATTTCCCGATACGAGTGGTCGTCTATTTAAAAAGAGATTATCAAATCAAAAACAGATATACAAAAGAGCTTGTATCTGCAACATTCTTTGCACCATATGACAAAAACGAAGAACCCTATATAAGAGTTGCCACAGGGGATTATTTGGAATTGGTTAATGACCGTGGACAAGATAATGCTTTAGTTGCAATTTTGGGTTCAGTTGCACATGAACTGGGTCATTATTATCAATGGCTGGACGACAAAGAGCTTGATGAGGAAATCGCAGATGAGTATCGTGACGAAATAATTGAGGAATATGAGTCTACACGAGATCATCCATAACAGTAATCCGTTGAACAAACGGGTACGACAGCTGAATGAACAAAGAGCAGGGAGCAGTTCGCCAACGGCAGCTGCTCCTTTGTTTTATTGAATGAATTAACGGCTAGTATAGCGAAAATTATCATTGAGTTAATATGTCAGAAATATGGTAAAATTTAAGTGTCCCATTATAACTGAAGTGCTGAATGTTGGTTTAGCCTCTTATAATTAAAAATGGGTATTAGTTATGAAGAGCTTGGCTGAGAGTGACTTGTTGCTTGTTACTTTGAAGGGGCGATGACAGATGACAGTAAAAAAAACGATATATCTTCTCATTATGTTACTCATATTATTTATCTTTTTTTTAATTGTTACGAGTGTTTTACACATCTCTAAATCAGAAGAACTATTTAAAGGAATCATAATGGTAGTAACAATGTCGTTCATTTATATATTTATACGTGAGAGTGAGAGTGAAGTTGGGAGTAAGAGTAAAGGTATGAGTAGGTTCAAGACATTTTTATTCAACTTAATCCCTTTTGGGATAACTTATTTTTTAGTTAGTTCTATCATTTCTATTATCAAAAATCTAATTTGATAGGGCATTGATGTTTCGTTGATTTTGATAACAATGGTCAGAATAGCGAAACTGTATGATGGTCATTAAAGTAAAAATAATCATCCTGTATACGATTTAAACTAGACCTAACCACTTTCCTGTATTTACAAATATACCCTTCAGCCATGGGCATCGTATTCTGTACTATTCTATTTTTTATGCATCACTAACGTTCCAACGGAGGTGTGAATTGAAAGTGGATAATAAAGAACTATTAATTTATCTACACAAGAGATTATCATATTTGAAAAAGAACTTTATCTTGTTTGCTTACACTCGTCATAAAAATGAAGGGAAAATTGAAGAGCTTGAAGACATTATTCGACGTATAGAAACTGGCAATTTTGAGTACCAAGACAATGATTAAACCTTTCGATAAGAATCAAATTAATCAACTTAGGAAGCAGGTAGAAACTATCCCGAGGTTCTTTCTTTGTTCAGCTAACGGGCAGTTTAGTATTAATACAACAATTATTAACTCAGACTCGTAAGTGACAACAAGGGCTACTTAATAAAGGCTTAATCCATAGGAGGCGGAAATGGTCAAGCGAGAACTCAAGATTCTTTCGATAACGGTTATCTTTTTTGCTTTGTGTATTCTTGGTTGGTACAAACTGAACTTAATACATCAAAATGATATTTTGGATGGGAAAGAAATCGTCATCATTAAACTTGAATCTGCGGATGGATGTAAGACAATGAAGACAACACCATTTACAGAAAGTATTGTGACTTATGAGAAAGTTGATGAACTAAGGATATTCAAACGAGCGATCAACATAGCGGTAATAGAGAAAGGTGATATAGACTATTGTGCAATGTTTTTCATGTATCTTTTGCTCGAAGATGGGACACAAATGAAATTCGTGTTAAACGTTGCTGATGAAGCTGGACGTACCGCCTTACTCGTCGATATAGCTGATAGAGGGCAAGGATACGAAATACCAAAAGACCAGACTGCCGAACTAAGAAAGATTATTTATCAAGCTAAATCATAACACTATATTTGTTAAGCTAACGGGCACGATAGTTGAAAAAGTGAAGATTGTAATAACAAGAATTTTCATTTGGAACATTAAACGCCATAATGAGGTGAGAGTTATGGGGAAATTAACTCTTCAACAGATTAATAATTTATTAGTAGGAACACAAATGGTATGTGAGATACCTGCAACAATGGAGAATTGCCGCGCTTTTGTTGTTGCAACTGCTTCAAATCCAACGAAATATATTAACACAGCAGATGGTACGAAAATGAGATTTTGGGTTAGGCGATATGATGTGTCTGAAGAAATCATCAATAGTGGTAGGTATATAACTGATGATGACTTAGTAAATTCGGTACATTACAAAAAAATAGTAGGGATAAAGAAATTAGAAAGTATTTTGGAGGAGTTTCTAGACGATCTAACAAAACTAGATGTATCCTGGAAATTTGATAATCCTATTTGAGTAATTGAAATCGGATCTTATGATAGAATTCAGGATACAATCGTCCGTAATTTTTTTGACATGTCCCTTAGAAGTATCCAGATGAAAAAGTCGCAAAGAACAGGCTGCCGACGTACATCGGCGGCGTGTTCCGCTAACGTGCAGGATAACGCAAAAAAATAGCCAATATAATAGCTTCATTAGTAGCTGTGCATATATTTCTTTTAAAAGGCGGTGATTTATATATGCAAAGACAATTCAAAATCAACTTGAGCATACTACTTATTTCTCTATTTCTAGCCGCTATCATGTTCTTTTTGATCGACCTGTTTACCTTGCGGTACAGGGTCGGTCAAGGAATTTCAGGTAATGGGAATTTAGGTGTACTCTTTATTTATATTGCTGTACCCATCTATTTACTCATGTTGGTATATGTTTATAAAGTCAGTGATGGATATTATCGTAATCGAAAAAACATTGGTGCATTATCTGTGATATTACTGTGTTTAATTTGTTTTTGTGTATATGGTGAATCTTATCAAATTCAGTCTCTCCTCCATCATCTGGGAGGAGGGCCAAATTCACCAGGTTCTGTTATTTACAGATTTGGCTGGTTAAATCAATATACAAATACGTTGTATTTTAACTTCTATTCATTTACTATTGGAGTTCTTATGTCATTATTGATTAGTACGTATGTTGAGATGCTTAGAAGAAGAAAAGTTCGCTCAATCAACAGTCATAATTAGCATTCAATTTATTGAACTTATTTGGGTTTCAAAACGAAATCATATTAAGCTAACGGGCACGTTTCCACAATGACAACAGGCTACCGTTATATAAGCAGCCTGTTGCTTACGGTTATAATGAGTCAAATGTGCTTACTTTTTCAGTTCTTTGAAATATCGCTTTATGAAGAAATATAAATGAATACCTGACACGACAGTACCCAGAAGAAGTATGCAAACCAATAATACAGTAATCGAATTAAGGGATTTATTTATTTCCTCTAATCTTCCGCTAACTTCTCTCAAAGCCCTAACTTCGTTATCACCGTTATTACTAACGTTACCACTAATGTTATTTAACTGTATTTTTAGTTGTTCAATCATTTGCTTTAAGTCATCCAAATGAGTTCACCTCTTTTAGCGTTACAATAAGACATGGGATGCTAATATAATCACACTAGAATATTGAAAGTTAACCCCCAGCAAAATAAGATGTTCGTTCCTTTATTGATATGCGTTCGAACTTACAGATAAGATAAAAGCTTAATAAAGACTCTGTATGGATTTCGCACATTCCGACGCGTTTGTGTTACGGATTTATATACGAATTCAGGTAAAAGACCGAAGAATAGCCTGCAAATCAAAATGGTCCTATACCACTAACGAGCACGATAATTCAACGACAGAAGGAGCAGATTGCCTCGGCAGCTGCTCCTTTGATTTATTTCACTAATGGAAAGCTTTGTGTAGCAATTCTTTGGTTTTGAAGTTGCAACTTAGCATAGGATCTGACGTCTATATGTATGTGTAGTTAATAATTTCAAAAAGTGAGGATTAATGACAATGAAAAGATTAACTTTATCGATAGTGTTAATTTTAATTATGTGTGTAACAATGAGTATTCCTACCAGTGCAAGTAAAGACTTAGAAGACGAAGGAACAATACACTCCTTGGTTGGAGGGGACAAGACGTTTGCAGGGAAGTTGATAAACGGTCATATCTATGTAGATTCAGTAGGTCTTCAGAATTGTTTGCCATTTTTCCTTAATTCTAAAGAAGTCATGTGGGACTCAGATTCGAAGACTGTTTCGTATGATACAGATCTCGGGGATGAAGAAGAACATTTGAAATTCCAAATCGGTAAGGATTATTTTATGGATCATGGAGAAAATGTGCCTCTGAATTCTAGAATACTTCTAATTAAAGATAAAATATATATTCCAATTAAAGCCGTTGCTCTTTACTACGGAAACAATATAGAGTGGAACATTAAGAGTAAGACCCTAACAATAAAACCCAATGTTAAATATGATGTACCAGCGATTGAAGAATATGTTGAACTCGATAATTTGACTGTACTCCATCAGTTTCAAATTGATTTAGACAAGGATGGAATTAATGATGAAATAAGAATAATCACAAGTCATTACGAGAGTAATCCGACTTATTTCAGCGCACCTGTTTATTTAGAATATCGAACTGATAATAATAAAGAGTTTCAACGGATTGCTTTGGATGTAGATCCCATTGATTTGACTAAAGACAATTTCAAGATCCGTATTGGAGATCTGGACGCCGATAATATTGATGAAATAGGTTACTCAATAGACTATCCTCAGCCTGAGCACGTCGAAAGATGGCCACATATTTTGCAGTTTAGAGAAGGTAAGTTTGTAGATATAGATATCACTAAGGAATATGAATTAATTCTAGCAGACTGGGATATAAAAACTTCAAAGACGGGGCGAGTACAATTGGACTTATACGAAAAGAAAGGCGTTTATGACGAGCCTACACTAAAACATTATACGCTCTTAGAAAGCGGAGAACTTGAACCAATATCATAGCTTTCTGAGGACTATTTTTCGTATGGTCAATCCTGATATTGGATATCCTTTACAGAAGGTTTGTACAATAAATTAAGGAGAAGTAACATGTTGAAAATACAAAAAGTTATTGGTTTATTTATTTGGTTATTAATGGTAACGACGATTTCGGGCATCATTAGCAGTTGCACAGTCTCAGCAACCTCCGAGTCTCCTGTAAGGTCAGAGAAAATGTTATCCGTTAAATATGAAGATGTAATTTCATTGCAAGTTGTTGGTTCATTGCATGGAATAAAGGGTTCCCCTATATACCAAACTTCTGATGTAACTGGGAAATTCATGATTACAAAGGTAATTGATTGGATCAATTCTTCAACACCAGTTGGTATTCAACCAGACTATGGCAGGCATGGATATCCAATGGTATTAAAAATTAAAATGAGTGATGGTAATATCATATCTGTTGTACCTGCATATAAATGTGAATCAAATAAATTGGAGAATGGGAACCTTTTAAAAGCATGTTCAAATGTAAATGATGAAATTGTTCTGTATAATAATTCAGGACAAATACGCGCAAAATCACCCGATCTTTATAAATGGTTAACAGGAGATTGGAAAAAGGAATAATATGATACTGATTAAGTCCATCCAATCGTAAATTTAGGAGAACTATTTGTTTTCATTCAAGGCTGTCGATCATAAATCGACAGCCTTTTATTCATTTGCTTAACAAATTGCCGAATTGGGAGATAATTAGCTCAAGGAGTTATGGCCTTGTATGATTAAATTCCTAAGTTCCCACAAAAACGCAAGCCTTTTATAAAGGAAGTTTTGCGATATCGAGGAGATGTAATTAATAAATTGGGATTATCTGGGCATGTTATTCAGGCAGACTAATGAGATTACACGATTTAATGCTAGCAATAAGCTTGCTATTTGGATAAACACAAAACCATGAGGATTAACGCACTCGTTTTTTGTGAAGCTGCCAATCCACGGATATTTGATTGCAATGTATGATGCTAGCCGTTGAGGTGAGTTAAATGATAAAAAAGAAATTGGTGTTTCTATGTGTAATGGTGCTGCTTCAATTATTTACCAATGAATCATTTGCTATGTCCAATATTGAAAATACGACCACGATCAATTCTCAAAGTAATATTGTAGATGGTGAAATAACAGTGAAACAAGCAGTCCGCATTGGAGTAATGAAGGCAAAGGAGTGGGATGACAAAGCGTCACTAGCGCTTGTTACCAGCGTAGATGAGAATCTCGGAGGGTCTAGAGGATTCACAGGGAGACGTTATAATTGGAATCTCATTTTTATAAACCATGATTACACAGAAAGCTTAATACTTTCTATTTCGAAAGGACATATTACAAATTTCGTTCCTATTAAGGGTAGGAATGATTATGATTTTATTAACACTGAAGATGTTAAAGTTGACTCACCAACTTTGGTGGAAATAGCTAAAACTAAATATAAATTGAAACCAGGGACTGAATGGGCCACGGGTTATCATTTCACATTGTCGAATATCGACCATCTACCGTGCTTAAGAGTTGTTGGTCTTGATCGCCAAGGTCGATTCACAAAACTGTATTTCAACGTACGAGATGGGCAAGAGTTATTCAACTAACTAGGCATGGGACCTCAACAAGGAGTATTATAATGCAATTTCATGAGATGGTAAGCAAAGTGAATTCAAAAGAAGATTTGATCAAATTAATTTCAGCACTTAGAAGTAACTTGGCTACACATAGTGAGGAGTGGGAAAATTCAACCCTAGAAAGTTACTTTGAAGCCATGGAAGCGTGGATGGATGACATGGATAGATATTATATTAATACTAACCAAAAGGTCCCCGACAAACCAACATGGAAGGTTTTTGCTGAAATATTATACGCTGCTAAAATTTATGAATGAAATTCGATACTCTATTCTCTCTGGTGTTGAGCTAAATGGTCATTGGTTTTGCAACTTCCCATTAATTGTGGTTATCTCAGCTTTATTATTCAAACGAGATAGCATAAAGCCTGTATATACAATTTCACCTGTTAGAAAACTAAGATATCGCACTTGTCTAAAGGAGAAATATTACATGAAGGAAAGTATTATTCGAATTTCTTTAATTTTGGCTATGAGTATGATTTTTCAATCGGTTTGTAAAGCTCATGAAATCATGCCCCAATCAGATGAACCCTACCGACAGTGTCAGTTAGTTGAATTTTCTTCACCTGACTCCCCAATAATGCATAAAGCAGAACTGTTCGGTACTATTGGCGGGTTTCCAAGGGGCAAATTGTTGAAAATTGATGGTGTGATAGTGGATCAGAATAGATATATTACGAGTAAAATCATGCTTGGAGATGTGATAGGTGACCGAACAGACGAGGTTTTCTTTTATCAATATTCAACTGGAAGCGCAGGAGCGATGGGATTAAACGTGTATAGCCTATACAATAAGAAATGGAAATCAATTTTCAATGACCCAAGTATGACAATAGGGAACGATAGCGAGCGATTTAGTAATGAATATATAGGAAACAGACGACTTCGATTCTATGACAAGCGAACTGATTTATCTGGAGTTCTTGATATGACAGGGTTCCACTTTTCAGGAGATCAGTTGAAAATGATGAGATTCCAAACCGATCCAATTTCTCAATATAACATTCACTATGAGAACATTGGTTGCGGAATTGAAACTATCCAATGGATTTTTGGCTATTCGCATCCACACGCTGTATTTTCATTACATAATTATTACCGATATAAATTTGATGAACATGAATTTTCACTTTATGAAACAAGGGTACAGGATAATGAAGGTGGGATTCTAGCTCGAAAAGTATATTTCTAAGTTTGTTAGGATGACACTACTGCGTATTCTATTCATTGTTATATAGATTAACGATATTTTTCTAAGTAGTATAAGAATAGGCGTAAATTCATTAGTTTCAAAGGAGGCAATGTTATGCAAAATAGATCTGGGGCAGGTATTTATCTTGATGTAAGGAAGAATGAAATTGTAATCATACCCGATGCAAGGCATGAGATAGGATGTTCTACATATCTTGGAACAATTTATTATAAAGTTGTTTCTCCCTTTGATCTTCAAGAGCTGGGGGATTTTATACTTAAGTCACTGGCTGATAGTCTACGTTCGCCCATCGTAACATCAGATATGGAGCTAAGTTATTCAAAGGAATTTAGTAAACTAATTACTTACTCGAAATATAAGAAATACGTAAAAATATCTACTGAGGAAGCAGATTACCTAATCAGTCCTTATAGAAATTACAAAAGAAGCTACGTAACTTATAAAGATGATCCAGAATTCAAAGTAGATTATGGAACAGATGGAGAAGCAATTGCGCAAAAAGTAATTGATAGTTTCGAATTTTGTAAATTACAATGAGCTTCAATCTGATATTAGGCGGAACAATACCAATGGGGTATTTTATGGTCAAATCGATTAGTATAAAGGAAATCCAATTGAACTGGCCTTGTGAGTGTTCAGGATATTAGGGATAAAGATATTACACTTACTATGAAAAAAGGTCCGTGGATGAGGTTCTTTTCAAGAAGAGTCGTGTCTCATTACACTTTCTAGTAAGCGGAGATTGACATTGTGTAGTTAGGATTTCGTATATGTGTAACAGGAAGCTTTATAAAAGCTTACGGAGAACGATAGCACCATAAACATCAACAAGGCTGCCAAAATTAATTAGGCAGCCTTGTTGATGTTATCAGGCAGGATGGTGAAATAATATGGCTTAGAATCGAATAATCCTAAGAAAGAACAGAATTAGAAATATTATAATATGCAGGAGATGATGATCATGATTTACCGTAGAAAGACTTACTTAATTGATCCTCAATTACTTTCTGATTTCAATGATCATTTTAATGAAACACTTTTACCAACTCAACTTAAATACGGTTCCAGATTAGTTGGAAGATGGGTTACAAAGGATATAAATGGGGTATTGGAGGTATTTGCTATTTGGGAGTATGACAGCTTCGATAATTACGAACATATTGAATCCCAAGTCAAAAGTGATGAAGAGCATGTTAAACGAGTACAGGCTTGGTTTGATAAAATTGGACGTGAGAAGTTAAAGTCTTTAATCAAGGGTAGCATAAAAGATGAGTTTATTGAGATGACAACACCACGAGAAAAAACCATTCTCGAATGAAATCATTCCTTGTTCTTGTAAACAGACTTAATATGTAAAGTAGGTAGATGAAGCTAATAGAAAACGAAAGCACAACTAAGAACAGGCTGCCGATTTACGGCAGCCTGTTGAGCTAACGGCTAGATTAACGTAACGAGGATATGGAAATCAATAATGAATAGTTAGTTCGTAGGTGGGTGAGGAATCAGCTCGATGTAGATGATTGTTGGGAAGCCCAAAACGAAAACGATTACCCAAATGAACACATTATTGGGGAACAAAAGGGTCACATTGGCCGTCTTGATAAGTAACTTAGAAATATCACATGGAGGGATTTAAAATAAATATACGAGTCATAATCTTCATTCTATCTGTATGTTTGTTATTATCTAGTTGCACAAGTTTAGAGAAAGGCGAAAACAAATTAAGTCTGGACGATATCATAATAGCAATTCGAGCTGAAGGTCCTGATGTGGTTCCTTCTTCACGTGATGATGAGTCTGAGGCTCCAGACGCTATAAATAAGGTGAGACCCTCTATTTTTACCATCGCGAATGCAACGGAAAATGTAGTAAAACCCGAAAAAATCTATGTGTATCTATTTAACTCAGAGAAGGATATGAATGAAGGAATCAATTTCATTCTACCTTCAATACCTGCTTTTATACCTCCTGTTAAAACATACAAACAAAAGAATGCTTTTGTTGTATATTATGCGTATGGTGGAAAGGTTGAAAAATTTGGCGGTGTAATTCAAGCCGCGATGAATAAGTTAAGTTAAACGAACGAGACAAGGCAGCCAGAGAGGGTGGTTGACTTTGTTTAACTAACGGTTAGGATAGTTCATCGAAAAGGATTATAGGGCGTTGTTACAAGTGGTATATCCTTACTTATGACTGTGGGGAATCTTTTGTATAGAATGGAGAGGAGTGTATTTTTACTTTTATGGAGGCTTAAAATGACCCAGGATAATTTTGATTACTTTACTGATAAAGAAATGGAGTGGACAGGAATTTTAGAGCATTATCAATTCCCCAACTTCAAACATGAAAAGGGAACTATATTCAGTATTGAAATAACTACTGATGTGAATATTGAAGGGATTGAACTCATAGCTATAACTTCACTCGCAAGCGGCTGGACATGGGGTGAAGACAGACGAATCAAAGCTTTCAAATTATTAGAGGAAAGTGTGACTGAGAATCGCTTATATTTTAAATTTCGTACAATTCGAAAAAGCAAGAGATATGACGAGATAAAACTCTTCCTTTTTGATTTAGGTTCTGTATTAGACTTATGGGAATGTAAAATCAAAAGTATCAGTGTTGAAGAAATGTAATGCTAATGGGCAGATTAGTGAACATTTATTTTGTTATTAACTATTTAATTGCTTTAAAGAGAGGGAAATAGATGGAGTATAAGGGTCAAGATTGGACAGAACTAGCAAATGAATTGGGGATTTCAACCAGTGAAAGAAGTGAAGGCGACATTCTTAAAGATTTAGACAAGAGATTGAGTGAATCAATTGGTCTAAACGAGGTCCTGGAGAGCACTGTGATTTATGAAGCAAGGAGCTTTTTGAACTCCTTTACCAAAAATGAGACGTATAAAAAACCTTTGTTTCAAGGTTTGTTAGCCATTAATGATGACCATACCTTCATCAAATATTTTAGAATTTTATTGCCTCATATGTGGGCTTAAAATACTCTATTCAATACACTAACGGGTACGATACTTCAACAGGCTGCCAGCAGATCGGCGGTAAGCACATTGAGCTGATTGTCGGTCTAAGGAGGGAATCCTAGATGACTAAAGACAAAATGATCGGAGCAGAGCTATATTTTGTAACATTTATTAGCGATTATGTTCAGTTTGGTCTTGTTTGCGGTAACGATGATGCAGTTTTAACAGCGTGGGCTCTACCGACTGTAACAGTAAAAGATGTGGAGTATCATTTTGAGAGTATTGGTTTTCGAGATGCCTTGTGTGAATTAATAAATCTAACAGTTGAAGATGTTCATACATTCGATGATGGTTTTAAAATTATTTTTCAAGGAAATGATGAGTTACTTATCAGACCTTCAAATGAAGAGAGAGAATTACTTGCTGAATATGCAATGTTCGTTTGTGGAGATTGGTGGGAGGTGTGGAATTAGCTTTGTCACTTAACTACGATGAAGGAACGGATTAAGATGAAAATAACAACGGGGCAGCCACTTCGGCCAGCTCCATTTTTATTCAACTACGAGGAATGATAGCTCAATAAACAATATGAAGGCTGCCGATTTAGTCATTCGGCAGCCTTCACTACGCTAATGGGCGACATAGATGGGATTTATTATGTTATATAAGTGACTGATTTGTTTGCTTCTAAAGGATGGCAAATTCGCCTTTGCAAAAAGGTTTAAGGATACGGCAATTGCGATATATAAACATAGTCCCCTGTTCATTAGGGGGCTTTTCGGCTATCGACAAACTGCAAGCCATATTGGAGTTTATTGGAAGGTCAACGCAACTTTTGATCTAGATCGAGCGTCTTAATATTGGATGTATCGACCTATAAAACCTACTATTTGGAGTATTACCTGGATATTGGAGGCGGGGTGTGAAAAATGCTTGAATCCTTCCACCCCGACGCTATAAGAGAACAAATAGATAAAAATTGGAGGGTGAAATCCATGATAAAAAGAGTCGCGTTCGGAAGTGTTCTATTAATTATCTTAATGGCATCAACAGTAGCAGCGCAGGGAGTGAAAAACTCAGGATTAATTAAAGTTTTTTGGGGAGATAAAGAACTGACTACATCATTGGATGCCGTTCCGAGAATCATTGACAGTCGTGTTTATATACCTGCCTCGTTGTTACAACAAGCCTATATTCAAGTACAGTTAAACAAAAAAACATTGTCTCTGAATGATACCAAAACCAAGTATGTTAAAAATTTAGAAATCTTGAATAGCTTCCGATTAGGATTTCTAGATTACTTTGACCAACTGGATCAAGAGACAGTGAATGTACTTACACATGTTATTACTAAAGAAGAAGTAGACACGACTCGCCTCTTGGGATTATTAGAGATATTGAAAGAAAATGCAAAACATCCAGGTGTTAATGGACTAGCAATAATCATAGATACACCTGATGGATTTACTCATACTTTAGATTGTGCTGAACAATATAATAATGCGATAAACAGCTTGTTGAATTTTCTCAAAACTGATGATGAAGCTGAATTAAAAGCATTTAATTCAGAGAGAAAGAAGGCAATTGAATCGTATGAGATTTTAAAAAATGAATATGTTAGATATATTAATTTAAGTTTGTCGAAATATAATGAAAAAAGTTTAATTATCAAACTCCCTTAATACTAAAAAACGCAAAAACTTAAGGTTGTCATCTACATGTCATTATTATTGGACAGTAAAGATCGGCAACCTATTTATTTATGATCGAGGTAAAGTGGCAAGATTTGTATTTGTTAGAACGGATGAGCGGTTTGGAGATGGAAAGCGTAAAGGATGATGAATATGAAGAAAAAAAGAGTTAATTTGATTCTTTCTTTAACCCTTACATTTATATTGCTGCTCTCCACGGTGGTATGGACCGTTCAAAAAAATGAATGGGATTTATTCAGAAATACTGAAGGTTTTATTGAAGATCAAAACAGCAGATTGACCCAAATTCCAACTGAGAAAGAAAACAAGGTTGTTGTAAATTCAACTGATCCTGTGGCACGAGAAGAAAATGAGTTAGTTACCTTAAATCCTTTAGAGAAACAAAAAATCGAAAAAAAGATTCTTACTTTGAATATAAATGGAATTAGTAAAGAAATAGAATTCGATATAAGCATTATTAATAACAAACCAATTTTATTGAATAACAATGATCGAGGTTATGTGCTTGTTTCATAGCCGAATACTGACGACATAATTGTGGAGATAGATGGAAATTTATATGACGTAAATGTTTATGAGAATAAGATTGGTAAATTATTAAAAGATCAGATTGGAGATTACGATATTTCCAAGATCAATGAAGAGCAAATTGAAGGTAACTCTGTCGTATGGGGATCTGATGCAAGTGTTAATCCAGACGGGACGAGGTTAGTATTTTTTTCAAACAGGAATTCGTTTACTGCTAAAAACTTGAACGGTCAAATGTGGAAAAAGGATTTGTTAACGGGAATTGAGGAACCTGTTGTTGAAGGTGGCTATCATATTATTGGGTGGGGGAAGAGCAATGAAATATATATAAAACGCTCAGATCAAATATTCAAAGTAGATCTTGATACAAATAAAGAATCAGAAATTATTACGTTCTCTTTAAACGAAGCTATTTCTTTTCCGTATCTTATTCATCAGTCTGATTATGGAAGTGTAAACATTACAAATGTAGACACTATGATAGTAAAGGTACTTAAGATAGAATCATTAAACCAAATAAACTTCATTAGGACAGTGGATGGTAGCTCTTGGGCAATGATATCTTTTAGTCCAGATCGTGCTAAACCTGAAAGCACAATTGCAATTTTGAATATGGAAACAAGCGAAGTAAGGCAATTAGATGAACCTGAAAATTCATTTGTTATCGATGGAAGGTGGCTAAACGAACATCAATTATTAATTAATACAAGAACAAGAGGATCGGATGAAGAAATTACGTATGTTATCGATCAAAATCAATAATAAATTGATTAGAACTCAGATGGGGAAATCACAAGTGGCAACTGTGAAACTGGTGGTGAATATTATTTTTAAACTTTGGGGATTAGGCTGCAACGACAATAGGCTATCGATAATATCGACAGACTGTTGATCTAACGGATTATTACCTCCGAAATTATTCTAGTATAATAAATCACTGGAGGTCTAAAAATGAAAATATACACTTCTCGTCTGTTTCTGTGTCTGATACTTATCTTTGTGATGTCCCCTTTTTCTTCGGCAATTGCTGCGCAAACTGATGTTTATGGGTCTGTTGTATTGAATGGATTAACAATGGATTTGAAGGAAAAACCATTAGTGGTCAATGGCAATACAATGATTCCTTTTCGAACCATTTTTGAAGCATTGGGTTTGAGTGTGAGTTGGGATAACAAGACAAAAAAAGTCACTGGAAGAAAACAAAATCTTGATATTCAGCTAGAACTAGAGAGTAAGTACGGGATTATCAATGATAATCAATATCTCCTAACGCAAAGTCCATTTCTGAGTAGTTCTGGTACCGTGTATGTAAATTTGCGATTTATTAGCGAAGCAACTGGTGCCAACGTGGTCTGGGATAATAAGAAAAAATTAGCCTCGATTAATACCAATCCTCGACTCAACGCTTTGAGTTTACAGGAAATCTTAGATTTTGATCTATTAAGGGATGATTGGTCACAAAAGCAGATGGAGGAGCTCGGGCTAAAAAAAGAGTTATATGATGGGGGAACGATATATTCTAATGAAATTGTTACTTATAAATTCTACAACGATGCTTTGACTCCATCATCAATAGATATACATGGCTCCTACCCAGGACCAAGAGGCATTCATGTTGGTGAGACTTTTGATCATGTCATGTCACTATTCCCACAGCATTCAGATTGGCACAAGAATGGAGAAGGTGTCTTCTATGGCCCGACAAATTATCCTGATAAGCCTTATAATGTAGGTCCAAGAGGCTCGGTAGCTGCTTATGGAAATGGGATTACTGCCATCACACTTTCGACAGGTCACGAACCATTTCTAAGAATTTTTGTTAAAGATGGTATTGTAACAAATTTTACGTTTTATCTCATTGTATCAACGTAATAGTGTTTGTCGTTAAACTAACAGGCTTGATAGTTCAAAAGTTAAATTGGAATATGTAAGGTTTATTGAACCTAAAAATTCATTAATTATGGCTAATGATTTAACTGTAAAAGGTTCAACAAATCATTTGCGGTTTGAAGCCGCAGCGGAATTATTGGTAAAAGTTGATACGGCTTTACGTGCTGGAGATTGGGAAACGATAGACTCATTAAATACTGAAATTGGAGCTAAGCTAGAAGTTTTAAAAAATGTGACTACCATAATTATTTGAGCAGTGCTTTCAATTCGCCGATTCAATATGTTTTTAGTAACTAAAATCAGACGAGAAATAAAATAAAAGCAGGCTAGTAAAATGGGGCAAATGGTTAAAAATTAAAACGGGATAACAAATGGAGGAAAGTTAGATGTTGAAAAAGGTACTACTGGCTTTATTCTGTATCGGAATTATATTTGCGACAGTTGCTGCTATTCCTGTTAATCAATTTCTAAAATTCCCTGGTATAAGGATTTTTTGGCAAGGGAATGAATTGAAGTCAAATCCAGGAGAACCTGCAATTATTATGGATGGGCGAACAATGTTACCTGTTTATCTCTTTAATCAAGCGGGCTTTTATGCCGAAAAAAAGGGAGACAAAGTTGAGGTAATTGATAAACGTACCCCTTACATTAATACCTTACAATCACTTCAGACCTTTAATCAAATGCGCATTCAAAGATTGGATAATATTAGCATCTCGATTACAGGTATACTAGGGCAAATCGAATTAAAAGATAATGAAGTTACATCAAATATTGACAAGCTCGAAGTAGAATTGAAAAATATTAAAACAGCTATTGCCAGTGAAGACCATATCATCTCAAATTTAAGAACTGGTTTAACAGATCGGCCTTCTGCTATTTACCGAACCGATATTGTTTGTGATAATTATATCGATGCATTGGAGCAATTGAAATTATTTATCAGTAGCAACGATGAAAACCAACTCAAAAAATTCACTGAATATAATTCCAGCGCTATTAATGCATTTAATTTGATGAAAAACGATTATAACTCTTTATTTAACTCGGCGATCCTAAAAGTTTATGAAATGAGCCCTAAATAAGAAGATTCTTCTTATTTAAAAACATCGGCAGTCAGTCGAATATGGCTGCCGATGTTTGGGGGAAATGAAAAGCCCAATTCAAATGAAAATATTATAAAGCCACCTTGAATAGGATTTTTTCAATAATAGAGCGGATTAGTGCAGTAAATAATGATTACTATTCTAATCAATTGGAATGAGGTTTGATACCATGCCCCAATCAGAAATAAAAGAGCTATCTTTAGAGCTGCTACCTGAAGCAAGCTATCTATTAGTAAATTATCTTCTCCCAAATGGAGAGTGGGGAAAGATCCAGCAGGAAGAGTGCAAACAAAGTCTAAGACGGTTAATTTTAATAATGCTGATTTTTTTATGGTTAGACGAGAAGCAGTCTTTATGGGGTTTATTGCTTTGAATTGGGGGTTTTCCACAACAAAAGGGCAACCTTTTTTAAGGATTCAAGACCTTTATGTATTACCCCAATTCAGAAAAAAAGGAATTGCAAAGTTGCTTGTTGATAAAGCAATAGAAGTCGCTAGACAAAATAATGCCAATAGGCTGCAACTTAATACAGGTACAAATAATGAAAGTGCCCGAAGTTTATATAAAACATTAGGTTTTGAATGGTTTCCTGAGAAAGTAATATATATGTACTTTTTATGCTAACTGGAACGTAACCACAACGATAATAGGCAGTCGACATTTTATAATAGGAGTTGTTGGCACGAATGAAAAAAATAACGATTTATTGTCTGTCACTATTCTTAATACTATCTTTCTTACCAAATCAGAAAACATATGCCGAGCAGAATTGTTGTCTTAAGATAGTGGGTAATGATAAGGTTTACAACCTGAAAGAAAATGAATTCGAGATTGTTAATGATCAAGTAATGGTTAGTATGCGTCTTGTAAAAGAAATTATGGGAACTTCTTACAATTACATTGTTTGGGATAACAAAAATAAAAAAGTGAAATTAGCAGTTCGTTTCGATAAAAACATGAGCCCAATAATGTTTATGACCTACAATGATATAAATGATACGATTGGATTCGAAACAAAATTAAATGATGGGACAGTTAGAATGGATGAGTCTTTAATGTCTAGTAAGCCATTTATTAAAAATGGTAAATTACTGATTCCACTGAGGAGCACAGTTTTAAATTTATTTGGAAATATATCGTGGGTTAAAGAAACAAAAACAATTGTTATTACTGGAAAAATTGATTTTAGTGTTTTAGATGGTACATCAGGTACATCATAAGGGGAATTTTCATGTCACGAATACGATGTTGTGAGGTTTCCAAATGGACATTGAATGGATTAATGAGAATTACAAGGAAGCCAATATGATATTTGAATCATCCTGGGAGGCTTTTGAATGGACAGATTCACTTTATTCGGACTTTGCAGGTGGACTAAGAGTTAACGTTGGATATGCGACTCCAGATGATAAAGTCTACACACTTTTAGTTGAGCACCTTCCAAAATGGGCAAACAATAACAAAGTAAAGTTAAATGTTAATACTTCACAGGATTTAGTCGACGGCAAGATAATATATAAGATTTGGGTAACACCTTAAATGATCTGATGAGGCTGCTAAAGGACTAGCAGCCTTTGTGTCGTTAAAAAGTGTCTCCGCAACTTTTCTATGCTAGAAACGTCTTAGTTATTGTAAATATATAGAAATAATAACAAGGGATGTGAGTGCAATGAATAAATGGATAAAAGTAAGTTTATGCTTTGCGATAATGGGGGCGCTGTTAACTAGTGCGCCTGCATATGCTTCTTCTACATCAGTCTTTGTCAATGGGAGCCGTCAATACAACGCGATTATGGTAGAAGGGCGAACTTTGGTGAAGTTGCGGGCGCTTACAGATCCTGCATGGCTTGTTTTCGCTTACGATCCTAAGACTCATACGGTGATGTTTCATACTAAAGATAATAGCAAGATTGTCGAGCTTCTTGAAGGAGAAACGACTGCAACAGTTAACGGTAATCAGGTGGATATTGATGTAGCAGTTGTTAACAAGGATGGCTTTACTTTTATCCCACTTAGATTCATAAGTGAAACCCTTGGTGCCTATGTCAATTATAATGCTAAAGACAATCGAGTCATTGTCCGTACACCGACTTTTCAAGACAAATATAAGATGCTTATGCAAGGGGATATTACGGAGGCTCGTCAAATTGCACTTGGGTTAACTAAAATAAATGGAGAAGCGCCGTCATGTGTACCTGGGGAAGGGTACAATTATACTTCTTACACGTTTCCAGAAGGAGAAGCACTGCGTTTTAAAATTAATCATTCTGGTTACTGTTCTCAATATTATGAAGTGAACGAAGAAGGTTATGCAATACTAAAATGGCAGAATGATACCGTGGCCGAACGTGAATGGGGAAAGAAGCCTTCGATGATGAACTTGGTATATTTCTTGAATGAATTTAGGGCTGGTGTGTTTACATATGGTAAATTGGATTCCCAAGGGAATGATACGTTAATTGGGAGGTTCAATCGTGACGATGGAAATAAATTAGTCTTACCAATTGAAGGAGAGAAGCGTATAGACGGGGACAATTAGGAGGATAATCGCCAAGTAAGCTCTTCGGTTAATAGCGAAGGATAGTATCCAGATGATGTGAAAAAGTGATTGGGAGTGATTTCATTAAAATAATAGGCATGTATGTTTCTTTACTATTCATATTAAGCTCTTGTTCAGGTGGAGAAAAGTCAGTCGAGGAGAAATTGATCTTTCAGTCCGAGGGTAAACAATGGAAAGCAACAATTCATAACAATGTTATTGAGCATGATGGAAAGCATTATTTTAATATTATTTATCAGTATAAAGGTGATTTGGAGGATCTTCACGAAGTGGAGAGGATATCTTTTGCACATGGGACAGCGTTAGGAACACAAATAATTAACATATATGATCCGTCTTATAAAGCAAAATTGATAAACAATGGTGAATATCAGGAAGAATATGAGGATCAGTATGGGATTATTATTGATGAAATCAAAATGCGAAAGACGAATGAATTTACAGTCGAATATACCATGATGGAAGCCGACAATGATTATACAACATTAGATGCCATAGAGAAGGATAGAATATCAATCATTATTAACTGGGAAACCCAAGATAAGAAGTATGAAGATGATATTAGTTAAAAATGATCCTTTTGTTACCGTAGAAACCTAGATGGTTATACAGCTTAAGTGTACGTTGGTTTATTACAAATTACAGAAGGCAACCGAGGGGTTCGGTATCTGAAATGACGGGAATACAAATATGCGGGCACTGCCAGAAAGGATCTAAGAAATGGAACCTATATCGTACAAAGCACCAAGGCCGACAAAAGCACCTTCACTTTCGTGGGTTGGCTTCTGGATTGGGATGGCAAGTATTGTACTTTACAAAGCTGGGTTTATCCCTTTATTAGGTCTGATCCTTAATATTATTGCCTACCTCAAACACAATAAGATACGGGCACCAAAGATTTGGCTGCCTATTGCAGGATCTATCCTATGTATCGTGTACTTCTTTGCGTATGTATTTGATTTGTAATGACGTATTCGTAGAGGTATTAATCCGACAGGTAAGATAGCTCTATAAAAAGTAATAGACGGTAGCCAGGATAAGGTTGCCGTTTTCTTAATTAAAGGGCAGTTTTGTTAAACAAGGGTAACCCCATATTCCAACTTTAACGCAACTATCGCATTCATTATTTTTTTTAGTATTGTATCCACTTAATACGAGTGCGTGGAAGACCAGTTGATAACTATACTACAAGAGGTGTGAAAAATGACTAAAAAAATCTTGATTGTACTAATTGTATTCTTGCTTACCTTTATTACAACAGCTTCAGCACAAGGAAATCTTTATAAAGGGTACAATCAAGTGAAAGTTATTTGGGAAAATCACAGTATTGATGCAAGTAAAGATGTACCTGCGATTATTTTTGAAAATCGTACTATGGTACCAATAAATTTATTAAAACAAGTAGGTATTAATGCTTTGAAAACAGGAAATACGGTAACATTAAAAGATAAACGTACAGATTATATTAAAATGATTTCGGTACTTGAAGGTTTTAAACATGAGAATATTGAACAATTACATCGGTTTAATGAGCAAATTTCGAGTCTAACTGAATTAATTATACTCAATGAAGTTGAAAGCGAGCAAATTGACTCATTGGTAAAGTCAATTAATGATTATAGAAATAATCAAAATGAAACTAGCGCTCTTATTAGAACTGTGAAAATTGGATCTGATTTCCCATACGAACTTTATCATACAGTTTCGATATGTGATCTATTGGTTGAGGCCTTAAGCCATTTAAAAACATATATTAATAATCAAGATAAAACCGAGCTTCATCTATTTATCACAACAAAACAGCAAGGTCTTGAAAGTTTAAAGAGTATGGAAGATAAATCGAATACGTTAACCAATATGTTATTCGATAGGATTTCAATATTTAATCATTAATAGATTATTGAATATTTATTGAAGCAACATTACATTAAACGAATAAAGGAATGGCAGTCTTTTTAGATGGACAATAAAAATAAGTAATTGTATATACGCAGACAGGCAGCTGATCAAAAACGATCAGCTGCCTGTCTGCGTATATGATCGCAACCATTCTATTACGTATAAGTTTATGTAAACAATGATTGGATGAGCAGTAATGCTGAATCAGTTAAAACATTTATCTAATGTTATAAAATATGGAAGTTGGATTTCCGATAAATATAAAGGTAAATAAACAACAGGAGGAATAAACATGAGTAAAATAAAGAATATGAAGCTAATTACAGGCGGATTTATTGCAGGAGCTGTATTTTTTAGTGGTGTATCTTATGCTGCTAGTAATTCAATGAAGATAGAAGCATTTTTTGGCGTAAAGTTAATCCAAAATGGGATTGATAAGACTCCAACTGAAAACAAACCTTTTATTTACAATGGCAGTACATATGTGCCACTTCGTACTGCTTCTGATCTATTAGGCGTCCCTGTTAGTTGGGATTCAAAAAACAGCTCAGTAATAATCGGCCAAAAGGTTTCTGGAAGTCCACTTGGTACTCCAGACAATGTGTCGACGGTTGATCCTGGGTATCTTGGTATATCTTCTCCGTCAATTAAAAGTAATCAATCGATGACTGTAAACTCGAAACAATATGGAAATAGTGGGTTTACACTAATTAGCATTCAAAGCACTGGAATGCCTAAAGCTGCTGTACTAATGAAATATACACTTAATAATCAATACAAAAAGTTGAATTTAGCTCTTGGTATTGATGACAACAGTAGAGACGAATCAGATGATGTACTACGGAATATTACCTTTAAAGATCAGGACGGAATAACTCTTAAACAGGTATCCCTCGGTATTGGAACTGTGAAAGAAAATATTGAAATTGATTTGAAAGGTGTTTTAGTTATGACAATTGAAGTAGACGGAAATAATATGAGCAATTTAACTTCAAAGCTTGACTTCATAAACCCTCTCTTAGGGAAATAACCGCGGAGAGCACTTAAAGAATAATAAAGCCAGCCGTATAATCGGCTGGCTTTATTTGACTTGAAGCTATTTAATTTGAAGGATAGGATAATGCAACAATTTCCAAAATTATCCGTCTATATTGATTAGGGAGTCAGTAGGTCGCATGAAGAAAGTAGTGCCTAATACGTTGATCTCACTAACAGGTGCCTTTCTTTGAGTAGCTCGTCACTGTCGTGAATAACCAGGCGTTGAGGAGCAATACTCAGGCCGCCGTTATGTATTGCAGCGGAGATTATGTGGTGACGGTCGATATCGTATTTACCATTGCTTAGGCAGTAATCTGCCGATTGCAATGCCCATTACGTTACTGCCAATGCTCCGCTAGTAGAGGCGCAGTTACTATGAGTTATTAATATTTTATAGAGGAGTGATAGTGGTTGAAAAGAAAACGTTGTATTGGGCTACTCTGCATTTTATTGATTAGCTATTTTGGTTTTAGATCCAATCCTGCTAATGCTGAAATGGTAACTGATCAGTCTGTTAAATTGAAAATCAATAATTCTTATGTTGTTTATTCAAATCAACAACTACCTTACATTGACTCCAATGGCAGAACGCTGCTTCCACTAAGGCTAATTGGTGATCTATTAGGTGCAGATGTATCTTGGAATGTTTCGGAGAAACGGGCAGTCGTATCCTTTGAGAACGATAAAATATCTGTGGTTCAAGGAGAAAATCATGCTGTAATAAATGGAGAAGTCAAGTTGTTGGATACTGAGGTTGTCTTGAAAAACTCCACAATAATGTTACCTATGCGTTTTATTGCTGACGCATTTGAGATTAAAATTGAATATCAAAAGGATATAAAATTAGTACAATTAGCAGATCCCCGCATTATGAGTTCTGAAACTCTTACCCACATTGATGAAATGCAAAGATTAGCCACGTTCTATAAGGGAATTATTCATCCATCGAGCGTGCAATATGTGAAGGATGATACAAACGATGAGAATAATAAGCTTGTTATTAAAGTCATCAATGTTTCCTCTCAAGCCTTAGAAAAAGGACAATTAAACAGAAATATAATATTTTATGCCACCAACACAAAGGTTCGCTTTGTAGGTACGAGAGGTATGATCTCTCCAGACGGTTCAACAGGTATAAATACGGACGAAATTAAAGCAAGTGGAGTCTATAAAGATGAAATTATGTGGGAATCTATTGAAAACATTCAAGGTTCACCAATTCGGTATATACTTTGTAATTATTTTGTGACTGCATCTTGATAAGGTGACCTTACAGTAAAATTGTTTGAACTAACTGGGTAACAATACGTCAAAGTGCTCAACAAGAAACGGCAACGATCAAACCTGGTTGCAGTTATGACTCCATAAACTCTATTTTTTAGTGAAGTAACAAATCGTTAGTAAAAATTAACTTGCGTTTGAGTGTAACACAAAGCGGGCAGATCAAGGGATAGTTTAACCACAAATAAAGGCAACCAATGATTTGGTTGCCTTCTAATCTCTAAAAAAGTGAAGATGTTATACGTACTTCTCCTTTGTAAGTAATAAAAGTTAAAGGAGATGGGAAGGAGAGCTGAGGAAATAGCCATACGGCAGCTCCTATTGTTTTGTTGAAGTACGGATAAAACGATTTGGTGCCTTTTTTACGTTAACGGGAATGTTTAGCGCAACTAAATGACGATAAGACGGTAACGACAATCATCACTTTGTTGAAAGGAAGTTTATTATGAAAAGGTCCAAATTAATAGCGGTAGTAGGACTAAGTTGCTTATTGGGTAGTTCAATGACTTATGCTTCTGAAAATATAGGGATTTTTATCAATGGCGAACGCCAGGAGCTACAAGGGGAGCAACAACAACCTAGAATAATTAATAATCGCGTTTACATCCCATTGAGGGCATTCTCTGAAGAATCTGGATCAGTAGTTGGATTTGATAACACTAATAAATCTGTCTATGTCACAAACAATTATTTACGCGCGATGAAATCAGAAGTTGTTGAGAAAAGCCAAAATGAGGATTTTCAATTAAAACTACTCTCAGGAAAATCCAACTATACATTTGGAGAACCTTTATCGATATGGTCTACTATTACGGCATATGAAAATATAACTGTGTATTCTAGTGGTTCATTTTTAGACTTTTATTTAGAAGATTCCTCTGGTTATCGTATAAGTCTTGGGAAAGCCGCAATGGCTATTGAAAACGCATTTGAGAAAGATGGAGAATATATTCAAGTAATTGCTCAACAACTTGCAATTATGTACAACATGGAGAAAAATAACATCATTAATTATGATCAATACATGCAAATAACTCCGCAGCCGTCCGCACTTCCCGAAGGAGACTATACGGTAGGTGTAATTGCTGATTATAGTAAAACATTGAAGTTTTCAGATAGGACAATATTAAAAAATAAGATTTCAATTCACATTTCTAAGAAAAATTAGTAGTGGAGTAATCATTCTTAACCTTTATGCTGCTTCTGCTCTTTACCTTCGGTTTATCAGAAGGAATTAGGGAAGCGAATTTATCAGACGACATGGACTGAACTGCTCCTGTTTGTCTATGTGTAACAGGCAGGGAATGGGAATATCTTGAAGAATTATAAAAGGTAGGGGGATAGTAGACGCAAGATTTCAAAACTGAATATAGCTGATTAGAAAAAATATCTTCATAAATAAGGCGAATTTCACTCAGTTACTCTGAAGTCGGTCATCCATCACAGAAAACATTTGGACTTTGCTTACTGTTTTTTTGAATATAGATGCTCGAAGGGAGTTTATTAATTTGCTAAGAAGACTAATGTTATTATCTCTAATATTCATCGTATCGATTTCTTGTGTGCCAACGGTTATGGCCGAGACTAATTCCACGAACATTCAATATTATAATTCTAATTCATTAATTAAGAGTGACGGTTCATACTGGGTGTGGGGTAGGGACCAATTAGTCCCCACTCATGTGCAAGGCATTTCAGACGTTAAGATTAGTTTTGGCAATTTTTTTGTGAAGAATGATAATACAGTGTGGTTTTGGAAACAAACCATGTTTAATTATAATAGCGCTGATTTAATTCAAGTTAAAGAATTGGACGGTGGTTATGCACAATCAGAGGGTTCTGGTGGGATGGCCATTCGTGATTTAAATGGTAATGTCTTCTTTGTTCCATGGGTTGATAACGACATTTTTGGCTACGATTTTCGGATTGTAAAGAAGATAGATGTCGATCATATTACGGATCTTACAAATTTTGATAAGCCCGCATCCTATATGCCTGGTAGGAATTGGGTATTTTTGAAGGATAATGGAACTGTGTGGGCGTATAGTGGTTTTATGCCACGCCCAGTGTCTGCTGTTAAAGGATTGGATGACATTATAGATATTTACCGTAATCATGCGTTAAAGAGCGACGGAACTGTTTGGTATTGGACTGGTGAACCAAATGAATCTGCTACACAAGTAAAAGGTTTAGTCAAAATCAAGTCCATTCTACCAGATTTCTTCTCCAGAATGTTTCTCGACGACCAATCAAGACTTTGGTACGGTGGATCTTATATAAATAGCTCCAATGAGGAACTGACAAAACAGCAAACACCAGTAATGATTACATCCATTGGTGAAGTGAAGGACGCTGTAACCATTAGAGACTCTTTAATTGTTTTGACACATAGCGGAGATTTATTCGAAACTCCTATTACCCAAAGCAAAATGTCGAAAGCTCCTAAATTTAAACGACTATCAACTAACGTAATGAATATCAAAGCAGCTGGAAGTCACATTATCATGCAAAAGGATGATGGTACCTTGTGGGGATGGGGAACAAATACCAATGCAGAACTTGGAGCAGGTCAAAATATTTCTCTTTCAATAACCCCAGTACCTGTTGGTCAACCAATATCGTTAGAGGTCAATGGTGAAGACGTATTATTAACCAGTGGCGTTATCATGCGGAACAACCAATCGTTTATACCACTTCGAACTCTACTGGTAATGCTTAATGCAAACATAAGTTATGAAAATAATAGCAAGGTTCTTATTGTCGGAAGTAAAGAAGGAAGTTCTCCTTCAATACGCGTATCAATAAACTTCAAAAATGGAGAGATCCTCTTAAATGAAAAGTCGATTGGATCACAAACTAAAGCCTTTCTGCTTGGCGGTACGTCGTATATACCTTTGAGATTTATCAGTGAACAACTTGGCGCAGATGTTTCGTGGACTAAGAAAGATAACAAAATATCGATATTATACGGAGCTGTGGCCGATGTAGAGTAGTAGTATGCGGCTCAATTTATTATCTCTATTAAGTTGTAATAGAACACGACGGTAGCTGCATTGATTAACGGCTGCCGTTTGTAATTGAAGTAACGGGCAGTTATGCTTTTGTTCGTCCCAGAATATAAATAGGCGTATTATTAATAAACACATTTATGGGAGGCAATCGGGAGTGCCACCAGAAGTGAACATTTTAACTTGGTTTATTTTATATTCCTATGCCTATGGACTGGAATTGCATTGTTTGCAACGATAAATCCTTATCATATCTGGAAAATAACAAAAAGCTGGCAAGCCTTAAGAGAACCGCCAAAGTCTTATTTCATTATTCAAAGGATCATCTCAGGAGTATTTGCCCTTATTGGATTATCATTATTGTTACTACCACATTTATTGCGCTAACAGGGAAGATTGCTGACTGACATATGAAGGCAGGAAGTCGCGGAAACGATCTGCTGCCTTAATTACACTAACGGGCAGGTTAGTAATAAATACTCTTTCCACTAAGCCCAAATAAGTTAATCTTAAGTTCGTGATGGTTTGTTCCATTGAATCCTACACAAATATTAAACTGATGATAAGGAGTAACTTTTATGGCTCGCTTTGCTATTTTTGCTTGTTGGATTCTTGTTCTACTTATTGAAATTCTGTTTCTTTATAATACAATTCATGTAGTGCATGGACCTGAGGACACTTTGTTTAATATTGTTCTCATTACAATCACGTTAGTGGTAGGCGCGGTCGGTACAACAGTAACTAGGAATAGTTGGACCAAATCTTAAAGTGCCATTTGGGAAAGTTCATTGAGCAAACGGGTACGATAGCAAAATATGAAGAAGCGGCGAAAAGGAAGAACTTAGGTTATGACTAATTTAAGATTTAGAGATAAAGGTGAAAGAATTTATGATTTTTTATTTAAATATGACATTCTCATTGAGTGTCCACATTGTATGAAATGTGCCAAAGGATTAAGGAGAAAAGATGGGAAATTTGGTTATATTATGCAATGTAAACGTTGTGGAGTTTTGACTAATCCTTTAGTTGGTACTTGGGGAAATGGAACCTTTATGGGGTTGAGACTATGGTTAAGGACAAATTGTTGTGGGAAGTTGCTTTGGGCTTATAATAAAGAACATCTAGATTTTATGGATGGTTATATTAATGCTACTTTGCGCGAGACACTCCCAAATATGAATCAGAGTCTGGCAAGCAGACTTCCCATTTGGATAAAGAGTGGAAAGAATCGTGACGAACTTATTAAAGGAATCATAAAATTAAGGAATAAGCTTGAATAATGTAATCGAAAAGAACGATCTTATAATAAGTATCAATGATACCATTCAGCTAATAAGACACGATAATTAAAAACATTAAAAGAGTCCGCCAACATAAGAACGGCAGCCTTCGTTACGCTAACGGGCAGTTTAGTGTAGGGGGATAAAAATTGGGACAAAATTACGTACTTATAAATAACAGTAAAAAAGAACTGATTGGGTTAGCACATCTCCCAGCAAGCAAAGCTAGGGAACTAATAGGAAATCCCGTAACAGCAGCTATTACCACGTGGTATTTGTTACAGAACAGCGGTGATAATATCCTGTTTGTTGAAGAGGAACGTGTTGAAGAGGGCTTTATCGATGTTACCAACAATGATATTGAAACCTTAATTCAAAAAGGGATAATTCATGACCATGGCATCGAAGTTTTAGATTAGGATGAGCCTGACTCCGTTTACATAAGAAAATTAGAGAATGTTTGGATGAAATGATTGAACTAATGGGGCAGAATGGTGTAATCAATTCGCGAATAACTATATCATGGGGACTTTACGAAGTTCACAAAATTAAACGTTAAATGAAACCAGAAAAATGCAAAAGGAACGAGGGATGGTCAATGAAGAATCGTTTTATGTCACTGGTTGTTATTTTAATATTTGTGTTCTTCCTTTCGGCTTGTAGTTCGGATAGCCCAAAACCGTTCACTCCAGAAGATAGTGACAAAATTACATTGGAAGTAACCAATAGAACGGAAGATCTAAATGGTGTCTATTACACAATAAAGTTAACTAATAAATCGAGCCATATAATTAAGCAAAACATCGTATTTATTAGTTATCCATTCAAAACCGACAGTGGATCGAAAGGAAATGTATTCAAGGTGGAAGCCAAAAACAATAAGCTTGATATAAAGCCGAAGGAAGAAGTAATATTGAATGCTATTACACCAAAGAAAGAGTTTGAAGATAATAAAAACATATTAGTTAATGAATGTTATCTTGAAATCAAAGGATATATAGACCAAGTAAAAGATGAAAATCATTTTGAAAAAACAATTGGCAAGCAATTTTAATTGTGAATTTAAGGCTTTAGAGTGTCTAGCATCATATAACACCACATTCACACTTTGGGCATTCGCTCCTCATTACTAGAGTGTACGGATAGCACAGCGATATCAGGCTGCCACCATCTGTCGCCCTGTTCCGCTAACGGGCAGGATTGTACAGTGGTTCCGCGAATAATACATAGTAATGGTAGCCATTCTATGAGTTCAAAATAACTTTCCGAAAATCATGGTTAAAGGGAGCATGACATGAGATTTCGAATGCTCAGATCTGGTTCAGGTTGTATGCATTTCTTTTTGATGTTTTGTTTATTTCTAAGCTTGTCTTTTTATAAAGACTTATTTCGCGTTCAATCTAAGTGGCTTGCTATGGGGATAGCAACAATTGTGTTTGTTGGCATTTGGGGTGTCGGTGTACGGCTTTGGAATCTTATACACCCGTATTATTTGACGCTTGAAGATTCAGGTATGAAGATTGGCACGGCCCATTATCAAATTCATGAAATAGAATCCCTTTCAATTTCTAAGCTAAACTATCGTACAATTATTATCAGTTTAAGAAGGCATTCAATCGAAATAGATATTACCCTTTGGAAATCAGAACGCCCTAGAATCGCAGATGCTTTGAAGCTATGGGCGAATAACCATGGCATCTCATATTATGAATATTCATGAGAATTAATCGAAAAACGCTCAGCCGTAGTTATGATCTTCAATAAACCGTAATGAATCATGGAGCAGTTTGCGGTTCGCAGCTGCTCCTATTTCATTGCGCTAACAGGCAGTTTAGCTGAAGAAAGTTCTTTTTAATTAGGATATTATTATGGTTAAGGGGGATTCCAAGATGGAGAGAATAAAGGCGTTTTTAAGAAGGGACTCAAATATATTAAGGAACTTTATTTTACTTCTTATTGCTTCAATTTCTGGTGCTTATAAACTAATTACTGATCATCGTGTACTCTCTGTCTTTCTTGGAATAATTTTGATAACAGGTTCAATCGTCATACTTTTAGAAATAATTAATGAACTTAAACGATTAAATCGTGATTAAGCTAACGGGCACGAGAGCACAACGATAACAGGCTGCCGAATAATTGGCGGCCTGTTCCGCTAACGGGGCAGATTAGCGCAACTTTCCAATCTATGGAACCGTTAAAATTAATGATACGTGCACTTAGGATAGGGGGAGTCAATTTGCGTTTAATATATTGGGTCATTTTTGTTATCATTGTGATTTCACTTGTGGTAACTGGATGTACAAAGAATAACGAATCCATTATAGAAAAAATTCAAAGAGAGTTCCCCGCAGATTTCAAAAATGAAGGGATTATACATGCTGAGATAATGGGGAATGGTTTGCTTATCTTCTTTAAAAGCAATAACGGTGTAGGTGCTGGATTTTTTAAACAACAATCGGATAATTGGGATTGGGTGACAGGTACAGGATACGCATCTTTTAGTCCAGATGCTGGTTTATCCATAAGTCACTCTAATAGTGATGAGAACTCTTTATATTTTTCATATGGTGTTATTACTAATCCAGATATTTTCGAGGTTCAGTCTATGGGAGACAGAGCGAAAATCGTCCAAATGTCGATTGGGACCAGAATATGGTTTATTACTTATGAAAAATCAATTGGTCAAGCTGGCTTCCTTCCTCAAATAAGAGGCTTATCAAAAGAAGGGGAACAAATTGTAACTATTCCTGATTAAGCTGGCTGTGTTATGTGGAAACAGTATCTTAAAAATTGAAAATATAGTTTCAGCAAGAATACTTGCATCTATGTTTTAAGCTAACGGGCACGAGAGTTCAACAATGGCCCGAAATTGTAATAACAATGGAAGGGATCGGAGGATTAGGAGTGCCCATCTTAAAAGAGTTCGATTTAGATATACCATATATAAGTACAGCAGGGACAAAAGAGGACTATGAAGCAACGTGGAAAGAAAAAAGATTTCAATTTCGGGATCAAATCCGCTGTATTGTTTCGTTATACGAGAGATCTTTTGACAAACTAAAAACCACAGATTCATGGAAAGTGCTAATTGACTGTGTAGATGAAATCACTGATGAAAAAGTAAAAGACTTTTCTGGTGTTTGCTCGGTTCAGGTTCAATTTAACGTAGATTCATTTTTCACCAAGGATGATCACCAAAAGAAAGAAGTAACAATTGAAATATTAAGAAAAGGGCTTGATAAGGTTATTACTGAAAAAGGATGGGATCAAGTTCCATTCGGACAAGCATTTGAAAAAGTGATTGAAGTAAATATGAAAAACGAGTGGTTTTGGAGAAAGCCAATTTCAAGTCCTGATAGAAGATTTAAAGCTAGGCTATATATCGTGCACGAAGTAACAGTTGTAATAGGTTACTTGATTGTCTTTAATAATACAAATCAAGAGATACTTCGCACTGAGGCTTTTCGGGATCGTCCAAACGAATGGGCTTATGTTCAATATCTTGGAGACATACAATGGTTATCTTCGAATGAAGTTGCTCTATTTAGTAAAGGCAATGAGTTAGTCCGCCAAGTATCGTTTATCGGGTAGCGTTAGTTCAACGACATTAGGAGCAGATTGCCGTGGCAGCTGCTCCTATTGATTTATTAAGCTAACAGGGCTGGTTAGCGCAACAATTGCTTATATTTTACGTCCTAATTTATGGGAGAGAGGTGAGGTGTGTGCGTGAGAAATGTAATGTTTGTTGTTTTGTTTATTTGCTTCTTCATTATGACAGGATGCAAAAAAGAAGATGTGAAAATTACGTCAGAGCAGATTAAAGCTTCTTTCGAGTCGAAAGATATTCTGTTATCAGAACCACAAGAATTAAGTCCAGAGAATGTATTTATTAGGTCTTTAAGTAATGTTAAACCTGAATTTTTTGCAATAAATGCAAATCAGCTAATTAGCTTTTATGTCTATTCCTCCCGCCAAAAAGCTGAAAAAGGGCTAAAGGATTTCGAAGAGAGTACAGCAGCAACTGAGTTGTATAGGCACAGCGAATATCAAGTAGCAAATGTTATATTATTTTACGAATACGCAGGTTCTGCAAAGGATGGACGGGTTGAAGAAATAATGAAGGGATTTCAGGTTACGAAGTAATCTACATTCAATCCTTGTCATTAAGCTATCGGGTACTTTGGCTTAATTCAGACAAAACGGCAGCCTTCCAACTATCGGCAGCCGTTTTTATTGAGCTCAAGAGGCAGGATTAATAAATTACCTTCACGAATAATTCAAGATTGGAATTTTGTGGTTTCGTTAAATTGTCAAGTTAGGACGAAACTTCTTAATCACTTTTTGAAAAGGATTGATAATAATAAATAATATTAGAATAACAGATCGGCACATTATATTTCTTTCAACAATTCTCTTTGTGAATATTATCATTTTTTACTATTTCCCTTTGCATCTACTAGATGGAAATAATGAATGGCTTAATGGAGTGAGTTTTGTGATTTTTTGCTCAGTAGGAAACTACATCAAATTAAAGAAGAATGGTTATGTATCAAACTCATTTGACAGCTTATTTTTTGTTAAGAATTGGAAGTTTAGTGCAATTATTACTTTAGGACTGACGATCTTTCTATATTTATTAGAAGGAATCAAATCAATTTGGGAAGGTCCTATATTTAGCATACTTATAATGATTGGCATAACATTTCACTTTTGGATTGAGTATAAATTTATTATTAAAAACTATGGACATGATTGAACTAAAACCTAATCGTGGAGTTCGTTCCAGAAGGTAACAATCAGTCTAGTTATTTTTTTGGTCTTATTGAAGAACTGCCTGGATGTCACGCTATTGGTTCATCTTATGTTGAAATGTTAAAGACAATGGAGTCCGTAAAAGTTTTACTTTGAATTAAGGCTAGATAGGTCTGAATTTATACCCGAGCCTGGCGACATTAGTCTTCGCCGCCCATTACCTAGTGAGAAAGTTCGAGTTCAGATCAGGGGTATTGTTATTAATGAAACAGAAGACAAGTGAGATTCTTTCATTGAGCTATCGGGGTAGATTAGCGCAACAATTGATTTCAATTTGCGTCTATGATTTCAGTTGGAAATGTTTATACATAACATTAGCAAAATCATCTGTAACGAATAGTTGACTATTGGTCTTAGATTCTGAGGCTTCGTTGTCCCTTATGCCTAACTGATATTCAGGAGGGAAATTGATGTTGAAAGTAATATCATTACTCACGTTAAGTTTGGCACTATTTCTTGTTGGTGGTTGTAAGAGTAAAGAGACTGCTATCAAAGAATACATCTCAAAAGACATTGGACAATTTACTTTAGTAGTCTTTGCTGAAGCTAAAGATACAGAAGAAATTAAAAAAAAAGTTAATGACTTTTCAGTAACGGTAGCAGTATTATCACCTATTGTTTACGATGTCTCTACGGATGATGGAAATAAGAAGGCACAGTCCTTGAAAATAAAAAAGTTCCCCTCTTTTTTACTTTTCGATGATAAAACTTTAGTTGCTGAAAAACATAATCTTGCCGACATTTCTGATGTTTTTTCAGAGAAAGTTCAAGAACAAAACCGAAAGAGTGAAAAAGAGAGTTCACCTATCACACACGATGGACACACAACACAATTTCAATGGTCATTATCTAAATCTCCTAAGCACTGGAAAGTTTCAATAACTCCAAGTAGTAAAACTAATGAATACAAAATTGATTTTGATTATTTAGGTGAATCAGAAGCAGTAAGTCCTTCACTTACACTTAAAGGTAGCTTATCTGTTTCTACAAGCTTGATACAGCCAAATACTAACGGATTTACTCTTAACAACGTTCACTTCGAAGTAAAAATATCACTCACGAATACGTACTTAAATGGGTGCAGGACAAGAAGGAATACGAAGATTCAGTAATAGTTAATATTACAACCCAATAATTGCTAAGCTAACTGGGACGATAGCACAAAACGAAAAATAGCCTGCCGAATGTGGTGGCCTGTTCCGCTAACGAGGCAGTTTTGTTCAAAAAACGTTTACAATAGAACGGGAATCTGTTAAAGTGTTTTGGCTTCGTGGAAACCAATCCCATTCATTGAAAAAGAGGTGGCATAATGCAAGAAAAGCAATCTAAAGTAAACAGACTAGCTTGGAATACTAAGGCATACGATGCTTGGATGAATCACTTTGGTACTCCGATTGAGCAGGCGGAGAAACTAAAAAGAGATCCAAAATATCCACTTCGAAGATGGTTAAAGTATATGGGAGAATTAAAAGGTCTACGAATTATTAATCTTTTAGGCTCAACGGGGAGTAAAGCAATACCTTTAGCGATACTCGGTGCTGAAGTAACTATTGTTGATATATCTGAGGAAAATAAGCGTTATGCCCAGGATGTTGCTAGAGCAGCAGGTGTTAAAGTCAATTACATAAACTCAGATGTTCTTAATATCTCTAATGAAGAAGAGTTAAGGAATTTCGATATTGTTTTGATGGAATTCGGTATTTTGCATTATTTCTCCGATTTAAATCAGATTTTTTCAGTCGTTGCTCGCATGTTGAAACCAAATGGTCGCTTCATTCTGACAGACTTTCACCCTTTTGCACATAAATTATTGAATGATGATGGAAATGGCATTGTTTTAAAAGACAACGGTGATTATTTCGATACAGAGCTTCGAGAAGATGATATTGCTTATACCTCTTTTGTTCCTGAGAATGAACGTTCTAGTTTGCATAAAGTATTGTTGAGGAAGTGGACACTAGGAGAAATCTTGTCCGCGATAGCCAATCAAGGATTATACATAAGAATTTTAGAAGAAGAGCCTAATCATCTATATAAGAAATTCCCTGCATTCTATACTGTTGTAGCAGATAAGATTACGGCGAGCTCACCAATAATTCCATTGTCAATTCAATAGAAGTTTCTTTTGTTCTTATTCTAAGGCGCCTATTGCTGAACTAACGGGCACAATAGCTCAATGGAGACACAAAGGCAGTTGACTAAGGTCAGCTGCCTTTGCTCAAATAAAGAGCAGTGATACTGCATTCCTAATTGTCTTCGAAACAATTTACCTTAATACTAATAATTACCAAATATTGAAAGTGGGGGTTCAATGAAGAAACAAGTTATCTTTGGTGCATTTTGTTTACTAGTATCCTTCCTAATTGCTGGCTGCCAAAATGATAACAGTGCGGAGAGGAGTAGTAAACTTCAACACGCAGCAAATAACAATGAGTCTAATGTCAGTGAAAACACGGCATCCGTCCAGAATGAATTTTCAAAAAAACAAAATTCTCTTCATCTTTCAGAATACTCAGGTGAAGACTCAAAAACAATTTTGATTCATGGTAAAGAAGAAAAGGGCAAGTGGCTTTACGACGGTAACAGTAGTTTTGGGTTCTATTTCCCCCCTCAAATAAAAATTGTAAAGCTTAGAGAAGACAACGATTATAAAACATTAAATGACGATGGCAGAATTGCAATGATTGATGAAAATTATTCAAATATACCAGATGGTCTCCTTCAGGACCCAGCCTTACCACAATAAGTGAATATCTAGGCAGCAAAAAAAATGTAAATACACAAACCCAATACGACTATTTCATTTTAAAATATAACGATTCGACAGCAATTGTTGAGTTCAAATATCTTCTTACAAAACAAAAAGATATTCGGCAACTGTTCTTAGATATTATGAAATATATTTCCTATGTCCCAGAGGAATACCGAGGAGTTGTTTAATATTATTAAAAAAACAACTCAGAGCAGAGCTATGAAATTATAGAAATTTCTAGGAATCAAAACTGTTCTATTAAATTAAATTCGTTCAACTAACGGGTAGGATTGCCTAATTAGATATAGAGGTTAAGGAGGAATAATACATGCCAATCATTACCTTTGGTGTAAAAGAAGAAGGTAAGGAATACATATGGAGACCTGCCGCGTATATTTTGATGTTGAACAAAGAGAAAGATAATATCGCAGTTATTCAAACAGCTGATGGCAAGTATTTTCTTCCAGGTGGCGGAATAGAAAACAATGAATCTCATGAAGAGTGTTTAATAAGGGAAGCTCTAGAAGAGATGGGGATGCAGATTCAAGTAGGTCGTTATATTGGGTGTGCTCAAAGATATTTTTACTCCACAAACGAATACAAATATTTTCTAAGTGAAGGTCACTTTTATCAATGTGAAATAGGTGAGCAAACAGGTAATCCAACAGAAGAAGACCATTTTTTGCGATGGATTGAACCTGCAAAAGCAATTGAGAGCTTATTCCATGAACATCAAAGCTGGGCAGTTGTGAAATCATTACACGATTGAACTAACGGGCACAAGAGCACAACGACAGTAGGCTACCAGCATCTTGGCGGCCTGTTTCGCTAACAGGCAGATTACATCAACTAATGAAGTGTAAAATACGTTAATAATATGGGCATACTTCCGAAAGTAGAAACTTTTCTTGTTATCACAATCGTTATCGGAGGAGGCAAAACGTGAAATACTCAAGGGAGGGCTTGCTATCAACTTCACTAATCTCCGAATTATCGGTGCGTTAACAGTATTCCAGGGATTAATGTACTTCCCTCCAATATTAGAATACCTTTGGGGCTGGAGGTCAGCACCAATAGGTTTATTTTGGTGTTTGGTGCAGATTTTCTTCGGGGTTGCCTTATGCTCGAAGGAATGGATGGCAGAAAGGGTAATACTTAAAACCATCCTACTTAGTAATTTGATTTATCAACTGATGTGGAGTTTTTTGATGATGGACCACATTCTAAGGGTTCATTATATATTACCAGGTTACATTCCTTATTTAATGCATTTTTTGCTGGTCATAATCACTGGTTTCTATTTTCTCAAATTACAGATTAAACACACACCGCCATTGAACTAACGGGCACGATAGCGCAAATTCGACAGGCTGCTGAACAATCGGCGGCCTGTTCTGCTAACGGGCAGATTAGTTTAATAGCTGCCCCGTATATTTACCAATTAATAAACGTGCAATTTTAAGATAAAATGATTCTTATTAACTACGGAATTAGGGTGATAATTATACTTCTTAGAGCTTCACTGCATAAGGAACCTGGGCCTGGGGTTGAAATAGACCCAATGACTATTGGAATGTCTTCGATCCCACTTATATTAGTTGGTCTCTTTTTATTTTGTTTTCCTGACTTGGTTTTCAGGTTTTTTACATTTAGCGCTTTTAGATCAATGAAACCAAATCATGAGTTTGAAGAGAATATTCAATACAAAGAGCCGCGTAAATTAACTTTAAGGTTAATCAAAATAATTGGATTACTCTTATTCCTTTTTGGAATATACCTCTTTTGGTTTGCAGAGGACTTTTATAACTATTGGTATAACTAAAGATGAAGACGGCTAGTGAAATCTCGATTCATTGTATGAAGTCATTGAACTAACGGGTACGATAGTTCAAGAAAGACAAGTGGAGAATACTAAGAACAGAGTTGTAAATACGGGGGATTTATATGTATAAATGTATTTATTGGCATGCCTTTTTCAAAGTGAACAGAGAGGAAAAAGTACATAAGCTACTCACAAAAATTAATGAAGTATGTGAAATGAATGGTACTCTAATTTCGTGCGAACGTTATTGGAAGGACTCCTTCCTATTTGATGTTGTTTTTAGTACACCTTTAAATATGCATAAAATTGCTGATGCTATTTTCGCAGTTTTAACAAGCTCTCACAAGTTAGCTTATCAATGGGAGGTTACTGGACCCTACATTACTGAACCAGGGACGTGGGAATTTCGAGGATTGACCACTAAAACCAATGTCACGGGAATTGAATGGATTGAGTTTAGAGTAGAGTCTGAGACAAATGATTGAACTAACGGGTAAGAGAGCACAATGATGAACAGGATGCCGATCAGCGGCTTGATGTGCATCCAGATTAGTTTGATGAATTTTTTTTGTAATTATTCTGGAGGATATGTATATGTGGCTAAATGAGTGTGATTAATTAATTTGACCCTCGGTCCATAAGAGATTTCATAGGTCATTCGGTCCTTCCCTATTGGGACCCAGTGTCCACCATCGGTAGGTTCGATTTCAAATGTAATTTCAAATATAAAACCACGGAAACCATTTACTCTTTTTGTTTCAATGACTTCGATTTTCCATGGAGCGACAGCAGGTGAGAAAGTACTAAAAATCTTCGGATAATAATAGTTATTCAAATCTTTTCCAATATAAGGAGAAAGGAAGCTCATAAGCATATCCTGTAATCGAAGCTCTTCGGAGTCCTGAGTTGGTTTTTCTAATGCAAAGGTTGTTGTTTGAAGACATGTAATAAGAACAAGGGATAGGATAAAAGTGTTTGCTATCTTTTTCATTTAATACACCTTTCTCTTTACGACTTTATCTATTTAATTGTATTGTTACCTTTTCTGAATAAGGTATGTGCTTATTGAACTCACAGGAATTTTAGTTTGAACGCACCATGGAGCAGTTTGCCAACGGCAGTTGCTCCTTTTTTAGTTACGCTAAAGGGAAGAAAGGTTCCAATGTATGGTAATATGTTGGTGTGTGTATTAATCTGAGCAATTTTCAATTAATTAAACCATTGGAGGTAAAAGAATGAATTCTGAGCTGGAAGCACTCAATACATTAATTAAAACAGAAGCAGATGGACTCCTATACTTAAATGGTTTAACTCAAGTTTTGGAAAAGTACGGTGGTGTATTTATTAGCGGCAGTTACTTCCTGGACTTAATGACATGGAGAGATTTAGATATATATCTAGCAAACGATAAAATGAATGAAGAAACATTTTTTGAATTAGGTAAGGAAATTTCATTATGTATTAAACCATCAAAAATGAATTATCGTAATGAGTTTATTGGGCAGACAGAACACTTACCGAAGGGGTACTATTGGGGCTGTTATGCAACTTTTAATTCAAATGATTGGAAGATAGATGTCTGGGCGATTTCTTCCAAGAAATTTGAACAAAAACAGCAAAAGATTGAGGAATTGAAATCCCAGATTAATGCGGTACAACGATTGGCTATTTTGAAGTTGAAAAACAGTTTATTCAATCATCCGTTATACCGTAAAAAATTCTTTAGTGTAGACATTTATAATGCTGTTATTGAAGATAACATAAATTCTGAAGAGAATTTCAAGAATTGGTTAGAAGCTAAAAGAGGAGTATCGTTGAACTAACGGCCATGAAAGCATAACAATGTACAAGTTGCCTATCAAATGGCAGCCTGTACATTGTTAACTCACCTCCCAAAGCATTGATTTAGGGGGCCACTTTATAGTTTTTTCAGGGATGCAACCAATTTTCCTGGTGTGTAGGTTTCAAGCATATACTACAATGAATTCCAACAATAGGCTATGGCACATCTACTCCTGTTAATGTGAGCGATTGATTAATCAATCAATGCGATTTTCCATACTTGTGTTTTATCTGGTTTGAAGTAATACGTTATGGTGTTATCTTCAATTATATCGTTTCTTAATATTTGGACTGACAAGGAAATCATAACGCTTTTAGCTTTAGCATCGTATTTGGAATAAGATATTTCTAAAAACCTATATTGGTTTGTGTCATTAACATAAGACATATTACCTGGCGTATCATGCTCTTCGAGTAATTCTTCTTTGAATTTATTGGCATCTTTATTTACAAGAGCGTCCAAGTTTTCCTTTAGTTTTTGAACAATGCCATCTGGAATAGACTGATCCATATTTTTCGAAAAGTCTACATAAACTCCTTTTTCAAATGATTGATCTTGAGGTGGAACATCTGAAGAAGTTTCTGATTGTGATGGTGTTGAAGTGTTTCCCTTATTAGCTTCTGAAGCTAGATTGCCATTATTATTTTCTTTATCGTGAGAACATCCAGTTAATATAGATATCAGTAGCAAGCCTAGTTGAAATAATTCCTTCATCATTCACCTCTCCCTTAATAATGAAGACGCATGAAATTGGAAAATGTTTCAGCTTTCAATTCATTATTACAACCCATGAGGGCCAGTGGAATTTTAAATGCTTTTTCATTTAGCTCCCCTGGAGGTATGTAATTGTAATGCCATTATCAGTGGAGAAACGCTTGCACTGCATGTGTTGCTAACGGGCAGATTATCTTTATCTAATTTTCCAGTTTTATGAATTAGAAGGGTTTTAGCTTCAAATCCAAAATTCACAACCAAAAACTTAAAAGGGTGATTGTCTTGAAACGAGTTGATGTAGCTTCTGCTTTAATTGAAGACAACAGTGGAAATATTTTAATAGTTAAAAATAAAAAGGGAGACTCATTTTATTGGGGCCTTCCAGGAGGGGCAGTTGAGCGAGGAGAAACACTAGAGCAAGCTGTAATCCGTGAAGTTAAAGAGGAAACGGGGTTTAATATTGTCGTTACTGGCTTAAATTCAGTAAGAGAAATGTACTTTTCGGAAACAGAACACCATGCCGTTATAGTTACTTTTATTGCAAAAGTTGTCAGTGGAACAATTGATATCTTAAATGACCCAGATAATGATATAGCCGAAGTAAAATGGGCTAATATTGAAACAGTGAAGCAGCTAATGCCGTCCTTATTTGACATGCTTAAAATAAACTCTGAGGCTAACAAAACACTTGCATTTTATGCTTTCGAAGGAGTCAAATGATACAACAAATACCAATCGCAACGGTGAGCTGTACCGTGGTTTCAGACTGCCATTAGAACGGCAGCTTATTCTGTTAATGGTCAGTAACCAATTTAGGTGAATATCAAGATTCAAATACACTCCTATATTCTCATGTGGTTCACTGAATCCAGGGGGAGTTTGCGATCCGCAGCTGTATCATTTTCAATGCGCTTATGGGCAGTTAGTGAAAAACCATGATTAATACCTCTTGGTTATGGAGAACTTAACCACTGAGGTGATCAAATCTTGTTTATTATAAAAACAATGATCAAAAGTGCGGTCTATTGCACAATATTAATAACTTCTCAAGCAAATGCAGCACCTGATATTCCTCCATTTGAAAAGCCTTTTCTCGATATCGGGTATAAATCTATTGGAGAAGCATTAAAGGAATGTGAAACAGTTAATCAACGAAAACTTCAATTGCCAATAAAATTACCGCCTATACAATTTACTTATCACTTAGGTAGATGTGTAAATGACAACGGCAATTATAACGACGAACTTCAAATAGAATATCTCCATGAAGCACAAGGAACAAACCATTATAATATTGATGTAAGACCTATTGAGCAGAGAATTGACTTTGAGAAGTCAAAGAGAGTTAGGGAAAAGTACAAACTGAAAGATGGTAGTGATGCACTGTACTTTTCAACAAAAAAACCAGAGTTAACGGGAGGTTTTAACATCTTAGTTTTCGAAAAAAACGGATGGCAGTATCGTCTGTCAGTGGATAGTCGAATTGAAAATCAGGTAACGGCGGATGTATTGGTTGGAATAGCAGATTCATTACGCTAACGAGCAGACATAGCTTAACAGACTACAACGAGGCAGCCGATTACATTTCAATCGGCTGCTTTTTCAACTACCATGAAATAAGCGATTAAACTTTCAACAGGCTGCTGATTGATCAGAGACCTGTTCCGACAACCAATACTTGGTTCATAAGTACCTTAAAAGGAGTAGAGGGATGAATAAAATACTTGCAGTGATTCTATGCTCTACTTTAATAATAACCAGTTGTAGTACCACAGAGAATATCCATAACGCTGAACCTATAATAACTAATAAACATTTAACGCAAGACAAGCCACAGACAAATGAACCAAAGGCGAATTCCTCAGATAGAACAAGCCAAGTTAATTCAGAAAATGTCGATTATGATCAGGAACAGATAAAAGAAAGGATGAAGGGTAAAGAGCGAAAAGGACAGCTCAAGATAGAAAATGTTAAGAATCATGCTTTGAGCAAATCTTTATTTGAAGCTATGAATGAATATTTTATTGCGATGAAAGAAGGTAATGAGGATCGCATTGAGAAATTACTGTATCCTGGAACTGCTTTTAAGGGAGGGGTTTTAGCAATGTACGACAATGCAATTTATACTCAAGCAGTAACGGATGTAGCCTTAGATAAAGAAAGGGTTAAGTCAGTTTCTGGGATGTATGGACTTAATTGTGATAATGTTGCGATTGTAGTTGTAAATCTCCTTAATACTGATGGGGTAAAATTGAGTGGTAACTTTATATTTGAGAAAAATGAAGATAATAAATGGTTAATTTTTAAAACTGATTAAATTAGCCTATGTTCCGCCAACGGAGCACTTTAGTGCAACTATTACTCTCCATCTACGTTAAAATAGGGGTGGCATATAACAGTTATGTTAATCTTGAGGAGGAAGAATTATTAACTACAAGAAAATGATAATTATTACACAGACATTTATTATTCTTGTTTTGATTGGTATCATTCTTTTGCTCTTAAATCAATCAGGAATAAAAAAAGTAGCTATAAATAATTCAGTTATATCTAACTTCGACAAAGCTGACTTTGTTCGTATCGATAAAATGGTGAAACGATTTAATGGGGGTCTAGGAGATAATTTGATGATAATTAGTCCGACTATGGATAGCGGATCAGTTATTCATGACGTAATTTCTAATGGTAAGGAAATAAAATGGATTGTAGATAATTCACGAGATACATGGTATCCGAACAACAAAGACAAAACAGAATATGTCTGTAAATCTATTCGGATACATGAAAGAGACAGTGAATTTATTGATGTTCAATTATCGAAATGTGAGAACTACAAGGAAGATGAGCAACTCAGTATTATTACTTTCTTTAAAGAAAAACTGTAAATGTAATATATTCAGCTAACAGGTAACATTACTTATTGCAAACCTTAAATGGACATGAAGGGCGGGTATAATGAGTATTCTCTACTTAGGTGAGATCAAAGGTTTTCTTCAAGCGCTTGAAACAATAAAGTTTGATGAGTATATGATGTATAACTTTACTTTTGAGAAGATCAATTCTACGGAAGCAGATGCAATAAAAATAGAAGTTCTGATAAACTGGAAAGATTCCATTCGTAAAAGTTTCTCCGATTATGATATCGGTGAAAAAACCATCAATAAACTAAATCAATTATTTGAGCAATTTATGTGTTCATCTATTAGCCAGGTTTGGAAGGTGGATAGCAATGAAATTTATGGGGTTTGTCAGGCAGAGTTTATTTTTCAATTGGAGGATGAATACTTCTACTTCTTAATGTACTTGTATGATTAAGTAAAGGCGGCCGATTAGATCGGCCGCCTTTACTTAACTAATGGGTACAAGGAAGAGATTAAAGAGGTGCTGGTAGATTAGTGCAATTACGGTTCAAACTGCCTTTGTTCTAATTGGATTTGAATGGAGTGAATATGAATATGCAAAGGAAACATACATTCAAGCGATTAACTGTGTACTTTGAGAAAGATACGCAAGACATGGTCATTCTTTCATGTGGGCAATCACTGGATGCACAAACCTTATTGCCCCTTATTTAATGTCTGAGTTAGAAGAAAAAATTAAGCGAGCTTTCGATCAATGTTTCACAAAAGATGTTGACTCAAGCGGAGCTTCCCCGATCGAGAAGGTATTGAAAATAAGAGGATATTCCAAAGCAACAACAGACAGGAAGCTTGTTGTAATCGAGTGGAAGCTGAAATATACAGAAAACGAGTTGGCGGAAGCAGTAATGAAAGCAGTTTCTTATTCGAGTTGCTAAGTAAAGATGCGAAATTAAATTTGTCGCAGCCCATTAAAGATTGAACTAATGAAGAACAAAATACAATAAAAGCGCAGGCAGTGATCTGGGCGACTAATATTTATAAAATTATCAACATATGGTAATATCTAACTGAAGAATTAAAAGGGGTGGTTTTCATAAAGTTTGAATATACAGTCTTGAAAATGGAACATGATATTTATGGTATTAGATATTATGTAGATGAAAGTGAACACACTCCAAAATTCAATGGTATCTCCCTCCTAAGAGTTTTAAATATTCTTGGAGATGAAGGGTGGGAACTGGCAATCAAGGAAAGCAAAAGTACATACATTCTTAAACGTCAGCGGAAATAATAACACTCTAAAGTTTCAAACTTTTATATTTGATACGATAGTTAAGGAGCTTGCTACACGGTAGCTCCTTTTCAATTTGTTGAAGAAACGGACAGGTTTGTACAGTGGTTTAGCGAGTAGTAGTTCATAAAGAATAGATATTTCTGAGAGGTGATTTCTTTATGCGTGTACTGAGATTACTTCTTAAAAACCAATTTTTATTAAGTTCTTTAGTAGGAGCTATAATATCCGCTATTTCTTTCTTATTTTCATTTATCCTAGGGGTATTTTTAGTAGAACAAACCTTCACAGGAAATGCTTACTATGGGGCAATTATTTATTTCCCATACTTTGCTGCAATCTTTTCAATTCTCATACCATTCTTTATAACAGATAAAATATTTCCATCTCTCAAGTCCAACTTGAGAATTGTAGGATATTCACTAATTTCAGGGTTTATATTTTTTATTACTTCGGTTTTTATTAATAATGAGTACATCGGTAATGTGGAGCGATTTCCTGACCTAAGTGGTGGTCTTGCTATACCTATGATTGGCTATAACATTTCATTTGAGTTCTTGCTACTCGACGGATTGATATTGGTATCTTCTATCTTTTTGTTACTTAAGTACAAGAGAAAAGGCAGAAATAAGGCTTCAGCTAACGGACAAGACAGTTCAATAAACACGTAGAAACGGCAACCTCATAAGACTGCTATCAAGTGGGAGCATTATATATAATTTTAAATCGAAGATGAAGGGTGAAATAAGGAATTTAAGATAAGGAGGTACTTATGAAAAAGTCTTTTTTTCAAGCGCTAATTGTAGGACTAATATTTGTATTTGTTTATTTTGCTTTTCAGATTATTCAAGGGATATATCTTACAATGAACAATATTCCAGACATTGTTGAGAAGTATAAGTCCGTTGACTCTATGCAACATAGAGTTACATTTGGACATATAGGTAACCCATTTTGGCGAACGTTAGAAGTCTCTGGTATGTTGCTACTTGGAATAGGTGTTTACTATACAGTAAAGAGATTGAGAACAAAGAAATAATTGATACCTGATAGGAGTAGCCTCACGTAGCTAATACTATGTGTAAGGTTATTGCGCTATCGAGGAACGATAACGCAAAGAAAAAGGTATAAGAATCAGAGATGAATCATTAAGGAGAGATGGTACGCTGAATCAAGAGATTATCATTAATTTACCGATTGAATCGCAAGAAGTCCCAAAATTAAGAGAACTTGTTGGTTGGGAAGGAAGGCATTTTGATTATCCAACTTTATTTGAGCGTTGCAATTTTTGGGCTGGTCTCAGGGATGAAAAGAATGAGCTTATTGCATTCGGTTATGTTGCAGGAACGGGACTGCAACATGGTTACATGGAAGACATAATTATCCATCCAGAACATCAGAGAAAAGGAATAGGCAAAGCGTTAGTAAAGAGATTACTTCATGAGGCTGAACACTCTGGGCTGGAGATTGTAACAGTAACGTACGATACAAAACATAAAACGTTCTACTCAGACTGTGGATTCGTTCCTTGCTCTGGTGGGCTGTGGTGGAAAAAATGATTCAACTGACGGTCACAAAAGCACATCGAAGAATGGTCCGCCGATTAATTGTAGGTCTGTTGCGCTAACTGGAAGTTTCGTATGGTATTTGCTTCTAAGAAAATTTTTTTTGAATATGCTGCAAAACATAACTTCTAGTATTTCACTTACATCTACAATAATCGAACCCCTTTAATAAATATAACTTAGGCCCGCAACCTGTTGCTGTGGGTCTCTTTTTTATTGAAGTAGCGGGCAGTTTACCGCAACTAATCCTTTATAATTTCGTATAGGAGATAATTGGAAAATCAGGAGGGATTGCATGGACATCCAGCTAAATATGGGTAGGATTCTGGTCTTTTCCCTGATATTGATATTATTTGTTGCATCAATTGTCTATCATGTGAGAAAAAGCAAGAAATAACAATTAAGCTAAAGGAGAAGGACAGTTCAATGGATGATTAGGTGGTCTTTAATGGCAACTGATTTAACTACGCTAACGGGTAGGTTCACGAATATGTGGTAATGTATTTAGTAGTAAAGCGTGCAGGAGAGTTGAGTATTCCAATACAGGGAGTTGCTTTGATTGAAACATTCACGCCTAACGGGGGCACGATAGCTTAATAAGCACTATGGAATTGTAGATTACATAATCCTGCTTTTTTTCAACTTTTTAGAAAATTACCGCAACAAATCTTCTCCAATTTCGTCTGTCATAGGTAGACTCAAGCATGAATGTTTATTTTATCGGTTTTATGATGCACTTGTTGTATTTTTAGTATAAAGGAGTTGGAGATTCAAATTGAAAAAACTTGTTTTTCTCGTTGCAGCCGCTAGCCTATTGGCCATTTCTACTACGTCCTTTGCGGCTACTCCCTCCAAAATTGTTGTTAAAGATAAGCAAATTCAATTTGATGTTCCTCCCAATGTCGATAAGGGCCGTACATTGGTTCCGATTCGTGCGTTAACTGATTCGCTCGGCGCTTCGATTACATGGAACCAAACATCCAAAACGGCAACCATCAACAAATGGTCGGAGACGGTTCATTTAACTGAGGGTAAAAACACCGCGTATTATATGAAGGCTAATCAATCAAATAAAATTAATCTCGATGTGTCAGTAAAAATCATTAACAATCGTGTGTATGTTCCGCTTCGATTCCTTTCACAATTTTATGGTTATCAAGTAGCAGAAATTGGGGATAGTGTAATCGTCAACTCGCCACTTACACCAAGTGAAAGAAATATTCTTTACAGGGGAGACCTAGCGCAAGCGCGAAAATTTGTTATGAACTATGGGCCTAAAAGTGCTCACTTTGAGAATAAAGCCATACCTTACATGCATGAACGAGAGGGCTTTGAGACAACCTTTTTCTTTCCAATCGGTGAAGCTAATCGTTTTTTCTTGATAACGGATGATAACGTTTCGTTCTATGAATTGAAGGATGACTTTTTCGTCATCACGTGGCAGGCACATATACCTGTTGGGCAAAAAGACACGGATCAGCTCTTCCTGGAAAACAAAGTTACGGACGCCACTGGAACAAAACCTGATAATAAGAAGGATTTATTCTTTTACAGAACCAGCGGCCTAATGACTAGTACCAATATTACGGCAGGGAAAATCAGCCTTGATGGAAAAATCACTCAATTTGGTGTTAAACGAATTGTTGGTAATGAAGTCAAAGAAGAGTCAGGATCGTTGGCTTTAAAGCTGCCTAATGAGACTAGGAGCGAAGCGAGTAACCAATGAGTGTTGGCGATCGTTTAAGTAAACGGGACACGATAGCACAATATATAACAGGCTGCCGATTTATCGGCGGCCTGTTATATATTGTGGGGATATTATCAATAAAGCAAGGAAAAGATATCCTTTAAAATTAGACGAATAGTCAAAGGGGGTTCCATAGATGAAACTTATGGTTTTTGTTTTTCTCTCTCTGTTTGTATGTATTCCGATTTGCCATGCAGCTGTCCCAACTTCCAATTCAAGTATTGAATTAAAAAAAGATCCCTTTCTTAAGGAACCGACAACCCGAGTTGAGCAACTGGAATTTGTTCTTATTCTTGAGTTGCAGCGGAAAATACATAGTGTGTTACAGGAAGAATACTTTGAGCCAGGCACGGGTGGATACACGTTTGAACATCCGTTCATAGTAAAAGACATACAGAAGCGGCCGAAAGGTGGGTATACAATAAAAGTTGAGGGGGAGATTCATCATGGCCAAAAGACCGATCTGGTTTTTATTTGGTTTGAAAATACAATTCATCGAGGGTTTGTCGTAACAAAATTCAACGTAACAAAAAAGCACCGTTAAACTAAGCTAATGGCTCATATTTGCTCAATATAAATCTTTGGCATTATCCAAAGAGGACTAAGTATTGTTTTAGAATAGTCCAAGTTCTTTGCAGGAAAAATACAGTAAAAAGAGGTGAAAGCATGAAGAAGTTGATTTGCTGCATCGTTATTTCTGCTCAATTCCTAACTTATCATCACATCTCTGCTTTATCAATTCCAAATAAATATAGTGCCGAGGATGCTGAAGGTGGCTTTCATCAATACATAAAATGGACGGAGTTAGCTAGAGGCGCTGTGAAAACAAAGCACCCAAGGGCGGAAATTTTGGATTTTCTGTATGTTGGGTGTTCAGTTACATCGTCAAGCACTAAACAGTATGTTTATAAATACTGGGTGAGGGAAGAAAATCGCGAGTTCGGGGTATATGTTACAGTCGTCGAGAACAAGTGGGGAAGGAAAAGAGTTTCAAAAATAGAGAATACAGATAGAATGATAGCTTATTACGGGAAATGGAGACGAATTGCGAAGGAATCAGTGAGGCAGAAATATCCCGACGCCATAATCAATGGTGAAGCTACTCCTATTAGGTGTCGATGGATTCGTAATAATGAGGCCATTCAAACCTTTACTCTATGGTTAGATCGTAATGATACTTCGCATATCGTTGAAGTTTCAATTCAATATAGAATTGATACAGATCAATTGTTGTCAGTTAATATTCAAGATCGACGATCTTTAAGAGGCTAAATTAGAAGCAGCTGCCGCAATGCAAGCTGCTTCTTTTGTTGTTCAAATTTACATCGTAATTAATTGAATACTACCTAGAACCATCAGTATTTTGTACCGTAATAAAACTGACAAGCAGCTTTAATATAGTGCTCGCAACAATTTTATTACTACTTTAATTGCCCTACGTAATGAACATTGAGCGAGCATTGCAACCGTAAACTGATCAATGTTTCATTTCGCTTTTTTCCACTCTTCATGTAATGAAGCCAACTGATCCGAAATCCCATCCCAATCGTAATAACTCGGCGTCGAAACATAAAAACCGTCTACTTTTGAAACGATATTGCTCAACTCGGATATACGCGTTTTATCTTCTTTAGATAATGGTCCAGCCTTATTTAGAATATCTACCGCTTCAATCCACCAATCCGTAAACCAGAAGTAGATGTCATTCATATTAGACGAAGCTTGTGAAGAAAAATCACTCAGTGTCCAGTTTGTACCAATCAGACTCTCGTCTGCTCTGGCAAGCAAAGCGCGGAATGAATCCCTCGTCTCCTTATTATCCCAACTGTTTTCTTTATTTACAGTGTTAATCTGTTGTTGAGTCAAGTAAATAAAGTAAGCTCCGCGATGTGCCATTCGAGAAAGATGTCGTTCTTCTCTCTTGTGTTCCAAACGTAATTCATAGTTTTGCCACACTGCAATTCCAATACTTGCGATGGAAACAGCGGTAAGAAGCAGGATTATACGTCTTGTTTGTTTTTGCATTTTAGTTCTTCCTTCAATCAATGTCGATTTGTCTTGTACTTCACAATAATAAATGTTTTATAGAATTGTCGATATCCATTAGTGAATGAACAGTTACTTACTTCTTTTTGAAGTAGGTGAAAATTAGGACCCAAAGAATGCATCCTAATAAAATGTGAACCCCACTTTCTTGAATGTGAATACCATTCCCACTGAGTGTTATTCCTGTAAAAAATCCAAGCATAAGGCAAATAAGTATTTCAAGTAATCTGGTTGACATAATACACCTCCGTTGTTACTGGTTACGACTAATAATATAAGATTGCTTTGATATATGCACTTGGATATCATAGGGTTATTGCTCCCCCAATTCCTTTTGATTCCGAACAAATTGGAAGCGTTCTATACTTTTCCCCACTGTGCTAAATTTCTTTTGAAAGAACATCCCTGGCATATATAAAACAATACGAAACAGGCCGCCGATATAGGCAACCTGTTTCGTTAATAGACAGAGTAGTTCATTGTTTGAGAGGTATTGCTCTTATTTCCTTGCGCCGTACCCGATAATTTCATTAGATTCTCCGTTAACATAAACGACGATTGGTCCAAGCATCTCATCGCGGTTTGTTTCGAACGTTGTCTTGTATAGATGTTTCAAATCAGGCGATTCTCCGCCGTTTTTTACTAGTGGAAGATCGTTCAATGACATTTCCACAACTTCTGCGGATTTCCATTCGCCAATTACTTCTTCTTTGTCTTTATCTGAAAGGCTATTCCAAGCAGATTTACGAACCTCCGTAACGTCAAAATCACCTTGCTTATCATTTGAACAGCCAATAATACCTGTTATTACCAGTACAAAAACCAAAAACACAAAAGCTTTCTTCAAATCAATTACCCCTTTGTTTTAAGCACTATGTCACAATTTTAACGCAATGGTATAAGTTAATGTTGCAGGTAAATGCTGGAGGGTAAGCGTTGTTTTCATCCGTACATTAGTTGGATGCGATACATCTCCGCCAACTTCAACCACAAAGTGCAGAAGCAACGATTTCTTACGAAAATAGTTGATGATTTAACTCATTGATGACAAAGTTTTTCTTTTCATAGGAGTTTGTGCTGTATAGAAAGGATGGACGCAAACCATCCTGCTTAAGCAATTGGGCTCTGTTAAATAACAGAGCTTCTTTGTTATTTATATTTAGTTTGGCATGCTGTTCTTTGTTTCCAAAGTATTGGATGGAGTCGGCCGAACGCGAGTTCAAGAATATGGGTTTTGGATTCATCATGCCGAATGGCTCCATTAGCAACATGTCTTCAAATAAGATGTTCGAAAAAGAACAGATATCCAAATGGCTATCATAAATCTTATTTGGCTTTTTCATTGGCTCTAAAGCCGCTGCTTTTTGAAGCTCAGCATTAAAGTGATCAAACATGTGTAACTCCACGGTCAATCCCGCAGCAGCTTGATGTCCGCCATACGATTTTAAGGATTCTGCACAATGAGAAATTGCATTAATGATGGAAAATGATGAGTTTTGAACGCTGCGGCAGGAGCCCTTTCCCTCCGCTGTAATAACAATTGCAGGTTTTTGGTACTTGTCAGTAACTTTGGCAGCTAGGATGCCAATCAATCCCTCAGGGTAATCACCTTGTGCCACAATAACATTCTGGTGATGCAACTTCCGATTCTGAATGGTTTGATCAAGGATTTGAAAGCATTCTTGCGTCATTAGCTTCCGTTGTTTATTCAGCTCAATAAAGCTGGCTAATTTCTCGTGTTGAGGTTCATCGCTAATCAACGCTTTCAATGCTTCGTTCGGATCGCTAATGCGGCCGCAAGAGTTGAGGATTGGAGCAATAAGAAACGAAAGGGTAGAACTGTCGATTAAAGACAAATTGAGCAAGCTAAACAGCACACGCAGGTGAGGTGACGGATTTAAATTCATCTTTGATAATCCCAGCTTGGTTATCAGCCTGTTTTCGCCTGTTAGAGGCATCAGATCCGCAATAGTTCCAAGTGCGGCAAGTTCAATATAATACCAGGCATGAATACGCCATTCAAGTGTACTGCTTGCTTGAAACAGTGCCTGAGCAATCTTGAAGGCAACGCCAGCTCCACAAAGATTAGGGTTTGGGTATTGATTGTCGCTGCGTTTTGGATTCACAAATGCATGGCAGGTTGGAAATGGACCGTTTATTTCGTGATGATCGGTGACAACAACATCAATTCCTTTAGTAGCTGCAAACCGAAGTGCTTCGTGGGCATTAGAGCCATTATCGACTGTGATAATTAATGCTGGATCAAGCAGTACCATACGCTCGATTGCGCTTACTGTCAGGCCGTAGCCGTCTCTGCGTGTAGGTAGTAAGGCAGTTACGTCTGCTTTGAAAAAATGTAGCGCTCTGTATAGAATCGCAGCGGACGTAATTCCGTCAACGTCGTAATCCCCGTAAATGACGATTTTTTCTTGGTTCTTCATTGCGCGGATGATTCTGACTAGAGCCTTCTTCATATCGCTGAGCAGAAAAGGGTCATGTAGATCCGCCATAGAAGGATACGCGTATTTGCTAAACAGCTCTTCGTTTGTGATGCCTCTGGCAAACAGCAACTTTGTGGTTAGCTGCTCAACACTAAACGCTCTAGAGTAATAAGACAGCTCATCTTGCGAATAAGTAAGGCTATTTTCAACCCATTCCATTTCATCATCACCTCGGCTCATTCATCTCCAGAACTTAAAATTTCCAGACCTGGGCACCAACCAATTACTTGTTCATTGCTACTATTGTTTAGAGACAGTGTCTGTTTACTCAAGACAATTCAAAAAAATGGCCAACCGATCGAATCGGTTGGCCTTTTATTTTGCTCGATGCATTTTATGCAATCTCTGTTGTAGAACCATTATAAGAATATATTTTCCGCTGATATGCTTATTACAATTGATTCAATATTAAGCGAGCTGACTTTTGTGTACTGGTAGTGGAAGATGATTCCTTATTCATAATAATGAAATTGAAATTCACTATAATGAATAAAATTGGTAAATTAGCCCATACTCTTATTGTGCAGACTTGAGAACAACCTAACACCTTGTTCAATATTATTTGCAAAGTAATCAAAAGCCAGGGGTGATTCATTATGTAATGTTACAAGCAACGAAGTAATTCTTCTGATGCGCTGATCCAAAGTGGAGTCCATAACTTCAGAAGTTAAACCTAAGTCAACTAATATCTTCTCCAAAACTTTTAATTGAACTGTATCAGTTTTACCTGTTTCAAAATTACTAAGATACCCAGCTGATACTTCAAGTTCTTTTGCGTATTCATTAAGCCCGATATCGTTTTCGATACGCATGTTTCGCACTTGTTGACCTAAGGTTCTCATCACAGTCCCCCTTCTTTGTAATAGTATACACCACTAAAATCTGGATTTGAAGGAGACAAAAGTTAATGAAAATCACTCTGAAGGATATCATGAATGAACAGCTATGGGGTCAAACAATTCTTGAAGTTAAACAAACGCTAATTAATTATAAGAAAAAGGGTCAGATCTTTTTTGAAGAATCAATATCACAATTGGAGCAGCAGAACACTTTTGAAATTTACTATTTTGGAAGGTCAAACGAAAAGTCAACAATAAATGCTTTTCCCATTCCAATACAGGAGTTCAGGCTTTTCAATAATCAAAAGGAAAATCGAAAATTTATAAACGGGTACTTCACCAAGTATTACGGTATAGACAAAAATGATGAAAGAGTGCAGCCTTCCAATTACAAGCTTTTTGTTGGTACTGATTTTGTATGGCTTTATTCAAACACAATCTGACGGGAGGGTTCAACTAAATTGCAAAAAGAAATAAATGAGAGACTTCCTAAGAAAAAAGAATTCTTCTGTGGTCAAATAACGGGATTTACTATGGGGGAGGGGTCATTCTCACTTGGCATTCGAAGAGGCAAAAAAACGAATAAATTATATCTAAGTGCCACGTTTAGTATTGCTCTGAAAAAAGAAGACAAAAATATTTTATATAAGATAAGAAGCTATCTTAAATGTGGTCAGATTTATTTTAATAATAAATCTGTAATTTATTCAGTGACAAAATTGAAGGATTTAATTGAAGTAATAATTCCGTTCTTTGATCTCTACCCACTAACAAATATAAAAAAATACGATTTTGAAAAATTTAAAATCATTTGCTATAAAATGTGGAAGGGCGAAGGACATAAAAGGGATGGTATGTCCAGAATTTTATCAATTCGTGAGCAGATGAATAATGGCGGGTACAAAAGAGTTCAAATACGAGAGGGAGATTACAGTGGCTTATTATAATTATCGGCTAGAACGCGAGCTTGGATTGTCTACGGAACTTAATCCACTCTTTGATGCTATTCCCAATGAAACATTGTTCTCTCCGTCGCAAGTGGCAGAACTTCTTAATAAAAGTAATGAGACAGTTAGACGCTGGTGTAGACAAGAAAAATTAAAATCATATTGCCAAGGTGGTTATATAATAGTAGGAAATGATTTAAAAGATTTTTTGCAACGTTCGAAGCCTAAGTCAGAGAAAAAGAAAGTGTGGCTTTCATGAGTCTTAAGAAAGCTGCTCTTACTTTTTTTAAAACAAATAAGATTTCATATCTATTAAAAAGTAATGAAATACATTTTGTTTGTTTTAAATGTAAGAGCACAGCAGTGATGGACTCTGAAACATGTGTGTGGAAATGTAACAACTGTCAAGCCGTCGGAAACATTGTAGAACTTTTTAATGCTGAAATAAACAATGAGTTTTTAGAAGTTACGATAATCAATCCAAAGAAAATAATCAACCAAGTGAATTATGATATTAGAGAGCTCATAAAAGAAATAGAAGGAAATCATCAAAAGGATAAACTGAATCAAATATATAATCGACTTCAAATCTTTTTGCGTGAAATCGAAAAGAATAATATATAAAACCCACCTTTCCAAGGTGGGTTTTTCGTTTATCAAGCTGATCAAATATGTTTTTATATTTTCTTGTGTAAATGAGTGCAAATTTAACATTGGCAAATTAGGCCGAATTAGAACTAAGGTGGTCTATGAAAAATTTTTTCTCTCGCGAATGCTCCGCCGTACACCGTTTAACAGCCTAACCTTCAACTTTGCTTGGCTGATGAGTTGTGTAATAATCGTATATGTCAACAAGACAGCCGTTTTTTCGCTTTTCTGTTGTGAAAATTGTATCTGATCTTCTGAAATCGACTTAGCAACAAAACGCACGAAAAGCGGCGAATTCTGTCGACAGTTATTATAATGTGTCGACAGAATCGGGAGTAGAATGTGCATCTTGTGGCAACAATATTATACAAGGGAGTTGCAATTATGTATACGAATAATGCAAATTTATTCCGTGCAGCAGAGACTCACGAGAAAGTGCAAGAGACATACTGTACGGCGCAGAAAGCGGGGAAGATACTGAGAATGAATAGTGACAGTTTGAAACGGATGTTGGAAAGTGGTGAGCTTTCAAGGGATCTGTACGTTGAACGTGAAGGGACCAATTCTCTGAAAAAGAAGTACATGTACAAGGAAGACAAGTTGCGGGAAATTGCAGATGAGTACACGAGTCTCGAATCCATTTCTAAACAAAATGGAATACCGTATTCTAAAGTGTACAGCGCAGTTAATGCTTACCCTGATCTTGTGAAGAAATTCGGCCGCCGATATCATATTCGTTCAGTTCTAAGTTTACTGGAATCCGAGCAATGCCGAACACTGCCAAAAATAACGAGCGCGGATTTTCTGGCGGATGATACAAGAGCGTTCATCGACAGTTATGTTGATCATGTGAGCTCCAATACGCCAAGAATTACGGTTGTTGGGATAGTTGTCTCACGTTCATCGTTGTCTAGTCAGGAAGTTTCGGTCAGGCACAAACGTGAGTTGCAGAACACGATTTTTCAGCTCGCATTAGCACGCCAGGGGCATTATCACAAGTTCGGCGCATTTGGTCGAATTGATCTGGATGAGTCGATTTTGAAGTCGCTGGACTACAATTTTAACTTTGATTTATTCGATTCGAAAGACGTCAAAAATCTTGAAAAGCTTTATGAACCTCAGACTTTTCACCAAAGAGTCGAGTCTCTGAAGAAGTTGCTTTTTTACTGGATCATGCAGCGAGAAGACAAACTTAGGAAGAGGATGCTTACAGAAGGGCTATCATTAGAAGAAGAACGTCGAGAAGAACGTAATCTTTCACTTGTTCGGTCAAGCATTCTAAGTGCATTTGACCAAGTTCCTACTCGGAAGAATTTGCAATTTGCAGATGACGAGACTCGTAGTGTCTTCTTGACTAGAGAGGAATATGTTAAGTTCTTCATCTACGTGTTAAAGGAGTACGGCCTGAAAGATGCATTGTTAGTTGCATTTTCGTTTATATTAGGCTTACGACGCTCAGAAGCAACTAAGCTCGCAATTGAAGACTTTGAGATAAATGATGAAGGTTTTCTCGTCGCCAATAATGATGACGGTTATGGACGATTAAATGTCCCAGCCCCAAAAAGTAAAGGAGGATACGGCCCGAGTTCACTCATTTATGGGACTTTGGTGCCGCCTTATCTTGTGAAGCTGATCAACATCTATCTCAAAGAAATGTACGCAATCTGTCCATTCCGCTCTCACCGTAAATATACTGGTAAAACCTTTAAAACAAAAAACATTTTGGAGGTTTATAAAGAGGGGCACGGTTACTTCTTCCGACCTAACATGAATGAACCCGATTGTCCGTATCATCCTATGTCAATCAGTGTAAGAATGAAACGTTTGAAAGCAAATGTAGGTGACATTCTTCCCGATGAAAAAAGAAGTAAACTGAGTTTTCATGATGGGCGTCATTCGATGAACGAATGGATTGAAACTGCAAGAGTCGATAGTGGTCTGATGGATCAACGTGATTGGGCGGCTGACTTACAAATGCGTCATAATCGAACAAAAGCTGCGAGAGGAGACGTCGGGAAGTCTTCGTATCGAGATCATAAAAACATTGATTTTTTGAAAAAATACAAGCGGATTATTGATCAGAGTATAAATTTCCCAATGGACTTGAAAGATTTGCATACCTGGGAGGAGATGAACGGGTACTCTGAGTTAATTCAGTATGACCTTAATGATCAACTTCATGAGAACTATGAACCGAGCACTTCGGTTCAGGAAACTGTCATTAACATGAAGGAAGCAACATCAAAACAGCTAAAGGAACTTGAGGCCGAGTTTGAACTGTCCCGTACTCGTGGGAATCAGTCAATGAAGGAATGGATACGAGGCAGAATGGAAATGGTAGCCGAAATCCAAAGATTGAAGCAAGCTATTGGGAAATAGAGTTGGTTACCCAGATTGATCTCCAGATTGCGATGCAGAATCAAGACTTATTGAACGAGTTCGGGGTAAGGATACCAGAGTATTATCTGTATTTACCTGACGATACACCCTTGTCCCCGAGAGACATTGCAGAACTATTTGAAGTCAGTGAAAAAACGGCGCGATATTGGTTTAATCCTGGATTAAATCATGGGCGTCTGGTCTCAAATCATCCAACTCGAAATACGGTGAGCGGGAAGGAATTAAAGGATTGGCTATGGAAAAGGGATTTCCCGAAGATGATGAGGGATAAGAACTTTTTGAAAGCCATTGATATCATTCATTCAAAATGAAAAATGACCACCGATGGTGGTCATTTTTCATTTTTCCAATCACGAGCTGCTTTTTTAGGATAGGTTTCTTCGAAACCGCCAATGTCAGACAAGAGGCAGATGTAATCAATTGACTTGAGTTTTTTTGAAATTTGTTCATTGGAAAGGCAAACACATTTTTGGTATAATCGTTTATTAGGTATGGTGTTGAAAGGAAGTGAACGAATTAATGGATGACAAGGACTACTCGAAATACTTTGATTTTTCGGATGCGAAGGTAGTTAGCAAAGGTGAGGGAAAAACAACGTACCGCATCAATGGTCGAAACATTCAAATAAACGCTGCGCCAAGCTATAAGGACGAGAAGCGCAGGGGTAAAGAGGATATTAGCATTCATTACGATTTTGCCGTTCCACCACTCCTGAAGGAGCTAGGCAAGGGGAAATATTATGCAATAGCGACATATGGATGCCAGATGAATGAGCATGATACGGAAGTCATGAAGGGCATGTTCGAGCAAATGGGCTATCTGCCGACGGATGACCGCACGCAAGCGGATGTCATCCTGCTCAACACTTGCGCGGTTCGCGAGAATGCAGAAGATAAAGTATTCGGCGAGCTTGGGCATTTGAAGCATCTGAAGCTGGAGAAACCGGGACTGATTCTTGGTGTATGCGGCTGCATGTCGCAGGAGGAATCGGTTGTCAGCCGAATTATGCAGAAGCATAGCTTCGTAGATCTGATTTTCGGTACACATAATATTCACAGGCTTCCATACCTATTGCAGGATGCGCTGTTTAGCAAGGAAATGGTAGTTGAGGTATGGTCCAAAGAAGGCGACATCATCGAGAATCTGCCTAAGAAGCGAGAAGGCATGCGCGGCTGGGTGAACATCATGTACGGCTGCGACAAGTTCTGTACGTACTGTATCGTGCCTTATACGCGCGGTAAAGAACGCAGCAGACGTCCGGAGGATGTCATCGCGGAGGTTCGTGAGCTGGCTCGTCAAGGCTTTAAAGAGATTACGCTGCTAGGACAGAATGTTAACGCCTACGGGAAGGATTTTGACGATATCGAGTACCGGTTCGGCGATTTGATGGCGGATATGGCCAAGATCGATTTGCCGCGTATCCGGTTTACGACCAGTCACCCGCGTGACTTCGACGATCATTTGATTGAGGTACTGGCAACAAAGGGCAATCTCGTAGAGCATATTCATCTGCCTGTACAATCCGGCAGCACTGAGGTGCTTAAACGGATGAGTCGCAAGTATTCAAGAGAGATGTTCCTGGAGCTGGCAGCCAAAATCAAACGGGCGATCCCGGGTGTATCCATGACTACGGATGTCATTGTAGGTTTCCCCGGTGAAACGGACGAGCAGTTCGAAGATACACTCTCCCTTATGCGGGAAGTCGGCTTCGCTTCTGCTTACACCTTCATCTACTCACCGCGTGTGGGAACACCTGCTGCAGATATGGAAGATAACATTCCGGAGGCTGTGAAGAAAGCGCGGCTCGCGAGACTGAACGCCGTTATTGCGGAGCTCAGCCGTAAGAGTAATGAAGATGCAATCGGCCAAGTTGTCGAAGTGCTGATAGAAGGCCAGAGCAAGAACAATGCGCATGTATTGTCCGGACGAACGCGCACGAATAAACTGGTTCATATCGAAGGACCGGCAGCGTGGATTGGTCAATTCATAGAAGCTAGAGTGACGGAAGCTCAAACTTGGTATGTCAAAGCTGAGCCCATCACGGAATATACGCAACAAGAAGCCGTTTCTTAACAAACTAGAGGAGCTGGAACCATTGGCAAAAGAGCAAACAGCGAAACACGAACATAAACATGATCACGACCACGACCACGATTCGAATTGTACGGTGCCGAAATTCAATACGGAGGATATTATCGTACGTGCGGATATCATGGCCAAAACGAAAGAACTAGCAACGATGATCTTCACTTCGGAAGAAGTGCAGCAGTTCCAACGTGCGGAGAAGCAAATTCAAGGTAATGAGCGCATTCAAGGTTTGATTGCCCAAATCAAGAAGAAGCAGAAGGAAATCGTTGCTTTCGAGACAACGTTCAAGAACGCGGATATGGTCGCTAAGATCGAGAAAGAGATCGAAGTGCTGCAAGATGAACTGGATGGTATCCCAATCATTACGGAGTTCCAACAAAGCCAAGCGGATATTAACTATCTGCTGCAAACCGTCGTTTCCGTGATCCGTGACACGGTTGCCGAGAAGATCTCCATCGAGGACGCACAGGTTGAAGATCCGGAAGAGTGCATGTAGTTAAAGGCAATGAGAAAACCCTGCCGCGATGATTGCGGCAGGGTTTTCTGTTGTTAGGCGGATTGTTGAGCATGACTGCGACGCCAGATCAGCGTTAGAGCCAGTGCAGCCAGAGCGAAGAGGCCGCCCAGCCAGAATCCGTAATCGCGTCCGAAGGCTTCATTGATGAAGCCGGCTAGGAAAGGGCCAGCGAACATGCCGATCGAGTATACGGCTTGATAGAAGCCCATCGCCGTTGCGCGTTTAGAGGACTCAAACGGCTGTATGGCGAGACCGAGCAGTAAAGGCAGGTGCATGCCCTGTGCAAAGCCGTTAAGCGCCTGCGTAAGTGCCAGCCATCCCAGCGATGGGGAGAAAGCAATGGCAATCGTGCATAATGCACTAACTGCAAAGCCTAAAGCAATCACATTCCTGCTCCCGTATCGCGGTGCAAGGACTCGGCCTGTCAGCAAGGAAGCGATGGCATGCGGAACCATGAACGCAATGACGATCAAGGTGAGCTGGCTGCTTGATGCGCCTAAAGATGTTGCTTTCAGCGGCGTGAACCCGAACATGGTAATAAACAGCACGCAGTGAGCTAAGATCGACAGCGTAGATACTTGGATGAGGGATGGCGTTCGAACGACTTCTCGCAGATGCTGCAGCGAGATTGGCGGACGTTCGACTCCTTCGCGAGGCTCTTTAACGGCAAAGGAAAGCAGTAACCCCGCGATGCCGAGTCCAATTCCGGCGATAAAAGCAGCATTCCAGCTGTAAGCGCCGGCGAGCCAGCCGCTCAGCGTCATGCCGATTAACTGTCCGGAGACGGTCATGAAGCTGATATTACTCATCGCTTTGGTCGCTTCGGAGGAGGCGTAGTAAGCTGCGTAAAGCACGGTGAAAGCAACCCATGCGGAAGCGCAAACGCCTGACATCATTCGTCCCGCTAACGGCCATAGCCAGGAACCGGGAATCGTGAACAATACGCAGCTTAATGCACCGCTCACCATGCCCAGCATAAGGAATGGCTTACGCTTATGAAGCTTATCGGAAGCAAGTCCAAGCGGGAAACGGACGAGCATCTGCGTAAAACCGTAACTGCCGAGCACGATGCCGATCAGCACATCGGCATACCCGCTGCTTTTCATAAATGGTGGAAGAATAGGGACATAGACATATAAGGTAGACCAGTACAATAAAGTAACTACGATGAAAATGAAATGGTCGGAGCGTGTAGTGGGTATAAGTGCAGCCTTGGCATCAGCGGACAACGATCATTCACTCCTTTGGTAAGGTACATTAATCTCCTAACTTTATCCTACCAGACCGCGGACGGGCAATGCTTTTTACAAAATGCTGTTTTCAAAGAAACTATTTGATGGTTAATTTCGTAATAGTTATAAGAAGGTTTAGCTAGAGAACGAACTATGTAAGCCGATAGCTGTACGAATTGGAAGGAGAATGGTATGGAGAAACCGGAAGTTACACCTACACATAAGAAACCGTGGGCGAGAGAAGTAAGGGACTGGGTTCTTACGCTGGGCGTGGCGATGGTAGCCGCGTTGTTGATCCAGAACTATGCGTTTGCCCAAACCGAAGTAAGAAATATCTCGATGCAAAAAACATTAGTGGAAGGTCAACGATTGATTGAGGATAAAATCAGCTACAGATTCGAGTCTCCGCACCGGGGAGATATCGTTATCATCAACGGTCCCGAAAGCGACAAGCGACTGATTAAACGCGTGATCGGCTTGCCGGGGGATGTCCTTAACATTACCGATGATGGCCATGTCATTCTGAATGATAAACAACTGGATGAGCCGTACATAAAAGGTCTCACCTTCTCGAACGGGCTTGAAATGCCCTATACTGTCCCCTCCGACACCGTATTTGTAATGGGAGATAATCGAGAAAACAGTCAAGACAGCCGCGTGTTGGGCCCCATCGCCTTATCAAGCGTGGAAGGTCGAGCCGTTTTTCGACTATGGCCATTGAATAAGTTCGGCGGGTTAGAATAACCGTGCCTTTTACTTTTGCACATCCGTTCTTTGCGGTGCCGCTTAGACGGATCAAGCCTAAATGGGTAAGCGTTACGGGACTTATCCTTGGGAGCATGTCGCCTGATATGGAATATTTTGTGGCGATGGAGCCCTATCAGAGTATTGGACATTCGATATTAGGTTTTCTAATACAAGGCTTGCCTTTGTGTATTGCCTTTGCCTTTGTGTTTCATTATATGATCAAGCCGGTACTGCCCAAGTTTCTTCCGTCCTTCGGGAGAATGGATCAGTTTGTGTCTGACTTGTGTGTGGATTGGAAGCTGGATTCGGCACGCGCATGGATCGTATTTCTCGGGTCTTTATTGATTGGTTATTGGACGCATATGTTCGTAGATGCTTGGACGCATGTTGGCGGTATATTTGTAGAGTGGTTCCCCTTTCTGCGAGAATACCATGGCCATTCGCCGTTGTATTCGAAGTTGCAGATTGACTTCTCGATTGTGGGGCTGCTCATTCCGGGACTCCTGCTTCTGTACCGATACGTTCGCTTCATTGGCATGACGCGGAGTACAGTTAAAGAGAAGCTCGCGGCGCCAAGCACAAAAATCGCTTTATGGTTCGTGTTACTGGTGACGACATCGATTGTTTACAAGATTAAAATGATGGTTATCCACCACAGACATGATTTCGTCAGTACCGTCGTTGTGGCACCGTTGTCTTCGCTATTGTTCGGATTCTATGTGGCTTCACTGCTTTATTGGGCGGTGAAGAAGCAGCGAGTATGGTATGCGCTTGGTTCGCTTGCACTTATAGTAGCCGTTATTATTGCGCTTCGGGTTGGTTCTAACCTAAGAGACGATCTGCTATCCAACGGGATCCCTTATAAGTATCTTCACCCGCCAAAGGGAGTGTTTGACCCGCTGTGGAATGGATTTCTGATATGCTGGAGTGCCGCGCTGCTGCTGTCAAGCCGAATCGTGACAAGAAGTCAGCATGTGGTTAAAGGATTATTCCAGTTGAAGCAGTAACCTCATCCATCCATGTATGAAAGAACTTGAAATGGGGAATTCTACCATCGCCTAGACTATGGAGGTGGCAGAATGAGACCGTTAATTATTCTAGTGATGACTTGCATGATGCTGTTGGGTGCCGTTACGCCTGTTTCCGCAGAACCGCCGTACGCGAAGTGGGGCAGACTCGCGATGAAGGAAACGACGCACCGTTATCATGCTGAGATTGTGGACTATAAGCATGTCGGCCGAAAAGTGGAGGAAGCGGGACTGATGTCGGAAACGTTTCGTCTGCTGCTGAACAAAGGCTCTCGTAAATTTGAGGTTACCGTTCGGATCTGGTTTGAGCAGCATAGCGAGAAGGTCGTTCGCATTCAATTTACGGAAGACGGGAAAGTGGACGGCTTGCCTGCTTTTTCTTCCATGATTTGAATCCGTTGTTCATCGTCTTACGTATGAGTCACTATATCGATTGGGAGGGATTTCAATGATAGTAACGACTACGCCTACGATTGAAGGACATCCGATTCAGCAATACCTTGGTGTTGTAACCGGAGAAGCGATTATGGGAGCAAACATCATGCGTGATTTGTTCGCCAGTATTACCGATATTGTCGGAGGACGCTCAGGTGCATACGAGACGAAGCTGAAAGAAGCGCGCGACGTAGCATTCAGTGAGATGCAAAGTCAAGCTTCACGGCTGGGCGCAAATGCGCTAGTCGGTATCGATATCGATTATGAGGTCGTTCGAGAAGGCATGCTGATGGTTGCCGTCAGCGGCACGGCGGTACGTATTTAACGAAATGGTACTAATCGGGAGCAGCCTTCGCAGAGAACAGCGGATGCTGCTCCTTCTTATGTCACTCGCCAGATGGACATAGGGCAAGGCAGAGGAGTAAAATGCAAGTATGGGTTTCATTACTAGCACGAAGGAGCGATAGCAGGAAATGGGAGAAATAACGGCAAGTGAATTGGAAACTCGGCTGCGCGAAGGCGAGAAGCTGAGCGTAATCGACGTACGGGAGCCCGATGAATGGGAATCCGGCCATATTAAAGAAGCGGTAAGCATCCCGCTTTCCGTCTTTATTGAACGACTGGGCGAATTGAATGATTTCGAGGAGCCGCTGTATATGGTTTGCAGAAGCGGCAATCGCAGCGGCAAAGCTTGTGATTATTTGGCTGCGCAAGGCTATGAGGTCGTTAATGTGCTCGGCGGTATGCTGAGCTGGCCCGGTGAAGTTGCTACCGGGGAATAGATTGTTCTTCAAGAGAGCACTTTCGCGCTTGCTGCGCGAAGGTGCTTTTGTTGTTTATATCATGAGTCGAACAACCCTGCCATATAGTGGAGAGTAGGACAGCTAGTTTGTTTGATTGAGGAGGTTCATTATGCAGCAGCAACGCGGAGACCATACGCTTGATTTGCGAATACAAGGCATGAGCTGCACAGCCTGTGCAACCCGCATCGAACGGGCTGTCGGCAAGCTGGCAGGCGTATCCGGTGTATCCGTTCATTATGCGGCCAAATCGGCTTACATCACCTTCTCACCGGAACAAACGTCGCCGACATCCATTATCGAACGAATCGGTCAGCTTGGCTTTCATGCTTTCCTGTACGGGAAGGATGGAGACAATTCTTCCGAGCTGGACTCGCTTAAAGTGCGAGTCTTCGTGGCCGTCTTATTCACGATCCCGCTGCTATGGACAATGGTTCATCATTATGCTTGGCTGGAAGCCATTCCGGTTCCTTTGCTTATTCAGGAGCCCCTGCTTCAGTTTGTGCTAGCGGCAATCGTGCAGTTCTTTATCGGGATGCCTTTCTATTTCGGGGCATTCTATGCCCTGCGAGAGCGAACGGCCAATATGGATGTGCTCGTAGCGATAGGAACTACGGCTGCTTTCGCCTACAGTTATATCTCCATGATGACCGGCGGGGCGTTATACTTTGAGACATCGGCGGTGGTCATAACCGCTGTGCTGCTTGGCAAGCTGCTGGAGGCATCCGCGTCGGAGCGGGTCATGAAGGAAAGCGACAGCTACGCATCGCTCCAGACCAATGAAGCGATCGTCATTCGCGGCGGCACCAGGGAGAAGGCTTCACTTGCAAAAGTAAGGATCGGAGATCAGCTTATTGCAGCGGTGAATGAACCGCTTCCGACGGACGGTATCATCGTGGAGGGACATTCGACGATGGATGAGTCCTTCCTAACCGGCGAGAGCGCGCTTGTAGTGCGGTCAGCCGGGGATCAGGTGTACGCCGGCACGATCGTTCGCGGACAAGAGCTGCGCATTCGGGTCACGGCGATCGGGCCGGATACGATGTTAAGCCGCATTGCGGCATTGACGCGCCAAGCGCAAGCGACGAAGTCCTCAATCGGGCGAAGAGTGGATCGGTTATCGGCTATATTTGTACCGATCATGATGCTGCTTTCCATAGCCACTCTGATTCTATGGCTGGTATGGCTTGCGCCGGGCGATTGGGGGAAGGCTTCGCTTCATGCTCTGGCTGTGCTCTTGGCCGCATGTCCATGCGCGCTTGGTTTGGCTGCGCCGATATCGCTCGTATTGGCTACCGGTAAGCTTGCCCGCCGCGGCATTGTGTTGAAGGAAGCCGGCGCATTGGAACGTCTGGCGCAATTGGATACAATCGTGCTGGATAAGACCGGCACGTTAACGGAAGGTAAGCCTGCGTTAACGGAAGTATCTGCATTGTCCGGCTCGCCAAGCGCACTGCTGCGGTTAGCTGCATCTGCCGAGGCAGATTCCCAGCATCCGTTTGCGGCAGCGATTAAGGCGGCAGCCAAGCGTGCAGGGCTGGTCATCCCGGCATCGACGGCTTATCATGCGTTTCCCGGCAAGGGGATCGAAGCTGTCGTTGAGAGTAAGCGAGTCGCAATCGGAAATGCCGGTTTTGCCGCTGAGCGGGACTGGAAGATGAATCGCGTGTTGCTGAGCTTCGTCAGTCGACGAGAAGAACTGGGAGAGACGGTCATCTATGCCGCGATAGACGGGGAGTGTGTCGGTGCGTTTGCTTTCACCGATCAAGTGAAACGATCGTCAACGGAGGCCGTGTCCGCAATGGCTGCCGAAGGGGTTCAAATCTTGCTTGCAACAGGCGATCATCCTTCATCGGCAACGAACGTAGCCCGAATCACGGGTATCGCGCAGGAGAATGTTCATGCGTCCATGCTGCCGGAGCATAAAGCTGAGCTCATACGCGAACTGCAAGCGAAAGGAAGAGTCATTGCCATGGCCGGTGACGGCTGGAATGACGCCCCGGCACTTGCGGCCGCAGATGTCGGGATCGCGATGGGCGGCGGTACGGAAGCGGCGCTTGATGCCGGACATATGACGTTGCTTCGTTCGCGGCTGACCGGTATTTATGAGGCTTTTCAAATCAGCAGACTGACAGTCAGGAATATTCGTCAAAATCTTGGTTTTGCGCTGCTGTATAACTCTATTGTGATCCCATTTGCGGCAGTTGGCGGCATAGAGCCGTGGATGGCCGGGACGGCTATGGCGCTCAGTTCCGTTTCAGTCGTATTTAATGCGCTGCGTTTAAACGGTCAAATGAACCGATTTCTACGGAAGTGAAGCCAAATGTAGACATCCTATATAGGTGATGGTATATTTACTCAAGCGCAATTTCATAGTTTACGAACAGGTGCTAAGTGTATGTGCTCGTTTCCATTCGTTGAAACACGCAAGCTTAGCTTAAAAGGGAAGACCGGTGCAATGCCGGCACGGACCCGCCACTGTAAGAAGCGTCGCCCCGGAATGGAAGAATGCTTGTCCATCGCCGTAGTCGACAATGCATCAACGATAAGTCACTGAACGATGGGATCGTTTGGGAAGACGTTGATGACGGATGCTTCGAGTCAGGATACCTGCCTGTTCCGTTTAAACGCTACCTACGAGGACTTAGGGAGGTGTTGGAGATGGGCAACTGTATATTGCCCGCTGATGTTCTACGGAACGTAAGCATTTCTGACGCTCGAAGTCGGAAATGCTTTTTTTTTGTTTCATTCGGCAATAGCCGGGTTTTCATTGGACGCAATTATAAAATAGGGAGAGTATGAATCACATGAAATCGAAATTAATGCCATTAACTAAAATTGTCTTAACCCTGACTATGGCTGCTTTGCTGATGTTAACGGCTGCTTGCGGTTCCGGCGGGAATAAGGCCAATCAAGCTGCTGAGAATGAGGGCAATACAGCTAATACATCCGAGCAAGCTGCTGCGAATGCGAATAACTCGGCACAACAACAACAACATTCCGTATATCCGCTGAAGTTGAAGGATGTAACAGGCACAGAGCTTACGTTCCAATCCGCGCCTGCGCGCATCGTTTCGCTGCTGCCCAGTGAGACGGAAATCGTCTATGCCGTAGAAGCAGGGGCATCTCTGGTTGCCGTTGACAATTACTCCAACTATCCGAAGGAAGCGGAGAGTCTGCCGAAGATCGGGGACATGGACGCGGATATTGAGAAAATCGTTTCGCTTAAACCGGACCTTGTGCTCGCCTCCTACACAATGGGAAGTGCCGTTGTCGATAAGCTTCGCTCGCTCCAAATTCCGGTGTTTGCGACAGATCCTAAGACCTATGACGCCGTCATGGAGAAGGTAAAGCAGATCGGTGAAATTTTGGATAAAAACGAGCAAGCGGCAGCGGTGACGGCTCATATGGAGCAAGTTAGGGAACAGGTTGTTAATGCCGTTAAAGATGCGCCGAAACGGAATGTATACCTGGAGTTCGCACCGGGCTGGACAGTCGGAAAAGGCGAGTTCCTGGATGAGCTCATTACACTCGCCGGAGGCGTTAACATTGCCAGTGAACAGGGTTGGTACGAAATTAATCCCGAGTCGGTCGTCAAATCGAATCCGGATCAGATCATATATGCTTCCATGACACTTGCTGAAGGTGAGAAAAATCCCATTCTAACGGGAATTGAAACAAGACCGGGCTGGGCAACAATTAACGCCATTAAGAATAAGCAAGTGTTTGAAGTGGACCAGGATCCGTTGACGCGTGTCGGACCGCGACTAGCCGATGGGCTGCTGGAGGTAGCGAAGAAGCTGCATCCGGACCTATTCAAGTAAGATGAGAAAAAGGCTATATGTTTATGGAGGAGCAGCGATGCTCCTTCTTGCTATATCTGTCGTCGTCAGTTTGTCTATTGGCTCGTCCAGATTGCCTCTTCTTCGCGTATGGGGAATATTAATTCATCAGCTGCCTTGGATGGAGGATCCGAGCGGTCTCTATGAGGCCAGCGATATCGCAATCGTGACTCAGCTGCGATTATCCAGAGTCGTCTTAGCTATGCTTGTCGGAGCTAGCCTGGCACTTGCCGGCTCCGGATTTCAAGGTGTACTTCGCAATCCGCTTGCCGATCCATTCACGCTTGGCGTTGCAACGGGCTGCTCGGTTGGCGCGGCTTTCATGATTGTATTCGGCTACCAATCGGTGATCGGCTTATGGACGGTTCCGCTCGTCGCCTTCACAACAGGAATCGTAACACTTTTTATTGTATTTGCACTCTCCCGTGCAAGAGGATCGATTAATGTCGAGACGTTAATCTTGTCCGGCGTTATCGTTCAAGCTTTTCTCGGCGCTTTCGTGACGTTCATGGTGTCGATGTCGCAAGGTGTAATTAACGAAGCTTTATTCTGGCTGATGGGGAGTCTAAGCGCACGCAGTTGGGAGCATGTCCAATTGATTGTGCCGTTCCTGATCGTAGGTTTGCCGGTCATGATCCGTTATGGACAGCATCTCAATTTATTCGTGCTGGGCGAGCGGCATGCCGCTCATTTAGGCGTAAACGTCGAGCGAACGAAACTAATCGTTCTGATTGTTTCTACCTTGTTGACGGCGGTTGCGGTTTCCATTGCCGGTGTAGTCGGTTTCGTAGGCTTGGTAGTGCCTCATCTCCTTCGCTTGTTGGTCGGACCCGACTATCGCTTCATCATTCCGCTGTCGGCCGTAGGGGGTGCCATTTATCTGCTTTGGGCGGATACGCTCGCTCGGACCGCGCTTAGCCCGAAAGAAATTTCGCTTGGCGTGGTGACGGCGCTTATCGGTGCACCGTTCTTTGGTTATTTGCTCTATCGGCGGAAGGTGCTGCAAGGAGGTTCACAGGCATGACAGGCATGATCGAAGCTAGGCGATTATCCAAACGAATTGCGGATAAGCAAATACTGCGCGAGATTAGTTTCACGATGCAGGAAGGTCGTATGTACGGCATAATCGGTCCTAATGGCGTCGGTAAATCAACGCTGCTGCAGCTGCTGACAGGCATGGAGCCGCCGACCGCGGGAGATGTGCTGTTAAGAGATCGGGCTGTCGGTGCGTATAAGCGCAAGGATTTGGCGAAATGGGTAGCGGTGCTGCAGCAAGGCGGACTTCCGGCGGTCGGTTTTACCGTTCGTGAGGTGGTTACGATGGGGCGTTTCCCCTATCAGAACTGGCTGGGTGAGGAAACTTCCGGCAGTGGTGAGGTGGTCGATGATGCACTTGGATCGATGGGGCTTCTGGAGCTGCAGCATCGTCGAATCGATCAGCTAAGCGGAGGCGAGCGTCAACGCGTTGCTTTGGCTAAAGTGATGGCCCAGGAACCGGAACTGCTGCTGCTCGATGAGCCGACCACTTTCTTGGATATCGGGTATCAGGTGCAGCTGCTGGATACGGTGAAGAAATGGCAGCGGGAGCGGGGGCTGACGGTCATCGCCGTGCTGCATGATTTGAATCTGGCCGCTCATTACTGCGACGAGTTGCTCGTCCTGCATGATGGAGGCATCGAGGCGTATGGGCCTCCCTCGGAAGTCATTCGTCCTGAGCTGATTCAAACTGTGTTCGGAGCAAGATCCATTGTGCTGCCGCATCCGGATACCGGCGTTCCGCAAATTCTATTGCAATCAGGCGTGCAGCCAGGTGAATTGGGATGTCGAGGCGAATGATGATTGAGTCGTACTTGAAGAGGAGGGTTTTGCATGAAAAACGAAACTTATTTAATGGGGTTAATTGAGCAGATTCACCCTCTCAATAGGGAACAAATAGAAGCAGTGCAGCTTCACTTGAACAACTTGACGAAACCTCCGGGCAGCTTGGGGAAGCTGGAGGAGATCGCAAAACAAATAGCAGGCGTAACCGGTGAAATTTCGGCTGATTTATCCAAACGGGCGGTCATCGTGATGGCTGGCGACCACGGGGTGTGCGAGGAAGGAATTAGTGCTTTTCCAGCTGAAGTTACGCCGCAGATGGTACTGAATTTCCTCTCGGGCGGAGCGTGTGTGAACGTGCTTGCCAGAGGCGCCGGCGCTGATGTGTACTGCGTGGATATGGGCGTAAATGCGGATTTGGAGCATCCGTCCTTGATTACCTGCAAGACCCGCAAGGGTACCGCGAACATGACAAAAGAGCAGGCGATGACGCGTGATGAAGCGCTCGCGGCTATCATAGATGGATTTCATTTGACGGAAAAGCTTGCTGCTGACGGCTATCGCATGTTTGCCACGGGCGAAATGGGGATTGGCAATACGACGGCAAGCGCTGCGCTTTGCGCTGTTCTTGGCAACATGTCTGCAGATGAGGCTGTCGGACTTGGTACCGGAATCAACGAAGAGCGACGCATGCATAAGGTTGATGTCGTCAATCGGGCGATCGCTTGCAACGCGCCTTCTGTGTCCGATCCGATTGGTGCATTGGCAAAAGTAGGCGGGCTTGAAATTGCCGGATTGGTCGGCGTCATTCTCGGTGCAGCGGCCAATCGCTGCCCGGTTATCATTGACGGTTTCATCTCCTCGGCAGCGGCGCTTGTTGCAGCCTCAATCGCACCGCAATCGGCGGCGTATATGATCGGTTCTCATCTCTCGCAAGAACAGGGACATCGCAAGCTGCTGGAACAGATCGGACTTTCGCCGATGATTCATTTGGATATGCGGCTGGGCGAGGGGACAGGAGCGGTGCTTTGTTTCCACCTGGTGGATGCGGCACTTCGCGTGATGCGTGAAATGGCTACGTTCGAGAGCGCCGGTGTTTCGCGCGAGTAGCTACCTGTAGCATTTTGGTGGAACGAGAGGTGGGGGAGTACATGGCGATATTCATAACAGGCGGCGCTAGGAGCGGGAAGAGCGGTTTCGCCGAAGCCTACGCAATGAAGCTGTCCAAGCGGGGTATCTATATTGCCACATCCCAGATGTGGGATGACGAGATGAAGGAACGGACCGATCACCATCGGGATTCGCGCGAGCGATCTGGGTTTGCTTGGCAAACGATTGAGGAGCCTTATGATGTGGCGGAGCTGTTGGTAAAGCTTGAGGCGGCAGAGGTGGTTGTGGGAGAGGGGCAAGATCATGACCATGACCATGGGCGTCCGGCCGTTATCATCGATTGTCTTACGTTATGGTTGACGAATCAGATGCTTCGACTAGGTGAATTCGATGCGAATGATGGAGAATCCTATCGCTATGATTCCGGTGCGCTCTCGGCGGAGGTTAATCGACTTATTGATGCCGTCACCAGCTGCACCGGTCCGCTTCTGCTGGTGACGAACGAGGTAGGCAGCGGGATCGTGCCTGCTTATTCGCTCGGACGCCAATTTCGCGACGAGGCAGGGCGAATGAACAGGAAGCTTGCGGCATGCTGCCAGCAAGCTTTCCTCGTGGTGGCCGGCATCCCGCTCGATTTGAAGGCGCATGCTTTTCACCTGGAGGAGGAGTAACTTGCTTAGCCGAATACTGAAAGAACAGCTGCAAGCTGCAGGTACCGCTCTTCAACTGCTGACGAGAATTCCGGTCCCTATCGTGATCCCGTTCACGCCGGAGGTGTTGGCGCGAAGCGTCGTCTACTATCCCGTTGTAGGCGCAGTGATCGGAGGTGTTATAACGTTGGTTGGCATGCTGCTTCAGGACGCGGTGCCGGCGATGACGTCTGCCGTCATTCTGCTCGCGGTCTGGATTGCGCTTAGCGGCGGACTTCATACAGATGGGCTGATGGATACCGCGGATGGGGTGATGAGCCACCGCTCCCGCGAGAAGATGCTGGATATTATGAAAGACAGCAGAGTCGGCGCGATGGGCGTATTGACGGCGGTGCTGCTGCTTTTGTTTAAATTCTCCAGCTTGACGGCGGTGCTGAACGTTCCGGAGCTGCAATGGCGCAGCTTCTTCCCTCTGATTATGCTGGCTTGCGCCTGGAGCAGGCTATGGATTGTGCTGGCCATGGCCGTGTTTCCGTTCGCAAGGCCAAACGAGGGGATGGCATCGTTGTTTCGATCGGTGCGCTTTCGTCATGCCGCATCGGCGGTGTTGGTGACCATATTGCTGGCGACAGGATCATTGCTTGTATGGCCGAGTGCGGAATATCAGTCGGCGTTTGTTACGCTGCTGATGCAAGGCGGTATCGCGGTTGCCTTGGGTTGGATTCTCTCCATTTGGCTGATCCGCAAACTGGGCGGTTTGACAGGAGATACCTATGGAGCCATGGTCGAAATCATAGAATCGATGCTGCTGTTTCATCTAATGTTGGTTCTGGTGTAAGTGGAGTTTCGTTTACGCTTTGCGCACCGGAATGAAACGAAAAGGAACGACCTGCGGTTTTGAGTCTGCAAGGTCGTTTTTTTATATGTTCAAATGGCGATTTCGTTAACTTTTTGCTATTCGACCAAACAAATACATAACAAATTGCAACATCCGATTTACGTTTGACAAACTGTTTGCTATGATTGGTTTACAACAAGCGGCAAATTTGGACTCATTCATCGAAATGCGCTCAAAGACCGATCAATAGGCTGAGATACCTAAATTGTGCACAGAATGGACTGGTCCGAATGAGAGGAAAAGTGAAAATCCAGGAAATCGCCGATTTTGCAGGCGTTTCAAAGTTTGCCGTATCGCGCGCGCTATCAGGCAAGAATGGCGTGAGCGAGCGAACGAGAGAAATGATCATGAAAGCGGCAGGCCAGCTCGGATACTTTAAAAATAATGAGCCCGCCCGGTTTACGGGAGAGCTGAACGAGCACGAGGACATGAAGCGGAGCGGAACCATTGTCGTCCTGTTTCCGAACGTGCGTTATCAGAATCGGGATTCCGTCTATTGGGGGCCCGTATTTGACGGCGTCAACGCAAGATTGAGCCAGCGGGGCATGGACATTATTACGCTGACCGAACCGTCCGGCGAGCATGTATTTTCTCTTCTCAAGCCAGAGGCCATTCAAGGTGTCATTACGATCGGCTCTGTCTCGACTCAAATTCTGCTCGATATTAAACGAATGAACATCCCTGTCGTCATGATCGACCACAGTGATCCGGCACTCCACTGCGACACGGTATTTTCCGACAATTTCAGCTGCGTGCAGGAGCTCATGACGAAGTTGATCAGCAAGGGCTACCGGAAGTTCCAGTATGTTGGGAGCATCAATGATGCGCCTAGTTATTTCGAGAGGTGGCTTGCTTTTCGCACGACGTTGGAAAGCTATCAAATCGAATTGAATCAAGACCCGCAGCTGATCGGTCCCGACGCACAAGATATGTATCTCTTATTCTCCAAGATCAAGCTGGGCGAGCTGCCTGAGGTATTCGTCTGCGCGCACGACGTGAATGCAAGGTACTTGATCGAAGAACTGAATAAGCTTCAGATCCAGGTGCCGGAACAATGCGCCGTTACCGGCTACGATAACACCTGCGACAATTATCCGATTCTGGCAACGGTCAACGTGAACAAGGAATTGCTTGGCATGAGAGCTGTCGATCAGATACTGTGGCGGATCCTTAATCCGAGCTCGTCCTATGAGAAAAAGTTGATTTACGGCGATATTATTATTCGAGATGCCTATGCTCATCCCATTGCGAGCATGGAAACCGTTATGTGAATGAATATCTGGGAGCGTTTAAAGCCCGCCTGAATGCCTAGAAGCGTTCAGGCGGGCTATTTATATGCCGCCGGGGATATGAAATTACCTAACAAAATAACAATAACATAACTATATAAAAACATTACAAAAATTTATTTGTTGCTTTAAGCAAAATTTAATTGACTGATTTTGGTAGTGGGTGCTATGCTTGGCATGTGGTTTTTGAAATGTTAGCCTAACGGTGGTGGTGAGAGAACATTAAACGGTAAATTGTAAACGTTTACGTTGGGGAATCTGGTAGAAAAAGGCGGTTCGGAGACGGAATGGATTCTGCTCCGAAGTGCGGCAAGACAAACAAATAGGAGGTTGTTTTGCAATGAGAAAAATGAAAGCACTTACAATCTTGTCTGTCGCGTTAATGCTTACTCTAAGTGCATGCGGAGGAGGCAACGGCAATACCAGCAGCAATGGCTCAAACACAACCGAAAGCAATACTGCAACCAACACAACGACTGAACCTGCCGGAAACAATGCCGCAACCGAAGAAAATGCCGTAGAGAACGAGCCTGTGGCGGAAGCCATCAATTTAGGCGGACGCACGGTCAAAATCTCCATGTGGTGGGATGGCAAGCCAAAAGGTGAAACGGCCGGCGAGAAAGCCTCCCTCGCGAAGATCGCTGAGCTCGAAGAAAAATATAACATGAAGCTCGAATTCGTGAACATTCCGTTCGATCAATACATGGACAAATTCACGACCGCAGTGCTTGCGGGCGAGCCGATGGCCGACATTTCGATCATGGAGTTCAAACGCGCGATCGCGCCAATTAAACAAGGCTTGGTACTTCCGCTTACGGACTTCACAACCGCCGATAACGACATCAACAAAGAACAGAAGCGCGTTCAGAAGCTGCCGGCAATCGGCGGAACGGAATATTCGTTCAATACGCCCGGCATTTCTGCAGTAGGGCTGTACTATAACCGCGATCTAATCAAGAAGCTTGGCTTGCAGGATCCGCAGGATCTGTACAACAACGGCGAATGGACTTGGGACAAGTTCATGGAAATCGCGAAGCAAGCAACGACAGACTCCAATAACGACGGCAAGAAAGATACTTGGGGCTACGCAGGCTGGGCAGCCGATGCGGCTCGTCACATCGGCGTAACGAACGGCGCGCTGTTCGTTAATGAAACGGACTTATCGCTAGGTTTTACGGATCCGAAGATGTCTGAAGCGCTTGAATTCGTTAACCGTCTCTACAATGTGGAGAATGTCGTGAAAGTGAAATCCGGCAATAAAATGGACTGGAACGAAACGAATACGTTCAAAGACGGCGATGTCGCCATGTCGATCAACTATGACTGGAACATGGGGGATCTGACATTCGAGGTTGGTATCGTGCCTAACCCGGCAGGTCCGCAAAGCGACGGAAAATACACGTTCGCGAACACGGCGCAAAATGGTTACTTTATTCCGAAAGGAACGAAGGATCCGCAAATCGTGTACCAAATTTTCGAAGAATTGCAAGATATCCCTGCGACAGAGGAATACCTCGGCCAAGACTGGCTTGAGTCCCGCTTCAAGAACGAAGCTGACATCAAGATGGCGATCGAGCACGTAAACGGCACTGGCCGCCTTTCGATCGAGGAAGGCGTAGCAGACTTCCCGTTCTTCACGATCATGGATGACGTTATCGTCAAAAATCAATCCGTAGCGGCAACGCTTGAGAAGTATAAGTCAAACGGCCAAGCTGCGCTGGATAAGCTGAAATAAGCTGATTGGAGCAGTACTGGCAACTAAGGAGAGGGGCTGCCGACTAATCGGAACAGCCCCTTTTGTTTCACCAATTCCCGGATGCTACTTCAACCTATCATGCGATCATAACAACCTAACTGTCCGGTTAGTTCGTTAGGTGAAAAAATATGAGGTTGGCCGCAGATCAAGTCGCCGCATAGGAGGGCTGACATTGAAAGGAACTGTTCGAAAGAAGAAGTTGACTTTATGGTCGATCGGCATTATTGGAGCGGCCGGACTGCTTGTGCTCTGGTCTCAGCTTGGGGCAGACAACGTGAGCGGTGCTGGCGAGAAATCGACGTTCGTCAGCGGTTCGTGGACCTCGCTGCAGCAAGAACGGGGCGATTACACATCGTACCTGGCTAAGAATGAAAATGCGGGGTTCCCCGATCGCGAAGTGATCATCCATGCTTCCGATTATGCGATGGCGGAAGGCGAAGACATCGAGAAGCTCGACAATTACGAGGGTATGAGCGGTACTTCGCTGAAGACCGGCGAACAAGGCCGAGTCGACTGGAAGGTGAATGTCCCGGAAGCGGGCTTTTACAATATCTCGGTACAGTATTATCCCATCAAAGGAAAAAGCTCCAGCATCGAGCGTTCGTTGTTGATCGACGGCGAGCTGCCGTTTGAGGAAGCGGATTATTTGCAATTCGACCGCATTTGGGACAATGAGCTGGATCAGGTAAAGCGGGATAACCGCGGAAACGACCTGCGCCCGCAGCAGTTTGAGCGGCCCGAATGGCGCGAATTGCTGCTCAAGGATTCGAACGGCTACTACGCGGATCCTTTCCGGTTCTACTTGACCGCCGGAACGCACACGCTCTCATTCGTATCGCAGCGCGAGCCGATGGTCGTTCGGCAGCTGCGCTTGTATCAAGACAAGCATCCCGCGCTATATGAAGAAACCGTTAAGCGATACGAGCAGGAGGGGTTAAAGGAAACGGACGGTCAGCTCATAACGGTTCAAGCCGAAAATGCGCGCGCCAAGTCGTCTCCGACACTCTATCCGCAAACCGAACGGGCCAGCGCAGCCGTGCAGCCGTATAGTCCGGAGCTCATTCGGGTTAATACGATCGGCGGCTACAATTGGCGGATGCCCGGACAGTGGATCGAATGGGAGATTGACGCTCCGGAAGCCGGACTCTATAAGATCGCCTTAAAGGCAAAACAGCAATTCGTCCGCGGCATCTACTCCACGCGCAGGCTGTACGTTAACGGCGAAGTGCCGTTCCGGGAAGCGGAGCAAATCCCGTTCCGCTATAAGAGCGGATACCGCCTCGACGTCATGGGAGGAGACGAGCCGTATTTGTTCGAGCTAAAGAAAGGCAAGAACATCATCCGCCTTGAAGACACGCTCGGCGAATTCGCGCCGCTTATCCGCGAAGTGAAAGACAGCTTATTTAACCTCAACGAGATGTACCGCAAAGTTATCATGATTACAGGCGCATCGCCGGATAAGTTCCGCGACTACCGCGTGGACGAGCAGGTTCCGAACCTGCTGAAGACGTTCAAGTCGGAGGAAGAAAGACTGACGGCCGTCAGCAAAGAATTGAAGCGGCTGTCGGGCGGAAGCAGCGATTCCGAAGCGCTGCTCAAGACGATGGCGCTGCAGCTCGGCGAGCTCATCGATAATCCGGACACGATTCCGCGCCGCCTTGCCGCTTACAAGAGCAACACGGGCGGTCTGGGCACTTGGCTGCAGAAGGCGCTCGAAATGCCGCTGCAAATCGACGAAATCTATGTCGCTTCGCCGAATAAGAAGCTTCCTTCGGCCGGTGACGGATTTTTTACGAGACTTAGCCATGAGATCACAACGTTCGCGTATTCCTTCTTCATCGATTACAACCAGATCGGCAATGCGTCCGACGAGAAGAATCCGCGTTCCATCACCGTGTGGATCGGAAGCGGCCGCGACCAGGCGAATACGCTGAAAGCGATGATCGACGAAACATTCACGCCGGAGACCGGCATTAACGTGAATTTGAAGTTGGTACAAATGAATACGCTGCTGCCGGCTACGCTTGCAGGCCAAGGGCCGGATGTCGCGATGCAAATCAGCAACGATATTCCGGTGAATTACGCGATGCGCAAAGCCGCGGCCGATCTGTCGCAATTTCCGGATTACCGGGAAGTAGCCAATTGGTTCCGTCCAAGCGCGCTAGTTCCGTTTACTTACCAGAAAGGCGTCTATGCGCTGCCGGAAACCCAAACCTTCAATATGCTTTTTTATCGGAAGGATGTCTTGAAAGAGCTGGGCCTGGATGTTCCTCAAACTTGGGACGATATGTATAAGCTGCTAGCAGTGCTGAACAAGAACCGGATGCAGCTTGGCATGCCGATTACGACGCCTGCGACCTCCGTGCCGATTCCGGGTCAGAACATTCCGCCGAATTCCATCTTTGCTACGATGCTCATGCAGAATGGCGGACAATTTTACCGGAATGAAGGCAAAGAGTCCGATTTGGATTCCAGAATCGGGGTAGAGACGTTCAAAACCTGGACCGACCTCTACAGCGATTATAAGCTTGAGCGCGAATTCGATTTCGCGAACCGCTTCAGAACCGGTGAAATGCCGATCGGTATCGTCGATTATACGACGTATAACCAGCTGTCTGTATTCGCGCCGGAAATTCGCGGCATGTGGGGCTTCGTTCCGATTCCGGGCACGAAACAGCCGGACGGCACGATCCGCAGAGATACGCCAAGCAACGGAAGCGGCACGCTGATGCTAAGCGGAGCGAAGGATAAAGATGCCGCATGGCAGTTCATGAAATGGTGGACCGGCGAAGATGCGCAGACGAAGTACGGCCGCGAAATGGAAGCGCTTATGGGCGCTTCGGCCCGCTATCCGACCGCGAACGTCAAAGCGCTTGACAGCTTGCCTTGGCCAGTGGCCGATTATGACAGCTTGAAAGAGGAATTTGAGTGGGTCCGCGGCATTCCGGAGGTTCCGGGCGGTTACTTCACCGGACGGCATTTGCAGAACGCATTCTTGAAAGTCGTCGTCGGTGCGGATACGGAGGCGCGCGAAGCGATCCTCGACTACGCGCAGTATATCCAAGATGAAATTCGCGCGAAACGCAAAGAATTCGGCCTGCCGGAATAAAGGAGGGGTCCAAATGTCAAATATCGATATGCCGAATCAACGAACAACGACAGTGGCGGGCAAAACGCCGACGAGCACTCCGAGCTGGTGGGCTGTCAAATGGGAGATCATGAAGGGGCATAAGCATTCTTATATCCTGATGTCGCCCTATTTGCTGCTCTTTGCCGTATTTACGGTGCTGCCTGTCATTATGTCCATCGTTATTAGTTTCACTTACTTCAATATGCTTGAGTTTCCGCGTTTTATCGGCTGGCAGAATTATGGCCGCTTGTTTCTGGAAGACGACGTGTTCTTGATTGCGGTCAAGAACACGATCCTCTTCGCGGTAATTACAGGACCGCTCAGTTACATCGCTTGTTTCGTGTTTGCTTGGCTCATTAATGATCTGCGGCCGAAGCTGCGCGCATTCATGACGCTCGTGTTCTATGCGCCATCGATCTCGGGAAACGTGTATTTCCTGTGGCAGATGATCTTCTCGGGCGACCGTTACGGCATCGCTAACGGTTTCTTGATTAAGATGGGGGTCATCTTAGATCCGATTCTATGGCTGAAGACGGAAAAGTACATCATGCCGATCGTCATCCTCGTTCAATTATGGCTGAGCTTGGGAACCGGCTTCCTTGCCTTCATCGCAGGTCTGCAGACCGTCGATAAGACGCTCTATGAAGCAGGCGCCGTCGATGGCGTCAAGAACCGTTGGCAGGAGCTGTGGTATATTACGCTGCCGTCGATGAAGCCGCAGTTGATGTTCGGGGCCGTCATCCAGATAACGGCGTCACTCGCCATAGCGGATGTTTCGATCTACTTGGCCGGCTTCCCGAGCGTGAACTACGCCGCGGAAACGATCGTCACGCACTTGATCGACTTCGGTACGATCCGATTCGAAATGGGCTACGCTTCCGCGATCGCGACCGTCTTGTTCCTCTTGATGCTTGGCGCGAATTTGGCGGTTCAACGACTTCTCAGGAAGGTGGGGAATTAACCGCATGAAGCTTGCGCTAACACTTCGCAAAAAACGCGTAAACCGTTCCTTTGCCGGGACATTCTGGCTTACGGTATTTCTGGCGCTGGTTGCTTCTTTTATGGCGCTGCCGCTCGTTTATGCGATTAATGCGGCATTCAAGCCGCTGGACGAAATTTTCTTGTTCCCGCCGACCTTATTCGTCAGGCATCCGACCACGAGCAATTTCATCGATTTGATGACGCTGCTCGGCCAATCGTGGGTACCGTTTTCCCGCTATATTTTCAATACGTTCTTCATTACCGGGATGGGTGTAGTCGGTCATGTATTGCTGGCTTCCGCCGCAGCATATCCGCTCGCGAAGCATCGTTTTCCAGGCAGCAAAATCATCTTCACGATCGTCGTGCTGTCGCTGATGTTTACGCCGCAGGTTACGGCAATCCCGAACTATATGGTCATGTCCTGGATCGGATTAATCGACACGTACTGGGCGGTCATCGTGCCGGCCTTCGCATTCTCGCTCGGACTCTACTTGATGAAGCAGTTCATGGAGCAAATTCCGGATGCGCTTCTCGAATCGGCGAAGATCGACGGGGCAAACGAATACCGCATCTTCTGGCAAATCGTCATGCCGAACGTGAAGCCGGCTTGGCTGACGCTCGTCATTCTCTTGTTCCAGATGCTTTGGGGTACGGACGGCAACGGATTTATTTATAGCGAACAGTTGAAAACGCTGCACTATGCGTCCAATCAAATTATTTTCGGCGGGATTGCCCGTGCCGGCGTCGGTTCGGCTGTCGCATTGATACTCATGAGCGTACCGATTGCCCTATTCATATTCTCGCAAAGCCGCATTATCGAAACGATGACGACGTCCGGCATGAAGGACTAGAGGGGGTGGAAGCGTGCAAAGAAAGAGAGTGCTCCTGCTTGCTGCGATTATTGCTCTGGTGATGACGATCGTTGTGCCGCCGCCGGCTTCGGCAGCTGCGCCATACGAAGCTTACAATTACGATTTCTACGGGGATGCCGTGCCGCTGCCCGCCCCATACTTGCCGGACTATGCGATTACCGGGAGCGGCTTGGGCATCGGCGATTTCAATCAGCCTAAAGATATGTACGTGACGCATGACGGCACTATCTATATCCTGGACAGCGGCAATGCGCGGGTGGTCATCCTTGACAGTCAATTAAACGTCAAGCAGATCATCACCAAGTTTGACAATAACGGCAAGGAAGATGGCTTCGCGGAGCCGGAAGGGCTGTTCGTCTCGGAGAAGAATGAAATCTATGTCGCCGATACCGAGCACAATCGAGTCGTCGTGCTTTCAAACAATGGCAAGCTGATCAAGATCGTGGAAAGCCCGAAATCGGATATCCTGCCGAAAGACTTTAAATTCGTGCCGCTTAAGGTAACGGTAGACAGCGCGGACCGATTATTCGTAGTCGCCCGCGGCGTCTTCGAAGGCATCATGCAATTCGACGACAAGAAGGCATTCATGGGATATGTCGGCACGATCAGCGTATCGCCAAGTTTATGGGAACGGCTTTGGAGATCGTTGTCCACGAAAGCGCAAAAGCAGCAGATGGAACTGTTCATCCCGACCGAATTCGCAAGCGTCGATATTGACAGCAAAGGGTTCGTTTATGCGACTGCCATCGATAACACGTCGGATGAAACGATCAAACGACTTAATCCGTCCGGTCAGGATGTGCTTAAACGGTACGGCTACTGGCCGGTCAAAGGCGATATCCGCTTCCGAAGGTTCGGGAATAACTCAGGCCCTTCGAAGCTCACCGACATTAAAGTGCTTGACGGCGGCATGTATGTAGCGCTGGATTCGAATCGCGCGCGACTGTTCACGTACAATGACGAAGGCGACTTGCTCTATGCTTTCGGCGACAGAGGCAACCAGCTTGGCGTATTCAATACACCGGTAGCCGTGGAACAAATTGGCGATAAGCTTGCGGTGCTCGATCGGGGCAAGAACAATATCGCGGTCTTCCGTCCTACGGAGTTCGGCAGTCTGGTTCGTCAAGCAACGATTCAGCATTACAGCGGAAACGATAACGAGGCCGTCAAATTATGGGGCCAAGTGCTGCGTCTGAATACGAACTACGAGATCGCCTACCTAGGTATCGGCAAATCGCTGCTCATGGAGAAGAAGAACGAAGAGGCCATGGAATATTTCAAGCTCGGCATGAGCCGCAAAAACTACTCCGTTGCCTATAAGCGATACCGCCGGGATGTGATGAAGGACAACTTCGGCCCATTCATGACGGTGCTGATCTCGCTGATAGCCGCATTCGTCGCGTTCCGCATCGTCAGGAACGTTATTAGAAGGAGGACGGTCAAACGTGAAGCAGGATTATATTAAGTTTCCGCTCCATCTCATCTTGCATCCGTTCGACGGATTCTGGGACATGAAATACGAGAATAAAGGAAAGGTTAAAGTTTCCTTGGCCATTCTCCTGCTGCTTGTGCTGACGCTCATCCTGCAGAAGCAATTCGCAGGTTTTCTCGTCAATTTCGTGGACCCGAGGTCGTTAAACAGTCTGGATGATTTGCAATTCACGGTGCTGCCGTTCTTCCTGTTCTGCATAGCGAACTGGTCCATTACGACGCTGATGGAGGGCGAAGGCAAGTTCAAGGAAATCGTCATGGCAACCGGCTATGCACTGCTGCCGATCGTGCTGCTCAATCTGCCGATCACGTTTATAAGCCGGTTCATGACGCAGGAGGAGACGTCATTCTATTGGCTGGTCAACAGCTTGGCGAGCATCTGGTTTCTCCTCTTGCTGTTCATCGGCATTATGACGGTGCATCAATACACGCCGGCTAAAGCCATTCTCACGTTAGCGCTGACTGTAATCGCAATGGGATTCGTCGTATTTCTAGGCACGCTGGCATTCAGCTTGGGCATGCAAATTTATTGGTTCGTTTATGATGTGTATCGCGAAATCATATTCCGTACGTAAAGGAGGCCGCACCCTTGAATAACCGAATGAAATGGTATGCGGCGCTGGCTTGTATCGGGATAGCGGGTATCTCGGCTCTCGCCTATTACCAGTCTACTAAAGGTGCGCCGGCGATCGAGGTAAGTACCTATATGCACCCGGACGTTAAGCCGGCCGCGGCCTCGGAGCTTAAGTATTTGCCTGATCGCGCGCCTGCCGTTCCGGGAATGAAGCTTGCGGCCCAATCGGATACGCTGGCGCTGTATTTCAATCCGGAGACGACCGAAATAGCGGTGCTTAACCGAATCAGCGGCAAAGTATGGCGAAGCAATCCGGAGGATCTGGGCTCGGACGCGAAAGCGTCGCCTTTCGAGAAGGACCGGCTGGCCGCCCAGGTCACGATCAATTACAGGGATGCAATCGGCACGCTTGGATCGATCACGAATTTCACGGATAGCATCGCACGCAAGCAGTTTAAGGCCGAGGGCATCGAGAACGGCATCCGGCTTACGTATACGATCGGGGACACATCCCTCGGCATCGATGCGCTGCCGAAGAGAATCAGCAAGAAGCGCATGGAAGAGAAGGTATACAGCAAGCTCGATGAAGCGACGGCGAAATACGTAGGCAACCGGTATTTCCCGTTAGAGAACAATCCGGAGGTGCTGGAGCGGCTCGATACGGCGGTATCCAGAGCGCTCGTGCTCAGCAGAATGCTGGATGCTTTTGCGAAAGCGGGTTATACGGCAGAAGATTTAGCCGCCGATAATCAAGAGAACGGCTTGGCTGCCGAAGGAGGAGCGAGCCGGCCGAACTTTACGGTTCCCATCGAGTACCGGCTCGCCGGCGATGAGCTGACGGTCCGCGTGCCTGTGCAAGAGATTCAGGAAAGCAAGGGCTATCAAATTCGCACGGTGGAGCTGCTCGATTTCTTCGGCGCAGCCGGCTCCGATGCGAAAGGCTACATGCTTGTACCGGATGGCTCCGGGAGCTTGATTCAACTGAATAACGGCAAGATAGGCGAAGAAGTCTATGCCCAGCGTGTCTACGGCGAAGACGAGAACAACAACTCCCGCCGCCGGGGGCAGCTGTCGGAAGCCGCGCGCCTGCCGGTATTCGGCATGAAATCCGGCGACGACGCCTGGTTCGCCACAATCGAGAAAGGCGAAGGCATCGCCAGCATCAACGCCGATATTAGCGGCCGCAAAAATTCGTACAACTATGCGTACGCGAGCTTCGCCATCCGCGGAGAGGATGAGCTCGAAATCTACAAAGGCAATAAGGTGGACGAGATTCAGCTGCTGACCGAGGATTCCTTCAAAGGAGATCTGCAGGTCCGCTACAGCTTCTTATCCGGGAACGAGGCGAATTACTCCGGTATGGCAAAGCGCTACCGCGAGAAGCTGGTTCAGGATAAAGTGCTGCAGCCGATCGAATCGCAAGCCGGATTGCCGTTCTACCTCGACGTGCTGGGGGCCGTCGACAAACAAAAGTCGATCCTCGGCATTCCGTACAAAGGGCTCATGCCGATGACGACGATCAAGCAAGCCGGTCAAATGGCCGAACAGCTGAAGGCAGCCGGCGTTTCCAACATCCAAATGCGCTATGTCGGCTGGTTCAATGAAGGCGTCGATCATAAAATCGCGAAGAACGTCAAATTGGACAGCGAACTTGGCAGCAAAACCGAGCTGAAGCAGCTGTCCGAGAAGCTTGAGGCGATGGGCGGCCGATTATATCCCGATGTCGCGTTTCAACACGTGCTTCGCGAGAATCGCAACTTTAAGCCCGCCTCGGACGCGGCGCGCTTCGTAACGCGCGAGCAAGCGATGCTTGCGCCAATCAATCGCGCGTTCAACGCGATGGACCTATCGCTTGGATCTTTTTACCTGCTTTCTCCGGCCAAGCTGCCTTACTTCGTTGACCAATTCATCGACAGTTACGACGGATACGGAATCGATGCGGTTTCTCTCCGCGATTTGGGAGACTTGCTGCAAGCCGATTACCGGGTAAGCCGCATCGTATTCCGCGATGTCGCGAAGAACATCGTTACGGAGCAGCTTGGCAAGCTGGACAAGAGCTTTCCCAATATGCTGCTGACCGGCGGAAATGCTTATGCGTTGAAATATGCGGATGAGTTGATCGACGTACCGATGGCCTCCAGCGGTTTCGGCATCACCGATCAAGAAATTCCATTCTACGAAATGGTCATACACGGTTACAAGAATTATGCCGGCTCTGCCGTGAATCTGGATGACAACCAAGATTTGGCCTACCAATTGCTGCGATCGCTGGAGTATGGAGCCGCGCCGCATTTCTTCTGGTCCTATGAATCGTCGTCCAAGCTGAAATTGACGGCTTACGAATCGTTTTTCTCGACGCATTATACCGATTGGCTCCAAGCCGCTTCCAGTCTGTACGGCAAAGTGAACAAGGCGCTTGCCGGTCTTCAGAACAGCACGATTGCAGAACATACCCAGCATCAACCCGGCGTCGCACAAGTGCGCTATGACAACGGTACCTCCGTTTATGTGAACTATACGGATAAGCCGGTTACGGTCAATGGCATTCAAATCGCGGCCAAAAATTTCTACGTAGGCGGTGACAACTCGTGAACCTCAGACGATTAACCTTGTCGCAGAAGCGTGCATTTCTCGGAGTCGCGTTCATTGCACCTTGGCTGCTTGGCTTCGTGTTCTTGTTCGCGACGCCGCTCGTTCAATCCATCCGATTCAGCTTCAGCGAGCTGAAGGTGGCTCCGGGCGGGTACTCGCTGGACTTCATCGGACTGAAGAACTTTACCGATGCGCTATCGGTCGATCCGAACTATAACCGGATCCTTACCGAATCGTTAACGGAAATGGCTTGGAACGTGCCAATGATCCTGTTCTTCAGTTTATTTACCGCCGTCATGCTGAATTCGAAGTTTAGAGGCAGGTCGATTGCGAGAGCGATTTTCTTTCTTCCGGTCATTCTCGCTTCAGGCGCCGTAGCCGCGGCTCAATCCTCCGGATTGATTCAGTTGACGGGCAGCTCCGAGGTTGCACAGGAATTAGGTCTTGCTCAGAACGGCTTCGACCCGCTAATGCTTGCTTTTATGCTTGCCGATGCGGGCATGCCGACTGTTTTCATCGAATATATCATCGATGCCGTACAGCGGATCTATGAGATCATCAGCAGCTCCGGCGTCCAAATTCTTATCTTTCTGGCGGCGCTTCAGTCCGTACCGGTCACCATGTACGAAGTTGCCAAGATGGAAGGCGCAACGCCTTACGAGACTTTCTGGAAGATTACGTTCCCCATGGTAAGTCCGCTTATTCTAACGAACATCATCTATACGATTATCGACTCCTTTACGGAAAGCCAGCTAACGAGAACGATCTACACCACGGCATTCCAAGCGCAGAATTTCGGTTTGAGCGCCGCGATGTCCTGGATCTACACCGTTGTCATCAGTTTGATTCTCGTAGTCGTCGGCATTCTGGTCTCCAGGAAAGTGTTCTATTATAACTGACGCAGAAGGGAGGAGAACGGCATGAAAGGTTCGCTTATGGAGAACGAGATTGTAGTCTTGAGGATGCAGAAGGCGAAGAACAAATCGATCGAGCTGCTGTGGTCGATTTTTCGTTACATTCTGATTATCGGCATTTCATTCGTCATCATCTATCCGCTCCTTCAGCAGCTTTCGGTCGCTATCAAAGATAAGGCCGATATTTACAATCCGACCATCTATATGATTCCCGTTCATTTCACGACGGAGAATTTACGGCTTGCGATGAGTGTGCTGAATTATTGGCCGCTGCTGAAGAATACGCTGCTGTTCGTCGTCTCGACGACGGCACTGCAAGCTGCATCTTGCGCTCTAGCGGGCTATGGCTTCGCCAGGTTCACATTTCCGGGACGCAATATTCTGTTCACCCTCGTTATTTTGACGATCCTCATTCCTTCAAGCACGCTTATGGTGCCGATGTACCTGCACTTCCGCAACTTCGACATCATGGGCTTGGTGAATCTGTTTACAGGCAAAGAGGGCATCAACATGCTGAATACCTATGGCCCCTCCCTGATAACGGCCGCTCTTGCCAATGGCTTGAAGTCGGGCTTGTACATTTATATTTTCCGTCAATTTTTCCGCGGCATGCCGGCGGAAATCGAGGAAGCGGCGCTCATCGACGGAGCGGGAGGCTTCCGGACGTTCTTTACGATCATGCTGCCGAATGCGATTCCTCCGTTGATCACGGTCACGCTGTTCGCTTTCGTATGGCAGTATAACGATACCTTCTACAGCTCGCTCTTTATGAGCCAGAGCAATCTCATGGCCATCAAGGTTGCATCCTTGCCGGCTGACGCCAATCAATATTTGCCCGGCATTCTGGGCGTCGGCGCGGGTTCGAACGTGAAGGTCGATCCGAACCTGGTATCTATGATCGTGGATACGGGGGTTCTGCTGGCCATCGCGCCGCTTGTGGTCATGTATCTGTTCGTTCAACGCTTCTTTGTAGAGAGCGTCGAGCGGACAGGCGTCGTTGGTTAACCGGAGGCGCGAGAGGAGACATCACTCATGTTCAATCGCAAACTAGTCCTCTTAGCAGGCGGAAGTATACTCGTGTTGACGGCAATCGGCTTTATGGCGCTAACAGCGAGTAAAGGTCCCGCAAATCAATCTCAGACGCAGAAGGAATCGGGATCGGCTCCTGATACTGGGACGACGCATGATGCGGTGCCGGCAGCGAAAGCGCCGATTATTCGAAATGTCGTGGCGAATGCAGATGCCATCGAGCTCTATTCGAAATTCGAGCTTACGCTGGAGATGGACGCCGATTATAAGAATCCTTACGATCCGCGAGAGATTGACCTGTCCATGGACTTGACTTCGCCAAGCGGGAAGAAGTGGTCGGTTAACGGCTTCTACGACGGTACCGGATTTGCCTGGAAGGTCCGGTTCTCGCCGGATGAAGCCGGCAAGTGGAGCTACCGGCTGCATGCCGTCACAGCCGGAGCTGCGACTGAAGGGCCGCCGGCCTCGTTCGAGGCGGCTCCTGCCAAGCGTCGCGGCTGGATTCAAGTGTCGGACGATAATAAGCGGTATCTCGAATATAGGGACGGTTCTTCCTTCTACGGTGTAGGCGTAGCCTACCCGTGGGGAATTACCGACGTCAATCTTGATAAAATCGCAGCGCACGGCGGCAACCTCATTACCTACTGGAACGGCAATTATGACAGCTCCGGCAATGGGGGCGGCAGTAATCAGCTGCAATCCGCCACGTTCGGCGTCGAGAAGATCGACCCTCTTAAGGCTAGGCGCATCGATGATTTGATCGAATCGTTCGAGCAGCGGGAGCTGCACATGAACTTCGTCATTTGGCCGCATGACTCGCTGGCCGACAGTTTGGACGGATGGCCGAAAGCGTGGGAGAAGAGCGGTTACGCGGAGCTAGGCGAAGCGAAGGATTTTTTTACAAGCCAAGAGATGTGGGTCTATCAGGAGCATCTCTACCGCTACATCATTGCCCGCTGGGGGTATAGCAGCGCAATCGGCATTTGGGACTTGGTGTGCGAGATTAACGGCACGGACGGCTGGGTACACGGCAGCACATCAGATACCGATGCTTGGACGGCGAAGGTGCACAGCTATTTCAAAGAGCATGATCCCTACGGGCATCCGACGATGGGCTCCATGGCGGGGAATCGACAGGATTATTGGGATTATGGCTATCGGACGCTGGATCTTGCCGATCGAGAGAACTACTACAATCTCAGTTACAAGGCTTTCGCCCAAGATATCCGCAAACGGTGGGACAGCTATGAGAAGCCGCTAATCATCGGAGAAACGGGGAATGTGACCGATACGCTGAAATATCATCAGTCGATCTGGATTTCGCTCGCAAGCGGCTTGGCTTCCACGCCGTTCTGGTGGGATTTCGGACAAGTCAGCGACGAGATGTTTCTGCATATGAAGCATTTGGCCGCATTTACGGCTGGCATTGATTTTCGCGAGAAGCGCGTTCCGGTGAACAGCGCGGAAGGCGATGAAGGCGGACAGGCGCAAGCTTGGGCGATGCAAGGGGAGCGTCAATCCTATGGTTGGCTGCTCGCAGAGAACGGAGGAGCCGGAAGAAAATCGGTTTCGCTGCCGGATTGGCCGGTTGGCACGTACACGTTGTCTTGGTACGATCCTTGGACAGGCGCTTCGGTTGCAGCTGGATCCGTAGAAGCAGCGGACGGCAAGCTTGTTCTCGTTTCGCCGGATACCTCTCAATCCGATCTGGCGTTTACGATTACGCGTAACTAATGGCATGACGATCAAGCTTGGGGAGGCAGAGTATGTCAGCAAACGCCGGAGATCACAATCGGTTTCAGGTTCAGCCGAAACTTATCAATCCGAATGCCGATGATTGCGCCAAACGGCTGATGGCTTATTTATGCGATACCTACGGACGCAAAATGTTGACAGGTCAACAAATTGGCGTTATTACGACGCCCGAGATGGATTTCATCCATCGCGAAACAGGCAAGTATCCCGCTGTCGGCGGATTCGATTTCATGAACGATTCTCCTTCGCGCTTGGAGCGGGGAGCGGTTGGGACGGACACGGAGCTTGCGCTCAAGTGGTGGGAAGATGGCGGCATCGTCACCTTTTGCTGGCATTGGAACGCGCCGAAGGACCTCATGGATCAGCCGCCCGACAACGGCTGGCATCGCGGCTTCTATACGTCGGCGACGACTTTCGATTTGGCAGCAGCGATGGAGGATACCGATTCCGAAGAGCATCGACTGCTGCTGCGCGATATCGACGCCATTTCGGGTTTGCTGGCCAAGCTCCGGGACGCCGGCGTTCCTGTATTGTGGAGGCCGCTTCACGAAGCAGCCGGCGGATGGTTTTGGTGGGGGGCGAAAGGCCCTCAGCCGTGTATCCGTCTGTGGAAGCTAATGGTTGAACGCATGACCCATATGCACGGGCTACATAACCTGATTTGGGTTTGGAACGGTCAGCATGAAGACTGGTATCCCGGTGATGAATACGTCGACATCATTGGCGAAGACGTCTACGTCCCAGAGCGCAATTACGTGTCGAACGTTAAGAGATTCAATCAGGCAGCCGATTACACACGTGAAGCCAAAATCATTGCCCTTTCGGAAAACGGGCCTTTGCCTGACCCTGACAGCATGCTCGAGGATGGAGCGCTTTGGGCGTGGAATTGTACGTGGTATGGCGATTTCGTGAAGTCCGAGCAGTTTACCGACTGGGAGATGCTCCGGAAATTTTACAATCACTCGTTCACGCTGACACGCGATGAGCTTCCCGACCTGAGAAGCTACCCCTTGCCAGTGCGAGAATAACTACGTAAAGGAGAGAAGATGCGTTGCCGACCGATTTGTTCATCAAAGGGATGACGTATGGATGGAATAGTTCCCGAGGCTCTTACAGGCAGCCTTATGCCGTTGATTCTCTTCGCAAGCTGAGCGAGACAGGCAGCGAATGGATCGCATTATCGTTTTATACGATGCAAAATAACGTGTATGCGACCGAAATTCCGTTCGATTACGGATTGACGATGACCGACAGGGATATCGAGCACACCGTAAAAGAAGCCAAGGCGTTGGGCTTGAAAGTATGCTTGAAGCCCGTCGTCAACTCGAAGGACGGGATCTGGCGCGCGCACATCGGCTTCCCGGAGGAATCCGGCGCAGAACCTTACTGGGATGCATGGTTCCAGTCTTATGGCAATTTTCTTAGCCACTATGCGGAGCTCGCGCAAGAGTTAGGGTGCGAGATGTTCTGCATCGGCTGCGAAATGGTGAAGACCGAAGCCAAGCAGGAGCATTGGAGGCAGTTGATCGCGCGAATCCGGAGCATTTATGACGGGCCGATCGTCTATAACGCTAACCACGGGTCGGAGGAGCGGATTAAATGGTTCGACCAAGTGGACCTCATTGGTACGAGCGCTTATTATCCGGTAGCGAATCACCCCGGCGATAGCGAAGAGGAGATGATTGCCAATTGGTTGCCGGTGCGCGAGAAGATGGCATTGCTGCACGCGAAATTCGGCAAGCCCATTATCTTCATGGAAATCGGCTGCCGCAGCGCGCTTGGCTGCGCGACGATGCCTTGGGATTTCACGCATACCGAGCTGCCCGTCAGTGAAGAAGAGCAGGCGAATTTCTACAGCTCGGTCTTAAAGGTGTTTTGGGACGAGCCATGGTTTGCCGGTTTCTTCTGGTGGGATTGGAGCGTGAAGCTGTACGACAGGGAAGAGGCTCAAGCGAATGTTGGCTTTGATATATATGGCAAGAAGGCGGAGCACATCTTAAAGGAATGGTATGAGAAGCCCAAGCAATCGCTGCTCCGGCTTGGATGAGCTTCGCCTGCTGGATCTCCCGGCAGCCTAATTTCCGGAACGCGATAGCGCTTGTTATAACCGTCAGAGAGTTTTTCTCTGGCGGTTCTTTCATTATAAGCATGTTCGGAGCGACTCATCTTTCAACAGGTGAAATATTAGCAGATCCAATTGGGTTCGGAATTTTGACGGTGAAAGCGGATAGTCCCTATAATAGGACATATGAGAATGAGAGACAGGGGAACTAGCCATGAATGAACGTAACCACAATCGAACGGTTCGCGCTGAAGAACCGCTTCCGATTGACGCGCTTCTGCCTGAGCTGCGGCAGGTGCTTGAAGCGCGGAATTCCGCCGTGCTCGTAGCGTCGCCCGGCGCGGGTAAGACGACAAGAGTACCGCTCGCATTGCTGGATGCGCCCTGGCTGCAAGGACAGCGCATCCTCATGCTGGAGCCGCGCCGATTAGCGGCTCGATCTGCCGCGCGTTATATGGCTGCAGCGCTAGGCGAACAAGTGGGAGGAACGGTTGGGTATCGCGTGCGGATGGATACCAAAGTCGGACGGAATACCGTGATTGAGGTCATCACGGAAGGCGTCCTGACGCGAATGCTGCAAACGGATCTGGCGCTTGAAGGCGTCGGACTTGTCATCTTCGACGAATTCCATGAGCGGCATTTGCATGAAGACCTGGGGCTTGCGCTTTGTCTGCAGACGCAATCTGTCCTGCGAGAGGATCTGCGATTGCTTGTCATGTCCGCAACGCTTGAAGCAGAGCCTGTTGCGGCGTTGCTTGGCGATGCGCCGATGCTTGTGAGCGAAGGGCGCGCATATCCGGTCGAGACCTTCTACGCCGCCAAGCCGGTATCCGGCAGAATTGAAGATGCTGCCGCGCGGACTGTCATTGAGGCCATGAGGCAGCATGAAGGGGATGCGCTCGTATTTCTGCCCGGAGCAGGGGAAATAAGGCGAGTCGAAGGGCTGCTGCGAGCTGCGCAATCTTCCGCTTCGCTGTCTTCGGCAGAATCGCTCACGATTATGCCGCTCTATGGGGCGCTACCGCCTGAGGCGCAGGATCGTGCCGTTGCGCCGGCTTCGACACCTGGCATGCGCAAAATCGTTCTTGCCACCTCCATCGCGGAGTCCAGCGTCACGGTGCGCGGCGTGCGTATCGTGGTGGACGCCGGTCTAAGCCGCGTACCGCGTTTCTCGGCGCGCACCGGAATGGCGAGATTGGAGACGGTCCCCGTCTCGATCGCTTCCGCCGATCAACGGCGCGGCCGTGCCGGGCGGGAAGCGCCGGGTTATTGTTACCGGCTGTGGACGGAACAGGCCCATTACCAGCTGCAGCCTCAGAGCGATCCGGAGCTGCTCGGTGCCGACCTGGCGCCGCTTGCTCTGGAGCTGGCGATCTGGGGAATCTCAGATCCAGGCGAGGATCTGGCCTGGCTCACGAAGCCGCCGGCGGCCGCGTATTCGCAAGCGATGGAGCTTCTGCGCGAGCTTGAAGCTATCGATGCGGATGGAAAGCCGACCGCTCACGGGCGCGAGATGGCGGAGCTCGGTATGCACCCGAGGCTCGCGCATATGGTGCTGAAAGCCAAGAAGCTCGGTCTTGGCCGCCTCGCGTGCGAGCTCGCGGCGCTGCTGAGCGACCGCGACCTGCTGCGCCAATCGCGCAGCATTGACATGCGGCTGCGCCTTGATGCGCTGCACGGGCGGGCTGCAGGCGAGCAGCCGGACGAAGCAGCGGTGAAACGCATTGCAGCAGAGGCGAAAGAGTGGATGCGCGCGGCAGGCATCCATGATACGGCGCCGCAGCCCGGCGACAGCTGCGGCTTGCTGCTCGCGCTGGCGTACCCCGACCGCATCGCGCAGCGCCGGAGCGATGGCCGCTATCTGCTCCGCAGCGGCCGAGGCGCAGCCATTCAAGAGCTGCAGCCGTTATCGGGCTCAGCCTATCTCGCTGCTGCGGAGCTGGAGGACAGCGGAAGCGACAGCCGCATACAGCTGTCAGCGCCGATTACGTTAACGGAGCTAGAGCATGATTTTGCCGATCAGATCGAAACGGAAACGGAAGTGAAATGGAATCGCCAGACCGAATCCGTAAGAGCCCGGCGCAGGCTGCGACTTGGTACACTGATTCTAAAGGAAACGCAGCTCACGGAAGCGGATCCCGTTCTTGTTACGGAGGCGCTGCTAAGCGGCATCGCTGAACAGGGGCTGGAGCTGCTCCCTTGGACGAAGCAGGCTCGTCAGCTGCAAGCGCGGATTGCACTCATGCATACCTACAATAGCAGCTGGCCCGATGTTTCGAGTGAGGCATTAGTTGCTACGTTGCCGGATTGGCTTTCTCCTTTCATTGGCGGGATGAGAAGCCGAAATGATCTGTCGCGGCTGTCTATGGTGACGCTATTGGAATCGCTGCTCACATGGCAGGAGCGTTCGGAGCTCGATCAGGAAGTACCGACGCATATCACTGTGCCGAGCGGTTCGCGGATTCCGGTCGATTACAGCGATCCGGCGGCGCCTTTTGTCGCCGTTCGCTTACAGGAGCTGTTTGGCCTGCAGCAAACGCCTCGCATCGCAGGAGGGAAGCTGCCTTTGACGATTCATCTGCTCTCTCCTGCGCAGCGGCCTGTACAGGTGACGCAGGATCTGGCTAGTTTCTGGCAGCATGCTTATTTTGAAATTAAGAAGGATTTGAAAGGTCGTTATCCGAAGCATTACTGGCCGGATAATCCGCTTGAGGCAGAACCGACTAACCGCGCGAAGCCACGCCCCAAGAATTAAGGAGGTCTGCTGAATGACACTGACTCTATTGGACAAGCTCGTATTAGCTTATATCATCATCATTAATATCTACGTGTTCGCTTTAATGCGAATTGACAAAGCGCGGTCCGTCCGCGATCGCAGGCATCGCATTCCTGAACGCCGTTTGCTCGGAATGAGCGCTATTGGCGGAGCATTGGGAGGCTTCGTAGCTATGCGGATGTTCCGTCATAAGACGAAGCATCCTTCATTTTCCGTCGGGCTGCCGCTCCTGCTTATTTTGCATATCGTCGTCGTGATTTGGTTGCTTCGAACGGTGCTGTAATAGTCGTATCTTGTCTAAAATGGAATGGATTGACTACAGTGGTTTGGTTATGCTATAGTGGTCACTCGTGCTCCGCCCAGGAGCCTAAGCTATTATCACATATTTTCAGACCAAGCCGCATGCGAATGCGGCTTTCGCCGCCTCCTGATAAGCCTAGCGGGCACAGGCTGCGAGAGCTGTTTATTACGCTGCACTAGAATGCAAGCGGCTTGCAGTCGCAGAGGGAGGTAACTGACATGACCGTTCAAAGTGCCTTTCAAGAAGAGGCTGCGCGCGTAGACGAAGTACTGGTGCAAATTCGCAAACAGCTTCGCGAAATCGGACCGCGCTACACCGGCAATGATTTCACCGAGCAAATGTTGGAGCTGCAGCGCGAACAGCGGCAGCAACGGCTGGAGGTGGCCGAGCGAGAGCCTTATTTTGGCCGAATTGATTTTCAAGAAATGGTGCATCCTGCACCGAAGCCGCTCTATATCGGAAAAGCCGGCGTTGCCCACGAGAAGTCGAATGAAGTGCTGGTCGTCGACTGGCGCGCGCCTGTGGCGAGCTTGTTCTATGCGTTCAGCGGCGGGGAAGCGCCTGTTACGTACGAGTCGCCGGACGGCGATGTTGAAGGTACGGTGCATCTCAAACGCAATCTAATGGTCCGGGATGGGAAGCTTGAGCGGGTCGTCGACAGCTATGTGCGAGGCCAGGAAGAGGAGTCCGTCACCGATGAGTTTCTACTCTATCGGCTAGGTGAGAGCAAGGATAACAAGCTGCGTGATATCGTCTCGACGATTCAGCAGGAGCAGGATCGCATCATTCGTACGGATAAAAATAAAGCTGTTTTCATTCAAGGGGTTGCAGGTAGTGGGAAAACAACCGTTGCGCTGCACAGGCTGGCTTACCTGCTCTATCGGTATGCAGGCGCGATCCGGGCAGAGCGTATGGTTATTTTCGCACCGAACCGCATGTTCCTTGATTATATTTCCGGCGTCTTGCCGGAGCTGGGCGTTGGCGATATTCTGCAGACTACTTTTGCCGATTGGGCGCAGGAGCAGCTGCAGCATGAGGTTCGTCTGGATGAAGCTTATGATCCATTCGTGTATTGGTTCGAACAGCCGAGGACGCGCGAAGAAATGGAGCATGCGCCGAGCCGTGTGAAAGGCAGCTTGGCTTTTAAGGCGTTGGTTGATGAGAAGCTGTCTTTGACCGAAGCTTCGCTTATCCCAGAACAGTCCTTCGAGCCGATGCCAGGCTGGAAAGTCACGCCGGCTATGATCGTCGAGTGGCTCTCCACGGACGATGCAAGCGAGCCTTACATGAAGCGGCGCAGCCGGCTGGTTAGTCGGCTCAAGCGCTGGCTGGAGTCGGAGTGGAAGACGCGCCGATTGACGGACAGCAAGCTGAAGTCGCAGCTGGGTACGAAGTTAAATGCGTACACGAAGAAAATTCCTTCGTATACGGCATCCCAACTGTACAGCTCGTTGCTGCGCGAGCCGGCTGTACAAGAGCTGCTGCCTGCGAAGAGCACCGCGGCGACGATCAAGTCGCTAAAGCAGAAGCTCGTTCAGCCGGAGGATTTGGCGCCGCTGGTTTATATTCAGCTGCGGCTATTCGGCTTCGAGCATTCGCCGTACGATCACATCGTCATCGATGAGGCGCAGGATTACTCGCCGTTTCAGCTTGAAGCGCTGAAGCAGTGCCAGCGCCAGCCGTCGATGACGGTGCTCGGCGACTTGCAGCAAGGGATCCACGGCTATGCGGGGATTCATAGCTGGAAAGAGCTGATTTCGCTGCTGCCGGAGACTGATACGGGGTACTTTGAGCTCGACCGGAGTTATCGGTCGACGATGGAAATCATCGACTTCGCGAACCTGGTTCTCGGTGCGATGGGGACCGGCGTGAAGCCGGCTGTACCTGTGTTCCGGAGCGGCGAAATGGTGGAAGTGACCAACGCTTCCACCGATGATGAGCGGCTCGCGATGGTCGTTGACACCGTGAAGGCATGGCAGAAATCCGGCCATTACCGGACGATGGCCGTGCTTGGCCGAACGGCACGCTCTTGCGAGGAGATTGCCGGTAAGCTTGCGGAAGCAGGCATAGCGGCTTCGCTCGTGCAGAGTAAGCAGGATGCCTACGGCGGCGGTTTGACCGTCGTTCCCGCGTATTTGTCCAAGGGGCTCGAGTTCGACGCCGTGCTGATCGCGGACGCGGACGGTGACAGCTTCGGCAGCAACGATGCGAAGCTGCTCTATGTCGCTTGCACACGTGCGCTGCACAAGCTGAAGCTGCTCTATTGCGGCGAGTTGACCTCCTTGGTTTCCGAGCCTGTAGCTGCTGGATAGTAATTGTATAGAGGCTGTCCCATGTGTCATCAGCTGATGACAGGGGGCAGCTTTTTTCTTTGTTGTGGAGAGAGTGGAGGGCAGAGCGTAGAGCGTCATGAAATTCGACTCTCAGTAAACTAGCCTCCAGCCAGCCAACATAAGTTTCAAGGAGTAACTAGCCTTCAGCCAACGAAACTACACTCAAGCAGCAATCTAGCCTTCAAGCATGCCAAACTAGTCTCGAACCAGCCAACTTAGCCTCCAAGCAACCTAATAACCAAACTAAACTCAAATCAGCCAACCTAGCCTCCAACTATCAAACATGCCTCCAACCAAATTAGTCGAACTAATCTCAAACCAGCCAAACTAGCTCCCAACAAGTCAATCTAACTAGCCGGTGTAGGAGGGCCTTACTCGTACGCGGTATATTCGCTTATTGCTCCGAGAAAGGTAAGGTTACTTGGGTTTCGGCGATTGTGTCACTTCGAGAGTGTTAGTGGGTTCCGGAGCTTGCGCAGACCGAGAATCGGATAATGCGACTCTTAGCTACAAAACCGTCAGTAAAAAGATCTGAGAGTAGGAAATTCCGTCTCTCAGCACAGAAAGTGCGTCGATTTCACCACCTGCGCCGCCTGAGAGTCGGAAAATGCGACTCTCAGCCTCAAAACCGTCAGTAAAAAGGTCTGAGAGTAGGAAAACCCGACTCTCAGCACAGAAAGTGCCTCGTGCCTCGATTTCACTTTCTGCGCCGCCTGAGAGTCGGAAAATGCGACTCTTAGCCACAAAACCGTCAGTAAAAAGGTCTGAGAGTAGGAAATTCCGTCTCTCAGCACAGAAAGTACATCGATTTCACCACCTGCGCCGCCTGAGAGTCGGAAAATGCGACTCTCGGCCACAGAATCGGCCATAAAACGGTCCGAGAGTAGGAAAACCCGACTCTCAGCCCCCACATTTTCAAAATAAGAAAGAAAATAATTCAACTTTTCTATTTTTGCCGGGGAGCAATACCGATAGTATGTGGAGGGAAGCTTCTAAACTGAAAGGCGTAAAAGGAAGGGAGGGGTGAACCATGAATAAGAGCATGAATAACGCCATGATTCCGGATGAACTAACTCCGTTGATGGACGATTTTGGCCGGTTGCTTCGTTTGCATGTGCCGCATCTCGTACATGGACTGTATCTTCAAGGCTCGATCGCCCTGGGCGGTTATCAAAGCATGAAGAGCGATATAGATGTCATTGTCGTGTTAAATCAAGCTGTCATTAACGAGGAAGACAACGCCAAGATTACGGCCATCCATGAGGAATTACATGCGAAGCAACCGTTTCATCTGGCGGTTGAAGGGCTGTATACGAGCTTGGCACATCTGAGCAAGAATGCGGAACCGGCAGGGGAGACATTTCCGAGACTGTCTCATGGCGGAAAGAAGAGTTTGCATACCGGTTATGTTGATGCGACATCCGCTTGGATTTTGAAGAATCATGGCATTGCGGTGTTTGGCCCTGAAGCGTCGGAGCTCGGCATCGTCGTGGAATGGGATGAAATACGAGGCGCGATGAACTATAATTTGAACGTCTACTGGGCGGGGAAAGCGAACCGAGCAGAGCTTTATATGGATGAGGAATGGATCGAATTCGCCGTGCTGACGCTCGCCAGAATTGTCTACACCATGGAGCATAGCAGCATAATTACAAAGCTCGATGCAGGTCTCTATCTGCTGCAGCAGGAGTCTAATAGGTGGCATCGCGTTGTGCGGGAGGCTGTTCAGATCCGCAGCGGCGGTACCGGCGGGACGCTATACAGCACGGATCTCGAACGTGCACAAGAGGTGCAGCAGTTTGTGCAGACTACGATTGCGGAGTGCAATGCGAAGTATCATTTCTAAATATTCCGAACATGATTTCCGGCAGGACAGTCTGTGGCGAATTATGCTATGCTAATGACTTGAGTGTCGGCTTGTCGGCTTTACCGCTTCGCTACGCAGATTACATCAGCCAAAGGAGTTTACATAACGGATGGACTTTATCGTTGAGTATTTATCGTTTTTTGTCATACAAGGTGAAGGTGGCGACAACAGCGCCGCGAAGACATTTAAGCATTTTCAGACGCTGGATCGTTATGATTATGCCGAGAGCGAGCTGAAGTCCTTCCTCGATGGGGAGTTCACGCGAATCTGCAAACGTAAGGCCGAGCGTCATCCAAGCACCGAAGGCGCGCCGACCAAAATCGGCCGTTTTATCGTGGAGCCCGGCTATGAGCTGGACAGTAATCCGAACTATAATACGTTTCAGCGGCTGCGCGCATCCGAATCCGCATCAGAATTTCACGGCTTTGCCGATGAGCTCGTTCGACTCTATATGGAAGCGGCGGCCGTGCGCGGCGGTGCGCTAATCGTCGTGCATGCCACGCCGAATCGTCACACGGATGAGCCGCTCATCTTCGTGCTGAAGTGTGATTTCGAGCCAAAAATCGCCCGTATTACGGATGAGCACAATCTTATTTCGCATGTCGAAATGGCCATCAGCGCACGCAATATGAAGTCGATTCAATATCCGTTCATGCCCGAGGATGGCATGCTGGAGCCGTGGGAGCTCAAGATTCATCAAGCGTCGCATGCTCGATATTTCGAGGATTTTCTGCGGTTTGTCAGCTATGAGAAGGCGATGCCTGAACTGATGAGCGAGCATATGCTGACGATGGTTCATGAGTATATGGAAGATAAATGGCAGGGCCACGTGGGTGAAGAGCGCCAGCAAGAAGCGAATCAGTTCGAAATCTGGGCGGCCAGTGAGAAAAGGGAACTGCAGCAGTCTTGGGATCAAGAGCGCGTTGTTGCCGCAGCCGAGCGACTGGTCGAGCAGCAGCCGAACCTAAGCGTGGCGTTCAAGCTTGGCGATGTTTCGGTGAAGGGACCGCTTGCCGAGTTTGGGCAATCGATTCATTTTGCAACCTATAATGGCCGGTATATTGCACTCATCGAAGGAGATGCGTTCCAATTCGACCGTAACATGTCACCGGTTGAATTGCTGCAGCCGCCGGATTTGCTGGAAGTGCTGGAAGTAGTCGGACGGAAGAAAGAGAAGGCGGACACGAGCAAGCATGATTTGCCTTACTAGGACCGATAATCGCGTAATCGCGTAATCGCGGTAGTTAGGGGCTTCGGATGAGACGACGGATCGACTATTTCATTGCCGCTCTTGTGCTAATTGTGCTGGGGTTATCGGTTAGGCACTTCGGAGATCGTCTCCCCAGGTTTGTTGCGGATCATGCCGGCGATGCACTCTGGGCAGGAATGATTTATGCTGGTTGTCGTGCTTGCTTAGTGCGGCAGCGTGCAGCGCTTGCAGCCGGTATCAGTTTCTTATTCTGTATGGCGGTTGAATGTAGTCAGCTGTATCAAGCGGAATGGATTCATGCGCTGCGCACGACTGTAATTGGCGGATTGGTGCTCGGGCAAGGATTCCTTGCCATTGATCTACTCCGATACACAGTGGGGATCGCAATCGTATACGGGATGGATATCGGACGCCATGCGGTCTGCGGACGACGTCAAAGGGGCAAAAATAAGGAATACAAGAGCGATCTGTGAGCGTTGTGCTTGCAGGTCGCTTTTTTGCCAATGGGGACTGTAAGGTTGCGAAGTTCATCCATAGATCGCTACAATGGAGGAAAATGATACCAAGGGAGGGCGGCTGTTATGAATCGGGGAAAAGCAGTTGCAATCGTAACGGGAACGTCGCGAGGAATTGGTGAAGCAGTGGCTTTGGAGCTGTTAACTGCGGGATATGAGGTTTATGGATTGTCGCGTTCGGAATCCAAGGTGCTCGTTGGACGCGACCGATTCACTTCCGTGCCGTGTGATTTGGCAAATGCCGGAGAACTGGAGCAGATCATAGATCGATTGTTTCTGAACATTCGCGAGGATGCGGAAATCAGCGAACTACTACTCATGAATAACGCCGCGATGCTGGAGCCGTTAAAGCCGATTGACGCCATCAGCGCATTAGAAATGGCGGCGCATTTGCAGACAAGCTTGCTGGCGCCGATGCTGCTCTGCAGCCGATTTGTTCACCATACCCGCGCAATAGCTGCGCTTCGCCGTAAGACGATCATTAATGTAACTTCCGGTCTTGCCGAATATTCGGCACCTTCCATGAGTATGTATTGCAGCGGCAAAGCAGCGCTTAATATGCTGACCCGCTGTATAGCCGACGAGCAGCGGGATGAAGCAAATCCGGTTCATGTGTTTGCATTTGACCCCGGCATGACTGATACACAGATGCAGACCGTTGCTCGCGGGCGGGACAAGGCGGATTTCCCGCTGCAAAGTTTCTTTCAAACCAGCTATGAGCAAGGGAAATTGCGGTCGTCGGCTGAGGTGGCGGCAGAGTTGTATCGGTTGCTGAGAGAATCCCATCAGAGCGGAAGCGTTCTGCGTGCATTCGAGAAGGATCGATAGCTGTTCATATTTTGTTCATGGAGCGGCCTTATAATAAGCGCAAGCAAGAGTATTTTACAGACCGGAGATGATCACCATGACCAAACTGCTTATCGTAGATGACGATCCCCATATTCGTGAACTGATATCGCTGCTGCTCGCTGCTGAAGGCTTCGAGATTGTGGAGGCGGGCGATGGGAAGGAAGCGCTCACCGTTCTTGAATCGACACAGGTTCAGCTCGTCATTCTGGATGTGATGATGCCGAATATGGATGGCTGGGAGCTGTGCAAGGAGATTCGTGACGGGATGGAGCTGCCGGTTCTGATGCTGACGGCAAAAGGAGAGACCAGCCAGAAAGTAAAAGGGTTCGAGCTTGGCGCGGACGATTATCTCGTTAAACCGTTCGAGCCGCTTGAGCTGGTAGCTCGCGTGAAGGCACTGCTGAAGCGTTATCGCATTGCGACTTCTCAAACCGTCCAAGCCGGCGGCGTTGTATTGAATCGGTCCACTTATTCGGTGACGGTTGAGGATGCGACGATGACGCTGCCTATGAAGGAATTTGAACTGCTGTTCAAATTAGCGAGCTATCCCGGCAAAACCTTCGCGCGCGAGCAGTTAATCGAACAGCTCTGGGGTTATGATTACGAAGGCGATGAGCGAACGGTAGATGTTCATATTAAACGTCTGCGCGAGAAGTTTCCCGAGGAACAGAGCCGGTTTCGCATTCAGACGATACGCGGTCTTGGCTATCGGCTGGAGGTATAGTCATGCCAAAATGGAAGAGGTTTCTGTTCGGATTGGCAGGAGTTCTGTTAATGAACCTTGCGATCTATACTTGCTATACGGCTGCATATACGATCGTTTCTTATACGAAAGAGAAACGGAATCATTCCGCCGCGACATCCGCGCTGCTTCATGAAGTTGATCTCATCACAATCACGCTCGCTAATCGAGAGAATGTTTCGGAGTGGATCGGCGGCTTGAAGTCGCTGTCGAACAGCAAAGGGTATCGGTTTAAGATGATTGATGCCGCCGGTCGCGAGCAAATTGTCGGTGAACTGCAGGATGGGGACAAAGAAATCGCCACAGCGGTCGAATGGGAGCATGTGGTAAAGGTGCTTGCCGGGGGAAGCGTCGAGGATGTGGAGCGGGGTAATATTTTTGGTAAAGGGCTCGCGATGGTTGGCATGCCTGTTGATATTGGCGGGCAGCGCTACGCACTCTTCGCCGAACGAAACGTACCCAGCTTGTACACCGGATTTTGGCAGCAGCTGTTTACCGTGTTCCTTGGTTTTCTTCTCCTGTTTATTCTGTTGTTCCTTATCGGCCGACCTTGGAGGCATCGGGAAGGCTTTAATATTTATATTTCGGCGATTCGCCGCATGTCGAAAGGGGATTTCTCCGTCTCGATCGAATTGCCGAAGCAGATGCGCGGTGAATTCAGCGAACTTGCCCACAGCATTAATGATATGGCAGCGGAGCTGAGTCAGATGGAGCAAATGCGGCAAACGTTTATCTCCAACGTGTCGCATGAAATCCAGTCACCGCTAACGTCCATTCGGGGCTTCGCGCGCGTGTTGCAGCAATCCAAGCTGGAAGTGGAGCAGCGCCAGCACTATGCGAGCATCATCGAAACCGAAAGCGTGCGCCTGTCCAGGTTGAGCGATAACTTGCTGAAGCTTACAACATTGGAGGCCGATCAGCAGCCGATGCGAATGAAGCCCTTTCGGCTCGATCAGCAGCTGCGTTCCACCATCCTGGCTTGCGAGCCGCAATGGACGGAGAAAGATCTGCTCATGGACGTGAATTTGGACGAAGAAGTCACTTACAGCGGCGATGAAGAGCTTCTGTCCCAGGTGTGGACAAACGTGCTCGCGAACAGCATGAAGTTTACGCCGGAGGGCGGGAGTATTTCGGTTGAAGTCAAACGGACAAGCGGCGGAGCGAGCGTTTGTATTTCGGATAATGGTCTGGGGATTTCCGAGGAGGATTTGCCTCATATCTTTGAGCGTTTCTTCAAGGCGGATAAAGCTCGAAGCCGTATGGCCGGAGGCAGCGGACTGGGTTTATCCATCGTGAAGCGTATCGTCGAGATGCACGGCGGAACGGTCACCGCAAGCAGCAAGCCCGGCAGCGGGACTACAATTACGGTGTTTTTGCCGGATGCGGCTGCTAAGCAGCAATAGTGAAGTAAGTTGGAAAATTGGAGAAGCTGCAACGTCTTAGGCGCGTTTTCAGCTTCTTTTTTTTATTTTCCAGATTTTCCTATGGCTGTTATACTGAGAATAATTGTTTAGTTCTATTAACCTTTGTTTGAAATGAGGATTTCATAAGCATGATTACGATTCATGAAGTCGATCGAAGTAACTGGTTTGCTTGCACCCAGCTTCAAATTAGTGAAGAGAATGGGCAGCGGTTTATCGTTCCCATCGTTTATTCAATCGCCGAATCTAAATATGAGAATCATCTTAAGCCAGTAGCTATCTGTAAGAATGACACAGTCATAGGTTTCGGCATGTATTGCCGGGATCAGGATGATGGTCGCTATTGGATTTATGTGTTTATGATCGACGAGAACTATCAAGGGCAAGGATATGGCAAATCAGGATTGAAACAATTACTCAAACACATTAAGGAAACAGAAGACATCGAGGATATACAAATCGGTCATAAACCGGACAATGAAAAGGCTGGATATCTGTATGAGTCTGTAGGATTTAAGCAGAACGGCCAAATCATTAATGGGGAGATCGTAAGGACTTACCGATATTGATTGCAGATAGGGAGGCGATGAAATGAAAAGAGTGGATGTTGCTTACTCCTTAATAACGAATGCTTCCAAAACCAAAGTTTTAATGGTCAAAAATGTCGGGAACTCGAGTTGGTCGCTTCCCGGCGGAGCCGTTGAGGAAGGCGAAACTCTAGAGCAGGCTGCGATAAGAGAAGCGAGCGAAGAGACTGGGCTTGACGTCAAGGTATTCGGCATCGTAGCAATCAACGAATGTAAGTCCAGAAACACGCAGAATCATCTCCTATTCATTGTCTTCAGGGCTGAGATCATTAGCGGAGAAGCAGCCATTCAAAGACCGAATGAAATCTCCGAAATCGCCTGGATCGAGATTGAGAAAGTCGATGCTTTATTACCGTTTTACAATAACGGATTTGCCAAGCTAGTTGGCGGAAATGAAATTACGTACATTGATGAGGGGTATTTCGGTGACTGACCTTACAATACAACGATGCTCAGTGGAAGATTTAGAGCTGTTGGCCAATTGGAATAAACAGCTCATAGAAGATGAGAAACACGACAATAGGATGAATATCGAACAATTGAAGGCTCGAATGAAGCAGTTCATCGAAACCGACTATAGGGCATACAAATTTGTGGCGCGCGATGAAGGTAGAGGTTATGCGCTGGTTAACCATAGCAGATCGCCGCTTTATTTGAGGCAATTTTTTATTTGCAGGAAGGATAGAAGAAACGGATATGGGAGATTGGCATTCGCGAAATTGACGGAATATTTAAACACAACGGAATTGGATCTGGAAGTCATGCACTGGAATGAGACGGCTTATCGGTTCTGGAAGTCATTGGGTTTTAAAGAACGCAGCGTTTATTTGAGGATGGAGCGTTCAGGAGAGCAAGCTAATAATAGAGGGAGAGCCGCACATGATGATCTCAATTCAAAAGGTTGAATACGAGCAGAAATCCATTCTGCGCAATTTATTGGAGCTGTACAGGTACGATTTTAGCGAGTTTTTTCCGGAAGATGATCTCAATTCGCAAGGGCTGTTCGAGTATAAATATTTGGATCATTATTGGACAGAAGAAGGTAGATTCCCTTTCTTTATCAAAGTGAATGATAAGCTGGCAGGATTTGCGCTCGTAAGAGAACTCGGGACCAATGACAGGGATGAGACGATTTATTGGATGGCTGAGTTTTTTGTGCTGAAGAATTATCGAAGACTGAAAGTCGGACAAGGTGCTGCTTATGAGTTATTTAATCGATTTCCGGGTTCATGGAAGGTTGCGCAGATCGAAGCGAATGTACCTGCAAAAGCTTTCTGGAGGAAGACCATAAACAGCTATACGAATGGCGCTCATAAAGAAATCGAGGAAGCAGACTGGAATGGTCCGATTCAAACGTTTACGTCCGTTAATAGTAAGGTCCATCGCTCAGATGATAGCTTGGCCGGCACTCCTCATCAGATACAAGCGGGCTCTTCGGATGATGCAGCCTATGTGCGAAATAAGCTGATCGAATTCAATGCGCGGCATGTGCCAAACGGCCGGTATGAGGAAGTTAATCTATGCTTGAAGAATGATAAAGGCGAGATTATTGCAGGTCTTAACAGTGCTGTGTGTTGGAACTGGATGGAAATTGATATTTTATGGGTTCATGACGATCACAAGCGGCAAGGACACGGTAAGCAGCTATTGGAGGAAGCGGAGCAGATTGCAAGAGCGAAGGACTGTACATTCATCAAGCTAAATACGTTCAGTTTCCAAGCTCCTGAATTCTATAAGAAGTACGGCTATACGGAAATCGGGGTGATCGTGAATGCTCCATTAGGCAATAAACACTATTACTACAAGAAGGACTTGAACTAAATTTCATAACCGATCCCCATTCCGAATGGCAGGTGATAAACATGGAAGAAATAAAAAGCATTCTGATAAGCAAATTCGAGGAAATTGAACGAAGGATGCAGTCCGTACTCGAGCAGCTTAACGATGATGAAGTCAATTGGCGTCCGAATGAATCGAGCAACAGTATCGCGAACTTGATCGTACATATCAGCGGCAACATTAATGAACGAGTATTGAACGGCATTCTGAAGCGAAATACTGTGAGAAACAGAGATGAAGAGTTTGAAGAATTGCATAGAACGCAACCGGAACTGCTCGATATAACGCGCGATTCCTTTACGATCATGATTGAATCGATCAAGGACATGTCTACCGAAGATTGGCACAAGATGCAGGTCGTTAGAAACAAGGAAAGAACCCATCTGGAAGTACTCATTCAATGTGCGGCTCATTTCTCGGAACATTTAGGGCAACTATTTTATATCGCAAAGATGATCAAGAACACGGAGTATGTCACGACTTCGATCCCGAAAAAGATCAAGCCGTAACCTGTCAGGCTAGATCATGGGAAATGGATGATTGTGGATAAGTACGAGCAACCGTAATGAGTTAACTTTCTGTCTTAGAAGAGCGGTGTAGTTTCTTTGTTGAGGGGAGATTATAGTCGTGTTTTTGTCTATTAGAAAATTAATCGTGCTCGTTGCTTTAGTAGTTCTATTCATTACATGTTGGAATGCTTATGGCTCTTCCACCTATGAATTAGCCACTGTTAAACAAGTAGGTGAAGATGAAATTACGGTAGTGAATTTAGGGAATCGAGAAAGAACAATAACAGTGCCCTTAGACATTTCCAGATTAATTGAAATAGACAAGGATTACATCATTTCCTATGAAAAAAGATTCGGGGACAAATACAGACTTAAATCGATTCATCCATCACTCAGATAACTTAGTTAAGCTATCGAGTTCAAATTACAGAGCGATTAGATGTTATGAGAAGTGAGGATTTGAACCTTTGATTTACGATGGGCAATTGTTGATCATGGAATATCAATTTCGAGGCTCAGTCGGCCGATCATAGATGGAGTGAATCAGTTTGCCAACGAATGTCACACACAAAATTTACACGATGTGCATGGTGCAGGACGGAACGAAAGTGCTATTAATGAATAGACCCGATAAGCGCGGTTTTCCCGGCTACATCGCTCCGGGAGGTAAGGTCGATTTTCCGGAAAGTATCGTAAATGGGGCCATACGAGAAGTAAGAGAAGAGACAGGTTTGATCGTAAAAGACATCATCTATAAAGGGCTGGATGAATTCTGCGAACCTGAACAAGGCTTGCGGTATATGGTCTTTAATTATTTGGCTACTTCGTTTGAAGGAGAGCTGCTCAGCAATCCGCCGGAAGGGGAGCTGATATGGGTGGAAATCGAAGATGCTCTAGAGCTGCCTATGCAGGATTGGTTTAAGCGCAGATTTCCGTTGTTTTTTGAACCGGGAACGTTTGAATTAAGTTTCGTATGGGATGAGAGAAACAATGAGACCATAGGGCAGACGATCAAGAACTACGGCGTGGACAAGGTCAAAATTCATAATTAAAGGTGATCGATATAAAATCAGACTCGATATCCCGGATGAGTATGGTTTCATGGATGAAGAGCTGATTGCGTTATTAAAGATTAGAATTTCGGAGTTTATTGAAGTGCCTGATTGAGGACGAGTCTCCCGAAAACGGAGAAGTTCGAAGTAACCCTTGCGAGGAAAGAGAGTGGATCTGTCATGTCGAACACGAATGTAGGACTCGATCTTGAGCGTATTATTTTCATCGGCCGAACGTTTGAGGAATATCGCGATATTTTCAATGTGTCTAAGGAGGACCTATTCGATAACAAAATATTGGATTGTCCATCCGGAGCCTGCTCATTTACGGCAATTGCGAACCAGCTTGGCGGAGACGTTACAGCTGCTGATATCGCCTATTATCATCCCGTGGAGTCGCTTAGAGAAAAAGGGCTGCAAGATCTGGAACACGGTATCGCGAATATTGAGAAGGTGAAACAAAATTACAAGTGGGATTATTTCGAAACTGCGGATGAGCTGCACGCGACGCGATCGAAAGCTTTACTAGACTGCACGAACGATATGATCGCTAATCCACATCGTTATGTGGCTGCAGCCTTGCCTCAACTGCCGTTTGCAGATCAACAATTCGATTTAACGTTGTCGGCGCATTTCTTATTTATGTATGCGGACCGGCTGGATCTAAGCTTCCACAAAGCTACGCTTGCCGAGCTCATGCGGGTAACCAGACGAGAGATCCGCCTATTCCCGCTCGTCGATCAAACCAGTGAACGTTCTGCGTTTGTTGATGAGATGCTGAGCTTTATTCGAGAAATGGGCTGGAGCTATGAGATCCAAGATACAAGCTATGAATTCCAAAGAAATGCCAATCAAATGCTGATCATTACCGCTTCGGGAGAGTAAAAATGGACGTGTTTACGATTGATTGCAAGGACGTTGTGTTAAGAGCGTTCATCCCGGCAGATCTGGAGTCGTTTCATTCCCTGACCTGGCAGCCCGAGATCTATGAGTTCTTGCCGGGTTGGAATGTAGCGAGAGAACAACGGGAAGATTGGTTCATCAACTACGAGCTGCCAGAGAATATAGCGTTTCTACGCGCGATATCAGACGAGGGTGGGGACATCGGTGAATTGCGCCTTCGTCTGGGCATTGTTCATAAAGAATCGGGAGAGCTTATCGGCTGGTGCTGCACGGGAATAAAGGATGAGCTGCCCGCTCCTAACCGTGAGATTATGTATGCGATATCAAAAGATCATCGGGGAAAAGGATACACCACGCAGGCGGCAGAAGGGTTAATCCGTTACTTGTTTGAACACTCCAATGTAGAAGTGCTTAATGCTATAGCGCTTCAGCGAAACGAGCCATCGAATAGAGTCATCCGAAAATGCGGGTTCGCGTACCAAGGTATCGTCGAATTCGATGATGAACAATTTAATAGCTACAAGTTATATAAGCAGGATTGGGCCGGATAAGAGAACGGTAGATGGCTGAGCAGAGGTTACCGTTCCGTTTCAGGCTGCCGAGATCGTCGCTCCGAAATCTAACGGTTGCCAGGGAGCCTAATGTCCGGTTTTGCGGCGATTCACAATTGTAACGGTTGCCAGAGAGGCTAGTTCACGATTGAGCTAGGGTTTCCTCCTGTAAACGGGCAAATAAGGTCTCTGGCAACCGTTAGAGAACCTGCAAAGCCAAAAAGGATCAAATAAGCGCTCTGACAACCGTTAGATCGCAGTCCCTATCCATGGCCGCGGGTTTGTTCCTATCGTTTCGCCATGCCTCAGGTGAAAAGGGTAAGTGAACGGAAGCTAGGGTGAAATTAGTGGTTTTTGCAAGCTATGGCTGAGCGGATTTTGCCGCTCAGCCTTTTTATTTCGCCAGTATGCCATCGCGGCTGCTAAGTGTAACAGAGCGTATCGTGTTTCGCAGCAGCGGCGGTGCGCTCAGCATTCCGTCCATATGGAATTCGCGGATGGCATCGGTATCTTTAAGCATGCTGCCGGTGAGGATGCATGCCGCCGTTTCCTCCGGCGTGATAACACCTTTGCGGACGAGCTTGCGCAGACCGGCGACGGCTGCGGCGGAAGCGGGTTCGCAGCCAATTCCGCTGCGATCGATGCAGGCTTTGGCTTCCATGATCTCCGCGTCGCTGACGGCAGCGGTTACGCCTTCCGTCATTTCGAGCATGCGCAATGCCTTTAGCCAGCTCGGCGGATTGCCGATATTCAGCGCAGACGCCCGCGTTGAAGGTTTCGGTTCCGGCGTGAGCGTCCGATGGGAGGCGGCGACCATGCGATGGAAGGGACTTGCACCCTCGGCTTGAATGACGGCCACTTTCGGAAGCCTGTTAATGAACCCCAGTGCGTAGAGATCATGCAGTCCTTGTCCAAGAGCAGCTGCGTTACTGAGCGCGCCTCCCGGCAGTACAATCCAGTCGGGCAGCTGCCATTCGAGATCATGGGCAAGCTCGAAAATAATGCTTTTCTGGCCTTCAATCCGCAGCGGATTCATCGAATTGCACACATACATGCCTTGCTGCTCGGCGTTGCTGCTTAACCATCGAATACCATCATCGTAGGTGCCGCCGAACGTATTTACCGTTGCCCCATACGCCAGGGTTTGCAGCACTTTGTTGGGGGAAACTTCGCTGCTTGGCACCAATACCATGGCCTGCATGCCTGCTATGGCAGCATACATAGCCAGTGACGATGAAGTGTTGCCGGTCGAGGTGCAGGCGAAGGTAGAGTAGCCGAGCCACTTGCCGTGTGACACGGCAACGGCCATGCCGTTGTCCTTGAAGGAGCCGCTCGGATTCTCACTTTGAGCTTTCAAGTATAGGCGGCGAACGCCTGCAAACTCCTTTACCGGTGCTGGTTCGTACAACCCTGTATTGCCTTCGTTTCGGGTCACGACGGCATCGTCCGGCAGCTCCGGAGCAATGAGCTCCTTATAACGCCATACCCCGCTGGCCGCAATACAGTTCCGAATTCCGCGCCGCTCATCGAATACCCGTTTCAGCCGCGCAGCATCCACCTGACTGAAATCATGAACGATTCGCAGTAAACCTCCGCATACACCACAATGATACTGCATCGGTTGACGTTCCAGTCCCACCTGGGTCCCGCATTCCATACAAGCTGCCTGCATGATCTCGCTCTCCCTTTAGCCGTTCTTTAATGTTTGTTCGCTTGTGAAGCCGCTTTATACTTCATACAATAAATTGAAATCATTAATAATTCCAATATAGAGTTTTATGGTTATCATAACTATTAGTTATGATATAACGTACTTAAATAAGCTGTCTGTCTCAATAGGGAGGCTTTAACGAAACGATGAACCTGTACGGACTTATTGTCTTTCACCATGTCGCTGCTTCGGGCAGCGTTACAAGAGCCGCTGAAATTCTTCGTATCAGCCAGCCGGCAGTTACCGCGCATGTGCGCAACATGGCAGCCGAGCTTGGACTCACGCTGCTAGCGCCTAAGGGCAGGGGGATTTTGCTCACCGAAGCCGGCGCACGAGTGGCCAAGCATGCGGCCAAGCTATTTGCGCTCCAGAATGAAATATCACGTGATCTGGAGTTATATCGCTCCGGTGAAGCGGGCGAGCTGCGTATTGCGGCAACTTCATTGCCGGCTAACTTCCTGTTACCCGAACAATTGGTTTCCTTCAGAGCCGCTTGTCCGGCTGTTCATGTCTCCATGCAGACGCTGAACGCAAGCGATGCGCTTGGAGCACTTCAGCATTATAAAGCCGATATCGCTGTCATTGGCGGAGGAGGAGAGTCTCGTCCCGGACTGGAGCGGAAGCTGCTGCAGGAGGATGAGCTCTGGTTTGTCGTAGCGGCGAATCACCGTTATGCAGGGAAGCGGCTGGCTTTTGCAGCACTTATGAAAGAGCCGTTCATCATGCGTGAACCCGGCAGTGCAGCCCGAGAGAGGCTGCTCTCGTTATGCCGTGTCCAAGGAATGAGCCTGCCCAGAGAAGCCTTGCAGGTGAGCGGCGTACATGAATCGCTTCATGCCGCGGCTGCAGGACTAGGCGTATCGTTCGTATCTTCACTTGAAGCAAGTCGCGCCGTATCGCGCGGGGAGCTTGCCCGAGTGGAAGTGGAAGGCGTGGAACTTCGCAATCCGATCGTTCTGTATACGAGGGAAGGGGAAGCGCCGCCGCCTGCTGCACAGCATTTTATCCAAGTGATCTTGAAGCAGGTGGAGGTGTTGGTTTGATCGATATCGAACCGTCTGCCGGACCCGTTCGAAAGTTTCGGAGTGGGCCGGTTATCCTTCTGGCAATCTTAATCTATGTAAGCATGCTTGCGGGTTCGGTCATAATCCGACTCCATGTTCAGGATAACGAGTATGCGAGCGATGTTAGTCGGCTAATGGAGGTTCGCATCTTTAAAACAGTTCATGTGCATGAAACGACGGATATTAAGGGAGCTCTTGCGGAAGCCAAACGAAGAGGGCTGCCAATCTCTGTTTCCGGGGCAAGTCATAGCCAAGGCGGGCAAACCTTCATAGAGAACGCGATCGTGCTCGATATGAAGCCCTATCATCGCATTATTCAACTCGATGAGAAACGCAAGGAAATAACCGTCCAGTCCGGTGCGACTTGGGAGCAAATCCAAGAGGCTCTGAATCCGCTTGGCCTCTCGCTTCGAATCATGCAATCGCAGAATCTGTTCACTGTCGGCGGCACAATGAGCGTGAATGCACATGGGCGGGATATCCGCGAAGGCCCTTTCGCCCAGTCGGTTCAATCGTTTCGGCTGATGAAGGCAGATGGGGATATTGTACAGGTGAGCAGATCGGAAGAGCCGGAGCTGTTCGCGAATGTTATCGGCGGTTATGGACTATTCGGCGTCATCTTGGATGTGACGCTGGATTTGACAGAGGATGAAGTGTATATGCAGCATGTCGTGCCTGTTCATTATGAGGCATTTCCGGAGCTCTTCAATAAAGAGGTGCTGGAGCAGCCCTCAATCGCCATGGCCATTGCACGTTTGTCCGTGTCACCAGATTCTTTCCTGACCGACATGTTCGTTACGACCTATGAGCGGACGAATGAGCCGTTGAACGATAATCTGAGGGAGCTTCGAGAGGAGAATTTTGCAAGCACGGGGATTACGAAGTTCGTATTTGGTTTGTCACGCAAATCGGAGTGGGGCAAGGAGCTCGTCTGGAAGCTGCAGAAGAAAGGTTATCTCCTCAGCGACGGCGACCTGATTTCACGAAACAACGCGATGCGCCCGGCCGCTAAGTTTATGGAATACGCCGATACGCAGCGGACGGATTTATTGCAGGAGTATTTCGTGCCGCTTGATCGCTTTCAGCCGTTTGTCGACGGGATGCGGACGATTATGCGCGAGGATAAGCTTAATTTGCTCAATATAACGGTCCGTTATGTACCCCGGAACGAAGAGTCCGCGCTCTCTTATGCGAAGCATGACAGTTTCGCATTTGTGCTGCTCTTTAACAATAAACGCTCCGCGGCCGAGATAGAGAAGCTTGCAGCATCCACTCGGCGGTTGATCGATTTAGCGCTCCGCAATGATGGGACGTACTATTTGCCGTATCAGCTGTTTGCCGATGGCGAGCAGCTTCGCGCTGCATATCCGAAGACGGATGCGTTCTTTGAAGCCAAGCGACGAGTTGACCCGGGTCTGTTATTCCAAAATGAGCTTTATGCGAGGTATGCCAAATGACGAAGACGATGCGTTTGATGATGCTGTCGCAAAGCATGATGACGTTCGGTTCCGGAATTGTGTTCCCGTTCTATCTGATCTTCGTGAAGGAAATCGGCGGAGACTTTACGCAATACGGCATTGCCTATGGCTTGTTTACGCTCTGTTCGGCTTATTTGAACTGGTGGTTTGGCAAATCATCTGATAAATACGGCCGTAAAATATTCCTTCTGCTAAGTGCTTGGGGGACCGCGGTATTGTTTCTTTTATTCCCAATCGTGTCAAGCATCTGGCAGGTTTATGCGCTGCAAATTGCCATGGGCGCGTTTGGAGCGATGCAGCGGACTTGCGAGAAGGCTCTGCTTGCCGATCTGACGGAGGAAGGTCGCCGTGGCGAGCAAATCGGGCGTTACCATGTCGGGGTGTCTGTTTTCTCCGGAATCGCTGTTATGGCCGGCGGTTTCCTCATTGATTTGTTCACGCTTGATTTGATGTTTTATTTGGGGTCGATCATCTTGTTCGTTAGCGGGCTTATGCTTTCGCGGGTTAATGAAGGACAGAGACACAATTCAACGTAATCCGCGTACTTTTTGACATTATCTCCAACAACACTTCCTGACATGCAGCGCTTCGCCGTACATTGTTCGCCTCGTGCCGGTACACTCTAATCAGCGTGTTCGTCAATCTAACGAAGAGGCAGGGATCGCTACTTCATGGCAAAGCTTCTGTATATTACTGCGCATCCTCACGATCATCAGGCTTCGTATAGTATGGCCGTTGGCAAAGCATTCATTGATTCTTATAAAGAATCGTACCCGCAGGACGAAGTCGAGCATTTGGATTTGTACAGCATTCAAATCCCCTATATTGATGCCGATGTGTTCAGTGGCTGGGGCAAGTTAAGAGGCGGAAGCAGCTTTGACGAGCTGTCGTCCGAGGAGCAGCAGAAGGTGACGCGGCTCGGCGAATTGGCCGATCAGTTCGTCGCAGGGGATAAGTATGTGTTCGTCACGCCGATGTGGAACTTCTCTTATCCTCCGATTGTGAAGGCCTATATTGATGCGATTTGTGTTGCGGGCAAGACGTTCAAATATACCGCGGAAGGTCCGGTCGGGCTTCTGCCGGATAAATCAGCTATTCACATTCAGGCGAGCGGCGGAGTTTACACTGAAGGTCCGGCTATGGATTTCGAAAGCGGGCATAGGCATTTGTCCAAGATCATGCAGTTCATTGGCATTACGGATTTCAAAGGTATTTTCGTTGAAGGCATGGCCGCCGCTCCCGATCAGGCAGCCACTATTAAGGAAAAGGCGATCGCTGAAGCGCAGAAGGAAGCCAAAGTATTCGGCAATGCGCTAACAACCGCAGGGAAATAACGAACAAGAACTCCTTCCTCCATAAGTGAGGTGCCGATTTCGGCGCACTTGTGGTGAGGGGAGTTCTTGTGTATACATATATAAGAAGAAACGGCTGTCGCCAAAACCCGATTAATTCTATAATAGGAATGACATGTGACATTGATCTGCACGATGTTTCGGTGATGAACGATATGCAAGGTATCTTTCTCTAAAGCCTGGAGATGAATCGGCTGCGGTTTCCCGGTATACGGGGCGGGTTGATTGATTCTCAAGAGAGGATGGGTTTAGGTTGAGTCAAGACAATGTGTGGAAGTCAGAGCAAGCACGTGTAATCTCGGTCGTCAAACAGATCGGGCAGCGTATGGAAACGCTGGAACAGCAAACGGCGGATACAAGAGAAGAAATGGTCGATATCCGCAAGAACTTCTGGGATGAAGTAACCGTCAACTTCGAAGATTCGGTTGAAATGGCGGAATCCTATGCAAGCTTGAAGCAACAGGCGGAGGTTCTCTCAGAGCGCGAACGGACGCATCGTCAAGCTGCGATGCAGCTGAAGACGCTGAGGAAGCTGAAGTCGTCGCCATATTTTGGACGGATTGATTTTCAAGAGAATGGCGAAGGTGTCGATCAAGTTTACCTCGGCATCGCATCGCTGCGTGATGCAGCGGATGAAGACTATCTCATTTATGACTGGCGTGCGCCGATTGCGAGTCTCTATTACGACTATCCCCCGGGTCCGGCTCAGGTGGAGACACCTATGGGAACGGTTCACGGCGAGCTGAAGCTGAAGCGGCAGTTTGTCATTAGGGACGGGGAGATCCGCAGTTTATTTGATACAGGTGTGACTATCGGCGACGAGCTGCTGCAAGAGGTGCTGGGCAAGCAGTCGGATGCAGCGATGAAGAGCATCGTCGGGACCATTCAGCGGGAGCAAAATCGGATTATCCGTGATGAGCGAAGCCGTCTGCTGCTCGTTCAAGGTGCGGCGGGAAGCGGTAAAACTTCAGCTGCGCTGCAGCGGGTTGCCTATTTGTTGTACCGCTTCCGCGGAACGCTGAGCGCCGATCAAATTGTGCTGTTCTCGCCGAACCCGATGTTCAACAGCTACGTTTCGACGGTATTGCCTGAGCTGGGCGAAGAAAACATGCAGCAAACGACGTTTCAAGACTACTTAGCGATTCGAATGGGAAAATCGTTTAAGCTGGAAAATCCATACGCGCAGCTGGAGTACGCCCTTACCTCGGAGCAAGATTCCGGTTACCAGGCTCGGATGGCGGGTATTCGCTATAAAGCATCGACTGACTTTGTCGCACTAATTGAACGTTATCTCGGCGTCCTGGGTCAAGAAGGGCTGAAGTTCCGCGATGTTACATTCCGTGATGAGCTGCTTGTTTCGGCCGATCAGATTGGGGAATACTTCTACGCGCTTGATAGCGCGATCGCGATTCCGAACCGGCTTCGTCTCGTTGCGGAATGGCTGCTTGGCTTATTGAAGGAACGGCAGATAGCGGCTCTGGAAGAGGCGTGGGTGGACGAAGCGGTTGAGCTGCTGGATAAAGATACGTATTTGAAGGCGCATCAGAGCTTGAAGCGGCAAAATCGCAAGAACAGAGAAGATACGTTCGACGATTTCGATCGGGAACGCGAGCTGCTGGGCCAGTATGTCGTGCAGGAGCAATTTAAGCCGATCCGCGCCCGCGTGCGCAAACTTGCTTTTGTCGATCTGAAGGCGGCGTATGCGAAGCTGTTCAGCGATTCGGCATTCGCAGCGAGTTTGGCCGGTTCCATCGGCAAGCCGTTGCCACGGGAATGGCCGGACATTTGCAAACAAACAACCTCACGGCTGCAAAATCGGACGATGGCGTATGAGGATGCCACGCCGTTCCTATATGTGATCGAGCGAATCCGCGGATTCCAAACGAATACCTCTGTACGTCATATCCTTGTGGATGAGGCGCAGGATTATACGGCATTCCAATTCGCGTATTTGAAGCGGTTGTTTCCGTTTAGCCGCGTAACCGCGCTCGGCGATCTCAATCAATCGATCAATGCACACGCTGCATCGGATGAGCATACAGGTTTTGCCGCCCTTGCCGCTCTGTATCCGCAGGAAGAAACGGAGACGGTGGTGCTGAAGCAGAGCTATCGCTCCACGCGTCCCATCGTGGAATTCACCAGCCAGCTCATTCCCGGAGGCAGCGAGATTCAACCGTTCAATCGGGATGGCAAGCGGCCCACTTTAACGATAGCGGCTGATGAGGAGGATTTGCATCGTCTCCTTCAAGCCCGTATCGAAGAGCTGGCTGCAGAAGGCAACCGCACGATTGCCGTTATCTGCAAAACAGCCGTGCAAAGTGCAATCGCTTATGAAGCGCTTCGCAATGACAGTAAGGTTAGGCTGATCGAGAAAGAAACGGCAACCTTTGAACCGGGTATTGTCGTCATTCCATCGTACCTTGCCAAAGGGGTGGAGTTTGACGCGGTTCTGGTGTATGATGCATCTGCTGCTTCCTCAGGCTATGTGAAAGAGAGCGAACGCCGGTTGTTCTATACCGTATGTACGCGCGCGATGCATGAGCTGCATCTGTTCGCGGTGGGCAACACGCTAAACCCTTTTCTGAGCGGAGAAGCGGCAAATTACTACGATGTTCCGGGCGCTCGGTCTTCCGACACCACGCCGGTTCATACTTTATAAATGTGAAAGAGGTATTTATTCGTGGATTATATGCGAGCTACTACAACGGATTTGTTAGAAGAAGCGATTGCCGTACGATTCGAAGTGTTCGTGGATGAGCAGAAGGTGCCTGCGGATCTGGAGCGGGACGAATATGATGTCTCGCCGGATGCTTGTCATCATTTTGTCGTGAAGGATAATGGCAAAGCGATTGCAGCAGGAAGATGGAAAGAATATGAGCCCGGCGTTGCAAAACTGCAGCGAATTGCGGTTCTGCTCCCTTACCGCGGACACGGCGTTGGCAAGAAGCTGATCGAAGTGATGGAGCAGGACGCTCGCGTGAGCGGCTACACTTCATCCATATTAGGCGCGCAGTGCACGGCTGAAGGCTTTTATCAGAAGCTGGGGTATGTAACGGAATCGGAAGAGCCATTCCTTGACGCCAACATTCCGCATGTCAACATGCGCAAAGTGCTGTAACAGACGAGTCTTTGGAACAGATAAGAACACCCTTAGAGAAGCAGGCAGATGCTGCCGCGATTCCGGGGGTGTTCTTTTCTTATGCCTGTCCCAAGTTACCATTTCTTGCATCTTATAAATCGAATATGCGATAATCGCCAATAGAAAGCGGGTGTACGTGCGTTGAAACGCGGGTTGATTATCGTCGGGTACGCATTAATTATTGCGATTGTATGGTATTACAAAACCGAGCTGCTCGATTGGATGAAAGAAGGGGAAGCGCCGTTTCTGCTTATTATGCTGCTTGTGACCGGCCTTGCGTGCATTCCCGTCATCCCTTTCAGCGTTGTGATCGGCACGATGGGATTTCTGTATGGACCTCTGCTGGGTGCGCTGTTCAGTTTGATCAGTGCATGGCTTGCCGCAATCTTCATGTATGGCTTATTTCGTTACGCTCTTCGTGAGCGAGGTCGAGAGCTGCTGAGGCGCTATCAACTGACGGATCGGTGGACAACGATGGTGGAGCGTCACCCGTTCCGATCGATTCTGCTTGCACGGCTGATGCCGATTCTGCCGCAGACTGCGGTGAATTTGTATGCAGCCGTTGCGGCACTTCCGTTCTTGTCTTATGCCCTGGCATCTCTGCTTGGCAAATTGCCGGCGATGCTGATTTTTGCTTTTATCGGTGATCACATCTCGGGAGACTGGCAGTCGTTGCTGCTTGTGGCAGGCGTATATGTCCTGTTTCTGCTTACGGTTTATGGTTCATTTCGATATTGGCAAGCAAGGGGGACCTAAGGAATGGATGATCTACATAAAGCCATTTCGCTGCGAGAGGCGGGGCAATTGGAAGAGGCGCGTCAACTGTTGCTTACATTGGTGAAGAAGGACGTAGACAATCCGCAGGTGTGGTATCAGTGCGCTTGGGCACATGATGTATTGGAGTTGGAACGAGAAGCGATCCCTTATTATCGGCAGGCGCTTGCGCTTGGTATCACGGGTAAAGATCGGCAAGGCGCATATCTGGGGCTTGGCAGCACGTTTCGAGTATTAGGAGAGTATACGGAAGCTAAAGCGATCTTTGAGCAGGGACTCTCTGAATTTCCGGAATGCCGAGAGCTTCACGTTTTCTATGCGATGGTGCTGTATAACTTAAAGGATTTCAGCGCCGCCATGGCAATTATGTTACGAGAGCTTGCTGAAACAAGCGAGGATGCGGGTATTCGCGATTATAAGCGAGCTATCCTTTATTACTCGGTCAAGCTGGATGAAGTGTTGGACGTTCAGTAGCTTATCGCTCTAATCCAAAGGAGGAATAAATAATGACGCAATCGAACTCACCTAACCACACTGCAGCTTTAAAACCTTTATTTACGCCATTTCAGCTGGGAGATCTTACTATACCGAATCGCATCGTGATGGCACCGATGACCAGAGGGTTCTCTCCGGATGGAGTGCCGGGTCAGAATGTTGCTGACTATTACCGTCGCAGAGCTGAAGGTGGAGTGGGACTCATCATAACAGAAGGCACTCTAATTAATCATCCCGCTGCTTCAAGCAGCCCCAATTATCCCAGTTTCTTTGGTGAAGCAGCGCTGCAGGGCTGGGCTCAAGTTGTCAAAGCGGTGCATGAAGCCCGCGGCCTTATATTTCCACAGCTGTGGCATCAAGGTACCGTTCGCCAAATCGGCAATCTTCCCAATGTGAATGCGTTACCCGTTGGTCCGTCTGGTCTTACTGCTGAAGGTGTTAAAGTAAATGAACCGTTGACGCAAGCGGAAATCACCGAAATTGTTCAGGCTTTTGCTCAGGGAGCTGCCGATGCGAAGCGTCTTGGCTTCGATGGGATTGAAATTCACGGCGCTCATGGGTATTTAATCGATCAATTTTTCTGGGACAAAACCAATCAGCGTACGGATCAATATGGGGGAGGCCTTGTGGAGCGCACTCGCTTCGCGGCTGAAATCATTGCAGCCTGTCGCCTTGCCGTTGGTCCCGAGTTCCCTATCTGTCTGCGGATCTCGCAATGGAAGGTCACCGATTACAATTATAAATTGGCTGTTAATCCAGATGAGCTTGCGCGGTTCTTGGCTCCTTTGGTCGAAGCCGGCGTTGACATGTTTCATTGCTCTACTCGCCGTTTCTGGGAGCCGGAGTTTGAAGGGTCCGAGCTTAATTTTGCCGGATGGGTCAAAAAATTAACCGGGAAACCGACGATTACGGTCGGATCTATTGGACTTGATGGGGAGTTTCTCGGGTCCTTTGCCGGAAAAAGCTCCGGAACTGAAAGCATCGATAAGCTGCTTGTCCGTCTGGGACATGAAGAATTTGACCTCGTTGCTGTCGGCAGGGCGATTCTGGTTGATCCGGAGTGGCCTCGCAAAATTAGGGAAGGCAAAAAGGATGAACTGTTGCCCTTTACTTCGAGTGCATTAAGCACCTTATCTTAATAACGAACACCTCATACAAATGCAATCCCTACAAGTAATGGAGGGGGTTGCATTTTTTATTGAAAATTGTATTCACGTTTTAAAAAAGTAAAATTTTAGAATTAATTAAGTTCGAAGCGGGGCACTTTCGTTTAGGATAGAGATATAAACTCGATGATCCTATCGGAGGTGGAACAGCGTGCTGAACAAAATTAAAAACCCGCATATCGAAATCGTCGGTTATGCCGCATCCATCCTCACGTCTTTGCTTTGGATGGTTTTAGTTTGGCAGGACCCTTTTTTCGAGGGGATGAACAAGGTTGATCCGACTCAATCCTTTCTGATGTTAGTCCTGCCTGCTTGTTTATTTGGCATTGGCTTGTTGCAATCTCGGGTCATCATCATGCTCGCTGCGTTTCTTTGGAGTGTTCCGTTTAGCATTTTTATGTTATTCTCTTCCAGTATGTTTGTCCTATTTGGCGTTTGCTGCCTCCTCTATTTAGTTTGCGCCGTATTGTCTCGCATCAATAAGATTCGATATTGGTAGAGGATTGAGAGAGGGCAGCAGTGAAACATTATGGCAAAGCGTGACGTTGGTAGGATATAGAAATATTTGATCCTAACGTCCGGAGGGTTACGGCATGAAAAGAATAACGATACTGCTCTTGATTATCTTCTTGGCCGGCTGTCAATTTCATCTTGGCGGAAGCGCTGCCAAATTGCGTCCGATTACTCTCGGAGATGCCTATCCCGGGGATATTCGGAAGGTTACGAGAATGGAGCTCTTGAATGGTTCCTCCGGGGAACGTGCCACGGTGGAAGATAAAGAAACGATATCGCAGTGGATCAATCAGGTGAAGGATTTGAAGCTGAAACCGGATGATAATCAAGAGGATCGAGCGGGTTATGTGTTTGGCATCAGCTTGTTTGAAGGGGATGTAAAAACAATGGGGTTTACTCCCAATGGAATCGGGGAGGTTTACTATGAGTCCAATCCTCAGTTTGAAGCCTTTACCCGCTCGTTATTCGAGAAGGCGTTCGGGCATGCGTTTTAGTAGAGGGAAGCGAATGATCGCAGCGGGTGTTGTTTTGTTGTTCCTAACAGGCATCCTGCTGATTCATTCCTTGTATCTATTCAATCCGGTGACATTCCATCGCGATAATGTGACGTTGTATAGCTGGTGGCATTACCCCAAATCAATAGTGATGGAAATCGCTGATGTCGATCGAGGTTGGAAAACCGTGGTCGTTACCGATCCGGATGAGATTCGGCATATGTATACAGACCTTAAGGCTGCACCCGAAACAGAGCGTTTGAAGCAAGCGGGCCACCACTTCGTAATCACTACAAGGCATGCCGGCACTTCAGGGAACGTCGGTTGGATCGATCAGTTTAACGGGTATACGGAAGGCGATATCCAAATCAACAATGGGAAGCAAGTCGAAATCGGAAGTACGCTTAAGGCGTTGCTGGAGAGACTGATGACGGAGCAGGAGTGAGGCGGGATCATTTGAAAATATTCGAAAAGAGGGATTCCGGTGCCAAAAGGTCAGGATGCTTCAGGAATTATCATCATCGATGAACAGAACAGAGTGCTGCTGGTTCGTCAAACGTATGGGAAGAAGAAATGGTCCATCCCCGGCGGCATGGTCGACGATGGGGAATCCGCATGGGCTGCGGCCGAGCGGGAGCTGCAAGAAGAAGCCGGCATTAGCGTTCGCGACATGGAGCTGTCGGGGGTCTATTATCAACCGCATAAGAACCGATACATATATACCTTTAAAGCGGATCACTATGTAGGCACCATACGCATAGATAACAATGAAATCGATCAATACGGCTTTTTCGATCTGGAAGCACTGCCGAGACCGATCTCCAGCTTCACGATTCAGCGACTTACGGATGCGATTCAACATTCGAAAACCGTCTTTAAAGAAGAGACGATTGATCGGTATGAGATTTTGTATTAATAGCGCGGCGGGTGGAGAACTGTTCGAGTTTGCAGCCGAAGGTAGTCAAATGTTGCTTATTTTGCAGCTCTCAAGAATGTTGCATTTTGTGCAGCATTAGGCTGTATCTAGCCAGTAGAATCGCTAGAATGTTGTACAATCTGCAACATTTTCTCTGAATGCCCAAGGGTAAGATAGATTTCATAGATTAGTTTCAATTCGACTAGGATCCGGGAGGCGCCAATGCAGAATTCGATTAAAGCGGTTTTTTTTGATTTGGATAATACGATTCTGGATCGAACCCGAATGTTTGGCGATTTTACGAATGCGTTCCTGGGTCATTACTTCAATCACCTCGAATCGACTCAGCCCGTCTTTGACCGAATGATGGAGCTGGATCTAGATGGCTACAAGGACAGAAATGTGTTATTTGCTGAGCTGCTTGCAGAACTGCCATGGCGAGAATCGCTCACCCATGCGGATTTAGCAGAGTACTATAAACGTGAGTTTATCAAACACGCCATATTAATGGATCAAGCCGCGGATGTCATCTCTTACATAAGAGGGAAATATCGAACAGGGTTAATTACCAATGGGAGAAATGCCGTCCAGTACGGAAAGATAGATCAATTGGGAATTCGGGATGCTTTTGAGTTCATTCTTGTATCCGAAGAGGCTGGGGTGAAGAAGCCCGATGCGCGAATTTTCCAAATGGCGATCGATAAACTTCAAGTAGCGCCCGAAGAATGTATTTATGTCGGAGACCATCCAATCAATGATATTGAAGGAGCATCGATGTCAGGGATGGGAACGATATGGATTCGTGGCAAGCATAACTGGAACGATGCTTTGAAGGCCAAACCATTACATACGATTGATCAACTCAACGAACTGTTCCGGCTTCTGTGACGAGATAGCGGATCGAACCATCCAGGGCATCCCAAAGAAGAAGTTCAACCATCGTTTGGAGGCGACGACGTGACCGTTAAAGCGGTGTTTTTCGATTTATTTGAAACCTTAATCACGGAATTTGAGCAGGGCAAAAGAATGTCGAAGCGGAACTACGATTACAGTACGCTGCTGGGCCTCTCGAACGCAGACTTTAAGAAAGAGTGGAGCCTGCGCCAAGAGAAGCGCATGAATGGGCATTTCGCCTCTTACGAGGAAGTGCTTAGGGACATCGCGCAAGCAAGAGACTTGCAGGTTAATGAGGAATCGATTCGCTATTTATATCAATCGCGAATAGAAGAGAAGAAGCTCCCTTTCCATGCGATTCGCGGTGAGATTATGGAACTGTTAACGGAGCTTCGCAGCCATCCGATCAAGCTCGGCTTAATCAGCAATTGCACGGAAGAAGAGGTGACCTATTGGCCGGAATCCCCTATATCGGCGTTTTTCGATGAGGTTGTGTTTTCCTTTGACGCCAAATGCAGCAAGCCGGATGCCAGAATCTATGAGCTCGCCTGCGAGCGATTGCGTGTCAAGCCTGAGGAATGCGTCTTCGTCGGCGACGGAGGATCCAATGAATTGGAGGGGGCTTCGCGAGCAGGGATGCGCGTGTATCATGCCTTCTGGTTCAACACCTATGTGCAAAGCGAGTATAGCAAACTGCTGAGTCCAACAGATCTGATGAAGGAACTTTGGTAGGCGAACGAAACAGGCGAAAGGAAGTCCCCATGGAGCTAAGACAAATGGCAACGGTATTCTTGTTCAATGACAACCATGTCTTGATGATGAAGAAAACGGGCAGCAGACTCTATCCGCATGAGTTTTATTCCGGGCTAGGCGGGCATCTGGAGCCAAATGAGCTTAACGATCCGAAGACAGCCTGCCTCCGGGAGATTGAAGAGGAATCAGGTATTTCGGAACAGAACATCCATGAGCTGAAGCTCAGCTATGTTTTGCTGCGGGTGAAGGAAGGCGAGATCCGGCAGCAATTTGTTTATTTTGGACGGACAAGCAATAGGCAATACGTACCTTCTGAGGAAGGCGAGCTGCTGTGGGTCGAAGAGGGGGAGCTGCTGAACCTGCGAACCTCGAAAATCATCCATTTTATGCTGCAGCATTACTTCGCTCACCGTCACTCCGATGAGGTGATGGTCGGTACAATCGCTCTAAACGACGAACAAGAGCCGATCATGCAATGGTCGCGCTTGCAGGACCCGATTATTTTCTAGATGCTCGAAATACCGTTACCAATTCTGGTAATGGTCTATTTATTTTTCGAAAAGGCAGGTGGTCGGATGAACATTCGCGAAGCGTCCATTGCTGACTGTGAAGGAATCGCCAAGGTCCATCTTGAGAGTTGGCGGACGACGTATGCCGGTCTGGTTTCAGATTCTTATCTGGCTGGGCTGACTTTGGAAGGTCGCATGCGCAACAGATTATGGGCCTTCAACAATCCCCACCCCGATCAAATTACGCTTGTGGCCGAAGAGGCGAACGGCCGTATTATTGGCTTTGTCGATGCCGGGAAGAGCCGCGAGCCGGATTGGGGCTATGAAGCAGAGGTGTATGCCATCTATCTGCTGCAAGAAGCGCAGGGTCAAGGCCACGGTAGACGGCTGTTCGCTGCTGCGCGGGACATGATGAAGGACAGATCCTACTCCTCGCTCATGCTCTGGGTATTGAAAGACAACCCCTCCCTGCATTTCTATACCAGGCTTGGCGGTGAAGTCATCGCGAGCAAAGAAATTCAAATCGGGGAGCAGTTGCTGCCGGAATCGGCGATAGGTTGGAAATCCATATAAAAGGGAGGGTTACGGCAAGATGTCGTTTCCGATTCGAGTCAGACCAACCGCTCTAATTATTCAAAATCATCACGTCCTGCTAATCGAATACAGCGAGCATGATCGGCTTCATTATAATCTTCCCGGCGGCGGTGCCGAGCCGGGTGAATCGGTTACGGAAACGCTGGTTCGCGAGCTGCGCGAGGAAGCCAATGTCGAGATCGATATCGGCCCGATCGCGTTCGTGTACGAGTTTGCACCGCATCGACAGTCGGGGGAGTATAATTCGGAGACGCCTTGTCTTCATCTTATTTTTGACTGTGCGATTCAAGAGGGATCGGTGCCCGGATTGCCGGATTCCCCTGATCCGATGCAGGTGGGAGTGCGCTGGGTAAGTCTTCAGGAGCTCGAAAGCGTGACGCTGTACCCCAATATGAGTAAGCATATTATGGAATACGCCCGCACGAAGAGATCCATTGCCTTGGTTGAAGATCATCAACTGGACAGGTATGCTTATAACATGTCATAACATGACCCATACAAAGGAGCTGTTCGCAAAATGATCCAAACCACGTTAATTGCCGAACCGGGCAAGCAAGAGTATTTTATGAGCGTTACGTTCGACGCGCCGCGTGAGCTTGTTTTCAAGACTTATACCGACCCGAATACGATTGCGGAGTGGTGGGGGCCAAGACGCTTAACCACGACGGTCGACCAAATGGATGTCAGAAAAGGCGGCGTATGGCGGTACGTGCAGCATGACAGCAAAGGCAATGAATACGCGTTTAGCGGGGTCTATCATGAGAGCGTTGCGCCTGAGCGACTAGTACAGACATTCGAATTTGAAGGCATGCCGGGTCAAGCCGGTCTTGTTGTAGTGACTTTCGAAGTGCTCCCGGGCGGCAAAACAAAGCTGACCGAGCAATCGATATTCCCGTCGCTTGCCGCCCGCGATGGTGTGATTCAATCGGGGATGGAAGCAGGGGCAAAGGAGCTGTTTGAGCGATTTGCCGAGCTGCTGGAGAAGCTTCAAGCCTAGTTCGAATCCACATGAGCGAGTGAGGTGGGAACGAGATGTCGCCATCCTTGATGATGAGAAGTGATACGGCTTATACTTTGAATTTCCTGGTTTACATTCAAAATCTGTATTTAAACCAACGAAGCGGGCAGGGTGAGGAGCGCTATAAATTTCCTTATCTTTCGGAACGAAAGATTCCGTTCTTGGCTGATTTTGAGAGGGAGTTTGCGAAGGTGTGGGCGGAAGCCGCTTCAGCTCGTATAGCCGAGGAGCCCTTTCATGATTTGAACATGTTCAAAGCGCACAGGGAGCTGGTCTACGAGAGGCTGTTCGTGCAAGAGGCAGGCAGCGATCGCCACTATGACGATATTTATCGATCCTTCTTTGCTTGGTGGAACAGCATGGCCGGGCGGTTTGCGCTGGAGCATGCTTTTGACAATCAAAAGGTGTTCGATGCATTGACCGCCGCGGTTTCGGCGAACGGCGGCGAAATACGCAAAACGTTCGAGATTAGCATCTTGTACGACGCTTGCACGCTTGGGGAAGAGAAGGAATTTTCGTATTTTGCGATTATGCCGTATGCGGATTGCTTATTGAAAGAGGTATTCCTCGTGGCCAAATTGAGGGCTTGTTTAAATAAGTAGAGGTTATGCCGGAGGAGAGATATCTGTGCGGCTAGAACGAATGAATCATCTTTGTTTCTCTGTGTCCAGTTTGGAGCGTTCCGTTTCCTTCTATGAGCAGGTGTTTGGTGCCAAGCTGCTAGTGATCGGGCGCTCACTTGCTTATTTTGACTTGTTCGGGTTGTGGATTGCCTTAAACGAGGAGCGGGACATCCCGCGGAATGAAATCCATCAGTCTTACACGCATATGGCCTTCACGATTGCGGAAGCCGACTTCGATGCTTGGCTGGCGAAGCTGGAAGGGCTTGGGGTGAATATATTGCCGGGCCGGTCGAGGGAAGCAGAGGATCGTCAATCGATCTATTTCACCGACCCGGATGGACATAAGTTCGAGTTGCACACGGGAACGCTGGAGGAGCGATTGGCACATTACCGAAACACGAAGCCGCATATGACGTTCTATACATAGGCTTCGCTATTTAGGTCGGTCGTTATTGCCACTCCAGAAACTCCAGACGATTGCCGAAGGGATCAGCCACATAGAAACGCGTGACACCTTCGTCTGCCCGGGCTTCATCGTCGATGACTTGTATCTGATTGCGAAGCAGATGCTCACGCAGCGCTTGGATGCCGCGAACGTGGAAGGCCGGATGCGCTTTGGTCGCGGGGACAAAATCCCGCTGCACCCCGATATGGACCTGATGGCTGCCGCATTGAAACCATACGCCGCCGCGTTGCCGCAGCGGCTCAGGTTTAGGAAGCTCGGTCCAGCCGAGCACATCGGCGTAGAAGCCGCGAGCCGCTGATTCGCAGCCTTCGGGAGCTGCAAGCTGAACATGGTCGATGCCGTCGTATTGGTAGGGCATGCTATGGCCTCCTTATGAACTCAGCCCCGACTTGCGGGGCTGAGTTTCGTCGTAAATCGATTCGTTTTACAAGCAGCGAGCTAGTGCAGCGCTTCATCTCCGACGTCGCGCATCAGCTGTTCCATCTCAAGCGTGAGCGCTTTAACAATCTGCTCATAGTCCGGTGAATAGTAGACGTTGCGCAGCTCGTACGGGTCCTCGGCCAGATCAAACAATTCCCATTCCGGCGGCTTGGATTCATCGCGGGAGCCTGTTGTGCCAAGCGCTTCGGCATAGTAATAAATAAGCTTATAGCGCTCTGTTCGCATTCCGTAATGGGCGTACACCTCATGGGCGCCGTCCAGATGCATCCAGTAACGGTAGTACATCGAGGTTCTCCAGTCCGCAGGTGTTTCGGCGCTCAGTACGGATCTGATACTGCGGCCTTGCATCGTCTCCGGGATCGGGAGGGCGGCGTAGTCCAGGAAGGTGGGCGCGAAATCGACGTTCAAGATCATTGTATCGCTGACCGTCCCGGCTTGGATGGCCTTAGGGTAACGAATTAGGAATGGCATGCGCAGCGATTCCTCATACATAAATCGTTTATCGAACCAGCCGTGGTCGCCTAAGAAGAAACCTTGATCGGACGTGTAGATGATAATCGTATCGTTGGTTTCGTCTTCTTCATCCAAATAATCGAGCAATCGGCCGACATTGTCGTCGACGGAGGCGATGCAGCGCAAGTAATCCTTGATGTAGCGCTGATATTTCCACTGCTTCTCCTGTTCAGGGGTTAGTCCCGCGGGCGGTGCGCCTTTCGTATCTAATTCATGCAGATCTTCGATGCGCATCTTAGCATTCACGGCAGCCTGTGAGCGAGTGGCATAATCGTCGTAAAAGGTTTCCGGCTCCGGAATATCGATATCTTCGTATAAGTGCATATGTTTCTCATCCGGCTCCCAGTGACGATGAGGGGCCTTGTGGTGACACATGAGCATGAACGGCCGTTCTTTATCGCGGTTCTTCAGCCAATGCAATGATTTATCGGTAATAATATCGGTTACATAACCGTCAAATTGCTGAGAAACGCCCATTTCGATCATGACGGGATTGTGATACTCGCCTTGGTCGGGAAGAACGCTCCAATAGTCGAACCCGGTCGGATCGTAGTGACCGCCGTGGCCGAGATGCCATTTGCCGACAATCGCGGTTTGGTAGCCGTCTTTCTGCAGCAGTTTGGGAAAGGTCGTCATGCGTCCATCAAGCGGGTCGGCGAGCGTCTTGACCCCATTGATATGATTATATTGTCCCGTTAGAATGGCTGCGCGGCTCGGCGTACAAATCGAATTGGTGCAGAAGCAGTTGTCCAGACGCATGCCGCCTTCTGCGATGCGGTCAATATTCGGCGTTACATTGATTTGGCTCCCATAGGCGCTGATGGCGTGAGAAGCGTGGTCATCTGACATGATAAACAGAATGTTCGGTCGTTTCGGAGTATTCGTGGTCAATTTGCATCTCTCCTATCCTCTTGAAACGTATCGATAGATTTACAGGTATTGTATAATATTCCTTTGGAAGCGTCTATAACGGGTGCCGATCGCGGCAGCCGATTTCTATATGCAAGGAGATGACAGAGATGGCTGAACAACTGAAGTCCTGCTGCTGCGCAAGCAGAGGTGATGCGGCTATGGAGGCGTCGGCGGCGGAAGTGCCAAGCGAGCGCAGCGAGAGTACCGATCAACGGCAGCAATTACCGGAGCCGGAGTCGGGGTTAGCGTCGTCTGCACAGGCTGACGAGAACATGGTGCTTATTCCCGCAGGGGAGTTTCTGATGGGAACCGATGATGCGGAAGGGTTTCCGCAGGATGGCGAAGGTCCGATTCGCAATGTGAAGCTGGATGCCTTCTGCATCTCTCGTTATGCGGTTACGAATGCGCAGTTTGCTCAGTTTGTGGCAGCGACCGGCTATTTGACGGAAGCGGAGAAGTTCGGCTGGTCGTACGTGTTTCACCTTCTGGCGTCCGATGCGACCCGTGAAGCAGCGGCCGGCGCACCTCAAGGCACGCCATGGTGGCTCGCGGTTAACGGCGCGTATTGGGCGCAGCCTGAAGGGCCGGATTCCACGATCGCGGAGCGGGCAGAGCATCCGGTCGTGCATGTGTCTTGGAACGATGCGGCAGCTTATTGCGCTTGGCGAGGCGGGCGACTGCCGACCGAGGCGGAGTGGGAATATGCGGCAAGAGGCGGTTTGGTACAACGGCGATACCCATGGGGGGATTTGCTGAAACCGGATACCGAACATCTCTGCAACATTTGGCAAGGAAAGTTTCCGGTCAAAAACAATGCAAGCGACGGCTACCACGGAACCGCGCCCGTAGATGCTTATAAGCCGAACGGGTACGGGCTGTACAATATGTCCGGCAATGTGTGGGAGTGGTGCAGCGATTGGTTCACGCCGCAGTATCACCGGGTTACATCAGCGGTTAGTCCTCACTATACGAAGCCGACGCATGCGCGGTCGATGCGCGGGGGCTCTTATTTGTGTCACAAATCGTACTGCAACCGGTACCGGGTGGCAGCGCGAAATTCCAATACGCCGGACAGCTCGACCGGTAATTGCGGTTTTCGCATCGTTAAGGCAGTAGGCGTTGGCGAAGAGGCAGGCGGGGGAGGCCATCGGCAGTGAGCGATCCGATTATTGTGGTTCCTTATGATCACGGGTGGGCAAGCGAGTTTCGGGAGATCGGTCTGCGACTGCGCGAAGCCCTTGGCGAAACAGCGCTGCGCATTGACCATATCGGCTCTACGGCGGTTCCCGGATTGGCAGCCAAGCCTGTGATCGATATTCAAGTTTCGGTCCGCTCCCTTGAGCCGGTAGATGTGTATCGTCATGGTTTTGAACAGCTGGGCTACGTGTTCAGAGCGGATAATCCGGAGCGCACCAAACGCTACTTCAGAGAAGGAGCGGGTACGCGTCGCACGCATATTCATGTACGGGAAGCGGGCAGCTTCGGTGAGCAATTTGCGCTGCTTTTCCGCGATTATCTGAGAGCGCATCCAGATGAAGCGGACGGCTATGCGAATGTGAAAATGAACCTGATGGCGCAGTTCGCGCAAGATCGGCATCGCTACGTCGATGAGAAAGATCCTTACATTTGGGCTATCATGCGCAGGGGCGGCAATTGGAGCCAAAGCATGGGCTGGAAGCCGGGAGCATCGGATCTATGATGAAGGTCGATTTTGCGGCTTGGAAGCATTATTTTCTGCACAACCAGCAGAACTTAAGGGCGATTGATTGGGCGGATTCGTACCGGCTGACGGAAGCCGAGCGAGCATGCATTCGGACATCCATTCAGCAGTTTCAGCTCGGCGAGAGCTCCGAGGGCAAACATCTCATTCATCAGGCGAAGCGTTATGCCGAGCGAACCGGGCATCACGATTATTATGAGGCGGTCACCGCTTTTATCCGTGAGGAGCAGCGTCATGCCAGAGACCTGGCACGCTTTATGAAAGGTCAGCAGCTGCCGTCCATCCGCGGTCACTGGGTGGATCATGTTTTTCGCAAATTGCGCCAATTCGCGGGGCTCGAGCTGTCTGTCATGGTGCTGATCACCGCTGAAATTATCGCGAAGGTCTATTATATTGCACTTCAGCGGAGCACGAAGTCGAAGATGCTGCAGGACTTGTGCGATCAGATTTTGCAGGATGAGGAGAAGCATGTCGAGTTTCAATCGGAGACGCTCTACAAGCTGGGCGAGGGTAGGCTGTCAGTTGTGAATCGCGCCTACAGGCTGGCCCATCGTGTGCTGCTTGAAGGTACGCTCGTCGTCGTCTGGCATCAGCATCGCGCTGTTTTTCAAGCCGGCGGGTATCGATTCCGTGATTTTCTGGCTGCGTGTCGGCAGGAATTTCGCTTATCCGGCAGCATAGCCGCCGGGGTCATGCAAGCAGGGAGGACGTATGAGGGATGATTCGGATTACGGAACTGAGTGATCAACCGCAGGCTTTTATCGATGAGGCAATCGCTTATATTTGGAACCAGTGGGGCAGCGAGCACAATTATGCGTTCTATCGCGACTGCATCGTGCACGCGCTCCAAGCGGATGTGGATGTGCCCAAATTCTATGTAGCTGTCGATCAGGAGAAGGAGCAGTTTATCGGCATTTGCGGCGTGCTGAGGAATGATCTTATCAGCCGGCAGGACCTGTTCCCGTGGCTTGCTTGTCTCTATGTAGACCCGGCCCACCGGGGCAAGGGTCTTGGCAGCCGCCTAATGGCGCATCTGGAGGAGGAGCTTGCAGGCAAGGGTTATACGCAGCTTTACTTAAGTACAACCCTTGACGATTATTATGAGAGGCATGGGTGGAGCTACTTCAGCCAGGGCTACTACATGGATGGAAGCGGCACGAAAGTGTATCGCAAGCCGCTAGGCGGATAAGGTCCAGTATAGCATCCCGTCTTGCTCGTCCGTTTGTTTCATGCCGAGCTTCTTCAGTACGTTGATCGAAGCGTGATTGTCTGCGAGGCATTCGGCGACGATCGTCGCGGCTTGGCCGGTCGAGAAAGCCCAGTCCAGGAGCGCTCGAACACTCTCGGTCGCATAGCCTTGATTGCGCGCCGAGGGGGTGAAACCGTAGCCGACCTCCGCGATGCCTCCGGTTGGTTTGCCTTTAAACCCGATGTCGCCCAGCACTTCGCGGGTTGCGGTGTCGGTCACCAGCCACACGCCCCAGCCAAGCAGCGTCGGATCGAGCTTCAACTGTTCGATATAACGGCCGATATGTTTCTTGTCTTGGATATAGGCTAGAAAATCATTTGCGTTCAAGGTGGAAATCGGGAGCAGCGTGAGTCGTTCAGTTGTTACGATAAACATGGATTCGGTTCACTCCTTAAGCAAGATACGGTTTAGGGCCTATGTTTCATCATAGGGGCAGGGTGCGGTTGAACACAAGCTTTTATGGAAATAGGAAGGGGAGGCTGGCTATGATTGTGATCAAAACGATTACGCCCGACGATGTAGAGGTGTACTGGCGATTGCGGCTGGAAGCGCTGCGTGACAGTCCGGAAGCGTTCGGAGCCACGTATGAGGCATCGGTTGGCACGCCAATGGAATCGGTTAAAGCACGGATTCAGGTAACCGAGGATCAGTATGTTTTAGGCGCGTTCACGGGGTCAGGAGAGCTTGTCGGCATGGTGGGGTTTCGGAGGGAAGAGTCCGTCAAAGTGAAGCATAAAGGTTTCGTGTGGGGGATGTACGTGTCTCCGGCAGCTCGCGGGCAAGGGGTTGGACGACTGCTTCTGCAGGAGCTGCTGAACCGGGGGCGCGAGCTGGATGGGCTGGAGCAAATCAATCTCATGGTCGTCACGGGCAATGAGCGGGCTAGGGGCTTGTATCTGTCGCTGGGCTTCGAGGTGTACGGCTTGGAGCGCAGAGCGCTTAAGTACAAAGGGATCTATTACGATGAAGAACTGATGGCGTATACGATCTAATTTGGAAATAGGGAGGTTGTCAGGATGGTGATTGTTCGTCCATATGAGTCGGAGTCGGATTTGGAGTCGCTCACCGCGCTGATGGCTGATCTGGGATCGCCGTCGACGCCCCAGGATATGAGGCTGCGAATGGCGCATATTGAGGGGAGTCCGAATTATTTTACTTTCGTGGCAGAGCTTGAAGGTGCTGTGGTTGGCATGGTCGGCCTGCGAATGCAGTTCAGCTATGTCAGCAATGATATTAAGACGCAAATCTCTTCGCTAGTCACGAAGAAGGAGTTTCAAGGCCGCGGCGTAGGCCGGGCGCTGCTGGCGCATGTGGAGCGGTGGGTGCAGGAGCAAGGCGGGCATTTCATCTACTTGAACAGCGGGATTAAGGAAGAACGACTGGAAGCTCATGAATTCTATAAGAAGCGGGGCTACACCATTACGGGTTATCGGTTTGCGAAGAAGCTGCAGCGTACGTAATCCAAAATATGGGGGCGTAGAGCAGGATGACGATTCGTCAATTAAGCGCGGGTGAGGCGCTGCCATATGAGCTGGTGCTGTTGGCTGATCCGGAACGGCAGGCCATCGACAGCTATGCGGAGCGAAGCATCTGCATGGTGCTGGAAGAGGCCGGGCAAGTAGTCGGTGCTTATCTGCTGCTCGCGACTCGGCCGAAGACGGCTGAAATCATGAACATCGCTGTGCGGGAGGACTGCCAGGGCAGAGGTCTCGGCAGGAAGTTGATCGAGCATGCGGTGCAGCATTGCAAGGAGCTAGGGTATCGGGCAGTTGAGATTGGGACGGGCAATTCGAGCCTGAACCAGCTTGGGCTGTATCAGAAATGCGGATTCCGCGTAGTAGGCGTGGAGACGGACTATTTCGTCAAGCATTATGCGGAGCCGATTGTGGAGAACGGGATTCCTTGCCGGGATATGATCCGGCTGCGGATGGAATGGTGAATAGCGGAAGTGTGAAAAGGCAGCGCTGGCAGCTGCCTTTTCTCAGGTCAAAGTCTTATTTCAAACCGTTATTTCTTATGGATAAGCCCGCTGAAATGCTTCTCGAGCTGGGCGATATATTTTCCTAACCGTGTACTAATTTCAGACCTCACTAAAAACCTCATTAATGCGAATTTATGTTCATACCCTCGATAGTAAAATTTATAGTGTGCGGCATCGTCTACTCGTTCTTCCTCAATGACTTTAATGTGATGTTCCCTTAATTCTTTGCGAATTCCGGCCAAGTCCGTGTGAATTGCGTTTAACAGTGTGTTAGCAGCTGCCGAATAAAGTGTCTTTAAGGAGTGGTTCGACCTCTCGATCTCGAGCCGATTGTTCTCAACCACCGTCATCATGATCGGTAAAAGTACGGAGTCACGTACCATTATCAGTATCTGTTGAGGGACCTTCTGGGATGCTCCCTTATCCGGGTCGTTAAGCTCGTTGAGCTGATCACGATGCTCGGGAGAAATAAACTTTGTGCCCCAACGGCCATTCCCCTCGAGAAATTTGCTCATTTATAGTGCCCTCCAATTTTTTGAGCTCGCTCACGCGCTTGCCCAGATTTAAGGAGCGATGCGGCGCTTAAAATGGCCGCCTCGCCGAACCGATCTTTGATTCTATCCTTGGTTGCGGCGAGTGCATGCTGTCTGGGTAAGTCCTCAAAAAGGTCCAGTTGGTACACGCTATTGTCTGTTAGCTGGGATAGGTCCACGGCAAGATGAGTCAGTGGATTACCGTCCCAATGTGACATAAACAATTTGTGTGCAGCTGCCAATATGTGATGCTCCAAGCAAGTGGAACTATCTAACGTGGTTTGGCGGCTGAAGCCGCTGGATTTAACCCCATTCGTTGTACCCGCACTGACGGTGACTTTGCGCCCTTTATACTTGTGGTATCGGCTTGTGCGGCATACCTCGATCACGAGTTCGAGCAGGAGCGGCTCAATGTCCTCTAAGGTTTGGTAAAGCACCCAAGGCAAAGCGCGGCCTCTTGTGACCGACTTCGGCTTGCCAAACGCTCCGGCCACGACAGGGCTGGGGTCAATGCCGCGCGCAGTCTGCCAGTAATAGATGGCCTTAATATCGCTCTGTTTGCCCATCCGTTGCTGCATCCGTCGTTTAAAGTCATGCAGCTCCATCCTGGCTAAATCGCCAATCGTGTTAATGCCCATGCGTACAAAGTGCACGGTCATGCGAGAGGCGACCATAAACATGCTGCTGATGGGCAGCGGCCATAACTCGGATTCCATATTTTCGTAATCAAGCGTGAAGATCCCGTCCGGCTGCTTTTTGGCAAAATTGTCCGTTGCTGTTTTCGCCAATATCTTGGTTGGCCCGCAGCCAATACGCGTCCAAACTCCGGTCGAGAGCAGCACCTTGTTCTGCATTTGATTCGCGATGTCGATCGGAGGGCCGTAAAGCGAGACCGAGCCGGTGACATCCAGAAACTGTTCGTCAATCGAGAAAGGCTCAACAAGCGGCGTGAATGACTTGTATATCTCCGTAATGAGCAAGGATACGTTTATATACGTCTGCATCCTTGGCCGGATCACGACGAGCTGAGGGCACTTGCCAAGAGCTTCACCCAGCCGCATGGCTGTAGAAACGCCGTAAGATTTGGCCAGCGGGCAAGCGGCTAAGACGATACCCGATTTGCGACTTGGATCGGCGCCAACAACGATGGGCTTATTCGCATGCTCAGGGTGCGAAGCTTTCTCTACCGACGCATAAAAACTTTGACAATCGGCCAACATGATGACCCGATCTTTAACCGGCATTTCGGATCACCGGCTCATGTGCCAAGATATTGTGAAGCTTAAATAGCCGCGGGCCGCCTGATTCCAGGCAAGTCGCACGTACATGCGTAGGGGTAACGGATTGTATAAGGATTTGTCTCTTGGTTATCCGATCGTTCCTGTCCTGATAAATAATAACTACGGCCATCCCGATATATTTGCTGAGATTTGATTGTAATGATGGCATTCTTATTCGCCTCCATACGAACGTTTGTTCTTTATTATACTACAAACATATGTTCGATATGCAAGGTGTGTTTCTGGAATTTTTTAAAGAACATAAATGAGTCGGTCCTCCTGTCATCATATTCCTTAATTCGTTAGACCCAGCGTTAAATCCATAAATTGAAGTTATGTGGCGAATTATCTTCCTTTTAACGAATGTATAGACCCAATCAGGAAGGAAATCGTCTTGTGGAACTATCGTTTCCAAATCCGAGAAATACTTCTGGTTATGATAAGACGCGGCATATGCCATGCATTATATTGATTTCATGGCAGTATTAAATCGTGTAGGGGGTCTCAGCAAATGTCAACGGTAACTGTAGGTATCATCATGAATGGTGTTACAGGACGAATGGGAACGAATCAACATCTCATTCGATCCATCCTCGCAATCCGGAATCAGGGAGGCGTTCCGCTTCCGAACGGTGATACGATTATGCCGGATCCAATTCTTGTCGGCCGACAAGAGCATAAACTGAAAGCGCTTGCGGAGAAGCACGGCGGTTTGCGGTGGAGTACCGATTTGGATCAGTGCCTGGCAGATCCGAACTTTCAACTTTACTTTGATTCCCAGACGACACAGCATCGTGCTGAAAGTATCAAGAAGGCGATAAAAGCGGGCAAGCACATCTATTGCGAAAAGCCTACGGCGGACAGCTTGGAGCAGTCCCTCGAATTAGCGCAATTAGCTAAGGCAGCGGGAGTCAAAAATGGCGTGGTCCAAGACAAGCTTTTCCTACCGGGACTGATGAAGTTGAAGAGGTTGGTCGATTCGGGTTTTTTTGGAAAAATATTGTCCGTGCGGATGGAATTCGGTTACTGGGTATTCGAAGGGGACTGGCAGCCGGGACAGCGTCCTTCCTGGAATTACCGCCAGGAAGATGGCGGCGGCATTATTGTCGATATGTTCGCGCATTGGAGATACGTGCTCGACAACTTGTTCGGTGAAGTACGTTCCATCTCCTGTCTGGGCGCGACACACGTTCCGGAGCGAGTGGACGAGCAAGGGAAAAGATACCGGTGTACAGCAGACGATTCAGCGTATGCGACGTTTCTACTGGACGGCGGCATCGTAGTTCAGGCCAATTCGTCTTGGACGGTTCGCGTAAACCGCGATGATCTGCTGTCCATTCAAGTTGACGGTACGGAAGGAAGCGCGGTAGCGGGTTTGCGGGATTGCAAAGTCCAGCACCGCGTCAACACGCCGAAGCCCGTATGGAACCCCGACATTCCGAATCCATTCAATTTCTTCGAACAATGGCAGGAAGTCCCGGACAATCAACCGTTCGATAACGGCTTCAAAGTGCAGTGGGAACTTTTCTTGAAGCATGTCGTAACAGGCAGTCCGTTTCCGTGGGATTTGCTGGAGGGCGCCAAAGGTACTCAAATGTCCGAATTGGGACTGCAATCTTGGCGCGAGCGGCGTTGGGTCGACATTCCCGAGCTAAGACTGCAGGAGGGGAAATAAAATGGTGGTTACGTTGCAATTGCCTTTGTCGGGAGGTTCACTGTCTCCGTATACACTCAGCGACACGAGACTTATAATCCCGCCGCAAAGTAAGCTGACAAGCCGTATCGCGTTTGCCGCTGCGCATGTCGTGTGCGACCCGCTCGCCGATAAGGATCCGCTTCATCACGCGCAAATTGACTGGGACGCGACATTGGCCTATCGGCGTCGTCTATGGTCGCTCGGCCTATCCGTCGCTGAAGCGATGGATACCGCCCAGCGAGGCATGGGTTTGGATTGGATACGAGCAAAGGAATTGATTCGGCGCTCGGCTGCGGAAGCCCGGTCCGTCGGCGGCACGATCGCATGCGGAGCTGGTACGGATCAGCTGCCTCCAGGGCCCCAAGTGACGCTGGAGCAAGTAGAAGCTGCATACGAAGAGCAATGCGCTTATGTCGAAAGCTGCGGTAGCCAGGTGATCCTGATGGCGAGTCGCGCCTTGGCGGCCTGTGCGGCAAGTCCGGAAGATTACGAGCGGGTGTATGGCAAAATATTGCGTCAAGTATCTCGGCCGGTTATTCTTCATTGGCTCGGCGAAACGTTCGACCCCGCTTTAAAAGGGTATTGGGGACATCAGGATCTGGATGCAGCTATGGAAGTATGCCTTCGCGTCATCCGTTCTAATCCGGACAAGGTGGACGGGATCAAAATCTCATTGCTGGATGCGGATAAAGAAATTCAGATGAGACGGCAGCTTCCGGACGGTGTTCGTATGTATACCGGGGATGATTTCAACTATCCTTCGTTAATCCGTGGGGACGAGCAAGGGTTTAGCCACGCTTTGCTTGGGATATTCGACGCCATCGCCCCTGCGGCTTCTGCCGCGATCCAAGCGTTGGACGAGGGGGATCTATCACGTTATGAAGCGATATTCGAACCGACCGTCGCGCTGTCGCGCCACATTTTTCAGCAACCGACTTACGCGTACAAGACCGGCATCGTCTTTATGGCTTATTTGAACGGTTATCAGAACCACTTTCGCATGCTCGGCGGGGCGGAAGGAGCGCGGTCAATCGTCCACCTTTCGAAATTGTTCGTGCTTGCTGATCAGGCGGGGCTGCTGGAAAGCCCGGAACTTGCGGTACACAGAATGAAGCATGTATTGAACTTGGCGGGAATCGATCGGTCGACGGGGGGATTGTATGGAGCGTCTTAGTCTTAACCAAATTACGACCGATAACTGGAATATGCGAGAGGCGGTGGAAGGCTGTGCCCGCGCGAGTATTCCATGGATAGCCTTGTGGCGTCATAAAGTACAGCAAGCGGGCTTGGCGGAAAGCAAGCGGTATGTGAGGGACGCGGGATTGCGGGTTTCGAGTCTTTGCAGGGGCGGGATGTTTCCGGCGGCTACAAAGAGTGAACGTCAAGCGAGAATCGATGATAATCGCCGCGCCGTTGAGGAAGCGGCCGAGCTGGGGACCGACGTGTTGGTACTGGTGTGCGGCCCCGCTCCTGACCGCAATATTGACGATGCGAGAAAAATGGTGGAAGAAGGCATCGAACAGCTTGTCCCTTATGCGGTTTCATGTGGCGTACGGCTTGGAATCGAACCGCTGCATCCGATGTATGCCGCTGAGCGCTCCGTTATTAATACGCTGTCACAAGCCAGTGATATCGCGGAAAGGTACGCTGCGAATCAAGTCGGCGTTGTCGTCGATGTTTTTCATGTATGGTGGGATCCGGACTTATATCGCCAAATCGCCAGGGCGAACGGCCGCATATTAGGCTTCCATGTGTCTGACTGGATCGTGCCGACACCGGATCTGCTCATGGGCCGGGGCATGATGGGCGACGGAGTCATTGATATACGTAGGATCCGGAAAGCCGTAGACTCTGCAGGGTATACGGGGCCGATCGAGGTTGAGATTTTTAACCGGTCCATATGGGATGCGCCCGGAGACGAAGTGCTAGCTTTAATGAAGGAAAGGTACACTCAGCACGTATGACAATTAAAGACAGACCTCGCGGATCGTACGGAATCCGTATTGAAATAAAAAAAGGAATCGATCGCCTGATAGCGCTTAGGGAGAGGATCACATGAGTGGTGAATTGCTGACATATGTTGTCGGCCGCGCCCAAGGTGGTTTGGAGATCGGCAAAACCGTCGATTTGTTCCGTCGCTATGCCTATATCGAGCATAGTTGCGTCAGAGCATTAGCGGGCTGGTTTCTGAAAAATCCGGATTGGGAAACCAAAATTGTACTTGGTTACGCTCTTTTCGCGCATTCGGAAAGGTTATATGAATTACATGGCCGATTGGAAGAAATGCGCGGCGGGAATCGCAATGCCAATCTAGAACCGGAATTGGACCGGTTTGGGGAAGAAATCTTACATGCGCCTGACAAGGAAGGCTTTACGGCAGGGCTGATCCTCGTTTTACATCGATTGGAGGCAGCCTATCGCGAGCATCTGGATGCAACCGATGCTTCCGCAAACGCTTTGGAGATTCGGATGTTACGGAGGCTGTTGCAGGATGTCGCCCAGGAAATCGCGGATCTCGAAAAATTGGGACATACAGAGCCGTCTGGAGCCCAGAACAGAGAGGCGACTCGGGCTTGGGCTTGCTATCTCGACAGTTTGCTACGGGTAACCGGCGGTATCGGTGGGATGCAACCTCGGGAGGGAGGCGCCGTATCCAGGCCAGTTGAATCGATACGCTTCGAATGGCCAATGTCGATTCATTTTGATGAAAGGTTGCAGACAGCGGAGATGGGCACATATGAGTCCAAAAAGTCACTGCCGCTTAGAGAACGCTGCATTGGGGAATTCGAAGTGTACTTCAATGAGTTTTACGCGGCGGCTCAATTGGCCACGGTTATTTATGAATCCTGGAAATTGAATGCTCCACGTCAGTACTTTATGGACATCGCCCATCATTTCTGGGACGAGGTGCGCCACGCGGAGTTCGGAGCGATCCGGCTGCGCGAGCTGGGTAGAGAGCCGAACAAAATCAACATGGTGTTGTTCGAACAATCGAGAAACATGCCGCTGCTTCACCGACTTTGTTACTTGACACTGGGGCTTGAAGTGTTCTTCATGCCGCGTAAGAGCGAGCGGGTACGTTATTACGAACAGCAACGGGATTTCCGGTCTCAGTTGCTCGCCGATGTGGACTGGTCTGACGAAGTCAACCATGTCCGATATGGGAAAAGGTGGATCGAATACTTCCTTCAGGACGATGCGCGTACGGTAGAAGATGTCCAAACGGAAATCTCGAATTATCTCGCGGAGTTCCAACAGAATATGCCCGATGGGCGTAAAGCTCCTTGGTGAGAGTGGGAGTTGAATATCCGTCAACATGCTAGTTAGAGCACGTAAAGGTTAAATGTTTCAAATAGACCGCACTGCCACGCTTCTTGCGAGGTGCGGTCTATTCCAGCATTTACTTCTGTGCATGTGTGCAAGGAGAACGTCTCGCTATGAAGAATATAAATACGTGATAACTGCAAATTTCTCGTATCGTTATTCTTCATAGGGGTGTGAGATATGTCCGAAACAACATTGTATAATCTCAAATACGGAATAGATATTTATGAGAATAAACATCCCGAAGGTAACCTGATTAACGAACATCACCATCAGTTTCACCAGATGCTATATGTATTGGACGGTAGCGGAACAATCTTGTTAAGCGGCAAATCGTACGCGCTCAAGCGAGACTGCGGTGTTCTCATTACACCGTATACGAATCATTCCATTATTTCGGATTCCAAATTAACAGTGCTTGTACTTGCTTTCAATCAAGATATGTTGGATTCTGCGATCACGTATGAACTGCTCCAACAATTTTTTAAACACTCCAGATTTATTGCACCTCTGCCATTCGGTAGAAGGGAGCTTCAACAATTGCTGCGTAAAATGATTTTCGAGCAAACACAAGGTAATGCATTCAACTACTTAGCCATGAAAATCTATCTCTCGGAAATATTGCTTATAGTTGCGAGACAGGAATCATCATACCAGGTGACAGATGCAAACGACGTCCGAGCTGAAAAACTGCGCAACTATATCGATAACCATTATTTTGAAATATCGGATTCCAATGATCTTTCGTCCAAGCTAGGACTTGGTGTTCGGCATATGAATAATATTTTTAAAGAACGTTATAAAATAACGCCCGTGCATTATCTTGCAGAAGTCCGGATCGAGTTGTCGAAGAAGATGTTAGTCGAAACGGAAAAAGAGATATCTTCGATATGCTTTGAAGTCGGTTTCGAGAACCTGTCCACATTCTATCGCACCTTTAAAAACCATACTTGGGTTTCACCCAATATCTATCGGAGAATACATACCGATCACGGGATTGAGTAATGTGGAATGAGGTTCGGATTTTACAAAATGAAGTTTCTTTTCGCCATAGTGGTACTCCAATTACTTACGATATGCTGAGCATGAAGTATCTATTAATGAGGAGCTGTTAAACGATGGTGACTGAAACACAGCTGCATCAATTCGAGGAAGATGGTTATTTTATTTTGAATAATCTGTTTACTGTAACCGAGATGGATGATCTCAAGCACGAAATTGACCGAGTCGTCCTTGCTGACGAAGAGGCGATGCTTAACTCTGGTAAATTGGATAGCGGCATTAACCGTGTCAAAGAAATTACATTTACGCCTCACCTGGTGAAAAAGGACGAGATGTTCCAAAAATTTTGCGCTGACGATCGTTTCGTAGATATAGCGATGCGAATTCTCGGTCCTGATATCGCCCTCTATTGGGATCAAGCCGTATACAAGCGGCCGGAGACGCTCAAAGATTTTCCATGGCATCAGGATAACGGTTATGGAAATGTGTTATCCGAACAGTATGTGACGTGCTGGATTGCGCTTGAAGACGCGACCATTGAAAATGGTTGCATTTGGGTTATGAAAGGATCTCACAAACAAGGGATTGTGGAGCATAAGAATACGCCGATCGGCTGGCAATGCTACTTCGGCGATGACCCGGGTACACCGGTGCCGTTGAAAAAAGGCAGCATGGTTGTGTTCTCGTCACTGCTATTCCACCGAAGCGGTCCCAACGTGAGCGATAGCATTCGTAAAGGGTATATTTTGCAATATTTTCCGACACATACGAAAAACGTGAAGACGGGAACAGTATTCAAGAAAATGGTTGTCGCCAAGGATGGTAAAGCACATCTTGACGTATCGCTGTTGAAGGCGCTAGATAATGATGCTGACGCAGTGTAAGTGTTCATTGGCTTAGTAAATCACCTATACTCATTCGTGCAACGAGAGGAGGAGGATTCATGCGTGCCAGTCTAAGCGTACGAGAGAAATTTGATTTCTCTCTCTACCATGTGGAGCGGGCAGTCTATGACAAGTTCCGCCTCGACATGATCAAGCCGTACTGGACGGTGTCCTTTGTCCTTGAGGGCCAGGTGGAGTCGAGAACCGAAGGTAACGTCTATATTGCGGGCTCTGGCGACGTGATGATCTATCCTCCTCAAGTTCCATTCAGTGAGACTGCAACAGGAAAAGGCATTCATTTGTGGATGCTGATCGACATGAAGGACATGACTCAGCTACAGTTTTTTCACCGTTTTCCGGTTGCGCAAGTCGTTAAACTGCTCGATGAGACTGCTTATGCTCGTGTATTTGATGATCTATTGGGCGTTTGGAATGGGGAGCACTCACCGCTGCGCGATTACAGAGCGTTTAGTTTGACGTTGCAATTGCTCGAATATATCGTATCGAGTTGGATCGCAGCGGGAAGCCCTGGGCGTCCGGAGGTCACTTCTGGAGAAGGGGATCGCTTCCTTCAAGTGGTGAAGTATATGGAGGACAATCTCGGTGATAAAATTACGAGTACGGTGCTTGCGCGGATTTTGCATCTGCATCCCGGTTACTTTAATCGCGCCTTCAAGAAGTTGTTCGGCGTCTCCTCGATGCAGATGCTGAGGTCAATGAGACTGCGCAAAGCCGCGCAAATGCTTGTGGAGTCTGATTATACGCTTGCGTTTATCTCCGAGCAATGCGGGCTTGGCGATGCTGCTTCTATCAGCAAGACATTCAAGGAAAGCTTCGGTCGTACGCCAGGACAATATCGTCAGAGCAACCGGCATATGAAGGCTAGTTTTATCTCTTCATCTGATTGAATCATAAGAATAGTCTCGTAACCGCCAGTATGGTCGGTCACGAGACTATAGTAAAGTTCTCGCTTTATCCGGCATTGCTCCTTACGAATTGAATAGAGAGTACTCCAGATTTTGATCGAGTGCAAAATTCGCAGCCCCTAACGCTCCGCCCATTTCGTTGATTTGTCCTTTCCTGACCACGACATTGGCAGATAGTGGGTTCATCGATCGTTGATGCATGACTTTTGTTGCGATTTTTACGTAAAAATCACAATTGATGGGAATAGGGCCGCCGAGAATGATAGCTTCCGGATTTAATAGATTGATCAGGTTCGCCATGGCGATTCCCAGATTGGTTGCGGCTTTCTCTACAACTTCCATGCATAGCTCGTCCCCAGCGTCGGCGCCTTGGCATATCATGTCAGAAGTAATATGCTGCAGGTCAAAATTAGACGAGGTGTAAATGCTAGAAGTTCTCCCTGACCTTAACAACATGCGGATTTCTTGCTCCATAACCGGTCCGGTTGCTAACTGCTGTAAGCAACCGTGGTTGCCGCAAGGGCATAATGGGCCGTTCGGGTCAATTGTGACATGCCCCAAATCACCAGCTCCGCCGATAGCGCCGAATAAAAGTTCCCGGTTATTGAATATTCCGGCGGAAATTCCCGTGCCGACCCCGATATACACAAGATGGGAAAATTCCTTACCTGCACCGAAGCGGCATTCTGCCAACCCTCTGGCACGATGTCGATTCAGAACGATAGTAGGCCAATTGAATTGTTCTTGGATCATTTTCACAATTTCGATATTATACCATCCTAAGTCGTAAGCTCCTTTAATGACTCCTCGATTGATATCCACCAACCCAGGCAACCCTAATCCAAGTAACTCAATGGGGTTCGCATTAATCTGTTTCAAAAAATCGCTCAAGTGATCAATTAACGTTTGGATTGTGATGATGGGGGAGTTTCCGTTTACCGGAATAATCGCTTTGTGGACGACATTGCCCAGTAAGTCGAAAGCTCCTAAAGTCCATAAATTATTGCTGAAATCGGCGCCGACAATAATTTTGGAATTTGGTGTAAGTTCAAGAATGGTAGCGGGTCTTCCACCAGTAGAATACTTGGACTCGGTTTCTTGAACTAGCCCGGACTCAATTAGTTCTGCAATTGAAATGGAGATTGTGGCTCTGCTTAAGTTAGTCAACTTTGCCAAATCGATTCTGGCGACGGATCCGTTAATGCGAAGCGTTTGAATGATGCTTGTCTTCGTGCCTTTTTGATCTTTTCCCACGTTAGCTCTGGCCATCTACCGATCTGCTCCCTGATTAAAAAGTTTACAAAAGTATGCGTTATATTAAATTATATCAGAGTTTATGCGTATTGCAACAATAGTGTTGTAGATGTGGAGCGTATAAAACTCTATTCCGGAATGCAGTTTTTTAGCTGCAAGATCAGCGTAAAGGGAAGAACATGTAAAAATGCGTCTATTATTACCATATTGTGTATGAAGGCAGGGCAATATCAATTAAACGCCGTTTGATAATAATTTTAATCTTGACATAAGTGAAGGGGCGATAGTATGATTTTTCCGTAGGTAAGATGTATCTTATCGTAGGAATTGAACTAAATTCGTTGGAGGTGAATGTTGCTATGATTCAGGAACAGTTGATCGAACGAACTTATACTTATAAGGTTGTTGAAAGCGTTAACATTCAAGCTGATGTATTCCGAAAGTCGGATGAACGGATTCGTCCCGTTATTGTATGGATCCATGGTGGCTGCTTAATGGGGGGGAGTAGAACAAATCTCGGAAAGCAAGAATTAATGAAGTACGTGGAGGAAGGTTATGCGGTTGTTTCGATTGACTATCGCCTTTCCCCGCAAGTGATGCTGAAATCTATTATTGAAGATTTGCAAGACGCTTTTCGGTGGGTACGTGAGCAAGGGCCTGCTTTGTTCCAAATTGATCCCGATCGCCTTGCAGTCATCGGAAGTTCGGCTGGCGGTTATTTGACCTTGATGGCCGGATTTTGCGTAGAACCCAAACCGGTTGCGCTGGTGTCCTTCTTCGGTTATGGCGATGTCGCAGGGAAATGGTATGCGGAGCCGGATGATCATTATTGTAAGCAACCGCCTGCCTCCCGTGAGGAGAATCTATATCTCTACTGTCGGCAAAACGGGCTTTGGCCGAATATTGTCGCCGGGCATGATCCGAAAACGGAGCCGCGCGCATTTGATCCCTACTGTCCGGTCCGCAATGTAACGGAAGCATATCCGCCAACCTTGCTGCTGCATGGCGATAACGACACGGATGTACCGCATGAGCAATCCGTCATTATGGCAGAAGAGTTTGCCCGAGTCGGTGTAGCGTATGAGTTTGTCTCGTATCCGGGAGCAGGTCATGGCTTGGGAGCAAATTATAGCGATGCAGTCAACAAGACGGTTGCTTTTCTAAGAAAATATCTTCAATAATGGTTCATTTTCATAGGGAAAGGAAATGGAGCCCTTGTCAATTCAACAGATAACCGAAAATATTTTCTGCTATAAGGACACCTGCAATGTATATATCATTCGAAATGGCGATAAAGCGACGTTAATCGATTTCGGTTCAGGAGATGTACTCAATCATCTGAAATCGATAGGCGTGTCGGTTGTTACAGATGTCCTGATGACCCACCATCACCGCGATCAAGGGCAGGGGCTGTCCCGTGCCGCGCAAGCAGGAATTCGCATTTGGGTACCACATACAGAGCAGGAAATGTTTCAGAATGTTGATGAGAGATGGCAAGCAAGGGAAGTGTACAACAATTATAATGTTCGCCAGGACCGCTTCTCCTTGCTGGAATCCGTGCCCGTATGGAAGACATTGACCGACTACGCGGTCCATGTTTTCAATGGCATAAAACTGACTGTGATTCCAACGCCCGGACACACGCTTGGCGCGGTTTCCTTCCTCGTACATGAGAATGATTGGCACATTGCTTTTACCGGCGATCTTATTTATGCCCCTGGGAAAGTATGGTCGATGTCGGCGACGCAGTGGACGTACCACGGCGACGAAGGGGTCGTGGCGGGCTATCTTTCTTTGCTCGATCTGAAAGACCGTGCGCCGGATCTACTACTTCCCTCTCATGGATCACCGATGGATTCACCTGAATCTGCAATTGATCAGTTGCTGGAGCGGTTTGATCGGCTCCTGAAATTCCGCAAATCAAATCGTGATTTTCTGGAATTGCGCGAGCAGCCTTACGAAATCATCACCCCTCATTTGTTGATGAATAAGACTTCGGTTTCTAATTCTTTCGTGCTGTTGTCGGATAGCGGCAAGGCACTGCTGATCGATTATGGATATGATTTCAGAGTCGGCTGCTGCGCTGCCGGTTACGACAGGTCCGCTCGCCGACCTTGGCTGTATAACATAGAAAAGTTGAAAAAACAATTCGGAGTGACGAGGATCGATGTCGTTTTACCTACTCATTTCCATGATGACCATGTTGCCGGTTTCAACCTGCTGCGGGATGTAGAAGGCACAAGCGTGTGGGCGGCGGACAATTTCGCGGATATCCTGGAAGATCCGGCGCGCTACGATTTGCCTTGCATTTGGTTTGATCGGATCCCCGTTGACCGGGTTGTTCCGCTCGGCAAACCGTTCACTTGGGAAGAATATGAGTTTACACTGTACGAGCAGGCGGGACACGCACTGAATGCGGTCGCGATTTCATTCGAAGCGGACGGCAAACGGGTAGTTGCCATTGGAGATCAGCAGGCTAATTCGGGCGACATTTGGAACTACATTTATAAGAATCGTTTTCGTGCTAGTGATTACACTGCAAGCGGTAATCTATACCTGCAGCTTCAGCCCGAATTGATCATTTCCGGACACTGGCCTCCTGTTTGGGTTGAACCGAGCTATTTGGAGCTGCTTCGCGATAATGGTGAAGTGCTAGAGCAATTGCACAATGAGCTGCTTCCGGTAGAGACGATCGATTTAGGCGCAGATGGTTCTTGTGCAAGAATCTATCCCTATCAACAAACTGTAAAAGCCGGTGAGAAGATAGCGTTGGAAGTCGAAGTGGTAAATCCGCTGGCCCATATGGCATCGGTGCAACTTAAACTTGTTTTCCCGTCGGCGTGGCAGATGGAATTACATGCGGCAGATGTCGAGCTTCAACCAAAAGAAACATTTAAGGCCATGTTTACTGTGAATCTCTCTGATGTTTCGAGGCAATATCGAGCTAGGATTGGCGTTGATGTAACGGTTGACGATGTGCAGCTTGGTCAGCATGCGGAAGCTCTAATAACAATCGTCTAGCGAGTTCGTGATAACAAAAGGAGGTATTTGGGAATATGTCGAATTCAAATATACAATTATCAGTTTTTACAAAACCATGGAAAACGCAGTCGGTAGCCGAAATCGCGGAAAACATCAGCGGGCTTGGCTTCGATGGGATTGAATTCCCACTCCGAGACGGCTACCAGGTAGAGCCGAAAGATGCGGACAGAGGGCTGCCGAAGCTAGTCAGCGAGCTAGCGAAATACAATCTGTCTGTATTCAGCGTCGCGAGTACGCCGGATGAGCGTGTGTTCGCTGCATGCGCGGAAGCTTCCGTCCCCATGATCCGGATTATGACCAGCATCACGTTCGAAGAGGGCTATATGGCGTCTGAGCGCAGGGAACGACAATATCTCGAATCGCTGCTGCCTCTGTGCCAGAAGTATAATGTCCAGATCGGCGTGCAACAGCATTACGGCAGCAGCGTCATCGACGCAATGGGACTGCTCCATCTGCTTGAAGGCATTGATTCTCGGTACATAAAAGCGATATGGGATTCCGCTCATGACGGTTTAACCGGTCTGGCGCCCGAGCATGGTCTGGATATCGTCTGGTCGCAGTTAGGCATGGTCAACCTGAAGAACGCTTACTATCAAAGGGTGAACGGTCCGGAAGCGGAACAGGCTAAATTCGAGCGCCATTTCACGCTGGGTCGCCACGGAATGTCTCCCTGGCCGCGCGTAATCGCCTATCTGCAGAAACGGAATTATAACGGCGTGATCACGATGACGGCCGAATATACGGATGAACATAAAGTCGACGAATATATCGCGATAGATGTCGCGCAAGTGAGATCCTTGCTTGGTCGAGAGGGATAATTCAGATGATAAACAGGAGGAATCAAGATGGGGAAAATAAATAGTTCAACAGTAAGAGTGGCGGTTATTGGCGCTGGCTGGATGGCGAATAGTGTGCATTACCCGTCGCTGGCCTCTCTCGCTGATGTGGAAATTGCGGGCATTTGCGATCTCAACACCGATGCGCTGACGAGAACAGCGAATAAGTACGAGATTGCAAATCGATATACGGACTACAAGAAGATGATCGCTGAAGTACAGCCAGACGCTGTTTATGCGATTGGTCAGCCTCATATTATGTATGACATTTGGATGTGGGTACTGGAACAAGGCATAAATCTTTATATCGAGAAACCGTTAGGGATCACGATCCATCAAGCCATGTCGCTTGCGTATACGGCGGAGAAAAACAAGTGCATTACCCAGGTCAGCCTTCAAAGACGCAGTTCCACGATGGTTTCACAACTGCGGGACGAATGCTTGAAGCGCGGGCCGATTACGCATGCAGGTTGTAAGTTTTACAAGTCGGATATTACGCCGTTCCTCTCGGCGCGCGACCGGATGATGGATGATACGGTGCATTCGATCGATACGGTTCGTTGGATGTGCGGGGGAAACGTCGTGGCCATTGAGAGCGAAACGAAACGGATCGGCGTTCCGGATATCAATTTTATATCGGCAACATTACATTTCGATAATGGTTCGAGCGGCTATTTGATTAATAGCTGGTCCAGCGGCCGCAGGATATTTGCCGTTGAAATGCACGCGCCTAATATTTGCGTAGAAGCAGAGCATGAAACAAGAGGTTTCTTGTATGCGGACGGTGATACGAAGGGGATCGAGTACGATGCCAAGAAGGTGTCAGGCAGCGACGAATTGTTCATCTATGGCGGGTTCCAGAACAAACACCGCGAGTTTATCGATAGTTTGAAGAGCGGGGCGCTGCCGCAATCGCATTTCGGCGATGCGATAAAAACGATGGAGGTCGCCGAAAAGATTCTGGCGCAAAGCTTGCTTCGCGTTTAAGTTGTTGAGTTGACGATAGGATGATCGGGAGAATGAAGGAGGTACACGATGTCGGACACGCTGCAATCGTTAAGTGAATTCATCAACCAAACGGATATTATCAGTACCCATGAACATCATCAGGAGGACGCTTTCCACAAGTCGCTAGATTTAGACAAGCTTCTATCGACCGCCTACATCGCTTGGCATGGACTTCCTCGGGACAAAACAGCGCAGGAACGGCAAATCTGGCTGGAGCGCGTTCGATATAATTCTTATTTTGTCTGGCTGGAGAAGGCGATTCAGCGCATTTACGGCACGGGTCAGATAACGGAAGCGAACTGGGCGTACGTTTCTAGCCGCATCCAGGAAACGCATCAACAACAAGATAGTCATATTCGGTTGCTGCGCGAGCATGGCCGCTACATCCGGTTTTTGGAGGACTGCTTCTGGGATACCGGAATCGATTTGGGTCATCCGGAGATCGTCTCCGCTGTCTACCGTATCGATCAATGGATGACCGCTTATACGCCGGAGCTCGTCCAAGAGCAGATTTCCCCGAACTTGGCGGGTAAAGTGAATACGCTGAGCGGGTTTGAGGATGCGCTTAGGGATGAACTTCGCTCAAGAAGGCCGGGGATCGTGGCCTTGAAGAATGCAATCGCTTATCAACGCACGATCAGCTTCCTACCTGTTACGCGCGAAGAAATTTTGGGTATTTACGGAAAGTCGCCGGAGCTGCTCACAGAGCAAGAGAAGCTCAAGTTTGGCGATTATGTCATGTCACTGACTGCCCCGCTTTGCGCCGAACTGGATTTGCCGATCCAGCTTCATACCGGACTTGCGCAATTGTCAGGCTCAAGCCCGATCCTATTGGAGCCGTTCGTTGCAAGAAACCCTAAAACTAGATTCGTTTTCTTCCATGGCGGATTCCCGTGGGTCAAAGAAACTGCAGGCATTGCGCACAATTACAGAAATGTCGTGCTGGATATCAATTGGTTGCCGCTGATTTCGACGACGAGCGCGGTCGAGGCCTTGCATACTTATATTGAAGTCCTGTTCGATTCCGGCCATATCACTTGGGGCGGAGATTGCCAGACCTCCGAGGAATCGATAGGCGCCGCAATGGCATTCCGTCATGTGTTGACCAAAGTGTTGTCCGAGAAAGTGAGAGATGGATATTTCGATGAACGGCGCGCGATGTCCTTTGCAGAGAAAATCATGTATCGGAACGCGCAAAACATCTATAACTTGTAATCGGGCCTTGGTGGGAGGAGGGATAGCATGTTATTCGGCATACCGTCGATTATTTCACCGGAATTGATGAAGATTCTGATGGAGATGGGTCATGGGGATGAGCTCGTATTGGCGGATGGCAATTTTCCGGCAGTCTCATGTGCGCAGCGTTTAGTTCGTGCAGATGGGCATCGCATTATCGATTTTCTGGAAGCTGTGCTGCCGCTGTTTCCCCTCGATTACGCTGTCAAGCAGCCTTGTGCGGTCATGTCCTTGCTTCCCGGGCAAGAAACTCCGGTTGTTTGGCAAACGTACGGGGATACGATTGAGCGGTTGTCAGGCAACTTTGCCGGCTTGGAATATATCGATCGATTTGATTTCTATGAGAGGGCGAAGAAAGCATTTGCCGTCGTCATTACAAGCGATACCGCCTTCAAAGGGAATCTAATCTTGAAAAAGGGCGTTGTTCGGCCTTAATTTCTTGCTTCCGGAGGTGAAATATGGAGAAAAGAAAACTTGGCAACTCGGAGCTTGCGCTAAGCGTACTTGGGCTTGGATGCTGGCAGTTCGGCGGCGGAACCTATTGGGGGCCGCAAGATCAACAGGATGTCGATGCCGTCGTTCACCGGGCGCTTGACAGCGGCATCAATTACTTTGATACGGCTGAAGTATACAATGACGGCGAAAGTGAAATTTCACTAGGCCGTGCATTGAAAGGCAGACGGGAACAAGCGATCATTGGGAGCAAAATCAGCACGTCGAATATGTATCCGAATGTATTGGTGCAGCATTGCGACAACAGCTTGAAGCGATTACAGACCGATTATATTGATCTGTATATGTTGCATTGGCCGATTTCCGGTCATGCCGTTGCTCACTTTACTAAGGATCAAGATCGGATTGCAAAGCCGCCGGATTTGCATGAAGGGTTTCAGGCATTGTTTGATCTACAGAAGCAAGGGAAGATTCGCCATATCGGCATCAGCAATCATGGGATCAAACAGATGGAAGAAGTCAAACGGACCGGGGTCCCGGTTATCGCCAATGAAATGGCTTATAATTTATTTTCCCGGGCGATTGAAGAAAGCATTCTTCCGTATTGCGCGGAGAATGAGATCGGGGTAATTAGTTATATGCCGCTCTTACAGGGGTTGCTGTCTGGCAAATATCATTCGATCGACGAGATGAAGCCGATGCAAACGCGCTCCAGGCATTTTCATCACAGTCGGGGCCAAGGGACGCGTCACGGTGAAGAAGGTGCAGAACAGGAAATCTTGTACGCTTTGCAAGAAATTCGCCGCATCGCGGATGAACTAGATATTCATAGTATCGTGTTGTCACTGGCCTGGGTGATCGCCAATAAAGGAATCGTGACATCCATTGTCGGCTCGCGCAATGTCGAACAATTGGAGATGAACATCCAGGGGGCGTATTATCAATTACCCACAGAGATAATCGATCGGCTGAACCGAATCACGGAGCCTGTATTGAAGACACTGGGAACGAATCCGGATTATTATGAAAACCGTAATAACAGCCGAATTTGTTAATTTGAGGAGTGACGGTCTTATATGAAAATCAAAAGCTATAGTCTTTATCAAGTGCCGCCTCGCTGGTTGTTTTTGAAAATTGAGACGGACGATGGCTTGTATGGGTGGGGAGAACCAATCGTTGAAGGGCGCGCCTCGACGGTAGCGGTTGCGGTAAAAGAATTGATGGATGTATTAATCGGTAAGGATCCGCTGCGTATTGAGGATCATTGGAATATGATGTACCGATCTGGGTTTTACCGAGGGGGTCCCGTTCTGATGAGCGCGATTGCCGGGATCGATCAGGCGCTTTGGGATATCAAGGGGAAATATTTCAATGCGCCAATCTATCAACTGCTCGGCGGGGCATGCCGTGATAAGATTCGCGTGTATTCTTGGGTCGGCGGTGACCGTCCAAGCGATGTAGGAGCTTCGGCCAAAGAGGCACTTGAAAGAGGCTTTACTGCAGTCAAGATGAACGGGACCGAAGAATTACAGTACATTGATTCTTATGTCAAGATTGATCGAGCTGTGGAGCGTATTGCCGCCCTTCGGGAAGCGGTCGGTAATCAATTGGAAGTCGGAATCGACTTTCACGGCCGAGTTCATAAGGCGATGGCGAAAGTACTCGCCAAAGAACTGGAACCTTATCGCCCGATGTTTCTTGAGGAGCCGGTATTGTCCGAGAACAATGAAGCATTGCGGGAACTCTCCAGACATACTCACATACCGCTTGCGACCGGGGAAAGAATGTTCTCCCGCTGGGACTTCAAATCGTTGTTGGCAGACGGATGTGTAGACATCATTCAACCCGATCTTTCGCACGCGGGAGGAATCACGGAGTGCAAAAAAATCGCATCTATGGCGGAAGCTTACGATGTTGCGGTTGCCTTTCATTGTCCGCTCGGTCCGATCGCATTGGCTGCTTGCCTGCAAGTGGATGCAACCGCGCACAATGCGTTTATCCAAGAACAAAGCTTGGGCATCCATTATAACAAGGGGAACGATCTGCTTGACTACATGCAGGATCGGACTGTCTTTGACTATAAGGACGGGTTCGTAACAATTCCGCAAGGTCCGGGATTAGGAATAGAGATCAACGAGGACTATGTCAAAAAGCAAGCTGAGATCGGCCATGATTGGCATAATCCAATCTGGCGACATGAGGACGGTTCAATCGCTGAATGGTAATGAGAGGTTGCCAAGATGAAACAGTTAAGAAGGGATGATCCGTTAATGTCAACAGAACAAAACATCCAAGTGGAATTTCTGGGAAATATCGGACACACTTCTACATTAGCTTTTACATCTAAAACCAATACGAATATTCCTGTTCTAACGCTTAACATCGAGAATGTGCGAACGGGAACCTACGACAAAAGCATTTCTTATTATTGCGTGTCCCAAAAGTGTGAAGTATGGGAAACGGATGCAGGAATGGATATTGAAGTTGAAGGTTTGCTCTGTCTCGAACCAAGGTTAATGCCAGGACCCAACATTCCCTTCACGCTGCATATGCGGGTCGTCCCCGAGCAGTACAGGATTACGATTGAGAGCAGGTTAGAGATCTCGTCCGATGAAGCGCTGTTCTCCTATGAACCTTGTTTACAGACATCTTCTTTTTCCATTGAGAATCATCCGGCATTTGAAATGGCGAGGAAATCGTTCGGGTTTTTCAAAGGAAAAGGGTTCAGATGGCTGTCGGACGTGGAAAGAAATCGTGCTGAGTATCAGAATGAACCCTACAAAGAAGGCCCGTGGATACAACGATTTACAACGGAAGCGTTCACCAAACAAGGTGACACCGCTTTGCTGGCTCCGATTGGCTGGGTGTCGGATGATAATTCACATATCATTGCCACTGCAAGCGATAATCCTTATGAGCTGGGAATCCGATGGGGTCCATGCTTGCACAGCAATATCGCAGCGGACGGTCCGCATGCGAAGTCATTAACGGCCAAAACAGTCGTGTACATTATGCCTGCTGATTTGCCCATGCTGACGAGCATGTTTCAGAAAGATTTCCCTTATGCCGAGGAACATGTAATATCAAGCCGGCCTGCGATTTGGGCTACGGACAAAGGCATACTGCTCGATGGTCTGGAAAATGCGATGAATAGCGGCTGGCTTGTAGAAGGAAGCACGTTGGAGCGTTACAGAAGCGAGGGAAACTGGACGAACGGTAATCTACATATGTTTCTGTATCCGGAAGGCGTGACAGAAGGCTCGGGTTCGACTTTGTGGACGATTCCACAGGGCCAGGGGGAGGCGGTTGTGATCCGACCTTTGAACAACTACCTGCACGATAATCCTGACTTGACGCATATTGCCTTGGATGTCATGGACCGCGGGAAGGATGTCGTCGTTGAAGTGTCACTGAAGAACGGCGATGCCACCAGCTTCCGTGAAACCTATCAATTGCGCTGGATGTCGACTAGACGAATTGTAATACCACTGGATTCCAATAGTGAATCCACGACAGATCAAGTCTCGCTGGAAATCAAAGTTGTCAAAACGAATAATCCTTGTAAAATTGTGCTGGATAACCTTCGCGGATTTATAAGCAAATAATCCAAATTTATTATAATGAGGCGATTCATATGGACAATGAGAAGATGGGAAGACCGGTAGAGATTGTTAGTATTAGCTTTTCCAATCGACCACTGACCGAAATCAGTGCAATCGTAGAGCAAGAGGCTGCTAAAGGATGCGACTTGATTGTATTGCCGGAAACTTGGAGAGGGAACGATGCGGAGCAGATCGACAGTGAAGCGGTCTTGACGATGCGCGCCTTGGCTAAGCGATACAATACCTATATTATCCATCCCATGTTCCGGCTAATCGATGAGAACAAGCAGGCAAATTCTGCAATCCTTATCGACCGAGAAGGGGAGATCGTTTGCATCTATGACAAGGTCTATCCCTTTTGGAATGAGTTCGATTTGACTCCACCGGTTGCAAGCGGCGAGGAAGCGCCTGTCTATCAAACGGACTTTGGAACGATTGGTATGGCCATCTGTTTTGATGCGAATTTCCCCGAAGTATGGAAGCGATTGGCTCAGCAGGGGGCGGAACTTGTGTTATGGCCAAGCGCCTATTCCGCCGGCACCTCTCTGCAGGCCCATGCAATCAATCATCAATTTTATATTGTGACATCGACCCTGTTAAGCGATTGTATTGTCTATGATATTACCGGCAAAGAAATTCATTATTCAAAGAAGCCCGGAGAAATCAATATCAGCCGAATTACCCTCGACCTGGATCGCCGGATTTTTCATGAGAACTTTAATATCGACAAGAGAGATGCGCTCTTAAAGGATTATGCGGGGCGAATTGAGCAGGATTGCTTGATGGAACGGGAGCAATGGTTTACGCTGCGTTGTCTTGATCCGGACGTCTCCGTGCAGCAATTGGCACAACAGTATGGATTGGAAGAGTTGCGGGCGTATAAGGAAAGAAGTATGAATGGTATAGATCGAATGAGAGGATTCCGTTTCGTCAGTAAAACCATATAGGTATCGCACCACGCCATATCTTGGCATCTAAATTTAAATATTGTCAGATTAATGAATAGAATGAGGACCCCATTGCCGCGCTGTTATGTTGATATTCCAGCGGATATGGGGTTTTATTCATATACAAAAAGAGAGAGCGGTAACGAGAAATTCACCCAGTTAATGTAAACGTCGAATCTCATTAAATTTAAATATTGACATAAGTATCGGATCTACTTATGATTAAATTATTAAGATATGCCGTTTGTAATTCTAATTTAAGAAGGGAACGAACATCATGAAGGTGAAAACGTTTGCTTCTGTTTTTGTTTTTGTGCTGATATTTTCGTTGGCAGCTCCTACTTCTCTTGTATTTTCATCCACGAATAACTTGCCCCGTTCTGACGAAAATATTATCTCAGGTATATCGTCCAGCACGGATTACGAGGATTATCTTGCTTCCTTCAACTCCAATGAGAAGTCGAGTGAATCCTTAACTCCGATCACCATTGATGTCATGCATTATTCATCAGCCGCTAATGTGGAGCCGGTTGGGAACTTTCTGGGTCGCAGCGGTCTGCTGACCAAAGACAATTCCACGGTGGAATATGAAATTACCGCGCCTCATGCGGGGCTGTACACCATGTACATAGAATATTCTTCGACAGAGCAAGGTAGCTCCGATCCGGAGCGGGCATTGCTCATTAATGGCAGTGTACCTTACAACACGGCTGGAGACTTATCGTTTCCGCGTTTATGGAAGAGTAAAACGGAAATTAAGCAAGATCCCCGCGGCAATGACATTCGCCCCTTTCAAATCACCTACCCACAATGGCAAACATTATTTATGCGAGATGCTCGGGGTTTCAATATGAAGCCGCTGGAATTTTATTTAAATGAGGGCAAGAACACAATTGCTCTGCATGCATTGCGAGAAGAAATGATCATCGGTTCCCTGACTTTGCAAGCGCCGGAACCCTACCCTGCTTACGATCAGGCTTTGAAAAGCTGGCAGCAGCAAGGGTATACGCCTTCGGATGCCAAGATACAGTTCATCGAAGGTGAATCGGCCATCGCGACCAACGATCCTACTCTTTATCCGATCAGCGATCGTTCATCCCCGAAGGTTTCGCCTTATCGAGGCTCGAAAATAGCGATAAACGCAATTGGAGGGAATAACTGGAAGAAGTCGAATCAGCAAATCAGTTGGACTGTTCACATTGATGAGGCCGGACTTTATCAACTTGCCTTGAAGGGAAAGCAGAACTTGTCCCCAGGGCGAATCTCATACCGGAGGCTGCTCATTGACGGGAAAGTGCCATTCTCCGAAGTGGAAGTCATTCCGTTCAAGTATTCAACGAAGTGGAAAAACTACTTGTTTGGCGATGATCACGGCGATCCGTTCTGGTTTGGGCTTGAACCCGGCGAGCATACCATTACCTTGGAGCCCGTACTCGGCGGACTAGGCGAGATCGTACACCAGATTGAAGAATCAGTTGCCAGTTTGAATGACGCTTATCGTCAAATTATTGCCATAACAGGCTCTACACCTGATGCCTATCGCGATTATGCGCTGGACGAATATTTACCGGGGATCATGGTTGTGTTTGAACGCGAGTCCAAGATGCTTAGCAAGTTGTCACAAAGTCTATCCGCGTTGACAGGCTCAAGAAGCAGTGAATCGGCTTTAATTAAGAATTCATCCGCCCAGTTAGAGTCCTTTGTACGCAAGCCTGAGACCATTGCCAAACGGTTGAGCAGTTTCAAATCCAATCTGGCAGGTATGGCAACCTTGATTCTTACGCTAGGCGAACAGCCGTTGACGATTGATTACATCATGGCAGGTCGACTAGAGGGAGAAATGCCTAAGGCTGAAGCTAATATATTTGAACGGATGTCACATGAAGTGCGTATTTTTGTGTCATCCTTCTTCGAGGATTATGATGCCATCGGTACGGTATCTACCGAACAACAAGATTCGATTGATCTTTGGATGGTGACAGGACGCGATCAGGCGCAGGTAGTGAAGCAGATGATCGAACAGTCCTTTACGCCGCAGACGGGAATTTCGGTTAACTTGAAGTTGGTGCAAAGCGGCAATCTGCTTCCTTCCGTACTGTCTGGCATTAATCCGGATGTGGCTATTCAAGTAGGGATGGCTGATCCGGTCAACTATGCCATGCGCGGTGCTTTGATGGATTTATCAAAGTTTAAAGATTTTGACGAAGTGAAAGGCCGCTTCCTTGACAGTGCCGTAGTTCCCTATCAGCTAGCAGATGGCGTGTACGGACTTCCTGAGACACAATCGTTTCTACTGATGTTCTATCGTCGGGATATTCTGGAAAGTCTCGGCATAGCGCCTCCGCAAACCTGGGATGAGATGGTCCATGTGCTTTCGGTGCTGCAGGAAAACAATCTAGAGATCGGACTTCCTTTTTCAAATGTGGAAACGAGCGGATATGGCACTTTGAATGGGGGCATGGAGACGTTTATGACGTTTCTCTTGCAAAAAGGCGGTGCCTTGTACAGAGACGGAGGGCGCGTATCTAACCTTGACTCGGAAGTAGCGATTAAAGCTTTCGATCAGTGGTCCTCCTTTTACTCGAACTACAAAATTCCGCTCGTGTTTGACTTTGCAAACCGGTTTCGCCTAGGAGAAATGCCGCTTGCGATTCAAGATTACACAGCGTATAACATGCTGTCGGTATTTGCGCCTGAGATCAAAGGTTTATGGGGCTTCACAGTCGTTCCGGGGACAAAGCAGGCCGATGGATCAACCAATAGAGCCGTTCCGTTTGTCGGAACCTCGTCGATTATGTTCAAGAAAGACAATGACCATCCAGAGGAATCGTGGGAGTTTCTGAAATGGTGGACATCAGCCAATGTGCAGGAGCTCTATGGACGAGAAATGGAGAATTTGCAAGGCGCTGCCGCTAGATATCCTACAGCGAATGTCGAGGCGCTGAGCCGACTTCCATGGACTACAAGCGAATATAAGGTAATTCGTACGCAAATGGATGAGGTCGTAGGGACTCCGGAGGTTCCGGGCGGGTATTTCACGCCGCGTCACATCGATAATGCATTTCGTTCGACAGTGATGACACAGCCGCCGAAGAGTCCGCGGGATGCTATTCTGGACTATATTAAATATATTAACGAGGAATTGGAAATCAAGCAGCGAGAATTCGTCAATCGAAAATAAGAGGCTTGCAAGGAGGTGACTGGCATGTCTTCTACATCTATCGTGAAATCAACTTCGCCAATAAAGATCAGAAAGGTGAGTAAGATTAGATCGAAATTGCGGACGCTCATTAGCGAGATTGGAAAAGCAAAAGTATCCTACCTATTGTTGGCTCCTTATGCCCTTATCTTCACGACCTTTACGATCATTCCGGTCATTACGGCGATCGTGCTGTCGTTTACAGACTTTAACCTGCTGGAAATGCCTCAATTTATTGGCTTCCAAAATTATATCAGGCTGTTTGTGTCGGATGATGTATTCCTGATTGCCGTTAGGAATACGTTGTTCTTCGCAGCAATCACTGGACCGATCGGATTTCTCGCATCGTTCATTGTGGCCTGGTTGTTGAACGATCTGCCGCGCTGGATCCGGGCAACGCTTGTTGTCGTGTTCTACTCGCCGAGTATTACGGGGCAGGTTTACTTCATCTGGAAGGTGTTATTCTCAGGTGATGCCAATGGGTATGTTAACGGCATTTTGTTAAAGCTCGGGATGTTGAACGAACCGATACAGTGGCTGCAAAATCCGAAAACGATGATGACGGTCGTGATCATCGCTGTACTTTGGATGAGCCTCGGCGCCGGCTTCCTGTCGTTCTTAGCCGGATTTAAAGGCGTAGACAATGCGCTCTATGAGGCAGGGCGCATGGACGGCATTCAAAACCGAGTCCAGGAACTTTGGTTCATCACGTTGCCTTCCATGAAACCGATGCTGATGTTCGGATCGATCATGGCCATTACCAACTCGTTCATGGCATGCGATGTCATTAATGATCTTGTGGGCTATCCCAGTACGGATTATGCGGCGCACACCGTTGTTGCGCATTTAATGGACGCTGGCACAATCCGTTTCGAGATGGGCTATGCCTCTTCCATTGCGACAGTGCTGTTTGTCTCGATGCTTTGGATTAATAGAACCGTTCAAAGAATGCTAAGCAAGGTGGGGCAGTAACTATGGCCAATAAATTGGGTGTGCGCTCGCTGTACGGAAACATCATCAGTATGCTGTTTTTAGGATTTCTAGGCGCATTTATGCTTCTTCCCCTGATCTATGCTGTAAGTAATGCTTTCAAGCCTTTGGACGAATTGTTTTTGTTCCCGCCGAGCTTCTTTGTACGCAAACCGACGGGACAGAACTTTTCTATGCTGTGGATGATCATGTCGAATTCATGGGTGCCATTCTCCAGATATTTGTTTAACTCCCTTTTCTACACCATAGTCGGTACGATCGGACACGTCTTGTTCGCGACAACGGCTGCATATGTACTGGCCAAACATGAATTCCCCGGCCGCAAGCTGTTCTTCTCCATCATCATTGCATCCTTGATGTTCACACCTCAGGTTACTAACATCCCAAACTATCTCGTTATGACATTCCTTCATTGGGTCGATTCACCGCTTTCTATCATTATTCCGGCTTTCGGGTATTCACTCGGTCTGTTTCTGATGAAGCAATTCATCGAGCAGATGGTACCGGACCCTATCATTGAATCAGCGAGGATCGAAGGGGCCTCGGAACTGAGAATTGTCTTTACCATTGTCATGCCGATGGTTAAGCCGGCATGGCTGACTCTGACTATCCTTTCTGTGCAGGGACTGTGGAGCAACCCTGCCAGCGCATTCATTATTTCCGAGCAATTCAAAACGTTGCCCTATGCGCTATCTCAAATCTTGCAAGGCGGCTTTGCCCGTATGGGTGTCGGCGCAGCGGTATCCGTATTTATTATGGTGGTACCGATCACCTTGTTCATTATCATGCAAAGCAGAATCGTAGATACGATGGCTGCATCAGGGATCAAGGAATGATGATTGCATAATGAAAGGGGGGAGTCCGATGAAAAAAAAGGTCTTGCTGCTATTATTAGCTGTGTTATGTCTGCCGCTTCATGCGATGGCATACAGCCCCAATCAGACATACACCTACAATATTTACGGGGAGCCTCTGGCGTTGCGAGATGCATATCAGGTGGACAATATCGTTGATGGCACCAAATTAGGAATTACGTCGTTCAACAATATTAACAGCCTATATGTCAAAGACAATCAATTATTTATTTGCGATTCCGGCAACAACCGCATCGTCGTGATGAATGCTTCTTTGAAGCTGGAACGTGTGATTGAAGGATTTGTACGAGACGGTAAACAGGAGAAGTTCAACTTTCCGACCGATATCGCAACCGCTTCGAACGGTGACTTGTACATCGTGGATTCTAGAAACAATCGCATTGTCGTGCTCTCGAAGGATGGCAAATTCATCAGGCTAATCGACCACGTTACCTCTGAAATGCTCGGCGCAAACTATCAGTTTACACCTACGAAAATCGTCCTGAACAGCACGGATAATATATTTGTCGTTGCCAAGGGCGTCAATTTCGGAATTATGCACATCGATCTTAACGGCGATGTCAAAAGTTTTCTGGGTGCGGCCAAAGTCGGCTTTGACCTCATGCTCTATTTGAAAAAACAGATCTTGACGAAAGAGCAAGCCAAACAGCTCAGTCGGATCGTGCCGACCGAATATAACAACATCTTCGTCGACAAGAACAACTTTGTTTATGGAACGATCAACGTTGTTGATCCATTAGTCTTGTACAACAGCATCAATAGTCGCTTGCTGACAGTCGGGGGCGTTCAGGTGAATAACTTGAACGAGTCGATCTCGGCCAAACTTCTGAGATGGATCTCGCCTTCAGCTTCTCAATCGGGGCAAGATGACGTGGTGAAGAAGCTCAACCTGAAGGGCGACGATATTCTGCGAAGGTCGGGATATTATCCCGTTGTAGGAGACTTGGACTTCAAAGTTAAGGCTGCCACCCGGGATGCGAAGGCCGGACCTTCCAGTTTTGTCGATATTGTGGTAGACGAAAACGGGATATTCAGCGTATTGGACCAAAGTCGCAATCGGATTTTCACCTATGACGACAACGGAGTGCTGCTGTATGCCTTTGGCGGGACGGGCCGCAATGAAGGGCTGTTCGACAAGGTCAGTTCCATCGAGAGGCTGGGCGATTCGCTTCTCGTGGCCGACTCGTTAAGGAACGTGGTCGTCGCATATCGGCCGACCGAATTCGCTCAAAGCATCGAACAAGGTATCAAAGCATATAGGGATGGGCTTTACGAGAAGTCTGTGGAGAGTTGGAAGAAGAGCCTCAGCCTTTCGTCGAATTTTGAGATAGGCTATATCGGCGTGGGCAGAGCGTTGCTTCGGCTTGGCGAATACAAAGAAGCGATGCACTACTTCAAAATAGGCGAATATCGCGAAGGTTATAACCAAGCTTACGAGCATTACCGAGAGTCGATTCTGCGGAATGTGATTGGTTACGCGATCGTCGCGCTCGTGCTGCTCAGTTTCCTCCGTTTCCTGTGGCGGCGACAGAGAAAAAGCCGTCTGCAGATGATCAAGAATAATGCAGGATAGCGGAGACTCTTCTAGGGGAGGTACGATGAATGATCAATGAAATTCGGTATATCAAGCACGTCTTGTTTCACCCGTTTGACGGGTTTTACGACTTGAAGCACGAGCAGCGAGGCTCCATTAGAGTCGCCTTACTCATTATGGCGATGATGCTTGTTCTTACGATCTTGCAGCGCCAGTTGACTGGTTTTATCTTCAATGTCAATCGGATGGAATCGCTCAATATCATGACCGAAGTGTTGAATGTCGTCGTCCCATTCGTGCTGTTCTGTGTGGCTAACTGGGCGGTTACCACTTTGCTGGATGGCGAAGGCGGCTTTAAAGACATCGTCATTCATGTTGCTTATGCGTATGTGCCGGCCGTCATCCTGGGATTCATCTTTCTGATCGCTTCCAACGTCCTGACACTGCGGGAGATTGCATTCTTGCGTTATATCAACATGTTTTCGGCGCTTTGGGTCGGATTTATGCTGTTCATAGGCACATTGGTCACACATCAGTACACGATTCGACGAACGATACTTGTATTTCTACTCGTCGTTCTTTCCATGGGCATCATGTTGTTTACGTTTATATTATTCTTCACGCTGATCGACCGATTCGTTTCTTTCATCAGCACGATTATGCAGGAGATCAGTCTTCGTCAATAGGAAGGAGAGGTGTTCCGTGCACAAGAGAATCACCACTTTTTTGCTTGTGATTATGCTGGTCTTGTCGGTATTGACCGCATGCGGTATTCCGAATGATTACAATCATGATCGAAATCTCGACCGATCTTCTGCCACTCCTCTGACGCTCGAGGGCAACGATTTCGTCAAGGTGGCGGAGAATGATAATTTGGAGCTGTTGTTGAATCCGGATAATTCGGAAGCGGCGGTCAAGGATAAGAAAACCGGCCGGATGTGGTATACGAATCCCCCGGCGAAGTCGGGAGATGCCATTGCCACAGGTGTCAATTCGTCCGAACTGGCATCGCAATTCATCATTCAATATGCGGATAAGGCGAACCACATCAGTACAGCGAACAATTACGAGCTGTCCGTTGCCAATAAGCAATTCAAGTTCTATCAGACCGATCATGGGGTCAAGGTGGATTACTTGCTGCAGCCAAAAGGCGAAGTAACCTATATGCCGCGTGCTGTCACCAAGGACGACTATGAGAAAATCATATTGCCCAAATTCCCCAAGGCCAGAGACAAGAACTCGCTTAAGAATGCTTATAACAAGGTGGTCATGGCCAAAGAGAGTGCCAAGCGCAGAGAAGATATCATCGCTCAATATCCGCTCGCTGCCAATATGGACGAAATCTATATGATGTTCGGCTCGGTCTCAAACACAGGGCTTACGCGCATCAGCAAATTGTTCGAGGAAGCCGGATTTACGCTTGAGGACAAGCAGGCATTCGAAACAAAAATGGGCATGGTCGAAACGGAAGCGGTGAAGTGGTTCACGATCAGCGTTGAATATTCGTTAGATAAGGATAATCTGGTGGTGTCCGTTCCTACTTCGGATATTAGATCGAGCAAGGAATTGATCGTCACGGGCATTACCTTTCTGCCTTTTTTCGGCGCTGGTCAAGCGAAAGAGGAAGGATATCTCTTCATCCCGGATGGCAGCGGAGCCATTGTCGATTTCAAGGACAATAAACCTTTCAAGTCTGAATTCAATATGAAGTATTACGGAAACGATAATGCCCTGGATATTTCGTCGCAAACGGTGACCATGCAGAACATGCACCTCCCGGTACTCGGCATCAAAACAGGGGACCAATCATACCTCGGCATTCTGGAAGACGGCGCGGCTCTGGCCTCTTTGCAAATCAATAAAGCCGGACGCATCAATGAATACAATTCTCTCGGACTCTTGTACAGCATCCATGAGAACAACACGGTCGGCCTGCAGTCCCTCAGCAGTATAGCCGAGGTGCGAGTGTATCAGAAGACGGCCTACAAGGGAACTTATAAAGTTCGCTACGCTTTCTTCGTCGGTGATAACGCCAACTATTCCGGGATGGCCAGCTATTATCGTAATTATTTACAACAATCAGGCAAGCTGAACAAACCAAACGAAGTAAACGAATTAAAAAAAAAGAAAGAATTACATACCTACCCGTTTTATTTCAATCTGGTCGGATCGGTGAACAAGAAAGCGTCTTTCCTGGGCTTTCCTCGAGATACGGAAATCGGACTGACCACGTTTGATCAGGCGGGTGATATTCTACGACAATTAGCGGAGAAGGGCGTTAAGGACCGGGTAGTCAAGTATACCGGATGGATGGAAGGCGGGATCAGCAATACGGATCCCGATTATGTCAATCCATCAAGCACATTAGGCGGCAAGAAGGGTCTAAACCGCTTCCTGACAACGACTGCTGAACAGAACATCGGAGTTTATTTTGACTGGAACGGTTCCTATCGGAATACCATTCGCAACTCATGGTTTGATTCTTTCCGAGAGTCCCGGGATGCGGCGCAATTTATTACGCAGAAGACGGCATACAAGCGCAGCTTCTCCATCAGCACCGGCAATGTAAACCGGAAAGAAGCGTGGTACATCTATAATCCGGAATATAAAAAGAAGCTCTCCGATCAATTCAATGCTTCGTTGCAGAAGAACAACAAGATAAACGGCATTGCGCTGGAATACGAAGGGTTAGATTTAAATTCGGATTTCGTTGATGAAAATCAGTATGACAGAACCATGAGCCAGCAAAACGATGAAGCGGTCATGCGCGAGTTTGCTGACAACGTTGCGCTGATGGCGTCGGGTACAAACAGCTACGCGCTGCCTTATGTCAGCTTCATTGATCGCATGCCGTCTACTTCATCGATGCTGGATTTCTATACGTATGATGTGCCATTCTATCAGTTGGTCGTACATGGCTTGATTCCGTATGCGACCGCTCCGATTAATCAGACACAAGCCACACCGCAGGTGGAACTGCTCAAGTTGCTTGAAACCGGCAGCATTCCTTCCTGGATGTGGGTTTACGGAGGCAGTGAAGAGTTGAAAGATTCTAACTTCAACTACCTGTACTCGCTGGATTATCAAATATGGTTCGATGAGGCTGTACGAATCTATAACGAGGCGCGTGGCGTGCTGGAGCCGCTTGCTGATGTTCAAATGGTGAATCATGAACGATTGCTGGATGATGTATACAAGGTCACATATGCGAATAACACCAGCATTTATATCAATTATCGCCCGTCGGAAGTTACAGTCGATTCGATGAACCTGGCGGCGCAATCATATAAAGTAATCCATTAGGAATCGCAAGAGAGGCGGTTATCGCGATGAAATTCTGGAAATTCGCATCATTTGCCCGTATTCCGATCTCGACAAAGAACAGCATTGCCGGTTACTTGTTTATTTTGCCCTTCCTGCTCGGCTTCGTCTGGTTCTTTATGAAGCCGATCATCGAGTCGTTAATCTACAGCTTCAGCTCTTTTCAGAATACGGCCACAGGGTTTAAAACTTCATGGATCGGATGGAGTAACTATCAATATATTTTTCTGAAAGATGCCACCTTCGCCCCCGAGCTGCTGCAGACGGTCTTGAAAATCTTACTGGATTTTCCTCTGATCTTGATCATCAGCTTCTTAGCTGCTAGTTTACTGAACCAGAAGTTCAAGGGCCGCGCGTTTGCGCGTGCGGTTTTTTTCCTCCCGGTCATCATCACCTCCGGCGTATTGCTTAACTTCGAACAGAACAGCATGATCTTGTTGACCAAATCGGCTGTTGACCCTAACCTGATCGCTGATGCCGGCGGAGGCAACTTTTTCTCATACAATCTCTATAATTTCCTCACGAGTTCCAAACTTGATATGACTTTGGTGGATTATGTTCTAGAAGCCGTTAATGAAATCTACACGCTCATTACGCTTTCCGGCGTACAGATTCTGATTTTTCTATCCGCCTTGCAGACGATTCCTCCTTCGCTCAAGGAAGCCGCTCATATTGACGGTGCGACAGGCTGGGAATTTTTCTGGAAAATTACATTTCCTATGGTTAGTCCGTTTATCGTGGTTAATCTCGTCTATACCATCGTTGACAGCTTTACCAGGCCGACGAACAAGATCATTATTACCATCAATAAAAATATGTTTGAAAAGGCGAATTTCGGCATTAGTTCTGCAATGGGCTGGTCTTACTTTGTCGTCATTCTTGTGTTGATGGGCATCGTTACGGCCATCATGTCTAGAGGTGTCCACTATGAAAACTAACGGGATCACGCTGAGGTTCAGAAAAACAAGGGATAGATGGCAAGCGAACGGATGGCTGAAAGTACTGAGCCAGTTTGCTGTGAAGCTGATTCATTATGTCGTTGTGTTCGGCATCTGCTTTATCATTTTGCAGCCTGTCATCCAAAAAATATCCAATGCCTTCATGGCCAAAGAAGACATTCTAGACATTACGGTCATCTATCTGCCGAAACATATCAGCACCTTCTTCATTACATCAAGTTATCTCAAATTGGAATATTGGACTACATTCTTTAACACATTCGCGTTGGCCGGAATCGTGGCGCTGCTGCAAGTGGTGGCTTCTTCGTTAGTTGCTTATGGCTTTGCCCGTTTCAAGTTTCCCGGGCGCTCGCTGCTGTTCGGCGTGTTGATATTTACGATGGTCGTGCCGCCGATGGTCATTCTGATTCCGCAATATATAACATTTCAGAACTTTGATGTTTTTGGCATTATTGGCATGTTCAAGCCCGGAGGCATCAATTTGCTGAACAGTTTCTGGCCTTTCATATTGACCTCCATGACGGTGATGGGTTATAAGAACGGTTTGTACGTCTATATTTTGCGCCAACATTACAGAGGGCTTCCCAAAGAACTCGAGGAAGCGGCCTATATGGACGGATGCACACGTTTCGGCACATACCTGCGAATTATTTTACCTAGTTCCTATGCCATGATGATGACTTGTTTCCTGTATTCTTTTGTTTGGCAATGGACGGACGGGTATTACGTTTCCTTCTATACACCGGGATTCGTGACGTTCTCCAAAGAGTTGACTACGGTCGTATTTGAAGTTACTCGGGTCATCATGAATGAACTCGGCCTTAGCGATCAAGTACTGCCGCCGCTTGGTTATTCAGTAGCCATCGGCAATACGGCTTCCTTGCTGGTCATTCTGCCGCTGCTCGTCCTGTTCATCTTTGCCCAGCGATTCTTCGTGGAGAGCATCGAGCATTCCGGAATCAAATAATAGAGGAGGGCATCGCTACTATGAACGACAGATCGATGGGGGATCAATGGCAAACGCTCAAGGGGAATAATCGAAGAAATTCCAACAGTCCGCTGCCCGGCAACATTACGAATCCCAAAGTGGTCATGGAAACGCAATTCGGAAACTTCAAAGGCTATTTCGAAGTTACCGAGGACACCGCCGTGGACCGTCAAATGATGCAAGCTCCCGAAATGATGGATGCCAGTTATCAGGAGATCGAGAGCCGCTATGAATTCAACGGGCTTAACTATGTTGTGAACGGGCGAATCCTGCATCGGCACGACAATATGAATTATCGCTTGTTTCACCTTTTTTCACCGGATGAGTTGAACCTGGTCTATGTGACGGACAGCATGGAGTTGCATAACAGCATCAATTCACTGGTCGTGTGCCGGGTGTTAAATGAACAGCTGGAAACGGAGATTCTATGGCAAGTTGATTTACCCTATTATCATGAGAGACCTCATATCGTCATCGACGATATGAATGGCGACGGTGTGCCTGAGATCGTGGTGGAAGGCTGGGAGGGCATCACGGTCTATGATATCAGGTCCCGAGAACCGATCATGGATTTCCCGCAGTCTCTGTTGCATAGATCTCGCAAGCGCGGCTATGTATTGACGCGCGACTTGAATGGCGACGGATTTCCAGAGGTCATGATCTTGTCCTGTTACCCCTGGGACGTGAACGTGATTAACAATGATGGCGTGAATCTGAGCAAGAATTGGTTTAAAATTTACGACGATCATATCGAATCTGCCCAGGTCATCACGGCGTATACCCGAACACCTGTATGCGACTGCAACGATGACGGCAAAGACGAGATGATCTTCAACATTTGGAATGAACAAGGCGACGGCCAATGGCATGTGAAAATATTGGATGCGCTCACAGGCCACGAAGTCATGGACATTCCAAATGCGTATTTACATGACATGGTGGATATTGACCAAGACGGCAAGCTGGAGCTGTTTCTGTCTGAGCCGGCTGGGATCGATGTACCGGAGTATTCCGGAATATCCCTGTGTCACTTGGATGGTAGAGTGATCTACACATCGGAGAAATCCAAGTGGGGTTATAACTTTGACAGCTTTCACGATGAACAGATGGCGGTGCATCCGGGCCAGGAATCGCAGCAGGGATTGAAATATGTCGTTACCGGTCAGATCGGCGATGAGGTTTGTTTCTATGTCTATCAGGATACGGGCATGAACACAACCATTACAAGGCACACGGTGTCAGGAGCCGTCAAAAGCTTTCAAATCCAATATTCCCGGGGAAATCAAGTCAGTCTGATCAAATCGCGCCGTAACGGTCAACTCTTGCTATGTTGGGAAACCAAGTATCAGAATCCGCAAAACTTCAAAATATCGGGCATTCAATTAGAGCCGCTCTGCTGGGGAGTACCGACAAATCAGCAAGTCAAGCTGCCGATTATTGCGAGAATGAACGGGGAAAGCAACAGTATCATCGTGTCCAACAGTGTTGGTCAGGTCGTCAATTATGAAGCAGTGAACGGCGCGCTGCAAGAGCGCTGGTTCACGGACGGCTTCGGCGCGGCCGAGCAGTATAAGAGCGACATGGATTTCGGCGTCGTTGCGGACGATTTCTTGGGCAATGGTCAAAACCAGGTAGCGGTGCGCATCAACGGTAAGGGCGGCGGGATCAAGCTGGTCGACGCGAGCGGAGTGGATCTGTGGAAGACTGAATTCCCGTTGATCCCTTCAGGTTCACCCAGCGGCTTTCGCGGCATTCTGGGTTTCTACACTTCTGCCAATGCGAATGGCCGCAAAGTGCTGGTCGTTTCCGGACAACGCAATGTACAACACACGGGCATCACCTACGGATTGGATGGCAAGAGCGGCAAGCAGCTCTGGTCGCATGATGCCATCCGCAAAGGCAAATTCAACGAATCGGGCGCTGGATCATTCTATCTCACGGCATGGGATATGGACGGCGATGGCGTAGATGAAGTGCTGACAGGTTACGGGAACAATGTGTGGGCAGCAAAAAGCGATACCGGTGAAATGCTGTTTCAAAACTTCATGCGCGGATTTTGGGTGAACCGGTGGATCAAAGATTATCGAGCCGGCTGGGTTTCCAGCATTTCTCCGATCCCGCTGTCGTGTGAAGGTCATTCATCCAATTTCTTCTTCGGCAATGCGGGGGATTCTCACGGCACTGCCAGTGTCGAATTAATCAATGAGAATGATATGGAAGATCGCTGCCGGCTTGTATGGGGCAACGAACAAAGAACGTACACAGACAGGACGCATCAATGCGAATTCCACTACCAGGGCAGGAAGCTCATTGTAGAACCGGCCTATCTGAACGGGGCTTCCACGATACACGCGCTGGACCCGCTTACTGGGGAGGAAGTAGGCGTGTTTTATACTGTAAACAGTCCTGAACTTGCGGTGCCTGTCGCTTGCGATATTGACGGCGATGGAGAACAGGAGATTGTATATACTTCAGGCTCCACACTTGAAGCCATTCGGTTTACCGGTGAGAATTGGAATGTGGTATGGAGAATGGAGTTTCCTACCTTGCTGTCTTGGCCGGCTTTCGGTGACGTGGACGGCGACGGTTATGGTGAGATTGTCGTAACGGGTACTAACGGTTTCTTATATGTTGTGGATCAGGAAGGAGCATAACAAGCATGAAAATGTGTTTGATCGGCTGCGGCGGGATGTCATCAACGAATCACGGCCCATCTTATCTTCGGTATCGAGAGAGCAACCCATCATTCGTGATGGCTGCCTGCAGCGACCTGGACCCGGTTAAATTGGAGGCCTATCGGGCAAAATTCGGTTTCGAGCGCGCCTACACGGATTATCGAAAAATGATAGAAACCGAACAACCGGACGCGGTATGCGTCATTGTGACTGAAGCAGCATCTGCAACAGTAGGGAACGCCGTATTAGAATACGGCGTTCCTATGTTTATTGAGAAGCCGCCCGGCAAGACCAGTCGGGAGACATTGCGCTTGGTCGAAGCTGCACAGAAGCATAATGTGCCGCATTTGGTTGCGTTCAATCGCAGATTCATTCCGCTGATGAAAATATGCCGGGCGTGGTTGGATGAGCTGGGAGGGGCGGTATATTATGCGCATTATGAGTTTTTTCGCCATGGGCGCAATGACGAGGATTTCTCCGATACGTCCATCCACGCGATCGATGCGGTTCGTTATCTGACAGGCGGCGATTATGAGCATGTGAGATTCAATTATCAGGACATTCCCGGCAAGCGCCCCAGCAACGTATATATGGATGCCTCAATGACGAACGGTGCCATCGCGCATATTCACGTATGCCCCAATGCCGGTGTCGTAATCGAACGCGCAACCCTTCATATTGGAGACTCGACGATCATATTGCACTTGCCCATCTGGAACGACAGCTACGACATTCCGGGATCGATCGTTATGATCCGCAAAGGCGAAGTCGTGCGTTCAATGACAGGCGACCAGGTATGCGACAGCTCGGAAGTTTATTTGACCAATGGATTTTATGAAGAAAACAAGGTGTTCTTTGATGCTGTGCAATCCGGCGCCTCAATGCCAAGCAGCCTGAAGGAAGCCTATCAGACAATGCTTGTGAAAGAAGCCTATGCCCAGAAGGCTGCGACCTGGTCATCCATTATTTAATTGTTTCTGTGCACGAACAACAAAGAAGCCCTTCCGTCTCCAAGAGGAGTTCGAAAGGGCTTTGTCTTTACTTGATCTTAAGTGACGAAATGATTTCTTTTATTTTGCGGCTGCCGCGCTGTTTGCTTCCGCAAGGAACGCATTCAGCTTCTCTTGGGTTGGCTTCTCGTTGGCTTGGATCGCTTGAGCCGGCGTCATTGTACCATCCCAGACAGCTTGGCCCATCGCTTGAAAACCTGGGTCGCTCCAATATACGTTGTACATGCGTTGCTTGTCGAAGTAGAATTTCTCGTTGTTGATGATTGTGCTAAGAGATTCCAGGGATTGCTCGTCTCTGACTTGGTTCTCGTAATCCGGCCAGAACCAGTTCGGATCCGATTTGTCTACGAGAGGCTGTCCGTTCTCGTCTAGATCCCATGGACGAGGCTGGGCCAGCAGCTTGATGACTGTAGCAACCGCTTCAGGGTTCTTTGTATTATACGGAATTGCTTGAACGCCTTCGATATCAGATACGGTATAGTACGGATCTCCCGCTTTCGGAAGTGGGAAAGGGACGATGCCCCAATCATCTTGCATATCCTGGTATCTTGAAGTCATCCACCACTGATTAGCTTGCGAGAACAGTACATTTCCTTTGGCGAATGCAGTCATATAGAAGTCCCAGTTGGAACCTTCAGGTGCTGCTTGCAGGTATGGCTTCAGATTCTTGAAAGCTTCCAGAGCTTGCGTTACTTTAGGATCGTTGTAATGAATTTTGTGGTCTTTATCGAGCAGCTCCGCGCCTGTCGAACCGACATATCCAAGGGGAAGGAGGACCATGTCGCCTGTCAAGCCCCATTGATCGTTGACGCCATCATTGTTTGTATCCTTTGTCGCTAATGCGGCATACTCCTGGAATTTGTCCCAGGTCCATTCTCCTTTAGTCCACAGATCGTAAGGATCCAGGCCGAGGCTGGACGCGATTTTCTTGTTGAACACGGTGAACGTTTTACTGCCCAGGTATGCGCTTGATCCTCTGTAGTAGGCATATGTATGCCCATCGTTCCAGGTGACTGCATCGCGCACGGCAGTTTGGATACTCGGGTCATTTATAAAGTCGTAGCTTTTGACCGTATCAAGCGGGTAGAGCAAGCCTTTGGCGGCAAAGCCCGGTATGGCGTCCATCATGAGATTGAAGACATCCGCGGCCGGATTGCCGGACATGATCGATGAAGTGACTGTCGGCAGGTAACTGTCATCGGGAATGGCAAGATATTCGATTTTGAAATTGTAATTCTTCATCAACTCTTCACGGAAAGCTTGTTCGCGCAGGCCTTTCTCGTCATCGCCCGGCTTCGACCAGCTGCTGTCTCCCCAGTTAGCAAATTTGACAGTGACGCCGCCCAGATCTTCATATACAGGTGTTTCCGCCGGTTCTTGCGACTCGGCTTCGGCTTCGGTTGTGTTTGTGGCTTCGGTTGTGTTTGCGGTTTCGGATGCGTTTGCGTTTGTGGATTCAGGGGGTGATGTTGAACTGCCGGCGTTATTATTGTTGCTGCAAGCGCTCGCAACGATGAAAATCATAGCCATGATACAGATCAATGCAGTCTTTCTCTTCATACTTATTTCCCTCCCTGAAATTGTGTTGCACTGCGTTATCTATCGTGTTGAATAGATAACTTTATTATATGTACCCCACTTACTTACGTCAAGATTTAAATTTAATTGCTATTTTAGGGATTTAGATATTTTAATTAGGTTCTTTTTGTGCTATTTTGAACCTAGTATAAAAACACTGATAGTGTAAGGGTTTTCAAGGGAAAATACGTCTGGAAATGGCGTGTAATCCGGGACTCGATGTGTAGGGGGGCGTAATTCTTAATGTAAGTGAGATGTAAGGTTATAAATTAACGGATATTGGAAGGGAATCACAATCCACGGAGGGATTGGGAGGTCCAATAGATAGTTTTGAATAAAAAGCCTCTCAAAGAATAACACACTCAACATATTTATTTTCGAGGAGCGGATGAATATGAAGATGAAATATGAGATAGGTGATCATGGTAGCATTCAGTTGGAAGCGATTGCTGACGGTATTATTCGGGTTCGTATGGGAAAGGAGTTTGCACAATCGATTTCAGAACGGTACAGCATCGTCGATGCGAGTCCGGATGCCGATTGTAGCGCCCAGGTGAACGAGAATACGCTGGCAGCAGGCTCATTATCGCTAACGATCGATGCTGCGAATCATCAGATTCTCATGCGTGCAGAAGGTATCACGTCCGCGATTACGCTGATGGGGTGGGGTGAAAGCGCGATCCAGAAGTGGCAGGAGCGGGGAGAGTGGTTGAAAGACCGGCTCGAGCATTGGTACGATCGTCAGAATTGCACCAAATTTGAAGAACGCGCATTCGAAAGTAATGTCCCCCCATTCGGCGCCTCCTTCTCGATTACTGGTGAAGACAGAATATACGGCTTCGGCGAGGCTGCCGACGAATTTCTGATGTTTAACGGCAAGTCGGTTCTGAACCGTGTCTTGTACCAGAAAAATGAACTGCCGATCCCGATGGCGATGAGTTCGCGCGGTTGGGGCGTGTTCTTTAACACAGCCTGGTGGCACGGAACAGATATTGGCGCGCGTGAGCAGGATCAGATGTATTTCTACGGGGACCACGGCGAAATCGACTTTTTTGTCTTGTACGGTGGTTCTTTGCATGGAATTACACAGAAGTACACGCGATTAACGGGTGCGCCTTGTCTGCTTCCGAAATGGATGTACGGCCTCAGCTACATAGCGAACTACCATGCGCGTAACTTCGATGTCTTACAGGATGCACGGGATTTCCGGCGCGAGGATATCCCTTGCGACATGATCTCTCTGGAGCCTGGCTGGATGCAAAGAGAGTACGATGGCAGCACATCGAAGGATTGGAACGAACAGAAATTTATGGTGCGCGACTGGATGCGCACACCGGACGGGGATCGCGAGAAGAACTATCCCGGGACGTTCATCAGCGTGCTGCGACGCTACGGATTCAAGCTCTCCGTCTGGTTGAACTGTACGCATGACTTCACGCCCGAGGAAGAACGACGAGCCGGGAACGATACGGATTTCGGCATCGAGCCGTGGTTCGACCATCTGAAGCGGTTTGTCGATGAGGGGGTGGACGGGTTCAAGGTTGACCCGGCGCATTATACCGATTCGTCTGATCCTCAGAAAGTTTACGCAAATGGCATGAGTGATCCCGAAATTCACAACTTGCTGCAGACGGTTCTGTCCAAACAGATGCATCTTGGATTCGAGGAACATACCGGACGGCGTCCGATGCATCATTTCTGCGGCGGTTTCAGCGGTATCCAGCGCTGGGGAGCGACCACTTGCGGCGACAGCGGCGGCGGCAAGAAATCGCTGGGATGGATTATCAATTTGGGTATGCACGGACATCCCAACATGAGCTGCGACATGGATTTGCATACGAAGGAAAGAATGCATTATGCCATGTTCACGGCATGGCCGCTGCTGGACAGCTGGGCCGGGTTCTTCCAGCCGTGGTACGCGGGCGACGATATCGAAGAGATATTCAGGGAGTATGTGAAACTTCGCTACAGCATCGTACCTTATTCCTACTCTGCAGCGCTGGAAGCACATATCGATTCAATTCCGCTCGTCCGGAGTATGCCGCTTGTGTACCCTGAGGTCAGCGAGACGTGGGATAACGTTACGCAGTATATGTACGGCCCCTCCATGCTGATCAGTTCGTTCAATGATCGCATCTATCTCCCGGAAGGGAAGTGGTTGGATATGTGGACGAACGAAGAATATGCCGGCGGCAGATGGATCGATTACGAAGTGCCGGCGAACCGCGGCGGCGGATTCTTCCTCAAGGGAGGAGCGATTGTGCCGAAATGGGGCCTGCGGAATTACATTACCGGCGCGGATGAGGAGCATATGGAACTGCTGCTGTATCCGGAAGGAGAGAGCTGTTACACCTTGTACGAGGATGATGGCGTAACGAACAACTATCAAGGGGGAACGATAGCCTCGACGCTGATTGAAGTGAGTGCAGACGCTGCAGGCATAAAGATCAGCATTCATCCACGGCAAGGGAATTTCGATGGCATGAAGTCTGCTCGCGACTGGAAGATCACGGTGATTTGTCAGGCTGCACATCCGTCTGTATCTGTGAACGGGATCGAGACGACGTGCATCACCCGGGATGGGAAAGTCATCTTCCATATGCCGGGCGCTAACGATGGAGCAAGCACGGCCAATCTGCTTTACTAAATCGATTCGGAGGTGTTGTATATGAAGTACAACTTAATGGGTGATTCGGATTTGTCGGTTAGCGCGCTTGGTATTGGCTGCTGGCCTTTCGGCGGTGGATACTGGGGCGATCAGTCGCAAGAGGATGTCAAGCGGGTTGTTCATGGGGCTATCGACAGCGGCATCAATTTCTTCGATAATGCCGAAGGGTATTCCGGCAGCGAGGAATCGTTAGGCAATGCGTTGGATGGAAAAAGAAGCCAGGTTATCATATGCGACAAGGTTGGCATTAAAGAAACGGACCAAGAGCGAACAGAGAGCCTGCACGGAGCGCTGAACAAGCTAAAGACCGACTATATCGACCTCTATATGATTCACTGGCCATCCAGAGACAAGCAGAAAGTGATTGATACGCTGCTGTTGTTTGACAAGTTCCGCCGAGAAGGAAAGATACGCCATATCGGAGTCAGTAATTTTGGCATGCAGCAGATGGGCTGGATCGAGGAATCGGGCGTTAAAGTGATTGCTAACCAGCTGTGCTACAATATCGCATGCCGTGCGATCGAATCTGCTATCTGGCCGATGTGTAAGGAAGTAGGATACGGCGTTGTCGGTTATATGCCGATCATGCAAGGTTTGTTGACAGGCAAGTATAAGGATACTTCAGAAGTGCCTTATAATCGCACGGGATCAAGACATTTTGCCGACAACGGCGTTAATAATGCGAATCATCGGGAGCCAGGCGTGGAAGCCGAAATGTTCGAACTGGTCGATCATTTAAACCGGATTTCGGCGCGTTTGGGCATATCGACATCCCAGCTTTCCCTGGCTTACTCGATCAACAAAGGCATTACGTCGACGATAGCGGGCATTCGCGACCTGGACCAGTTGGAACACAACAACGTTGCTGCCGGTTTGGATTTGTCAGCTGAAGTCATGGCAGAACTGGATGCGCTCAGCAATGATATTAATCATAAGCTAGGGAACTCGCCGGATCTTTATGTGAATCGGGCAGAAAGCAGAATTTATTAAAGGAAGTATGATGCCGATCATGAAAGGTGATGGAAGATGATGACAACACCGACTCATTATGCGGACTGGGCACTTCCCCGCTGCGATCAACGTCTTACGGGAAGAAGCGCGGGTACAGGTCGAATTACAGATCCAAAAGTTGTTGCCAAATGGGATAACAAAGAGGAAGGTACGACCAGTGCCTGGACTTATGACTTAAACCTTGACGGTTACGAGGAACTGATTGTGATCGAATCCGGCTTGATTAATGTATACGACCTTAACGGAAATTTGCTGTGGCAACGGCAAATTTCCGGTTCTGTTCGGTCGTTCTGCGACTTCCTGGGCAACGGAGACGATATGAATATTCTACTCCTCGAGGGTGGTGTTCGCCTTGTTATCTTGTCGGGTAAGACAGGGGATGTATGTTGGGAATATACGCTGCCTTTAAAAAATGCGACTGCTCCGGCAAGAATAGCTGCTGGCAAGCTTGACCCCGCAGTTAAAGGCTGCCAAATCGCACTTTTTGGCGAGTTTGGGTTGTTCTTTACCTTTGACAACGGATATGACGTGAAAGAGCCTTTGTGGAAAATTCACCGCGGCAGACATGATTTGTACTATCCGCCTGTTGTGGTCGTTGGTGATGTGAAAGGAACCGGTGTTCCAAGCGTACTGAATGTCTGCCACGATCATATCGAAATGTACAACATCAAAACAGGTGAACTTGAATACAGCGCTCAAGGTACGGATGTACGAAATTATGGCTTTTCGGGTTTGTTTGATGTTGACGGCGACGGCGTGGACGAAGTTGTGATCGTGAACAATTGCGTTGAAATTCACGCATGGGCCGCCGATTTCAAAGACAACCAATTCACTATGATGTGGGACAACGATTACGGGTACGCCAAGACCGAAATGCACTTCCCTACGACACCTGTGGCTGATGTTGACAATGATGGTAAGGCCGAAATATTTACAACCACTATCGACACTGATGTTACCGAATTAACCGTAAGAATAATTGATATTAGCAACGGCAGCGAAAAGTATGTGATCAAGGATAAAAAGGTGATTTATGCGGGGGACTTGAACAACGATGGTCTGATTGAAACCGTGTTTGAAAACCCTGCCGATAACACTATCGAGATATGCCTGATTCGGGACGGCACGGTGACTTCTCTCGCTGCCGTGAGCGGAAATGCGGTGCAATACGCCAGGCAGGAGTATACAACGCCGAGCCAAAACCATAGTCAATACGGTGGGATCGACTACTGCGACCTGCACTTCTATGCAGAAGACATTGACGGTGACGGACACAAGGAAATCATGATCTATACCGGCAACGGCATTGAATTTGTCACGCTGAACGCCGACAACTCCGTTACGATGAAATATGTATTAAATGACGGACTGCAAATGGAGTTCATGGATTTTGTATACCGCCCCGACCTTGAACGTTATGCCGTAATGTGCCGACATTATAATGAAATCAAGCTGTTTGACCTTTCACAGGCTGGGCAGAACTTAATCTTCTCGATTCCGGTTGTGTTAAGCAAACAGTTAACCGCCGTTACGGCAACGAATGTCGAAGGCTACCCATGCCAGCTGATAAGTGCCGACAACAAACTATTAAAACCAGTGACCGGCACGGATGGCGCCATTCATTTCGAAGTCGTAAATACCTTTTATTCCTCCCATAAATATATTCAATATTCGCCTGGATTGCCTACCGGTATCGTGCATCTGTCGGTTTCGCCATGGGATGTCAACGGAGACGGCATTAAGGAATTTGTATATGTAGGCCCCGGTGCGTTGATCGAGCTGTACGACAACGATTACAATTTGCTGTGGCGTAATTATTTGGGCAAGTATCCGCAAAGAGGCAAGATCATGTCGTATACCTTTGGTCATTATACGTCTCCGGAGCACTACGATATTTTGTACGTTTTTACCGAAAGCGAGATGCACAGAAATTCGATGATTATGGTCAACGGTCTGACAGGCGAGGTTATCTGGCGGCTTCGCAGCGATGGTCACGACAGAGGGAACGGCGCGATCTGGGGGTATATGGCTACCCATTCGATCGAAGAGGATGGGCTTGACGACATGACCTACATTGCTAGCTTCTTCGTCGCAGAAGTTGACGGCAAGGAAGGAAAACCGCTGCATGAGAAACAGAACTTGCCCGGACTGTTAAATTGCCGCTGGGTGGGCTACGGCCATTGCGCGATGTTTGACGTAGACCACTGCGGCGAAGACGAAATATTGCTGCACGGCGTTCAGTATGTGGAGAACGGCTTGTTGAAGAGAGGCAACGGCGGTCTGTGGGAGCATGTATGGTCATCCGTCAAAGAGGATCAGGGCAGAGGCATGTTTCAGGGCATTGCCCAGGATGCGCAAGGCAAGGTTTATTTGGGCGGCATTTACGAGGACCTTTACTTTAAATGTTGTGACGCGCTCACAGGAGAGATTGTGTGGAGTGAGCCGCTCGGCGTGCTTTCAACAAGTACGATTGCGGTTGCCGACATAGACGGCGATGGCGAAGAAGAATTCGTCTTCACTGCTGCCAATGGTTTCTTATACGCCATCGGTGTTTCCGGAACGTTTAAGTTCAAGACAAATCTCGGGTTTTCAACCACACAAGTGATCCTGTCCGATATCGACCACGACGGAGGTTTGGAAATACTGCTGCCTGCGGGAGGCGACTTGTACGTGGTGAAGTAAGTATGATCGATAAGAAGGGGATGAGAGAAATATGCGTATAGCGGGCGCTCAAATTTGTGTGAATGATACCTCTGTCGAAGCTAATGTCGAAGCGATTACACGCGGGATTGCTTATGCTGCGGAAGAAAAAGCGGATATCCTGTTGACGCCGGAAGGCTCGCTAAGCGGCTATCATAATAGGTTTGACCGGACGGAAGTCAGGGAAGCATTGGCAGATGTCGTCGCCTTGGCGAAAGAAGCGGGAATCGGGCTGGCTTTGGGAACTTGTTTCGAAGAAGAAGATGGCCATTGCTATAATCAGCTCCGGTTCTATGACAAGTCGGGGCGATTCTTAGGCTTTCATTCCAAAACATTAACATGCGGTACGCTGACGGAACCGCCGGTCGGGGAAATCAATGATTTCACGGTTAAGCCTCTGGAAGTGTTCCGGTTCAATGGCGAAACGATCGGTGGATTGATCTGTAATGATATGTGGGCCAATCCGCAATGCTCGCCATTGCCGGATACGCATCTGTCTCAACAGTTGTCGACAATGGGAGCCAAGGTAATCTTTCATGCGGTCAACGGCGGGCGCGACGAGAGCGATTTCTCACAGAGAGTCGTTCGTCAGTTTCACGAAAGCAATCTCCAAATGAGGGCGAAGGCTGGAGGCGTCTGGATTGTAACCGTTGATAATGCGTTTCCTGTTGAACAAGGAAACGCTTGCTCCGGAGGCGTAATCGGGCCGGACGGACAATGGATGGTAAAGGCCCCTGACCGGGGAGAGCAATATTTTACTTATACAATAACGAGCTAATCAAGTTCAACTGCCAGATCAAAGGCAAGCAATTGTTCGGCATCTTCTCCGTATTCGGCTTTGGCAATCACATTGCCGCCGGCATCAACAGCCAAGGATGAACCGATGCATGACCATCCGTCCCAAGCACCGCCTATGACAGGGCCGACATTGCTGGTACCGATAACGGCCATTCCATGCGTGAGCGCCAGAGTCGAATAAGCGCTTCTCCATTCTTCTCCGTATGGTTTTCTGACAGCCAGGTCTTGCGGGGTTACAGCCCAGGCACAAGGCGACAAGAGAATCTGCGCGCCCATTAAACCAAGGGAATGGCCCAAGGAGAGGGAGCTAGGCCAGTTGTCTGCGCAGATGTTCAAGCCAATCCGGCCGAGCGGGGTAGAAACCGTCTCCAGCTTGTCTCCTCTGCGGTAAAGTTCTCGTGCGAATGGTACCTCGTTGATTTTGCGATGTTTGATGAGAATGTCGCCTGTGGGAGATAGAAGGACGGAGGCATTATAGAGGTACTTACCCTCTTTCTCCGTCAATCCTGCGGCGATGTATAAGCCGGTTTTGCGGGCTTCCTCTGCCAATCTGTCGCTGAGAGGTCCCGGAATTGGCTGCGCGAGTTCCTTTGCTCCGGGATAAGTCCAGCCGTAATCCAGACATTCGGGCAGCACGACGATTTGACAACCGTTCCCCTTAGCCTTGTGAATCATGTCAATCGCACGGTTCATGTTGGCTTCGACATCGCCGGGTACTACTCGCATTTGACCCATTCCAATTCTAATCTTCATTGTCATTTCAGCTCCTCGGTTGAATAATCTGATTGACGAAAAGGCACTAATGTAATAATATGAACTAAGTAATTGATGTAAATGCTTGATTTACGACAATATTCATTCGTAAAACGGTAATTGTATTATATATAGTTTTAATCTTTAAGTAAATGCTGTTTGGAATGTCCTAAGTAGACTGTCGAGGATGGGGCGAGGAGCAGCATGGGGATTGCGATTAGTTTTTGGCGTAATCGAGATAAAGAGGTAAAAGACGGCATCCGGTATGGCCGCAGCCGCCGGTTGTTCACAACGGACTTGAGTTTGGCTACCAATATTAACACGTTTACTTCCGGTCCTTTTCTCGCAGGATGGGTTACTTATCTCGGCGGATCTGATGCGCTAAACGGTATTATCGCTGCTGTTCCATCGTTAGCGACCCCGATTCAGTTGTTATCTGCCTTTTTCTTTGGCAGCTTAAAAAGGCGCAAATTAGCTGTTATCATTTTCGCCTCTATCATTAAGCTTTTCTCGGCCATGATTTTCCTTCTCCCGCTTGTATTATTTGATACCAAACTTGCACTGCCCTCGATGATTTTCTTATATATCATGATTCATGTTTTGACTAACTTCAGTGGTCCCGGCGGCACGAACTGGATTGTGGATCTCGTTCCGCATCAGATGCGAAGTAAGTATTTTGCCAATCGGGAAGCTATTTCTCTGGCTGTAGGCGCCATTGCGATGCTCATTGTAGGCCGCGCTGTAGATGTGATAACGGCTTCCTCTGGCCGAAAATCCGCATTTCTATTTATAGCCTGTGTGATATTAGTGCATACGGTTATCAATATCGTCATTCTCATCCTCGCAGACGAACCTAAAACCAAGCAAGCGCAGCTTATCGAAGAACAAACCACCCAGATTGAACCCACGAATCCTAAACATACCCCTGATACCCCAAAACCTGTTAAAAACAAAACTCAAATTAAGTTATGGGAACCTTTTCGTCATAAAGCCTTTGTCCAAGTGTTCTATATGATGCTGCTTTGGAACATAGGTGCCAGCTTTGCAGGCCCATTCTCTTCCGTGTATCAAGTCAAAACGCTAAGTTTAAGTTTCACCTATATTACCGTTCTTTCTGTTATTTCTATGGTATGTCGCGTTTTTTTGATTCCTCTTGCAGGCAAACTGGCCTCACGTAAAGGCTATTACTTTGTTTGCTACTGGTCTATTGTCCTCATTGCCATTCATTATGTGTTGTGGGCTTTCACGATCAAAGAAAATGCATGGATCCTCTTGCCGATTTTGTTTGTGGAGTCGGCTGTTGGGTTTGCTGGCATTAACTTTTCTATGTTTAACATTCAAATTGCAGCCATGCCGGAAGAAATTCGTACAACCTGCTTGTCGGTCATGAATGCTTTGACTGGTATTTTGGGATTCGGCTGCACGTTTATTGCTTCCATTCTTGTTAATCAAATGGGGGACATCACAGTCAAGATTATCGGGTTTCCTTTCTCTAGTCTTCAGATTCTATTCTTCATTGCAGCCGTACTGCTGTTTGCCTGCGCTGCTTACACCATTAAATTATCAAAATTACATAAAAGGAGTCGGCTCTCATGATTCAGAAACTGTACATCGGAACTTACACCCACACAAGTGATAGTCAAGGGCTATACTATGTCGCCATGGATACAGAAAAGAAGACGGTTGAAACGCTGCAGATTGTCTCCATGATTGGACCGAGCTTCATGATCTATTCTCCCGACCGCCGTTATATGTATGTCGTGCAAGAGCATGATGGCAAACGAAGCTTGACTTCCTTTAGCGTTGATAAAGACGGTTATTTAACACTCCTCAACACAGTGTCAACCCCTGGTGCGGATATTTGCCACACTGCAATTGCGCCTGATGCGACCTTCTTGACCGGCTCGAGTTACACACACGGATATACAGTTACGATTTCGCTCAACGAAGACGGTACCTTGGGTGAGATTGTTTCACTCGATCAACATGAAGGCCATGGCCCCGCGCCTGAACAGGATATACCTCGCGCTCACTGTGCCGTATTCGACAAGTCCGGCAAGTATATCGTGGCAGCCGACTATGGCAATGATATCGTGTATGTCTATCGTCATTCCGACGGCGGCAAACTTAATGAGGTTCACCGTTACCACGTAACCCCCGGCTTTGCTCCGCGCATTGTAACCTTCTCGGATGATAACCGAAATCTATATGTCATAACTCAAAACGGCAATAGGGTCATTCACTATACGTTCGATGAAGAGCAGGGCACTTTGAACGAACAAGCTTCGTACAGCTGCCTGCCCGAAGGATTTGTTGGCAAGTCCGAAGCGGCTGAAGTGCAGTTTTCACCGGACGGCGCGTTTGTATATGCGTCCAGCCGCGGCAGTGACACTATCGCTTGCTACCAATATAACGTTGACGGCACATTAAGACCCGAAGGCATCTTCGATTGCGGGGGAGAATTCCCACGACACTTTACCATTTCCAGAGATGGAAGGTACTTATATTGCGGCAACCAAAATTCGCACACACTCACAGTTTTTGATAGAGACCCTGCCTCCGGTGCACTTTCCGAGGTCCCCATCATCATCCACAAGGTAGGTTCTCCAACCTTTGTCATGTTGGCTGAATCTTACGCCTAACTAGAAGGCTTGCGAGATGAGAGAAGGAGAGAGGAAGAGAGGTGTCGCATGTATGGCATTGACGACGAAAACGACTTCAGAGTGGCCGCGAGTTCTGACGCTGTCATGGCTTAGAGACAAGTATGCTGCAAAGCAACTGAGGCCTGCTGATGTGGTCGCAGAAATTATTCGGCGCTCGGAAGCTGATCAGGCGATGAATATTTGGATCACCCCGCCTTCGATGTCGTTGATCGAGCCGTATCTGGAGCGATTGGCCCAAACCGCACCGGAAGGAATGCCACTGTGGGGCGTTCCGTTCGCGGTTAAAGATAACATCGATTTGGCTGGTGTGCCGACAACGGCCGGTTGCCCCGATTTTGCATATACGCCTGACGTAAGTGCCGTTGTCGTGCAGCGCCTTGTATGTGCAGGGGCCATTCCGATCGGCAAAACAAACCTAGATCAGTTCGCGACCGGACTTGTCGGCACACGCAGTCCTCACGGTGAAACCCATAACGCGCTGCGCAGCGAGCTGATTAGCGGTGGCTCCAGCTCCGGCTCCGCTGTGGCGGTTGCAAGGGGGCAAGCGGCCTTCTCGCTAGGGACGGATACAGCCGGGTCCGGCCGTGTACCGGCTGCGTTAAACGGTTTGGTCGGCTACAAACCGAGCCTCGGCGCTTGGGCGACGAAAGGCGTCGTCCCTGCCTGTGCAAGCTTGGATTGCGTAACCGTATTCGCTCATACGCTGGATGATGCGATGGCAGTTGATTTGTTTGCGCGCGGCGTGGAAGAATCGGACCCTTGGTCAAGAGAGATCGCACATCCTTTTATAAATAAGCTTCCTGGAAGGATTTGCTTACCTAAGCAAACACCTTCTTTCTACGGTCCGTTTGCGGAGTCCTATCGCTTGGCTTGGGTAAATGCTGTCACTGCGGTCGAAGCGGTGGGACTGCCCATTACATATGTAAAGATGGAGCTGTTCACAGAAGCTGCCTCCATCCTGTATGGCGGACCATGGGTTGCGGAGCGATGGGCAGACCTTGGGCCGTTTATTGATAGCCATCCTGGCGCTGCCTTTCCGGTGACGGAGCAAGTGCTTCGAACCGGCGCGTCACCGGCGTATACGGCTGCTTCTGTCTTTCAAGCCGCGCATAAGCTGCAGCGACTCAAGCTTGAAGCCAAACAGCTGTTGCAAGATGCGGTGCTCGTTATGCCCACCTGCGGCGGTACTTGGACACGAGATGAAGTTCGAGCGAATCCAATCGGTGCGAACAGCGATATGGGCCTTTATACGAATCATTGCAATCTACTAGATCTATGCGCGGTTGCCGTGCAGGCTGGCGAAGCGGAAGTGAATTTGCCCTTTGGAGTAACGTTGTTCGCTACAGCGGAGAATGAAACTCTGCTGTGCAGTGCGGCTAAGCGACTGTCGTCAGCATTCACGGACAAACAATTGTTGGATAACGGTGGAGTGGAAATCGATGAGGAAGCGGCGACGGTAGCGCCCCAGACTGCGAAGATCGGAGCGGAGGCTACGGCTACGACGCTGGTTGCCGTATGCGGCTTGCATATGCGGGGCTTCCCGCTCGAGAAACAAATGCAAGCATGCGGAGCCGGTTTTGTACGCGAAGCCGAGAGCGCTGCGAAATATCGACTCGTTAAGCTGCCGACAACGCCTGCAAAGCCGGGCATGATCAAACTGACGCAGGGGGGAGCGGCTATTCGGCTCGAAGTATGGGAGATGCCATTAGCCGCTTTCGGCGGGTTCGCTGCGGGAATTCCCGCACCGCTTGGAATCGGGAAGGTGGAGCTTAGCGACGGCACTGAGGTACCGGGCTTTATTTGCGAAGCTTACGCGGAAGCTGGCTCTGAAGACATCACTGCCTATGGTTCTTGGCGTGATGCTGTAGATCACAACAGAACATAGTCAAAGAGGATAGATTGAACGAGGAGGCAGTCGTATGAAATACAAATTATTTTCCAACTCGGGAGAATCAGTTTCACAGCTGGGCTTCGGTGCTATGGGGCTTGGCGGTTCCTTTGGCGCACATGACGAAAGCTACTTGATCCGTTCCATCCTGCATTGTCTGGATAAGGGCGTTAACTTCATCGATACAGCACGCGGTTACGGAGTTTCTGAAAGGATTGTTGGAAAAGCACTTAAAGAGTGGAACGGTACACGTCCGTTCGTTGCTTCTAAAGCGGCTTCGCGTTCATCCTCCATTGGCTGGGGAACGTCGATTCCGGTAGAGGATGCCTATCCCGTAGGTTCTATCCGTGCGAGTGTGGAAGAGTCGCTGAAGCAGATGGATATCGAAACGATAGATTTGATGCAAATGCATCAGTTTTGGCCGCAATGGGATGATGTCGATTATTGGATGGAAGATTTGCTAAGGCTGCAGGAGGAGGGAAAGATCCGTTTCATCGGGATATCTCTTCCCGACCACCGTCATGACATGGCCATTTCATTGGTTCGCAGCGGCAAAATCGCCTCAGTGCAAACGATTCTTAATATTTTTGATCCCATTGCATTGGATAACCTGGTTCCGATTTGTCAAAAGGAAGGCGTTGCCGTCATTGCTAGATGTATTTTGGATGAAGGCGGATTGACTGGATTTTTGCAAAAAGATACGACTTTTAAGGATAAAGATTTCCGCAAGTCTTTTTTTGAAAGTGTGAATAGAGAAGATTATCTGAATCGCGTTAATAGACTGAACAAGTTCGTACCGCAATATGCCCCAAGCTTAGCCCAGCTAGCCATTAAGTTTGCCATTCATCACCCGGGCGTAACCACCGCATTGACTTCGATGAATATTATCGAATATGCGGATGAGAATATTGCTGCTATAGAGCAAGAATCCTTGCCGGAAGATATATTTCTGGAATTGGCAAGAAAACATCGCTGGATTAGGAATTTATATGAAGCCTACTATTGGTGAGTTTGTGCTATGACGTTTTCCATAACTTTAAGTTTGAGAGGAGTAATAGCACGATGATAGCTTCCGATATTCTATCGTTTTGGCAGATTAACCGCTTAAGCTTATACAGCGACGAGGGCTTTCGTTTTGGTCCCGACAATATAACGGTCACGGGCATCATGGTTTGTTGGATGCCGTCTGTTGAGGCAATCCATGCCGCGCGTGACGCGGGCTGCAACCTGATTATCACCCATGAGGAGCTGAATTTTCCACCCGTTTATAGCGGTGCAAGCTTAGAGGACGATTTGTGCGGTGCGACATTTCTTCGCATGAAAGCACTTGCGGAAAGCGGTATTACGCTGTTTCGTGCGCACGGTACGCTAGACCATTTATGTATTTTGGACGCGTTTGGTGACAAGCTCGGCTTTACTAACCCGACAATTTCCGCCCACGAATATTCATACAGATACTATGATTTTGAACTAAAGTCATTTGACGCAGTATGCCAGCAGGTAAAAACCAATATAAGCCTACCCTACCTGCGTGTCTATGGCGACCCCAACAAACAGGTTAAGCGTGCGGGACTTATATGGGGCGGTGTTGGTATTTCTGCAAATCCTCACACCGTTCAGCAAATGATAAAGATGGGCTGTGACGTGCTGATTGGAGGCGAGGCTGAGGAATTGCCGATCCTTGCCGCTAAGGACGCTGGAGTTTGCTACATTGAAACCTCCCATGCATATAGTGAAAATCCTGGATTGCTCATCGTCAGCCAGCAGTTAAAGCGTCACTTCCCAGTGCCGATCCACTTTTATGAAAATAAGCGCCCATGGGCACTTAGAACAAGAAACAATTCCATTGATCGAGGTGCCTTGGCATGAAGATGAATGAACTTACAAGCTTTTTTACCGACAAGGGCATGAAGCTGACTGACGGCGAAGGCTTCTGCTTTGGCGACACCAATCGAGAGATTACAAAAATCGCTGTCTGCTTTACTGCCACACTACAGGCAATCGAATGCGCCGTTGCCGAGGGATGTAACCTTATGGTTATCCATGAACGTATGTTCTTTCCCACAAGCTACAGCGGGGGACTGCTTGAAAAGCATCTTAGCGAGAAAATAAATTATCCGCGTGTCTGCGCGTTAATTAAACATGGTATAACGGTGTTCATCGCAAACAAGTCGATTGAAATGCCCTATCAGCGCAAAGCGTTCCTTGAAGCGGCCGGCATTTCCTTTGACGGCAAGCTTGTTGCTGTCGAAGAACAACTATACACCATTCCGGAAGTCAGTCTGGGTGAATTAGCCGACAGGCTGATGGAATCACTGTCTATTGACGAGGTTTTGGTTACTGGTCATGCAGACAGAAAGGTTAGCACCGTTGCAGTGCTAAATGGCGGCGAAGGTATTACCCGTCAACCGCAGGGCATGACAAAATACACAAGACAGCACCCTGATGTGCTCATCTGTGGCGAAACGGATGAGTATCCAAAGTGGGCGGCACAAGAGCTTGGCATCGGCATGATTGCACTAGGACATACAAATTTTGACGGTATTGGACTGCAAATGCTAGCCAGCGATTTAGACGAGTGGAACCATGGCGCCGTTTTTATTGATGAGCCGCGTCCGTGGAGAGTTTTTGCTTAACTTACTTCTACAGCTGCGAAAAAAAGTGTGCACTAAGCGGGAGCGAATAGCAGATGTACGTCAAAAAAAAGCCGCTCCGATCGGTCGCGAGACCTTTCGGAACGGCTTTCTCGTTATTAAAACCCTGCAGCAACCGTCGCGACTTGCTTCAAGTCATTCTCAAGTCACTCTAAAATTGTCTTTCTTGTGTCCGCTGTCTGAAAGCCGCCAATCCCCACATCAATAGAGGCAGACCGATCATGAAAATAGGCAGCATAAAACGGACGGCGATCTTTTGCGGGAAAACGATCGAGGTTTCCACGACGTTTAGCGGAAAAAAGGTTATTCCGTAAGCAATGCATGCTATAATCCAGGTCATTCGCTTCCAATTGCGGACGCCGAACAGTTGAGCGGAGCCGTGTCCGGATATGAACAAGTACAGCGCGAGCTTCGTAAAGACGCTCATAATCCAAATCGTAACCGCGATGGCATCCAAATTCTCGATGATTCCGCCGAGGGAGACGGCCCGTACTAGCATCATTAAGGGATAATTGTTGCTCTGGCTCACCATGGGGCCAAATGTAAGCAAGCTGGCGAAAATCGAGAGCATCGTGAACAATCCGGACACAAGCACGCCGCTTACGGCATACTTTACCGTTTTGCCCTTGGATTTCACGAAGGCGATGATCATGACCAACAAGACGCAGTCGCCGAGAAACGTGAGCGTGGGAATGGAGCCCTTCAGAATGCCGAACACGCTGACATCGCCGAAGAATGGCCGAATGGACTGCAGCTCCATATTATTGACCGACATGACGACGGGGAAAATAACGCCAGCCATGACAATCGGTCCGATGACCTCGCAGCAGCGAGCGATCACGCCGACGCCGTGGAGGGTTGGATATAAAATCACGGCCATCATCATTAAGATGATGACAGGCATCGGCGTTTCGGGCAATATCGTTTCGGAGAGGAAAAAAGCGAACTGCTTCAAGATCACCGTGAGCAATACGAGCCAGAAGATCATATAGAGAAAACCGATCGCTCGGCCAATCCATCTGCCGAATAGAATATCGCCATAATGGATTACCGTCATTCCCGGGAAGCGAAGAGCCGTCTTGGCGCATACGAGCGCGATCAGGAGCCCGGCTCCCGTCGCGATTAACGCCGATATCCAAGCATCCTGACTGGCGATCTGTATCGTTGGCGCAGTCGTAAGCAGCAGCGTCATCGTAATTTGCGTGCTGGTCATGATCCAGAACAGCTGTCTTTCGGCTATGTTCATGTCCGTCATTGGGCGTCCTCATTCTTTCTGGTGGCTTGAATGCTCGTTTTACCTGGCTGCCTGATGAATACGTCAACGTCAAAGTCGACCTCGACTTGCGTAAACCGCTGGTCCCAGCTGTTCATCACCTTGCGCCATTGCCCGGGATAGCGGATATGGAAAGCTTTCGCAAATCCAATGGCGTCCGTGCGGAAACGATGCTGCGCCTGCCATAATGCGCTTTTCAGCTGCTTTGTCATTTCCTCCTCGAACCGCTTACCCAGCTTTCTCAATCGATCGTCATCTTTCATGAGGTTGTAATGCGTACTGTTCATAAGGACGTCGCCGTCTACGCGTATCCGTATCGTCATCTTCCATTTTCCGTCTTGAATGCGCGGCTTCCACTTCATCCGATAATGCCTCATTCGAATGGCGACTATGCCGCCGTTCTCTCTAACGGACAAGGTCGCGAATCTACTGAGCTGCGTATTGGTCAGCCATTTGAAGCCTTGCACATGCGGGGCATCCACGAATCCGACCAGCTTTAGATCCTTTATAACCGCCATGCCTTCAACGCTTATGATGGCCTTCTCGGTTCCGTTCGAGGCGAGCATCATTGTGGTTGCGACGGGAATAACGAATGATCCGGACTCGCCGCTGATCAACTCCTCCACGATGTGAAGCGTCGAATGCTGCAGGGAAGGTTTTTGGGACATTTTAATCAGCGTTTCGTACGTATTGGGATCTTGGAGCGATTGAATTAATTCCTTTGCCGTTCCTTTGCAGATGAAGAGATTGGCCTGTTCCCGGGGCTGAATATCTCGAACCAGAAAATCCATCTCATCTTGTAACCCGTCCCTGGCAAGTGCCTCTCCGAAAAAATAAGCCTTGGCGTGGCTCCACGAGAACCTTCTCGGCAATTGGGCTTGCAGCTCCGCAAGCGCATCCGGCACCGTTTTTCCCGTATTGGTTGCCGTGTATAGCCTGCCTTGGCCGCCACCGTCAGCACCTCCCGATGAAGAGGGGTTCGGTATGAACACTTGAAACGTCAGAGACACCATGCCATTCTTTTCTTTATCGATCCCGGCGGAAATGATTAAAGCCATATTATTGACCTCTTCCCGATCCCAGCAGCCTGTAAGGAGGAACGCGAACAGGCAGGGGAGGAGCAAGCGGCGAATAGACGCTGGTTTCACTGGTCTTCCCCTTTCGCCGGCTCCCCTTGACGCTTCGAATTGCCCGGAGTCGCGTAAGCGGCTGGACGCCGTTTCATAAATCCGATAGGCGCGCGTATGAGCGTATCCTTAAAGCTGTCGGTTTGTATAGGAGCGATAGGAGTCAAATATGGGACGTCGAAGGAGCGAAGGATGCATAAATGGCTAATGATGACCAAGATGCACAGGATCAGTCCGTAGAGGCCGAACATGCCGGACATGATCATGATGGGAAACCGCAAGATGCGGAGCGCGATATTAAAGGCGTATTGCGGAAGCATGAAAGAAGCGATCCCTGTAATCGCGACGATCATGACCATAGGCGCCGACACGAGTCCCGCTTGAATGGCCGCCTGTCCGATCACGAGCGCGCCTACGATGCTGACCGCCGACCCGATCTGCTTGGGCAGCCGAACGCCGGCCTCGCGAAGCGCTTCGAAGGTGATCTCCATGATGAGCGCCTCCATGAGCGCGGGAAAAGGAATCTCTTCCCTGGATTGGGTGATGCGCAGCAGCAGGGTGGTCGGTACCATCTCCTGGTGAAACGTTAACGTGGCTACATAAACGGACGGAGCAAGGAGCGCGAACAGGAAGAAGAGATAGCGAAGCCACCGGATCAGCGTACCGATCAGAAAGCGCTCGTAATAGTCTTCCGGCGATTGCAGCATGGACCACAGGGTAGTCGGAGCGATCATGACGAAAGGCGTATGATCGGTAATAATCAGCACGCGGCCCTCCAGCATGGCCGCGACCGCCACATCGGGGCGTTCCGTCGTTTGCAGCTGCGGAAACGGGGAATAGACGCTGTCCTCGATGAGCTCTTCGATCATTCCGCTCTCGACAATGCCGTCGATCTCGATTCGTTGCAGCCGGTTTTTGACGCTGGCTACGATCTCTTCTTTTGCGATGCCTTGCAAAAACGCGACGCTTATATCGGTCTCGGAATAGCGGCCGAGCGAGAACGTATCGATTTTCAGAGCAGGCGTCTTCAGACGTTTGCGCAGCAGCGTCAAATTGACGATTAACGTCTCGGTAAAGCCGTCCCGTGCTCCCCGAATGACCGATTCCGCTTGCGGTTCTTCCACGCCTCTTTTCTCGCAATGGACAAGCCCTAGGCTTAGCGCCCCCGGGATGCCATCTACGAGGAGAAGGGGCCTGCCGCTGAATAATTCGGGCACCATTTCTTCATAGGTAACATGCTCCTTGCTGTCCATAACCGTAAGCCAGGCCCGCAATTCCGCCAGCGAGGACGCGGTGAGCGCATTTTGCGGCTCCATCATTCGCTTTAACACATCGTGATCGATCGAGATGACGTCGGCAAGCCCGTTAATATAGACGATCACCGCATCTCGGGAGTCGGAAGCGCGGAACCGGTGATAAAGAACGTCGCCGCAGCCTTCAAAATGCGTTTGAAGCTGCGGCAATACAACGGCTAATTCCGCGGCAAGCGGCCCTCGGATCGTCGGCTCGGCTTGTACCCGTTGGCCGATGCGATCGGCTAGACTTCGACTTCGTTTCTTCATCCTTTCTCGCCCTCCGTTCCCACGTTCTGGTTATCCCATGTTTTGCTCAAAAAGCAGTCAAATTATCCGAGTTTTCATGGAGGCCGATGATACGGATGGGGGTTGATTTTGAATTTGGGTTCCTAAAATTTTGAAATATCGTTATACTTTAACTATTCAAACGTTGATAAGTAAGGGGAAAGGGAAATCATCATGAAAAAATGGCAAACAATTGCGATCGGAATTACGACCGCAGCGGTTATTATGGGCGGGGTTACATACGCGGGATTTTCATACTTGGGCGGAATCCTTAAACCGACAGTCGCGGCGGCAGAACAAACGGCAACTGCGCCGGCAGCGACCCCGATCGTCCTTCCGAACAAATACACGCTGAACAACTTTGAATTCGACTTTAGGCGTTACAACAGCATTAACGGGCAGATGGTTTTGTATAACGGCGAAATGACGTCCGTTGCCCTGTTGCCGCAAGCTGACCGAACAAAGGCGATCAATAGCGCCTTGTCCACGCCCGCAGAAGCGGCGAAAGCATTAGGTTACATTCACGCCAAGTTTAACGAAACCCTTGCAAGCTACAACCAAGGGTCGCACGATACGATTTCTTACATTCAAGAGACGGACGGTACTCTAACGATAGTGCCTAACTACTTATACGACGAACGACTTACGCACCAACCGGAAGTCTACCTTCGCATGGCTGACGTGATCGGCAACGAGAAGGCGGCGAAATACTTGCGCGACGTTGCGGCATTGGTCGAAATCGGCGTTAAGAACGAAGACATTCAAGCGCTTCTATACGCGCATCGGATTATTCATAACGTGGATTCGTTCATAATCAATCGCCCGAACGAAGGCGAAGAACCGTACAGTGCTGCGAAGATTGCCGAGGGCGTGGCATATATCGAAAAACATAGGAACGGGACAGCGTGAGCTGCCCCGTTCCAGAAGTTGAACCATTCAATTTTTCATGCTCGGGATTGTCGGATGACAAGATCTGTATATGCTTTAGAAGCCGCATGGTTGCGGCTTTTTTCATTTAGCTTACGCGATGTTGATCGCCCGCGCTGCCAATACAGCGACAATCACGAGCGAAATGCAGGATTGGACCATCATAAGGAGTTTTGCTCTGCTCGACAACACCATCGTATCCGTCGGGCTGAATGCGGTGTTCGTGTTAAAAGCAAGATATAAGTAGTCCGGAAACAGGGGGATCCATGCCGCCCATCCTGTGATTTCAAAGGTCATCTGCGGGAATAAAAAATCGGGCCGATCGCTTTTTTCACTGTGCCTCTTGAGCGGACCGCCACGGTCGATTTCCCAATACCAGACGGCGAATACGCCAATGTTGCATATCCATAGCAACGCGGCGCTCCCGAACAGATCAGCCGCGGTAGTCGTATGATTGAACAAGGCATATAGCAGAAACACCAAGCTGGTAATCAGCCCCAATGTGATTACACCGGTCATACTAAGCCCCAGCATCCGTGTCCAGCCATGATGACCTCTCATCACACTGACGGCCATCGGCACCAGCAGCGTGGAGAGGATGAGAATGACGATCCAACTCGGCACTGCGTTTAATTTTTCGAAGATGAGACTAAGCAGCAGCCCGATGATGACAACTACCGCAAAATAGGCGGAGCGGGGTATGCGGATATGGTGGTGCGGTTCCGATGAGCGGGTTTGCTGTTCCGGCAAGGGCTACACCTCGTTTTCGAATTCGGTCTTAATTTGATTACTTGTATAATAACATACTGTTGGGTTCAATAAATTGGCAGCCATAAATGAGGCGAGAAGTTTCAATTACTACCTAACAGCGAGAGTTGAAAGGATAACTGATGAATGAAGCTATTCATTGAAAAGTTTAATAAACAAACACCAATAACTCTAGCTTTAGTGGCATCCATAATAAATTATTTTTTTATCGTTCTGTTTTGTGCGGCTATTTATGATACCTCAAAAGAATTAGCAGGGGCACCCGCCTCAATGTTTATCTTTTTTGGAGGTGGGCCTGTCGTAGCTTTGTTCCTTAGTCTGTTAACTTTATTACTAATATGGTACATGAATCGCAGAAAGATTAGATTTATCTCCGGAATAATTGTAATGTTTCATTTATTGATTTTTTCTTTACTGAGTCTAGGTACTAGTATTGGACTATTGATGTACGGCCATTTATTAGGTTAACGAGATACGGTAGATCAATAAACATTAACGGGGCTGCTGTTATTCGTTGAAGTAACAGGCAGAATAAAGATGCCGGCACGATTGGCGGCTTCATATTTTGATGAAAGGTGGTATACATGTTGGCTAAGTATGTTAGAGGCTGGATGATCATTACGTCATGCTATTTTCTTACGCTGTTAACTTTTTCGATGTTGTACCCAACCATCTTTCAGCAGCCCATCGATCATAATTGGTATAAATCTGGTATATTTGTTGGGATACCTTTAATAATCGTCCCGTATCTAACTGCAGGTTTTTACGTAAAACGGTTTTTTGTAAATAAACGGTCAGGTGCAGTAGTAATAAGTCTGATTCCCGTTATTAGTGAACGCTTATTGATATTCTTCATCGGGTATCTATTAGTGCTTGGTGGCGGTGACGGATCGATGAATGGAATTTCAACCATGATGTTCATACGTGGTGAAGCAGCGTCGTATTATACACCTTCATATATACTCTGCGGCGTGTTAAGCGTTTTGATTTGCTTTGTGACTGCAACATATAAACAAAACGTAGATCAGTTGAGCTGACGGAAAACGTTATAGCTAACGTATACGATAGCTCAATTATGAGGTAATGATTGGTCACATGAGGGAGATGTGAAGCATTAACACCAATACGAATTATTGAAACTTGAAGAAAAACTACTAACACCAGAGGTTCGAACTTCTACAATTAAACTTTCAAAATTACTAACTTGGCATCTAACTCATCTTAACGAGATTTAACTAACGGCAATCGGTAATTTTAGCACGAAAACCGAGCCTTCCTTACATCAAAGTAACTAGATGAACTTTTTTTCAGTACTACTAGTGAAAAAGCTGAACTGGTATACTTAAAATTGGAATTTTTCGTCACTACTCTTGGACGCTTCATAACTAACTCTAAGGAGGATGTAAGATGACAATACCGCAACGTAAGCTAGGTTCGACGGGGATAGTGGTGGGGGAAATCGGGATGGGCGGGATGCCGCTCTCCGTTAACGGACGCCCTTCAGAGGAAGACGGCATCAGAGCGGTGCATGCCGCATTGGAGCAAGGCATTACACTGTTCGATACAGCCGATTCGTACTGCTTGAATTCGACCGAAAACGGTCATAACGAACGTCTGCTCGCCAAAGCTTTACATAACCGTCCCGAAGTGGTCATCGCGACAAAAGGCGGCCACATTCGTCCGGATGGACGCTGGGAAACCGATGGTCGTCCTGAACACTTGCGTCAAGCGTGCGAGGACAGTTTGCGTGCGCTCGGAGTAGAAGCAATCACGCTCTATCAATTCCACCGACCGGATCCTAAGGTTCCGTTTGCGGAATCCGTGGGAACAGTCGCGGAATTGCAGCGGGAAGGGAAGGTCGTTCACGTGGGACTGTCGAACGTTTCCGTTGCACAGCTGGAAGAAGCCCGCAAAATTGTAACGGTCTCATCTGTTCAAAACCGTATGAACTTGTTTGACCATTCATCCATGGACGTGCTGAAGCGCTGTGAAGAGCTCGGTATTGCCTTCCTACCATACAGCCCTCTAAACGGCATGGGCAACGCGCAGGGCATCGGCAGCAACGAGACGCTTTCGCGGATCGCCAGAAGTCATGATGCATCGCCGCAGCAGATCGCGATTGCATGGCTGCTTCAATTATCGCCCGTTATTCTGCCGATTCCCGGCGCCAGCAAAGCGGTGAACATCGTTAACTGCGCGGGTGCATCCAACTTGGAGCTTTCCGCTAAAGACGTAGCTGAATTGAACGGCATCGCTGCTCAAATCACGGCCTAATAATCGCCAATTCGGCAATCGACCGGCGTTAGAAAAGTCGTCTGAAGGCACAAAGAAGAACAGGCAACAGCTCTCCTTGTCCTGGTGTGGAATATATCTTTAATTTAAGGCTACCGACACAATGATACGCTCTCCAGATAGCAGACGGGTGAAAAATAAACCCCTGCTGCTACGAGGGGCGCATATCATAAACGGTAGCCTCTTTTATGCTAACGGGCACTATTGTTCGATAAATGGTGCAATGTTACACTGATACAAGTGGATTAAAATACCATAAATGGAGCGTGGAAACATGAACAAAATAGAGAAGAAAAACAAACTTCAAATTTTGTAACGCATGATTGGGACGAAAATAATGAGGAACTCGAGATGGAATCCATTTGTTTTGAAGTAGACCGAATAAATGAATTATATAGGCAAATGAAAGATAGTGGGGCAAAAGTATCCGAACTTAAAGAAAATGGCGGCTGCGGAGGGGCATTTCATTTCTTTGACCCGGACGGAAATAAATATACAGCATGGCAAGGCGTTTGACGGTCTTCATAAATAAACTCAGAATCATTACGCAAGCGGGCAGTTTAGTTGAATGGAGAGAAATGATAAAATAAAGAAACTACGGACGTTTTGATATTCTCTAATTTAAAGGAGCACACTTAAAATGCTTAATAAAGATAATACTGTAATCGGTTTTATTGGTACAGGCGTAATGGGTAAAAGCATGGCCGGTCATCTGTTGAAGGCAGGATATTCTTTAATCGTTTATAATCGGACGAAAAGTCGGTCCGATGAACTGATCACTCAGGGCGCAGTTTGGAAGGATACTGTAGCGGAGGTAGTTTCACAAGCAAATGTTGTTATTACTATGGTGGGATACCCTAAAGATGTGGAAGAAATCTATTTTGGACAAGACGGAATCATATCAAATGCAAAAGCAGGCACATATGTCATAGATATGACGACATCTACACCATCACTGGCGAGAAGAATTTATTTGGAATCGAAAAATCATGGAATTTACGCAGTTGACGCGCCGGTTTCCGGCGGCGATGTTGGGGCAAGAGAAGCCAGATTAGCGATCATGGTTGGTGGAGACGCTTCTGCTTTCGAAGCATTGCTTCCGATTTTTCAAATCATCGGCAAAAATATCCAATTGCAAGGCGATTCAGGTGCCGGACAACATACAAAGATGTGCAATCAAATTGCAATAGCATCCAATATGATTGGTGTCTGTGAAGCGATCGTATATGCTGAAAGAGCAGGACTTGATCCTGATACCGTATTGAAAAGCATAGAAACCGGAGCAGCCGGTAGCTGGTCATTAAGTAATCTGGGACCGCGAATGATCAACGGAAACTTCGAGCCCGGCTTTTATGTCAAACACTTCATCAAAGATATGGGGATTGCCCTTGATGCTGCCAAAGAAATGGGATTATTAACACCCGGGCTTGAATTAGCCAAATCATTATATGATGAGCTTGTAAGCAAAGGAGAAGAGAACAGCGGCACTCAAGCATTGTACAAGCTTTTGGCAGGAAAGATTTAATATTGCAAGTACTTTATTTCTGTCGATTGACAAGAACATTGTCCCATTGCCGACAAGCTAACGGGCAGTCAATATAGAAACAGTGTTTATCCAGTCGAATGGAGGGTCTGTCATGGGTAGTAGGAATTATCTGATTGAAGGTGTTTCCGGCGCCGGCAAAACTACGGTCTGCAACGAATTGCAGCGGCGCGGCTACCATGCCATTCATGGTGACCGTGAATTGGCTTATCAAGGCGACCCGGAAACTGGTACCCCGACGGATGGCTTTAAACCCGAACACCACATTTGGCATGTAGAGAAAGTAAAAGCTTGGGTCGCCAATCAAGATGAGGCGGTAACATTTTTCTGCGGTGGTTCGCGGAATTTCTCCAAATTCATTGATCTATTCGACAATGTGTATGTCCTTGAGGTCGACCTGGAAACCTGTCTCCGGCGGATTGATGAGCGAGTGGCACTGGACCCAACTGACTGGGGTGGCAGACCAGAGGAACGGGAACTCATTCGGCGCTTGCATCAAACGAAAGAAGGCGTTCCCCAAAACGGGATTCTAATCGACGCCACCGCACCGATCGCGCACGTCGTTGACGAAATCCTCCATCAAATCGAAGCAAATGAACGCCGATGCCAGTAACTTACGGGCGCTCAAGGATAGGCCAATACATCAGTGCACCTGGATGCGAATAGGACCATCCACTGCGTTAACGGGACACGATAGCACAAACGAACAGGCTGCCGGCTTAATCGGTGGCCTGTTCTGCTAACGGTGTAGTTATCATCAATTCTCATTATGATAAAATGCAAAATGGATTGAATGAGTCATATAGCCCGTCGTTTTGCTACACGAGATAAGTATAATTTTGAATACAGGAGATGTGAGGTATGAAGATCGCGGGAGAGCTCGTTACAGAGACGTTAGAGTATGATGGTGGTCGGCAGGTTACGGTGTACGTCCCTCCGGATCCGCCCCAGGCAATCGTGTTCGCCGGTGATGGTCAGCTTATCTCGCTGTGGGGCAGGTACCTCGAGGCCGCCAACGTACCGCCAACGATGATCGTTGGTGTACACCGGACGTCCAATGAGGATGAGATGGTGCGCATCCATGAGTACTCACCGCCGTTCGACCAGGAACGGTTCGCGGCACACGAGAAGTTCTTCGTCGAGGACGTCCGCCATTGGTTGCGATCACGGTTCAGCGTCGCGCTGCCTGCCAAACGCACCGCGGTGTGCGGCGTGTCGGCGAGTGGAGAACTCTCACTCGCTATAGGGCTTCGGCATCCGGACATCTACGGTACGGTCTTCTCCGCGTCGCCAGGCGGGGGCTACCGACCGCCTGCCGTGATGCCAAGCACGCTACCGCGCACCTACCTCGTAGCCGGAACACTGGAGCCGTTCTTCCTTGAGAACGCGACCCGGTGGGCGGTCGCGCTGCTCGATGCAGGTGCGGACGTTGAAATGAGAGAGCGGGTCGCGTCGCACGACGATGTGATGTGGCGAGAAGAGTTCCCGCTGATGGTGGCGTGGGCGTTTGGACGATAAACATCAGCAGAGTATTCAGTCAGGAATAGTTCACCAATAACCACAGGCTGCCGGCATAGACGGCAGCCTGTTCTGCTAACGGGCAGGTTAACTGGGCAATCATAAAGGCGATAATGGTAGTACGATTTGCTTTGTACGTTAAAGGAGTGTTCATTTGTTGAAAGGAATAATAATACTAATCATAGGAGTTTTATTATTTTTATTTGCACGGTATTTGTGGAAGAGAAGTAATCCTGAAACTCTTTGGGTCACTATTTTTGAAGCTATCCGTGATTTGTTCTATGATATGGTTTTTACAAATTCTCGCATAGGGGCAGTACTTCTTGGACTAATTGGACTTGTAATGATTTGAATTGGAGCAATTAATATATATATGTCGTTGAACTAAAGGGCATGAGTGCTCAGCTATAGATCCAATCAATCACTTTTCTTGAATCACTGTTAAGCTGGTAGGAAATTTATAACAGTTGTCAATTGACGAGGAGGAGTGCCATGATCTATCAGTTCGTGCTAGCGGAAAACGGTATGAATGTTAACAGACAAATAATGAATTAATTATCGATAAATTATCGATAATTTTTGACAAGTTTATAGACTGTTGTTATAATGATGGCAGGGTTCAGTAGGGCTTCTTTTCGGAAAACATCCAAGATAAGGAAGGATAATTGTTGTCTCAAACGAGTTGGATCGATTGGCTAACCTGGGAAAACAACACCGTGAGCCTAATATTCATAAAGTTTTGGTGTATTACTCCATATGATATAATAAGAAGAATAGACACTAAGGACATGCTGAAAGAACATAATTAAGTAACTGAGAGTAGTTTGGACTTTTGAAATAATGATATTGAAAGTTCTGTTTATTTTTGTGAAATAATGACTTCAAGGAGAAAGAGAAGTGCTGCTATTGTGGCTAAAATCAAAGAAATTGCAGAGAAAATGAACATATCAGTTAGCACGGTATATAAAGCTTTAAGCGACGCGGAGGACGTAAATCCGGAAACGAAAAAGAAAATATTGAAAACGGCGATTAACATGGGTTATGTTGCCAAGCGGAAAGGAGATAATCACAAACGGATTTGCGTCTTCATCGACCAGCCGGATGATAATCATGTGCAGTATTTCGATTATGAGGTCATGATGGCTTTCAAGCGTAATGCAATTCATAGCGGGCATGAAGTATCTATAATGTCACTGGATTATACGCTGAATCAATCGAAATCGTTCGATGAATTGATGGATGAATATCAATTCGACGGTGCCGTCATATTAGGTCTAAGCAATTTCAATCCTTATTTCGAACAGTTAAAAACGACAAGTCATCCTGTTGTCATTCTGGATAATTTCCTGGAAAACCAAATGGTTGCCAGTGTATGCTGCGACAACATGAAAGGGATGAAACTGGCTATCGATCATCTGGTTGATCTGGGCCACACTCGTATCGGTTTTATTAACGGTCAGAACGACGCCTATGTATGCAAGGAAAGGTTGGGTGGTTATATCAGTAGTATTGCGCTACGCGGAATTGTATTTGACCCTGCACTTGTATGCAATGGTAACTTTACGGAAGAATCGGCGGCTCCCTTAGTACATAATTTAGTCAGCAGGGGTGTGACAGCCATTATGTGCTGCAACGACATGCTCGCTATTGGCGCGATTAAGGAATTAAAGAGAATGGGGCTTAACGTTCCGCGAGACATCAGCGTAGTCGGATTTGATGATATCAAATTATCAAGTTATATCACGCCGAAGTTAACCACGATTCATACGGATCTCAGTAAAATGGGAGAGAAGCTCTTTATTGTTTTGGAGCTGCTCATGAAAGACAACCGACTGGATATGTCGTTGCAGCCTTCGTATCTGGTGGTTAGAGAATCTACGGCAACCGCTAATAGCATAGCTGAATAGCTTGATAACTGGAGTAGCTAGTTATTACCTTGTGGTGACAGAGACGGTCAAGATATCGCTCCAACTTTTCTGCCGAACGCGATCGGCAGACTTTTTTTCATGTGAATAGTGATGAAATATACAGCAGCACAATGAAGGATGAGACACCTGAAAGTCCAGGCGTCTCATCCTTTCATTGTGCTTTTTTTTTCGCAATGGATGCGAACATAAAACGCAATTATTTATCGATAATTTATCGATAAATAATTGACAATATTATAGAGGGTTGTTATGATGGACCAAGATTCAAATCGATCACTGCGATGATCCATTTTATGGACAAGGAGGTGAGCAGAGTTAGCCGGTATCCGTTGTTTTCGTGAAAAATGATCAGGTGGGTTGAATGAAAAAATCGATAGTTGGAGGTTAACATGAAAAAGATATCAAGTCTCATTCTTGCGATGATTGTTATGCTTACTTTGGCGGCTTGTGGCAATGGCAATAATGAAAGTGCTTCCAAAAACAACGGCGGCGCATCTGCCAGCGAGCCGGCATCGGCTGCCGGTCAGTCAGCGGAGAATGAAAAAAGCTTGAAACCAGAGGAAGGCGCAACGATTCGGTGGTGGGGAAATAAAGAAGATTTGGAATGGATGAAATTCGTAGGGGATGCATTTACAAAACAATATGGTGTGGCAATTGAATATACAGATCAATCTACGGTTGATGCGTTTCAAAAACTTCAGACTGATGGGCCAGCCGGGTTGGGACCAGATTTATTTACCTCCGCCCATAACAACACAGGAACGCTAGCAGCATCGGGTGTACTTATGGAAAATTATTTTACTGATGAGTATAAAGAAATGTTTGTTAAGGAAGCGATAGATGGCACTTCCTATAAGGACATTCTTTATGGCTATCCGTTAAGTATTGAGACTTATGCGCTGTTATACAATAAAGACTTGGTCAAGGAAGTTCCTACGACGATGGATGAATTGATTGAACAATCAAAGTCTTTCACGGATGCGAAGCAAAATAAATTCGGTTTTATGATGCAAGCTGATGACTTCTATTATGTCCATGCCTTCCTTGCGGGTTATGGTGGTTATGTGTTTGGCAGTAACAATACAGACCCAACCGACCTATCGGGATTGAATGGTGATGGTGCGATAAAGGCCGGCAACTTGCTGCAACGCATACACAAAGAAATATTGCCATTAAGCGTAGAGGATATGACGTTTGATATTATCAGTTCCATGTTCAATGAAGGTAAGCTGATGTTTCGGATTGGTGCTCCACCGGACTTAAAGAGCATTCGAGAAGCGGGTGTGGATTTCGGAATCGTACCATTCCCTCTGCTTGAAACAGGTGAGCATCCGAAGAGCTTCTCCAATGTAAAATCCATTTATCAGAGCGCCTATAGCAAATATCCGGATGCTGCTTCTCTTCTGGCGCAGTTTGCCACATCGGAGGAGATGCTGCGTAAGCGTTTTGAAATGGTTGGTCAGATTCCCGCTATAAAGAGCCTTTGGGAAAGCGATGCAATCAAAAACGATCCTAACGTAGCGCCATTCATGGAGCAGGTGAAATACTCCGTTCCGATGCCGAACATTCCAGCGAACAATTCGATGTGGGTGCCGATGCAGCAAGCGTATAATCTCATTTGGAATAAGAATGCAGATCCGAAGACCGCGTTGGATCAAGCGGTTGCAAATCTTAAGGACTCCCTTGCAGCAGCAAAATAAAGGAAGCGTCCGCGAACTACTGTATGTAGTTGTACAGTAGTTCGTAATCTACACGGGGAAGGTGATTTACGAACTTGCAACCAATGGAGGCTATAGAAACAGGAAAGCATCGTGCAAATGTAGTTTGGGGAACGATTCTTTCTACCCTATTCATGGGGTTGGGTCAAATTTATAATCGTCAATATGTAAAGGGAATCGGTTTCTTTCTACTCGAGATTTATTTCATCCTAATAATGAGTCACCCTATTATAAAAGGCATCATAGGCGTGATAACGCTTGGAGACCAGCCGCAGGTTAGAAGCAGAGGGCGTATTGTTACAATCGGGGATCATTCCATCTTTCTTCTCATTTCCGGGATCATTTGTATCATTACACTTGCTCTGTTCTTATTCGTTTACTATTTGAATATTCGGGACGCGCATGCTGTCGGTAAACGGCGAGAGGCTGGCTTGCACGTCAATTCTTTCAAAGAGATGGTTCAGAACATCAGGGAAAAAGGGTTTCCATACATGTTGCTGATTCCTTCCATTGTTTTCACGGCATTTTTAACGATATTGCCCTTACTGTTCGGAGTTCTGATCGCGTTTACGAATTATTCCGGTCCCGATCATCTTCCTCCCAAAAACCTTGTGAGCTGGACTGGGCTGGATACCTTTAAAGATCTGATTACGTTGAAATCATGGAGCCAAACCTTTTATGGCGTATTTGCCTGGACGATTATATGGGCGGTCATTTCAACCGTGACAACGTTCGGTGTTGGATTGCTATATGCTCTAATGATTAACTATCGGAAAGTAAGATTCAAAAAACTTTGGCGGGGCATTCTGATTCTTCCGTGGGCTATTCCAACGTTCATCTCGTTGCTTATTTTCCGTAATATCTTCAACGGAGCATTCGGTCCATTGAACCAATATCTTAAGATGTTGTCTATCAGTCCAATTCCTTGGCTTTCCGACCCCATATGGACGAAAACGGCCATCATTATTACTAATATATGGATTGGTTTTCCGTTCTGGCTCATTCTCATGTCGGGCGTGTTGACGGGAATTGACAAGGAACTCTATGAAGCTGCGGAAATAGATGGAGCATCTACGCTTAACAAGTTTAAGTCAATTACGCTGCCGCTTGTCATGTTTTCAACGCTGCCTCTGCTCATCATGTCTTTCGCCGGAAATATTAATAATTTCAATATCATTTACCTGCTTAATACGGGTGGTCCGGTAGACAGCAAGTACAGCTATGCAGGCTCAACTGACATTTTGATCAGTTGGATCTACAAATTGACCTTAGACAATAGCAAGTTTAATGTAGCTTCAGCTGTTTCTATTATTGTTTTCATAATAATTGCAGCACTCTCGATTTGGAATTTCCGAAGAACGAAAGTCTTTAAGGAAGAGGATATGCTGTCATGATGACGAGAAAAACGTCGCTTATGGAAGTCGTAACACTGTCGGCCATTTACATTGTTTTATCCATTACCGTCATACTGGTTGTTTACCCTGTCGCTTGGATTATATCCGGTTCCTTGAATCCCGGTGACAGCTTATATGCTAGCACGTTCATTCCAAAGCGGATTACATTGGAGCACTTTAGACACTTGTTTACGGAAACGCCGTATTGGCTATGGTTCAAGAACACATTGATGATTGCCTTCTTCAATATGATTTTGTCTACGGTGCTGATTGTGACCGCCGCCTACGCATTTTCGAGGTTTCGGTTTCCCGGCCGCCGCTACGGCTTAATGACGATGCTTGTGCTTCAAATATTTCCTAGCTTTATGGGCATGATCGCCATCTACATTCTGCTACTGCAGATCAATTTATTGGACAATCTGTGGGGATTGATTCTCGTGTATGCCGGTGGCTCTATTCCGTTCAACGCCTGGCTGGTAAAAGGGTATTTTGACGGCTTGCCCCGCAGTTTAGAGGAAGCAGCCAAGATAGACGGAGCATCAAACACGAAAGTGTTTACTAAAATCATGCTGCCGATGTCGGTGCCGATTCTCGTATTCGTAGCGGTCAGTAATTTTATTGGTCCATGGATGGATTTTATTTTTGCAAGACTTGTCATACGCTCGCCCGAGAACAAGACACTCGCAATTGGTCTGTTTGAATTGATTAGCGATCGCTCGAATACGGAGTTTACTACATTTGCTGCCGGTGCCGTGCTCGTTGCCGTTCCCATCACTATTATTTTCTTGCTGCTTCAGAAGTACATGGTGGAAGGCTTGAAGGCAGGGGCTAATAAAGGGTAATTAATAACTTAGCAGAGGAAGATGTATACGATGAAGGCTATGATTACAGGAAATAACGGAGCTGTGGCGCCGTATGTGAACAGAGAGTTGAAGTCTAGAAATATTGATGTCACGGTCTGGAACCGTGAGTTAATCGGCATCGATAACGAAGAAGAGGTTTATCGGTTCATTGAAGAGACGAAACCGGATATTTTCTTCCACATTGCAACCGGTCCTATCGAATGGTTGGAATATATCGCGAAAGCAACAAAGAAACTAGGGATAAAACTTGTGTTCACAAGCACGGTTTCGGTGTTTTCGGAGGACAAGACAGGGCCTTATACGCCCGAGAGCATTCCTGACGCGGAAAATAGCTACGGCGTTTATAAGATTCAATGCGAGAAACTGCTGAAGGAGGTATATCCTGAAGCTTACATTCTTCGGCTAGGCTGGCAAATCGGTTCCGAAACAGGATCCAACAATATGTTTGATTTCCTATGCAGAGGCCAGCGGGACAATGGATGCATCGAGGCCAGCTCGCAGTGGTATCCTTCCTGCAGCTTTCTAGAGGACACCGCAGCAGCGATCGTGGGCATCGCCTTGAATTACGAAAGCAACACGTACCTGCTGAACTCGAATCGCAACTACTCGTTCTACGATATTGTTAACTATTTGAAACGACTGCACCAACAGGACTGGAAGGTTGTCGAGACGAATGCTTTAGTCCGAGATGATCGGATGTATGATGACCGTGTTCCCATGAAGCCGTTTGATTTCTCTTAGAAAGTGCTCAGCAGGATATCGGAAAGACGTAAAAATGCTGAAATGCCATTCGCGCGAATGGCATTTCAGCATTTTGTGCATGGTGTTAGACTAATACAATTGGAAATCCAACTGCACAAGAAGTTTTAAAAATGGATTCGAATGCTAATATTTTCATGTATAAAGACACCATTTATAATGCAGGAGTTCCTTGGGTAGATGAGTTAAAATTAACCAAAGGCATACAAGTTACTGAAATCAGTCATCAAAGTAATGATGATAATGATTTTAAAAACGGAACAGCAAATAAACTGGAAGTGGGAACGAAGATATTCCGTGTCAAAGAACGGAATGACATACTGATGGCTGAAACAGAAAAAGGTGACATAAGATTTTATCAATTAGTTGAAGGGTAACTACTTGATTAAGCTAAAGGAGAACTTTAGTTCAAAAACAAAACAGCTGCCATGAGCACGTAATACCCTTGCATAAATGCGTGCAACCGCCTCTCTCATTAGGACGTAAAAGGGATAAAGCAGAAAGGATGAGCGCATATTTCTACCCGAGCGGCTTTATTCCAAAAATTGAAAACGTCTGGTTTTATTTTCTTCGTCTCCGTGCTCCTCGTGTCCGTCTTGACGGGCATCTTGTCGAAGCCCTATTTCACGGACCGTGTCTTCTATCTGTACGAGGATGCGTACAAATTCGCCGGCGAGCAAGGCCGTCTCGTCACCTATCTTAGCAGCACGGCAGATCCCGTCCAAGTACGCACCGACGACGAGCTGCACCGAACGGTAATCATCGGCGGGCAGTCCTATGCGATTGCGGACAAAAGCGCCCCTTACTCGACCAAGTTCCATGTGACCTATCCGAACGGCCATGTCTACAGCGTCGAGGATAATAACGGCATGCTCTTGAGTTACGATGACAAAGGCAATATCGTCATGTCTATTCAGGCGTATTCCAACGGCGAGCGTATCAAGCAGGAAGGGGAAGAAGATTTTCCACCTTCAGGGCTCGTAAGCGCGGCTTACTCCGATTATCATGTCAAACGAGGCATGCCAGGCTTTCTGTTTCTTGCTCTCGGCCTGTTGATCTATGGCTGGTGTTGCTTCCGGTACCAAGCCTTCCAGTATTTAATGTTCCGTCTATCTCCGCAGCGGCTCATGTACGAGAACCCCGAGCCGAGCGACTTCTATTATTTCATGAGCAAGGTCGGCGGTATTGTCGTGATGATCGGTTCGATTTTCGTCGCGTTCAAAGCGTACTAGGCACATGCGGACTCCTGCGCCGGCTGCCGCCCATCCACCGCCCGCGGCGGCAATCGCTTTTCTTGAATCATTGTAAAGCTGGGTAGGAAATTTATAACAGTTGTCGAATCAATAGACTATCCAATTGACGAGGAGGAGTAGCCATGATTTATCAGTTCATACCACAGCTTTATTATAATACGATAGGCCAGCATCCACCTATATTGACGATTCGTGATGGGGATACGGTCATTACGACGACAGTCGATGCGAGAGGCTGGGACATCAACGGCGAAAGCGCAGCTACTCGCGGGAATCCAATGACAGGACCTTTCTATGTGGAAGAAGCGATGCCTGGAGATACGCTAGCGGTTAAATTCGAATCAATCACTCCGAACCGCGATTGGGCTTGGACAACCAATATGCTTGCACCATCCGTTATTGAACCATATGTTGCTGCTTCATTGCCGCCATCGGAAATCGTACGCTGGACGGTGGATGTTTCACAGGGGGTAGCTTATCTCAAGGAGCCATCGCCGGGTCTGACTGAATTGAAGCTACCTTTGCGGCCTTTTCTAGGCTGTTTTGGCGTAGCACCTTCTAATGGTCAGTTCATCTCAACTGCTACGAGCGGCGAGTATGGCGGCAACATGGACTATAAAGGACTGGTCGCAGGCACTACAGTTTATTTTCCGGTGTCGTCCAAAGGTGCATTGTTTTATTTGGGTGATGGTCATGCCTTGCAAGGCGATGGGGAAATCATCGGTACAGGGCTCGAAATATCTATGGATGTTCGGTTCACAGTCAGTGTTCAAAAAGGCAAAAAGATAGGCTGGCCGAGAGGTGAAAGCGATACCCATTGGTTTTGTATCGGCAATGCACGGCCGCTTGACCAGGCGCTTCAACATGCAACGACCGAAATGTATCGAATGCTGCAGGAAGATTTCGGCTTAACGTCTTCGGAAGCAAGCTTATTGCTGGGACAAGCAGTGGAATATGAAATTGCCAACACGTTTAACCCGGCTTACAGCGTAGTTTGCAAACTACCGAAATCGGTTTTATCGCAATTGAGCTATCGAGAAAAGAGTGATTAATACCATCAGAATGAGGTTGCCGATAGATTCGACCAAGTATTCATAAACTGGAAGACTAGAAATAGGGGATCTGAGTCCGCGTAAATCGCGGGCTTCTTTAGTTATCGACAAGCTGCAGACAGGCCTGGGATTTATTACAACAGATGAACAAGATGAACAAGTATTCTACAAGCTTAAATTAAAATCGAGTGAACACCCGATGTATTCACTCCTTTAAGTCATCCTAATTTCGGGGAAAGCATTATGATTCCTAGCGGAGGGATTATTATGCAGAAGGATTTCATACCTATGTGAAAGTAACATGATTGATTAACATATAACAAAAGGGTTCAACAATAAAAGCTTTGGCGGCTTAGCCAAAGCTTTTATTGTTATTGCAAGCATTTTCTGAATTAACGTAAATAATAACCCAGTGAAAAAGGAAGTGACAGAAGAATCGAGTTGTAATCAGATTATCCTACTAACTGATTAACGTGCCTTGATTATAGAACAAATGTAACACTTATGTTGCATCCCTTTGATTTGCTGAATGTTTTCACAATAAACGCATTTCATTGAGAAATCACCTCTGAGGATATTTTGTCCAGTGGTCTATAAGACATACTCTACGATGTTTGTTAAATTGAAAAGTCTTGTTTTCGGTAAGTGTGCCGTTTTTTCTTTCGTTTCACAATACATGATCTTGTAACATCGATGACGAGATGCCCAGTCCTAGTGAGGATCAGGGCATCTTGCTTTACATTATCTTAGAATTCATCCAGGGCTTCTTATGCTGATGCGTTCGCTGCAGTTTCGCTCGCTGCAGGGTTGTGCTTAAATACTTCAGCTGCTTCCTCGGTAGAAAACTCCGTATCAGCGGCTCCTGCAACTGGAAGTTTATTTAGCTTAACAGATTGCAAATCAGCTTTAGATACTTCATTTTGTTCATTTTGCATACTGCATCCTCCTTATTAAATCTAAGTGACAATAAACTTATGTTACCCATGGGAGGATGCTGAATATGTATTGACATCAAAAATGTTCCGATGAAGATAGACGAGCAAGGGGGAAATATAAATGAAAAAACTAAGAATTTAAATAAAAGAAAACGTCTTCCTCACTCCATTGATGGGCTCTAATGTGACTTTACTTAACTAAGGGGGACACGAAAGTTCAATTAACGCTTTTTAAAGAGGCGGTTTTTCTTATGAATGAAAAACAAAAATGCGCGGAGAAACGTAGTGAAGTTATTCAGAATATCTCCCCTATCTCTATTTAATACGCATGCAACTATACCATTTAGTAGTTTCGCTACATATATTATTAAGAATATATTGATAAAAGGAGTTGATTCATTTGCCACAAAGTCTTTGTTATTTATCCAATAAATAAGCTGATCTCAGGTGCGGGTGCGAAAGCGATAATCTTTTAAATTAGTCTTCTTCCGTGGTTGACCAGTAAGTTCTGGAAGTCACATAACACGAACGGGAAGAAATGTTTACATTGTATGCTTGTTTAATCGATCGAATATTTTATTTACATACGGGGAAAACAATAGTATGACAGACCAAATCATCAGCAGAGGAGTTAATTTGCATGAGAAAATTGAAATATCTATCCACATTTTTGCTGCTAGGCTGCTTCACCTTAATGATGGGCACCGGAATTTTAAGCGCTGCAGGCAGTATGACCTCACCATCTACACAAAGTAACCAATCATATGACAACAGCTACAATGCTACATCAACTTCAGCAGGTAACTATCGTGCTAATGCAGTCAATGATGATAATGATATGGATTGGGGCTGGTTAGGACTTTTAGGTTTAATCGGTTTAGCTGGATTGAGAAGTCGTAACCATGACCGTAATCCTGAGCGTTCCTAACTAAAGATTGTTTTTATAACAAGACTGTGGCTATTACTCAACACCCATGGTCTTGTTATTTTACTTTAAACTAATTGAGTTAATTATTTAGATTTTCGACTCAGAGATTTTTGGTGACGTACATGGTGCTACATAAATTTACTAAAATAGCGAAAAGTACATTGCATCATTTGGTTGGAGAATACTTAAACATTTTCTATTTGAAGGGCGCGACGCTGTCAGGTTTGAAGGAGGAATAAAGTGTTCTTTTTTAGTAATATGTCCGGTAGAGGTTGTTTATATAGTTTGGTTTTTACCATTATTGTCAGCGGCTTATTCCTACTGATTAGTAAGATGTTCGGTTTTCCTTTTTTTCTCTTCGTTCCTTTCGTCTTTCTGCCCTTCATGTTTAAAAGAAGATAACGGTTTATGGGTTAAAGTTCCACAAGCCCCGCCTCAAAGGAATAGTGGAGGCGGGGCTTGTTTTGATTTCGCGCGATGACCTCGCAGCAGCCGCAACCAGTCTGTTGGTGAAGGTCCCGATGATGCAATCTACATGGCTACTGGACCCGAAAGCTTAACAGGAGCACAACGTGCAGAGCTCATCGCAAAGCTACTGGTAATCCATTTTCATTTATCACACTGGCAGTTGAGACGCTCCAAGCACAGCTTCAGCAAGAGGGACTTCCGGCAGAGGTCATCAATGCAATTACGAGTTTTCAATAAAACTTCAATAATGGGGATCTCGATATCTTATTCAACTAACGGGCACGATAGCTCAATCACACCACAAGCCGAGGCTGCCTGTAAATGGAGTGGCTGGCTTAATAACATTTATGAATTTATTGGAGTTGAGACAGAGATGAGTAAAGACAAAATAGATAGAAGGAAAGTACGCAGGCAAAAACGGAGGGCGGCTCTCAGTAATAGTTACGAAGTAGACAAAAGTGATGCACAAGTCATTCTGGATGCAGTGTTCTCCTATATAAATGACCGTCGTCACGAGCCGCGTATGATCTTATTTATGGTTAGTAGGGATCAAGGGGAAACTTGGACAGATGAATTAGTAAACATAGCTGTTACCGACCCTAATTTGTCCACCTTAAAGATAGGAGATTGGGTTAAAAAGAGGGGAGATGAAACGACCTACGTAATCGTAGCTAATGAAGGCGAGAATAAAATCCATGGCGCTTTCCAAGACGATCCTGACTCCCCTCTATTTCTTCCAGAAGGTCACTTGTATCAATATGCTTTACCATACACTTAATCTAAACCTTATCTAAATTATATTATGATTAAGCTAACCGGGAACGATAGTTCAACCGATCTTGGAGCAGTATGCCAGTGGCAGCTGTTCTTTTTTCTTTACGCTAACGGGCAGTTTAGCGCAACTATCCAAAAACTGGAACGTAAAGTATACAATATGGTTTTCCGTGAAAGAGGGGGTTTGGTGAAAAAAGCATGCTTGTATGTTTTTTTTCTGTTCATATTAAGTGCCTGTTCAGGTGGCGAGCCAATAAAAGATAGCATAATCTTTGAGTCCGAGGGTGAGCAATGGAAAGCCACAATCCAGAACAATGTTATTGAACACGGTGGGAGGCATTATTTTAATATAATTTATCAATATAAAGGTGACTTAGAAGACCTTCGCAAAGTGGAGAGGATTTCCTTTGCACAAGGGACAGCTTTAGGAACAGAAATAATGAACATTTATGACCCATCATATAAAGCAAAGTTGATAAAAAAAGGAGGATATCAGGAAGAATCTGAAGAGCAGTATGGGATTATTATTGATGAAATCAAAAAGCGAAATTCGAATAAATTTACCATCAAATATGCCTTGATGGAAGCGGAGAATGATTATACAACACTAGATGCCATAGAAAAGGATAGAATATCAATCATTATTAACTGGGAAACCAAAGAGAAGAAGTACGATGATAAGATAAAATAAACGCAAACTTCGAATGGTTAGACGAAAAGGACGAAAAGAAGGTAAAGGCAAGACGAAGGACAAAGTATTAATTTCCTCTATCGCATAGAAATCTACAAATTGTGAGTTTTAATAATATCGATAGAATAAATGGTAGCGGGATAATCAATGCAGCAAAAAACCATCGCTACTCAAAGGTGGTCATTGTCCTGGATTCATGTATCTCGTCCTTTTCTCGGATCCAGCTCCCAAAGCAGGGGGCGGACAGTATAGTTCACGGGAACTGCCTCCCAGGGACACGAACGTCCTGCCCAGTTACCTGGTCGACCAGAAAGATCTGGTGACCTCATAATACCTACCGAACACGATAGTTCGATAAATGTAACACAAATGAAAACCTATCTTTATCTCAACTTAATGTAGTGCGTTTATAATTAATCGTGACCCCCCTTTATAAATATAGCTTAGACCCACAGCCCGTTGTTGTGGGTCTCTTTTTTGTCATTATAGTAACGAGCAGGATAGTTTAAAAACTTTGACGAATACTTCATACGCGAAGAGTTTGCGAAATTCGTTGATTAGTTAACATCAGAGATTATTACGAAGTGAGGAAAACCAATGAACATATTTGATGCAATTCAATTAAATCGTGTCCATGAATTTAATGATTATATTGAATCAAATTGCGATTTAAACGTACAAGATGACGATCAAAGGACACCCTTGATTATCTCAGTCATCGAAGGAAACTTAGAATTTACACAAACTATCCTGCAAAAAAAAGTGAGAATAAATCATCAAGATGACCTTGGATTAACTGCCTTACATTATGCGTGCCAAAATAATCATTTAGACATTGTGAGGCTACTGTTAAAGTACAATACCGAGATAAATATCAAAGATATTCATGGAAATAATTCTTTATTTAAAGCAGTATTCAATTCGCGAGGGAATGGCGAAATTATTAAATTGCTTATAATGAATGGTGCAGATCAACATTCTAAAAATAATTATGACGTATCACCGTTGGATCTTGCAAAAACAATAGGGAATTACGAAGTCAGTAAGTATTTCTAACGAATACGGAGACAGCGCCTATTGGGACTTTCATTACGCTAACGGGCACGATAGCTGAACGAAACAAGGAGCAGTTTGCCGGCGGCAGCTGCTCCTTGTTTCGTTGAAGTAACGGGCAGATTTGCGTAACAAAACGCTAATTAAGTACGTATAAGTTTCAAATGGGAAAGTATGGTTAACTTGTTCGGTGAGTAGGAGGAACTTGGTGAAGAGAAAGATGTTAAGTTTGTTAGTGCAAATATCGATATCGGCAAACTGTCAGTCTTGTAAAGGGGGGCGTGTTGTGAAGAATATATCCTTATTGATGATCAGCGTAATCGCGTTGTTCGCGATTAGCGGCTGCGGGGGGGATAAGACTTTGTTTCAAGCGGATACTTTCTCGGATAAGGACAAATGCATTGTTATCATATAAAATAATAAGTCCCTGTGTTATGGCGATTCGAGAAAGGATATCGAGGCGATCATTCAGAAAATGGCGATAGCGGGCATCCCCTTGTCATGTATCCTTCAGGTGTGCGAGTAGCGTATCGCGGCGATGTCGCTGTTGGCTTTCAATTAATGGAAGGCTCTGAAGGCGTATATCAAACGGCTCGCGGTGCACGCATTGGGATGAGTAAAGCAGATATTATGAATCTCTATGGGTTTAACTATGCTTATGAAGCAACGCCGAATAATCTCGATTATGCCTACGACATGAAGACGGGTAAGTTTGTCGATAAAATGCAAGTATTCTCTGCTGCGGTTCAGCAGAAGCGTGAGCAGATTTTCCTTGTCTCTGCGATGTTCGATGGGAACAAAGGCGGAGCGGCTTCTCAGATTGGGCTGATCGATCAGAAGATGGCAATTTTTTTGGAGTAGGGCAACAGGCAACTACAGCAAGGAATGCAGCCTATTGCGCTAACTGGGAACGATAGCTGAGGGGCTTGCTACACAGCAAGCTCCTTTTCTTTTGTTGAAGTAACGGCAGATTCGCTCAATAAGCAGCCAGAAGATTTTTGGTATAATTTAGAATGAAGGGAGGGCTTTCATTGACAGCTGTGATTAATAAAAATGGCTACGAGTTTTTAGAATGCATACCTTTGAATGAACATGAAGTGAAAAATTATGAACCGTTGGCAGGTTCATACGCTGTGGTCAGATTCGGCGCTAAATATCTTATTTGTTTTAATACATGGAGAAAACAATGGGAGTTACCTGCTGGTGGAAGAGATGATGAAGAAACAGCTAAAGAATGCGCTATACGGGAGCTTTTTGAGGAAACAGCGCAGGTTGTTCATGATATGGATTTTAAAGGCTTATTGAAGGTTCGGAAACCAGATGGAGCAATAAAGTTTAATCCAATATACTTTGCTGATCTGGAATACATAGTTCCGTTTAAAGAAAACAATGAAACAGATAAAATCTGTTCTGGAATTTAACCGATGATGTTGGCTACATTGATGAAGTAGACCAGGCAGTTCTTAAATGGTGTAACTCATTGCGCTAACGAGATACTAGCTCAATAAACACTATTAGAAGCTGCTCGCATAAGAACGGCAGCCCTCGATACGTTAACGGTAGGTAGTGACATTAAAAAATATGACAGAAGAAGGATGTTCTGAATGACTCCTTTATTGAACGATTCAAAGTGGGACGAGATTTGACTGGCTATGTATGATTACGATGGACTGATTCAATGGAGAACAAAAGATGTAGAGAACGGATATATCGCCCAGTGAGATGCTGATTGGTTCCATCATTTTCATTTAGGCGGTTACAAGCCTATCGAATGGCTGGAAATTCGTTTGAGCGAAGATAATACCTCATACGTGATGACGAAACTGAAAGAAATTCATGTTCCGGGTGAAATTGACGGAAATGTGGTGAGAGTTTACGGATATAAAGATGGGTTTGTGGATTATATTTGAAGGTTTTTTATTAAATTAACGAGGAACTATAGCTCAATAAACACCTATGACGAAGCTGCTGGCACGATAGGCGGCTTTACTACGTTATGGGCGGGATAACGTAATCAAACCGCAGTTGGGATAGAACAGCTTGAAGCACTAAGTGAAACAACCCGCGAAGGCATTTACTTATGCGTTTCACGGGTTGTTGTATCTATTAATCTTTTACATCATTTAGTTGAGTATGTTTCTTCTAGCCTGATACAAAGCTGCTATTAACGAACCTGCACAGATCATTACGTGGATGAAAATATTGCAGGAATCTGAGGTTTTCTGATTATACCCGGTGGTATTTTCGCTGCCGGAATTATAATGTTTTTATATTCGCGGACAGCCTTATCAACACTCTGATTCAACAGACTGACAAGCTCCGGCTGGTTTGGATACGGGGAAAATGACGATTTGGATATATCTTTTCCGGTAAGCGTTGAAAACCATGTCGCTGCCGCAAGATACTGTCCCTTTGTGTTTCCGTGATAACCGTCTCTTGTAAGCGTATCGCCAATGGAAGTCGCTCTGGCGTTCTGCCATGACTCACCGCTCGGTATGATGATCGAGATTCCGGTTTTCTTCGCGGCATCAAGATATGCTTGCTTTAATGCATTGAACATTTTGTCCTGGTCATTGTCATATCTCGGGAAATCTTGATGAGTGCTGTCTTTTGCATAAGCCCATGTCTCATGAAGTGCTAATTTTGCATTTGGCTCGATCCCTTTTACATAGTCAACAATAGTTGGGAGATATGGGAAATATGAATTCGAAATGCCACTTAATCCGCTTACCTGCTGGAATGTCACAAAGTCCCAATCATCGCTCTCCAGTGCTTCCTTGATTGAAACCTGCTTATTGGGCTTGCCAAGCTGGTGGTAATCATATGCCTTGATATCATTAGTGGCGTTCGTCCAGTGTGTCTCGAGTGAACAGCCGCCGACGTAAAGGTTCGCTATTTCAAGATTGACGCCCGCATTCTGTGCGATAAAGGGAAGGAATCTCATAGCATCATCGGAAAAGCTGTTACCAATGGCCAAAACCTTGATTGTGGGTTTATGTTTGATTTTATCGGCGACAGGGGACCCGGTTACAGAAAAGTCAGCCGAAGCCAAAACTTCATATCCGTCATTTTTGAGTATAACAGCGGAATATTCACCTGGAGGAAGCGATTCGATTCCTCTCCATCCGTCTGTCAATTCTATGAGGTCCACTTTACCATCCGGTTGTCCGTACCAGCTGGTATAGAACCAGTAATAATATGGTGCACCATTTGAAGGCACAGCACCTTTATCAAATATACCAATCCAGTCGTTTGCCGAGGTTCCGGTATAGCTAATTTCAAGGCTGTTGCCGGCGACAATTGTATTTGCTGAAATACTGATGGTTGCAGCCCCGGTAGGAGACGCATCACCGGTAACGGAAAAGTCAACTTGAGCAAGAATGTCATAACCGTCATTCAAGCACAAATAAGCGGTGTAATCACCAATAGCCAGATTTTCGACCTTCCCGACGGTACCGTCGGTCATTTTTGAAAAGTCCATTGCTCCGTCAGGCTGAGCATAGTCGGATGTATACGCCCAAATCAAAGAGTCTCTATCTCCGGGCAATACCCCTTTGGGATAAATACCGATCCAGTCACTTTTCGATGTACCTGTGTAACTGATCGATATGCTTCCGCCCTGCGGAATCGATTGGAAGTTTGTAGTCAGAACAGTCGATGCAAGTGCAAGTGAAGGGATGCTTCCTAGAAGCATTGTGCATAGCAATGCCACTAAAAGCGAGACTGGGATAATCTTTTTTGGCTTTTTCATTAAATCACTCCTATTAATTAGTATGCAGTTCATACCGGCAGCCTTCACAATGTGGGCTCATCGCAGATTAGTATTCATTAAGGTGCGGTCACTTGGAACGTAGTACGCTTAAGTTCCTGATAACCGTCATTGTACAGTAGTACGGCATCATACGTTCCGGGCTCTAAAGTAGAGGAATCGAAGGTTAATGTGCCGCCGTCAGCGTCTCCAATATATTGCCATTGGATCGACGGGATGTCGGGATTGACCTCAGTTCCAGTAGGGTAAATACCGACCCAATCCTTCGGACCGTATGCATTCGTGTAAGATATGGCGATGGATTCGCCTTGAACGTAATCAGCTTTGTCCGTCGCAACCGTTGTCGTCGAGACAGGGATTTCCGGTGTCGGAGCAAGCTGTGCAGTGAAAGTGGAGAGCATTGCTCTGTGATCGGAAGGCCAAGGCGTTACCACAATGTCGGAATAAGGTCCATTCTCTCCGACGACTTGGCTGTTCGTCGTAACGGACGGGCCGGCAGCATAGACGAAATCGATGCGGTCATGCACTTCGTTCGGATAAGGGTATCTGATCTCCGAAGTCCAGGTATAAGCCGGGTGAGTTACCGGATTCGAATGAATCTCCCTGTAGGAGTCACGGAATTGCAATTTCTCCAGATTTGTCGAAACCGGCCAATTGACTGTGATGCCGAAATGGCTGCTCTTCGTAGCGTCAATCCAATCGAGATGAGAAGGTACGTTAAAGTCGCCCGTCAGAAACACGGCAATGCCGTGATGGGCCAGATCCGGCAGGTTCTCGAACCGGCTCTTCATCTCTTGCATATGTATGTTTTGCTCGTTATTCAGAACGGTTTCTAAACTAATGCCGTCTCGAATATCATAAGGCCCATAAGGATAGGCGAGGAGGTGAACGTTACTGAATGCAACAACTTTGCCTGGCTTAACTTCGATATACACATAATCGGGGTTTCCGGATTTGATGATCGGATAACGGCTCAAAATCGCTTGTCCGTTGTCATAGTAGAAGCCCAGTTTTTGAGCCAGAGCAGGGATGTTCGCGCCGCCTTCTTGAATGCCAATGAGGTCGGCTCCGGCTGCTTGGATAACCTGTGCAGTCTTATCCAGAGTAATTCGATCTCCTCCGAGCCAGATATTGTAAGACATGATTTTCAGATTCGCTGTTTCTCCTGAGGATGGGCTGCCGAAGACTAACGGGGCTCTCAACTGTGTGAAGAGCAGCATGGCAATACCGGCAATCAGCATGATCGAAATACGTAATCGTTTGTCATTCTGCAGCAATGTTCCGAATAATGGCATTGTCAATACACCTCTAATTCAATTTTTTTTGGACACAATTAACGTTCCGACACTAATGTACTACTAAATATATGAAAATGTAAACCCTTTCATTTGTGCTTTAGGGAGGGGAATTATGAAAATTAAAGAATCTGGCATCATCGTCATTAGGGAGTACTATGAACAATCGGTAAATATATTTTGAACTAATTGGTTTAATGGAGATATTGGATTTCGACGAAACCGTTCAGGAATTTGCGAACTATGAAACTATATTTTTAGTGTAACAAAACCAAAACTAGAGAGAGGTGACTATTTGGATGCGTTCGTATACACCGATGAGAACAAGAACTTGATCCCGTTCCCGATGGATCACTTAAGGAGCAACCGACAACGTATACTGCTCATTAAGTTAACGGGCAGGATAGTTCAATAACTTCGCGAATACCTTAGGCAGGCGAATTTACGAAGTTCGCGAATAAGATGTTATCCGAAAGATCCGAAGACTTTTTGAAATACCAAATTCGAAATGAGGAACATTATGGCGAACTTAGATTTCTATTCGACAAGAAATGATCAACTTAAACTATTAGATTTTATTTTTTCAGAACTCAACTTTCGAGTGTTTCAGTCATATTCAGATTTTGATTCTGAAATTGAAGAATATAAATCAACCATAGAAATAGATGATAAATATTGTGTTGGAATTGATAAACATGGCAACGGAACTCATTGCCTTTTTCAATTGTGGTCACCCACAATTATGGACAAACTTGAGATTAATAAAATTAACTTAGATGAAAAAACTGGGCACACATATAGATACAATATTGAAGGGTTTGCTTTGGTGCAATTATATTTAGGTGGTATACATAATAACTATATTTCAAAATCTCATATAGGTTCTAACTCAGAAGCAAGAGCTAAAAGCTGGGGTTATATTAGTGGAGTCAATTGGGAAAATCATAAGAAAGAAATTAATAAATTGTGCAATTACATTAGAAGAGATTCAAAAGTGAAAATTAAAGGTAGAGTTGTAATGCAAGAAGCGCTTGACTTTACAAGAAATAACTATTTGTTAAAGGATTATAAATCAGCACCTTGGCATTATAGGTTGAATAATGACCATAACTTTGAATATGAAAGTGAAAGAGTCCAGAAATAATCGCGTATTCATAAGTGATAATTCATAGCATTTTCGAGGATGTCTGATCCTTCGGATAACACCATATTCACGCATCGGGCCATTCGGCAAGATTCATTAAGCTCCCTCGAAATGATTCGGTTTCCTCACTCAGACTCATGAATTCGTAGGATTTCATCTTTAAGTTAGAATGAAGAATAGGATGAAGGTGGGGCAGGTAGCCGAGAGAAGAGGAATTGGGCAGGCGGCAATAAAGGTGAATACTAATCACCCATATTGTTCCATATTTGCACGTCTCCACTTTAGCCTAGCGATTCTCGCTCCCAAGGGTAATTTATTACCGCCGGTGCTAGTGAATTGAGAAAGGGCAAAGTTTCGAAAGATTGTTAATGTTGACTTCGCATTGATACAAAATGTATCGTTATGAATAGAATGAATCGGGGAGTGATTGATTTGAAGTCTTGGATTCCTTTACTCGTGTTTTTAACTTTTCTTATAATATCCGCATGTTCGGACCCGGGACTCAAAAACGAAGTCACTTTACTCCAAGAAGAAAACCAATCCAAACAAGACGAAATAGACGAATTGACTACACAAATAGAGGATTTAACTAACAAATTGGAAGATTCTCTTTCCATTATTGATGAAGTACGGAGTTCACAACAACGAGCCTTAAACATGATTGATTCAGCAAAAAACAGTGTTGATAATGTTTATTCTGGGTATGATGATTTTGAATATGGGCTTTCAGATGCAGAATCGGACTTGGATGATGCAATGCATTATTTGGGTAACGCAGACAGTTATTTAGACGATGTGGAGTATATTCTCAATTAATATATTGGTACTTGCTTTATTCTTTTGTAAGGATTACTTGTTCTTGAATATTTACTTGTCGGGTGACAAGAACGTTATCTCATTACCGGAATTGACAATAACATTATCTCATTTTCGACGATAGGCAGGGAATGAGATAATGAAGGCAGCCAGCCAGAAATGGTTTGCACTTCATTAAGCTAACGGGCAGGATAGTTGAATCACATTACGAATAATTTAAGTCGAGGCGAATTTGAAGTTCGAAAAAAAGACGAAGGAATTGGTTGTCATGAGCAAAAAAACGGAAGAATTCCTTAGAAAAATGTTAGATTTTTTCCCGTCGGCTGAAGTTGAGTATAGAGAATCAATCGCGTATTACGGTGAGGCGCTAGATACTTACGCTAGCGGGAAGGATAGCATGATGGCTACCGTTTTCTCAACGAACAGGCTGAATAGTTAAATCACTTATTGAATACCATTATGATGAAAACTAGTATGCTATTCGGAAATAACTACCTAGGAATTGAATCAATCTACTGAGGAGGAAGATACGAATGACAACCTTTGTATTGGTTCATGGCGCATGGGGAGGGGGCTGGAACTGGCGCTTTGTTGCCAAGGCTCTTCGAGCGGCAGGCTATGAGGTACACACTCCAACACTAACAGGAATGGGTGATCGTGCCCATCTAGGTCATGCTCTAGTTAATTTAGATACACATGTACAGGACGTAATCAATGTCTTATACTACGAAAATTTGAAGAACGTAGTTTTAGTTGGGCACAGTTATGGCGGGATGCCGATTACGGGGGTGGCAGATTTAGCATCGGATCGGCTGGAACGCTTGGTTTACCTTGATGCGGCTTTGCCAGATGACGGTCAATCATTCTTCGATGTCTACCCCGATGGAAGAGACTGGTGGGAGTCTAGAGCCCTCAAGGGAGACGGATGGGTCAAACTTGATACGGCCGAGTTCCCTCATGTAGTTGAAGCTATACCTGATAAAACGATACGTGATTGGTTTATTGAACGTATGGAAGGGCAGCTCCAACCCATTGGGACATTGACACAGCCCGTTCGTATTCGCAAAAATCAAGTGCCGCGAACATTTATCTATTGCACGCAAATGCAGAATAATTCCCGAGATGCAGCCAAAGCAAAGGCAGATCCAAATATGGAATATATGGAAATACAGACTAATCATTTTGCTCCCTTCAGCGCCCCTGAACTGGTGGTAGAATCGCTTTTGAAGATTGCAAAAATGAATACTAAGATAAAGTAGTCTTAGAATAGAGATGTAAGTTGGATCAAAACGAGCTCCCATTAAAATTACAACATCTTCGACTAACAGAGGTAGCGATAATATAGAAACAACTAATTTATTGTGCTTATCCAGTTGAATGGAGGGTCTGCCATGGGCATTAGGAATTATCTGATTGAGGGCGTTTCCGGCGCCGGCAAAACTACGGTCTGCAACGAATTGCAGCGGCGCGGCTACCATGCCATTCATGGTGACCGTGAATTGGCTTATCAAGGCGACCCGGAAACTGGTACCCCGACGGATGGCTTTAAACCCGAACACCACATTTGGCATGTAGAGAAAGTAAAAGCTTTGGTCGCCAATCAAGATGAGGCGGTAACATTTTTCTGCGGTGGTTCGCGGAATTTCTCCAAATTCATTGATCTATTCGACAGTGTGTATGTCCTTGAGGTCGACCTGGAAACCTGTCTCCGGCGGATTGATGAGCGAGTGGCACTGGACCCAACTGACTGGGGTGGCAGACCAGAGGAACGGGAAATCATTCGGCGCTTGCATCAAACGAAAGAAGGCGTTCCCCAAAACGGGATTCCAATCGACGCCACCGCACCGATCGCGCACGTCGTTGACGAAATCCTCCATCAAATCGAAGCAAATGAACGCCGATGCCAGTAACTTACGGGCGCTCAAGGATAGGCCAATACATCAGTGCACCTGGATGCGAATAGGACCATCCACTGCGTTAACGGAGAACGATAGCTGAACGAACAAGGAGCAGTTTGCCAGCGGCAGCTGCTCTTTGTTTTATTTAAGTAACGGTCAGTTTAGCTTGAAAACAGGACGAAGTCCTCTGTAGCATTCTATTTCTAATTGGTAGAATTGGTATAATAAAGGGGATGAGATCCATAATGAAAATGGAATTTACTCGTGCATTTGTGAGATCATTTGGCTCGGTTTCATGAAGGGACTTCTTCCTGTATGTTAGATAACAGATCCGTGGTTATCGATCAGAGTGGGAATGAAATATTAAATCTCCCATTTCGGCATTTAAGCAATTTTTACGAGGATCGAGCCGAAGTCGTCAATAAAGACAATAAGCGGGGTTTTATAGATAAGTCAGGTCAGGTTGTCATAACGGCAATCTACGATGATACAAAAGGATTTAGTGAAGGTCTGGCACCTGTGCTGGTAAACAATAGCTATTACTTTACGGCTAGCCAGCGTTCGTATATTTGAAGAGTCCGATTACTTGTAAGTTCACACAGGAGGGTAAAGCCGAAATGAGAAGAAGGATTCGCATCCATGTTGTAGCACTGTTCATCTTCGCATGTAGTTTGGTTGTAAATAGTCTCGTCGCTGCTGAGCCGGCGGAAGAGAATAAGCTCGTTCCCGAAGAAGGTGCGTACGCTTTTTTTATTTTGGAAATCGGTGGCTCAAAGATGATATTCAATGGGAAGCAGGAAGAGATAGATCCTGGATACAAGACGTCTCCGGTGCTGATGAATGGAAAGACTTTAATCCCGATGAGAGCTATTATTGAAAAGCTTGGCGGCTCCTTGAGTTGGGATGCATCGCAGAAGAAGATCGACATCACCTACAACAGCAAACGGATCACTTTGCAAATCGGCAGCAAAACTGCCGTTGTCGGAGATAGCAAGGTGCAGCTTGATCTAGAGGCGCTTGTTCGGAAGGACCGGGTCATGATTCCGCTGCGGTTTGTCGCCGAGAATCTAGGTTGCAACGTCTACTGGCATGGCAACAACACAATCACGATTAGCACGAATGCGTTGAAGGACACGTACTCCGCTGATCGCTTTAGCGCAGATGATTTGTCCATCTACGATGCGATCCTGAAAAAACAAATCCGCCTCGGCATGACGAAAGACGAGATCGATGCGATTTACGGATTTAAACCCGAGGATCCTTTCATGGGGAGATATGAATATGAGGGACTACAAGTGTTTTATCGGGATGGCGTGGCTGCCGGATTGCTGGTGAGTTCGGGCGAAAACTTAACGACGAGATTCTCGACGGTCCGCAATGTCACGTTCTTCAGCCCGAAGAGCTACGTCCAGAAGAAATACGGACCGAGTCTTGAGGAGGTAGAGGACGTTCCAGACGGCGAACGCTATGGCACCTATCTATTTCGGAAAGAGGGCAGCGGCGCAGAAAGCACATTAGTGAAGCTGGAAGCTTCCCCTCCGTTCACGGCGCCGAAGGACAATTTGTATTATGTGTCGTTTCTGTATGATGAGAGTAAGGACAGGAAGGTTACGTTCATGCTGATCGGTGATTATGAATTCGGGATGCTGGGGAAGTAAAAGATTGATAAACGGCTCGCTTTTGTTGGGAAAATCCAGAAGATTGAACTAACGGGACACGATAGCACAATAATTAACAGGTTGCCGCTGGATTGGCTGCCTGTTCCGCTAACGGGAAATATAATAGAATTGGGAGACCAAAAAAGGAAAGTGCCATTTTTGGACGATTTAGATAAGTGTGTATACGAAATTCTCGAATAAGACGTTAGCACGATTTACTGAAAGGATGATAAAAATTAAAACCGTATTTGATTTTAAATTCAAGTATCATGAATCTGATATCAAACAAGCATTAAGGGAGAATTTTATAAGTAATAAAAGACTGGTAATTGATTTATTGATCTCATTACTCTTAATTTCAATCTCTCTATATCTAATAATTAGTTATAAAACTACTGTTTATTATTCTTTTTTGTTGTTTATTGGGGTTCTATTTATTGTTATTATTTTTCTCAGAATGGTCATTATTCCTGGAATCATATATCGTAGAACTCCCAAGTATCATCAAGAGTATTATTTGGAGTTTAATGAAGATAAAATTTTATTTGTTTTAGGAAACAATCGGTCTGAATTCGAATGGAGCTATTATATTGATATTAGAGAAACAAATGGGTTTATTTACTTATATTATGCGAAGAAAGCATATTCTATTATCCCGAAGAGAATATTTGTGGATAAGAAAACAGAGGTGGAATTTGTACAGTTCGTCAAAAAGAAATTAAATAAATAAATAAATATTTTGGCATTAGTCAAGATGTTAGTAACCTCAGCTAACACAGCATCACTGTGGCGGGAGGTTATGCCGACGCGGTTCAACTAACGGGAACGATACTTGAACGGTTGCCAAAACACTTCAAACTAATGCATTAATCTAGGCATGGCAACAATATGCTTTAAAAGTTATGAAGAGTGCTATAATTTCTATCTCCATAGAGAGGTGACTACACATGAACCAAAGACCGTCAGAAGAAGAATACGCCGGGGACTCCGGCGAGTATATCCGGTTGGTGCCGGAAGGCAACATCATCGACATTCTGCTCGCCCAGGAAAAGCAAATGACCGAGTTGCTAGCATCTTTGTCCGAAAGCCAGGGCTCGTATCGGTATGCGGAAGGGAAATGGACGCTGAAGGAAGTCGTGGGCCACATCGCAGACGGGGAACGCGTCATGACCTACCGCCTGCTCCGGTTCGCAAGAGGGGACCAGACGCCACTACCCGGATTCGACCAGGAATTATTCATGTCTCCTTTCGGAAGCTGGACAATCGTGCAATCGGCCGAAGACTATCGGGCGGTTAGGCAATCGACAATCACACTGTTGCGCGGGTTACCGGCGGAGGCGTGGTCCCGTAAGGGCACTGCCAACGACGTAAGCATTACGGCGCGCGCCCTCGCGTACGGCATCGCAGGACACGAACTTCATCACATGGGGGTCATCCGTAATCGTTACTTGAGATAGTCCCGGAAGATTGGGACGGGAGCTTGCGCGGACAACGCGGCTTCCGTCCTTACTTTATGACCCGCCCTTCCCGTCCAGTTTGGAACGTTCTCAACTGATATACATCGTTAAGCTAACGGGCACGATAGTTTAACTAAGAGGTTGCAAGTGGTACATTTATTACTCATAAAGAGAACTCTCCAGACTTGGAGGGTTCTTACTCCCGATACTTATTTTCGCGGCAGGATTCAAAAATACTCTCCGATCCTGCCAATAAGAGGACCGGAGGATCGCCTTACGCAGGTTTTATTGCGTTACGATAGCATTCAGCATCAGATAGGCGTGAGTCTCGAATCCGTCGCTCGCTTCGCCTTGCGGCTTGTTGACTTTGAACGCATAAGTACTACCTCCGATGTCTTTGACGATATATTGCTTGGTCAGGTCGCTGGCGCCGGATTTCAGCACAAGCAGGGCATCCTGCATCAACGGATGAATTTCGTTATCCTGGAGCTCGTGAACCTCGCCAAGTTCCGACAGTACGGCTTCCGCTACCGTTTTTAATTCATCCAAATTATAGTCCGCCGGCAGTTTCTCAATTTCAACATTGTAATTTTCGTCGAAATCCATCATCAGCTTGTCGTTGGTCGCATCAAAGTTGAATATATCGAATACATACAGGGAATATCCATTGCCTTCGGCAAGCACCGCCGTCTTTTCTTCCTTCATGCCTTCCAGTTCCAGTTCGAATGTTTTTTCGGCAGGCGTCCCCCCCGACCCGGACACCGGGTCCGCCGCCGTATCTCTCGTCGGTTGGGCGGTTCCGGTCACGACTGGCGCTTCATCGTTTCCCGAGTTCGCGGCTTTGTTCTCCGAGCATGCGGCAAGCGCCAGTACCATTGAAGCGAGAACGGGGTCCCAACAGATCAGCGAGAGCAATAAGTATCACCATTGATTTTTATGCTGAATACGATAGTGATAAATCACATTGTATGAGGGATATCATGGAACTACTTCGAAAGTATATTGTCGCGAATCTGTTGATAGTTATGCTGTGTACCCTTTTATGGACGGCGGATGGTACTATTCGCCCTTCGCTAGGCTCAGTACCGTTCTTCTTTGCAATCGTCTATTTGCTGAATAGGTCGAAGTTTGAAAAGGCGCTATTTGGGTGGGATAAGTCTTAGAGAAGCCAGCGAATCGAGTATTCCCATTCTTGCATAAAGTTGTTTCGGGCGTACCTCGCCTTGACGTTGAATCAGCCTTATGCTACCTTACTTGATAACCAAATATATTCGAGAAAAGCGATTGATGAGGAAGAGTAAACAAGTCTTCGAATTGCAGAGAGCCCTGTATGGTGGTGGAAGAGGGCATTTGAGCTTGATGAAAGAAGCCTCGGAGCATCAGACTGAAAGAGGGAGTAAGTCTGGCGGGTCTTCCCGTTATAGGAGAGATGTCGCAGTTAAATGCTGCATCTATGAGTGGGTCCATTGACCCAATCAAGGTGGTACCACGGAAGCGATGCCTTTCGTCCTTGCTTAATGAGGATGAAGGGCTTTTTTTATTGTCTGACAGTTTAATGTTTGAAATCCCGAAGAGAAAGAAGGAGCGATTATGAATCAAACCGAGCTTGCCCAGCGTTTATTTCCAGCTATTGAGAAACTGCCGGAGGACGTTCTGGCCAGTTACCCCGCGCGACGACTGAAAGCAGGAGCCAAGGTTACACGGTTCGGGCCTAGCCCGACCGGATTTCTTACGATTGGCGGCATCTTTGCCACGCTCATTTCTGAAAGGCTTGCGCATCAGAGCGGCGGCGTCTTCTACTTGCGGATTGAGGATACCGATAGGAAGCGGGAAGTGGAGGGGAGCATTGGCGATATTCTTCATTCGCTAAGTTATTGCGGTATTTATCCGGATGAAGGTCCGACAGCGGATGGCGATGAGGCAGGGGAATACGGCCCCTATAAGCAAACCGAACGAGCGAGCCTTTACCATGTCTTTATTAAGAATCTAATTGCGCAAGGATTAGCCTATCCTTGCTTCTGCAATACGGATGAGCTGCAGCAAATTCGCGATAAACAGCAAGCTGCCAAGCTCAACACAGGCTATTATGGCGAATGGGCCATTCATCGCAATCTGACGTTGGAGCAGATTGAAGCGGAGCTGGCGACTGGAAAGCCGTATGTCGTCCGGTTGAAATCGCCGGGATTGCCGGATCGAAGAATCAAGTACATGGATCTGATCAAAGGCGAAATTGAAATGCCAGAGAATGAACAGGACATCGTCATCATGAAGTCCGATGGTATTCCGACCTACCATTTCGCGCATGCAGTGGACGATTGGTTGATGGGTACGACACATGTGATTCGAGGTGATGAATGGCTTGCTTCAGTTCCGATTCACCTGCAGCTATTCGACATGCTTGGCTTCCGCAGACCGGAATACGGACACCTGGCTCCGCTGATGAAGATGGACGGTGCCTCAAAGCGCAAATTCAGCAAACGTAAAGATCGCGATGCAGCTGCGAGCTATTACGAGCAGAAAGGTTATCCGGGGATTTCAATTACGGAATACTTAATGACGCTCATTAATTCCAATTATGAGGAGTGGCGGGTGAGCCAGCCGGAAGCGCCATACTCAGAATTCATAATCGCCATGAACAAGATGAACGTGAGCGGCGCGTTATTCGATATGGATAAGCTCATGGACATCAGCAAGGGCATTATAGCCCGGCTAAGTGCAGATGAAGTATTCGAGCACACAGCAGCATGGGCGGCGGCGCATGATACGGAGTTGGAAGCAACGCTTCTTGCCAATCGTGAATATGCGACGGCGATCTTCCAAATTGGCCGCGCGGTGGAGAAGCCGCGGAAAGATATTGCCAAGTGGTCGGACGTGAAAGACTTGTACGCGTACTTCTTCGACGAATCGTTCAGTAAGTCGATAGCAGCGGGCTACGACGCGCTGCCTGCCTCAATGCCATTGGAACTAGCGAAGCAGGTCGTTAGTGAATACGCGCAAACACTTGATTTGCAGGATGACCGGGACAGCTGGTTTGGCAAAGTGAAGGCAATAGGCGAGCAACTCGGATTCGCCAAGGATGCCAAAACGTACAAGAAGAATCCGGAACAGTATCCAGGGCATGTCGGTGACGTGGCGATGATTCTTAGAGTCGCTTTGACGGGCAGAACAATGACGCCGGATTTGTACGATATGATGCATGTTATGGGAGACGCTCGAGTGCGTGCCAGGCTGAACCAGTTTATCGGTTTGGGCTGAGCGTTTTTTCTCATCCTTGGAAGATAGTGAAAACCTCGCTGTTTAGTGAGAGGTAGCAGCGTATCATCGAGTTGCAAGTGTCCGAATAATATTTATTCTTTTACGGTTTTTTGACATATCATGTCAGCCGATTAAGCCTTTATTCTCATTGCCGTATTTGGAAAATACTGCTAGCATCTTATGGACTGGAAATTGCAGAAAACTCCAATCGAGAAAGAGGTGAACATGTAAAAGCGCAAATCCAGTTACCGACCTATTAGCGATGCAAGCGTTGTCGGCGCCCCCGATCATAATCCATTGGACTTTCAAGCAAGAAAGGGATTTTTTAAGTTGTAAAAATAGGACTTAAAAAAGTGAGGGAGACCCCATGCAAAAGAAGATGGAGCAAATAAACAGCAGTTTTTCCGAAAGAGGGCTGCGCAGAATGCACGACGTGCTGGCACTTCATGTCGATTCCGGGAAGATTCCGGGTCTCGTCGCCTTAATTAACCGGAACGGTGAGACGCATGTCGAAGCGATCGGTACGATGCGCCATGACGGCGGCGCTTCGATGCGCCGGGACACGATCTTCCGGATGGCTTCGACATCCAAGCCGGTTGCGGTCGCGGCGGCGATGGTCCTGCTCGACGAGTGCAGGCTGCGGCTGGATGACCTGGTAGAGACATGGCTGCCGGAACTCGCCGACCGGCGTGTACTGAAACGAATCGACGGCCCGCTCGACGACACCGTGCCGGCAAGGCGTCCAATCACCGTACGGGATCTATTGACCTCCACGTTCGGGCTCGGGATGGATATAACTTCGCTGGGCACTCCGATCATGAGCGCAATCTTCGAGCAAGGCCTGACGCCTGATCTACCGAATCCGATGCCTGAGCCGGATGAGTGGATGCGCCGACTTGGCACGCTTCCGCTGATGTACCAGCCCGGAGAACGCTGGCAATACCACATCAGCAACGATCTACTCGGCGTGCTGGTCGCCAGGGTCACAGGCCAGTCGTTTGAGACGTTCCTGCGCGAACGTATCTTTGACCCCCTTGGCATGAAGGACACGGGTTTCCACGTGCCTGCCGACAAGATCGATCGGCTGCCGCCCCTCTATGCGCCTAACCCGCAGACCGGAGAGTTTAATGTGTGGGATGAAGCTGCTGGCGGACGCTACAGCCAGCCTCCGGCGTTCCAGGGCGGAGGCGGGGGGCTGGTCTCCACCGTCGATGATTTCCATGCCTACTTCCGAATGCTGTTGAATCAAGGGATGCACGGAAGCGAACGGATCTTGTCCCGGACTGCCGTCGAGCTGATGACGACCAACCGCCTCGCGCCGGAGCAGCAAGCAGCCCGGCACGCTATGGCCACCAACAATGTCCATGTGTCATTCGGCCAAGGGCAGCACGGCGGATGGGGCATTGGGATGGCGGTGCGCACCTACCGCGGTGACTACGCGCCTATCGGCCAGTTCGGCTGGGACGGAGGAAGCGGCACCTCGACCTATGCTGACCCGACCAACCAGCTCACGGGAATCCTGCTCACCCAGGTCGGGATGTCCACCCCGGATTCAGCGCGGCTGATACACGACTTCTGGACCACGGTCTATCAGGCAATCGAAGACTGATAACCGAGCCCTCTCGGGCTCATAGTAATTGAAACGTTAATTGCATTACGTTATCCCGTTTGTTCAGCTAACGAGGAACGATAGCTCAATAAAACTACTTGAAGGCTGCCGAACTACCGATTCGGCGGCCTTCATTATGCTAATGGGCAGATGAGCGAAGCTTCTATTAGCATTGACAATGGAAAGGGCAATACGTATGATCCAGATAGAATTGTAAAATAAATGCAAATGAGGCGAATGCGGATGGCGACAACTGACTGGGCGAACAAAATTACCGAAATCACATTGTTTGTGGAAGATTTGCAACGGTCGAAGGCATTCTACCAAGAGTCGTTCAAGCTTGCGATCCTATATGAAGATGAAAGCTGCGCCGTGTTCGATTTTGGCAATACAAGCATCAATCTCTTAAAACAGTCGGAAGCCCGCGAGTTGATTGAACCTGCGCAGGTTGGGTGCAGCGGGGATGGCGCGCGGTTTCAGTTCACGATCCAAGTGCCGGACGTTGACCGGGTATGCGATGAGCTGGGAGTGCGGGGTGTGAAGGTACTGAATGGACCGATAACGCGCCCCTGGGGGCGTCGAACAGCTTGTTTTGCCGATCCGGACGGGCATGTATGGGAGATTGCACAGGTGCTGTAATGAAGCATCCGGGCTTCCGTTTAAAGCTGCAATGCGCCGAAGTCCCGAATTCCGAGCCTTGGACTTTTAGATAATCTGAAATTGTATTATCGATACGGAGGGTTGCCTGGTGGAGAAAGAGATACGATTAATCGAGGAAAGTGATTATGAACAAGCGCATGCATTTCAGTGCGAGTATTTGGATGTAGAGAACTTTGAGGATTTTATGCAACGGGTGAAAAGTGATCCTGACTTGTACCTTGTAACAGTGGTTGGTAGTGAAGTGGTTGGTATTTGCTATGGAAGTCCGTCGAAGAGAAATGATGCAGTCATTAATTTGAATGGGATCGCGGTTAATCTGGATGATTCAAAGCCATATGCTAGAGTTGGGCTCGGAACAAACATGCTGCGGTTCTTTGAAACAGCGGTAAAGAAAAGAAGCTATCAAACAATTGGTGTAGGATCAGCGGCCGATCCCAAAGTAGAAGCTTTTTATATAAAAAATGGATTTAACCCAAAGGAACTGGTAGTCAAAGGTTCAAATTTAGAGGAATTGGAGAGAGTCCGAGTAGATGACTTTGAAAGCGGGATTTTACGAAGAGAAGAACTAAAACGTAAATACAATCCAAGAGAAGTGATCTTCATTTTAGAAAAGGATTTAGGATGAATGACTTCAGGGGGGCCGCGATATTGAAAAAATGGAGCATAGCGCTTGTTGTTTTGCTGCTCATGTTTATTTTGGCAACGGGGTGTAAGGGTGGTTCGCAGCAAAACCTAGGAAAGGAGGTAGCGAAAAATACAGAGAATGCCACGCCGGCGGCCAGCAAAGCGGAGGAGAGTACACCGTCTACCGAGCCGGCTCCGGCTGAATTGCCCGCGACTATGCCGGGGCCGAGGCTGCCGAAGCGGGACCCGCAGTCGGCGCCGCTTGACGTGTTTCAACAGGCGGAACAGCTCGGGAGAGGCGTCAATCTTGGCAACGCGCTTGAGGCGCCGATAGAAGGTCAATGGGGAGTCATTCTACAGGAAAGCTACTTCCAGACGATCAAGGATGCAGGCTTCGAAACGGTCCGCGTTCCGATCAAGTGGTCGGCGCATGCGGACGCGATAGCTCCTTATGCTATTGACGCCAAGTTTTTCGAACGCATTGATTGGGTCATTGACCAGGCGCTGAAGCAGGGATTGAACGTCGTTCTTGACATGCACAATTTCGATGAAATCTATCAGAATCCGGATGAGCAAGAGGCTCGTTTTCTGGCGCTATGGAAGCAAATCTCGGCACGGTACAAGGAGCTTCCCGGCAATGTGTATTTTGAGATGCTCAATGAACCAAACAGTTCTCTGACCTGGTCCAAATGGAATAGAATGCTGAAGAAGGCACTCGATACGATTCGAAGCGAGGATCAGTGGCATTCGGTCATAATCGGCCCCGTCAGCTGGAGCAATTATGCAGAACTTGTGTCGCTCGACATCCCGGCGAACGAACACAACGTTATCGTTACGTTCCATTATTACGATCCTTTTCCCTTTACCCACCAAGGCGCAGAATGGGTAGGGCCGGAGATCGGAACGCTCGGCGTCATTTGGCCAGGTCCCCCGGCGCAGAAGGTGGAACCGAGCACTGCCGCCAAGCAGGTGAGCTGGGTGGACGATTGGTTCCAAGCTTATAATTCGAATCCGGTGGAGACGAATCCGGCAGGTCCCAACTCAATTGTGGAAGCCTTTGATAAGGTGAATGATTGGGCAAAGGAGAACCATCGCCCGATCTATCTTGGCGAATTCGGCGCATACAGCAAAGCCGATATGGCATCACGAGCCCGTTGGACGACCTTCGTGCGGGAGGAAGCGGAGAAGCGCGGTTTCAACTGGGCTTATTGGGAATTTAGCTCGGGTTTCGGCGTATATGACCCAACAGCTAATCAGTATCGAAAGGAATTGCTGGAAGCACTTATACCTACTCCTCATAAAGAATAGAAGGGCTCGCTTCAAACAAAAGAAAAGAGACGCATTGCGCGTCCCCTTTCACGGTATTATTCACTTGTAGTGTATTTCAGTCTGTCCTCTTCACTTAATGTGAAAAAACTACTTGAGCCACGGACAATGGTCGTTCCATCGGCAATTTGTACGGAGTGATCATTGTAAGATTTAATTGTCGATATAGGTCTCATACGCATTCGATCTTGGAAGGCTTCGACTGGTTCTTTATGCATCCTCGCTAATTCGAAATCTTGGTCGGACTTTAATTCTTGTTTGGCAGTGAATAGCGGTTTTTCTTTGGCCATGATTAGGTTATCCTCTTCTCAATAGATGCTTTTATTATTGAATGTTACACCAGTACAACACTCAATGCAAATTTAATACAGTTAAACTATTTAGAGTAAAATTGATGAAACTCGCCTCATCACGATGCCGACAAGAAATGCAGCCGTACTTTAGGAGTGGTAATGATGACTAGCGTAAGGGAAGTTTTGCTCGATCAGTTGGCAGCTTGTCATAACGATGAAAGTTGGTTTAAATCGTCTAAAACGATTTTAGAAGATATATCGGTCGCTGAAGCAATCCGGAAAACAGAGGGGAATTCAAGTTCCATCTGGGAGATCGCGAACCATCTCATTTTCTGGAACGAAATGTGGCTAAGAAGGTTTATTAATAATGATGTAATCGAGGAAAATAAGATAGGAAATGATGAGACGTTCGAATTGGATCATACGAATATAAATGAAAAAGGTTGGAATGAGACCATACAGCGATTACAAAATGGCTTTATTGAATGGCGAGACATGATCTCGAATTGTGAGGAGTCAAAACTGGAAAGTAGAATCCCATCCTACTTTAATGCTCAGTGGTGGGGTGTCATTTCGAATTTGTGCATCCATAATGCGTACCATATCGGGCAAATGATGTTGTTGAAAAAGCAAGTGAAGCAGGTGAAGCAGATCGACTTTAATTAGGTAACGGAGGTGGCTGTTAATGGATTACATTAGAGATTACGCGATGTATGCATCCGTGTTTGGCATGTTTAGTTTTGCGTGGTTTGGCTGGGCACTAGAAAATCCCAGAGCAAGCTGGCGAATATATCTTGGCATTGCATCAGGCATTGCGTTATTAGTGTGTTTAACAGGCGTCTATTTAAGCGTTAAGAACTGGGATGCGCCATCCGCCTTGAATGAGGCGTCCTCCTTTCGCGACTACTTGATTTCGTTTTATGCCGAATTTGTTTTGTCTGGTGCAGGTGCATTTGTATTGATCAGGTTGAAGCGCAAAGCCTACGTCGCACCATGGATCGCTTTTATCGTCGGTATTCATTTTATTAGCTTGAAGAGCGTATTTGATGATCCCAGCTTATGGCTTCTGGCAGCGCTTATGGTTACCGTCTCGATTGTAGCCGTAATTGTATCCCCCAAGCTGCAAGTGGCAAACAGCGCAATTACAGGTATTGGTGCCGGTACGGTATTATTCGGTTTTGCCCTATTAGGATTAATACGGTTTATAGCAGTGTAATCACGAAAATGGGGGGAATTGGAGGTGGTGCTATTTAAACCTTAGCGGCTGCCTCCACGACAGCTCAATATAACCTATGACGAAGTTGCCGGTACACTTGGCGGCTTCTTTATGTTGAACGGGCATTTTGGCGTACTGGAATTGCAGTCCCCTTCTTATTTCCAATTAGTGAAAGTAACATTATTTATAAATTGAACGTCTATGAAACATGTAGAAAAAAGGAGGAAGGAAAACTCGATTCGCGGTCGACACTGCTGCGAGCTAACGGATAAGTTTAGCAAATAAGTCACATGGTTAGAACTATCATGAAAAGACCTTTTGTCTGTGGAGGAAAATATGAAACTGCTTGCATACGTTACTCGCGCGTTATTAGCGCTCGCAACACTCGGCGCGCTGCTGTTGCTCGCCATCGCATTTCTATTCAACGATACCGGCGAGTCAGCTATTACGCTGCTTAGAATTTGGGGAGGATATTCGCTTGTCGGGGTCATCCTTATCATCGTAAACGAGATGATGTTACGAAAGGCTTTTGCGAATCCTTCGTTTCGGAGAGTTTACGGTCTTTTTTGGGCTTGCATCGCGGTGGTAGGGGTCTGTACTTGGGCGATAAAAGTCTATTTCTAGACGAAAATGCTCTGGAGCATATCGAGGTCACAGTGACCTTTAGTGATGGTCAAAAGAGATGGTGTTCTATTTGTACGAAGGCGGGATTAGTAAGTTCGACCCAGTTGTTCAACTAATAGGGAGGTGTAGGGTGAATCAAGGGAACAGAAGCGTAATTTACTTGATTTCGGGACCGCTTGGAGTCGGCAAATCCACGACTTCGCAAGAACTGGCACGCAAAGTCGGGCTATGCGTGCTTATCGAGGGGGATCATTTGCTTCATCTGCTTAAGGACGAGTTACCTCTCTCATGGGAAGAAAAATTGCGCCTTACCTGGGATAACATTTTAGCTTTAACGAAAAATTTGATACGGAATCATATAAGTATCGTTATCGATTTTGTCGTCGAAGATGAATTTGATTGGTTCTGCGAACAACTAGCCGACTTGAACGTAGACCTTAAGTATATGGTGCTCCTAGCCGATCAAGAAACCATCGTTGAAAGGTTGACGATGAGGGGAGACCTGGATTCCTTGGAGCGTTCACTCTACTTATTGAACAAAATGGAGCAAACGCCATCCGTAATCCGCTTCGGTTATAATACAACGGGAAGCCGGCCCACGGAAACGGCAGATGAAATTCTAGTGAATTCCCGTTATCACGTTGAGCTTTAAACAATGTAAATTCCAGTTAATCGCACGCGTTCAGAGCAACTAATACACGGATTCGTGCGTTAAAGGTGTAAAGACTCCGAAAGGAAGCGTGCCCCATGAAGCGAATGACCATTACTGTGCTGGTTGTGATACTGTTGACAGGCTGCGGCCGTCAAATGGAGCCTAATGGCAATGTACAAGGCGGCTACGCAAATAATACCGTCCAAGTTACCGGCAATGAAGTGAAAGGTTCCGGGACCATCGATCCGAAGAGCGAGCCTGGTGAAGTCCGCAGCTTTCTCCAAGACAATCAGATTCCGAACGGCGATATCTATTTGAAGGATGGGCTGCTCTATATCAATCTCGTCAAACCGACGGAAGATGGCGAGCGGTTGCTGGCGGACCGTTATAAAACCGGGACGTACAAGACTGTGCGCGTAACACATTCGATTGAGGAGCTTCAGGCAGCACAGGATAAGCTCGACAATCAGGATCTGTTCAGCAGGCTGAATCTATACTCGACAAGCATTGATGTGATCAAAAACAAAATCACCATTACGATGCCGGATTCGAGCGAGGCAGAAGCTAAGTCCGAAATCGAGAAGCTGATCGATCCGATTCTGATTGAATACGACATTCAGGAGCTAAGCGAGAAGCCGGACGTTGTCGGTTCAATCTCGAAAATCGACAAGGAGTCGCATCGCATTCTAGTGCTGGAAGACGGGAAGACCGAGCCGAGCTACTGGTTTAGCTTCAACAATCATTCGGAGCTGGTAGACAGCACCGGGCACGCAGCCACCTTTGACGATTTGAAGGAAAAAGGCAAAGTGCGAGTATGGATCAACGGCGCAGTAGAGGATTCCTTCCCGGCGCAGGCGGGAACGCGCAGACTCGAGTTCGTTGCTTCGAATTAGGCTTTGGTCGAACCCAAGCATCGATAAACCTTTAGTAATTTGAAATAGAAGGCAGCCGGTCAGAAATGATCGAGTGCCTTCTTTGTTAATGAAGGGGTCTGCTATTCATTTGACAATCGGAATGATTTGCATTAATATATGCTATAGCATATAGTTGCGTGAATACATCTTACATATAAGCGAGGTCTGCTATGAATTTATTTGATTTGACCGGATTTCTTATTCATAAGACCGATATGAAACTCACAAATTACTTTATCCGAAAATTGAAACCCTATAAAGTCACTCCGGAACAATGGGGGATCATCAGCGTGCTTGATTGCGATCGAGCGATGACGCAAAAAGAAGTTGCCGAAGCGATCGACAGAGATCAAAGCACGGTTGTCAGAATGATTGCTTCGCTTGAGAAAAAAGGCATGGTGCGGCGATTGCAGAATGACCACGACAAACGTTCCCATAACCTGTTTCTTAGCGCCAAAGGCATGCAGCTTAAAACGAGTCTTTTACCTGTGGTAAAGGAAGCGCATGATTTTTTGACCCGTAATTTAAACCAGGATGAACTTGCGTTGCTTCACGAAACGCTTCATAAACTTTATCTTAACGTAGAGGGGGAATAGTGCTTCTAGCGCTTATATATGCTATGGCATATAGTTTGGTGAGATACTTCATTATTAAAGAAAGAGAGTGATTCGTCATGTTGATTACTATTTTTCAAGCTGTGCTGGGGATATTCTTTATATTCACAGGTACCACGATTATATCCGGAAAAATGGCAAATGAATTCAAAAAAATTGGCCTTCCGTCTGTATTCAATTTTCTAACCGGCTTTATCGAAATTGTTGGGGCGATTGGAATGATTGCAGGGTTTTGGTTCCCAATCGCAGCTCTATTATCCGGTTTCCTGCTGGGTTCGACAATGCTGGTTGCCGCTTTTATGTTGATTGTTATTGCAAGAGATCCGTTTAAGAAAGCAATTCCGGCAATCCTATTGAGTTTATTGTCCTATACTATCGCCATTTACATGCTATAGCATGTAAATGGTCAGAAGAAGTGAAGTGTTTAACATGTGTTATTGAAAAAAGTGCTCCCGTGTACCGAAGGCTCGGGGGCCTTTTCTTTTCTCGGCTAAGGATTGTCGGTGGCAGAGAGGCCGGCTGAAAGGTATGGTTTTGCTTTTGGCAATCGGAAAAATGTATGATGGGTAAAAATGGTGCGATTGTTTGAAAGGTACGGTGTTTATGTTTGTGAAGCTAATATTGATAATAGGAGCGGCTATAATGCTGTTCTGGTTGGTACTCCTATGCGGCTATTATGGAAAAGTTTTCGTTCAAGAACAGAAAGTTGAACGAAATACGGCGCAATTCTTAGATAATATACAATCGAAAAACTTTAGTAAAGCAGAGGAGCTGTTCGGCAGCCCGATTGACCTTGAAGGAATGAGAAATCTCCAAGATAATAAGGGATTTTGGTTAGAAGCATATAACCATATCAAGGCAGAATACGATGATGGATGCGTTTGTACCGGACAAGCAGAATTAACGTTTCATGCTCATGGTAAGTCGATAGATGTTTCAGCGGTTTTTTCGGTTGGGAAAGGAAATAAGGTGGGTCAAATTTGTGCTATCACACCACCTGGTGTTAAGCGGGGCTCCATTCCGGAATTATCAGAATGGAACTTGATTGCTTGTGGGAGCGACTCATTTTAACAACGTAGTTACTACAATTCCTAAGGGGCTGCCTTATTTTGAAAACCAAGTTGACAATCGGTGTTTTACTCGGAATTATCGCGTTTGTGGTTTTAGTTCTAAGCATAACCCTGATGCCAAGTGTTTTTCGAAACGGAATGACACAAAAGATACGATCCTATTTCGATTCGATGAAAAGGACATTAGTAGACTGAATGAGTTAGTGCAGCGTCATAATAATGGCAAGGGAGACTATCTTATGTTAATCCCGCCTGTTATTGATGGCGGGTACTGGATACATGATGTACACTCTGATGGAAGAGAAATTACTTGGACTATCGATAACACAAGAGATGGAATGAGTGCAGAGAGAGGGAAAAAAGTTTATCAGTGTAAGGATATTAGCGTAATTGAAAAATCAGATGCTTATGCTTATACACTTGATAAATGCGATAATTTAGGTGACAAGAGTATTCCAATCTTTAATATCCCCAAGTAAATGCTGTAAAACTTTGTTAAACAAAAGGGGATTATAATAGCACAACGAAGAACAGGCTGCCGATCTCTCGGCGGCCTGTTGGTGTTCGAGCTGCTCGGTTATTTAGCGCATGCTATCCCCGGAATTCATGGCGACATAAACTCGCGTACCGTCAATGCTGACAACGATATCTACAGGCGCACCGCCGGCTACCAAAATTTCGGTCACGATCGAATTGGTGGTCAAGTTCAGCACGGTGACGCTTTGAGGAAATAAATTCGTTACATAGCCGAGCGTGCCGCTCGGGTCGATGACGATCTCGGCGATATCGCTATCCCGAAAGGATCGCTTCCGACAGGGAGTGGGATTGTCGCTATTATCGTATTGTTGGCCGTTAGTACCAGCTCATTGGCAGATGTAGAATCGCTCGTTTTTCATTTTGATTAATTTTGGGAAAAGTTACAACTTTTAGTTTTATTTTGCGTCTATGATTTAGCTGGAGACATGAATAAGTAAAGACAAATTCTTGTACATTCAAAAACCAATAGATTTGGAGGCCTTCATGAAGAAGATTATCGCAGCAACTACAATCGCAACAATCTCTGCGCTTACGGTAGGTATATTAATTGGAGCCGGAAGCGTAGGTCAAAAGCCAATTTCACTCATTGTCAATGGTATGACGAATGAACAATTTCCGCTTCATCGATTACCCGCACCTCAGATCGTAGATGGTTATGTTATGGTACCTGCTGCATCATTGAAACGCACGTTTCGAGAAGATGTGAAATGGAACTCTGCAGCAAGAAGCATTGAGATCAATCCTGATGTTTGGAAAGAAGGCGGCTTTGGCTATAAAGCGGAGGATTGGACCAAAGTGAGAAATCGGATTTATAAGTACCTCATCGCTGTCGAAGAGCAAGATCGTAATCAATCTGACTACGTAAGTGATGGATTCCAATCAAACTATATTTGGGATGGCGTCTCAATCATGGACATCCAATTTCGTGACGGCAAAGAAAATGAAACTACCTATACAGTAAGAGTGGCGACTGTGCTTTACACCTCTAAACCGGAACGACTTTATTATACGATCATGGATTTCAGCATTGACAAGAAGTCCTTAAGGATCAATAGAATATCCTCGGCGCCCGGTGGTAGCGGATATTTACGCGAGTACACGGTATTACCGGGCATTGAAATTATGACACCGATTGAAGGCTAACTATAGTCGAATGTAGCCAAAAGGAATTTGAAATGAAATCGATCACTTTTGATGTCCAATTCCTTTACAACTCCACTTTTCAACAGAAAGGAAAAAAATAAGAGCATGAAACGATACTTAATTGCATTATTATTGTTGTCAAGCTTAGTATTTATCGCATATTCACCAAGCTTACCAGCATCTGCAGCCTCAGATGATTTATCAACTGAGGCCTCGTCGAAAATATCCGAATTTGAAGCGAGTGCATTTATAATGTCTGATGGAACTTACTGGGTATGGGGTGATCAGCAATCGGTCCCTACGAAAGTCCAAGGTATAAAAGATGCCGTTGCTTCATTTGGCGGCTGGTTGGTAGTGAGCAAAAATGGATCTGTTTCCTACGTTGAGAGAGATCGGTATTTTCCCTCCGTCATCCTAACTCAACCTGTCGAAGGACTTCGCGAGGTCGTCTCAATTCACCCAGGCTGGAGTGGATGGTTTGCAGTCGATTCGATAGGGCAGGTTTATAATCTCCCGAATAAAGTCGGGCGTAGTCCAGCGGTTTTGGCGATCGATGAAGTCACACTTATACCCGGAATAGAAAATGTACAAGATATTGTTCCTTACTATGAAATCGACGAAGAAAATAATTATATAAGTGGCTCGATTTTCTTAAAGAAGGATGGAACAGTATGGAGAAATACGAAAGAGTTGGAGTCTTTCGAGCCCGTCTCGTCGTTGTCCAATGTAGTGGATATAGAACATAATATGATATTAAAAGAGGACGGAACCGTATGGTCATTATTGATTAATTCGAGGACTAGTGTAATTGCCACGAAAGTGGAAGGACTAATCAATATACGTTCGATCATATCGAATGGAAGGACCCATTTGGCTGTGGATGATGATAATCAGTTATGGTTTTGGGGGGAGACGCTAACGGGCACCTCCGACGGTACTATGCCGCATACAAATAAAACGCCGATTAGGTTGTCCGGAATTAAAAATGTAACGAATGCATACCTCATTGAGCGCTACATCGTCGCGTTCACCGACGACGGTAATATGTACGATACGTCGACTAACCGCGAGTCAATGCCCTCTGACGCCAAGTTCGAACATTTGACATCAGACGTTGTAAAGGTTCAAGCCGGCAGTCGGCACTTGATCATGCAGAAGTCAGATGGAACGCTTTGGGGGTGGGGTGTCAATAAGAATGCTCAACTAGGCTTAGGCGATTACGAGTTCATGCGTGAAAAGCCGACTCCGATGCAACCTCCGATTGAGATCGTACTCAACGGAAATTCCGTTGCATTGACAACCGGCGTCATTATCCGAAATGGTCAAGCTTTCATCCCATTACGTTCTGTTTTTGAACAGATGGGAGCCAAACCCGAATGGAATGCTGCCGACAAGAAGGTTACCATTGAGCGCAAGTCAGAGGGCAAGCCGTCTGTAACAATCCTCGTTAAGTATACGTCCGGAGAAGTGTACCTGAATGGTACAGCAACTCCTTCGGTAAATAAACCTTTCATCATTCAAAACACATCCTATTTGCCGCTCCGCTTGATTAGTGAATTGCTTGGGGCGAAGGTAGTCTGGGTGAAGGAGCAGCGTAAGATTGTCATTAATAGTTAAGTCATCAAGTCTGTCGCATTACAGTCTTTTCTCAATATCCAATGAAAGAACGGCAAGTAAAGCTGAAATTATTAACGAGGAGGATGTCTAAATGAGTTTGTTAGATACTTTACCTGAACCCAAAATACTAAAGCGGCTTATGAAAATCCATGCTTCTTTAAATATTGTTCTATGTCCAGATGACGAATGGCTTCGTTACCACAAGTTCGATCCAACATGGAGCGATTATGTTTCAATGGCGAAAATTGATAATGGATCAGGCGATCATATTTTTATTGTATTTAGTCCTCAAGGAGCTATCATAAAAGGTTTTGACCACGAATCTGGATTAAGCCCATATGCACGCGAAGAACATGAGATATGGCCAGGTATATATGAAGGTGTTCCTAATTTATTATTTGCTTTACTTAATGATGAAGCAATAGAAAGTGATGATGTTACTTTTTGCATCTGGCGTGAAATTAGTGATTCAACATGGCAGAAGGGGAAAGTTGAAATACCAGAAGGGGAAGATGATGGGCTGAGTTATTTGGTTGGTTCGATTTTTCTTACGCCTGAGGATTTTGTGCAATTCGCGCAAGAATATTTTGAGTTAACGCCATCATTAGCTATTATAAAGAAAATTTATGATGGAGTTCCTATAACGGCAGAGATGATTACAAAGTTAAATCCTGAATGTAATGTAGAGGATGTTCTTCATGAGTTAGAGTTGTTGAATCAGTCTAAATAATTAAACTAACGCAGAACGATGATGGCTCGAATAAAAGTTATTGAAACCAGGGGGAGTTGGTCTCTTCGTATGCTTCGCTGTTTACCTCATCTCAATAAATTATTTTCAGAAAACTCAATACACACTATGTGTCTATGAGAATCCTGCAAGTAATGGTAATAAAGTCGAAGGATTGGATGATCCGAATCATAAAATAAGTGGTTATAGTTTCGGAGTTCCAGGTCTTGGAATACCGGATAAGAGAATTAACGTATTTAGCGCGCCTCTGTATGTTCTGATAAAACAAAGGAATCAAGAAATTAAATATGTAACAGACGATATAAAGAAATTAAATGATTACTTGAAAAACGAATTATGATAACTTGTACATGTTCGATGAAATCAATAGACCGATGCAATTCGACATCCGGACGAAAGGAGAATGGTTAATGAGCGAAGGATCTGTTTGCAACAAGGTTCTTTAAAGAATTATATTATCAATGATTATATAGTTGCTATTCCATCTAGGGATGTATTGGTGTTTTGTGATTCTCAATCTACGCAGGCAATTGAAGAACTGAAGAGTGTGATACAAAGAGTATGGGAAGACGGAGATCACTTACATACGAATAAATTGTTAATAAGAAAAGAGAGAAGATGGGCATTCATTTAAAATAATTTTATTAAAACCGTCATAATACGAACTGGCAGGATAGTTCAATGATTTCGCGAACATAGCTTTAGAGGTGAATACAAAGATTCACACGAGAAGAGGTGTTTTTCTTGCTGCAAACGGTTTCAGGTTTAATTACTGCGCAGGAAGCAGGACGGATTTTGGAACATGAGCATGTGCTCGTAGGTTTTGTAGAAGATGGGAAGCTTACACCGGAGATGTATGACCGTAACGATGTGGTCACGTCCATCCTTCCGTATTTGTTGAAGTTGAAGGAAGCCGGATGCAGCACCATGGTGGACTGTGCACCGGAGTACTTAGGCCGGGATCCTTACATTCTGCGGCAGCTGTCGGAACTGTCCGGCGTCCATTTAATCACGAACACCGGATTTTATAAGAAGCCCTATCTGCCATCATTCGTTTATGAGATTTCAGAACGAGATTTGGCGGACATATGGATTCGGGAAGCGCGGGACGGCATCGGCGAGAGCGGAGTGTATCCGGGTTATATCAAAATCGCGCTTAACGATGGGACGACGATCGACGATGTACAATTGAAGATCCTCCGTGCGGCTATGCGAACCTCACAGGAAACCAGCCTGCCGATTCAGTGTCATACAATAGGCCATGATATCGCCCTGCACGCCTACGAGATTATGAAATTAGCGCAGTTCGACCAGGAACGGTTCATTTGGGTACATGCACAAACCTTCAAAGACACTGATGTTTATAAGCGGCTTGCTGAGGCAGGAGGTTGGATTTCCATCGACTCTATTTTGCCGGGGACTTATGAAGAGCATGTAGATTTATTAGGCCAGCTGCTCGAATGCGGGGTCGGTGACCAAGTGCTGCTGTCCCAAGATACCGGCTGGTACAATGTAGGACAGTTCAAGGGAGGCAATTTACGTCCGTATCATCACTTATTTACCGACTTCTTCCCTGTAGCAGCGGCCGGTGGTCTCGAACCACAATGGTTGGAGCAATGTGTAACGAGCCATGCCTTTCAAGCTATGAGCATGCGATCCTAGTAACAGAAATCGGAGGAGAAGAAAACATGAGAAAACTCGTTTTGTTCATGCATGTGTCGCTGGACGGGTATGCGTCGGATTCTAAAGGAGGACTAGATTGGATTCCGTACAACGAGGAATTACAGAAGTACGCCGAGGAGGTCGTAGCCGAAGTCGGTTCTCCCGTATACGGACGTTCCACGTACCGGATGATGGAGAGCTACTGGCCGACAGTTCTGGTTGATCCGAATGCGTCGAAGCACGATTTGGAGCATGCCAAATGGGTGCAGGATGTTAAGAAGATCGTCATTTCCGGCTCGATGGACAGTGCCGATTGGAATAATACGATGCTGATCAAGGACAATATCGCAGTGGAAATCAAGGCGCTCAAGGAGCAGCCTGGTAAAAATCTCGTTATCTTCGGCAGTCCGGGAGCGGCGAAGACGTTGCTTGAGCTCGGCTTGATCGACGAATTCCTGTTGACGATTTGTCCGGTCATCTTGGGCGGCGGAAAATCGGCATTCCACGGCGACGGTGAGAAAAACAAGCTCAAACTGCTGTCCAGTCGAACGTTCAAGTCGGGTATTATCGCGGCTAGATATGAGTTAGAGAAATAGCCGTGCCCGACGGGCGATTCTAGAGGAGGCAATCGATGTTTGACATCACTAGAATTAAAGAGTTAATTCCACATAGATATCCACTCTTATTAGTGGATAAAATTATAGAGGTCGTTGAAGGGCAAAAAGCGATTGGAATTAAAAATGTTACATTCAATGAACCATATTTTCTTGCTCACTCTCCCAATTCCCCTGTCATGCCCGGAGTTTTAGTTGTAGAAGCACTGGCCCAAGTAGGTGGAATAGTAATGTCCAGTGGGGAGAACATTCCTAATCAGATTGGACTTCTAACGGGAATTGACAATTGTCGTTTTAAAAAACAAGTAGTACCAGGACATCAACTTTATCTTCAATTTGAAGTGACTCGGGTAAAAGGTCAAATCGTCAAAGGAAAAGGCATGGCGACAGTAGACGGTGAACTCGCATGTGAAGCAGATATCATGTTTGCATTCGCTTCGATTGCAAAAAACTAATGGAGAACGATAGCTTAATAAAGAAAAGGTTGCCATCTAAATACGGCAGCCTTTTCTGTTGGGCAGAATCAATTGCTTAAGGCAACGGCTCGGTTTTGCCTGCTCATATATTGAGCAGCATATTCAGGGGAGTGCCGGTAACGAATTGCATTCGTCAGGCGATACTGCGGTTATTCATCTGCCATGGACAAAACCCAGAGAGATTTCTTTGTTTGTCCATTGAGTCCTGCGTAGTTATCCATTACTATAGCAATATTGATAATGATTATCATTATCTACATTATTTTATAAGGAGAACGCCTATGTATCGAAATTCCAAATCAGTTGCTCTATTGACCATTATTGCACTAATGGGCGCATTATTAATAGGGTGCGGCAAGAACAATACAATGGAAGGCAATGCGGTCAACTCAACCGCGGTTACAACGGAAACACAGGTAGCAAATGAGGAAGTAAATGAAACAACACGTAAGTTCACGGATTGGACAAAACACGAAGTCCAAATTCCAGTAACGCCTCAGCGGGTCATTTATCATGGTGAAACAACGGGCGATTTACTTGCCCTTGGCGTTAATCCTATTGGAATCATGAAAGATGCAATTACAGGAACTGTACTGGAAGATCAGCTGCCGAACGTGGAGGACGTCGGCTTTCCGCTAAATGTAGAGAAAGCAATGACGCTTAAGCCTGATCTTATCATTTTCTCCAATGATGATGCAGAGCAATATGATGCCATCGCTAAAGTTGCTCCAACCGTAACATTCAATACGTTCGACCAGCTGGATGTTCGGATGCGGACGTTAGGTGATCTGTTAAATAAGAAGCAAGAGGCCGAGGAATGGCTGGCTGCACATGCGGCTAAGATGGCCGACATGTGGGCAGATTTGCATGCAAACGGAGTTAAAGAAGGCGAAACCGCATCCGTGTTCACAATGTATCCGGGCAATCGACTGTTTATTATGGCAGGAGCAGGCCTCCCGCAATTCTTGTATGAAGAAGGCGGCTTCAAACCGTTGCCTATCGTTCAAGAGCTTATAGATCAACAGACGGGCTTCTTGGAAATATCCGCAGAGCTGCTGCCGCAATACGCTGCTGATCGCATCTTTATTCTCAATCCTGTCGACCCCGCTGCGCAAAAAGATACGAATGCGCTCTTAAATGGCAGAATATGGAAGGGAATCCCCGCTATTAAAAGCGATCATGTCTATCACTTCGACATACTAAAAGCGAGCAGCGATGCAACATCCCGAGAGTGGATGATTACAGAACTGCCAAAGGTTCTGCTGGAAAAGTAAAAGGTGAATAAGGAAGCAATTCAGAAGAAGCACTTCAACGTTGTGTTGAAGTGCTTCTTTCTTTTGTCTATAATAAGGCGTAATTGATAATTGTTCTCAATATTGAAAGGGGCCGCAACATGTCACCGACACGAACAGCCCGGTTACCGCTTCAATCGCTCTTATTTCATTTTGCAGATGTTGAATTGCTCAGCTATGGTGCTGGCGCGGTATTAGCCGAGGAAGTAGCTTCAAGCTATACGCTATTTGTATTTAAGAGCGGCAACGGTAAAATCTATACCGAGACGTTCAGCTCTTTCTTCTCGCCTTCTTGCTCGTATGTACTCCCACCTTCCAGCGCTTATCAGTTGGAGAGCATGGACGATAGCGAAATTGAATATTATCGTGTTTCCTTTTCCGTTTTCCATGTAAATGACGGTACAGCCGAGCGCTTCGAACAACAGCTGTTCCCGGATCGCGAGGAGCTTCGGATCTATCCGCAGTCGCAATGGAGTGAATTACTTGACAAGTTATATGTTGACCATACTAAGCAAGACAACATAGAGGCGTACCGTCAACAATTGCAGTTTCAGAGGATTATTGAAGTTATGCTGGAGCTTAATTTGCAAGTTGATCAGCCGCAGAGCTCTGCGCAAACAGTAGAACAAACGATCCAATACATGCAAGCAAACTTCCGGGATCCAATCACTGTCACGCAGCTCGCCCAGTTGGCTAATGTTCCTTCTTGGCAGTACACATCTATATTCAAGGAACTTACCGGTAAAAAACCGCTGGATTATTTGACGGAGCTACGTATTAATCGAGCCAAAGAATGGTTAATCGGTACCGAGAGCACCCTCAGAGAAATTGCGGAACACGTCGGCTTTACTGACGAGTATTACTTCAGTCGGCGATTTCGGCACATGACAGGCTCTTCGCCACGGCAGTATGCCCTCTCCAGGAGGCTGAATATCCTTGTGAAGGATTGGAACGGCCATGAGGTCCGTATCCCTTCGCACCCGAGCCGTATTCTGTACTGCGGGGAGACGACAGGCGATATGGACATGCTGGGCATTCCGCTTATTGAGAATCAGATCTTCTGTAAGGAAACGCCTCTCAGTCCGGAGCAGGCATCCAAGCTCTCGCCTGATCTCATTATTTTTGATCATGATGATGAAACGCTCTATTCGCGAATCTCGCAAATTGCTCCAACCCTCACCTACAATTCTCGAGGCTCGCTGGATGACAGGATGGTAATGCTCGGGGAGTGGTTCAGCAAAAAAAACGAAGCCCAACAATGGCTTCTTCATTATAGCGAACATACAACGCAAATGTGGCAGCAGCTTCGGATGCGTATTGGCCCGGAGGAGACGGCATCTGTATTTGTGTTCCATCGCGGCATACGTTTATTTGTGATGGGCAATATCGGTCTTTCATCGATCTTATATCATCCCGACGGCTTCCGCCCAGCCGGCAAGGTGCAAGAGATCTTGACTTCAGGCAGGCCGTACAAGGAAATAACGGCTAAAACCATTCATCACTATGCCGGTAATCGCGTGTTCATGATGATTCCTGAAAGCCCTGAGTCCAAGACCGCCATGGAGGAGCTGATGGACAGCCCACTTTGGCGAAATCTCCCTGCAGTGAAGAATGGATTCAGCTATTTGCTTGATGAACGGGACTGGAACCATGAGGATGCCGCAACGAGAGAGAGGCTGCTCATTCTCCTCCCACAGCTGCTTACCTAGACCTCATACCCGGCCTACAAAAGGGGAGCTCCATTAAAAGGGCTTGACGCAGGATCAGGCCTAGGGAAGCAAATTTCCTATAATTGATTTTTGAAAGCTTGAGCAATCAAGCTTTTTCTTTTTTGTTTGGGGAAATCATGTAGAGGATATTTTCAGGAAACATAGAATGCTTTATTGATAACAATGGAAAAAAGTGGGGGATTTATGAATATCGTTCTCGTGGGTATGTCGGGTTCTGGAAAAAGCACTTTAGGCGTGCTGCTTGCTAAAGCTCTTGAAATGAATTACGTGGATACGGATATCGTTATTCAGCAGCACAAAGGTAGGTTATTGCAAGATATTATTGATCATGACGGCATCGAAAGTTTTATGCAGGTCGAAGAAGTTATGGTGTCGGAACTCCAATTAAAAAACTGCATCATATCGACAGGTGGAAGCGTTATATATTCTGAAAAGGCCATGAAAGTCCTTAAACAACACGGACAGGTTATCTTTTTACATGTTTCATATGAAGAGATTGAAAAGAGACTTACAAACGTAACAACCAGAGGAATTGTTATAAAGAAAGGCTATAGTCTTAAAGACGTTTACGACGAAAGAGTACCATTGTACATAAAGTACAGCGATAAAATCCTTGATTGCTCTAATAAGGACATAGAACAATGTGTAGGTGAAATTATTGAACTTATACAATTATAGCAGCGTTAAAGGGAGGTAGATCTATGAAGCTATACCACTTTAGCGAGGAACCTGATATTAAGGTATTTGAACCAAGACCATTATACAAGCAAACAGATGCGAAGGTATGGACAATTGATGAGTATCATGCACCGCATTATTATTTTCCGCGTGAGTGTCCAAGAGTATGCGTGTGGCCAAAGAAAGATACAAACGAAATTGACCGCGAAAAGTTCTTTGGGATGTCAAAAACAAATCGGATGGTTGCTATTGAGAGTGGTTGGTACAATCGCTTAAGAAAGGGCCATGTATATAGGTACACTTTTGATTCCGATGGGTTTGAGTTAACCGATTCAAACGCAGGATATTACATCTCAACTCGTGCTGTCGTACCCGAGAATGTAGAAATAATCGATGATCTACTTTCAGCCATTATAGAAGAAGGAATTGAGATTAGAGTAACACCTTCCTTACTACCTTTAAAAGAACGAATAGTAGCATCAACCGTTAATTTCTCGATGATCAGAATGAGAAATGCAATACTGGAATGATAACGAATAATATGATGGCTTAGTACCACACTCACAAAGGAGAACGAAACAATGAAGAAGTACATACTCTTCGATCATGATGGCGTTCTTGTTGATACTGAATTCTGGTATTGCAAAGCGGGAGAACGCGCTCTGGCTGACATTGGATTTACCTTGGATAAAGATCAATACCTCCGCGACATGACCCAGTCATTTGGCACTTGGTCCCAAGCTAAGGCGGCAGGTATTAATGAACAGACCATTAGCAAGCAGCGCGAGGTCCGCAACGTCTATTATCAGGAATATCTAAGAACCGAAGCCATAGAGATTGAAGGCGTAGTTGAAACGCTAGCCGAACTATCAAAATATGTCCGAATGGCTATCGTGACGACTGCAAAACGTGCGGATTTTCAACTTATTCATGAAAACCGCCAGATCAGACAATTCATGGATTTCGTCCTTGTCCGCGAAGATTACGAGCGCACCAAGCCGCATCCGGAACCATACTTGACCGGCCTTAAGCGCTTCGGAGCAACCAAAGAAGAGACCCTGGTTGTAGAAGATTCAAACAGAGGGTTGAACTCAGCCGTGGCGGCCGGTATCGACTGTGCTATTGTCCATAATGACTTCACAAAAACACATGACTTCTCACAGGCCAGCTATCGAATCAAGACTCTGATTGAACTAAAGGACATTATCCTGAATGTAACCTGATAGAAATGCAGGTGAGCGGGCACTATAGTTAATTGATTTTTAGAAAGAAGTGAATTGAATGTTTAAATTGATGAATATTTGTCGTGTTGGAATCATGATTATTGTAATCGTACTAATTAATTCGGGTTGTAGTGTTACACATTCAGTAAACACATCATCAACGGTTTCCTTATCTAATGAGTTGAAAATAGAAATACCAGCAATCAAAAACATCAAATTCACATTCACTAGGCCTAATTTGACAATAAACATCATGATGAAAGAAGATAGTCCTACCGAAGAAAAGGTACACGACATATTGGCTAAAGTTAAGCAATTCTCAACTATTGAAAATATAAATGAAATTGCAAAATCTGTAAAATGGAAGAGTGAGATTTACGATATTAATCTTAATATTTATAGTCAATCAGAAAAAATAGCGCCCATAAAATATTCTGCAAGTTATTTCAAAACATTTGATGCTTCTAACACTTCTGAAGAAAATAGTGATGGTTACCAAACTTGGTCCAAGTATGAGTAAGATTGTAGTCTAATGGAAAAAGGAGGTAAGCGTTAACTGATGCCTTTTACCTTTGCGCACCCGGCTTACGCCCTACCCTTTAAATTTATCTTTCCACGTTGCCTTAGCGTAACCGGCCTCGTGTTGGGGAGTATGGCGCCTGATTTTGAATATTTCCTCTCTTTGGAGCCCCATCAAACGATCGGTCATTCGTTCACGGGTTTGTTGGTTCAGGTGATTCCGCTATGTATCCTGTTCGCCTACCTATTTCATACGTTTGTTAAGGAATCATTCGTCCTGCATTTGCCGGCCATCTTTGGTTTGAATCGGAGGGCGTACAACCTATTATATTCATGGAGTCTACGGACGCTTCGAGACTGGATTGTCTACCTCGTGTCTGTTTCCGTGGGCTTCCTCTCACATATAGCGGTCGACGCCTTCACACATGAGGGAGGATATATGGTTCAGCAGTTTTCAATGCTGGAATCTATCGTCATTTTGGATCTGCCCGTGTATAAAATTTTACAGCACAGCCTGTCGATGATCGGTATGGCGGTTATCATCGCGCAAATAGGAGTCGCACTTTACAGAACCGAGCCCCGTTTAAAAGAAATCCCGATTATCACATCCAAACAAAAACTTATGTATTGGGGCTTTGCGGTGATGGTCGCAGTATTAATGACAGGGTGTAAACTGCTTCTGGCGTCGGGCGGTAACATCTTGGGAATGTTAGTCGTAGCCCCAATCACCGGCTTCTGTGCAGGGATACTGCTTGCCTCGTTACCTTTCTGGAGACGTACTATGACGATTCAATGATAGAGTGGAGGATGCTCCTTTTTTATTGAAACGTAATTCTATTAAATGAAAACATGTATCAATTTATTGGAACATTTTATATAATTTTGTTGGATACAAGCAGATAAGGAGCTGAAAAGATGACCGCTTTGAGCAAAAAAATGCTGGCTCTGCTGCTGGCGATGATAATGCTTATCCCGTTGCAAAGCACTTCCGCAGCGGATTCGAAGTATGAGTTTGACCGCATCGAAGTCGTGTATGCGGCTGAATTTACCGTTTATCCCAATTCTGTTCCATCCGATCACTGGCTGACGCAACTAGCCGGCGGTTCGGACAAGCCCATCCAGCTAATGTATGGAATTCTCCATCTGTACAGCGGTGACAGATATATCGATGAACAATTTATTAAAATGTCCGGCGAAGGCGGGTCGGAGCGATTCTTGAGCAACTCAATGCGCAATGATTACTTCGATTCGAGCGGTGCTCTGCTAAGTCAATCATCCGTACAGTTTTGGTCAGGCAAAAAGCTCGATGGTACAGCGGTCGTGAAGGAATTGAACCAGCCGCAGAAGTCGGTAACGCTTGTTCAATCGTTCGATCCCCAAGGAAATGTAACAGGCTTTAATTTCTACGCGCAGCCTCTGATCTTCCCAGGTGATGCATGGGATCCATTCGCCAACTACGTCAGCTCTTATACGTCTGATCCTAACAGTCTCCAGCACACAGGCGAAGTAAATGGCAAGGAAGTGGAGCCGCAAACAAAAGAAACAGGAATCGAGCAAGGCAATGAACAGCCTGTTCCAGAATCAGTACAACCAGAACAGCCTAAAACTGAGGTGAAGCAGCCATGAGGAAATACAACATTGCCACAATCCTTCTTCTTGCCATATTTTTGCTAATCGTCTCCCCAGTTAATGGGGTATCCGATGATCGCACGAAACAGGCCGATACCCTTCACCAGCTGGGGCTATTTAACGGCATGGACAATGGTTATCAGCTCGAGGCAGCGTTTACCCGTGCACAAGGGACAGCCATGCTGCTGCGTCTTGCCGGTGAAGACGGCGCTGCGGCTAAAGCAAAGCTAAAGCCGGCTTTCACCGATGTGAAAAGCACGCACTGGGCAGCGGCCTCCATCGCCTATGCCGTTAACAAAGGGTATGTGAAAGGGATTAGCAGTATCAGCTTTGCCCCAGATCGTTTGATGACGGGCAAGGAGTTTTTGACGCTGATCAATCGACTGCTCGGATACCCAGATGCCGTACCTGCCACGGCCGCCGAGCTGTCTCAGAAAAATGGTCTTTTGCAAACGGATGTTGCAGAAAGACTAACTGGAGCAAGTCCGTTCTTGCGAGGCGATATGGTCCAAGTTGCTTACGCAGCACTGATCGCCAAACCAGCAGGCAGCAAGAAAACGCTGCTTCAAACGCTTGTCGAAGACAAAGGAGCGATCTCGGCAGTAACGGCTGCTGCCAGCGGACTCTATACATCGCCATCCAAAGATACTGATGACGATTTCTACACTCCGGAGCCCGGATCCGATCCTATCGACTCTATCGAGGAAGCTATTCGCCAGAAGCTTGACGGGAAATAAAGATTATACAAATAAAGAACCTTCACCTCCGTCTTTGGCGGATTTGAAGGTTCTTTTAGCATGTGCGTATATGCATTCGAACATATAATAAGAGGGAGCAGTTTAGTTTAATCGCCTATCAAAGTGGAAGTTCCAATTGGCTGCTTGATACCATTTTTTAATAGCCATGCTGATAAACGCTGGAACACTTCCTGAGCCCCATGTTCCATTTTGTATTTCCTCTTATTGCTTACAACAAAGCCCTTTTCGTTAATATCTAAATCATAATTATGTAGTTTACCGTCATCGCCACGATAGAAAACGATTATCATAAACGCTTTACCATCATTTCTTATGTTTTTACTACCAAAGGATCTCGTATATGAAACAGATTCCCATATACTTGTCATTTGATGAAGCTCTGTTTGATTTTTGGTATTGAAATCGATTAGGTAGAAATTCAGTTCGCCTCCATCAAGGTAACTAAAATAGACTTTTTCTATTTGAGTAGAATATGGAATGACGCTTTTAGCCGATAAGCGAACAGAATAATACGCAATCGTTACAGAAACTGCTAAGAGAACTGCACAAATTGCAATTATTTTCTTCTTCAATTACTTCTCCCCCTCGAGAAATCTAGTCCAAATAAGAATGGTCTTTGAGCCTTTGTTCCAAGGAGAGAGATATGGAATGATGGGGCAAGATCTCGGCAAGTTTACGTTCTGAAGAACAAACGGGCACAATAGCTTAACAACATAAAGGCAGCGGGTTAATACTGCACTGTACCCCAATGTTAGTCATTATCTAGCAATTAGGCGAAGTACATAACGATCGGCTGCCTTTATTCCATTCAGCTGCTTAGCCTTGCAGATTTGCGAACGAAGCATGTTCTTTATCGAAATAATAGCGACGATAGTTGTTGACGTGACCATAGAAATATCGCGTGACGCTGATTACTCGCTTTACATTCAGATCCTTGTTGTACCAGATCGAACGGATTACATTCTTCTGTCTATAATGCTGATCGATCTCAGCCGACAACGCCGGGTCGGAGATGTAGCGCCTCAATACCATCCTCGGCACATTCGTCCATAGCGCAGAAGTTTGCCCGTACACGCAATCGGTTTCTTTGCCGTAAACGACTTGGTTGATGAGCGCTTCAATCATGTTCAAACCCGCTGCGCGGACAAACAAACTACTTCTGCCTAATCGCGGATTGATTTCAAACATCATATATTTACCCGTCCTGCTGTCGAACTTCATGTCAATATTGGAAAATCCGACATAACCGATGTTTTCCAAGAATGCCTTGACCTTTGCATAAATGTCCATATCGAAGCGGCTTATGATAGCGGCGTAGTTTCCGAGCGTTTTCGGCGCGTACTCTTCGAGAACGGGCTGGCCGAGACACATCATTTTAACGTTACCATGGTCATCCGAGTAGCTGTTGATTACGCGCATGGCACTGTCGCCGCCCGGAATGAATTCTTGGATGATCAATTTCCCGTTATAATCGGAAGTATTCATATTGCGGATCATCGCCAAATAGTCTTCGCGCTTGTCAAAGAAGAACACCTTTTTCTTTCCTTCAAAGTCACAATGAAGATATTCATACGCATTGCTATTCTCGGGCTTTACTACAATCGGAAATTGAAATTCCATGCGATCTATCGCGTTTTCACGTTCTTGCGGTTCACATACGACCGTCTTCGGGTAGTCTAAGCCGAATCGTTCGCACAAGGCATAGAATTTATCTTTTGTATCGAGCGTTTCCAGCAGCTTGTCCGATAGGAAGTGATTCGCTATCAGCCCTTTGAACTTGTCGTAATGGCGCGATAACATCCCCGCATAATAATCTGAACAAGGAATAACGATCAATTTCTTATTTGGTTCGGCATACTTCTCCAAGATGGCCAACAACGCATTAGGGAAGATGTCTTCTTGATCGAAGCGGTCAATTTGGACGAGTTCGAACAAAGTGCTATGCATGGTTGGAATCAACAGCCGCGTACAGAGCAGTAGCGGTTTAACCTTGTACGTTTCATGGATAAGCCTGACATTACCATAGGCATTCTCATCGCTGCCAAGTATGATGGGTAGAAAATCGTGACGATTCATAAATTCTCCTCGGTTTACAAGTTCTTTGTATTTTGTTCTTATTATAGCTTATTTAAGCCCAAGGATCTGTGTTAATTGTTGCAGATGTCATTAAAAATCGCCCTACTTCAGAATCATTCGAAGCGCTTGAAGCAATATATCATTTTCCTCTGGTGTGCCGATGGAGATTCGTATATGATTCGGCTGCCCCCACGCCGCTCCGTATCGAACGATAACCCCTTCCCGCATCAGCTCGACGTAATGCTGCTCCGCATTCTCGTAAAGCTCAACAAGAATAAAGTTACTCATGCTCGAGGTGTAAGACAAACCGAGCTCCTCAAATCCCTGATACAGCCGCAGACGTTCTTCCTTCACCAGTAGGCTGGTTTTTCGAACATGATCCTCATCTGCAATTGCTGCCGCCGCTGCTGCTTGGGCAAGAGCATTTACATTAAAAGGTTCCTTCACTTGAAGTATCGCTCTAATAATCGATGGCGATGCGACCCCGAAGCCTACCCGGATCCCCGCTAATCCATAAACCTTGGAGAAGGTTTGCAGTACGATCACGGGATAACCCGCTTTCACAAACTCAATCCCATCTGAATAATCGTCTTCGGTTACAAAGTGGCTGTAGGCGGAATCGAAGATAACAAGCACATTTGGAGGCAGTGAATTCAACAACTCCGTTAGCGCCGATTTAGGCAGGATCGTTCCAGTCGGATTATTTGGCGAGCATAGATATAGAAGTTTCGTACGTTCACTAACTGCTTCAAGTATTGCGGGAACATGGTATTGAAAATCTTCTGTCAAAGATACCGTCCGGATGACTGCTCCCATTAATTGGCCTCCGAACTCATATTCACTGAATGAAGGACCAGGCACAATGATCTCGTCCCCCGCTTCGATGAATGCCTCGGATACGAGCGTAATCAATTCATCTCCGCCGTTGGTGACGATGATTTGCTCAGATACAAGCTCATATCTCGCGGCTATTGTTGCACGTAAATCCACTGCCTGCGCATCAGGATACCGATGAATAGCAGACAACAATTCGCGTATCGCTTCCACTGCCTTTGGTGAAGGGCCGAGTGGATTCTCATTGGAGGCTAGCTTCACGACGCGATCAAGTCCCAGTTCCCGCTGGACCTCCCAAATCGGTTTGCCTGGCGAATAAGGCTTCATGCGTTTCAGTACATTTCGTGATGGAATGTCAGACTTCATTAAGGACATGATTGGTTCACCTTCACTTTTCGATTGGTTTTATTTAGGATTAGTTCATTGCGTTAATTCAATAGTACAATAACGCGTTAATATAATAAAGTGTTTTCTCGTAGGTATGAGTATGAATAATAACTGCGGGGAAAAAGGCGGGCAGGATGTGTTTCACATCCATTACCATATCAAGGGATGGAAATAATGGTGCTCCAATTCAGCTGGCCTTGGCGTATCAGAAACGGGGGACGGGGAAAATCGTTCATTGACGGGCGCGCGTTAACAAAAGATCACCGTTTGCAAGTCTTCCTGTATGAGCTGTGTTTGCGAATGCGGGAACAGCTCCCAGGAAGCAGGTCGTCACGGCAAGAATGAGGATAAGAATCTTTCTTCGCATCTAGCATAATCTCCTTTCATTATGGAAGTTTACTAGTCTCCACATCACTACATATGCAGCCGGTGTATTGGCAGTTCCGGTAAAAGCCGCATAGCATGCGGCTTTTTTTTAAGCCGAAATCTTGTTGTATTTCGCATTTAACAACAATAATGAATTATAAATTGATAAAATTTTATTGCAAAACAATAAACTATCAATTAAAATCAAATCATCGCTTCGAAGTAAATTACTTCCGGCATCCCATTTTTGCACTCAACCATTACTTTATATAAGGAGATCTATCATGAGCAATGAACCTGTTCTCAGCTTGCGTCAAGTAACCAAACGTATCGGCCGTTCCACGATCATTGATAACCTAACGTTTGATGTTCCGCAGGGGGAGATTTTCGGATTTTTGGGGCCAAACGGGGCGGGCAAGACGACCACGATTCGCATGATGGTTGGCTTAATGTCCATTACCGAGGGCGAAATCTTCATCAAAGGGAAAAATATTAAAAGCGAGTTCGAGCAAGCGATTCGTCATGTCGGAGCCATCGTGGAAAACCCGGAAATGTACAAGTATTTGAGCGGCTACCACAATCTCGTTCATTATGCGAGGATGGTGCCGGGCGTGACCAAGGAACGCATCGATGAGGTGGTTAACCTCGTCAAGCTGGACAATCGGATCCGCGACAAGGTGAAGAAGTATTCTCTGGGGATGCGTCAGCGTTTAGGCGTCGCGCAGGCGTTGCTGCATCGTCCGTCGCTGCTCATTCTGGATGAGCCGACCAACGGGCTTGATCCTGCGGGCATTCGCGAGCTTCGCGATTATTTGCGTCTCTTAACCCGCACGGAAGGAATTACCGTCATTGTCTCCAGCCATTTATTGTCCGAGATGGAGCTGATGTGTGATCGAGTGGCCATCCTCCAACAGGGCAAGCTGGTCGATGTGAAACCGATTCGGGAGTTTGTTCAATCGGAAGACCTGGCGCAAACCTACGTCATTGATGCCAAGCCGGTCGAACGCGCATTGGATGCAATGAAGGCGATGGAGGATGTGAAGGAAGTGAAGGCTGTTCCTGAAGGGCTGGAGTTTATGACGGAGAAGGAGCGAATTCCGGATATTCTGAGGGAGCTGATACGATTGGATGTCAGAGTCTACGGTGTTCAAGCGCAGCGCCAGTCCTTGGAGGATCGATTCTTAGAAATAACTGGAGGCGGGCGAATTGGGTAGTCTGTTACTGAACGAAAATATGAAGCTGTACCGCCGGATCCGGACGTGGATCATGATCGGCGTCATGATCGTTATTCTTGGTTTTGTGAACTTCATGGTATGGTACGACTACAGCAATGATGAGCATGGCGGCACTTGGCAGGAGCATGTTGCGGCAGAGAAACAATCCCGGCAGGAGGCTCTGCTGAAGCCGGACTTGAACAAGGAAAGCAGAAACTATAATGAAGAGCTGGTAGCTCAATACGATTATCAACTTGCGCAAGATATCCGGCCGGTCGATGGCACGATGTGGGTGGGGATCAATGTATCGACGAACTTTGTGATCTTGATTACGTTATTTACCGTTATTGTCGCAGGGGACAGCATGGCGGGTGAATTCTCCTCCGGCACAATTAAGCTGCTGCTGATCCGGCCGAACAGCCGACTGAAAATACTGCTGTCTAAATATGTGACCATGATTATGTTCGGGATCACGCTCCTGATTATCTTGTCTATCGTATCGATCTTGATCAACGGAGCGCTGTTTGGATTCGGGCACATCGCCTTGCCCTTGTTAGAGGTTAATGCTGACGGAGCCGTTGTGGAACGGAACATGGTCGCGAACCTGTTGCAAACGTATATGTATAAAGGCGTTTCGACGATTATGTTTGTTACAATTGCCTTCATGATTTCGACTGCGTTCCGCAGCAGCGCGATGGCCATAGGGTTCTCCCTCTTTGCGATGTTTGCGGGTACGATCGCTACGGAGTTCATTCGCTCCTATGCCTGGAGCAAGTACATTTTGTTTGCCAATATTGATTTGACCCCATATTTATCAGGCACACCTTATCAAGAAGGGATGACCCTTACTTTCTCCGTTGCTGTACTGAGCGCATACTTCATCGTGTTTAATCTAGTCGCTTGGCTCGTATTTACGAAGCGGGATGTTGCTGCGTGACTGTGAGGGAATGCTGCATTGGCATAACGGGTTTGGCTAAAAGGTAACCGAAACGGGTTACCTTTTTTTGCTGTTCATAGATTAAACGAGCCGCGGTTGCTCCAGGTCGAGGTTAAGGTTCCTCTCGTGCTACAATAAGCTTGATCGTACATTCCCTATAGAAAAGAGATTTGCGCCATGATTCCTATAAACAGAATGGAAGTGGAGGCCGAGCTCCGGAAGTTTGTCGGGTCTGAGGTTTATATCCACAGTGAAGCGACGTCGTTCATGTTTGTCCGCAATTTCAAAGTAAGGGTAACGCATGCTTTTATCGCGGGGGAAGAGTCTTTCCGCGCCGCGCTCCGTTTCGATGGCCACGGCTGGCTGCGGATGGAGGCGCTCACGCATTTCGAAGCAGACGGGCAGGGCCGCTTGCTGCTGGCCGGCTATGACGACAGAGGCCGCATGAACATCGCGCTGCATATAGGAAGGGAGCCGTTTCCGGAATGAGCCAAGAACAAGTGCTAAAACGCAAGCTGCTTGCAGTGTTCGCCCATCCCGATGACGAATCGTTTATTTGCGGAGGCACGCTTGCGAAATACGCTGCCGAAGGCGTCGAGATTACGCTGGTAAGCGCAACGAAGGGCGATATGGGCCGCCGCATGGGGAACCCGCCGTATCTTAATCGCGAAACGATGGCTGCCGCCCGCGAGCAGGAGCTGCGGGACGCCTGCGATTGCCTGGGCATCGGCAGGCTGATCTTCCTCGGCCTCCGCGACAAAACCGTTGAATTCGAAGACGAAGCATCGCTCATCGAGCGCATTGAAGCGCTTATCAACGAAGTGGAGCCGGACGTCGTGCTGACGTTCCATGAACGGTACGGCGGTCATCCGGACCACTGCGCGATCGGCAAGGCCGCGACGGCCGCCTTCCGGCGTTCGGCTGGCAAGGGAGCGTTATACTTCATTACGTTCGGGGACGCGCTTAAGCACCCTGAGCATTACGGGTACACCGCGAAGGACGTTGTCCGTGTCGACGTGCAGGCGCACAACGAAGCTAAGCTCGCCGCGTTCCGCGCTCACCGATGCCAGACCGAAATCGACGAATGGGTATGGCAAGCCGATAAAGCCGCGCTGTCGCGGTTCGGAAAGTATGAGTATTTCCTGAAAGGGGACGTCAACGCGCCGCAACGGGCGAGTGACAATTTGTTTTAATTAGGTTCCCTCGCCAAGCGCCGACGCGGCCAGCATCTGGATGACCGAGCTGTCCATCGGCGGGTTGTGCAAGCCGGCTCGGACGTCGCGATAATAGCGCTCCAGCGGATTCGCGCGCGATAAGCTGGTGCCGCCGACGATGCGCATTGCCAGGTCGACGACGCGGATGGCGTTGTTCGTGACCGTATATTTCGCCAGGCCGAGCTCCGTCTTCATCGCGATCCGCTCCGTCGGTTCTTTGTCCCATCTGTCGGCCGCCGCATACAACAGCGTGCGGGCGGTGCGAAGCTCGATCTCCATTTCCCCGATCGTATGTTGAACCGAAGGAAGGGCAGCAATCGGTTTATCCAAGGAATTAGGTTTATAGGAGCGCGCGAATGCCAGTGCATAGTCCCGCGCGGCAAGGGCGATGCCCATGTAACACGCCGGAATATGCAGCAGCCAACCGCCGCCGTCATCCGTTCCTTTGCCGGTCAGCCGGCTGTCCGCGCCGGCGAAAGCGCCTTCCAGCACGACGTCATGGCTGCCCGTCGCGCGCATTCCAATCGTGTCCCATGTCTCTACGATTGACACCTGGTCCGACCGATGAACCAGAAAATCGGCTGTACAATCTTCATCCGGGAGATAGGCGGACACCACGAAGCGGTCGAGAATGGGCGACAGCGTGCTGAACGTCTTGCGTCCCGTGATCCGCCAACCGCCGTCCGCGCGAACCGCGATCGTCTCCGGGCGGCCGCCGCGGCTAGGGCTGCCGGAGGACGCTTCGCTGGCGAACGTGTTAATCATCGTGCCGTCTTTCACGACGGAGCGGCAAAGTGCTTCGAACGTCTCCGCCGGCCACTTACCGGTCGTGCGCAAATGCATAATCTGGCCGAGATGCCAGCCGACGGCAAGCGCGGTCGAGCCGTCTCCGTAAGCGAGCCTTTCTTGCAGCAGGACAAACTCGTACAGCGGGATTTCGTCGCCGCCGAAAGCCCGAGGAACGGTGAGCTGTAGATAGCCGTCCTTCCGCAGGTCGGTAAAATTATCGAATGGAAATGCACCCTCGCGATCGTACTTGGGCGCTCGCTCCGCGAACCGGGCAGCCAGACGCTCGACGAGCGCAGCGCGGTTGCGTTCTTCATCGTTGCGAATGGGGCTGTCAATGAATCGCGTCATCCTAACTCACTCCTTCTCCTCGTAGTATAGCAACCTAATCTAGCATAGTGCGAGCAATAGGTTTGCAACAATATTTGAGAATTTCGAACATTGTGGTAGAAATTACCTTTGCTATAATTAGGCTAAAGAAACCGAAGCGGCAGGTGATGAAGCATGCGATATCAGGAATCCGTGCAGCGAGCGATAGATTATATCGAAACGCACTTAGATGAGGAAATGGAACTCGCAGGCTTGGCGGAACTGTCGTATCTCTCTGTCGCACAAATGTACCGAGTTTTCTCTTCGCTAACCGGCCACCCTATTAAAGACTATATCCGAAAAAGAAGAATGAGCGTAGCTGCCGATCACTTGAGAAACTCGAAGCGATCCATCGAGGATCTGGCGTGGGAAAGCGGGTTCGAGTCGTACCACTCGTTCGCGAAGGTGTTCAAGAAGATTGTCGGACTGACTCCGTCAGCTTACCGCCAAGCCGACATCTATTATAGCTTCGAACCCATTCGGTTGGAAGAACGGGTCGCTTACTTGGAAGATCGGGAGCAGAGCGAACGGTTTCCGGACGTCAAAGTGATCCGGTTCATGCCGGAGAAATCCTATGCCTACTTGCATATTTCGGAGCAGGAGCTGGGGATGGAGAACGAGGCCTTTCGAGTCATCAATGCGTTGTTATCGGGTCAAATATCGGCTTCGAAGACGAGGGTTTTCGGGCACAATGTCGATCTTCCCGAAATAGAAGGCATAACGCAATATGGTTACCGGGTGCTTGTGGTCTGCGAAGAAGGACAAATCAGACACCCTGCTTTCAGGGAGATCGAATTCGTCGGAGGTCTCTATGCCGTTAGGAAAGTCTCCGCCAAATCCCCGAAGCTCGTTCAAGACAGTTGGGACCAGCTGCTTTCGGATTGGTTGCCGAAGAGCACTTTCGAAATCGGTACGCATCCATACGTCGAAGAGTTCATCGCCTACAACGGCAAAGTTGCTCGAATGAACTTATATCTCCCGGTACAGCGTAAGCAGCGCAACGAATCCATTGTAGTCGTGAGCCTTCCGCCGACCGAAGCATACTTTTGCAAAGAACACGGGGCTGGAGCTCAAGAGGCTGCCGAACGGCGGTTAATCGACTGGCATGTCAGGCAGCCTTACGGTAGTGGCCGGGATGATGAAGGTTATTATTACATGTCTTACCTCTATGGCGCGGACGATTCCGAGGAATACTGGTGGGAGAATGGGATCCTTGTAAACGCTCAAGCAAACTTGCTAGAGGCAGGTATCGAGCGGAAGTGCATGGGAGCGGGACTGTATGCTTGCCGCGAATCCAAGACTTACGGGCAACTAACCGGCATTCTGGATACGATGCATCGGTGGATTGCGGTCAGCGGAGCGTACCGGTTCGATGAAGCCAGACAATGGTTCGCATCGTATCATACATTGGCAGATGGGGATATCGAGCGGGATTCGCTCGTTAAAGTATATATTCCGATTCTATTGGTAGAGGAGTAAATAGTAGATGAGCCGAGATCCGCTTCGCACGGACATACCGAAAGACTATCGGCCGTTGATGGTACCGAAAGCTTTTAAATTGATTAGTGGAGGTAAAACCATGACTGAACAAAAACAATCCGAAGTGGAATCCTTATCTTCCAGTCCTATCAAGAACAAAGTGGGAAGCCTGTTCGTACCGGTCCGGGATATCGAGAAGTCGCGCGACTGGTATTGCCGGATTCTCGGGCTGAACGCAGCCGACTGTGCGATTTTGTCCGGTCACCTGTGCCCGCTGCCTATGGAAGGCACCGGCCTCATATTGGATACGATGCCGCAGTGGGGCGGCCAAGAGCCGGGCGGTCCTCCAACGATCGAGACGCCGGCGTTTATGCTGATGACGGAGGATTTGCAAGGTTCCTTGGACTATATGAAGAAGCTCGGGGTCGAGCTTGTCACGGAAATCGAGCATGACCATTGGTTCGTCGTGAAGGATCCGGACGGTAACAAACTGATGATTTGCCGGGAATGATACTCGCTTTACTAAACATGACAGCAGCCGATAAGAAATCGGCTGCTGTTTTTTATTCTCCACCACACGCATGGAATCTTGGCAGAATAAGATTATTTTAAGGAAAAGCAGCGTGTAATATCAGCCTAAATAGAGGATGTGATGGAGTGGAGCAGCGTTTGACCCTGCATGCCAGCCGCATGTGGTTGCGTTCTCGTCAATTCCGGCTTTTTATCAGGAAACTCGGCTGCAGAAGAAGCCAAACTTTACATTTCACGCTTGTCCACGATACAATGGCGCGCAAACCGACTCGGCCTACCTCGCAGAGCAAGGCGAGGGCGATGACGCTGCATAAGCCGATGAAGCAAATAGAGCGCCAGTTGTCTCGGATTACGCTGCTGACGCCTGCCAAGCGGTCCGTTCCGCTGCTCCGCAAAAACAAAGATGGTTATGCGGTGTTCATGACCGTCAATTATCGGGAGCAAGCCCGAGGCGACTTCAAGGAGGTTCGCGCTCACTTCATTGACGTCGATCTCAACAAGATCTCCGAACTGCTGCCGTCGAGAGAAGAGGCGGAGCGCCGCAAGCGGGAGCTGCAAGCGGACGCGGTGGAACAGATCGAATCCATCACCGTGACGCCTACCAAGCAAGGAAGTTATCGGCTGATCGCCCAGCGAGGCAAGCGAAGAGTGTGGCAGCTCAAACAGAAGTTTCTTGCCAAGCACCGAATGCTCATTCGCGGTTCGATGATCGTGGAAACCAAAAACGGCTACCACATCTATTGGGCAATCCGACAAGGATCGATCGGCTGGTTCGTCCCCATCCAGCGAGCACTCGTCCGTAAGTTCAACTCCGATCCCCAAATCACGGACCTCGCTCGCGTCATGCGCGTTCCCGGCTTTTACCATCGGAAAAACCCGGCAAGCCCGTACCTTGTCCGCGTCAAGCGCTGGGGGAGGAAGCAACCTTTTACGCAGGCAGAGCTCATCCGGCGCTTAAAATTAACTTTATGATCATCCGTAGACGTGACGGCCTTGCCTGCGCAATACGCTACGAACTACACGGCAGCCAGCATAATGGCTGCCGTGATGCAACTTTCGCGGATGTCTTCGCGTCGATAGGCATGAGGTGATTGTTAGATGATGAGAAAAGCGGCAATTATTGCATTAGCCCTGCTGCTGCTGACGGCTTGCGGCCGAGTAGGAGACAGCGGCCAGACCGACGGCAGCGGTAAGAGTCAAGGGGCCGGGGATGATTTTCCAAAGGTGACTGAACCTTACAATCCTGACCGGGCAATCGAAAATGGCGACGTAGTTAACGTACATGGGAAGTACTCAAACTTAGAGAAATGGAATCAATTTGTGACACACGTGAAAGAAAAACAAGCCGGCCGAATGAATGTGCGGATTACCCAATATACGATTGAAGGGGATCCGATCTTCTATGAGCTTACGTACGACGGGAAGCAGATTTATTATACGTTTGACAATAGCATGGATGCCTTCGGGAGTGATCTGGGCAGACCAAGCACGACATGCGAGGGCTTGGACACGAAGCAAAACGACCAAGGACAGTCGTATGTCGTGCTTACCGGCTGCGTAGATCAGAAGACGGCGGATACCTTCTACTTTGCGGCTGACGCCAAATGACGAAAGCGGTTGAAGGCGACCTCCGCATCCATTAGAATAGGAGGACATCAGCTAGAGGAAAGGCGTTATCATGTGGAAGTATACGTATCATCTATTTCGTGATTTATCTCCGGGCGTAAAGCGATTTATTGCCACGGAAAGTCTGTTTGGCATCGGGGCGGGTATCTTTAGCCTCATTCTCAATTTGCATTTGCTTGATCTGGGATTTTCCAAGGGTGCCATCGGTCAAATAACATCGCTCGGAGCGCTCACGATCGGGCTGACAAGCTTGCCGGTGGGATTGATTGTGCAGCGAGTCGGACGCAAACGAATGCTGGTTATCGGCATGCTGCTCTCCTTTATCTCGCTCCTAGTGTTCGGTTTAGGTACAAGCAGGGCAGCGGTTACTGCGGCGCAGCTTATCTGGTCGCTTGGCGTTACGGCCATCGTCAATTCGGAGATTCAACTGATCTTCCAATATTGCAAAAGCAAGAAGGAAGAGACGAACGCTTATTCATTGCTTTTTGCCGTATTTACTCTGTTCACAGGGATCGGGACGCTGCTTGGCGGCTTTCTGCCGAACTGGATTCAGGGCAGTACGACGGTCTATCAATATGCTTTCTTCGCAGCGGCAGGTTGTTTTGCGTTGTCCGCGATCCTAAGAGGAATCTTGTTGCCGTCGCCTGAACAGGCAACGAACGAAGGACAAGAGGTACAGAAGGAAGATGCAAAAAGCGCGGCGGGCAGACGGCAAAAGAAGCGGCATGCGGTTTATTTTCTGCTTGCGCTCTCGCTGCTCATCTTCAATTCCGGGTTCACTTATGGACTACTCAGTCCGTTTCTGAATGTCATTCTGAAATTCCGCTTTGACATGAATGATGACACGATCTCCGGTTTGCTCGCGCTGTCCGGATTCTTCTTCTTCATCGGTTCCATCATTATGCCGTATTTCATTGAGAAGCTCGGAAGCCGTAGAAGCTTCATCGTTCTGTTTCTCTACAACATTCTGATTGTGGCACTGATGGCCATAGCTATTCCGGCGGCACCATTTGCGATTCTGCTGCTGCTGCGCGGGACAGGCTTCACCATGCTTAACAATATCATTGACAGCGAATCGATGTCGGCCGTAGCCGAGGAAGACCGAAATTTATTTGCGGGTATGCGAACGGTTTCCCGAAGCGTCGGCAATACGATTGCCTCCTACTGGGCAGGGTATATACTGGCCGGCGATCATTATTTGCTGCCTTTCGTACTGACGGCTGTAGCAACGCTGCTTGGTTTTATCGGTTATACGTGGTTTATACAAGGGATGCTGGAGCGAAGAGGGAAGAGTACAACCGCTGCGAGTGTCCAACCGGATTAAATACCATAGGACTCCATCCTTGCATAGGCATCCGGGTGCATGTATGCCTTGGCCATCTCGATTTTGTCCGACTGGATGAACATTCGCACAAGGGAGCTGCTCGTCTGAATATCCTTCGTGTAAGGGGATAAGTATATTGTTTCTGCCTTGGTCGTGCTCCTCATATATTGCTCCAGCTGCAGCTCATATTCAAGATCTGTCGAATTGCGGATGCCCCGAATGACAGCTTCGATTCTGTTCTCATTCACATAATCCGCGACAATGCCCTCGAAAGGTACAACCACCACATTCGGTATATGAATTAATGAGAGTACCACAAGCTCCGTACGCTGTGTAATTGTGAAGTGATGCTTCTTGCTTCTGTTATTGGCGATTATGACATGCACCTCGTCGAACAGATTGCCGGCTCGTTCGATGACCGATATATGCCCTAACGTAATGGGATCAAAGCTTCCTGCGTAGACGACTTTCATTTCTGCTCCTCACTAGGTACGACGGCCGGCCTTGATTCAAAATCGATAATCTGTTTATGCCCAAAATGATGATCGGAGATAAAGAATACTAATTGCATACTGAGCCACGCTCCCGGTCTGAAGGAATTTACCAGTCTTGTCATCTAGCTTATCCAAACCGGATATTAATGTCACGATAAGATTTGCTGAAATGTGAGGGCTGTGATGAATGTTATGCGAAGTTGTTCAACATACAACTAAACGGCAAAGGCGAATAATCAGCCTTTGCCGTTTAGTTGCGGAGCCAGTAATTGATCCGTCTTGGATTTCATGGCCGAGACGACCATTTGTTTGTGACGAACCGCAAGGAGGAGCACTTGCGCTTGCTGCCTGCGGGATAGTTGCTTGAAACGGTGATCCTCTTTCAAATAGGCGCGAACGATTGCCCAGCTGGAGGGGGTTAGCCGTTTCAGCGTGCTCGCTGAAGCAGGTTCAGCCGTGGGCGGCTTGCGCGCGAAGCGCTGCAGCCAATTCTGTAGACCGGCGCCGAGCTTCGATTCATCGACGATACAAGGTGCCGTCAGTTTCTTTGTATGGTTGCGCAAATACTCGTAGCGGTCATTGCCGAGTAGAATTCGGTATTGGCCATCCTTGCGGTCCTTCTGCACGACGATGAGATGCTGGCCATCCCACATCAAATGGCGCAAATACCGAAGGCGGGCGGTCATGCCGACGGGCAAGCCGGGTTTGATTTTGCTGAGCGGGATGTAGCGGACTGTGAAACGCATCATGATCCCCTCCCTTATTGGAGGATATGGGGAGTATCCGTTGTCCTAGTCCTCGCAAACGCGTGCTTACTTGCCTTTGCGCGATAAAGCGGCAAGCGCGTCCCATTGTTCATCCGTGACATCAGCAAGTCCGTTGAATTGGCCAGCACCTTGCAGCCATTCTCCGCCGTCGATGGTCACGACCTCGCCGTTGATGTAGCCGGCGTAGTCGGAAATCAGATAAGCGGCGAGATTGGCGAGCTCGATCGGATCGCCGACTCGCCCGAGCGGAATTCGCCCGAGCAGGCGCTGCTCAATTTCCGGCGTCGGCATCAAGCGCGACCAGGCGCCTTCGGTTGGAAAAGGCCCAGGTGCAATGGCCACCTGCCGAATTCCATGTGGTGCCCATTCGGCGGCAAGTGAGCGGGTGAGCGCCAGCACGCCGGCTTTTGCCGCTGCAGATGGCACAACGTAGCCGGATCCGCTGGAAGAGGAGGCGTAGGTGGTCACGATGTTGAGCATCGTTCCGGCTCTTCCTTGCGCAATCCAGCGTTTGCCGAGCTCGAGCGTCGTGTAGAACGTACCGTGCAGCACGGTTCCGAGCACGGCATCGACTGCGCGATGGGAGAGGCGCTCGGTCGGGCTGATGAAATTGCCCGCAGCATTGTTGACAAGGACATCAATATGACCGAAATGTCCTTCCACCGCATCCATGAGCGCTTGAACGGCAGCGGGATCACGGACATCGCAGATCCGGTAGAACACCGGTGCCGAAGCGGGCTCGCCGGAGCTCATTTCCGCACTTGCTTGTCGCAATGCTTCCTCACGGCGTCCGGCAATGGCCAGTTGAGCGCCGAGTGCAAGGAATTGTTCGCCCATCGCGCGGCCGAGGCCGGTGGCGCCGCCTGTGATAAGCACGACCTTCCCTTTCAATAAATCAGGTGCAAAAGGTCCCATAAGCCGATTCTCCTTTGTATCAGACATGCGGCAATTATGGTTATAGGTATGTCAGTAGGGCAAGCGGCATGCCTGCCAGCTCGCGTTTAGGTTAGGTGGCAATCTGGCGAAGCTCCGGATAGTCCTCCAAATAACCGGCATGCTTCAGCTCAAGCAGCGCTTTGCGAATCGTGGTTTCATTTTCATCGGATTGGTCGGACAGCGCGATCAGTTCATCTACGCTGGTGCTTGGATGTTCCTTGCAGTAGGTGAGCAGCCCTTTCGCCGACCAAGACAGCCGATCGTCCTGAAACTCGCCAATTAAGTGCCGGAACACTTTATGGGAAATCAGTTTCTGCTCGGTCAGATCCTGCATCGCTTTAATGACCTGCTTAATGGTCATTCGACCTTTGCGGGCCATGTCAGGCACGCTCAAGGATAGGGAGTCCGTCGCGCCGGAACTGAGCACGATATACGTCATTTGGGCATAAATATCGAGATTGGGCATCGAGAAAATTTCACCTGAAACCGTGAAGCTGCGCGCTGAGGCTGCAGAGGATTCTTGCGACATATCGATCTTCCTCCATTTGGCAGAATTTAAGGTATCCCTATACAATACGCGCGCGTTGTCGGGAATCAGGGGTATATGAAAAGTTTCTAACCTTATTTGCCGATACATTTCCGCGCGGCATTGTGGGCCATTCTGTGCAGGGCATTGTTCGTTTTATGACGGTGCATATGCTTGATCCTGATCTCAATATCCGGGTGCAAGGTACCTAGTCGTTCCAGGATCGCATGGATATCATTTCGAACCACGGCATAGCGAACATCGGCAAAATAAGCCTTCGCCAGTAGTCTCTCTATGGCTTGACAATCGGTGAAAACAACAGCAGATTTCGGCGTGGGCCGGAGCTGCTCCTCTGTCAAGGCACGGGCTAGCCATTCCAGGCTAAAATAAATCGCCTGCAGCTCGCCATAATCCGAGCCGAGGGCATAATCGTACTCGAGCCGCTTAGCCTGCACACGTAGGGACCGATTAAACACAAATGTACACGCAACCGCATGAGCATGCTGCTCGGAACCGGAATAGTCGCAATACAGCGAAATCATGCCGGAATTCACAAGGTTTGCTCGGACTGCCGGCGTTGCGTACGCTTGTTTGGTTAAAGCATCCATTGTAGAATCCATAGTACGTTTGAGTTGCTCCTTCGGAATGATCTCTCCACACGCAGCCGTGTGAGGCAGGGAGTGACGTTGCCGCCTACAATGATTAGCATGGACAACAAAGCTGAAGGACAAAACAAAATGTGTAATTAGCTCAATCGAAGGGGCATGTTATCTTTTTATTTGTTGGTCGGCAACAACAAAAAAGGACAACCGATGTTAAAACGGTTGTCCCTCGCAATCTACGGCAAATCAAGCAGCTTCTCGAACTCCGATAAATCCTCGTTATATTTTTTGTAAATTCTTCTCCAGCTCATAACGACTTCATCAATGATCATGATTAATGCCGGGTCGAATTGCGTTCCGCTGGCTTCTTTGATTCGCTCAATCGCAAAGTTGACCGATGCAGCTTGGCGATAAGACCGGCTCGATGTTATCGCATCGAACGTATCGGCGATGCTTAATATCCTTGCCTCCAGCGGAATATCAAGGCCCTTGGCTCCGGTCGGATATCCGTTTCCATCCCACCGCTCATGATGGTAGAGTACGCCTGGTTTTAATTGTCCAAGCCCCGGAATTTTCTCGACCATCCGGCCTCCGACAACCGTATGTGTCTTGATTAACTCGTATTCATCCTCCGTCAGCTTGCCTGACTTCGTCAGCACCGTCTCGGGAATATTGATTTTCCCGATATCATGAAGCAAGCCGGATAACCGAAGCGTCTGCATGCGCTGCTTATCCTGAAACTCGGGAAGCCTTGCTGCCAACTCGACTGCGTATTTACTCACTCGCTCACTGTGACCGAACGTATAGCTGTCTTTGGCCTCGATCGATACGATAAACGTTTTGACAACCTGTTCGATCGTCGTTTCCATCGAATGGATAATCAAGCTAACTTGATTGTTATACAGCTGATCCAGTTGTTTCGGCAGCAAGTAGCTGAATGTTGCCAGGATGATATAAAGCAGTGCCCGATTGGATATGTCGATAGAGTCAAACACGCCGGTGACAAGCGGATGGTTCAAATTTACGCCTAACATCATGACAAACCCGACTGTCGAATAAAGGAACAAAACCCTCAAATTACCATACATGCCTGCGAGAATAGGGATAACTAGAAAATAGCCCCACGCCTCCCTGTAGCCAGAGCCAAAATATAAGCAGCAAATGACAAGCACGCTAAAGGAGAGAACAATATGCTGCATTAGCATTGGCTTGATTTTGAAAAACCGATTGAGAAGCAGGATAACGACCAGAACAGCAACCGGAAAGAGCAGAAATTTAATCTCCGCTCTCGAATACGGCATGTGGAGCAGACGAAAGACCGAATTCCATCCGATGCTTAGCAGCAAATAGATGAGTGCGATCTTCAGTATGGTTAAGCTGAGATTTCGCTGATGTGTTTTGTAGTAAGAAGACAGTAGTTTTTTTCGCTCGCTCAGCATACGTCCATCCCGTCCGGAGTAGTAGACTCCAATTGGTAAATCAATCAATCTCTCATTCTCTTGTATCTCTACGCATACGACAAACGTTTGGTATAGTGGATATATAATCCATTTGAACTAGGAGTTGATCGATGAAGAGAGAAAAGTCCTATACAAAACCTCGGACATGCCCCAACCATCCTCAGCACGAGCTTTGCAGATTATTAAAATCAGTGTATCACTCAGCATTCGACAATAAAAGACCAAAAGCAGGAAGAAGTAACCGTTCTCATGCATAAAAATGTGCCGGAACACCGTACATAATACAAAAATAGAGGAGTGTATAATTATGAAAACAGATTCTCAGTATTTTTACAGCGTTGCAAGAGGGAAAATGCGTGAAAAAGCGATTAAGCTGCATGTCGAACGATACCTTGAAGTCGGATTTTTTAACAAGAATGAAAAGGACCCCTATCAAGCCAATTCTACCTATTTCACCTCTCAACCTATCGCAACGGACGAAGTAGTTGGCGTAACCCGCTTGATTTTCGAAAAGCTGGATGAACTGCCGACTCTGCAAAACTTTCGCATTTTTGACATTGAGCGCATAAAACTCCAGCAGCTTGAAGTCATTCGATATGCCGAACTAAGCGCGTTCACCAAATTGCCCGCACATGACGTTGCACTTGGTTTGCTCAAGACTGCCTTGCAATATTCGCTTCAAATCGGCATCACCCATTGGGTTTGCTGTGTAGATGAGAGAGTCTATAATTATATGAATCGGATCTTCAAATTCCCTTTCCGACTGATCGGGGAACCTCGCGTTTACTTGGGCTCGAATACGATCCCGTGCGTGCTGGTGCTGGATGATGTATTAAATACGGTTAGAGAAGAGCGACCTGCGTTGTACGACTATTTAGTGGAACAGGAAACTCGCTATTTGGAGGTGCTTAATTAATGAAAGAGCAATTTGTTCGCAACTTAGGAATTATGTCCGAGCTCGACGTGGATAAGCTTCAGCGTTCGACGATTGTAATTGCCGGCTGCGGCTGCATTGGCGGCTTCTCGGCAGAGCTGCTGGCACGTATGGGAATTGGCCGACTCGTGTTGGCTGATCCCGATACGTTTGACGTCTCCAACATTAACCGGCAGTGTGCAGCAACCTATCATACCGTCGGTATGTCCAAAGTAACTGCATTGAAAAATCATTTACTCGCCATTAATCCGGACCTGGAAATGATAGAATTTTCAAACGGAGTGACCGAAGAAAACGCCGACGAATTCGTCAGAGACGCCGATTATGTTATCGATGCGATCGATTATTTCTCCTTTCACGATGCAGTTGCGCTCCACCGAGCAGCACGCAGGCACGGCAAGTATATTATTACGGCAGCGGCACTAGGGTTCGGAACTACGGTACTTACTTTTGCACCGGATGGGATGACGATCGAGCAAATCGCCGGCATTCCGGAAGATATGCCGATCGAGGAACTGAGAGGCGCTACATTCCCACCTTCCAGCTATGCCGATAAGTTGCCTTCTTACGTGACGGTAGACCACCTCCAAGAATGGCTGACGAATAGAACGATCCCGACGATCAGCGTTGGACAAGCTTTAGGTCCGGGTGTGCTCGTATCGCAGCTCGTTCTCCACCTGCTTGGCAGAAAGCAGCCGCTGCTAGTACCGGAATCGTTTCAATTACAATTTGAAATGTAGGACTTAGCATTGACCAGATTTTTCCTTTCGCTTATAGTGGAGATAATTTAAAGAAGGTGAGTGATCGCTATGAAAATGCGTCCATCCCAAAACCAAACGGTGCGGAAGGGATAATGGAATAAAAGTCCCTTTCGTGAACATTCAAACTCATGGAGGGAAGCATACATGTCGTATAGCTATTATGGTAAATTATGTACCGAGGTTTATGATTTAACGAAGCGGGTCGGCCAGTCTTTGGGCGGCGATTTGGAATATTACCAAGAACGGTTAAGCTCTTGCAAAGGGCGAATTCTTGAAGCGATGGTAGGTTCCGGTCGCGTCATTATTCCTCTGCTGGAGGCGGGATTGCTTGTTGACGGCGTGGATTATTCGGCTGAGATGCTGGAATCTTGCCGTAAACGGTGCGAAGACAGAGGGCTGAACGTTCGATTATTCGAATCGAATCTCGTAGAGCTTGACTTGCCCGATCGCTATGAAGCGATTATTATACCGGGCGGCTCATTCTTGTTAATTGAGAATCGGGAAGAATCGATTGCTGCATTGAAGCGATTGTACGACCATCTGCAGCCGGGCGGACGATTGCTGCTGGATCTCTTTCTGCCGGACACTCATTTTGAAAGCGGCGGGTTCAGTGGATCATCGACCTTTCAACTGCCTGATGGTGATCTGATCACGATGGAGGGCAAGCTGCTGGAAGCGAGTCTATTCGATCAATACAAAGTGACCTTGTTAAAATACGAGAAGTGGCGCAATGGTGCTTTGATCGAGACGGAGATGCAGCGTTTTGCCCTGCGGTGGTACGGCGTGCACGAGTTTAAGCTGGTGCTGGAGAGCATCGGGTTCACGGATGTGGTCGTGTCAGCGAATTACGAGTTTGGTCGAGCTCCAAGTGATGGGAAGCAGAATTATGCGTACGAGGCGATAAAGAAGTAAAGTAGAGGGCTGTTACAGAAGCGGGAATGTGGCTTTTGGAGCGGCCTTTTTTTATTGATTGTTGGGGAGAGGGGACAGTGGGGAGAGTAGACGCTTGTTCGCCGAGTGGGTGGGGGCAGTAATAGAGGTTTTTCGAGAGTCGGGTTTGGCGACTCTCAGCGTGAGATTAGTGTGTTTTTGCAGTTGAGAGTCGGATTTTCGGACTCTCAGTTTCTGGCGAAGGTGAGAATTTGGAGATATGTAGTACGAGAGTCGGATTTGGCGACTCTAAGCGTCAGATTAGTGTGTTTTCGCGGTTGAAAGTCGGATTTTCCGACTCTCAGTCTCTGGCGAAGGTGAGAATTTGGAGATTTGAAGCACGCGAGACGGATTTGGCGATTCACAGATGCTGATAGGGGGAGCTGGTTGGTTTAGGAGGCGTGAGAGTTCGACTTCGGAACTCTCGGTGCTTGAGAAGTGTGATTATGAGGTTGAGAGTTCGATATCGAGACTCCCAGCTACTGATAGAGGTGAGTTGGGGGGAAGGAGGCGTGAGAGTTCGACTTCGGAACTCTCGGTGCTTGAAAAGTGTGATTATGAGGTTGAGAGTTCGATATCGAGACTCTCAGCTATTGATAGAGGTGAGTTGGGGGAAGGAGGCGTGAGAGTTCGATTTTGGAACTCTCGGTGCTTGAGAAGTGTGATTATGATGTTGAGAGTTCGATGATGAGACTCTCAGTTACTGATAGGGTGGAGTTAGTGAGGGAGTGGAGAGGTGATACGACAAAGAGGGGCTGTCGCCCCCTTAGTCGGTTTTCATAATGTTGGCGTAGAACTGCTTCGAGGAAGTAAATAGCCCCTTTAGTGCGGCGTGCAGCTGCTTCTTGTCGCGCGAAGTAAGCGCGGCGAGAATGGCTGAGCGCTGTTTGACGCTGTTTTCTTTGGCGCCGGGTACGCGGAGCAGCTTTAGGCTCGTTTCTCGCCTTAGATGGATGCTCATTTGCATCAGCTTGTTGAAGATACGATTGTCGGAGCGTTCGCCGATGCGAAGGTCGAAATCATCCAGCAGCTGGAGAAAAGCGTCGGCATCCATGTGAACTGAGGCCGACAGATGAGCTAGCTTCTTATCGAGCAGAGCAAGCTCTTCCTCGGTGAGCTGTCCGGCGGCTGACAGGTATACCTCGGTTTCGATCAGCTGCCGCGCAGCATAAACCTCGTCGAGGTTATGTTTCTCTCGATGAAACATCCATGCAATCGTGTCTGATGGAATCGGCTCCTCCTGCTTATTCACGAAGCTGCCTTCACCCGCCTTAATGGTGATCAGGCCGATAAGCGCAAGTGCGCGAAGCGCCTCGCGGACACGTCCGCGGGTAACGCTAAACCGCTCGGCCAGCTCCCGTTCGTTTGGCAGCTGTGCACCAGGCTCAAGGTGACCGTTCGTGATGAGCTGTGCGATCTGCTCCATAATTTGTTCGGTAACCGTTAGTCGCTTGACGGGTTCAATCTGTATCATGAAAGGTAGTCTCCTTATGCTGCACATGGAATTGAAAATTAAGATTGATGGATGATCATGGTTCGTGATACTCTGGTCTCGTGGTACTACCAGAGAACCGTTCTGAAAAAAGCTTAACATGAAACAGAAACCGAGTAAAGAACAGTCATTCAGGCAGCCAATCATCCAATCATCTAGCCAGTCATCAATCATCCAGCCAATCATTTAATCATCTAGCAAGTCTCTGGTCATCCAGCCCTCATCCAGTTGACCAGCCATTTAGCCATCCACCAAAACATCCAGCGATTAAGCCATTTAGCCGTCTAGCCAATCATCCAAGCCATCAATCCATCAATCCATCAATCCATCAATCCATCAATAGTGGTACTACCAGAGTACCGCTCTATAAGTCGATCAGTTGAAAGGTGATGACAAAGTGACGACAACTTTAAGAGGCATTACATGGAATCATAGCAGAGGTTATGTGCCGAAGGTGGCGACCGCGCAGCGTTTTATGGAAACGCATCCAGGCGTGGAGATCACATGGGAAAAGAGATCACTGCAGGAGTTCGCCGATGCGCCGATCGAGCGGCTGGCCGAGCAATATGACCTGCTTATTATCGATCACCCTTGGGCGGGTTTTGCAGCGGACAAAGGAATATTGGTTCCGCTGGAGCAGCATGTGTCCGCGGATTTTATGGCCGATCAAGCGCAGCATACGGTCGGCCGCTCACATGAAAGCTACCTCTTCGATGGCGTTCAGACAGCTTTCGCTGTAGATGCGGCGACGCCGGTAGCTTCTTATCGGCAAGATTTGCTTGCAGCTGCTGACGTAAAGATACCGCAGACATGGGATGACCTGCTTGCATTAGCGAAGAAAGGCCGGATTGCTTTTGCCGGAATCCCCGTCGATACGTTGATGAATTTCTACATGCTCTGTGTCACGCAAGGGGAGGAGCCCTGCAAAAGCAACCGTGAACAAGTAGTGAGCGAGGATACCGGTGTTCGAGCACTGGAGCTGCTGCGTGAGTTGACACTGCTGTGCACGACTGAAATGTTGAATTGGAATCCCATCCGAGTGTACGAAGCTATGTCCTCAGGAGATCGCGTCGCTTATTGTCCGTTCGCATATGGATACTCCAATTATGCTCGTGCGGGCTATGCGCGGCATTTGCTTCATTTTACCGATATGGTGTCGCTCGGTGCACATGGGCCGCTTCGGTCCACGCTTGGCGGCACCGGAATCGGCGTCTCGGCACGATGCGCCAATATTGAGTTAGCGGTAGAATATGCTGCCTATATGGCTAGTCCGGAAATTCAACGAACGCTGTTCGCCGAGAACGGAGGCCAGTCCGGACACCGCGCCGCTTGGGTCGATGAAGAGCTGAATCGGCGGACGAACGGGTATTTTCAGGCTACATTGCCGGCGCTGGACCGCGCCTACTTAAGACCGCGATACAGCGGATATTTGGAATTCCAAGATCATGCGGGCGATGTGGTACGGGACTATATCATTTCCGGCGGGCGGCCGCAGGCAGTGCTTGAGCGACTTAATGAGCTTTATCGGTTATCCGGAATGGAGGCGGCGAAGTGAAACCATTAGAGGGACTGCTGGTTTTGGATTTCAGTCAGTTTCTGGCTGGCCCGTCGGCTGCGCTGCGGCTCGGTGATTTGGGTGCGCGGGTCATCAAGATTGAGAGGCCGGGGACCGGTGAACTGAACCGGCAGCTGTCGATCAAGAATCAGATGGTGGACGGCGACAGCATGCTTTTTCATACGATTAATCGGGGAAAAGAAAGCTATGCGGCGAATTTGAAGGACAGCGAGGATGCGGCAAGTGTAAGGGCGCTGATCGCGCAAGCGGATGTGCTTATTGAGAACTTTCGGCCGGGGACCATGGAGAAGCTGGGTTTTGGTTATGATGCGGTCAAGGAACTGAACAGCGGCATCGTCTATGCCACTGTGACCGGTTATGGTCAGGAAGGGCCTTGGCGGGATAAACCCGGGCAAGACCTGCTGATTCAATCATTATCAGGACTCGCATGGCTGAACGGAAATGCGGATCAGCCGCCGGTACCTTTTGGACTCGCGGTCGCGGACATGTTCGCCGGTGCTCATTTGGTGCAGGGAATTCTAGCCTGTCTGGTGCGCCGTGGCCGAACCGGCCAAGGTGGGCGTGTGGAAGTCAGCCTGCTGGAATCCGCGCTGGATCTTCAGTTTGAGGTACTGACGACACACTTGAACGATGGCGGAGAGCTGCCGCAGCGCAGTGCGGTGAACAATGCACATGCGTACTTAGGCGCACCTTATGGAATATATGAAACGAAGAATGGCTATTTGGCACTCGCTATGGGCTCAGTGATAAGGCTGGGCGAACTATTGGCGTGCGAAGCACTTGCTGCCTTTCAAGATCCGAAATCATGGTTTACGCAGCGAGATGAGATTAAACAAATCCTCGTCGATCATATACCAACGCGTACTACCGAAGAGTGGCTTCAAGTATTAGAGCCGGCTGATTATTGGTGCGCGGATGTGCTGACGTGGGAGCGGTTGTTCGCTCATGACGGATTTAAATCGCTTGGTATGGTGCAAGACGTAGGACGGGAAGATGGTGACCGCCGACTTCGGACGACGCGCTGTCCGATTCGTATTAATGGGGAGCGGCTGTTCGATAACAATGCGGCGCCGAAGGTCGGGGAGCACAATGCGGCAATCGAGCGGGAGTTTAGGCTGCGCGATGCGCAGCCGTCGGAGGGACAGCATCAGCCTGACGGAGGCGAGAGAGTTTGATCAACTTCAGCAGCAAGAGCGGGACCGAGCATGGAGCGATGATGCTTCAAAGTCCACTGGAAGGAATGCTAGTCTTAGATTTTGGGCAGTTCCTGTCTGCGCCTTCGGCCGCGCTCAGGCTGGCTGATCTAGGAGCGCGAGTGATCAAGGTGGAGCGGGCGGGAAGCGGGGACATCTGCCGCAGATTGTATATATCCAATATGGAGCTGGATGGAGACAGCACGCTATTCCATTCGATCAACCGAAATAAAGAGAGCTACGCTGCCGATCTTCGCGATCCGGCCGATGCAGCTGAAGTGCATGCGCTCATCCGGCAGGCGGATGTTCTCATTCAGAACTTTCGCCCAGGCGTTATGGAGCGGCTGGGCTTTCATTACGAGGCCGTCAAGGCGATTAATCCGGCCATCGTGTATGGAGAAATCACGGGCTACGGGAACGAAGGCCCTTGGGTAGGCAAGCCGGGTCAAGATTTGCTCGTGCAGTCGATGTCCGGATTGACGAATGAAGGGGGGACCCGCGGCGGAGCGCCCAAGCCGCTCGGGCTGGCGGTTACGGATATGATTGCCGGCGCGCATCTGGTTCAAGGTGTGTTGAGCTGCCTGGTGCGAAGAGGCGTGACCGGAGTCGGAGCGAGAGTCGAGGTCAGTTTGCTGGAATCGGCGCTCGATCTGCAAGTGAATTCGCTGACCGCTTATCTGAATCTCGATGACAACAAGGCTCAAGCGCAATGCCAGCCGGATTCTCAGCTGCTACAGCAAAATCAATCCATGACCGAATCGCAATTCTCATCCTTCCCCCTACCTGACAAAGGTATCTATGCCACGAGCGACGGTTACGTCACCGTGCTGCCGCGGGAAGAAGAAGCAGCTGTCACAGAGCATGAAGCGCACGAAGCAAATGCCGCAAACCCGGCATCCTACCTGCTCGCCACCAACGCCATGACAACGCAGCAGTTATCCGCAGCGCTGGAGCCCGCCGGATACGAAGTCGCACAGGTGCTGAATTGGCGGCAGCTGCTGGAGGAGGAACATTTTACAAGGCTGAATATGGTGCAATCCATCACGCGCGGCAACGGGACAACGATGCGGACAACATGCTGTCCCATCCGCATTGACGGCATGCAGTTTCGCTCGGAGAAAGGCTCGCCGAAGGTCGGCGAGGATACGGCAGCAATCCGGATACGGCTGATTGATCCTACACTTGAAGGAGGATGACTCCAGAAGATGATGAGAATCGACGCGCACCAACACTTTTGGCATTTGGAGAAGGTCGCTTACCCGTGGCTGGATCCGGCATTCGGCACGATTTGCCGCACGATCGAAGCGCCTGAGCTGGAACCGCTCCTGAAGGAAGCGGGCATTGATAAAACCGTCATCGTACAAGCGATGAACAGCTATGAGGATACGGAATACATGCTGCAAGTGGCGGAGGAATACGACTGGGTAGCCGCGGTCGTAGGCTGGGTACCGCTCAACATCCCTGATGTCGCAGCTAAGAAGCTCAAGCAATTCAAGCAGAATCCGTATTTCAAAGGCGTCCGTCACTTAATTCACGAAGAGAAAGACCCGGACTATATCATTCGCAATTCAGTCATCGAGGGTCTGCGCGTGCTCGCCTCTTATGACCTCGCGTTCGATCTCGTGGCCGTGTTTCCGGATCATCTCAAGCATGCTCCGCGTTTGGCGAAGGAAGTACCGAACCTCAGAATCGTCATCGATCATCTGGCCAAACCGCCGATCAAGGACAAAACAATGGGCGAATGGGCGGAGCAGCTCGCACGCGCCGCGCAGTTCGAGAATATCTACGCCAAAGTGTCGGGACTGAATACGGCCGCAGACCACGACAACTGGTCGGCGGCGGATTTACAGCCGTATATCGATTACGCCAAGGAGCAGTTCGGTGCGGACCGCCTCATGTTCGGCAGCGACTGGCCTGTTGCCAACTTGGCCGGTGATTACGGCAAAGTGTGGAGCGAAACGAATCGCGCCATCGCCGCTTATTCGGAAGCGGAGCGGGATGCGATCCTCGGCGGAACTGCGGCGACATTTTATCGAATCAAAGAATAGGGGGCTCTGCGAGAATGCAGCGATATGGCAGTGTTATCCAAGTCAAACCCGAGATGCTGGAGGAATACAAACGTCTGCATGCGGCCGTTTGGCCCGATGTGCTGGAGCGAATTAAGGAAAGTCATATTCAGAACTACTCGATCTATTACAAGGACGGCTGGCTGTTTAGTTATTTCGAATATACCGGTGACGATTACGAGAAAGATATGGCGCTGATCGCTTCCGACGAGACGACGCAGCGTTGGTGGGACGTATGCAAGCCATGCCAGCAGCCGCTTGCCACAAGGCGCGAAGGCGAATGGTGGGCGGACATGGAGGAAGTATTTCATCTCGACTAACGCGACTAAGGAGTGACCACGATGAGAAGTTTAGTTTACGACGATTATGAGATAGGCGCAGTAAGAAGCACATTTGGACGTACGATCACGGAGACGGATATCGTGCTGCATGCCGGTCAAACCGGCGATTTCTATCCGCATCACATGGATGCCGAGTGGTGCAAAACGCAGCCGTTCGGCCAGCGAATCGCGCATGGGACGCTGGTGTTCAGTGTCGGTGTCGGCATGTCCGCGGGTGAACTGAATCCGGAAGCGTTCTCCTATGGCTACGATAAGCTGCGTTTCACCAAACCGGTGTTTATCGGCGATACGATCTCGGTGCGCATCACCATCTCGGAGAAACGGGATTATCCGAAACGTCCGGAATACGGCGTCGTTGTGGAACGTCTGGAGGTCATCAATCAGAATAAGGAAACCGTGCTGGTCTGCGACCACCTGCTGCTGGTGAACAGAAATAAACCGGATTCCCAATAAACGGAATCTAGCGGACTAGCGGAATTGATTGACCATCTGCCAGACAAAATAGTATGGTAAGCTTGCAGCACCATCAGAGGGGCTAGGAGGCTTCTGCATGTTCAACGTCATGATTGTTGAAGACGAAATGTTGGTACGTTTAGGGTTCAAAAACTCCGTGCAATGGGACAACTACGGCATGACCGTATGCGCAGATGCAGCCAATGGCAGGGAGGCTTGGGAATATTACACCAATAGCGTGCGTCCGGACGTCATCATTACCGACCTTCGCATGCCGATCATGGGCGGAATCGAGCTCATCAAGAAAATTCGCGAACAGGATGCGCAGACGCGTATCGTGATTTTGTCGTGCATGGAGGATTTTGATTTAATTCGCCAGGCGATGCAGCTTGGCATCTCCAGTTATATTTTGAAGCTGACGATGACGGAGGAGGAGATTCATAATGTTCTGATGCGTGTGCGCGAGGAGCTCGGCACACAGATGACGCTCGGTACATCCAAAGGAATTATCCGCAATCCGGATCTGCTGAAGGAAAACATTATTAAGAACTTCGTCTTCTACCATCTCTATTCCAAAGACGAGTTCGTTCATCATATCGATCAATTGAAGCTGCGGCTGAATCCGGAGCGTCTCATCGTTGCGATGATGGAAATCGATCATTTCGAGCTGGTGCAGACGAAATTCAACGACGAGAAGGGCGAGCTCATTCGCGTTACCTTCCTGAATGTCTTGAACGAGCTGCTCGTACAGTCGCAGCGCGGAGAAGTCGTGTCCGATGAAGATAAACGGTATCTCTTCATCTTCAGCTTCCGCGATATCGCGAGCGAATATCAAATTCGCGAGGAAATGATCGGGATCATGACCCAGATCCAGAAGGTGCTGGGGCGATTCTTCAACATATCGGCAACGTTCGGCGTGAGCGGCATGAAGAGCGGATATGCTTCGCTGCACACGCTGTACAAAGAAAGCGAGCGAGCGGTTGCGCAGAAATTTTTCTACGGCACGGAGCGATTGCTGTTCCTAAGCGACGGGGATACCGATGCGACAGAGGAACTCGTGCGCAGGAAGCTGCAGCAGTTTCATGAGAAGTGGTCGATGATCGAAGAAGCGGCGCAGAAGGATGTGGAAGCCATTGTGCAATCCTTCCTCACATCCGGTCGCTTGAGCCATGAACAGGATATTAGGAAGCTGTTCGTTCGGCTGCTGCATTGTCCTTCTGTCACCGCCTCGCTTAGCGAATCCGAGGTAACGTCGCTTGTCTCCGCCTATGGGGAAGAAATGCAGAAATGCGAGACGCTGGATGAAGCAGCGACAGCCTATAGTAAATTTCTGACCGAAATCATTTCAAGAGGCGGCATTAAGAAGCAGCTGAGCAAAGACATTGCGCGCTCCGTCAGGTTCATACAAGATCGTTTCCACGAGGATATCTCGTTGCAGCAAATTGCGCAGTACTTGGAATTGACACCGAACTATTTAAGCGTGCTGTTCAAGAAAGAGCTGCAAATGAACTTCTCCGAATATCTCAACCGCATTCGATTGGAGAAAGCGAAGGAGCTGCTGCTCGGCACCAATCTCAGATCGTATGAGGTGGCGCAGCAGGTCGGGTTTACCGACGACAGCTATTTCAGCCGCGCCTTCAAGAAGCACACCGGCGTCAGGCCGAACGGCTTCCGCAGATTGTGGATCAACGACTGGACAGGCACGGCGGAGGCGGAAGACAAATGATTGCAAAAGCTGTGAAGTTCAAGTTTCGACTCTCCGGCATCTCGCTCAAAGCACAGTTGATTTTCTCCTTTATGGCCGTTACGCTGCTTGTTCTTTCCGTCAGCTCCTATTACAGTTATAAGAAAACGCTGGACATCTTCCAAACGAGAACACAGGAAACCACGTTATCGCAATTTCGTCAGATTGAAATGAATACGCTTACTTTGCTCCATGAGGTCGATAAGCTGTCGAAGACGTTCCTCATGGAAACCAAAGTCCAATCGTTTCTGCAAAGCGATAAGCTTTCGCATCTCGAATTCATTGCCATGGAACGCGACATTATGGATCGGATCAATCAATATTTAACGACTTATAATTATTTGGATTCGGTGTATATCTTCGCTGAGAACGGCACGGTTATCGGGGGAACGCTTTCGCAGAACCAGAGCACGGCGGAAGTAGGCAAGAACTATCCTTTCTACCGCACTTCGTTGTACGAGCAAGTGAAATCCAGCTTCCCCCAAACGATCTGGACCGGCGGATTGGAAACGATTGACTTTATGCGCAGCTCGATTCCCGACGGGCTGTCCAATTCCAGAGTGATCTCTTCCCTTCGCGGCGTCAGATGGATCGGCGGCAGCCAAATGAGCGCGGAGCTCGTCTTTAACGTGAATGAGCGGTATTTCAATTCCAGCTACGGAAGTCTGCAGAGTACGCCAGGCGGCTCCATGCACATCATTGACCGCTATGGCAAAGTGATCTCTAGCACGATTGAGGAGACGATCGATCAGCCGTATCCGTTCAACACGAAGCTCACGCCGGAGCATTCGTTTGGCAGCTTCGCGGGCAGCCGAGCCGGAACGCACGAGCAAATTATTTATTATCGGATGAAAGAAACGGGATGGACCTTGGTGAATGAGGTGCCAACCGAGCTGTATACAAAAGATATCAGCCAGATCGGGCGTTTTACCGCCGCGGTATTCCTGCTGTCTCTTATTCTGATCGTCGTCTTCGCCTCCTTATGGATGGACCGCATTATGAAATCGCTGCATCAGCTGATTAAAGGGATGAAGAACGTCGGTCGAGGGAATCTCGGCATGACGCTGCCGCAAGCTTCGAACAAAGAAATCGGACTGCTGATTGAGCAGTTCAACAGCATGTCTACCGGGATACTGGAACTGATGAATCAGAATGAGGAGACAGAGAAGACGAAGCGCCAGCTCGAGATTGAAGCGCTCCAATCCCAGATTAACCCGCATTTCCTGTACAACACGCTCAATACGGTGAAGTGGATGGCAGCCATCGCCAAGGCGCCAAACATTATGGAGTGCATGACCAGCCTTGGCAATATGCTGAGACCGATTTATTATGATCCGTCGCCATTATGGTCGATTAAAGAGGAAATTGCATTCGTACAGAACTATATCAATATCATGAATTTCAGGTACGGCGAGGAAATGAGGTTCGAATTTGACGTGCCGGAACAGCTGCTGCAGTGCCAAACGCTTCGCTTCATGATCCAGCCCTCCATCGAGAACGCGCTTATTCATGGCGAGATGCATAAAGGGGTCATTCAGATCTCCGTCTCCGAGCATGGCAGCGATTTGTTGGTAGTTGTTCACGACACCTGCGGCGGCATGGCAGCAGATAAAGTGATCGAGGTTAACCGGAAGATTCAGTCCCAATTGAACGGCGATCGGACATCGAAGGGGATCGGGCTGAACAATGTCAACAAGCGGATCAGGCTGCATTTTGGCGAACGCTACGGCATTGAAGTGCAAAGCAAGGAAGGGGTCGAAACGAAAGTGTTTATGACCATTCCCGCCATTTACGAAAGTGCGGCTTCGTGACGGCCGGAAGCGTCGCCTAACAACGAATTGACGGATCATCCTCACCGATTATTACTGGAGGCGAACAGCTTGAAGCCGATAAATAGGCCGCGAATCTTGTTGACGATGACGATCATGCTTGCCTTGTTGACCGGTTGCAGCGAAACCGGCGAACCGCAGCAGCAATCGCAAGATGTTCAGACGGAAGACAACAACAATACCGTCGTGCCGGCCAAACAGCCGGTCACGCTTAAGGTGCAGCTGAACAGCGTAGGGAAAGATTTCGAGCATACCGAGGTTTATAACGAGATTACGAGACAGACCGGCGTCACGATGAATCTAGAATTGTATGATGAGCAGAAATTCAAGGTGGAGCTCGCCGGCGGTGATTTGCCGGATATTATTCAGGTACCGAATAAGAACATTAAAGAACTTATTGAGGGCAATAACATCATTCCGCTGGATGAGCTGCTGAAGACGAATGGGCCTGATTTGCAGCTCCCGGTGTATGAGAATAGCTTCGAGTATATCCGGAAATTCTGGAGCGACAACACGAACAAGCTGTATATGGTTCCGGTTCAAATCGGCACGAGCGATTTTGGCTTCGAGCAGCAGGTCGGGTTTAATGTGCGCTGGGATTATTACAAGGAGCTCGGATATCCGAAGATCACGTCCATTGATGATATGGTGAATGTGCTGGCTGATATGGTTCAGAGGCATGGTACCACGAAGGATGGCAAGAAAGTGTATGGGGTCAGCATGTGGAACGACTGGTCGACATGGGGCGTTCGAAGCATGGGGCTGATAACCGGAAACAGCATGTTCAATACCAATTCGATGCAGCTGGTCAACAGTTACACGGATGCGGCTCACAGTGAGATTTGGGATACCGCCATGTTTATGTATAAGGCGCAGCAGAAAGGGATTTTGGACCCGGATGCGTTTACAGCCAAATATAACGACATCGTAGCCAAAGCATCGGAGGGTACGCTGATTTCGGCGGTCGCCACATGGCCGTTTACGCGTATCAACGCAGAGCTGCTGAAGGAAGGGCCGGATAAAGGGTTTGTTACGATTCCGCTGGACTGGGGATTCACGAATGTCGGAGGCACGACGGTAGCGGGCTGGAGCGATCGCGCTTTCGCCATTTCGGCGAACTGCAAATATCCGGAGCGGGCGATGGATCTTATTAATTTCCTCGTGTCCGAGCAAGGCTCGCGGCTGATTGCCAGCGGTATCGAAGGGGTACATTGGACGTACGTGGATGGGAAACCGGCTATGAAACCGGAGACGGTCACGCTTGCGGCTGCCGGGGGAGACAGCTGGAAGAAGACGGGGATCGGCATGATCGCCAACCAGCAAGGCCTTGCCGATTATACGAAGCTCAGCGACGGAGGCATTGTCAATCTGTTCAATACGCCTGAAGTATTCGCGACCAAGGTGAATTCGCTGAATAAGGATTATGACGAGTACTACGACGTATCCTACCCGGCAGAGGCATACAAACGGCTCGTGGATCAAGGGAAAGTGAAAACACTGTCCCATATGCCGCTCGATGTGCTGAGTGCAATGCCTACGCCGCCGGATGACATCAAGCGAATACAGACCAAACTGGATGAGCTGCTCGTGAAAGGGATGCCGATTATCGTCCTGGGGTCCAAGTCCGATGAAGATTTCAAAATCCACCAACAGGAATTAATAGATGAATTAATAGAGGCAGGCGCAGATACCTATTTCGCCTGGTATAAACGTTCGTATGAGGAAACAAAGGCACAGCTTATCAACGAATAACCCCTGCTATTCGATGTGAAATTCACCCAGGCTCTTCCAAAGCAGCATTCAGCTGCCGCGGGGGAGCTTATTTTAGTCCAAAAATCGTAGAAAACTTCATATTTACGTCGTTTGCGATTTCTTATACTGAGGATAGAAAAAGAGATGGAGTGATAAGAGAGATGAAATGGAAAGCAAGCCGAGTCACATTGTTTCTGATGGTTATCCCGTTTATCCTTCTGGTATTCGTCTTCAACTACATTCCATTGTTCGGATGGGTGTACGCCTTCTACGACTACAAACCAGGCATTCCGCTCTCGCAGACGCCGTTTGTCGGATTGAAGTTCTTCCGCTGGGCGATCGAGGAGAAAGAAGATCTATTCCGTGTTTTAACCAATACGCTCGCACTCAGTTTGTTATCCATTCTGGCTTCACCGCTATCGGTTATCTTCGCGATCATGCTTAACGAGCTGAACAGTAAGCGCTTTCGGAAAGTCGTGCAGACATTGACAACACTGCCGAATTTCATTAGCTGGATCATCGTGTACTCGCTGGCGTTCTTCATGTTCTCCTCCGGCGGCTTGCTCAATGAAGTCTTAATGAGACTCCACATCATTGATGAACCGACGACCGTGCTTGGCAATTCCGCTGCGACATGGTGGTTCCAGACCGGCGTGACGATCTGGAAGAGCTTAGGCTGGGGAGCCATTATCTACTTGGCCGCGATAGCAGGTATCGATCCTGAGCTGTACGATGCCGCGAAGGTAGATGGAGCCGGCAGGTTCCAACGCATTATGGCGATCACGGTGCCGGGAATTATGCCAACCTTCTTCGTCCTGCTGCTGCTCAACATTGCCAGCGTCCTATCTAACGGAGCCTCGGGCTTCGAGCAAAACTTCGTCTTCTACAATTCCCTGGTAGCAGACCGGATCGAGGCACTTGATTACTACGTCTACCGCGTCGGGATTACGACAGGCGACATCTCCTTCGGTACGGCAATCGGAATTGCCAAATCCATTATCAGCATTCTGCTGTTGTTCTCGATGAATGCACTGTCCAAGAAAATAAGAGGCCATTCGGTATTCTAGCTGGAGGTAAAGACGACCCATGAAAAAAGATTCTTCCAACCTATTCGATATCTTCAACTACACCGTTCAAATCCTATTTACGCTCATGTGCATTTACCCGTTCTACTATATCTTGATTTATTCGTTCAGCGATCCGCAGCAGGCGCTCAAAGGCGTGTTTCTAGTCCCGAGGGGGCTGTCAATCGTCAACTATACGACGATCTTCAAGCTCGATAATATGCTTCATTCCTTCGGCATATCCGTGCTTCGTACGGTCATCGGAACTGCGCTTACCATTGCATGCTGCTCGTGGTTTGCTTATGCGGTGACGAAGAACGAGCTTTACTTACGCAAATATATTTATCGCTTCTTGGTCATTACGATGTATTTCAACGCCGGTCTGATTCCGTGGTACATCACGATGAAGGAGCTCGGTTTGAAAAATAACTTCTTGCTCTACATTCTGCCTGGTGCGGTTGTCGCTTATTATGTGGTCCTGCTGAAGACGTTCATTGAGCAGCTTCCGCAAGCGCTGGAAGAGTCCGCCATGATCGACGGCGCCGGACATTTCAAAATCTTCACCAATGTTATCTTCCCGCTCTCGATGCCAATTGTCGCCACCATTGCCGTATTCGCTTCGGTGGGGCAGTGGAATACCTGGTACGATAACTACTTCCTCGTCTCAAGTGATAATCTGCAGACGCTGCAGCTGATTCTGTACAACTATTTGACCGACGCACAGCGCATTGTCGCAAGCAGCAACATGCAGGATTTAAATCGCGGTCTGGCTTCCAAGATATCGCCGGATTCCATCCGCATCACGATTACGATGGTCGTCACGCTGCCGGTTATGCTGGTGTACCCGTTCTTGCAGCGTTATTTTGTCAAAGGTCTCATGCTGGGTGCGATCAAAGGATAATTCAGGATGCAATAGCTCATAGAAGCTATCATCATAGAACTTAAATTCGGGAGGTCATGGTATGAAGGGGAACAAAGCATTACGCGGCAAGGCAGCAATGATGCTGGCCGCTATGCTGGTTGTATTGTCGGGCTGCGGTGGAAACTCATCGAATAACGCGAACAATACAGCTGCGACGAATGCACCTGCAGCGAATGAAACGGCAACAAACACAGAAGCAGCAACGAATAACGCCGCAGCTACAGATGATGCAGCCGCGACCAATGAGTCGACAGAGCCTGCCAAAGCGCCTGTTACGTTGAAGGTTCAAGTAAACAGCACGACAAAGGACTTTGAGAACACCGAGGTATACAACGAAATTACGAAACAAACGGGCGTTACGATGGATCTCGAAACGTTCGATGAAGAGAAGTTCAAAGTACAGCTTGCAGGCGGCGACTTGCCGGATATCATTCAAGTGAAGAACGTGGGAACGACTTATTTGAAGCAGCTGATCGAAGGGAAAAACATCATTCCGCTGGATGATTTGGTAGCGTCGAACGGTCCGGATATCCAGAAGCCGATCTTCGAGAAAAGTATCGCGTACAGCAAGAAGTTCTGGAGCAATGACACCGGTCAACTGTATGTCGTTCCGGTTCAAATCGGTAACGCGGGCTGGGGCTTCGACCAACAAATCGGCTTTAACGTTCGTTGGGATTACTACAAGGAGCTAGGCTATCCGGAAGTGAAAAATATCGATGATATGGTGAACATCCTGGCTGATATGGTTGCGAAGCACCCGAAATCCCCGGATGGCAAGAAAGTGTACGGTACGGCCATTTGGAACGACTGGGGCACATGGGGCTTGAGCGGTATGGGGCTTCTGACTAACCCGGGCGACCCTGTCGTCAATAATTACACGGATGTGCCGAAGAGCAGCTTCTGGTCCACTTCGGAGTTCTTGTACAAAGCGAAACAAAAAGGCATTCTTGATCCGGATGCATTCACAGCTAAATACGAAGATCTCGTAACGAAGGCTTCCCAAGGCACACTGCTTAACGCGATCGCAACATGGCCGTTCCAAGCAGCGAACGGTGAGCTTCTGAAAGAAGGTCCGGACAAAGGTTTCGTGACGATTCCGCTGGATTGGGGTTTCGCATGGACAGGCGGCTCGACAATCGCAGGCTGGGGCGACCGTGCTTGGGCGATTACGTCGAACTGTAAAGATCCGGCGCGCGCTATGGATCTGATCAACTTCTTGTCCTCCGAGCAAGGTTCCCGTTTGATCGAAAGCGGCGTTCAAGGCGTTCACTGGGATATGGTAGACGGCAAACCGCAAATGAAGCCGGAAGTAGTAGCACTGGCTGCGGCAGGCGGCGACCCTTGGAAGAAAACAGGCATTAACATGATGGCGAACCAACAAGGTCTCTCCGACAATACGGTTCTGAGCGACGGCTTCCCGGTCAACCTGTTCAACTCGCCGGAGGTATATGCAACGAAACTCAACTCGCTTAACAAAGATTATTCCGAGCACTATGGTGTTGCTTACCCTGCCGCAGCATACAAGAAGTATGCCGATGAAGGCAAAGTGAAAACGCTTGATGTCATTCCGCAAGACGTGCAGGCCGCAATGGCGCCGCCGCCGGAAGATATCAAACGGATTCAAACGAAGCTGGATGACCTGATCACGAAAGGCATTCCGGATATCGTCCTGCATGCGAAGAACGATGAAGATTACAAAGCTAGACAACAGAAGCTGATCGATAAGCTGAACGATGCAGGCGCCGACGAGTTCTACCAATGGCAGCTGAAAGCTTTCGACGAAGCAAAAGCAAAATTTGAATAAGCGGCTTATGCTGGCTTAAAACATGCAGCGCCGGACAGAGGAGTCAACTTGTCCGGCGCTTGTGTTTTTTGCCGTTTACAGAGAGGGGACGAACATGGGGATTGGCAGACAGGAACTGAACGGGGCATGGAAGCTGCGCGGAGCAGATGGGCAGCGCGGTGCGGTGAAGACGCATCACCTATTTGAAACGGATGCCGCGAAGTGGATGGACGCAACCGTTCCGGGCGAAGTCCACCTCGAGTTAATGAAGCAAGGACTGATTGAGGAACCGACGGAAGGACTGAACGCCTTGTCCGCTCGGTGGGTAGAGGAGAATCTCTGGAGCTATAGAAGAAGCTTCACCGCTTCTGAGGAAGCCATTGGCAATCATGCTTGGTTGATCTTCGAAGGGCTGGATTATCATGCGAAAATTTATCTCAACGAGGAGCTGATTGGCGAGCATGCCAATTTCTATCGTCCTTGCAAGGTAGCCGTGACCGGTAAGCTGCGCAAGGAGAATTTGCTCGTCATCGTACTCGACAGCGGTTTACATATGGCTGGGAACAAATCCATCGAAGGCTACTATGAGAACTCGCAGGACCATGAGCTGCACAAGCGGATTTGGCTTCGCAAGCCGCAAAGCTCATTCGGCTGGGACTGGTCAACCCGCCTAGTGAATGTTGGCATTCATAAGCCTGTTGCGCTTGAATGGGCAACGAGCGTGCGGCTGGATGATGTTGTTGTGTTGTCTGAGGTCAATGAAACGATGGATGAAGCGGTAGTGACTGTTCGCGCATTCGTAGAAGGCTGCGGGGAGAATCCCGTATCAGGTAAGCTGACGGTTCGAATCGGCGAGGATACGAACGCCGCCGTTCAGTCGTTTGACTATACGATTGAACCGGGTATGCAGCGGCTTGAAGCGAAGTGCACGGTGGCGAATCCGAAGCTTTGGTGGCCGGCAGGTCATGGGGAGCAGCATCTCGCAAACGTTGAGGTGGAACTGCATGCTGCGGACGAGCTTGCCGGGAAACGCTCGAAGCGAATAGGATTCCGCAAGCTGCGGATCAATCAAGATCCGCATCCGTCCGGAGGCAGCTACTTCTATCTGGAGGTCAACGATCGTCCGGTGTTCGCGAAAGGCGCGAATGCGATCCCGCCGGATATGATATTTCAACGCGCAGACCGTGCTCGATACGAAGGGCTGATCAGCCGTGCGCTCGAAGCGAACTTCAATTTCCTGCGCGTTTGGGGCGGCGGCATTTACGAAACGGATGACTTCTACGAGCTGTGCGATGAGCATGGCATCATGGTCTGGCAGGACTTTGTGTTCGCCTGCGCGGACTATCCGGTGACGGATGCTACTTTCATGAGCAACGTGAAGCAGGAGGCCATCCATAATGTTCGGCGGCTTGCGCATCATCCGAGCCTCGTGATGTACTGCGGAAACAATGAGAACGAGTGGCATACTTTCTACAGGGAAGAAGGCATTATCTATCCGGATTATGCCCTCTACCATCATATTCTTCCGCGCATCGTGCAGGCGGAGGATCCTGGACGGTATTACCAGCCGAGCAGCCCGTTCTCGCCGGATCATCAATATCCGAACGCGAATGATCGCGGTGATCAGCATCCATGGACGGTTGGTTTTGAAAATAACGATTTCCGTGATTATCGCGAAATGATCTGCCGATTTCCCAATGAAGGCGGCATTCTGGGCACGACAAGTCTGTCGGCCACGAATGCCTGCCTGCCTGAGGGCGGAGGATCCGTGCTCTCCTATGCTTGGCAGCAGCATGATAACGCGGTAGATTCTTGGTTTGCGTTATCGGCACCGGATAAGCAGATCAGCGATTGGATCGGACTTGATCCGCGCAGCATGTCCATTGAGCAGTTCGTCTATTACGGCGGCTTGATTCAAGGAGAGGGCTTACGGGAGTATATCGATAATTTCCGGCGGCGCATGTTCGACTGCGCATCGGCGATCTTCTGGATGTTCAATGATTGTTGGCCGGCGACGCGCAGCTGGACAGTCGTCGATTATTATTTGAACCGAACTCCTGCGTTCTATCCGGTAAAGCGGGCTTTCCAGCCGATTTCCGTCGTGGCAGCCAAGGAGGGTCAGACGGTTCGCATATTCGGCATTAACGAAACCGAACAGACATGGAGCGGGGAGCTGCAGGTCGGTTTGTTCCGATTCTCCGGCGCGTATGTGATGGATGAGCGTCTGAAAGTGGAATTGCCGCCGAATACATCGGTATGCGTGCTGGAATTCAGCGATGCGCAGTGGGAAGAAGCGGGCATTACCGATACGGCTGTTTTCGCAAGGCTGCTGAATGAGCAAGAGGACACAGTGGCGCGAAATCGGTTGATTTTGCCGCGATTCGTGGAGATGAAATGGGATAAACCGCATATCGAAGTGGTTAGAGAGGATACTTACGCGGTGTTCCGCAGCGACGTCTTTGCATGGGGCGTTTGCATCGATTTGGATGGAACCGAGCCGTTGCCGGATAACTTCTTCGATATCTGGCCGGGGATGGCTTATCGGATTCCGTGGCCGGAGGATCGGGCACTGCCGGCTGTCCGGTATGTAGGCAATTTAGTTGAATAATGTGCTATGGGGCGGGAGTGCGCGAACGGAGCGTACTTCCGCCTTTTTTAAATGTCCAAAAACAGTAGAAATCTTCATTTCACCAAACTGCCTCGAAGCGGTATACTTTTATTTGTCGAAGAAAGCGTTTTCATTCTTAACAAACGAAGATACATAGTTAATTAAGTCAGAAGAGGCGGGTGGATTCATAGGTAGGGCAGCTGCTGATTTCAAGCCTGCGGTCTGAGGGGTTTGAGATACAATCTTGAGTGAGGAAAGGGTGTAATTGATGAGGAGAAGGTTCATCTCGTATCTTCTGATTGCGGCATTGCTACTGACCGGTTATGTTACGGCAGCCCCGCAGAAGGTATCCGCAGCAGGCAACACGTACTATGTCGATGGCGTGAACGGCAGCGACACAACCGGTACAGGCAGTACGGGCAGTCCGTGGAAAACGATCAGTAAAGCGGCAAGCATCATGACAGCAGGCGACACAGCCAAAATTCGTACCGGCGTATATCGCGAAACGGTAAAACCGACGAATTCCGGCTCGCCGGGCAATGAGATTACGTTCCAGCCGGATACCGGCGCAGATGTTACGATCAGCGGCGCGAATCTCGTAACGGGCTCATGGTCGGTTCACTCCGGCAGTATCTACAAGGCAAGCGCAACCTTGCCGATGGGCGACTATCTGGATTCCGTCTATGTCGATGGAATTGCCAACAATTTGGCCAGATCCCCGAATACGGCCGTCGGTAACCTCTATGATCCTGCCCTCTATCAGTACAACAACACTTCAAACCGCGGACTGCTTGTCGATTCCGCCAATCTGACGCAGGCTGCGGGCTATTGGGATAATGCTTCCGTCTTCGTGGAGGATTCCGGGGAATGGAACTTCAGTAACGCGCTGGCAACCACGTATACCCCCGGCAATTTGAACCTCAAAACCTCGCAAAATGCGTACAGCCTTAAGTTTTCCACTTACGATAACACGCTCAAATTGCTCGGCGTAGGCGGGGCCGTGTTAGGTTCTTACAATGTGACCATCGCGCAGAACACGACTTACAATCTGAAGGTCACGACTTCGGGCAGCACCATTAATGTCTATCTGAACAATGGAGCCTCACCTGTCATCACGGCGACCGATACGAATTTGAAAGAAGGCAGCTTCGGGTTAGGCTTGGAATCGAACAGTTCTGCGACAGCCGCGAAGGCGGAGTTCACGAACGTGAACGCCACCATCACGAGCCAAGATCCGAATCAAGCGACCGGCAGGGAGGCGGCTTCTTTCACGAGTAACATCAAAGGCTGGTTCGCACCGGAAGCGACCGGGTACTGGAAACCGAGCGGAGCTACCTTGCTTGGCTATACCCAGCCTCAAACTTCGGGAACAACGGCTTGGTATGAGTCGACGACGACGGCCAAAGATTTCACATACTCGGCAGATGTGAAGCTGACAAGCGCGGGTACGGCATATCTCGTGTTCCGCAAAGAAATGCCTCCGGGCAGCGTCATCGATTTATCGAACTGGGGTTACGGAGCGGCGGAATATTTTATTATGGGCAAGCTTGCCGCGCTCGATTATCCGGGGGAATGGTATTACGACAAAACAGCCGGGCAGCTGTACTTGCGCACAACGGCGAGCAATAGCCCGGCATCCCATACGGTTGAGTATAAAGCGAGGAATTTGGCTTTTGACTTGTCCGGCAAATCCAACATCGTCATCAAGAATGTGAAGCTGTTCGCAGCGGCTATTGATACGACCGACGGTTCAAACAATGTTATCGACGGCATCAATGCCAAATACGTATCGGAATTCAACCGCGCCATCACCTACTCGGCAGGGGTGTGTCTGTGCGGAACGAACAATACGCTGAAGAACAGTGAACTGCAATATTCATCAGGTGCGATCGTGACCATAGAAGGCGATAGCAACAAGCTCATTAATAACTCGATACATGACGGAACGTATGGGCCAATCGTCTTCAACTCCGTCGTCGATATTACCGGCAGAGGCCATCTGATCAGCCATAATACGGTTTATAATTCAGGAAGATCGCTTATTGGCGGCGAGTTCTTCGCGACGGTCATCCAATATAACGATTTCCATCATGGGAACTATTTTGCCAAGGATACCGGGATGTTGTACACGGCCCATAATGATCTCGGGAACTCCGAGATTCATCATAACTTCTGGCATGATTCCGTCAGCCGTGCGAATGCGGATGCCAACGGATCAGGCGGATGGACCGGCGGGATCTACTTGGACGAATCATCGGCGAATGCTTTAGTGTATAAGAACGTAACGTGGAATTTGTCCTGGGTTGGCGTTATCGTCAATCATCTCTCCGACTATGTCATGGTCTATAACAACACGACGCACAACTTCTCCGGTATCCGGATTTCAGAACCGACTTACGGCATTGATGCTTACAAGGATCGGATTGCCAACAACATAGCGCTGCAAGAGTTCGGCACGGGCGCTTCCGCCATCGGCGCGGTTTTCAGCAATAATATGACTGCTGGTTCACCGCTCTACGTGAATACGGCGACGAATAACTTCCAGCTGCAATCCGGTTCGGGAGCCAAGGATATCGGATTGCCGATCCGCGGAATCACGGATGGATTTACCGGTACTGCACCGGATGCGGGGGCCTATGAATATGGCGGCGCGAGCTGGACGGCAGGCCATAATTTCGCCAGTCCGCCAAGTCCTGCTTATCAGCTGGTTGATACCGATTACAAAAATCTGATGGTGAACGGCAGCCTGGATATGAACCGGATGCGGCATGCGGCCATGGATAGTTTATATGGCTGGACCAAGACCAATTCACAGACGGCGCAGCCTGCCTACGACTACGCAGGAGGCAAGGTGTCGAGCAGGTTCACCTATGAGACCGGCGCGAGCCTGGGCTCTGGGGCAGATGGAATCGAGCAGACGATCACGGGCTTGACGCCTAATACGACCTATGAGCTTTCCGGTTATTTGCGGGCCGGATCCTCCGGGCAAACGGTCCGGCTTGGCGTTAAAAATTATGGCGGCAGCGACACTTACCAAGAAAACACCACAACGTCATGGGTGAATAAGACGTTCACCTTTACAACCGGAGCCGCGAATACGAGTGCGACGATTTACGGGCTGAAACCGACGACCGGCGGTTATGCTTTCGTCGACGACGTTATGCTATCCGCGACGACGGCATTATCGGGCAGTGACACGACGGCTCCAAGTGCGCCAACCAGCCTCGCCGTAGCTTCCGTAACGGATACAACCGCATCGCTGACGTGGACGGCATCGACGGATAACGTCGGTGTAACGGGCTATATCGTTTATCGTAACGGTGTACAGGTGGGTACGCCAACCGGAACCGGCTTCACGGATACGGGATTGACGGCAAGCACGACCTATACGTATACGGTAAAAGCGACCGATGCCGCAACCAACCTCTCAGCGGCGAGCAGCTCGGTTAACGCAACTACGAGTGCCGGTTCGAGCGGCTATTCGGAGAACTTCGAAAGCACGACAATCGGGCAGATGCCCGCCGGCTGGACAGTCAACACGGCAGGCGGTGCTGTGTCCGTGCAACAAGTCGCTGATGGCGCCAACACGACGAATCGCGCACTGACTTTAACGCAATCGTCCGCTAACTATGGCGTTGCGGATGTCAGCGCGACGAAGTCGTTCGCCGCAGCGACGGGATCGGTCACAATCGACATGCGGATGAAGGCGAATCAGACGAACGCGCTCACCGCCAGCCCTGTCTTGTCGAACAGCAGCGGTACTCCGATCGTACAGCTCGGCTTCCGAGACAACGGGAAGTTTGCCTACGTTAGCTCGAGCATGGCATGGACGGACACGACGATGACGTATGCGGCAAATCAATGGTACGACGTTCGTATTGTTGTGAATCTCACGGCTGGAACGTTTAGCGTGACGATCAATGGTACAGCAGTATTAACGAATGTGCCTGTAATGGCTTCTTCCGGCAATCTGTCGCAAATTAATTTCTCGTCGAACATGTGGTACACGGGAGTCGCTTCTTACGACAACATTCAAGTCGGTACCGGGGATACGCAAGCGCCGACGGCACCAACAGGGCTGACAGCCGCTTCGGTGACGGCTTCAACCGCATCGTTGACCTGGACGGCGTCGACCGATAATGTAGGCGTGACCGGATACAAGGTTTACCGCAATGGCGCCGAAGTCGGCACTTCAGCAGGCACCGGCTTTACGGACAGCGGTTTGACGGCGAATACAACGTACGCTTATACGGTCAAAGCGTATGATGCCGCAACGAATTTATCGGCTGCGAGCGGGTCGGTCAATGCCAAAACAAATATCTTCGCGGAGCTGTTTGATACGACGACGATCGGGCAAATGCCTGCCGGCTGGACGGTTGGCACTTCCGGAGGCGCAGCATCCGTACAGCAAGTTGCCGATGGAGCCAACACGACGAATCGTGCGTTGACCTTGACGCAATCCAACTACGGAGTCGCGGACGTCAGCGCCGTTAAATCGTTCGCATCAACGTCGGGAACGGTAACGATCGATACGCGAATGAAAGCGAATCAAACGAACGCGCTTATCGCCGGCCCTGCGCTGCTGAACAGCAGCGGAACACCGATCGTGCAGTTCGCCTTCCGGGAGAACGGGAAATTCGGCTATGTCAATTCAAGCATCGCATGGACGGATACGTCAATGTCGTATGCGGCGAACCAATGGTACGATGTCCGTCTCGTTGTGAATCTGACGGCGGGAACGTTCAATCTATCGATTAACGGGACGTCCGTATTAACGAATGTGTCTGTCATGGCTGCAGCGACCAGCGTTTCACAGATTTCGTATGCTACCAACATGTGGTACTCCGGCGTGGCCTCATTCGATAAAATTCAGATCTCACAGTAACAATAGCGGAAAGCGGTTAGCGCATGCGCTAACCGCTTCAGGCTGCCGGAGAAAGCCCCGACAGCCATTTTTTTGATTTTGCTTCATGAACAAAACTTTAACGGTTGTCAGGGTGGCTATTCGATGAGAATTAGCCTTTGTAAAATTCTAACGGTTGTGACAATCGTTATTTGCAGCAAAGGGAATTTTGAATACGACAAAGTACGTGCAGTCATGTTGGGTTATTTACATTATGAAGCGGTTAGCATATGCTAACCGTTTTTTTTGAATGGAGTAGTAGGGAAATCGTCCAAAAATCGTAGATTACTTCATATTTGGTCCTGCTTCCGGCCCGTATACTCGAAAGTGTGAGAGTGGGATTCCATGACTATTGAAGATAGAGGTGTAAGGATGAAGCTGACGTATGACGGCAAATCATTTATGAAGGACGGCGAGCGGATCTGGATCATAGGTGGGGAGATTCATTATTTCCGTCATCCGCGAAAGGAATGGAGAGAGGTGCTGCTCCGGGCTAAACGTGCCGGTTTGAATACGATTTGCACGTATGTGGCCTGGAATTTTCATGAAGTGAAGGAAGGTCAAGTCGATTTCGCGGGCGATAAGGATCTTGCCGCGTACATCGACCTCATCGGGGAACTGGGCATGTATGCGATGCTGCGGCCCGGCCCTTATATTTGCAGTGAATGGGATGGCGGCGGAATACCGGCATGGCTGTGTGCGAATCCGGTTCTCCGTTTCCGTGAAGACGATCCGGTCTACATGGCTGCCGTGGAAAGCTGGTTCGATCAGCTCATACCGATCATTAGCGAACGCCAGATTACGCGAGGCGGACCTGTTATCACGATTCAGAACGAGAATGAGTATCCGGGCGGCTGGGATGAATCCATGCGCCGTTATCTCTATAAAATCAATGAAATCTATTATGGACATGGCATCGATATTCCCATTCTGGCTTGTAATGTCCATGGCGCTACCCCAACGACCGTTAAGATCAACGATTCCACGGACGCTGCCGATCAGCTTATCGATGAGAGCATGATTCTGACCTACAACCACCATGTTGAGGTTGAGCCTGTATACGATCTTAAGAGCAAGCAGCCGAACGCGCCGTTGATTACGACAGAATTCTGGTGCGGAGCGCCGATCTATTGGGGCAATCAAGTCAGCGACTGGCCGAACCGGCTCGATCTTGCGCGGGCGGTCTATGAGTATACGTCATCTGCCACGCAGGTTTGTTACTACATGTTCGAGGGCGGAACGAACTTCGGGTTCTGGGGCGGGAACAACATCGCTACCTCGTATGCCTCCGGCTACCCAGTAGGCGAAGGCGGGAAGCTGACGGATAAATATTACGCGGTGAGGCCGGCGAATTTGTTTATCGCGCATTTCAGCGACTATATCATGGACAGCACAGAACTTCAGGATCGCGGCGGCATGACATGCGAGGAAGGAGTGCGGCTGATCGTTCGTGAGAGCGACAGAGGTTCGCTTGCCTATGTGTCCACAGCTGATGCGAAACGGGAACTTGCGATCACGACCAAAAGCGGCAAGCAGCTGACGGTTCATCTTGGCGAGGTAGCCGCTGCGGTTATTCCCGTGGAGCTGCAGCTGTTTGGCACTTCGGCCGGCAATGGGGTAACGGTTAATTACAGCAACCTCTGTCTGCTGGCTTGCCATGAAGCGAAGAAAGCTCTTCTCTTATACGGTCCTGCCGGAACAGACGGCGTCATTAGCGTAAATGGGCTGGAGTACGATTTGTCCGTTAAGCGGAGGAAGGTACGGCATACGGTTATCGATGGCATTAATGTGATCGTTGTTGATGAAGAGTTGGCCAGAAGATGCTGGATCGTCGAAGAGCAGATCGTTTTTGGCCCTGATTACGTGGCTGAGCTGTTGAGTGACGGTGCACTTGATATCCGGGTAAGCGATGGAACGCCTGAGGTGGTTTATCTGGATGCAGCCGGTCGTCCGGTCAGTCGCGCCTTTACGCATAAGGCGTTGCAAATTACCTTGCCAGAGCTTGATTCATGGAAAATAGCTCCTTGTCCGGAGATTCATTCCGGAGGAGACTCGGCATCAACTGGTTGGATCGCACTCGATAAGCCTCATTCCCATGAGGATTTAGGTGTTGTTCAAGGGTATCTCTGGTACAGTGCAGAGCTGGAATGGGACAAAGACGGCGTTGAGACGATGCTGCTCAGTCATACGCCAACCCGGGCAACGGTGTACGTGAATGGACAATTATGCGGCATTCATGCAGAGCGCCGATCCGTTCGCATGAGAGACGAATACGGGCATCCTGCGGATTGGGCGTTCGAGGAAATTACGGTTACGCTGAAGAAGGGCACGAACCGCTTCGTCTTCTTATCCGATGATCTCGGTCACAATTACGATGTACCGATTGCAGTCGGAATTCAAGGACCGGTAGTCGTCGGTTCGCGCAGAATTCAGATCGAGACATTCCGTGAAGTGAGCCCGCAGCCGATGTCCGCGCAAGCATTTCACTTTCTCTATAACCGCTTCTATCGCGAACAAGAGCCGCTGCCGGCGATCGAATTCGATCTATCGCTGCAAGCGGATCAACAAGCATTCATGATGATTCATGGCGTGAAGGCATGGGTGTCGGTGAATGGTGAAGAGGTGCTTCCATTATCGTATCCGGACTCGCCATGGACGATGTTCTCCCAAATCAAGCGGTGGATCACTTGGCAGCTTCCCGTACCGACTGCGGATGGCGCGAAACTCCATGTGAGGATTCATTATGCTGAGAACGTGCCGGATGCCGTGAAGGAGAATTTGGCTGTCTATGTGGCACCGCAATCAGGCGAATTGACAAATTGGGCGTGGAAGCCTTGGGATGAAAGCGGCGATTTCTCTGCTTCGCAGCTCATGAACGGTCAAGCCAAGGAAGAAGAAGGACTGGTTGTGCTGCTGCCGGTCGGAAACCGAGTGGCTCGGAAAGGCAGATCATTGAAACCAGCCTATTTGCAGACCCATTTCAAGCTTCCGGATGGTGATCGGCCTGTTTACCTTCAGATCGGAGAGCTGCAAAAAGGGCAAATTTTCTTGAACGGACATAATGTCGGCCGCATGTGGGCATACGGCGGTACGCAAGATCGTTATTATTTACCGAGGAGCTGGATGAAGGCGGATAATGAGTTGGTGATCTTCGAGGAACTCGGTTTAAACCCTCAGAACACTTCGTTGGTGGTTGGCGATGCCGGTGACTGGAGCAGCGTGCAGCTGAAATTCGAGCAAAAGGAAGCTCATAAGGGGTGACTGCGGAGTGACGACGAAGACAATGGACTCCATTTATGTGGCACCCCATGGACTGGATTCCAATCCAGGCACGGAGGAGCTGCCGGTCGGGACGTTAGATGAAGCGCTGAGCCGTACAAGAGCGATGAAGTCCGAAGCTGCTGCCGCGAAGCGAATTATCGTTCGCGGGGGCCATTATTACGATGTCAGCTTGACGCTCAATAAGGAAGATGCGGGACTTCGAATTGAAGCCTATCCGCATGAACAGCCGATTCTATTCGGTGGAGCTCCCGTCACTTCCTGGCAGCGAGATGGGGATTGGCTTACGACACCGATTGCCGGCGTGTATGATCGGGAGCTGGATTTTCGCCTCATTGAAGTGGATGGGACGTACCGACAACGTTCGCGACTGCCGGAGCAGGGAGCATTCCGTCACATGAATGAGTTTAAGGTAGAGTGGCTGTCGACTTTCGCCGGCGGTTGGAAGCGACCGCCCACAGACGAAGAAATGATGTCATTGCGCGTGAAGAGAGAGGATGTCTCGGACTGGCTCGATACTCGCAATGCGGAGCTGACCATTTATCACGAATGGGATGAATCGCTTGTAGGAGTTGCCGGTATACGTTCTGATGATGAAGAAGCCGAAATTCGGTTCTTAGATGCACCGGGACATCCGCCGGGTGCGTTCTATGAACGCAATGCCAATGCAAGAACCTATGTGGTTTGGAATGTACGCGAGGGCTTGAAGCATCCGGGACAGTGGTACTTGGACCGAACGAATGAGAAGCTGGTCTACTGGCCGCAGCCCGGCGAGGAGATGGATCGCATTCAGCTGATTGTCCCTTCGAAGGAGCACATTCTCTGTTTGGAGCCGGGCACTCATGATATTCGATTCGAAGGACTAACCTTCGCTTGTGCGGCAACGCCGCTCTCCGCAGGAGGCTTTGGGGCAATCGGCGTGAGCGCCGCCATTCACGGCGAAGACGTGCAGAAGATCGTATTTGATCGCGTAAGTGTCCGGAATACAGGCGGGTGGGCGTTTAATCTGAGCGGTAAAGAGATTCATCTGAACGAGTGCCATATCCATCATACCGGAGCGGGCGGCATTAGGTGGAAAGGCGAGGAGGTCCGCCTGGAGCGATCGCGCATCCATGATATTGGGCTGACGTATCAGAGTTCCATCGCCGTCAACAGCGATGGATCGAATCATACCCTCGTTCATAACGAGATCTATAATACGCCATACAGCGGGATTGCCAGCAGCAGCCCGAATACGGTGATCAGCGACAACCTGCTGTATAACACGATGCAATTTATGAAAGACGGCTCCGCGATCTATGTCTGCTGGTATAGCGACAATGTGACGGTGAGCGGTAATGCGGTTTTTGCTGCCTACAACGCTTCGGAGAAAGTTCGCCGATATGCGTATTATTTAGATGAGAAATGTACGAATTGTTCCGTGCAGGATAATTTGGCCGTTAATCTCGGCGTTCCGATGCTCAGTCATATGACGCGCGATTGCAGCTTCGAGAACAACGTTTTTATGGATCAAGGGCTGCAGGTGGTTTCGGTATTGAATTCCTCCGGAACGCGGTTTGAACGCAATATTCTATTTGCGGACGCGATCGAAATTCACACACCGCAGGGGAACCCGGAAGGTCTGATATCGGAGGAATATGACTCGCATCCTTACATGAGCACATTCTCCTCATCCGATGGGATCGTTTCCTTCCGGAACAACATGTTGTTTAGTCGGAAGCAATCAAGACGCTTCAAGAGGTTTTTTCATTATAAAGCGATCCAAGAATATGAACTGCAAGAGCTGGAAGGGAATGTGTTTACTGCCCCCTTGCTAACAGGCGCTGCTGAAGGGGACTATTCGTTCGAGGCGGATTCTCTGGCTTGGTCACGCGGCATCCGCCCGTTATCGTTCGATGCCGTAGGCTGCACCGGGCGATTTACTGAGGTATACGAGCAATTCAATGGCTATTTAATTAACAGAACATAATGAGAGGACGAATGGACATGGCAAGCATTACTACTAACACCGGTGCGAGCACCTGCCCCGCGGCACCGCATATGAAATGGTTTATGGACGATCGGTTCGGCATGTTTATCCACTGGGGACTCTACGCGATTCCGGCGCGGGGGGAATGGGTACGCAGTCTGGAGAAGCTGACTGTCGCGGATTATGAGCCATTCTTCGAAGAATTTAATCCCGTTAAATACAATCCGAAGGAATGGGCCAAAGCTGCTAAGGCTGCGGGTATGAAGTATGCGGTTATGACGGCTAAGCACCATGATGGCTTCTGTTTGTTCGACAGTAAGCTGACGGATTACAAAGCTACCAATACGCCGGCAGGCAGAGATTTGATCCGCGAATATATTGAAGCATTCCGCTCGGAAGGAATTCGTGTAGGCCTCTATTATTCCATTATCGATTGGCATCATGAAGACTATCCGCATTTCGGGGACAAAATTCATCCGATGCGCGATAACGAAGACTATCGGAATCATCAGATTGAATTTGACCGCTATCTGACCTACATGCACGGACAAGTGAAGGAATTGCTTACGAATTATGGGACGATCGATGTGATGTGGTTCGACTTCTCCTATGATGACATGACGGGGGAGAAATGGAAGGCTACCGAGCTTGTGCAGATGATGCGCGGCTTGCAGCCGGACATCGTCATCGATAACCGGCTTGGCGGCGATAAGAAATCGGCCGAGCCCGAAGTGTATGCAGGCGACTTTATGAGTCCCGAGCAGCTGCTTCCGCCGGAGGGAGTCGTGAATGAAGCCGGAGAACCGCTTCCTTGGGAGGCGTGTATTACGCTGAATGATCATTGGGGTTATTGCGCGGGAGACAACAATTATAAGTCGCCGAAGACCGTCATTCGCGGGCTGGTCGAATGTGTAAGTAAAGGCGGTAACCTGCTTCTTAACGTCGGTCCGAACGCGAAAGGCGAAATCCCGCGGCAATCCCTCGAGATCCTCGCGGAAGTCGGTCAATGGATGGATGACAACGGTAGCAGTTTGTATGGATGCGGACCTGCCAAGCTGGAGAAGCCCGAGTGGGGCCGGTATACGCAGAATGGCAACTATTTGTACGCACATATTTACGATCGAGGCATGGGTCCGATTAACTTCCGCGGTTTGAATGGCAAAATCAAACGTGCTCGCCTGCTCGCAGACGGCACGGAGATTAAAGTGGAAACGCCATGGAATGCTTGGGAATATCCGCATGATGCTTTCATCAGCTTCAGCGGCGCCTCGCTCCCGGATGAAGTGAATACGGTCGTAGAGCTGGAATTATTGGAGAACGCATTAGATAATTAATTGCATTAATTGTATTAATGAAGAGCAGATTTACGGTTGGAGAATCGGCATGAGCAGTCCGTGCCGGCCCTTCCATCGTAATGCTGTTTTTCTTTTTCATAATGGGGTGGGGTATTATGGAAGAAGTGGAGGTGATTGTTATGGAAGAGATGAAACCTGCCCGTATAACGCGCAGAGCATTTATCGGGACAACAGGCAAGCTTGCCATTGGAGTCGTCGGCGCACTGGCGGGAACAACCGGTTTGTTCTATTACGGGGCAATCAAGCATCGTGGCAACGTCAATGAAGGTTTACCGCAGAGCTATGCGCTGCTGGGTGATTATAATTGGTTAATGTCATTAAATAAAGTGGTGAAAATGGATTACACCGCGATCTACGACGATGCTTGGAACTCCAAACCTGTCAAAGGATTTGTCTATGTGGCGGTAGATGATCAAGGCATGCTGCGGATCATGTCACCTGCCTGCTCGCACCTCGGCTGTACAATAGAACCGGCTACTGATGCGCAGATTAGTGCGGCGAAGGACAAATCGACTTATTTTCATTGTCCCTGCCATGGCGCACAATTTGATCGGGTCGGGAATGCCACCTTTGTCGTGACAAGAGGCCTTGATTTATACGAACCGATAGTCTCAGGCGGCTACGTATACATGGATATTATGAAACCGATTGTACAGCAGGATGGCCAGCGAACTTAACCTAATCGTATGCTGCAGTGCTGCATGTTGCAGACCTCCTCTACAATCAGGTAGGATCTAATAGAAGTAAAAGCGGCTTGCTGGTTAGAGCGCTATGTGATGTAGGAGGAAATCATTATGACAACTAATGAAGGATATATTGAAGTACCCGGCGGGAAAGTCTGGTATGTGCAAATAGGCGATTCGGGGAAAACGCCGCTTATCGTTCTGCATGGCGGGCCCGGTAATGTACACGATCCATTAATGTCGGCGTTAAGCGCGTTAGCGGATGAGCGGCCGGTTATTTTCTATGATCAATTAGGATCCGGCAATTCCGATCGGCCTGAGGATCCGTCCTTATGGCATACCGATCGGTTCGTCGAAGAGCTTGCTTGCATTCGCGAAGCGCTCCATCTGGATGACGTGCATGTGCTGGGGCATTCATGGGGAACGATGCTGGCATCCTCTTATTTCATCCGGCGGAAACCGAAAGGGATCCGCAGCTTGATCTTGTCCAGTCCATGCTTGAGCGCGCTTCGTTGGAAACAAGATGCGGACCGATTGCTTGCACAGCTGCCGGAAGAGAAGCAGCAAGCTATTGCACAGCATGAGGCGGAAGGAACAACGGACTCCGAGGCCTACGGGGAAGCCATTAAAGCTTACTACAATCGGCATGTTTGCAGGCTTGATCCTTGGCCGGCCATATTGACGGAAAGCAGACCGAAAGGGAACAAAGAGGTCTATCTGTCCATGTGGGGACCGTCGGAATTTTGTCCGACCGGCAGCTTGAAGACCTACGATGTCACGGGGCAGCTGCATGAAATCAACGCACCGACATTGTTCCTATGCGGCCGATATGATGAAGCGACTCCGGAGGCAACACAGTATTATCAATCGCTCGTCCCCGGAGCGAAGCTGCATGTATTCGAGGAAAGCTCGCATATGGGGTATTTGGAAGAAACGGATGCGTATTTGCACGTAATTCGTCAGTTTATACGCGAGGCAGAGGATGAGGAAGGCAATCATGATTATGAATGAAACTGAACGTCCGCTGACTCGCACATCTATCGCACAAGCTTTGCGACAAATAGGTGTTCAAGAGGGAATGACCATACTCGTCCACTCATCGCTCAAATCGTTCAACCGATGGATAGTCGGCGGCGCTGAAGCCGTCGTGCTGGGACTTGAAGATGCCATTGGCGAAGACGGTACACTGGTTATGCCGACGCACAGCAGCGATTTATCCGAACCGTCGGTATGGGCGAATCCTCCGGTGCCGGAGGATTGGTGGCAGACGATTCGGGATGAGACGCCTGCATTCTCGCCGGATCTTACGGTAACGCGGGGGATGGGTCAGTTGGTGGAATGCTTCCGCAAACAAAATGGAACGCTGCGAAGCGGGCATCCGCAGGTTTCGTTCGCAGCGCGCGGACCGAAGGCCGCGTTTATTACAGCGGGCCATTCGCTTGCCTTCGGCCTTGGCGAGCACTCTCCGCTTGCCAAACTGTACGAATGCGCGGCTTATGTTCTCTTGCTTGGTGTAGGTCATGGCAACAATACTTCCCTTCATCTGGCCGAGTATCGGACAAGCTATCCAGGCAAGAACGAGATGACGCAAGGAGCGCCGATCGCCGTGGATGGCGTCAGAGAATGGGTAACGTTCACGGATATTAACATCAATTCGGATGACTTCGCTGAGCTTGGTGCAGCGTTCGATGCACATGCCGGCGCCTCTATGAAGTCGGGCTTTCTGGGAGATGCAGAGGTGAAGCTTATGTCGCAGCGAGCGCTTGTTGATTTCGGTATAAGCCGGCTTGCTAGCTTCCGCAAAAAGTAGCCAAGTCTAAGAGGATCTAAACCGAAGTAACCCCCTATCCATAAGTGGATAGGGGGTTTTGTTTGCATACGAAACCAGCTTATTTTAACGTTCCCGTTCTATTTTTAGATGTCAGGTTTTCTAGTATTTCATTTATATTACAGATGCTTTCAGCGGACTTTCTTCTCTTGATTCCACGCATATTTTCAAATATTACTAAGTAAAAATGAGTATCGCAATTATTACGAGCGAGCACATTTCGTGTGAAAAGGAAGTGTAGCCATGAGGAGTTATCAGTGGATCAAGTGGCGCAAATTCCTCATAAGGCTCACCGTCATCGTCATCATTGGCGTGTTGGTGTGGACAGGGGGGCCCCAGGTTTGGGGAATTACGCTCAGCATTGTCAGTCTCTTATTCCAGCTTGTATTTGCCATGATGTTCATGATTGTGCAATTCGCGGCCCTGTTCTGGTTTCTCGCAAGGGGGCGAACGTATTGGATTCTGCCCGGTGAGACCGGCGCCACCTGGGATGATTACAGGGGGAATCCCGAAATCGTCGAGAACGCGAAGCGGATTGTGATCCTGCTCAAAGGGGTCAAAGAGTTCAAGGAGATGGGAGGAGAGGCGATCCGGGGTTTTCTGCTGTGCGGTCCTCCGGGTACAGGTAAATCCTACTTGGCTCAGGTTATTGCGAATGAAGCCCAGGTTCCTTTCGCTTACGCGTCGGCGCCAAGCTTCCAGAACATGTTCTTCGGGGTCGGGAATCTGAAGGTCATGCGGATTTATAAGAAAGCCCGCAAGCTAGCCAAAATGTATGGCGCTTGTATCATCTTCATCGACGAAATCGATGCCATCGGGATGAAACGCCAATCCGGCGCTGGCGCCATGGGCGGGATGATGGGGATGGGCGGCGGTTCAGGGCTGCTCAATGAGCTGCTCCTGCAGATGGATCCACCGAACATCGATAACGGCAGAATCGCCAAAACGCTCCGTATGCTCGGACTGCGCCGCAAGAAAGCAGAGCGTCCGGCCGTGCTAACGGTAGCCGCGACGAACTTGCCGGATGTACTCGACTCCGCGCTGCTGAGACCGGGGCGGTTCGACAGACAACTATGGATCGATACGCCGGATTATGACGGCCGTGTGGACGTCTTCCAATACTATCTCAAGAAAGTAAAGCATGATTCTTCCCTGACGCCGGAGAAGGCCGCACTGGATACGATCGGCTACAGCCCGGCTCAAATTAAACATATCGTCAATGAATCGGTCGTTATCGCCCACCAGAGAGGCGTATTTGTCGCCGAATATCCGGATTTCCGCGTTGCCATGGAGACTTATGAGTGGGGGCTGAAGCAGCCGCTGCGTTCGATGCGTCCCGACGAGAAACGAAACGTGGCTTACCATGAGGCGGGTCATGCGGTTGCCCAGTATTTGCTAAAGCCTCATGATCGGGTATGGAAAGTAACGATCGTTCGGCGCGGGAATGCGCTCGGCCTTGCCGCCACCAAGCCGACGCATGAACGGTATAACCGCAGCGACAGCGAGATTTTGGCCAGTATTCAGGTTTGCTTGGCAGCCAGGGCGGTTGAAGAGCTGTTCTTAGGCAAGAAGTTAAACGGCGTAACCTCCGATTTGCAGCAGGCAACCAATATGGCCGGCGCGTATTTGGGTGCGGTTGGTATGGGCGATGAGCTGTTCAGCTTCCTGGCCGTCGGTTCGCAAGCGGATGCGCTACGGTCATTGCGGCCGAAGATTAACGAGCTGCTCAAGGATATGATGAATCAGGTGAAGAAGCTCGTTTCGGACCATACCGAATTTGTGCATGCAATCGCGGAAGATCTGCTGAACCAAGATGACTTGACCGGCGAGGAGATTGAGCAAATTTATATCAGGCTGTACGGTCAGAACAGACCGGATCCTTCACTCATCCGGACGACCATATTCGATCAACCGTCTAAGAATAAAGAAGCGGAGGCACCCGAGGAGACCGAAGAAGAGATTGTCGAGGAAGAGAAAGAAGCGACGGATGAGGACGACGATACGGAGAAACCGGAAGAGTCCTAAGAGCGCAGCAGATACGCGATGCGATCAAGCGTGTAAACCCAAACAAGCAACGGCTGCTTCTGCGCATCCGTTGCTTGTTTGGTGTCGTATTTTAAGGAAAGAGAAGGGGTAACGACAAAGGAAAAGTAAGATCCAAGCACGAATGTAAGTAGTAGGTAACGCAGTCAAAAAAGTGAAGCGTCCGACAAGCAGGTAGCAGCGAGCAGTGCCGCAACATTAATGTCGTCAAGGAGGTCAAACATGTTTGTGCGATGGGGTCAACATGACAACGATTGGGAGTCACTTCCGTTTATCCGCGATGAAGTCCGGTACAATTTGCTTCATCGTATTACAGAGATAGAAGATTCCTTATGCATGCGATCCGAGAACGGACAGCTGTTGTTTGCGCAATCGCCCGGACACAACGGTTGGTTATGGATGTCAAGGTTGCTGGCCGGGGATGAGGAGAAGCGGCTGCTTCAAGAGCTTGTCAATCATCTGGAAGGGCGCTCGCTGCCGGGCATTTCCGGCGCTCCGCAGACTGCGTATCCGTTTGCCGTGGAATATTCAAGGGCGAACAACTTGCGTTACTCGACTCAGATGACGATGGAGGCTTATCATTGTCCTGAGGTGTACAAGCCGTCGAATGTGAGAGGGGAAGCGAGTGTCGCGACTTCGCAAGATGTTGATGTGGTTGCGCATTTTCTGGCCGGATTCTCGGAGGACGCCTATGGAAGGACAGTTGAGCCGGAGAGCCAGCTGGAGCCGGCTCGAGGGTTGATCGAGTCAGGCAAGCTGTATATGTGGCGCGTGGATGGCAAAGCGGTTTCGATGGTGAATATTGCTCATCGCTCGCCGAGACATGGACGTATTAACGCTGTTTTCACGCCGCTGCGGCTGCGGAAGAAAGGGTACGCGAGCGCGGTAGTCGCGGCTGTTTCCGAGCTGCTGTTGGCAGAGAATATAACACCGATGTTATATGCCGATCTGCGTAATCCGGGAGCTAACAAAGTATATCGCAACATCGGCTTTGTGCCTAACGGGCAAATTGCGGATATTGGATTTAGTCCGAATTAAGGTCATCATCCTTATCCTTCAACGCCTGAGCGAAATAAGCTTTGTTGTACAGGATAGAAGGATGATCGGGCTTATAAGAGTAGGCGATTTCATTGTGACGGTTGCCATCTTCCAGCAACCCCAAGCGGTCATAGCACAAACTAAGCTGCAAATGAGGAAGCCACGTACAATACAGGTTCCAATCCTCAGTCGTTATTTCTAGATCGGTCATGTTCACGGCAGCGGTGTAAACAGCAATGGCCTGCTGCCATTCCTGCCGTTCCACATGTACGGCTCCGAGCCGGCAATAGCAATCGGGGAGCGGCAGTCCGAATTCGAGCGCACGGCGCAGCGACTTTAGTTGATTAGCTGTATCCCCTGATTTCCCCCAGCATTCTGCCTGGCTCATGGCTGCGTCGACCTGCTGCTCAGGCAGACCGAACCCTTCCTCCCAATAAGCCTCATATTGCGCGATAGCCAGATCATAGCATGCTTGCTGCTGCAGCCATTTCGCATTCCCCAATCGATCACGCACCGCTTGATACCCATTAGCCTTAAAGGCGTCTAATCCAGCCAAGTTAGCTGCTCGGTAGATGTGATAAGCCGGATAATGAGTATCCACATATAATGCAAAACCGATCGCCGAAGCCCGAATACAGAAATGCCGATCCTCGCCCCAGAAATTGAGATTCGGAATTTTGGCGAATCGCAGCCCGGCTTCAAGAGCGCGTCTACTAATCAACGTGCATGCGCCTAATCCGCCCACCTCATATACCCCGGGTTTCCAAAGCTGCTCCAAAAACCGCTGCGTGCGGGCCGTTATTTCAGTTGGGGACAAATATTCTTCTCGTTTCTTCTCGTATAGAATATATTCATCCGACAACCACACCTGAGGAAGCTCCATGCCTTCGCGTTCCCACCTCGTCCAGAAAACATTCGAGATCACGTCTCGCTCCGCTTGAACAAGCTGTTCCAAAGTGCGGGGATGAAGAACCAGATCGGAATCGATGAGGAAGATATAATCGTATTGTTTCTCGATAGCCTCTCGGATCATATAGTCCTTCATGTCAGCTACCTTCCAAATCAGATCCTCTTTCCAATAATGCGTATTCTCGTCCTTGTGATAAATATGAACGCGGGCATCCGGGAAAGTGACATTCGAGTAGCGCAGAAGCTCGGTGTTCCCCTCGGTCTGTTGAAATTGCTGCAAGAGCTGGCTGGAAGCCGGTTCCTGATTATCGTCAATAAACAAATAGCGAACAAGGAAATCGCTCTTCTCCAGCATCGTCAGGGATTGCAGGAAAGGTTCCAAGATGACGTTGACCTGATTAATCGGACTTGCGATCAGCACCTGTTTCTTCCTCAACAAAGTCACTCTCCTTAATCCGACCATGCCTTCAGCAGAGGTGCCGGGTCGAGAATGGAATCATACTGCGCTTTCCACCCGTATTTTGCATCCAGATCAAGACGCATATATCTGTCGTATTTGTGCTGTCGGTCTTCGGGAGTCGCCCAGCCGAAATGCATCAATCTGGCTTCGTGCGCGGCAAAAGGAAAATCGAGGACGGTGAGCGGAAAACGTCCGCAGTGCTGCGGCGTTTCCTTCCAGCGATAGATCGCTTCCGGCCGGTATCTAACGAGGAAGGGGCGATAGAAGAGATGGGCCTGCCAATAGCTGTCCTCTCTGTAATGAGTCTCGCTCCACATATCGTATAAGCGGAAGGCAAACGTATCGATGGCATGCTGATTAACCAGCGTCGGCACGAAATCTCGCATATTGGCTTCGAAGATTTCATCGGCGTCCAGATTCAGGATCCATTCCGGATTCGTAGCCGCCGTTTCTTCCCATTGACGCTTGCGAAGCTCAATCTCGTTACTGAATTCCGATCGTTCGTTGATGACGATCTTGACCGGTATGCCCGCCAGCATCTCCTGACATATCGCCACGGTGTCATCGTCGCTGCAATCATCAATGATCACGGCGGCATCAATAAATTCACGATGATGCAAGAGGGCTCTTCGAAGATAACGTCCAGCTTCGTTTCGCACCACCATGGAGAGCGTGATCCGCCCATGTCTCTCTGTCACATGTCACTCCCCCTTCGCTTAGGACGTTTGTCCGAGTTTGTGAACCTCTGCAAAATATTTGCGGTTATACAATAAACTCGGATGTGCCGGGTTAAAAGTCAATGCAATCTCATTATGGGCATGAGCGGCTTCGAATTGACCCGTTCTGTCATAACACAAACAAAGCTGCAGATGCGGGTACCACGTCGAGGTAGCGTTGTTCACCATGCCCATTGTAGCCGGCTGGGGCACCTCTGTTGCTTGGCGATACCAGAAAATCGCGGTTTCATAGTGTTTCTCTTCGAAGAAATAAGCCCCGATCGCACAGGACACGTCCGGTCGCGGCCGCTCGTACAGAAGCGCGCGAGTGAGCGAAGAGAACTGCATTTCCTTGTTCGCCAGCCGCCCATAACACTCAGACATCTTGAGACAAGCTTGAATATTATCTTCGATCCAGCCTTGCCCGGAATTCAGCATCTTGTCATAATAAACGACGGCCTGTGCATCCAAGCGATGGTCGCGAAGCTCGTTGGCGTAGTAATACAAGTCCCGAATGGAGAATACTTCGCCTGCTTCTTGACGCTTCTGATAGATTTTCAGATTCCGGTCGGTGTATGTTTTCTCCTTCTTATGCGTGACACAAACATCGCTATCCAGTGCCGGCCCCCAAGCATTCAAATACTCGTGAACAGGCCCGATCCACTGGAAGCCGCATGCTCTTCGCACAAGCCGATTGCGCCGCAAGCTGGACGTTACATTGCCGGCATTATCGAATCCCAGATTGTAGGGCATCGTCACGCGATCAATAGCAGCCGACAGGATCTGCTTCAGCAGCTTGAAGCGCATCCGATCTTCTTCTTCGATGGTATCATCGGCATCCAGCCAAAGGATGTAATCCTTCGTTGCATGCTGAAAAGCAAAGTTGCGCGCAGCAGCGAAGTCGTCGATCCATTCGAAATCATAGATGTTTTCCGTGAACTTGCGGGCAATTTCCTTCGTGCGGTCAACGGATCCCGTATCGATGATGTTAATCTCATCCACCAAGTCATGGATAGATAAGAGGCATCGTTCCAGAGCATACTCTTCGTCACGCACAATCATACATAGGCTTATCGTAACCATTCGTCCCTGCTGCAGCCTCCTTCAATCAGCCCAAAGACAGCTTACATCTCTCTCTGTTATAACTATGCTTTTCTCATGGCAGTTGTAAGGGCGCCTTCTTCAGCAACATGCGGAAACAGCTCAGACCGCCCCATTGCTCGGTGTGCAGGACATTCTCCGGTATTCTCGTATCTACTGCGCCGACAAATTCAAATCCGGCAAGCGACATGATTAACCGGAAGTAAGTAAGATCGACTGTCGGGTAATCCAGCGTGATTACGACAGCGCCATCATCTTTCAAGGTGCGATGAAATTCATGCATGGCGAGTAGAGCGTCGGAGGGACTTAAATGCTCCATAACGGAGATGCAAAATATTTTGTCAAATAGGCGGTCTCTGTAGGGAAGTTCAGCGAGACCGGCTTGTTGGAGCTGAAGGTTGGAGCGGAATTGCGTGTCGACTCGCTCGGCGGCCGCATCTCCGAAATCGGTACGAACCCCTTCTACGATAGCAGGAAAGGAGACAATCTGCGGATCCCAATCACAGGCATGGGCTTGCTTGCAATGCTGTGCCAAGTAGAACTTAAACGGATGCGAAATGCCGCAGGCGGCATCCAGTACGATGTCTTCCGCTTCGGCAAAAGCAGAACACCACTGATATTCATAAGGTCGGCTCCACCAAAAGCTTGGAAGCGGAAAAACGATTTCGCTGGCATACGGATCACTTTCCTGGATGAACCGGGATGTGAGATCAGACGGAGGCAGATGGTTCAAGCGTTCACGCTCCTTCTAGTACGTTCATTCGTATATTGTTGATAGTGTATGAGTAATAGGATTGTTTGTGTACAGCCGATTGCGGAGCAATTCGAAAGACTTTCGTAACATTTGGGAAAGGGTCAGGTATGGTTTCTCCATTACGATTAGAGCAATGAATCAGTAGTGGAGGGGAAGGCCGATGAACGAACCTTTTGTTGAAGTCAATAATCTTACGAAGCAAATACGCGGAAAAACGATTGTGCATCATATTAGCTTTCATTTGAACCGCGGCGAAGTTTTCGGGTTGCTCGGTCCTAACGGAGCAGGCAAAACGACAACGATTCGTATGATGGTGGGTTTAATTGCGATGAGCGACGGCGATGTCCGAATCGGCGGAAGCAGCATTCGAAGTCAGTTTAAGGAAGCGATTCGGCATGTCGGTGCGATCGTGGAAAACCCAGAGCTCTATAAACATCTCACAGGCATGCAAAATTTGAAGCAATACGCCCGCATGGGCGATGGGATTACGCAAAGCCGGATAGAGGAGGTTATCTCCCTGGTGGGACTCGCTTCCCGCATTCATGACAGAGTGAAAACTTATTCGCTGGGTATGCGCCAACGACTTGGTATTGCGCAAGCACTGCTGCACAAGCCGGCCGTACTCATTCTTGATGAACCGACGAACGGTCTTGATCCCGCCGGAATCCGCGAGATGAGGGGGCTTGTTCGTAAGCTTGCTCATGAAGAGGGAATCGCGGTTATGGTGTCCTCACATCTGCTGGCTGAGATGGAGCAGTTATGCGATCGATTCGGCGTCATGATGGATGGCCGACTGCGCACGACCTTTGCGCTGGCGGACTTGTCAGGCACGGCGGCGGGAGATAGTGCGACTAAGCGGCCACAAACTTTGGAAGAGAAATACATGCAGCTAACGGAGGGCGACAATCATGCAGCAAGTAATACGCAAACTGCTCGTTAACGAGCTTCATAAGCTTTACGCGCGAATGGGCACAAGGATTATGGTGCTGCTTGTGCCTGTGCTGGTAATCGCCGCAGGGCTGCTTTGTTTCTATTCGGGCGAGCAGGAAATTCAAGTGCAGGACGGCTGGGAATTTCTTGATCTGGTCTTAACAGCCGTACCGAACCTCATGAACATCGTGACCTTGTTTACGATTATCGTCGCGGCAGGTATCGTCGCGTCGGAATTCTCCGGCGGCACAATCAAGCTGCTGCTGATCCGACCCTATAGTCGATCCCAATTTCTGCTGGCTAAATACACGGCAGTGCTCTTGTTCGGACTTTCGCTTGCGCTGATTATGATGATCACGGCTTTCATTACCGGCGGCTTCTTGTTCGGTTTCGGTGCCGGTGCCGGCGATGCTGCAGAGAATGTCGTGGGCAACGTGCTGAAAGCATCCGCTTATGGCGGAATTGGACTCGTCGTGATGGTGACCTTCGCGTTCATGATTTCATCCGTTCTTCGCTCCGGCGCAGTCGCAATCGGCGTATCGATCTTCTTCCTGCTGAGCGGACCGCAGCTTGCTTATATGCTGAAATCATTTGCCTGGACCAAATATCTGCTGTTTGCCAATTTTGACTTGAATTCGTATACCGCAGGCAGACCGTTCCTCAGCGAAATGACCCTGACCTTCTCGCTTGTTGTTCTGGCAGGCTATATGGCCGTATTCGGTGTTCTCGCATGGGTTATATTTGCAAAGCGGGATGTTGCGAACTGACGATTCAGTCAAACTGTTCATGGCTTGGCAGAAAACGGTATACTGGTAGCAACTAATGACCAAGGTGGTAGCAGCATGCAAAGTCAACTTTTACTCATTGAGGACGATTACGCGATTGCAGATATGGTTCAGCGCCATTTGTCCAAAGAAGGCTTTGCCATCCGCCATGCGGCAGATGGGGAAGAGGCGCTTCGGCTGCTGGCGAATGAAACGTATCAGCTCATCCTGCTTGATCTGATGCTGCCCGGCGTCGATGGCATGGAGGTGCTGCGCCACGTGCGGGGAAGCAGTACGGTTCCGGTCTTGATCCTCTCTGCCAAAGACAGCGATGTCGATAAGGCGCTCGGCCTGGGGTTCGGAGCGGACGATTATTTGTCCAAGCCGTTCTCGCTCATTGAACTGACAGCCAGAGTCAAAGCCGCTCTGAGACGGGCATCGCAATATGCCGGCCCAGCAGCCGTTGCCGCACCGCAGCAGGTGCTTCGCATTCATGAGCTAACGCTGCATACCGAGGAGCATTTGGTGACGAAACGCGGCCTGCCTGTTAACCTAACCGCCAAAGAGCTGCTGATTCTGAAACTGTTGATGACCTATCCGAAGCGCGCTTTCTCCAAGGAACAGATTTACCGGGCAGTGTGGAATGATGATTATTTGAACGATGTGAATGCGATTCAGGTTCATATTTCACGCCTTCGGGAGAAGATCGAGGATGAGCCCGCGAGCCCGAAATACATTAAGACCGTATGGGGGATCGGGTACAAAATGGGGGAGTTCCGGCATGATGGTTGATCTCGTTGTGCTTCTAACGGGACTGGTCGTGATTCTGCTTGTGCTTGTTCTCTTATTGATAAAGCGCCGAACAGATATCACCCGTGATCTTCATTATGTGCAGCACAAACTAAATGCCATTATGGATCAGGATTCGACGGAGAAGGTGCTTCGGCATACGGATGGGAAGCAAGTTCAAACGCTGCTTATTGCCGTGAACCGGCTTCTTGATGCCAATCGGAAAACGAAGTCAGATTACATTCGGATGGAGAATGCGCTGAAGAAAATGATCGCCAACATGTCGCATGATTTGAAGACACCGCTGACGGTAGTTCTTGGACTGACGGAGACGATGACGCAGGGGTCAACTGCGGATGATCCCGCCGAGCAGCGCAGACTCTCACTTAAGGTACATGAGAAAACGCTCGATATTATCCATTTGACGAATCAATTCTTCGATCTGGCAAGGATGGAATCCGGAGATCGACCTGTTCCTCTGTCCAAAATCAACCTCAGCGAGTCCTGTCGCAGCAGCATCCTGTTCTATTATGAGGAAATCGAGGCGCAGGGACTGCAAGTGGAGGCTGACATTCCGGAGGAGCCGATCTTCGTCTATGGGAATGAGGATGCGATTGGCCGTGCCTTAAATAATTTGTTATCCAATGCCATCCGGTACGGACGCGATGGCGGTGTAGTCGGGATTTCGCTGACAGAGCAAGGGGATCACGTGTCAATTGAGGTATGGGATCGAGGGAAAGGGATTCGGCAGCAGGATCAAGCCCGTGTATTCGAACGGCTGTATACGTTGTCGGATTCCAGAAATCAAGCTCACCAGGGCAGCGGGCTTGGGTTAACGATTACGAAACGGCTTGTGGAGCTGATGGAAGCGGAAATTTCGCTCAAGAGCATTCCGGATGAGAAGACGGTATTTACAATTCGGTTCGCGAAAGTCCGTTTCTAACGAGGGAGGTGCGTCTGACATGAGCATTATTTTACAAACGAAACGGCTATCGAAGACTTATAAGAAGAAAGAAGTCATCTCGGGCGTAAACATGAGCGTGCGACAAGGTGAAATCTACGGATTTCTGGGACCGAACGGGGCAGGCAAAACGACCGTCATGCGCATGGTGACCGGATTGGTGCAGCCGACAAGCGGCGAAATTGAGCTGTTCGGCGAGAAGCAGCAAGGTGGGTCTTACGAGTGGATGAAACGGATGGGAAGCATTATTGAATACCCTATCTTCTACGATCATCTGTCCGCACATGCCAATCTGGAGCTGCATTGCGAGTATATGGGCTATTATGACAAGGCTGCAATCGCAAATGCCTTGGAGATGACCGGTTTATCTGAGGTGGAGCGAGGAAAGCCGGTCAAGCATTTCTCGCTTGGCATGAAGCAGCGGCTTGGCATCGCACGGGCGATATGCACGAAACCGGAGCTGCTTATCCTCGATGAGCCGGTTAACGGCATGGATCCGTCAGGAATCAGAGAACTGCGCGATCTGTTCAGGATGTTGAGCAAAGAATATGGGATGACGCTGCTGATCTCCAGTCATATTTTGCAGGAAATCGAGCAGCTGGCAGATACGATTGGCGTGATCAATCAGGGGCGGCTAATCGAAGAAGTATCCATGGAGCGGGTTAGAGAAAGCCAGAGTGAATACGTGGAAGTAACGGTCACGGACAGCAAGAAGGCGGTGCTTGTGCTGGAAGACAAGCTGTCCATCGCCAACTATAAAGTGATGGGTCAAGGGGCGATTCGCATCTATGACGCCGGCGTAACACCTGTGGAGCTGAATCGGCTGCTGGTACAGCATGACATTGGCGTTGAGTCGCTGAACAAGAAGTCGCGTTCGCTCGAAGAGTATTTCCTCGGATTGATTGAAGGAGGCGGCGGGCATGTTATGGAAGCTGATCAAGCTCGAGCTTAAGAAGACGCGATGGCGGGGACTGCTGCTGTCTGCCGTGGTTACCATCCTAATGCTCGTGCTTTGGGTGGTAGGCAGCGATGTGCCTAATAATGATGTCGAGACGTATGACCGTGCATTTCAGAGCATCATGAATTACGTGGGCATTACGTTCGTTATCTTCGCATCCGTGTTGATGTCCAGAATGGTCATCGATGAATATCGCAACAAAACGGTGACGATTCTGTTCGTGTATCCGGTGCCTCGCCATATGATCTTCGCGGCAAAATTGATTATTATCGGCGTCTGGACGTTTCTGACGGTCATCATGGGGCATCTCGCCGTTTCCGCTGCGCTGCTGGTCGCCAATTCGCATTATCACTATATTACGGAGCCTTTAACCAGCGATCGGCTCTGGGAAGAAGCGGTGCGGATCGTTATTATTGCCGTTACCGCAGCAGGGTTGTCTCTCGTTCCGCTGTTCTTCGGAATGTTTCGCAAGACCATGCCTGCGCTGATTATCAGCTCGTTCATCATCTCCAATTCGGGGATGGTCGTCATGAACAACGATGTCCTGTATCAAAGCCTGCAGAGCATGTCGATACTGGCATTGGTTAGCGTTGGAGTCGGCACTTTGATGGCTTATCTCGGGGTAAGGCGGAGCGCTGAACTATAGGGGAGTAAAGAAATGGAATGAGCCGGAGGGAATCGCTCGCATTGGGATCGTTCGTTTCGATGATCCATTAGCGAGTGAGTATCACTCCGGCCCTGTATGAAGGTATTAGAGCGGTTTGGTCAGCCAATCCGCGCTGTTGCGGATCAATTGGCGGCTGGCCGGATGCAGGAAGGACGGCTTATGATGCCCGGGCATTAGATAAACCAGTCGGCCTTTGCCGCGGTTATCGGTCCAAGCGGCCGGATAACGTTGACCCTCCAGCACATATTCCATCAACAGGTTGACGCTGCCTGCCGGATGGAATTCGAACATATACGGTTCTTCTTCAAGGGAAAAGGGCTCTACGCCATCTGTAATCGGATGCTCCGCATGGGTGAAGCGGAAATCAAGGGTTTGATAATCCGGATGTCCGGTGAAGCGGGCACCGATGAGCTCGACACATTCCTCTCGGGATTGAAGCGATATTCCATTATGAATGACAAGCAGGCTGCCGCCTTGATGTACATATTGCATCAAGGCCGCGGCTTGTTCCGTTTCGATCGGCAAGCTCCAGCAGTCTGTGTATGAGATAAACAGATCGCACGCATGCAGAATATCCGCATCGAGCGAATTGTAATTATCGGTGTAGCTGATCTCATACTGCTCCTCGCCAAGAATGGCAGAGAGCTCCTCTTGAATGTTGATCAGCGGGTGGTAGGGTGCCCGCGCATTATCGCCGAGCACGAGTACATGCTTCTGTATCGTCATCGCTATATCCCTCGCTTTCTAGTTCTCACCAAGGCATTTCATTTCCTAAGTAATCTCTGTACAGCGGCTTATCGGACGGTTCATTCGGCTTTAGCTCACGGATGCGTTCGATGATATGGGCTGCAGATTGATCGGCGGTTAAGGTAGCTTCGGTATTTAACGTCCCGCTCATATAGGATTGAACCCAGCCGGGATGGAGGAGCAGAACTTGCCCGCCGGCCTTCTTCACTTCGTTATGGATAAGGGCTCCTTGCATATTCAGCGCTGTCTTCGACATGCAATAACCAAACCAGCTTGTACGCTCGCAATCGGCAATGCTGCCGGCTTCCGACGAGATCGTGACGAACAGCTTAGCGCTGCTGCGAAGGACAAGCGGAGCAAGCGCATTGGTGACGCGCAGCGGACCAAGCGTGTTTACATTGTACACCTGCTGCATGTCGGCAAATGGAAGCGGATCCATAATGGTCGCCTGAATATCGCCTAATATCCCGGCATTATTGAGCACCACATCCAAGGTGTCCGTAATGGCGGCTATTTGCGCTGCTGCCTCGGCCACGCTTTGGTCACTCGCAACGTCAAGCTTCACCAAGCTGAGCGAATTCGGAACCTCGGAGGCCAGCTGTTCAAGCTGCGAACTTTGATCCAAATAGTGACCTGCAATTACGTGATACCGTTCATGCAGCAGTTCCTTCACAAGCGCAAAGCCAAGTCCGCGATCGGCGCCTGTTACGAAAGCATATCGTTTCATTTAAGCAGTCCTCCTTGAGCGAGCGAGTCGTGGAAAATATCGTACCATTTTCCATTTTACTCTTTTTTAGGCTGCCGCTAAAGGGTAATATGGGTTATGTAAGCGAATTCCAACATTCGACAAAAGGTGGCTGCTCAATTGACATCCTATTCGCACATTATGGGTATCCCGGTACCTAAGCTAACGATGAAAGAAACGATTGCCATTATTGATCAAGTTATAGATGAACGTCGACCTGAGTTATTCCATGTCGTAACGCTCAATCCCGAAATCACCATGTCCTGTCAACACGACGCTCAGCTGCGCAATATTGTGGAGGAAGCAGGTCTGCTTACGGCAGATGGCATTGGCATTGTCATGGTTTCTCACCTGAAGGGAAATCCGCTTCCCGAGCGGGTAACCGGCTGCGATCTGCTGCTTCAGCTGCTTCAATCAAATGGGACAACTACCAGAACGTATTATTTGCTTGGCGCAAGTAAAGAGACCAACGAATTAGCGGCGGAAGAGATCGAACGGAGTTATCCCGGTGCGAAAGTAACAGGCAGACATCATGGTTTCTATAGCGAAGCTGAAGAAGAACGTATTATTGGGGAGATTGAGGGGCTCAGCCCCGATATCTTGGTCGTTGCGCTGGGTGCGCCCAGATCGGAGCGGCTGATACACAGCTATAAACATAAGCTTAACGCGCGCGTGGCCATTGGTGTCGGAGGCAGCTTGGATATTATCGCCGGAACCGTCAAGCGGGCGCCGGCAATCTGGCAGAAGTGGAATGTGGAGTGGTTATATCGACTGCTTAATCAGCCGTCCCGATGGCGCAGACAGCTGATTTTGCCGCGTTTTGCATTTCGGGCTTTGATGTATAAGGACAAGGGCTAAGGCTGTACGCCTCAGCTCCGAAGCAGACCGGTTAATTGTTGAGCTAACTCGGCGCTGATCGGACGCATCGGGAGACGCAAGGAAGCGGAGTCTAGTAGGCCTTGCTCTGCAAGAACCCATTTCAACGGTGCGGGATTAGACTCTTGAAACAGGGCATGAATCATCGGAGAGAGCGAGTTGAACAGGTGCTGCGCTTCCGTCATCTCACCTTGTGTTACATGCCGGAATATTTGCACAAACAGCTCGGTGCGAACATTCGCGGATGCTAATATGCCGCCGGATGCTCCGTGGGCTAACATGTCCAAGTACGTTTGATCATTGCCGCAGAGGATCGGTTTCGTATCGGATTGAACAAGCCGGCTCAGGAGCTGTGTGTTGCTTGTGCTGTCCTTTAAGCCGATCACGCCTTGTAAATCGAGAATGCCGTGCACGGTTTCCGGTGTTAACTGCAGCCCTGTGCGAGCCGGGACTTCATAGGCAATAACGGGAATGCCAACTTCAGCGGCTCTGCGAAAATGCTCAAGCACGCCATCCTGCGAAGGACGGCTGTAATAAGGCGTGACGACGAGGACAGCATCCGCACCCAGTTCAGCGGCAAGTTCGGTTCGCTGTACAGTGGAGCGGGTGCTGTTCGTTCCGGTACCGACAATGATCGGCAGCTCTCGGTTACATGATGTCATCGTCTGTTTGGTCGCAGCAACGAGCATAATCACTTCTTCCCATGTCACCGTCGGCGCTTCGCCGGTTGTACCGTTTATGACGATGCCTTGTATGTTATGCTGCAGCAAATTGGCCAGATAACGCCGGTAGGATTCCAAGTCCAGTTCTTCAGTAGGTAAGAATGGTGTGATTATAGGCACAAAAGTTCCGGTTAATTCACGTTCATTCAGCATGATAGCATCCTCCTCAGTTCTCGTTGCTATCACTTTAACATGTTCTTTCGCATCACAGTTATCTATAATAAGTGATGAGGATTATCAATAATTTTGAAGTGGTGACGATATGGATCTTACTTATTTTCAGACCTTTCGCGAGGTTGCGTTTCATCAGAGCTACACCAAAGCAGCGGGAGAGCTTGGTTATGCGCAGTCCAGCGTTACGATGCAAATCCAGAAGCTCGAGCAGATGTATGGGGTAAAACTGTTCGAACGGTTCGGTCGAGGACTAAGGCTTACGCTGGCAGGAGAGGAACTGCTCAAGATTTCCGTTCAAATGCTGAATCTGTTTGAACAGTCGAAGGGGATGCTGGCCGTTCAAGGCGGGGGAATAATGACGATCGGGACGATTGACTCCCTTGCTTCGTATTATCTGCCGCCATTTATTCAGCATATGAGGGAGCGGTATCCGGCACTTACGATCCGAATCCAGCCGGATCGCGAAGCTGCCATCGTGGAGAAGGTGCGAGAAGGGGAGTACGATCTCGGACTGTTATTGGAAAATAAGCCGGCTCATTCCCCGCTGGCTTGGACAGCCATACGTGAAGAGCCGTTGGTACTGGTAACAGGCGCCGGGCATCCTTATGCGGCGGTTGAAGCCATAAACCTAGCGCATCTTCAAGACGCGGAGTGGCTGATGTCCGAGCCGAGCTGCAATTATCGGATGATGCTGGAACGTGTTTTGCAGGAACAAGGCATCTCGTACCGCGTTGGTTTGGAGCTCGGGAACCCGGAAGCCATTAAGCGCTGTTTAAAGGCCGGCTCCGGAATAGCTCTGCTGCCTAGAATGGCTGTGCAAGAAGAGATTGATCGCGGAGAGTTGGCCGTACTGCCTTTCTCTCATGCGGATATCAGATTGGACTTGCAGCTTATTCTTCACCCGAAGAAATGGATCTCCCATGCCTTACAAGACTTAATCGAATTGCTGCACTAAGGGGTGGCTGGCGTGCTTCATAAATTAGGTTTTTCAGCTGAGGATCGCTTGTTAATTATTAATGCGGACGATCTGGGAATTACCAGCGGGACGAATGAGGCTGTCTACGCCCGAGCTAGAAACGCTCACAGCCTGCGTGCGTGAAAGGGAGATTGAATATCGACTGTTAATGGACGAGGATGTCAGACATTATCTGATGAGAGAAGCGATTCAGCTTGTTTCATGGAAAGAGATTAGAGATTTGCAGAGAAACCACCTATAAATGACTAGCTGACATCTGCTTCTAACAGAAGTTGTTCCAATACGAGAGCCACGCCGTCATTATCATTCGTATCCGTAACCTTATACGCTATTTCTTGCAGCTCGCGAATGGCATTCCCCATGGCAATCGGATAACCGCAGATTCGGAACAAGCCGAGATCATTGTAATCATCGCCGAATACGATAATCTGTTCCGCAGTGATGTTTAAACGGGAACAAACCATCATCAACGCTTGCTCTTTGGTTGCTTGGACGGACATGATCTGAACGAGTTGACCGGCATCGGTGTGGAGAATATTCGCGCGCTTGCCATATTGGTTTACCAGCTCATCCACGGCATTGAAGTTCGTCACCAATAACTTTGAAGCTGCCAGCGAAGTAAGCTCCCTTAACGAGAGTAACTCAGGTCTATCACGTACTTTAATCAAGGCACTGTAATCCAATTCCTTATTGCTATACCATTTATCGCTGGCTTCCACTGAAATCTGAGGCATGCATTCACACGACTCGAAATAGGCGATGAGCTCGCCGAGAAGCGATGGATCCAGCGGAAAATGTTCATGCATCTCTAAACGCTCGCTTACGACCAGTGCTCCATTGTAATAAATCATAATGCCCAGATCTAATAATTCGGCAGGCAGGAGCTGCATAATCGCGCGAGGCGGTCGTGCGGTAGCGATAATGACGGGGATATTGCGTTCGCGGCATTGCCTCACAGCGCGTAAGTTGCGAGGGCTTACTTCTTTATTGGAATTTAAGAGCGTACCGTCGAGGTCGAGAACAATAGCAGCTGCTCGCATCATGGATCCCATCTCCTTGTAGCAAAGAGCAGTCTGCCGGTGCGGCAGACTGCTCTTATACCCGATTTATTATTTCGTACCCGTGATCAAACTGTGAGCGGGCTTTTCATTGCTGTCAAACATACTGATGTTCGCACCAAGGGAACGGAAGGAGCCGACTACATCCTCATAACCGCGATCGATATGCTGGACGCCTGCAATTGTGGTTGTACCTTCCGCACGCAATCCGGCAAGGATCAAGCAAATGCCCGCCCTTACATCCGAAGCGTGCACCAATGTACCGTGCAATACGTTGCCACCGTTAATAGAGGCAACGCCGGAGCGAATCTTTATATCCGCTCCCATGCGGATAAGTTGGTGGGCATGATTGAAGCGAGCCGGATAGATCCGCTCGCCGATGATGCTTTTGCCGCGGGCTTGGGTAAGCAATGCGGTTAAGGGCTGCTGCAGATCGGTTGCAAAACCCGGATACATGGCCGTTCGCACTCTTGTCGCACGAAGGATACCGGTTGAATGAGCGGTAATGGCGTTATCGTGCACATCCAGCTCCATCCCGATTTCGCGCAGCTTCGCTAAGCAGGAAGAGAGATGCTCGGGAATCACATTGTCCACGGTAACCGAACCGCCGGTAACGCCGGCAGCCATCAAGAACGCACCGGCAATCAGTCGATCCGGTATAACGGTATAGGAACCGCCGTGCAGGGAGGCAACTCCTTCAATGCGAATGGTATCCGTGCCGGCACCGGTTATCTTGGCACCTAATAAATTAAGCAAATTCGCGGTGTCCGTGACTTCCGGATCACGTGCCGCATTAAGCAACACCGTCGTGCCTTTTGCCCTTACAGCGGCCATCATGACGTTAATCGTTGCGCCGCACGTAATCATATCAAAGTAAATCGTCGCACCATGAAGCTCCTTGGCTTCAACGGTGTATGAGGTTGGTTTAAATGTGAATGAGGCGCCCATCATCTGCAGCGCTTTAATATGTTGATCCATTGGACGGCTGACGAAGTCATCTCCGCCCGGATATCCGACGGAAACCTTGCCGAACTTAGCCAGGAGCGAACCGACGAAATAATACGCAGCGCGGAAAGAAGACGATTTGACAGGATCGAGCACAGTGCTCGTAATATTACGAGGGTCCATCGTAATGGCGCCTGATTCATGATGCTCGACTTGAAGGCCGATTTCACGGCTTATTTCATAGATAACCCGTAAATCCGCAATGTCCGGAATACCGTGAAGCGTGACCGGCTCATCGGCCAAACAAACTGCTGCAAGCAGTGCCAGCGAGCTATTCTTGGAACCGGGGATATGAACGCTGCCATGAAGAGAGTCAGACCATTCCACTTTAATTGCTTTCATCGTTTACGCCTCCGCTTGAATAGTGTTCATCGGCAATGATGACATTGACGTTACGGTTCTCGCATTCCTGAATAAATGGATCGGGAGCCTTCTGGTCGGTAATAAGCAAGTTAATCTGCTGCAAGGGGACAGAGGTGGCAAAGCTTCGGAAGCCGATTTTCTCATGAGGAGCAAGACAAATTCTTCGCTGAGAGGCATCGGCGACAGCGCGAATTAATGCGGCATTCTCGGGTGTTGCGACACTGATGCCATTCTGTGCAATGCCGCCGCCCGTAATAAATCCGATATCGAAATTAAAGCGGCCGATCATTTCGACGGCAATGACATCGATTAAGCTTTCACCGGCAGCCCGAAGCTTGCCGCCAACAAGGTAGGCTTCAATATGAGTCATGGATCGTATAGTTTCTGCAATCATAAGTGAATTCGTGACAACGGTATAAGGAAAGTCAGAGGGCAGAAATTTCAGCATGCCGTACTGAATGCCGGCTCCGCCAATAAAGATCGTGTCGTTCCGTTGAATGTAAGAGGCCGCTAATTTGGAAATGGCGTTCTGATGCGGCGCGCCTTCCCCGTAGCGAATGTTCTTCGGCTGCGGTTTGGCACGTACTTTATGCGATTCGTTCGGAGCAAGCGGAATCGCACCTCCGTATGTTTTCTGAAGGAGACCTTGCTCCTTCATGATGGTTAAATCGCGGCGGATAGAATCGATAGAAAGCTGGAATTGTTGGGCTAGCTCTTGTGCGACGACTCTTCCGTCCTTGGCGAGCATCTCCAGGATGCGCTGCCTTCGTTCCTCAGCGAGCATTGTGACCTCCGCGGCGTTACGTTTAGTAGAACTCTTTTGCCTATATCCTATTCCGTATTGTTCATTATTGTCAACCGGATTATTCGGTTTTCTTCATGGTTGTTCATGATTAGTGACGAAAAGGAGAAGAACATGAATATAACACGCAATGAATTATGTATTCGGCAGTGGGCGGAGTCAAATGCCAGCTCATTGGGACTGCAGCAGGGGACTGAAATCAAAGTTACTTATATTTACAATCCCGGCGGATTTGTGAATCAGTCCTATCGGATATCGGATGGGAAGACGATGAGGCATCTCAAGCTCGCACCTGACGCGAAAATGCATCGACTCCAGCAATGGGCCGCTGTCAGTGAACAGCTGTCGAACCGATATCACGCTCCCCGGCTAATCAGTGAAATAAGAGACGAGATCATACCCGATTATCGATATGGGCTGGTGTTCGAATATATTCATGGCGAATCGTTGACATCGACCGCGACTCCGGCGGATGCAATTCCGAAAGTGCTGATCAAGCTGCATCAGCTGCATGGCGATCAAGAGCTGGCATCGTCGCTGGTGCGAAGTGAAGAAACGTTTACATATGCGGACGCTTTCGCTGACGCTTATATATCACGCTTCCGGGAAGATATGGTTACGATTAGAGAAGGGAAGCATTTGCTTCACTTTGTAACCGAGGAGACGCTGGATTGGTTTGATGCCGAGATTGAAGCATTGCGAACGACCGTATATGCTCATCCGGCTTTCCGCAAAGCCGCAAACGATGTTGTGCACAATGATCTGGGCTGGAACAACGTCCTGGTGGATGAGCTTCAAGAAATTTGGATGATCGATTGGGATGACTTGTCTGCTGAAGGCGATGCGGCGATGGACTATTCCGTTCTGTTATGGCCCTTCTATCACTCGGCTGACTGGCCTTATTGGCAGGCGAAGGTGATTGAGCAAGCAGGCGAGGAGCTATATGAGCGGCTGTCGATCTATTTTCGAGCGAGCCTGCTGGATGACGTGATTGACATACTGGCTGATTACGTGGATTCGGAGACGATACCGGAGCTGAGAGAGAAGACGCAAGCAAGGGCACAGGCGATACATCTGCGCGCCTATCCGGAGTATTTGAGGTTATATTGGCCTGAAACCAAATAAGCTTGTTGTTCCCAAACTTCACTGGAAAGCAGGGATCGTATGGCTTTGATCAGCCGTAACGCTGCCAAACAAATAATGATGGACGTTTTATCAGCTAACTTAGCTTGTTCTACATCCGACCTCACCCATCCGGGAGTGACTTTTCACCTAGCGGAGAGAAGAGAAGGCGCGTTCCGTTTTCCCATTCGCGAGAAATCTCTACAGATTGTCACCGTAGGACAAGGTGCCGTGGTATCATGCAGCTCTGATCGGTTGGATTGGGTACAAGGACAGCTGAAGCAACTGACGCGAGGACAAATCTTCTCGGTCCGAACGCTCGGCACGCTAGATTCTTATGTGCGAGAAAACGATCAAACACTAGCGGGTCCGGATCAGAAATATGTCTGTTCATCGGATGATATCGTCCAATTTGATGTACCGCGCGATATAGAAATCAGGCTGTATGACGAGACGAACGTTTCGCATTTATATTCACAATCCCACTTCAAGCACGCGCTTGCTTTTCGCATGGATAGTCCAAGACCGGATCGATTAGCGGTAACTGCCGAATGCAGCGGGCAGATTGTAGGCATTGCCGGAGCTTCGGAGGATTGTGAGCGGATGTGGCAAATTGGCGTAGATGTTCTTCCCGAGCATCAAGGACGCGGTATTGGAAAAGCGATTGTCGGAACGCTGGCTCGTGCGATTGTAGATAAAGGAATAGTGCCTTACTATTCCACGGAGGTAAGTAATATCCAATCGCGTCAGTTAGCCGTATCATTGGGGTTTTGGCCAGCCTGGACGGAAGTATATGCACGATAGGAGTGCCAAACAAGGGGAGTAGGATGCAATGGCCGAGAAGTCATATTTTGCTCAAAATCAAGATATCGTAAGTCAGGTAGACAGTCTTATCCGGATTGTTCAAATGAACCCCGTTCTTCAGCAGGTATTAGGGAAGTCACAGTCGCTTCAATTGGAGCACTATTACGTCGGGGCAGGCTGTGTGACGCAAACGGTCTGGAATTATCTGTGCGGGCGACCGCTGAATGAGGGCATTAAAGATCTGGACTTTGTCTATTATGACGAGGATTTGTCCTACGACAAAGAGGGAGAGATCATCGACAGAGTCAAAGCCTTGTTCGGAGAGCTGCCTTATGAGCTGGATGTGAAGAATCAAGCTCGCGTTCATCTATGGTATGAGCAAGCATTTGGCTATTCGATTCAGCCGTATGGATCCCTGGAAGCAGCCGTAAATCATTGGCCATCAACGGCGACTGCGCTTGGGCTAAGAAGAGATGCGGATGGCACATGGAAAGTGTATGCGCCATTTGGACTAAATGATCTGTTTGGGTTGATCGTACGAGCCAATAAGGCACAGATCACGGAGCCATTCTATGAGCAGAAAGCAGCGAAATGGAAGGCGAAATGGCCGGAATTAAAGATTATTCCATGGCATGAATAATGAAGTGGAGGAGAGTCGCAGCTGCTTATTTGGCTATTTGAGCTGGAGCTTATTTCCGCAGCTAGTGCCGCCTGAAGAAATCATTCGATATGTCGCGGAAGTAGAGCGCATCATAGAGGGATGTCATCCGCATGTGATTTATTTTCATCAGAAGGATATCGGCAATGCGCTGGCACGAATTTTCGCGCGCAGGCAAGGAGATACAGAGAGTCAGTTCATAGAGGCGACTACTCGGTCCAAGTATGGTCAAGCTCATCAGTTGCGTGGAATCGAAGGAACAGTTGCTTATTGGAAAGCTTATCGGGCGATTACGGACGAGATGTTTGAGCGATTGAACACGGACAAACTGTCGATCGATAATTCGGATGGGGTTTGGCCGGAGTACGAGCTTCTTATCTTGTCATTTCTGGGACTGGAGTCCGGCTTGGATGTTGAGGTCGTGAGCGAGGAGTTGCAGCGATTTGCAGGTGTTTATTATGCAGAGACAGAGTCAGATTCCGACACTACATGCGAGGTGCGATTCGACCGCGACACCGCTTCACTTATTGTTGACCGGCTCCCCCATGTTTGGACGCAAACTCCGCTTATTCCATCAGGGCCTAACGTCTTTGATGTACAGTCCTTGCCGTTACAAGTTCACTTCGCAGAAGAGGATAGCGAACAGGGTATTCGATTGCGATTGACCGGGCCAACGCTGCTAAGCGGGAATGTAGATGTCGTGTTTGTGAAGCAGGCTTAGCAGCCCGTTCATAACTCTTGCACAAATTGGAAAATATAAACTCCATATTTTCTAGCTTGTGGGAAGGGGCCAATGTACGATGAGCGTTTCCGGAAAATCGAACAATCGAGAGGAAATCGTCGATGCGATCAAGCAACGGGCAAACCGATTGGAGCAGCCTGCGGATCTTCTTCATCTCGCGAACGCGTCAGGCGGATCGAAATTTGTGTTACTGGGCGAAGCGAGCCATGGAACGAGTGAGTTTTACACGAATCGGACGGCACTCTCTCAAATGCTGATCGAGCAGCATCAATTCAGTTTCATCGCAGTGGAAGGGGATTGGCCCTCCTGTTATGAAGTGAACAAGTACGTTAAGCATCACCCTGAGGCCAAAGGATCCGTCGAGGAAGTGCTGCAAGCCTTCGACCGATGGCCTTCCTGGATGTGGGCGAACCGGGAAACGGTGGAGCTAATTACGTGGCTGCGCGAATACAACCGGGAGCTGCCCGAGCAATATCGAATCGGATTCTATGGCCTTGATGTGTACAGTCTGTGGGAATCGATGGATGAAATTATCAAGCATCTGAAGAAGACGAATTCGCCGGAGCTAGCTGCGGCGCTGAACGCCTTCTCCTGTTTCGAACCGCATAGCCGGGAGGGTCAGAACTACGGCATGTCTGCTGCTTTCTTCTCGGAGCTGTGCCAGGATGAGGTGCTTCAACTGTTGAAGGAGCTGGAAGCGAAGCGGAATCGAGCCGCAGGCACGCATGAAGCGTTGTTAAATGATGAAATCAACGCGCTGGTTGCCGTTAATGCGGAGCGATATTATCAGGCAATGGTGAAAGGCGGCCCTGATTCGTGGAACATTCGGGATCGGCATATGGTGGAGGCGCTCAATCGCGTGATGCAATTCCATGGTCCTTCGGCAAAAGCCATTGTATGGGAGCATAACACCCATATCGGGGATGCGCGCGCTACAGACATGGAAGCGGACCATATGGTGAATGTGGGTCAGCTTCTCCGAGAGCAAAGCGAAGAAATCGAAGTGTATGCCATTGGTTTCGGAACGTTCAGCGGCACTGTCATTGCAGCCGATGCTTGGGAATCACCGGCTGAAGTGCTGCGTGTACCGGAAGCCCGGCGCGGCAGCTGGGAGGATCTGATGCACGAAGCGGGTCCGTATGACCAGTGGTTAATTTTTCGAGGCACGGATACGGAAGTCTTTCACCATACGTACGGCCATCGCGCGATCGGCGTGGTCTATCATCCGCATTATGAGCGAGGGAATTACGTCCCAAGCGTGATGGCGGAGCGCTATGATGCTTTCGTGTATATCGACCGGTCCAACGCGCTTCAGCCGTTAGTGCCGGCTACGGTGTAAGGTTGAAGAATTATACATACAAATATTTACAACTAAGAACGTATGTTCTATACTGAAGGAGGATGAATTAAGAAGAGACAAGGAGCGATTATATGAACCGCGTCGTATTGTTTGAATTGGGCTCACAAGATCCGGAAGGGGCAACAACCTTTTATTCGAATGTGTTTGATTGGACAATGGGAGACCCCAACTGGGACTATTGGCCGGTGAAGACCGGATCAAGTGAATCGGACGGTATTGATGGTGGAATTGCACGTGCCCCTAAGGATGTTTCACAGCGCGTTCAAGTTACGATTCAAGTAGCGTCCATTGAAGACACCATTGCTAAAGCCGTAGAGAACGGTGCAAAGCTGGATCTGGATAAAATGGATTTCGGCAATTTCTATCTTGCTTATTTGTTTGATCCACAGGGCATTCGGTTTGGACTGATTCAGCACAAATAGCTCCATCATGAATAGCCGGCAACGCCATCTTATCGATCATCCATAAACCCATCGTCATGACAGTGACGTTGGGTTTATTTGCATTTAGCTTGGAACGAGCTTCACCTCACAGGAGGGCTAGTATGCTATGATGAAGATATTTGGGACGGTTCTTTCTGAATAATCAATCATCGGCAGGAGTGAGATCCAATGACGATTACGATTATGGCAAATGGGGTATTAAGAAAGAGCGAGCGGAATCCGAGGTATTTTGAAAATGGTTCGGGAGACATCATTCTGTTAACCGGCTCGCATACATGGGCGAACCTTCAGGATCTCCGATTAGAGGGTGAACCGGCGTTTGATTACGAGGAATACCTCACCATGATGACAGAGAATAACCATAATTTCATGCGGTTATGGCAGTGGGGCCATCCGCTCTATGCACCGTGGACGTTAGATAAGGTATATATCGATCCGATACCGTACATGCGGACGGGAGACCGGGCAGCTCATGACGGGCTGCCCCAATTTGATTTGACGAAATGGAATGAGGCGTATTTTGCCAGATTGCGGGAACGAGTCGTGCAAGCCGGGGAACGAGGCATCTACGTGTCCGTGATGTTCTTCGACGGGTGGTGCCCGAAGAATGCGAGGGCGGGCAGTGATCCTTGGCTCTCGCATCCCTACAATCGAGCTAATAATGGGAATGGCATTCATGGGGATTCCAGCGGCGATGGCCGGACGGATATGTATAGCATGGAAATTCCGGAAGTTGAGGTGCTGCAGCAAGCATTTGTTCGCAAATGCATCGATACGCTGAATGATTTGGACCATGTACTCTTCGAAATTATTAATGAGGTCGAAAACTCGGAGCGTGCACTGAAATGGCATTCCCACATGATTCAGTACGTGCATGACTACGAGTCGAAGCTGCCCAAACAGCATCCGGTCGGGATGACGGCAATAGGAGGTGAGCAAGAGAACCCAATCTTATTTGCCTCTGGTGCCGACTGGATTTCACCTGGAAAAGGACCGAATCGGGAATATCAATTGAACCCTCCTGCCGGCGATGGCAGCAAGGTTATCATTACGGATACCGATCATTTGTGGGGGCATGGAGGAAACTATCAATGGGTGTGGAAGTCATTCCTTAGGGGCTTGAATCCCATATTCATGGACTCGTGGTGCCCGGTTCCGGGTTCTCCGCTGCCGGATTATCCGGGGAATGTGCAGCTGAACTCGCGCGATTATCCCGATTGGGAGCCGCTCCGCCGAAATATGGGCTATATTCGGCAATATGCCGAACGAATCGGCCTCGAACACACGGTACCGAATGAAGAGATCGCCAGTTCCCGTTATTGTCTTATGTCTCCGAAGAACGGTATGCTCGTTTACGCCGAGCACGCTCAAGAGACGGTAACCATCGATCTTCGCGAGGCTCCGGGCAGTTGGCAAGTCGAATGGTTTGATCCCGTGAGCGGCGCTGCCCATTCGGCTGCATCCGTGCTGGGCGGGTCAAAGGTTGATTTTGCGATTCCATTCTCGGGCGGAACTGTACTTTACCTATTTCAAGAGAGGGGTAATTAGCATGATAACGTTTAATCGATTCAGTCAACTTCCGGCTAATGAGATCGTCGCCCTTTGGAACAAGGGCTTCGAAGGGTATTTCACCAATGCGGCCATGAATCTCGATCGTTTTATGGCTCGTACGGTCAGCGAAGGGTTGTCGCTAGAACATTCGCTCGCGATGATCGTGGACGGAGAACCGGCCGGGTTTGTGATGAACGGCTTTCGGACCACGAATGAGGGGAAGATTGCCTGGAACGGCGGTACGGGAATTGCCCCCGCTCATCGAGGTAAAGGCTACGGAAAACAGCTCATGGCGCAGAATGTACAGCTGTATCGCGAACAAAATGTCAATCTTGCACTGCTCGAAGCTATTATTCAAAATGAACCGGCGATTAAGCTCTATCAAGGCGCCGGTTATCAAATAACGGGACAGCTGGTTTGTTCCATACTAGAGGATGCCATAGATCCGAGCTTACTGCTGCCCAGTTTCCCGCATCGGTTTGTGATCAGGCATGCGAAACCGCGCGACGCCGGAATGCTCTCCTTCTATAACCATGATGCCGCTTGGCAAACCGGCTGGCAAAGTTTGAACGATGGAGAATGCTGCATCATCGCTGATGGTGAAGAGCTCGTGGGTTATGCGTTATATAAACGAAATTATAGCGAAGACGGCTCATTGGCTTCTATTGTGCTCTTGCAATGCGAAGCGGCGCCGAGAAGAGCGGATTCAGGGAAGATTCTCAAAGCGCTGCTCAAAGAAGTGTTCAGTCCGCTGGAAATGCCTTATAAACGAATGACGCTAAACATCAGGCATACCCATGATGAACTGCTGGAGCTGTTGGATCGACTTGGGTTTAAGCCTTATATCGAACAGGTGCATATGTCGCTCCGCCTATGATGGACAACTTGCAAGCGCTCTATCGAATGGCTTATGATTGGAATGGAAATGCTGCAATGATCTGTAATTATATGAAGGAGTGATTATTCATGTTCGACATTATCATTATCGGAGCAGGCCCTGCAGGCGCAAGCGCAGGATTATTCGCAGCCAAGGCTGGCAAGAAGACACTTCTGATCGACAGCGACAAGAGTATGACGAAGAAGGCATGGATCGAGAATCATTACGGTCTGCTGGAAACGACAGGTCCTGAGCTCGTGGAGACAGGCAAGAAGCAAGCAGTGAAATTCGGTGCAGAGCTGATTCAAGATACAGTAGTGAATGTTACGAAGAGCGAGAACGGATTCAGCGTCGCGACGGAATCGCAGCAATACGAAGGCAGCCATGTTATTGTGGCAACGGGTATCTCGACAGATCTGGCTGAGAAGATCGGATTGTCGGTCAAAGAAGGCACGGAGCCGCGTATTAAACAAGTATTCGATGTGGATGCCAGCGGGAAATCGAACGTTGCCGGCGTCTGGGTAGCCGGGACGGCGGCCGGCGTTAGCGTGCATACGATCATCACTGCAGGCGATGGCGCTAAAGTTGCCATTAACGTTATCAGTGAATTGAACGGAACGCGTTACGTGGATCATGATTTGTTGAAATAAGCGTAGCTAAATGAAATAGATCGTCTAGAAAAGGAACTACTCTTAGGAGGAGTTCCTTTTGTTTGTGCGCCTGAATACGTATAGGCATGAGAGGAGAGATATGCATGATCTATGTCGTACAAGGCGGGGATACATTAGAACGAATTGCTGACCGTTTCGGCTCAAGCGTCGCGCGGTTGCTGGAAGTGAATGTGATCTGTGATCCGCAGATGATTCTGGTAGGTCAACCTCTGTTGATCCCGGATGCTGGAATTGACTACCAAAGAGCAGGCGGATATCCCTATTATGTCGTTCAATATGGAGATCATTTAACCTGCTTAGCGCCTCAATTTCATCAATCGCCGGCTGCCTTAGCTGCGAGTAATCGACTATCGACAGACGACCCGTTAACGGTCGGAAGTGAGCTGCTTGCAGGTTTTACCGCGCCGGATCCGGTGCGTTTAGCTTCCGAATGGGCGAATACCGCCACTTCGCCGGAATGTGATCTCAATTCCATGCAGCAGCATGGCATCTACTATATCGGTTCGTTTCAATGGGAGACACTCGGGGAAGCTGCGGTTCCATTCCTGGTGCCGCTCCTGAAACATGCCTGTGAGACGGTGCGTTATTACACCGTCATGAGTCTGGGGAGAATCGCAACAGGCGATGCAACCCGGGCTGCTTTAGAATCGGCGACTCAAGATCAAACGCCTTATGTGGCAGAGCTTGCGAGGCTGGCTCTGCGCCGTGCGAAACTCGTGCCGGAGGTGACCAAACGAGTGCATCTCTTGACGGCGGATCAACGTTTATACGCAGAGCCGAGCGGGAGCTCCGCTTCCATTCCGCTGCCCGCCGGCACGGAGATCTTCTCGATGAGATGGAACATTCCAAGCGGTACGAATGAAGAAGGTCCAAGAGGCGGATTGGAATATTACGATCAAGTGCAGGTTCGGAGCACCGGTCAAGTCGGCTATTTGGGCCGGGTCGGCTTTAATGATGCAGAGCTTATTTAACGGGATTAACTAGTGGAAAAAGTACAATAACTACTGGAACCTGTTCATTGTCCGATACGCGAAACTCCTTGATAATAAAGGTATACCACCGTCATCCACTATCGAGGAGTGAAATGTAAATGCTGAATGCGGAACAGTTGAAGCAGTATCATGAGCGGGGCTATGTCATCCTGGATCATCTCTTCACAGCTGAAGAAATGGATAGTATTCGTGCCATTATCGACGTGTTTGATTGGGAAGGGGAAGAGGCGCTTAAGCAAGGTGCCAAAGGGTTTAACAACATTCCCAATCAAATCAATTTCACCTGTAATTTGGCCAGGAGGCATGAGGAGCTTGAGCAATTTATCGGCGATCAGCGTTTTGTCGATCTGACCACAAGCGTGCTGGGCGGAGACATTAGGCTGTATTGGGATCAATCCGTCTACAAACGTCCGGAGGCGAAGAAGGATTTCCCTTGGCATCAGGATAACGGCTATGTGCCGACGGATCCCGTTCATTATATGACCTGCTGGCTGGCGCTTGACGATGCGACGATTGAGAACGGTTGCATATGGATTCAACCCGGCTCCCATCTGCAAGGTTATGTGGAGCATGTGCTGACCGATACAGGCTGGCAGTGTTATTTTGGCGAAGATCCCGGTCAACCCGTTCCGCTCCCTAAAGGCAGCATGGTCATCTTTCATTCGCTCCTCTTTCATCGCAGCACTCCTAACCAAAGCGACAATACGCGCAAAGCCTATGTCATTCAATATTCGGTTGAAGGCGCCAAGAACCCCGTGACCGGCAAAGTGTTCGACAACGGGCCGTTAATCGCTCAAGACGGCAGAGCGCTGATTACGAAATGAGTGCCGTCATCGTCGTTTGTTTGCGCAATTTGCAAGAAAATCGCCATGGCACGATGCTTGATCAGCTCGTCCAAGAAGGCCATGATGTCTCGTTGACCCACTGCTTGAATCAATGCGTCGGCTGCAGAAAAGGGCCTGCTCTTTCGATCGATGGGGCATGGATCGGTGCTGCCGATGAAGCGGCGCTTCGGAACGAGGTTGACGCAAGGCTGCCGAAATAACGTTTCCAAACCATGCAGGAGCTGGTGTAAACTAGAAGTATACTAGCTGTCAGGATTGGCGGGGGAACCGGTGGAAACCAGATCGCTTACTAGCACAAGCTTCGATCAGTGGCAGGTCAATGTCTACATGGTGGATGAAGGTAAATACGAGACGCTTAATCATCAGCACATCATATATCCGAACTGGGTCATCAGCCATGTCCGGCAAGGACAGGTGATCACAACGACGAATGGCGAACAGCACGAGGTACGTGAAGGAGGGGTGATGCTGCACCCTCCTTTTTTGCCGTTCTCGGAACGGGCGGAGCAGCCCGGTTTGCATGAATGGGTTTCGGTTCAGATTCAAACGAGCTATAACGTCGACTTGTTCCAGCTCTATCAAGTACAGACCGTGGTGCAGCTGCTCGATGCAGATGCGTATAGTCAGGTGTTTCAATCGCTGTTTCGTTCTTGGAAGGGCAATTCTTCTTTTCGCGATGTGTCCCTAGCTGCCGATATGCTTCGATTGTCCGCGATGCTGCTCGAGAGCTGGGAAGCGCATGGCAGAGTCGGACGCAGCGCTGCCTATTCCGCGAAGTATGACAGATTCTTTCCTATCATACGTTATATGGCGGATCATATGGCGATGAAGCTTTCGCGCGATATGCTTGCAGAACAGGTTCATTTGAACACGAATTATTTGGACCGAGCCTTCCAAGAGGCCTACGGCATTAACCCGATGCAGATGCTCAGGCAGATGAGGCTGAACAAAGCGAAGCGTCTGCTGGAGACGACAGAGGAGCCGCTCAGCCAGCTGGCCCAATTATGCGGCTTAGGTGACGCTGCCTACTTGAACCGCCAGTTCGTGAAAACTTTCGGCATGACACCGGGAAAATACAAGCAAATGATTCGTTCCGCGCAAACGAATTTTATGGCGGATAGGGAATAAGACGCGCGGAGCAAATGCTCGTGACTTTTGTTCATGCGGCACAAGTGGTACGATTACTAGGAAGAGTTTACAAGTTTGCAAAGTTGAAAGGGAGTGGAAAGTGCAATGGAGAAATCAGGAATCAAGGCGCTTCAGCTAAACATGCCGGTGAATGGGAATGACTTCGTAGTCCATGCTGCTATAGTGTGGGACGAGCAGGAGCTCATCCTCGTGGATACCGGAATTCCCGGACAAGTAGACGTGATTCGCGAAGCGATGGCCAAGGAAGGCTTCAATCTGGCTGATCTGACCAAAATCATCATCACGCACCAAGACCGTGACCATATCGGCTCGCTTCCTGAACTGGTGGAATTGTTTGAAGGCCGCGTAGAAGTACTTGCTCACGAAGTAGGGGTTCCATACATTGCCGGCGAAATTCCGCTGCTGAAGAGCAAAACATTGGTGCCCCCTGTCAAGGTTGATACCGTTCTGAATGATGGGGAGCAGCTGTCCGTTGCCGGTGGTTTACAAGTTATCTATACCCCGGGGCATTCGCCTGATCATATCGCGCTCTATCATATTCCAAGCAAGACGCTTGTTACAGGCGATTCTGTGACTTCAAACGAAGGCGTATTGATGCCGCCTGCCGCAAATTTCACCCCGGATTGGGCGACGGCTATAGAGTCCGTTAAGAAATTCCAAAAGCTTAATATTGCAACAGTCATCACCTATCATGGCGGTGTTTGTACGGAGAATCTGCAAGAGCGATTGGCAGCTATCGTGAAATGAATCCACAAATGATCACGATTCTGATCGTCGTTGCCGGGTTAGTCATTTGGCGCAGAAGAAACAGCATGTATCGGCCTATAAAGGGAAACGGCAGAAGAATTTTGATTCCGCTTATCTTCTTATTACCTGCCTTCTCGTTATTGTTCAATCCGGAATTTCAATTGCCGGCGATTGAATTGGCTGCAGCGGTTGGTGCCGGTTTATTGCTTTCTATACCGCTTATTCTAACGACGAATTATGAAGTGCGTGGAGACGGCCAGATCTATGCGAAAAAAAGCATAGGGTTCATGATCTCATTTGTGGGCTTGCTGCTGCTTCGGCTTTTCATGCGTGACTACTTGTCCGATCTGGATCCGAATGAACTAAGTGCTATATTCATCCTTGTAGCGGTCGGTTATGTCATTCCTTGGCGCGTTGCAAGTTACATTAAATTTCGTACCGTTTATACGGGGAACATGCAAGTGGCCGAATAAGATGGAGGAGGCGTATTGGAATGAATCAAGAAGTTAGCAGCTTTATCGAGGAATTAAAACAACCGTGGCAGGTGGAGGCGTGTAATCAACTGCGCGAGATGGTTCATCAGACAGTCCCTTCGATCGATGAGCGTATCCAGTATAAAAAGCCGCATTTTCTGAAGGACGGCAAATACGCGGCAGTTATCAGCACGGCGAAAGATACAGTGACCTTCATGATCTTCAATACGACCAACCTTGATTTGTCGGATGGAAAATTTGAAGGACCTGTGGAACGGAGATGGATGAAGTTTCGTGAAGGGGATCCCATTGATTTGCCCTTACTCGCTAAGGTGCTTACCGAGGCTTCGAGCACATTATAATCGGGAGAGAGCGTGCACTCATCATGTATAAGGCAATATTGTTCGATCTGGACGGAACGCTTACCGATCCGAAGCAAGGGATAACGAGAGCGGTGCAGTATGCGCTGGCGAAATATGAAATCCTCGTAGAGGATTTAGATCAATTGGAGCCGTTTATCGGGCCGCCGCTTGCGCACTCTTTCCAAGAACACTATGGATTCTCCGCTTCCGAAGCGCGAACGGCTGTGGATTACTATCGCGAATATTTTGCCGATAGAGGGATCTATGAGAATGAGGTGTATGGCGGAATTCGAGATTTGCTGGAACTGCTTGCAGAGCAGAAGCGAACTTTAATTGTCGCCACGTCCAAGCCGACCGTATTTGCGGAGAGAATATTGTCCTATTTCCAAATGGACTCGTATTTCGATGTTGTATGCGGAAGTAATCTCGATGGCACGATGTCGGATAAAGCGGACATTATCGCTCATATTCTACATTCGCAGCAGCTTACGGCGGAATCCGCGGTTATGATTGGCGATCGCAAGCATGACTTGATCGGTGCTCAGCGTAACGGTGTTGCCTCAATTGGAGTAGGGTACGGCTATGGAAGTGAAGAAGAATTGCGTGCGCAGTCACCTAAGTATTACGTGCGGAGCGTCCGGGAGCTGCAAGAGCTGTTCCAACCTGCAACAGCCGTCTAAGGCTCAGGGCACGGCTGACTCCTTCATTCCATTAGCTTCACCGCTCTACATAACTCAACCAACTGATGAACGCCTTGAAATTGATTCCGGATTCGCGCATGGATGCCTTGAATCGCCGTCTCCGTAAGCTTCACGGCTTGTTCAACGCTCTGGTGCTCCACGGCATGAACGATGTCCTTCAAATTGCGGAGCAGATAAACGGTGCTTCTCAGCGTCCTAATAATTAGGATTTGCCGGATATGAAGCGGGGTATACAGCCGATAGCCATTGTCGGCGTCGCGTAACGGCGTGAGGAGCTCTTCCTTCTCCCAATGCCGAAGAGCGGATGTTGTGACCCCTGCTATAGCAGCGGCTTCTCCAATCGATATCGGTTGTTTCTTCTTCGTATCCGCGAAAGCCGGAAGCTCCAAGCGGCGAAGCAGCTCCATGGTTTGATCCGCTGCTTGCTTATCCTGCTGCAAGAGAGCTTGCTCCTTGTTCACCAGCCAGAAGGCATCATGCATCTGGCCTGCCTGAATGTGACGGAGCACCTCGCAGGTGACGGCAACGCCGAATCCGGCAAACATCGTACGCAAGCATCGAAAATATGCCAAATGGACATCGGTATAGAGGCGGTAGCCATTGGCGCCGCGTTCAGGTGCCGGAACAACACCCCAAGACTCATAGTGCCTCAACGCGCTTGTACTTAGGTTGAGAGCTCTGGCAATTTCAATTGGCTTGTAAGTTCGTTGCATCCCTACACCTCGATTCGAAACGGATCGTTAATGATCCATATTATCAGATGCTTAGCATACTGGCAATTGCCTGCACGGTCGCCTGGACTCGCGATCGTGCAGGCTTTTTTTATTGCCCGCCAATCGGATATGTAAAAATTTTTATATAAAATCTATTGACGCCAGCCTGCATTGTGTAGTATTTTCTTAAAGTCCTAATATCTTATTGAGTAAGATAATGAATAGGTAAGCAACTGATTGAGGGAAGTAACGCATGGTTCAGAGCGAAGGGAGGATGATGACCATTTCAAGCGGAGATAAACTTGCTGAGCTTCAGCTTCTCATGGAACGTTTTGCGCAGAGAGCAAGGAATCAGATCAAGATGCTTGAAAATCCGTTTAACCTCGCGAACGGGCATGTATTCGTATTGATGTACCTAAGACGTACGGAAATTTGCCGGGTGAATGATGTCGTGAAGCTCCTCGGCATAACATCAGGTGCTGCTACGGGATTGACGGATAAGCTTGTTGCACTTGGCCTCATTGAACGGACAAGACCGGAGGATGACCGCAGAGTCGTACAATTAAGCTTAACGGAGAAAGGCAAGGAAACCGTTGAACACATCCGTAAACAGCGAATGGAATGGTTTACCAGCTTGGTCGGACAGCTGGAAGAAGATCAGGTAGATCTGATCACGGATGCGTTTAAACTACTCTTGCAAACACTTGAGGAAAAATGACAGAAGGAAGTGGAATGATGACAAATTTAAGTCCAAGGCAGCTTCGCTGGATCGTGACGGGACTGATGCTCGGCTTGCTGCTCGGGTCGCTCGATCAAACGATCGTCTCGACGGCGATGCCGCATGTAATTGCGGAGCTCGACGGTTTCAGTCTGTATAGCTGGGTATTTACGATTTATATGTTAACTTCAACAACGGCTGTTCCGATATTCGGGAAGCTTGCCGATTTGTTCGGCAGAAGACTTGTTTATTTGATCGGGATGGGGTTGTTCCTCGTAGGGTCGGCGCTTTGCGGTCTGTCCCACAATATGACGGAGCTCATCATCTTCCGCGCGATTCAAGGTATCGGAGCAGGCGCGCTTATGCCGATCGCGATGACGATAATCGGAGATATCTTCCCGCCGGATCGTCGCGGTAAGATGCAAGGTATTTTCGGCGCGGTATTCGGCTTGTCCAGCGTTCTCGGTCCCGCAGTCGGCGGATTTATCGTTGATCATATTGCTTGGCAGTGGATTTTCTATATCAACCTTCCATTTGGCATATTCGCAGCTATCATTCTATCTATGGCATTGAAGGAATCGAAGAGCTCGGAGAAAAAATCGATCGACTGGGGCGGCGCATCGACGCTTACAGGCGCGGTTGTAGCCTTCTTGCTCGCCATTGAGCTGGGCGGAAGCGGTCCATCCGAAGGCGGCATCAAGCATTACGCATGGAATTCGCCGCAAATTCTTGGTTTATTCGGAGCGAGCCTGCTGCTCATCCTGATCTTCATATGGATCGAATCCAAAGTGAAGGAGCCGATTATTCCGCTTAAGTTGTTTAAGCTTCAAGCGATTTCGGTTTCCAGTATTGTCGGCTTTATGATGGGGATGGGGATGTTCGGTGCGATTACGTACATTCCGCTCTATTCGCAAGCGGTAATCGGTACGTCCGCATCGAATTCCGGCTATATTCTTACGCCGCTCATGTTATCCCTTATTCTGTCCAGCATCATCGGCGGGATTCTGATTAAGAAGCTGAGTTACCGTACAATTGTCATGACTGCAATGGCGATTATGACCGTGGGTTACTTGTTCATGTCCCAAATGGACGTGAATACGACCAGTCTCGAACTGATCCTGTACATGATTATTATCGGTTTCGGTATGGGAGCTCTTATGCCTGTACTCACAATCGCGGCTCAAAGCGCGGTTGGCCATGAATTACGTGGCGTTGCCACTTCTACTACGCAATTCACTCGCTCCATTGGCGGTACGGTTGGTGTTGCGATCATGGGCGTTATTATGACGAACAACATGACGAGCGGGATCAAAGATATTCAAGGTAATTTCACGGATATCCCGGCAGATAAGCTTGGTCAGTTTGCCAATCCGCAATCCTTGCTCCAGCCTGAAGTGAAAGCACAAATTCCGGATAAGCTGCTTGCAGCCCTGCAAGGAATTCTGAGCGATGCGATTACATCGGTGTTCGTAATCGGTATCGTGGTTGTCTTGATCGGTTTGGTTGCGGCGATCTTCTTCGGCAAGCTTCGTATGCCAAGAAGCGAAGAAGGCAAAGAAGCATTCAAAGCAGCTGCGGCGGATATGCATTAAATCATAGAACGCGTGGACAGTTGAAATAACTGTCCGCTTTTTTTATTTATATAGATTCAGTCGCAGCTCAAAGCTCAGTCCAGAAGCAATGAGTAAAATAAGCTGAATCCACTGAAACTAATATAGAGGTGTTGAACCATTGAGAAGCAATAAATCCAGAGTTTTCTATTATAGTTGGATAACACTTTGCATCGTACTTGTATGTACGGTCTTCTTCCAGTTTAGAGCGTTGAACAATCAGCGTAACAAGCAGCAAGAGGTGCAGGCACTCTATGAGGAGAAAACGAATGATTATTTTCTGGAAATGCTTGCAAACATGAACTCTTTTCAGCCGTTAGTGAAATCCTTGACCGAAATCTCAGCAATCCATGATATGAAAGATCGCGTTCATAACCAGAAGGTACTCGACCTCGCCAAAGAACAGGCTAGCCAAGCGACCAATCAACTGGTGCTGTTGATTCAGGCTGCGGATCTCAAAGAGCCGGACCAGGAACTTCGACATCGCGTCAATAACCTGATTATGACCTCTCAGCAGCAGGAGGATGCAGCTCTTCTGGCTTTTCAAGCCGATCTCTGGAGAACCGTTTATAACACGAGCTCGAGATACTGGTTAGCCAAGCCGCAGGTGATTGACCGCGTTTCACTCAAAGCAAACCGTGATGCCGCTGTGGAGATGGCTAATCTTGATAAGACCATGCAGCAATTCAAAGAACGTGCGAACGAGATGAGGATGAGTGACCGATACGAAGGCATGCCATTGGACTACATTACGTTATTAAAGAAAGACCTGTTGAAAGGTCTTGTCCCGCATTTGAAGAAGTTGAGCGCTATAAATGAGTCCTTCAACAAAAGCGAGGCAGTGGGCTGAAAAGTGCAGTGGGAAAAAATCCATACAAACCCTGCTTAAGCTGGTATAATACGGCTTATTACCATTATCCCAATGAGGTGAGCAAATTGTACATACCGAAACCGAAAGCAGGAGAATATAACTCCGTATGGGACACTTATTATGCAACGGTCGATGAAGGCGACATCCATCAGCTTCTTATAAGTCAAGGCAAACAAATAAGCGATCTGTACAGTTCGCTGACGGAAGAACAAAGTCTGTATCGCTACGCGGAAGGCAAGTGGAGTCTCAAAGACGTGCTGGGCCATATTATCGATACCGAGCGACTAATGACATATCGGATTCTGGTTGCCGGCAGAGGCGATTTGACGCCGATGCCAAGGCACGCTGATGTGTATGTGAGCTTGACCCATTTTGACCGTCGTCCGCTGCAAGATTTAATCGAGGAGTACCGGACTGTGCGAGCCGCATCCGCATCCCTAATCCATGGTTTGACTGAAGCGGAAATCAAACAATTCGGCATCCTGAATGAAGTGAAGACGTCGGCTGCTGCCGGTGCGTACTTCATCCTCGGGCATGCGCAGCATCATATCAACGTTGTCCACGAGCGATATTTGCCTCGGTTAACTTAATGTACGAAGCCGCGAGCGATATTCGCGGCTTTTTCTTTTCAGAAAGCCGGTCCGATGATGTTCGCTTCTGAAGACAGGATTTACGAACACTTTGGCGAATTAGTAAGAGGTGTTTATCGTAAATTCCGTTCATAAAGGAGCGAAGTCGAATGCAGAAGCTATTTGAATACAATTGGCAGGTCCGTAAGGACTGGTTAGCTTGGTGCGAGCAAGTATCCGAAGAGGAATTGCTGAAGAAGCGTGTGGGCGGAGTGGGCAGTATCCTCTACACCTTGTTTCATATTATCGATGTGGAATTTAGTTGGATTTACTGCTTGCAGGGGAATGGTGAACCGCCGCTGCCGCCTTTTGAAGAATTAGCTTCCTTACAGAAAATAAGAGATTTTTCGGAGCAATGTCATACAGCTATTGCACCCTTCGTTTATGACTGGAATGACGGCTTGGAAGAGAAGCTTCTGACCGATCTGAATAATGAAGGCGAAACTGAGCGCTTTAAATATGGCGAAATCATGCGGCATGTCATTGCTCATGAAATTCATCATATCGGACAATTGTCGATTTGGTCGCGTGAGCTGGGATTAAAACCGATCACCGCCAATCTCATTCGAAGAGGATTGTTCGATTAATTATCGAGGAGTGAATGAGGATGCCCAAGGATATTTGGATCAACTTGCCGGTTAAGGATGTCCGCAAGTCGAGCGCGTTTTTCCGGGAAATTGGCTTTACATTAAATAAACAGTTCGAAGGTCAAGAGGATAAAGCAGGGCTGATCATCGGCGAGAAGAATGTTGTCGTGATGCTGTTCCCCGAAGACACGTTCCGCAATTTTATAAGCAGTCCAATTGCAAATGCCGGTGAAGCATCGGAAGTATTGCTCTCGATCGGCGCAGACAGCAAGGAAGAAGTGGACGAGCTGCTCGTCAAGGTCGCTGCCGCCGGCGGAACGATCTATAGCAAACCCCATGATGCCGGCTGGATGTACGGCGCCGGTTTCGCGGATTTGGACGGCCATAAATGGAATGTGCTCTATATGGATTTCAGCAAAATGAACGGCTAGCTACATGCCCGAGGAGTGTTACTTAAGATGGCCAATAGCAGATTGAATCATAAAGCGGATGTGTTCATAAGCAGTGCTACGAAGTGGCGCGAAGAGTACGAGGAATTAAGGAATATCGTGCTGGATTGCGAGCTGACCGAAGACTTCAAATGGATGCATCCTTGTTATACCTATCAGGACAAAAACGTCGTAATAATCCACGGGTTCAAAGAATACTGCGCGCTGCTGTTTCACAAAGGCGCTCTGTTGAAGGACCCGCAAGGCATCCTCATTCAGCAAACGGAGAATGTCCAGGCGGCACGCCAGATTCGGTTCACGAGCGTGCAGCAAATCGTGGCGATGGAAGCTACGTTGAAAGCTTATATTCGCGAAGCCATTGAGGTTGAGAAGTCCGGCTTGGAAGTGACCTATAAGAAAAATACCGAATACACGGTTCCTGAAGAGTTTCAATCCAAGCTCGATGAAGTCCCGGCATTGAAAACCGCTTTCGAAGCATTAACTCCGGGACGACAACGCGCTTATCTTCTCCATTTCTCTGAACCCAAACAATCCAAAACACGAGTGGCACGGGTTGAAAAATACACGCAGCACATTCTCAGCGGCAAAGGATTAAATGATTAGTTCACTTCTTCCAAGAGCTGCTTAATCAGACGTTTCGGTGCAGCGTGCAAATACGCTTCCTTCAGCAGAATGGCCATTTGCTCCCAATCTGAAGGAGCATTCACGCCGACCCAGCCGCGGTGCCCGATATACTTCGGTTTGAAGAATTGCTCCTGCTGCAAAATAATTTCTTGATTCTCCAGATCAGACTTAAAGGTCATGCCATAATCGCTCATGATAATAAACGATTTGTCTTTGACCTTAAATGTCGTATGACCGTGTCCGTCGATGATCTCGGTTGTTTCGGGAAGGCTGCTGCAAATTTTTCTAACCTGCTCGAGCATGTAAATGCCTTCCGGTGTTTGCATCCCAATTGGATGGTTCATGCTGTTCTCCTCCTTATGTAATGACCGGCTGTCTGCACCTGCCAGACAAGCACTTCATTCTCCTTATATAAACATGACAGGAAAGAGTTCGCATTTCAAGCAGATCATGCTGGGTGCAACCTTTTGATAAGCAAACCAGTCCATATAAGTGAAGTGCAGCTTGACTAATAAGGAGGTTAGAGAATGAAAACATCCGTTCTCTTTATGTGTCTGCTTAGTGGAGTCGTCATGGCAGCCGGCGTATGGAGCTATATAGTCGTTCAAACGATCTAAGTGGATTTCAATTTCATTACTTTTATAGATATAGCAAGCGAAGAGAAGGTGGCTAGTCTGCAATTGTCGACCAGATGGCGAGTGATTCGTGCTTCAACCATTCTGCTGGGAATCGTCGTGATTCTTGGCGGAATGGTACTCTTGCTGGTGCATGCATTGAATGCGCATCATACCCCGAGAGTGGTTCGATATCCTGCATATGACTATCTCTATATGGAGCGGGAAGCATCGAATGGTTTCAAGCTTCATGTGCTGCAAACGCAGCCATCGAATATTACTTTCGAAACGATACGCAATAATATTTCGTTATCCGATTATTACGGCATTAACGGCGGATTTTTCTACGAATCCGCACTACTCAGTATGGCGGTTGTGAATGGGAATCCCGTGGCGGGGGCATTGAATCATTACGGCTCCGGCTCGGAAAATGCCAAGTACCCGCGCGGCACGCTCGTTTGGGATGAAATCGCCAATAAATTAAGCGTACAGGTTGTTTCTACCGTTTCTGAGCTGCAAGTAAGGGATCGCGCACATTTCTGGGCGCAAGGCGGAATCAGCATGGGCCTTGGACAAGATACCGAGTGGCTGATGAGAGCGCAACTAGAGAACGCGCCTAATATGGATGAGGAAAGGCTCCGAACAGCGGCCGTTTACGACAACTCCGGGAGGCTGTATTTAGTCGTAAGCAGTACGAAGGGGACACTCGAAGCGTTTCGAACGGCGATAATCGAGCAAGTTGGAGAAGAGCAGCTCGCTGACGGAATATTTCTCGACGGGGACGGTTCCTCCCAAATGCAGGTTGCCGAAACGGTGCTGGCTGGCGACAATAGGCCGGTCGTACAGATGATTCGGCTAATTCATTGAGTCATTTCCGAACATTTTACACTTACATAACGATTCAAATTGTGTTAATCTAGTAGCTATTATTGCTTTATTGCAAAAAAGCGTCAAAGCGCGAAACCGCCGGATTGCGACGCTGCTAAGCGACTAAGGAGAGACAATAAATGACTACCGGATTAGATGAACTTAGACAAAACATTGATAGCATCGATAATGAGCTGGTTGCGCTGCTTGCCAAGCGATTCCAACTAACGGAAGAAGTAGGGCACTACAAAGCGACCCACAATCTACAAGCTCAAGATGCGAGCCGCGAAGCGAAGCAGTTTCTCAAAATCGTACAATTGTCGGAAGCGCACGGACTAAATGCTGCCTATGCAACAGCTATATTCAGATGTGTGATGGATCAAGTGATCGCGAGGCACGAAGAGTTGAGAAACGTTAGTGTGCCTCGGTAACGCTTTAATAACGGAATCGCGTAACGGAGATTCAAAGCTGGAAGGAAAGAAGACGCCGCAGAAATGGAGGCGTCTTTTTCTTATTTTCGGAGAGGTTGGCATGGAAATTGCTCATTCAGCTGGCAGAAGGAAATGCAGAAGAGCAGTTCGCGCGGAGGCGCGGAAGGAGCGCGTTGAATGAAGAAGCATAGAGCTTACGTATCCGTTACGGCACCATTTCCAGGACCTAAGGCGAAAGCGCTGCTGGAGAAGCGAAAGCAATTTGTACCGCTGGGCATCGGCAATACGACGCCGATCTTTGTGCAGCAGGCCGCCGGTGCACAGGTGACAGACGTGGACGGCAATGTATTTCTTGATTTTGCCGGGGCGATCGGTACACTTAATGTCGGGCATTGTCCGCCCGAGGTTGTCGATGCTGTGCAGAAACAAGCCTCGCAATATATCCATACCAGCTTTCATGTGGCCATGTATGAACCCTATGTCCGGCTGGCGGAGAAATTAGCGGAGATTACTCCGGGAGATTATCCGAAGAAAACCATTCTGCTGAACAGCGGTGCTGAGGCGGTAGAGAATGCCGTTAAGATTGCACGGAAGTTCACGGGAAAGCCCGGCATCGTGTCATTCACGCGTGGCTTCCATGGACGTACATTGCTCGGCATGTCGCTTACCAGTAAAGTAAGGCCGTACAAATATCGGATGGGGCCGTTTGCCCCTGCGACTTATAAAGCGATGTATCCCTATCCGCTGCATAGGCCCGAGGGAATGACGGAAGACGAGTATGCTGCCTTCTGCGTGGCACAATTCGAGGATTTTCTATTGACGGAAGCCGCTCCCGAAGAACTGGCAGCCGTTATCATGGAACCGGTGCAGGGCGAGGGAGGCTTCATCGTTCCGCCTGTTTCGTTCGTGAAAGGTATCTATGAGGTATGCCGAAGAAATCAGATCCTGTTTATTTGTGATGAAATTCAAACCGGCTTTGGTCGAACGGGAACGATGTTTGCTTCGAGCTATTTTGGAATTGAGCCTGATCTGATTACGATGTCCAAATCACTCGCTGCGGGCATACCGCTGAGCGCCGTTACCGGACGTTTAGAGATTATGGATGCCCCGACCCCGGGCGAAATCGGCGGTACGTACGGCGGCAGTCCACTCGGATGCGCAGCGGCGCTTGCCGTGATCGAGATGATCGAGAGAGAGCAGCTCTGTGATCGCGCGATGGCTATCGGACGCCGGATCATCGATTGCTTCACAGCGCTTCAAGAACGAGTTCCTGTTATAGCGGAAGTACGTGGGTTAGGCGCGATGTGCGGGGTTGAATTTATCGATCCGTCGTCCAAGAAGCCGATGAAGGAATTTACAGCGAAGGTTATTCAAGCTTCCTATGAAGCAGGGGTCATCTTACTTAGTGCGGGCATCTACGGCAATGTGGTTCGTTTCTTGACGCCGCTGGTAATAACAGATGAACAGCTGCAAGAGGGGCTGGATATCTTAAGTGATATTGTGCTTCAACTCTATTCGAAGGAAGACCTGAGCAAATAAAGGAGGCTTAGCGGATGATTAAGAAGCAGCTCTATATTGGTGGACAGTGGTTGGAAGCAAAGTCCTACACGAAGTTGTCAGAGCCGTTCTCCGGTCAGGAATTAGCTGAAATTCCGCTAGCTGACCGAGAAGAGACGGAGCGCGCGATCGAAGCCGCGTACTTGGCTAGGGGCGTCATGGCAAAGCTTCCCGCTCATAAACGGGCGGCGATATTGGAGACATTAAGCCGCCTTCTTAGCGAGCGCGCAGAGGAGGCTGCCCGCATCATCGCATTGGAAGCGGCCAAACCGCTCAAGGCGGCAAAGGCTGAAGTGGATCGCACCATTCAGACGTATAAGTTTGCCGCGGAGGAAGCGAAGCGCTTAAGCGGCGAAATGATCCCGCTGGATGCAGCTCCCGGCGGCGAAGGGCGAATCGCTTATACGATGAAAGAGCCGATTGGCGTGATCGGCGCGATTACGCCGTTTAATTTTCCGATGAATCTGGTTGCTCATAAAGTAGGGCCTGCGATTGCATCCGGGAACTCAATCGTGCTTAAGCCGGCATCGCAAACGCCGCTTTCCGCATTCTTCGTGGCCGAATTGCTGGAGGAAGCGGGATTGCCTGCCGGTGCGTTGAATGTAGTCACGGGCTCCGGTTCCGTTATAGGCGATGTCATCGTGACGGATGATCGAGTAAAGGCGATCTCGTTCACAGGCAGCCCGAAGGTCGGCATCGGCATTCGCAATCGTGCCGGTTTGAAACGTGTCGCGCTTGAGCTGGGCTCGAACTCCGCTTTAATTATCGATAAAGGAGTTCAGTTGTCCAAAATCATTCCGCGCTGCGTGGTCGGTGCGTTCTCTTACCAAGGTCAAGTATGCATTTCGTTGCAGCGCATTTATGTGCACGCGGATAGCTATGATGAGTTCGTTGCTCAATTCTGTGAGGCAGCGTCTAAGCTCAAGGTAGGCGATCCGCTTGATCCGGATACGGATCTCTCCGCCATGATCACGCTAGGTGACGTTAGCCGCGCATTGTCATGGATTGATGAAGCGGTGGAGCAAGGAGCAATCGTCGCATGTGGCGGAGGTACTTCTTCCGCTCAAATTCTACAACCTACCGTGCTTCTGGAAGTAGATCGATCGGCAAAAATATGCTGCGAGGAAGCATTCGCTCCAATCGTACTCATTAATCGCATTCGGGACGTGGAGGAAGGGATCGCGCATATTAACGATTCCAGATTCGGTCTTCATGCCGGAATCTACACGGACAATATTCATACGGCGCTCGATGCCGCGGAGAAGCTGCATGTAGGCGGCGTCCTGATTAACGATATCCCTACGTTCAGGGTGGATCATATGCCTTATGGCGGCGTGAAAGAAAGCGGGCTCGGACGTGAGGGCATTAAATACGCAATCGAGGAAATGACGGAAATCAAAACCGTTATTATTAATCGGACTTAGCCCATCGCGAATATACTATAAGAAATCCACCCGCAAAGCAGGTGATTCTTATGACTTCCCGGTATGGGTTCGGGATGTATCAGCAGCAGAAGCCTCATATGCATATGTCGCCTCAGCTGCAGCAGGCGATCAAAATTTTGCAGCTGCCGACTTCGGATTTGCTTGAATTTATTCAAAGTGAGCTTGAAGATAATCCGTTTCTGGAAGCAATGGATGGGCACGGAGGAGCCGGACTTGGCGAGGATTGGTCACGAAGTCCGCGAAGTGCGGCTCCACTTGATTACCTTGCAGCAGATCAGGGAGTTACACTGGAAAAACACTTGAACGAACAGCTTCGTTTCGATTCGGAGATCTCCGGTGCATTGAGAAAAGTAGTCGACTTCGTCATCGGAAATTTAGATGCGAATGGCTATTTGGACTGTCCGCCGGAGCAGATTGCGGGCGAACTGAGGATAGCGCTTAGTGAGGTTGAGCAAGCATTAAGTTATGTGCAAGGACTGGAGCCTGCAGGAGTAGGTGCCAGAAATTTGGCAGAGTGTCTGCTGCTGCAAGTAAGGCGAACGGAGGGCTTCAGCCCGCTGGTCGTCACTTTGATTACTTCCCATCTGGAAGCGGTTGCGGATTATCACATACCGAAATTAATGCGCTTGCTGCATGTCTCGCAGGAAGAGATCGTATCGGCAATCAGGTTCATCAAAACGCTGAATCCAAGGCCCGGAGCAGCCTATCAGTCGAGGCACGCGGATTACATCATCCCGGATGTGCTCATTCGAATAGTAGGTGATCAGTTTGTCGTTTCCGTCCAAGAGTCGGCGGCGCCAAGGCTGAGGGTGAACTCCAATTATGAAGGGATCGCGAAAGAGCTGGGGAGGTCGGATGAATCGGGCCGGTATTTACTGGCCAAACGAAGTGCCGCCGCATTCCTGCTCAAATGCTTGGAACAGCGCAGGCTGACTCTATTGCGGGTGACAAGAGCGATCGTGGAAGAACAGGCGGCTTTCTTTCGGGGAGGTGCGGACCATCTTAAACCGATGGTGCTTAAGCATATTGCGGAGAAAGTCGACTTGCATGAATCGACGGTCAGCCGTGCGGTTGCAGGCAAATATGCGCAGACGCCATGGGGCACCTACGAGCTTGGATATTTCTTTCCGTCCGGCTTCAACAACGGGCAGGAAGATGCGGCCACAGCGGAGCGTGTAAAAGCGAAGCTCCGGGAAATGGTCGAGAAGGAAGCGGGCGGTGCGCCGTATTCCGACCAGCAGCTGGCTCTCTTGCTCGAAGGGGAAGGCATTCCAATATCCCGGCGAACCGTCGCCAAGTATCGGGAGGAGCTTGGCATTGCCTCCTCCTTCAAACGTAAACGAGCCAAGGAGCAAGGGCGGTAATTAGTGCTCCGAGAGTATTTTGCACCACAAATTCATATCCTCGAGCTTATCGTAAATATCGCAATTCTTCGTCAGACGGCCATGATAGCCGTAGCCCAGTTGAAATAATGCGGCATTCATGCCGAAGGACAATGCGCGTGAGAGCGAATAAGCGGAGCGGATATTCCGCTGGAGTAAATCCTCTTCCAACACTAGGAGCAGCTGCCGCATCAAGCCATGTCCGCGATAGGCGGGCAGAGTCAGACAGTCTGTGAGTTCCGCGTTGCGGTATTTGGCGTTGATTTCAGCTGAGGCCGCGCTGATGATTCGTCCTTCATGCTCCACGACATAAAACACCGTACCTTCTTCCATAACATGAGCCACATATGCGGGGTCATTCATCGGAATGGGGTAGGTTTGGAAAATCTGTCCATATAGGGAAGCCAGCTCCTGCGAATCCTGAGCTGCGGCACAGCGAATAGAGAACGTTTCCTCCAGCCGTTCTCTGTCAGGCTTCGGTTGCAGCGCGAGTACTTGCTCCAGAATGTGATCCTCTTCGATCCAGTGATCGCTCGAGCGTCTCTTGAGATCGGTATATCTGGCCATGCAATACGCATCTTGCCCATCATAATACCCCTTGTAAATCCCTTCCAGCATATAGCCCCTAGCCATAAAGGATCGCATATCCTGTTCGCGCACCTTTACGAATAGCTTCGTAAACAATGGATTTCCCATTAATTCCGCGAGACGGTTGCACAGTGCATCCGCATTTCCCTCGTAGTTGTAATCATCGACCCGCAGCCGCATGTTGAATTCATCTCTGCATAATTGAAGGGTGAAGTTCGTACCTTGTTCGGTTTCCATCGCATAATACTGCTTATCGTTCGGCTTCGATTCCATGATGACTGATCCCCCAATCCCGTTTCCGTTATTCTACATGGATTGGATGCAAAATCAATGCCAGATTCGTGAATTCGTGGTTACCCGCACGAGTTGGCACCGAAATTGCTTCAAGAAAGGGCATGAAGATAGGCCGATTGGAGGGGAAACGATTGACGCGGGAACATTTGATCAAACCGCTGCTAAGTGCCCACTATCCGAAGATTGACTATGGCAAAGGTGTATTTCTGTACGATGAACATGGAAAAGCATACTTGGATGCCTCGTCTGGCGCCGTTACAGCCGGAATCGGGCATGGGGTGCAAGAGGTCATCGATGCCATGCTGGCGCAAGCACAGAAAGTGTCTTTCGTTTATCGGTCCCAATTTACGAGCGAACCGGCGGAACGGCTTGCGAAGCGGCTCAGCGATCTGGCACCTGGCCACGATTACTGGTCCTTCTTCGTGAACAGCGGGTCGGAGGCAACGGAAACGGCGATGAAGATCGCCATTCAATATTGGCAGGAGCAAGGTCGACTCGGCAAAAATAAAGTCATTTCCAGACGGATGAGCTATCACGGCATCACGCTTGGAGCATTGTCGATGTCCGGCCATGTCGCCAGGAGACGGCGGTTTATTCCGCTGCTTGAAGAGCTGCCTATAGTAGCGGCGCCTTATTGTTATCGATGTCCATACCATTTGTCGGCTGCGAGCTGCGGGTTATCTTGCGCGGATGATCTGGAAACGAATATTAAGCGAATCGGCGCCGACCATATTGCGGCTTTCATCGCGGAGCCGATTATTGGTGCGGCCGGAGGAGCTGTCGTCCCGCCGGCTGGCTACTACGAGCGGATTAAAGCGATCTGCGAGCAATACGACATTCTGTTTATCGCCGATGAGGTCATGACCGGCATTGCCCGCACCGGAGCGATGTTCGGCATCGAGCATTGGGGCGTGGAGCCGGATTTGATCGCCCTCGGCAAAGGACTTAGCGCGGGCTATACGCCGATCGCCGCCACTCTGGTGAAGGACCGGGTCATGGAGCCCATTCTGGCCGGCTCGCAGATTGTTATGTCCGGCCATACCTTTAGCGCGAATCCGCAATCTGCGGCAACGGCTTTGGCCGTTCTCGATTACATCGCTGCCGGGCAGCTTGTGGATGCCGCCGAGGAGAAAGGCCGTTATCTGCGGCTGATGTTGGAGAGGATCGCAGCGAACTGTGCAATCATCGGCGATGTTCGCGGCAAAGGGCTGCTGCTTGGGCTGGAATTTGTCGCCGACCGGTCGAGCAAGCGGGTTTTCCCCGTTTCTCTTGGCGTAACGACGCGGATAGTGGAGCGCGCTCAGAGCAAAGGGCTGCTCATCTACCCTGCGGCCGGAGGCGTGGACGGCGAAGGCGATGCCGTCATCATCGCACCGCCGTTGGTAATTACAACGGAAGAGATTGACCTGCTGGCCTCGCTGCTGGAAGAGTCGATCGTGGAAGTGATGGGGGAGGTCATGGGCGGATGACGAAACAGAAGACGATCGCGATCGAAACTGCGCTTGAGTGGATCGTAGATGGCTGCACGCTGATGTACGGCGGATTCGGCGGAATCGGGACGCCGCCGACACTGGTTGAAGCGATTTTGGATAAAGGGGTACGGGACATCACGTTAATCGGCAACGATACCGGGTTTCCGTGGATTGGCATCGGACGCTTGGTCACCGAAGGCCGCGTTCGGAAGGTGATTACTTCACATATCGGGTCCAATCCCAATGCGGGCCGCATGATGGAGGATGGCCGAATGGAAGTGATTTTCTATCCGCAGGGTACATTGGCAGAGAAGATCAGGGCAGGCGGCGTGGGGCTGGGCGGCATTCTCGTGGATGTGGGGATTGGCACTACTTTGGAAATAGGCAAGGAGAAGGTCATCGTGGACGGCAAAACCTACCTGGTCGAGCCGGCGCTCACAGCAGACGTGGCAATCGTTCATGCCTTAAAGGCCGATGAATATGGGAATTTGACCTACGACAAAAGCGGCCGCAACTTCAACCCGCTGGTAGCCATGGCAGGAACGCGAACGATCGCGGAGGCGGATGAAATCGTTCCGATAGGGGCGCTTGATCCGGAGAGCATTGTGACACCGGGCATCTTCGTCGATGCAGTCGTTGCAGGGAAAGGAGTGAACTGGCAATGGGTGTGGGAGAAACAAGCCGCGACCGGATTGCAAGGCGAGCCGCCCGTGAAATAAAGGATGGCATGGTCGTCAATTTGGGAATCGGCATTCCGACGAGGGTGGCCGATTTCATTCCGGAAGGCATCCATGTGACCTTCCATGCGGAGAACGGAATCTTAGGAACGGGGCCGACGCCGGCGGCCGGCGCGGAAGATGGATTTCTGTGCAATGCCGGAGGTTATCCCGTAACGCTCGCGATTGGCGCGTCTTATTGCGATAGTGCGATCGCGTTTGCCATGATTCGCCGAGGTTGCATTGATATGACGGTGTTAGGCGCGCTTGAGGTCAGCGAGCAAGGGGATTTGGCGAATTGGATCGTACCGGGTAAACGGACGGCGGGCATCGGCGGTGCGATGGAGCTGGCGCAGAAAGCGAAACGCGTTGTAGCCGTGATGAATCATGTTAATCGCGACGGCAAGTCGAAGATTAAGAAGCAATGCGAGCTGCCGCTCACCGCGCAGCGCTGCGTTGATTTTATCATTACGGAAATGGCTGTTATGGAAGTGACGGATGAGGGTCTAGTGCTGAAGGAAGTGATGTCTCCTTTCACGATTGAGGACGTAATCAGCTGCACCGAGGCCACGCTCCTCATACCGGACAAAGTGGATTACATCACGTAGCCGATGAAGGAGGCGGACAGCATGAACCTGAAGGCGCTAATTCATGATTGGATGCGGCAGCACCGCGAGGAAGGCGTTGGATTGCTGCAAAGCTTGGTCCGAATCGCCAGCACGCAAGGGAATGAACAGGAAGCGCAGCTGCTCGTTGCGGGCAAATTATTCGAGATGAAGCTGGATGTGGATCTGTGGGAGCCCGATGGTGCGCTGCTGGAAAAGCATCCTTATTTCTATTCGCCCAGAACGAGCTTCTCCGGCAGTCCGAATGTGGTAGGCGTCCTGCGGGGGAGTGGAGGCGGCCGTTCGATCATCTTAAACGGACATATGGATGTAGTTCCGGAAGGGGATCGAACGCAGTGGCGAAGTCAGCCTTACAGCGGCGAAGTGGTGGATGGGAAACTGTATGGGCGCGGCGCATCGGATATGAAAGGCGGCAATGTTTCGCTGTTGCTTGCGATTCAAGCGATTCGAAGTTTGGGGATAACGCTGAAAGGTGACGTGATTTTTCAAAGCGTCATCGAGGAAGAAAGCGGCGGAGCCGGGACGCTTGCGATGATTGTGAAAGGGTATAAGGCGGATGCGGCTTTGATACCGGAGCCGACCAATATGCGGATTTTTCCGAAGCAGCAGGGGTCCATGTGGTTCCGAATCGTGGTGAAGGGCCGTGCGGCGCATGGGGGAACTCGGTACGAAGGCGTAAGCGCGATCGAGAAAAGCATGCTCGTGGTCGCTCATGTGCTGGAGCTTGAGCAGGTGCGCAATGCGGGGATCCAGGATCCGCTCTTTGCGGATAATCCGATCCCAATCCCGATCAACATCGGCACGATCCAGGGGGGCAATTGGCCATCCTCTGTTCCTGACACCGTGACATTGGAAGGCCGTATGGGTGTTGCGCCGGAGGAATCGCTCGAGCATGCCAAGGAACAAATGGCCAATTGGCTCGAGCTGCTCGAGGAGAAGGACGAGTGGTTCCGCACAGCGCCGCCCGAGCTTGAATGGTTCGGCGCAAGGTGGGTGCCGGGAAGCGTAGATCCGGCCCATGAATTGGTGCAGATCGTAGCGGAGCAGTACACGGCGGTGACGCATCGACCGGCTGTTCTGGAAGCTTCGCCGTGGGGCACGGATGGCGGTCTGCTGACGGTGCTGGCCGATACGCCATGCATTGTTTTCGGCCCCGGCCTCACGCAGATGGCCCATTATCCGAACGAACATATCGAGCTCGAAGCCATGTTCGAAGCCGCCGAGATTATCGCGCTTACGATGGCAGCGTGGTGCGGAGTCGAAGTGGATGGCGATGGCATGGGTGAGAGAGTAGGCGTCAGTGCTGGCGCGAGTGCTGGGGTAGAAGCAGGAGCAGGAGCAAGTGTTGGAGTAGGAGTAGGAGCAGGAGCAGAAGAAGGAGCAGGAGCAGACGAAGGAGCAGGAGCAGAAGAAGGAGAAGGAGAAGGAGTAGAATCAGGAGCAGAAGCAGGAGCAGTAGCAAGTGTAGGAGTAGACGCAGGGGCAACAACGGGAGCAGTAGCAGAAGTAGAAGCAGACGCAGGTGCAACAACGGGAGTAGTAGCAGAAGCAGTAGCCGCTGGTGCAACAACGGGAATAGTTGCAGAAGTAGTGGCAGTAGCAGAAGCAGAGGCAACCGCGGGAGTAGGAGCAGGAGAAGGAGTAGAAGTAAACGAAGAAGCTGTAACTAAAACTAATCTGCACTAAATGGCCGAGTGGCCATTCACGGCTAATTTCACTGAACTGATCCGATAAAAATGCGCTAACGAATCGTAGAGGTCTTATTCGTGCGAAAACAACTGCTATTTTATTCTAACGAATCGTAGAGGTCTTATTAGAAGTAATTGGAGTGCAAAAGGGCAATTTTTCGCAAAATAAGGTCTGTAGGATTCGTTAGAATTTCAACAGGTGTTATTTACCCCTAATTAAGGCCTCTGTGATTCGTTAGCGTTTTCACAGGGTGAACGCCGCCATGTCAGCATAACAAAAGCCGCTTCAATAGCGCATCGCGCAATATTGAAGCGGCTTTTTGGTGTTGTTCGACGATTAACGGCGGCTACTCGCGCCTCCAGGCTCGCCTTCGGTGCTGCCGCTCGAGCCTTTGAGCGCTTTCACTAGCCGCCGGCGGCTGCTCGCTCTCCTTCGCCTGCTGCCGCAGCTACTTGCTCGCGCCTCCAGGCTCGCCTTCGGTGCTGCCGCTCGAGCCTTTGAGCGCTTTCACTAGCCGCTGGCGGCTGCTCGCTCACCTTCGCTTGCCGCCGCAGCTACTCGCTCGCGCCTCCAGGCTCGCCCTTCGGCTGCGCTTGCTCTGGCGCGCCTTCCCCGCCGGCAGGCGAAGCCTGCTGCTTGGCACTTTCGCCGCTCGACTGATCCTGCTGCCGCGCGCGCATGAGCTTTTGCTTCATCTCGTCGCGTTTCTCGCGTTTGTCCTTGAGCGAGTGGTGGTCGGCCGCCTGCTCATACAGCTTGCGTCTGCCGATGCGGCGCAAATTTTCTGGCACCAGGTTGAAATTTTCATCTTTGATGAGCGAGATAATGCCGGTGCTCGGGGGCTGTTTCTCAATGCCATAGATTTCGTTGAAATATTCATCCGCACGACCGGGCACGTAGTTGCTCGGCTCCGGATAACCGACGATGACGCCTTCATAGTTGCGCAAGATCACTTTATCCTGACTTTGCGAGATGAGATAGTTCGGTTGAAGTGCGATTTTACCGCCGCCGCCGGGAGCATCAACGACGAAAGTCGGCACTACATTTATTATTTAATGTATGATAAACTGAGGAAAATCAACCATTAGGAAGTGAACGGGAATGCACTTGGGAATGTACTTGCGGATCTCGCAGGAGAAGAAGGGCGAAGGCGTAGAAACACTGACCAATCACAGGAACATTCTGATTGAGTTTTGTAAACAGAACGGTCACACATTTGAAGAGTTTGCAGAAGTCTTGTCTGGTGGTGCATCCGAGATGGAGCAACGTCCCCAGCTGCAACGGCTGCTTGACAATATTGAACGGTTTGATGGCATTCTGACCGTCGAATTGTCACGCTTGAGCCGTAACGGATACATATCGGAAACAGTTTTGAAATATTGTCAAGACTATGACAAGCCGATTGTTACTCCTGATAAAACATATGATCTTGCTAACAGTAATACAGACGTTTTGACATTCCGTTTTGGCTCATTAATAGCAAGTCAAGAGCATGCTCTAATTGGAAAGAGATCGAAGAACAATAAGATATCGATGGCAAAAAACGGGCTCCATATTTCTGGTGGTATTCCATTCGGGTACAGACGAAACAGCGTGACCAAGAAGCTTGAAATATTCGAACCAGAAGCAAAGGTTGTACGGTATATCTTTCAGCTTCACAGTGAGGGTCTTGGTAGTCGTAAAATCGTTGACATCTTAAATCGCGAAGGCTATAAACCGCAACGATCCGAAGCATTCCAGTTACCGACTGTGAAACGTATCATTCAGAACTCTGCATACAAAGGAACGGTTTCGTTCCAAGATCGTAAACGCATTAAAGAAGGTGGTAAGTACGTTTACAAGGTTCTAAATACAATAGAATCACACAATGCCCATGAGCCTATTATTCCGATTGTGGAATGGGAAAGTGCAAACAGAGAACGCGTTACCAGAGCGGAGAGTTTCGGTGCATATCGTAATAAGCCAGCACCAAAGACTGGGACAACGATGCTTAAGGACTTATTGTATTGTGGCATATGCGGACGAAAGTCAACCATAACGAAAGAGAGTAACGGGGTGTACACTATTAAGCCATGTGGATACCAACTGCCCAATAGTGCGGAAAAGTGTCCCAACAGTGGTGTCAAACTGGAGTATGTGGAGTCAGATATCATTGAAGCATTGAAAGCGCACGAGGAACAGATGAGACACGAACTTTCTCTGCTCGAGCAACAGGATTTGACCAACATTGAAGCAGGGCTGCAGGAACGATCAGCACACGTTGATGCCCAGATAAGCGAGAACCAGCGACAACAACAGAACTTGATTGAATTGGCAGTGGCGGGTATCTTCACTCACGATGAATTGAAAGTGAAACGACAAGCCTTAATCGATATGGGTCAAGCTTTGGAACAGAACAGACAGACGCTATTACAACAAAGTGAGTCCATCAATACCACAAACCATATTGAACGTATCGCCCATATTGTCAATCTGTTAGACGGCTTTGAGTCATTGCCAGTGGAAGCGCAGAATACTGCATTGAAACAATTCATTCGTAAGATTCACTTCATCCGTAACATGCCAAATGAGATAAAGAAGTTAACGACAAGAAGCCAGATCAGAAGAGAATTCCCTTATGACCTAGCTATCGAGTACTATTGATTTGTAACCGCGCCGGGGAATATCCTTAGTGCGGTTTTTTACTGTCCGTTTTAAAGTTCTGTTATAAAGATTTAATGACTCAAATCTTTATTTTTCCTATTTTGCATGAAGATCACAATATTTACGATGATTGTGAGTAGAAGTAGGCTTATTAGGATTGCTTCAATCCATCCTAGATTGTATTTAATCTTCATGCTCCAGACAGTGCTAATAATAAAGCTAGCTATTCCAATCATCTTAAAGTGTTGAATTATTTTTTTGATACCCACTATTATTTTAGATTGATAGTTTAACCTTGGAAAGATTAATTTAGTTGTGTACTTCAATGCTTTATAACCATCGCTTTCGAAAAAAGGCAATGAGTTTAAGATAAAACCAAGTAAGTTTATAACAGCGAAGAGTAGCCAAAAACCTCCAACTATATGTTCAACAGTATTGAACATTTCAATATTATCACGTGCGACTCCATCTGCTCCTTTATCTGGACTAATCAGCAAGGATATATTCTCTTTTTTTATTGCTTCCCATAATCCGTTAAATATAGTAGGCAAGTTCTGAATAACAGTTATGAAGCTTAGCCATATAGAGTTCAGATTAACGTTTTTTTGAACCAGATAAATTGTCAATCCAATTATAAAACAAACAAAGTTTAATATTATTCCAGCCGAGATAATTATTAATTTCTTTAATAAAGATAATTTTTCGAAATCCTTATGTTCATTAGCTACGTAACCTCCACCGAATGGATTAATACCAATACTAAATTTTGTTTCTCTAAAGTTAAATTTAATCAGTTTATAGCTCGTACCGACTACAAACTCATGAACCTTAATTCCAAACATCCGAATCGTTATGTAATGACCAAGCTCATGAATAAAAATCGATAAATAGATAGCCACTATGAATTGCCACAAATTGATTCGCCCTCCTTAATAAAGTACCATCCCGTAATAAACTTCCTATAAATATATTCGAACATGCTTTAGATCATGACGCACGTTAACTAGGTACTTATTCAAATAACTGGATACGATAGTTGAACTAAACGCTCTTATCATACTTTTTGTCAGACCGTGTCGATTATTCGCTTTTTTATCGAATGTAAAAAAATTAGTTTTTCATTTAAACAATCGCACCTTATAATTTTGGTATAGGACTAAAATGCTAATTTAGGGGATGATTGGAAAGTGAAAAAGAAGATCATAGGCTTAACTATAGTCGGTTTGGTGGCATTAGCTAGCGTCGTGAGCGCTGCAAATTGGGGTAAATTTAAGGGGAATGAAATTGTACAGGTAAAAGTTGAAAACAAGGTTCTTAATTTTGGTACAAAGACACCTGCCATTATTTACAATGGTAGTGCTATGATTCCTTTATATCAATTGAATGCTATTGGAATTAACTACGAGTATGAAAGTGCTAAAAAAATAGTTACGTTCCAAAATGAATCAAAGCGGAATGTGGAACTGAAAAATCAAGTAAGAAGTGTAAAGTATCAAGTACAGAACTTGTATTCATACCTTGATGTTTACAGAGAACTCGCAGACCTATATAATTCTTTGGCTCTTTTGGATAAAGCAAATCGTTTCTTTATAATTTCAGCAGCGGGCAATGGCACTATTCCAAAGGATCAATTGAAGTTTTATTTATCTTTAGTTAATGAAACTAACGAGAAGATGAATGGACAGTATTCACAGGTTGTAGCGTTAACTAATCGTAGCAGGCCAATGATTCCAAAAACGAATATTAGAATCCCAACATATGATACGATACTAGATAACTATCAACTTGGGTTGGATAAATTGAACGAGTATGTAGAAAAAACTACGTCTTCAATCGAAAATAATACGTTTACACCGTCAGTTTCAGGTGGTGAGACATACGAGGAAGCTAAGAAGTATTTTAATCAAGCTGCTTCAGACGCTGGATTTGCAGTTCAAAATTTAACTAATTATATAGCTACATACAATCCTGCACCATGAGAGGTGGATTCCCTAGTGCAAAATGCTTTATTGACCTCAATATTCACTGTGACTGGTGGTTTAATTATTTTTTTCTTCAGTCAAATTATTTTGAAATATCTGATTGAACCAATTTCTGATTACAGGAAACTTAGGTATCAAATATCAATTCAATTGGTGTTTTATGCTAATAGAATTTCGAATCCTGTTGAGTTTAACGATGTCAACAGTAAAAATGAAAAATTAGTTAAGGATGTAAATGAAGCATCTAATGCTTTCAGAAAATTAGCTAGTGAATTAATAGGTGTGATTAATATCATTCCAATGTACCCATTATTCTCACTTATTCGATTAGTACCTAATACAAAAGACATTATTGATGCTTCTTCAAATCTAATCGGTCTATCAAACTCAATTTGGAAATATGGAGACGATAATGAAGAACCACAGAGAAAATACAATGAAGAGAATAGAAAAGAAATAAAAAGGCTGCTAAAAATAAAATCATATTAATTTTGATTGAATAACAACGCCCATATCCTGACCACATAAGGTCGGGATTTTTTTTATTACTTAATGATAACCATTCTCACTGTATGCGATTTAGGGAGAAACTTTCAAGCGGTGTAGACTGTGCGGTCGTGAGCAAAAAGGTGTAAATCGATGAATAATAAGGGGCGGGGTATTTTGGGTTTGAGTTAACAACAAGATTTGCATCAAAGACCGCTCTTTGACCAAACTGTATTAGGACAAATTACCTAAAACATATGGTAAATATGTAGAAGAAAAATTATGGAGGTGGTATAGAAATGATAGGTTTGACGGTAGTTGGGGCTAGCATGTCTGTTTACGCCTTATGTATGTTATACGCTTATGCCGTTGCGGGCGTTCGTGCCACGCAAACGACACCACCACCAACGAATCCAATGGGTCCAACGAAACCAATTTCTCCAAAGAATCCAATGAATCCAACGGGTACAATGAAACCAATTTCTCCAAAGAATCCTATGAATCCATCGGGTCCATCAAATTCAAACGGTGAGGGTATAAAATATCGGCTTACATTTAAGTTCTCTCAGGAAGAGGTTTCCGTTGACTTTACGGGCCCTGAAAATGGCGTATAAGAACCTTAAACGAGCGTATAATTCCCTCCAATGAATAGTCCATCTTGTGCCATCGTGCTTTGACGATCTTGAGAAATCTCTCATTACTTATTTTGAAGAAAAGGATTGATACTGCCATGATTATTTCCTCCTTTAATTATGATTGATTAAGACCGATTAGAAGCAAAAAGGATGGATCATACCAGACCTTAAAAATAGGTCTAAAAAACCCAGCAAAATCAAGGTGTTACAGGGTGGTATTTGTCTTAATGACGTAGTGTTTCCGATTCGTTTTACTTCTCCTGATTTTCCTACATACTTCACTGCAATAGGCTGACCTTCCAACACCTTTGAAACGCTTCTGACACTCGTTACAAGTACGGTATGTTGCGATTTCCTCTTTGATCAGAGGTGGAGCAATGTGAGTATCAAAGTAGGTGCATTGACGGTCAGTGAAATGGGCAATTCTACATAGAGGGCCTGTTACCAAACATTTACCTTTGGTAAAACTGGCACATTGAGCTGCCTGACTGTAACGCAGTTGGAAGGTCACTTCCCGGTTATATCTTTCTTGATTTGTCATCTGTCCAACTCCTTTTGAGACTTCTTAATTTCTCTGGCACATGCTCGGCAAACCGCTTGAAGACGATCATCCATAAATTTGATCGAATGTGTCCGATTGCAGACAAAGCACCATTCCACTTTCAATGTGTCAACTCCGCGCCAATTATTTTTAGGAGGTTCTATATCATAGCGTCTCATTAGTTGTCACCTTTCCAATCCGTTGCAGCCTTGCGAGTTACACGATTTTTGATCATACGTACATGGGGTTGAGAGATTCCAAACTCACGACTCAAAGCCGTTTGTTTTTCTCCTGCATGGGCACGTCTGTAAATCTCTCTGATCTCTTCATCTGTTAGCTTGCAATTTCCGTGAACCTTCTCCATTGTCATCTATCTCCCTTTGAGTAGTAATATGTTTAGTTTGGGTTAATAAAAGAGCCGACCCTTTGAAGGATCGACCCTGTGTTGATTACTTACCGATTAGTACAGCAAACTTGGAGGGATCGCCCACAACGCTGTCCAACTCTTGGAACGCTGTGATCCCTGTTTGGTACTCGGCTGCATAACGCTCCAGCAATACTTTAACTTGAATGCCAGTAGTCAGCTTGATATCAAGACCAGAGAAGTCACCGTAGTAGATACCGCGAGCATTCAACGCCAATGTTGTTGGCATAGCATCGGATAGCATTACTGGTTTGCCGAACAAGACCAGACCACCGTCAGCACCAATACCAGTATCGTCACCATGAATGAGTAGGTTGCCAGAAGCACCAGTCAACGAACGGATTGCAGTCCATACTTGCGGGGACATCAACCATGCACAGTTGGCTTGATGGATCTGCGGCACCTTCATTTGCAGACCGATCAAGTCAGTGACTGTCTTTGCATCGATCACGGCAGTAGTTGCATTAGTGGAAGTAGCCGTTACAGTAACCCCGGACTTCAGACCTTTCAACTTTGCACCTGTCTCGTTGATCAGTTCACCTTCTAGGAATAGAGCAAGGGATAGACCGATCTGGCGTATGATCACAGGAACAACATCGATATCAGAGCGGTTGATCAAAGAGTTTGAGATCTTTGTCAAGCTGCCGATGATGAAGTTAGCAAGTGTCTTCCCTGCGAATGCACCATTGCTGTCAGTGACCGCAGTTCCTTCTGTAACGTACTGAAACACGTTTTGAGTGTAATCGTACGATGGTAGGCTCAGGTCTCCAGATACGTTCCAGATTGTCGCCTTTGCTACGATTGGAGACACGTTCTTTGCCGTCTCTACAATGCGCTGTGCAATGGATAGTGGAATTACTACACCGTTGGATCCTGCAGTCATACCACCAGTTGCACGGGCTTCTTTCACCAAAGTAAGGAATGCTTGGTCATCTGCCTTGCGCTGTTCTACCTCTGGGTTGTGTACATCTTTAGTCATGATCATCTTCTCAATCCCTCCACGGATTTCAGCACCTTCCAAGATGCTATCAATTTCTGTAATACGTTCTTTTGCGCTGTTCAAGGATCTTTGTTCATTAGCCTTGATCCCGCGTTTCTCTGCCTTCATCGTGTCTACGATGTTTTCCATGATCTCAATCTGATCAAGGCGTTCCTCTTTGAGACGTTTTTCTTCCTGACCTGATAACATTGCGTTACCTCCTAATGGTTTTTGGAAATTCCGTAAGTTTTGCTATATGTACTGTCCTCAGCACACTGGTTGCCTTCACCCCATGGAGTCCGTCAGCTATTCGGTTTGTTGTTTGAAGTTGTCAAGAATGGTCTAATCTGTACCCCGTGACCGCACTACATTTGCTATTGTTTTGCAGTGGATGGTCAAGGCGAAATTACCCACTCAATTGACCCACCCAAGAAAGGAATACCGCTCACCTCGAATCGGTACATTTCCCTGAGTTTGTCAAGTCAGAGGATAATAAGAAGAACCCCGATCCGATTAAGGACAGGAGTTCCCAAATAGTCAGTTTTTGATGACACGGTACTGTCCAAGACCGTAGGCATGTAAGCTGTCAAATATGGAAACATGCGCTCAGAAAACCACCGTACGGATCTAGTAGGTTGGACGCCCGTCTGCCCATCCGATCTGCGTGTCGGCTACGATGAAAGCAAAACTTAGAAAAACGTGAAACGACCTTACCGAACGAAATGGAAGACTCGCATGGAAGAAACCAAAACGAAATCGCACCATCGATGCAAACCACACTTGAGAAGTCTGTGATCGTGAACCACAGAATCCTTTCTGGCTGTCCACTTCTGAACATTCTGTGATTGTTTACAAAGGTAATGCGTAACTAACTGGTCAAGGGGTTACCTCCCTCTACCTGTGATGCAAATTGCTTGCACCAGAAGACTCACGATTGAATGATCCAGTCATGAGCCATAGCTGAAAGCAATTCTAAATCTCTGGTGCACCGTGTGCCCGTTGAATCTCGTTGATTCGTCCAACTACACGTTGAACCTCGCTGTTCCACTCATGGCGAATGCCGTCAATAATACAACGTCTCAGGAATTGGCTTGTATTGATGTGTGGACGTTCAGCAAAGAACTGACCCACGAACTCTCGATCGTCATTGTTTAGGATCTGAATTGAATAGCTCATATTGGATGACCTCCGTTATATTTGAATTGACGTTAAGTTAAACACTGGGGAGGAAGTGAACTTTCTCCCTCTTTACTTAGCTAAATACCGAATGAACTTTTGGACAGGAACGGCAAAATATTTGAAAATAATTTCAAAGGGGATTGAGCAGGGTACGGACAGGAGCCGTTCTGATCCGCTGCAAGGGGAGGGCAAAGGGACGTTAATTTTAGTTTCCAGAAAAGGTAATCTCCCAACCCGTTGATATCAAAGGGGTTGAGACCTATAGTTACCGAATTCCATAAAGGAACTATTACTTTTAATTAAAAAAATATTATATAGAGTACTGTATAAGAGAAAGCCTATATAGAGAGCTTGGGGAGATTATAATTCCTTATTGCATTTTGAGTAATCCGTTACCCCAATCCCAGTACTGGCGTGGTGTTTGGGTGGTTTCCAAAAAAGGTAATTCTGGAAAAACTCCTTGCCAGTATGGGCGAATTATTGTGCCATGTAATGTTTAGTAACATTGAATTCTTGACCAATATCCTTATTACTGTTACAGTAACTGGAACTGTACTAGTACAGAGTAGCGATCCATTTTTTCAATAGACTGAACAAGCCCTTGTCCATTGCGGATGAGGGCTTTTTTGCGTTCGAAATATAGTTCCTTCTTGTTTTTGTGAAAATACCGGACTCGCAGTGGTTACCTCTATGAGAGAACTTTTCACGGGTCGTTTTGTGAAAATGAGCGACATCTCGTGATTATTCCCATGTAAGGAACTTTTCAAGGGGCTTTGTGAAAATGGACGGCTTCCAACGATTATCCCTCTACAAAGAACTTTTCACGGCATTTGTGAAAATAGGGGGTTCGTTACGACATGTAAAACGAAAAAGGGTCGTTTTATGAAAATGAGGGACGTTTTGTGATTACACGGGTGCAAGGACAAACAACACACTGAGGAGAATGGACGAAATGGACAAGAAGCGGACAGCAGCAATGCAAGTGAACAAATCGATTGACCAACTGAACAAGGAGATTGAGACAGCAAAGCGGGAAGCGTTGAAAAGCACAGAGAAGAAACCGAACCAGATCGGGATCAAGAAGCACGAACGTTCGGACATGGTCAAGTTAACTTCTGAAGGGGTAGCTAACACACTTATAGACCAAGTTCTGTCAAAGCGTGTTGGACAGCGATCTGGAGTGCAGAAGATCCCGCGTGACGTAAAAGTCAAGATCGAACAAATCTTTGCCAAGCATGATCACCAGTATAGCCTATTGGGTCTCTACTACGGTGCAGGATTCACGAGGACAGAGATTGCCGACATTCTTGGACTACAACGGCAGAATGTTGGGGCAAGTCTCAGATCGGCTGTAGCACGCCTTAAAAAATATCTTACCCCTGAGGAATACGACAGCATCAGATGGGCACTAGGCGATTACAAGCCGTTGCAAGGGACACAACCAAGTATAGACCATTCAAAGCCGTACCGAGGAGTGCATGAGAGTGACTATCAGCATCTCAAGTACTATACGCCTTACACACACTTTCACACAGGAGAGATATCATAATGAACCATTATCGAGGAATAAAAGTTGTAAACGCTGTGCCCATGACTTGCAATGACGGCAGCCCGAACATGAAGATGATGACCGCTCTTAACCGCTTGGCTGACCGATTAGAACAGACTGGAGACACTCTGATTGAAGCTTACAAAGGAACTTCCCACAAACATAAAGCCCGGTGCAGTAAAGGGCACGACATTCTGATCAAGCCTAACGACTATGTCAGCAAGAAAGCAGGATGTCAGCAATGCTTTCTTCTGAAACTCCACGGGCACGAAAAGATGATCAAGGAGTTCAACAAAATTGTGAAGCGTCACAAGTTGACTCAGCATGAGCCGTTCGACTTTAGAAAAGGAGTTTTGAGAGGGTTGAAGGAGATGTACCTGTTCACTTGTCCATATGGTCAAGAACATTGGCTTAGTCCTTATAAACAGGTCACGGCTGTTTTTTTCCAGTGCTGGTGTGGGAAGTGTCGGAGTATGGGAGAGCGGCGGTTCTGATGAATCAGACAATCCTATTATTTCATATACTGTATCATTCAACATCACGAGTGAGGTTATGCATATGAATAAACCGCCTTCAACCATCCCGAGACCAAAAGGAACGGTAAGGGAAGTGAACAAACCGAATTATCAGCTATTCGCACAAGCACTTATTAACCTTTATAAATCGGGGCAACGGGTGAGTTAAAAACCGTTGCTTTTTCTTTTTTTTTTCGATACTTCAAATAAAAAACGTAGTAGGAACAGCATAACCGCTGGTATGTCCGCGAAGCGCTTCAATGATTTCCAGCCCTTTGGAGACGGGCGCACGGAAGTGGCCGATCCCTTCAGATAAATCGCATTGATAGATATAGTAAGGGCGCACACGGATTTTGACCAGCTCGTGCATGAGCTTTTTCATAATATGCGTACTATCGTTAATCCCTGCGAGGATTACCGATTGATTGCCGAGCGGCACGCCGGCATCAGCAAGCATCGCGCATGCCTTCTTCGCCTCATCTGTTATTTCCAGCGGGTGATTGAAGTGCGTGTTGAGCCAGATCGGATGATACTTGCGAAGCATCGTGCACAGGTTCTCCGTAATCCGCTGCGGGAAGACGACCGGCGCCCGTGTGCCGATCCGAATAATCTCCACATGGGGAATCTCGCGCAAATTTTTCAATATATATTCCAAAATCGTATCGTTAATCAACAAACCATCGCCGCCGGATAACAGCACATCCCGAACCTCCGGTGTATTGCGGATGTAGGCAATGGCATCGTCCATTTGCTTCTTCGGCACGCCCATCCCCACTTGGCCCGAGAACCGGCGGCGGGTACAATATCGGCAGTACATGGAGCATTGGTTCGTCACGAGAAAGAGGACGCGATCCGGATACCGATGGGTTAAGCCCGGCGTCGGCGAATCTTCATCTTCGTAGAGCGGATCCTCGAGATCATATTTCGTCTTCAACAGCTCCGCGGAAATCGGAACCGACTGCAGCCGAATCGGACAGCGAGGATCATCCGGATGCATGAGGGAGGCATAGTAAGGCGTAATGTTGAGTGGAATCGTTTGCGTCGAAATGAGCACACCTGCCTCTTCATCAGGCGTCAAATTGACCACTTGCTTCAGCTCATCCAGCGTCTTAATCGTATGAGTGAGCTGCCACAGCCAGTCATTCCACTGTTCGTCCGTCACATCTTTCCACAACGCTACTTGCTTCCAGTGCCTCTTGCTGCTTAGGGGCACCTTGTCCGTCCCGCTATCGTTTGACATGCTCATGATTGGCGCACCTCCACGGAAATTTGCTACTCGCCTTTATTGGTGCAAGAAGCATGCCAACATTGCCAATCGGAGCGATTTCCATGCGAAAAAGGCCTCTGCCTACAAGCAGAAGCCAGCACATCCCGTCACCATCATGCCATCCTATCGAGTCAAGGTTTCTTCGTAATCCCATACCTGTTCAGCTTATATTGCAAGGCTTGCCGCTTCATGCCCAGCTCCTGCGCAGTCTGACTGACATTAAAGCCATTCTTCCGAAAAGCGATCGCAATCGCCTCACGTTCCATCTGCTTCATCCGCTCCGGCAGTCGATCATGGCCACCGCTTTCCGCCTCGGCGATTACTCGATTAGCAAGCAAGCCACTGGGCAAATGGCGCTCCTCAATCGTTTCCTCATCGATTTCCACCATATTGAAAGCAGATTCAATCGCATGACCCAGCTCGCGAACATTACCGGGCCAATTATAGGCGGTCAATCGACGCAGCGCATCCGGCGAGATGCTTCGGATTTGAAGCCCGAACACCGGATTCAGCTTCTCGATAAAATGGTTCACCAGCAGCGGAATATCTTCTTCCCTTTGCTGCAATGGAGGGAGCTCGATCTTCACCACGCTCAGCCGGTAAAATAAATCATACCGCAGCAGCCCTTCTTCAAGCGCATGCGCCGGATCCATATTCAAAGCGGTGATGATTCGAACATCTGCCTGCTGCTCATTAGTCCCGCCAATACGCCTGACCATGCCATCTTGCAGCACCCGCAGCAGCTTGGCTTGCAGATAAACATCGAGGCTGCTGAGCTCATCCAAGAACAGCGTGCCGCCGCTCGCTTGTTCGAACAGGCCCGCCCGATCGACCGCGCCGGTAAACGCGCCTCTTGCCGTACCGAACATGATGCCTTCCAACAGATCGGCTGGGACAGCAGCGCAGTTCTGCGCAATAAAAGGTCGATTCCGCCGAGCTCCGGCGTTGTGAATGCTCTGGGCAAACAACTCCTTGCCGGTACCGGTTGGACCGCTAATCATGACGGGAGATACCGTGCGAGATGTCTTCTTCGCAAGGGTCAAGGCGTCTTGGAACGGTTTGCTCCGGCCGATGAGGTCGCTGAACTCATATCTTGCCGTTCCTTTATTCTTGTTTTCCTTCTGCTTCGCCTGATAGAGCTGATGCCGTAGATCGAGAATTTGATCATGCAGCTGCACAATGCTCGTAATATCCTTCGCCACTTCCAATGCACCGATCAGTTTGCCGTTGTCATAGAGCGGATACGTGCTGTTAACGGTCATAATGCGCTTGCCCGTCACGTTGAAATAGGTTTGGATATGGGCGGGCAGCTGTTGTCCGGTCTGCAGCACTTTTTCAAGCGTGCTCGTTTCCTGCGTCAGGGAAGGGTAGAGGTGCAAAATATTTTTCCCGAGCACTTGCTCCCGGTCCAGCCCGTCAATTTCAGCCATCTTATCGTTGTAGAAGACGGTATTGCCTTCCTGATCAATGAAATGGACACCCACGTCTATCGTGTTTAGGATTTTCTCGAAATAGTCGGACACGATGCTTTTCCGATCGGACATCGTTCGCTCGCCTCCATGCCGTGCCGCAATAATCTGCATAAATTCACACGCTATACACAAAAGTTATGCACCAAGCCGAATAATCATCACCCAGAAAGCTGCCTAGCATACTGTGTAGGAAGGTGGTGATGAAAAATGACATTTACACTTGCTGCATGGGTGACCTACACGATGTGGGCAGTATTTGCCCTGATGATCATTGATTTTGTAATTGCCTTTTCCAAATCGTTCTGGAAAGGGTCTTTCGATACAACATTTCTCGGTTATTTGAAAGACATTCTCTACTATGTGCTTCCGCTTAATTTCTTGTTATCGATGGTTTCGATCGACCCGACCGGATACACACTGATCGTGCTTTTCTTCATAGGCGGCGCTTCGGTCATCTACAAGTACGTGATGGATATCATCGGTCGATTCCGAGCGTAATAAAATTAATAATAGAACTGCTGTAGGGGGCTGCGAGGGGGCGAGCCCCGAACGGCCTCTTTTGGTCTTGTTGCGTTTAGGATATAATTGGGAGGTCATGCTGGCAGCGCCATAGCTGCAATCATTTATTCCGTAACGAAAGGTTAGGTGCGTATTCATGAAATTTAGCGAGTACCGGTACGAACGCCCGGATGTTAAAGAGTTTGAACAGAAGTTTAAGTCGCAATTGGAAACGTTCCTCTCCGCGCAAACCTATGACGAGCAAGACATTGCCATGACAGCGTTAAACCAACTTCGCAGTGAGTTCGATTCGCAAGCCCAAATCGCGAGCATCCGCCACTCCATTGATACGAATGACGAGTTTTATAAAGCCGAGCAAGATTTCTTCGACGAAAGCGGCCCGATTGTGCAAGAATACATAACCGATTACTATCGCGCACTTGTGGGTTCCAAGTTCAGAACCGAGCTGGAGCAAAAGTGGGGCCGTCAGCTGTTTCAATTGGCCGAGCTGTCGCTTAAGACATTCAGCCCAGAGGTCATTGAGGATCTGCAGCAAGAGAATAAGCTGACGACCGAATATTCGAAGCTGATCGCGTCTGCCAAAATCATGTTCGAAGGTGAAGAACGGACATTGTCCCAGCTCGGGCCGTTCCAGCAATCGAAGGATCGCGATATGCGCAGACGTGCGATGGAAGCATCATCAGGCTTTATGGCGGAGAACGAAGCAACCTTTGATTGCATTTACGATGATCTTGTGAAGGTTCGTACGAAGATTGCGAAGAAGCTTGGTTTTAACAACTATGTGGAACTGGGTTATGCACGTATGAGCCGTACGGATTACAACGCTGAGATGGTCGCGAACTTCCGCAAACAGGTGCTTCAATACATCGTGCCGGTGGCTTCGAAGCTGAAGGAAGCGCAGAAGAATCGGATTGAAGTCGACTCGTTGCTGTATTACGACGAGAATTTCTCGTTCAAGACGGGAAATGCAACGCCAAAGGGCAATCCGGAGTGGATCGTGAAGAACGGCGAGAAGATGTATGAGGAGCTGTCTCCGGAAACCGACGAGTTCTTCCGCTTCATGCAGGATAACGATCTGATGGATCTGGTGGCCAAGAAAGGCAAGCAAGGCGGCGGTTATTGCACGTATATCAGCAAGTACAGTGCACCATATATCTTCTCCAACTTTAATGGAACTTCAGGCGATATTGATGTGCTTACGCACGAAGCCGGCCATGCTTTCCAAGTCTATGAGAGCAGAAGCTTTGCGGTACCTGAGTACAGTTTCCCGACCTATGAGGCTTGCGAAATCCATTCCATGAGCATGGAGTTCTTCACTTGGCCGTGGATGGATCTGTTCTTCGAGGATGAGGCGGACAAGTATCGGTTCGACCATCTGGCAAGCGGATTGATCTTTATCCCATATGGCGTGACGGTGGATGAGTTCCAGCATTTCATCTATGAGAACCCGGATGCAACACCTGCGGAGCGTAAACAAGCCTGGCGCGAAATCGAGCGCAAATATTTGCCGCATCGCAACTACGCGGACAACGCGTATCTGGAGCAGGGTGGATTCTGGCATAAACAGGGTCATATTTTCAACAGTCCGTTCTACTATATCGACTACACGCTGGCACAGATTTGTGCGTTCCAATTCTGGAAGAAGATGCACGAGGATCGTCCGGAAGCATGGGCAGACTACTTGAACCTATGCCGCCAAGGCGGAAGCTTGTCGTTTACGGAGCTGGTGAAGGTTGCCGGCTTGAACTCCCCATTTGAGGATGGCTGCGTAGCTTCTGTCATTGGCAGCATAGAGAGCTGGCTGGATGAAGCAGCACCGAATGTCGAATAAGCAAGAAAGCAAAGAAAACCGCCATTATTGGCGGTTTTTTTGTGCGTCTAACAGGGTTCTGCAGGGGCGTGAGGAATTAGAGTACAGAGTGTAGTGGCAGGTGTAGAAAAAGATTTTTGTCGTTTAGATAGATTTCAGCTTCGGCTGGCATCTCTAGATATAGGCAGACGAGAGGAGGCAGTGAAGTGTTGGTTTCTAATCCTGCAGAACATGAGCATCTCGATGAGAAAGTGCCTGCACAAGAAGCGGATCTGGTCGCGTTGGCGAGAACGGGCGATCCGGATGCATTCGGGGAACTTGTCCGCAGAAGCAGGGCAAAAGCGTTGAATCTGGCGTACTCCCTGACGCAGGATCACCATCTTGCCGAAGACGTGGTGCAGGAAGCGCTCGTGCGGGCCTTTCTTCATCTGGGCTCGCTCGTGGACAGCAGCCGTTTCGCCCCTTGGCTCAAAACCATTGTGCGAAATGAAGCCAACATGAAGCTGCGCCGAGGAGGGCCGCATCGCAAGGAGCGGCCATTCACGAGTTGGAGCAGCAGGGAGGTTGCATCGCAGCATACAGTTAGCAGCGCGGGTATCGGTTATGGTGATCCGTATAACATCGATCATGTGTTGTTCCGCCTCGGCAAACTTGCGCTTGATGAAGCGAAGCAGGCGCATGATCCCTCTGCTGCTTTGATGCGTAAAGATTTAGTCGATGGTATTCGCAGCATGATGTACTGCTTAACCAGTCGCGAGAAACGAATTTTCGAAGCGTATTTCTTCGATCAGCTGTCGCCGCAGCATATCGCTTCCTTGATGGACACGGCAGTCGCAAATGTGTACAACAGCATTTCAAGAGCACGGCAGAAGCTGCAGCAGGAGCGAATTCGTTCTCAAATCAGCCTATACATCGAGGGACGCAAGAAGTTAGGAAAACCGGCAGTGAAGCTGCTCGCTCCACCGCTGTACCAAATCACATGGAGGGATTGAGGACAATGGAAATGATCGCAAAGACCGATTGCAGCTGGAGCCATAATACGGATACAGCAGCGCTGCACAGCATCGTACAGTATACGGAACTGGCAGGGATGACTTTGGTTGAGGTGATGGGGTACACCGCGCATGCATTTAAGATCATCATTGACCGGGAAGTTGTCGAAGTTGGGAGTTATTCAAATTTTGATTGGAAGCAGCATCATGAAGCGGCGTTGAACAATCTCGGATTCTCCGTTCAGTATGCCGGAAAACAAACGAACAATCCGCCAACGCCTGAAGAGCTGGAAGAGGGAATCGAGCTTGTGCAGCAAGCGATCGACCGCGGTATTCCCGCGCTTAGCTGGGATCTCTTCATACCGGAGTGGGGCGTTATCTACGGGTATGACGATAATAGACGGGTTTTCCAGTGCAGAGATGTCCGTCAAGATGGCGAGCTGCCCTATGAGAAGTTGGGACGAGGCGAAGTAACCGAGCTGTATGTGCTTGGGATCAAGGGCTATCAGCCGGTCGATCGGAGAACGATGTTGAAGGGAGCGCTTGAGCTTGCATTGCAGCATGCCAAAGTGCCTCAGCGGGAGTTGGAAAAAGGATCTCACCGAAACGGAATCGCAGCTTACGATGCATGGATCACAGCATTTACGAATCGGACAGTGGAAGCCTTCGGGAACAGCGTGAATACCGTCAAAGTGTGGGATGCCCGCGAATTTGCCGTCAAGTTTCTGGAAGACGTCGTGGCTAACTGGCCGAACGAGAAGGATTGGGATTCGTCGCAGCTGCGCCAGCTCGCCTCAGAAGCTGCCGCCCATTATCGGATCGTGGCAGACCGTCTTGGCGCATTAGTGAGTCTGTTCCCGTTCCCGCAAGGAGGCGAGCCCAATCAAGAGGCTGTGGCTTCTCGTTCGATTCAACTGCTGCAAGATGCCAAAGCCGCGGAAATTCAAGGGGTTCGTGTTCTGGAGCAGATGCTGGAGTCATTGGCTTAAGTTGATCTCATTCTAAAAGATGCCGAGAGTCGGAAAACCCGACTCTTTGCGGCAATACCACAGAAAAAAGAAGCTGAAAGTCGGAAAAACCATCTCTCAGCGGCGAAACCCAAGGAAAAAGAAGCTGAAAGTCGGAAAACCCGACTCTCAGCGAACTAAATACCCCGTATGCTCCCGTGCTGGATGATGAGAGACGGAAAAACCGTCTCTCAACGGCAAAACAATAGAAAAAAGAAGCTGAAAGTCGGAAAACCCGACTCTCAGCAAACCAACTAACCCAAATGTTCCCGTGCCGGATGGTTAGAGACGGAAAACCCGACTCTCAGCGGCAAAACCACAGAAAAAAAGAAGTTGAGAGTCGGAAAACCCGACTCTCAGATTACCAACTAACCCAAATGCTCCCGCACCGGTTGCCGAGAGTTCCAAAAGTGAACGCTCAACAAACCAACTAACCTTGCTCCCGCACCAGGCTAACTGATCGTAAGCCGCCTAGCAACCAGGCTTCGCCGCAAAACAGGCAATTCCGCAGCGCGGCGGGACAAAATTGGATTATTTTCCCATACAATCCATGATCGAATCCTTCTAAAGCCTCATATAGTAGCTATATAAGCCACTTGGGGAGGATGCAGGATGGAGGAAATATGGGATGGGCTGCTGGAAGTGCTGGCGGGGATCGGCGTGTTGTTTTTCATCTTGAGTTCGTGGTTCTGGTTTGCGGTTGGGAGCGTAAGCTGGATTCTGTACGCGGTGTTTGTTCATACCGATACCATGCATTATATATGTCTGGGAGTCACCGCTTATTGGCTCATTACGCTATGTATCTCAAGTGAAACCAAAGATGGACTGTGGGGCGGATAACGATTCTATTCGAGATAGATCATTTTGCGCGTCATCCCGCCGTCGATCACGATATTCGTGCCGGTTACAAAATCGTTCCGAGGATCGGTGAGATACAGACAGGCTCTTGCAATGTCATCGGGTTTGCCGACCCGTTGCGCTGGGTGCTGGAGATGATCATCCGGCCGAAGCTTATCGTAATCGCCTGTCTCGATCCAACCGGGACTGATCGCATTCACACATATTCGGTCCGGTCCAAGTGAGACCGCAAGGGCATGCGTCAGTGACAGAATCCCGCCCTTGGACGCAGCGTAGGCTTCCGAATTCGGCTCAGACATGATCGCGCGCGTAGAAGAGATATTCACGATTGCGCCGCCGTTGCCGCCTTGTTTCATCATTCTCGCTGCTTCACGAGCGCAAACGAAGGTGCCGCGCAAGTTCGTATGGATAACACGATCCCATTCCTCGATCGTAAGCTCATAGACCGATTTCCATATTCCGAAACCGGCATTGTTGATGAGCACATCGAGCCGACCTACACTTCTCGCCAACTCCTCGAAACACGCTTCAATGGACGCAGGCTCGCTTAAATCCAGCACGCGGCTAATCGGCTGATGTAGTCCTTCTGCTACGATCATCGCCGCCGTTCCTTCGAGCGCCTCCGCATTCTTATCCACGAGTATGACAGTTGCCCCATCCCGTGCATAGGCGACAGCCACGCTTCGGCCAATTCCATTCCCTGCGCCGGTGACAAGCACAATTTGATTCTGAGCACTCACTTCGAACCACTCCAATTCTGTTTTAGTACCTGCCTGTCAAATTCTGTTCTTCTTACATACCTGTCAGTGTTACTGTATACGATTAGTAGGTAGTGTTGTCAAACGCACAATGCTCGTAAACCTAACTGAAGGCTGTCCCAAAAGCGCGGTACGCGACTTTGGAGACAGCCTTCTTTACTTGATGAACCTCACTTCATATACTTCTGCAAAAAAGTCAACGGCGAGTACGAATTATCGACTTCAGACAAACCATACAGCTCGCTCCAATTGTAAATGACAAGGAAAGGTAACAGTCCGATCGCAAGTACGGCAATTAAGAAACCGAAGATCAGCACCCGTAAAGCTTTTGCGGCATTCATTGCTTTTCATCTCCAATCGTGAAGTCGTGTTAACCTGCTCCTTATTACCATATGCCGCCCAATCGCGTAATCGGCACTTTTCTAAATAATTGGATGTTAATTCATGTTGTGGAAAATACTAAGCCTACTTAGCTCAAGTGAACAAGAAGGAGAGATCATGATGGCAACGGATTCGAAACAGCCACAAGATGAATCCAGAAGAAGGTTTCTAAAATATTCGGGCACCGCACTGGGAGGAGTTGTCCTAGGCGGCGTAATCGGCGGATTAATCGGCTCCAACGTGAAGCAAACAACGAAGGACGAAGAGCCCGCTGCACCGGCGCCAACTCCCACCGAAACGAAGGACTACAATCAAGCGCTGATGTTCTTCTCGCAGGATCAGTTTCTGACTGCGGAAGCTGCGGCTGAACGGATTTTCCCGAAGGACGATCTTGGACCCGGAGCCAAGGAACTAGGCGCCGCTTTCTTCATTGACCACCAAATGGCCAGTGCTTTCGGCACCAATGCGCGCGATTACATGTCGCCGCCTTTCTATAAAGCGGAAGCGTCGCAAGGCTACCAGCTTACCTTTAAGCGCAAGGAGCTCATGGCCCTGGGCCTTGACTCGCTCAATCTGTACAGTAACTCCAAGTATCAGAAACAGTTCGTGGAGATTACTCCCGAGGAGCAAGATGCGGTGCTGACGGCTTTTGAGAAAGATGATGTACACCTGAAGGGAGTTCCGGCTTCTACCTTCTTCTCGATGTTTCAGAATCTGACGATCGAAGGCGTCTATTCCGATCCGCTCTATGGAGGCAATAAGAACATGCAAGGGTGGAAAATGAGAAACTATCCGGGCAATCAAATGAGCTATTCCAATGAGATCGAGAAGGAAGAATTCGTCAAAATGAAACCGCTTAGTCTGGCTGATCATCTCGATATAGGGTAGGAGTGATGGAATATGGCGACTAAACTTCCGAAAGTGCCTGTCGTTATCGTAGGAATGGGCTGGGTAGGCGGCATTATTGCCGCTGAATTGTCCAAAGCCGGCATTCAAGTGGTCGGGCTGGAGAGAGGGAAGGGTCGAGGGACTCAGGATTATTTTCATGTCCACGATGAGCTTCGATACGCTGCTCGCTACGAGCTGATGCAGGATTTGTCCAAAGAAACGGTGACCTTCCGAAACACCTATAAAATGCGGGCATTGCCAATGCGCACCTACGGATCTTTTCTGCTGGGGGATGGTTTAGGTGGGGCAGGCGTGCACTGGAATGGCCAGTATTATCGTTTTCTGCCGTACGATTTCGAAATCTACAGCAAGACGGTGGAGCGATATGGGAAGAAGAAGATCCCCGTTGGCATGACGATCCGCGACTGGGGCATTACATACGACCAGCTTGAGCCGTATTACGTGATGTATGAGCAAATGTCCGGGATATCGGGGGAGAAAACGACGCCACCGAATGTGGGTGCGATGTCCAAGCCGTTTGCGACAGTACCTATGAAGAAAACGCCGGGCATGAAGCTGTTTGAGGAAGCGGCCACCAAACTCGGCTACCATCCTTACGTTATCCCTTCGGCAAACTTGACTGAAGTTTACAAAAATCCGGACGGCATTGAACGCGCAGCCTGCCAGTATTGCGGCTACTGCGAACGGTTCGGCTGTGAATACGGAGCGAAAGCGGATCCTGTCGTCACCGTGCTGCCCGTCGCGCAGGCTTCCGGAAAGTTCGAGCTGCGCACGCATTCGAATGTGACTTCGATCTTGCACAACGGTTCGAAGGCAACCGGTGTCACCTACATCAACACGCCTACCGGAGAAGAGTACATTCAGCCGGCAGATGTTGTGATTTTGGCCGGTTATGTGTTCTCGAATGTCCGATTGCTGCTGATGTCCAAGCTTGGAAAGCCCTATGATCCGGACACGGAAACCGGAGCGGTCGGCCGCAACTACGCCTATCAAGTCAACGGCGCCAGTACGAGCGCGTTCTATGAAGATCGCGAATTCAATCTGGCGATGGGCGCAGGAGCTCTGGGCAGCAGCTTAGATGATTTTAATGGCGACAACTTCGATCACAGTGATTTGAAGTTTCTACATGGGGCTAATATTCGCTTCACGCAGACGGGACTGCGGCCGATTCAATACCAGCCGGTGCCGGCCGGCGCTCCGAAGTGGGGGGCAGAGTTTAAGAAAGCAACCATTCACAATGCAAACCGAATCCTATCCGTCACGGGTCAAGGGGCGAGCATGCCGAACCGCTACCACTTTCTCGATCTGGATCCGGAGTATAAGGATGCGCTCGGACAACCGCTGCTGCGCATGACATTTGACTTCGAAGAACAGGACCGAGAGCTTGTTAAATTCATCGCGCAGAAGACAAAGGATATTGCCGACGGCATGAGCGCTACCAAAGTTGAGATGCATGACGCGCTCAAGCAATATAACATCGTACCGTACCAATCCACGCATAACACGGGCGGTACGATTATGGGCAGTGATCCGAAGACATCGGTCGTGAACAATTATTTGCAAATGTGGGATGCCGAAAATGTGTTTATTTGCGGGGCTTCCAACTTCGCGCATAACAGCGGCTATAATCCGACGGCAACGGTCGGGGCATTCGCTTATCGGGCTGCCGAAGGGGTCAAAACCTATCTTAAGAAAGGAGGACCTCTTGTGTGAACAGCGGTAAAGGCCAGGCGAATGAGCTGCTGGATCGCGATTTGATCGTTCACTTGTCGGAGCTTCGCAAACGTCTGATCTATGTTGCAGGCTGGTTTCTGGTCGCGTTTGCTGCCGGATTGTTCGAATCACCGCGAATCATCCGATTTATCAAATCGCATCTGGGCGGCATCCAGGTGGAATGGAGCGTGTTTGCTTTATCGGATGGGCTCGTGGTGTACATGAAATGCGCGCTTCTGATTGGGATTACGATCACGCTGCCATTCCTGATGTATCATTTCTGGGCTTTTGCGAAACCCGGCATGACGGAATCCGAAGCCAGAGGCACGCTGATCTATGTACCGATGTCCGTGCTGCTCTTCCTATTAGGCGGAACGTTCGGGTATCTGGTCGCGCTCCCGATGATGATTCGGTTCATGATCAAGCTGAATCAATCGATGGGGGCCGCGGAGGTGTATGGCATCCAGCATTACATGTCGTTCCTGATCAGCTTCCTGCTGCCGATGGGAATCGCCTTCGAAATGCCGCTCGTGATGACCTTTCTAACCCGAATCGGGCTGCTTACACCTGAGAAAATGAAGACCATACGCAAATATGCATATGTCAGCTTAGCCGTTCTCGGTTCACTGATTTCGCCGCCGGATTTCGTTTCCCATCTGTCCGTCACAGTGCCGCTCATTCTCCTGTTTGAGATCAGCGCGCTCGGCTGCTCCATCTATTACAGACGAAGGCTGAAATACGCCATGCAGCCGGCACAGTAAAAGAACTAAACAAATGGAGGTGCTCCTATGTTTAACAATATCGGTATTTCGGGGCTGATTATTATTTTCGCCATCGCGTTGATCGTGTTTGGACCTGCTAAGCTTCCGCAGCTTGGACGCGCATTCGGGGATACGCTTCGCGAATTCCGCAATTCCACCAAAGGAATTGTCGACGATACCCCTGATGAGAAGACTACCATTATCGAGATCGAGCCCAAACGGTAACCTACAAGGAGGAATATACAATGAAACTTCGCTTACTAATCATCACAGCAGCAGTGGTTATGGCGGCCGTAGGTCTGGCAGGCTGCGGCGGCAACGATAACAACAACACCGGAAATAACACTAACAACGGTGCAACTACTGGAAACAACGCGGGTACAAATACGGGAGCAGGCAACAGTGGCGGTAACACGATTACGGTGAAAGCCTCCAATTTCAAATTCGACCAAGAAGAAATCCATGTGAAGCAAGGCGACAAAGTGAAAATCACCTTGCAGGACGAAGAAGGCGTGCATGGCTTTGCCATTGATGATTTCGATGTGGACATCAAAGAAAATAACGGAACAGCGGAGTTTACGGCTGATAAAGCCGGCGAGCATGCGTTTCACTGCTCCATTATGTGTGGTTCCGGACACGCTAAGATGGTCGGAAAGCTTATTGTTGATTAAGATGAAATTAGGGAGAGAAGCTGCCGGCAACGGCAGCTTTTTTCTATTCCGATGCCGGTCGTAGATTGACGATTTCAAGCTCATTGAGATAACATTACGTTAACGTAAGTTATTTGGAAAGAGAAGGGAGAAGACTGAAGTCCACATGGAAGTAAACCTGAAATATACGATGGAAGACATCACGGAGCGGCTCGGCATTACGGCCAGAACGCTTCATTACTATGAGGAAATCGGTTTGCTTCCTGCGGTAAGCCGAACGGAAGGCAGGCATCGGGTTTACGACGAGGAGATGGTTCTTCGCATTCAGCACATTCTGAGATTGAAAGAAGTGCTTGGCGCATCGCTGCAAGAGATACGTGATATTTTGCAAGCGGAAGCGGATCTTGATCGTCTGAGAGCTACGTTCTATGGGGATTCGCTTACAGAGGATGAACGGGAAAACGTGCTTGATGAAGCGACGGACCGGCTCCAAGATATCATCAGTCACATTGATGAAAGGATGGGGAAGCTGCAGCTGTTAAAGCAAGGGTTTACGGAGCGTCTCGATCGTGCGAATCGGTTAAAGCATCGCTCTTCGGCTGAATCACCGGATTGAGTAAGAGGGGAGAATGAACGTGAATACTTCGCGAAAATGGTGGATTTTATCGGTAACGAGCCTGGGTTCTTTGCTCTCTGCACTTAACTTTAGCACGCTTATCATTGCGCTGCCGGATCTGTTGACGGGTTTACAAGCTTCGCTGCTGCAGGCGATGTGGGTGATGCTCTCGTATATGGTGGCACAGACCGTCATGGTGCTTATGGCCGGCTCGCTTGCGGATCGCTTCGGACGAAAACGGATCTATATCGCGGGAATGCTGCTTTTTACGATCGTATCGTTTATTTCAGGCTTCGCTGAGCATGCGCCACTGCTCATTGTGTTTAGGATCCTGCAAGGGATCGGCGGTGCTATGGTGATGGCCAACAGTACGGCGATCGTCGCTGACGCGTTTCCGAAGGAAGAACTGGGCAAAGCGCTTGGTATTAACATTATGGTCATAGCGGTCGGTCAAATTATCGGACCCGTTCTTGGCGGCTGGCTGACAACGGCATTTGGCTGGGAATGGACCTTCTGGTTTAACGTACCGTTCGGCGTCATCGGCGTTATCTGGGGTCTGGCGGTCATGGGGGTCAAGGATGATAAGATTGCCGCTCCCAAAGCAGGCGGATTGGACATAGGCGGCGTAATTACGTATGTCGTTTCCATTACTGCCTTGTTGATTGCTTTGACTTGGGGGCCGATTCAAAGCTGGACTTCGCCGGTCGTGTGGATATCCGGGGTATTCTTTATCGTACTTTTTCCCGTGTTCTTGCGCCTCGAGCGGAGACATCCCAATGCGCTGCTGCATTTGCCATTATTCACGAATAAAATATTCTCATTCGGGATTATTTCCGCTACGCTTAACGCCATTGCGCGGATGGCCGTCATGTTCATGCTCATCTTCTACTTCCAAGGGGCACTGGAGAAAGATGCGCTTGTCGCCGGCATTATGACGATACCGCTAGCGGCAGGCATGCTCGTCGTATCGCCGCTTGCCGGCAGCCTGGGCGACAAATATGGCGAAACAACGCCGGCTACCGTCGGCTTGTTCCTTAGTATTTTCGGCTTGGCCGGACTTGCGCTGGATACGAATCTTGCTACGCCTTTCTGGCACTTAGCACTATATATGACAATCATTAGCATCGGCTCGGGGTTGTTTAATTCGCCGAATTCCAGCAGTATTATGAATGCAGCCGGTGCCAAATATCGCGGAGAAGCATCCGGGATTCGCTCGCTCACGACGAATATGGGGATGATGCTCAGCATTGCGTTCTCGATGCCAATTGTGACACATAGCATTCCACATGAAGCGATGCTGGCGATTTTCTCCGGTACACAGGTGGGCATGAATGGCGCTACATCGTCGTTGAATGGGTTTATCAGCGGTTTGCATGCCGTGTTCTGGCTGATGGCGGCGCTAATGGCGCTCGCTGCCGTCATGTCTCATCTGCGCGCGAACAAACGAATCACTAATCATGGATAAGTTGGGAGACTTTCATTGAAATGCCGGATCGAACGATATTACTAAAGCTATGGGGCGTTTCGCTGTTATGGGGCGGCAATTATGTTGCCAGTGCCTATATGCTGCGAGAGTTCTCGCCAATATTTCTGTCCTTTGCCAGACTCGTCGTGATGTCGCTGTTCTTAATCAGCGTGGCTATGATTCGCCACTCCATGCGGAAGCCAAGCCGACGAGAGATCGGCTTGCTGCTGCTGGCCGGCATATCCGGCACGCTGATTAATCAGCTGTTTTACTTTACCGGGCTTCAGCATTCTACGGCAGGCAACGCTGCGCTTATTATTGCATTGTCGCCAATTGCCACGACATTGCTATCGCGAATTTTTCTGAAAGAAGAGATTACGCTGGTGAAGATATCAGGAGCGATCGTCGGTCTTGTCGGTGTAATTTGCATCGTTCTCTATGGAGGTAAAGAGCTTGGTATCTCTAAAGGGGATGTATACTTGTTGATGGCCATGCTCGGCATGTCGGTCAGCTTACTGTTTATTCGCAAACTAACCGTCTCGATGTCTTCCTATGAAGTGACGATTTATTCCACTGTCATAGGTACGATTCTGATGTCTCCGGCCGTTGGCGTTGAGGCATGGAATGGCCAATTACATGGGAGCCATCACTGGCTGGTGTGGCTGCTCCTCATTACAGTCGCAGTTATCGGCCAAGGACTGGCCGGTTTCTGGTGGAACCAAGGCATTGCGGTTGTCGGACCTTCGACCAGCGCCATGTTCATGAATATTCCGCCATTCGTCGCCATTATCGTTAGCTTCTTTGTCCTTGGCGATCCCATTAAAGCCGCCCAGATCGGCGGTGGCATTCTGATCTTGGCCGGAGTTGCCATCACCAATATGAAACGCCGTCAGCCACAGGTGAGAACGGCAGGCGTTGATGTGAACGGATAGAGAGGAATAACGGAGGCGGGAAGGGCTGTTTCAAAAGTGTGCAGTTGACTTTTGAAACCGTCCTTTTGCTATTGACAGGAAACCAAATGGTTGTATATAATCGGATTCGTAAAGCGAAACCAAATGGTTTCGTATTTATCCGACAATCAAACAAAGCGAGGGAAACGGGATGTTGTTTAGCGACATTAATTATTTGGCCGTATTGGTTACGGGAATTCTATCTTTAGCATTGGGATTTCTGTGGATGGCGGTTATTTGGAAGAAGCCATATCAGCGGGATATGTACGGAAGTCCTGTAACACAGCCAAGCAACGCCGTTAAGATGCAGTCTTTTATCATCTATATTCTCGTTTCGTTCGCGACTTCGATCGCGTTTGCCGTCTGCTTAGAGCTGTGGCAAGCCGGCGGACAAGCTTATGGATATGACGGTGATTCCTTAGCCGGTGCTTTCTGGTTCACTATGCTGCTGGCAGCGGGTTATACACTGCCGTTCACGGTTGGCAAGAAAGTATGGCAATTCAAGAGCTGGCTCGTTGTAGCCGTCGATACGTCTTATGAAGCGGTGCGTTTCACGATGCTGCTGCTCATCTTCTGGTTCTGGTCTTAATCGCATGCATACCTAATACCCGGTGAAGGAGCGGACACGCTCACGCCGGGTATTTTTTTTCTATACATCAGAAAGGCATATCTGCCAATGCTCAGCATACGATTAGGCGAAGAATGCGAGGAGAGGGATGATGCTGACATGGCCGCGAACGAACAGCAGCTAACGCAAATCGCAATGGCAAATTTGCCGAGTGGTGCGGAGCTGATGTTACTCAACCAGTCTGCCGCGAATGCGGCGGTGTGTGCAGCTGATCTGAATGGAGACCGATTATCTGAGATTGCAGCAGTATACCGATTGGGCAACCAGCTTCATTTGTTGGTGCTGCGAGAGAAGAAGGGGAAATGGGAGAAGGCAGCCGATGTCAAAGGGCATGGCCATGGTGTAGCGCAGTTGATGGCTATGCCTGTGCTGCGAGCCGGTCAGAACAACTTAATCGTAGGCTGGCAAATCAACGCCCAGTGGTCGAAGCTGTCTGTTTATGAATGGAACAAGGAAGGGTTCAGAGATGTCGCACCGTCCGGCATGAGCTACAGCTACATGGATGCGATGGATATGCCGAGCAACCAAGGTCAAGACGGCAAAGCAGAGCTGGCGATTTGGATGCAAAATAGCGGCGAATCCTACCACATCGACGTCCTTCGCTGGCAAGAAGGCAGCTTTGTTCCCGCGCAAGACGTGTACAGTTATTATTTTCCGCATGTCGTCAAGTACTATGAACGGCTAGTCTGGCGGTACCCGCAATATCCGCTGTATTGGTACCATCTTGCTGATGCCCAATATCGCTCCGGTCGCGTTGAACCGGCTTTGGTGTCCGTTCATCAAGCACTCGCTTTCGCTCAACCCACGAGGGATACGCTGCTTGAGCTGGAGCAGTCGATCCGGGATGCACTTGAACCTGTGGTTCCAACGCGAGCAGTCGGACTGTTTCCCGCGTCGCTGAAGACCGTAAAGGGCATGAGATGGGGCTATATCGACAACCGGGGCAGGATGGCGATAGACCCGAGGTATGACGATGCCGGTGACTTTCAGGAAAACGGATTGGCAGTGGTCTCCGAGAAAGGGAAATATGGCATCATTAACGCATCCGCTCAGTACGTCGTTTCACCTATTTACGATTCAATTGGTAAATTCTCAGAGCAGCGCGCCTCTGTAATCGACAGTCAAGGCTTTAAGATGATTAACGAGAGCGGCACGGTGCTGACGAAGAAGGCGTATCCATTTATCTCCGATATGCATGACGGAAGAGCGGTATTTTATGATACGCTTCCCGGTTCCGCAGGGGCGAGTACGATTCAATATGGCTATCTGGATGCGCAAGGCCATGCCGTGATTCCGGCGCAATTTCAGGAAGCCAATGATTTCCAAGGAAATAAGGCACTCGTCAAGGTGAAAGACAATGAATATGCGTTAATCGGTTTGGATGGCCGCCGGCTCCATACCTACCATTATGCGAGCGTCGGGCCGCTCGGGGATGGATTGCTGTCCTTCCAGCGTGAGCTTGGGGGTAAAACCGGGTATATCGATGAAAGCGGGTCTATCGTGATTCAGCCTGCTTTTTACGCCGCTTTCCCCTTCGAAGACGGCCGTGCGATCGTTAATACTTCTGATGATTTCAGGTCGAATTATGGGGTCATCAATAAGCAAGGTGCTTTTATTATAAAAGCAGAGTACAACGACATTAGGAATTTAGGCAGCGGCAGATTCGCAGTAGGCAAAGCCATCGATCCTCAACAGCCTTATATCGGTTCCATTTATGCCATCGCAGATTGGGATGGGAAGCTGCTGACGGACTTTGTGTATCGGGATGTCGCTGATTATAGCAAGGGGCTGGCTTCCGCATCGGATGCGAAGCAAACCTTCTTCATTGATCGCAACGGTCAACCGGCAGCAGGCTATCCGCGTGTTAACGGCAGCGGCACGCTTACATTGGAAGAAGGCGGTTTGATCAAGGCATACGTGGATCAGCGGCTCTCTTATCTGGATCGATCCGGCCGGGTCATTTGGCAGCAAAATACGACGATTCCCCTGAAGCAGCCTTACTTCGTCAAGGAAGAGAAGTTCAAACCGAATCGGGACTATCTGGTCTATTATCCGCAGGTGGAAGGGATGTCTGACCAAGCGGCACAGGGGAAGGTTAATGCGAAGCTGCGCGAACTGTCGCAGGTGAAGCCGATTCCGGAAGATCAAAAGCTGGATTATTCGTACACCGGTGATTTCGATGTCTCGTTCTACAAGCAGCAGCTGCTTCAGCTTGAGCTAACCGGCTACAATTTCCCTTTCGGTGCCGCGCATGGGATGCCGACAAAGAAATACGCCATCATTGATCTATCGACTGGCCAAATGTTCGCGCTCAAGGACTTGTTTAAGCCCGGCAGCAACTACGTCAAGGAGCTAAGCGATATCATTGGCAAACAAATCAAAGAGGATCCGCAATATTCCTACGTTTTCCCGAATACCTACAATGGCATTCGTCCGGATCAGCCGTTCTTCGTTTCCGAGGACGCACTCCATATTTATTTTGAACCGTATGAAATTGCTCCGTATGCGGCCGGATTCCCAACGTTCAAGATTCCTTTTGCCCAAATTAAATCGATTCTGGATACGAACGGTGCGTTCTGGAAGTCGTTTCATTAATAGGCTTGATGCTGAAAAGTCGCGATTTCGCGGCTTTTTTGCTTTGTTCAGGAGGAGGTTAGCGCTGTAAAATGGAATGTATATAGTTCGTGTTGGAGGAGGTACGGCTTGAGATCGGAGTGCAGTGTCAGAGCGAATGGGATAGGTGATTATGGATGAAAGATGATGAAATTCAAGCGAAAGCATGTCCCATTTGCCATAAGCGGAATAATTGTGAAGGAAACCATAGCTGCTGGTGCAGCAACGAGGTGTTTCCGGATGGGATATTTGAGCTGGTTCCGGCGGAACAGCTGAATAAATCATGCATTTGTATGGATTGCTTGAACAAGTTTAAGAGGGGCAATGCGGAGTCGGTTTAATAGTCGTTGAGAGATGGGGGCACAACTTATGTTTTCGGAGCTTACGAAACATCCGGACTTCTTAAGTCCGCAATCGTTCGCGTGGTGTAACGAGCTGGCAGCGCGGACAGGTAAATATGAGTTTACTTGGATTGGCGTAGTTGAAGGCGACTCAGGTGAAGATGTGCTAACGAAGAAGCTTGCCGCTGTTATCGGCGGTAAGGTGCTCGATGTTGGATGCGGGCATGGCGAGTACACCAATCGTTGGGCAGCATTTGCGGAAGAGATTGTTGGTTTGGATGTAACGGCAGGATTTCTGGAGACGGCGAATCTCCATCGAAAACCGAATGTCCGTTATGTTCGGGGGGATACGCACCATTCGCTGCCTTTTGCGGATGATGCGTTTGATATGGCTTACACGAAGAAAGGACCGGGCAGCTGGTACACTGAGGGGAATAGAGTCGTTCGTCCGGGCGGCAAAGTAATCCTCTATCATCCCGGTGATGGGAATGGGGAAGGCGGGGAGCTTGGATTGTGTTTTCCGGGTTTATTCCAATCCCCGACGGTCGGAACGCCGATCTTGGATAAAGTGCAGGAACGGCTGGAAACGAGCGGGCTGGTTGACATTCATATGGAGCGAATCAGAGAAATAGTCTGGATTCCATCGGCTGCAGATGTGCTGAACATGCTGTGTTTCGGCCAGCGGGAAAGCTATTCCGAATATGTGCGGGAAACCTGCTATGCGGGAATCGTATCGCAATTTGACAAACATGCCACTGCGCGTGGAATCCGCACGACCGGATTTTATTATTTAATTGAAGCTGCAGCTTCGAGGTAGAAGGCGATGCGGCGGGGGCGACTCTCAGCCCCAGTAGCGCGGCGTTCCGGCGGCTGGCCGAGGCTGAGAGTTCCGAAATCGAACTCTCAGAGGCGAAATCGGCGGGAAAAAAGAGCAGAGCGTTCGAAAATGAGACTTTCAGCTCGAAGAGCGCGGCGTTCCGGCGGCAGGCCGAGGCTGAGAGTTCCGGAATCGAACTCTCGGAGGCGAAATCGGCGGGAAAAAAGAGCAGAGCGTTCGAAAATGAGCCTCTCAGCTCGAAGAGCGCGGCGATCCGGCGGCAGGCCGAGGCTGAAAGTTCCGGAATCGAACTCTCGGAGGCGAAATCGGCGGGAAAAAAGAGCAGAGCGTTCGAAAATGAGCCTCTCAGCTCGAAGAGCGCGGCGTTCCGGCGGCTGGCCGAGGCTGAGAGTTCCGAAATCGAACTCTCAGAGGCGAAATCGGCGAAAATAATCGCTGAGAGTTCGAAAAAGGCACTCTTAGCATGCTTGAAGTCTCGAACTTGTGGTGTGCAAGTTTCCACCTTGCAGCAACCTGAACTCGTAAGCGGCTATACTGCAGATACTCGGGCAATCCGACACACATCACACGAGTATCAATTGGGCTTTCCAAGAAGGTGATTTCTCGGCGCAGCGGTACAATGAACAAATCCGCTGAGATCAAGCGCTTACATCAATCTGCGTCGCAAAATCCTGCACTCGCATCCGAAGATAGGTTGATGAGAGCCAACGATAAGTGCTCTACAAGTAGATGTTCACGACGAGCAGCTTCCCAATTTCTTAACCGTTTCATGCGCTGAAGAATGAGAAGCAGCTTTACAGCCATACTAAATCAGGTGTCTCCGAGTGCTCTTACATGAAGCGGCAGGAGCGACATATCTCATTTTGCATGCAGAATCTTTCTGCTTCAGAAGAGAATGGTTAGAATTTCATCCGACAATTTCTTGTAATAGGATGCATCAATCGGAGAATAAGTTTAGTATTTGCTTCTCAAAAGTGATATTTTTAGGAAAGACACTAGCAGTCTACTATCGACATCCATTACGTGAGGTGAATCATTGTGAAAGTTAGTCAACATGAAATTGATACACTAACCCTAAATGAAGAAAACATTCAGCTTGCCGTTAACCTGATCCGTGTAAACGGATATGTTATCCTTGAAGGCGTCCTGCCTACGGAAAAAATCGCTGAACTAAAGAAAGCGTTCACAGAAGCGATGGACTGGTTCATCGATAAGCATGGTAAAGAAATTTATTTGAATAAAACAGGCTTCAACGAAGGCACGAACCATTTGGGTATCTTCCTTCCGTTTGCTGCGCCTTTCAACGATTCGCTCGTAATCGAGCACCCGTTTGCTCTAGCCATTATGGATCGTATCCTTGGCAAGGACTACTCGGTTACATTGTTCTCCTCGAACACTTCGCTGCCCGGCGGTCAGAAATCACAGCCGGTTCACCCGGATTACGGCGCTCGTTTCGGCGATTTGTGCACAACGCATCTGCCGATCACGGATCTTGTGTTCAACATTCCGCTCGTCGATGTACACGAAGGCAATGGCCCGATGGAAATTTGGCCGGGCGGCACGCACTTGCTGCCGGATAATTACTACGGTCCAAACGGTCCTAACCCTGAAGATCTGGCACCGCATATGCATTCCATGAAGGTTCATATGCCTGCAGGTTCGATTTTGCTTCGCGATGTTCGCATGTGGCACCGTGGAACACCGAACCGCAGCAATGAAATCCGTCCGAACCTTGCACTGATCTACAGCGCAATGGACCGCGATAATCGCGTTCAAATTCCAATCGAAACGTACGAGCAGCTGTCCGACCGCGCGAAGCACCTATTCCGCTGGCAGAAAATCGGCTATCCGGCTATCGAACCCACGCACGAATAAATCGTTTGAAGAAGGACTACAAAATCGTTATGATTTTTGTAGTCCTTTTTTTACTTTCAATAAGGGGGAAACTGCCATGAAAGCCGCACAAATGTTCCATGAAGTGAAAACACCAGACAAGCTGCTCGCCATCACCTTCGACGATGGGCCGAATCCGGACTGGACGCCTCGATTTCTACAAGTGTTCCAGCAATATGGGGCAAAAGCGACCTTCTACGTGCACGGGACGAATATGGAGAAATACCCGGACGTCGCGAAACGAATGGACGAGGAGGGGCATGAGTTCGGCAATCACAGTTACTCTCATCCGCATATGGCGAGCCTAAGCAAAGAGGAGCAAACAGAGGAGCTTCGTCGCGCGGAGCAAATCATTGTCGATGTCATCGGAAAACGTCCGTCCACGTTTCGTCCGCCGTATCTGGAGTACAACGATGACCTGCTCGCCGTTTGCGAGCAATTCGGGTATCCCGTCATTCACGCGACGAATCCGGATACTCGCGATTGGGACATGCCGGGAACCGAGCACATTGTGAATGTTACGCGTCCGGAGGTCCGAGCGGGAAGTATCCTGTTGTTCCATGATGGATTCGGAGATCGTTCGCAGTCACTTGCGGCGATTCAAATCCTGGTACCCGAGCTCATCGAACAAGGGTACAAGCTGGTCACGATCAGCGAGCTGCTAGCCACGGAGATTGCTTAATCACGAATTCGCCGTACGAAGCTTTCCGCCGCAATGGACAGCTTCGTATCGCGCCTCACTGCAAACCCGATGCCCCGAGATGGAAAAGGGATGTCCACCTTTAGCTCCAATAGCTTCCCGCTGCGGAGCTCCTCCTCCACAAAAGACCGGCTGATGAAAGCCGCCCCATAGTTCAATCGTGCGAATTCCGCCAACAAATCTACGCTGCCCAGCTCAATATCCGGTTTCACGGTAACTCCTTTTGCGGTAAACCATTGATCCACGAAGATACGCGTACTGCTGCCGGGTGAAAGCAAGATCAACGGCAGCTCAGCAAGCTCATGAATGGAAAGTGTCCGCTCCGCCAGCTCCTTGTACGCCTCTCCTACCACAAAACAATCCTCGATCATGGCCATGGTATGAATAATCAGCTGCGGATTCTGTATAGGCAAATGAAGCATCGCGCAATCGATCTCTCCATCCAGCAGGCGCCTGGTGATGTCCGGTGTTTTGCCATGAGAGAGGCGAATTCGGATACCGGGATATTCCCTGTGAAAAGCATTAAGCTGCGGAAGCAGCAGATGCTTAATAAGCGAATCGCTTGCGCCGATTCGGATTTCGCCGGCATGCAGCTGCTTCAGATTGTGCAGATGCTTTTGCGCGGAATCCAGCATCGAGAAGGATTGCTCGACATAGTCGAGCAGTGCCCGGCCTTCATCCGTGAGCTCGACGCCTTTGGATAATCGATGAAACAGCTGCACACCCATCGCTTCCTCCATCTGCTTGATGGCATAGCTGACAGAAGGTTGCGTAACATGCAGCTCTTGCGCCGCTTTCGTTAAATTTCGGTGTCTTGCGGTATAGAGAAAGATTCGATACCATTCTAAATTTATCATTTTGACATAAACCACCTTTATGACAATGATTCAATATTCCGATTTCATTTATTCCAAGTATCTCATTATAATCGGAATAGATCAATTACTCCCTAAAGAGGTGGACGGAAATGGTAACGATACATCCGGATTTTGAAGCGCGTTCTCCATGGTCGGCAAACAACGACAGACTTGAGGTAAGAGTCAGTCCTCCCAAGTCAGCCGTTCAAGGTACGATTCGCGTGCCCGGCAGCAAGAGCCTCACGAACAGGGCTTTAATTATCGCAGCGCTCGCCAAAGGAAAGTCGGAGCTGCACGGCATTCTCAAAAGCGATGACTCCTATTGGTGCATCGATTCACTATCGAAGCTTGGCGTAGCTGCAGCTGTGCAGCAAGAGACGGCTTCCATTGAAGGCTGTGGCGGTGTATGGCCGAATGCTTCAGCGAACTTGTATGTCGGCGCTGCTGGCACGGTAGCTAGATTTCTGCCAGGCGCACTTGCGATCGGGCACGGGAAGTGGTCAGTCAGCGGAAGTAAGCGAATGAGTGAGAGACCGCAAGCTCCGTTGCTTGCATCCTTAACCAAGCTTGGCGCTACATTCGAATATTCGATTTCCGAATACAGTCTGCCTTACATGCTGAACGCATCCGGGTTAAATGGCGGCGAAGTGACGATCCCGGGCAATACATCGAGTCAATTTCTAAGCGGGCTGTTGATCGCTGCACCTTATGCGAAGGAACAGCTGACAATACGCATTGATGGAGAGGTTGTTCAAAGGGATTACGTTCAGATGACACTTGATATGATGGCAGATTTCGGGATAAAAGCAGAGGTATCGCCGGATGGCCAATCCATCACCGTCCCGCAAGGAAACTATGAAGCAAGGACATATCAATTGGAGCCGGATGTTTCCACTTGTTGTTATTTCTGGGCGATAGCAGCTTTGACCGGAGGTCATATTCGGACTGAAGGTATTCAAGCAAGTCGCACAAGCCAGCCCGATATCGAGATGCTGCACGTGCTGGAGCAGATGGGATGCACGGTTACGAAAGGCGAGAATGTTGTTGAGGTGCATGGAACGGATCAGCTTAAAGGCGGATTCACGCTCAGCATGAAAAAATGGTCCGATCAGACGCTTACGATAGCTGCAATGGCTGTCTTCGCAGATGGTCCAATTACATTAAAGGACGCTGCCCATATCAGGCATCATGAATGCGATCGTATTGCAGCGATTTGTGCAGAGTTAACCAAGCTTGGCATTCAAGTGGAAGAACATCAGGATGGGTTAACCGTGTATCCCGGCGTGCCGGTGCCGACCTTAGTGGAATCGCATGACGATCATCGCATGGCGATGGCACTTTCGCTTATCGGCCTGCGCGTTCAAGACATTCGAATTTCCGATCCCGGCTGCGTATCCAAAACTTGTCCAGGGTATTTCGAGCAACTGGCCGGACTTGGTATTCAGGTCGAATATTAAAGAGAGGAGGCTAATCTAATGGCAGGCAATACATTCGGTGAACGGTTCAAAATCACAACCTACGGAGAGTCGCACGGCGCTTCAGTCGGCGTCATCGTAGATGGCGTTACGCCAGGCGTGGAAATCGACGAGGCTTATATCCAGAAACAGATGGATCGCCGTAAACCGGGTCAATCTTCCGTGACTTCGCCCCGCAAGGAATACGATATCGTTCATATCGAGTCCGGCGTGTTTGAAGGCAAAACAACGGGAACGCCGCTCTTTATCATATTGCATAATCACGATATGAGGCCGGAGGCGTACGGTTCGATTCAGCACGCTTTTCGCCCCGGCCATGCGGACTTTACCTATCTGCAGAAGTATGGCATTCGCGATCATCGCGGCAGCGGGCGTGCTTCGGGAAGAGAAACCGCAGCCCGTGTTGCAGGTGGTGCAATTGCGCGCAAGCTGCTGGAGAGACGCGGTGTTGACGTCATTGCATACTCGCAGGAGATCGGGGGGATTCGCTGCGAAACCTTCGATGAAACCACGATCGAGCAAAATGCGGTTCGTGCCTGCGACCCAGTGGCAGCCAAGGACATGATTCGCAAAATCGAGCATTTGGCTTCCATCGGCGATAGCTGCGGCGGAATTGTGGAATGCCGGATTCGCGGGGTGATGCCGGGTCTTGGCGAACCTGTCTTCGATAAATTAGATGCCGAGCTGGCAAAGGCGATGTTATCCATTGGCGCGATTAAAGGAATCGAGTTTGGCGCAGGCTTCGAAGCGGCTGCGATGCTGGGCAGTGAGCATAATGACGGCATGAACAGCAGCGGGTTTCTGAGCAATCATGCAGGAGGAATTGTTGGCGGGATCAGCAATGGCCAGGACATCGTGTTCCGGGTCAGCGTTAAACCGACATCGTCCATTTCGGTACCGCAGCAAACGATCAACGTAGACGGCGAAGAACAAGAGATTCAAACGATCGGCCGTCATGATCCTTGTATTTGTCCGAGAATTGTCCCGGTAGTAGAAGCGATGGCCTGTCTTGTAGTAGAGGATATGTATAAGCGGCAAGCGGCTATGCTTGGCTGATGAAAAATGGTACGATACGCCTGAGAACGAAGGAGGCGAGCAACCATGAAATCCTACATGTGGGAAGGCAGTAAGGTTAGACTGCGGCCATTGGAATTTGGCGATTGGGAGGACTATCATCAGAATGATCACGATTCTGAAGGTGCTCGGCTATGCGATATGATTCATTTCCCAAGAACCGAAGAAGGTACGAAGGCATGGGCGGAGGAGAAGGTCGACCATCCGGTGGAAGGCGATAACATATGGCTCTCCATTGAGACACTTGATGGCGTATTGGTCGGCAGTCTATGTACAAGTCATTGTGACCCGCGAAACGGTACTTTCAAGTACGGCATCGCGATCTTCCGCGAACATTGGCGCCAAGGCTATGCGTCGGAGGCGATTAAGCTGATTCTTGGTTATTATTTCGAGGAACTGCGCTATGCCAAAGCCAATGCCCATGTATATGCCTTCAACAACGGCTCGATTGCGCTGCAGGAGCATCTCGGCTTCAAGCAGGAAGGTCGCCTGCGTGACATGATCTTCACGAAAGGCAAACATCATGATGAATTTATCTACGGGCTTACGAAGCGCGAGTATGAGGAATTGCTGCAAGAGAAATCAACGATGGATTAATACGTCGTTGATTTTTTTATTTTGTTGACTTGGAAGCAATACCCATATGATAATCGAATCATTGCTGGTAATTATTAGAATTCATAGAAGTCATTAGTCTTTTCAGTAGAGAAAAGAGGGATTGTATGGCTGTCATCCAAGTGGACAATTTGCGCAAAGAGTTCAAGCGTAACAAGAGCAGAGAAGGATTATGGAACAATGTCAAAGGGCTTGTCTACCGAGAGTATGAGACCAAGACGGCCGTAGATGACATTTCGTTCACGATCGACAAAGGGGAAATTGTAGGGTATATCGGTCCGAACGGAGCGGGCAAATCGACCTCGATCAAAATGCTCGTCGGAATACTGGTCCCAACCAGCGGCAGAGTTATCGTAAACGGCATAGAGCCTTACAAGAATCGGGAGCTGAACGCGATGCGCATTGGCGCCGTCTTCGGTCAGAAAACACAGCTATGGTGGGATACACCCGTCATCGATTCCCTTAGGCTAATGCGATATATGTACGACATTCCGCCAGCCAGATTCAATGAGAATATGGAGCGGTTCACGGATATTCTCGGTTTGGATGAGTTCAAGCATGTTGCCGTCCGTCAGCTCAGCCTGGGACAGCGAATGCGAGCTGACCTATGCGCCGCGCTGCTGCATGATCCGGATATCATCTACTTGGATGAGCCGACAATTGGGCTGGATGTGGTGGTGAAGGAGAAGATTCGCAACTTTATCCTCGAAATCAATCGAGATCGCGGGACGACCGTCATACTCACGACCCATGATATGTCTGATATAGAGAAGCTTTGCAGTCGCGTCATGGTTATCGATCAAGGCAAGCTGATGTATGATGGGAACCTTGAGCAATTGAAGAGCGACTTCGGCTCCGGTGAGCGGATGGTTGTGGAAACCGATCGTATCTTCGAATCCTCTCAGGAGCTGAACGAACTCGGCGTGACAAGCTGCAGCGTTGACGGCAAGAAGACGCAGCTGATCTATGACAAGAAGCGGATCAACTCGTCAATGCTGATCAAATGGATCATGGACAGGTACGATGTGAAGGACTTTGTCGTCAAGGAAACCGACATTGAGGAGATCATTCGCACCATGTATGGAGAACGTTTGCCGCTTGAGGCTGCTGCGGATCGGGAGCGTGTTTTCGTATGAGACTCGCCCTCTATCGGGAAATGACACTCCATTCACTTCGGCAAAATATGGCGTATCGGATGGAAGTATTCATGTTTCTCTTCGGTCAGCTGATCAAGGTGTTCGTGCAGGTTTACATCTGGTATGCCGTATTTGCGGGACAAGCGAAGGTCGATTCGGGTGCTGGCAGCATTTCGGTGAAGGAGATGGTCACGTATGTCGTCATCAGCTCGTTCATCTCCGTATTCGCAACGAATAATGTCATCTTCTGGGTCGGAAGAAAAGTAAGGAACGGCGAGATTGCGATGGAGCTGCTGAAGCCGGTCAATTTTCGCTTCGTCGCGTTCTTTCATTCGCTTGGGCAGAACGTATACCGAGTATTTTTCGAACTTTTACCGCTCCTCGTCATCAGCCTGTGCTTCTTTCGTATCGAACTGCCGACCGGTTGGCAAGCAGTGGCATTCGTGATTATGCTCTTCAATGCGTTCCTGCTCAATTTCCTCATTAACTACATCATCGGATTAATAGCCTTCTGGTACGTGCTCGTCTGGCAAATTAATGTGCTGCTAAGCGGGTTGATTCGATTGTTCTCCGGCGCTTTTATCCCAATTTGGTTCTTCTCCGGAACACTGACGACCATTTCCTATTGTCTGCCGTTTCGATTGATTTATTACGATCCGATCTCCGTCTATTTAGGCAAAACGAGCGGGTTAACCGACGTTGGCTTCGTTATTTTGCAGCAGATGGGCTGGATCGTCGCATTGCTGCTCTTGGAACGGCGGATGTGGGCAAGCGCGGTGAAAAAACTGGTCGTGCAGGGGGGCTGAACATGCGGTTTCTCAACTTATATGCCCGTTTTATTCCGATCTATTTCAAAAGCAAATCGGAGTACGGCATCATGTTTTACTTGGATTTCCTCGGATTCGCGATGGGGCACATCGTCAATTTCTTGATTATTTGGGTCATGCTCGACCGTTTCAACACGATTAATGGCTGGGGAATGTACGAGGTCATACTGATTTACACGATGAATATGTTTACGTTCGGTTTAGCTTCGATCTTCTTCTCGTTTCAGATGTGGGAGGTGGAAGACATGGTTGCCCAGGGCACGTTCGATGTCATGCTCGTCAAACCGGTCAACCCGTTCATTCATATGATCATTCGGACTTTCGGCCACTTCTACTTAGGTGATGTCATCATCGGAATTATCATGTTTATCGTGTGCTTCAACCATCTGAATGTTCATATGGGCTTCGCTGAATTGCTCATCCTGCTGGTCGTGCTGATCGGTGCAACGCTTGTGCAAGCTGCTTTCATCGTCATTACCGGCTCCATGTGCTTCTGGTTCACTCGATCCGGTGCTTTAATGGATATGGTTGTTCATGGGATTCGTTCGTTTATGGATTATCCCATTTCCATTTACAGCAAGTTTATTCGCATCCTCGTTACCTTCGTCGTGCCGTATGCGTTCGTCAACTTCTATCCGTCACAGCTGATCTTGAATAAGACAGGGGAGACGCTGTTTTCTCCGATTCTGCCTTATGTTGCGCCGGTCGTCGGACTAGCGATGTTCCTGTTAGCCTATGCGGTTTGGAATAAGGGACTTAATAAATATCAGGGGACAGGAAGTTAATTTTCAATCTTGGCTGCCATATGGCAGTCTTTTTTTTTGATAAATAGTACTTATCAGGTTTATAAAATAATGAAGATTCTGTTTATCGGAATGAAGTGCTACACTCAAACTACGCAATCCATATTGGAGGTGGACGTATGGAGATTTCAAGTATTTCCGAGAGCTTCAGAAGATTTGCCGATAAAGAGTGCAGAGGATCAAGCCGCTTATACGAACAGCTCTCGGGCCGCATTGCCGGGGACGATGACTTACTTCGTATTGCTGCTGCAAGCAGGGAAGGGCAGCCCATTCCCAACCTCTTTCTGGGTGCTGTACATTTGTTGCTGCTTAGCGGCTTTGAACATGAGCTGGTTGATTATTATGCGAGTATCGTGCCGAATCCGAAGGACGCCGCAGCTGCGTTTGATCCTTTCAAGCATTTCTGCCTGCTTTATCGCGACGAGCTAGCGCAGTTGCTGGCAACAAAGCTTGTTCAGACGAACGAGGTTCGTCGATGCGCGTATCTGTATCCGGCATTTTGCCTCATCCATCGTCTATCGAACAAACCGCTTGCCTTGATTGAAGTCGGGACGAGCGCCGGACTGCAATTATTCTGGGATCAATATCGATACTCGTATGATCCAGTAGACGGGTTCTTTGGTAATCAGCAATCCTCGTTCACATTGGCCACTTCTCTACGTGGATCGAACATGCCATTTCTCTATTCCGACAGTCCTCCCGTGGCGTCCAGATTGGGCATTGATCTCCATGTGAATCAGCTCCAATATTCGGAAGATCGACTTTGGATGAAAGCGTTGATATGGCCGGAGCATCGGGAACGAATGGAACATTTTGAAGTGGCTGCAAGTAATTTCGATAATCAAGCTGTGCAACTGATAGAAGACAATGCCTTGGCTTGTTTGGATTCGGCAGCGGCAACGATTGCCGAGGATCATGCCTTATGTATTTTCCATACGCATGTGGCAAACCAACTATCTCTCGCCGATAAACAGCAATTGTGCGAACAAATTCGAATAATAGGGGAGACAAGAGAGGTCTATCACCTCTACAATAATATGTGGGATGCCGATTTGTATCTGGATTCCTATAGGAATGGCCGATTCCATAGGTCGTCTCTTGCTGAGACGGATGGGCATGCCAGGTGGCTGAAATGGAAACTCTAGTTCAAAGATGACTAAGGCAAGCCGAATGATGAAACAAGGATGTGACCCGGGTGTTCACGGAAAGCGAATATTTCGACGAGCAATTTAAAGATATCCAATTGAGCAAAGAAGAAGTCGTCTCGGTTAATTTCTATGATTGCACGTTCACGAATTGTGAGTTTAGCGAGACTGTGTTCGATGAATGCAAATTTACCGGCTGCACATTTATTCGTTGTGATTTGAACCTCATGAAAGTAAGGGACAGCAAGTTCTCGCAGGTTCATTTTATGCAGTCGAAGCTGGTCGGCGTCAATTGGACGGAGGCGGATTGGCCTCGAATCACGGTGCCGAGCTTGCTGAAATTCGAGGAGTGCACCTTAAATCACTCGACTTTTATCGGCGTCGCGCTGCCGCAAGCGACGATTGCGAATTGTTCCGTCAAAGATGTCGATTTCCGCGAAGCAGATCTCTCGAAAGCCAATTTGAAAGGTTCGGATTTCACGGAAAGTATGTTCGGCGAAACGAACTTAACAGGGGCTGATCTCTCCCGCGCGTCTAACTACCGGATAGATCCTAGCCAGAATCGGATTCGCCGGGCGAAATTCATGCTGCCCGAAGCGCTCAACCTGCTGTATGGTATGGATATTGTAATTGATGAAGATTGATTGAAAGATGGGCTGCCTCGAGAGCTACTTACGGCTTTTGGGGCAGTTTTTTTGCTTCTTAGTGTTCCAATCGGTTCAAATACTGATATGAAAATAGGCGGTGGCCTGTTATATTGGAGAAAGCGCTTCAATTATGGAAAAATCAGTAATGGGAGGCTTTGAACAGAGATGAACAAGGTGCTGACTGATTCGCAGATTGAGCAGTTTATGGAGCTGGGCTGGGTAAAGGTTGAGGAGGCGTTCCCGAGGACGCTTGCGCTGGAATGCCAAGACTTCCTATGGGAGCAGCTAAGACGCTATGAAGTCGATCGGAATGATAAAGTAACATGGAAACCACCTCTAATGTTTATGAAAGAGAACTTTCGTAGCTTGTCGTTTGATCAATGCCATACGGAACGGCTTGGCGATGCCATCGAGGACTTGATTGGACCGGACCGCTGGCGACAGAAGGTTGTCTGGAACGGAGAAACGGATCGGAATTATCCGGGATGGGGCTGGTGGCCGGTCAATTTCAATCTAGGCGCAGACGAATCATGGCGTGTCCCGGCAACCGGTTGGCACTGGGATGGATCGCATTTTCGCCATTACGTTGATGCGCCGGATCAGGGCCTGCTTTGTTTGTGCATCTTCTCGGAAATCGGGCCTCATGGCGGGGGAACATTGATCGCGGAGGGCTCACATCAAGTAGTTGCCCGGTACTTAGCCACAAAACCGGAGGGGATGGATCCGCATGAAGCGATTGCAGAGTGTAATGTGTGGCATCCTTGGCTGGCTGCGTTGACCGGACGCGCAGATGATTCTTTCTTGACCGGAGCGAATCGTGTTGAGAAATTTATGACGAATACGTTCACCGATGTGCATGGAACAAAACTTCGCGTCTTGGAGGCAACTTCATCACCAGGGGACGTCTTTTTATGCCATCCTTTTCTCTATCATACCTCTTCGCAAAATCACAGCGGGGTAACGCGATTCTTGTGCAATCGAACGACTCCATTGAAAGAGCGGATGAACTTCGATCGAATAGACGGAAGTATGTATTCGCCACTTGAGCTCAGCATCAAACGTGCGCTCAAGTTATAGGTCGCGAGGTAGATCGGCTGAAAATTTAGCAATTGCTTCCAAACGCAATCTCATATACGATGAATGTATTCGTTACCGAAGGGAGTGAGCGGCATGAAACGCCGGGCTGCGATGACAACAACAACTACAATTAAGGTGAACATGAACTGAATAAGTGGGCAGACACATTAAGTCTGCCGTGTTGAAGGATGTTTCTGTACTTTATTTCTGAATCGGGATCGGGTTGTTTGCGCATGTGCGCATGCAAGCTATTCTTAACGATCAGAATATTGAGGCCGCAGGCAATATGCCTTGCGGTCTTTTTGCGCGCAAAAATCGATATAAGACGCGGAGGTCACACGAATATGTTGAAGCTGAACTATTTATTCCATAATGAGAACTTAGCTGAAATGATAGTAAAGAACTGGAGCTATGATCCGGAGTCGACGGAGATGTTTCGGTATTATCGGATTTCTTCGAATGCGATTTATCCGTTTCGGAAGGGTGGCAAGACGCAGCTATTAAGATTTGCTCCCGTTCAGGAGAAGAACAAATCGAATATTGAAGCCGAGTTGGCGTTCATAAAGTATTTGCACGAGAATGGGCATGGCGTGCTGGTGGCTGTGAAATCGAACAATGGCGAGAAACTCGCCGAAATTCGAACGCCTTGGGGAGACTATTATGCCTCCGCATTTGAGCGAGTGCCGGGATCAGCGATTAACCAGACTGACCTTACGGATGAGATTGTCTTCAGCCACGGCCATGCATTGGGTGAATTGCATCGTTTATCGAGTAAGTATGAACCCGAACCCGGGGCACCAAAAAGATGGTCACACGTCGACGTGCTGGATTGGATTGTCGATCAGATCGATCAGATCAAAGAGAACCCGAATGAAGCCGCTCGGTCGGAGGTCCAATTGCTGCGTGAGCATTTCGCTGATTTACCGGTCCATTCACGAAACTACGGCTTGATCCATTATGATTTCGAATACGACAATGTGTTCTACGATCAAGAAGCGAAACGCTGCTATGCGATTGATTTCGATGACGCCATGTATCATTGGTACGCCATGGATATCGAGCAAGCACTGGACAGCTTGCAGGATTGCATTTCGGAAGAGCTGTATAACCATAAGAAACATTGTTTTCTTGAGGGATATAGCACGGCATTTGAGTTACCTGAGGATCTGGAATCGGTATTACCGGCGCTAAGACGATTTGCAAACTTATATAGTTATGCGCGTCTAATGCGCTCCGTTGCGGAGAAATGGGATCATGAACCGGAGTGGATGCAGCACCTGCGAACGAAATTTGCCCATAGCATGCGCAGCAAATCGACGTTATTCGGCACGAAGCTTTCATAGACGACATGAGGAAGAGGGGCTCATTCATTGAGCTTCTCTTTCGCTTAAGTAAAGAAGGAGAAGGGTAATAAATTGTTGTTGTACATATCGAAAACTCGTTATATAATCAAATGTGCCCGAGCACATCGAGGTTGAAACCGTTCCCACCGTGCCGGACACAAACACGCGACCCCGCGGACCATCGGAGGGAGAACATGAGCAGATACGCAGTTGAAACGCTCTTGCAAGATGGCTTAACCGTTATTAAGTTGTCTGATTCATTAAGCGGAAGTATCGCAGAGCTGCTGCCGGAAGTGGGCAACAATCTGTATAGCTTTACGACTGATGGACGCGAAGTCATCAAGACTTCCATAAGTTTAGCGACATTAAAGAACGAGAAGTTCGCCAGCTCGAAGTATGGAACACCTGTCTTGTCTCCGCCGAACCGGATTAACAAGGGTACTTTTTCGTTTCAAGAGCGTACGTACCATTTTCCAATCAATGAACCGCCGGATTATCATTTGCATGGGGAACTAAGCGTCAGAGCATGGGAAGTGCTTGATTGCGGTGCCTCAGACGAACAGGGAGCATGGGTGATAAGCCAACTGCGGTACGAGGATCTCCCGGATATCCTGAATTATTTTCCTCATTTATTAACGTTCACCATTACATACCGGCTGCTTGACGGCAAGCTGAGTATGGATAGCTGCATTAAGAATGAAGGCACTGATGAAGCGCCATTCGCTTATGGATTGCATCCTTACTTCTCGCTGCCTTATGAAAGCGACCCCAAGCTTACACTGCAAGTTCCTGCCAAAGTAGAATGGCCGATAACGAATTTATCTTTCGTTACGGGACGTCCGGCGATAACCGAACTGAGCGAAGCCATTCAACAAGGAATCGAGCTGGCTGACTATCCGGAGCTCGGATGCACGCTGCTTACGATTGATTCCGAGTCGGACTTCATCAATCGCCTTGTTCTCCCGAACGCGGGTTATACGATTGCCTACCAACTGGATGCGCAATTCCCATTCGTGCTGTTGTTCCGTCCGAACTGGGATCAAGCGTTCTCGATAGAGCCTTATACCTATGTAACAGATGCATTCAATCTTCCGTACGAGCATGACTTAACCGGAGCACAAGGTATAAAAGCAGGAGAAGAGCGCAGGATAACAACTTCACTTTGGATCGAATCGAATACCTAAACAAGTTCAAACAGGAGGCACTAGGATGAAACAGCTTGATTTTCAAACCATCATTCGGCCTGAAATGCCGAAACGGATGGATTACCGGATAGGATGTATCGGATCCGGCTTTATTATGCGGGATTGCCACCTGGTCGCTTACCGTGATGCCGGATTTAATCCGGTTGCGATTGCGTCCCGTACGTATGAGAATGCGAAAGCTGTAGCAGAGCTGCGTAACATCCCTAAGGTTCACCGTACGTGGGAAGAGCTCGTGCGCGATCCGGAAATCGAAATTCTCGATATCGCATTGCCGCCGGATCGCCAGCTGGATGTCGTTCGCGAAGCGGTCAAGCAGCCGCATATCAAGGGCATTCTGTGCCAGAAGCCGCTTGCGATGAATTCGCAGGAGGCGCATCAAATCGTTGAGCTGTGCGAGGCAGCGGGGATTAAAATCGCCGTAAACTCCAACATGCGGTATGACCAGTCCATCCGCGCGCTTAAAGCGATTCTTGAAGGCAGATACTTGGGACAGCCTGTGCTAGCAACGATCGAGATGCGTGCGATTCCGCATTGGCAGGGCTTCCTGGAGCAATATGAGCAAATCGAAATTCTCAACATGGGTATCCATCATATTGATGCGTTCCGTTATCTGTTCGGCGACCCTGAGAAGATTACAGCCGTAACGCGCAGAGATCCGCGTACGAAGTTCTCTCATATCGATGGTATCTCGCAATACACCTTCCAATATGCAGATGAGCTGATGGCGACTAGCTTGGATGATGTATGGGCTTGGCCGGGCGAAGGCACAGAGAAAGATATTTACATCAAGTGGCGCGTCGAAGGCTTGGATGGCATGGCTACAGGAACGATCGGTTGGCCGCGTTATCCGGAACATTCGCCAAGCACACTGGCATTCACGACTCGTCAGCAGCCAAACGAATGGATTCGCCCGGAATGGGATTCCGTATGGTTCCCGGATGCTTTCCAAGGAACAATGGCGCAGCTGCTGCGTGCCGTTGAAACCAACAGCGAGCCGGAAATCGGCGGACGCGATAATTTGAAGACCATGGCTGCGGTTGACGCTTGCTACAAGTCCATTGCCGAAGGCAGAACTGTGAAGCTGTCGGAGCTAATTTAACTCAAACAATTCAAACTATAAAACGCGGAGGTCATCATTATGTTACAAGTCGGTATTTTCAACGCTTATTATCCCTATTCGCTTCAGGAATCGATCGCAAGAATGAAGAAAGACGGTTTCTCTTGCGTGCAGCTGGACTTGGCATTCAAAGATATGGATTTGTCCTTTGATTCCTTGACGAAAGAGAAATGCCGCACGATTCGCGATGCATTCCGCGATGCGAATCTGCCAATCGTCTGTATCTCCGGGTACACGAACCTGATTCATCCGGATCCGGTTAAACGCAAACAGAACATCCACGGCGTGAAGAAAATTCTTGAATTTGCCCGTGACCTTGGCAGCCCGTACGTAGTTAGTGAAACAGGTACTTTCAATACGGAAAGTGACTGGGTTTGGGATCCGAAGAACGCTACTGAAGAAGCCTATGAAGAAGTAGCAACTACAATTGAAGACTTGGCTAAATTTGCGTATGACAACGGCTCTGTTTTCTTGATCGAGAACTATGTAAACAACGTTATCGGCTCTGTTGATCAAGTGTCGCGCTTGCTCTCAGATGTGAATCATCCGGGTCTTGGCCTGCTAATGGATCCGACTAACTACTTCACAGACAACAATATCGATCATATCGATGAAACGTTGAACAAGATCTTCAATGCTCTTGGCGACAAAGTCAAAATCGCACATGCCAAAGATTGCATGCGTGCAGTTGATACGTTGGAGAAGCATGCGAATATTGACGCTTCTGAGTCCCATTCGTTCCGCGGTGCAGGCGCTGTCGAGCTTCCGGCTCCGGGTCTTGGCAATTTGAACTACGATTTGTATCTGGAGCGTTTGGCTAAGCTTCACCCGAACATTCCGATCATCATCGAGCATTTGGAAGAAGAGGACATTCCGCGTGCGAAAACGTTCCTTGATAATAAACTCAAAGCAGTTGGCGTATAAAGGCTCTTGTGAGAATAAATCATTCGCTCTATAATAATAGGTGCCCGAGCACACCTGGGCAATAGGAGCGAATTATGACCGTAACCATTAGAGAAATTGCCAAGCAGGCAGGAGTATCGCGAGGAACCGTTGACCGGGTGCTTAATGACAGGCCCGGCGTGAAACCGGAAGTGCGCGATCGGATTCTTAGCATTGTTGCCGAATTAAATTATGTGCCTAATATTGCAGCTAAAGCATTAGCTTATCAGAAGAAACCTCTTGTATTCGGCATAGTGATGCCGCCGCAAGAAATTCAGTTCTTTGAAGCGATTCGTAACGGTATCAGCGTTGCGGCAGAGGAGCTCAAGGATCTTGGCGTCCGATTGGACTATCGATTCGTGGACAACAAGAGTCCGGAGGAAGGTGCAGCTGCCATCCGTGAGCTTGTCGAAGCAGGCGTTAGCGGTATTATGTTCTCCGTCATGGACGATGAATTGATACGAGCAAGCATTGATTATGCTGCGGAACGTGCAGTACCGATCGTCACCTTCAACTCGGACGTGGAGCTCAGCAAACGGATTTGTTTTGTCGGGCAGGATTTGCACAAGAGCGGGATGGTTGCAGCCGGATTGATGAACCGTGTTCTGCAGGCGAAAGCCAAAGTCTTAGTCGTCACAGGTAACCTGAAATTCCATGCGCACCGGTCGAGGGTCGAAGGCTTCAAGCAAGGACTGGCGGAGCATGGAAATAAGCTGGAAGTGCTTCAGGTTATTGAAGGCTTCGACCGCTATGCGGATACGTATATGCAGCTGGATTGCGCACTGAATGCGAATCCCGATCTTGGCGGAATCTATATGGCTACGGGCGATATAGGTGCATGCGTGGACGTTATCAAGCATCATAACCGAGCAGGCCAACTTCGAGTTGTCTGTAACGATCTAATCTCGCCGGCCATTCTGGGCCTTCGTGAGCGGATTATTGATTTCACGATTGTACAGAATCCGGAGAGGCAAGGGTACTTGTCGCTGCGAATCCTGTTCGACCATGTATTTGCCGGGAAGCAGCCGGAGTCCGAGCATCATTATACAGAGACACATATTTATATTCCCGAAAGCCTTTAAAGGCTTTCTTTTTTGGAGTATTTCGTGCCCGCGCACGAATATAGTAAACGAAGGAGGCGGTCATAATGGCAATTGTCGTGCAACGCAGAGACTACAGTCTGAAAGGCGTCGAAAGTAAACGTGCGGATGAGAAGGGTCTTGCTTCCGCAGAATGGCATCAAACCCCGATACCGCGTGCTAAGATGAAAGAACTGATGAAGAGGAAGGATGGTCCGGCGATTCGCGATACGCTGATCTGGTTTGGCGGACTTATTATCCTTGGTTTCCTTGCCTATCAATCTTGGGGCACATGGTGGGCCGTTCCGGCATTCTTCCTGTACGGACTGCTCTACGCAACGCCTGGGGATTCCCGCTGGCATGAATGCGGACACGGTACAGCATTTAAGACACCATGGATGAATGATGTCGTGTATCACATCGCTTCGTTCTTCGTACTGCGCTCGGCAACGCCATGGCGCTGGAGTCATGCCCGTCACCATACGGATACGATCATCGTTGGCCGCGATCCGGAGATCATTACGGCAAGACCGCCGGTTTGGAAAATACTCTACATGCAAATTTTCCACTTGTACGGCGGCCCGCTGGCAATCAAAAGCTTCCTGCTGCATACATTCGGCAAGCTGGATGAGCAAGAGAAGGAATATATTCCGGCTTCCGAGCACCATAAAGTGTACCGTGAAGCACGTGTATACATGCTGATTATCCTAGCTGTTATTGCCGCATGTATCTATATGGGCAGTATTTTACCGGCAATGTTCATCATTCTTCCTTCATTCTACGGTGGTTTGCTTGTTCTTACGTTTGGGATTACGCAGCATTTGGGTCTGTATGAAGATGTGTTGGATCATCGCTTGAATACGCGGACAATCTATATGAATCGGGTATTCCGTTTCCTTTATTGGAACATGAACTACCACACGGAGCATCACATGTTCCCAATGGTTCCGTTCCACGCCTTGCCTAAGCTACATGAAGTCATGAAGTCCGATTGTCCGGAAGCCCGCCCGAGCCTATGGGCAGCTCTGAAAGAAGTTATCGGAGCGCTTCGCAAGCAGAAAGACGATCCTTCTTATGTCGTCGTTAAGCCGTTGCCGGATACAGCCCTTCCTTATCGCTACGGTCCGAATATGGACTATCAAACAAGGAGTGAAGCATAGTGTCAAACCAGGTATGGGTAGAAGTTTGCGATGCTGATGAAATTGAAGTAGAGGATGTTATCCGCTTCGATCAGGATGATCGTTCCTTCGCTGTGTACCGTTCAGACAAAGGGGATTACCACGCGACTGACGGTTTCTGCACGCATGGGAAATACCATCTGTCTGAAGGACTTGTCATGGGGAAACAAGTGGAATGCCCGAAGCATAACGGTCGCTTCGATATTACGACCGGCGCAGCTGTACGCGTTCCTGCTTGTGTGGATCTGCAGTCGTACCAGGTTAAAGTAGAAGACGACAAAGTGTTTATTTTCATTTAACGATGTTTCCATGATGGCACCGAAGGGTACCGCCTATCATCCAAGTGGATGTAGGCGGTTTTTCTTGTTATCGGACATCCGTTGAAGCAGTATAGGCCATTGGGGGGAGACTCCAAGCATGATTAGGGGTTACAAAATCTGACAAAAATAGCGATTGTCGCCTCCGGAGACTAGCTCTATAATAGAGCTATATCCAACATTATCGATAATCGATAATCGATAATGTAAAAAAGGAGCAGTGACTATCATACGCAGCCCACATACGGATTACCCCATCAACTCGATAAGCGAACATATCTATGCCGATTTGAAGAAGGCGATTCTTGAAGGCGTTCTTAAGCCCGGGGCTCGTCTGATCGTGACGGAGATCGCGGGTAAATTCCAAGTCAGCCAAGCGCCTGTACGGGAAGCATTGGAACGCTTGAAGCAAGAAGGGCTCATTTCCGGTATTCCGAACAAAGGCTCTGTCGTATCCTCGATTACGGCGAAGGAAATAAGAGATATCTTCGTGCTGCGCGAAATCATCGAAGGTTTTGCCGTCCGTCAATCCATGCCGCTGCTAACGGAAGAAGACTATGACTATCTGCATCACATTATCGAAGAGATGGAAATGGCGAATCGGCAGCAGGACATGTTTCGCATTCTGGAGCTCGACATGGATTTCCACGCCTTCTTCTATAAACGCTGCGATAATCAAGCTGTTCTGGAGCTGTGGAATCATATGCGCACCAAAGTGATGAGGTTCATGGCGATATCCAATCGTCACCATACGACCGAGGTACTCGCCGAGTGGCATCTTGTTCTAATCGATGCGTTAAAGTCAGGCGATCCGGATGCGGCGGCGGCGGCATTTGTAGAACATATGCATGCTTATAAGATGATTAATCTTGAGTAGAAGTAGGAGTGGGGCAATACCTTGTTAACATCCATTCGTAAAGGGGAGAGATAATGCTAAGCGAAGGGCTGCTGTATAAGGATGATGTCATTTTGACGTGGATGAGAGACCGATTTATTCAAGATCTTGTCTTAGGTCTCAAGCCGAAGAGTACGAATTTGAAAGAAAGCTTATCTAGGTTGAATTTGAATCCCTATTTCACGTATCCTGCTTTAGCACTGCTTGAGCCATGTTCGACTAACTTGGAGGAGCAGGAGAAAGTGCTGCTCGAGGAAATGCGGGATTATTTGCAGCAACAAATACCCAGTCAAACCGGAACTATCGTGTTTATGGATGATCAGAATCGAATTGGCTTATTATTCTCGTGGGTATCCAAGGCGGAACTGGAAACTATCCAAACCAAGCTAAGCAGAGCGTTCAACCTGCAGATCAATATCGCAGTAGGCAACCCTTGCAGCCAGTTAAATGATATTAAGCAATCCTATAAACAAGCATCATTCGCCCTGCAAGAAAAGTTTTATCGTGGAGTGGGCCATATCTTCTATTACAGTGAGCTTCCTGAGTATTTGGAGTGTTGTGATTATCCCGCGGACAAGGAGATTGAACTGCATGAAGCTTTGAAAACTGCTGATTCCGATGCCGATATTGAGGTGGCGGTCGAAGCGTTCTATCACTCGATGCTTGAGCAAGGACCGGTAGATAGTAAGGCGATGTATGAATGGACGGCTCGCTTATTAATTGGAACGGAGAAGAAGCTGCTTACAGCCGCCAATTATGACAGCGCTTACAATAAATTGGAAATTATGCCCATTGCCAAAATGCAAACCTTGCAGGAAATTAAACAATATGTCTCCCATTTTCTATCCGGCGTAAGAGAAGTGCTGTCCTATGATCAGAAAGAGAGTCACCGCAGCATTATCAAGAAAACCATTCATCACATGGAGCAGGAATACCAGGCGTTATCGCTGCAAAGCGTCGCGCAGAAGGTATATATGACACCGACCTATTTAAGTTTGCTATTTAAGCTCAACACCGGCAAAACCTTTATCGAGCATTTGACGGATATCCGGATCGAGAAGGCTAAGAAGCTGCTGGTCAGCACGCATTATAAGAATTATGAAGTAGCTGAGCAGGTTGGATACCAAGATCCCCGTTATTTTAGTCAAATTTTCAAGAAGAAGGTGGGCTTATCGCCGACAGAGTATCGAGAGACTGTCGCCAATTAGACAATAGAGAAGGACTCCGAAGAGCGTTTCTAACGCTTACCGGAGTCCTTTTTTATCGTAGAAGGCTACAATCGCACCTCATGATTATTATCGCCGTTGTCTGATTTTGCAGCGTTCTCCAGCTCTGCTTCCCAAGTCAGATGGCGGTATTCGGCTGCCGCCGGATCGTTATCAAACCAGCCGACAAAGTCACTCCAGAGCGAAGCATTCCAAGCCGCATCGATTTGAGCAGTGGAGTAGACGCCTTCCTTAAGACGGACGAAGCCGAAGATATCACGAACCTGAGATTTCTCCGCTTGTACAACCGTAAGCTCGGCAAGGTGCGGAGGAATGAAAATTACACCTGCGGGCGTGCCCAGCACGATATCGCCGGGGAGACATATGGCCTTCCCGATGCGGGTAGGCACATTCATCCCAACCATCGTGACATCGGCGATGGCGGTCGGGTCGCTCCCCCGATAATAAACATTGATATTGTCGATTTCGACGATTTGCTGATTATCGCGAATGCCGCCCCAGATGACCGCGCCACCGCGTTTCGTACGGGTAGATATGGCTGTACTCAAATTACCGCCAACATACGTACCGAGATGAACTTTGTCGAACATGTCGACAACGACTACATCGTCCTCCACAAGGGAATCAATGACCCACTGGTTGAAAAAGCCCTTGCGGCCTTCCTGTTCATGACCGTGTTTTAAGAGCGTTTCATGCAGATCGGGACGCTTAGGAACCATGACTGCGGTCACTGCCCGGCCAACCATGATTTTGTCGGGATGAACGATTTTGAAGTCACCTTCAAATTGAAAGGTATATCCATGATTCCAAAGAGGACCCCAAGCTTCCTCCAATGTAATTTTGCGCATGCGTCGCAATACATCCTCAGAAACTTTAGGACGTCCGTTCGGGAATCGTTCCCCCTCCCATTGCGGGGTGAGCTGTACAATATCTTCCGGATTATCGAATCTCACTGTGAGCACCTCTTTCATCAGGTTAAGTGAATGAATAACGATCTTAAGTCTATTGTTAGGGACAACGGGACAATTGTCGATGTGAGTTTTTTAAGGCTTTTCCTCCGGAACCCATAATAATTTCACCTATTCCGCAATCGTTTTAAATAAATCCAACCATTTCGTAAAATTGTCACCTTCTCTCATGTAACCGTTTTCTATTAGAGTAAAGACGAGCTCTAGCTTACAAAAAGATTACAGCTTTTCAAGAGGAGGAGATCCAGGGGTGACAACTGAAACGTTAGCCCAAGCACCACGCACGGAGTCGACAACAGCTTCCTTACGCAAGCGCAAAACCAAGGAAGAAACCAATGTAGCCGGGTATTTGTTTATTGCCCCGTGGTTGATTGGATTTTTGTTACTTACGTTATGGCCGATCGCGCAATCCTTCTACTTATCGTTCACGGAGTATTCCTTATTGGAAGCCCCGGTTTGGACCGGAACAGACAATTACGCCAACATATTCAACCATGACGATACCTTCACCAAATCGTTAAGCGTAACGTTTATGTTCGTTCTGATCTCGGTCCCGCTAAAGCTGTTTTTCTCGCTGTTGGTTGCGATGGCGCTGAGTAAGAACGTTCGAGGTATGAATCTCTACCGAACGGCGATTTATTTTCCTTCCTTGATTGGCGGAAGCATTGCGGTAGCTGCACTTTGGCGCAATATGTTCGGCCTGGAAGGCTACGTCAATCAAGTGCTGTCTTGGTTCGGTATCCAAGGCTTAGGCTGGATTACGAATCCCGACACCTCGCTTGGGACACTGATTCTGCTTAACACGTGGCAATTCGGATCAACGATGGTCATATTTTTGGCAGGACTCAAGCAAATCCCCCAGGAACTTTACGAGTCCGCATCGGTAGACGGCGCAGGCCGTTTCCGCAAATTCGTCAGCATTACCTTGCCGATGCTCTCGCCGGTCATGTTCTTTAACCTCGTGCTTGGGGTCATCGGATCCTTTCAAACCTTTACCTCGGCGTTCATCATCACTAAAGGCGGTCCGATCAATTCAACCTATATGTACGCGTTATTCCTGTACGAAAAGGCTTTTAAACATTACCAAATGGGCTATGCTTCCGCACTGGCATGGATTCTGCTGGTCATCGTCGCGGTCTTGACCGCACTCAATTTCTTTGCTTCGCGTTATTGGGTATTCTACGAGTCGGACGGAGGGAAGGCCAAATGACTACGATTCGGTTCAAGCTCTCCAATCATCTGTTTCTCTCCGTATTCTCGCTGCTAATGCTTTATCCGGTTATCTGGTGGATCGGCGCTTCCTTGAAGAAAGCGGAAGAGCTGCGATTACCCACGATTTGGCCATCCATTCCCATGTGGGAGAATTACAGCAAGGGCTGGCATTTCTCTGCCGACTACAGCTTCGCCCACTTCTTCGGCAACACGCTGCTCATGGAGCTTGGCAACGTAACGGGTGGTGTGCTGACCGCGGCGCTGGTAGCCTACGGCTTCGGAAGACTTCAATTCAAGCTTCGCGGCTTCTGGTTCTCGATTCTGCTGCTTACCATGATGCTGCCCGGCCAGGTTACCGTGGTGCCGCAATATATTCTCTTCAATAAGCTGGGCTGGGTGGACAGCTATATTCCGCTCGTACTGCCGCATTTCTTCGGAGGCGGAGCCTTCTTCATCTTCCTGCTCGTTCAATTTATCCGCGGCATCCCGCGTGATCTGGACGAGGCGGCCAAGATAGACGGCAGCTCGGTGTACGGCATCTTCTTCCGCATTATTCTGCCGCTAATCAAGCCCGCACTCGTGACAGTCGCGATCTTCACCTTCATCTGGAGCTGGGATGATTTCTTTGCGCAGGTGCTGTATATCAGCTCTATCGACAAGTTTACCGTCGGTCTGGCGCTTCGGATGTTTATCGACCAGTTTGACATCCAGTGGGGACAATTGCTGGCCATGTCCTTCCTGTCTATCATGCCATCCGTGATCATCTTCCTGTTTGCCCAGAAGTACTTTGTGGAAGGCATTTCCACGACCGGTTTGAAAGGGTAGTCCATCACTAGGAAACCATGAGAGGAGATTGGAAGTATGGGAAAGAGATCAGCTAGTTTACTGTTATTGAGTTTGGCATTGACACTTACGGTAGCAGCATGCAGCAGCGGAGGCGGCAACGGCAACTCGAACGGCAATAACGCGGCAGGGACCGAGACCGGAGCAAATAATGAATCTACGAAGGATAACAATGAGGCGACCCAGTTAAGCATTATGTGGTGGGGGCCGGATGCGCGGCATGAAGCAACGAAGAACGCGCTGGCGATTTACAACCAAGCAGCATGCCGGCGTGACGTTTAAACCGGAATTCATGGCCTGGGATGCCTACTGGCAGAAGCTTCCTACGCTTGCAGCTTCCAAATCGATTACAGATGTGCTGCAAATGGATGCCGCGTTCCTGCAAGAGTATGTAGCAAGAGGACAGCTGGAGGATTTGTCCGATATCGATTTAAGCGGCATCGTGGATCCGAAGGTCATTGATAATTTGAAAATCGATGGGAAATTGTACGGAATCCCTCTTAGCCAGAACGCAGCCGGAATTGCATTCAACAAAGAGGAGCTGACGAAATACGGGATCGCGCTGCCGAAGCAGAACTGGACGTACGACGAGTTTTTCCAATGGGCTAGGGATGCAAAGGCGAAGCTGCCGGAGGGCAAATATCCGATTGGGGATTCGGGAACATGGGATTCCTATAATTTCTATCAAACCTCTATGGGCAAGGAGCCGGTCATGGCCGATGAGGGGAAGAAGTTTACGCTCGATAAAGAGTTGTTTATGACTTACTACAAGACGTACGAAGAATTCCGTAAAACCAAAATCGTACCGCCGGCGGAACAAGCAGCCGCTTTCCTCGAAAATGATCCGCAGGCAGATCCGATGGCATCCGGCGTGCTCATGACACGCGGCGCGACGACCGGTTCAGTAAGCGCGCTAGAGCAGCTGATGCCGGGTAAAGTAGGCGTCGTCAACATGCCGATCGGTCCTTCGGGAGGCGGCTGGGCACAATCTACGATCTTCCTGAGCGTCAGTGCGAATTCCAAGCATAAGGATGAAGCCAAGAAATTTGTACAATGGTTCATTTCGGACAAAGAGGCCGGCAATGCGCTGGGACTGACACGCGGGATTCCGATTAACCCGGAGATTTACAAGGTTCTTGAGCCGACTCTGGAGCAGAAGGACAAGCTGGGCAAAGAAATCTATGACCTTTCGGTAGAGAAGGCATTGCCGTTCTATTCGGCGGCTGCGGGCTTCTCGGAGTGGGTAGATACGTATAAGAAGGAAATGGAGGCTGTCTCGTACGGTCAGCAATCCATTGAAGATGCATATGACAAGATCAACAAAATGGGTATGGATCTAGCGGCCAAAGCCGCTTCGAAATCATAATTTCGGACCTGGATTCCGAAATAGAGGAGACTACGTCTATGAAACTAGCTGAATTTTTCTCATCGCAGCCCTCGCAGCTGTGGGAGCTTGCGAAGCAAATGAACGTGAACTACGCGGTCGGCGGCCTTCCTTGGGAAGAGAAAACCGAGAAGGCTTGGGACCTCATGCCGCTTATTCGGATGAAGCAGCGGTATGCCGATCACGGCCTATCACTGCAAGTCATTGAATCCATGCCTCCGAGCAATCATATTAAGCTCGGTACTCAGGGACGCGACGAAGAAATCGAGACTTTCCAGAAGTTCATTCTCAACATGGGCGCAGCCGGCATTCCGGTACTCTGCTACAATTTTATGGCACAGTTTAACTGGTTTCGCACCTCTACTACGACCAAGGCACGAGGAGGGGCGCTCGTTTCGAGCTACGATCATAGCCTGATGAAGGACGCTCCGCTTACGGATGCGGGTATAGTGACGGAAGAGCAACTCTGGGAGAATCTCCACTACTTCATGGAACGCATTGTTCCCGTTGCGGAGGAGGCCAAAGTAAGACTGGCGCTTCATCCGGATGATCCGCCGATAACTCCGATTCGCGGCGTCTCTCGCATTCTTCGCAGCGCGGCAGCACTGCAGCGTGCGATTGATCTGGTTCCCAGCGCATACAATGGCATCACGCTGTGCCAGGGGACGTTGGCCACGGCAGGGGAGGATATTCCGAGCGTGATCCGCCAATTTGCCGAGCAAGATAAGCTATTCTTCGTCCATTTCCGCGATGTGTTGGGTACACCGGAGAAATTTGAAGAAACGTTTCATGATAATGGCAAGACCAACATGCTCGAAGCGATGAAGACCTATTATGAAGTTGGTTTTACCGGACCCGCAAGACCTGACCATGTACCGACCATGGCCGGTGAAACGAATGAGAATCCTGGCTATGAGCTGCTCGGCAGACTTTACGGGATCGGTTATATTAATGGGTTAATGGAAGCTGCTTCGGCAGGGTAACGCAAAAACACAGTCCGCCGTTCATGTGCATGATCGGCGGACTGTATTTTATTTGTATTTGTATTTAGCTCCACAGCCGGTCATTGGAATAGTATTTATTCCACTGATCTGTCGATTCCCAAAGTCCGGGAATCTCAGGATGCAGATGCTGTTTAAGCACCTCATCATTCAAATCATCGATACCTAGCCCAGGCGCATCGGTTAACGTTATAAACCCGTTCTGGACCAGCTTACTCGGAAGCTTGCTGCCGATTACAATATCATCCCACCACTCCACTTCGCAGGAGTGATATTCAAGTGCGAGGAAGTTCTCGGTTGCTGCGGCAACATGAGCGGCTGCCAAGCATGCGATCGGGCTTTCCGCCATATGAATCGCCATAGCAACGCCGTAATCCTGCGCCATATCGCCGATCTTCTTGGTTTCCAGAATGCCGCCCGTTGTCAGGACGTCAGGATGGATGACGGAGACGCCGCCGGCTTCGAGAAGGGGCTTGAAATTTTCCTTCAAATAAATATCTTCGCCGGTACAGATTGGCGTTGTCACCGCGCGTGCCAATCTCGCATATTGCTCCGTATACTGCCAAGGAATCATATCTTCCATCCAGGCCAGATTGAATTTCTCTACGCGTTTGCCAAGTTTAATGCAATCCTCGAGACCAATATGACCGAAATGATCAATCGCAAGCGGGACTTCGTACCCGATTACCGCTCGCACATCCGCCACGTATTGCTCCAGCACATCCAAGCCTTTGTCCGTCACATGTATGCCGGTGAAAGGATGCGCGATATTGTGAATATCATAATGACGATTTCGAATGTCGCAAACTTCTTCCGCTGTCAGACCGGCGGCTTGGAGCTTGTATCGTCTTCTGGACTTGTCTATCATTTCATCAATAAAACCGAGAGGAGCGCTCAACGTACCGGGTTGATCCATGAGCTGCCCGATGCCCAGGTCCATTTTGAGGAAGGTAAAGCCTTCATCCATCCGTTTCTTTAATGCAAGTCCCATCGCGTTACCCGTATTTTTGCCACTGACGTCCGTATCGCAATACATCCGGATCTTGTCTCGAAACTTACCGCCAAGCATCTGATAGATCGGCACACCATACGCTTTGCCTGCCAGATCCCAAAGCGCGATTTCAAGCCCGCTAACGCCGCCGCCTTGACGGGAATGTCCACCGAACTGCTTGATCCGGCGGAACAGCTTGTCGATGTTGCATGGATTTTCGCCCAGCAGCCTGCCCTTGGCCATTTGGGCGTAGACTTTGTCCGCTCCGTCGCGCACTTCTCCGAAACCAACCAGACCTTGATTGGTATACACTTTAATCAAGCTGCTATGGAACGGCCCGCCAACAATGTCGGTAAAACGGATATCCGTGATGCGAAGCTCAGTTGGATTTGAATATGTAGATACATGAGCAAGTGTTTCTTCATAGGTATTTGGCTTATTCGTCAACTCATTCACCCCAATAACTAGGAATAGTGATGCAACTTAATCTTAGTGAATGACATGGGCAGTCGCGATACCGTAAAATTATGATTTCGTTTGATTTCTTTGGAGAAAACCCAAGGTCTTACTGCGTTACAGCCTACACATTCTATGTCGCGCATCCCATATTCAGCGGAGAGCGTAATTTATTATGAAGGCATTAATTATTAGTACAAATGAATATGAATAAATGATAATCAAATAGAGTAATAGAGGAGGTTTTGGCATGATTATGACCCAAGAAGAGTTGGCTCAATATCATAGAAACGGCTATGTACTGGTGAACAATTTGTTTGACCGCGAGGAAATTGATCTCATGATTCGAGAAATTGAAGGAGGAGAACGAGTAGCGGGATCCACGTATAGTAACGACGATCAATCGGGGTTGAAAGCCAAACTGGCGATATGGTTTGAGCTGGGGCCGGACATGTGGTCAGCCGTCTCTACCTGTCCGCGACTGGTGAACAATGTAAGTACTTTGCTGGGTGAGGATGCTGCTTTCTTTCATGGCAAAGTTATGTTGAAGGAGGCCCGTTCAGGCGGGGCATGGGAGTGGCATCAAGATTATGGCTATTGGTACGATCAAGGATTTATTTATCCGAATATGATCAGCGTCTTTATTGCTCTTGATACGGCGACCAAGGAGAATGGCTGCTTGCAGGTACTTCGCGGCTCGCATTTGCTCGGCCGTCTGGAACACGGGAAAGTAGGCGGGCAAACCGGTGCCGATGTGAATCGAATCCAGCATGTACAGTCCATGTTTGAGCTGGTTCATTGTGAGATGGCCCCGGGCTCAGCGCTGTTCTTTCACAGCAATCTGCTTCATTCTTCCGCTCCGAACCTGTCGGATTACCATCGCCGTACGTTCGTCTCCTGTTATAATGCAACCGGTAACCCGCAAATTCAAGGTCAAGGACTTAAATATTATGATCGATGTCCGGTTGGTTCAGACGATTGGTTGACGAAATATTAATCTTTGCAAATAGAATAATCGAGTTAATAATGAGCCGCCCTTCCTAAGGGTGGCTTTCTTTTGGTTATAAAACAATTAAATATCTAAAATAAATGTTCAAATCTAATATACTTCTAATATATTCCTAAAATTTCCTTGTTAGGATAGAGATATAACCGATGCCATTGCAATGCCCATACTAAATCATAGAACGGAGAATGGTACAATGGAATCTTTTTTGCAAGAGAAAATTGAATCATTACGTTTTGAAATGAATGACCGGGCATGTAAGCACGGGAGTCTCACGGATGAGAGAGTCGTCTATGTTAGTCAGCAGTTGGACAGATACATCTTTGTATATCAGAAGCTGCAGCGAAAACGAGATAAACGCAAATGAAAATCATCCTTTCGGATGAATACAACCCAATCTATACCGAGCAGATGCCGGTTGTGGATTGGGTTTTTTGTTCGTTGGCAGGCGAGTTCTAGCCAGGGTTGAATTAATAATGGTAAACTAAAGCTGTTATTATTTTACAGGATGTGATGGAGGTATTCGTTGACGATTCGGAATACGAATCGCTGGATCGTCGCAGAGGAGCGGCCTATGAATATTACTTTTCTTTCGAATGAAGTTTATCTGGTAGATGGCATTCGAGTGGACAACCTATTTGATCGGCTCTACTGTATTTTTGATTTGGAAGGCACAGGGATTCTCGTAGAGCAGGAATCGATTACGCAGTTCGGCGCTATTTTATATCAAAATGGCCGGGTATTGGATACGTTTACATCCTTGGTGAATTCTTCCAAACCCATTCCGGAGGCCGTTCGGCAGCTAACCGGTATTTCGAATGAAAGCTTGGTGGACGCGCCATCTTATTCGGAGGTTTACCGACGCTTTATTGCGTTCTGCGGGGATGCTGTGCTCGTTAGCCAGGCCGGATATGAGTATGATATCCCCATGCTGAAGAAGCATTGTCACTTGCATGATGTTCCTTATGTGGAGCAAGCCGTAATCGATACAAAAGCATTGTTTGCTGCCATTCATCCGGAATTGGATGATGTGTTCTCAACGGATTATTTGATCGCCTATTATGGGATTGACGATACCGATATTAAACGTCATGATGCCGCAGGGGATTGTATGTTGATTAGCCGCATTCTGATGCGTATTCTAGCTGAGTATCGTACGAAACAAGTCGCTGATTTTGACCTGACGGAAGGGTTGAAAGTGCGGCGGTTCATCATGCCACAGATGTATTTGACCTAGATGGGGTGAAACTTCCGGAGTCGGTTGAACGTATGGGAAATCATTGGCGATGCTGCCGATTGGAAGATTGGAGTTGAAGGTACTGAACTTGTTCATGTCCGACTTAGATGGAACCTTGCTGAATTCGAATCAGACATTAAGCGACTACACGATTGGCGTCGTGAATCGTCTGATCGCGGCAGGACATCATTTCTCGATTGCAACTGCCAGGTCCATCGACTCTGCTGAGAAAATCATTGCTCCATTGCATCTAACGCTTCCGATTGTTCTCTTTAATGGCGTCTTTATATACGATCCTGTAAGGCGAGTAAATATCGTATCGAATTACCTTGCCAATGACATCGCTGCGCACATTGTTGCCAAGTATGCGGAAAATCATCTATCTCCAATCGTCTACGCCGTTAATGCGCAGGGCGAGAGCAAAGTTTATTACAAAGGCATCACGAACGGAGGCGAGGAAGATTATATCGGCAGGCGAGTAGCTAGCGGTGATCAACGATTCACACGAGTGAGTGATTTTGCGATGGTGGCGCATGAGGATATCATCTCGATTAATGTTATTGCTGCCAAAGCAGAGTTGGATGCGATGAATGACTATTTTGGCAAAGAAATGCCAGCGCTTGTCTGCCACTATTCAGAGGATATTTATTCGAAATACTATTGGCTGGAATTGACGAATGCGAAGGCGACGAAGAGAACAGGGATCGAAATCGTTAAGCAAATAGTCGGTGCTGATCGACTCGTTTGCTTCGGCGATCAACTAAATGATGTTTCGATGTTTGAATTGGCGGATGAGAAATACGCCGTGGCCAATGGGCATCCGATATTAAGAGAAATGGCAACTAGTGTAATCGAAAGTAATGATAACAACGGAGTGGCTGAATTCCTGGATAAGTTACTTGACGGGAAGGCAGACACCCAGGGCTAGGAGGTATGTAACGATCCGATTAGGGAGAGAAGACGTCGAGCTCCTTGAGGAAGCCATTCGCCAATACAAAGAAAAAACGATGAAGTGAGGAGATCCCATGTCAGAAGACTTGAATCGTCAATTGCTTGAAGCGAAGGAACGGATGTACCATCTTCAAAAGTCGCAGCGCAAAAGAGAAGAGCTGATGAAGAGACTCCATTCGCAGGAACGTCTCATTATCCAATTTGAAGTGCAGCTTGAATCGGAGCAAGCGGATGTTGATCGTTTGACGGGTTTGACATTGACTACTATTTTTCATACGATCCTTCGCAGCAAGGATGAACAGCTTGAAATGGAACGACAGCAAGCGCTGCAAGCCGCGCTGAAGCTGCAGGAAGAGAAGCAGCGATTAGCCGACACGCAGGAAGAACTGAAGCGAATTGGTGATGCACTTGCGTCATTCAGCAATGCGGAATACGAGTATCAGGAACTAATGAAGGCAAAGGAAGCGGCGCTGCGCAGCGGAAGCTTCGGCTCTGAAGAGCTGAGAAAGATGGAAGAGCAAATTGCAGAACAGACGCTCTTCGTGAAAGAAATTAAAGAAGCCGTTACGGCTGGTAAACGGGTCATGGCTTCGCTGGAGGACGCATCAGAAAGTTTGGATAAAGCGGAAAATTGGGGCAACTGGGATTTGTGGGGCGGCGGCGGAGTCATCAGTACCCATATCAAGCATAGCCATGTTGATGATGCCAAAGGATACATCCATCAAGCGAATCATCAATTACTCAACTTCCGTGATGAGTTGGATGATCTCAACCGCACCATCAATATCGTCATAGATATTAGCGGAACGCTGAAGATGGCCGACTATTGGTTTGACGGCTTGATTGCGGATTGGATTGTCCAAGGTCGTATCAAAGATTCGCAGGAACAAACCTTGAATGCCCTTCATAACGTTCGCCAAGTAGTCAAACAGCTCGAGTCGGAATATTCCAAAGCCGAAGCCGTACGCGCCGGGCTGGTTACGAAGCGTCAAGGCTGGATTGAAGATACGGCGAGCAAATGATTGGATGTTAGAGAAGATTGGAAAGCAGATGGCTCCTTTTAAGATGAGGGGGCCATCTTTTCTTTATCATGAGGTGAGTGTGCGAGACTGCTGTGCAGTCGGCAAATGTAGCATCGGAAAATTCTAACGAATCGTACAAGGCTTATTTCGATGAAAATGGCCTCTCGGAAATTCTAACGAATCGTAGAGACGCTATTCAGCCAAAAATGGCAGTTGGGCATGAAAAATCGGCTGAATAAGACCTGTAGGATTCGTTAGAATTTGAAATGCCCCCATTTGGGCCAAATAAGGCTTCCTGGATTCGTTAGAATTTCGAGAGGTGCAAGAGAAGGCGGATTGAACGCGAATAGGTGAAATATCAGCAGTACGAACGAGTAGCACGGAACAATGAACGGTTAGACGGAAGAGTCATAGGCATGTTAGAGCAAGCAGCAAAGCGAGAAAGTGAGTGCAACTAGATAGAGTGGAAGCAAGAAAGAGTGTGCAGCAAGATAAAGCAAACACCTAGCTAGGTTGAACGGCGTAATAGTGTGAAACGCGATATGGTGTTCGCTCAAAGCTATTCGGATAGCTACTCGAGTAGCTTCCCAGAGAGCCAATTGGCAGCCTGCGCTTCCATCCCTAAAGCTTAACCCACGCCGTTAAGCCGTCCGGCTCATCGGGGTTGATGCCTTGCCGCTCGGCGCTGCAGAGGGCTACGATCTGTGGGATGAATAAGAACGGGATACCTTGAACCGGCTTGCATAGCTGCGATTCCGTCATAATGGCGAGGTCGACATGATGCTCGGAGATATTAGCCGCAGCATCACCGAATGCGATGACCTTCGCACCGCGTGCACGAATGTCTTGCATCAGCTTCCGTTGATGCTCGGTGCCGGCACTAGTGAGATGCGCAATCACGAGCGTTTCCGGTCCAACGGTTACCATGGGGCCATGCCGGACATCCAGCACATGAAACGCATGGGCCTGCACCTTCGCGATTTCAGTCAGCGCGATGGCGCCTTCGGCTGCAAGGCCGTTCAGCTCTCCATCGGCGAGAAGGACAGCGTTCGTCCAGCCATAATCGCTTGCTTCACGAATCGCTGATTCAAAGCGTTCCATATAAGCTTCTCCTTGGGCAATCGCAACAGCGATGTCGGCGAGAACGGATTCGTCATGGCCAAGAAATGCGGCGATCATGAGGTTAGCCGTATACAAGTTGGTTACGGTTCTCGTCTGGCACACGCTGTGATCAAACGCCCAGGGAAGCGACAGTATGAGATCTGCGATTTCAGATAGTGCGGAGTCGACCACGCATGAGATGGCCAATACCGGTGCTTCCCCATTTAACTTCAGCAGCCGAACCGACTCGACGATTTCGCTCGTTGAGCCTGAGCGAGAAGGAGCAATTAGAAGTGTGTCGCTAAGCAGCGAAGAATAGGCTTCAGCATTCAGCAGCAAATCCCCGCCTGCAAGCGCAGACGCGGGAATCCCGGCACGTAAGCGAACGGAAAATGCTGCGGATTCGCTAAGGGTATAACTCGAACCACAACCGATAAAGGTGACAGAGCGTTTGCCTTGCGAATGAAAGAAATCGGTAATTGCGGTGCGATTCTTCAGCATATAGTCATAGGTTTGCTGCAAGGCCGAATATTGCGATTTGATCTCCCCATAGGTCAAGCTCATCGGAATCCTCCTCATTTTAGGTGTTGTCGATGTGTATGCCTCTATAATAGATCGTTTCATTGATGTCATCAATCATTTTTTGATTTTATCAATCAAAAAATGATTGTAAAGATCAATTTAACCCGATATGATTATCTTATAGAGTCATAAATTCCAATGCTAGTTTTTGCAATGTACAGCAGTCATTCAGAAACGACAGGAGGCTCCTTCCTTATGCCACTTCTTTCATCCACTCGCATGCTTCAGCAGGCCAGATCAGGTAAATACGCCGTAGCCGCATTCAATGTACACACACTCGAGATGCTCCAAGGGGTTACGGAAGCAGCGATTGAGACGCAATCGCCGCTCATCATTCAATCCACGGTAGGCACCGTAAAACATTTAGGACCGGAATACATCGTTGCCGCGGCTACGGTTGCCGCCAATCAAACGGGGCTGCCGATCGCGCTGCATCTCGACCATTGCACGGATTTTAATCTCATAGTCAGATGTATACGGGCAGGTTATACCTCGGTTATGATGGATGCTTCCATGCATCCCTTTGAGGAAAATGTGCGGCGAACCGCGAAAGTGATGGAAGTCGCCGAAGCTGCCGGCGTCAATGTGGAAGCGGAGCTGGGCAAGGTTGGAGGCGTAGAGGACGATATCATTGTGGATGAGCTTGATGCATTGCTCGCCGATCCGGATGAATGCGTGAAATTCATGGATTTAACAGGTGTCCATACGCTTGCTCCCGCGATCGGTACAGCACATGGCATATATAAAGGTACGCCTAATATTGATTTTGCACGAATTGCTTCCATCGCTGAACGTGTAGCTGCACCGCTTGTGCTGCATGGCGGTTCAGGCATTCCGGCAGAACAAGTGAAGCTGGCGGTTTCCCTTGGGATGGCGAAGATGAATATCGCGACAGAGCTTCGCATTGCATTCTCGGATGAGATAAAAGCTGTATTTGCCAACAAACCAAATGAAAATGATCCTCGCACCTACATGGTACCGGCCAAACAAGCCGTTAAACAGCTTGCCATGGACAAAATGCAACTATGCGGCTGTGTAGGTAAAGCTATAGATATGCGCTAATGATGGAGGAAAGAGCATGATACAATCGAAAGGCGAGCTTCGCAGAACGAAACTCCTTGAGCGAATAAAGGAAACAGGCAAAGCTTCGATTGGAGATCTAATGGAAGCAACGGACAGCTCGATCGCAACCGTGCGGCGAGACCTGGAATTGCTGGAGAAATCGAACAAAATCATTCGTACCATCGGCGGAGCGATCTATGATGAAGGCAGCGGCAGAAATGCCGAGCTGGCTTTTGCCGAGAAACGGGATGTCAGCAGAGAAGGCAAGGAACGAATTGCGGCCGCGGCTGCTTCGTTAGTGGAAGAAGGCGATATCATATGCCTGACGGGGGGGACAACGACATTCTTGATTGCCAGGGCGCTCAAAAACCACCAAAACATAACCGTGGTCACCAATGCGGTCAACATCGCGAATGAATTGTTCGATGCCGAAGGCGTGCAGGTCGTGGTCTCCGGCGGAGTCATGCGGCATAAGAGCTATGAGCTGATCGGTCCGCTGGCAGAGAGTGTCATCGAGAAGCTGAACATCACGAAGATGTTCCTCGGCGTTGACGGCGTTTCGCAGGAACATGGTTTTACGACGCACAATGAACTGGAAGCCCGTATCGCACAGCTCTTTATCGCCCGTTCAAGTAAAGTGTACGCCGTATATGATCAAGCCAAGCTGCAGAAGACAGCGTTGTTTACGATTATTCCATACGATAAAGTGACCGGCGTTATCACAGATCTGGATGATGAATCGGGTGATTAATAGTGAAAAGGCGCAAGCGATGCTTGTCGCTTTTTTTGTTTTGCAGCAGGAATTGTGAAAATCTATAAAATGATGAAGGTGCGAAAATATCGTACATATCTTTTCCGCGCGTCTTCTTATATTTTGGGAATAAGAAGCAAGTTTTACATCCAATCGGGGAGTTGAGCTGTCGTGGAAAAAGGGGCTAATAAGGCGGTGAACTTGGGCCGTTTGTATCAAGGTCCATTTCAAATTGAACAAGATGACGGGTGGTACACGATCTTTACAACGACCCCATCAAGCAAGCCTGTCCGTAATCCGGGCCAAGGATTAATCGCTTACGCCTGGGAGGAGAACGGGCCATCGCTTAAGGCGAGGCTGGGGCAGGAGACAATCGAAGAACATGTGGAGAAGCTGGCGAAGCTTCCATATGTCGATGTGCTCTATATTCGCTGTGATTGGAGAGATGTGCAATTTCGTCCGGGACAACTTGACCTTCATCCGATCTGGGAAGCGACGTTTGATGCCGCTGAACGCCATGGCTTGCGTGTAGCCTTCCGCATTCAGCTGTCGAGCCCCAATATACAGCCAGCAAGGCTTGCCATGCCGGATTTCTTGCTTGATCAAGTGCCGCTGGTTAATATTGGTACCTTCAATAACCAAGACTTTGATTACTATGAGCCTCGTTATGATCATCCTGCTTTCCAAGCGGCATTCACGGAGTTAAACGAGCTGCTGGCGGAACGTTTTGACGGCAATCCAATCATTGAATTTGTGGACTTGATGATGTATGGCTTCTGGGGAGAAGGCCATACGAATGATCTGAAGAATCCATTCCCCGACTATACGACGGCTGAGCATACGTTCATGTCGATGTCGAGGCAGCAAATTGAACGATGGAAGCATACGCCGCTGGCCGTTAATACGCAGCCGGATATAAGCCATACCGGCAATCGCACGGTGCGAGAGTATGCGATGAAGGAAGACTGTTGGGTACGGACGGACAGCATCATCATCGAAGAGCCGGAGCAAATCGAAGTGATCGCCGGTCGGGCGGCTTGGACCGCAGCTGTTATTGAGGATGGTTATTACCGCCATTTCAAGCAAGAGAAGCTCAAATTCGATAGCGGGCATGTCGATGTGATCGCAAGCTCCATGTTACATGCGCTCGATATTGGCGGGAATTACTGGGGGTTGTGGACAGAAGCGGAAGCAATAGCGAGCTATCATGAGCGGTACCCGGACGGAATCGAAACGCTCCAGCGCCGATTGGGCTATCGCATTCGCCCATCATGGGTGTGGCAGCGCAAACGGCAAGGGACGGATGAGCTGGTCATCGCACTGGCCAACGACGGCGTTTCCGGCGTCCCGGGCACGTTATGGCTGGAAGCCGTGAGTTCAGAAGGCAAGGGGAAGGTACGCGGCAAGCTCGATAAGGGATGCCCGCTGCCGGGTAAAGTAAGTTTGGCTTCGATCATTCTGCCTCCTTCCTGGCGCGATCAAGAGATCAGGCTCTCAATCGAACTGGAAGTAAAGCCGGGTCAATTGAAACAAGTGAGCTGGGCCTGTGCCCAGAAGGTGAACGAAGACGGTTCGTTATCCATTCAACTGAAAGCCCATGAGGATACCGATTGGCGGTGCGGCGTCTAATGGTAACCATCGGAGTCATCGGCTGCGGCTGGCATTCAAGGGCAACACATGGACCTTGCTTGAAGCAATACAAGGAAACGATTGGAGGCGTTTGTCTTGCCGCTTGTTGCGATGTGGACGAAGCGGCAGCAGAAGCGTATCGCGCGGATTTCGGCTTTGAACGAGCCTACGGCAGCTTCACTCAGATGCTGGAGTCCGAACAACTGGATGCCGTATGGGTCGTCGTTCCGGAGCAGTTAACTGTGCCGATCTCATTGCAGGTCATGGATACCGGTGTTGCCGTATTCTTGGAGAAACCGCCGGGTATCCATACTGCAGATGTTATTGCGCTCCAAGAACAGGCGGCGAATAGAGGTATCCGGCACCGCGTCGCATTTAATCGCAGATTTGTCCCCATGACAAACCTGCTTATCGATAAACTCCGAGTACATGCACAAGATAAACAAATCTACAGCATCACCTATGACATGGTCCGAATTAATCGCAAGGATGCTGATTTCTCCACCACCGCGATCCATGCGATTGATGCTGCGAAGTTTATTGCCGGCTCCGAATATGCAGAGCTGAGGTTCCGGTATGATGATTTGACAGGAATTGCACCCGGACTTAGCAATATCATGGCTGAAGGATGCTTCCGAAATGGCGTGCGAGTGAATCTGAACTGTTACCCGCATTCCGGATCAGCCCGTGAGATGGTCACCGTAAGAGGCGAGGGTTTCTCCTATGAGCTTCATTTGCCGCTGCTGGAGAGTCCGAACAGCTTTGCGGGTCTCATCTGTTCGGAGAAGGGGAAGGTCGCAATCATTCCCGAGGAGCAGGAGTGGACGACGGCATTTGGCTTCTATGACGAAAATGCCAGCTTCTTGGATGCTTTGAAATCAGGAGGGCAGTTAAAGCATGACCTGAGCTCCTCGATCCAATCGGTTGCGGTCATGGAAGCCATACGTAATCGCGCAGAAACCTATCTCGGATAAACGACAAAGAAAGCCGCTTCCATCACGATCACCGTGAGCAGAAGCGGCTTTTCCGTTTAGCCTTCCATGAGATATTGCTGCTTGCGAAACTCGCTTGGCGTCACGCCGCTAATTTTCTTGAACATCCGGTTGAACGAATTTATGTTTTGATAGCCGACTTGGGAGGCTACATCTTGAATGCGCAGATCGGCGCCTTTCAGAAGCGATTTGGCCAGATCAATCCGGTAATTGTTAATGTAGTCGATAAAGTTCATGCCCGTCTTGGATTTAAAATAAGTCGAGAGATAACTGGCAGAGATATTGAGCTTATCGGACAAAATATCAAGCGTAATATCGTCCCGGTAATGCTGCTCCATATAGTTCATTACAAACTCTATGATATTGTCGCGAGAGGCCTTCTTCTCATTTACGCGAGCCATCGCGAAGGTGAGCAGCTTGATCAAATAGCGCTGCAGCTCCTCTTGATTAGAGCAGCTGCGCGGCTTACCGGACAACGCCAGATAGCTCTGAAGCGCCTGCAAATCGAGGTGGAGAGAAGCGAATGTTTTGGTCACCAGCTGGGCGATATTCTCTGCAAAATCATAATACTGGATGGCCGTTGCGGCTTTCTTCTCCAGCTGCCCGAGCACTTTGGAGACGATGCGCAGCACGAATTCTTCATTGCCTGCTGACAAATTCGTATACAGCTCTTGCTCCTGCCCGCCGGTCATCGCAGCTTGCCATTCCGGCTGTGGTTCGGCTGCCGAAATGATCTGAGTTACATGCTCGAGCTTCCGGTAGTCGAGTAGAGCCAGTACTTGTTCGTACGCTCGCGTTAGATCAGCAGAATGCCGATACAAGCTGCCGACACCGATCGTAATGGACCAATACCGTTGGTCAAGGTCGAAGACAGTCTTCAAGCTGCCGAGAAAGGACGGGATGTCCTCTTGTATGGAATCTCCGATAACGAGCGACAGAATGAGATCATGTTCGAGCTGTATCGTTTGCGTCTGCACATGAGTCTTCAAATGGGAATCGATATATTCGCGTACGAAGAAGGAGGCTTTTCCTTCATCTGCGTCAATGTCACGGAAGAACGAAGGCGTAAATTGCAGTCGAAACAGGAGAAGACGGTACGGCTCTTGGATGGAGAAGTCATATAACTCTTGATCCTTCAGCTTAATGTTTTTGATTTTGTTCATAAAAGCATAGTAGCTGAGCAAGGAGTTCTTGCGGCTGTTGGCTTGATCGATCGTGTTGTTGGTCTGGACGAGGTGTCGGACTTGGTCGTTTATGTATTTAAATTCATGTATGCTGCTCTGAACGGCGGAAGGAGCGTTTAACGTCTGGATGGACTCCATAATACGCTTGACCGGATTGTGGAATCGTTTCGTGAAAAACCAAGCGGCACAAATGCTGACAATCGTGAACACGATCAACAGCATGAGCAGAATCGAGTTGATTTTGCTGATTTGAGCCGAAATCTGATTGTCGGGAACGATCTTGACGTAACGAATGCCGGTGACTGCGCCTGTTTTGGTGAAATAATAAATATCGTTCCGGTTTACATAATTGGAATCGCTCTCCCAAACAGGCAGAGTGGCTTCGACCTGCTCACCGACATTGTCGGCAGCTAACCGGTTTCCGGCCGAATCCAGCAGGATGAATTGATCTTGCGATGAATCGTGGAAATCGCTTAGCATTTTGTTTAAATCAAGCATAATGATGACTTGATAATCCGGGAAGAATTTGTTCCGAACGATAACAGGCATGTAGCGGCCCTTCGCCGTCAGTTGATTGATCGTCTTCTCATTGAACGTGGAGGAAGGCAGAATGCTGTAACTGCCCGGCTTGCTGAATTGCTCCGACCAGAACGCCGGCGAATAGTCCGTACTTTGATAATAGTGAGTAAACATGTCATCGGCGTTTGCACCGCGGTCACCTGAAATGACAAAGTTGCTTTTCTTGAAATAGATGAAAATATTGTGGACGGCGATATCCTTATGGCTCAAGTAGCTGTTAATGGATCGCATTAGCGATCGTCCATTCAAATAGTCGAGGGTCGGTCGATTAAGCGAAGTCAATTTCTCGTCCAATAGCAGATCCAGGCCGATATTCCGGATTTGATTGAAATGGTTCTCGTATTTCTCTATGGTTTTATTCATGCTTAAGGTGTTGTATTTGATCACTTCGTCTGTGGCGTGATTCTTGAGTAGGGTGAAGGAGAAGAAAAAGAATGCGATAAGAGGGATGAGGATGGCTAGAAAACTAAGTAAAAGCTGAATGAACAGGGAGCCTGCAGCGTGCTTGAGGAGCCCGATTTTTCCCATTGTCTTCCTCCTCTTCGATCATTGGAATACATGAGATGTCCCCATAGTAGCATCGGGAAACTGTTAAATCAAGGTAGAAAATTGGAATTAAATAGGATTGGTATATCGCGCAACGATAGCTGAAATAGGCAAAATTCCTTAGTAGTAGAAGGAGATCGAGGGTCATTCTGTCGAATAACAAAGCAAAATGATCGCGACGAACGAGGTTGAAGGAGGGCAAACGTATGAAGAAGAACGGGATTACAGGCATGCTCATCATCTCCATGTTCGCGCTCCTTGCCGCATGCAATGGCGAGAATGAATCTACGAATCGTGCCGATTCTGCAAGCAATCGGACCGCTGCGGATGTTCATGCGTCAGGTTCGAACAATACCGAAGCCAAAGCGCTCGGAGCAGTTCGAGTTTCCTATATGGATGGCTTATGGGATGCAGTCATTCCATCACCGGACAGTCCCGCGGTTCAAGCGATTAACGAGAAATTCGGCATAGATTTCAACCCGCAATTTTATTACATGCAGGAATACCCGGATAAACTTGCGGTCACGATGGCAGGCGGCGATTTGCCCGATATGATTGGCCTTGAGAATCCAAATGCAGATTACGTCAGATGGGCGAAGCAAGGTGCGTTCCTTCCGTTAAATGACCTTATAAAGAACTACCCCGCGTTATCCAAAATACCGCAAAGCGCATGGCAATCGGTTTCCGTCGACGGGAATATCTATGCGATTCCAAGATGGTTTACGAAGAAATATGGCAAACAACCGGTGATCCGGAAGGACTGGCTGGACAATTTAGGTCTGCCGATGCCCACGAATTACAAGGAACTGCGCGATGTACTGATCGCCTTCACCGCGAATGACCCCGACAAGAACGGAAAGGATGATACCCTGGGACTCGGGTTGTCTTCCGTTGGCACCGGACTTTTGTATGGAGCCGCAATGGGTGCCGGGTACGACTCCGCCGCTTGGTATGATCGGAATGATGCAGGGCAGCTCATACCCGGCACTATTACGAATCGGAACAAGGAACAGATCCAATTTCTATCGGAGCTCTATTCGGCGGGTGCCATTGCAAAAGATTGGGCCGTCTCCAAAATGAGCGATGTACGCAATGATTTCTTCTCCGGAAAGATTGGGATGTATTTCGAACAACCCTATGATTTCAACGAGCAACGCTTTACTGCACTGCGAGAGCTTCAGCCTTCGGCTAAATTGGCCGTCATCCCGCCTTTTCTGCAAGATGACGGTCAAAGCGGTTATGTCTCCTCCAGCAAAGGCGTCTATCAGATGATTATGCTGAATGCCGAACTGAAGGAGCAGCCTGAGAAGGCGAACCTCATTCTGGGCATGCTCGATTATATGAGCAGTTGGATTCCGTGGGAGGATCGCAACCCGGGGAACGGGGATTTCGACTGGCAATATGGCGGTGTGGATAAGGGCTATGTGATGAAAGACGGCATACCGGTCGAGAAAGCAGATGCGCAAGAGCTGCGTCCCAAAAATTATTTGATCGGTCGATATTGGCCGCCAAGCGACGAAGCGGTGCAGCCGCAAAATTCCTTCGGGGATCCCCTTGCCAAGCAATTCGTACAAGACGCGGTGGACACCTTGAAAGGGTATAAGTTTTATTGCAACCCGGTCGATTACATCACTTCTCCGCTGCGCAACGAGTTGGAATCGGAGCTTGAACTAGCGTTTACGGATCATGTGACGCGCATGATCGTCGGGGTCGAACCCCTCTCTGGTTGGGATTCGGCGGTCGAAGAGTATTTAAGCAATGGCGGGCAAGCGATAATAGATGAAGTGAACAGACTCATTAAGGAGCGGCAGATTACACCGGGATGGGAATAACGATGGTTCTATAGAGCTGTCTCAAAAGCGCGCAGAGCGACTTTTGAGACAGCTCTTTTTGCGTAGTCGCTGCGAAGTCTTCGACCTTCCGCAACCTTCCCTGCTTAATCTAAAATCCTGCATTACGTGCAACAATTTGGATGTTTGCGAGTCGGAGAACGGCAATTGTTGCGCGAAAGGCAACATTTTCACGGACATGATCTCACAATGTTCATATCGAGGTCATTATGTTGCAAATCGAGCATCATTTCGGATATCAGCAAGTCGTAAATCCGAATTTGTTGTAAATTGGGCAACATTTCGGCCATCACGAATAATAGCATCGAGTTTGTGCAGCCCCATCATTCGTTTATCGACCTGGTCGATTTTATTGTTACTTCACGCTTTTTCACCTGAACGAATAAATCGTTGAAGCAGTCAAAGAACAGCCGATTTTCATCTCATCGTTCATCCTATACGCTTGGTGTGAGGGGATACATCTCGTTTGAGCAGCCAAGATAACGGAGGAGTTTGTGTGAAATGTAGAAGTTTACTGATTGCGTTTCTTGCGATAGCCCTAGCTATGACCCTGGCTGCCTGCAGCGGAGGTAACAACGGGGGGAATAACGAGGGAGAAAAGAGCACAACGACGAATGCTCCGAGCAACAGCACGGGAACAAACGACAAGACAGCTGCGACTACTGCGACCGAAGAGCCGGATGCGGAATCCAAGGTGAAGTTTACGGTTTCATATATGGATGGACTTTGGGATACCGCGATTCCGGCTCCTCAAGGTCCGGCGGTTACGGCAATCAATGAGAAGTTCGACATTGACTTCAAGCCGCAGTTTTTTTTCATGCAGGAGTATCCGGATAAACTGGCGGTTACCATGGCAAGCGGCGACTTGCCGGATATGATCGGTCAAGAAGGACCGGACGCCAACTTTGTAAAGTGGGCCAAGCAAGGCGCTTTCCTTCCACTCAACGACATGATCAAGAAATATCCGACCTTGTCGCAAATTCCACAAGATATTTGGGACTCCGTTTCAGTCGAAGGCAAGGTGTACGCCATCCCGAGATGGTTCCCTAAGAAATATGGGAAACGTCCGGTCATTCGTAAGGACTGGCTCGACAACCTCGGCCTCAAGATGCCGACAAACTATGAAGAGCTGAAGAATGTGCTGGTCGCTTTCACGAAACAAGATCCCGATATGAACGGCAAGAACGATACACTTGGCATGGGCATCTCTTCTGTCGGTACAGGTCTCCTATACGGCGCAGCGATGAGCGTAGGCTGGGATTCCGGCGCATGGTATTACAAGAACGACAAAGGCCAGCTCATTCCGGGGATCATTACGAGCCAGCACAAGGACGAAATTCAATTCCTCGCGGATTTATACAAGGAAGGCGCATTGTCCAAAGACTGGGCCGTCGCGAAGCAAAGCGACGTCCGGAACGACTTCTTCACCGGTAAATATGGGATGTATTTCGAACAGCCGTACGATTTCAACCAGAAGCGTTTCACGGCTCTCAGAGAGCTGCAGCCTACGGCAAATCTGGCCGTTATTCCTCCATTCGCACAGGAAGACGGCCAAAGCGGTTATGTCGCTTCCGGTAAAGGCTTCTACCAAATGATTATGCTCAGCGGCCATTTGAAGGATCATCCGGAGAAAGCAGACCGGATTCTCGGCATGCTCGACTATATGAGCACGTTCGTTCCTTGGGAGCAGCGTACTGCGAATCATGCAGATTTTGACTGGCAAAACGGCGGTTTAGGCAAAGGGTACGAAATCAAAGACGGCATCCCGGTCGATATTCCGGATGCGCAAGACGTTCGTCCGAGGAGCTACCTCATTGGCCGTTATTGGGCACCGAACGAAGAAGCGGTACAGCCGCAAAATGCGTTCACGGATCCGCTGGCGAAGCAGTTCGTTCAAGATGCGGTGGAGACGCTCAAGGCAGTGAAGTTCTACAAGAATCCGGTAGACTACATTACTTCGGCAGTGGCAGACGAGAAAGGATCAGAGCTCGATCAAGCCTTCACTGACCATGTGACGCGGATGATCGTTGGCGATGAGAACATGGACAAATGGGATACGGCGGTCAACGAGTATCTGGACAACGGGGGCCAAGAAATCATCGATGATGTGAACGAAATCATTACGGAGAAAAATGTAACTCCGGGATGGGAGTAAACGTGTAAGTGGCAGCTATATGCGGGAACCCTCGATGTAGGTCCGGGGTTCCTGTCTGTTAGCAGATAAAGGAAGGAGAATGCTGATGTGTCCGATATCGAATCAAGAGCTTTATGAATGGTGCAAAGTGCCGGTTAATGAGCTGCTGGACCACCCAAAGCGCCGAATTCCATTACGACTGGTGGGGGATTCGGCTGAGATGGGGATGCTCATGGCGCGGGAGTTTGCCAATGACATCCGACTGGCAAATGAAGAAGGCCGTCCCTTCCGAGCGATTGTGCCATGCGGACCGAAGGCGTGGTATGAGCCGTTCGTCAAGATCATTAACGAGGAGAGCATCGCGCTAACGAATATGACGGTGTTTCATATGGATGAGTGCTTGGACTGGGAAGGGAAACTGCTCGCCCGCAACGACCCGTATAATTTCCGAAGTTTCATGGAGACGCATTTCTATGGCGGGGTTCGGCCTGAGCTTGCCGTTCCCCATAAGCAGCGGTATTTCCCGGTTCCGTCTGCCATTGAAACCATCAAGTCTCGCATTGCCGAAGCGCCGATTGATCTGACGCTTGGCGGTTGGGGGCAAGATGGACATCTGGCCTATAATCAAGCACGCAGACATCCTTACAGCTCCATTACGGTGGAACAGCTGCGGAATTCGGAGATCCGAGTCCAGGAAAATAATCTCGATACGATCATTGCACTCGCCCAGCGAACCTATGGCGGTGCCTATCAATTCGTCCCGCCGATGTCGATTACCCTCGGCATGAGAGAGTGCCTGTCCGCTAAGAAGATTAGAATATACAGCGATACAGGCGCCTGGAAGCAGACCGCACTCCGTGTTGCCTTATTTTCAGGCGAAACCGCCGAGTATCCGATGACCCTGCTTCAATCTCATCCGGATGCGCTCCTTACAGCAACACTCGAAACGGCGGCACATCCCATTGCCGAGCATCCGGAATGGGCCATAAACGGGGTGCAGGTATGAACGCGCTGCGTCCCATATCGGATACGCGCTATCGCTATCGCCGCCTTATCGGTACCGGTGGAATCGGCTCCGGTATCTTGTTCCGTCTTGCAGGCAATCAGACGCTTGGCCGAAACGAAAGCCGGCTCGGCGAGCTGACGACCAATCAAGATTTCTGCAAGCTGCATATTATTTGCCATTACCCGGCTGTTCTGCTGTGCGAGCAGAGGATGGAAGAAGAGGATCGATTCAAGCTGTATCCGATCGGTAAGGTGGGTAACGACCTTGAAGGTAAAGCACTGCTAGAGCAGTTAGCTGCTTCCGGGATGGTTGTCGACTATGTGAGCTGCTTGTCGGAGGCCAAGACACTATTCAGCGTTTGTTTTCAATATCCCGATCTGGCCGGAGGCAACATCACGACTTCCAACAGCGCAAGCGAACAGGTGCTCCCGCAAGATATTAGCCTTGCACTAGACCAGTTCCCTCCGGATGGAATCTCGGAAATTGTGCTTTCCGCTCCGGAGGTACCGCTCGCCGCTCGCATCGCGCTCCTCGAAAGAGGCAGAGCCCGGAAGAGCTTCAACGTCGCAGCCTTATTATCCTCCGAAGCAGCCGAGTTCAAGGATCTTGGCGGCTTTGCGCTTACGGATCTGATTGCGGTTAACCGTGATGAAGCTTGCCGAATCGCAGGATTAGCTGAAGCGTCAGCGGACGCGGAGTTGGATTTGGGAGGCAGACCAATAGCCGCTGCCTGTGCGAGTTATCTTAGCGGCCACAATGCCGAGATGAAGATGATTATGACGGATGGCGCAGCCGGCTGTTACAGCTACGAGAACGGTCATCTCACGTATACCCCTTCGCTGAAGGTGAAGGCCGTAAGCTCGGCAGGCGCCGGCGATGCTTTGCTGGGAGGCGTCATTAGCGGCTTGTGCTGCGGCCTGCCATTCGCCAAGGCACGCAGCGATGCGTATTTCGGCGAAACGCCGCTGGAAAGCGCGGTTGAGCTCGGCGCATTGATTGCCGCACTGGCAGTCACTTCACCGCATGCCATTCATCTGGAGTTGAGCGCGAAGCTGCTCGCGGCATTTGCCGAAGAGAACGAGCTTCCCATGACGGCAGCTTTCAGGTACATGCTGGGTGCAGGTCAACTATACGAGGGAGCGTGATGCACGATGAAGGTAAAAGTAAGACTTGTTCAGCGGTTCCAAGCCGCCAGCAAAGCACAATTCCTAACGTTGGAACGTCAATTCGCCCTGCTCGAACGCGAGAACCCGGCATTCCCGAAGGGAAAGCGTTATTTGCCTTACAGCGGCAGAGAAGCCGGAAACACGCTGATCTGGGAATGTGAATTTGAATCACTCGAAGCGGCTAATCAGGCACTGGCTTTCCTCGAGCAGGATACGAGTCATGAAGAACTGGCCCAGCAGCAGCTCCCTTACTTTCAAGACGCCTATACCGAAATCTACCGATTGCTGGAGGACTGACGATGTCGACGAAGATGAAGATTCTCCCGATCGAGGACGTCATTCCTGAGATGAACATCATCGTCATCTCCCCGCATTACGATGACTTTCTATTCTTTCTGGGAGGTTACGTGCTGGAGCTGAAAGAGCGAGACCTCCTACATACGAAACAGTTCCGTATCATCAACGTGTTCTCGCGCAGTAATTATTTGGCGCATACCGGAAGCGGGAATTTCGACGCCGGTCTGGAGCGCATCAAGCTGGCAACCGGCAAGCGGCTGCTGGAAGATTTGAATTGTATCGATGAGCTGTTGAATCCCTACAATTACGGCTACGAGCTGTTAGCGGAATACGAATGCTTCACCAGAGGCAAAGCGCTGGCAAGCAGCGAAATGGAGTTTCCGCATGGCATGTTCCCGGATTTCGACGCGCGAGATCAACAGATTTACGATCGGATGCTCGAACGAATAGCGAAATGGGCGATGCTGCCCGATACAGCGCTGGTATTCCCGATCGCCTTCAAGGAGCATATCGATCACTTTATCGTGCGGGAAGCTGCGGTGCGAATAGCCAGCCGGCTTGGCAGCGAAGCGCGGGCAGCTTTTTATTTTCAAGAAGATAAGCCTTACGGAGGGATTGCAACGGAAGAGGAGGAAGCGCGAATCGATGCGTTTATCCTTGCGCACAGACTGGAGCGGCGCGGTTATCGCCATCATCCGGAGCGCGTCGTGGAGCTTGCCTTCCACCATTACATCAGCCAAGTCGATGAGGTCTATCGAATTGGTGTTCGCGATCGGGCAGATACTCTGAGCAGGATGTACGAAACATCCTTTCCTTGCGATCAACTGTTTCGCTATCCAAGCTAGGTATGTATCCAAAGGGGTTATGCTCGGATCAATTAAGGCTGATGAGGTAGGAGATTATGCGATTGTAGGCTAAGGAGGCGAATAAAAGGTGGAGAAGACGTACGACATCACCTACGAAACGAGTTTTGGTGGCGAGTACCCGGACCGATTAACGTCGTATGCAGGCGAGAAGTTGAAGCTGTTCTTTGTGCCAAGCGTGAAGCATGGCCGCGAGATCGTCGAATTCATTCGTCGAACCGGCGTTTCGTATGAGACGGTAACCATTGACAGAGCTTGGGATCTGAACAAATGGGGAATCGGCGATTACTACGATATTCGGGCATCGGTCGATGATCAGCATATCATGTTCGACAACCTGGAGAAGGTGCTGACCTCGGAGCAGCACTTTGACGTGCTTGTAATTCCGGCCGTGAACGGCTGGTCGCATTTCACCGCTGCTTCGAGGGAAGCGATCCTTCGACGGGTGGAGGCAGGCGCGGGGCTCGTGCTCATGCGCCCTTTCCACGGAGAAGACAAGCCGAAATCCCCGGAGCTCGAAGCGTTATCGCCGCTGGTAAACCTGTTCGAAGAAGGTTTCGCTGTAGACAACAATGCCGGAGAAGGCTACCCCAAGGTACGCTTTGACCTCTTGAAATCAGGTCGATGGACGGCAGCGAAGTCCCACTTCATTACAAACGGCATCCCGCTTGAGCTGATGCCTTGCGAAGAACTGGCCTATTACCCTTATCAAGCTGCTGGCGATGTACTAATCAAAGCCGAGGATGGCTCGCCGATTGCTGCGGTAAGGAGCTATGGCAATGGCAGGGTGGTCGCATACGGGTACTACCCTCGCGATATCCTGCCTCAACATAAAGAATTTACCGCCAAGGAATCGACCTACGATGCGGTAATTGACAGATGGGCAGGAGCCAAGAGCAGCTGCACGTTTGCCTATCTGGAATCATTCTATGAGCTTGTCTATCGAAGCGTGATTTGGGCTGCTAAACGGGAGTCCGGCTGTTTGATAGAGCCGCCTGTTCGAAACGAACAGGAATGGATCATTCGTACTTCGGGATCCCTGACTCCGGATCATATCCGGTATTCGATCAAGAATGCGTATGATGAGCTTATTGCGGCGGGGAATTGCGAGGCCGGTGTGCTTTCGTTACCGGAGCAATTGGCGATCGGCGGGGAATTCCGCGTGGAGTTGAATGCGTACGCCGCAGAGTCGTTGGCGGACTTTGCGACATTCGGCCTCTCTCAGCCACTTCGGGCATTTATAGGTGAAGCTGCTCTCAGCCATCAGTCGCTTAAAGCGGGAGAAACGCTGCAGCTGACGCTGCAATTGCAAGGGGAACCAAGCGAGCTGCGCGTGCAGATTGTCGATGATTACGGCAATGTCCTACAACAAACGGTGACGGCAATTAATGGCGGAAGTGATTCGTTCACTTGCGAATACCGGCCAACCTCCATGAAATCCATGCATGTTACGGTGCAAGCGGATGTGAGGATTGGCGATCATCCTGTACAGCGCTGGTCCTCGGAGAAAATCGTAGTGACGCCTATTCACAGACAGCTCGAGGATTTCGAAGTGTTCACAGCGCCGCAAAATCGGGGCCATGGCGATTTTCTCGGACTCATAGGTGAGCGTTACCATGAGATCGGCATTACCGGTTTGTTCCCCGGCAGCTCGAAGACGCTCACGATGTCGGGGGCAGAAGGACTCGGCGTGTATTGGTACCATCGAGGGCCTTACGTGGAGCGGAAGGAGCAGTATTATCGGACGAAAGATAATCGGTATCTCGTTCGTACGCCTTGTCTGAATGATCCGGCGTTCTGGGAAGGGCTGCAGCATAAGATTACAAGCAAAGTTTCGCAATTCAAGCATTTTGGACCGATTGCCTATTTCGCCAATGATGAAGGCTCGTTGACCTGTTACACCGATGAGCTTGACCTTTGCTTCTGTTCCTATTGCCTGGGAGAGATGCGAGAATGGCTTAAACAAGAATATGCGGGCGACATCGAATTGCTCAACTCATCATGGGGCACCGCATATAGCAGTTGGCATGAGGCGTATCCGCTGACTCGCGAGGAAGCGAAAAGAAGGGCCGCTTATGCGCCTTGGGCCGATCATCGACGTTTCATGGAGAACACATTCATTGAAGCTTACCGGCGCATTGCTGCCATCGTGAAGGGGGAAGACGAAGAGGGCGTCATTCGGATGTCCGGCTGTCAGGCGTCCACAGCCTACTCCGGTTATGATTATTACCGTCTTCATCAGCATGTCGGCTATTTCGAAGCCTATGGCGTCGGCAACCAATACGAGTTCCACCGGTCCTTCGCGAAACCCGGTACCATTATTGGCGGCTGGTTTGGTTATGGGGTCGATGGCGTGACGGCGAAGCAAGGCGTATGGCATGGCGTCTATCACGGCTTAACGCTATGCAATATTTTCTGGGAGTTCAGCCTCTTGAATCCGGACTACTCGCTCAGCACCAGCGCAAAGGATCTCAGCGTCCCGTTCAAAGAAATTCGCGAAGAGGGAATTGGCAAGCTGCTGCTGCACGTGGCTGAACGGGATCATTGCGGCATCGCCATTCATTATTCAATGGCATCCGTACGAGGTACTACGATAGCGGCGGATAAAGCTCGTTTCCAAAACAACCGTCAAGGCTGGATCGATATGCTGGAGGATAGCGGCTATCAGTATTCGTTTGTCGCCTCGCAGCAGATCGAAGCAGGTGAACTGCTAAGCCGTCCATATAAACTGCTTGTATTGCCTTATTCCATCGCGCTAAGCGCAGCCGAAGCGGAGGCCATTACCTCCTTCGTGCAGCAAGGCGGCGTCATCATCGGCGATATTCAAACGGGATTGATGGATAAGCATTGCACGCCGCTGGCACAAGGACAGCTAGACGATTTGTTTGGCATCGAGCGGCTGTCGACGGAAGCGGAGCCGTTCTATAACAACGATGGGTTTGTGCCGAATGCTGATTTCCCTTATTTTGCGCCCGATGAGTCGTTCCAGGATGTTCGGATTGCGGAATTCGGCATCCGTTCAAGAGAGGGACAGTCCGCTTTCCGCGATGATTTTATGCGGAAGATCGCAGCTGTGAATGTACGACCATATGGCAAAGGGAAAGCTGTCTATTTGAATCTCGCTTTGGCGGAATATTCACAGCTTCGTCGTCAAGCACAAGGAGGCACTGCACTACGAGAGCTGATCGGCAGCCTGATTGCGTTATCCGACGCAAGCAAGCCTGCGGAGCTTACGCAGATCGATGGCAAAGCGGTGCATGCAGGCTGCGAAAGCTTCTATTACACGAATGGGAACGCGGCCTATGCAGCAGTTCTTCGCAAACTAAGCGACGTGCAATCGCTGGGTCATGACGGTTTGGCGGTCGGCAGCGGGAAGAAGCAGGAGGACGAGGCTTCACTGCTTCGGTTCCATTTTGCCAGCCCTGCGCATGTCTATGACATTCGAGAACGCCGTTACTTAGGCTATACCGATTATGCGGAATTCGCGCTTGCCGAAGGGGATACGAAGCTGTTCTCCTTGCTGCCTTGTCAAGTTACGGATTTAGGCGTAACGGCTAATCGCGAATGGAGACGCGGAGCGACGGAACAAATCAGCATCGCGCTCGAAACGGATCTTGATGCTGAGCCTGAATTCGCGAGCGTAATCAGCTTTCATATTAGCGGACCGGACGGTACAAGAGATTGGCTCTATTCCGATAACATTCGTCTGGAGCGAACCAATTACGTGCATGCGGTCGCAGTTCCGTACAATGCGCGCGCAGGAGTTTGGACCGTGACGGCGAAAGATACAGCGACTGGAATTTCTGCCCAATTCGAAGTGACGATCGTATAGGGAATTTAACTCGAAACCCGGAGGTTGAGCGATGAATGATTATTTGACTGCGCATGCAGCTTGGGAGCAGACGGGAAATCGGATAACGAAAGATACGGTCATCGATTGCGACACGCCATTCATCAAGGAAATGCTAAGCAGCGTTGCAAGTAAGCAGACGGAAGATGCGCATTATAAACGAATTTCATTCCGTTACGGCGTGACGTCAGCTGTACGTGCAATCATCCGAGATCAACTGAAGTGCGAGTATGCGGAGCACGAAGAAGGTTACGTAATTCATCTCGCAGCCGATGAAATCACGGTATACGCAGAGCAACAACGCGGATTGCTGTATGGAGCGGTCACCTTATCCAAGTATGCGGACCGGAACCATGGTTTTGTGAATGAAGGCATCGTTTATAACGTTCCTACTTGTCCGGTAAGAGGATTGAAAGTGTATCTTCCGACGGAGGACGGTATCGCTTATTTCAAAACTTTCGTCGATATGCTGGTTCACTTCAAATACAATACCATTGTCATCGAGGTCGGCGGAGCAATGGAATATAAGAAGCATCCTGAAATCAACGAAGGCTGGGTTCGCTATTGCGAGGAAATGTACGAATACAGCGGCAAGACGATCGTGATCCAGGAGAAGACCTTCGCTTGGTACAAGAATTCGATCCATGCCGAGAACGGGGGAGGCCGCTTCCTCTCACAGAAGCAAGTGCGGGAGCTCATCGATTATTGCAAAGAGCGTAACTTGGATGTTATTCCCGAAGTGCCTTGCCTCAGCCATTGCGATTATTTGCTTATCAATCATCCCGAAATTCGCGAACGTCATCACGATCCCTATCCGGATACGTATTGTCCATCTGACGAACGTTCGTATGAGCTGTTGTTTGATGTATTGGACGAGGTGCTGGACGTGTTTGAGCCGAGGACGGTTCATATCGGCCATGATGAGCTGTACTCGATCGGATTGTGCGACAAATGCAAAACAGAACCGGCAGAGCAGCTCTATGCGGACGATATCAAGCGCATCTACACCTACCTGCAGGAGCGCGGAGCTCAAACGATGATTTGGAGCGAGAAGCTGCTTAACGCCGTTACCGCTGAGGGTAAAACCTACGGCGGCTCCGAGAGACGAATGGTCGATTATGAAACAGGCGTCTATATGGGAGAAACGATTCCTGCCACGTACAAAGCGATTGACCTCGTTCCGCGCGATATCATCATGATGCATTGGTATTGGGGCATCGAGCGGCATTTCGACCAGCCGTTTATCGAGCGGGGGATGCCGGTTGTATTCGGCAACTTCGACGGGCCATCCTTCGCAGATTGGAGCACGCGGCTTAGCGATGGACCGCTCGGCGGCATTATTTCCAACTGGAGCGCCTTGAAGGAAGAGAATCTGCAGCGAAACGGCGTGCTGTTCTCCATGGCTTACGCGGCTTATATGTTCTGGCGTGATACGTACGACGATATGCAGCATGAGGAAACAGCGAGTCTGGCTTTCGATGCGCTGTATCGATACAGGTATCGCGAGGCGCTGCGCGAAGCGGGTACAAGTGCCGGAACTTCGTACGTGGAGGTTCTTCATACGACCGATCATCTTCGTGAATACCATCAATTCATCGACGGCATCTACCTAGACAACAAGGAATTTCGGATAGGCGAGTACGTGCTTGAGTACGAGGATGGAGCGAGGGTTGGCGTACCGATTACGTACGGCTTCAACATCTCGAATAAGGATCGCTTCTGGGATCGAAAGCTAACCAAAGGCAGTGTCCATACGGCAGCGCAATATGACGTTGATCCGATACTGTATGAATCAGCTTTCACCTCTTTACCTGTGCAGATTGGTCAAGAAACCTTCTATAAATGGCTAATCACCAATCCATATCCGGACAAAACGATTACTGCCGTCAGGCTGACTGTAGACAATCCGGTATCGGGAAACATATGGGTGCGAGCCATAACTCATGTTCCGGATCGTTCTGATGCGATGAAAGCTGAAATCCCGGAACCAATCCGTATCTTGGGAGAGGCCAATTTGGCTTCAAATTAGTCACATTGTTGGAAAGCATGAAAACGATGAGAGACATAGAAAACCGACGATAGGCAATCCGTCGGTTTTTTTCTATAGTATGGACATTCTGAAACACGCGGAGGTGAAGATGAGCAGCCGATTTACATCCTGTTATGCGCCACCACAGGGCAGGCGGGTACATCCTAGGCGCAGTCATGACCTGGTGAACAAACGAAACGAGGAGGAAGAGGATGAGAAGAAAATCGTTGGTTGTGCTTTTTGCGTTGTCGCTCGTAATGGGGGTATTCAGCTTTACGCCCCAGATCAAGAAAGCTTATGCTGCTACGATCTACGAGGTTGGCCCAGGCAAAACATATACCAATATCGGGGATGTGCCGTGGGAATCACTGGCGGCAGGCGATACGGTCAAGATCTACTGGCGTTCGACGCCTTACAAGGAGAAAATCGTCATCTCCAGAATGGGTACTTCAACGGCTCCTATCACGGTAACCGGCGTTCCGAATGCCAGCGGCGTACGTCCGGTAATCGACGGAAACGGGGCAACGACGCGGGCGGCGCTTGATTTCTGGAACGATAACCGTTCCGTCATCAAGATCGGCGGTGCCAGATTCGCAGGCAGCGCATCCGATCCGTCAACAGGCAATCTGCCGAAATACATCACGATCGAGAATTTGGAAATCCGCGGCGCCAAATTAGGCTACAACTATACCAACAATGCCGGCACATCTGCAGCCTATGTTAAAGCTGCCTCGCCGATCTTCGTCGAGTACGGCGAGAACCTCACGTTCCGCAACAACATCATCACGGATGGCGGTAACGGACTGTTCGTTGCGAGCTCAGATGCCGGGGTTTCGCGCAATATCCTTGTCGAGAAGAACTATATCTACGGCAATGGCAACAGCGGCAGCGTATATGAGCATAACATCTATACCGCTGCAATCGGCATCACGTTCCAGTACAACCGATTGGGCGATCTGTGCAGCGGCTGCACCGGGAACAATCTGAAGGACCGCTCTTCAGGTACTGTTGTACGCTATAACTGGATCGAAGGCGGCAATCGTCAGATCGATCTGGTGGAAGGCGATGACGCGGCCGCCATTACGAGCGATGTCAATTACAATAAGACTTTCGTCTACGGCAACGTGCTTATTAAGCCAAATGATACGCGCAATCCACAATTTATCCATTATGGCGGAGATAACGGCACAACGTCGCTTTACCGCAAAGGCACGCTGTATTTGTATAACAATACGATCATTTCGAATCGGACCACCAACGCTACCATGCTGAGGTTATCTACGAGCAGCGAAACTGCGGATGTACGCAATAATGTGTACTATAAGAGCGTTTCGACTTCCTCGCTGCGCATCATCGACCAGACGGGAACTGCAAACCTGTACAACAACTGGATTAACACGGGCTATACGAACATCGCGAGCGGTTCGGGCGGAACGGTAACCCATTCCGGCACGATAACGGGATCATCGCCGGGCTTCACGAATTTCTCGACGCTGAATCTGCGTCCTACTACGGGATCAGCCCTTATTAACGCGGGCACGTCGCTGCATGCAAACGCAAGTGCTTATCCGGTCAGCAACGAGTATGTGCAGCATCAATTATCCGCGGCTCGCGCAGTGAACGGAACGCTTGACATCGGAGCATTTGAGTATTAGAAACACGCTGCATGATTCGGAGAGAAGAGCCTGTTGGTTCTTCTCTTTTTTTAAGATTCAGGTCAGATTTTAAACTAGTCGAAGAAGGATGAAGGTTCGCAAAAGGCTACTGTAGTTTATGGGGACATTCTGCGGTACGTTCAAGTAGACAAATAATTCAAATTTCGATTTCGGGGAGGTTTGTAGGGATGGTCAAGCAATCACCCAGACGAGCTTTGATGATTACGATTATGGTTTCGACGCTGTTCTCACTGCTCATGATCGGCAGCGTTGGTTCAGCGGACGGAGCGGCAGCACCATTCAAGCTAAAGGCGTTATTTAACGTTGATCCGGAAAGCGGAGCGTATGATGCAGCTACAAGCTTTGCGTTCGAGGTGGATCAGAAGGACGGATTTCAAACCGTTAAAATGCCTGTCTCCGTATTGAAAACGCTCGTGACCGATGGGCGGCTGGGCAGCATTGCATTTGTACCTGCCGAAGCAGCTCTTAATGACGATGGCGAACCGGTTGGCGGATGGCCCGCAGACAAGGACGCTGTATACGTGGACAAGATTACCCTCGGCAGCACGTCCATCTACACGAATCAAGCGGATAAGCCCTTCTACTTCCAGAACTTTACGAGTGAAGAGGATCTCTACTACACCTACTCCATCAACGGGATCGAATCGAAGAACTGCGGGGTCAGCGATTCCAAATGTGTTGCGTTTTCTGTCGCCGGAAACGCAGGCACCTCTTGGATGATTTATAAGGAACCGATCGATCTGTCGGGAGCAGCCGACTCGGAGAAGCTGACGTTCCGGTTCGACCTGGGCCGCGTGAAATACGAGAACTGGCAGCCGGGATCCTCGAAGAAGCAGCCCGGTGTGAACGAAGCGCCGCCGGCAACGGTCGAGATCGGTCCCGGTAAAACCTACGAGAACATCAATGATTTTGCATGGGAAACGCTCAAAGCGGGCGATGTTGTTTATGTGTATTACCGCGAAGCGCCATACAAAGAGAAATTGGGCATCTTCGCGGAAGGGACGAAGGAGCAGCCGATTATCATTCACGGTGTTCCCGGTCCTAACGGCGAGCTTCCGAAGATTGACGGTAACGGGGCCGTGTTCAGAGCACAGAATCCGGTTCCTAACGCGAACCGCTCGCTCGTTCGTATCGGCAAAGACAGCAAGCCCGCGAAGTATGTGACGTTCGAGAATTTTGAAGTCTATAACGCCCATGCATCGAAGAAATATGTGAACGCAAGCGGAGCACTTGCCAGCTATGGATTCAACGCTTCCGGGATCTGGATCGATAACGGCGATCACGTTACGCTCCGCAACAATAAGATTCATGACAACGGAAACGGCATATTCGGGACATCCTCGATGTATGTATGGGAAGGAGCGGTCATTGATTACGCGTCGAAAAATCTGCTTATCCAAGGCAATTCCATCTATGGCAACGGCAACGTCGGCAGAATGTTCGAACATAACAGCTATATCGCCGCAATCGGCACGGTTTATGAAAATAACCATTATGGCGATTTGCTGCCGGGCTCGCAAGGTTACGGTTTGAAGGACCGCGGTGCCGGAACGGTCGTGCGGTACAACTGGATCGAGGGCGGCAGAAGGCAAATTGCGCTTGATGATGCCGAGGATTCTCCTCGTATCGTATTCGATCCCACGTATAATAGCTCGTTCGTCTATGCCAATGTGCTGATTGAACGTGATCATCTGTTCGATACATGGGGCGACGATGAGATTATCAACTTCGGCGGCGATAACGTAACCGTTCCGGATCGTCATGGAACGCTGAACTTCTTCAATAATACGGTGGTGACGTACAGACAGCAGCGTGTTTATGGACAAGACGGCGTGCCTGGCTTGAAAGATCCGGGCCGTATCGAACGGACCGTGCTGTTCTATGCACCGGGCAAACATGTGGATGCACGCAACAATGTATTCCATAAAGCCGGCGCAAACCCGGCTCCGCTAGTCATTACGGATGACGACGGTTCTATCGAGCTGCGCAACAACTGGTTCACAGCAGGCTATTACTATGACTTCAATGAGCCGCTTCGTGTACCGACTAAGAACAGTGGCACGTTAACAGGAACGGATCCGGGTCTAATCGATGTCTCGCTAATGGGGCAGAATTACAAGCTCAGCGCAAGTTCTGCTCTTATCGATGCCGGAGCGGGCTTGCCGGGGCAATATGGCGATTTGATCGAGAAACAGTATGTGCTGCATCAGAATAGCGAGAAACGACCGGAGAAAGGCAAAATCGATATTGGCGCTTTCGAGTATGTGAAGAACGGCGGAAATTAATACGTTTACAGGGATTGAAGCAGGGCGTCCGATTATCGGCGCCCTATCCTATCTTTACCCAACATCTACCTAACGGAGGTACGCTCAAATGACTACTCATACCATCGGTATTATTATGAACGGCGTTACAGGACGAATGGGCACGAACCAGCATTTGATCCGATCCATTCTGGCGATTCGAAATCAAGGCGGCGTCCAGCTTGCGAATGGAGATACGATTATGCCGGATCCGATTCTGGTCGGTCGACAAGCGCATAAGCTGCAGGCATTGGCACAGAAACATGGGGTTGAAAAATGGAGCACGGACTTGAGCGCTTGCTTGGCGGATTCGAATTGTTCGATTTATTTCGATGCCCAAACAACGAATCGACGAGCAGAGAGCATGAAACAAGCCATTGCTGCGGGCAAACATATCTATTGCGAAAAACCGACGGCGGACAGCCTGGAACAATCGCTGGCGCTAGCGCGTCTGGCGAGGGAAGCGGGCGTCAAGAACGGCGTTGTGCAGGATAAATTGTTCTTACCGGGTTTATTGAAGCTGAAGCGGCTGGTCGATTCGGGTTACTTTGGCCGGATCCTGTCCGTACGAATGGAGTTCGGCTATTGGGTATTCGAGGGAGATTGGCAGGCGGGACAACGTCCATCTTGGAATTATCGCAAAGAGGATGGCGGCGGTATTATTGTCGATATGTTCGCGCATTGGCGATATGTGCTGGACAATCTGTTCGGGAAAGTGAAGTCGGTGTCATGCCTTGGTACAACCCACATTCCGCAGCGTGTGGATGAGCGAGGCGAGCGCTATGCGTGTACCGCCGATGATGCGGCTTATGCAACATTCCTTCTTGAGAATGGCGTCATCGTACAAGCGAATTCTTCGTGGGCGGTGCGCGTAGATCGGGATGATTTACTGACCATTCAAGTGGATGGCACCGAAGGCAGCGCCGTTGCCGGACTTCGAGATTGTAAAGTGCAGCATCGCGTGAATACGCCGAAGCCGGTGTGGAATCCGGATATTCCGAATCCGTTCCAATTCACGCAGCAGTGGCAGGAAGTACCGGACAATCAAGTGTTCGAAAACGGCTTTAAGGTGCAATGGGAGCTCTTCTTGAAGCATGTCGTGGATGAGGATGTGCCATTCCAATGGGATCTGCTTGAAGGTGCGAAAGGAACGCAGATGGCGGAGCTTGGATTGCAATCGTGGGCGGAGCGCCGCTGGATAGACGTGCCGGCTCTGCAGCTGTAGGGGGTGAATGTTAAGATGACGATGATGGGAAAAAGCTTATTGCTACCGCGTACAGGCGGCAGATTATATGAATACAAGCTAGCAGGAACAGCGCCGATTGCCTCACCTGCTGTGCCATTGCAAGGACGAATTGCCTTCTCCGCCGTGCATGTCGTCTGTGACCCTTTCGCTGAAGCAGAGCCGCTGCTTGGCGCGGCGATCGATTGGCAGACCACGATGGCGTATCGGCATCATCTATGGTCGCTTGGCCTTGGAGTAGCGGAAGCGATGGACACGGCCCAGCGGGGGATGGGGCTGGATTGGGTCCGAGCCAAAGAGCTGATTGGTCTCTCCTTGAAGGAAGCGAACTCGGTTCAGGGGAGAATCGCTTGCGGCGCCGGAACGGACCAGCTTCTGCCGGGACCTCAAGTTACGATCGATGAGGTCATTCGCGCCTACGAAGAGCAATGCGAATATATCGAAAGCCGAGGCGGGCAAGTCATTCTGATGGCAAGCCGCGCACTGGCTGCAGCGGCCAAGTCGCCCGAGGACTATGAACGGGTATACGGCACGATTCTGCGGCAGGTATCCCGTCCGGTTATTCTGCACTGGCTCGGCGACATGTTTGATCCGGCGCTGGCCGGTTATTGGGGCGAGCACAACGTTGATGCCGCGATGGACGTGTGTCTTCGTATCATTCATGCTCATCGAGATAAGGTAGATGGCATCAAGATATCGCTGCTCGATGCGGATAAAGAAGTGCAGATGAGGCGGAAGCTGCCAAACGGCGTTCGCATGTACACGGGGGATGATTTCAATTATCCCGATCTGATTCTCGGCGATGAGCAAGGTTACAGCCACGCCTTGCTCGGCATATTCGATGCGATCGCGCCGGTTGCCGCAGCTGCGCTTCATGCGCTCGATCAAGGGGATGCGGCACGGTATCGTGTTTTGTTCGATCCGACAGTTCCGTTGTCCAGGCATATTTTCCGTCGCCCGACCTATGCGTATAAGACAGGCATTGTGTTTATGGCCTATCTGAACGGACATCAATCCCACTTTCGAATGCTGGGCGGCGCGGAAGGCGCAAGGTCAATCCTTCATCTGGCTGAGTTGTTTACGCTTGCCGATCAAGCGGGACTGCTGGCACAGCCGGAGCTGGCTGTACATCGCATGAAGCGAGTACTTGCACTGGCAGGTATAGAGTAGAGGGGAGTGATCGGTTTGAGAGAATTGAATACCTTCGATAGGCTGAGCTTGAATCAAATCACGACGGATCGATTATCTCTGCCGGAAGCTGTGGAAGCATGCGTTCGTGCTGATATTCCTTGGATTGCATTATGGCGTCATAAACTCGCCCAAACGGGATTAATGGAAGCCAAGCGCTTGATTCGTGATTCCGGGCTTCAGGTATCGAGCTTATGCCGAGGCGGCATGTTTCCGGCAGCTACCGCAGAAGAACGCCGGCAGCGGATGGATGATAATCGGCGTGCGGTCGAAGAAGCGGCAGAGCTCGGAACGGATGTTCTTGTCCTTGTCTGCGGTCCGGCACCGGATAAAGACATCGCCGCTGCGAGACTTATGGTGGAAGAAGGGATCGCCGAGCTCGTACCCTATGCGGAGTCGCATGGGATCACGCTTGGCATAGAGCCGCTACATCCGATGTATGCGGCTGAACGTTCCGTCATTAATTTACTTTCGCAAGCGAACGAAATCGCCGAGCGGTACAGACCTGATCAAGTCGGCGTCGTTGTCGATGTGTTTCATGTGTGGTGGGATCCGGCATTATATGAACAGATTGCCAGAGCAGCCGGTAGAATCGTCGGGTATCATGTGTCCGATTGGATTGTGCCGACGCCTGACCTGCTTATGGGGCGGGGCATGATGGGGGATGGGGTTATCGATCTGCGGCGCATTCGTAAGGCCGTTGAAGCAGCGGGTTATAATGGCCCGATCGAGGTGGAGATTTTCAACAAATCGATCTGGGAGTTAGAAGGCGATGTGTCGCTTGCTTTAATTAAGCATCGTTACTTGGAACATGTGTAATGGGCGGAGGTATTGAACATGAGAACCTACTATGAAGCAGATAAAGTGCGAAACGAAATACCTAATGAACCGATCCCTGATGAAGTCAGGGCGATCTACTTGCGCCCTGGGGAGCTGCTGTCTATTCAAGAGCAGTTCCCTGTTGCATTTCAGCCACTCGGTACGTTGGAGTGGCATGGGAGACATAATCCGCTTGGCGTCGATTCGCTCAAAGCCGAGCATTTATGTTTGGAAGCGGCGAAGCAGGCGGGCGGCGTTGTGATGCCCGCGATTCATTTTGCAGCGGATGCTTATTGGGATGCGGGCTTTGGAATCGGCTACGGCATGGATGCGACTGCTGGCTACCAGCTTCCGGGTTCCTTTTATGCCATAGATACGGCTCTGTTCTCTGCGCTGCTCCTTAATGCATGTCGAAACTACTTGAATCGCGGCTTTAAGCTCGTCGTGCTCGTATCCGGTCATAATCCCGCCATTCAGCAAAATGTGCTCGATGAAGTGTGTTACCATTGCAAATCACCGGATGGTTTCGAGCCGGTCTGTTTTACAATGGATTATTTGCTGATGGAGGCGGATGATCCGCGTCGTGCCAGCGATCATGCGGCAGGCATTGAAACGAGCATGATGCTGCATTTGAACAAGGACAGAGTCAACATGGAAGCGAATGTGGGGCATGCGCGGGAGCATCTTGGCATTGGCGGCTCGATGCTGTATTCGGATGCTACGGCGGAAGAAGGGGAGCTTCGATTTAACCGGCAAGTCGCTGGTTTGGTCAAGTTTGCAACGGAGCGGCATAAACGATTGCTTGGCACAATCTAAGGAATGAATACATGTCCCAGTTGATTAAGTAAAGGGGATGAAGCGATGGCAGCGCAATTCGTATGTTATGTCGGCGCCTCCGTTTATACACCTAGTGGCATCGTGGAGCAAGGAAAGGTACTTGTAGATGAACATGGCAAAATAGCCGAAATAGTCGGCGGGGCGGAGCTCAGCGTGGATTCCGAGGTGCTGCTGAAGGATGTCAGCGGCTTGCTACTCATACCCGGCTTTATAGATGTCCATATACATGGCGGCAATGGCTTCAGTGCGATGTCGGGGGAATATGAGCATTTGGACGGCATCAGCAGATTCCATGCGGCGAATGGGACGACCTCGTTCCTGGCGACAACGACGACAGCGCCAATAGAGCGAATTGAAAATGCATTGAGTAGTATCGCAGCAGCCGTTCGCGAAGGTGTCTCGGGGGCAGAGCTGATTGGGATTCATCTGGAAGGGCCTTATATCGATGAGCTGAGGCGTGGAGCACAGAGTAAAGCCGATATTCGTAAGCCTGATGGATTGGAGATTGAGAAGCTTATTAAAGTAGCTGATCGGCAAATTAGATTGGTGACTCTTGCACCGGAAGTGCGCGGAGGGCTTGAAGCGGTAAGACAGCTGGTGAGTCTTGGGATTACCGTGTCGGCGGGACATTCGAACGCCACCTACGATCAGGTATGCGAAGCTGTCGGTTGCGGGTTGAATCATACCACCCATCACTTTAATGGGATGAGCCCGCTGCATCATCGCGAGCCCGGCCTGGCCGGGGCGGGACTCATGCTGGAGGAGCTGACGGCAGAACTGATTTGCGATGGCATTCATGTTCATCCCGCGGTAGTGAAGCTATTGTTCGATACGAAAGGGCCGGATCATGTCTGCATGATTACGGATGCCGTAACCTGTGCCGGTCTTGCGGATGGCGATTATGGTGAAGTGACGATGCATGACGGACAGATCTATTTGAAGGATGGTTCCAGTTTGGCCGGAAGTTCGCTGACGATGATTCAAGCATTGCGCAATGCGATCCGGTTTACGGGGTATCCGCTAGAGAAACTATTGCCGTCCATGACTATGGTACCCGCGCGTCAAGCAGGTGTTTCTGCATGTAAGGGGTCGCTTGAGCCGGGAAAAGATGCGGATTTCCTCCTGCTGGACCAGAACCTCGAAGTCGTGGCAACATTTGTTCGCGGGAAGGCGGTCTATCGGAGGGCGACGGATGGCTGACTCGGCGACGGCGGATGCGGGAGAAATTGCTGTGAAACAAGCTTATGTTGGCGTAGATATTGGCGGTACTAACACGGTAATTGGTATTTTCGATCATTCGATGCAATTGCTGAAGAAAAAGTCGATCCCTACTCTGCTGCCTCATTTGCCGAAAAAGACGGATCATCCCGAGACATTCTTCGAATCGCTTACCGCAGAAATCTTCGCACTGGTTCGGGAAGCCGGTTGTACAGATGGTTTGGCTCTTTGCGGCATGGGCGTTCCCGGCATTATTGATCCTGTTCGCGGAAGGGCAGAAGCGGCATCGAACTTGGGGTGGTTCGATGTACCGTTCGCAGAGCACATGAGCAGGCGATTGGGCATTCCGGTGCGAATCGACAACGACGTGAGAATTTATGCGCTTGGCGAAGTTATTGCAGGTGCCGGACTAGGCTATCGGAATGTGCTTTGCGTGACGGTAGGTACAGGCATTGCGGCGGCAATCTTTGCCGAGGGGCGTATCCTTGTCGGTGGGGATTATTTTGCCGGGGAAATTGCTCATGATCCTGTGGAAGGGGCTGTTGGCCTCTGCATTTGCGGTCAGCAGGGATGTGTGGAAAGCATTGTCTCTGCGACCGGAATAGCTCGAATGGCTCGTGAGGCTGTTGAACGTGAGGGCGGAATGAGCACTTTATTGCATTCATTGGACCGCGCTCCTACCGCATTCGATGTCTATTCTGCGGCTATGGCCGGTGATGCTGTTGCACAGGGGATTTTTCGATACGTCGGCGAGGTGCTTGGCTCCAAATTGCTGACGGCCGTCTGTTTGCTGAATCCGGATGCCATCATTATCGGGGGCGGCGTTGCGGAAGCCGGCGAGCTGCTGCTCGGTCCGATCCGAGACAAAATCCATGCACGATATGTCAATGCGAAGAAACCTGCGATTCTGAAAGCGAAATTAGGCGATTCCGCCGGTTTGATCGGTGCCGTGACATTTGCGGGGCAGTATCGTCATGGGGAAAGGAATGAATGTGAAACATGACTCAGGTGGAAGTTACGAAGCTGGTATTTCCCGGGCCATTTGCGCTTGCAGTTGAAGAGGGGAATCTTGATCTTAGTGCTGTGTTAGATGATCAAGTAGTGGTCAAGACTACGTTTAGCTTAATCAGCCCAGGTACAGAGCTTGCGCTATATACGGGCACACACATTGACATTGATAACCCGCGGAATCGCTTCGCGAAATTCCCGTTTTATCCGGGATATGCTGCTGTTGGGGAAGTGGTCGCAGCAGGCGCCGGGACTGATTTTGCAGTGGGGGATCGTGTTTTTACAGTAGGGCATCATGCGAGTTATGGTGTGTTTGGGGCATCCGATGAGGAGATCGTGAAGCTCTCGGACGGAGCAGATCCACAGCTGTCGCTGTTCGCCAGAATTGCCGAAATTTCCATGACATCCGTTCTGCAGTCGCGGGTTAGAGAAGGGGATTATGTAGTTGTGCTTGGCATGGGGCTGGTCGGGAATTTAGCGGCGCAGCTGTATGCGAGGCAGGGGGCTATTCCCATCGGGGTCGATGTGGTAGCTGAACGGCTGGAGTTAGCCCGAATGACGAATTTGGAGCATGTCGTGCAATCGGGGACGGGGATGTTGGAAGCCATTCACCAGATTACAGGCGGTAAAGACCCGGATATCGTTGTCGAGGCAACAGGGGTTCCGGCACTTGTGAATACCGCGCTTGAGCTGTGCAGAGTGCATGGACAGGTGATATTGCTGGGCTCGACACGTGGGTTAGTGACCGTGAACGTGTACGATCATATTCACCGCAAAGGCGTCAGCTTGATCGGCGCGCATGCCTCTGTGAAAGATATCGACGGGCTTCCGTCGTCAGGCGCGCTCTACCGGGAGTTGCTGCAGCTTATCGAAAGAGGTGAGCTGGCAGTGGAACCGTTCATCACGCATAAGCTGCCGAGTACGCAAGCGAAACAGGGGTATGAATTGTTGTTGAATAATAAAGAAGTCGCGCTCGGGGTCCTATTGGATTGGCGTGACTGAATATGTAGTTGCGAAACGGCCGCTTCCTTTATTGGAAGCGGCCGTTTCGTTATTGGGGAGAATGATGTGTTGTCATGGGGGCCACACAATCGCCAAAAAGTGGTGGATTCGCGGGAAGTGTAGCTCTTAGAGCAATACATTCGGTGGAAAGTGGCGGATTTGAGTAGATGTGTCGCTCTAGGAGCAATACATTCGGTGGAAAGTGGCGGATTTGAGTAGATGTGTCGCTCAAGGAGCCACATATTCACCGCAAAGTGCTTGATTCGTGGAAAGAGTAGCTCGGGGAGCCACACATTTACATGAAAACCGGTGACAGATGCTTAGGAAGCTCACCTAAGGATCTACATTGGTGGGAAACCGAAAGAAGTGTAGCCCTAGGAGCCACACATGTGTTGAGGAGAGGTGGATTGGTAGGAAGTGTAGCCCTAGGAGCCACACATGCGTATAAAAGTGGTAAATTCGAAAAAAGTGTAGTTCCAGGAGCCACACTTTTGCTCAAAATTGGTAGAAAAGAAGAAAGAGTTGCTCTAGGAGCAACTCTTTCAACAAAACTAGCTTCAGAGTGTTGGTGTAATGGCAAACAATCGCAAATTATAGCCTCGTAACCGTCACTCGCGGAACCAGCTCCGCTACAGCCGCTAAACTCACTTGCCCGGTGCCGGGAGTCATTGCGTTAGCGGTGCCGACGGCGACGGCGAACTGTAGTGCTGCCGAGATGTCCAAGCCGCGTGAGCATGCGACGGTCCAGCCGGCGACAAAGGAATCGCCGCAACCGACCGTGTTCACAGGTTGGATGGTCGGAGGGATCGCCAGCCACAGCTGGCCGTCCGGTTTAGCGGCAAGGCAGCCATCGGCGCCAAGAGAAACAATCAAGGTTTGTACGCCGTACTCACCGAGCCGAACTGCCGCTAGGCGAACGGCCGCATAATCGCGAGGATTGGAGCCGCACCATTGGCGAAATTCATCCTCGTTCGGCTTCACCGTATGAGGACCGCTTTGTACGCCAAGCCCCAACGGTGTGCCGCTCGTGTCCAGCACAACATTCGCGCCGGCCAGCTTGGCTTCTGCAATAAGCTGCGCATAGAAGGAATCTCCCAGCCCGCGCGGCAAACTGCCGGAAAGCGTCAGCCAACTGCCTGACACACATAAGCTTCGCCATAGCGCAATAAATCGCTCTTTCTCCTCGAGCGATATACCTGGCCCGGGTTCTAACAACTCGGTCGAACGGCGCCCACCCTCATCGATGATATTCAAGCAAATGCGCGACTCTTGCTCGATGATAATCATCTGATGCTCAAGGCCGATCTCTTGCAATTTGTTCATGATCCACGAGCCGTTGCTGCCTCCGGCGAATCCGGTCGCCATTACCGGCGCACCGAGCGACTTCGCCACTCGCGCGACATTCAGTCCTTTTCCTCCGGCCGTTGCATCCACATTCGAGATCCGATTTACCTCACCAAGATGCAAAGCAGGGAGGACTAATTGTTTATCGATTGCTGTATTCAAGGAGGCACACACAATCGGAAGTCCATTCAACCCTTCCGTCATATTGCCTGCAATCCTTTCGGCCACAGCTTTAACAATCCCTCCCGAGAAACAGTGCCGGCGCCGCCAATCGCAAGTGTAGATAGTGCCCCGCAAGCATTAGCCAATGTGAGTGCTTCGGAATCGGTTTGGCCGTCGAGTTTGGCCGCTATAAACCCGGCATTGAACGAATCGCCGGCACCCGTTGTATCCACCGGATTCACAGAGAAGGAAGGTGCAAACTCAACCAGCCCATCCGGGTATACGGCCATCGAGCCCTTGCTTCCGCATTTCACCACGACTGCACCCCGAACTTCCGGTAGGCAGGCCGGCAATCCTTCGACCGTATCCACTTCAAATATCCGCATCGCTTCCTCTTCGCTCGGGATGAACCAATCCGTCAAAGCAAGCAGTGATCGTACCCGTTCACGATCCCAGTTCTCAGTCGGATCCCATCCGGAATCGAAGGAAGTCGTGAGGCCATTCGACTTAGCCTGCTTAAACACCTCTGCCCAATGAGGCCTCATCTGCTCTTGCAGGAAATACGAGCCGAAATGAACATGAGCAGCCTCGCGAAATAGTTCCTCAGGGATAAAAGCCGGCGTAACGGCACCTATTGCCCCCATATAAGTGAGAAGCGAGCGATCTCTTCCGTCGGATAGGGAGAGCGTAACTCCGGTGCGCACATTGCCGTCCATTACGACATGCGTCACATCAACGCCAAGCCGCTCTAATTCCTTCACGCAGAATCGGCCGAACTCGTCCGCGCCGACAATGGAAACAAAAGAAACGTCCACGCCTAATCCAGCTAAGCCAGCCGCTGTGATAGCAGAAGAAGAGCCTAACGCAAGACGAAATTCCCGAATCAGCTTCTCGCGGTTCGGTTCAGGCTGAATATCGGAATCGGCGAAGATCAAATCCACATTCAACTCGCCAATGACAATGACTTTCCTAGAGTTAACGGTCAATGCACAAGACCCCCGTTTCGCAAAGGTATGAAGTGCTTCTATTTCAAGTCAACAGCCGAAGCGACAATCAGCTCCGCCACGCTCCTCCGGTAGCTGTCCCAGTCACTCCCGTTTGACGACCATGAAGCTTGCGCACCTGCAACAGTTTCATGCATCCCGGTCGGAACGGCAGCTTTGGCGATCGCATCTGCCTCTGCACGGCTGCCGCCCATCGAAGCAAGCCATAAATATTCATAATCCTGGATGCCGCGGCGGAGATTCTTCATCCGAATCGAGCTGATCGGGCCGTTGATTCCTCTGTCCTGCTCGCGGAAGAACGGATCTCGACCGGGATAGAATAATAGGCCGTCTCCATTGCCGAAATGGACACCATCCTCGCCGTAATAAGCGGATTCATCTTTGGCTACATACATGAACGTAACCGGATAGTGAAATACATTCTGATTCCAGCGGCCGCGAGGACCTTGATGGTTGTGGCGCCAGTGCGTGCCATGCCAGATGAAATACCCTTCAATGCCGTATCGCCAGCGCAGCCAAGCATTCACGCGCATATCGACTGCCTCGGATTCCAGAATGATCGACCCGTGATAGGGACGATAGCCATTATAGAACCATAATCTATCACCGGTTTCTGCACACTGTTGAACGGAAATCGGATCCACTGTATGTGCGCACCAAATGTCGATGGCATCCTTGATTTCGGGCGTAAACTTGCGTGTCGTTAAGAGTGGAAGCCTGCTTCCGGAACCTTCCGAGGCATGGATGATAGCTGCTTGCGCATTAATCCATTCGTACTTTGCCGGGAGCGGCTCATCAATTAAATAACTGAAGTAAACACCGGGCCAATTTATACTTTCAAAATAATCCACCCACTTGTCCGCTTCGCGCTGAATTTCCGCCGGTTCGCTTCCGAGCACTTTACCTCCGTACATCCCGACCGGAAATACGCCTTCGCCAACATGCTCGCCCGGGCCTTCGTAACCGTTCTCTCTAGTAAAGAACGATCCATCGAGGTAAGGCGCATATTGCTCCAGCACCTCAGCGTCAAAACGATGGTTGTGCACATCCGAGCCAACCAAATCAAACCGGTGGCGATGCGCCATTCTGCGTAGCCGATCCCGAATATGGGGTGTATCCGGAAAATATTCATCGATTTCATTCGCATACACGAAGGTGACCGAGTGATTCTCGTCGGGCAGCGCAAAATCATAGAGCTGCAGCTCGACAGGCAGCTTCGCGACCAGCTCTTCGCCGCGCCGTACGGTCACCGTGCCACGATAGATCCCCGGTTTCAACGACGCCTCGCGCGGAACATACACATCGATCCAGAAGCCTTGGTTGGAGCGGGGCGATATGTGCACGGGTTGACCGCCAAGCCGCGGCTTGGCATCTGCGGGAATAAGCGCATCCGGTATCCAGCCGGAGCGATGAAGCGGAGGAGCGGACTCCGCATAGAACCATTGAGGCGCCGTTCCGAGATCGGGGGAGACGTATAAATAATGCTGCGTGAACACTTCGATACGCCGGCCAACGGAATTGGAGGGATCTTCATCGAGCGTAGCGGCATTTTCGATACGGCATTCCCCGAACTCCGCATGAACAAGCTCGGACATCTCGACATATAGGCCGGCAACCTCTGTGCTGCCTGCTTCTACGATAACCTGGAACGCGACCGTCTCGTTCCTTGCCCCGAACAATCGAATCAGGCTGCCATCCCATACGCTGTTTCCGTTTCTGTTCGGATTCTCCAAATCTTCCTTCAACACCTTCTCGCCGTCATTCACGGCCCACACCGAAAGCTCCATATCGGATCAACTCCTTCTATATAAGCGCTATCCTAATTGTGCGCCTTCGTATGGCAAAGGGAAACTGTAGGAATTTCGCATGGTTCACGAATTTACCGTATCTTTACTAGTCGCTTTTTTCAGTTCTTCACGAATTTAATGGCCAGCACAAAATAAATGAACTAGTGAAAAAAGCAGCAATTTTCATAGGTATCCGACATCCGTTACATTGGAATCAGCGAAAGCGAAACGATGGCGAAACAAACGGGAGGCTAGTCGATGAAATTGGCATTTTCCACGCTGGGCTGTCCGACTTGGAGCTGGGAGAAAATTTTGAAAGAAGCATCCGAGCTTGGGTTCGACGGCATTGAAGTCCGCGGCATCGAAACGGAAATGGCGCTTCATAAATGTACGCCGTTTCTGCCGGCAAATATCGAGCAGTCCATGAACCAACTAAAAGAATACGGCCTGGAAATCATTTGCCTGGATACGTCTTGTGTCTTTCACGATCCGGCGAAGCTCGAAGCTTCCATCGAAGAAGGAAAAGCAGCAGTGGATTTGGCGGTCAAGCTAGGCGTGCCCTACATTCGGGTATTCGGGGATGCGATCCCGGACAAAGATGCCCGCGAAGAAACGATTGCGCAGGTTGCCAAAGGCTGGCAGGCGGTTTGCCGCCATGCGGAAGGCAAGGGGGTCTACGTATTAATTGAGACGCACGGAGATTTCTCGGATTCTCTCACCTTGCTGGCAGCGATCGATCAAGTAGACAGCAGCGCGCTCGGCGTGCTCTGGGACATTAACAATCCCTATAAGTACGAAGACGGGGAACCGCTTGAAGTTACCTATGAACGGTTAGGGCGCTACATTAAGCATACGCATATCAAAGATACGAAAGGCGCGGACATGCATAGTCAAATTACGCTCGCCGGCGAAGGCGACGTACCGATCCGCGAATGCGTCCGGCTGCTTGCTGAGAAAGGGTACGAGGGTTGGCTGTCTTTTGAGTGGGAGAAACGTTGGGTGCCGGAGATCGAAGAGCCGGAAATCGCGTTCCCGCAATTCATCCGTTATATCAAACAATAGATACGATCGAAATCGAAGCAGGGAGGAGAAGCAGCATGGCAACAACATCCGTGGAAGCCAGCAAAACCGTAATCAAGAGCAAAAAGGCGCCGGCCAAGTCGCTTGCCTCCCGTCTATTCCGAGAGCGCTATGGATTTCTTCTCTTGCTGCCGGGGCTGTTGTACTTCATCTGGTTCCGGTATGTCCCGATGCTGGGCAACATTATCGCCTTCGAGGATTACAGCCCGTTTAAAGGCTTTATCGAGAGCGAATGGGTAGGGCTGAAGCATTTTAAACGCATCTTCGAGGATGCGGAAGTAATCCGGGTGCTGTGGAACACGCTCTGGCTTTCTTTTCTGCAAATCGCCTTTGCATTCCCGGTGCCGATCGTGCTCGCTTTGATGCTCAACGAGGTTAAGAACCAAAGGGTGAAGCGGATCATTCAATCCGTCGTCTATTTGCCTCACTTCCTGTCTTGGGTCGTCGTCGTGGGCATCGTGACGATTTTCCTGAAGACGGAAGGCATCGTCAACAAGGGGTTGAACATGGCCTTCGGCCTGGAGGCGATTCCGTTTCTGCAGCAGCCGGGATGGTTTATGCCGCTCATCGTGCTCGAGGTCATCTGGAAGGAAGCAGGCTGGGGCACGATTATTTTCCTGGCCGCTCTAGCCGGCGTGAATCCGACCCTCTACGAAGCGGCGATTGTGGACGGTGCGAGCAGGTGGCGTCAGCTGTGGCATATCACGCTCCCGGCCATTCGAGGCACGATTATCATCCTGTTGATTTTGCGGCTCGGCAGCGTGCTGGATTCCGGTTTTACGCAAATCTTCCTCATGCTGAATCCGTTTACGATGGACGTCGGAAACGTGCTGGATACGTTCGTATACTTCAAAGGCATCCAGCAGTCGGATTTCAGCTTCGGTACGGCGGTCGGGTTGTTTAAAGGGCTTATCGGCCTGGTACTTATTCTGGCGGCCAATAAAATTGCCAAGAAGTTCGGCGAAGACGGCGTATTTTAATCTAAGGGAGGAGCTGGCGAGCCATGCCGATCAAGCGTACGTTGTCGGATCGCATAACCGATGGCATCAATTTATTGCTGCTGGTGGTGCTGTCGTTAGTGATGGTATTTCCGTTCTATTACATTACCGCGGTTTCGTTCTCTTCCTATGAGGAGTTTATGAATACGGAGCTTCTGCTGTTCCCGAAACATTGGGTGCTCGATGCGTACCGCTTCATCTTCGACTCCAAAGAATTTATCCGGTCGATCGGCGTAACGGTGTACATTACGATCGTCGGCTCGATCGTGAGCCTGGTCCTCACGTCCACGATGGCTTTCGCGTTGACCAGAAGGCTGTGGGGACAACGGTTCTATCTGTTCCTTGTCCTGTTCACCTTCATCTTCGGCGCAGGCATGATCCCGACGTATTTGATCGTCAAAGCGACGGGGCTCATTGATTCCTACTGGTCGCTTATCATCCCGGACGCGATCAGCTCCTTTAACTTGATCGTCATGCGCCAATTCTTCTTGAGCATTCCGGAGGAGCTGAACGAAGCCGCCGTCATCGACGGCGCGAACGATTGGCAAATCTATACGCGCATCATTCTCCCGCTGTCCAAACCGGCGCTCGCCGCCTTCGGTTTATTCTACGCGGTCGGTCAATGGAACACCTACTTCACGGCCATCTTGTATTTGAACGATCCGTCCAAATGGACCGTGCAGGTTATCTTGAGGCAAATCGTCATACTCGACGACGCTGCCAACACGCTAGCGAGCGCCGCTCGCGAAGCCGCGAGATCCGCGCACTTGCCTCCGCCGGAGACGATCGGCATGGCCGCGATTATTTTGGCGACGGTTCCGATTCTGATCGTGTATCCGTTTCTGCAAAAGCATTTTGCCAAGGGGGTGATGCTGGGCTCGGTAAAAGGTTAAAAAGCAGGATTGTAATTGCGTCCAGATTCGGCATACCATTAAGAGGGATACTAGGGAGGGGCTACACATGAAAACGAAAAAGCTCGTGACGCTGTTGGCAGCCGTAAGTATCATGACCGGGCTAACCGGATGCGGCGGCTCGAACGACAATACGAACAAACCTGCTAACACCGCTGAACAGACCGACTCCAGCAATACGCCGGCTACGACCGAGAACGAGCCTGCATCAACGAACCAGCAGCCTGCTGCAGAAGAAAAGAAAAATTTCGAGATCAGCACCATTCAAGGCACGTGGGCCAGCCCGCTTCCGGACCCGAACGGCAACGGCGCCAAGATGATCAACGAGAAGTTCAGCATCGATCTGAAATCGCAATTCGTGCCGTATGACGAATATGCGAACAAGCTGCCGGTCGTCATGGCGGCCGGCGACCTGCCTGATATTATCGGCATGGAAGGCGTGGATGCCAACTTCGTGAAATGGTCGAAGCAAGGCGCGTTCCTTCCGCTGAACGATTATATCGACAAATACGATGCGATCAAGAACATCCCTAAGAACGTCTGGGATGCCGTGACGGTCGACGGCAAGATTTACGCGATTCCGAACTACTTCCCTTCCAAATACGGCAAGAAGCCGATCATCCGCCAAGACTGGCTGAACAATCTCGGTCTGTCGATGCCGACCACCTACGATGAACTGAAGAAAGTGGCCATCGCTTTCGCGAAGGATGATCCGGACAAGAACGGCAAGAACGATACGCTCGGTCTTGGCCTCGCCAAGTCCATCGTTTACGGCGCATGGATGGGCGCGGCGTGGGACAGCGGCTGGTATAACAAGAACGAGAGTGGCCAGCTGATTCCGGGCAATATCTCCGAAGGCTTCAAGAAGCAGGTTACGCTCCTGAACGATCTCTATAAAGAAGGCGCGATCAGCAAGGACTGGGCCGTTACGAAGTCGGCTGACGTCCGCAAAGATTTCTTCGCCGGCAAAGTCGGTATCTTCTACGAGCAGCCTTACGATATTTCCGAAACGCGCTTCAAAACGCTGAAGGAAACGAACCCGACAGCGGAGCTAGCGGTCATTCCACCGTTTGCGCAGGAAGACGGCCAACAAGGGTTCATGGGCTTGCCGGGCTATTACGAGCTGCACAGCTTGAACGCGAAGCTTGCGGACGATCCGGAGAAAATCGATCGTATTCTAGAAATGATCAATTACTTCATGACGTTCATTCCGGTTGATCAGCGCAACGATCAAAATCCGGAGTATGACTGGCAGTACGGCGGCGTAGGCAAAGGCTATAACATGGAGAACGGCGTGGCCCTCGGTATCGACGGCGCGTTCAGCGAAATGCCTTCGACGTATTTGGGAATCCGTTACTGGGCACCGACGGATGAAGATACGCAGCCGGCGATGGTGCTGCAGGATCCGTTCACGAAAGGGTTCGTGCAGTCGGCGGTCGATATGCTGAAGACGAAGAAAACGTATTTGGACCCGGTCAACCGCATTCACTCCGACTTGCTGTACGCGAAAGTATCCGAGCTGGATCAAGTCGTGGCCGAACATACGACCAAGATGATCGTCGGCCAGGAATCGATCAACGATTGGGATAAAATGGTGCAGGAATATTTGAACTCGGGCGGCAAGGAAATCATCGACGATGTCAATCGTCTGCTGGACGAGAACGGTATCGCAGGCGAGTGGAAATAAGCCTTCCCCATGCGAGGGAGAGAGGAAACTCTCTCCCTCTTTATCATCGGGTGGCGATAATCGAAAAGCGAAAGGAGCTGGCTATGCGTCAGTACTCATTGCAGGAAGAACAGGCGAATCGCAGGCGAGAGCTGTCCTATATCGACGATTATCCGACTATCGAGCGGTTTCACAGCCATCCGTTCCGGCGATATTTGGACCGGTTAAACACGAATTATTTGGTCAGTAGAAAGACCGTGATTAAGCAAGTGAACGACAAAGAATCGGCATCGGCGTATCGGCTGCAGGTTCGGGAAGCTATTCGCGCTTCCGTCGGGCCGTTGCCTCCGGCTGCCGAAAGCGCAACGGTAACGGGATCGCTGGATCAAGGGAGTTACAGCATTGACAAGGTCTGCATCGAAACGGTGCCGGGACTCTTCGCGACCGGAAGCTTCTATTATCCGAAGCAGCGAAGCGGTCCGCTGCCTGCGCTGCTGCTGTTTAACGGCCATGCCAACGAAGGGAAAGCTTACGGTTCTTATGTATCGTTCTGCGTCGAAGCGGTCATGAACGGCTTCTGCGTATTGACGTTCGACCCGATCGGGCAGGGGGAGAGGCGTGTGCCGCAAGCGGAAGGGGGCGACGGCGGGCAATGGATGGACGCGGTCGCCGCCCACTGCTTCCTCGACGAGAAGCTTAGCTTGCTCGGCGAGCATCTCGGCGCGTATATGATGCGGGACAATATCGCCGCGTTGACGTACTTGCTAACAAGGCCGGAAGTGGATGCGGAACGCATCGGCGTAACCGGTAATTCCGGCGGCGGCACGATGTCTGCTTATATGGGCGCTTACGACGACCGAATCAAGGCGGTTGCGCCTTGCTGTTACATTACGGAGCTGCGCTCGCTCCTCTACCGGATCATGGCGCAGGATGCGGAGCAATGCTTGCCCGGCTTTATGGCGCGCGGGCTCGACCATAGCGATCTCGTGACGGCTGCGGCGCCGAGGCCGTACTTAATCGGCGCCGCCATGTTCGATTTCTTCCCGATCGACGGCGTGCGCGATGCGTTCATTGAATCGAAGAAGCTGTACCGGCTGCTCGAAGCGGAGGAGCAGTTGGAGCTGCACGTCACGATGAAGGGCCACGGATTCTGGCACGATATGCGGGAGCAGGTGCTCCGATTCTTCTGCCGCGTCTTTGGCGTCGACTTCGTGACCGAGAAAGGGATTGATTACGAGCGGCTGCCGGCGGAAGCGGATTTGTTGTGCTTGGAAGCCGGCGATGCTTCAGCCGAAGCCACATTCGGCGGGACGCTGCCGGACATGATCAGGGAGCGGCTGAGTCAGCTTCCCGTTAAGCGGCAGTTGAAGCTGCCAGCGGTTCGCGAGCAATTAAGAGAGCTGCTGCAGCTGCCGGCTGACAGCGCGATGAAATCCGAGCCGTTAGCCATCGACGAGACTGGGGCGATTGCATTCGAGTCCGAAGAGGGCATGCCGCTTACAGGAACCGTGCATCTCCTCACGGATCGGCGGGATCCGGCTCGCGTTTGCCTCGCTGTAGGCGGCATCGACGGGCAGGGACTCGAGCAAGCCCGCGAGGCCGGATACGATGCGGCGCTTGCGATCCATCCGCGGGGCACGGGACCTGCAGCGATGGAGCCCGCATGCACCTTCGGCATGTTCGAACCGGAGAAGGCGAGCGGCTATAATGCCAGAATGCTGGGCCGATCGCTCCAAGGGATGCGGGTCGCGGACGTGCTTGCCGCGATTAGCGGCTTGAAGCGAACGCCCGGTTATGAACGGGCGGAGATTAAGCTGTTTGGGCAGGAAGAGCATGCGCTTACGGCCCTTTATGCTGCCGTGCTGAGCGGCGATTGCCATGGGCTGCATGCGGCAGGCTTGCTGCAAAGCTTCCGGGCGTTTGCGGAAGCGGACTCGCACCGGTACGAATCCGGCATCATCGTTCCGGGGCTGCTGCTCGCATTCGATATCCCCGATCTGCTGCAAGTGCTGGAGCAGGAGGACTTCAGAGTCGCCCGGAGCTGGCAGGACCCGATGAAAAATCCACTCCATGGAGGTACAACGAAGCGATGAGAGGTCAATTGTTGAGCGGCGTTCATCAAGCGATCGGCAATACGCCGATGGTGCATCTATCGCGGCTGACGGCCGGCTTCGAAGGGACGATCTATGCGAAGCTGGAGTATTTGAACCCCGGCTTCAGCAAGAAGGACCGGATCGCGCTGCAAATCATCGAGGAAGCCGAGCGCGATGGCAGCCTGCGACCGGGGCAGACCGTCGTCGAGCTGACGAGCGGCAACACCGGGACCGGCCTTGCGATCGTCTGCGCGGTGAAGGGGTATCCGTTTATCGCGGTCATGTCACGAGGGAATTCCTACGAACGAGCCCGCATGATGATGGCGCTCGGCGCTGAGGTAGTAGTAGTAGACCAAGCGCCGGGCTCCGCTCCGGGGCAAGTTTCGGGAGAAAGCTTAGCTCTCGTAGAGGCGGAAGCGCGAAGAATTACAATAGAGAGTGAGGCCTTTCGAGCCGATCAATTTGAACGGCCGGGAAATACGCATGCCCACGAATTCCATACCGCTGCTGAAATGTGGGAACAAACAAACGGCGAAATCGATGTGTTCGTCGATTTCGCCGGGAGCGGCGGGACATTCGCGGGCTGTGCGAAAGCATTCAAGCAATATAAGCCGTCGATCCGATGTTATCTTGTTGAACCCGATCAAGCGCCGTACCTGGCAGGAGGAGCGATGCTGAACCCTAATCACCGCATCCAAGGCGGCGGATATAGCATGCAGCTGCCTTTGCTGGATCGCGAACTAATAACCGATTACTTGACCGTTACTGATGCCGATGCGATTGCCTCTGCAAGAGAGCTGGCCAAGAAGGAAGGGATCTTCGCCGGCTTCTCCTCCGGCGCGAACATCGCCGCAGCCTTGCAGCTATTGCAAGAGAGAGAACGCGGAGCCCGCATTGCACTTACAATTAACGATTCCGGCCTTAAATACTTAAGCACGGATTTGTTTGAATGAGGCATAGCCACGGCCCAATCAAACTCGTTCTACTTTTCGAAACTCACTTGGCGTGACGCCGGTAAACTTCTTGAACATCCGATTAAACGAATTAATATTCTGGTAGCCGACCCGGGCGGCGGCGTCCTGGATCTTGACATCCGAACGGGACAACAGCTCTTTCGCCCGGCTCACTCGAATCAAATTGACGTAATCCACGAAATAAGTGCCTGTTTTCTCCTTGAAATAGGTGGAGAGGTAGCTTCTCGTGATGTTGAGTTTATCCGCCATCATATCCAGCGTAATGTCATGCGCATAATGATTCTCCAAATAGTCGAATACAAAACTGGTAATATGATCTTTCTTCTCCTTCTTGCTTTTGATCAGATTGGTGATTGACGGCAGCCACTCCTCAAACAAGTGCTCCAATTCTTCGAATGTATGGCTGTGCTGCAACCGCGATTGCAAGGTTTGGAGCAGCTCCGCATCCAGATGATTGACGACGTAAGCCCGTTTTGCTCTGTCCACCACAATACTTATGAATGCTTTCACTTCATGCTCCGTCGCTTCCTTCTTCCGCAGACCGGCAATTTCACGTTTCATGAACTGAACAAGCTGAGATTCGTTGCCATTGTTCAAGCTTGCATTGATTTCTTCCTCTTGAGCGGGCATTAGAAAATAGTTCACCAGCTTTGGCTCCGTCTCCGCCCACAGCACTTGGTTATAATCATTGAATTTACGATGCTGGATCAAGGATTTGGTCTGTTCAAAAGAGAGATTAAACTCGTCCGGCTGCTCATATCGTTTACTTACGGCCATCGTGGAGAAGCAGTAAGCGCGGTCCAGATCGAGCACGATCCGAAATCCATCCAGCGTCTCGGCGAGTTTATGCTCGGCATGATCGGAATAGATGACCGCCAGCAGCTGATCGCTTTCCAGTTGGAGCGTGAGGGAGTCGGGGTAACGTTCCGTTAAGATTTTATCGATATAGGCACGGATAAATAAGGTTGCTCGTTCCTCGTCATCATCAATTTCCTCCAGCAGCTGCGGACGGAAAGTCAGCTTGAACAGCACGACGCGGTAAGGATGGTTGCTCTTGATGAGATCTTTCAAGAAGCCGGTGTTGTTCCGGATATTCTTCAGCTGATTAATGTACGCATAGTGGCGCAGCAGGGAGTTCTTCTCCTCCAAATTTTGGCTGATGTCAAAGTTTGAATCGAGCAGATGTCTGACGCGCTCCTGAATAAAGGCGAATTCCTTGATCCCGCTATGCTTCTGCCAAGGGAAACCGGTCGTTAGCTGTTGTATGGATTGCACAAGCTGCTTGACCGGACGGTTAAATCGCACGCTGAACAGGAACGAAACCAGCATACTGAATAAGACGGAGAGTACGAGCAGGATAACGAACGTAATATTCCATTTCATTTGCGATACGATGCTGTCATCCGGAATTACGTTGACGTAGGTGAGACCGGTAAGCTCGCCTTTTTTGTAAAAGTAATAATTGGTGTCCATCTTGACATAGCCGTGGCTGCCTTCCAATACGGGAAAATGGCTTTGCTGATTATTAACGGTAGTAAAGAAGGAACGCTGTGCGTCATCCAAGATGTAGAAATCGTCTGTAATGGATTGATGAAATGCTTTGTACATTTTCTGTGCGTCGATTAAAGCGATGATATAAACCGAGGGGGTGGTCTGGTTCTTGATGACGATCGGAATGAGCTTGCGTTCACTCACTCGTTTGGAAGTAAACTCCAGCTCCGAGAAGACGGCGTTTGGCAATATCCGCTTAACGTAGAGGTTATCAAATTGCTGCTGCCAGAATTCGTAGCCGTAGGTCTTGCTCACATAATAACGTTTGAACATGACATCGGCATCTGCGCCGCGTGTTTTTTCGATGGCTACATTGCTTTTCTTGAAATAGACAATCATGTTCTCCAGGAAGAGCGATTGGTTTGCGAGGTAGATTTGGATCTCGTCGATCAGCTTGCCGCCTGCGGCATAATCGAAGTTTGGTTTGTCGAGCGCAGCGATATCTTCATTGAGTGAGAAGGAGAGCACGGCGTTCTCGATCAGTTGGATTTTCGCCTCGTAGTTCTCCATGGTGTTATTCAGGTTCACATTATTGTAGGCGATGACTTCTTCTTTAATCGTACCTCTGTAGAAAACAACGGAGTATAAGATGAACGATACGAGCAGGATGACAATCGTCATATAGCTGACTAGCAGCCAGAAGAACAGTGAAGGGGACTTTATGCGCGTGTAGGGGAACCGCAGCAGACTGGCGATTATTTTCATGAAAACAACCCTCTCCCGTCATGGTCCGTTTTCAAGCTTGTTTACTTAATACTAAAGAAAGAAAGCGTTTTGAACAATGGTCTTATTTTCATAACTTCACAGAATTTTTAGGTATTGGTAATAAAATGAATGATAACAAATACTGCTCGTTTCGAACAGCGAATCGTTTCGCTATAGTTTGAGCAGGAGAGGGCAAAGGGGGAGCGGCATGATCAGGACCATCAGGCAAGAAGAAGCAGGCCAGTCACTTTCGCTTACGCAGGCAGCTTTTGCCGTCCGATTCTCGGAATCCGATATACAAGTGCGACTGGCTAAATCGAACATGGAGCACTTTCTCGGATACTTTGCAGAGGAGCAATTAGCTGCGCAGCTTGCGGTGCTTCCGCTCACGATTTACGTGCAGGGAGAAGCGCTGGCGATGGGCGGAATTGCCCATGTTGCCTCTTATCCGGAAATGCGCAGGCAGGGGATGGTCAGCAAATTGCTCGTCCGCAGTTTAGAGATGATGCGGGCTAACGGGCAGACGGTTTCGATGCTGAACCCGTTCTCCTATTCGTTCTATCGGAAATATGGCTGGGAATACTTCTCCACGCAGATCGTGAATACGCTCGATATGGCAGTCGTCCCTAAGTTTGCGTCCGCAGCCGGAGTGGTCAAACGATTGTCAGCGGAAGACTGGAACACCGCCGATCTAGTCTACGATCAATATGCCAGAGCAGCTTATAACGGCATGCTGCGCCGTGATGAGAAGTGGTGGCGGCAGCATGTGTTCAATCGTAAGCTGGGCAATTTGGCTGTCTATTACGATACCGACGGCGTACCGACCGGTTATATGCTTTATGACATAAAAGATCGTTTCATGAACATCCATGAACTCGTGCATCTTGATCATTCCGCTAGGAACGGGCTATGGCAGTTTATTAGCAATCATGATTCGATCGTAACTCGGCTCAAGTTCACCGCGCCTAAAGATGATCCCTTCCTGTTCGCAATGGCAGAACCCAAGCTCCAGCAAGAGACGGTCTCTAACTTTATGATTCGCATCGTCGACGTTGAAGCGTTCGTCAGGCATTATCGTTTCGCTGGCGAGTCCGCAAAGTTAATCGTGCGCATCACCGATGATCACGCCGAGTGGAATCGCGGCGTGTGGGAGCTAACGGTGAACGACAACGGCCGCGCAGAGGCTGCTCATCTTGAAGATAGCAGCTCGGATGGCGTCACCTGCGACATCCAAACGCTCTCTACCATGCTGATTGGCTGCCAGCGACCGGCCCAGCTAAGCATGAACGGCCGCCTGGGCGGAAGTCCATCCGACATTGCAAAATGGGAGCGCGCCATTCCCGGCCGAGTCGCGTATATGACGGACTTTTTCTAGTTGCGCAGCTGCGCTAACAGACAAGCAAAGGAGGCGTCAACTCGTGAGAAGCTATGCTCTCGTAGGGGCAGGCAACAGAGGCACCTATATGTTCGCGGTTCCGATTGCGCGGGATTATGGCGATGTGGCGACAATCGTCGGCGTATATGATACGAACGTGAAACGATCCGAGCTGCTGCGAACGCGGACCGGAGGGCAGTTTCCCGTGTACACGAGCTTCGATACCCTGTTGGCCGAAGCCAAGCCGGATGTGGTCATCGTCACTTCCATCGACAGCACGCATCACGTCTATATCATGCAGGCGCTACGCGCCGGCTGTGACGTCATAACAGAGAAGCCGCTCACCATTGATGAGGACAAATGCAATCAGATCCTCCATGCCGAGCGGCAAACGGGCAAGAAAGTCACGGTTACCTTCAATTTGCGATACATGCCGTTCATGAACCGGCTCAAAGACATTTCCCGGGAAAACTCGCTCGGCACGGTGACGCAGGTGCATTTCGAATGGTTTCTGGATACGAAGCATGGCGCAGATTACTTTCGCAGATGGCATAGGAAGAAAGCGAATTCCGGCGGGCTGCTCGTCCATAAATCGACGCATCACTTCGATATCGTGAACTGGCTGCTGGAGGATCAACCCTTATCCGTTCATGCATTCGGCGCTACCCGATTCTACGGTCCAACGCGTGAAGAGCGGGGCACCAGATGCTCGGACTGTTCGTATACCGGCACCTGTGAATTTTACATCGATTTGAATCAAGGCAACTATAGAGCGCTTTACTTGGCATGCGAGCAAGAAGACCGCTATTACCGTGATCAATGTGTATTCGCAGAAGAGATCGACATCGAGGATACGCTCAGCGTCAATGTCGGGTATTCCAGAGGAGCGATGATGAGTTACTCCCTCACGGCATATGCGCCGTATGAAGGTTTCCGGATTGTGTTGACGGGGACGAATGGGCGGCTGGAAGCGGAATATTACGACGGAGCGATTGGACCGTATGCCGATACTCCCGTTCAGCACATCCGGTTGTTCAACCGTGAACAGAAGGTTATCGACATGCCGCTTCAAGCGGAGTCCGGTGATCATGGCGGGGGCGATGGCCGGTTGTTGCGAGCGCTTATGAGAGGCTCGGATCCTAATGATCCCAGACAGGCGAATAGCTGGGACGGCGCTATGTCTTGTGCAATCGGATTCGCCGCTAATCGCTCAATCAGAGAAGGCAAGGCGGTACGAATCGCGGAATTATTCGAAAGAATTCCAGAGGAGGAGCATCATGAACATTAAAGTAATGGAGCATGCACAGCAATTGGGGGAGGAAGCAGCCGAACATGCCGCACGGATTTTGCAAGAAGTGATCGAACGCCAAGGAAGAGCGAGGCTGCTGCTTTCTACAGGTTCGTCGCAATTCGAATTTCTCCAAGCATTCACTAAACTGCCGGTAGAGTGGAGCAAGGTTGAAATGTTCCATCTGGACGAATATGCAGGTATCGATGCGACGCATCCCGCCAGTTTTCAAGCTTACCTGAAGGAACGTTTTATCAGTCGCGTGCAGTTAGCTGCCTATCATCTCGTTGAAGGCGAAGGTGACGTCCATCAGACCATTGAACGGTTGAACGAAGCCATTCTGAGAGCTCCGATCGACCTTGCCATGATTGGAATCGGTGAAAATGCGCATATCGCGTTCAATGATCCTCCGGCTAATTTCGAGACGGAAGAGCCTTACATAGTGGTCGAACTGGATGATGCCTGTAAACGTCAGCAAGTCGGGGAAGGCTGGTTCGCCAGCTTAGCGGATGTGCCGGCGCAAGCAATCACAATGAGTGTCCGCCAAATTATGAAGAGCAAAGTCATACTCTCCTGCGTTCCTCATGCGGTTAAGGCGGATGCCATCAAACGAACGCTGGAGTCCGATATTACACCGCTAGTCCCGGCAACGATACTGCGATCGCATCCGAATTGGACGCTTTACTTGGATCAGCAATCGGCCTCGGCCGCACAAGCCGTTCTGTCTGACTCGGCCGTAAACGAGTGATTCGATACGACACGGATCAGCGAGGAGGCGTTGCGTCATGTCATGGATAGGAAGACGCTATGATACGGGAGAATGGGTACGGATTACGGCGGAAAATGGCGTCATCCAAGCCATTTCACCTGCACGGCCTGCCGATGAAGCCCAAGCCGATGAAACTTGGTTATCACCGGGTTGGATCGACCTGCAGGTGAATGGCTTCGCCGGTTTCGATCTTAATGGCGATGTAACCACGGAGCATGATGTAGCCGAAGTGACGCGCGCCTTATTCCGGCATGGCGTTACCACGTATTGCCCCACGGTCATAACCGGCAGCTTCGCCAGAATGAACCAAGCATGTCGTGCCATTCATAAGGCTTGCGAGAATAATAAGCTGATTGCTGACGCAATAGCCGGCATTCATGTCGAAGGTCCTTATTTATCCGCCGAAGACGGACCGCGCGGTGCCCATGACAAGGTCTATATTCGAGATCCCGATACGGCTGAATTCGCGGCTTGGCAGCATTCAGCCGGAGGGCGAATTGTCCTGTGCACCGTTGCTCCGGAGCGGAAAGGTACCGAGTTATTCATCAAACAGGTAATCGCGAGCGGAGGCGTAAAAGTAAGCATTGGACACACGATGGCGAATACGGAGCAGCTGCGTGCGGCTGTTGAATCAGGTGCCACGCTGTCCACGCATCTTGGGAACGGCGCGCATCCGGTCATGGCAAGGCATCCGAATTACATTTGGGATCAATTGGCCGAAGACGGCTTGGTTGCGATGTTTATTGCGGACGGCCATCATTTGTCCGCTTCTGTGTTGAAATCCATGATCCGCGCCAAACGCGATCGTTTCATCCTCGTCAGCGACACCGTCCGGTTTGGCGGCATGCCACCGGGGCGTTATCGGAGCATGATCGGGCAAGAGGTTGAGCTGCTAACCAACGGCCGGCTCCAGACGGCAGCCGATCCGCGGATATTGGCAGGCTCCGCCCAAGCGCTGGATCATGGGATAGAGACAGCTATCCGACTAGCCGGAATTAGTTTGCGGGAAGCGATCGATGCCGTAACGAGCCGACCTGCGGAAGCCATGGGCTGGCCGTCATTAGGGAAGCTGGCGGTTGGCGCAAGAGCTAATTTGACGCTGTTCGCAATGGATAGCAGCGGCAGCATTCAAGTGCAGCAAACCATTGTAGGCGGGGAACCCGTTTGGAGTAAAGGGCGGCCCCAGCTGCAAGCAGAGAATGGGAGGCAGCCATAGCCATGATCGAGGATCGTTTAGGTGTCATAACGGATGAGGTTTCGCCAACGGATCTAATAGAAGCGCTGAACTTTGCGGTATTGAATGGCTTGAAGCATGTTGAAATCCGTACGATCAATGGCCATAATGTACTTTCGCTCAGTGATCAGCAGCTTGCCATCATCCGTTCCGAGACGGAAAGACGAGGACTATTCGTGTCTTGTATCGCTTCGCCGATATTCAAATGTGCGCTGGGAACAGGCAATCAGGTGTCGGAGGGAGACCGATTTAATCAGGAGGAAGTTTCGGTTTCCGAGCATTTCGCGATGCTGGAACGGGCGATGGACATTGCCGATCAGCTGGGTACGAATCGGATTCGAATATTCTCCTTCTGGCGTGAAACTGATCCGGAGCAGCACGAAGACGAAATAATAAAGCATTTAACTCGTGCTGCCTTAATGGCAGCAAGCCGCGGCAAGCTGCTTTTGCTCGAAAACGAACCTTCCTGCAATGGCGGGTTTGCCGCGGAAGTCGCCAGACTCGTTAAAGCTGTCAATTCGCCTAATCTGCGCGTCTTATGGGATCCGGGGAATGAGCAATACGGCAACCGTACCAGCTATCCCGATGGTTATTCCAGCATTCGCAACCTATTGGCCCATGTACATTTAAAAGACGTACGGATGAACGAGAGCGGTAATCCCCAAGCGACTCCGATTGGGGCAGGCATCGTTCCGTATGAAGCCCATTTTCGAGCTTTACATCGAGATGGCTATGCCGGGCTGTTCACATTGGAGACGCACTATATTCCGGAAGGCGGCACTGCAATGGAAGGAACAGCCAAGTCGCTCCAAGGATTGAAGACTCTGCTTGCGAATCTGCGAGCGCAAACGGAGAAGTGAATGTAGCGAAAGCTGGACTCAACCATCTTAATAGGGAAAAGGGGAATGTTAGCATGGAACAATCGATCTTAAAAATCGGGATTATCGGGCAAGGCCGAAGTGGACGCGATATACACGGGCAATTACTAGCCAAGCTGCCTCACTGTTTCCAAATTGCTGCGGTCGCGGATTCCATGCCGGAGCGGCAGCAGCTGGCGCGCCAAGAGTTCCAATGTAACGCTTATGCAACCTGGCAGGAGATGGTGGAGAATGAGCAGCTTGACCTTGTCGTCAATGCTTCGCCCAGCCATCAGCATGTGCCGATCTCCTTGGAGCTGTTGAACCGCGGATTTCATGTCCTGTGCGAGAAGCCGCTCGCCCGAACATCGGAAGAAGTCGATCAATTGATTGCAGCCTCCGAGCGATCCGGCAAAATATTAGCTGTATTCCAGCAGTCACGCTACATGCCTGCCTATGTTCGCATTCGCGAAGTGATCGAAAGCGGTGTTTTGGGCCGCATCGTGCAAATCGATTTCACCAGCAACCGTTTTGCCCGCAGATGGGATTGGCAAACCCTGCAAAGCAACAATGGCGGCAGCTTGCTGAATTTAGGCTCCCATACCGTGGATCAGGTGCTGCAGCTGTTCGGAACGGATCTGATCCCGGATATTACATGCGTGATGGATCAAGCCAATACGTTCGGGGATGCCGAGGATTACGTGAAGATCCTGCTTCGCGGGCAAGGACGTCCGACCATCGATTTGGAAGTTTCCTCGTGCAGTGTTTTCCCGGGAGAACCGTTCGTCATACAGGGAACCAATGGCGGACTGCGCGGCAATAATGAACGATTGGAATGGAGCTATTTTAAACCGGAGGAAGCGCCTGCGCAGCAATTAACGACAGAGCCTTTAGTGGACAAGAACGGCAAACCAAGCTACTGTCGCGAAACGCTCAACTGGTATAAGGAGAACTGGGAGCTCCAATTAGCGGAAGGTCAAAGCGAATTCGACTACATGACGGAGCAATTATATCTCATGCTGTATAGAACCCTTGTGGGCGGCGAGGAGTTAGCGATTACGCCGCAGCAAGTCAGACAGCAGCTTGTTGTCATGGAAGAGTGCCGCCGCCAAAATCCTCACATCTATCGACCGGCGCAAGAAAGCGTCAGGGGGTAATCCGATGGCGATGGCGCACATTCCAACGATCGTGGAGCTCGAAGCCATATTAGCTGAACCCTCCGAGCAGCTGATCGCCGAAATGGCGTCGCTGGAAGGGGACATCCTCGTGTTAGGCGTTGGCGGTAAAATGGGCCCGAGCCTGGCTAAATTAGCAGTAAACGCACTGCGCCGAGCAAGCGCTCGCAATCGTGTAATCGGCGTTTCGAGATTCTCGAATGAGGAGACGCGCAGAGACCTGGAGGCTGCAGGCGTTGAAACGATCTCGTGCAACCTGCTCGATGATCAGCAGCTGCAGCAGCTTCCTGATGCACGCAACATCATCTATATGGCGGGTAATAAATTCGGAACGACAGGCAACGAGGATTTCACTTGGGCGATGAACGCTTATTTGCCGGGCAGGGTAGCAGAGAAGTATCGGAATTCGCGAATCGTTGTGTTCTCGTCCGGGAATGTCTATCCATTCTCGCCGCCGGGACTGGGAGGCGTTAGCGAATCCTACGCACCGGAGCCTAAAGGGGAGTACGCGCAGTCTTGTTTGGGGCGTGAACGAATATTTGAATATTTCTCCAAGCAATACAGCATGCCGATGGTTATTTTCCGATTGAATTATGCAATTGATCTGCGCTATGGGGTTCTGCTCGAAATTGCGAAGTCGGTTATGAATGAACGACCGATTCGGCTTGAGATGGGGCATGCCAACGTCATCTGGCAAGGCGATGCCAATGAGATGGCGCTGCGATGCTTGTCCCATTGCGAATCGCCGCCGCGTACAATTAATATTACCGGCCCCGAGACGATGTCCGTACGCTGGGCAGCGGCAGAGATGGGCAAACGCCTTGGGAAAGAGCCGATATTAGAAGGTACGGAGTCGGACACGGCTCTGCTAAGTAATGCCGCTCAATCCTTTCAATTGTTCGGGTATCCGCGTGTCTCTCTGCTGCAGATGATCGACTGGGTTGCGGAATGGGTTCGAGCCGGCGGCTATACGCTGAACAAACCGACCCATTTTCAAGAGCGAAAGGGGAAGTTCTGATGCAAGGCAAACAGCTGACGCCGGAACAGCTTGGCGCCCTTCATGATGGTCTGGTTATTCCCGCTCACCCGCTGGCATTGGATCATCAGCGCAAGCTTGATCCGCGATATCAACGAGCGCTGACGCGATACTACATCGACTCCGGTGCAGGAGGGATTGCCGTCGGCGTCCATTCCACGCAATTCGAGATTCGTAATGCAGGAATCGGCTTATACGAGCCGGTGCTGCGACTTGCGTCCGAGGAAGTTGAGCGAGCGAAGCTGAATCGACCCTTTATTAAGGTGGCAGGCCTATGCGGTCCTACCGATCAAGCATTGAGCGAAGCGAGAATTGCCATTGAGCTCGGTTATGATGCCGGATTGCTCAGTATGGGCGGCCTTGGAAGCTATTCGGAAAGTGATCTCTTGAAACGAACGGAGCAAGTGGCAGAGCTGCTGCCGGTGATCGGGTTTTATTTGCAGCCCTCAGTAGGCGGGCGAGTGCTCAGTTATGCGTTCTGGCAGGCATTCGCGGAAATTCCGAACGTCGTTGCGATCAAGATCGCCCCGTTCAATCGCTATCAAACCCTCGATGTTGTGCGGGCGGTATGCAGCTCGAGCAGACGTGATCAAATTGCTCTTTATACCGGAAATGACGATAATATCATTGGCGATCTGCTGACTGCATATCGGTTTATCATCGACGGAGCTCCGGTGGAAAAAAGGATTGTTGGCGGTTTGCTGGGGCATTGGGCGGTTTGGACGAGAAGAGCGGTGGAGCTTCTCGAAGAAGTGAAGCGAGTGCGCGGCGAAGCGGCATTGACGTCCGAGTGGCTGACGCGGAACACCGAAGTGACGGATATGAACGCGGCGCTGTTCGATGCCGCCAATCGGTACGCCGGATGTATCGCCGGCATTCATGAGGTGCTGCGCCGCCAAGGCTTGCTGCAGGGGATCTGGTGCTTGAATCCCAAGGAGACCTTATCCGACGGGCAAGCGGATGAGCTCACGCGAGTTAGCCGTGATTACCCGCAGCGAGTAGACGATGAATTTGTTGCCGAGCATCTCGCGAAGTGGCTGGAAGATTGAAGATTCGTTCAATACCGATAGGCAAATGGCAGCGCAGAGTTCTGCGCTGCCATTACATCGTTAACCCCGTTAAATATTGCGAGCTGTGCTGTCCCTGATAATAAGCTCTGGTTTCTTAGGCGGCTCAAGCTTGATAGGGATGCCTTCGATCCGCTGGAGCAGCATATCGACAATCTTGCCGCTGGCATGTGCAATGTCAAAGCTGACACTCGTTAAGTTCGGTCTCAGACTCCGGTAGAGATCGGATGGACCAAAGCCAATTACAGAGATGTCCTGCGGCACCCGATAGCCATAGTCGTAGAAATAATTGAGCGCCGCAACCGTCGTCACCTCATTTGAAATCATCAGCGCTGTAGGCTTCTGGGTCTGGAGGAGCTGATGAATCATATTGTAGCTCTCTTCCAATTGTCCGGGTACGCGAACAATATAGTCATCCTTGAAAGGAATTCCATACTCGTCATAAGCTTTCTTAACGCCATTAATTCTCTCGTGGTTAAAGGAAATGACATTGCCTTTAATGCTGCCCACAATAAAGCGAATGTCGGTATGATTCAGATCCAACAAATATTTAGCCGCCATATAGCCGGCCTCGAGATCATCGGATGTTATGTAGTAAATATCCTCCGGATTGTTGGAGTATTTCATGTTAAATACATAAGGAATACCTGCGTCTTCAAGCATGGATGCCAGGGATTCATTGTTAGAAGGGCTTAATATGATAAAGCCGTCCGCAACCTGACTCTTAATGACGTTAAAGAATGATTCGGAATCCGGATCGCTCGATGTAAGAATGAGGATATTGTAGCCTTCGCTGTGCGCCTTCTCGGTCAATGCTTTGAATAGGGCTTGGAAGCCGGCGTTGAAGATCAACTCGCTAATATGCTGCGCACTGACGACAAGACCGAGAATACCGCTTTTGCCGGATTTGAACATGCGCGCGGTTTTGCTGGGGATATAACCCAAACTCTTAACGGCATCAAGTACCCGCTGCCTGGTAATCGGCTTTACGAGGCTCGAACCGTTCATAACTCTGGATACGGTGGAAGGCGTCACTTTTGCTTTCTCGGCGACGTCGTGTATGGTTGGCTTCTTGATTTTACGTTCCTCCCAGCTGGTTCCAACAAATGATATCGATGCCATTCTATATGGATTGTAAGGGGTAATGAACAAAAATACCAGTTGAAAGTAAAGAGTCAAACTTTCGGTATTGACAGTGCTCTGCATTCTAGGATAATATTGGCTCGAAAAGGCTTACAATCCCTTCGGTATCGCATAAACGGCATGCGAAGGCAATGTGAGTTTTTTATTTCAAACAAATTGGCAACGTTGCCAATAGTGAGGTCGAAAGTCACAGAAGTGCGTGCAGAATCCCGCTTTCATAGGCTTTCGGCACTGTAATATCCATGCTTCAGATTTATGGCAACGTTAACATTGTCTCGAATCACCCACCCTACAAAAGAAAACAGGAGGCGAGCAAAATGAAGATTTCATTAGGTTGCGATCACGCCGGTTTCCATCTGAAGTCCGCTGTCGCCGCGCATCTGGCAGCCATCGGCTGTGAAGTCATCGACCATGGCTGCTACAGCGCTGATGCCGTTGATTTTCCCGATATTGCCCGATTGGTCTGTCACTCCGTTCTCAAAGGTGAAGCTGAACGTGGAATCATGGTATGTGGTACAGGCGTAGGTGCCAGTATCGCTGCGAATAAGATTCCGGGCATTCGTGCGGCCGTATGCCATGACTATCATTCCGCACACCAAAGCGTCGAACATGATGACGTTAATGTGATGTGCGTTGGCGCCAAGATCGTAGGTGAATGGCTGGTCAAAGACTTGATCTCCTCCTATGTCTCGGCAACATTCAGCACGGAGGAGCAGTTCCGCAGAAGAGTCGAGAAATTAGCCATTCTGGAACGTGAAGCCGCGATTAAACTACGTGAATAAAGAACGGGAGGTCTGTTCATGCAAAGCGTACTGAAATTATCCCCGCCGTCAGCACCGGCTTTGAAGTCACCCTACATTCAGATCACGAATCCCAAACTACAGCAAGATGCAGGGAAACTCCCATACCAGGAACAAGCCTACCGGATTGAGCTGGAGGAGCTCTACCATTTCATCTATCAATCCATAACGAGCGCACTCCAAGAAGCGAAGCAGCAAACTGATTTTAACTACTGGTACAGCAAGGATCGGAATCAACGGAAGGTAGAAGAGGCTCTATCTTACATTGATGAGCATTTTCACGAAGATTTCGGGTTAGAGCAAGTTACGGATATTATGCATTGTTCTTCGACATACTTGAACCGGCTGCTGAAGCAGCACACGGGGAGTACGTTCTACAATCTGCTGACTCAGAAGAGAATCGAGCATTCCAAGCAGCTGCTGGCATTGGATTATCAGACGGTATGCGAAATCAGCAGCATGGTCGGCTATACCAATGTACACAGCTTCATTCGCGCCTTCAAGCGCAGCGTTGGCATAACGCCAGGGCAATTCCGTGAAAGCAGTCTTGCCCACTCAGGTTGAATGGTTCGCCAATTTGTTGAACATATCGATATAGACGAGGCTTCGGTCAATGTCGATCGCTTCCTTGTAGAAGTGCCTGGAATCATCGGTAGAATAGGTGAAATTCGGATTGAGGATCGGCGTTCTTCGCACGACGGATGGCACCCATTCTTCATTTAGCAGCCATGCTATGGCAGAGACATCCCAGAGCACTTTCGACCAACCGGGGCGATTGAGGCCGAACCGTTCAAACCGTCCGTGGAACAAATCGCTGAAATAAGTACCCAGTTTGTTTCGGTCTCGCAAGCAAGCATCAATCTCGTAAGTGGAGGTCAACAGATGGGACGCGACGCTGTGACATGGCAGTACGACTAGCGGTACTCCGCTGTCGTAGATAATGCCGGAAGCGTGATAGTCTTGCGACACGTTGAAAATATCTTGCGTAGGCCACCAATAAGAGTTTGGTCCAAGCCAGACTACGACGATTTTCCGGATGATTTCGGGGCATTTGACGATAGCTGATGCTACGTTCGTAATGGCGCCGATAGCGACAACATAGAGCGGGTCATCGGGGTCAGCCGCAAGTGCCGTCTCAATGATCGTATCAACCGCCTCACTTGGAACCGGCTCATCTCGGCTAGTCATGAATTGTGCAGAGCCTCTGTATACAGGAGGAGGGGACTGCAGGTCCATCAGCTTGTAGATGTTGAAGATTTCCTTGTAGCTTTTCTCCATACCTTCACCCGGACTCGTTGAATTCCAATTGAAGAACGGAGCCGCAGTAACCGCCAGAAGATCGATCTTATCCGGTGACAGCAGCGTATAGGCGAGTGCGAATTGATCGTCCACTTCATTGAACGCATCGGTATCCAGAATCATTTTCACTTTGCCTGTCGGATGGTTCAGCCGCTGCAGCATCGCAGCGTGATCGAGCTGATAGTTAGCCCAGCTGTTCATATGACGCACCTCTTTCATTCCAAGTTCGATAGTTTGTAAGCTTCGAATTCAGTATAGGGGAGTGATGCGGATTTCGAAATGTTCAACTATCAAAGGCGCCAACGTTAGATTTCTGTACATCTGTTAATTGCATTACACAATAAACTTGAGGAGAGAACAAGCCATGAGTGAGCAAGTTTCATTATTCGATAAATTTTACGGATGCATCGCCGGCGTTCATATCGGTTCTGCAATGGGAGCACCGGTAGAAGGCTGGGATTACGATAGAATCGATGCCCAGTACGGGATTCTCGAAGATCTGCTGCCGTATGAGCATTTTCATAACGGCTGGGTTCGCGAAGCAGGAACGACTGAGGATGGCGTGGAGCGCCAGAAGCTGATGATCTCGGCGATTATGGAGAAGCAGGACCGTGTCACGGCCGAGGATGTCCGCAATATGTGGATTTCCAGAATCAAGCCGGAATCGGCGGGGATGATATCGGAGCCGTTCGAAGCTGTATTGCTCGCGATGGCCAAGAGCGGTATTCCAGCCCGGGACATCGGCAAATATTGCGATTATGCGGGGTTAAACAGCTTCTCCCGATCTTGCCACCCAATCGGACTGATCAATGCCGGGGATATTCCCAATGCGATCCATGATGTGAATGAAGTCGGTCAACTCTATCAAACCACGAACGGTCGCGGGCTTAAATGGGCAACGGTTACTGCGGTAGCGATCGCATCCGGGACCAAAGCGGGAGCTACAGTTGACAGCGTGCTCGGCGCAATCTTCGATCATTGCGATCCTGATGTCGTTGTTAGAGAGCTTGAACGGGAGCTGAAACGGACCGCGAACATCGGGGACTACCGTGAATTTAGGAAGACGCTCTATGAATCGTATAACATTCGAGGCATTCCTTATGAAGTCAGCTACGCGAATGAAGTGGTGACGAAAGCGGTTTGTATTTTCAAATGGGCCCAAGGAAATGTCAAAGAAGCCATGGTTGCGGCCGTCAATATGGGACGCGATACTGACTGCGTTACGGCGGTTGCAGCCGGTATATCCGGAGCGCTGACCGGAACGACTACGATTCCTGAGTCTTGGATCAAACAAACGGACTATGCGACAACCTTGCATGTCGTCACCAATTCCCAGCGCACCATCAAAGAACATGCAGAAGGCTTGTACCAAGCGTATCGTTCCCGATTGCAGAGGCTGAAGGCGTATTCGGAGCTGATGGGTGCGTTGTAAGTTGTCGTAATCATATAGAGGCTAGTTCAGATGAGTTCAGATAAACGTAGAGGAGTGTCGGGCGATGAGCGGAATCATCAGCTTACAAGATAAATTTTATGGTTGTATCGCAGGGTCACAGGTCGGAGCTGCTCTAGGCGCGCCTGCTCAGGGACTTACCTGGAAGAATAGCGAAGCGGAGTTCGGCGTCCTTGATCAGCTTAAGCCTTATGAGAATGGTTGGTTTCGAGAAGCCGGTACGACCGGAAGCGGAATTGAGCGGCAGAAGCTGCTTATTACTGCAATCTCAGAACGACAGGATCGGATATCGGCCGAGGACGTTCGAGCAATTTGGGTATCCGACATGACAATGAAAGCTGCCGAGAAGATCATGGAACCCTATGATGTCAGTTTGTTGGCGGTTGCTAACAGCGGGATCCCGGCACGCGATCTCGGCAAATATTGCGATTATGCAGGACTTAACAGCTTCGCCGGCTACTGTCATCCGGTTGGATTGATCAATGCAGGGGATGTGAAGAATGCGATTCGCGATGCCTTCGAGCTCGGCCAGCTGTATTATGCATCCAGAAGCTATGGCGTGAAGTGGTCAGGCGTAACCGCTGCGGCGATTGCTTCGGCTGTTAAGCCCGGCGCAACGATTGACAGTGTAATTAAAGATTTGTTCACCAACTGCGATTATTCCGATGTAGGAGCTAAGATCGATGGCTACAAATATGGGTACCTAAGAGACAATATAATCGATGAACTGGAATCCGGCTTAAAGCTGACAGCGGGCTGCCGGGATTTCCGTGAACTCCGCGAAGCCTTCGATAAGAGCTACCGCGGCTGCGGCGTGCCATATGGCAACAGCTTCGCAAACGAAGTGGTGACCAAAGCGATATGCGTTGTCAAAATGGTAAACGGAAATGTACATGATGCAATCATTGCGGGAGCTAATATGGGACGGGACAGCGTTAACGTCGCCGCGCTCGCCGGCGGAATTGCCGGTGCGCTCAGCGGTGCGGCAGCATTGCCGGAATCCCTCATTCGGCAAGTGGATTATGCTGCCGGCGTAAACAAATATACGTGCTCCAAGCGGACAATTCGCGAACAAGCCGAAGGTGTTTATCAAGCTTTTCAGAGCCGTTTGCATACCATCAACAAATTTGTTGAAGAAATGCTTGTATAGAAGGTTTAAGATTTACTTGAAGAGGACATACTAGCTATTATTGCGTTCATATGGTCAGATGAAAGACAGGTTTACCGGATAATTAAATCATAGAGTGAAGTATTGCCTGCAATTTGGCTTTAATCGCCTATAAATACGCAGTTATGAGGAGCTGAGATCATTGATCCGGCTTCTTTTTTATGCTTTCGATCAGAAGCGTGGAATGATTATCCATTGCTTTTTCCGCTGAGGCTCCTTATTATAGGTTCTTGTGTCACAATAAAATAGGTATTGCCTCATCGGTCTTGATGAGGTAGAGGTCGCGATGTTAATGAGTACGCCGGAGGAAGTCCAGTAAAGACTGAGGATGCCGGAGGAAAGGTACCATCGCCGAAGCCGCACGGTTTACTGACCGTTCGAGCTGGGGCCGTTTCCGAAAGGGACGGAACTGTCACACGATTCGCACCCGCGTTACGTGTGTTGAGCTATCTTCGAACAGGAGAGATGAGGGAGTAACGGTAGCTGCCTTGTTAGGCAGCTTTTTTGTGTTGATATTCCTTATTTTCCCAGGAAATAAGGATAATAGGTGAGGGAGCGTAATGAAAGTGAACGAGAACGAGAATCCAAACAACAATAAATTGCGCAGAGGCTTGAAATCGCGTCATATGACGATGATCTCACTCGGCGGCTCGATAGGAACAGGGTTGTTTCTGGCCAGTGGCGGCGCGATACATTCTGCAGGTCCGGGAGGCGCACTGCTTGCCTACCTGATTATTGGCATCATGGTTTATTTCTTAGTAACCAGTCTGGGTGAAATGGCAACGTATATGCCGGTGTCCGGTACATTCAGTACCTATGCAACAAGGTTCGTTGATCCTTCGTTTGGCTTTGCCCTCGGGTGGAATTATTGGTACAACTGGGCGATCACAATAGCGGCCGAGCTGTCTGCGGCAACGATCATCATTAAATTCTGGCTGCCGGACAGCCCTTCATTCTTATGGAGCGCATTGTTTCTTGCCTTAATGGTTGGCCTGAACTTGTTATCGGTTAAAAGCTATGGCGAATCCGAATATTGGTTCGCGATGATTAAGATCGTCACCGTCATCGTGTTTATTGCCATCGGTCTTCTCATGATTGTCGGCATTTGGAGTGGACAAGCAACCGGATTCGGTAATTTTACATCCGGCGATGCACCAATCTCCGGCGGTTTACTTGCCGTGCTCGGCGTCTGTATGGCGGCAGGTTTCTCGTTCCAAGGGACGGAGCTCGTCGGTATCGCGGCAGGGGAGTCTGAGAATCCGCGTGTAAACGTACCTCGGGCGATCCGCAGCGTATTCTGGCGAATCTTATTGTTTTATATATTTGCCATATTCGTTGTGGGTCTGCTGATTCCATATACGACGGAGTCCTTGGCAAGCGATAGTGTGAGTGCAAGTCCATTCACCATCATATTCGAAAAAGCCGGCCTAAGCGTGGCGGCTTCCGTGATGAATGCCGTTATATTAAGCTCCGTGCTATCCGCAGGCAACTCGGGGATGTATGCTTCCACAAGGATGCTGTGGGTACTCGCCAAGGAAGGAAAGGCGCCAAGATTATTCGCCACATTAAATAAAAACGGTATCCCGGTTTATGCTCTGCTGGCGACTGCCGCTATCGGCATGCTTGCATTTCTGGCTTCCTTCTTCGGCGATGGTCAGGTGTATATCTGGCTGCTGAATGCATCCGGGATGTCCGGATTTATCGCTTGGCTTGGCATTGCCATCAGCCATTATCGCTTTCGTAAAGCTTATACAGCACAAGGAAGGAAGCTTGCGGACCTGCCATACCGCTCGTTGTGGTTCCCATTCGGACCGATTCTGGCAGGCGTCATGTGTATGATTGTCATCTTCGGGCAAAGCATCAGCGCCTTCTCCGATGGTCAAGTCGATTGGAAATTCCTTATCGCTTCCTACATCGGCATTCCTTTCTTCTTAGTATTATGGCTCGGTTACAAATGGAAATACAAAACGAAGGTATTAAAGTTGGAAAACTGCGAGCTGGATGCTGCGGTTGAATAGCAAATTGAATTGAACCTCAAAAAGACGGCAGCGTGAACAGATTATCTGTATCCGCTGCCGCCTTTATTCAGTTCACCTTACGTTTTCGCCGGAATTCGAATCGGGGTTTCAATCATGATCGGTTCTGCTTTGGATGTCTTAGTTGGAGGCAGATCAGGCTCTAACAATGGCCCATGATCCAAGTTCGGAGCACGTTTCCACTTCTTCACGACCTGCTCCATCCCTATAGGGTAGATGGTTAAGCTCCCATCTTTATCAATATGGATACGGATGAAATTTTTCCAATTGTCGATTTGCATCGCCGAGAACGCTTCTCCGCTGTGACGGCCGAAACCATTCAATGATAAGAGCAAATACAGACCCATTATAACCGATCCAATGATCCATCCCCCATATGCAATAAGCAGTCCGGTTACTGCCAATGCACCGAGCCCCCAATGAAAATGAAATTCCGTACGGACCAGATATACGGCTGCACAGCCGATGAAGAAGGCAGCGGCAACATGGGTTAAGCCGTGCAAACAACCGGCGATCCATTTGTACAAGCGAGAATGCGTATCCGTAAACAGCCAGAATCCTCCGATGATGACGATCATCCAAATAAACGCACTCGGTGTTTGCGCAATCTTATGGAGAGAGGATGACACGAGTTCCGAGTAGGTAGCCGAAGCAGGCGGTGCTGTGGTGACGGACAATACGGAGTTGCATGCCAACAAGTAGAGGATAGCCGTGACGATACCGAACATCTGGTTCTTCCAAACGAAGAGCAGGTTGCCCCAGGTGAGCCGCCTTGATGAAGCGACATCCGGGAAGTCCTTCTTTCGTTTAAATTCGATTGGCTTCTCATCTTCATTCTTGTGCGCATAGATCGCTTGATCCTTGAGATCATGGGTAGGATGAAGGAAAGCCCCGCCGCCGCCCGCCGTAATTTTCTCGACTTTGCGGCTATGATCCGCGGAGCCGTCGGCTAGAGTAGGGATAAATTCGAATCTGCGGTAATGATGAAGATCGCCGGCGATGAAGATTTGGATGTCGACATTGTTTTTGTTCAGCATATTTTCAAGGAAAGTCAGATTGTTCTCGTTGTATATCGGATCGAACTTCCCATACTTGTGCGCGGACACCCAGTAGGGTTCAGCGTTACATAAAATGACCCGGTCACCGCTCTGCATTTGCGCAGCGATATGCTCGAAATATTGTACTTGCTGCCCATCGATGTCCGAGTTCAGCTGAACATCGGTCCCAAGAAGCCACCAGCCATGAGGAAGCTTCAAGGCAAAATAACTCTTCAGCTGCGGCGCTTGCCAGCCATTAAACCATTTGCGCGAAGTGAATATCCGCGAGAATGAAATCAGGCCGTCATACCAGTCATGGTTTCCCGGAACAGCGAATACCTGCGGATGCGGATCTGCCGTGTAGCCTTGAGCGAGATAATAAGGTGCAATCAGCCTGTTCATGTATTCATCACGGTTTGCAGTCGGATAGACCTGATCGCCGCCGAAGATAAGCACATCGCCGCGTTTGGTCGTAACCGTTGTGCCCGTTTGCGGATCAACCAGCGAGAGCTCCGGTCGAGTGGCGTAATAAGCGACGGAATAAGTGGAATCGAACCCATCGCCCAAATCACTGATGTAATCAATCCATATCTCATCACGAGGCTGATTAGGATCCGTCAGGTAGAAGCCATCTTGATCCACTTTATAGTTCCCCGAATCAAGCTGTAAAAATTGCTTGGAGTAGTCATTCAATTGCTCTTCCTTCTGGTTGAACGCCTCAATTAACCGAAAATCCGAATAAAGTCCGAAGATGGTCGACAGGACAGTCTTCATACCTGTGACGACTAATTGTTTCGGATTAAACCATTCGACCATTCGCGGCCGTGCATGGGGATCAGCAATCATGTTCTCGGCCAGCTGTTGAACTTTGCTCTTTGCCATATGCTTCTCCTTTCAGCATACCTATGTAGTTCTATTATTCCATAATCCTGCTGCAAATCACGTCGAATCGCGTCCGTCTCGTATGATCTCGCCTGGTAATTACCAAACAAACAAGCCTGCCGGTTGTCCTCCTGCAGGCTTGTTCGATTCATTAGCTGAAGCGTTGCAAAACTAAATAACCGCTGATACTCGACGTGCTTTTGCGAAACACGATTTTGAAGCCGATGTCGTTGTCCAATAAGCAATTTAAGGCATTTATCAGCAACGCACCCTCTTGCAGGTTCGCACGGCAAGGATAAGCAGAGCCGATTACACGAGAAGCGAGAATTCTACGTGGGGAGCCGCTTACCAAGGGGTTTCTCGACCAACTGATAAGAATTAAGTCAGGCTGTTGAGTAGCTTTAATACGAGCCATAAATATCACCTACTTCTTTTCCGGCGTTACTCTATTAAATGAATAACAGCGAGAAATGGTGATAGATTAGGAGAAGGAATACGAATGATACCGCAGTGAATTCTGCACGCTGGTCCAACTATCGCGGCTCTCACCGCCCATATACCAGTATCCGTATCCGGCAACGGAATGCGATTCGCCTAAGCCGATTTTGGCGGAGAGTGAACGTCCGTCTTCCATCCATATTCGGTTTAGGATGATTCCGTTATGCGGTTCCGTATAGGCGGCAAAATATTGGCCGAGCCGCGCATCCCACGTAATGGAAGCGTGACCGGATAATACTAGGCTATTTTGAGAAGTGAGTGTGATGTCCTCGGATTGGACTCCGCCTCCATTCATGTCCGATTTCCATACTCGCGTATATAGTGGCAGCGCAAGTATGACTTTATGCGCCGGCACCTTCTCTAATAAAGCTTCTATGCCGGCTTTCAGCCAAGGCAGGGAAGAGACGGATCCGGCTTCCGGCGCTCCGCCCCAATGCTCATCATAGCCCATGAGAAGGACGTAATCAGCAAGCTCGCCAAGTGCTCTATAATCGAACACTTCCGTCCAGTCGTACCCGAAATCAGGAGAGACGTTCACTGAGATTGTCGCCTTCGTTGCCAGTCGTAATGCTTGAACGAAAGCAGTGAATGCGTCACGGTCCTGCGGCATCATGTTCTCGAAGTCGATATTTAAACCATCGATATGGAACCGTTGTACACGATCCGCCAATTGCTTGATAAATGCCTGTCGCTGAGTCAGGTCCGTCAGCATCGTATGTGTTGCTGCTTGGTCGGAATGATTGCCAACCATCGCCCACAGCTTCTTGCCATGCTCATGTGTCCAGGTAAGCAAGCTCGCATCCATTTGATCTTCAAACGCGCCGTTCTTCCCGAGAAAGAACCAACGCGGCGACAACGTATTTACAGTCGATTGTGCGACTTGACGTTCGAATTGCTGCGTTGTCTGACCGTATTGCCACCCCAGTTGAATCTTCGAAGGAGGAGTGGCTGTAAGTTGTTTAGCCCAATCCCCGTACGCCCATACGCGGTTCATCAGTACGGCGGCTTCTTGCCTGGTAATGGATTCCTTCGGACGAAACTTGCCTTCATTGCCGGTTAACAACTGTAATTCGGACAAATGACTGACGGCAGGAAGCGCCCAACTGCTTAGCTGATTCTGATCGTCGTATATTGCCGGAATCACGGAGCTTTCCGTTTGATTTAAGGCGCGATTCATAATGACTGCCGCTTCTTCACGGGACACCGGGCGGGACGGTTCGAAGAATTGGCTTGCGTTTCCTTGCGCGATACCCAGCTGAACGGCAGGCTGCACCCATTGGTAATACCAAGCAGATTTGAGCACATCCTTGAAAGCCGGGATTTCGCTTACTACGGGCTTGATTCCAAACAGACGGTCGACCAAGGTCATAAATTCAGCTCGCGTAATCGCTTTATAGGGCTCGAATCGCCGCTCGGCGGTTCCGTTCATAATGCCGAGTTGCGTCATATTCAGAATCGATTCTCTGGCAAAGTTGAATTTAATATCGTCGTAAGGTGCACGAGGCGCGTGCTCAGCAGATGATATTGGAACATAAATGGTGCTGCACATCAGACAGAGTAAACCTATACTTGCAACCATCACTCTCGTGAGGATGGTCCTACTACTAGGATTCATTGCTATTAACTCACTTTCCAATTGTAATAGAGTGGCGAACGTAACATCTCTCTATCGTAATCAATCGGAACAAGAATACCTATTCTAAATTATTGGAAGGAGCCTGACTGTAGAAACACCCAAGCCTTCCTCATCGAGCTTGAATAGGGTGTACTACATCAATTAAACCATCTAAGGGGATGAATATGTCTCGATACGTAGGAAGCAAATGGACCAAAACCGTTGCCATTCGCAAACAGCCTTTTCTCGCTCAGTATGTGCCTGAAACCTCTCGAATGACGAAGCTATCGCTTAGAAAGCAATTGCTTAAATATCGCATGGTTTATGTAAAACCTGAGTTTGGTATGCATGGAAATGGCGTTATGCGCGTGGAAAAGCTGGATCAGGGTTATCGCTATCAACTCGGCAACACCGTCAAAACCTACAAGGAGTTCGACTCCTTATATAAAGGCATAACCGCGGCTAAGAAGAGGGGGCGTTATCTCGTCCAGAAGGGGATCCATCTATTAAAGCATAACGGAAGAAGATTCGATATTCGCGTCATGGCGCAGCTCACACCCGGTAAGAGGTGGATCACCACCGGGATTATCGGCAGAGTGGCGGCTAAACACAAAATCGTAACGAACTATCACAGCGGCGGTCAAATCTTAACGGCTGAGAAACTGCTCCATCCTCACACCGGGAAGGTGCAGCCTAAGCTGGAACTTCTGTCGAAACTGGGTGTTGTCGCGGGGCAAGTCATGGGGCGATCGTTTCCCGGCGTTCGTATGATCGGGCTGGATGTCGCGCTAGATCAAACGTTGAATCCATGGGTGCTTGAAGTGAATACTTCGCCGGATCCTCATATTTTCCGAAAACATCCGAATCCGCAAATCTATCGCGGCATCATGAAGTTGATCAGAACCAATGGCAAATAATAGCAGCGTTCCGGAGCCGCGGCAACGCGGCTTTTGCTGCCTTACAAATACCAAAAACAAACAGAAATCAAACATGTAAGCCAAAACATTTTTAATACTTTGTTCTTATCATAAGAGATGTATTGGTAAAAATAACGAAATTCCCTTTATACTGATATGAACTACATTCCTAAGGAACAAGAACCCGAATAATCTTCGGTAATTAAATCGATAAATTACGATGGCAGGAGGAGAGAACTCTGAAAAAAATCGGATGTTTTCATGCACACTATTCCAACATTGCTCATATCGAGCATGCACTTGAGCCTTATGCCGTGGAGCTGGTGCATTTCGTTGATCCGGGGCTGGATCGCATCAAGAACGATGCCCATTTCACCGGGCAGCTGGCTGAGAAGAAAGTACGCGATACGATCGAGTGGATTTCAAGCTGTCATGTGGATGCAATCTTAATTACATGCACCTATTTTACTTCCATCATGCGGGAAGAGTTTGAGCGTTTACCGATCCCGATAATCAAAATAGACGAACCGTTATTTCAGGAGCTCTCGAAGCAGGACAAGCCTATCGTATTCGTATTCACCAATCCGAACACGATCGAGGGGACAATGAGTCAGTTCCGCCATTATACGGGGAGCAAGGGAATACTCGCTCAGGCGGAATCGAGATTAATTCCAAACACTTTCGAGCTGATCATGCAGGGCAAAACAAAAGAATACATTGGCGAGGTTGCTTCGGGCCTCCTCCACCTTGCGAAGGAGCATCCGGGAGCCAAGCTGGTAGCTGCACAACTCTCCATGGTACCTGCAGCGAGATATGCCGAAAGCATTCTGAATGCCGAGATTGGAAATGCACTTGCTTCTTTGTCCAGCTATTTGGAGCATACCCTCGAATTACATACGAAGCCAAACATCTAATACTTTTCTCAATGAAGGAGTGTCATTCGAATGCTAAATTACAACTCAGAGCTTCTCTACACCGGTTCGGATGAAGTATTAGTTGAGAATCAGGAGCACTATCTAAGTGAGCTGCGCGAACGGTTGTCTGAATTAAGGGAGCTGGCCAAAATCGAGAAGGACATGATTTCCTTCGAGATAGCCAGACAAATCTATCGGATCGTGCATTCGATCAAAGGCAGCGCGCCTATATTAGGTTTCGACAGAATCGGCAGCATGGCCGCTCAGATGATCAGCGAGTGGGAATGGACGCAAGAGGAAGCAGAGGAGCCTAATGCGCGTGTGAGCCTGCGGCTACAATTCAAGCAAAGCTCCCAAGAGTTGGTGAAGCTTCTTCCGGCACTGGAACAAGAGTTGGAGAGCGGTACAAACGGTATCAAATCAAGCAATGTCCAACCGCATCATCGAAACCCAGACATCGAAATGCAGCTGGACAAGCGCATATTAATCATTGAAGATGATCATATTTTGCGTACTTACTTGGCGCGAAGACTCTTCTTGGATGGGTATCAGGTCGATGAAGCTTCTAACGTAGAGGATGCGATTACATTGCTGCGCGTCCACCACTATCAGCTTATAACGCTCGACTTAATGATGTATCCTAAGAGCGGCTACGAAATCTTCGAAATCCTTAAAGAAGATATGATGATCCGGTGGATACCCATGATCGTATTATCCGGTCGCGATGATATTCGGGATAAGGTACGTTGTTTTCAAATGGGAGCGGATGATTATGTAGTCAAACCGTTTCATTATGATGAGCTGTGCGCACGTGTTCGAAGATTGATTGAGCGCAACCAAGAATTCAACTTCATGGCTTTTCACGATCCGCTTACAGGACTCTTCAATCGGCGGTACATGGATAAACAAATGCAGCTTGAGCTCTCGCGGGTCAATCGTTATCCTTCGCCGATTTCTATGGTCATCCTGGATATCGATTATTTCAAAGCGATAAATGATAATTTCGGGCATCAAATTGGCGATATGGTGCTGCAGAGCTTCAGCAATCTTCTGATAAGCAAGCTGCGCAAATCAGATATGGTCGCCAGATGGGGCGGAGAAGAATTCATGCTCATAATGCCCGGCACGCGCGATACCGAAGCAGTTAGCTTAGTAGAATCGATACTGACGCATGTCCGTGAACATCCGATCTTTGCCGATAATCGGCGGAATACCTTTATTACGTTCTCAGCTGGCGTTGTGCAGTGGAGACCGCAGTGCAGCATTGCTGTCTGGACCCGCCATGCTGACTTTGCGCTCTATAAAGCGAAGCGTACCGGGAGAAACCGCGTCGTTAAATCGTCTCTTCGAAATTCGGTTGCGAAGAAGATTCTGGTCGTGGAAGATGATCGCGTGCTAAGACGAATGATCGTGGAAGTGGTGAAGGGCTGCTCCGAGCAAGTGCTGGAAGCAACGAATGGCCTCGATGCCTATGAGCAGTTGACCAAAGAAGAGATTGATTTATGTATCTTGGATTTCAATATGCCGAATCTGGATGGGTTGTCTATGCTTCGGAGAGTGGGGCAAGAGGGGAATGTTTCGAAGCGAACGAAATTTCTGATGGTATCCGGCAATGAAAGCCATCATAATATGAAGACAGCCATAACATTGGGAGCCGATGGTTACATTACGAAGCCATTTACATTTCCGGATTTGAAGAAGAAGGTCATGTCCTTGTTACAGCTGAGATAAAAGATTCCGGAGGATATACGCATGAACACCGCAATTACCGTAGTAAGAAGAATACCGACGCTGGCTGAATACAAGCAGCTCTGCCAAGGCGTGGGGTGGAACGACTACATGAACTTCGATGTAGCGGAAGAATCATTAAGCCGTTCCTTATTTGGCGTAGTCATCGAGGATCAAGGTCAACCCATCGGCATGGGAAGAGTGGTCGGAGATGGCCATATTTATTTCTATATTCAAGATATTGTGGTGCTGCCCAGCCATCAGAACCGAGGAATCGGCAGGCTGATCATGGAAACGATCAAACAATACGTGGAAGACCACGCACCTGAGAAAGCGTTTGTCGGCTTGTTTGCGGCACAAGGCAAAGAATCGTTTTACACCAAATACGGATTCCAGAACCATGAAGGCATGACCGGAATGTTTGGCGTCATTCATAAAGGGCAATTGAGCTAATCTTTGAATACCGTACGGCTGCCCATGACTTTCGTTGTTTCATTGTTTCGCTGAACCCAGAACACAATCGCAAAAACAACGATACATACGAAGGTAAGCATAAAATTGTATAGAAACATCTTACGCATGCCTACCGCTTCGCTCGCGATGCCGCCTGCTAAGCTGCCGATAATACGGGCAACGCCAAGCGTTAATAGTCCGTTAAGCGTTTGACCGCTCGCTTTGAGCTCATTCGGCACTTCCTTATTGATGACATTCGCCATCGTGACGGACAATACGATAAAGATCAATCCATGCAGCGCCTGAGTCGGCAATAGCCAGACAGGGTCGTGAATCGCCGAGAACAGATACCACCGAAGAGCTGCTGCTACTCCGGCCCCGAGCAAGATGTGCGAGGTTCGAACACGCTGGAAGATCTGTTTAGACATGAGCAGGAAGGGCACTTCGCTTAAGGAAGAGATGACCATCGACCAGCCTAGCCAAGCGCTGTCGCCGCCCATTTCCTTGAAGTATAGCGGGAAGAACGCATAATAGTAGCCAAGCGTAATTTGAAAAACAAAGTTGGCACTTAGGTATAGCATTAATTTCCGATTCCGGAAGAGGACCCAAAGCGGCATTTTGCGATTTCGAGCTTGATGGCCTTCGATCTTCGGGAACCGCAGCGCCAGTAAGAAACAACAGGCAAGAATAATCGCATAGACGCCAAACAGCCAATCGATTCGTTTCTCTGCGATGAGTCCAAATATGATCGACATTGCTGCGAAACCGAACGTTCCGCCCATTCGGATCAGGCTGAAGTTACCCTTGCCGCGTTTATCCAGCGTCTCTAACGTAACCGCATCGGTTAACGCGAATATCGGAGATTGAAAGAACGTAAAGATACAGATAAATATTAGTAAAAATACGAAATGATTGGATAGCGGATAGAGCAGTACGGTAAGGCCGGTACCCACGATAAGGAAGAGCAGGATACTGTTCTTCGTCCGGGCTCGGTCACTGAATAATCCCCAAATCGGCTGAGCAAGGATCGCTACCAGCGGACCGAGCCCGAGCAAGGTGCCAATCTGCGATTGCGTGAACCCGATGTGCTGAAAGTAAAGCGGAATAAATGTACCATACACGGCATTGGCCATGTAGAAGAATACGTAGAAAAAGACGAAGTAAGTGAGATTGATCGGCATGATGTACCTTCCTTCATGAACGGCTTAAGAGTTTTAACATTTGTAGTAGTTCCTCGCATGACTGTCGATTCCTGCAAGCGTGTTAAGATTGGTAATAACGAAAACCAAGGCTGCCGGTATGGCAGCCTTGGTTTATTTCGTTTAGATATGCGAGAACTTCGCGAATTTCTTGCGATACAGCTTCTCCAAGCCGACGGAGATGAGATGGAAGCCCAGAATATAAATGATGTAGAGCGCAAGCGGAATGAACAGAATCCATTGGTAAATAAACAGATTGTTTCTGGCCTGACCGATCAGACCGCTCCATTCATTCGTGCGGCTCACGTATTGAATCGGATCAAAATATTGAGTCGTACCGCCTACGAAAATATTGAAGATCGCCAATTGCCCGAACAATCCCAGAATGAGGACGACTTCTTGTACAAACAAGATGACGAAGCTTTCTTTCATATGCGGAAAGATGTGAGAACGGATTATCGTCGTGTGTCCGGCGCCGATCGACTTGGCCGACAGCACGAATTGGCGTTCTCTCACGATCATCGTTTTCTCTTTCATAGTCGAAGCAACGGACGGAATGCCAACGATGGTTAAGACAATGGCAATGATTAACGCCATATAAAAGGGAGATGTGGCCGGATTCATGGAAATGCCGATCATGATCATCCATACGATAATGAAGATCGGAATCCCATTGAGTACATTCCAGAGCGGAAACGGCTTCGAGCCGGGTTTCCTCTCTTTCCCGACGTAGCCGAGGAACAGACCGATCAACCCGCCGATGAATACGCGCGCTATGGCCACTGCAAGCGATCCGAAGATCGTATATTGCGAGCCCGCAAGCAATTTCGCCATCATATCGTAGCCGTCTTTATCGGTTCCGAATAGGAAATTATCGTTTGGCGGAGCAGGGGGCACAGAAAGGGTGCTGTGTCCATCCGCATCGACGACATAATCGGTTTCGAATTGATCGTTAAGATCATGAGGCGCAAAATAGTGCCCGAATAGCGATGCGGCAATCATCATCAAGGTGATGATCAGACCGGCCAGCAATGTTTTATTCATCGTACAAACACCTTCTCCCAGCCGAATACGACTACTTTCAACAGCGCATAGATGACGGCATACAGCAGCAGCAGCGTGAGAATTCCGTTCACGACAAGACTGTATTGGTAGCCCTCATAAGCAAACGCATTAGAGAAAACAAGCAGCGTAACGCCATTTAAATTGTATAGATATTCAAAGATGAATAGATTGCCGAATAAGATACCCATGAACTTGTGCAGATCGGCTTTGACGAACGGAAGCACATTCGGCAGGGCATGATAGAACACGATGTAGGTTTTCCCAAGGCCGCGTGCCTTTGCAAAGTTGATGTAATCTTCGGTTAACGTATGGCTCATATGCAAAGCGACATTTCGGATCATATAAATGGCTGGTATAATGATCGTAGATATTAAGGGAAGTGCGACCGCCGGATCATCCGTGGAGAAGCTTGCCACTTGGAAGATGACGAGTCCGGTTTCGGAAGCGATAAATACGATTAGAAATTGAAGCAGGAGCACGATGATGAAATCCGGGAATACACTCGTTAACTCCAAGATGCGTTTCAGCCAAACTGCGCGCGAGACTGCAAAATAAACGCCAAGAATAATGCCGAGCGTCATGCCCACCACAGCTCCGATAATCATGTACGTGAAGGTAACGGAGAAGCTGCTGCCGATCTGCTCCCAGAACGATAATTCCGTTTTGCCGGAAAAGTATTGAAAGGAGTATCCGCTCCAAAGTCCGTCAATATAGCTGTGAATGCTGGAGAAACCTTTCGCCCAGTGGAATTGAAGCGAACTGTCCAAGCGGTCTGGCACAAGCACGGCAGGGAACATGGCGAAGAGAAGAACGAACAGTAAAATACCGGGAATAACTAACGATAGTTGAATCGTTTTTGACATACAGGATTCGCTTCCTTTCTAATAGATTTCCAGATGGGATCATTTTATAAAGTATAGCGGCTTGCGTAATAATTACAAGACTTGACGAAATGCGACAATTCTCAACGTCTTGATGCGTAAATGTTTACATATGATTGTTAAATTTCGGTGAAGACGTCCGTAATTCGATTGGAGGGGAAACTGATGAATTACGATTTCGATCAGGTGATAGCGCGCAGGGGCAAATCCAGCTTGAAGTGGGATGCGGTCAAAAGGGCTTCCGATCACCAAGAAATCATCCCGATGTGGGTGGCGGATATGGATTTCGCTTCGCCGCCGGAAGTAATTGCTGCGCTCAAGGAGCGGGTGGAACATGGGGTATTCGGATACTCGTTCCGTTCGGATTCGTATCTGGAGTCGATTGTTTCGTGGATGAAGAACAGGCATCAGTGGACAGTGGCCGGAGAGTGGGTTGCGCATAGTCCGGATGTGATCGCAGCTCTATCGTTGATTATGAGTACCTTTACTGAAGCGGGAGATAAGATTGTCGTGCAATCTCCGGTTTACAATTTTGCCCGTATGGTTGAGGCGCAAGGTCGTGAAGTGGTCTATAATCCGCTGAAGTTTCATAATGGCCGGTATGAAATGGATTATGAGGACTTGGAAGCGAAAATAGACAGCCATGTGAAAATGCTCATTCTCTGCAGTCCGCACAACCCGGTAGGTCGGGTGTGGGAGCGAGAGGAATTGGTTCGTTTGGGGAATATTTGTAGGAAGCATCAAATTCTTGTTGTTGCGGACGAGATTCACTGCGATTTGGTTTACGACGGACATTCGCATATTCCTTACGCTTCGTTATCGGAGTCATTCGCGGATCATTCGTTCACTTGTATATCGCCGAGCAAAACATTCAATATACTGAGCTTCCATGCCTCAAGCGTTATTATTTCGAATCCGGCGCTGCGGGAGAAGTTCAATCAAGAGCTGAATGCCCGGGGCATCTCGTCACCTAATACGTTGGGCCTGGTTGCATTAGAGACCGCTTATCGGTATGGTGAAGAATGGCTGAATCAATTGCTTCATTACTTGCAGGGCAATGCGAGGTTTCTGGTTCGTTATGCAGAAGAGCATCTTCCGGAGATCCGCGTGAATGAATCAGAAGGTACTTATCTGGTCTGGCTCGACTGTCGCGCGCTTCACTTATCGGTTAAGGAACTGGATGAACTGTTTTCGGATTTAGCGAATGTTGTTCTTAGTTCAGGGTCCCAGTTCGGACTCGAAGGTGAAGGGTATATGCGGATGAATATAGCTTGTCCGAGAGCCGTTCTGGAGCAAGCGCTGGAACAGATTGCTGATGCTGTCAGATCTTTGCGTACAATTAAGGGTAAGTAATTATAGAAGATAAGTATCGTTGGTTCGATGGCGAACTTAAGATGGAGGAAATAAGATGAATGAACCTACAGTAACACCGCAAGTGGGATGGAACTTTGACAATAGCTATGCTAATTTGCCGGAGTCTTTCTTTAAGCGGCATAGTCCAACCCAGGTACATGATCCGGAGTTGGTTATTCTGAATAAGCGGCTGGCGGCATCGCTTGGACTGAACGTTGAAGCGCTGCAAGCATCTGACAGTATCGCCGTATTTGGCGGCAACGAGATTCCGGAAGGCGCAATGCCGCTGGCGCAAGCCTATGCCGGTCATCAGTTCGGGCATTTCACGATGCTCGGTGACGGGCGGGCTATTCTGCTCGGCGAACAAATCACCCCTTCGGGCGATCGTGTCGATATTCAATTGAAAGGACCGGGCAGAACGCCGTATTCCCGCCGAGGGGATGGACGGGCGGCGCTTGGTCCGATGCTGCGCGAATACATTATTAGTGAAGCCATGCATGCGCTCGGTATTCCGTCTACGCGCAGCTTGGCAGTCGTTACAACGGGCGAACCGGTGTACCGCGAAACGGAGCTTCCCGGAGCCGTTCTAACCCGCGCGGCTGCGAGTCATATTCGCGTCGGCACCTTCCAATACGCAGCGAATTGGTGCACGCTTGACGATTTATGTGCACTGGCGGATTATACGCTTGAGCGTCATTACCCGGAAGCCGCGGAAGCTGAAGGCGATAACCGTTATCTTGCATTGTTGAAAGCCGTTATCTCGAAGCAAGCGGAGCTTATCGCCAAATGGCAGCTCGTTGGCTTCATTCACGGCGTTATGAACACGGACAACATGGCATTAAGCGGAGAAACCATCGATTATGGCCCTTGTGCATTCATGGATGCGTACGACCCGTCGACGGTATTCAGCTCGATCGATTCACAGGGGCGCTATGCCTATGGGAACCAGCCGAAGATTGCGGCATGGAATCTGGCTCGTTTCGCAGAAACATTGCTCCCGATTCTGCATGAAACCGAAGCCGAAGCCGTCATTCTGGCAGAGGATGCTATCGCAGAATTTCCGTCGTTATTCCACTCGCATTGGTTGTCCGGGATGAGAGCCAAGCTGGGAATCGTCAACGAAGAGCCGGAGGACGATGCGCTTATCGAAGAGTTATTGACCATGATGCATATGCATCGGGCGGATCATACGAACACGTTCCGAGCCTTGACAGAGGATAAGCCGGAAGAGATCGCTATGTATGATACGGAGGGATTTACGGAGTGGCTTGAGAAATGGCAAGCCAGACTTGGGCGGCAGCCGATAATCAAGGAAGAATCGACGCAGATTATGAGGAGCAGAAATCCGGTGATTATACCGCGCAACCACCGCGTCGAGGAAGCGTTGGATGCAGCTGTTAATCAAGGCGATTACAGTGTAATGGAGCAATTGCTGGCAGCGATTACGAATCCGTTCGAGCAAACAGCCGAGAATGCTGATTATTGTGCAGTGCCCGCGATATCGTCACAGCCTTATCGGACGTATTGCGGAACCTAATCGATACCCTCTGAATCAACTCCGATTGGAAGAGCCAATAACTTGGCTCTTTTTTTGTCTTTAATGAAGCAATAGAGGTATACAAAAATGATGATTTTGTATACAAAATGGTTGACGCTCCATCGCCGTACAGCTAGAATGAAGGTGAATAATTCAAGGCGAAGAAGGAGAGGCTGGCGCGATGAATCCTCCCGGTGCGGTCAAACAAAATCTGCAACAGAAGGTTACACAGCAAATTCGCAAAGCCATTTTGTCGGGAAAACTGCGAGCTGACGCTCATTTTGGCGAAGCGCAAATAGCAGATATGCTAGGCGTCAGTAGAAGTCCCGTACGTGAAGCGATCAAAACTTTGGAAGGGGAGGGATTGCTCGAAACGCTCGCAACGGGAAGAACCATCGTTACCGGATTTACTCCGGCCGATTTGTCCAATCTGTATGAGCTTCGCTTCGACCTGGAGTGGAAGGCGATTCAATCGCTGCATAAGAAAGGAGCATTTTCCTTTCAGCACGCCGCTGAATGCGAGAAGCTGCTGCAATATATGGAAAGCTGCACGGACTATCACGGAAGTTACATTCAGCTCGATACCCTATTCCACCGTAAGCTTGTCGAAGCCTCGGGCAACCGCCCGCTCATCCGCATTTGGACTACGATGATCCAAACTATCCTCACCTTGCAAGAAATTACGAACGAGCAGATCGATCAAGCACAGATGAATGAGTTAACCAAAGTACACCGCGCCATCTACCAATCGATCAAAGACGGTACTCCTCGTTTAACGAAGACATTGCTTCTCAAGCATATCGAGCAAGGCGTTGACATCGTAACGGGTATTTTGGAAGCGAACCTGTTGAAGCATATCGATTTCGATGGAATCCGTTAAAGGTTTCCCCACTACTTTCAGGAGGCTGATCGCATGAAAGTGACCGATGTGAAAACAATTGTTGTCCCGATGGCGAATTCGTTCTTGACCGACTCCGTCATCGCGAATCCGATGTCAGGGTATGCGGAGTACAAAACGCGCAGATCCAGCTGGTTTGGAGAAATGGCATCCGTGCTGGTAGAAATCTCAACGGATGAAGGGATTAAAGGCTATGGTTTCGTTGGCGGAGGAAAAGCAGCTTCTGCCAGTGTCATCGCGAATCACTTAAAGACCTTCGTTCTTAATCGCAATCCATTTGATGTGGAGCTGATCTGGGAGCAAATGTACCGTGCATCGCAGATGTATGGCAGACGCGGTCTTGCAATTGAAGCGATGAGCGGGATCGATCTGGCATTGTGGGACATTATGGGCAAAGCGACCAATCTTCCCGTGTATCGACTCATAGGCGGGCAAACCAAGGATCGGATCAAAGCCTATGTAACGGGGATCGATCCCGTTCGCCACAAACAATCGCAGGGCTTCGCGGACATCAAGATCGCCATGCCATATGGGCCGGCTGATGGCGAAGAGGGAATGCGCAAGAACGAAGACATCGTTCGTCAAGCCAGAGACATGGTGGGACCTAATGGCAATGTGATGTTGGACTGCTACATGGCATGGAATGTACCCTATACGCTTGAGATGGAACGCAGATTGCGCGATTACAAGATTAAATGGATCGAAGAGCCGGTACTTCCGGATATGGTGGACAGCTACCTTCGCATTCGCGACAAGGTGCAGTGCATGATTACCGGCGGTGAACATGAATATACACGTTTTGGCTTCAAGGAACTGATAGAGAAGCAAGCCGTTGATATCATTCAACCGGATATTTACCGTGCCGGCGGCATATCCGAGCTGAAGAAGATTGCAGCGCTGGCATCGGTGCACGATATCGCGATTATTCCGCACGGTATCGGCGCACCAAGCTATCATTTTGTCATGTCGACGGTTACGAGTCCGATGGCCGAATTCGTTGATGTGTTCGCTCAAGGCGGGGAATTGATCTTGAAAGGGGAGCCGATTCCGGTTGATGGATATATTACGCTGACGGATGAGCCGGGATTTGGTTATGCGCTAAATGAAAACGTATTTAACGGTGTGAGACCTGTACCGATTTGGTAAATCCAATCCGAATGGAGGCAATCGCAGTGACGATCCAGTATGAGGTTCAAGTGAAGCAAGTGGCGTCCTTCGGGCAAGTGCCGGGGCCGGAAGTGTTCTGGATGAGCGCGTTCGATCGTTGGCTGCCGCTCATTACGCTGATGGGCGTTATCCGCGGAGGCGGCAAAACCATCCTAATCAACTCCGGACCGCCGCTCGATTTTGTCCCGACGATGAATGCATCATGGCTTGAATTTTTCAAGGACGAACGGGCGAGGATGACGGTGACCGAGGAGCAGCAAACGCTGAACGTGCTTCGTGCGATGGGCATTTCGCCGGAGGAAGTCGATTATGTCGTGGTTACGCCTCTCCAGGCGTATGCTATCGGGAATGTTGATTTATTTCCAAATGCGTCTATTTGCTTGTCTAAGCGAGGCTGGATCGATTTCCACGCACCTAAGCATCCGGATCCCAGACGTGACATGGCGATACCGAGTCGCATTCTGACTCATCTCGTTGTGGATGCCTGGCGGGAAGGGAGAGTCCGTCTGTTGGAGGATGAGGAGACGCTGCTGCCCGGACTGCATATTTGGTACGCCGGTACGCATCATCGTTCGTCGATGGCTGTTAATGTTCAGACGCATGCAGGGACGGTCATCTTCTCCGATTGCATGTTCTACTATGATAATGTGGAGAAGAATCATCCGCTTGGGATATTGGAAAATTTAGAAGAGTGTCAGGATGCGTATGCCCGAATCCGTAAAGAAGCCGCTGTTATTGTGCCCATGTATGACCCGGCCGTACTCGAACGTCATCCGGACGGTTACGTAAGCAGAGCATGACCTTTATCTTTACAAAACCGCATTGCAGGTTTATGATCGGATTTCAGAGGGGCTAATCTTGCATGTTGGAGGCGATACATAGTGAACGATAAGGAACGCTATTTATTTGATCTACAGGGATATTTGGTCGTGGAGAATGTACTATCTGCCGAGCAGCTTGAGCGGATGAACCGAATCGTATATGACCGAATCTCGCAGCCGGAAGATTCGATCCTGCAATGGGGCGAGGATTTCCGCGCATTGATTGATGATTCCAAGCTCAATCCGCATTTGAATGAAATCTTAGGCGAGAATTACAGACTCGATCACGAATATGCCATTATTCATCGTATTGGCGCACCTCAGCTTGGACTCCATGGCGGAGCAACGCCATACGATCCCGGTCAATATTACACGTTCCGCAACAACCAAATGTTTAGCGGTCTTACCGTTGTTTCCTATGCATTGACGGATATTGGCGAGGATGACGGTGGATTCAGCTGCATCCCGGGAAGTCATAAATCCAATTACCGTACACCTAAGGAATATCTGGATTATTCGGATATTGGGCCAACGGTGCATGTTCCTCAGAAAGCGGGCGACGTTCTGATTTTTACGGAAGCGCTTACGCACGGAACATTTGCTTGGAAAGCAGAGCATGAACGCAGGTCGCTGCTGTATAAGTTTGCACCGGAGATGATTTCATGGAGCGAGCATAATCGCGACCAGAGCTTCATGGATTCGCTGCCTGAAGCGCAGCGGAGACGATTGCTGCCGCCGGCATCGCCGGGTCATCGGTATCATGGCTATTAATCTGCTGTGAGCCGACCCTTATTTAGAGGAACGCGAATGGGCATTTTCACACCCAATAAGGAATGTGGGATTCGTTAGAATTTTAAATGGCGTGAATTGGTCCCAATAAGAGGCCTCTGTGATTCGTTAGAGTTTCGTTTATGGTGAACGCAGTCGTGACAGCAGAAACAATAGTTCGTTCGTGAAGGCCGCTGACTACTGCAGTCAGCGGCCTTCAGTGCGTGCATGGGCATGTTCGAAAATTTGATAACGCTTACGTGCGGTATTGCGGTATACGGAAATTCTCGGCTACAATAGGGAGGCATTGATACAGTATTTTACAAACTATGGTTGAATGATAGAGAGGATGAATCGAGTGACAGCTGTCGTAACGCCATTGCCTAGATGGAAGAGTGTTCCTTTTACAAGCGTAGAGATTAAGGATGCCTTTTGGCGTCCCCGATTGGAAGTCTTGAAGAACGTGACTGTTCGGACCTGCTTGGATCAATGTGAAGCTACAGGTCGCATCTCTAATTTCGCCAAAGCAGGCGGCCTGATGGAAGGCGAACACGAGGGCATGTATTACAACGATTCTGACTTATATAAAGTGATTGAAGGGGCGGCTTACGCCTTAATGCTGGAGCGAGACCCTGCCTTGGAAGCCGAGCTTGATCGTATCATTGATCTCATTCATGCTGCTCAAGAGCCGGATGGTTATTTAACGACCTACTATACATTGCGAACTTCAGAGCGCAAATGGTCCGATATGGAGAAGCACGAAATGTATAACGGCGGGCATCTGATCGAAGCCGCTGTCGCGTATTACGAATCGACAGGTAAACGCGTGCTGCTTGATGTTGCTTGCCGTATGGCGGATCATTACGATAGCTTATTTGGTCCCGGTAAACGGCATTGGGTAGAGGGGCATGAAGAAATTGAGCTCGCCCTCGTGAAGTTATACCGCGTTACGCAAGAAGAACGATACTGGAAGCTTGCATTATGGTTATTGGAAGAGCGGGGACATGGACATGGGGTCGGGGCAATCTGGGACAAGCCGGATTGGGGACCTGCATACTGCCAAGACGATGTTCCTGTACGCGATATCGAGAAGGTGACCGGACATGCCGTTCGTGCCATGTATTTGTATACGGCGATGGCAGATGTCGTCCATGCTTCGGGCGATCCTGCTTATGTAGGCGCGCTGCACCGGGTTTGGTCGCATACCGTGGAGCGCAACTTGTACCTAACCGGAGGCATCGGACCTTCGGTGCATAATGAAGGATTTACGCATGATTATGATCTCCCGAATGAATCAGCCTATTGCGAAACCTGTGCGGCTATTGCGATGGCATTCTGGAATAATCGCATGAATCTACTATTCGGCGACGCCAAATATGCGGATCTGGTAGAAAGAGAACTGTATAACGGCGGATTGTCCGGGATATCGCTCTCCGGCGATAAATTTTTCTATGTGAATCCGTTAGCTTCCAAAGGAGAGCATCATCGGGTGGAGTGGTTCCATACGTCCTGTTGTCCGACGAACCTTGTTCGTTTCCTGCCTTCTATCGGACAGTATACGTATGCGAGCACAAATGACGGAATTGCAGTGAATCAATATATGAGCGGCGATGCGGTTGTCACATATGGCGAGGGGCAGCAAGTGAGGCTCCAACAAACGACGAATTATCCGTGGCAAGGGTCCATTGCGATTACGGTGGAACCGGAGCGAGAAGAGGAGTTCGTTATTCGTCTTCGCTTACCTGACTGGTGTAGAGGCTATAGTTTGCGTATCGGTGGGGAGAAAGTGTCTGCGCTGCCTGTTCGAGGCTATTTGGAGGTTAACCGGAGATGGACTGCAGGAGAGGTCATCGAGCTAGTGCTGGACATGCCGGTTGAACTGGTGCGTGCCAGATACGACGTCGAAGCCAACCGCGGCCGTGTTGCCTTGCAACGAGGGCCGATTGTATACTGTATGGAAGAAGTAGACAATTCCAATCTAGCATTTGACGAGAGTGCGATTACCGATAGGGATTCGATCTACATTGATCACGAGCCCGAACTGCTAGGCGGCATCACGGTGCTGACTGTAAGCGGCAGAGAGGCAGGAGCAACACCGCTTCGGTTCATCCCTTATTATGCATGGGATAACAGAGAACCCGGCTATATGCAGGTCTGGATTCGCGAGCAAGACGCTACGCATCTCTATCGTTATTAAAGGATTATGGAGGGACTTATTCTAATGACTACAGGAAGCACATCTGCAAATGAAGGCAAGAAATTATCCGGTAATCCGATCGTGCCGGGCTGGTATGCGGATCCGGAAGCCAGAATATTTGAAGGCAGCTATTGGATTTATCCGACCTATTCAGCGCCGTACGATGAACAGCTGCATTTGGATGCTTTTCATTCGTCTGATTTGGTAGAGTGGACAAAGGTGACGAATATCCTGGAAATGAGCAGCATTTCTTGGGGAAGACGCGCGCTATGGGCTCCATCGCCGATTGAGCGGGATGGCAAGTACTATCTGTATTTTGCAGCAAATGATATTCAGAGCAACGACGAGCTTGGCGGCATCGGGGTAGCCGTTTCTGACCGGCCGGAAGGCCCCTTCCGTGACGCGATCGGCAAGCCGCTGATCGATAAGTTCTATTATGGAGCTCAACCAATTGATCCGCATGTATTCATCGATGATGATGGGACTGCTTATCTCTATTACGGCGGCTGGGGACATTGCAATGTCGTGAAGCTGAATGAAGATATGGTGAGTTTGGATTCCTTCGAGGATGGCACCACTTTCGTAGAAATAACGCCGGATCACTTCGTGGAAGGGCCTTGCATGATTAAGCGTAACGGCCTTTATTATTTCATGTGGGCCGAAGGCGGCTGGGGAGAGCCGGATTATTCCGTCGCGTATGCCGTCTCGCCATCGCCTATGGGTCCATTCGAACGCGTCGGCAAAATCTTGCAGCAAAATGCGGAAATCGCCACCAGCGCAGGTCATCACGGCATCATCGAGGTTCCGGGTGCCGACGAATGGTATATCGTGTATCACCGCAGACCGTTGACCGAAACAGATCGCAATCATCGTGTTCTCTGTATCGACCGGATGCATTTCGCCGAGGATGGCAGCATAGAGCCCGTGCAGATTACGTTCGAAGGCGTAAGCGAGAGATTGATATAAGTTCAGGTAGAAGTATGCATGAGAATCCGCGAATCGCCGCGGATTCTTTTTATTTTCCAATCGCTCGAAATTAGCTATACAAAAGCTGGTGAATCGTTTAACCTAAATAGAAATGACTTCAGCAGAGGGACGACATATGACTTGGAAATTGCCTTTTTTTCGTAACCGCAAAGATTCAGAGCAACGCAAGTATTTAAAGATCATTACCAGCGAAGGCATTTCGGGTGTTCTGCTGGCCGGCTTGATCGGGGGTCCATTCCTGACCGGTTACATGCTGCACTTAGGCGCATCGGCCGCGCAGATCGGAGTTGCGCTCGCCATTCCGGCCTTTGCCAACTTAGCTCAAATCTTCACCGCGATCGTCACGCATAACATTGATAATCGCAGAGCATATGTGTTTGGGTATGGTGTTATGTACCGATTGTTGTGGGTGATGACCGGACTTATTCCGTTTGTGCTTCCTCAGAGTTACTGGGTGTATACGTTTATTATCCTGTATTTTCTTTCTTACCTATGCTCTAATATTTCCGGTGTCATATGGGCGTCGCTGATCGGGGATATGGTTCCCGCAAAGGTTCGAGGACGTTATATGGGCATTCGAAATACAATCGTAGGCGGACTTGCTGCAGCAGCCGTATTGTTCGGCGGGCAGTTGTTGGAGCGCTATTCGCAGGAAAAAGGGTTTATCATCCTTTATTCCTTGGCAGCGGTTTGTATGGTGTGGAACGGGTACCACTTGTTCCGTTATCCGAACATCCCATTCGAGAAATCGAAGGAATCGCAGAAGCTGAAGCTGCTGCTTAAACCGCTTCAGGATCGTTCCTTCATGCGTGCAACTTTGTTTCTGGCTGCGTGGATTTTTATCCAAAATGTAGCCGTTCCGTTATTCTCCTATGCCATGCTCGACGTCATTAAAGTGAGTATTCAGTGGGTTTCGATCATCACAACGGTTCAGATGATTGTCATGATGATCAGCTATTATGTATGGGGAAATTTGAATGCGAAGTACGGCACGAAGAAAACGCTGATGTGGACGCTTCCGATTATTGCGGCTTCCTGCATGTTATGGGGAGGCATTGCGTGGTTGCCTGCGATACCGGTGCTGGTTATCGTACATGTGCTGTTAGGAATTGGGACAGGCGGCTTTACCCAGCTGACGTTTAATTTCACCATCGAAGATTCGCCGAGCGCAGAGCGTACTATCTATGTGGCGGTTTACGCGATGCTGACCGGTTTCACGGGGTTTATCGGACCCATTCTGGGCGGTGAAATCTATCATCAGCTGAAAACCATGCCGGCATGGATGGAACAGTATGGATTCAGCGCCATGATGGGGCTTGTACTGCTTGGCATTGCCATGACAGTGGGGCGTGCGATGTTATTGAGCAGTAACCCTGCCGGTAAGCCGGAGCGAACGACTATGGTGCGCAACAAGAAGAAAGAGCTGCTCGGTTAGCGGCATCGAAGTCTATCATGAGCTGTCGCGGAAGAAACCCAACGTTTTATAACGTTGGGTTTCTTTTTGCATTCGGTTTGTTTGAGCTGCACAGCCGCGCTGTTCTTGAGCGAATGTTTGGTTGAATTCCGTTCTTCGTTTATCTGAATAAACTTTAACGGTTGCCAGCGTGGCTATTCATGGAATGGGCAACTTTAATAATTCTAACGGTTGTGAGCCGCGTTATTCGCTGCCATTTAGTCGATTTCTATTGGAAAATGACCCAATAAGCTCGGTGGCAACCGTTAGAATAAAAAAAGGGGCTTTTTAGGGTAAATAAGCCCTGTCACAACCGTTACAGGTTATTAGTTTGCTCTAATGCAGTTCCGGAAAACTAATAACACGCTCAGAACAGCCGGAATAATGATTTCGGCAGCTTTATGGGAGCGGTTCTCATATTAAGGTGCTCTGGGATAATAAAGGAATTACTAGCTTGTGTCTCGAAATCCCATTATTAATAGTTGAGCGAAAGTGGGGTAATTGCATTGCAAACAACGATTTATCTGACAAGACACGGCGAAACCAAATGGAATGTTGAAGGTAGACTGCAAGGGCATATGGATTCCGACCTCACGGAGTTAGGCGTGCGACAAGCCGGTTGGTTAGGAATTTCATTGCAGGGCGTTCCTTTCGATGCGATCTATACGAGTATAAGTCCTAGAGCGCGACGTACTGCTGAGACTATTAGAGGCAATCGCAGCATAGAGTTGATCCCCTGCGAAGAGTTGAAGGAAATTTATTTAGGCACTTGGGAAGGACAGAAATTTACGGAGATTGAGCAAACGTTTCCGGAGGAACATATAGCCTTCTGGAATACTCCGCATCGGTATCGGCCACGCAATGGCGGCGAATCATTCGAGCAATTGCAGGAAAGAGTCATTCCGAAAGTAAAAGCAATAGAAGCTGCGCATCAGGGCGGAACGATTCTGATCGTTACGCATGCCGTTACATTGAAAACGATCATGGCGTATTTCAAAGGTGAACCGCTGGAGCAACTGTGGTCGCTGCCGCATATTCATCCTACTTCGTTGAATAAAGTGGTTACAACAAAGAATGGGTATCATATCGAGCTTCATGGCGATATCTCACATTATGAAGCTTAGTTCGCCGGTGCTCCGGCTAGCCTCTGCTCGAAGAGGTCGATGAGATGCAAGAACCGCTCCGCCTCGCGATACACGTGATCAGCAAGGAGAGGGTGGATAATGCTCTTGATCCGGCAAGCCTCAATGAGATCGCGAGCCGCTTTCTTGAAATCCCGCAGACTGGCAACCGAAACCCGGTTCTGATCCAGAAACTGCGTTAAGAGCGGCGTCGTTTGAGACTGCGGTCGCATCGAGCTGAGATCCTGGGCTTGAAACAGCAGCTGATCGAAATCATGGCTGAAATCTCTCGCTTGATCAACCAGCTTCCGCTCAGACGGATCCAGCAAATGTCCAATAAACTTGGCGTGATCAGCCATAATCTTGAGAAAAAATACGTTCTCGTCAATAATGGCATCCGGCAGCGGCTCCAGCTGACCCTCGTTTAATTCATGAAGACGGTTTCGAAAATAATTCGCTTCTCGGCTTACATGGTCCACTAAGAGTGGGAAGTTGTTGCCGCCTGGGAGTTTGCATGTAAGAATTAGCCCTAATATTTTGCGCTTGTATACCCAAATATGAGATGCAGCCGTACATACCTCTGTGTTAAACGCTCTGATTAGCTGAGGGTCTGTCGTGAGAGGAAGTGCGTTCGCTTTGGCCTCAATCTGTTCGAATACCGAGTAGAATCCGTTCGCTTCCTGGATGAGCTGCGTATCTTCGCAGCGAAATCCAAGCTTAAGGAATAAGGAATGCTCCTTCATGATGCGTGACCAGAAACGGATCTCTTCCAAGGATTGCGTGACAAAGCTATCTGCCATGGTACAACCTCCTTTGTTCGGCTGCCTTTATTACCATATGGGCGAATGTCGGAGGTTAGATGTTGTCCGCTGCTAACTTACTGAAAAAGGAATTATTGAGGAGGTTTTGGATATTGCATTTTTATTAATTTTCTTTATGTTTATTGTTGTTATGGGTTTAATCAGCTTAGATAAAAGCTTTAAACGCAAATTGGCGAATGATAAGAAAATCATTGCTCTTCTTACAGAAATTTCGGAGAAGATAAAGAAGGAATAACCTAGCCCCTAGGCGCCCATAGCATGATAGAAACGCCAATAAGACAAACAGCGGCGCCGACCCAGTCATACATGTCCGGTGATTTGCGATCGACTAACCAACCCCATAGAACGGCCAGGATGATGAATACACCGCCGTATGCTGCGTATACCCGTCCGAAAGACGGGAAATGTTGCAGCGTCGGAATGAGCCCGTATGCGATTAGGATCACGCTGCCGATTATGCCATACCAGAGCGGCTTGGATTCCCGCAGCCAGAGCCAAACCAGATAACCGCCGCCAATCTCGGCAAGACCGGCAATGACGAAGAGTAGAATTGCAAGCAGCATGGTTCATGTCCCCTATCTAATAAGCACAACAACAGCTCAGTTGTTGGCATTAGTTAGAGTATAGTGGGTAGCAGGGTGGGGGAGCAAATATAGAAAGGCCGCTTTCGATTGCTGCTTAGAAGCAGAATCGAAGGCGGCCTTTTAAGTCGATGCCTTAGCGGTGACTACGATTTATTGTCGGTAACGTCTTCTCTGGTATCAGAGACAAGTTCCTTCGCCGAGGTCTTAAACTCATGCAAGGTACGGCCAACCGCACGGCCAAGCTCAGGCAGTTTGGATGGCCCGAAGATAATAAGAACGACAACTAAGATCATCATTAGTCCCGGAAATCCAACATTTTGCAACATGCGAATCATCTCCTGTCGAATAGTAGTATTAATCCTGATTATGATTGCTTGGATAGGCCGCAACCGCTTCGATCTCAATCAGCCAGTCGGCATTCACGAGGCCGGCGACGCCGACAGTGGAGCGCGCGGTCTTGGTTGGATTTGTCTTAGTGTTGAAATATTTGGCGTACGCCTTGAACCAGCCGTCAAAGTCGAATTTGCCTTCCTTGGCAGCATCAGGCGCGATATACACGCGCAGATATGTAACATCCTTCATCGACAAGCCTTGTTCCTTCAATTGCTTCTCGATGTTTTGGAGAATGCTGGTTCCTTGGGCTTCCGTGTCCCCGTAACGCTCGTAGATGGTTTTACCATCTTTATGGATGACAGCCGGCGTTGTGCCGCTCGTCTCAAAAGTAGCTGTTCCGGCAGGCATGGCAACCGCGCTGGAGATCGAGGATTGAGGACTTCCGTAGAACTCAGGCTCATTGATCGGCGTGAGGGGATATTTGTGCGGTGTTACGGCGGCATAAACACTTGCCGTAGCTGCCAAGGAAGAGATAATGACGGTGAAGACGGCGATTTTGACCTTGCGTTTCAATTTCATGGTTCTTCCCTCCCGAATGTGTGGTCTATTCTTTCATGACACGCTCATGTATATCGGTGACGACTTCCCGTGCGGACTCAATGCCGCCCGCCATCCAAGCCGTAATGTAGCTGATATGCTCTCCTGCGAGATAGACGCGGCGATCAGGCTTGCAGAGCACGGGATAGTTGGTTTTTCTTTCTTCCGCGGAATAGGAAACCCAGCTGCCCATGTTATATTTGATCGTTTTCCAGTTCACGGAGAAGGAAGACTCGAATTCGCTGTAATATTGCGGATGAATCTTAGCCCCTTGTTCCAGCGCAAGCGCTTCGCGCTGCTGGAAGTTGAGCGCTCCGAACTTGTCGGCGCTTGCGCCAAACGCGTAGTAGCCGAGCAGTACCCCTTTCTTGGCAAAGTAGTTCGTAGGCGGGTAATAGATGGAGGAAATATCCAAGTTCGTCAGCGTGTTGCCTCCATAGATTTGATCGTCTTCCTCCCAAAATCTGCGCTTGAACTGCAGACCGATCTTGCCGGCGTTCGCGTAGCTGGTGTTGTTGATCGCTTTGGTCATCTCTGAAGATAGGTCATGTTTGATCGTCTTCAGCACGGACAAGGGGATTGTGCAGATACAGAAGTCGCCTTCGATTTGCTTAGCCTCTCCGCTTAGCAGGTCGGTGTAGGACACTTGGACTTTCTCCCCGACATGCTTGATCTCGGTTACTTCCATATTGTGTTTGATCCGGTTGCCAAGCCGCTTCTCGAAAGCCTTCGGAATCGCGTCTATGCCGCCAACGGGGTGGAACATCATCATCTGCTGATCATAGCTGTACTCGCTGCTGAAATAATTGGCGAACCCGGAATTAATGATGGCTTTCATATCGAATGGATCGCGGATGACGCCGGCATCGAGCCTTGAACCGGGCTCGTCTTTGTAGCCGCCTCGAGACGACCCCTTGTAGAACAAATCCGCATCCAGATTACCTTCGGAGCGAAGGTATGAGACGATTTTTTCTTTCTCTTCCGGTGAAATCGGCAGATCAAGGCCCGGCTGATTGACGGCTTTGGCGAGCAGCTCGCTGATATAACCTTTCGCATCGGCTTTCGCGGCACGTTTACGGACACGAGTGCCGGATAAAGCGCCGACTTTCTCATTGTAATAGTAGGCGCTGTCGTTCACGTTATTGAAAGGCTCCATTGGAATGCCGAACTCACGGCAATAGTCCATCGTGACATGAAATTGCGGGATACGCATTGGACCTGCGTTCAAGTAATGACCATCATCGAATCGAGCCACTTGCTTCTGCCCGCCTACCTCTGTCACCGTCGTGCCCCGGCGCACCGACCAGTTGCGACCGCCTGAACGAGCGCGGGCTTCGAGGATCGTACAATCGTAGCCGGCTTTGCCCAGTTCGTAAGCGGCTGTTAAGCCGGCGATGCCGGCGCCTAGGATGACGATCTTCTTGCCGGAGCGGTTCGTCCCTTTCAGATCCCAGCCGGAGGGAGGTGTGTATTCCGCCGCTTTCATCGTTTGGGGTGTAAAGAGGCCCATCGTGCCCATGACGCTGAATACGGCAGCAGCACCGCCGATCTTGCCGACCGTCGTCAGAAATTGTCTGCGCGACACTTCGTTTGGTGATTCTTTTGTTTCCATGCGCTTCAGCTCCCTTTGGTAGATCGTCTGTTCGACTCTGCGAGAAATGTATCATGGATTTTTTCGGAAGCGCCAATATTTTGTTAGAAAATCTAACATCAATAAAATTTATATAGTCGATAGAAATAATGAATCAGATTACAATAACCTTACAGTGGATGCTGATTTAACGCGGGTTTCAATCGAAGCACACGAGAGAGGACAAGGTAGTATTTACCAGGAAATCCGATATTCTGGGTAATCCGTCCCATTGAACATTCCAATAGATGGTGATAACATTTCAACCCAAGAAGGTTTATGTAATGTTTTCTAACATTCGAAGTTGTCAGAAGCACTTTCGACGATCAAATACTTGAAGTCTAGGGAGGCTGCCAGCAATGAATGACAAGGTGATGAGCATTGGTACGGTGTGCGACTTGACGGGATTGACGGAAAGACAGATTCGCTATTACGAAGAGAAGCAGTTGATTTTCCCGGTTCGAACCAAAGGCGGGGCACGCAAATACTCATTCGACGATGTGGAAAGAGTGAAAGAGATCAACATCAAACTCAGAGATGGCTTTCATACGTTTGAGCTTAGAAAAGCCGGAAGGGCGTGCGGGGAATGAAGCGCAGCGAAGAGACGATGACCATCATGTCACATATCATGGAGCTGCGAAGCCGAATATGGCGGATACTCGCCGTCGTGCTAGTGTCGCTGGGAGCAGGATTATATGTATCACCTAAGGTGCTTCGTTATTTGAAAAACGTGCCGCCGGGCTCGGATATCACCTGGAACGTGTTCTCGCCATGGGATGGTATTCGCATGTATATGACGATCGCGTTTGTTTTCGCATTGGCGGTATCTCTCCCGTATATTCTGTTTCAGTTGTGGAGCTTCGTGAGAAGAGGCCTTCATCCCGAAGAGCGGTCGGCAGCACTGCGTTATGTCCCTTACAGCGTGGCCTGTTTCTTGATAGGGCTGGCATTCGGGTATTTGGTCGTCTTCCCAATGAGTTTCGACTTTACTTCCAAAATCACGACAAGCATGGAATTGGTGGAGACTTACGGCGTCGCGCAATATTTTGGATTTATGTTCAATATCGTCATTCCGCTAGGTGTCGCTTTCGAGCTTCCTGTCGTTGTGATGTTCTTGACGAAGATCGGCGTACTGACGCCTCATGGGCTTAACCGGATGCGGAGATATGCGTATTTGGTGCTGGTCATCGTTGCGAGTCTGATCTCGCCTCCGGAGCTCATCTCACACCTGATGGTATTCATTCCGCTTGTCATTCTATATGAGATTAGTGTCCTGCTCTCTCGTGTTGTGTACGGGAGGAGAAGAAGCAGCGCCGCAGCCGAGATTTCCGGCTCGTTATAAGAAGAGCGCCCCGCAAAGTTGCGGGGCGCTTTTTGGTTTTATTCACGAATAATGTCCTGTTTCGTTCGCTGTTTCCGATAATCGGAGGGGGTGATTTGGAATAAACGCGTGAATGCGGACGAGAAATAATTAATGTTATTAAAGCCGGTTGAGTACGCGATGTGAGCAATGGACAAGTTCGTTTTACTCAAGAGATCGGTTGCTTTATTCATGCGAATCTGCATCAGAAACGCATGCGGTGAAATGCCGGCATGTCCTTTGAACATTTTCGTAAAATAACTGCGCTCTAAACCGAGCTGATCTGCGACGATAGGGACAGTTAACGGTTCGGCATAATTATCCGTAATGAATTGAATTGCTTTGGCGATATACACGTCAGCTGTAGAAGAGCTGCGGGAAATCGGTTCGCGATGCGCTGTGTCCCTCATGACATTCGCAAACAATTGATAGATAAGTCCTGTTACCAGAAATTCGGTATAAGCAGGACTTCCTTGGATTTCGAATAGCTGCTGGAAGTGGGCAACGATAGCTGCTGATGAGCTGTGCGTGATGACAGGGCATTCCGGCGTTAAACCGGCAAACTGCGCTTTCGAATCGCTCTTGGTAACGTTGAAACCGATCCACATATAGCTCCACGGGTCATGCTGGTCTGCTTGATAGTACCCCAATTGCTGCGGAAAAAGCAGGAAGCTGTCGTTTTCTTTTAACTCATAAGTCGTATCATTCAATCGGAAGATGCCTCTCCCATGCCTCACGAAGACATACAGATAATGATCTCGTATTGCCGGACCATACGAGTGGCCGGGTAAACATTCCGACTGCCCATAGAAATGCAGATGGATGGGAGGGGCATGATGATTGAACACATATTGTGAGGCTTGGATGTGAATCACGTCTCCTTCAAGTGGGTAACTCCAGATTACCACACAAAAGTGTAAATTTAGCACGCATTTATTCATATACGATGTCATTGATTCTGAATAAAATCAAGCTATATACCACGCCAAAGAGGTGAAGTACATTGTCGAATTTATCGATGGGCAAACAACAGCTGGAATGGAACAGTAAGTACTTAACAGAGCTTCGTGACTCCAATTCCTTGCTTGGGAATGTTCGTGCGTTGAAGCATAGATTGGAAGAGGATGGCTATATATTGCTGCGTTCGTTTCACGACCGTAATGCGGTCAATAGAGGCCGAATGGATATACTGCAGCAGCTGTCGGCGGCTGGTTGCTTGGATCCTCATGCACCAATGGAGGAAGGCGTAATTGGACCGGAGAACCGCGCCTATGGACTGGATTATAAACGTATGCCTGCTTTTCTTGACGTCGTAAACGCACCAAAACTGATGTCTTTCTTCGATGAATTGCTGGGAGGAAAGTCGATCACTTATGATCATAAATGGATTAGAGCCATCCAGCAAGGCGCCAATACTGGCGCGCATTATGATCGGGTGTACATGGGCAGAGGAACACAAAATCTGTATACGGTGTGGACTCCGTTCGGGGATATTGCAAAAGAACAAGGAACGCTTGCGATTACGCTCGGGTCGCAGCATTGGGACAAGGTCAAGAACACTTACGGGCAGGTCGATTCAGATTCGGGGCCGGTCAAAGATGCATTGTTCAGTCGCGATCCGTATGAAATCGTGGACAAATTCGGGGGGCGCTGGGGAACGACTGATTTCGAAGCCGGCGACATCATTATGTTCGGCATGTTCACGATGCATGCGTCGCTGGACAATAATACGAATCGTTATCGGTTAAGCTCCGACACGCGTTATCAATTGGAATCTGAACCGAAGGATATGCGGTGGATCGGGAAAGATCCCATCGGTCACAAAGGAGCCGATTCCTCGAATGAGCACAAGCAAACGATGGCGGAAGCGCGTAAGAGCTGGGGATTGGATTAACAGTAACATTCGTCGATTATAAGTAATCCACTTCGTTTATAATGAGAGGGTGGCCTTGTATATCGGCCAAGCTTATGGCGGAGGAGAGATTCGGTTCATGTACGAGACGAAAACCAAGGAGACGGACAAAAGCGTTCTGGAGTTTATCGAGAATGTGGAGAGTGTGGCAAAACGCGAGGATGCTTATAAGCTGCTGGATATTTTTACGGAAGAATCCGGATTTGAAGCGAAGATGTGGGGACCGAGCATTATTGGCTTTGGTTCGTATCATTATAAATACGAATCCGGCCATGAGGGCGATGCCCCGTATGTGGGATATTCCCCTCGCAAAGCCAAGATCAGCTTGTACTTTGCTCCGGATGACCCCCAGCGGGAAGAATTGCTGCAGCGATTAGGCAAACATACGTCGGGAAAATCATGTGTTTACATCAATAAAATAGCCGACATTGATGTTCAGGTCATGAGAGAGCTTATCCAAAATACGCTCGCGTATGTGCGTGAAAGATACGAATAAATAAGGCGATCGTAATCGCCAGCAACCTCCGTATGCCGCTTAAGAGCCGCATACGGAGGTTTTTTGCATATCGTACTTATCTAACATGTCCCGTAACTCCTCGGCAACATGGAGCGGTGTCAAGGGCATCTTGTTTATGATCCACCATTCCACGACGCCGACGTGTGCGGATAACAGAAATTGAACGGCAACCTGATTGTTACTCTCCTCGATATTTCCGCTCGCTTTCAGTCGTTCCACTATTCCGTTTTTGACCAGTTGAATCAATTGTTCCCGAAAACATGAGATTCCTGTGTGAGTAAGTACGGTGTAATAGAACGAGAAATGGGCTTCAAAATAAAGAAACATCTGAAGAAGGGAACGATCAAGATCTAATCTCTCTTCCGGAAGCTTGGATAGCATGCAAAATTTCATCATATTTCCCAAATGGTTTTTTATCACTTTTTCGAGCAGATCAAATTTGTCCGAGTAATGCAGATAGACGGTACCCCTGTGAATATTGGCTTTATTTGAAATATCGTTAATCGTAATCGCATCGAAATCTTTCTCGGACATTAATTCAATCAGAGCTTGATAGATGGCTTCCCTAGTCTTAATCGTTCTTCTGTCTAACTTTGACATGGAGTTATGACCTCCGTTCGGATTAAGTTTATGAACAAATTTGAACAAAGCGTCAATTACATGACATTATGCGCTATTTTGGCGATTGAGATCGAATGTGGACTCTCTATAATGTAAATCAATACATGTGAGTTAATCAACGGATGTCGTTTAATCTTGTTGAAAGATAAACACGTAAATCAAAACATGACGAAAAGAGGCGGAGAGATTATGAAAATCGAAGTTTGGTCGGATATCATGTGCCCTTTGTGTTATATCGGCAAAACGAATTTAGATAAAGCAGTAAACCAATTCGTTCATAAGGATCATGTCGAAGTCATCTATAGACCGTTTCAGTTATTTCCCAATGCTCCAAGCCATACGGGAAAATCTTACTATGAATGGACAGCCGAAATTCATGGCGGGGGAATGACCTCGGACTTTGTAAGAGAGAGCAACAAAGCTGTAGTCAAGATGGGAGCAGCTATTGGCCTCATTTATAATCTTGATTCATTGATTCCGTCCAATACGACAGATGCTTTGCGCGTGGCGATTTATGCGCAGGAACAGGGCAAGGCAGCGGAGTGGATGTCTGCCGTTTATAAGGCTTATTTTACGGATGCCTTGGATATCGGCGATCATGACACGCTAGCCAAGTTAGCGGGGGAGAGCGATCTTGACGCCAGCTTAGTTCTTACTATGTTATCCAGCGATCGATACAAGGATACAGTCACAAAGGAACGCGAAAACGGTTCAAAAAATGGGATTGGCGGAACGCCGTTTTATATTTTTAATGACAAATATGCGATTTCCGGAGTAAGAAGCAGCGACACATTTCTCGAAGTATTGGAACAGATCTGGAGAGAGGAGCATCCTCTGCAGATGATTGACAAGGGAGCAAACGGCAATTCCGAGGGCGGTATTTGCGGAGTAGACGGCATGTGCAACGTTACTAAATGATTACAAATTTAACCACATGACGAAGTCATGTGGTATTCTTTTGTCTATATGAATATGGTTGTTGCTTGAATACGAAATTCGAGGAATGGAGGGCATACCTTGTGACGCGAATTGGACTAATCAGACATGGGATAACGGACTGGAATGTGGAGGGACGAGCACAAGGTCAAAGCGATATCCCGCTCAATGATACCGGTAGATTACAAGCGCATGCACTTGCCGAGCGATTGCGGAATGAGCCATGGGATATGATTTACTCAAGTGACCTGTCGCGCGCCAAGGAAACAGCTGATATTGTGGCTGGGTTTATGGGATTGACGGTTCTAACGGATCGACGCTTAAGGGAAATGTATAAAGGCGAGATGGAAGGCACGACGTTACAGGAACGTTTGCAGAAATGGGGAGAACAATGGCCGCATTTAGCCCCTGGAATAGAAGATGACGACTCCATCATAAGTCGAGGAGCTTCGTTTATCTCAGAAGCTGCCGAAACTTATAAGGGCAAAAATATTCTGGTGATTAGTCATGGTGTTTTAATCGGCTCAACGATAAAGCATTTAATCCCTTCCGTTGACACGAAGGTGCATATCGATAACACCTCTGTCACAACTATAACGCAGCGTGGTTCGAGATGGGAATGTGAATTGTTTAACTGTTCCAAGCACGTAGTTAGAATCGATAAGGAATTGGAGGAATCCACATGAAACCAATCCAAACCACGAAACGAGCGCTTAGGCGGTTTTTACTGGAAAAGCAGCTATTGCTTGATTCGCAGGAGTCATCCATTAATGTTAATGTAACGATGCCGCAACGTGTGCTTGATGTAATCCGGCAGCTGGAATGTATCCAGATCGACCCGGTAGCAGCGGTACGTCCGAATCAGCATCTGGCTTTGGCTGCAAGAATTCCCGGCTATGAGCCTGATGTGCTGAATGAGTTGCTGAGCAGCAATGAGGTTTTCGAATACATGGCGAATGCGGCTTGCATCATCCCAATGAGCGATTACCCGATATTTGAACCTACAAGGCAGCGGTTTCGGGAGAACATCCAGCCTCATCTCGATCAAATTGCGCCTGTCGTTGAACAGGTACTGCAAAGATTGGAGATGGAAGGACCGCTGTCTGCAAAATCCTTCGATTCGAGCGAACGCGTACATGGGTATTGGGATAACGTTAACGTCAATGCGAAAACGAAAGCCACCTCACATGCACTTAATTTGTTAACTGACGCGGCTCAAATCCGCATAGTCGGAAGAGAAGGGAACCAGCGCAGGTTTCATCTCACCAGTCAAACTGTTCCTGCCCGGTTGATGCAGCAGGCGGAGAATATCGATGAACAGGTCGCGCTTCAAGCGATGCTGCTAAAGTATTTCCGGGCTTATCGCGTATTTGATGCAAGCGATCCTCGTTTGGGCTGGCAGCGGCTGCGCGCAAGCGAAAGAAGAGAAACGATCGATTCCCATATCAGAGACGGCATAGTGTCTCCGGTCGAAGTAACGGGTCTGGACAAGCCCTATTACATCTTAACTGAAGATGTGGAGCGTCTTCTTGCGCATATGGATGAAGCACGTGGGCTTCCTCATTACGAAGAGGACGCGGATTCAACCGTGCATTTCTTACCGCCGCTCGACAACCTATTATGGAGCCGAAAGAGGCTGACCGATTTATTCGAGTTCGACTATCGCTGGGAAATCTACACACCTGCAGTCAAACGGACCTATGGCTACTATGCGATGCCGATCTTAGCGGGAGATCGATTAATCGGCCGGATGGATCCGCGTCTGGATAAGAAACAAGGCCGCTTGACGGTGGAGTACCTGCAAATTGACCCTGTAATCGACTTTACCAAGAAGCTAAGGGATCAAGTTTACGGTTCGCTTGAAGCATTCGCAAAGGCTCATGGCGCGACTACCGTTTCCGTTGCCCGCTGTTCTTTTGAATAGTTTACGCATTTTGAATTTTTTTTGAAAATATAGTTTACCTCGCTACGGTTATTTGATACTATAAACGAAATGTTAAAATGCGATGAAGAGACGAGTAAATAAAAGAAACCTTTCACAGAGAGCTCCGGCAGCTGCAAAGGAGTAAAGGGTTCCTTATTGAAAAAAGACTCTGAGCAGCACATCGGCAACCTACGGTAGGTGATGGTGTGACAGGAGCTCCTGTTACAGAGCTAGAGTATAAACATGACACGTTCATGTCGTACTCGAAGAGGCTGATATGGCGACATGTCAGCGAATTTGGAGTGGTACCACGAGCGGATCAATCTCGTCTCCAAGACTTATTAAAGTCTTGGAGGTGGGATTTTTTTATTGTTTCAGAGGAAACACCGCTCGTTTGCACGCATAAGGTACACCAAATCAAACTTTACCGGAGTATGAAACCATTCTGAAGGGGATTGAATTGCTAATGACTAACAAGCTAAGAGTCGGTATCGTCGGAGGAACAGGCATGGTCGGCCAGCGTTTTGTACAGCTGCTGGATCAGCACCCATGGTTTGAAGTAACAGCGATTGCTGCCAGCAGCAGCTCCGCTGGTAAAACATATGAAGAAGCGGTAAAAGGAAGATGGAAGCTGTCCGGTTCGATTCCGGACGGAGTGAAACAAATCGTCGTTCAGGATGCTTCCCAAGTAGAAGAAGTCTCCGCTCACGTTGATTTTGTTTTCTGTGCTGTAGACATGAAGAAAGATGAAATTAAAGCATTGGAAGAGGCTTATGCCCGTACAGGTACGCCCGTTGTTTCCAATAACTCCGCACATCGCTGGACGCCGGATGTTCCTATGGTCATCCCGGAAATCAACCCAAGCCATCTTGAAGTCATCGCGGCGCAAAGAAAGCGTCTGGGCACATCCACTGGATTCATCGCGGTTAAGCCTAACTGCTCGATCCAAAGCTATGTACCGGCACTTCACGCATTGCTCGATTTCAAGCCTACTCAAGTAGTGGCTTCCACTTACCAAGCGATCTCCGGTGCGGGTAAAAACTTCACCGATTGGCCGGATATGCTGGACAATGTCATTCCGTACATTGGCGGCGAAGAGGAGAAAAGCGAGCAAGAACCGCTTCGCATCTGGGGAAGCGTTGAGAACGGTGAAATCGTGAAAGCGAGTGCTCCGCACATCACAACGCAATGTATCCGCGTTCCGGTAACCGATGGCCATCTGGCTACCGTATTCGCTTCGTTCGAGAATAAACCGGCGAAGGAAGAAATTCTTGCGCGCTGGAAGGCCTATCAAGGACGTCCGCAAGAGCTTGGCCTGCCAAGTGCGCCGAAACAGTTCATCACGTACTTCGAAGAAGAGAACCGGCCGCAAACGAAGCTGGATCGTGATATCGAGAACGGCATGGGCGTTTCGGTCGGCAGATTGCGCGAGGATTCCCTCTACGATTATAAATTCGTAGGGTTGTCGCACAATACGCTGCGCGGTGCTGCGGGCGGTGCCGTTCTGATCGCCGAATTGCTGAAAGCAGAAGGTTACATTCAAGCCAAATAAATCGCAAAGTCGTCATAAAGAAACAGCAAGCACGCTGATGTGCTTGCTGTTTCTGCATATTCGGGGCATAAATCAATTGAAGCTCCGCAGCACGAAAGTAGGTTTGTTATTGGCATCGACATCGATGCTCATCGCCTCATAATAACCGTCCGTTATCGATCGTTGTATCGCCTCTGTTTGAAGGTCAATCTTTATCACTTCGGTAACATATAAATTATGCCCTTCTTGATTGTCCTGATTATGGGTATAGCGATCATTTTGGTTATGATGCAGCAAGAAATACAGATTCCCATCATGCAGGTTGAGCTCTCCGAGGTCGGCGTAATTTTGCCTGAACAGAGTACTCACGGATTCACGTTTCAGATTAATCTTCAATATGCGGTACCCTTGCAGGAGGTATAGGGTATCGGATTGACTATCCAGGATGTATGAATTCTCGCCTTGTGTCGTGCGATCGTAAATCCCATCAGGCGTAGAACGCGGGAATTCGATGGTGCCAAGCCGTTTGCCTTGTCGATCGAAACGTTCCAGACGTCGGTCAAGCAGCACAATAACCTCATCCTGATGGGGAAATATCCGCACATGGGCCATCATGTTCTCGTTATCGCTTAAGTAGAAGGAGCGATATTGTTTCTTCTTGTCATGCACCTGATACAACGTACCGAGGAGGTAATACCAGGTGATTCCGCTATCCTTATCGTAATACCACTCTTGCTCATGAAAGTTGGGATAGTCCACCTTGCTCAGCTTAGCTGTCGACTGATAGCTCTGTGATTTGACATTGATCCGGTTCAAATCCTGATCAACGATCCAGGTAAGCGCAGTAGAAGCGATCTGCAGCTGTTTTCCTTTGAGCGTCAGCTTATAGGGAGTGGGCATGTAGATGACAGCGGTTATCTCCAGCTTGTCATTCAGCTTAATTACCCGTGATGCTTCCGTATCCGCAACAATCCAACTGCCTTGCCATCGCATGAAATCCCGGACACCGATTCCTCCGGCCGCTTCTCCAATTTTAACGGTCACCGTTACAGGCAGCTCTCCGATTTCCGTTAACGCTCCGGATTTGTAGGCATAGAAATGACGATCAACCGATACGAACCAGCCGGAACCGATCTTACGGAACGTTTTGGCATAACTATAATCTTCTTCGCGGTAGAGCTTATCTATTGCTTCATGCAGATCCTCAGGTATAGGAGCATTCGTGTTGTCTTCCTCGAATGTCCATTCCAGAATCTTGTGATTGAATGTAGCGTATGGCTTGCGATTCTCATTCTTGACAGTGAAATTCTGAAGTGGGGAAGACCAGATGGAATCCGGCTTTGCATCCTCGGAATTAATGAGATCAGGCCAGGATAAGGAGATGATCTTGCCTTTATCTTCATAATCAACCTGCGATCCGCGAGAAGCGATCCAGGTGAGCCCTGTCGTTGGGAACTGAGAGATTGCAGGCGGGTATTTCGCAATCATTTCGGCTACAGATTCAGCTCCGGATTCGGCTTCGAAATCATTACGCTCCTCTTCCGGATACTGAAGGATTTCCAGTTTGTCAGGCGCGACATGAGTGAACGTACGAAAATTGAATGCTTGCCAATCTTGCTGCCATAGCCTTGGTTCAACCGGAAGCGGGCTGAGTTCATAACCCAGGAATGACATGAATTCTTCACCGGTTTGGTTGCGGAAAAGACCGATCAGCTGCGGAGTATCTTCCAAGAAAGGGATCCGTTTCACTTGCAGCAATTCATACCCGACATACCGTCTCACGAGATAGTAAGGGTCTTTGAAGTAGACAATGCTGCTTCCCTCATCCAGGAATGTGTAAACCGTGGGTCCTTCCGGTAACGGAAAGACGCGATTGTTAGTTAATACTTGCGTTTCCGGCGTGTTAGCCGAAGTTTCGGGCACAACAGTATCAGTCGTTCCTCTATCGATGGTTTCCCAGCCGTCGTGAGAAGGATCGAATACTTCTTCGGAGAACCCTGATCCGTTGCGTACCTTCAGGAGGAATAGCCGTGGCTCCTCCGTAAGCCGGATCGACAATACTTCATGAGGCCCGAAGAAAAGGGTCGTATCCTCAATAACGACAGGCGCAGGCTCTATTCGAATGGCGATCCACGCACCGGTTGCGTTAGAAACACCATCTTGAGCGCTATTCTCGGTAAGCTGCGCGCCTATGAGCAAGTAATCTCCGTTCAACCATGCTTCCAGCGGGAGGGTGGTTTTCCATTCATATAAGAGTTGCTTGTCGGTACCGTCTGATGAGTAATACAGTTGAAGGTCTTGGACATAAATCATGGCTTGATCCTGCTTCCAGAGCACGTGGGCTTCCTTCGAGTCGGCCATGAATTCACCTTCAGAAAGCTTCCTGTCCGCATTTACAGGAGGTGATGGGGATTGATTCTCGGCAACGTTTGCAGTGGTTGGAGTCGGGTCAACGATTGCTGTCTTCTCCGAAGGAGAACTCCCGGTAATGGGGAGATTATCTTCTGATAGCCCATGAAAATAGAAGAATGCGATTGTGAGCAAAGAAAGTGCGATAAAGGTGATAATGATGAGCATACGACTTTGTGGTTTCATATAGCCACTCCTCAACACTCCCCAAATAATCTCAATAATTAGACGTCTTTTAGTGGGAAAAGTTGCTAGTTTACCCGATCATTTTGAAGGGCCGGTCGCACATTCAACAGCCAAAGAAAGAGAGTCAGTGCGACTCTCTTTCTTGACGAACGCTATGATGGTCTTGTGAAAAGTCGATTGATCGTTTCCATCGCAAGATTGACATTGATTAAAGCCTGCCGAATCATGTCTTCGGTCATCACGGCAGACTTGCTGCCTTGTTGAATCGGCTCCTTATACGCGATTTGCTCCATGAGTTGATTATTTTCCTCGATTCGAAATTCGGTTATCGCTTCAAGTGATTTCAGATGCTGTTCATACTTTTCGCGTTCAACGGACTTGTATGGCGTGCCTTGTTCCAATGAAATCAAGGCATCCTCAAAGAAATACTTCATATAAATGACTATAGGGCCTGCCAGCAGGTCCTTCATCGTTGCCAATTCTTCCTCCGTTGCGCCAACCTCATCTACCAGTTCCCAGAATTGTCGATGCGTTTCAGGGGTTAGATTGTTGCGATTGCGCAATACTCGTGCAAGAATTTCTTGAAAAATGTCCTTCTGATGTTCAGTCATGTTCGCAGTGAGGGTCTTCTGCGGTTCTTCTTCGACCGTACTAGGCTGGTTTGTGTTCACAGTACAACCAACGAGCATAACGACAGCCAGTAAGGAAATGATCAGCTTTTTCAGATCGATCGACACTCCCATCGGGCAACAATGCTGTGGAATTACATACCCAGATGTATATGCATAAAAATCCGCTACAGCACAGGAATATTCATCGATTTATCACTTGATTTAGGAGGACGGTGGGCATTTGAAAGTAAAATATGGACTAGTTTCATTGTTGATTGCGGGAACAGTTCTCTCGTTAACGGGATGTGTGCCCGGAGATGGAACGAATACGGTGAACCATCCTGCAGGTTTTTTCTGGGGGATCTGGCATGGCTGGGTTGCTCCGGTTTCCCTAATCATTGGCATCTTTAAACCTCACATCAGAGTTTATGAAGCGCTGAATACAGGCTGGTGGTACGATGCAGGGTTCTACATCGCCGTTATCTGCGGATTTGGCGGAGTATCCTTCCGTCGACGGAAGAAAGTCAAACCGGATTAACGAATGGCAAAAGGTGGGATGGTCGATATATTCGACTGTCCCATTATTTGGTATGATCACATTAGGAAATGAATGGATAAATAAAGTTGGTTACATATTTATAATTATGTAAACTAAATTACGAGTTTCGTAGGAGGCTTACAGCTATGATGGAAACAAAACGTTTAATCATAAGAGAATTTATCGCTTCCGATTTGGAAGCAGTCCATGCGTATGCCTCAGATCCTTTGGTCTGTACCCATACCATATGGGGGCCAAACACAATCGAAGATACACGGCATTATCTCAATAGTGTTATTGAAATGCAGGGACAGCAGCCGCGCATGGATTATGAGTTTGCTGTTGTTCTGAAGGAAAGCGGGAAATTGATCGGCGGTTGCGGCATGCACATCGGTAACCCTCTGCAAGCGGAGCTGGGTTATTGCTTCAATCGCGCATTCTGGGGCAACGGCTATGCCACTGAAGCGGCTGCTGCCTTACTGCAACTGGGTTTCCGTGAGCATGGACTTCATCGCATGTATGCAACCTGTCGCCCGGATAACGTAGGTTCAGCTACGGTGTTGCAGCGAATCGGGATGAAATTCGAAGGTCATCTGAGAGAACATATGCGGCACAAAGGAAAGTGGCATGACTCCTATCAATATTCCATTTTAGAGTATGAATGGGCGTAATCCGCAATCGGACGGAGATGATCATGAAGATGAAAGCAATCGTTTACACATCATATGGGCAACCGGAAGTTCTATCCCTTCAGGAGGTGCCCAAACCTACTCCTAAAGACAATGAAGTCCTTATTCAGGTTCATGCGGCATCGGTGAATTCTTGGGATTGGGATCTGCTTAGAGGGGTTCCGTATCTGGTTCGACTCGGAGGACTGCGGGGACCTAGATACCCTACTCTCGGAGCTGACGTGGCAGGACGAGTAGTAGCGGTTGGAAAGGATATCAAGCAGCTGCGCGCAGGTGATGAGGTGTTCGGTGACATCTCGGGATGCAACTGGGGCGGTTTTGCAGAGTATGTATGTGCGAGAGAAGAAGTTTTATCGATTAAGCCCGGAGGCATGTCATTCGAGGAAGCAGCAGCCTTACCGCAAGCAGCTGTTCTTGCTCTGCAGGGTCTTCGAAAAGGCGAGCTCCGAAAGGGGCACAAAGTACTCATTAATGGCGCCGGTGGAGGAGTGGGAACATTTGCACTTCAAATTGCAAAGTCATACGGTGCTGAAGTAACCGCTGTAGACCACGGGAGTAAATTGGATCTCTTACGTTCGCTGGGCGCGGACGAAGTCATTGATTATACGAAAGAGCATTTTACAAGTAATCGTCACCGGCGTTATGATCTGATTCTTGACGTTGCGGGTTTTCGCTCCATGTTCGACTACAAACGGGCATTATCGCCTACAGGTAGTTATGTCATGATTGGCGGTTCGACGCCTCGGATCCTTCAGTTAATCATTGTCGGGGCATGGACGAAGCGAACCGGAAACAAGAAAATGAATCTCTTATTGCACAAACCAAGCAGAGATGATCAAGATACCATCAGAAAGCTCTGTGAGACCGGTCAAATCAAACCCGTTATTGATCGGAAATACCCTTTAAGCCAAACAGCCGATGCGCTGAAGCAGCTCGGAGAAGGCAATGCGAAGGGGAAATTGATCATTCAGGTGATGGGGAATTGAGTTTTATATATATCGACTTCACTTTGCTGGGCTAGTATAATGAGTGGATAAAATCCTACGGACAGTGGAGTGTAGACATATGGACATTAGAATCGATGATCTTACCGGAGCCAAAATCATTGCGCTAATTGAGGAGCATGTTCAGAATATGGCTGAGCAATCTCCTGAAGAAAGCATGCATGCGCTGGACCTAGATGGACTAAAACAACCTGACATTACGTTCTGGAGCGCTTGGGATGGTGAGGAATTACTCGGCTGCGGCGCCATCAAGGAGCTGGATGCGGAGCATGGCGAGATTAAATCCATGCGGACTTCGGAGCAGCATTTGCGTAAAGGAGTTGCGAAGCGGCTGCTTGAACATATGATCGAAGAAGCGAAGAAACGCGGGTATACGCGGTTAAGTTTGGAGACGGGATCGCTGGAATCGTACAACCCCGCCAAGCGATTATATGGTAGTCTTGGCTTCGAAGAATGTGAGCCGTTCGCGGATTATGTCATAGACCCTTACAGTGTTTTTATGACGAAAGCATTATAAATAAACAGTCGTACTACTGAAGGACTGATAATCATGACCTTACAGCAATTAAAATATATACTGGCTATAGTCAGTTGCGGCTCCATCAGTGAGGCGGCCAAACAGCTATTTATTTCGCAGCCCAGCTTATCCAGTGCAGTGAAAGAATTGGAGCAGGAGATCGGCTTAGACATTTTTTTGCGGACATCCAAGGGAATCGCGCTTTCCAACGAAGGGGCTGAATTTTTATCCTACGCCAGGCAAGTCGTGGAGCAAGCAGAGCTGCTTGAGCAGCGGTACATGGATAAGAAACCAACGAAGAAGCTATGCTCCATATCGACGCAGCATTATGCTTTTGCCGTGCAAGCGTTCGTCAGTTTATTGAAGGATTTGAATACGAACGAATATGAATGCACGTTACGAGAAACCAGAACCTATGAAATTATCGAAGACGTGCGGCATATGCGCAGTGAGATCGGCATTCTGTACCTCAGTGATTTTAACCGGAAGGTTATCGAGAAGATAGTGAAAGAAAGCGGACTCCGATTCCATCCGCTGTTCGAAGCGGAACCGCATGTCTTTATCAGCACCGAGCATCCGCTGGCGGATAAGACGATGTTGGCGATTGAAGATTTGGACGAATACCCGTGTCTTGCCTTCGAGCAAGGGGAATATAATTCGTTTCATTTCTCGGAGGAAATTCTAAGTACGCGGTCCTACAAAAAGAAAATTATGGTGAGCGACCGGGCAACCTTGTTCAATCTACTGATCGGCCTGAATGGGTATACGATCAGTTCCGGTGTGCTTAATGAGGATTTGAACGGGGAAAATATTAAATCGGTGCGTTTGCGGACGGATGAGAATATGCAGATTGGCTATATCACGAACAAGAAAGCCAACTTAAGCCGGCTCGCCACCGATTATGTCGGCAAGCTTGAAAGCATCATCACGGATTTCGGATACGCCATTCTAAGTCAAAAGGATGAACTCAGTTGAGTTCATCCTTTTCTTGTATCCATTACAGCTTCGCTCTGACTTCTTTCGCAGCTTGTACCAAATGACGCAGGCTTTCCCATGTTTCGGTTACGCCGCGCGTCTTCAACCCGCAATCGGGATTAACCCATAGCTTAGTAACGTCGATCTTATCCAGCATGCGATTGAGCCCTTGCTTGAGTTCATCCACGCTTGGAATACGAGGGGAGTGGATATCGTAGACTCCTGGTCCCACTTCGGTTTGGAAGCCGCAATCATTGATGGCATCGATAATCGCAAGATCCGACCGGGATGCTTCAAACGTAATGACGTCGGCGTCCATAGCATCGATATCGCGAATAATATCGCTGAATTGGCTATAGCACATATGGGTGTGTATTTGCGTGTCGGCCTGTACGCCACTGTGCACCAAACGGAAAGCAGGGATGGCCCAGCTTAAGTACTCCGATTTCCAATCCGACTTCCGCAGCGGCAGCTTCTCTCTGAGCGCAGCTTCGTCGATCTGAATGATCTCGATATGATTCGCTTCCAAATCCAGCACTTCGTCCCGGATGGCAAGCGCGATCTGGAGGGCACTGTCTTTCAAGCTGATATCTTCGCGAGGGAAAGACCAGTTGAGAATGGTAACCGGACCGGTCAGCATTCCTTTTACAGGTTTGTCGGTCAAGCTCTTCGCATAGGCAGAGTACTCGACTGTCATCGGTTTGGAGCGGCTAATATCTCCCCATACGATCGGCGGTTTTACGCATCTGGTCCCGTAGGATTGCACCCAAGCGTTTTCCGTGAAAATAAAGCCGTCCAAGCTCTCGCCGAAGTATTCCACCATATCGTTGCGCTCATATTCGCCATGGACCAGTACATCCAAACCAATCTCTTCTTGAAGCTTGATACATGCCGCAATCTTGTCGAAATTGAACTGTTTGTATTGCTCTTCGGTAATTGCGCCTTTCTTGAAGGAGAAGCGGTTCGCTCTTACTTCAGCTGTCTGCGGGAACGATCCGATGGTAGTCGTCGGAAGCGGAGGCAGCTTGAACTTATCATTCTGTATGGCTTCACGTTCGGCAAAAGCAGGAAGTCTGGTGAAGTCGGCGTCCGTTAACGCGGACGTTCTCGATAGTACAGCCTCATTACTTGCGAAACGCACGCCATTGAAGAGCTCCTCGTTCTGTAAGTAGAGGTCGGAGGCATAGGGATTCGCATGTCCCAAGATCGCTTTGAGCTCCGCAAATTCACGAAGCTTCTCTTCCGCGAATGCGAAGTGGCGTTTATTGGCATCGGATAGCTTAGTTTCATTCTGCAAGGAGTATGGTACGTGCAGTAGGGAGCAAGAGGAGCTAAGCACCAGCTGCTTCGCCAGCCCGTTCAGCTCTTGCACGATTGCAAGCGTGTTTTTGTAGTTGTTTTTCCAAATATTCTTACCGTTTACGATACCGGCGAACAGTACTTTATCAGCCGGGAATCCATATTGGCGCACGAGCTCCAAGGATTGTTTTCCTTCAACAAAGTCGATTCCGATGCCATCGAATGGAAGGGTTTGAAGCGTTTGATAACAATCGCGTACGTCGCCGAAGTAGGTTTGAACAAGTACTTTGACATTGCCTTTGGCGGATAAAATTTGGGCATACAGCTTCGTGAACAGGGCAAGATCCTCTTGCGATAGATCTGTTACCAGCGCAGGCTCGTCCACTTGAACCCACTCAGCGCCAAGCTCGTTTAGCTTGTTCAATACGTCAGCATATGCTGCAGCCGTTTCTTGAACGAAATCCCCGGCTTGTTTGACGCCGGTATATTTAGCGAGCTTGAGCAGCGTGAAGGCACCGATCAACACCGGTTTCGTTGAGATATCAAGCTGTTTCGCTTCCAAGAACTCATCGAACAGCTTCGTGCCCGCCAATTGAATGCTGGTGGAATCGTCAACTACAGGAACCATGTAGTGGTAGTTGGTATTGAACCATTTTTTCATAGCCAGCGCTTTCACATCGCCTTCTGAACCTTGGTAACCTCTCGCCATAGCGAAATACGTTTCCAGCGGACTAAGACCGAGCGATTGATAACGTTCCGGAATGATATTGAACAAGCAAGCCGTATCAAGCAGGCCGTCGTAGAATGAAAAGTCGTTGGAAGGGATGAAGTCAATTCCGTTGTCTTGCTGTTTTTTCCAATGGTTCGCTCTAAGCTCAACGCCGGTCTGATGGAGTTCATAGATCGTAATGTCGCCTTTAAAATACTTCTCGGATGCGAATTTCAGCTCTCGCAATGATCCGACTCTAGGATAGCCAATAAGTGATGTTCTCAATGTCAATCTCTCCCTGCGCTGTGTGATGTGCTTATTATAGAGCTGGAAGTTTGCTATCGGAAAACACATAAATACTATGCCAGGGTATAGCTTTTTGCTATGGGTTTGAACCGCGAGTACCTAATTTCATAGACAAAAGCAATATTATTCTATAATATGAATAGCAATTGAATAGAACTAGTCAAGGTGCACGCTTAGTAGACAAGCGCTGCTTAATAGGGAAGACCGGTGAAAATCCGGCGCGGTCCCGCCACTGTAAATGAAGAGCTGATCTGGGAATTGCCACTGGCCGACAGGCTGGGAAGGTATAGAGAAGCGTTGACGCATAGCCAGGAGACCTGCCTTGATTTGATTTCACACACTCTACGGATGATGGAGGCGGTGCTTTTTTTGTTGTCTTTTCTAATAGCAGACGACGCCGGCAGCCCCTGATTGTTAGATGAATCGGGGGTTTTTTGTTATGTATGCCACAGATTGCTGTGGGAGGAAGGAATGATCGCGTGAGAGGCAGGTTAGGCAATCGAATACGCCCTGCATGTTTAATGTTATTAATTATCTTGATTTCTATGTTTTTGAATCCGAACTCAGCTAAGGCTGCTTCTACATCGGCATCCATTAAGGATGTGGATAGAGTTGTTGCGGATACGGCCGCTTTCATGCTGTCTACCGTAAAAGATCCGCAGGTTGGCTCTGTCGGCGGCGAGTGGGCCATTATCGGGCTTGCGCGGTCCGGCTACACCGTACCGCAGCGCTATTATGACGACTATTATAGTCATGTTGAGCAAGTCGTTACGGCAAACAGAGGTGTTCTTAGCGAGAAGAAGCATACCGAGTATTCACGCTTAATTCTGGCCCTAAGGGCAATCGGTGCGGACCCGGCCAATGTTGCCGGCTATAACTTGCTGATGCCTTTAGGCGATTATGACAAAACCGTTTGGCAAGGGATTAACGGTCCGATCTTTGCACTGCTTGCGCTGGATAGCGGCAATTACGAGATTCCTTTTAACAAATCTGCCGGTACACACGCCACCAGAGAAATGTATATCGATGACATTTTATCGCAGCAATTGAAGGATGGAGGTTTTGCGCTTTCCGGGATAGCGGCAGATCCCGACGTAACGGGCATGGCGATACAAGCTCTTGCCAAATATCAGAATCGAACAAGCGTAAAGGCTGCAATAGAGAAGGCGATTCAAACCCTATCTCGTCTCCAGGATGACGATGGCGGTTATGCAAGCCTAGGCGTAAAAAACGTCGAAAGCACCGTACAAGTGCTCATGGCGTTATGTGAACTTGGCATGCCATTAGACGACAGCCGCTTCGCCAAGAACGGGAAAACGATTCTCGATAATTTGCTGACTTACTATACCAAAGGACAGGGTTTCCGCCACAACGCAGATGGAAGCGGAGTAACAGGCATGTCGACGGAGCAGGCGCTGTATGGACTCGTCAATTACCAGCGAGCAGCAGCGGGGCGATCCAGCTTATACCGAATGAATGATGTCGCATCGCTGCTGTCCACCAACCATCAAGCTAATGTTGGATTGCCGAATAAGCATAAGGATGTTCAAGTTATGCCGGTCGTTGAGTCTGGAAAGACCTTCTCCGATATTCGTGAACATGCAAACAAGACTGCAATTGAAGCACTTGCAGCACGGGGGATTATCTCGGGGATTAACGCGACTACATTCGCGCCGAATCAATCCATGACAAGAGCTGAGTTTGCCGCCGTTATGACGAAAGGTCTGGGGCTTAAACCGAAAGCGACAAATGCCTTCAAGGATATTACTCCTGCAAGCTGGTATTCAGGTGCTGTAGGTACCGCTTATGCGTACGGTATCGTGAAAGGAACGTCGACTGCTGCATTTTCACCGAATCGCACAATATCGAAGCAAGAAGCAGCTGTAATGATTGCCAATGCGGCCAAGCTATGCGGAATGAATACGGCACTCGGCACCTTGGAGACGAGAGATATGTTAGCCCAATTCGGCGATTATACGAAGACGGCCGAGTGGGCGAGAGCTGCACTGGCATTCAACTACCGCGAGAACATCCTATCGCAGGATGTATGGAATATAGAACCAACGGCCGCAGTGAAACGCGCCGAAATTGCAGACATGCTGTACCGCATGCTTATCGCTGCGAAACTGTTATAGAACAGCGCTATTAAACTAAGAGAGAAGGCAGTACTATGCGTTCAAAGTTACTAAAATCATTTGCTCTTATCGTTTCATCCATGATGTTGCTCTTATCGATCACTGCAGGAATCGGTCCGGTGAAGACCGCTCAAGCCGCGGCAGCCTTCGACCTCGAAGAAACGATTGAGGCTGCATCGAGCTACTTCGAAAATAGTGCTAACGGTGTTGGCTCGGACTGGAGTGCGATCGGACTGATGAAAGCGGGTAAACAGATACCCGATACCTATGTTCAATCGTTAATTAATCGCGTTAAATATAGCAACGGCGAGTTTGATCGCGTCACTGAAATCGAACGCACCGTCATGGCCTTAACGGCTGCCGGTCAAGATGCAACCGATATTGCCGGCATTGATTTAATCGAGAAGCTTTATAATAGCGAAATCATGACAAGCCAAGGGATTAATGGACCGATATTCGCGTTAATCGCGTTGGATACCCTCCGCTATGAGGTTCAATCCGATGCAAGCTGGACAAGAGAAGCTATAATCGATGTCATTGCCGCTCGCCAAAATGCAGATGGGGGATTTTCACTCAGCGTCGGCAACAATAGTGACCCGGATATTACGGCAATGGCGTTAATCGCTCTTGCGCCTTACGGAGACAATCCAACCGTGAAGAGTATGGACTTGCTTGCGGATCTCACGCATTGGCTGTCTGTGAATCAATCGCCGGAAGGCGGATATGTCGTTACATATGGAAAAGGGATGCCTTGGGAAAGTAGCGTCGATTCCAGTGAAAGCGTCTCGCAGGCGATCATCGGTTTGACTGCGTCCGGGATCGATCCAACCGGTCCGGATTATACGAAGAATGGGATTACACTGATCGACAAGCTCATGCAATTCCGCTTGCCGGACGGAACGTTCTCACATACAGCTGACATGCTGATCTCAAACGGAATGGCTACGGAGCAAGCCTTGCAAGCATTAGATGCTTACAAGCTATTGCTAGAGGGAAAAGGCGAACGGTTATATGATTTCACCGGCACATTGCCCGGACTGAAGCCAATCCCGGCTGCGCCTGTTAAGATCCGAGTCGAAGGACCGGAACCTAATCAAACGTTTTCCGAGGGAACGGTAAACGCAGCTACCCCTTTAGAGGCGTTAAAATCATTGTCGACAGTAAGCGGCCTCGAGCTCGAAATTTCTTCAAAATGGGGCATGCTGGCGCTTGAGATTGAACGGATTGCATACGATCATTATAACGGCGACTACGGTAACTGGGATTTTGCGATTCATAGAGGCAATGATTGGTTGACGTCATCGGATGGCGCAATCGATCAGATTCCATTAAAGCCCTCGGACAAGCTTGTGATCTATTATAATAATTACGATACTGTGCCCATTGACTCGATCGAGGTGCTTCCTGAATCAGGTACATCTCTGAATGAAGAACATGCTTTCGACATCCGTGTCTATAAATTGAAAATGGACTACAGCACTTTTAAGCTAGTTCCGGTTTTGGCAGAGGGCGTATATGTCGACATCGTCCGCGATGGAGAAACGATCTCCACGCAGACGACCAATGCTGAAGGCACCGCAAGATTCGAAGGGGTATCTGCAGGAAGTTATACGGTATCCGTATCGAAATATATCACCGGCAGCGCTCCTGCGGTCGTACATACGACCATGCCGCTGGAAGTAAGAAGCGGAATACCGCCGATCGATCTGCCTTTACCAAGTGGGGATCAGCCAACGGTAACGATTCCGTCGGATGATCGCCCGTATATTATCGGCATAGCCGATGCGGATTCGCATAAGCAAATTGCCATCACGATTCCGGAAACCAATCAATCGCTGGTGATGTTGAACTTGCCACCAACTACTGACCTGCCTGCCATCGAGGCGAAGAAGGGAAGTTTAACCTTCAGTCTATCGCAAGGCACGCGGATCATTAGCGGCGACGGATCTTCCATAGAACTGTTAACTTCTAAGAATAAGTCGGATTCCGCGCTGGTCAGCCGCGTTAAAACCTTAATTCCGAGTGGCTCAGCGCTTGATCAGGTGAGCGAAGCGATTACGGTCGGAGGTGGAACCGGCAGAGTCGAGTTTAATTCGTTCTTAAAATTGACTTTCGCTGGATTCAAAGGCAACCAGGCTGCTTATATCGAGCACGGATCTCCTCATATGATCCAGCGATTCGGGAGCGATGCCGAGGGGCTGGCTAGCGGGAAAGACGAGTATGCCTACGACAGCGGCGATGATTTGATTGTAAAGACGAAGCATTTTACGGACTACATTGCCTTTACGACAAAAGCAGTAACAATTCCGTCGATCCCAACGCCTCGTGCTACTTTATCTGTAGATAAGCTCACTATCAACAAAGGTTACGTTCTGCAGAACACGAGCTTTGAACTGCAACCGGGCGATACCGCATGGAGCGTGCTCAAGCGATCGCTCGATGCTAAGGGAATCAGCTATAAAACGGAATATTATGCTTCGTTCGGTAGTGTTTATGTGCAAGCTATCGCTGGTGACGGAGAATTCGACCATGGAAGATATAGCGGTTGGATGTATAACGTGAACGGCCAATATCCTGGTTACGGCTCCAGCAGCTACACGTTGAAGGACGGCGATAAAGTCGAGTGGAGATATACGACTAATCTTGGTAAGGACTTAGGAGCGTCAAACAGCCAATGGCCGGATTTGTCGGAGGACACAACGACTATTGAAGTTTCCGCAAATAATCAGCAAGACCAGAGTATATCCATTACGCAAGCCATGAAGGACAAGGGGAAAGTGGCCATTCATATACCGGACATCTCGTCCAAAGTGTTTTTGGATTTGAATGAGGTGCGTAGCAGCAGTCCTTCGATCCTCGCGGAGAGAGGGGGCATTTCATTCACCATGGATAACGGAACCGCCATCCAATCCGGCAATGCGAAGTTTGAGTTATTATCGAAATACGCTGCGGATGATTCCGGCATGATTAAGCTTGTGAAAGACAGCCTTGCAAGTGGCAATAAGAAGCTGTCAGCTCTAAGTCATGGGATCGGAATGGGCGGTGACAAGGAGTCTTATGTATTCGATCGTCCGGTCACGATTATGGTTAAAGGTGGCAAAGATCAAACTGCCGGTTTCATCGAAAATAATACGTTTACGCCGATTACAAGTTACGATTCCGAAGAACAAGGGGCTAAGGCGACGAAAGATGATAAGAAGCTCACCTATGCTTTCGTTGCCGGAAATGATCTGGTTATCAAAACGAACCATTTTACCTCTTTCGTAACGTATTCTGTTGCAGACTCTGCTTCAAACGTGGATCTGAACAAGCAATATGCGGATGCGAAGCAAATTGCAACATGGGCAACCGGTTCCATTGAGGCGGCAACGAGCAAAGGCTTCGTGCAAGGCGTCTCAGGCAAGCTGAATCCGAAAACGAAGATAACAAGAGCTGAGTTTGCTAAACTCATGGTCGAAGTGCTAGGGGTGAAGCTGTCATCCGGTACAACAAGTAGCTTCACTGATGTTCCTCGGAACAAATGGTTTACAGCCTATATTAATACGGCATATGATGCAGGAATTATTGCGGGCTATGACAATCGGTTTCATCCGAATGAAACGATTACTCGTGAGCAGATGGCGGCTATGGTAGCGAGGGCTTTGAAACTTAAACCATCTTCATCGCCAGTGCCGTTCCTGGATCGAGATCTGGTATCCAAATGGGCGCAAGCTGACGTTCAGACCGTTATCGCGCTGCAAATCATGCAGGGATCCGATAACCGCTTTAACCCGGTTGATTCCGTTACACGCGAGATGGCTATAGTTGTCGCGATGCGAGCTTATACGTACATGCAAGACCACAATTGATCGTCAAAAATAAAGCAAGAGCGATTCGATCGCTCTTGCTTTTATTTTACACCGAGCAGTTCCAGTCCCAGCTGTACGCTTGGATTATCATGCTTCTCGGTAAGGAAGCTGGCATAAGCTTGTATCTTATTGATTTCCGGCATCGGGAAATCGCATTCCACCAAGAATAGCTTCTGCTCATCCAGGAAGGACCGGGCAGCTGATTTCGTTAGAAATCCGAAAGCCTCTCCGCGCATAATCAGCGTCATAATGATACCTGAATGGTCGATTTGCATCGTCGGAATGTATCCCGGTCCAACCATCTCCGAGAACCATTCCGGGAAAGAAAAGCCGACGTGGATATACCGCTGGGAGAAGAAATCCAATCTGCTGACCCGAAGATTCTTCTGCGCAGAGACTAGTACGAATTCATCCTCGAACAAGAGCATTTTCGACACCTTGGGATGATCCGGCGGATCGTAGCGAACTGCGATGTGAACCGTACCATCCAGCAGCAAATCTCGCACCATATAGCTGGAGTCGATATAACTGAATATTTTGAGGGCCGTATCCGGATGATTTCGTCTAAAAGCCAGAATGTCATCTAAGTAGCGATAATGCCATACGGCGCCGGGACCGCTAATGACGATATAATTCTCGAACTGTTCCGAAACCGTGAGCTTACTTTCCTCGAATAAACGCAGCATGCGTTCGGCATAGGGGAGGAAAGCCATTCCGGCTTGCGTCAAGCTGACATTGCGATTATCCCGCATGAATAACGTTTTCCCAATCGTAATTTCCAACGCTTTGATTCGCGCCGTAACGGCCGACTGCGAGATATGCAGGAACTCGGCGGCTTTCGTGAAATTCAGCGATTGATAAACGGCGATAAAGGCCTCCAATTGTGAAATGTCCACCCTGCACCTCATTGATTAATGACATTAATTATTAAGGTTTGTAGAATCGTTAACCAGATTATACGATAAACGCGCTGTTTTGCTAATAGTTGCATTTTGAACTTATGCCGAGTACGATTTAAGTTATGCGAAGAAAGGATCGTGACAACACTATGAATAACTTCGAGAATATCAAATTAACTTCACTCTCCAGTAAAGGAGGCTGCGGCTGCAAAATAGGGCCTTCGGATCTGTCGGAGGTGCTGCGTAATCTTCCTGCTGCCGAGCCGAATCCCAATCTGCTGGTAGGTTTAGATACGAGTGATGATGCCGGTGTATTTCGTTTGAGCAATGAGCTGGCACTGGTGCAAACGCTTGATTTCTTCACTCCGATTGTGGACGATCCCTATGATTTCGGACAAATTGCTGCGGCCAACGCGATCAGTGATATTTATGCGATGGGCGGAAAACCATTAACGGTATTAAATATCGTTGCTTTTCCGATATCTACATTGGACAAACGTATTCTCTCCGAAATCTTGCGGGGAGCAGCGGATAAGGTGCAGGAAGCAGGAGCAACGCTCGTCGGCGGGCATTCCATTGATGACAAAGAGCCAAAATTCGGGCTTGCGGTCACAGGTCTCGTGCATCCAGACAAGGTACGTACCAATGCCGGCGCGAAACCGGGAGATCGATTGATACTCACGAAGCCCATTGGAGTTGGAATCTTAACTACCTCGATAAAGAAGGATCAGCTATCGACCGAAGAGACGAAACGATTGACCGCAGTTATGGCTACTTTGAATAAAACAGCAGCAGAGATAATGGAGCCTTATCCGGTACATGCGTGTACGGATGTAACAGGATTTGGATTAATCGGCCATGCACTGGAGTTGGCTAAAGGCAGCAAAATGACTGTTAAACTTCACCACGGGGACGTTCCCCTGCTGCCGAGAGTTCGAGAGCTCGCGGATAAAGGATTTGTACCTGGCGGCACGAAGAATAACTATGCTCATGTACGGGATGATGTCTCATTCCCGGATGAGCTGGATCAGATCGGTCGTTGGATACTTTGCGACGCGGTTACTTCAGGAGGGCTGTTAATTTCTGTTGCCGGTGACCAAGCGGAAGCACTCTTAGAGGAACTGCTTCAAGCTGGGGTAGAGGCGAGTATGATCGGTGAGATTACGGATGAGAGACCAGGACATATTATTGTAGATTAGAAGGGGAAGCCGATATGTTTCAAGACCTAAAGCTCCATGCATTACTCGACTTGCGACAGCAGAAGAAAGTGGTAACGATTGATGTAAGATCGCCTACCGAGTTTGAGGAAGCCACCATTCCCGGTAGCTTGAATATCCCTTTCTTCGATGATAACGAGCGAGCAGAGATCGGCACCATCTACAAGCAAGTTAGCATCCAAGCGGCAAAAGAACGAGGACTGGAGATTTTCTCCGCAAAGCTGCCTTCTTTTATTAAACAATTCTCCCAGATCCCCGGCAAAAAGGCTGTTTTCTGCTGGAGAGGGGGGATGCGAAGTAAAACTACCGCCACGGTCTTGTCCTTAATGGACATACATGTAAGCAGGTTGGAGGGCGGATACCGCGCGTTTCGCCAAGGTGTGGTGCAAGCGCTTGATGAGCTAACAGTGTTACCTCCTGCTTATGTGCTTCATGGGAATACAGGTAGCGGGAAAACAGCTATTCTGCGTCGACTCCAACAATTAGGGTATCCCGTGCTGAATTTCGAGGAGCTGGCTGGGCATCGGGGGTCCGTATTCGGCAATATTGGGGTGAAGTCACATAACCAGAAGAAATTCGATGCTTCTCTAGTCGATGAACTACTGGGTATTCAGAAAGAGCCATATCTGATCTTCGAGGCGGAGAGTAAACGAATCGGTAAAGTCGTCATCCCCGATCAGCTACTGCAGATGAAAGAGGATGGGCATCAAATATGGCTGGAGGTCCCGCTCGAAACGCGTGTTCAGCATATATTGGAGGATTACCGTCCTTGGGAGCATCAAGAAGCTTGCTTGAAGTCGTTCCTTCAAATCAAATCACGCATTCATACTCCGGTTGCGGCTGAGATTGAACAGTGCTTGAAGGAAGAGAAGTATGAGCGTGCCGTGGAATTGCTGCTTGTCTATTACTATGATCAACGCTATGCTCATACGGCATCGGGATATAGCTCGGAGAACAAGACAGTTATTGCAGCGCAATCTACCGAAGAGGCAGTTGAGGCAATCAAGCAATTGTTACCTTCATAGCAGCCAACCCATTCGGCAGAAAAATTTAATAATTAATCAGTAAATAAATCCGTTAACATTAGCGGATTTATTTTTTTTGCCTTTGGACGAACATTTTTCGCGAGGGCAACTCTATTTACTCGTCCCACTTTTTTGAGCCGCATGACAAAACGTTTCTCTAGACCCACATCGTGGTTGGCTGTTACGATAAGTCGACAAAGCATTCGAGAAAGGGATTATTGCCGTAATGGAACAGCTAAAGTACGATCAATTGAAAATCGGAGAACGCGGTGCACTTATAAGCATAATCGCGTATATCATTTTATCTTCATTAAAGCTTGTGATCGGTTATTGGACCGGATCTGAAGCGTTGCAGGCGGACGGTTTGAACAATGCAACGGACATCGCGGCTTCAATCGCCGTACTTATTGGACTGCGGCTTGCACGCAAACCGGCTGATGATGATCATCCTTATGGCCACTGGAAATCAGAAACGATCTCTTCCATGCTCGCATCCTTTATTATGATGGTTGTCGGTTTGCAGGTTCTGTATCAATCCATAACGTCGATCTTTCAAGGCGGAGAGAAGTCCCCGGACCTGCTGGCGGCATGGGTAGGCATTTTCTCGGCGGTCGTCATGTATGGCGTGTATCGATATAACAAGAAATTGGCAACGCAAATAAACAGTCAAGCTGTTATGGCCGCCGCCAAAGATAATCTTTCGGATGCTTTCGTAAGCATTGGCACAGTCGTTGGCATCATCGGATCTCAATTTCATTTGGCGTGGCTGGACCCGCTTACCGCGATCATCGTAGGCATAATCATCTGTAAAACAGCATGGGAGATTTTCCGGGAAGCCTCACATCATCTCTCTGATGGGTTCAACGAAGAGACGATCCTCTCGTTTAAAGAAATTGTCATGAAGGTACAAGGCGTTGAGGACGTTCGGGATATTCGAGCCAGAAATTACGGCAGCAACGCAGTAGTTGACGTGACCTTGTTAATTAAGGCGGATATGGAGTTTCAAGAAGCTCATAATGTCGCGACACGCGTAGAGACGGAGTTGAAAAATTCATCGAACGACGTTTACGAAGTTCATGTGCATTACGAACCGATTGAATAAGCAGCAAGTAACACTTAACCCGCAGCCGATTGCTGCGGGTTTCTTTATTTCGCCAATTGGAAGATAGATGCAGCTTCCTAAAAGGTGATTATCACCTGAATGTAGAATTTTGTACATTCATGTAGAGGACTCTGAAGTGAAAGGTGTGGGTGTACATGGACGGAATGAAAACATACAGCGCTTTCTATGAGCTTAATCAATACATGCTGGATATTCGAAATCAAATTTCAGCCTCAGCGGTATCGGTAGTCGTGATCCACAATGAACAGATCGTAAGCGAATATTATTCAGGTCATCATGATAAATTGCCGAACAGTCGAGCGATCGATGAACAATCTCAATTCAACGTAGCATCCATTCGCAAAACGTACCTTGGACTCGCCATTAGTCTGGCCATGTATGAAGGGAAGATTAATAGCGTTAATGATTATGTGTCCGACTATCTGGATGATCTGGACGAGAGCGTAATCAGTCATACAACGATACGGCATCTATTAACCCATACGCACGGCTTACAAGGCCCTATGAAAAGGCTGTTCCCACCGGGAACGGACTGGAAATACAACAACGCCGGCGTGAATTTGCTTATTCGGATTGTTCAGAAGGTCTTTAATCAGCCACTTGCAGAAGTATTACACGAACGCGTATTTGAGCCACATGGATTCAAAGCGACTGGTTGGAGAAAAGAAAAGCATGATAAATTGGTATGGCTTGACGAGGAGTATGTAAGCGATCGAGGCGGCGAGGCGAATCTATTCGTAAGCTCAAGAGAGCTGGCCTACTGGGGACAGCTGCATTTGTCTAAAGGCAAGTATAAAGGGAAGCAAATCCTGCCTGCTGCACTGTTTGAACAAGTTGTTACCATCGCAACGCCGAGCCGCCTTGATGAATCATTACCTCGGCATGGTTTCTTCTGGTGGATACAGGACAAGTCCCGTCCTTTATCGGAGCTTGGGCATGAGCTTCCGAACGGTTCCTACCAGTCGCTTGGATTCTATGGGAATGCGGTATTGGTCATCCCCGCATATAACGCTGTGGCAGTTCGAATGCTTAACCAACTGGAGCCGAATCCACCGGGATATGATTATCTGCGGGATATTCAAGGCTTTGGTAATCTGGTCGCGAAATGTTTAGGTGAGCTATGAATACACAACCTATTCTAGGAAGTATCGACGCAGATCGAGTTCGGCTTATTTCAAACCTCAGTTTACAATTGGATAATGGCTCCCTATTAGAATGGCATTGTGAAACAATCAAAGCAGCCAGGCCTAATTTCGTGACCGGCGGCGTATATCGGATTTGGGGAAGTACGCGTGTTGATGGTAGAATCGACCGATCCAGGTCGTGGTCACTCATTATTAAAATCATCCTCGCTGACCCTAATCGAGATGATCCGACGCATTACAATTATTGGCGGCGTGAGATTGAAGCTTATAAGTCAGGTTATTTACGCCATTTACCCGCAGGGATGAAGGCACCGGAATGTTACGCGATCGACGAAAATGACGATGGCTCCGTATGGCTCTGGCTGGAGGATATGACTCACGAGTCTCGAGAATGGCAGTGGGACGACTATGCATACGCCGCCACGAAGCTGGGAGAGTTTCAAGGCGCCTATTTAGTCGGTGGTCCGATACCGGATTTACGATGGGCGAATCGACAATGGATGCGATCATGGATCCATGAATGTCAGACCTATCGGACCCTGTCATCAACCGATGTAGCTTCCGATTCAAATCCAAGATTGGAAGCTATCATCGATCGCTTCAATCAATGTGAACTGCTAATCCAAGATTGGCTGGTAGAGCTGGAGCGATTACCGAGAACGATTGCCCATCAAGATTTCTACGAACTAAACATTATGTTGGATAACGCATATACCCGAGATCGGAAGCTTGCGGTAATTGATTGGCAGTTTGCCAGCATATCCGGGATAGGAGAGGATCTGGGGCGTTTCTTAGGATTGTCACTGAGCCGCGGGAATGTACCAGCAGACCAATTTCACGACTATAAAGAACTGCTTATAACCTCTTATATGGAAGGATTGGGACGAGCTGGTTGGCATGGCGACGAGTCCCTTCCTCGATTCGGTTATTTGGCAGCCTTTGCTTTACGTTCCGTTTGGGAAGTACCGAAGCTACTGCGCAAAATGGAACAAGATGCAAAATCAGAAGCTTGTCAACGATTGCTGCTCCTTACAGAACTACAGATGGAAGCGGCGAACGAAGCGGAACGCCTGAGACCGCTGGGATTCATTCCCGGGAAGAATCAGGTGAGAGTATGAAGAAGATTTTCATCGTGGGCATTGTAGCCAGCGGTAAAACAACTTTAGCCAAACGATTATCCCGTACAATGAATCTCCCTTGGTATGAACTGGATTCGATCGTTCATCCTGAGACACCCGAAGGCCGAGCGAAACGAACACCGACTGAACAGCTTGAAGTGATTATGGATATTGATCGAGAAGGAATGTGGATCTTCGAAGGTACGGACCGTGAATCGTATCAATGTTTATATGAGATGGCAGACATCATTCTATTTGTGGATACACCGCTATGGAAGCGTAGAATTCGTATAGTTACCCGGTTTCTTAAGCAAAATCTCGGTATCGAAAGCTGTAACTACAAACCGAATCTGAAGATGTTGCAAATGATGTTTAAATGGACAAAGGACTTTGAACGGAACAGAAGCCGATTCGAAGCCAAGCTCCGAATGTATCCAGATAAACTGATCCGACTGCATGATAATAATGACAAAGAAGTCCTGTTCTGATGGATGAGCAGGGCTTCTTTTCTTTTCTTGAATAAGGAAATCCAAATGCTCACATGATAAAACCGAGTTGTTGGAAGGAGGTGGAAATGGAATGGAGCGAGGCGGCTTACCAGTCACTGTGAACGAAAGCTTGAAAATGAATCACGATGCGTTACTCCATATATTGGATAATTGTTCGGATATTGTATATCGGCCTTTAAAGCTATCGGATCAATCCGAAATTCTACTCGTTTATGTCGACGGGATGACAGATTCAACTAGATTGGAACAAATTATTTCGGCATGCATGATAAGCGGAGATATCGAACGGCTGACACAGTATACGATTGTGATTCAATTATCGGAAATCGTAGCCAAAGTGTTGAAAGGATGCACGGCCATATTTATTGATGGCAAGCCTTTTGCTTTTATGGCAGAATTGGCCGCGTACAAACAGCGCGCCATTGACGAGCCGTCAAATGAAGCCTCCATTCGAGGTCCTCGTGAAGGATTTACCGAGGATCTCAGGACGAATTTGAGCATGATTCGAAGAAAAATAAGTCACCCGACTTTAAAGTTTGAGATGCATCAAGCAGGCGAACTAACCAATACGGATTTTGTCGTTGCATATATCGAAGAGAAGGTCAAGCCAGAGCTGCTGCAAGAGGTCAGAAACAGACTTCAAGCGATTCGCACGAATCAATTGCTCGACTCCGGATACATTGAAGAATTTATCGAAGACAGGTCCTTATCCCTTTTTCCGCAAATCCAAAATACAGAACGTCCGGACACCGTGTCCTCAAGTTTATTGTCAGGCAGAGTAGCCATTATCGTGGACGGATCTCCGAACGCATTGCTGCTGCCGATGACTTTCTGGTCAGGCTTTCAAGCAGCGGAAGACCATTATGAACGGTTCATCTACGTCTCTGCGGTAAGAATTTTACGACTCTTGCTGGCCATGTTGTCTTGTTTGCTTCCTTCCGTATACGTTGCGCTTACGACGTTCCATCCCCAGATGATTCCGCTTGCCGTGATGCTGAGCATTTCCGCTTCCAGAGAAGGAATTCCGTTTCCGACCGTAATCGAAACCTTGTTAATGGAATTGATGTTCGAAGGATTGCGGGAAGCCGGTCTGCGGCTACCTAAAGCCATCGGTTCAGCTGTGAGTATTGTAGGCGCGTTGGTTATCGGAGAAGCAGCCGTCCAAGCGGGCTTTATATCGGCTCCAATTGTTATGATCGTAGCAGGTACCGGAATCGCTTCCTTTGCTTTCCCCAGCTATAGTTTGGCTTTGCCGTTTCGCTTGCTTCGGTTTCCGCTTCTAATCGTAGGCGGATTCCTGGGTCTGTATGGTGTGGCTATTGGCGTCATATTTATCATGATCCATCTTGTAACCCTGAAGTCATTCGGGGTCCCTTACTTAAAACCTGTATCGCCTATCGGAAAAAGTATATGGAAGGACACGCTAATACGATTGAATAAACGATTCGTACCGGCGCAACGAAAATAATGAGGAAAATAGGTTTATTGTCTTTGCTGCTGGCGACCATTCTCATCTCCGGATGTTGGGATCGGAATGAAATTAACGAATATGCCTTCTGGATCGGAACCGCTCTGGATTTAACGGAGGAGGGGGTCCTGCAAAAAAGTGCTCAGATCGCGGTTCCCGCTGAATTCAAGGGGAGAGGGGGCGGCAGCCAGCATCGGGCAAATATTGTTCTGACAACGACGGGTTCTTCGATCGTGGATTTGGAACAACAAATTCAAGACAAGCTGCCCCGTAAAGTTTTTCTGGGACATCGCAGGTCGATTTTCATCGGAGAGAAGCTTGCGCGTAAAGGGATAATTGATATCATGGATCAATTTACGCGAAATACCGATACGCGCATGCGCACGGATATTTTTGTTGTCAATCACGGAAAAGGGAGCGATGTATTGAAAATCAACAGTCCCTTTAATCAGTTTTCAGCGATTGTAGCCGTGGATCAAGACCGGTATTGCCGTTTAGGAGACTCTGCGTTACGCGATGTCTTACTTGATGTAGGACGTGACGGAATCCGTCCCGCCATGCCGATGGTAGAGACATCGCCGAATAATGAGCTGGAGAAAGATAAAATCATCGAGGTGAAATCCGTTGCCATCTTTAATCGTCGTTTGCAGATGGTAGGAGAAGTGTCGGGTAGAGAATCGCTGGAGTTGTTCTGGGTGAAAGGCGTATTGAAAAATCAATTTATTTCGCTCGAAACGGGGGAAGGAAGCGTATCTTTATTCGAAACCAACTTAAGGAAAACCGTTCGTACCGAATTCGAAGGAAATAAACTTAAAGTGTACGTGAAGCTGGAAGGGACCGGAAGAATCCTTGAAAACAACACGAATATCGACATTTCGGTAACCTCGGAACGTGTTCCGTTAGAGCGTAAATTAAATGAAATGAAAGCCAAGCAAGTTGAGGCAACCATTAAGAAAGTGCAGCAACAGTTCGGACAAGACGTGTTTGGCTTCGGAGAAGAGGTTCACAGAGAACACCCTTACCGGTGGAAAGAAATCAAGAACAGATGGGATCAATTGTTCCCTGCAGCGGAGGTATCGGTTACTGTGAAATTGAAAATCCAGAATACGGGGGCAATAGGAAGACGAGTCCCGGGAATAGGAGACAGAAAGTGAAGATTTCTCCTTGGCAGTTGTTTTGGATGTTCACCACTTTAGAAATCTCAATGAGTATCTGGCTCACGGTGTCTCCTTCCATCGAGATTGCCAGACAGGACGCTTGGATATCGCTGGTAGTGGCTGGGGTCATCGGATTATTCGTGACCCTGATTTGTATTCGAGTTTCGCAAAGGCATTCTTCGCATACCTTGGTGGAGTTTGCCCAAAAGCTGTTTGGCAAGTGGATCGGAAAGCTAATTGCTGTATTGTATATTTTGATGTGGTTTTCCGTTTCGTCCGATATCTTGCGTATTTTTTCATTGTTTATCAAGCAGTTTTTATTTCACAATACGCCGATTTGGGTTATCGCATCGCTAATGGTCGCGGCTATGATATATATTAATTACGCCGGCAGCATCGAAGCGATCGCTCGTTTTAGCGAAATGGCCGGACCGTTGCTTCTGGTCGGCATACTCATTACATTCGGATTAAACTTAACGAATCTGCATCCGTCGCTTATATTACCGATCTACGCAGATACCGGGATACAGGCCATATTGAAGGGGTCTTTTGTAAACGCGTCATTTCTGGGTGAATCTATGATGATCATGATGTTAACGCCTTTTATCGCAAACTCGCAAAAAATGGTTAAACCAACGCTGCTTGCGATTCTCGTTCCATCCGTGATCGCCGTAATGACAGCCATTATGGTCATCATGACGTTCGGTGCCAATATCGGTTCAACCTTAATCTTCCCGTATTTCAGCATGGTCCGATTTATTAATTATCTGGAGTTTGTTCAAAATATGGATGTTTGGATCATGTTCATCTGGATCTTCAGCGTCTTCGTGAAGTTGGCGATATATTTATTCATTAACAGTTATGGAACCGCGCAGCTGCTCGGCATCAAGAACTGGCGGAACGTAATCCTATTTGCTGCTATTCTCATATTCACGATCTCACTCGTGCCTGCAAACATTGTAGGGATGCTGGATTATGCGAAATACGTTTGGATCTTATATGTTTTTCCCATATTTATCGTAGGTTTGCCGCTAATCTTTTTGCTCGTTAGCCTAGTCAGAGGTCAATCGCTCGCACAGGAACCGAAATAAAAAAAGCCGCGTAATCGCGGCTTATTCACGAATCCAAACCAGCATTTCCCCCGGCTTGCGATTCCCCCACTGCGTATAAGGAACCGCATAGATACTCTGTTTCTCAAGCTTCAGTGATGAGGTCCTGTAAAGCGATGCGTTCGCAGGGTCCGAATCTTCTTGGCGATACCCCTCGGCATGGAGCGCAACGGAATTCCCATTATGGACGAGACGAATGTCAGCGTCTGCCGGAAGAATAAGATTCGGCAGGGCAGCACCATTGTCCATCTCCTCAAAACAATATACGAGAGGTCCTCTCTGTAAAGCTACTCGGCCGGCATTAGCGCGAACGTTAGGGTGGGCATAGATGCGCTTAGGTTCCATGTCGAAATCTAGGGAGATGACATCGCCTTCTTGCCAGTCACGAGTGAAGTAGGCGTAGCCTTGACGGATTTCAGGTTCCACGGGACTGCCGTTCAAGGAGAAAGCGGTTTGGTCTGACCATGACGGAATGCGCATCGCTATGGTGAAGACACCATTGCCAGCCGCTGTTGCAACCCGAAGACGAACATGGCCGTTCCAAGGTAAGCCGCTCTCGAGTTTAAGGCCGACATTGCGTCCGGCTAGCGTTAGATTCGTCGTATCTGTACCGATATACAGATGGGTGAAGAGTACATCCGGACCGGAAGTAAAGACGTACTGCCCGAGTGAAGAGAGAAGGCGCGATATATTCGGCGGGCAGCAGGCGCAAGCAAACCATTTTTGCCGGACGGACTTAATGTGATGTTTGCCTGGATTGCCTCTTCCTGCAGCAGGAAACACTTCGAGTGGATTGACGTAGAAAAAGCTCTTCCCGTCATTAGCCAGCGCTGCCGTCACCGTATTATAGAGTGCTCGTTCCATCACATCGCCGTATTCGCCGCTTGGTTCCAACTGCAGCATTCGCCTTGCGAAGAAGATCAGTCCGATCGATGCGCAGGTTTCGGAATAGTTCGTGTCATTGGGCAAGTCGTAGTCGAACGTGAACGCTTCGCCGTGATGCGTTGAACCGATACTTCCGGTTATATACATTTGCTTGTGCACTACATTGCTCCATAGCCGCTTACATGCAGCCAATAAACTTTCATCCCCCAGATGAAGAGCAAGATCGGCCATTGCGGTGTACATATAGACCGCTCTAACCGCATGACCTGTTGCTGCTTCTTGTTCGCGTACCGGCTTATGAGCTTGCAGATACCGCAGATCCTGATGGTTGTTCTGCACAACTCCGGGCGACCAATAGCTGATTCGACCGCGTTTCTCCCATTCCTCTACCAAGTAATTCGGCTGTTGCCCACGCTCTTCAATGAGGAAGCTGGCCAGCTTCAAATACTTCTCTTCTCTGGTCACTTCATAAAGCTTGACGAGCGCCAGTTCGATCTCCTGATGTCCATCATATCCGCGCAGCTGACCCGGAGCATCTCCGAATCGTGCATCGATATGATCGGCCAATCGCTTGGCTACGCTTAGCAGGGTGGCCTTGCCGGTTCCTTGATAATAGGCTACGGCTGCTTCGATAAGATGGCCGGCCGTGTACATTTCATGGCAGTCCATCAAATTGGTCCAACGTTTACCCGGTTCCGCAATCGCGAAATAAGTATTCAAATAACCGTCCTCCAGCTGGGCGGAGGCAATCAGATTAATCGCTTCGTCGGCAATCAGCTCCAAATCTGCATCCGGTATAACCGCAAGGGAGTATCCGACAGCTTCCAGCCATTTGTAGAGATCCGTATCTTGAAAAACAAAACCTCCGAAATTGCCTTCTTCCAGGCCGGCGGCTATACGGAAATTACGCATGACATAGCTGGGCTCCGCTGATTCAACGCGGTCATTCATCGCTTCCCATTGATAGGGAATGACCGTTTCTCGGATGAGATTTACGTAAGTGGACCAATAATGATCTTGGATATGAACGGCAAGAAGATCGAGTGGGGATGAAGAGGCATGACTATGCTCGGTATTCATAGGTGGTTTCGCTCCTTTAGTTGAACTTGCAAATCTATCATAATGGAAGAGGGAATTGGCTGTCGGTAGACGAACTAGTAGATTAGGTGTCAAAAACTGACTTCATTTCAATGAACTCGGCAAGAGAGGAGTTGCTGCCGATTGCTTCCGCTTTATTTACATGAACCTTATCGTCTGGTCATGGGCGGTCAGTTTATGTCCGATGAAACATGGTCTCATATGGATCGAACGATATATGATTATGAACTGATTATTGGCGTTTCCGGAGTGGTGTTCATGGAAGCCGATGGTCTGATGTATGAGGTGAAAGCAGGGGATATCCTATTCCTGATGCCCGGAGAGCGACATCGCGGGTACCGGCTGTCTTCGCCGGGGGTGTCTTTCTATTGGTTTCATTTTCATCTGCCTGAAACGCTGGGGACGGAACCGTTACGTTCAGTACCTCGTTATGCGGAATGCTCGAATCAAAGCCGGGTCCATATATTAGCCCGGCAATTACTTCATGCGGCCAATGGCGGCTACCGGATTCCGCGAGCGGGGGACTATTTTCTGACCTGTCTGCTGATTGAATTGGCGGAGCAGCTAGAGCATTCGAATGAGCTGGAAGCGATGGACCCGAGGCTGCCGCAATTGCTGGAGTGGACGCGACTTCACGCGTTGGAACGCGATATTTCCGTTGAGCGGATTGCAGCCCATCTGGGCTATAACAAAGATTATCTCTCTCGGATGTTCAAGCAGCGATTCGGTTCCGGTCTGCTTACCTATATCCACCACATCAAGCTGGAGGCAGCGAAGGAGATTCTCGCAGACTCGAAGCTGCACATCAAAGAAGTGGCTGTACAGGTAGGCATCCATGACGACAAACAGTTTGCCAAATGGTTCAAACGATTATCCGGCGTGACGCCGACGGCTTATCGGGAAGCTTTTGCGCGGACGCGGTTAAATAAGCCATAAAGGGTGATTAGATGATTACAGTGAGACCTATGGAGCAGGAAGATTTTGATTTTCTGATGGATATGCATTATGAATCGATTCATATTCCGGAAGGCAAGCCGCCTAAACAGGAGCTTCTGAATGCCCCTGCCATCAAGAAATACAGCGAGGGGTGGGGCCGAAGAGGAGATCGTGCTTTAATCGCATGGGACGACGATACGAAAGCAGTCGGCGCAGTTTGGTTTCGCTTATTCGATGAAACGGACAAAGGCTACGGATTCGTTGATTGTGATACACCGGAATTAGGAATCGCAGTATTGCCTGATGTCAGAGGACAAGGCATGGGGAACCGGCTAATGAACGAGATCATGCTGCTAGCTAAACTTGACGGGTATAAGTCTCTTTCCTTAAGCGTCGACCCAGACAATCAAGCAGCGGTTCGTATGTATAAGAAGCTTGGATTCGCGTATTGGGGGATGTGTGGGACTTCTTGGACGATGCAGGTAACTTTGTAGGAATTCATGGCGATACAATAAAAGAGGTTGCCGAATGAATCGGCAACCTCAGGATACTCGAGAAAGTTTGGATCGAGTCGCTTTTGACTAAGCTAGATGAGCTAAACTTTAACGGTTGTCAGAGCGGTTATTTTATGAAAAAAGCCTTTTTGAAACTCTAACGGTTGTGACAGATGTTATTTGGAGCGAATTGGTCGATTCCTAGTGAAATTTGTTCAAATAAGCGCTCTGGCAACCGTTAGCATATCAAGAGGGTAAATTTATGCCTAATAACCACTATTACATCCGTTAGAGTTGGAATACAACAAAGCATGCACCGCATTCTTATTTGGGATTGGTAATATCGAATATTTTACCGATCATTCCGGCAGATCCGAGCGCGTTCACGGCATCCGTGGGGATAAAGATCGTGGTTGCTCGACCTTCAGCCATTTGACTGAGCGCCTCGAAGGATTTATAGGCGAGTATTTGGGCATCCAGGCCGGCTACTTTAATAGCCTCGATTCTTGCTCGTTCCGCATTTGCGACATGCTTAATGGCTTCCGACTTTCCGAGCGCTTCCAGCTCCTGCGCTTTCTGCTTGGCTTCCGCATCCAAGATCTGCCGCTGTTTCTCCGCTTCCGCAGCAAGGACGACTGCAGCTCTCTGCGCCTCAGCGCGCAATACGGTGGATTGCTTCTCACCTTCGGCCTGCAGGATGATAGCACGCTTCTCGCGCTCCGCCCGCATTTGTTTCTCCATCGAATTCTGAATATCGGCAGGAATGGCCAATTGCAGCACTTCAACGCGCTCGATACGCACACCCCAATTCTCCGATGCCTGGTCGAGTACCAGACGCAGATCCGTTTGGATACGGTCGCGATTGGAGAGGATTTCGTCCAATTCCATCTTGCCAATCGTCGCGCGCAGCGCCGATGCTACAATATTATGTATACCGCCAACATAATTGGCGATGCCGTAAGTCGCGAGCTTCGGATCAACAACGCTGAAGAACGTCGCAAGCTCTATGCCGATCGCAACATTATCCTTCGTAATGACGGATTGTGAGGGCACCGTTTCTTGGTGAATGCGAAGATCATGGCGAAGCCGAATCTTATCGATGACCGGGATAATCAAATTCACCCCGGCATGAAGCGTTTTATTGTATTTTCCGAGTCTCTCCACAATCGCTACGGTTTGCTGCGGAATTATGCGAATCCCCTTGATTACGATGGCAACGACTACGGCCAATATAACGATAAATACGATTATGCCGACCAATCTGCATCTACTCCTTAGTCACGATTAATTTGGTAACGCGGACCTCTGCGACAATCACTTTACTTCCTTCTTCAATCCTTTCAGTAGCAACCGCGGACCATATTTCGCCATGAAGCTTGACCAAACCGGCCTCATCCGGAGTAATGGTCTGCACGACAAATGCCTCTTGTCCCACTAAATAATCGGAGAGCTGGGGTATCATGGATTTCGAAGTCGAGGGGATTAATTTACGAAGGAGCGGCAGCAAGAAGATATACATAAGGGCAATGGCGACAACAAAGGTGAAGCATTGAACCAATATCGGGAGACCGGCAAGTGCGGTAATCATGGTGAGGATGGATGCGGCAGCAAGGAGTAGGAAATAGAAGGTTCCCGTATGCAGCTCGATCAGTACGAGCACGGCAGTCAGAATCAACCAAGCTAACGCGTACATGAATCTCCTCCTTCACAAAGCGTCCATTTCTATTCCTATGTTTCTACTTCTTGTTCAGAACATCTGCAAGCGATATATGGCAATAAAATCCTGCAAAAGATTGTCTCATCCCCTATACTAATAGAGTAAAACGAAGAAGCAGAAGGAGGACATGCCCATATGGATATGCACCAGATGCTAGAGGAGCTTGGCGTTACAGCTGACACACTAAGCGTAGAGGATAAGCGGACGCTTGATGAACATGGCTACATTGTTTTCGAACGGGTGATTAGTGAGGAATGGTTGTCGGAATTACGGGAGAAGTATGAGGAGCTTATGGCGAAAGCTGCGGGAACGATTGCGCATCAGCGTGAAGCCGGAACCAGAAGGCTGTTTGATTTGGAAAATCAAGGCCACGTATTCGATGGGTTATATACGCTGCCGAAGGTAGTTGCATCCGTCGCTTATTTGATCAAACGGGAGTTTAAGTTCGTCACCTTGAACGGACGCGATGCCGTACCCGGAGAGGGGCATCAATCCCTGCATAGTGATTGGCCTTGTGCACCGGGAGGGCCGATTAATGCCGTCACTTGTGTGCTGATGCTGGATGACTTTACACTTGAAAACGGGTCAACGCGCGTTGTTCCTGGAACGCATCGCTCGGGGGTTAATCCCGTTGCCGACTGGGAAAATGGCATGGCGCTGGAGTCTCATCCGGAGGAAGTTCAATTGATTGCTCCGGCAGGCTCCGTTGCTGTTATGGTTAGCCATCTCTGGCATGGAGGTACAATAAACCGGACAACAGGAACCCGCCGAGCCGTGCATCCTTTCTATATGGCGAGGGATCAGCATCAATCTCCGGGACATCTTAATGCCAAGGAGTACATTCGCGTCAAGACGTACAAGAGGCTGTCGCCGGCAGCACGTTATCTGCTTGATGTCGAGTGGGACACGATTTGAGTTTTTAATACTAGGAGGGTACAGCATGGAGGTTTTTGCAGACTATTTAGACGGAATTGAAAACCCGCATCATCGGGCTCGAACGGAAGAAGTTTTGGAGTGGGTAGCTAAGACATTTCCGGGGTTAGAGCCTAAATTCGCTTGGAAACAGCCCATGTATACCGATCATGGCACCTTTATTATTGGCTTTAGCATATCCAAACAACATTTGGCGGTTGCCCCCGAGAAAGCGGGAATGAACCAGTTTGCGGATCAAATTAAGCAGGCTGGCTACGATCAAACCAAGCTGTTATTTCGTATTGGGTGGGATAGTCCGGTAAATTATGAGTTGCTGGAGCAAATTATTGAATTTAATCGAATGGATAAAGCAGATTGCTCCACTTTCTGGCGAGTCTAAGGAGGTCCCGGGGATGACGAAACTTCGATGTGCAATTCTGGATGATTATCAGCAAGTAGCATTGACTGCAGCCGATTGGTCGCCCATTCTGGATCGGGTGGAGGTGAAGACCATTACTCGGCATATTGATCAACAAGACGAATTGGTCGAGCTAATCGCTGATTGTGAGATTGTGGTCATAATGCGTGAGCGGACGCCATTTCGAGCCTCTATGCTGGACCGGCTTCCTCGCTTGAAGCTGCTGATTACGACGGGTATGCGCAATGCGTCGATTGATTTAGAAGCAGCCGCATCAAAAGGAATTACCGTATGTGGGACGGGAGGTGCCGGCAATTCAACAGCCGAACTTACTTGGGCCCTATTGCTGGGATTAGCTCGAAATATCGTTCAGGAGCATCATGCAATCCGAAGCGGTCAGTGGCAAAGCACGATTGGCGTAGATTTGTACGGCAAAACGCTCGGCTTGCTTGGTCTTGGCAAACTGGGCAGCCAGATCGCGAAGGTTGGACAAGCGTTCGGTATGGATGTTATGGCATGGAGCCAAAATTTATCGCAGCAACGCGCGGACGAGGCAGGAGTAAAATTAGCTGCTTCCAAGGAAGAGCTTCTGGAGAACAGTGATTTTGTGTCGATCCACCTTGTGTTGAGCGACCGGACACGAGGACTGATTGGCGCTGAGGACTTCAAACGAATGCGCCCTTCAGCATTTCTAATCAATACTTCTCGCGCACCGATCGTGGATCAAACCGCACTCGCGGAAGCCTTACGGAATGGCTGGATTGCCGGTGCCGGAGTGGATGTATTTGAAGTAGAACCATTGCCAAAGGACGATCCATACCGGTCGCTTCCAAATCTGCTAACTACGCCTCATATCGGGTATGTTTCAGAAGCCAATTATGAGGCATTTTATAGAGACATCGTGCAAGATATTGGAGCTTATTTATCCGGAGAACCGATTCGGATCATTTCCTAGCCGCGGGTATATTACATATGTAGCAAGAGTGCGAGCTGGTGATTTATGCCGGACGTACGTATAAGGCAAAATGGTGGTCCAAAGGAGATATTCCGGGGAAAACCGATGTCTGGACATTAATCGCATAATCGGATAATTGAGAAAACCTTCCAATTCTTATTGGAAGGTTTTTCGAATATACAGTAAAGTACCGGAGAAGGATGTGATCCCACTTCGAGGAGGTCATCTTTTGGATTTCAACAAACTACTGAGTTTGAACCTAGGTGCATACACGCGCAATATCCCGCTAAAGAATTCATTCGGCAACGTGTATCCGGTACTAAATGATGAACTTCTGACACAAATGCTTGATATTCAGCCGGGTGAAACAGTACTCGATATTGGCGGCGGATCCAATCCGTTCTCCCGCGCAAGTACGGTGACAGAGCCTTTTCTAACCCATAACGCTCATCGTTCCGGGGCCGGTATTGATACGCGGTTCGATTATGTGGAATGTTTCGCGGAGAAATTGCCTTTCCAAGATAAGAGCTTCGATTTTGCGCTTTCTCGCCAAGTGTTTGAACACACCAACTCTCCTTCGGACGCTTGCGAGGAAATGATGCGAGTCGCCAAGCGCGGGTTTATCGAAACGCCGCAGAAAATCTTCGAGCTGCTGCTGGGACCTAATCCGTCTCATAATTGGTTTGTTTCGCTGCAGAGCGATACGATTATCTTCGAGCGGCGCCAGTTCATTCGCCACCCGCTCGGTCATCTCTCGCTAAGCGCCGTACCTTCCTCGCCGGAGCTTCAAGTGCTCACGCATTGGGAACTCAAAAACCTCAGCAATGTGCAATATTACTGGGACGGCGTTATTAAGTATGAGGTGTTCGACGATCCGAACGGGTTTGATTATAACAACCCGGATCATGCCTCCCAGTCGCATCTCGACGTTGCGCTATGCGCGCTCCGGCAAGGCGGTCATTATCTTGATCACCGGGAAGCGGATGCGAGGGAAGCCGTACGACTAAAGCCCGATTGGGCACTTGCTCGCAACACGCTGGGCATCATCCTGTGGCGACAAGGCAAACTTCGCGATGCAGAAGTCGAGTTCGCGAACGCGCTTCAACTTGATACTCGTGAAGAATACGCGCATAATGCGCATTTGCCTGCCGGTGATTCGCCGGTGCTAGTCAGTTTCGAAGATACGCTCGCGATGGATGAAGCGTTCTACAAACGGTATAGTCTGAGCAGCTATTTTGATATGAATGCGTATCTGCATCGGCCACATGTGAAAACAAAACTTTAACGGTTGTCAGTGAGGCTATTTCTTGAAAATAAGCCTTTTTATAACGCTAACGGTTGTCACAGACGTTATTTGGAGTAATTGGGTCGATTCCCGTTGGAAAACGTTCAAATAGGCTCGCTGGCAACCCTTAGAATACAAAATGGCGAAATTTATGCCAAATAGCCACTATCACAACCGTTAGAGCTGGAATGGGATAAAGCATCCGTTTATCACGAGACTACACTGAGAAGCGATGATTCGCTTTTTTTTTATTATCCGCGGAACTTACAAGTAAAGGAAAGAGCTTCTTCATGAACGAATAGTTAGGAGTAGTTCAATGTAATCCATCCTTGAAGTGACTCACGACAGGAGGTCCTATGAGAACCTATATTTACATGGTAAGACATGCGGAATCGCCAAAGTCCGATCCCAATGAACGAACACGGGGGCTCACGGACAAAGGCTGGGCTGATTCGCGAAAAATAACCGAAATACTCAAAGAAGAAGGTATTGATACATTTATATCCAGCCCCTATCGGCGAGCAGTGCTTACAATCGAGGAACTAGCCACCAGCTGCGGTAAAGAAATCATTCTATTCGAAGATTTGCGTGAGATGACGTTCTCGGGCGCTGATGGCACGATGACCGATAAGGATTTTTATCTGTTTGTGGAGAAGATGTTCCGTGACCCTGATCTCGCGTTGCCCGGCAGCGAAACGATTAAAGCGTGCATGGATCGTGCTGTTCATGTATTAGCGGAAATTCTTGTGAACTATAGGGGGCAGAAAATCGTTATCGGCACGCACGGCATGGTTATGACGTTAATGATGCGGTATTTTGACAGTCAATATAATTACGAGTTTCTGTTACAGACCTCCAAACCTGATATCTACATCATGGCATTCGATGGGGATGTGCTGGTAGACGTACGGAGAATGCAGCTGCCTTACATTTCTTTATAGTACTTGTAACGGTAATACGTACAATAAACAATGATAAACAAATAGGTGAAAACCAGCAGCAATACCAAGATTATATCAATACCCATCAAAGCAACGGCTGTAATTAAAGCTCCGAACACAAAAACCATCATGTCATAAGCTTTCGCTTTGGCCCGATTGGCGATTGCTAAATTTCGCTCATCATTCCGGTCAATCTCCAGCTGCTTTGCTGCTGCGGGATCCTTCTTCATTGCGCTTCGAAGGATGACTTCCCCCACACCGTGACCAAACATGCCGCAGCCGAGTCCCACACAGATATACGGCAACGCTCGCAGCACACTTTGCGGATCTTCGATTGTTTTGATGAAATAAATACCGCATACTAGCAGTCCTAGGCCTGCAGCGGTAAGAAAATAATACGAAAATGTGTTCTTCATACGTTCTCTTCCTCCTCATAAATAAAGACTTCTTCGATACTCAACCCGAAATAACGAGCAATCTTGAACGCTAACAGGATCGAGGGGTTATAGCGTCCGTTTTCCAGCGAACCGATCGTTTGCCTGGACACTTCAAGAGCCGCAGCTAATTCTTCTTGCTTTATTCCGCGTTGTTTGCGGATTTCTTCTAAACGGTTGTTCAATGCGTTGCCCCTCCTTACGGAAAGCTAACTTTCCATAAGAGGAGCATATCGCGAGATGGCTGCAATGTCAAGCGAGCTTTCCATTTTGATTGTTATCCACTCGTAAACAAAACAGGCTGCCTCGCGGCAGCCTGTTTGATTTCCATATGGAACTTTATTTGAAAAATAGGAAATGGGTCGGTACCGGTCGAAGTTGTCCGTCCGACGGGTGATTGACGACGCGGCCATTGAAGACGAGTGATGACGACCCGCCGCCGTCGAGGTTATAGCCGTCGATCGCGCCGAATCGCTGAAGTATCAGCTGCGCTTCCTGAAGCGTCGCGCCGGAGCTGCCATTCTCGTTGCGCCCATCGATTACGAGGAAGAGAAGCTGGTTGTCTTTGTAATTGGCGATGATAGTCCGCGGAGCACGTAACGGGCTGGTCCGCCACTTGTCGGGAATCGGAAGCGCAGTGCCGTTTTGCAAGAGTACGGGTACAAATGAAGCGCCGAATTTCGGATTCTCACTGTCCAGGTGAGATTTGCTCATATATTTGCCACCGATCAGCTCCAGCTTATCGTTTAGCCCAACGAAGAACAAATCTTTATAAGACGGAGCAAAGCCGTTTAAATAATTGCCGTTCATCACCGTGGTGCCAAGAGGATAACGCTTGTTGCCATCATCTGCGAAACCGCCGGCATTAACGCCGGCAATGGCATTATATCGATCAACGGCAGCGAGCGTCGTTTCAGCTCCGCCATTCTTATCTTGACCGAGCACCATTTTCATCGCTTTGGGCGATTTCAGCTTGACCTTCAGCGCATAGCCGTTAAAGTGCTGCGCATGAATCACAAAAAGCTGCGCACGAACGTTATCTGACTCAATCTGCTGCGTCGGTGCACCGATCTTCCGCGTAATGCGGCGGTCATAGATGCGGTATGGCCTGTTTGTCTGTGAAACGGCGATGGAGACGATGGCATCCATGTTTCTGTTCGTAGTGGTATAAAGCTGAATTGATTTCTTGAGCGACTTTGCGGTGACGAGTGCCGTCTTCTTCGCTTGGTCCAAACCAGCTGTCAGCTTCGCGGTATCCGCCGGCACGGTTGCATGCGTTAATGCGTGCTTCGGATACGAGCTCTCCGGAAGTGTAATAGACAGTTCCGAAAGCAACAGCCAAATGATTAGCCCGATGAACGGGGCGCATGCCATAAGAAAGAAACGGTTGATTTGCTTGATATTCAACGTCATTTCAGCACATCCAAACTTTTCTGCAGTTCGGCCAGTTTTTTCTTAACTTCATTCAGCTGCGTAAACAGCTTATTGCTATTGTCGGTTTTGGAATTCGTATTATCTTTAGTAAACTCCAAAAGTTCGTTAAGCGCGTCAACTTTGCCTTGCACCTTATTCAGTTCGCCTGAAAAATTGGCCTGCATCTGCTTCAGCTGCGCATCGTAATTTTGCTGCATTGTCGTAATTTGCTGCGCCGTTTGAGCGCTTATGTCTTGTGTCAGTTTGTCCTTCACTTGACCGGTATACCAGACTGTGCCTACTACGCCACAGCTGATCAACAGCACCCAGGCTGCAAGAAACATAGGGACAGATGGCTTTGATTTGCGGGAAGTTCTCTCGAGAGATCGGTTTGCCGACGTCGGGACATTCGTTTCCATGCTATGAATCGCTCCTCTTACTATCATTCAGAACTTATATTTTACCACAAAAGTACTAGGGGAAAAAGAAAGGATAATATGCTACTATTTTCATAAAGAGTGTTAAGGAGGGAATCCATTTGTCAGATCATGACGAATTATCGGAAAGACGAAAGAATAAGTTGAAGCTTATTCAATTCAACCAGGATGACCAATCCATCATTGAATCAGATAAACCGAAGGAAACCTTCGAAGATGTCGGTGGTCTTGAAGATGTGAAGAAGAAGATTCGGATGAACTTCATTCTCCCTCTGAAGCAGCCGGAAATTTTCAAAGCCTATGGCAAACAAGCAGGCGGAAGTTTGCTGTTGTTCGGGCCTCCCGGATGCGGGAAGACTTTCCTCGCACGTGCGGTTGCCGGCGAGATTGATGCGAATTTTATTCATATCGAGTTGCAGGCTATTCTGTCCATGTATGTAGGACAAAGCGAGCATAATTTACATGATGTATTTCAGAAAGCGCGCGAAAACAAGCCATGCGTCATCTTTATCGATGAACTGGATGCCATGGGCGGAAGCCGGCATCAGATGAGGCAGCATCATGAGCGCATGCTCGTCAATCAGCTGTTGACCGAGCTCGACGGATTGCAAGCCGGCAATGATCAGGTGTTTGTCATTGGTGCAACGAATACGCCATGGTATCTGGATTCTGCTTTGCGGAGACCGGGGCGGTTCAATCACCTGGTATTCGTTCCGCCGCCGGAGGAGGAAGAGCGGAGTACGATCCTGAAACTGAAGCTTGCGGATAAGCCGACAGCCTCACTGAATTTGTCCAAGCTGGCAGCGGAAACGAAGTTGTTCTCCGGCGCGGATCTGGAACAAGTCGTCAAGGATGCCGTGGATTACGCAATGGAGCGGACGTTTGAGACGGGTGAAATTCAGCCGATCGTGCAGGAAGATCTCCGTAAATCACTGAAAGCACGGAAGGCTACAACCATTGAATGGTTCTCAACCGCAAGAAACTATGCCACATTCAGCGATGTGAACGGCGATTACCAGATCGTGCTAGACTACGTGAAGAAGCATGGTATTAAATAGCCGAATGATCAGGAGGATAGTGCAATGGAAGAAACTATACGTCCAGCAGCTTCTTCAGCTTACAGTGCCGTCTATCAGCTGATTGCCTGGAAACGATATAAGGAAGCATTGGTTGAAACGGAGAAACTGCTGCGGGATGATCCTCATGATCCGGATCCGTATGCCATATATGCTCAAATTTTTGCGTTAATGGGGGAGTATGAGAAAGCTCAGCACTGGGCGAAAGAAGCATTGAGTCGGGATCCCGAACATCATCTGGGCTGGTATGTGCGCGTTTCGGTTTATTATGAGACCGGTAATGAGAAAGCCTTTGATAAGGCGCTCCAAGAAGCGCTGCGCATAAACCCATACGAATCCCACTATTATTATTTAGCAGCCAATCAATTGAACAAGAAGGGCAAGTTCAAGGAAGCGAAGGAACAAATTGAGACTGCCCTTGAACTGGATGCCGAGAATCCCCAATATCTGGCTGTTCTCTGTTATATCGAAGCTCTTCTTGGTGAAGTGGTCGAATCAAGGAGATTGAACCGTGAAGCAATCCGTTATGGAGCCGAAGAGCCTGTCGTCTTGATGTATCTTGCATGGGCGGCAGCGAGCCGTAATGAGTATAAACTGCAAGAGACTTATATGCGCAGCGCGATCCGGTTGAATCCTGATGAGAAGCAGTACCAAGACGAATATTTGGAATCGCTTCGTCATCACTATTTCCTTTATCGAATCTGTATGTGGCCCAATAAATTATTACGCAAAATGAAGCCATGGCAAATCTTGCTGGTGTGGATTGGCAGCTGGATCTTGTTCAAGCCGCTCGTAGTGGTATTTATTGTCCTACATATTCTGGCCCATTGGTCGACAAGAGCCATCGTTCACATCAGTGTGTTCGGCTGGCGCAGACGGAGGACATAATAGTCATTAATAAACCATTTTTCTAAGCTGCCGACAAGTTCGGCAGCTTATTTGAGTTCAGTGTGGTGCAAAAGCTGGCAGAGCGTGAGAATTGCCTCGCGAATTCGTGCTTCCGCCAACGCCGCAAAGCCGATTCGCAGACTGTTTCTCTCGGCATTTCCTGAATAGAAGAAAGACCCCGGAAAGAATAAAACGCCTTGGCGTTCGGCCTCGACGAACAAAGCATCCGTGTTCACGCTACCTGTCGATGTCAGCCAAAAAAAAGGGCCGGCAGCCGGAGGCGTCCAGGTCCAAGCGGAGGGAGCATGACGTTTCAGAAGTTGATGAATCTCGTCACGTCTCTTTGTTAATTGGCCGCGGACTTTGCGAAAATGTTCATTCATGTTTTGTTCCAACAGGTGCAGCAAAATACGCTGATTAAATAAAGGGGTACTTAAATCGGTTACTGCTTTTGCATGGAGTAAGCGTTGGTACACCGAACCTCTTGCCGCGATTACGGACAGACGGAGTCCCGGTGCAATTGATTTGCTATATCCCTGCATATAGATCACATGTCCGGTTTGATCCAAGCTAAACAGGGAACGCGGCGGCAGATCCTCGAAGTAAAGTTCCTCCCAGGGATCATCTTCCACAATCAAGGTGTTATAGCTCTTTGCGATTTCCAGCAAAGTCAGACGTTTCTGAACAGACATGACGCTGCCCGTCGGGTTTTGGCCTGTAGGCAGTGTGTAGATTAATTTCGGGGGATGGATGTCGCACAGCTGCTGAAGGATATCGAGTCTCATGCCTGTATGGTCAGTCGGAATGGAAATCAAGGTGGCACCGCGCGAGCGAAAAGCATCCAAAGCACCGGGGTATGTAGGAGATTCAACGGCGACAAGATCCCCAGGTCCAAGAAACGTTCGTGCGATAAGGTCAATGGCTTGCTGGGTTCCCGTTGTAATCAACAATTCCGATGCTGTAAGCACAGAACTCTTGTGACGGAAAGTAGAAGCCAGTTTGCTACGCAACGCTTCGTCTCCCGCGGCCGGTGCATAATCGCCAATTGACGATCGATCGGATGAAGCTTGTTGAACTGCCCGTTGAAAGTGTTGGAGAGGTAAGAGTTCCTCCGCATGTAATTTGATCCTGTGCAGCGGGTATTTCACGTCTTTACGATTTACAGCCCCTACATGCCGGAACATCGACCTGCCTAAATAATCGGGAATCGCCAACTGCCAATCATACGAAGGTTTTGGATGGATTCCCTCTAGAATCTCGTCTTTTTCCGGTCTTGGTATACTGACGAATGTGCCTTTACCGTGATGGCGCTGCGCATATCCGGTTGCTTCTAACTTCTCGTAAGCAAGGACTGCCGTCATCAAACTAACCCCAATCTCACGACTCAATTCTCGCACGGAGGGAAGAAGATCACCTGCTTGATACAAGCCCGAACGAATGCGCTCTACCAAGGCCAATTGAATTTGTTCAGCCAGTGGAACACGTGATTTGCGATCCAACGGTATGTTCATTTCCATCCGCACTCCTTCCTGCCAACTGTTATAACATGTCGTTTACTGTTATAGCAAGTTCATGGTTTTATAGGGGTGAATCGTAGACCTACAGGATGGGAGCAAATGAAGATGATGATCGCGTATATCGCTATGTGTTTGATTTTCGGGACGACTTTTCTGTCGATCGAGATTGGAATTGAAGGAGGAATGCCTCCTTTTTTCTTTGCAGGCGCTCGTTTTTTCCTCGCAGGGGTCATTATTTTGTTCTTGCTCAGGGGAGCTAAATCACTCAAGCACCCGATATTTACAACGTTGCTGGCGATGTGGACCGGTCAAAAGAAAAGGAGCCTACAACTTGTGATCGGAATTGCACTTGGCTTTATTGGCACCTACTTAGTGGCAACAGGTACAAGCCATGAGACTTCAAGCGGAGGAGAAAAGAAGATGGTTTATGCGGGGATCGCATTGCTTCTGTTCATAAAGTTTATTTATGCGCTTGCGTTGACTCGGTTTCAAAAACATACAAGCTCTGTACCATCCATGACCAGTAATGGTTTGCAGATGATCGTAGGTAGTTTGTTTTTACTGTTGCTCTCTATCTGCTTTGAGCATGTGACTCCAAGTGAGTATTCCCCGGCAGCTCTCGGAGCTCTAGCGTACTTGATCGTTTTCGGATCCGTAGTAGGCTATTCCATCTTTTATTGGTTACTACGTGTCACGAACGCCGTCTTTCCTACTACATTTACTTTTATTTCACCTGTGATCGCGATGTATGTAGGGGTGTTGTTCATGAACGAAGAATTCACCATTGCGATGGGAATAGGGGCAGGCACTGTCATTTCCAGCGTGGTGTTTTTGAGTTGGGGGGTACGGGGGAAATCCAAACGTCTGCAGATGGATGTGCTTAAGAGTGATAGTTAAGATAGCGATAGAAAGTGTAATACCGGAGAGCTTTTCGCCTTCCGTTAGAAGGGGATTAAGCCAATCTATCGAATAATCACTTGAAGGCCCATAAAGCGATTCGGTGGAGGATTGCGGTGAAGCGATCGTACTAGTGAAATAAAAGAGGAGAGGCTTCAGGATGAAAGATAAAACGTTTATTCCTTTCGGTTTTCAATACTACCGCTCGCCTACACCGCACCGCGATCATTGGGCGATGGACATGGAAAGGATTTCGCTTAACGGCTTTAACTGCGTCAAGCTCTGGGTGCAATGGAGGGATTGTCATCCAGCCGAGAACACCTTTGTATTCGACGGTATTGCGGAGTTGATGGATTTGGCGGCAAGCCATCGACTGAAGTTGTACTTAATGTCATCTTCGACGTCGCTCCGGTATGGTTTTATAAGAAATATCCCGATTCCTTGATGGTAACGGCTGACGGTATCGTGCTTAAACCGCAAGCGCTTAGTTATCGGCAAATCGGCGGGGCCCCGGGACCTTGCTATCATCACGAGCCTGCACAACGAGAGAAGGATCATTTTCTCGCGGAAGCCGTTAAGAGACTGGGCCGACACTCCGCGCTCTGGGTATGGGATCTATGGAACGAGCCGGAGCTGACGACTGGTATTAAGCGAAAACTTTCGTTCGAAAACCAAGTTTGCTATTGCGATCATTCTCATCAAGCATTCGCGGTTTGGTTACGCAACAAATACGGCTCATTGGACGCCTTTAATGCCAAATGGCAGCGCAGGTACAGCGATTGGGCCGAAGTCGAACCTCCGCGAGGCCAAGCGATATTTAACGACATGGTGGACTGGCGGCTCTTTATGTCCGATGCGCTTACAGAGGACTTAAAGCGAAGAATCAAGGTAGTCAAGGAATTGGATCTAGACCATCCCGTCATGGTCCATACCGTGCCCTCACCGATTTTTAACTTGATAACGGCAGGTTCGGACGATTTCATGCTGGCCGAACCTTGCGATCTGTTTGGCAACAGCCTAGGTTCATCGGCATGGTCAGCCGACCTTTTATTGTCCGCGGCAGGAGGGAAACCCGTCATCAATTCCGAAATTCACGCTCTCCCCGGCACTACCGCTCTGAAGCCTCAGAAGCTCGGTTGGACGGAATTGAAGCGGCATATTCTCATTCCGCTTTCCAGGGGGATACTCGGCTATCTATTCTGGCAGTATCGTCCGGAAACGCTGGGACATGAGACTCCCGCATGGGGCAGCACCTATATGGATGGTAGCGAAACACCTTGGCTGAGGGATATGGCTGCATTGAATTCGACCATCCAACTTCACGGCGACAGACTTTCCGAATCAACCCGTCCTTCGGATGGGATTGCGATACTGTTCAGTTCGGAGAATCAAATTGCCAATTTCGCGGCTTATGCGCACTTAGACACCTACAACGACTCCGTGCAAGGCGTGCATCAACTGCTCCACGATCTTAACTACAAAGTGGAATTTGTCCACGACCGGAGGTTGAACCGGGAAACGTTGGCACGGTTCCGATGTTTATGGATGCCATATCCCCTTTATTTAAACAGGGACATGTGTAACTTGATCCGTGATTGGGTGGCAGGCGGCGGTATTCTTCTGTCCGAAAATTCCTTCGGCGCACTTCAAGCAGAAGACGGGACGCATAGCCCTGTTGTTCCCGGATACGGCTTCGACGAAATATTCGGTGTCCGTGAAACATGGATACACTCGGTCGAGCACCTGGACCACAGTTATCATCAAGTGAGCGCGGAGTCTCGAAATGCGATTCCGATTATAGCAACCGTCAACTCGGAAGAAGCGAGCGGCGCATCTGTAACGTTGGAAGGTTCCTATTACATAACGGACATTAAAGTCCGGCAAGATGTAGACGTAGTGGCCCAATTTGAGGAAGGCGGGATGGCAGCCATCACCTGTGCCGATTACGGGCGCGGCAAGGCGGTTTGGATTGGCACATTGCTGGCGGCTGCTTATTATCGGAATCCGCATGGCGGAACGAGGGCATTTTTCAAAAAATTGCTTCAATCTACATTCGGCTTAACGCCATATGTAGCGATGGAAGGTGGGGACGGCGTTCGCGGCGATGCGTTGTCCTGGGAAAAGGAAGGGGAAAGCGGGTGTTTCATGTTCGCCTACAATTGGAGCAATTCCGCTAAGGAAGTCTGCATCCGGATACCGAAGCCATATTCGGTTGTAGGGAGTTGGTTTGAAGATGGTGACGGTACATTGGAGTCAAATGATGATGCGTCCTCAGGTCTTCACGTTCGACTGGCACCGGGGGATATTCAGGTCTTTACAATGAGGGAATAGGGTATTGCGAGGCTGTCGAATTTTATCCGGCAGCCTCGCTTTTTATTTGTGTGTAAACATTTATAGTCAAAATGTATATTATAATATACAAAATGACAATAATCATGTATGATTTCAATGTGGAGGTGATGTAGTGGGTGAATTACGCAACCGCGTCCGAGAGCTGAGAGCTCGCGATCGATTGTCGCAAGGCGATCTCGCCCAATTAATCGGGGCATCCAGACAAACGATTGCCTTGATCGAAAGAGGGGATTACGCGCCTTCGATCGTATTAGCCTTGAAGATCTCGGCTGTTTTTCAAGAACAAGTGGATTCCATATTTTTCCTGGAGGGGGATGAGGAGAACAATGAACAATAAATCGAAAAAAATCAGCGCGCTGTACTTGGTGTTCATGATGGCCGTTGGAGGGGTTTGCGGTTTCCTTCTAACCAGCGAGTCGATTCCGCATCCGGAGAATTTATCGTTTAACCCCGGAATCTATTACGATTACGATCTTATCTTTGGGGTTATAGGTGTAGCTTGTCTTGTTTTGACAATATGGAACATCATCGGAATTATGAGGTACTCCTCCAAACCGGAGAACGAGTTATCGGATGAAGGACCGACAGCAGGCGAGCGTGCCATTGGCTTACTCATGAAGATCAGCGCCTTCAACTATATTTCAGCTTCTTTGTGGTTCGCGCTTTGCATGGCTTATTTCGCGAGCAGGGAAGCACAAGACAAGGATCAAATCGTCTTTCTGAGCGTGAACCTCTTATGTGCTGTTGTATTTATCGTCATAGCGGTTCTTTTGCAGTCGATCATCCTTCGTCACTATAACAAGCTGTACCCGGATCGTTCGATTTCGATGCGATCAAGAAACACGCAGCGAGAGTTGTTTGATAAACTGGATGAAGCTGAGCGATTCACCGTCTATCGCTCTGCCTACAGCTCCTTCAAGGCTGTCAATGTGATGATCTATTGCGGCATTTTGTTCTTTATTCTATATTCCTTCCTGTTTGAATTTTCTCCGCTGCCCATTATTGTCCTCACCGTCATTTCTATTGTCCAGAAAGCTGTATATTTTCGCGAAGCAAGCAAAATGGGCAAGTAACATTCAGAATGACGGCGATTTGCAGATAGCAATTGATCATAATCCAAAAAAACCGTAATAGTATGAATTTGATCGGAGTTCGAAATAACAAGGGGGATATCGATTGCTCGAAGAATATCTGGAAGAATGGTCTTACCTGGCGGTATTCGTCTTGTCGGCGCTGCCCTGGGTAGAGTCTGCGGCGATTGTCGTGCTGGCTATAGCGCTTGGATTAAATCCGATTTGGTCCACTGTTCTTGCTTTTACGGGGAACTGGATAACCGTAGCCCTGTTGATCACCCTCTTCCATAGATGGCAGGAGTGGAGAAACAAAAAACAACCTGCAGAGGTAAGGCAGCAGCAGGAGAGCAAGAAGAGCAGACGGGCTCATAAAGTATTCGTTAAGTATGGATTACCCGGCCTTGCCGTAATCGGTCCGCTATTGATCGGAACGGAAGTCGCAGTGGTCTTCGCCATGATTTTCAAAGCCCCGCGTAAAAACGTTCTCTTCTGGATGACGACGAGCCTTGCCTTCTGGACTGTTCTATTCGCGGCAGGTGCCTATTACGGTTTTAGCATTATCTAATTATTAACTTTTCATAAGGCAGTCGTTTCAAGATTGAAAAGTAAAAAACTTTATGATAAGATGAAGTCTAATTTAACGATTGGAGTTGAAAAGGATTATGTAATATTTCTTGCTTATGTCGTAAAGAATAATTCAGCACGTCTGTTTTATTCTTTATAAGCAAGGAAGTTACGAATTCTTTTCACTCAATCTAAATATTCATTCCTGCCCTCATTAAGGTCGGATTTGTTATATTTGTTTGAGCCACAAGAAGGTAACTTTCTTGTGGCTTTTTTGTTATCAATTGGACTATTTAAGAAACAACAGGATCGAAGAAGCTTATCTAAAAAGGAGAGGTAACATGAGCACAGACACGGTCATTACACATGATTTACTCCGTATAAGTCGTTAATATCCATTGAACTTATGCGGAGCGACTAAGGAGAGATGGGTATGAACCGACTTTTTATAAAAAGGAAATGCGTTATAAAAAGGAGGAACTTACCATGTCAATGATACATGTACAAAACCTGACATTTTCATATCCCAGCAGCTTTGATGCTATTTTTGAAGATGTTAGCTTTCAAATCGATACGGATTGGAAGCTTGGATTTATTGGCCGTAATGGTCGTGGCAAGACAACTTTTTTCAATTTGTTATTAGGAAAATATGAATACCATGGAACGATTATTTCTTCCGTTGAATTTAATCATTTTCCATATCCTGTATCTGATAAAAGCAGATTCACGCATGAAATATTAGAAGAAATATGTCCTCAGGCAGAGGATTGGGAGCTGCTTCGGGAAATATCTTATTTAGATGTCGATGCCGAAGTGATGTACAGACCATTCGAAACGTTATCGAACGGGGAACAAACGAAGGTTTTGCTGGCTGCGCTCTTTTTGAATGAAGGGCAGTTTTTGTTAATTGACGAGCCAACCAATCACCTGGACAGTCATGCACGAAAGATGGTTTCGAATTATTTGAAGAAGAAAAAAGGATTCATTCTCATTTCACATGATAGAAACTTTTTGGATGGCTGTGTGGACCACATCTTGTCGATCAACAGAGCCGATATCGAAGTTCAAAGTGGCAACTATTCTTCTTGGAAGCTGAATTTCGACAGACAGCAGGAACATGAAGAAAGAACAAACGAGCGTTTACGAAAAGATATCGGAAGGCTGCAGCAATCTTCAAAACGTTCTGCCAATTGGTCTAATCAAGTAGAGGCTTCCAAAAATGGCACAACGAATTCCGGTTCCAAATTGGACAAGGGGTACGTGGGACATAAAGCTGCCAAAATGATGAAACGTGCAAAGAACCTGGAAACAAGGCAGAATAAAGCGATTGAAGAAAAGTCAACACTGCTTAAAAATGCGGAAAAAACGGAGTTGTTACAATTAGCGCCTCTTGAATGCAAAGCTAAAGAACTGATTCAGTTAACGGACGTGGCTGTTCGGTATGATGGTGAATTGGTTCATGCGCCAATAAGTTTTAACGTTGAAGCAGGGGACCGGGTCGTGCTTGATGGACGGAATGGCAGTGGAAAAAGCAGTATTTTAAAATTAATTTTAGGGTATCCACTCCAATATACAGGTGCTTTGAGCATTAGCTCTGGCCTAGTCATATCTTATGTACAACAAGATACGTCTCACTTAAAGGGGAAGTTATCAGACTTTATTGAAGAACATCAGATTGATGAACCGAAATTTAAATCCATTCTACGCAAGTTGGATTTTGACCGTATCCAGTTTGAAAAAGATATTTCCCACTACTCCGGCGGACAAAAGAAAAAGTTGCTTATCGCCAAGAGTTTATGTGAAAAAGCTCATTTATACATTTGGGATGAACCGCTAAACTTTATTGATGTTTATTCACGCATGCAAATTGAAGAGCTTATCAAAAGCTTTCATCCAACCATGATTTTTGTTGAGCATGACCAGACATTCCAAGAAGAAATTGCAACGAAAAGAGTTGTCTTATAGTAGATAGCGATTTGCATGAACTTCAAGCTGAAGTATAGCCATTTTCAAAGACAGCCGCCGGCAATATTGGCGGCTGTCTTTCATTCAACGTTAGCTTCGCATAAGGACAAACCTTCCAAACCATCCTCTTTCGTACATCCCTACAGAAAATCCTTCGTTACCTACTTGTAACTGTTTCGTTAACGTTCTGTCATTCCTTTCGAGGCTGGTGTGGGTAATATGAGGTTGTAAGCCAACAGTCGCTTGTCTCTAATAAAAACAGAGATGAAATTCTAACGAATAGCTTTGAGGAGGAAATGAATATGAAAAAGAAAAACAAGATAGCCGCAGCGCTTCTGGTGGCTGTTGTCGCCGTATCCGTACCGGCTATAGTATCCGCAAACAGAGCGGCGAATCATGCTGAACAGGTAGTGCCAATCGTTGCACAAGCGAATCAGGTTCAGCAAGCCGTCTATGAGAATACTCAATATGGCTTCCGTTTCACGCTGCCGGAAAGTTGGAAAGGGTACACGATCATAACGGACAAATGGACAGGTCAGGATGTGACAGACGGTAAGGTCATAGAAAGCGGTGCGTCCATCGGCATCCGCCATCCCGAATGGACAGCTGACAAGCCTAGACAGGACATCCCTATTTATGTCTTTACGATCGATCAATGGAACGCGATTCAGCAGGAGAAATTTTTCATCGGAGCTGCGCCTGTGGGACCAAGCGAACTAACTCGCAATGACAAATACGTGTTCGCACTTCCGGCACGATATAACTTTGCCTACCCTGAGGGCTACCAAGAGGTGGAAGACATCTTGAAGGGCAATCCCATTCAACCGATGTAATCGAATAGAAAGAAAGAAGAATCCGCTGAAATGAACTGCACCTCGCTTGTTAGACATCATCTAACAAGCGGTTTTTTTATTTTTCGGATCTTATCATGAATACAAACCGGCTGAAATATATTTTTGTGAAGAAAACGGCTATCCTTCATGCGAATGATAGGGAGGCAGAGGTTTATGGCAAAACGAAAATCGATGATCAAAAAAACAAGGAGAAGAAAAACTCCTGTCGATCCTCGTGCTAATTCATCAGCTCTTACTAAAGAAAGTAGTCCCATCACAAACCAGGTATATCGAGACGGAGCCTCTGGCTCCTACAGTAACAGTGCGATTGCAATGATCCCACCTGGTCAACCATTCCCAACATCAAAGCAAGAACAGACCCTCGGTGTTAAGATTGCCAGAGCAATGTTGTCCGGCCCTCGGAACATTACCAGAGATGCAACAGTTGCAGAAATGGATCGCGACGGCAATCTGGTTATCCTGCGGAGAGGGACCAATAATTGGATATGTTTTCCCGGTGATGAGAATCAGATTGGCAAACCTCCTATGTGTGCTGATCCGATGGGATTGCAATGGTTCATGGACTGCATCGACAAGAAGCCACAGCCTACGAATAGGGCTCCGGGCATTATCTATATGCTCTGCGGTGCCACGCAGCATAGCAATACCGATCCTTTTGATAGAACAAGCCCCGCGATTCCGATTGGTCCGCACTGGATGATCGTCTGGCCTTTTAATGCCAAGCAGAGCGGACTGCCGAATACGATTAGAGATGCAGGTGCCTGGGTGATGTACGATGGCACTCCCTACGCCTATCTTCACATCTGCGGCTCACCTTGGATTGGCAATGTGTACAATGAGGGTATGGATCCAATTTGGACGATGGCATATGGGACGGTTCAAGATTAATGAGCGAGTGTGATGATCCAATACATTAAATGCATGCATTTTGGCCCAAAACCATGCTATAATAAGTGCGCAAAACACATATTTTGCGCACTTTCGTCTCAGATCGACAAAAGTCTTCGAAGTCAGCCTACGATAGAGGTGAATGCATGCCCCACAACCATGAAACGGATGAACAATACGAGGAAGAGCTGCGTGCATTTCATATATGGATGAAGCAAGCGGGATATACACCGACAACGCAAAGAGAATATAAGAGAGAAGCGCATTCCTATCTCCAATCGCTCGATGGTCTCTCCGCCCAGAAAGCCGGAAAGATGGATGTAGTCGGATATTTGGTTTCCAAGCAGGATTCAACCGGTGATCGCACGAGAAACCGAACACTTTCGGCTATTCGTTCCTTCTATGTAGCCTTAATAGATTTCGAGATGGCAACGAGGAACCCGGCAATGGAAGTGAAGAAATCCAAGACAGAGAAGAACAAGAAACCGGTCTACCTGGAGGAAGAGGAGCTTGTCCAAAGTCTCGCTTTTGTCGATGGCCGGTACCGAGATCGGAATCTGGCGATTTTCTTGTTGATGAGCTATTGCGGCCTAAGGGTTGGAGAAGTGCATCGCTTGAATCTCAAAGACTTCAAGAAAGCGAAAGGAACGATCGAAGTATTCGGCAAAGGGAGAAAATGGAACGAAATCCCCGTACCCGAAATGCTGAGCTCGATTCTGGATAAAGTAGAGCAGGAGAGAATTGCCCCCTATCGGGAGAAAGAAGAAGCTTTCTTCGTGTCTCAGAAGGGGAAGAGATTGTCCATTCGGCAGATTCAGAAGATCGCCGAGCAGACCTTCGCGGCCTTCAAATTAGACAAACCCGGGTTGTCCGACATGAAGTTATCCTGTCATAAATTGCGACATACTTTCGCGACGATGCTGCTCCGTAATGGTGTGGATATTCGGGTTGTTAAAGAGCTGCTCGGTCATTCCTCGATTGAAACGACGATGATTTATACGCATGTCAATGACGATCAGAAGAAACAAGCCATGTCGACCATTAACATTCCGGTTTTGATCTAATTCCATATTCAAATGCGTTCAAGAGCTGCCATAAGGCGGCTCTTTTTCATTTACTTCCAAATTGTTTAGGATAGTTCATCCTTAAGCTGAATAAATATTAGCATAGCTGCTTCGACAACGTCCGCAGGTGCTGAATAAGATAACGGCAAGAGGAAGCGGCGTTCGCCGTGAGAAAAAGGGTGAGACATCATGAAGAAACAACGACGGATCAATTCGCAATCATCGGATATGTTTCCGGTCAGAGGAATCGACTTTCTCGAAATTTATGTCGGCAATGCGAAACAAGCCGCTCATTATCTTAGCAAGGGGTTCGGATTCAAGGTGGTGGCTTACGCAGGTTTAGAAACAGGGGAAGCCAATAAGGTCTCGTATCTGCTGGAGCAGCATCAAGCGCGTTTTGTACTCAGTGGATCGCTGACGCCGGATCATCCCATTGCAGAGTTTGTCAAAAAGCACGGAGATGGCGTGAAGGACATCGCGATGCGTATCGATGATGTAGAGAAAGCTTACCATGACGCTGTTGCGAGAGGCGGCATCCCCATTCTGGAGCCGCGGGAACATAAGGATTCGAATGGAACCGTGACGACGGCAGCCATCGGAACGTATGGGGACACCATCCACACATTAATTAATCGCAGCAACTATAAAGGCGTGTTTTTACCTCATTACGAGCCCTGCGACCTGAACATCCCGCATCGATCGACCGGATTAATCGGGATTGATCATGTTGTCGGCAATGTGGAGCAGATGGAGGAATGGGTGTCGTATTACGAGAAGGTCATGGGCTTTAAGCAAATGATTCATTTCGATGATAAGGACATCTCTACCGAATATTCGGCGCTCATGTCGAAGGTGATGTTTGGCGGCGGACGGATTAAGTTTCCGATTAACGAACCCGCGACAGGTAAACGCAAATCGCAGATTCAAGAATTTCTCGATTATTATCATGGCGCCGGCGTCCAGCATATCGCGATTTTGTCGAATGACATCATTGCAACGGTAACGGCATTGCGAGATAACGGCATCGAGTTCCTAAGTACACCTGACAGCTATTATGAAATGCTAACAGAGCGAGTAGGTACGATCGATGAAGAGATTGCAAAGCTCCAAGAGTTGAACATTCTTGTAGACCGTGACGATGAAGGTTATTTGCTGCAAATTTTCACGAAACCGATTGTGGATCGACCGACTTTATTTATCGAAATCATTCAGCGAAAAGGCGCCGTTGGATTCGGAGAAGGCAACTTTAAAGCGTTGTTCGAGTCGATCGAACGGGAGCAAGCGCGAAGAGGTAATTTATAAGGAATTACGACAAATCGGAGGGGGAGTTGCGATGAAAGTGGATCCTGATACGCTGCCGTGGAGGGACGCCTACAAGCTGCTGATTGGCTCCGTTCTGCCGCGTCCTATCGCTTTTGTCTCCACTGTCGATCTTCAAGGCCGCAATAATTTAGCTCCGTTCAGCTTCTTCACCGGCATCTGTGCGAAGCCGATGATGGTTTGTTTTGCGCCGATGATACGAGGTTCGGACGGGAAGAAGAAGGATACGCTGGCCAATATTGAAGCGACCAAGCAGTTTGTTATCAATATTGTAGGAGAGAAAATTGCCGCTCAAATGAATGACTGCGCCATCGAATTCCCACCCGAGGTGGATGAATTCACTTATACGGGACTGACGAAAGTACCGAGCCACAGCGTTCTGCCGCCGCGAGTGCAAGAAAGCGATGTGCAGCTTGAATGTACGTTACATCAAATCGTATCCATAGGCGAGCTGCCCGGCGCCGGCAGCCTCGTGATCGGCCGGGTCGTTTGCGTTCATGTACAGGATGAACTATTCGAAGGCGGCAAAATCAACAGCGAACTGTTAAGACCGATCGGCAGAATGGCAGGGCAAACCTACACGAGGGCGATTTCCGACACATTTGATCTGGAAAGGAAGTAGCAGCCCGAAGCTGAGGGGAGAGAACGAATATGGCGTTCTATCATCGGATGGGGGAGATTCCGCCGAAACGACATACGCAATTTCGTCAGCCTGACGGTAGTCTGTACCGTGAACAAGTGATGGGAACCAAAGGGTTCTCGGGCATCCAATCGATTCTCTATCATCACCATCCGCCGACCGAGATTACGAAAGCATCCTTGTTGTCAGCGAGCAAACCGCAATTTGAGACGCAAGGCGCGCTTCGTCATCGCCATTTTCGCACCAATCGATTGATCTTGAAAGGAGATGCCATCTACGGCAGGCAATATATGTTCGGCAACGACGATATCTTAATCGCTGTCGCGCATCCTACTGAAGCGATGGACTTCTACTATCGCAATGGGGATGGCGATGAATTGATATTCGTCCATAAAGGCTTCGGCAAAGTGGAGACGATGTTCGGCACTTTACGCTATCGGCCAGGCGACTACATTGTCATTCCAATCGGAACCATCTACAGAGTCGTACCGGATTCCGGCAAAACGAAGCTTCTCATCGTGGAAACGAACAGCTGGATCACGACACCGAAACGATACCGCAATGAGCAGGGTCAGCTGCTGGAGCACAGCCCGTACTGCGAGCGGGATATACGGCTCCCAGAACAATTGGAAACGTTTGCAGAAAGAGGCGAATTTGAAGTTCGTACTCGCAAAGGCGGTTATCTGCATGCCCACATTTTCGCCCATCATCCACTGGATGTTGTCGGGTGGGATGGCTACCTCTATCCGTGGATTTTGAATATTCGCGATTTTGAACCGATTACGGGACGGATCCATATGCCTCCTCCGATTCATCAAACATTCGAAGGCAACCAGTTCGTGATTTGTTCGTTCTGTCCAAGGCTCTATGATTATCATCCCGATTCGATTCCTGCGCCTTATTATCACAGCAATGTCGATAGCGATGAGGTGCTTTATTATGTGAAAGGGAATTTTGGCAGCCGCAAAGGGATTGAAGAAGGTTCGATGACGCTGCATCCGTCAGGAATACCACATGGGCCGCATCCCGGCAAAGTAGAAGAGAGCATTGGCAAGAAGGAAACCAATGAGCTGGCCGTTATGATCGATACGTTCCGTCCCTTGCAAGTCGTCGAGCACCTGCAGTCGGTAGAGGATATGAATTACGTATACAGCTGGGTATTGCGACCGGACACGTAGTCCGGCCGGATACTGAAGGAGATGCTGCCTATGCGGCAACAACCGGTGTGGTTCCCGAACCAGCCCGATATGGAACAAACACGTCTATATCAGTTCATGCTCAAGTATGGATTTACCGATTATGAGGCTTTTTATCGCAAATCGATTGAGGACATCAGCTGGTTCTGGCATGCGGTCGTGCAAGATATGGGGATCGAATGGGCAAGTCCTTATGAGCAGGTTGTAGATTTTACTGCGGGCTTACAATGGCCATCCTGGTTTAAGCAGGGGCAGTTGAACATCGCTTCCAATGCTGTCGACAAATGGTTAATCGACCCCGCCGCAGCCGGCAGGAACGCAATCATCTGGGAAGGTGAGGATCATCAAACCCGGAAGTTCACCTATATCGAGCTTAATGAGCAAGTGAATCGCGCAGCGCATGGTTTAAGGCGGCAATTGGGAATAAGTCCGGGTCAGCGTGTTGCTCTTTATATGCCTATGATTCCGGAAACCGTGATAGCGATGCTTGCCTTAGCCAAACTAGGCGCTGTGGCGGTACCCATCTATTCGGGTTATAGCGCTGAAGCTGCAGCTAAACGAATGGAAGGGGCCGGATGTACAGTTCTGATCACAGCCGACGGCTACTACCGGCGCGGCAAACCGATTCCCATGAAGGAAGAGGCTGACAAAGCGGCTGATGCGGCGGTTCTTATTGTTTCAATGGTTGTTGTTCGGCGGTTGGGCAATCCGATCACTTGGCGGCAAAAGCGTGATGTCGACTGGGTGGAACTCTTGGACAGTGAAAATAATGAGGCTTCCGGAACCTTCGCAGCTGTGCCAATGAACAGCAGCGATCCGTTGATGCTCCTCTACACCTCCGGAACAACCGGATTACCTAAAGGGATTGTTCATACGCACAGCGGATTTCCGCTCAAAGCCGCATTCGATGCCGGTTACGTGATGGATTTTCAGCAAGGCGACACGATGTTATGGATCACGGATATGGGTTGGATGATGGGACCTTTCATGGTGTATGGCACCTTGTTAAGCGGCGGTACGATGGTATTGTACGAAGGAGCGCCCGATTATCCCGGCCCGAATCGAATATTTAACCTCATTAACAAACATAAAGTGACCCATCTCGGCGTTTCGCCAACGCTGATTCGCAGCTTGATGAAGCATGGCGATGCGTGTTACAGGGAAAGCGATCTAACGTCGCTAAAGGTAATCGGATCGTCAGGCGAACCTTGGAATCCCGAGCCGTGGCAATGGCTGTTCCATGAAGTCGGCCAAGACAGAATTCCCATTGTTAATTACTCGGGCGGTACCGAAATATCAGGAGGCATTCTGGGAAATGTACTGCTGAAGTCGATCGCCCCGGCCGGCTTTAACACGGCGATACCGGGCATGCATGCGGATGTATTTTCCCAAGAAGGGAAGCCCGTTCGCAGTGAGGTTGGGGAACTGGTGCTCAAGAACGCTTGGGTCGGAATGGCAAGCGGATTCTGGCAAGAACCGGAACGCTACGAGCAAACCTATTGGTCGCGATGGCCTGATATATGGGTTCATGGCGATTGGGTCGAGCTGGACGAAGATGGATTCTGGACGATCACCGGACGCTCCGACGACACCTTGAATGTGGCAGGCAAGCGGCTTGGACCAACCGAAATCGAATCCTTGCTTGTCGAGCATTCTCGCGTGGCAGAAGCCGCCGCGATTGGCGTGCCGGATGATCTGAAAGGAGAAACGGCCGTTTGTTTCGTCGTACTGAATCATCCGTTACTCCGTCCTGATGAAATGACTGCTTTGACAGCCGAACTATTGGAGTGGGTGACCAGCCATCTCGGCAAAACATTCAAACCTTCAGCCATTCACATGGTGGACGCATTACCGAAAACAAGAAATGCGAAGGTGATGCGCAGAGTCATCCGAGCTGCCTATTTAGCCATGGATCCGGGCGACCTATCCGCACTCGAAAACCCGGAATCATTAGAAGCGATAGCGAGCTTTAAAGAGCAGGGTAAGTCACCGCGTGAAAGCAATTAATCTCCATGTGATGTAAAGGAGTATATTCTATGGCATGTTCATTCATTAAAGTGGATGCGGATTCGCATTTTCCGATACAGAATTTGCCCTATGGCGTATTTCGTCCATTGCGTCATCCTGGCTGTATGCCACGAATCGGAGTAGCAATCGGAGATTACGTGCTGGATTTAGAGGTATTGGACAAAGCCGGCTGCTTCGACCATTCGCGAGTATCCGGGAAAGGCGTATTTGCCCAGTCCTCGCTCAACGCGTTCATGGCGATGGGTCGTGATGTATGGCGCGAGGTTCGATCCATCATCTCGAGGTTGCTCGATTCGAATGAGCCTACGCTTCGAGATAACTTCCCGCTCCGATCGACGGCATTTTACCGTCAACGTGATGTCGAGATGCTGCTGCCTGCGGAAATCGGTGATTATACCGATTTCTATGCATCCAAGACTCATGCCGTTAATGTCGGTACTTTATTCCGAGGCAAAGAACAGGCATTGATGCCGAATTGGCTGCACCTTCCGGTCGGTTATCATGGAAGGGCAAGCTCCATTGTCATCAGTGGAACGAACGTTCGCCGCCCCTGCGGACAGATCAAACCTCAGGACTCCGCTGTGCCAACATTCGGCCCGAGCATCCAGCTGGATTTTGAACTGGAGATGGGCTGGTTAATTGGAACCGGCAATAAGCTTGGGGAGCCGATCCCAATCGGAGAAGCGGAACAGCATCTATTCGGTCTTGTTCTCGTCAATGATTGGAGTGCTCGGGACATTCAAGCTTGGGAGTACCAGCCGCTTGGCCCTTTCCTCGGTAAAAACTTCGCGACTTCCATTTCCCCCTGGGTCGTCCCAATAGAGGCTATTGCACCTTTTCGTGTCCCGGCAGCTACGTTACAAGAGCCTAACCCGCTTCCCTATCTGCAGCATAGGACAATGAGTTCCTTCGATATTCAATTAGAGGTGTACTGGCAGCAAGCAACAAATGCTAGCCGGGAACGAATTACCGCAAGCAATTACAGCAATCTGTATTGGACGATTGAGCAGCAGGTCGCACATCATACGGTTGGCGGCTGTAATTTACGACCGGGGGATCTGCTCGCTTCCGGTACGATCAGCGGCCCTGCGAAGGATTCAAGAGGCTGCATGCTGGAGCTTACTTGGCGGGGAACAGAACCGCTTCGCTTGAATAACGACCAAGAGAAACGCACATGGCTTGCCGATGGCGACCGAATTACGATGACCGGCTGGTGCCAAGGCGATGGATATAAAATCGGCTTCGGAGAGGTAACAGGGATGGTATTGCCGGCAGCCAGATAGATCACGCGAACAGCAGAGGGAGTGGAAGACATGAGAATGATTCCGCCTCATTTGTCCCCCTATATATCCGAACAAGATTACGATCGGTACACGCCGATTGATCACGCAGTGTGGCGTTATGTGATGCGTCAGAATCATCATGCGTTAAGAGATACGGCTCATGCGGCTTTCGTTAGCGGACTGCTGAAGTCCGGTATTCAGAAGGAGAGTATTCCCCGAGTATCCGAGATGAACGCATGCCTTGCCAAAATCGGATGGGGCGCTGTAATCGTCAAAGGACTCATTCCCGGAGCTGTGTTCTACGAGCTGCTCGCGAATGGAATATTGCCGATTGCAGCTGAAATTCGTAAATTATCGAACATCGAGTACACCCCGGCTCCTGATATTATCCACGAAGCTGCCGGCCATGCCCCGATCTTGTTTGATCCTGAATACAGGGCTTATGTGCAAACAATCGGGTCCATAGGTACTAAGGCTTTCTCCATGAAAGAGAGAGGGGAGGCTTTCGAGGCGCTGCGCTTATTAACGATCGTCATGGAAGATCCCAAATCAACTGCGGAAGAGAAGGCTGCTGCGCAGAAGCTGGTGGAGGAGAAACAACAGGCGATTACGGAGTTAACGGAAGCTGAGAAAGTGTCTCGACTCTTCTGGGCAACCGTCGAATACGGCCTGATCGGGGAGCTGGATGATCCGAAAATCTACGGTGCCGGTCTGCTGTCATCCGTCGGAGAGAGCAAGCATTGCTTCACGGATGCGGTAAAGAAGCTGCCCTATTCCGTTGATGCTTGCGTCGCCAGCCCAAAGGTCGTAACGGAGATGCAATCCCGCCTCTTTGTTTGCCATAGCTTCGAGCAATTATTAGAAGGCGTGGAAGCATTGGCGAATACAATGGCATTTCGAGTCGGTGGCACGGATAGCTTGGAGAAGGCGCTGCGTTCGCGTCATGTGGCGACGATTGCATTCAACTCGGGCATTTGTGTTACGGGGATCATCCATAGCATCGAGAAAGACTCGAACGGCGAAGCTGTCTATGTGAAGACGACAGGCGAAACGGCGTTGTCAGTGCATCAACAGCAATTAAGCGGTCATGGCAAGCAGTATCATGCCGCAGGATTTGGCACGCCCATTGGCAAGCTGCAAGGCGGGATTGCATTGGAAGAATGCGATGATCACATGCTTACCGGGTTAGGCGTACTTCAAGGAAATCACACGGAGCTGGTTTTCGAAAGTGGCATTCATGTTGCCGGACGGATCAAGAGCATACTCAAAAACGATCAACAAGTCATGCTTCTATCCTTCGAGGACTGTTCGGTCACTTGGGATGGTAAGGTACTGTTCAAGAAAGAATGGGGCACGTACGATATGGCGGTAGGTTCGCATATCGTCTCTGCATATCCCGGTGCCGCTGACCCGGCAGCCTACTACAGCGCAACAGTACCTCTCGTACATGAAACCGTAGTAGATCCGGGTCCTCCCACACCGCTTAACGAGCTTGAAACCCTCTATCAACAAGTAGCAGCCATAAGAGAGTCGGACAGCTTCGCAGACCAATCGCTCCAAGCACTCACTGAGATCCACAACGAGCTCATCCAAACCTATCCGAACGACTGGTTATTGCGATTGGAAATGCTCGAATTGGCCGTTGCCAACCAGGAACTGCAAGCACTGGAGCCCCCCTTGCAACAAGAATTGAATGATCTTTGCAATGAAGCTCCCATTCGGAATCTCATCCTAAATGGTTTAGCTATACTAAAGTTCCACTAAAGATTAGAAAAAGCAGTGGTGCAGAGACATCCCCGTTCATACATTGATATGTATATCAATATTTGAATATGGAGCTAGTACTCCTATTTATGTATTGAGAAAGTATGCAAGTATGGAACGGGAGGTTATCTGTCTTGGGTCGGAATGGGTTGAGAATCGTTGTCCTCACTTTCATAGTTTCACTGCTGCTGAGTGTGTTCCCACTTGCGACTGCAAGTGCTAAAGCAAGTAATAACCAGTTGATTGTTATAAATAAAAGCACGAATAAATTGGCGTATTTCAATAACGGGGAGCTTATTAAAACCTTCTCCGTCGCGACTGGGAGAACGAGTACATTAACACCGGAAGGAAGCTTCCAGATCGTCAACAAAATCAAAAACAGACCTTATTACAAAGAGAAAATTCCCGGTGGCGACCCTCGGAATCCGCTTGGCGACCGGTGGTTAGGGCTGGAGGTTGACGGCACGGAAGGCACAACCTATGCGATTCACGGCAATAATAACAGCAAATCGATTGGCAAGTACGTCAGCGCAGGCTGCATTCGGATGAAGAACGATGAGATTCACTGGTTATTTCCGCAAATTGAAATCGGAACGCTCGTTGTTATAACGAGTTCGGAGCATACTTTAACCGAAATTGCTGAAGCACATGATTACCCGGTCATGAAGAATTATGAGGGAAAGCTGCTCGTTAACGGAGAACCGAAGGACTTGGAAGATGCCTTGTTAATTGCCGATTCGCGCGTCTTTATTCCGATGAGGGAAGTGTTTGAGCTGTTGGGAGCAGAAGTAACCTGGGATGATGCAACGAAGACGGTGACGGCTGTCATCGGCGATCGAACACTCACCCATACGATTCAATCGACAACCGTCGATTTGAATGGGGAGGCCGTAACCATAACCGCGTCAAAACTGGTCGCGAATAAGGTGCTGCTGCCGCTGCGAAATATATCGGAGCTGATTGGTTATTACGTTGAATGGGACGCTAATACCAAAGAAATCCGAATTACCAAGTAATCCCGAGAACGTGTAACCCCTGGTTCTACTTAGGGTTGCACGTTTTTCAATTTTCATCCGTCTCTCGACCGATTCCGTTTAGCGTCGAAATCGATTAGACTATACAAGTACGAATGGAACGGAAAGGGGGGATATCATTGTTCGAGCCGTATGATGCGCTTCTATATGCGATGTCGATTTGTACACTGGTTTCATTGGCTTACTTATGCTTCGTTTGGATTCCGACAGCCGCCGATGATGCGAGATGGACGAGAATACGTGAAGCGGATATGCCGTTATCATTGCTGAAGAAACCACCCGGCGTTATTCTAACGCGGCGACAGCGGCTAACACGGCATACGAAACGCAAAGAAGCGCCTGACGATGATACATCCCCGTGCACGACCCTGTTGATTGCTGCAGCATAACAACAACAGGGAGGACTATTAATCATGTTAAATATGCACGCTCAAGTTAGCTTTTTTCATCAGTACTTTGTTTCGCCGTTTTCTTGGATGATTGATCATTTTGCAGGATGGTTCGGAGGCAGCTTCGGACTTGCCGTTATCGCGATTACAGTGATCGTGCGGCTAGCGCTAATGCCGTTCATGATTAACCAATATAAGCAGCAGCAGAAGATGAGACGCAAGATGACGGCCATGCAGCCTGAGCTTGATGCGATAAAGCAGAAATACGTTAACAATACGGATGCCGATAAGCAGCGTAAGCAAACAGAGGAAACGATGGCAGTCTACAGCAAGCACGGGTACAACCCGCTGAACATAGGCTGCCTTCCGATGCTGCTTCAAATTCCAATTCTGTCCGGCATGTATTATGCCATACGGTCTAACCCTGAGCTTGCCCATCATACGTTTCTATGGTTCCAGCTGGGGAAACCGGATCTTATCTTGCCGTTCTTGGCTGCCGGTGTGTACTTAGCCCAAGCTTTGATTGCCAAGAGTGCGGCACCTCAGATGAATGCAGCCAAAGGGATGGGCTGGATTGTATATCTTTCCCCGGTCATGATGGGCATATTCTCATTCTCCGCACCCGCTGCGATGCCGCTCTACTGGTGCATTGGGGGAATGATCATCATCCTGCAGACGTTGATTTCCAAATGGATGTATCCAATGGAAGAGACTACTGTAATATCAGCAAAGACAGCCCAATCGTAAATCGACAAAGAACCGAATGGATCGCCGATCCTTCGGTTCTTCTTTATTTAGCGGCATTAATCCATTTGATTTCAGCGTTGGAAAGAGAGATAATGACCATGCTGTATCTACTATTTTCTTAAACCTAAAGGAGCAACCCATGACACCTATTCTCCTCATTCCCGTCGCAATTATGATTCCGGTCATTCTTTTCATTATCTTCATCATTATTTACAACAAGCGGCAAAAGGATAATAAAGCAGAGTAGTCGGCCTTTCCCGGCTGCGAGCATGTAATTCGTGTATCGGAATAGAGGCGCATAACCATATAACGACTGCTTCTCGGTATTGTAGCCGGGAAGCAGTCGTTTTCGTTAGTCAGAGTTATGCAGCTACTGGTGCATATCCTTCAGATGTTCGATAATAATGAAACAATCTAATGAATAGTGGTGGTGTTTACAACATGGAACATGCTAAACCGAGGACAGAGATCGCAACCTTTGCAGGCGGCTGCTTCTGGTGTATGGTTCAGCCATTTGATACCCTTCCGGGGATTGAATCTGTCATTTCCGGTTATACCGGAGGCCACACCGAGAATCCGACCTACCAAGAAGTCGGGACGGAAACGACTGGCCATGCTGAAGCCGTTCAAATTACATTTCAGCCGGAGTTGTTTCCTTATGAGCGGCTGCTGGATATCTATTGGCAGTTGATCGATCCAACGGATCGCGGCGGGCAATTCGGCGACCGAGGAGCGTCTTACCGAACTGCGATATTCGTACATAACCAGGAGCAGCGCAAGAAAGCGGAAGCCTCCAAGCAAGCGCTGCAGAAGAGCAAAAGGTTCAAGAAGCCGATTGTGACCGAGATCGTACCCGCAGCGAAATTCTATCCTGCTGAGGACGAACATCAGGATTATTACAATACGCACCGAAGATCATACAATATGTATCATGATTACAGTGGTCGCGATGAATTCGCCGAGCGAAGCTGGAACACGAAGAAAGACAAGGATCGACTGCGTCAGCAATTAACGGAGCCGCAATACAGTGTCACACAGAACAGGGAGACGGAACCCGCGTTCAGGAACGAATATTGGAATAACGAACGTGCTGGCTTATATGTTGACATCATTAACGGCGATCCGCTGTTCAGCTCTAAGGACAAGTACGATGCGGGAACAGGATGGCCGACGTTCTCGAAGCCGATTGAGGAGGGCTGGATCCGCAAAGAATCCGATTTGAGCAACGGTCAGGCGCGAACGGCGCTGCGCGGCCGAATTTCCAAATCGCATCTGGGACACTTAGTCCAAGACAGCGTTAAACCTCAATATCGGATCAATTCCGCTTCGTTACGTTTTATTCCGGCAGCTGAATTGGAGGCGGAAGGGTACGGCCGCTTTAAGCACCATTTTGCATAAATTTGGGTCTTCGGGCGAATACTTTCTGTGATCCTATTCTATTGCTGGCCCTGGAGAACAGAAATGATAATCGATCCTTCCGTTGCACGGAACATGAGCAATTTGGAGCAAATGTACGTGGATAACAACTACTTTCGCTTCCAGCACTTCGATTCGAAACAAGGAAAACGACTGGCTGCCGTTGCTTATTTAAGTGTGATTGTCAATCAGCAAACCTTGAACAAGCAGTTCGTAAGGAAGATCAATGAAGATATTCTAGCCCAAGAGAACCCTACGGCCGAGTCGATTCTCGTATCGCTTCGCTCATTAGGCATCGTCACCGAAATAGACGAAATGGGCATGGTCGCCGATATGATTTCGGATGCCGGAATTGTCATTTTCATCGAAGGCTTAACGGTGTGTTATGGGATTGGGATACCCGGTTATGAGACGCGGGCAGTTGACCAACCATCTTCGGAAATCAATGTGCGGGGACCTCGCGAAGGATTCACAGAGGACTTGAAAGTGAATATGGGCTTGGTTTATCGCAGAATGAAGACCACCAAACTGAAATCCAAAATCTTTGTTCTCGGACGTGAAAGCCAAACGAAAGTCATGGTCGTTTATCTAGATGATCAAGTGGATGCTTCCGTTCTTCGCGAGGTTGAAGAGAGAATAGAGTCGGTCAAGCTGAATATCGTTGTAGACAGTGCCCAAATTGAAGAATGGATTCAAGACAGTCCGTATTCTCCGTTTCCCCAGATTATGAATACGGAGAGACCGGACCGTGTCGTCACCGCATTAAATCTTGGTAAAGTGATTATTTTCACGGACGGTAGCCCGAATGCGCTTATTGCACCATCCACCTTTACTGATTTCTTGCACCCCAGCGAGGATCTCTACGAAAAGTTTTATTTTGCCAATTTTCTACGTCTATTACGCATGCTTACATTGCTTATTTCGCTCTGCGGACCTTCTTTATACATAGCCCTAACGACGTTCCATCTTGAGATGATTCCGACTCCGCTAATGCTTACGTTCCTCTCCACCAAAGCAGGCATTCCGTTCCCGACTTTTCTGGAGGCGCTTATCATGGAGGTAGCTTTCGAGATTCTTAGAGAAGCAAGCATTAGGCTGCCTCGTACGGTTGGACAATCCGTAAGCATCGTTGGTGCGCTCATTATCGGAGAAGCAGCTGTTCAATCAGGCATAATCTCGAGACCGATGGTCATTGTCGTCGCGATGACCGGCATTGCTTCATTTACGATTCCGTCATTCAATACGGCAATTACGCTGCGGTTGCTGCGTTTTCCGTTGATCTTTATTGCTGCTTGGACGGGTGTACTCGGCCTGGCTCTTGGCATGTTTGCAATCGTCCTGCATTTATGTTCGCTTCGGTCTTTCGGGAAATTGTATTTGCCTACGTTTAATTCACATCGCTGGAAGGACGTAACCGAACATTATCTGCTGCTCCCGATTAAGCACCGAAGACAGTCCAAGAATGACACTTCATATGCATCCATGGAAGGGCAGGTTAGGGAACATGAGGATCATTAACCTTCTCTTGCTGGGGTTTATTCCCTTGTTCCTGCTTGCGGGGTGCTCTCCTGATGTAAGAGAAATTAACAGTATCGCGCTTGTTACGATTACAGGGGTCGATTACGATGAGCAATCCAAGAAATTCATAATTACGTTGTATTGCAATTACACCCCCTCGGCCAGCAAGGATATGCCGGAAAAGACATTAGAGTGGATCGCAAGTTCATCCGGCGAGTCGATTCTCGATGCGGCGCGGAATATAAGAAGCCGGGCCGGAAAACAATTGATCTGGCAGCATGACAAGTTTTTCATCGTGGGGGAAAGCGCGGCGAGGCATAAGTTCTATGAAATTATCGATTATTTCAATCGGTCCCGCGAAATTCGGATGTCCGGCTATTTGGCGATCAGCAAAGGAAAAGCATCTGATATTCTCCAGTTGAAGTCAGAATCCGGTGATCTGATCACGAATGAAATCGAGGGCAAGGTTAGGAACGAGCATCTGTGGGGCAAAAGCATCAACATTGAGTTGAAGGACATCGTCAATTATTACACGGATCCGAATCGCGGCTTTGTTATTGGGAAAATGAATATTTCGAAGCCGATCAACAGTGATCGCTCGGTCATGATTCTGAGCGGTGGCTCCGTCATCAATAAGGGGAAGCTCGTAGGTTGGATGAGTGCCGATGATGTGCTGAGCGTTCATATGCTTATGGGGAAGAAGAAATGGAGATACCTGGAATTCGTGCAATCCGTGCCATTTAAATCAGAGAAAGTGTCGCTGATGATGAAGATATTGAAAAGTAAAACCCACTACAAGTCCATCAACGGAAGGCCGGCATTAACCATTGACGTGAAATTAAAAGGCACATTAATCGATACGAGCGGTCCCATTCTATTAACGGCTAACCGTACGCTGGAGCAGCTGGAAGATGCGGCTGAGAAGGTAGTTCAGCAGCAGCTTAAGGTAAGCTTGTCTCACTTTCAGCGTGATATGAAAGTTGACGTTCTCGGCTTCTCCGATTTCCTTAGGCAATATCACCCGAATGTATGGAAGAGAACGAGACAGAATTGGATGGAAGTCTATCCTACTTTACCCGTAACGATTACTGTCAGCGCGAGCATCCCTAATCTCGGCATGAGCCAAGTTCTTGGAGGAGGACAATGATATGCTGATCTTTACCATCCTTATGCTTTTCTTCGTTTACGTGATTGCGACATACGTTAAGCTTTGGAAGCAAAAGAATAGAAAAGAAGCCATCGTACTGTTACTCTTTGGCCTGTTTATTGCCTGTTATTTCATACCGGTGATTGAGAATTGGATGCCAACCTCCGAGTCCATTAATACGTTTTTGTATAAGCCTATTTCCGTGTATGTGCGAAGTGCGTTGAATATAAATTTGGGAGTCGATTAGACGTGAAGCAGGAGAAAATAACGAGTTTCCAGCTGGGGTGCCTGTGTTTCGCGTTTATGTCGGGTTTCTCGACTTTATATTTGCTCGAAGCCAAATGTCTGACCCAGGATGTATGGATCTCGAATATTTTAGCTACGGTTGCCGTGATTCTTACGTTGGTCATCACCTCCTATATACAAAAACAATTTCCTCAGCTCAATCTAAGCGATATTATCATCATCCTATTAGGGAAATGGGTCGGGAAGCTGCTTCTAACTGTTTTTATGATTGACTTAGTCGGACTAGGCGTGTTGTCGGTTCGATCGATAGCGCTGTTTTATACAAGCGCAATCCTGCCCAATACCTCGCCGAATTTGATTATGCTCATTGTATTTATCGTGACGATCTATGCTGTTTCACTTGGTATTGGCACGATCGTCCGAAGCGTTCTTGTGATCCTGCCGTTCTTCATCATCTCGATTATAGTGATCTGCATATTCATCTATCGAGATGTGGAATACAATCCGTTTCTTCCTCAGTTTCAACATCCGTTAAACATGTATGTATACGGCACCATGATTTCATTCGGATTTCCTTTTGGAAAATCAAGCGTGATGGCGTTTCTGTTTTCAGACGTGAACAATCCGAAGAAAGTATTGTTAAGCTGCAGCGTAAGCGTCATGTTCTCGTGCCTATATCTGTTAACGTCAACGTTTCTTGCATTCGGCTGTTTGGGAATAGGGATGTTCCAGTCGTCATCGTTTCCATTCTTCTCGTCGATTCAGCTTGTTAAATTCGGAGAATACATCGAACGGATTGAGATTCTGATCATCGGCATTTGGACCATATTCACGTTATTCGAGATCATTATTGTTCAATATGTATTTGTCAAACTATTAGGCAAAGTGTTTGAACTCAAAAATACGAAATCCTTTATTGTACCTGTAGGAGCCTTATACCTTGCGATCGCAATCAAAAGCTTCCTGCTGCCGACGGATTTACTATCCTATGACGTCAATATTTTGCCATTTACGATTATATTGCCTGTTGTAATTGTGCCTATCGTGCTCCTTATTTTAACGTGGCTGAAGGGGAGAAGGTCAGGGGTAAGGCCTGTTTAACGGCAACAATCGATGCCAGCGAGATGCAAAGATGATACGATAGAAAGGAAGTGAGAGATAAAGGGGAAAATAACGTGGTATTGACAGGGGCGGTCGTAAACGCGGCAGCGATAATTGGCGGAGGTGTACTTGGCATTGTATTGCCTCGCGTCAAGGATGAGATGAAGAAAACGGTTATGGCCGCGATGGGCATGCTGGTGCTCGTGCTGGGGATTGGAATGGCATTAAAGTCGGATAACTTTGTCCTTGTGGCATTCAGCTTGGCGATCGGCGGTGTCCTGGGCGAGCTCTTGAACATTGAAGGGAAACTGCAGAAGCTGGGAGAGCAGCTGCAAGCCGTTGTAGCGCGCAACAAACCAAGCAACATTGCGGAAGGGTTCGTCACAACGACGCTCGTATTCTGTATTGGGGCTATGGCGGTGCTTGGTTCGCTGGAGAGCGGCTTGCACGATAATCATAACATCCTATTTACAAAATCGATCCTGGATGGTTTTCTGGCGCTGCTTTTCGCGTCGACCTTGGGAGTAGGCGTGTTATTCTCAGCGATACCCATCTTGTTGTATGAAGGGGCACTGACGCTGTTCGCTTCGGTGATCACGTCCTGGATAGGCGATCAAGTTTTGGATGCAATCATTCTTGAAATTACATCCATCGGCGGCATTTTAATCATGGGTATCGGCATTAATATCTTGAATGTGATGCGAATCAGAGTCGCGAACTTGCTTCCGGCGATTGTGATCGGAGCATGTCTGGTTCCGATTATGAAGTGGTTGGCGATTTAATGGGGTTACATAAAAAACAGCGTATTTGCAAGCATGCTTGCAAATACGCTGTTTTTTGTTTGCCATTACACCGAAGTAACCGAAGTACCTTTATCCCGTTGATGGGCTGTTCGGTGCAAAGCCTTTCTGATTGCGGTTCCGATCCGTTGAACCGGCAACATCATTCTCGGCTTGCTTGGATTCCGTCTGCATGGCGTTCATTTTACCCTGCAGCGTTTTGTTCTTATTTCTGGACAATGCTCATCCTCCTCGACGATATGTAGTTGCCTTGAGGGAGGCGGTCATAGGTTGCCCAATCCGCTCTTCACCAATTCTTCCTCATCTTGGCTGCCATTTATGTCCTGATCGCAACAGTTATTGTCCAGATCGACCATGATTCCATGCTTTAGGTTGATTATGATGAGGGAAGTAATCGTTTACATGGTCAGAAAACAACAAAGTGATAGCTGAATGCTGCATGTCCGATCTTTGGATCGTACACGCAAACCAATCAGCAGTGAAGGAGAGGTATGAACCCAATGATTGGAGTTGGAATCCTCGGATTTGCCCATGGGCATGTCAATGCTTATTGTGACGAATGGAAGACGGCTGATTACGGCGTGAAGGTGCTTGCTGCTTGGGATCATGATGCGAAGCGATTGGAGACGGCCTGCACGACGTATGACCTGCAAGGGTATGCGGATGCGGTCAAAGTAGTCGAACGAAGCGACATTCAAGCGGTAGTGATTGCTTCCGAGACATCGCGTCATGCCGAATTGGCAGAGCTCGCCGCTGCTCATGGCAAGGCGATTATCTTGCAGAAGCCGATGGCGCTAACCCTGGCGGAAGCGGATCGAATCGTGGCGGCCGTGCAGCAGCATCAAGTTCCGTTTACGCTGGCTTGGCAGATGAGAACGGACCCTCAGAACATCCAGATGAAGCAATGGCTGGAGAGCGGAGAGCTTGGTCAAATCTTTATGGTCCGACGCAGACACGGCTTGCCGGTGGGTCTCCATGCTGATTTTGCCAACAGCTGGCATGTCGATCCGGCAGCCAACCGCGATATTTGGGCAGATGATTCCGCGCATCCGACTGACTTTATTCACTGGCTGCTCGGTGCTCCGGTAAGTGTAACGGCCGAAATTGGTTCCATGTATAACCCGCGTATCCCCATGGATAACGGAATTGCCGTGTATCGTTATGCGGACGGTCCGATTGCTGAGGTTAGCTGCTCATTTACATGTACTTCGGCTCAGAATACGACAGAAATTATCGGGGAGCTTGGCACGATCGTTCAGAATTACGGGGACGCCACCAGCTGCAATGTTCCTCGTCCCGACGATGGCGCAGGGCTTATGAAATATACGGCTGCAACAGGCGCTTGGACCGCTAGCGACATTGCGACGCCGGCGAACCATGGCATTCGTATCCGCGGACTTGCGAAGCCGCTGGCTGAATTCCTTCGGGGCGAACGTGCGCCGATTGCGACGGCCGAAGAAGGACGCACCTCATTGCGAATGGTGCTTGCTTCGTACGTTTCGAGCGAAGAAGGCCGCCGTGTACAGCTTAATGATCCGAAGATCGAGAACGTTTAACAGACACACCAATACCTATAAAACTATTTCAGGAGGACTCAACCATGGCAGTTAAAATCGGAATTGTAGGGATGAACGGAATCGGGAATTTACACGCGGTATGTCACAAAGAAGATGAGCTCGCTGACCTCGTAGCGGTATGCGACATCATCAAAGAACGTGCGGATGCCGCAGCAGAGAAGTACGGGGTGAAAGCTTACTACAGCTTGAAAGACATGATTGAGAACGAGCCGGATATCGAAGTCATCGACGTCACGACAGGCGGAATCGACAACGGAAGCTGGCATTTCGAGCCTGCGATGGAAGCCATCAGCTACGGGAAGCATGTGCTGGTCGAGAAACCGCTGTGCCACGATATTCGCGAGGCGCGCGAGCTCGTTGCTTATGCAGAGAAGCAGAAGGTTTACCTCGGCTGCAACCTGAACCATTATTTCACCGAACCGGCCGCGAAAGGCAAGCAATATATCGAGAACGGCGAAATCGGCGAGCTTGTGTACTGCTTGGCGAAGATGGGCTTCAACGGTGGTGAGGCTAATTACGGTCCTGCAGGATCCGGCAAAGTCAAAGGTCATCCGTATTTCCATATGAAGGCGTTTCTTACGCATCCACTTAGCGTAATGAGACATTTCTGCGGGGACATCACGCATATTCAGACGTTCTCGGATCGTCCGGGCTTCCGCAGAAGCGCCGGCGATGTCATGGCCTCGATCAACAGCATCCATTTGAAATTTGCCAACGGCGGCGTCGGTTACTTGCTCAGCCAGCGCGGCGATGCAGTGTACGGCCTTGGCGGCTGGTGGAGTCTGGAGATGGCCGGAACGAAAGGAACGTTCTGCATCGAGAACTGCGTGGAGAAAATCTCGTACTGGAAAGCGGAGAAGGGCATTCCGGCCATCAGCGTTCAGCCGGAGCCGGTAGTGACGGATTATGGCACCAACGACTTCAATACGACGTTTAATCACAGGCTGCATGCTTTCTTGGAAGATGTATCGAACAAGGTGCCATTCGAGGAGCTGCGCGCTAATGGCCGCGATGCGCTCGCAGTATTGGAATATACCTTCGCCGTTATCGAGTCGTTCGAGCGTGGGGGAGAAATGGTTCGACCGCATCCGCTTCCGCCGCTTCACGGCGATCCGCTGTTCTTGAAATAAAACCAACACTATTTCGATCCTTGAGGAGGATATAACAATGATACAAATCGGCGTGAACTCGGTACTATTCAAATCTTATGATTTCGCTCAAGCAGCCAAATTAATTGCGCAATGCGGATACGACGGCGTGGAAATCTCGGCGATTCAAGGCATGTGCGAGCATCTGGATCTCAGCCGCTGGCAGGAACAGAAGGATGAGCTGCAAGCGATCGTGCAAGAGAATGGCTTGAAATTCCTCTCGATGGAGGTTGCTTCGCTGAACGAAGATCGCCTGCTGCTTGCTTTCGAAGCGGCGCAAGCCATCGGAATCCCGATTATTAATGTCGGTCCCGGCGGTAAATCAGGCGTTGACGAGGACTTGGCTGCATCGATCGCGACGCTGAGCCGCTTGTCAGAGATCGCCGGTACTTACGGCGTTACGCTTTGCGTGAAAGCACATGTCGGCAGCTCCATCTACAACACGCCGACTACACTTGCGGCGATGGAACAAATTCCGTCATCCTCATTCGGTATCGATATGGATCCAAGCCATATTCACCGTTCCGGCGAGAATGCGGAAGAAGCACTCCCTGCCGTAATCAGCCGCGTGAAGCATATTCACATCCGCGACTGCAAGGGCCGCGAGCAAGGACCGGGTTCAATCGAGCTGCAAGCATGCGGACGCGGTGAAATCGATCTGTTTGGATACTGTGAGGCACTGGTAGCCGGCGCTTATGACGGCCCGGTAGTGCTCGAAGTTATCGGCGCGCAGCCGACACATACCATTGAACAAGTTACTGCTGTTGCCGCCGAGTCCTATGGGTATCTGAATGCTGTCTTCAAGAAATTAAACGCTCGTTAGACGGTACGATTGTACTTATAAATTCACATTATTGCTCGTCCGACCAAACAATTTCGCTTAGGAGGCAACTGCCATGTCTGCAAAAAAACCTAATATTCTATTCTTCGGTATCGACAGCTTGCGCCGCGACCATATGAGCGGTTATGGTTATTCCCGTCTAACGACGCCATACATTGATAAGCTTGCTTCGCAAGGCGTGCTGTTCGAGCAGCATTTTAGCCCGAGCATTCCGACTACGCCTGCTTACGCTTCCATGCTGACAGGGATGGACGTGTTCGGAACAGACGTTGTCGCGCTTCGCCATGAAGGCCCGCTAGGCGGACATGTGGACACGTTGGCAGAGGTGCTGGAGGCGAACGGTTACAATACGACTTGCATCGGATTTACCGGCAATCCATCGGCGCGCGGTTTCCAGAACTACCTGAATTATGAGTCTTGGCTTCCGGAAGAAGAGAGCGGCCGTGCCCCGAAGGCAGAGAACCTCAACGATGTTGCGATTCCGGAGCTGGAACGCCTCGCGGCGGAAGATAAACCGTTCTTCCTGTTCCTGCGTCATATGGATCCGCATTCGCCGTATTTGCCTCCTCAGCCGTTCGAGCGGATGTTCTATGGCAAAGACGAGAAAGATCCGTCCAATACTTCGATGGAGCCGGTATATGATTTCAAACCGTTCGGCGATTATTTGAAATCCTGGATCGGGGAAGACGTAACCGATCATGAATATGTAACGGCCCAGTACGATGGTTCTATTGCTTATATGGACATTGCCATCCAAACGTTATTCACGAAACTGACCGATATGGGCATCGAGGAAGATACGCTGATCGTCATTACCTCCGATCATGGCGAAACGCTGTATGAGCATGATTGTTATTTTGATCACCATGGTCTATATGACTGTACGCTGGTCGTGCCGCTTATCATCAAGTTCCCGGGACGCGTGCCCGCCGGCAAGAGAGTATCGAGCGTCAGCGTCATCTCCGACATTATGCCTACGGTTCTCGACTTGCTCCAAATTGAAACGAATACGCCTTATGACGGACGCAGCTTGAATGCCTTCATCAAAGGGGAAGCCGACAGCAGCCTGGAGAAAACCGAGCTCTATATCACAGAGTGCACATGGATGCGCAAACACGGCTGGCGTACGCCGGAGTGGAAGCTTATCTGCTCGCTCGAACCCGATTTCCATCACAAACCGGAGATCGAGCTGTACAATTTGATTCGCGATCCGCAAGAGAATGAGAACGTAGCGGATCAAGAGCCGGAAGTGGTTGCCTTCTTGCAGCAGCGGATGAACGAATACATCGCTAAACGCGAAGAAGAAGTAAACCGGACCAATCCAATCTACACGAACACCAACTGGCACGGACAGAACAAGATTTTCACCTCCTCGCAGGAAGCATACGACTCGCTCTATATCGGGTCGATCAATAATGCACGCAAACTGCAGCAGAAGGAAAAGGAACAAGAAGCAGCCAAAGAAACGGTTGAAAGCAATGATTAAGGTAGCAGTCGTTGGCGTTAACCATATTGGCAAAATCCACTGCCACGCTTATAAGCGGCACCCGGATACGGAGCTGACGGCGGTATGCGATCTCATGCAAGATCGCGCCGAGGCGGCGGGGAAGCTGCATGGCGTTCCATACTATACGAATTTAAGTGAACTGCTGCAGAAGGAAGACGTGGATGTTGTCGTTGTGGCAACGGCCGGCGTAGAGAAGGGCAGCCACCACTTCGCTCCGACGATGATTGCAATCGAGGCGGGCAAGAGTGTCTTCGTCGAGAAGCCAATCTCGAACAACATTGAAGAGGCACGCGCGATGGTGGCCGCAGCAAGAGAGAAAGGCGTTCGACTCGCTTGCAACCTGAATCACCGGTTCACGCCTGCCGCATATAAAGCCAAGGAGCTTGTCGCTTCCGGCAAGCTCGGCTCCTTGCTCTTCCTGAATATGCGGCTTACGATCCGCAATCCGCAGGAGGATACGGAATGGCTGCATATGCGTGCGCTGCATCCGCATTCCATCGATGTCATGCGCTATTTTGCAGGGGACATCAAGCGCGTGCAATCCTTTATGACCAAAGCTCCGGGACGCCAATCGTGGTCAACCGTATCGATTAACATGGAATTCGAATCCGGTGCTGTCGGACATTTGACGGGCAGCTACGATATGTCGATGCGGCATCCGATAGAATATTGCGAGGTAGCAGGGAATGAAGGCCGGATCGTCGTAGATAACGTATATGAAAGCATGACGTATTACCCGCATGAATCCGATGAGCTGACCGTCGTTCGGAATCCGCTGTTCGGCGGCATGAAAGGCTTCGACGATACGTTTGATCAGCGCATCAATTGTTTTATTGAAGAATTGAAATCAGGCGTAACGCCTGAACAGATAACGGCATCAGGAGCAGACGCGCTTGCAGCCCAAGAAGTCATAGAAGCGGCCATTAAGTCGCATCAGCTTGGAGGAGCTCCGGTTACAGTCCTTTCTTAGGGATGCTGCAGGAGATACGGAGGGAACAAACATGAAGAACGGTTATGGCTCGGTACTTTGGTTTACCGGACTATCCGGAGCAGGAAAAACAACGACAGCCAAAGCCGTGGAGAAGAAACTGCTGGAGCGTGGAAGACGGGTAGAGCTGCTTGATGGCGATGAGCTGCGAGCTACGGTTTGCAAAGGGCTTGGCTTTAGTATGGAGGATCGATTCGAGAACATTCGCAGAATCTCCTACATCGCGAATTTGCTATCCCGTAACGGGGTTGATGTGCTGGTCTCAGCCATCAGCCCTTACAAAGCCATGCGAGAATACGCGAAAGAGCAAATTCCGACGTTTGTGGAAATTTACGTGAAATGCCCGCTCCATGTGTGCGAAATGCGCGATGTGAAGGGTTTGTACGCCAAAGCGAGATCCGGGGAAATCACAAGGTTTACCGGCGTATCGGATCCTTATGAGGAACCGGATAATCCCGCGATTACGCTGTGCACCTCCACTTCGACGCCGGAGCAAAACGTGGATCAGGTTCTGGCCTGGATCGATGTAAACGCGTCGACGATGTACAAAGACCACCAGAAAGGACTAAGTGGGCTATGAAAATTATTCTAATCTCGCTGGATACGCTTCGGGCCTCTCGTTTAAGCAGCTATGGCTATGCGAAGCGAACAAGTCCCCATATGGATCAAATCGCTCGCGACGGCGTACTCTTCGAGCAGGCTTATGCAGCCGATATTCCGACAGAGGTTGCCCATACAGGCGTCTTTACCGGCAAAATCGGGCTGACTACCGGCGCTGTCTCGCACGGCTCTGATTTGACGCAGCTCCCGAAATCCGTGGAGTGGCTGCCCAATATATTGCGATCAGCCGGGTTTACGACGGCGGCCGTCGATAATATGTATCAGCTGAAGGAATGGTTCGCCCGCGGCTACAACTACTATATTAACAGCGTTGGCGGCAACCGCTGGATTGATGGCAGCACCGTGAACAAACTGGCTTTGCCATGGATCGATCAGCATAAGGACGAATCGTTCTTCTTATTTCTGCATTATTGGGATGCCCATACACCGTATTTGCCGCCCGAGTCCTATATTCCGGAATTTTATGATTCGGCGAAGGATCCGTATGATCCGCGCAACAAAAGCATGGAGCCTGCTTATAATCATTCGGCTTACCCGTTCTTCAAGCACCATCATTATGATCTCGTCGGTGAAGTGACCGACAGCGATTATTATGATGCGCTCTATGACGCGGAAATCCGTTATTTGGACGATCGTTTGAAGGAACTCGACGATCATTTGGCGAAACTAGGTATTCAAGATGACACGTTGCTCGTCCTATTCGGCGATCATGGCGAGAGCTTGACCGAACATGATATTTATTGGGATCATTGCGGCTTGTATGAGCCGACCGTTCATGTACCCGTCATTATGAGATGGCCGGGACGTATGCCGGAAGGAAGACGCGCGTCAGGACTTGTGCAGCAGGTCGATCTGCTTCCAACCTTGCTCGAAGCGATTCGCAAGGAAGCGCCAAACGGAATCGATCTGTCGAAGCTGAAGGACCCTACCGGTCTTGACGGCAGAAGCTTGTGGCAAACGATCGACGGTTCGTCTGAAGGGACGCATGAAACGGTCTACTTGAGCGAATGCGCGTGGCAGGCAGCCAGAGGGATTCGGACGGATCGTTACAAATTTATTCGAACCTATGATGCCGGACCTTTCACAAGGCCGCCGCGTGAATTATATGATTTATCCGTGGATCCCGAGGAGCAAATAAATCTGGCGGATACAGAGCCGGCGCTGGCTGAAGCGTTCGAGCTTGAGCTGGAAGATTGGGTTCAACGAAAGCTTCACGGGCGGCAAGACCCGATGGTCGTGCAGCTTGAAGAGAGAGGTCTGCCATTCCGCAGACGGATCGAACAGATTTTGGCGGGTGCGGGAATGACTTGGGATGAGTGGAAGAGCAATCCCGACCGCGCTCAGTTTGATGAAGCAGCCAATAAACATTCACACAGCAAATAACCGGATGGGCAAGTCAGACTTATTGGTGAAGGTGGGGCGTGTATGAAGGATATCTTGAGCAGTACCGGATTTATGAAAGTCGAATTTCCTTTCTGGATTACACGCACGGTTCAAGGCTCTATCCGTGAGCATGGGCATGAATTCGTCGAGCTGGTGTATGTCGTGCGGGGGAAGGGGATGCATGTCTTCGAAGGCACCCATTATGCCGTTCATGCCGGAGACGTGTTTATTATCAATCCCGGAGAAACCCATGCTTACGAAGTAGAGAAAGGCGAGCAGATGGAAATTATCAACTGCTTGTTTATGCCCTCCTTCATCCCGGATGCCTTGCTTGCCGAGCTGGAGATCACCGGATCCATGGATTATTTCTATGTGCATCCTTTCCTGAAGGAAGATGTCCGGTTCAATCACCGCCTTAATTTGCATGGGCAGGATGCGGCTCATGTGCTGATGCTGCTCGAAAATATGCTCAGAGAGATGAATGGACGCTCGATCGGACACACCACGCTAATTCGGCTGCAGCTCATCGAGCTGCTTGTCCTGCTCTCTCGTTATTACACGCTGATGCAGCAGCAGCGCGCACATCCTTCGCCGCGTCAGATGGAACGTGAAATGACGGCGAAGCGCATTTACGGCTATCTCGAACGTAATTATGAGAAGAAGATTACGCTCCAATCGTTGTCTTATTTGTTTAGTTCCAGCATCAGGCAGCTAAATCGGTTGATGCAGGAGGAATACAATCGCAGCGTATTCGAAGCGCTGCATGAAGTGCGTATCGAACGTGCCAAACATTTGCTCATGGAATCCGACGAGAAGGTCATTGTCATTGCGACGATGGTTGGCTATGAAGATCAATCCTTCTTCAACCGGCTGTTCCTCAGACATGTAGGCTGTTCGCCGAGCCAATACCGTGTAAGCGGCTAAACGAGAGGAGACAACAACCGTAATGGTACAGCGCCCTCCCAATATATTGCTCATTACAGCCGACCAATTGCGTTATGATTGTGTCGGCTACAGCCGCGTCTATCCCGTCCAAACGCCGAATCTGGATCGGCTTGCGGCGCAAAGCACCGTGTTTCACCATGCCTACTCGCATATACCGGTTTGCAGCCCAGCCAGACAGTCGATGCTGCATGGCAGAAGGGCCGAAACAATCGGCGCTCTGTGGAATTATAATGCGTTTCTGCCGGTTGGTTGTCTGCAGCCGGAGCAGTATTCGTGGAGTGCGGCACTTGCGGAGAAGGGATATCGGTCTGCATTTCTCGGCAAATGGGGCGTCAATCCGAGCGAAGATCCCACCGCTTTCGGTTATGACTCTTATGTAAGTGAATCCTCGTACAGGGAGTTCCGGAAGAAACGTTATCCGGAGTTAGCCTATACGAACGGCTATTTCGGCGAGACCAATCCGATTCCGCTTGCGGATTCGGAAACGCATTGGTTCGCGGATCGAACCATCGAAGCGATCGATCAGCTGAACGCCGGGGAGGAGCCATGGCATGTGGCGGTCCACTTCGCAGAGCCGCATCTGCCATGCCGTCCTGCCGGCAGGTTTGCTGACATGTATGACCCGGACGAGATTCCGGAATGGCACGGTTTTCGCGAAACGTTTGTAGGCAAACCCTATATCCAGCAGCAGCAGCTTGTCAGCTGGGGAGTAGAGAACTACACTTGGGACGACTGGGCACCTGTAGTTGCTCGTTATTACGGGATCATCAGCCAACTGGATGAGGCGATCGGCCGAATCCTTGAGGCGCTTGAGCAGAAAGGCGCTGCCGAGAATACCGTCGTTATTTTCACGGCTGACCATGGCGATTTGTGCGGCTCTCATCGGATGATGGATAAGCATTACATCCTCTATGACGATGTGGTGCGCGTACCGCTAATGATTTCTTGGCCGGGCCAATTGCAAGCCGGCGCCGCAAACGATGATTTTGTCTATAACTTGCTCGATCTGGGTCCAACCGTGCTGGAGCTTGCCGGCGTTACCGATAATCCGCCTTTCAAATTTCATGGCCAATCCATCGTACCTCTGTTGCATGTCAGTGCGCCGCAAGGCGCCGGCTGGCGGGAAGAGATCGTAGCTTCCTATAATGGTCAGCAATTTGGGCTGTATACGCAGCGTATGATTCGCACGCAAACCTGGAAATACATTTGGAACTTAACCGATACGGATGAGCTCTATCATATGCAGTCTGATCCGGCGGAGTTAATTAATCTTATTGGGGAATCAGAACACGCAGACGTGGTGGTTGATCTTAGGAAACGCCTGTATAACCGCCTTGCCGCAGACGAAGACCCGGTCGTGTCCAACGAGTGGACACGCAGACAGCTTCTAAATGGAGCGAAGTTGCATAAGTAAATAAATAAGACATAGGTGGGAGTGCGAGCTGACAACAGCAGAAGCACTCCTTTTTGAATGTTTCGTATTTTAGTATAGCTTTTCCAAGGTGTTCCTTTTATAATGAATTCACATATTCTTGTTAGTTTATCTGACATGGCGAAGTGGAGGGAAGACGAATGCAAGAACTTTGGAAACAGCGCAAAACGTGGGCAGGCTACATCATCGTCGTCTTGGCTCTGCATCTCCTGGGTTTCATGGGGTTAATGGTGGCGGTGCGTGCCGATGCCGGCTTCTGGAGTCTCGGATTATTGGCCTATACGCTTGGCATGCGTCACGCGTTCGACGTGGATCATATTGCGGCAATCGATAATACGGTGCGAAAGCTGGTTCAGCAGAAACGTAATCCGCTCGGCGTCGGCTTTTATTTCTCGCTTGGCCATTCGTCGGTCGTATTCTTGATGGTGTTGGCTATTGCCCTCTCGGTCAAATGGATTCAGAACGAAATGCCGTTCTTGCAGCATACGGGCAAGCTGATCGGCACATCGGTTTCGGGTATTTTCCTGCTGCTGATCGGTATTATCAACTTACTCGTTCTCATTAATTTGTTTCAGTTGTTTCGCAGCATGCGCAGCGGCAAGCATAATCAGAATGAACTGGAAGAGCTGTTAGAGGCTCGAGGTTTATTCTCCCGGATGTTTAAGCCGCTGTTTCGTCTCATCACCCGCAGCTGGCATGTGTATCCGCTCGGCTTCCTGTTCGGGCTTGGCTTCGACACCGCAACGGAGGTGGGGCTGATGGCCATATCCGCCGGAGCGGCGCAGAGCTCCGTGTCTATTATCGGCATTCTCGCGCTGCCGCTGTTATTCGCTTCCGGCATGAGTTTGCTGGATACGGCGGATGGCATGTTTATGACAAAAGCTTACCGCTGGGCGTTCAACACCCCGCTTCGGAAAATGTTCTATAACGTTACCGTCACAAGCGTATCGGTTATTTCGGCGTTGTTAATCGGCATGGTGGAGCTGCTGCAAATTATGACGGAGAGACTGAACCTGCAGGCTCCGTTTCTGCAATGGGTTAGCAGGCTTGATTTGGGAGACCTCGGTTATTTCTTAGTCGCCTTGTTCGCTATTGCTTGGCTTGTGTCTGTAATTGTTTGGAAGTCGATGAAGCTTGAGCAACGTTACTAGTGGCTGGAAGAGTGTTGCTTCTGCTAGAAGAGCCGATGAACCAGAGTACTGGAAACGAAGCGCTATGACTTGCTATAATGTTCCCAGGTAGGTGATCACGATGGCAAAGAAAGCAAAGTACAAACCCGCTTCCCATTCGCAGCAGCAGCAGAATAAGCAATCCAATGAGGAGAAGCCTGCGACACTGAAGGATCTATTGCGACCGGACGTGCTGGATAAGCTCAAAGGCGCCGCTCAGGAAATGAAGAATGCGGAAGAGAAGCGTAAGGCAGACCTTCGCAAGCAGGAAGAAGAAGCACGCGCGGCCGAGAAGAAACGGCAAGAGAACGACTTCGAGTATCTGCTGAACAACAGCAAGATGGACTGGCGGAATAACAAAAGCTAAATGCAAATAAAAGCTCCTGTCTGGAAATTAGACGGGAGCTTTTATTTTCTATGGAATTATTTGGATCAAGAGACCACATGTCCAAACTTTATTATTCTACTTTACATATGAATACATAAAGGAGGTGATGTATTATGGCTGCTATTTTGCTAGATTCGAAAACATCACAAAATGCGAGTTATGCCAACTCCATTAACGTTCCGATCTTGGTCATCAACACGCCAAACTTGATTGCTCAGCAAACCCTTGATTTATCTGCAGGCGTAGCCGGGCAAACACGGGTCGAATTTACAGGCGTTGCAGCGGTTCAATTGCCGCTTATTCCGCTTTTGACGACGGTAACAGTCTTCGTAACAAGAGGTCTGACAGCAGGAGATGTCAACGTTTTCTCGGCTGCGTCAAACCTTTCGCTGAGCGTCCTCGGACCACAGCTGATCTCGTTCTCCGGCTCGGATTTCAACGCGCCTAATATTGCGAACCAGGCTTACTCTGTGTGGATCCAGACGTCTGCCGTTGGTACAATTCGTGTAGGACCAGAGAGCTTTAACTTCACCGCTTTCACGAACTAAACTTATTTTTTTGGATATAGAGAGGTGCAAGCGCGACATCGCCATGCTATAATGGAGTATCTTGAAAGTTCTAGGAGGTATCCAATTAGACATCATGTGGACCTAATTTTCTGTCGATCATGATTTTCGAAAATGACGATAAGAGATGAGCTCAGCCTGTGCGCGGAGCGGAATAGGTTACGTGTGTCTATAGGAGACGACTCCTTCTGCCTGATTGGATGCCAATTGTTGGCGTCTTCTTGAGGTATTTTCACGCTATCCCTATATCCGCATATCCTTAGCCGCAGGCGTGCCTTGCGGTTTTTTTGTTGTCTTCGACAATCATCGCCCATGTCAGTTGTTCAACTAAACTAAAAGTGGTGATTGGTATGACATTATTAACATTACGCGGAATTAAGAAGAGCTTCGGCGATACAGATGTGCTACTGAAGGTAGACGCCGATCTGGCAAGCCGAGAACGAGTGGGCTTGGTCGGGATGAATGGCGCAGGTAAAACCACGTTGGCCAATATGATCTTCGGCAGCATCCAGCCTGACGAAGGCAAGCTTACGTTCCATAAGGATCAGCTGCGGATCGGGTATTTGCTGCAATCGACCTCGTATACGGTCAATACCTTCAGCCAAATGATGGATCCCGCAGCGGAATCGCGCGAAACCGAGCAATTCCTGCAAACGGCAAGCCATCTGGGCTTGCAGAAGGTGAAGGAATGGGACGGCGAACGTCTTGCCGGACTAAGCGGAGGCGAGAAAACAAAGCTGGCCATTGCCCATATCTGGGCTTCGAAGCCGGACATTCTGCTGCTCGATGAACCGACGAATCATTTGGATTTTGACGGCGTCGATTGGCTTGTGCAGGAGCTGAGACGATACAGCGGGACGACGATCGTCATCTCGCATGACCGTTATTTCCTCGATCAGACCGTTGACCGGATAATCGAGCTGCAAGATGGCGTTTCGACGTCCTTCCCCGGCAATTATACGTTCTATCGGGAGGAGAAGGCACACCGCTTCCAGAGCCAGCTGCATCAGTTTGAAGAGCAGCAGAAGTACGAGCAGAAGATCGAAGCGGAAATCAATCGGCTGAAGAATTGGTCCGATAAAGCGCATCGCGAAGCAGGCAAGGTCGGGAAAATGGCTGAAATGCGCACCGGCGTGAAAGAGTTTTACCGCAGTAAGGCCAAAGCTATGGATAAGCAGATCAAGTCGCGATTGCACCGTTTGGAGAAGATTGATCTGGAAGGCGTGAAGAAGCCGGTAGAGGAAGCGAAGGTGTCCTTCGGCTGGGACCAGCCGGAGAAACGCGGACGCCGCATCGTGGAGGCGCTGCGGATCGGTAAATCGTATGGCGGCAGATCGCTCTTTGCAGACAGCTCGTTCTATCTGCAGCGGGGAGAGAAGATCGGCTTGCTAGGACCAAACGGCAGCGGGAAGACGACGCTCATTCAAATGCTGCTTGGTCAGAAAGCCGTTGATACCGGCCAGCTGTGGATCAGCCCGACTGCAAAGGTCGCTTATTTAACGCAGGATGTAACGGATCTGGATCAGCGCCGCACCGTCCTGGAACTGCTTCAAGACAGTCATGAAATTCGCAGCGATGTCGGGAAAGCGCGGACGATGCTGGCCAATATGGGCTTTGATGCTTCCATGCTGCAGAAGCCGATCGCTCAGTTAAGTCTCGGGGAGCGAACGCGCATCAAGCTATCCCAGCTCATGATGCGCGAGCAGGATCTGCTGATTTTGGATGAACCGACGAATCATCTGGATTTGACCAGCCGTGAGCAGCTGGAAGCAACGCTATCGGACTATCGGGGCACGCTGATTGTAGTCTCTCATGACAGGTATCTGATGGATAAGATTTGCTCGAAGCTGCTCGTATTCCAAGATGGCGGAATAAAGCGGATCGAATCCGGCTATGAGGCATTTCGCGAGAAGCCGCAAAGCATGAAGGCTGCGGAAAACGATGACCAAGGTGCGAAGCAGCAGCTGGAGGAGGAGAAGATGGTAATCGCGAATCGGATCGCCTTTCTTCTTGGCGAATTCAGTTTGCTCAAGCCAACCGACAGCCGTTATACGGAACTGGATGCCGAGTATAAGCAGCTCCTGGCCCAGAGGAAGCAATTAAATACACGATAACAAGGTTCAAGGGTTATGTTGGCATGCTATGGCTGCCGCATAACTCTTTTTTATGGTCAAGTAGCCATCGGTCATGTGCTTCAATTGCTTGAAAATGAGAAACGACTCCGCAGGTTTCGAATATAATATCTTAACGTTTGCAGCAGTGAATGACAACGTATTCACCGCCGCATACTAAGTGCTGACGGTCGTACTAGCTTAATCGGCCAACACAACAGGGCGGTGACAACAGCATGCAGGCAGATGTTACCTTGGATTGGGATGTCTACTTATTGGCGGGCATAGGCTCGAGTCGTACGATTTTTGCGGAATGTGTGAAGGAGCTGCAGCAGCGATATGCCGAAGCCGGCAAAGCTTCGAGTATCAGGGAATTATTCCCATATGGCGATCATACGCACAATTTCTTTCAGCAGCTGATGAAGGTACGCAAGGATCTATACCGGTTTCGACGTGCCGTACAGTTTGGTGCTCGCGCCGTCGCGGGACAGGTGCGCACGCAATCCGCAGGCAAGCCCGTGCTGTTCATTGGGCATAGCGGAGGAGGCGTTGCGGCTTACCAAGCGGCAGTTATGCTGCATAAAGAAGGCGTGATTCCGGATTGGAGAGTTGTGCAGGTAGGTTCGCCCAAGATGCCGATTGCAACGGACTACATCAGTAAAGTACATTATGTCGTGGCGGTAAACGAGAAGGGTGCGTGTGCCGATTTAATAACTCGGCTGGGCAGTTGGGGCGGCATTAGCCGAAACCGGTATGGCATGTGGTACTGGAATCGTGTAAAATATGCTCCGAAACATATTATTCCGCTTCCGTTAATCGGGGGGCATCAACACTATTTCCGCAAAGAAGCGCCATACATTCATCCCATTCGAGGCTCTAACCTTGTGGTCATGATCGACGTGATTTGGGAGCGAGTAGCCAGGGAACTGGCGCTTGCGGCTTCGAGTTTGATGTAAGCGCAGACTTGCGGGGCATGAAGGGAATGTGCCATGATACGTACCATTCTAACGTACCAAGCGACGATGCAAGACCTTCCGGAGTTAGCTGTCTTATTTGATCAATACCGGCAATTTTACGGCCAGTCTGCAGACCTTGAAGGCGCACTGCAATTTCTGAAGGAGCGCTTCATTCATCGGCAATCGGTCATATTTGTCGCGAAGAGCGAGGATCAATTGATCGGATTCACGCAGCTGTACCCGACTTTCTCCTCAATCTCCATGCAGAGTTCGTGGATTCTCAATGATTTGTATGTCTCGGAAGCGTGTCGAAGCTTCGGTGCCGGCCAGCTGCTGCTTGATGCGGCGAAACAGTACGGTGAGCAGACCGAGGCCAAAGGGATCGAATTGTCCACGGCTATTGATAACAAGGTGGCGCAGCGACTTTATGGGCGCAATGGCTATGAGAAGGACGAAGTGTACTTCCATTATTATCGTAAGTTATAAGAAAAAGCTTGGTGAGCGGCGCAATCGACTTGCATTGCGCGCACCAAGCTTTTTTTATGTTCCTGTTACACTTCGGTTGTCGTTTCACTGCTGCTGTTGCTGCCGGATTCGCCAGACTCGCTTACTTCCGGTTTGGTTGAGCTGCTGCGGATTTTGCGTGGTCCTTTGGCCATTTCTGCATCGAAATAAGCTTCCAGCTCGGCAACTTTACGCGGGTCCTCGAGTGTAACCTTGCCGCTGAGCACATGCTCTACGATCATCGCCCAAGTCGGCGTCACTTTCTGGGATGCGATAATGCGGATCGCGTTCTTGACGATTTTGCGTTCCTTCGCGTTGGAATAGACGTCCTTGAACTGCTGAATCCGCTCGAAATCCATATGCTCAAATACAGCGCGAAAGATGTCCGCCGTCATTCGTGCATCCTCTAACGCGCGATGGGCATTATTCTCTTCGCCGCCAAGTCCAAGCTCGTTCAAGGCCGTTTCCACACTCACATCGTTCGTGACATCCTTGTAACGGATATAACCTTTCAACAAATCGAAGTAATTGACCGCAAGCCAATAGGCATCGTCCAAGTTATGCATGCGCGTATCGAACACGATGCGCTTCATATCTTCGCCGCCCCAAGTGACGAACAGGAAGTTCTCGTTCGCGCCAAGCCAATTCATAAAGTCGCCAACGACGGCCGGGAAGCCTTCTGCCGCATCGATGCCTTCTTGCGGAATGCCGGTTTTCTTCTTAATGAATTCGTTAAGCTTGGCAAAATAAACCGGTTTGACCAAAGCGGAGAATTCAGAAATGGGCTGCAAGGCCGCATCTAATCTGACCGCTCCGATTTCGATAACCTCCATCGGCAAATCGCTTGCGAATTTGCGTCCGTTAAACTCGATGTCTAGAATAATGTAGTCCAATGATGAAACCTCCGCTGCATTGTTGTCGTCCTTCATTGTAACAGAATAGGGCCATGCTGTCTTGCGAAGCGCGAAGTTATCGCTTTGATCGCGATTCTGGCATTTTGAGCCAAATTGATAGATAATGGAGTCCGAATAACCGATTGTTCGGTACATAGCAGGAGGTGCCTGTGGTCACTTTTCTACAGCTGAATACGATCTTTCTAAGCATGATCATGGAAGCGATTCCGTTTATCCTGCTCGGTGTCATCATTTCCGGACTAATCCAGACATTTCTATCTGAAAGGTTGATCGCACGAATCCTTCCGCGTAATCGTTATTTGGCTTCTTTAATCGGATGCGGAGTGGGTTTGTTCTTCCCGGCATGCGAATGCGGTATAGTCCCCATTACAAGGCGGCTGATTCGCAAGGGTGTACCGCTGCACGCGGGCATTGCGTTCATGCTGACGGGGCCGATCATTAATCCGATTGTGTTGTTCGCGACCTACATCGCATTCGGGAACGATTGGAACATGGTGCTGATTCGCGGCGGAATGGCTATCGTTGTCGCCTATGTGACGGCGATCGTCATCTCCTATCTGTATCCGAAGCTTCCGCTTAGAGGAATGGAGGGGGCGAGTGCTGAAATCGCAGCAGGTGCGGAATCGTTAGCCGGCGAGCGCGCTAGAGTGCCGATGCGTTCACGATTATACGATGTGATGCTGCACGCCATTGACGAGTTCTTCTCCGTCGGTAAATATTTGGTGCTTGGTGCATTCATCGCAGCTTCGATGCAAACCTTCATTCCGACGTCCACGTTGATGCATATCGGAAGCACGCCGATCACGGCCTCTTTGGTAATGATTGGACTGGCATTCATCATGTCGCTGTGTTCGGAAGCCGATGCTTTCATTGCATCATCGTTTCGCAGTACGTTCTCCATCGGTTCGTTATCTGCTTTTCTCGTATTCGGGCCCATGATTGACATTAAGAACACGCTTATGCTGCTGGCTGTTTTCCGCGGGAAATTCGTGCTCGTTCTCATTGCATTGGTTGCGGCATGCACGCTGGCTTCGTCATTGCTCGTGGGGAGGTTGATGGGATGATTCGTTTATATGTGCTTGCCGGATTCGCATGCTTGTTTATTATGATGCACCTCGGCGGCAATTTGAATAAATACATTAATCTGAAATATGCGTATTTGACCCAAAGCGCGATCGTCATGTTAATCATTCTGTTTCTATTCGAGTTTGTGAGGCTGTATAGGAAGGAAAGGGATGAGCACAAGCGGAAGTCGAAGGAGGAGCGCCGCGATCACAACCATGAGCACAACCATGAGCATGACCATGAACACGGCCACGCACACGGCAATGTCCATTCACATACGCATCATGAGCGCCATGACGAATCGCATGCGCATCATGATCATTTTGGCCATTCGCATGAACAGCCGATACGTTGGAAACGTATGGTTTCATACAGTATCTTGATTTTTCCGCTGCTGACCGGATTCTTGTTGCCAGTCCAAACGCTGGATTCCAGTTTCGTGAAGGCCAAGGGCTTCTCGTTTCCGAATTTCGACGCATCCGCCGATAATCCCGGCTTCCATCAGTTTCTAAAGCCTGATTCCAGTGTGTTCTACGGCAAACAAGGTTATGCGAAGGTGTCACGCGAAGAGCTTCAAGAATTCCTGCCTTTGAAGGAGGTAGGACTGACCGATACCAACTACTTGAAGGGACTGGAAGCCATATATAACTTCCCCGATGCGTTTATCGGCCGGAAGATCAGCTTTGACGGGTTCGTCTATACGGGGGAGCAGTCGGAAGCGAATCATTATTTCGTTTTCCGCTTCGGATTCATTCATTGCGTTGCGGACTCAGGCGTCTTCGGAATGCTCGTCGATTTCCCTTCCGACACAGCCGCCTTTCATAACGATGAGTGGGTAAGAGTGACCGGCACCTTAACATCGTCGTTCTATCAGCCATTCAAGCAAACGATTCCGATGCTGCGAGTGACGGAGTGGAAGACAATCCCCAAACCGCAAGACCCCTATGTATACCGGGCATAACGCAAACAACAATAAAGGCTCTCCGCTCAGCAATTGAATGAGCAGAGAGCCTTTATTTCCGTTTCGGGATCTGATCGCCTTGCGGCGTGTTACTCTTCATGGGTTTCGATCACAATCGTAACCTCGTTGGAATAAACCGAGCTGGTGAACCATTCACCATTAACTTCGTAACTAAATTGCGCAAGCACGCGGAACCGCAGGCGATTTTGAAGGGGGTGCGCGGTCAATCGCAGACGATACTGAACGATGATCGTCTGGTTCGGTGCCAGTATGCCAATCGGCAGCCCTTCCCCCGGCGTGAAGGGAACCTCGACGCCATTGATCCGTATACTCGCAATTTCGATACTAGTTTCGTCAGGGATGAGTGCGAACAGCGTTACGGCGGCTGCGTAATTCCCCGTATTAGTAATCGCTACGGAAACCGCGATATATTCGCCCGGTCCAACGAGAGGCGGCGCTGCGTTCAGCTCCGCTCGTATAACCGGCACGACGACGGAAGTAACAACATCATTGGTTGTTACCGCATCCGTAACGAGAACGCCGCTCGGAAGACGGAAAGAATACTCCACGGTAGCCCTGTTGATTAGCTCCGATTGATTGCCTGATCGCGTAACGGTAACCAGGAAGGATAGGACGTATTGCACACCGGGCTGCACCAAACCCAGCTGGATTCCGGCATCCGGGTTCGCGCCGGGCAGCGGACGACCGTTCACTTCAGCGCTGCCTTGCACGAAGAGGGCTCCGGCAGGAATCGCATCGCGTACGGTAACTTCGGCGCCGGTTGTACCGCTGTTAAAGATCGTGATCGAATATCGTATGGTTTGACCAACGGTAGCTTGCGATAAACTTGCGGATTTATGGACCGACAGAGCAGGTCCGGATACAAGGGAAGAAACCGTATTGGACGTTACGGATTGGTCGAAAGTGCCGAATTGAAACCTCAACTCCGCACTGTTCGCTAACTGGGTGTGGACGGGAACATCCAATACGATGACGCTGAATGTCACTACGAAGGATACACCGGGCTGAATGAGTCCCAGTGTGATTCCGGTAATAGGTGAAGCCGATGGAGAGCGAACACCATTAATGGTGACGCTCCCCTGAACAAACAGCGTTCCTTTCGGCAGTGCATCATACAGCACGCTCTGCCGCATCGGCTCCGTTCCTTCATTCGCAGCCGTAGTGGTATAAACCAGCATATCGCCGGAGTACGTATAGGCCGTATTCACGCCTTTTAGCAGACTGACTTGCTGTACCGTAACGGGCAGCGTTACGACGTTCGAGCTTTCGGAGCCGGTAATCGTTCGACCATCGGTCGTTTCAAAATAATACGATGCCGTCGCTTGATTATCGAGCTGGCCGGAAGGCGGCGCGGAAACAAGCAGCAGTTGAAAATAAATCGTTATCGTACTGCCCGGACTGACATCTCCGAGCGGAATGCCGCCATCCGGTGTTACGCCGGGTACAGGTGAACCGTTGACGATGACGCTGTTGGCCACGAACACGGTACCCGGCGGCAATAGGTCATACACGGTCACATTTGCGGAGCGATTCCCGCTATTGGTGACCGTAATCTGATACGTAACCGGCAGGGTCAAACCTGCTTGCGTCGAAGTCGTCGACAATGCAACGGAGATGACCGGCCCATTCACAGTGGTATTGACGATATTCGAGTACGAGAAGCTTGTTGCGCCGGCGGAAGAGAAGGACACGACGGACTGGTTGCGAATCGTCTGCGGCGGGTCCGGAACTGCCATCATACTACCTGCACCTGGAATTGAACGGTAGATACCGCGCCGACCGCGATTGAGCCGATATGGATACCCGTATTCGGACTGTCGGCAGGCATCGGTACTCCATTGACGGTGACCGTTCCAGGGATGAAGCTAGCACTTGGCGGAAGCGGGTCAACCAGGGTGACATTATTAACCGGCGATAGGCCGTTATTCGTGACCGTAATGGTATAGAAAATGGTATCGCCTACAACGGCATCGATGGCGTTGCTGCTCTTCACTACAGATACATCCGGTGAGGAAACCGGAATGATGACGGTGTTCGAGTTAACCGTGGCATTAATAATACGGCCATCCGGCGGCGAGAACGAATAGGCGGCCGTCGCTTGGTTGGCGAGTTGCTGCGGAGAAGGAAGGGCTTCGACGGTAACCTGCAGCGTAACGAGCACGTGAACGGATGCACCTGCAGGTACGACGCCGACATTAATGCCTGTTACAGGGTCCGCCCCCGGCTGCGGAACGCCGCCGATCGCGACGCTGTTCGGTATGAATTCGGCCCCGGTCGGAATCGTATCGTACAAGGTAACGGTAGCTTCCAGGTTACCGGTATTCGAGATGAGCAAGGAGTACGTAATGGTATCTCCGACAGTAGCATTCGCCGTGCTTGCGCTCTTCACGACAGACATGATCGGATTGTAGACCGGTGTCGTCAAGACATTCGACAATCCCGTGCCGGAGAAGACGCCCGATGTGAAGGACACGGTGGATTGGTTGTTTAACTGGCCGCCCGCCGGAATTGAATTCACCGTAATGTTAAAGGTGACGGTAACTGAGGTTGACGGTGGAATGACGCCAAGCGCGATACCCGATGCCGGATTGGCATTCGGAAACGGCACGCCGTTTACGAGCACCGAACCAGGTACGAAGGTCGTGCCTGCAGGTATCGGATCGGACAGAACGGCACTGTTCAAGTTCGCAATGCCGGTATTTGTGACGACATTCGAATAGGTAATCACATCCCCGAGAATCGCATCCGTGGCCAACGTGCTCTTCACGATGCTTATATTAGGCGATGTGACCGGAATCGTAAGCGTATTGGACGCCGCGGAGCGTATGAACGATCTGGAATCCGGCAGCGTAAATGCATAGCTGGCCGTCGCTTGGTTGGTCAATTGCTGATTAGGCGGCATCGTGTTGATGGTGTACTCAAATGTCGTCTGCACGGTCGCTCCCGGTGCAACGACGCCGATACTGTAACCGGCCGCCGGATCCGCGCCTGCTTGCGGAGCACCGCTGACAATGACGCTGTTTGGTACCAAAGAGGTGCCGGTTGGAGTAGGATCCGTGATTGTGACGGTTGTCGGATAGTTTCCGCTGTTCGTTACGTTGACCCGATAGACGACCGTGTTCCCGACGCTGGCGAGCGAAGTGTTAGCCGACTTTACAAGCGTAATAACAGGCTGATAAACAGGCGTCGTGACAGTATTCGAGAACGTAACCGCCGAGAATACGCCGGAGGTGAAGCTTACCGATGAGCGGTTGCTGACCAGTTCTCCTTCCGGAACGGCGGTCACGGTTACGCTGAAGGCGACAGTGACTGAAGCGCCGGCTGCAATCGGGTCGAGCGAGAAGCCGGCTGCCGGATTCGCGTTCGGAAGCGGCACTCCATTAAGGGTGACGCTGCCCGATAGGAAGGAGGTTCCCGACGGGATCGGATCCGCAAAGATAATATTATCGACCGTGGCAATCCCGCTGTTGGTCACAAGAATGCTGTACGTTTGAATATCGCCGACCGTGAGGGCAGTCTGCGTAGCGCTCTTCACGACATCGACATCCGGAGAGGATACCGGGTAGGACAGTGTATTGGAAACCGATGAGCCGTTAAGTGTACGGCTGTCAGGCAGCGTATAGCTGTATGCAGCCGTCGCTTGGTTGGACAATTGCTGCGTTGGCGGCAAAGATGTGATAACCGCCGTAAAGGTGACATTCACTGTAGCCCCTGGCTGTACGACACCGACGGGAATACCGGTAATCGGATCCACGCCAGCTTGCGGCGAACCTCCGACGATAACGCTGTTAGGAACAAAAGAAAGCTCGGGCGCGAGTGTCGGGTCGGATAGAATGACGGACGCGGCATAGTTCCCGGAGTTGGTGACAGCCATGGTGTAGATAACGGTTTGGCCAACGGAAGCATTAGTCGTGCTTGCGCTTTTTACAACACTGATGACCGGCTGATAGACAGGAATGTCTACGCCATTGGAGAAGGAAGAGCTGGAGAATGCGCCGGAAGTGTAGGTTACAGTAGCTTGGTTAGATATAAACGGAGGCGTTGGCACCGAAACGACCAGCAGATTGAATGTCACGGTAGCCGAGCCGCCGTTTGGGATCGTGCCTACATTTACACCCAGCGCCGGATTCGCGCCGGGAACGGGGACGCTATTGATGGCTACGCTTCCTGCTACAAATACGGTGCCGCTAGGGATACCATCGATAAATACCGTATTTGTGATCGGTGCGATCCCGTTATTGGATACGAGCACGACATAAGGGATCGTATCTCCGATCGAGACAGACGTTGCGGTCGAGGACTTAAACGCGTTTACATTCGGTGAAGATACGGATATCGAGAGCGTATTCGATAATGACGTTCCTGTCAGCAAACGTCCGTCCGGCGGGGTGAACTGATAAGTAGCCGTCGCTTGGTTGACGATTTGCTGCGGATTGGGGAGCGAATCGATGACGACGGAGAACATGAGGTAGACGGTTTGATTCACGTCAACCGTGCCCGCATTTATTCCGCCGGAAGGCGTCGCGCTAGGCTGCGGAATGCCGGCGACGATGACGCTGTTAGCTACGAAAGTCGTATTCGCCGGAATCGTATCGGTTACCGTTACGGTGGCAGGCAGATTGCCGGTATTGCTAACCGCAATCGTGTATACGATGGTATCGCCTACTGTGGCAGAGCTGGTGCCCGCCGATTTAACCACGTTGATTTGCGGCTGCGTAATCGGAGTCGTTACGACGTTGGACGATGATGTGCTCGAGAAGCTGCCGGATGTAAAGCTTACTGTCGACTGGTTAACAATTTGATCGGACACAGGCATGATTAGTTTCACCTCATAGGTCACGGTTGCGAAGGCACTTGGTGCCAGGGAACCGATCGGAATACCAGCGGTCACATCCGCCTGGGGAAGTGCAATACCGTTCACTGTCACGCTGCCCGGAACGAAGGCAGTGCCTGGGATGGGCGTACCGACATAGATGATGTTGTTGACGTTCGTAATCCCGTTGTTCGTAATGACGGCGGCGTACAGAATCGTATCGCCTGTCGTGATATCTGTAGCAGGCGTGCTGAGCACAACCGACACATTCGGCGCGGATACCGGGATCGTTACCGTATTCGAGTTTGCCGAACCGTTAACCACGCGTCCGGCGGGAAGCGTATAGGTATACGAGGCCGTTCCTTGGTCCACAAGCTGCTGCGGGCTAGGAAGCGAATCGACGGATACTTGAAATGTAACCGCGGACGTTTGAAGAGGAGGAACAATGACGCTGGGAATGCCTGTAACCGGATCAACGCCCGGCTGAGGAGTCCCATTTACAATTACGGAGTTCACAACGAATGTCGACCCTGCCGGGATGTTATCCGTCAGTGTAACATCGGCACTGATATTCCCGCTGTTGTTGATTTGAAGCGTATAGACGACCGCATCACCAAGTGTAGCAGCAGCGGAATTGGCACTCTTGGAAACGGCGAGTATCGGAGCATATACGGGAATATTCACGGTATCGGAAAAGGACGTTCCCATAAATGCACCGGACGTATAGTTGACTGCAGCTCGATTGGATAAGATGGCAGAAGTCGTGAGCGACGTAACGCGAATCCGGAAGCTGATAATCGAAATTGCAGACGGCGCAAGTGTCCCAACCAGAATACCCGCCGCGGGATCTGCGCTTGGCGACGGAATGCCCCCGACGGTCACGCTGCCGGCTATAAATTGTGAGCCGTCCGGAATGGGGTCGGACACGAATACTTGATTGACAGGAACGATGCTGTTGTTAGAGACGATGATGGTATACGTAATTTCATCGTTCAGGGTCGCTTCCGAGAAATCAGCGCCTTTACTGATGCTTACGTTAGGCGCTGAAGCGGGAATTGACACCGTGTTCGAGCTGCCGCTGCCGTTGAACACACGACTGTCCGGAAGGGTGTACGTATACGTATACGTCCCGAAGTTCGTCAGCGTAGGCGGATTAGGCAGAGATTGAAGCACGACTTGAAAGACGACGTTCACTGTACTCCCTGCAGGCACCGGCCCGACCGGGATTCCGGTTTGCGGTGTTGAACCCGGACGTGGAGAACCATCGACGGTAATACTGTTTGCGACATATGTCGTTCCGGAAGGCAGCGTATCGGTCAACGTAAGCTGCGCGCCGAAATTACCGGTATTTTGGACGGCGAAGGAATACGTTAATGTATCGCCGACCGTTGCACGAGTCGAGTTTACCGCTTTCTGTACGGCGATAATCGGTTGATAGACCGGAACGGATATGGTGTTTGATAGGGACGAACCGTTAAATGTGCCTGAGCTGTAAGATACCGTAGCACGGTTATCGATTTGGGCAGGTGATGGAAGCGATGTGACATTGAGCTGGAAGACGACGTTTACGGATGCGCCGGATGCAATGGTGCCGATTGAAATACCGCCGGCAGGATTGGCGGTTGGCCTGGCGACACCGCCTACCGTGACCGATCCATCGATGAAGCTGGTCCCGGCCGGTATAGGATCACTGAATACGACGTTCGAAACGGCGGCAACGCCGTTGTTGGAAATCAAGGTCGAGAATTGGATCGTATCGCCGACTGTCGTTGCGGTGCGATTCGAGCTCTTCACCACATTCACATTCGGCAGTGAAACAGGAATGACAAGCGTATTCGACGTGGCCGATCCGCTAAGCGTTCTGCCGCTTCCGTCAGGCGGCGAGTAGGTATAGGCTGCAGCTGCCTGATTCGAAATTTGCGGCTGCACGGGAGTCGGCAGCGAATTGACGATGACTTGAAAGGTAACGGTCGTTGAACCGCCAAGAGGCACGATTCCGATAGGAACACCGATAACGGGATTAGCCCCTGGCTGGGTCACTCCGTTTACAGTTACGCTGTTCGGGACAAAGGTCGTGCTGCCCGGAATATTATCCGTGAACGTGGTTGTCGCGCCGATACTGCCGGAGTTCGCAATCAGCACCGAATACGTGACGGTTGTACCGACAGCGGCATTCGTTGTATCCGCGCTCTTCGTAAGGGTAAGCACAGGTGAGTAGACCGGTGTTGACACCGTGTTCGAAGGAATGACACCGCTAATAACGTCCCCGCCGGCGACACTTTGGAAGGTGAAGGCGGCTTTGGCGACGTTTGGAATTTGGGGCGGATTCGGCAGAGAGGTGACCTTGGCTTTGTATGTAATGGTTACGGAGCTGTTCAGGGCAAGGGAACCTATCGGCACGCCGGCAACGATATCGAAAGTCGGTTTGGCTACACCGGCTACGACCACACTGCCTGCAACAAAAGTGGAACCTGTTGGTATGGCGTCTGATACGACGACGCTTGCCGCGTTCGCATTACCGGTATTGCTGACCGTGACTGTATACGTAATCGTATCGCCAATGACGGTTCCGGTAACGTTTGCGCTCTTCGTTGTTGAAATGTTAGGCGCATTGATATTGATCTGTAACGCGTTGGCATTGACGACGTAGGCGTCTCCCGAAGTGGTTAGCGTCAATACTGCCGAGGATTGATTGTTCGCAAGGTTGGCCGAAACATTGACATTCGTGATGTCCCAGCCTTGCCGTCCGCCGGTAATGTTCGAGCCCGGAGCTCCGTTAATCTGATTTCGTGTCCCGAATGTGCCGGTTGTATTCAGCGCGCCGGTATCGTCATTTATCTGAGACGCGAAAAAATTGTTGGCGAAATTGTTGGTTCCGGACAAAGCAACCTGTGTGCCGGTTGTCGGCCCGAATAGCGCCTGGTCGCCTGTGCGATTCGCATCGCCTTCCTGGGCGCTGAAAAGCGCTCTGCCGCCTAGCGCGCCGGTGACAGGCGTGGCGAATCCGGTTATCGTCGTTACAACCGGGGCAGAGGTGGATTGAACAAGTACGGCTCCAACACGAAGTGACATGTTTCTGAAGGGCAAAGTGGGATTCTGATAGATCACTGCGAGTGTCCAGCCAGCATGGTTAGCCGTTGGATCCGTAACCGTGATGGTACCGACAACGGCTCCTACTGTATACGTACCGGCTCCGCCTGTCGTGATTCGCGAGGTCACGTTAGCGGATCGCGTATAACCGAATGCGCCGCTGCCGAGATCGAATGTATTTGCGGTTGCCGCGTCAGGTGTAATGCTGACGTTCGTCGCGTTCGGCAATGTAAGCGTAACGGGATTGTTGATGGCCGCCGATAAATTGACGCCGGGTACGATATAGGTGCCGCCCCAGATCAATTCCGCATACAGCACAGTACTGCCTGCCGGCAGCACAAGAATGGCAGATGAGTTGTTGAGCAGATAGTTGTTGGTCGTTCCAAAGGGATAGGTACCGAACCGAACTGCTGTATTGGTCGTGACGAATGCGCCGATACTGTCTTGGGTACCGGGAACCCCTTCCACCGTGGAACGGCTTAGACCGAGCGTATTACCGGTGAAGGTAATCGCGCCGGTAGCATTGAGGGTAGCCCGAACTACTAGTGCAATGCTCCTCGCCCCCCCCTTAGGATTGCCTTTTTCAAATTCGATGCAGTTTGCACACTAACTCAAACATATGCACCTGCTTAAGGGGCTATGCTACGAAGCATGGTTACGGCATGCGGCTCAGGGTGAACTTCATTACACAGCGCTAACCATTCCTCATCCGTCAGTGGCGCCTTCACGACGACATAATAATACAGAATCTCATCTACAACGTTAGCTTGCAGCTCTTTGAGTACTTCGAGCTCATCGGGTTCATAGAGATCGGTTAGATAAGGGGCTTGATAGAATAGCTCCATGCGAAGCAGCCTGAAATCATAAGGAGGAGGCGTGACATAGCTGTACGGCGATAGGGGAGGACAGATCGGACTTCCGGGAGGTTGTTTGAAAGAGGCCGTCATATAACGAGGCGTGTGTTCATCGAACCGATGCTTTAAGAAGGGATTAGAGCTGTGTCGAAAATTATGCGCGTACGGGCACAGCAAACAAACTACAGTCTTGTGAACGCTGACTCGGTAGATTTCACGCAGAGTGAAGTTTAGGTCGCTTACGTAAGGCAGCATGCGGCTCACGGCAATGAAATCGATGGCATTATCGGGAAACGGAATCTCGGTATTCAGATCGCTGACCAGATTGACACCCGGCAGTGCATAACGGTCAATCCCATAGCAATCCGGGAGTTTATTGGCGCCGCAACCGATATCCAGTTTCATTGTTTGAACCCCCCTTACACGCGAATACTCTATTAGCTTCTAGTGTATGGAGACCAAGGGGAGCCTGTATATACGCTTGCCCAACGAAACGAAAAACGTGCAGAGCACCTAGATGCCCTGCACGAAACGGAACTTAAATGACATCGCGAGCCGTTACGAATGTTTTGTCCCAAATGCTGCCTTTGAATGTGGAAATGGTAACGCCGATTCCAACGCGGTACGTTTGAAGTACTTTGCCGTTGCCGATATAGATGCTGACATGATTGATTTTGCCGTCACGATTCGTATCCGAGAAAATAAGATCGCCCTTTTTCAGGTTGCTTTTCAGAACCCGGGTTCCTTTAAGCGCTTGCTGTCTCGACGAACGCGGAAGGCTGATGCCATTCTTTTTATAAACATATTGCACGAATGACGAACAATCAAATGCGCTCGTAATGCCGGATTTGGCACCGAATTTGTAAGGTACGCCCATATATTGTTTGCCCTTATTAATGATGTTGCTCGCAACGACGGAGTCGGATGCAGCGTGAGTCGTCTTCGGCGTAAGAAGCATGCTTCCGGCAAAAGCGATAGATAGGCTGAGTGCTACACCTGCTAGTTTTCTACCTATACGCTTGTTTGTTGTGTTATTCATGACTTCCTCCTATTAATTGAGAGTATAGTGTGATTACTGGATGTCGTGATCACCTGGAGACCACTATATCACAGCTAGAAAAACCACTACTTACCAATGTGGAGGAAAACTCTGCATTACGAACGCTTTCACTGTAATTGTTAGAATATGATTAGAAAACATTCATTCATTTCCCATTGACAATGAGAAAAGGCCAATCAGGAACATCCTGATTGGCCTCTTGCTTAATAATGTAGGGTTTAAGTGCGTTGAATGAGCGTGAAATCATCATAATGAAAGCCCGGTGCGACAACACAGGATACAAAGACGGGCTCATCGCCGAGCGGCTTGGCCATCTGCCATACATTTGCCGGAACCAGCGCTTGAGGGCGCTGACCCTTCGCGATATCCGGTCCGATAATAATGTCTTCGGTCTTCTCCGGATTCTCTCCCGTACCGCCTAAGCGGAGCAGAAGCGGGCTGCCGGAATGCCAGAGCCACAATTCATCCGACAGTACCGTATGCCAGTCTGAGGTTTCTTCCGGATGCAGAACAAAGTAAATGGATGTTGCGGCAAACCGTGCGCCGGAATAGCGTTCTCCCAGAATAGCTTGCGGAATCTCGAAGGAGGCTTTCCACAATTCTTTGTACCAGCCGCCTTCCGGATGCGGTTTAAGGTCCAAAGCTTGTACAAGCGGCGATAATTCTTTCGTTAACATCAGTTTGGTGGCTCCTTTAGCTGCTCTCTATATAAGATCTATAAGTCCATCTCCATGTTTCAATTTAACGTATGACAAGACCGGTTGTAAATGGCCATGATCCTCGCGATATACGAAGTCATGGCCATGGATGGCAACACGATTGCTTTATTGTATGACTCCGCATACAATGCGATTTCCTGAATTTCCGGATGGGTCGGTTGCGTAATCATCGGCTTTCTCATGAATGACAAGCGCAGTTCCGCCTGTTTTCCGGAGCGAATTAGGTTGGTTCGGCGCTAGCGTAACGATTCTTGTCTCGATATCTACTTTGACCGAGCCATCCGCAGCTACGGAGATATTCGGTAAATCCCCAACATGGAACCCCTTCGGATTGTTAAATCCATGCTGTTTGGTCTGCGGGTTGAAATGTGCGCCTGCCGTCTTAAAGTCAGGCGCTTCGCATTTCCCGGTTTCATGAAAATGAATGCCATGGACACCCGGGGGCAAGTTTTTGGCTTCTACGTGCAGCACGACGGCATCGTTTTTCTGAGTTAAGGATGCCATTCCGACTTCGGTGCCGGCTGCTCCAAGCAGTTTCACTTGAACGACGGTCGGTGCCGCTTCTTGAACGGGGTGCGCGCCGGCAGGACCGCCAATGGATGCAGCCAGCAGAACGAAGCAAACGGCCGTTCGGGTTGTATGTTGCAAAATTCTTTTCATAACGCTGTGTATTCCTCCTGTGCATTGATCACGAGCTCTTGCTTATCATTACCTACTTTGTAATTGTCCAAACGTGGACATCGCTTAGCATATCTTGTCGCATATTTGGATTGGTAGCGGCTTTGATTTGTGTTAGCTTAGTGTGGAGATGTCTTATTTAACCAAATGCCTTATCTATTTGAAGCATAAGCGGGAGGGAAAATAATGAGCTTGATTCGAGTTGGGATGATTGGAACCGGCGGCATAGCGGGGTGGCACGCGCGTCAGCTGTCTGAGCTGCCGGAAGTGCAAATTACAGCATTAGCAGATCCGAATGCAGCAGGCAGAGCACAGTTTGCCGCGCAGAATCAATTAGGTGATATTCCGGCATTCGCGGAATACTCCGAGATGCTGAATGAAGTGGAGCTGGATGCGGTCGTCATTTGTTCACCGCATACGCTGCACTTTGAGCAGGCAAGCGCCGTATTGCGCAAAGGCCTTCATGTATTAATCGAGAAACCGATGACTTGCTCCTCTGAGGAAGCGAAGACACTAATCGAGCTGGCTGAAGAAGCCGGAAAAATCATGCAAGTTTCGTATCAGCGTCATTTTCAGCCTGAATTTCTCTATATCCGGGATGCCATTGCAAGAGGCGAGATCGGCAAGCTGACTTCGATTACCGCCTCTCTGTATCAAGAGTGGAGACAGGGGACGCCGGGCTCTTGGCGCCAGGACCCTGCGCTGTCCGGCGGCGGTTTCCTGATGGATTCCGGCAGCCATATCATTGATGTTCTGCTATGGACGACGGGACTGACACCGATTGAGGTTAAACCTCAGCTGCATATGCACGGCACGCCTGTAGAAATCGATACGTTCACTTCGATTCGATTTGCCGAAGGTGCCGTTGCGGGTCTGAATCTGGTTGGTTTCGCGCCTTGCTGGCATGAGACCTTTGTCTTCTGCGGAGAAGAAGGCGGAATCTTCTATGATAACGGCCGCATCACGCTTCGCCGCTTGAGACAAGAGCCCATCGTTCCTGAGCTGCCTCCGGTATCGACTAATCAGGATAAGAGCTTTATTGATGCGATCTTGGGTCGCCATGATGTGCTTGTACCCGGCGAGTATGCGCTTAAAGTCGTGCAATTATCCGAAATGATTTATGAAGCCGCAGGATATTCGCCGTTGGGACATTTGGAATCTGAGGAGGTAAGCTAAAGATGACGTATTCCATTGGCATGCGTATTCCGCCCATCATTGGCCGTGGAGGCATTCGAAATACCGCTGCATGGGCAGCAGAAATCGGACTCGACATCTTAGATGTTTCCGAGTTGACATCCGAGGCGAAGCAAGCCTGCAATGAGTTTGGCATTGGCATCGGATCCGTCGATGCACGACATACCGCGCAGTTGCTCAGCCGTGATGATGCCCGCCGCTCGGAAGCGGTCGAGGCGACCAAACGCCAGATGGACACGATGGCTGAGCTTGGCGGCAGCGTCATGTTTATGTGTTTGGTTCCGGAGGATCTTTCACTTCCTCGTTCGGAGGGCTTCGCCATCTGGAAGGATTCCTTCCCGGAAGTCGTGCGACATGCCGAGCAGCGCGGCATCTACATTGCGATCAAAGGCTGGCCGGGTCCGGCACCTCATTATCCTACGCTTGGCTGCACGCCTGAGATGTGGAGAGCGATGTTCGAGGCGATACCTTCGAAACATTTTGGCCTCAATTATGATCCTTCTCATCTTGTCCGCCTCGGCATCGACCACTTACGCGCATTATCGGAGTTCGGTGAACGCGTCAACCATTGTCATGGCAAGGATACGGAGCTTCTTAATGAAGAGCTGTATGAATCCGGCGTGCTGCCGGCAACATTCGGCGCGAAATACGGTTTCTCGGAAGGATCGTGGCGTTATACGATACCGGGTCACGGTGCGGTCGAATGGAGCAAGGTGGCCGTTCGCTTGGATCGCCTTGGGTATAAGGGGGCCATCAGCATTGAGCTGGAGGATCATCGTTTCTGGGGAAGCTTGGAGAAGGAACAGCAGGGAATTGTGAAAGCGGCGGAGCATTTGCGGACTTATTTTAAATAAGAGAGGGAACGAGAATCGAAGTGTCGAAGTCGGACGCGGGGTTCTCGTTTTTTCATGGCGCGCCGTTTGACCTCGTTCATTTGATTTTAGTACACTTAATGTAAGGAGTGGATATGAAAGTGGACCAAATTCATTTTACATTAAGCGAAGCGAATGCACTATTACCGCAGCTGCAGGAAGATCTGCTGAAGCTGCAGCTGCTGACGCAGCAATTCGAAGAAAAGTTTGATGAATTGCAAGTATTGAAGGCGACTACATCCCGAGAAAATGAGGATCCTTTCTTTGAGGTGGAGAGTCAGCTTGAATTTATGCGGATGGAAATTGACCTGCACATCGGAAATTTTGATCGGAAAGGCGTTTTTCTCAAAATGATTAACCCGGGATTGATCGATTTTCCCTCGATTCTCAATGGTGAGGAAATTCTAATCTGTTGGAAGCAAGGCGAGGATCGAATCTCTCACTATCACGGCTGGAATGACGGTTTTATGGGGCGCAAGGCGTTTCCGGAAGCGTGAAAAAAGATTAAAAAACACTCATAAAGGAGCCTGAATCACTCAGGCTTCTTTTTTGTTCGCTAAAGAAGGAATGTCCATCGACAAAAGTACATATTTTTCTTACAGAAGGTTTGACATGCTTTTCAGAAGATAGCATTTACAATCTAACCTATATCGGAAAGGCCCTTAAATCCAAGGAAGAGGTGTTTCAATGACTAGAACCATCCAGTGGAATGTAGTGGCTTATATGATTTGTGCTTTGTTTGTAACGACAATTATCCTATCCTTTACCTTTACGAATGCACTTTGGAATTCCCAAATAGCCGGAATATCTGCTCCGCACTGGCTTACTAACAAGACGGCTTCATCAACCAAGTCTCTAACGCCTGCATCACAAGTCATACATCTGCCGAAATCATTGTTTCAGCCCGTAACCGTCATCCCCAAAGCATCGACCATCGAAATGGTTGAACCAATACGACAAATCCCCGTACCAGCAACGCCTGTCACCGTCGTTCCGATGGCAAAACCTATCCATACATATAAAGTAACGGCATTCTACCTCAATGTACGTTCCATGCCGGACGCAAGCTCAACCATCCTTACCGAAGTGAAGCAAGGCGAGCTGCTTCAAGTTGTTAGCGTAACCGAATCGGGCTGGCTGTCACTCAAAGATGGCGGCTATGTCCATGGCGGCTATGCAGAGGAAGTGCCGCAGATAGCACAAACGGTATCGCAAACGACCGCAGTACCCGTAAACCAAGTGAAAGACGCTAAAGTCGAAGTGTCCACCGCATCTGTGGCTAATCAGACAGTTAAGAAAGTGAATGCGCCAACGGCTGCTATTGATCATTTACCCATTAAGAAGAAGCTTGTAACGCCTCTGGAGAAGCTGGCTAAACCGACATCCAAAGTGATGTCCGACTCGGGTCTAAACAAAGAGCAAATCGCGACTATTCTGAAAGGAACGAAGCTTGCCGGCCATGGACTGGAGGCAGCCGTTCTGGCCATTGAAGATAAATATGGCATTAATGCGTTCTTCACGATCGCCGTCATGAAGCTTGAAAGCGGTAACGGGTCGAGCCGATTGGCGCAAAATAAAAATAATTTGTTCGGTTTGAACGCCGTCACAGGCAAGAACGCCTATAAAAAAGCCTTTTCCTTCGCCACCAAGGGGGAGAGCGTGAGGAAATTCGGACAACTCCTCTCCGCCAATTACGTCGAGCGCGGCTATACGACGATTGAGAAGGTTGCGAAGAAATATTGTCCTGCAAACGGCCGATGGGCAGGGCATGTCCGAAGTATCATGCGAAGTGACTTTCTGAAATTAGCTTAATTTCCGTCAATCACCTGTTGACAGAAACTAACGAGTCATGTTACATTTCCATGAGTGATCACAAGCAGTTGCAACGGAAAACATACTTAACTTCATAATAAATTCGTATAACCTCACGAACAACAGGGTGAGGGTATCTACAGGAAGCCTTAACTTCCTTACTACGAATACGGAATGATCGGTCGATGATTCTGTATTTGTGGTAAGGAAGTTTTTTGTGTTTTGGTTTCTGATTATACGCAAGTTTCGAAAGGGGCATCTTAGAGATGAAATATATGATATCTGTATTTCTAGGCGCGGTCAGCTACGGGATTCTGTCGACGATCGTGGTGAAAGCTTATGGACAAGGCTACAGCCTTGGTGAGGTTGTCGGCACGCAGCTGCTAACCGGATTTATTCTATCCTGGCTGCTGGTTCTTGTGTTGAAATTACGCAGTAAACGGCAAGCATCGAAGTCAACGGAACCGGTGCTGCAATCGCTCAGCTTAACATGGAAACAACGTTTCATGTTGATGTCGGCAGGGATTCCGACGGCATTGACGGGGCTCTTGTATTATCAATCGTTACGTTACATTCCGAATTCACTTGCGATTGTACTGTTGTTCCAATTTACCTGGATGGGCGTACTCATTCATGCAATCAGCACGCGTAAACGTCCCAACGGAATCATGCTGTTAACGCTTAGCATCTTATTCGGCGGAACTTTGCTCGCTGCCGGAATTTTGGAGCAAGGTATTTCCGAGTTCAACTGGACCGGTATCGCGCTTGGATTGCTCGCTGCAGTCAGTTATTCGCTCTTTATTATTTTCAGCGGAAAAGCCGTCCCGGCTGTTCATCCCGCTCAACGTAGCTTGTGGATGATCACAGGCGGAATGATCTTCGTGTTTATTCTATTCCCGCCGGTGTATCTGTTTAACGGCGTGATCTGGAGCAGCTTGCTGCTGTTCGGTTTCCTGCTTGGTCTGTTCGGTGCTTTTATTCCTCCCGTGCTGTTCGCAGCGGGGGTACCGCATATCGGCGGAGGGATGGCCGGTATTCTTGGCGCATCGGAGCTGCCTGTAGCGGTAATGCTATCAGCGGTTGTGCTGCATGAGCAGGTAAGTGCGCTACAGTGGGCCGGAGTCGTTCTGGTGCTGCTAGGCGTTGCACTGCCTGAACTGGTTAAGGGATCTCGAAACAAAGGCAATACGACGCGCAAAAAGCTTGAATATTCCGCCGGTTAGTTCGTAATTACTTCGACTGGCTTGAGCAAAATAAGTGAAGCCCGATTCCATAAGGAACGGGCTTCATGTTTTGTTTGGTATCCGATTAGGGACTACTCTTGATCTTCAGCTTCATTAGCAGCAACATTAGCTGCCGTTTGGTTCGAAGCAGGGTTATGCTGGAATACTTCAGCCGCTTCTTCTGCGGAGAACTCGGTGTCTGCTGCACCTGCAACCGGAAGCTTGTTTAATGCCACGGATTGCACGTCTGCTTTAGAAACTTCATTTTGTCCGTTTGCCATGTGTGTGATCCTCCTCATTCTAAGTAAATTGCAACAGACATTAATGTACCCAAGCAGGTATCGATGTTATGCATGACGAATTGAAAAATTAAACTTTTTATCGATTTAATCCGTTATTAAGATTAGCTTCATTTCAATTTTATGTCGATCTGGTATGGTAGTGGAGCATCAAGATGCAAACGTAAGGAGGACGTTTCTGAAATGAGAAGGCGAAAGAAGAAATCCCCCGGCACTGCCTTGCTTGCCTTAATCGTCTTTGCCGCGGCTTTATTCATAGTCCAAGCCCATAATCGTGCCAATGGATCAAGCGATAATCACGCAGCGGCAGGTGAGCCGATCGTCGCAAGCCAGAACCTGCTGCTTGCCGGCAAAACGATTGTATTGGATGCCGGACATGGCGGGAAAGACGCCGGTTCGATCGGACAACAAGGAACGTTTGAGAAGGATGTCACTTTGCAGACGGTTCTTCACATTCGGGACGAGCTGGTGAAGAGAACGGGAGCTAAAGTAATCCTGACCCGCCCGGACGACGAAACCGTATCTCTGGACGAACGCGTGGAAGTTGCAAATAATTCGAACGCAGATGTGTTTATCAGTATTCATTACGACGCTTTCGAATCCAATGATGTAGCGGGGATGACAACGTACTATTACAACGAAGCGGATAGCGGACTTGCCGAGCTTATGCATAGCGAGCTGGTGAAATCTATTGATGCCAAGGATCGCGGCGTGAAGGTGGGCAATTATCAAGTCATTCGCGAGAATACGAGACCGGCGCTGCTGCTTGAGCTTGGATATATTTCGAATCAAGCCGAGGAAGAACGGATGCTGTCAGCCGCCTTCCAGGAAACGGTATCGAGTGCGATTGCATCGGGAATTATCGATTATCTATCCTAATAGAAAGCGGCACAAGTGATGAGCACTTGTGCCGCTTTTGTCATTACATCAGGAATGTGCCGATTACGATCGACGATCCCAGAATGATAGCGCGGAGCAGCTGAGCAACCGATTTGTTGCCTTTGGCAATCTCTTCGCAAACGTTAAGTTTAGGCGTAAGGAAATCAAATAGGACATAGACGAGACAGAGAAGGAGGATGCCAATTCCCGACCAGATGAGCATTGCCTCCCAATCATGGGAGCTGTACGATACCATTGCAACGATGATGCCAAGTCCAAGCAGCTTGCTGCCCATGTAAATGCCTGCAGCCTCATTGCCTTTTCTAATTTCCTCCCAATCATTGAACCGGGTCAGCTTGCTAAATACGAATGATCCAACCAGCAGTGCCGCGAGCAAAATAAGAATCCCAATTCCTACGTTCAACAGATCATTTCCAAAGTTATTCACGCCTTGATCCTCCTTGGGTTGTGTATGTAATTGCTGCCGGACAATAATAAGCCATATCGCCGGTAATTTTACCGCCTATACGCGGGAGTAAGCCGGCGTAGCGTCCGCCGATGACATAGGCTCCGGTAAGCAGATAACCATCGAATGAACCTTCTTCCGTCTCTACATGAGCTTCTTGCATAGGGAACATGTGCTGATAGATCTTAGGCTGGTTGTCGTAATAATCTTGAACTTCGAGGACATCCGCTTCCTCATGACCCCATTCCGCTTGTTTGAACTGCCCTTCGCCATCATAGAGTGAGGTACCTTTGCCTTCTCGTCCCCAATATCCTTTGGCTACATAAGGTGTACCGGCTTGCACGAACGGAGCTGCTTCATAATAGGTCGGAAGCAGGTAACGGTCTATATCCTCGATGTCGGTTCCATCGAAGAGGGTGAACCCGACAAACTCCTCGGTTTGATCTCTACGCGCGTAGAGCGACCAAATAAGCGCCATAAACCCTTTGCTCTGTGTAATGATGCTCTGAGCCGGATTGATCAGCCCGAGCTTGCCTTCTTCAACTAGTTGAATCAGCGCTTCGCCTATCGGCATGTTGCCTTGTTCTTCGTCTGTATCATGAATTAGATATTCAAGTGGATACAGACGGTATAACACCGCAATACGTCGGCCGCCGGCATAGAGTCCGTCGCCGGGGATGATTTCAAGCTCTTCGAGAGGAACATATAGCGTTTCGTATCCCAGCTCATTGACGGCCTGCATCAAATACTCGGTATTCGTACGATCCTCGAGATGCCAGCCATAACTGGAAAATACGATCGGACCAGAGAGACCTTGTTCGGCATAATGACGAATCAACCGGTCGAAGGCAGTCTGAATTTCCTTGCGCATGCCGATTGAAGCTGCTGTAAACGTGGTATAAGTATGAATGAGCTGCTCGGCCAAGTAAGCTGTTTCGGGAATGCCCGTTGGCGTATCCGTGTTATTCTCGATACATTTCATGCCGTGTTCATTAATGATCCAATCTTGCCTGGAAACGCCATGATACGGAACTTGCATGCGTGCTGCAGATAAAAGAGCGGGATGAAGTCCTAATTGCTGAACGAGAAACTCATCGGGCAAATATTGTTGGGCGAAACGCAGTACTTTCCGGTAAATGCGGTCTACTGATTCGGAAGCGGCTTGAATTGCGCCTGCTTCTTCGGGTTGAAACAGCGTTATGGCCGGAAGACAGTACTGTTTGCCATTCATCCGATGATAGGGGATACGCTGGGCAATCTCGCCGCTGAATATCTCATCATGGTCCCCGTCAAGCTGCACAATCCGGTTCATCATGCCTTAACCTCCGCTGCCGTGGCTGCCGCTGCTGCCAAACCCCTTGAAGGAGCCGGAGCTGCTGCCAGAGCCTTTGACAACGCCGGAGCTGCTGCTTGAACCATCCGAGTTGTAAGTCGGGTTCTTGGTCGTTGAACCGCCGCTAGAGTAATAGGTGCCGCCCGAACTGCCGTAATAACCATCATCACAATCCTCGTAATTCGGGTCGCAATTATAGCTGGAGCTGGTGTTGCATCCGCTAAGTGCGACAGGCACGGCAAGTAATAACGCGAATTTCAACAGTTTGGTAGGCGTTATTTCGTCTTTCATCTAAACGTGAACCTCCTTCATATACAATACGACTTTATTGCGGTCATCATCGAGCACGGAATATAAGGACTCGAAGGTGCGATTCTGCTTCACCAAATAATGATCGAGGAGCAGCCTGGCGATATCTTGAGATCCCGTCGTTCGGACCAGCTGCTCGCCTAAGTCGAAATTTCGTCCGTTCCAATAGAGAAACTCGGTTTCCAGAAACACAGATCGGTCACAACGCTCAAGCAGCGCCGGCTTAACTTCCGCTCCATAGCCGTCCAGATCGCTGGGTTGGAACGAAGACGCATAGATATGATGGACGCCGGTATCTTCGGATTCATGGGAGCTGTGGTGGAGCAGCCTATTCTGGATGACCGTTGCATTAACAAGCTTACGGACGAATAGCTCATCCGTATCGAGCGAATATTGTTTGAGCGTTCGTACTACCCGCTGTGTGGATTCATCCCATTCTTGATAACAAATCGTATGCATTAAGCGCGCACTCCCTTGGTAATAGTCTGGTAGACATCGACATCACAGACGACGAAGAGCTTGGCGTTCGCAGGAATCGGAGCGTTCAGCTTCGTGTTGATGGACATATCTCCGCGGTCTGAGATCAATGTCGCGCCTTGTTTTAAGAGAGAGAGGAAGGCATCCTCATACGTCTTCCACTCCGGTGAGACGGGTATAGGGAACACATCGGCACCATGCTGGCGACTCAGCAACTGGGTGAAGATTTCCACGCTGCCATCATTCAGTGCGGATCGAACCGCCAGTCTGGCAACGGCATCGTGAGAGAGTACAAATTCATTCACTTTGACATGTTTGAAATTGTGGATATGCTTCTCAAGCATGATCTCAACGGTCGTATGGACCTGAGGAGCGATACTTTCAATACTAGATGCAATCAGCAGTGATTTTCCGTCGACCAGCGAAGATTCATCGATGCGATAGTCAGCGAAGATGATGGCTGCTTGCGCGCTGGCAATGCCGGCTCTCTCCAGAATGTCGCCGGAGCTTGGATCGCCGCTGACAAAGTGAACATTGTGATGCTCGTAGGGATGTTGATCGATGGCATCAATAATCACGATATGAGTGGTAGGAGAGATGGATAGCAGCTCATCAACCGCGTATCTGGCCTTCTTGCTCCAATTAATGAAAATGACGTGCTGTTTACCGGAATAGGTCAACTTCCCAGCTCTCCTTTGTCGATGATATTGTGACACCGAATCGATAATTTTGCCGATTATCAAGCTTAGTAAGCCGATTCCAAACACATAAATAAATAGAGTAAGCAACTTGCCTGCGAACGTATGCGCAAAATAATCGCCGTACCCGACTGTTGCCATCGTGGTCATTACCCAGTAGAGGGCATTGAACCAGGTTTCGAATGTTTCAGGCTCCAGCCAGTAGGCTAACGTTGAGAGGATGAGCAGGAAGGCAATGAAAAGAATGGCAATAGCTGAGTTCTTAAGCCTTAGCAGCTTTAACGACAGCGTGTGCAGAAACAGTGGCATGCAAGGATCCTCCTTCTCCGGTCAGGCGTCGCAAGGCACTGTCAACCCGCGAAGCCCTTTACAATAGTACACTATTTCAGTTCATACGAGAACCATATCCATAGGTGTCAATTTATTGAAAAATGAACAGAACGATACAGTTCCAAAGTCGGTTATTTAGGTCAGACATGAGCATAAATGTTTATTGTTTATTAAGGTTGGTTTCCTATATAATCAAGTTTAGTAAAGGAAGGGAGGCGACGCTTCATGCTGATCAGACAACAACAAGTTCCAGTAGAGCGTGATGCGTCGATATCCTTTCCAATTTCATATGTGATCCGCAAACACTAAGGCATTTGCTTTAGTGTTTTATTTTTGTCCAAGGAGGATTGTAATGAGCACATACAAGAGGGTACTGATCAAGTTAAGCGGCGGAGCCGTTGCGGGAAGCAGCGAGTTTGGGTTTGATCCGGGCAGGCTGGAGCATATCGCAGGTGAGATATTGTCGGTCGTGAGCAAAGGTGTCGAGGTATCCTTGGTTATTGGCGGAGGCAACATCTTCAGAGGCAATATGGCGGAGAGCTGGGGCATTGAGCGCGCGGAAGCCGATAATATCGGTACACTTGCAACGGTAGTGAACAGTTTAATGCTAAGAGGCGTGTTGAAGGCAAAATGCAGCAACGAAGTGCGCGTGATGACAGCCATTCCGCTCACCTCCGTCGCAGAGCCCTATATCCGGCTGCGAGCGATTCATCATTTGGAGAAAGGGTATATCGTCATCTTCGCCGGCGGCAATGGCCAGCCCTATGTGACAACTGACTATCCTTCTGTGCAACGTGCTATTGAGGTGAATTGCGATGCCTTATTTGTTGCGAAGCAAGGGGTGGACGGTGTATATGAAGCAGATCCGAAGAAGTATAGGGACGCGAGGAAATTCCAATCGCTTCACTATAACGATGTGGTCAAGAATGACTTGCGGGTCATGGATCAGTCTGCGTTTCTGCTCGCGCGAGACTACAAGCTCCCGATTCATGTGTTCAATTTCGATGAGCCGGGCTCCATGGCTGCGATATGCGAAGGTGAATCGATCGGTACAGCCATTAACGGCGAATCCGTCATGACCTTTGCTTAATCCAAGTGGACCGTTAATCCGGGCATGATAAAAGGCTGTCTCAGAAGTGCGAAATCGCACGATCGAGACAGCCTTCTCTTCTTCAATGACTCAGCAGCTGTTACCTTGAGACTTGTTGTCGCTCTCTTCCGAGAGCTTCTCTCCGTATTGATCCAGACGTCCCGGATGGGAGGCCGGACCTTTCTTCTTCGGTTTGCTGTTTCGACCTGTCATGGTAATGCTCACCTCCGTCATCCATAAGATGAGCGGAGAGAGCTGAAATCATTCACCTAGGGGGAATTAACGGTTGGACGGCGATGATTAGCCCATATCTACGGCATGCGCCGGAGCTTGAACCCCGTTTGCTTGAGGTCGTTTCAAGGTGACGGCGAGCAGCAGACCGAAGATAGCCAGCCCGGCAAGCGCTAAGTACGTATCGTGGAAGCCGTGTGCCATCGCATCGGGCATCGGTTTCTCCCCTTCAGCAACATGATGCGTTGTACGGCTGACGATTAATGTCGTTAATCCTGCGACCGCAAACGATGTAACGACTTGTTGTGCGGCGCTCGTAAGCGACGTAACCCTGCTGACCAAATTGCTTGGCGCAGATTGAATGAGATGCGTATTCAGAGCTAGGAAAGACAAGCCCATTCCCATTCCGAGCATGGCGCGGGGAAGAAGGAACATCACTGCACTGTCGGACGGATCGATGCGCGAGATGAGGAATGCGCCAACCGCAACAATCGACAAGCCGGTGACAACCAGCGGACGGGCGCCGATTTTGTCATATAAGCGGCCTCCGATCGGCATAAACAGTCCTGCGGCAATCGCTTGCGGCAGTGTCCACATGCCGGCATGGAACGCGCTCATGCCCATAAGCTCCTGCATGAAGTAAGGGACGGTAAAGATAATCCCGAACATTACAAATTGCAGGACCCACTGGACGATAATGCCTCGTGTGAACAATGGGGAGCGGAATACACGAAGCTCCAGGAGCGGTTCTTTCTTACGTTTCAATTCAACGATGATAAAGAGAATGAGCGATACCGAACCAACGACGAGACCGATGATGGTCTTGTCAGACGTCCAGCTTGCAGAACCTTCGCTAAGTCCATATGACAAGCCGGCAAATGCAAGCGGTCCGAGCAGAATGCCCAACATATCAAGGGAAGTGAAAGCTTTCTTCGGCAGCTTCGGCAGCAAGGTTACACATAGGATGACGCCAAGTATGCCGATCGGAACGTTGATGAAGAAGATCCATTCCCAAGCGACATAATCGACTAAATACCCAGAAACGATCGGGCCGAGTGCAGGCGCCAGCAGAATCGGCATTCCCATGAGGCCCATGATGGAGCCTGCTTTCTCGGGAGGACTGAGCTGGTACGTCATCGCGAATGCGATCGGAAGCACCATACCGCCGCCGAGTCCTTGCAGAACGCGGAACATAATCAGCTGCTCTGCTGTCGTTGCCAGTGCGCACAACACCGATCCGACTGTAAACAGAATGAGGGAAATGATGAAAATTTGCTTCGAGCCGAACCGATCTGTCATCCAGCCGGCCAGCGGGATGACGGCTGCTTGAGCCAGCGCATAACCGGTAACGGTCCACTGCACGGTGCTCAGCGTGCTGTCGAAATCTTTCACAAGAACAGGGATGGCTACATTGACAGCGGTACTGTCAAGGATAACCATGAAGATGCCGACAATAATGGCGAGCAGCGGGCCAACAAGTTGTCGCATGGTGGTAAACGGGATAACAGGTGATTCTTTACGTGCAGCGCTCATGGCAGCCTCCTTGAATACTTTTTTAACCTACTTTTACCACTTTACTTTCCTCTTATTGGCTTGTCAAAAAGGGGCTTAAAATAACAAAAGAGAGGCTAAAATCGCCTCTCCGCGTCTTCTTATTCGGTTTCGGACTCCGGCTCAACCTCGCGGAAAGCTTGATTGTAGCAGCGTCTGCAAACCGGCTTATAATCTTCATTACCGCCGATCTGGATTTGTTCACCCGCGTTAACCGGCTGACCATCGCGAAAGCGGATAACCATCGTAGCTTTGCGGTCGCAGAACCAGCAGATCGTCTTGATCTCTTCGATCTTATCGGCTTGCACCAGCAGGTTGTAACTGCCTTCAAACAACTGATTCTGGAAGTCGTTCTTCAGTCCGAACGCCATAACCGGGATGTTCAACTCGTCAACGACTTGCGTGAGCTCTAGGATATGATGTTTCTTCAGAAATTGAGCTTCATCGATAAGGACGCAATAAATTTTGTTAGGACCGGATGAGGTAGATAAATGCGACTTGACGCTTTCATATAGGTTCGTGTGCTCGTCGACCGGAATGGCAGCCCGCTCGAAGCCTACTCGCGAGCCGACCAGCTCTGCGCCGTCTCTTGCACTGAAAGAAGGGGAATAGATGAGAACCTGCTTGCCTTGTTCCTCGTAGTTGTGGGCAACTTTAATAATTTCGAATGATTTCCCACTGTTCATCGTGCCATATTTGTAATAGAGCTGTGCCATCTGAATCTCTCCTAAGCAATATCGTCCTTTACTTATTTAACATATTTAACTGAAAGTGACAAGCCTGTTTTACAAACGAAACAGGCTGCCGGACGGTGCCGGCAGCCTGCAAGAAATGCGGGCAATGGAGCTACTGCTGTAGCGATTACATTTTTCCTTTTAGGTCCATGAGATACTTGAATACAACTCCGAATGCACCGACGTAGTAAGCGGTCAACATCATCCAGCCCCAGTGATCGAGAGACTGCATGTTCGCAAACATGAATAACGGCAATACAAAGTAAACCATGTCTTTGAGATACCCAAGTACAAAATCGGTGGAAAATGTGCCTGACTTCATCATTTTGAACATATCCATTAAGAAGTTCAGGCCCATAAATCCAAGTACTGCCCACATCGAGTAGAGCATCCAGTCTGTGAGTGCAAATGTCATTAGAATCACCTCCCCTAAAGAAAGAAGAGTTGTTGCATACGTTATCATATGAGGCATGGACGATATGCGTACTGGGGCAACGCTCATTTTTGGGGCGAGCAATGTTCGGAAAGCTTGAAGTGATACCGCCCGAACGAGTACAATATGACAACAGCAATTGAAGGAGATGGATGATCCGCATGACGGCATTACTAGAGGCTTTTAACCAAACTACCTACCCGGTTACCGGTCACAGCAAGTATACGGTGCAGATTTTACTGGAAGCATTTCGCGGTATGGACGGCAGCGCGGATAGCGACGTATATGGCAACGGGAAACTGATTGAGGACTTTCAACGGAAGATGGCCGACTTTCTGGGCAAAGAATCCGCCGTATTCTTCCCGAGCGGAACGATGGCTCAACAAATCGCGCTGCGCATCTGGAGCGATGAGCTCGGAAACAAGAAGGTCGCCTATCATCCGCTTTGCCATCTTGAAATTCACGAGAAGGACGGCTTGAAGGAACTGCATCATTTGGAGCCGATTCTGCTTGCGGACAAAGATCGCCTGATTACACTGGATGATGTAGTGAACATGAAAGAAAATATCTCTTGTTTGCTGCTGGAGCTGCCGCAGCGCGAGATCGGCGGTCAGCTGCCTACCTTTGAAGAGTTGGAATCCATCGCGTCACATTGTCGCGAGCGCGGGATCAAGCTGCATCTGGACGGGGCCAGACTGTTCGAAATCTTGCCGTATTACGGCAAGTCGGCTGCTGAGGTATGCGCATTGTTCGATAGTGTGTACATATCGTTTTACAAAGGAATCGGAGGTATTGCAGGGGCGATCTTAGCCGGAGGAGAGGCTTTTACCGAGCAATCCAAGATTTGGAAAAGACGCCATGGCGGCGATCTGATAAGCCTGTATCCGTATATCGTTAGCAGCGACTATTATTTCGAGCAGCGAGTAGCGAAGATGGGGCATTATCACGAGTCCGCGGTTGAGCTGGCACAGCTCTATAACGAATGCGAAGGGCTGAAGACGAACCCGGAATTCCCGGTGTCGAATATGTTCCACGTTCACGCTGCCATTGCGAAAGACAAATTAGAGCCGATTTTCTTAGAGCTCTACAAGGAGACAGGAATTGGACTCACAAGATATATTAATGTCGTTAATGATTCATTAAGCGCATACGAGGTTAGCCTTGGCGACCGTTATGACCAGATTCCTAAGGCACAACTCAAAGAAGCGTTTGATTTGCTAAAGCAGAAATTGCAAGCTATCGTCGTCGATTAGACTTCATCGCAGTACAGAAGAAGACAGGCCGTCCATATGGACAGCCTGTCTTCTTCTGCATTCATCCTGCGGTATATTTGCTAACAGCTAATGGCAAAATATGAAATACGATCAAGTCAGAAGCGAATGCTGAGGTGCGCCATGGAGTTCTTCCTTCGATTATTCAAATTTCTCAATCGCCGCCATATTCAGTCCTTCCAAGCCATGAAAGAAGACCATACTCCAGCACGCGGTGAACTACAAAGCAGCTTAAAGGCAAATGTCGATTCGATCATCGCGATTTTTAGCAAAGCTCCTGACCTTGTCATTCGGTCTTTCTATTATAAGCAGACTGAAAGTCAGGCCGTTCTTGTGTATTTGTCAGGATTGGCAGACAAGAATTCCATCAACAATAACGTGCTGAATCAGCTGATGTTTGAGTCCGTCGATATTAACAGAGGCATTAGCGGTAAAAGCGTTCTTCCCGTTACGCTAGGCGACATTCGCACACTGAGCAGCTTGCAGCATGTTGAGAATGCGGTTCTTCAAGGTCAAAGCGTCTTTATCATGGACGGTCAGCTGCAAGCGTATGCCTTTGATACGCAGGGATGGCCGCAGCGCGCAATTACCGATTCACAAGTAGAAGCTTCCCTTAAAGGTGCTCACCAAGGGTTTATTGAGACTGCAGGCTTAAATATCGCGCTGATTCGCCGTTATATAAGCAGCAGAGAGCTGAAGATTAAAGAGCTGCATATCGGTTCCAGAGTACCCTGCAAAGTGTCGGTTCTATATCTGGAGGATGTCACCCATCCTGATTTAGTACAGGAAATGGAGAAAAGATTAACCTCATTACATGTTGATTGCATTCTAAATACCGGTGAACTGGCAGAACTGATCGAAGATAATCCGTTCTCGCTGCTGCCGCAGTTTATTACCACGGAACGACCGGATACCGCAGCCTCGCAAATCTTACAGGGTCGCATTTGCGTTGTCGTCGACCGCTCGTCAAGTGTATTAATTGCCCCTGCCAGCATTGCCGCGTTCTTTCAGGGCATTGATGATTACAGCACGCGCTGGCCAATTGCCAGTTTCTTACGTATGCTGCGGTTCTTTGCTTGTATAATCGCCGCCTTCTTGCCTGGTATCTATATTGCCTGCATTTCATTTAATCACGAGGTGATCCCGCTCGATCTGATCCTTTCCATCGGACAATTTCGGGCAGCGGTCCCGTTTCCGCCGTTCATCGAAGCCTTTATTATGGAGCTTATGCTTGAAATGCTTCGCGAAGCCGGAGTCCGTTTACCGGCTCCTGTCGGCCAAACAGTCGGGATCGTTGGCGGTATCGTAATTGGTCAAGGTGCCGTGCAAGCCGGGATCGTAAGTAATTTGATGGTCGTCGTCGTTGCGTCAACCGCCGTTGCTTCGTTTATTTTGCCGAATTACGATATGGCTGCATCGATCAGGCTTATCCGATTTCCGGTTATGATCATCGCGTCGATGTTCGGCATGATTGGCATCATTGCAGCATTTATGGTGCTCGTCGCTCATGTAATCAACTTGAAATCGCTTGGAGAACCATACAGCACACCAATTGCGCCTTTACGCATGGGGGATTGGAAGGACGTATTTATCCGCCTTCCCTTGTGGAACATGCTGAAGAGACCAAGGAGCGTGCGATCGCTGCAGAAGAACAGAATGGGGTTAAACCGCCTTGAAGGTGATGAGGAATGACTGGATTTAGCATGAAGGCTAACAAAGCGAACTCGATAACGCTGCTTCAATTTATCGTCATCATCCATAGTACGCAGCTTGGGGTTGGCGTCATCTCCATGCCTCGCGATCTGGCTAAGACGGCGGGGACGGATGGCTGGATCGCCCTCATTCTCGGGTATGCGATGTCTGTGATTGCGAGTATCATCATCATTCAAATTATGAAGAAACATCCGAATGGCACGATCATCGATTTGATCTCACATTTTTTCGGCAAATTTGTCGGACATCTGATGTCACTCGTATTTGGCATCTACATGTGCTTGTTTGCCTATTTGATTCTGGATCGTATGGTCCTGTTAATCCGCAGCTGGATCATGCAGCAATCGCAGGATTATGTGCTGATGCTGCTCTTTGTCGTTCCTGCTTACATGATTGTGAAAGGCGGCATTCGCATTCTTGCGCGATACGCGGAGGTTGTGATTATGTGCTCTCTATGGATGCCAATTGTCCTATTAACGCTGTTCCATGAGGCTCATTGGCTGAATATGCTTCCTATTCTCAAAGATGGTTGGATGCCCGTACTGCAGACCGTGAATACGACGGTCATCTCATTTCTGGGATTCGAGGCGGCATTCTTTATCTACCCCCATTTGGAAAACAAAAAGAAAGCTACGTTTGGCATCATCATCGCAAATACGCTGACTTTACTCGTTTATTTGTACGTGACGATACTCTGCTTCGTTGTGTATAGTCCGGATGAAATTCAATATTTTAATGACACGATGCTGACCGTTGTTAAAGTGATCGAATATCGATTCCTGGAACGATTCGATATCGTGATGTTGACCTGTTATTTGCTTGTTATCTCCAAGACCTGGATACCTGCGCTGTATATGACGGTGTATTGCTCCAAGAGGTTGTTCCATATCGGAACCGCAGGTAAACATATCGCGGTACTGCTTGCCGGAATGGTATTGATTACTTATATTTGGGAGCCGGGGTGGAATGCCAGTACGACGATGATCCAATATTTCACTTATTTCGGGATCGTCATGGCTTTTATTTTCCCGCTCTGTTTGTGGGGGATCTTGTCCGTCATGACAAGTTTCCCTAGGTGGAACAAATGAGTCGGTTCTATCGCGTTGCCTTGCTGTTTCTCATGCTGACTCTCGTCTTAACGAGCTGCAAAGATCGTCTTGATCTTGAGAATATTACACTCGTGCTCATGATGGGCATCGATTTGGACGAGGATAATAATCTGGTCATCTTCTCCTCATCTCCTGTCTTCAGCAAGGAAGCAAAGAAGAAGAACGAGACGACGAAAGTGCAAGCGATCACGAGCCGACAAGCTAGAGGAGAGTTTGAAGCTCGCGTATCCGCTCTTATCAGCAATGGGAAACTGCAGAATATTTTGATCGGCAGAAAGGTGCTGCAGCACGAAGGATGGATGAATCTGCTCGATGTTTTAATGCGTGATTCGAAATCGAGAATCAATGTAAGAATGATTGCAGTGGACGGACCGGTGGAGGAGGTCATGTTTTTCACGCCGGATGACAAACGAAGGCTTCCTCTGCATATCGCTAAGCTTGTCGATACTGCGCACATGCGCAATCTGGTTGAAAAGACGACCCTTTTCGAATTTGTTCGGCTTGTCTTTGAGAAAGGGGTCACGCCATATGTAACGGAGCTGCACAAAACGCCAAAAGAGGTAGTCGTTACCGGAACGGCGTTGCTTGACGACAAAGGCCTATATCGCGACTCGCTTAATCTGATGGAGAATGAACTGCTGCAGATACTTCAGGATGAGAAGCTGGCGGATTTGACGCTGACCGTTATTTTGGATGATCTAAAGCATAAGAAATCGATTTTCGAAACCAGAGCGGTTAGCTTTTACATTACGAAAGTCATTCAGAAAGTAAAGGTAGACTATATAAGTGATCACTTTCGTTTCGATATCCGATTAAAGCTGCCAGTTCATTTGACGGAGCAGATGTTTCGGCTTAATGCAGAGAAGCACACGAAAGAGCTTGAAACGATGATTAATAAACAGCTAGAGCTGGAAATGACTACACTGGTGAAGAAAATCCAAAAAAACAAATTGGATCCCATTGGATTAGGGCTATATGCACGGGCATATCAATACAAGGCTTGGAAAAAGGTTGAAAATGACTGGGGTGGCGCATTCGCGAAAGCGGAGGTCAACATTCATATCGAAACGACGATCAAGGATCATGGGGAGGTCCAATAGAAGTAAGAATGCCCAAGCGGGGAGGCAGGGATGCGGCCATTACTTGCTTGGGCATCGTTCATTAGCTTTCCAGCGGTTTGTGCCGAAAGAATCGTAAGCGAAATGATTGAGTTGTGAGGCGTCTAACGCTATAATATAACGAGAAAAAAGTCTAACAGAAAAGGTGTCATTCATGAGTATATTAAACGTAGAACGACTGAGCCACGGTTTCGGAGACCGTGCAATCTTCAACGATGTATCTTTCCGCTTGCTTAAGGGAGAGCATATCGGACTTATCGGCGCGAACGGCGAAGGTAAATCCACTTTCATGAATATCATTACCGGCAAACTGCAGCCCGATGACGGGAAAGTCGAATGGTCCAAGCGGATGCGCGTTGGCTATCTCGACCAGCATGCCGTACTGAACAAAGGCATGACGATCCGTGACGTGCTGAAGGGCGCTTTCCAATACTTGTTCGACATGGAACAAGAGATGAACGACATGTACGGCAGAATGGGCGATGTGACGCCCGAAGAGCTGGACCAAATGCTTGAGGATGTCGGAACGATTCAAGATACCCTCACCAATCAGGATTTCTACATGATCGACGCCAAGATTGAGGAAACGGCACGCGGACTTGGTCTGACGGATATCGGTCTGGACAAAGACGTTAACGATCTAAGCGGCGGTCAACGTACGAAAGTACTGCTTGCGAAATTGCTGCTGGAGAAGCCGGATATCCTCTTGTTGGATGAGCCGACGAACTATCTCGACGAACAGCATATCGAGTGGCTGAAGCGTTACCTGCAAGAGTATGAGAATGCCTTCATCCTGATCTCGCATGATATTCCATTCTTGAACAGCGTAATCAACTTGATCTATCACATGGAAAATCAAGAGCTGAATCGTTACGTCGGCGATTACTCGCATTTCCAGCAAGTGCATGAGATGAAGAAACAACAGCTGGAATCCGCGTTCAAACGTCAACAGCAAGAAATCGCGGACTTGAAGGATTTCGTTGCGCGTAATAAAGCAAGCGTAGCTACGCGTAATATGGCCATGTCCAGACAGAAGAAGCTGGATAAGATGGATGTTATCGAGCTGGCGAAGGAGAAGCCGAAGCCGCAATTTAACTTCAAGGATGCCAGAGCTTCAAGCAAGCTGATCTTCGAAGCGAAGGATCTCGTCATCGGATACGACACGCCGTTATCCAGACCGCTTGATCTGCTTATGGAACGCGGTCAGAAGATTGCGCTGGTCGGGGCAAACGGCATCGGAAAGACTACGCTGCTGCGGAGTATTCTTGGCGAAATCACGCCGATTTCCGGTACGGTGCAACGCGGTGAAATCTTGTCGATCGGGTACTTCGAGCAAGAAGCGAAAGACGCGAATTACAATACGTGTATCGATGAAATATGGAATGAGTTCCCTTCCCTGAATCAATTCGAGGTGCGGGCCGCACTGGCGAAATGCGGATTGACTACGAAACATATCGAGAGCAAAATCGCGGTATTAAGCGGCGGCGAGAAGGCGAAAGTACGCCTGTGCAAGCTGATCAACCGCGAGACGAACCTGCTCGTGCTCGATGAGCCTACGAACCACTTGGACGTAGACGCGAAGGATGAGCTCAAACGTGCGCTCAAAGCTTATAAAGGCAGCATTCTGCTGATTTCCCATGAACCTGATTTCTACCGCGATGTTGTAACCGATACTTGGAACTGTGAATCGTGGACGACGAAGGTATTCTAATTGAGCTGCAACAAGTGAAAAGCCGCTCCAAACAGTCATTGACCTGGCTGCTTGGAGCGGCTTTCTTTTATTCCGGCAGATTAGTAAACCAGAGGTCGCGAAAATGTACCCATCCGAGCGATTCCAGCGAAATTCCCCGTATCGAAGGATGGAAGGCGGTTTTGAGATGCTTGCGATACAGGAACATGAGGCTGTGAGCTGCAGTTAGCAGCTGCTCGATCTGACGGAATCGATCTGCTCTGCGCTTGGCATCGGACTCGGACAACAAGTCGGTCAGCAGCTGCTCCAGAATCGCCTGCGTATCCGGCCGCATATGCAGCTGCATGCTCTTGAACAAATCAATGAGTCGCAGCTCGCGGTGCTCGTCCAGCATGATCGCAAACAGCAGCAAATCGGCATGCAAGCGCTCTTCGCCTTTGAATTGTTCAGCGGGAATGAACTTGATCACAAGCGTAATGCCTGCTAACGCGCAAACCTGCTGCACGATTATCGCATCGGCTTCATATTGCGGTATAGTCGCAAGAATGATCGGTTCGCCCTTATAGCCTGCCTCTGCAAGGCGTTGCTGCGCGTCATCCGGAGCCGCTGCGTAAGGATATCCGCTCGTAGAAGACTGAGGCCAGAAGCTGTCGGCAGGCTCGATAACGTCCCCGGAGAGACGTTCTATGATTTCTGCGCGATTAAGCAGCATATCGAACGTTTCGCGCATAACGGCATCTGTAAGAGGGCCTTCACGCAGCTCGTTCACGGTCAGAAACTTGCAAGTCGTACCGGATTGGCGAACCTGCTGCCATTGCTCCGTTGCCGTTTCGGATAAGCGGACGTTATGCATAACCTGGAAGGCCGGCTGCTCTGCTTGTCCGTCCAGCTGTTGCTGCAGCGGCTGAGTCCATACCTCAACGCGGTCCAGAAAGCCCCGTCCTTGAAAGTAAGCAGGGAAGGCCTCCAGCACCATGACCCCATGCTCACGATCTACAAGGCGAAACGGGCCTGTACCGATCGGTTGCAGCCCAAACTCCGTATAGGAGAACCGATCGGAACCATTATGGACCGCTTTCGACGATGGCGAAGCTTCCGGAGCCGGGACAATGGATGCTCGATTCGTAGCCAAGAAGGGGAGAAAAGCTTCATTTCGCTGCTCGAGTACAAATCGAACGGTGCGTTCATCCAACATTTCGATGGAGACGATGCCCCTGTAAACCCAGTTATACAAGCCCCGCGGGGCAAGAGCCTTCAGACGCTCGAAAGTGAATACGACATCGGCTGCGACCATCTCTCGTCCGTGATGAAAGAGGACCCCTTTGCGGAGGTAAAAGGTCCATAAGGTGCGCGTCTTATCGATATCCCATGTATGCGCAAGATGCGGAAGAATGGTCTCGCCTGAAGGATTTATGCGTACAAGCCCGTCGAAGAGCTGATTGACCAGATGTGCTTCTCCGGAGTAATGGATGGAGGCGGGGTCCAGAGAATGAATGGTCTGTGGGAGCGGAAATCGCAGGATGTCCAAGCGACGCTCACCCAATACTTCGGAATGAAAGCCGAACCGTTTCGACAGCCACTCTTGAAACTGTGCTCGCAGCCCCCATGAGCCCTCGCTGTCCATCGCTTGCAAATAGGAGATTGCCACCTGCAAGTCCTGCTTCTGGGCAATTTCTTGCGCTTCCTGCAGCACGATCTCTTCTTTCCTCGCCAGAAATTTCAGGACTGAGCGATTTCCGCGCCCGCGTCTCGGTTCCCAGCTTAACCAGCCTTCACGCTGCATGCGCTGCAGCAGGAGGACCATATTGCGATGCGTGCAATCCAGCGCTGCGGCCAATTCCTGCGTCGTTACTTCATAAGGTTCTTGCTCCTGCAGCTGCGGCAGAGCGCTTCGAAGCGCGATGTAATGCTGCCTCATTTTCATCGTGAGTTCGTCTCCCGACTTAAAATATGAAATTTATTTATGAAATCTTACACTTTTTCTTCTTATTTTATAGGCTACAATAATATAGGAGAAATGTACAATCGTTGCTAATGCATTACACATGTCGGGAGTGAGCCCTTTGAGAGATCCAGCACCATGGCAAAGAAGATATGAGAAGATGGCGCTTTGCTCATTAGCATTTGGGGTGTTCAGTCAGTATTTATTCGTTGGAAATAGTTTGGGGATATCGGTAGCACTGTTTACCTGTGTATTCTATGGCTTGTTCTTCTACGCCATTAAAGGGAGAATTGGCGGATTCGATCAATGGCGCGGACAATCCAAATCAGGCTGGCTGCTGAGTTTGCCGGTCGCGCTTCTGTCGCTCTGCTATATGCTCTTTAACAATGAGCTGTTTCGTTTGCTCAATATTGTTGTATTGCCGGCCCTTGTCGCAGCCCAAACGGTATTGCTTTCACGAAGCAGTACGAAGCCTTGGTTTCGAACTGCATTCTATCAAGACGTGCTTTATTTAAGTCTTATCAAGCCGTTTTCTTACTTCACCGTTCCATTTGGTCTGCTCGCGAATCGTGTTTCTCCTCTGCAAAATAGCGGGGGAAATCCGGGAAGCGGTAAGGTTCGCCGGATTTTGCTCGGTCTCCTTCTCGCGTCACCGCTTCTGATTGTCGTGATCTTGCTGCTCGCTTCGGCGGACCGTATCTTTATGGATTTATTAAACCGATTACCTGAGGTATTCGGCGATTACTCGATTCGCACCTTGTTTACCAGAACAGTACTGGCAGTGTTCATTGCAGTCTTTTCGTTCAGCTATTTATGGACGCTGCTCTTCCGCAGAACGGATGACCAGTGGAGGGATGGCAGTGACGTAGGCTCCGCCGGCGCTCTTACAGCCGCTGGATCTACTGCTGTGAAACAGCAAGCACCGCTTTCACTCGATGCGCTTACAGCCGGTACGCTGCTCATCAGTTTCAACATTGTTTATATTGTTTTCGCAGCGATTCAATTCTCTTATTTATTCGGGGCTGCGAATGGTTTGCTGCCTGATGGTGTTGCCTATGCCGAGTACGCGAGGCAGGGGTTCGCTCAGCTGGTCGTTGTTGCCCTTATTAACCTCGTCTTGCTGCTCAGCGGCCTTCATTTCATTCGAAGAGAGGGGACAGTGGCCGAATGGGTACGTAAGCTCTCTCTTAGCATGCTGGTCGGTTGTACGGTCGTTATGCTGGTATCTGCGTATAGCAGGCTGTCGCTCTATGAATCAGCTTATGGGTATACGCAAACAAGAATACTCGTTCAAGGCTTTATGCTGTTTCTGGGTCTCATCCTCATCGTTTCCTTCATGCGGATCTGGAGTGAGCATTTCTCGTTGGCGAAGGCTTACATAGGACTTGCCGTTACTGCTTATATCATCATTAACTTTGTGAACGTGGATGCGATTATCGCGAAGCAGAACATGATTCGTTACCAGGATACCGGAAAGATCGATATGCAGTATTTGGGATCGCTCTCGACGGATGCTTTTCCTACACTTATCAAGCTGCAGAAAGAAGAACCAGCGCTTGCTGAGGCCATTGAGAATGTGAAGAAAAGCATGCTCGATGAGGCGAATCAGCGTGGCGGGTGGCCGGCTTGGAATATGTCAGTGGCGAGAGTAGTGAATGAGAAATAGTTAGATTATTAATGTGGTTAATTCTATTATTAACGGCATGAAATATTGGAGATGTCAGAGAAAAGTTCGCGAACCGCGGGCTTTTTTTGTTTGCGAAGTGAATGGTTCTCAACTTGGGAATATATAGGAAGTCGAGATGGTGCTTAGAACGTGCATTTATCGCACGATGCCGGCGTGTTGAATATTAGAGAGAGCTGAAGGCGATATGTGGCGGCGGGATGGGGCAGTGAGTTCGATTTTGGCAGTTGGCCGATTGGGGTTGCTTGTGGTAGTTGGATGGGAGTAGTGAGTATCGGATTGTAGCAGCTGGCTGGAGGGGGCAGTGAGTTCCGGTCATGGCAACTAGATGGGCAAAGTTTATTTAAGTTAGAAACATCGGAGTAGCGAATTCGAATGTGGCAGTTGGCCGAATAGGGGTAGCTAGAGTTGGCTTGTGGTAGGTGGGTGGTAATAGTGAGTTTCGGATTGTGGCGAGAAAGTTGGTTTGGGAGCGGCACAAGGGTTCGAAGTATTTGCAGGCTGTAATCTCTAACGAATCGTATAGGTCTTATTTACCCTGAAAATGAGCTGGACAAATTTTAACGAATCGTAGTGGTCTTATTTGATGTGTTTTACGTTTTTTGGAGCTGATTATCCCAATATAAGACCTCTACGATTCGTTAGATTCTCGAAGAGCCGAAATCCTGCCTAATAAGACCTCTACGATTCGTTAGAATCAAGAAGACCGGCCCGACCGACCCGATCGACAAGAAATCCGGATCGATACCACCTTTCGGATCGTCGGCTTGTTTTAAATATTAATATGCCATGCAGCGCAAGAAGCGTACACCAATTCAAGTTGCGAGTTTCGGCATGTGGCATTCGTATTGAAAGGACGCGAACGGTGTGCATCTGTCGCAACGTCGGGTTCTTTTTATTTTGCAGTGAAGAAATTTATGGTTTACAAACGCAGTGGTTCAGCATATATTTAAGTCATTCGAGTTTTGCTCTAGGGAAACATTTTGTCCCTTGTCCACATAAATATTTTTTTAGTTATTTTTTTGCACTCGGAAAACTTAATTTACTTTACGCAAAATAGGAGGTGGCATCATGGCATTTAATCTCAAACGCCCTGTCTCCAGGCGCGATGTACTGAAATGGGGAGCTGCAGGTGTCTTAGGTGCTTTCACCGGAGGCTTATTCAGCCCGGGCTCATTACTGGGAAAGCCGGTCAAGGCGATGACCAAACATGAGGTGCACTCGGCATTAAAGCAGCATAAACATCAGACAATGGCGCATGGATATGATCCCGGCAAAGACCAGACCTATGGTCTGCAAGCCGCGATCAAATCGCTGACAGAATTCGATTACGGGAAAGTAAGTACCCGTGCGGACGGAAAGACAGTACGCGAATATACCATGGTGGCTTCGGATTCGAATGTCGAAATTGCGAAAGGCATCACGTTTCCCGGTTGGACCTATAACGGGACCATTCCCGGACCTACGATCCGCTGCACGGAGGGAGATATCGTTCGGGTGAAGTTCTGGAACGGCTCCTCGCACCCGCATTCGATTCATTTTCACGGCGTGCATCCAACCCGAATGGACGGCATTGAACCGGTTCCCACAGGAACGGAATTTATCTATGAATTTGAAGCCAAACCTGCCGGCATGCATGTGTACCATTGTCATATTCCGCCTTTATCCAAACACATTCATAAGGGACTGTACGGGAATTTCATCGTGGATCCGAAGGTGCCGAGGAAGAAGGCTCGTGAGCTTAATATGGTTATGAATGGCTTCGATCTGGACTTAGACGGGGAGAATGAAATCTACACCGTTAATGGTTATGCTTTCGCATTCCAAGCTTGGCCGATTCCGGTGAAAGCCGGCGAGCTCGTCCGCGTTTACTTAAGCAATTTAACTGAATTTGATCTAATTAACTCCTTCCATCTTCATGCGAACTTCTTTAAGTACTACGAGGTTGGAGCGGACCCGGATGCCAGACCTGTCATGACCGACACCATCATGCAGTGTCAAGGACAGCGCGGAATTCTGGAGATTGTATTCCCGGAACCCGGTCAGTACATGTTCCACGCCCATCAAAGTGAATTTGCAGAGCTTGGCTGGATGGGATTCTTCGATGTCAAATAGGAGGGAGGGGTTAACATGGAGATAAAAGTCGCGAATACCAATAAACAAAAGCCCAGAAGTAAGCTGCTCTGGATATGGGGAGGCGCTCCGCTCATTCTCCTTATTCTGATTATTTACTTCATCTCGACTATAGGAACCGGCATTAAGGATGAGCCTGTCGCGCCGATCGAAGCGCTTAACGTTCAGAAGATCGTGCTCACCGAGGAAGGTTTTACTCTGCATGTGCTGAACACCGGGCCAGAGGAAGTTACGATCGCACAGGTGCTTGTGAATGATGCATTCTGGAATGCGGATTTTCATCCCGGTGCATCAATCGGACGACTCGGTCAAACCGAAATTTTCATTCCTTACGGCTGGGTTGAGGGAGATCCATACGAAATCAAGCTCATTACGACGAACGGATTGATATTCGCAGGTGAAGTGCCTGTTGCCGCGTTGACGCCGGTACCGGATGTTACGCGCATAGCCCAATTTGCCTTGATCGGGTTCTATGTAGGTGTCATTCCCGTTGGATTAGGACTGCTCTGGTTCCCCTTCTTACGTCGATTCTCGCAGCGCGGGATGCAGGCTGTACTGGCTCTCACGGTGGGATTGCTGTTCTTCCTTGTCATTGATACGTTTGAGGAAGGATTTGAATTAGGCGCAGAAGCAGCCGGTATCTTCCAAGGCAACGGTCTCGTTTGGTTCGGCGCACTGCTCAGTTTCTTGTTCCTCGTAGCGATAGATCAAGCCAACGAGCGAAAAGGTGCGGTTAGCGGCAAACAAGTCGCATACAAAATCGCCGGAGGGATCGGAATTCACAATCTCGGCGAAGGTCTTGCCATCGGTGCTGCATTCGCAGCCGGTGAAGCGGCGCTCGGCACCTTCCTCATCATTGGATTTACGCTTCACAACATCACGGAAGGCGTCGGAATTGCCGCTCCGCTGCTGCAAGATCGCCCGACTTGGCGAACATTCGTGGGATTGGCGTTACTCGGCGGAGGACCTGCGATTATCGGAACGTGGACTGGGGGCTTTATTTTCAACGAAGCTTTCGCTGCATTGTTCTTCGGCATTGGCGCAGGTGCGATTCTGCAGGTCATTTACGTGATTAGTAAAATGGTTGTCAGAGAGGCGGGAAAGAGCAACAGAGCAGTGGTGTCCTGGAGCAATCTGGGGAGTCTGTTTCTGGGAATTCTGATTATGTATGTTACGGCATTGTTTGTTAATGTTTGATTGCACGAGCAAACGAGTGACATAAATATAATTATGTAAACCAAACAAAATGGATGAACTAAAAAAACGGTGCACATCACAAAGAAAGGAGAGGCGCAGCCGGCCTCTCCTTATTGTTATCCTCTAGAACACTTGAATGCCATTCGTCGGATCCCACGTCATGTATCCGCCTTGGAAATTTTGTCTCGTGCCTGCCCCATATGCGAATTCATCGCTCGTCGGAAACTGGAGGTAAGTATGGTTTGTGCCCTGCAGGTACGTTTGCCAGAAGCCGTTGCGGACTTGGAATGTCCCGCTGCCGGATGTCATTATAGCGCTCGGTCCGATGCTTCCGCCGTCAAAATCCTGTACATACCCATAGTCCCAATAGTGAACATATGCGCTTCCTCCATTGTCATACGGGGACCCGTTTGTCGCCATCCCGCCGTGGCTGTTGAAATAATTGAGGATGTTTGTATTCGTTGTTCCACCGGACAGCTTGCCTTCGTAGGCCGTAGCATTGCGGAAATTGGTCCAGCCCGTTTTCTTATCCGTAGAGCCGAGTCCGCTGGATTTGAAAATACCATAGCTGAGCGACGGCTCATCTTGGAGGTAGAACCATACGCCGCTTTGTATATACGGCGAGGCTTTCATGACGTTGTAAGCTGTCGTAATATTGGAGGCTTGCACCGCCTCGCTGACGGCATCTGTCGTCCAGCCGATCTCTGTCATGAAGATTTTCTTAGTCGTTCCCGAACCTTCATAGGCTGCGTATGCGCTGTGTACGTAGTTGATGTAATTGTTCAGCTGTGTGGTGGATACGCTGCCGCCTTGATCGATATAGATATGCTGTCCGATATGATCGAGAGGATAGGATCCTGCATTGGATTGAATCCAATTCCAGCTCCCTACGGTCGTGCCTTCATAGTACGTATCGCTAAGATAGTCGGCACCTGAGCCGCCGGAGGAGTAACCAGCAATATCGTGTCCGAATATACCGCCGCTAATGACTTCGACATCGTAGTTGTTGTAGTATTTCATCTGCGTGTAGACGTGGCCCAGCATTGCCGCGAAATTCGAAGGGTAAATGAAGGAACATCCGGTGTACACGCCGGGTGACGGATTCGAGCCCCAGCAATTCGGTTCATTCCAGATTTCCCAATACTTGATGACGCCGTCGTAATGGCCGGCCATCCGTCCGGCTAAGTAGCCGAACTGGTCGATAAAGTTGTTGTAGCCATCTCCTCCGGGCGTATTCTCTGCATTATTATTCGTCCAATCTGACTGGGTACCGGGCCAGGATTCATTAGAAATCAGTCCGATAACTTGAAGCCCTTTGCTTCGCAGCCTATTCACGATCGTATCGTAGGTGCTGTAAAATGCCGCTGTATCCGAGGTGTAGGGACCGAGGCGGAAGTTAAGCCGGACAAATCCCGCTCCACTGTCGGCAAGCGCTTGCGCAACTTGATTCGTAATGAGAATGTTACCGGAATCGTCGATAGGACGTCCGAATTGGATCCCTTGCGGACCGGCTGCCGCAGCTTCGCGGACGCCTATGAAGTTAAAACCTGCGAATACAAGGACGGCGATCATCAGAGCTGCCACCCATTTTGATACTCGTTTCATCACGATACCTCCTTAAAAGTTGAAATCGCTTACACAGTCATTGTATGCGGTCGATTTAGAGATCCCTCCTTTACATTCCGGACCTAATTCGGGAGAGGATTATTGTGACGTATGTGATGTGAAAGAGGCGTTGATATTGTTACAAGTGGATGAGTTTCGCGGTATTTTTGATGTATAGCTTATAATTTTGGGACGATATTCGGTATTAGCAGTGGGTGTTCGCATTCATGCGCTGCTCGCTTGGGGGATAACCGTAGACACGACGGAAGAGCAGACTCAGATAGCTGCCATTCGCAAATCCAATTTCTTGCGCGATTCGATCCAAGGAGTAATCGGACTGTCGCAGCAGATGAATCGCTCGGTTTAAACGGATTTCGGTGAGGTACCGATTCATCGTTTTACCGGTGACAAGTTTAAACATCCGGCCAAGGTGCCGCGGGCTGAAATGCACATGATCGGCGACTTGCTCAAGCGTTATCTGGTGCTGGTAGTTATCTTCAAGGAACAGGATCGTTTCGAGGATGACTTCATAGCCTTGCCGTTTGACGGGCACGGAATAGGTAGCCCGTAAGTCATTACCGGCAAGCATTCTGGCCGTAGAAATAATGACGCCGGCAATCCGGCTCTGTATCGCCGAATAGTAGCCGACAAGTTGACGGTTTGCTTCATCTGCACATGACATGAATAAAGGAATGGCACCGCGGAGGTCGGGGAGACTGCAGTAAACAGGCGTGTTGAATATGTCGAGCAGCTGCTTGGCTTCTTCGAAGGTATGGCGGTCGACATTCTCCTGGACCGTAAATTGACATTGCAAACATAGCTCAGCCATCGGTTCCTGCTGATCGGAGAACTGCGCATGGATGATTTCAGGGCCGGTTAAGTAAAAATGGTGAGGTTCGACGTGGAAAGGGATCTCTTCCATGCGAACGAGCCCCTTACCCGAGGTGATGAAGTGAAATTCATAGGAGGAATGCTTATGTTCGGGTACTTGCCAGCCCGGGCCGGGAGGGACGTAGTTGATTTTGATCACATCGACCTGTAGAGCCCCGATTGCAAGCCGAACAGGCATCCGTTCCAAATTGCGAAAATGTCGTTTGATCGGGTCAAGATCGAGCAAGTCGAACCACCTGCTTTCATCTTCGTTCTAGTACTAGCCTATTCGCGTTTGCCGGTTGACTTGCAGCTAAACTTGTTGTACCTTTAGAATCACATTAAATTGAACGACCGTGATCAAGGATATGCTTTCTTGTTATTCTGTGCCCAGAGAGGGAGTCCCCCGGCTGAGAGACTTCCCGCAGATCCAAGAGCTGCCCAGCCTTGTAGTCGCTGCAAGGAACCTTGCTTTCCGTATTTGCAGCCGGGACCGCCCCGTTATCCGTACAAGAGAGCCGCATTGTTAGACGGCTGAATTTTGGGTGGTACCACGAGCACGCACTCGTCCCTTAACCAGGGATGGGTGCGTGTTTTTTGTATTCTACTGTATGGTGAAAGGATGGGTTTACGATGAGACAGAAGTCAGTATTCTTGCCAACAATGAGGGAAGTGCCTGCAGACGCGGAAGCCGTCAGTCATAAGTGGCTTGTGAAAGGCGGATTTATTCGTCAGCTCTCCGCCGGCGTCTATTCCTTCATGCCTTTAGGGCGACGCGTGCTGCGTAAGGTAGAAGCTATCGTTCGCCACGAAATGGAGCAGACCGGAGCACAAGAGGTACTGCTGCCCGCTTTCCAGCCTGCTGATCTATGGCAGCAATCAGGGAGATATGAGGTTTACGGGCCGGAACTGGTACGGCTGCAGGATCGTAACGGTCGCGAATTCGTGCTTGGACCGACGCATGAAGAAGTCATTACGCAGCTTGTCGGTCAGGAGATCTCGACCTATCGGAAGCTTCCTGTCACATTGTTCCAGCTGCAAACGAAGTTCCGCGATGAACGTCGGCCACGTTTTGGTTTGCTGCGATGCAGAGAGTTTGTCATGAAGGATGCGTATTCTTTTGACAGCGATTGGGAGGGCTTGGATCGGACGTATCAGGCGATGTATGAGGCGTATCATCGAATCTTCGAGCGAAGTGGACTGGAGTTCCGAGCGGTTCAAGCAGATGCCGGGGCAATAGGCGGAGAAGGCGGAACCCATGAATTCATGGCGATAGCGGAATCCGGCGAGGATGACGTGGTGACTTGCAGTTCTTGTGATTATGCGGCGAATATGGAGAAAGCGATTAGTCGTGAAGCAGCATTAGTGGAAGCGGACAAGAGACGTCTAATTAGAGATCAGGCTGAGGATGGTTTGCAAGCCGCGGCGGAACAATTCCATACCCCTGGCATGAGAACGATTGACGAGTTGGTTTCAGGGCTTGGCATAGGCCATAATGGACTGATTAAAACGCTGATCTACTTAGCTGATGGTAAACCCGTTGCGGTTCTTGTACGCGGTGACCACAGCATTAACGAAACGAAAGTGCTCAATGCGCTCCAAGCCGTAACGCTTACTCTCGCTGATTCGGATACGGTTAGAACGGTTACCGGTGCGGGAACCGGATTCGCCGGGCCAATTGGACTGGCGATTCCGCTGCTGGTTGATCTGGAAGTTGCACAGATGAAGGCCGGAATCGCTGGTGCTAATGTAACGGACCATCATGTTCGTCAAGTTGTGCCTGGGAGAGACTTCTCTCTGGAGAGGACCGGAGATTTCCGCAATGTAGAGGTAGGCGATCGTTGTCCGAGCTGCGAGCATGGGGAGCTGCGCACGATTCGCGGTATCGAGATCGGACATGTGTTCAAGCTCGGCACCAAGTACAGTGAGAAGCTTGGCGCGCAGTTCGTGGATTCCACCGGTGAAACGAAGCCGATCATTATGGGCTGTTACGGGATTGGCATCTCGCGGCTGCTCTCGGCTATCATTGAGCAGCATCATGACGAGAACGGCATGATATGGCCTAGCGCCGTTGCGCCGTATGATGTTCACCTCATTCCGGTTTCAACGCAGGATAGCCTGCAGATGGATGTGGCTGAACATCTATATGCGCACTTGCAGGCAGCCGGTATCGATGTTCTGCTGGATGATCGCGATGAGCGGCTTGGCGTGAAGCTCAAGGACAGCGATTTGATCGGCATTCCAATTCGAATTGTAGTTGGAAAAGGGGTGGCGGACGGCCAAGTGGAATGGAAGTTGCGCGGCGTGAGCGGCGCAGCGGATCGAATGGCGATTACGGATGTGCTTACGGCTGTTCAAGGTGCAATGCGCGGTTAGAATTTGATTTAAAGATGAAGTTACGTTGCATGAACAAAAGCCCCATACCAACCCGGTATGGGGCTTTTCTTATGCTTCTTTCGGCCGATCGATGGCTTCGGCCATCGTTTTGTCCGTCAGATGCGCGTAAATTTGCGTTGTTTCCGGTGAGGCGTGGCCGAGCTGTTCCTGCGTCTTGTATAGGTCATTGCGCAGATAGTAGTCGGTCGCGAAGGAATGGCGCAGCTTATGTACCGAGAGATACGGTTTGCCGAAACGTTTGGCATATTTGATGACCATCTCTTGAATGGCTCGCTTCGTCATCCGGGAGCCTTCCTTCTTGCCGTTCGGAATGGCGAGGAAGAGAGCTTTCTCACGCTTCGGTGCTTTATACTGCGAATCCCGCTGCGACATATACAACTGAAGATCACGCATAGCCTCTTGGCGGAAATAAACCGGCGTCTTAAACGAGTCGTCGTTCTTCCCTTTACGGTACACGTAGAGCAGCCGTTTCTTCAGATCGATGTCATCGACGTTCATATTGAACACCTCAGATACGCGCAGCCCGGAATTGAGGATAAGACTTACTATCGAAGTATCGCGCGTACGGTTATTCGTATAGGAGTAGAGCGCTTGCTTATTCGTGGCGATCTCCGTGCCGTAATCCTCGTTGATGTACCGAATAAACTCATCAATCTCCTGCTCCTGCAGCAGCTTGCCTTCAAGCTTAGCAGCAGTATCCTTCGGCTTGGACGTTCGTTTGATCGATACCTTTGCCATCACGTTGCGCTTCAATAGCGGATAGAACTGTTCATCCTCAGCAATTTGACTCAAATAATGAAAGAGCGAGCGAAGGGAGGAAAGTTTGCGAGAGATGGTCGTTCGGCTGTTGGCTTGCTGTTGGCGAGTAGCCAGGAACATTTTGAAATGATCGATACTGTCCATATGCAGTCGTTCCAGCTCGATCAGCTCTACATCGCGCAGCGTCGGTCCGGCAGCCAGTCCTTCCGCAAGCAGCCAAGAAAGAAACGTATCATAATCCCGCACATATTCAAGCAGCGAAGAAGGCGAGAGGTCGGGAAGCTTATAGTTAATGAATTTCTCGATATACCAGGGCATTGATGGCGTTCTGCGGTCAAGCTCCTGTCGATCTTTAATTTTTATAATATTCATTCGCAGCCACCTCCATTATTTCTCATTTTAAAGCAGTGGGAGGGCAATGTAAACCGCGCATTGGAACGAATGTTCGTACTGGGCTGCTGTGGAAATCCGAGAAACACTCTTGACGAAAGCGTTCATTACTTATATAGTTAGTTACATGAGTAACTAACCGATGTGGTGGTGTAGCGATGGGTATCAAAATCGATGACAGCCGTCCCATATTCGTCCAGATTGCAGAACGAATTGAGGATGACATTATTGGAGGCGGAATGCCGGAGGAATCACAGGTTCCTTCGACGAATCAGTTCGCTGCCTTCTACGGAATTAATCCGGCCACAGCAGCTAAAGGCGTGAATCTGCTAGTCGATGAAGAGATTCTATATAAGAAACGGGGAATTGGCATGTTTGTCGCAACCGGCGCTAGAGCGAAGCTGATGGAGAAGCGGAAAGAGCAGTTTTTCGAACAATATGTCGTAACGATGATTCAAGAAGCAGAGAAGCTTGGCATTACGATTGAACAATTAACGGATATGATCCGCAGGAGAGGATGAGCCTGACCTATGAAGACTGTAATTGAAGCGAAGCATTTAACGAAGGTGTTCGGGAATTACAAAGCTATCGATGATATCAGCTTCGAAATTGAAGAGAATAAGATCTATGGGCTGCTTGGACGCAATGGTGCAGGCAAAACAACGATTATGCATATGATAACCGCGCAATTGTTTAAAACGAGCGGAGAGCTTCTTGTATTCGGCGAAGACCCGTACGAGAACAATCGCGTGCTGCGTCAAATTTGCTTTATTAAAGAAAGTCAGAAGTATCCGGATAACTTCAAAGTGGTGGATGTTTTGGAGACTGCTGCTTTATTTTTCCCCCAATGGGATAGCGCATATGCACGTGAGCTGGTCGCGGAATTCAAGCTTCCGCTCAAGCGCAGAGTGAAGAAATTATCCCGAGGCATGCTGTCCGCCGTCGGCATCATTGTTGGCCTTGCCAGCCGCGCGCCGATTACGATTTTTGATGAGCCCTACTTGGGACTCGATGCCGTGGCGCGGACGATATTCTACGATCGGTTAATGGAAGACTATGCGCTTCATCCTCGCACTGTTATTCTGTCGACACATCTCATTGATGAAGTAAGCCGGCTGCTGGAGCATATCATCGTCATTAATGAAGGAAAATTACTGCTCAATGAGGAAGCAGATTCGCTGCGCGGCCGTGCTTATACGGTAACCGGACCGATAGCCAAAATCGAATCCTATACGGCAAATAAGAAAATCATCCACAGTGAGGGAATGGGCGGTTATCGTTCTGCGACGATCTATGGCAGCTTGGTTGCCAGTGATCAGAAGACGGCAGAAGCATTGGGATTGGACATTTCGACGGTTACCATTCAACAGTTGATTGTCTACCTAACAAGTAATCAAGTGCGTAAAGAGGTGACGTTACGATGAATATGGTACAAAATGTAGTCAAAATGTACGCAAGAGACAAATGGGGCTGGTTTTTTCTCCCTTGGGTCATTCTGTTTTCCAGCTTTATAGTCAATCTGTTTATTGCCGCTTTCCTTCCGGTGGACGACAAAATCGTTACCGGCGGCCTGATGTCGATCTTCATCTATATGATGGTAATCGGAATTGTTTCATTGTCGCAAACATTCCCATTTGCACTGGGTCTAAGCGTTAGGAGACGCGATTTCTTCTTAGGCTCCATGCTTATGATTTCATTGCTGAGCGCGGGGATCGCCATCATTTTATGTTTGCTTTCTTATATTGAAGGAAGTGTAATTGATGGCTGGGGAGTGAGTTTGTATTTCTTCCATTTGCCCTACATTTCAGACGGTAATGCTTTCTTGCAAATCGTAATCTTCTTCTCTGTCATGCTGAATCTCTACATGATTGGGTTCCTGTGTGCCAGCGTTCATCGTCGATTCGGCCGAAATGGGATGTATGTGTTTTCAATTGTTGCCGTTCTCGTCTTGACCGTAATTACTTATATAGTTAAATATATGGGATGGTGGTCCGATATCTTCAATTTCTTCGGCGACCATACGGCTGTCCAATTTGCCCTAATGTTGTTTCCGATTACGATTTGTCTATCTCTCGTGTCCTATTTACTGCTGCGCAGAGCTACAGTGTGAATAAGCCGCTGGTTGTTATTCGTGCAGTATGAGAGATTTTTAAGTTCATTAGAATATCCCCTTAATTCGCATGGCAGATGTTGATTCATGTTACAATCAGCCTCATACCAGACGATATGGAGGGGTTTCAACACCATGGTAAGACACAAAAGAATAGCCGCGGCACTAGTATTCTTCGTACTTCTATCCGGAGGCTCGATATTTAGTTCAGAATCACATGCTGCTGCAGCACCGACACTCAAAGCGGGAAGTCAGGGCGGAGATGTATCGGATCTACAGTTCCGATTGCAAACGCTCGGCTACTACAAAGATAAGATCACGACCACATATGGCATGGCGACGCGCAACGCCGTTGCAAACTTTCAACGTGCTAATGGGATCACCAGCGATGGGATCGCCGGACCTAAGACATGGGCTAAGCTGAAGAAGCTTTCGGTAAACAAGCCTGAGCTGTCGAAGCTGGCTCGAATCATCTACTCTGAAGCACGTGGAGAGGTGTATAAAGGTCAAGTCGCGGTAGGGGCTGTCGTCATGAACCGCTTGAAATCGCCGCTGTTCCCGAAGAACTTAACCGAAGTGATCATGCAGCCATATGCATTTACCGCTGTAGCCGATGGTCAATATTGGCTGCTTCCGAACAACACCGCATTCCTGGCAGCTAAGGATGCTGTTCGTGGATGGGATCCGACAAAAGAAGCGCTGTTCTATTACAATCCGATCACGGCCAAGTCAGAGTGGATTCGCTCCCGGAAAATTACAACTAAGATTGGAAGCCATGTTTTTGCGATCTAATCGAACTAAAACCGCCTTTGGAGGCGGTTTTTTTTATCTTATTTTCCTGCAACAAATTTGGATCTTCAACCGTTTGAAGGATAGATGAAAACGACGGAGTCGCGAATGCGCCATTTGGATACAGTTAACGACAGAAAATGAAATTTATTCCTAAATGGCCCCCGTAAACATGCCCATGGCGACGAAATGTATCTGTAGTGAGCGTTTTCACTAATTTATGGTGTAGGGAGAGAGGATCATGAAGAAGTGGACAGTAATTATGCTTGTCCTTTCCATGTGTCTACTTGGCAGCAGCACCGCACTCGCACATGGGAATAGCCACAATGATAGTCGCCAGCAGCAATTGCAATCCTGTAAAGACGCTGTGAATCGCCTGAACGCAGTACTCGCTAAAGTGAAGAATGAACGTACGCGTGCGATCCTAAAGCGAATGATTGCAAGTTTCAAAGCGGAATGTGAAGCTGGCACTAATGGCGACAGCACGTATCAGAAAGATCTGGCCAAAGTAAACGCCGACAAGAATGCACTGGCTATTCAGTTTCTCGGTAATGACAATGCGAAATCCGTAACCTTGCCAGTCATTCTCTTCACGAAAGGGAAGAATGGATCTGCTATTACTTGGACTTCCAGCAATACTTCCATACTGTCGAGTAATGGATTACTTATTAATCGACCACAGAATAACGATGCTACGGTCGATATGACGGCAACGATACGTTCCGGCAACGCAACAACGACCAAGACATTCCGCCTCATCGTAAAATCTACTGCACCGGCCATGTCCGATATCGATCGAGTGAAGAAGGATTATGAGGCATTAAACATTGTGTTCGGCGGTACTGATACGATCGATAGCGTTACACAACCGTTTAAAGAGCTTCCGAGCAAAGGCGTGAACGGCTCCATAGTCACCTGGGAATCGACGCTGCCATCCGTAATCTCCAATGATGGCAAGAAGGTGGTAAGACCTCCTAGCGGCTCCGGCAGCACGACAGTCGTCTTTACAGCTCAAGTTCGATCCGGCAGCTATAAAGAAATGAAGGTCTTTATCGTCAAGGTCAAAGAACAGTTGCCTGATGCCCAGCGCGTTGCTGCAGATAAAGCAGCTCTTCAAATTGATTTTGGCGGATCAGACTCTGCCGGGCGCGTTACCCGTCCGTTTGATGCATTACCGGCATACGGCGTGAATGGCTCTTCGATTAAATGGATGTCCAGTTCACCTGCCGTGTTGTCCGATGACGGCAAAACGCTTCACCGTCCGGCGGCGAGTGTGGGAGATACTTTTGTCCTGATGTCGGCCGTGATTACAAGCGGATCTGCGGTCGATGTGAAGCAGTTTACATTGACTGTGAAGGCGGATTATACAAGTTCCGATAAGGTTGCAGCAGATAAGGCCGATCTTGCGATTACGTTTAAAGATTCCGACAATGCCGGCTATGTCACAAAGCCGCTCGGACTGCCTTCCAAGGGCTATTATGGCAGCACAATCATCTGGTACTCCAGCAACACTTCCGTGTTGTCAGACAACGGCACCGTGCTGCATCGTCCCGCGCATGGTCAAGGTGACGTAACTGTGAATTTGACCGCTTTTATCAGCAATAACGGCGTTGGCGATGTTAAGGTGTTCACGGTAACCGTGAAGCAACAATAACATTCTAAAGCTCTCGAATTGACCTATTGAACTCTAGACCGACTGGCGCTATGATTAACGAAGCTGAGTGGGAGATGGAACGATCTCGGCAGCTCGAAATTATGGCAATTCAATATCGGACAATTCGGGAGAGTTCACTTATGGGGATTAATTTTTGTTTGACTTGTGGGGCTCCGCTGGAAGTTCGAGATGTAGACGGAACGCCTCGGAAAGCCTGCACGGCTGATGGCTGCAATTTCGTGCATTGGGGAAATTACAGTGTCGGTGTTGGCGCTTTGGTTGTTCGCAATGAAAAAGTCCTTCTGGTTCGTCGCGCTCAAGAGCCGGGTAAAGGGTATTGGACGAATCCTGGCGGTTATATTGAACAGCATGAGCTCATTCATGAAACGATAAAGCGCGAGGTTATGGAAGAGGCCGGCGTAGAAGCTGAGGTTCGGAACATCGTTGCCGTCCGTGATCATCCGAGAAACATTCACAACGTCTATCTTGCTTTTGCGATGGACTATGTTTCCGGTGATCCGGTTCCCGACGGTGTTGAAGTTGATGCAGCCGGCTTCTACAGTTTACAGGAGATGGAATTGATGAACGTAGCCGGTTTCACGAAGTGGCTGGTTGATGTAGCATTGCATGGTCAAGGCGAAGGCTTGAAGGAAGACAAAGAGCCAATTGTACAATTTGACGGATATGGGTTGTTCCGCATATGAGTCGAGGGTTGGCGTGATGAGAAAAGAGCCTGATAAGAGGAGATGCGGATCGGTTCCGTATACCATCTTAACAGGCTCTTATTTGAGGTTAACTGAGGACGCGTCTTGCGGTTACAAATGATTTCTTCCAATAGCCTGACGACATATCGGAGATCTTCACGCTTTTGCCGGCACTATGCAGAATCTTATTATCTCCGGCGTAGATCGCAACATGGCTGATTCCGATCCCATTGGTGTTGAAGAAGACCAGATCGCCTATACTTAAGTATCCTTTGGCAATTTTCTTGCCTTTGGCCGATTGATCGGAAGACGAGCGCGGCAGTGAAATATCGAAGTTATCAAATACATATTGTGTAAAGGATGAGCAATCGAATGCATTCGTCATATATGGTACCGCGCCATATAGATAAGGAGTACCTATGTATTTCTCTCCATAAGTGATCAATTCTTTCGATTTCTCCGTTGCAGCGCTTGCTTGCGATGCTGTGCTAAGTGACATTGCAGTAAATCCAACCGTGGCGCAAAGGCTCACACTTAGGATGCTCTTGAGTAAACGTTTGTTAGTTGTTGCTATCATCTGTTTATTCCCTCCAGCTCTTCAAGGTGCCATTTGTCTTTACACACTATAACACACTCCCAAAACACCCTTTTTGCACCATTAGGAGTCAACAGCGAGTGTTCTATAGCGATTAGAGCCTTTATGAGAATTACGTGAGAAATTTCTCATGATTGAGGGCGAATAAATGAGAATGGCGTCGTTTGGAATGATGGTCCAGCTTTGATATGATAGAAACAGAGTAAAATCGACAAGAAGAAAGGGGATTCATTATCATGTCAGATCATGTGAATGTTACTAATAATGAGCCTTCGGGCAGTGTGGAACAAGCAACCTTTGCAGGTGGCTGTTTCTGGTGTATGGTGACTCCTTTTGAGGAGCAGCCCGGAATTATCAGTGTAATTTCCGGTTATATGGGCGGTCACACAGAGAATCCAACCTATGAAGAAGTGTGTTCCGAAACGACTGGACACGCTGAAGTGGTACAAATTACTTTCGATTCCTCGATTTTTCCCTATGCGAAATTGCTCGATGTTTACTGGAGACAAATCGACCCGACAGATGCCGGCGGACAATTCCATGACCGCGGTAATTCGTACCGGACTTCCATTTTCTATCATAGTGAAGAACAGCGCGTTATTGCGGAACGTTCCAAGCTAGAACTAGCGCAGAGCGGTCGATTCGATAAGCCGATTGCAACTGAAATCGTTGCTGCAACACCGTTCTATCCGGCTGAAGACTATCATCAAGGCTACCATCACAAGAATCCGCTTCGTTACCGGATGTATCGTGAAGGTTCAGGACGTGATTCGTTTATAAAGGGTCATTGGAATACGAAGGAAGATCGTGAAGCAAGACGTCAGAAGCTGACACCGCTTCAATTCGAAGTCACTCAGAATAACGCGACAGAAGCGCCTTTCGAGAACGAATATTGGGATTTTAACGGAGAAGGTATCTATGTAGATATCGTGTCCGGAGAGCCGTTGTTCAGTTCAGCGGATAAATTCGATGCGCACTGCGGATGGCCTAGCTTCACCAAACCACTTGTTGGCGGAAATGTGAAGGAAAAGCAGGATTTGAGCCACCGTATGATTCGCACGGAGGTACGCAGTGTGAATGCGGACTCGCATTTGGGTCATGTGTTCAATGACGGGCCGGGCCCAACGAAGCTGCGGTATTGCATAAACTCTGCGGCTCTGCGGTTTATTCCGAAGGAAGATATGGAGCAAGAAGGTTACGGGTATTTGTTGGATTCGGTATAAGCGTGATTCAGGTTGGTTTACATAACTATTGTTAAGTAAACCAAGTAGGTTGATAAGTAGAGAAATGAAAAACTCTCGTTCGATGCAGCGGCGGATATCGCGCTGATGAGCGAGAGTTTTTTTAGTAATTCCATTATGATTTTGACTTGGTTTCGGTTAGGAAATATAAGAAAGCTAAGAATGGCAACGCTCCACCTACACATGTACTCCATACCCAGCCGCCGTGCGCATAGGTTAATCCTCCCAAGAATGAACCGACCGCTCCACCAATGAAGAAAATCGCCATAAACAACCCATTTAATCTTCCCCGGGCTTCATTCCCTAGCGAATAGATGATTCGCTGACTTGTGACCAAATTTGCGGAAACCGCCATATCCAATGTAATCGCAACGAGGAAGAGCAGCGCTAGCGAGAGATGTGATTTGTCATGAAATACGGCAATGAGTAGGAAAGACATGACCGCAGTGATGATGGCTGTTATGGTAATGGTTTTGGTAAACCCTTTGTCAGCCCATCTACCGCCAATCGGTGCGGCGATTGCCCCGGCTACCCCAACCAAGGCAAATAAGGCGATCCCTTGCTGGGACATTTCATACTCGTCAACCAGCCGTAGTGGCACAGTAGTCCAGAAGAGGCTGAAGGACCCGAACAGGCAGGCTTGATAAATGGCTCGACGGCGTAAGATCGGATACATTCTCAATAGTTGAATTAAAGAAGCAACGAGTTGAATGTAGCTTAATTTGCTTTCCGGGTATCTTGTAGGCAAAGCACGCGCCAGCATTAAGGCTAACAATGCCATGAGAACAGCGGATAAAACAAATATCGTCCGCCATCCCCAGAGTCCGGCGACAAGACTGGAAATCGGCCGGGCAAGCATGATACCCAGCAATAGTCCGCTCATGACGTTGCCAACAACTCGGCCGCGCTGCTGTTCGCTAGCCATCGATGCAGCCAGTGGGACTAGAATTTGAGCAACGACTGAGCCGGTTCCGATTAATAAGGCGGCAGTCAGGAAAAGAATGGCTCCGGGCGAAACAGCAGCCAGAATCAAAGCTAAGACGACAACGAGAAGCGAGCTCACGATGAGTCGGCGATTCTCAAGCTTATCGCTTAGCGGAACGATGAAGAGTAAACCGGATACATAGCCAATTTGCGTAAACGTTACGATTAAACCGGCTACACCTGGCGGAAGTCCAAGTGCCTTACTTATGGGACCAACAAGGGTTTGGGAATAGTAAAGATTAGCCACGACCAGACCACATGCGACAGCCAAGATAACCATCATGGCCGTTGAAATATTGTTTTGTTGCTTTGAAACAGCCTTACCAGTACTCATGATAATCGAATTCCTCTCTATATAATGAATGATTATGGATTAAGTAGACGTATCGTTTACTTAATGTGTGGATAAAACTATATACTGAACGCAGCGTTTTGTAAATACGCCGTTTTCCCGATATACTGATATCAAAAGCGTTAGAATTGAAAGTGGGATGGATATGGCTCAAAAAGGACGCCCCAGAGATGTCAAGCTTCAACAATTAATATTATCGGTTTCGTATGAGCTGCTGCTCGGGAACGGTTATGAAGCCGTTACCATAGAGAAAATAGCCGAAAAGGCCGGCGTGAGTAAGGCGACCATCTATAAATGGTGGCCAAACAAGGCAGCTGTCGTAGCAGACGGGTTTTTCAATGCCGCAGCGAGCCAGATGCCCGTACCGGATACCGGATCTGTCATGGAAGATATTTTGATCCACGCGATTAATTTAGCTGTATTTATGGAAAGCAAAGAAGGAAACATGATTGCCGAATTAATCGGTCAAGGTCAAATGAATCAGACGTTAATGCAAGTATTCCGCGAATACTACGTAAAGCCAAGACGTGCGGAATCCGCGATGATCTTAACCAGAGGCATTAATCGCGGCGAACTCAGTCCAAACCTGGATGTGAATTCCAGTATTGATTTGTTATACGGGCCGTTATTTTATCGTTTGTTAGTTTCGGGAGAATCATTAACGCCGGACACAGTTAGAGGAATTATTATGATGGCTTTTAATGGCTTGAGGAATTTGGAGTGAAAGATTTGCTTGGAGGAAATGAAATAATTGAGAGAATGAAAATAATTGAAGGAAAAGTTTGAAAGTTTGAGCGTTGCGAAACAGAGCAAGAACAAAAAGCAAAAACCGCGCTGTATTACTACTTCACAAAACCCGTATTTTATACAGATGTCGTTTGCTTCAGTCTTACACCTCCCAGTTGTTTCTTAAAAACTACTTTGCCCGTTAGCGGAACAGGCCGCCGATAACTTCCTCGAGTTGTTTTGCTGGTAATGTTGACAAGCTATTAGCTGGTATAGTTCAACAAGTTACCGGCCAACCGGCTGCTTGTCGGGAATCGGATCAAGTTCTTGTCATCGCCAAATGACAAGAACTTGATCCGATAACTAAAAAAGCCCGCGATTTACGCGGATTTCATTCGGATAATGTTCTTGTCACTCGACAATTTTCGCGCGACCCATTCAAAAATATACGTGCACCTGTCAGTCTCCAGATAGAAAAAACGAAAGCCCGAATCTGGAAGACGGGCTTTCGTTTGGAAGCGGGTATCTCGTCCTTCCCTTCTCGATGAGACCCGTCAGTCGAAGTAGACCGGCTTCCCGGTTTCGGCGGAGATATAGACCGCCTCCAGAATCGCCGAAACAACCATCGCCTCTCTGGGCTTCACGAGTGGCTCCTCATCGTTCACTATGCAGTTGATCCACTGCTTGGCTTCGTACTCGAAATCCGTCAGATTCTCGCCTCTAAATCGTTCCCTTGCCTTGGGATCTACGTCGATGACGTTCAGGAACAGGCTGCCGTCCCGCTCGCCGTTGATTCGCAGGCCGCCGTTAAAGTCCGCTCCACCCTTCGTGCCGCACAAATACGACCCTTCCGGCTTGGCGACATTAAGCGCCCAACTGGTTTCAATCGAAACGACGGCGCCGTTCTTGAATTTCACATAGCCGAAGGCCGAATCTTCCACTTCGAATTCATTCGGATCCCAGGGGCCCCACTCATTCGCTGCGTTCTCCGTATGTTTTAATTTATGGAAGACACTGCCTACGACACTTTCCGGCTCGTAATTGTTCATCAGCCAAAGGATGAGATCCAGAGAGTGGGTGCCAATGTCGATCATCGGTCCTCCGCCTTGCTTCTCCTTATCCAGAAACACACCCCATGTGGGGACGCCCCTCCGTCTGGTCGCGACTGCTTTGGCAAAATAGATTTCGCCAAGTTCGTCGTTCTCGATCATTTTCTTCAGCAGCTGGGACTGCGCCTTGCTCCGGTTCTGGTAGCCGACAGTCAATTTTTTCCCTGCCCGGACATGTGCGTCGTACATGGCTTTTGCTTCGGCTCCGGTTTTTGCCATCGGTTTCTCGCACATGACATGTTTCCCAGCCTCCAATGCCGCTATTGAAATCTCAGCATGGGAGATATTCGGTGTCAGAACATGAATGACTTCGATTTCTGGCATGGCGAGCAGCTGCTTGTAATCCGTGAATACCCTGGCGTCAGGCGCGCCGTACTTCTCGGCGGCTTCACGCGCGCGTTCCTCAATCAGATCGCAGAACGCAACCATCTCTGCCTGTTCCACTTTGTTCAGGCTCGGCATATGCTTGCCGTTCGCGATCATGCCGCATCCGATGATTCCTATCTTGACTGTCCGCATTGCTTACATCCCTCCCGTCTGTTTGAACTCTACTGTTCGTCGTTCGCGATGCGCAATATAGGCCGTTTCCAGCAGCTCCGTCAGCTTCGTGCCGTCCTCCAGGCCAAAAGGCATCGGACCGTCATTCATGACGCCGTTTACCCATTGCGTCAACGGCAGCGGCTGAGCTTCGGGCATCCGGTACGGTGCAATCCAGCCCTGCAGCGGTGAATCGGCATACTTGGATGCGACATGCACGCTGTCTCCTGAGACGATAAGTGTTCCTTCCGTTCCGTAGAGTTCGAAAGCCGGCGGCGTCCGGTAAGTAACCAGACTCGTTTCCAGCAGCGCGACAGCATTGTTAGCGAATTCGATCGAGCATTGCGCGTTGTCTTCCACTGCCCTGCCCGTGAAATGGTTGAACATGGACGTGATGCGCTTCGGTTGGCCGAGCAGCCAGCTGGCCAGGTACATCGGGTGGCAGCCGAGATCCATCATGGCGCCTCCGCCTGCGAGTTTCTCATCATACCAGTAGTCGGGCAGCCAATTACGGAGCGCGCCGTCATGTCCGTTCCGAATGCGCAATAGCGTGATCGCGCCTAGCAGGCCGTCGTCCAGCAGCTGCTTGGCGAACAGATGATGCGGCCTCGTCCGGGCGGGAAATGAAATGCAGAACTTGACGCCAGCCTGCCGGACGGCTGCGGAGATAAGATCGCAATCCGCTACGGTAAGCGCCATCGCTTTCTCGGTGAAAATATGCTTGCCCGCGTTTGCGGCGGCAATCATCACTTCGGCGTGCATGCTGGTTGGGGCGTTGACGACTACGGCGTCCACATCCTCCCGGCGTAGCAGCGCGTCCAAGTCGGTCTCGAACATGGCTCCGAGCTCATCCGCCCAGGCGATTCCGCGTTCCTTGTTCTCATCCCATACGGCCGTTATGTTAACGTTTCCAAGTGATTGCAGGTGCTTGGCGTACCCATCGGCATGAACATGCCATTTGCTGAGCATGGCAACATTTAGCATTCGAGAATCCCTCCAACTCCATGATATGAAACGGCGGCTCGCTGCTTATTCGATTTTGGATATATGCGTCTTGCAAAGGTTAGGAAGTGCGGGCAGTCATGCAGTGGAAGCGGGCAATTAATTGTTGCATTCAGGTTAGTAGTGGGAAATTCAACAGTTGGAGAAATCATTCAGTGGATTATACGCATCTACGCCGAACAGACTATCGGGTCTCGGAATCAAAAGAGTCAGCGTGGACTTGAGGTACAGCACCTCACTCTGTGCAGCTAGATCACCTCCAATGTGTTCGTTCAACCAGAATATATCATACATATTAAATATGAAACAATAATACATATGGACAGAAATACCATAAGATCACGACGAAAGTCTGCTCTTGTCGCTCTAAACGGACCACTATAAACGATTCCTTGTAAAACCTAACTGCCCGTAAGCCACGAAAACGGCAACCATTATGCCGGTTGCCGTTGTTTCGTGTTTATTGAACTATCGTACCCGTTAGTTTAATGAAGAGAACCTATTTACGCTTTTTTTAGCGCATTAAATCAAACTGTTGGCTCCAATACGAAAAACAGTACTTGACGAGGTTACGGAATTCATTAATTTCCATCAAAATCATTTACTAATAAGTTTATGTTTTCAACTGCCCAATTCCTATGTTCTTTGTCTACTGTTTGCTCTGGATTGAAATAGAAAGTATTAAATTCAGAAGGCAGGCATGGAAACCTTGAATATTCCCATGCATTATCATCAGAAAAAATAATTCCTTCTGTTAATTCGGCAAGAGCAGATGCAAATAAACCGTACGATAAATTGTAAAATGGATCTGTTCCTGCATATCTTACTACACTCCAATGATATGGCCTCTCTATACTTTTTATTATTTTCTTCTCATATTTTTGAGATTGTTCTCTTCTTAACTCGTCTTCCCATAACTCCTTATACATTTGATCATTATTATATTGATAAATACAAAATCCACCGCTGATTCTATCTGTCGAAACCCAAATGTAATATTCTTCATGAATATCGAATTTATCAGTTAATTTCACAGGAATTGATTCATTTTTATTCTGTAGTGAAATATTAAGCTCAAATTCAGAGTTATTCTTTAAAGACTTCATTCTTGAATTGACTAATTGATTTGCTTTTTCTAAAAGCGCAGAATAAGTTGGTACATTAAAGGTAGTTGGATATACATCAAAACTTGTGCTCATTAGTTCTATCCTTTCATTCCATAATTTCGTCTAACATCGCAAATTATCTATTTTGTTCCGGCAGCCTCGACCTGGTGATTGTTCTGTTTCTGATAACGTACCCGATATTCAGTCACCAATAGTTATAATTTTATTCCCTTCTTTAGATTCGCCGATTATTGAAGGTAGAGGCGAACCAATGAGATTTTCATAAGTTATGTACCATATTCTAGTTCCATCGGGGACTTGAATAATTTTTGCTTTGATACCCGATGAATGAACTACGTAAATATTTGGGTCAGTAATTACGCCATATGAAAAATACAGGGGAATCGTATCCATATTGGAGTAAATTGCTGACAAACCATCATCTGGATTAAGTCGTGAGTATCCTGTTCCGTCTACCCATTCCCAATTTTCTGATTTTGGTTTGATAAATCCTACACCTAAACCTTCGTTATGTCTATAAAAGACAAGTAAACCATTTTTGTTTATTTCAGTATGATAAACCTCATCATTTTGAACATGATTAGGAAATGCTTGTTGAATCTTATCAATTAGTATTGAATCATTCTTGGAACACCCACTTAACACAGATAAAATTACCACCAAGGAAATGACCATAATAAATTTATTCTTCACTTTATATTCCCCCTAAACATGTACTCAACCTCCCATAAGAATCCTGAGCAAATGCCTGTTAGCGTAACAAAAAATGGAGCAACTGCCGCAGGAAATCTACTCCTTGATGCGTTCTGTTTGCTCCAAATTTTTGACTAACAAGACGAATGAGGAACCATTGATGATAATCTCTGTCATAGTGAACACTCCATATATCGTACAATTGAAAAAGGGGCAGTTAGCGGCTTCTTAAGCATATATGTTCGTGTCATCCGACAGTTTCTGCCGGATGACAAGAACAATATTTCTGTCGTTCTTCAATCATGCAAAAGCATCCCTCCTCATACCTTTCTATATACCCAAAGGAGGTAGAGGGATGAACGAGAATAATGACCATCGTGCGGATAACTGGCCGGGCCAGACTCCGCCTGCCCAGCACTCGCAAACGGTCGGCGAACGAGGCCCCGTCCTCGAACAGGACAGCCTGCTGCATGAAACGCTGGAGACATTCGTACATTCGACCTTGCTGGAAAGGCCAGTGCACGTCAAAGGCTGCGGCGCGTTCGGCTACTTTCAGACGACGCATGCCATGTCGGCGCACACGAAGCTTTGTTTTCTGCAACAGCCGGGACAGCAAGTCCCTGTCACGGTGAGATTTTCACTGGCCGTCAGCAACAAAGGCACGCCGGATACGTCCCGAAACATACGTGGCTTCGCCACAAAGTTCTATACGGATCATGGCGTGTTCGATCTGGTCTTCAATCATATCCCCGTGTTCCTAGTCAGGGACGCCGTCCGTTTCCCGGAAGCGGTTAAAGCGCTCTCGCCGTCGCCCGTCAACAACCTCATTAACCCGGAAATTTTCTGGAACTTCATCGCCCGGGCGCCGGAAGCGACCCATCTTATCCTCTGGCTCTTCTCCGACGCGGGCACGGCCAAGAGTCTGCGCCATATTCCGGGCCACAGCGTCAATACATACGTCTGGGTCAACGCGCAAGGTTTCCGAAGCTACGTCAAATATCATTGGCTGCCTCTCGCCGGCACGCAGTATATTGACAGCAGTGAAGCGGCCCGGCTCGCAGGTGAGAATCCGGATTATGCCGCGCAAGAATTGTATGACACGCTGCACGCCGGCAAAACGATTGAATACGGGCTCTACGTGCAGCTGATGAACCCCCAAGACGTGGTCGCCCTCCCTTATGATCCGCTAGACGATACGAAGCTATGGGATGAACGTCAGTACCCGCTGCTCCCGGTCGGGAAGCTGGTCTTGAACCGCAATCCGAGCAATTATAAGGAGCAAGTGGAGAAACTCGCGTTCTCCCCATCCAATCTGCTGGAAGGCGCTGAACTATCCGACGATAAAATGCTGCAAGGCCGCGCCAATATTTACACGGATTCGCAGCGGCGGCGGCTTGGGCCGGATTTCCGTAGCATTCCGATTAATCATCAGTTGAACTGGACGCCTGACTCGCAGATCACCAGCGGCAACGGGAGATTTGTTGAAGGACGCCTGACGCGATCCGATATCCCGAAGCAGGATGATTTTACGCAGGCTGGTCAGTATTATAGGGCGCTTCCGCCAATTCAGCAGGAGCATCTCGTCGATAACCTGGGTGCCAATTTGGCTGCTGTCTCTCCCGGCACGCAAACGTTCGTACTCGGCTACCTCACCCAAGCAGATGCCGGGCTCGGTCAGCGGGTCGCCCGCAAGATTCAGGCACAGCCTAAAGGCTAGGCTGCGTTACGAGGATTTCGGAAATGGGATCAAGTTCTTGTCATCTGGTTTTGACAAGAACTTGATATCATAAATAAAAAAGGCTCCGATATTGAAGCCCCTGCAAAGCCTTGCATTTGATTAAAAGTGAGCTATAAATTGAAACTTATTGAGAAACATTATCAATAACGGGCAACAATTGTATGAGTCAATCGATTTATTTTTTAACTTTTTAATAATTCCTATAACTTTTAAAAAAAGTTTACGTCAGACGGAGGACGCTGTGTAAACTGTCCGATAATGGAATGAAGCCGCCAATCGTGCCAGCTTTGAAGACATCCTATATTGGTTGCAACTTGGAAAAGCTGGCATATAATATTCGCGAAATTGGTTAAACTATCCTGCCCGTTAACGTAATGAAGCCACCGATCGTTCAGGCAGCTTCGTCTTAGATGTATGTATTGAGCTAACGTGCCCGTTAGCCCAACGATCGATCTGACAATTATTCAATAAATTGAATAATCAATTTCATCTCCATCTGGGGTAACTAATTGAAAGATTTGGCTCGTTTCCAATTCCTTGAATATATGTCACTATGGCAACTTTGAACATGTTAATAATAAGTCGTAACCAAATTCAACGTGACAGAAAAGCACCGTTAAACTTAGATAACGGGGTAACGGGAACGATAGTTCAACGACAGCTGTCTGGGAGAACAATAGCACAATAGAAAACTACGGCAGCTGGGTTGGATTATCGGCTGCCGTTTTTCATTGAAACGGGCAGTTATGAGCATTGAATACCACTTTTTTCTTGGGGGAAGATGAATGCCATTCGTAATAAAAAGAAGCTAGGGTGGAATTACATTTGAGTATGTATTTTCCGCTGCAACTCAAGAATAAGAACACGTTCGAGCTGCTCGACACGGGTAATCGGTTCCTTAGTAAAGGGATCTTTTTTTAATTCAATATTTGGACTGGAAGTTGGCACAGCTGCATTGCAAATCGGAATACATACAATCAGAGAGAGAATAACAGCAACAATAAGTTTCATTCTATGGAACCCCCAATCAAGACTATTCGACTAATTTAAAGGGTATCTTTTCCATGCTTTATTAATTGTATCCCCCCCAATATTGAAACAGGCTACCAATTAATCGGCAGCCTGTTATATATTGAACTAACGTGCCCGTTAGCTTAATGATTAATAATGCCTCGTAGCGTAAATTCGGTTTTTAACTGACGTGCGCCATTTCTCAGAATTACTTACATAAATGTGTTCTTAAAAAATCAACAACATTTTGAAATGCTCTTTGAACCATCGGATCATGAAAATTTCGATCAAAATCATGATCCGCTCCTTCAATCGTTATCAACTCAGTATATACTCCATGTTCTTGAAGCTTCTTATACATCATCACCGATTGCTCATATGGCGTTATTTTATCTTTATCTCCATGTAGAAATAACGTAGGCGGATACTCCGCAGTGATATTATGAATAGGGCTATATTGTGTTAATTTATTATAATCATTAGCCGGATCGAATCCGGTCACTTCATTAACCCAAACACCTTGCTGAAAACAATAAAATAATAAATTGCCCCGTTCTTCCCACTGACCATCCGTTATTTCTTTTTCCCCTATGAATTGATAGGCGCTTTGCTTATCAACGATTTCATATTGTTGGCGGAAATGTTCACTCGGTTTCGTCGCCCATTCCCCTAGAATATCATGTCCAAAACAAGAAACTATCGCTTTTGGTTTAATGTCCATAGTGCCTATTAACAAGCTTAGATAACCACCAGAGGCTTTACCAAATAGAGCTATGTTATTTGTATTAAAATCATACCATTCCGTTGCTTTGGTTCGAGCCCATTCAAGTGCATCTCTAATATCTTCTACAATCGATTCCAATTTTGTTTCAGGAGCCAGTCGGTGATCAATATTCACAACACTAAATCCAGCCTGACAAAAATACTCAATTTGTTCTAAAGACATCCAAGCTCTAGTTCCAGCAATTAAGCCACCACCATGAATGTAAATAATGACAGGCGAATTTCTTCCTTGGTAATATATGTCAGCATTAATAGAACAATTATTCACTTGTTTAAAAATCTTTGTTTCTTTCATCTTCTTTGTCTCCTTCCGAACCTTGCCTCATTAATGCTTTACTTTAAGGTATTACTTGATGACGTCCAATTGCGCAGTCTCCAACCATTTCAACGAGAAATAGAGACGTCCGTTCTTCATCAGCGGAGCAGCGTGACGCTCCTCTCATATTCGGACAATGCCAAGAGCCGGCATGTTTCATTCCATAGACTAATAGACGATTTTAATTTCCTAAATGTTACAGTAATTCCAGCGTTATCGGGAAAATTTTCATTTTTCAGGGGTCCTCATTTGGCGCTAAACCGTTACATAGAAAAAAGGAAGCGCATCTGCGCTTCCTTTTCTCCTTGCCAAGCTGCTTATTCGGATAACCCTAAATCCAAGCTCGCATTCAGCGCACGCAGGATGAGGACAACAGCCTCTTCGCGCGTTGCATTCGCGTTCGGTGCAAAGGTATGTTCCCCTCTGCCTTTCACGACGCCTGCTTCAGTCAATGCATCAATCGCTTTAGCTGCCCAATGATTATTCAAATCGGCAAACGTGCTGGTATGAGTGGCTTTGCCAAAGTCGATGACCTTAGCAAGAATCGTTACCATTTCTGCACGCGTAATCTGCTGGTTCAGCTTAAAGGTGCCGTCGCCGTAGCCCTTAATGAAGCCCAAGGCTTCCAGTGCGCTGATCGCGCCATGTGCCCAGTGGTCGTCTTTCACATCTGTGAACGAGACCTTGGCCGATCCAGTCAGGCCAAACGCATTCGCAAGCATCGAAGCAAATTCGGCGCGCGTCACGTTCTTCTTCGGCAGGAACGAGCCGTCCGCATAACCTTGGACAAACCCGGCTTTCGAAGCCAATTCGATGGACGAAGCGCTCCAAGAAGTAGACGGAACGTCGCTGAACGTAACGGACGTCGCATCGGCCTTTGCTTTGCCGATCCGATCTTTCACCGCCGCACCATCCACGGAAGCGTTCAATACAGGCGTTTCTGGCGTTGGCGTAACCGGATCCGTTACTGGAGGCGACGGAGGCGTTACAATCGGGCCCGAACCGCCCGTATTAGCTTGCGAAACCGTAATCGTCAGGTATTCATTGAAGCCCCAATAGTAAACGCGCAGCTTCGCCGTACCCGGCTTAACGGCGGTTACGAGACCATCTTGGCTGACGGTAACCACGTCCGGATTTTTCGATTCGAACATCGCGAGATCCGTCACAACAGGTTCGCTTAGATCGCTCATCGTTGCCGTTGCCTTCAACTGTTGCGTTCCGCCGACCGTCATCGAATTCAAGTCAGGTGTAATTGTCAAGCCTGTAGCCACCGGCGTCGCATCCGAATACGTCGCGATTACCGGTATTCTGACTCCGATACCCTTGTATTGGCCAACGACGTTGGTTCCGCCTTTACGGTTCGTTCGCGTAATTTTGCCGTCCTCCGTAAGATCGGCAATCGTCGGCTCGCCGCTGAACCACGTCAGATCTGCATTGTTCAGTGTCTGAACGGTCGCGTCACTATAGATGGCTTTGACCACAGGAACAACCGGCTGATCGTCGGCATCATCGAACACGTAATACGTTGGATCTGCGACAAGCGTCATGATTTTCGGCTTGATCGGGTTCTTCGTCACCGTCACGTCGAATGCGATCGTATGGCCGAAGTACTCCCCAGTCACCCGCGTCGTGCCCTCTTTCGTCCCAGCGACAAAACGAACATAAGGCTGCTCGTCGTAAACGGCGACGAGATCAGGATCATCGATCTGCCAATCGACGAACCCGGATAGAGGGTCGGTATACGATTGCCCGTCTTTATCCGTATACGTTTCATTCAAGCCGACGAGCGAGGAACCTTGCGGATGAACGTCGACAGAATAAACGCCAGCCGCTTCGTCCGCATCGGCTGCGATGCCTTCCAGGTCGACAACCTCGAAGTGAAGCGTACGCTTATAGGTCACGCCGTAACGCTCGTACGTGAACACAGCATCCGTCTTCCCGGTTCCTACGGCCTCAAAGCCGTTGTCCGTGTTGACGTTCACGACGTCCGGCTGCGAGAATGTCCACGCTCCGTCTTCCACCGGGTAGGTATCACCCGTCGTATCCAAAGCGAATGGCTTCAGCTCGTATGGCGATTGTCCGTTGTACAATCTGAAGGACGCGCCGTCAAAGTACCACGAATAGTCGGAAGTCCGGAAGCCGATGTCGAGCACGTCGGGCTGATCCGGCTGCTCGCTAACGGACACGTTCACGATCGTCGGCGTAAAATCGCCGTATCCGACGGTAAGCGTCGTTCTGCCAAACTTCTGATAGCCCGGATCTGGATTAACGTCACCCGTCGATTTTCCGAGGATGCTGACTGCGCCGTTATCCTTCACCACGTCTGCAATTTCGGTATCATAGACCGACCATGCTGCTTGGTCACTCACGTCCTCCGTCGTGCCGTCACTCTTGACAGCGAGCAGCTGGACGGGGAATTTAGCCCCTTTTTGCACCAAAATCTTTGTGGTCGACAGAAGCAGCGCGTCAACCGTCGGTTCCGCTGCCGCGCCTTCACCTGCCACTCTGACGTTGGAGGAGTAGTCGCCTTCCTTAACGGTGACGCGAACTGCGATGACTGCGCCGTCCAGTACCAGATGCACGCGGGTAGAGCCCGGAGCCACCGGCGTCAAGACGCCGTCCTTAACCGTAACCACGCCGGCATCCTGCGTCGACCACTTGCCTTGCGCGGTTACGTCCGCACTCGTGCCGTCACTGTAGTCAGCCTGCACGGTAACCGGGCGAGGGCCAGCCGTAACATCCAGCGTTATTTTCGGATCACTTACAGTAATACCGGTAATCTGCTTCGGTGTCTCTGCAACCGGCGGCAATCCCTCGGAAGCAGCAACCTCAATCGTGACCGATTGCTTCTGTCCGCCGTACGACACCTCGATAGCTGCCGTTCCTTTGCCGACTGCTGTGATCTCTCCCTTGCGGTTAACGGAGACCACCTGCAGGTTGGCCGAGCGATAGACAGCTGCCTGTGTTTTATTCAGCGTCTCGCCGCCGGACATGACCGCTTCGACTGACAACGCTTCATGCTTGCCGAGCTGCAAGTTCAGCGAATCTGGCGTAACGGAAAGGGAGACCGCCGTCTTCGGATCTGTTTGCTTCACGATAACAGGTATAATGGCAACTTCATTCTTGTAGATCGCGCCGAGAACGGCCGAGCCGACGGATTCAGCAACGATCGTACCGTTGTCGCTGTGGTACGCTACCGATGCATCGGAAGCGAGCCAATCGCTGTCGGCGATTTTGGACGTGACGTCTTCAACTGTGCCGTCATTGTAAATGGCTTTGATGATTGGCGGCTGAGCAGGTTTGCCATCCTTAATTTCCACGAAGGTCGGCTCAGCTACCAAATTCAGCACCTTGTTTGCAGCAGCGGCCTTCGTCACCGTCACGTTGAACGTGAACGGTTCGAGCGCTAAATAATGGCCCGTAATGGTCGTCGTGCCTTCCTTGCCGCCTGCAAAGATACGGCCGGAGTCGTTGATGGACACGATGGATTTATCCGCGACAGTCCATTCGATATCGCCCGTGACGTCATCTTCGTTATAGTTTTGGCCAGTCCGAGGATCCTCGGAGTAAACGCCCATGATCGTAATTTCCTGATAGCTCCGCGGCGGGAGTGAAATAGGCGTGTCCAGCTCCAGCTGCGCCATCATGTCCGGCGTATAGCGCTCCAGCTTGAACGGTCCGCCGACGAACACCTGCACGGCATTGACAAGCAGGCCGTCGTCATAGCCTTCTTCGCCTTCCGTGCCGGTCGGCGCCGTATACTTATATTCGAAGTAAATATAGGCCATGCCTTTGCCGACCGGCGTAATGACGCCGGTCTGGTCGACAGTGGCTATGGATTCATTAGACGAATACCATTTGCCAAGATTCGTCACCTCGTAAAGATCCTGATCGGGATATTCCAGGTCCGCATAGATTTGATGTGGCGCGTCGGTCTCCATGATCTTCAGTACGCTTTCCGACATCATAAGACCGAACAACTGAAACGGAATCGGATCCTTCTGAACGGTGACTGCGATCGACAGTGTCGGCATGCTGCCGTATTTTACACGGATGAACGTCGAAGCCCCGCCCTTGATGCCCTTGATCATGCCGTGCGAAACGGTCGCAACCGCGGCATCGTCCGTGCTCCAGACGGCATCGGCCGTAATATCCCGCGTCGACCCGTCCGTGAACGTCCCATGCAGATGAAGCGGATAGTTCGTATCCGCCTCGACGAACACGTTCAGCGTGGACAGCAGGTATGTGACAAGCGTCGGCTCCGAAGGCTCTGCCGCTTCCGGCGCTCCGGCGCCTGCGGTGATCGTAACAGGAACGTTGACGACGGCGTCGCCGAGATTGAGGCGCACTTCCGTCGTTCCGGCCGCTTTGGCCGTAATGACGCCCCGGTCGACGACGGCGACGGCTGGATTCATGGACATCCAAGCGCCTTGCGTCGTCACGTCTTTCGCCGAACCGTCCTTATACTTCGCTTCGACTGTTACCGGATGGCTTCCCTCCGACAAGGCGAAGGCAACCTTCGACTCGCTTGGCGTCAGCGTGTCGAACTGCGCGGACGCGGCATCCTGAACGGCCGGTTGTTCATGCGCGGTTCCCGGCTCGACGCCGATACTCGTGCTTGGCGAGGCAAAAGCCAAGCTGCCGAACAACGAACCAAGGAGTACTGTTATTACGAGCGATAATGATAGAGCTTTTCTGACAACCTTCCGATGATGCATAACTTTCCTCCTAAATCAATTTTATATGTAACCCTTTTCAAAGAAAGGTTCATATACAACTAAAAAGCTGTTATTCTATCTACTAGAAGATAGGTTTATTAAATTAAACAAGACATAAAACACTTAATTTTCTGATATATTGTCAGGTTCATAATACCCGAACATTTTCCATTTATCAATCATCTCTTTGCTAAAACTTATCATTTAACTGCCATAGAACTAGTTTTTACGCTCTTTATAGGTATTTTGATGCAATAACGTGTCATAATTTATCACATATTGACGTTAGGTTATTGCCTGCGCCGAAAAACAGAAAAGAGGCAAAGGCAAATAAACCGCACCGAGACGGCGCGGTTTATTGTTTCACTACGTGTTATACGGATCGTATGCTTTATAACAAAGGGATAATAGCTTTGGCGTATGCCCTTGCGCCATTCGTGTTCGGATGGCCAATCGAAGCCCGTTTGCAAATTTCCAGCTCCATGCCCGTGCAGCCCGAAACTACGCACGATACAGCGCGAGAAGGCGCGATATTAGCGTCTTGCGGCGATAAGTCGGCGTGCAGGCCGAACAGCAGCGGATCAGGAGCGAACATCGAGTTCGCAGGTATAAACCCGGGGTCGGCGAAGAAGAACCGTTTCGCTGGAAGGGTTGCGTTCACTTCGTCTACCGCTTCCTCCAGATGGATCCGGCTGAATTTGGCCAGCTCCGCGCAGCGATCCAGCACGAGATTAAGCTCATTGTTCCCGAATAGCTCCATCGAGACTCCGCCTGCCACGCCGCCTAGTATAGGGCCTGCGACCGTCCCTCCTATTAGGATCCCGAGAGCGACGAGTATCGCCTTGATTCCTTCTAGGTCGCTCTCCCTGGACAACGGCGCATAGTAGCCGGTTACGATCGTTTTGGCGTTCGGATAGTCCCGGGCGATTTTGAGCAGCATCTCCTTCAAGTGATCGTGGCAAAATTGTTGGGACAGCGCGGGAACGTCGATCGGATTAAACGGGTTAAGCAAGTCCTCCAGATTGATATCGTTAATGCCGCCATCAATTAAGATTAAATCCACCGATGGCTTATGGCCGCCGAACAAATCGCACTGCTGAAAGATCGTCGGGTAATGCGTCGGCACTTCGCCCGGCTTCGGAGCCTCCACATGCTGATCATTAAAGCCGATGTAAGCGCCGGAATGCGCGATGACCTCTTTATAGATGCCTATATTCCCTTGCCGGACCGCCACCGCCGCGCCGACGAGCGAATGGATTTTCTCGTTATCCGCAAGCCCCTGTCCCCACTGAATCGAATCTCCGAGCACAAGGATGTTGTACGTATCGAGCACGAGGTCGATTTCATTCGACGCCAGTCCGCCCGCGATGGAAACTTTGACCTTCACCGCTTCTCCGGACGGATTTGGATTGATTTTAGCGGGACGGATGAACAAGTACTCAAGTTGGGTCGGGCTAATATAACGCACTCCCGGCATATCCTGCTGGTTGACGCTCACGGTCGCGCCCGGCGCGAAGCCGCTTCCGTTCAACACGACTGTCGTCCCCGGTGTCAACCTCGTTACGACCGCATTGTTCTGTTGAACGTATTGCAGTCTCGGTTGAACGACGACCGTCCCTTTGTTGGACAACGTGCCGTCCGTCTGCTTAACGTAGACTGCATGCGGTCCGCCAGATACGGACGGCACGGTGAACTGCAGTCTCGTATCGCCGAAATAGCTCGGCTTAACCGCAATATCGTCTATTAGTACCGTATCCGTACGCGTAAACCTTAGCCCTTCCAAAGTAACGACGTCGTTTATGTAAACGGATGATGGCGACGTATTCATAATAACCGGTTCAAGTAAGGCTCGTCTGAAATCATCCTCCTCGATCGCGTTCATCGAGATCGCGTTCGAATACTTATCTCCCGTACGTCCGTATGCCCCTTGAGCGCCGGCTGCTCCTTGCGCACCCGGTGCGCCTGCCGTCCTGCCATTGCTGCCGCATACGCTGCCAAAGTTCGCTGTGACGGAATCGCCGACCTGTCCCCCTGGACCACCTGCTCCAGGCGTGCCTGGAATGCCGCCCGCTCCGCTCGTGCCTCCATCTACCGAAATGAAAAACCCGGCCGTATATTGATTAATGATCGCTTGTGGCGCATAAAGCGTAATTTTGCCCCCGTGCCCGCCGTTGCCTCCGTCGCCCCCAGTGCCTGCAGCTCCCCCGCGTCCACCGTTGCCGCCCGCGCCCGAGCCGGCCTTACAGAAACCGAAGGCATCCAGCTGCGCCCTTATGCCTTTGGAGCCTTGACCGCCATTACCGCCGTCTTGACCTTTGCCGCCTTGGCCACCGTCTTGTCCGCGCGCTTCGAAGATCGGGCTGCCTTGAAGCGAGAGCATCCACACTTCGATTTCGGGCGCGTCCGACCCATCTCCTCCGCGATTCCCTCTAACTCCGTTCGTACCGTCCGTTCCGGTAACGCCGCCAAGCGAATTCGGTGTAGGCACCTGCGGCGGAGTCGCCGGTTTGCTCAATACTTGAGGCGAAGACAGCGTTTGACGCTCCCACGTGAACGTCACGTTTTTTCCAACTATTAATTTCTCCGTGATGATGAACAAATGCTTCTGTGGATATTTCAGAATAACTGTCGTGTTGTCCTTCAGCTCGATTTCGCTGGCAGCCCAATACGCATCGTTGATAAAGATGGAACTAGCGGCATCGGGAGTACGCGTAAACGGGGTCGCGTTTAAGAAATTAGCGGATCCGCCCCACAGCTCGAGCTCCGGCGCATTAGGCAATGCACTGGCTTTCACCCGGTAAGCCGCTTGAAAGGTCGTCAAGCCGCCTACGATATTAGCTCCCGGCTTCAGCAATCCTGCTTTCGGTACGATGTTGCCGGAGATTGTAATCTTGCCGAGTGCTGATACCTGCTGAATGCCGAACGATTCCAGTACTGCTTTGTGTTGAAGGAGTCTCGTCTGGATCACGTTTGGAGCTAGCATGACATTGGCAGCGGGATTAATCTTGACCGAGTTCAGCTTCAGATTGGCTAGGTTAATGTTGTACCCAATCGGCATATGTAACCCTCTTTCGCGGTTTCGATTTGCACTCCATTAGAAGTGCCTATTTACAATAATATCCTATTTATCCATATCGTTTAAATTGGCGGGAAGACCTACGCACGGTCAGCCTTTCCGACAAGCGGTGCATGCTCCCTCAGCCCTACCGGAACTAAATAGGCCGAGGAAATAACAAGAAACGCCATCGTTTTGCGGGCAATCCCGACAAATTAAAAACGCAGTCCGATAAAGACTGCGTTTCCCCTAAACTTGTTCAATTTTCTCACTATTTTTCAAAAAAAGGTATCTTCTTTGTCATCCCAGTTGCATTCCAATCTGGGTCGCACGAAAAAAGGTTAAAAGCCTCGCTTCCTTCGTACTGGGCTGTTGCCGGAGCAGTTATAACTTCTGTTCTCTCATCTTCGTCATAAAAAACGCAGCCAAAATCATTAGTGCTTTTATGGACATTTAGGTAACTGTCCGTTAACGTAATGAAGCCGCCAATCGTGCCGGCAGCTTCGTCATATGTGTGTATTGAGCTATTACGCCCGTTAATTTAATCTTTCCTCCTCCATAATCCTCGTGGACCCTTACCCATCTAATTTCCAAGTTCCTCAGCCCCATCAAGCTCCTTGCTTCCAAATTTATTCAGCAATACATGCACTTCACTTTTTGATTTGGCGTTCATCAAGCTGGTTCTGAGTTCACTTGCCCCTCGAAATCCACGGACATAGATTTTGAAGAAACGGGTAAGCGCACTAAACGAACGTGGTTCCTCTGCTGAGTATTGATCATGCAGATCCAGATGGAGCCGCAGCAGATCAAGCAATTCTTCACTGCTGTGCTCCTTCGGCTCTTTCTCAAATGCATATGGATTTTGAAAAATACCGCGACCAATCATAATACCGTCGACACCGTATTGCTCTGCAAGCTGCTGGCCGGTCTGACGGTCAGGGATATCCCCGTTAATGGTCAGAAGTGTATCTGGCGCGACCTCATCACGAAGCTTCTTAATTTCCGGAATCAGTTCCCAATGAGCTTGTACTTTGCTCATTTCCTCTCTTGTCCGAAGATGAATGGACAGATTAACAATGTCTTGTTTCAAAATATGGGATAACCAGTCACGCCATTCGTCTAGGTCACTAAAACCGAGCCTTGTTTTTACACTGACAGGCAGTCCCCCGGCTTTGGCGGCTTGGATGATATCCGCTGCGATTTCAGGACGGCAGATCAGGCCGCTGCCCTTCCCATTCTCTGCTACATTCGCTACTGGACAACCCATATTAATATCAATGCCTTTGAATCCTTCTTTCGCCATGCCGATGCTCATTTCACGGAAAAATTCCGGCTTATCTCCCCAGATATGTGCTACAATGGGCTGTTCATCTGGGGTAAAAGTCAAGCGCCCACGTACACTTTTGTTCCCCTCTGGGTGACAATAACTCTCCGTATTCGCAAACTCCGTAAAGTACACATCCGGTCTGCCTGCCTCACTTACCACATGGCGAAACACAACATCTGTCACATCTTCCATGGGCGCTAGTACAAAAAAAGGTCGTGGTAAATCGCGCCAAAAGTTTTCTTTCATCATTAAAAACCCCTTTATACCTACCAGAACAATCGTTGTCCTTAGAATAGTAAAATACTTGCTGTCAGTGGAACATTGTTCAAACACCATCACAGGTTAACAACAGACATTCCACAAAGTACACGACTTTATTATAAACTGAATAACGACATGATGGGTATGTCCCCTTCGTAAAGATTGAACTATGCTGCCCGTTAGTTCAACGAAGTGCAGTCGGTCATTTCTGGCTTGGTGCTTCATTTATATGATCTTCAAGCTTTTCGTGGGAATGAGATCAAGTTCTTGTCATTTGATTTTGACAAGAACTTGATCCCATAAATAAAAAAGCCGCGATTTTCGCGGCCTTTAATGTAATAATATTCTGGTCACCCGACATTTCGGAAGTCTCTGTTTAGTGATCAGCTATCCGTTCGGCATCTCTCATAAATACGACGATTTCATTAGTAAGATATTCGTATGAAGCAACCCACTCGTTAGAAATTAAAAGCTCGCTTAACGCCTCATCGCTTACTAGCCCCTTCCGATTCATACTAATCAATTGATGCAGGGCTAGCTTGTCCCATCCGATACAATCTCTTGCTGCGATTCCAAGCTCATGGCACCGACTCTTCTTCCTTTCCTTTTCAGAATCGTGCTTGTCTTGTAGACTGAGGAAGTGCATGAGTAACTCATCTAGAAGAGCGATGCTAGATTCGCTGATCTGTCGTTCTCTCAGTTCAAGAATTTTATCCGATATGTCCAAAATGGCTTTATCATGCTCACTTAACTTGCCGGGGATGAATGGTTTGACTGTCGAAGCAGGAATCTCCCATCTGCTTTTTCTTCCCTTGTTTCTGCGCTTCCCATGCAGGGTGCCCGCTGCCAACCACTGATAAATAATGCGCTTATCCTTATTTAGCATAATTGCGACTTCTTCCACAGTGAACATAAGCTCATAGGTCATATCATCCGCCTCCTCAGCTGTGAAACTATCAATTAATTTCATAGCTATGTTCCGATAGAGGAAGATATGACAGAAAATAAAAGACTGAGCCTAGAAATTGAAACAGCGGCAGCCACGAACGAGAAAATAAAGTCCTAGACTGGCGCTGTTTGATTGCGCTCACGACAAGGACTTCTATACAAAAAAATAAAAGCCGCAATTTAAGCGGCTTTAGTTGTATATATGTTCTTGTTGTCCGACAACTGTTGTGACTAACTAGGAATTGCCATCAGCCTCTCGCCTGGGAAGGACCCAGTTATGGCGCGGGAAGTGGCAGGTGTAACCGCTCGGATAGCGCTCCAGATAGTCCTGGTGCTCCGGCTCTGCTTCCCAGAAGTCGCCGACAGGCGTCACTTCGGTGACGACCTTGCCCGGCCATAAATCCGACGCGTTCACGTCGGCGATCGTCTCTTCCGCCACCTTTCTCTGCTCGTCGCTCTCATAGTAGATCGCCGAACGGTAGCTTGTGCCGATATCGTTGCCCTGACGGTTCCGCGTCGTAGGATCGTGGATTTGAAAAAAATACTCCAGGATGCGACGGTAACTCGTCTCCGCCGTATCGAAGACGATTTCGATCCCCTCCGCATGAGTGCCATGGTTGCGATAGGTCGCGTTCGGAGTGTCACCGCCAGTATAGCCGACTCGAGTCGAGACGACGCCCGGAAGCTTGCGGATCAAGTCTTGCATTCCCCAGAAGCATCCCCCAGCGAGTACAGCGCGCTGATTCATGTTAAACCTCCTCAACCAGATCAAGATATTTGCCGAAGCCCTCGCTCTCCATGTCGTCGCGATAAACGATCGGCATCGTGAAATCATCAACCATTATACCCGCGGTATGCGTGACTCAAACCTGTTGTTTTATTTGTGCTATCGTATCCGTTAGCGTAAAGCATCCGTGCTTTCAAGTACTGCCTTTATCCTCCTTACGCTAGAAGACGAGCTCTCTTCCTTAACAATTTTAAAAGTACCAAGATCAGCCGTATTCACCGCGTGAGGACCGCCGCATATCTCTTGGGAGAATTTGCCCATCGTATAGACTTTTACCATCTGGCCATACTTGCTCTCGAATAGACCAATAGCCCCTGTTCTACGTGCATCTTCAAGCGTCATCTCTTCGAACGTAATCCCGACGCCTTCGGCAATCGCTTCATTGACCAGACTCTCGGTTGCCACGATCTCTTCTTCAGTCATTTTACGATGGAACGAAAAATCAAAGCGCAGTCTCTCAGCCGTTATATTGCTGCCCTTTTGCGCCACCTCATCTCCGAGAACCTTTCGTAGTGCAGCATGCAAAAGATGAGTTGCCGTATGCAGATTTGCCGTCTGTGCAGAATTATCTGCTAAACCGCCTTTAAACTTTTGGGCTGCTCCGGCTTGAGATAACTCTCTATGCTTCTGAAATTTCTCTAGATATCCTTCCAGATCGATGGCGATGGAACGCTCTGTTGCCAGTTCCATGGTCAATTCGATGGGAAACCCATACGTATCATAAAGTTTGAATGCAGCTGCACCGTCTATTTGACCATTTACTAATGAAATCGAAAGCTTATCGAATTCACGAAGTCCCTGCGCGAGCGTTTTTTGAAAACGAGCTTCTTCCGCCTGGAGTTCCCTGATAATTTTATCGCGATTGCTTTGCAGCTCTGGGTATATTAGCTCGTACTTGTCAATCACAGCGCTAGCGATATTCGCTAGACCGCCTTCTTGAATACTCAATTGCATTGCGAATCTAACAGCTCGGCGAATCAATCTTCGCAGCACATAGCCTTGGTCGACATTAGACGGAGTAATGCCGTGATTATCACCAAGGATAAATACTGCCGTGCGGGTATGATCCGCAACAATTCGATACGCTTTGGGTTGATTTTCGTACGCCGTCCCAGACAGTTCTGCAATTCGTGAGAATATCGCAGTAAACAGGTCGCTATCATAGACTGTTCCTCCATTCAAAGCGACTAGCACTCTCTCTAAGCCCATTCCCGTATCGACGTTTTTTTGATCAAGCGGTTCAAACGTTCCCTCCGCCGTTTTATTATATTTCATAAATACATTATTCCAGAATTCAACATAACGCCCACATCCACATGCTGGCGAACATGTAGGACCGCAACGTTCTTTATCCGAGATAATGAAGATTTCCGTATCGGGACCGCAAGGACCTGTTTGACCTGCTGGCCCCCACCAATTATCGGCTTTAGGCAAGAAGAAGATCTCTTCCTCACATTGACCTAATGCACACCATATCTCGTACGACTCCTGATCACGGGGAGCATCATCATCTCCTTCGAATACAGTAACCGCAATTTTATGCTTGGGTATATCGAGCCAGTTCGGCGAAGTGACGAATTCCCAGCTCCACGAAATGGATTCATGTTTGAAATAATCGCCAAGTGACCAGTTGCCCATCATCTCAAAAAAGGTGCAATGGGTATCATCACCGACTTCATCTATATCCACAGTACGTATACACTTCTGAACATTGGTTAACCTCGTTCCGGATGGATGCTTCTCTCCAAGTAAATAGGGTACCAGCGGGTGCATGCCCGCTGTCGTAAACAATACGGTGGGATCGTTATCGGGTATAACGGAATCGCTAGAAATGACGGCATGACCTTTTTCTTGAAAAAACTGAATATACTTCTCTCTAATCTCTTCAGATGTATACAGTTTCATTGATATTTCTCCTTTTCACAATTTTAGACAACAAAAAAACGCCCCAAGATTGGGACGAATTAATCGCGGTACCACCCAAGTTATTGTCTTCGCATTTAGCGATACAATCAGCTCAATAGACTATAACGAGTCAAACCGGCGGGCATTAACCGCACTCCTGAACCGGCAACATACTAAGTTTCGTAGGATTTCACACCGAAACATCCCTCTCTGAACGAAATGTAGCATATTTTGTTCATTCATTGATTTCATTTCTATCATTTCCTAATTATTGTAATTGTAGCCAGTCAGAATTCAGATGTCAATCGTGTATATTAGCAATCTGCATCATACTCGAAAACCCACTCGTAATTAACGTAAACTGTCCGCCTCCGAATAAGCGAACCATTCTTGAGAAAACTAAATCGTCAGTTTGTTCGGTTATTCGATTCAACCGCCGTAAACTTAACTAACTCGTCCCTTAGTGAAAATCGTTCTGGTTCCTGCACGACGGCGCGCTGCGTTCGTTTTATCCGCTGGCAGCAGTAAGATCAAGACGACAACGAGTGAGGCAGTCAAGAAAATGACCGAACCCCAGATTGAAACTGATATTGCATGGGCAAAAGATGCGATTGACGGAGCTGCCCCCCTGTTCGCCGCTTCAAAGACGGCAATTAGAACCGCAAGCCCAAGCGACGCGCCAGTCTGATGAGCGACATTGACCATACCCGACGCCGCTCCCGCATCCTTGGCGTCCACGTGTGACAAGCCTAACGTCGTGAATGGTTGGAAGATCATACCGGCCCCGCCCCCCATCACGATTAACGGGAAGAACATATCAGGGAAGAAGCTCGAATCCGCAGAAACGAAGCTGAGCCAGCCCGTTCCGGCGATCGCGATTCCGAGTCCGGCGATTAATACTTTTACATTTCCGAAGCGGGTTACGAGCAAAGGCATGGCATACATCATTGCGAACTGAACGACCGTGAAAGGCATGATTGCAAGCCCAGCTTCCAATGCATTGAAGTGAAGGACATGCTGTAGAAACTGCGGAACGAAGAAAAAAATCGGATAATTCCCGCAAATGAGCAATAACCTACCCAAATAAGCTCCGGAACGCATTCTGCTCGCGAAGAGGCGAAGCGGCGTAATCGGTTCTTTCGCTCGCGCTTCTATCCATACGAATGCCGCCAGTGAGATTCCACCCAGAGCAAGCGAGCCCCAAACCTCTATCTCGATCCATCCGACAGACGCGGCTTGTACAAAACCAAATGCCAGCGCCGTCATGCCGATTACCGATGTCATGGCTCCTAGTATATCCAGACGGCCAGCTTTCGTCTCTGTCTCCCGCAAATATCGGGGCGCCAAAAGGAGCAGCGCGATGCCAATCGGAACATTAAGGAACATCCCGGCACGCCAAGAGATCACATCAGTCAGCAATCCCCCGATAATCAGGCCGACGCTGCCTCCGGCTCCCGTTGTGCCGCTGTAAACGGCAATTGCCTTCATCCGTTCCCGGGCTTCCGAGAAGTTGACAGACAATAAGGCTAGCGCCGACGGCGTCGCCATTGCAGCGGCCAATCCTTGGAGAGCGCGAGCCGCAAGCAGAAGCGAAGAGGACGGTGCCAAGCCAGCTAGTATCGATGCAAGCGAAAACAAAGCGATCCCAGCGCTGAATATTTTTCTCCTTCCTAGGATGTCCCCAGCCCGAGCACCTAACAACAAGAACCCACCGAAGGCTAAAATATAACTGTTCTGCACCCAAGTCAAAGCAGCTGTAGACAGATGCAGCGTGCGACCAATTTCGGGTAATGCTGTAACCAATACGGAACTGTCGAGCACCATCATCAGCTGACAGGCAACGATCATCGTCAAAACAATCCGTTTCGAATGTTCATTCAAGAGGATAACCTCCCTTTCATGTGCTACGCTCATTATGACGCGAAACGACACCGGGAAGTAGTTCATTTCTGCTTATAATTTGCTCAATCCTGCAAATCATATTGCAAACGATTAGATATTCATGATGGCGATCTTTATGAAGTCAGCGTATAATTGGAGAGGAACATTAGATAAGGGGGGCTTTCCCATGCATACGAAATTGGGCCAATTATTGAAGATGACAGCTGCTTTCAATCTCGCAGAAGGTCGTACGGAGACATCAGTCCCCTTCTTCTCTATAGTCCGGCGCAGCCAGCCGACTGCGATAGTCCCCGGCGTCCTTACCCCCTCATTTTGCCTGATTCTACAAGGCGCTAAGAAGCTCCATCTCGGTCAGGACACGATTTATTATGGTCCAGGCGACTATTTGGTTTCGCTAATTGATATACCCGCTTCCGGCCAGGTTGTCGGAGCTACTCCGCAATCGCCGTATTTCGGCTTGCGAGTCGATATAACGGCAGACGAAATTGCTTCTGTCATGACGGATTCCGGTATTGGTGTGAAGCCGCTCGACCGAAATCTTGGCCCTGGCGCCTACGTAGGTAAATCCGATGACCATTTACATCTTCTATTCATCCGGCTGTTGGAGTTGCATGGGAAACCTGAAGTGGAAATCCGTTTTCTCTCTTCGCTGATCAAGCGCGAGATGATCTTCCGCTTGCTTACCGGAGATCACGGTCACTTGTTTGTCCAACGCGTATTCATGGATCAACAGAACGAGGGGATCAACAGAGCCATTGAATGGATCAAGGAGAACTACAACAGAACCTTCACGATCGAAGAGGTGGCAAGATCGTCCAAGATGAGCGTCTCCGGACTTCATCATAAATTCAAAGCTGTCACAACGATGGCTCCCCAGCAATATCAGAAACAGCTTCGCCTCCAAGAGGCGAGACGCCTTATGCTGAACGGCTCTGCGAATGCGACCGCCGCGGCGCTGGAAGTCGGTTACGAAAGTCCAGCTCAATTCAACCGGGAATACCGCCGGCTATTCGGGCTCCCTCCGCTTCAAGATATCAAAGCTTTTCACAGAAAACCAATACCGGAAGTGTTCGAGAGCAGCTAAGAGCCTACTTATTCTCTGTCCATTTCAAAAGTGCTCGCGAATTAGAAAAACGCCAAGGCAAAATGCATTGGCGTTTCATTTATCGTTGATTCTCAGTCTTAAACTTTTTACTGTAAACTTCCACTACGCTATCACATATTGTTGCAGTTCTTTGATTTCGTGGCTGCCTCTTCTAAGAGTTATTGAGCTATCGTGCCCGTTAGCTTAAAGCCCGAATCTATGTACGTCATCACTGCCGGGAGCCACATTGCATTTGTACTACTCAATACGCAATTTCCTACTAGAATTCAAAAATCAATTATTTGTTTTTTCTAAAATATCAACTATACTGGTTAATTCATTTTTTCTTGCTATTTCCAAAGGAGTCTTTCCGTTTTTATCTTTAATATTAATGTCTGCACCGTGTTTAATTAGTAAATTTGTTATGTCTGCATATTTTCCCCCTCTGTTAGGGCGAAATGTTACTTCATGCAGAGCGGTATATCCTAATTTATTAATATGGTTAACTTCTACATCTGTTTTTTCTAACAGTATTTTTGCCACTTCATAATAACCTTGTTCGCAAGCAGGTATTAATGGAGTTCCGCCATAAATATTTAGAAGCTTCATATTTGGTTCATATTCAAGCAATACTTTAACAACATCAAGTAAGCCATTAGCAGAAGCATAATTTATAGGATTTCTGTCTTCAGTATGAATGCCATAAGCATTTACATCAGCTTTATTTTCAAGCAAATATTTCACTACTGCTGGGTAATTATTCATAACTGCAACCATTAGTGCCGTCTGGCCGTTTACATCTTTTTCGTTAATATCAACACCATTTTCAATAAATAATCTTATTTTGTTTAAATCTCCATTAGCTATTTCTTTAAAAAATTCTTCAATCCTGTTCATTTAGCACCTCGTTATTCAATATATTGAAATAGATTATGGCCAAAATAATTATTCGATAAATTAGCGACATTTTCTAGTAATTAGGTGAATAGTTTACCTTAATTACTAATCTTTATTTTTGTTATTTCTAAACAAAGCGATTGCTAATCCGACTACAAATCCAAATACAAGTCCAAGACCTACATTACCGAATACTGCTCCAAATGCGACACCAAAAGACGAACCTAAAGCAATTCCAACGCCTATGAAAGCACCATTTCCGGCATCTTTCATTATCAAATATCACTCCGCTTCTTAATTTCATTCCAAAGGCTTTACTGCTGCTGTGACAGTTTTGCCTCATACAACGACTTTCCAAAAGATGTAGGTATAACTCTATACGTTGCCAACTACTTAATGCTACGATATTCTGCCCGTTAGCTGAACGAATTGTTATCGGTTGTCTCTGGCTGTCTTCAATATGCGATGTGATTCCTTGCCATTCGTCGGGAATGAGATCAAGTTCTTGTCACCCGACAATTAATAATTACATGTCGTATGCTTCGATTGATCTCAGCTTAGTCTATTCTATGACGAAGTTGATATTAATTGTTCGAACAACTACCGGGGAACGTTTGTTCAATTAAACAGCAGCAGTCTTGGACTTTGCAGCTCCGGCTTAGTATAAAAAATGGCTTCCCTTATTTCCGCTCACTTCAGTTCCACTAACCAGAAGTCGGAGCAAATACCTCAAACCTCCATAACGAGTACCCGTAAGCCGAACCCCGCTTCAGACCCAGCATCCGTACATATCTTGCGCTTTTGGCTGAGAACGAGATATCGTCGATCCCCCCGTCCCCGGAAGTGGTCGCGAATACATCCGTCCAGGTCTTGGCATCATTCGATACTTGGATCTTGTAGGCTTTCGCATAGGCTGCCTCCCAGCTCAGATAAACCCGGTTCACCGTCTTGACCGCGCCGAGATCGGCATAGATCCACTCGTCGTCGGTATAGTTCGAGCCCCAGCGCGTCGCCCCGTCGCCGTCGACCGCGTTAGCGGGCGCAAGCGTTGCAACATGGGTCGAACTGGCCGCGACTGCAGCACCGTCGGCGAGGTTAATGCCGTACAGATGGATGTTTTCCAATCCCGCGTGAGCCATCTTCATAATGCTGACCATATCCGTGTATGGCTGATCCTGCTGATTGACGAGTCCGATATTGTAGCTTTCTCCGTCCACGCGTCCGGTGACGGCCTGATCGAAATAGGCATACCAGCCTGAGCCGACGAACAGCGGATTCTGTGCCTGGCTTTCCGCGAATCCCCGGTAGGCTACTCCCCGCTCAACGGTACTGGTCGTCTTCGTAGGGGCGCTGATATATGACAAACCGCGGTCGGACGAGCCGAAGGAATGCTCGAGATTAAGCAGCGGCTTCCCGAAAGCCTCGTATTCGTCCATCCAGCTGCCATCCCTCGTATAACTGTCCACCGAGAAGGCATCGACATACGGCATCGCCCCCCGATCCCAATCCAAGCTCGTTCGCCAAGTAGGGACGATCGTGGAGCCGAGAAACAAATGATTCGGGTCATTCCGCTTCAGGATGTCGCGGATCATAGCGTAATACGTCTCGGATGCCAAGGTGATAAAGCCGGATACGTCCGCAGGGGATACCTTGGTGATTGCGATCGGAGTGTCCTTGAGCGCGTTGAACGAAACGGCGTTCATGCCGAGCAGCATATTGATGTTATCGAGACTGCCGTGTCGCGTGGCATAATAATCGATGAAGGCGCCCTTCGCCGGAGAATCCGCCCCGTACATCAGCAGCTCTTTGACGATATCGGTTGTCCAGCCGGCTTCGTTATCGTAGGTGTATCCGATTAACCACTTGCTGGTGCGCGCGTTTTGCAGCTGCGTCTTTAGCGTACTCTCGATGATCGGCGCGGTCTGAGGATCGAACATGTCGTACGACCATAGGATTCTTCGCAAGTTAGCAGGGTCCTGCAGCACCTGAACGTACGGAAAAGTGACGCCTTTCGGCTTGGTCCACTTGCTGAAGGCGTTGAACCCCCACTGTATCAGGCGTTTGCGCGTGATATCCCCCCATTTTGCCTCGTAATCGCTGCCGTACTTCTTCATTACGTTCGAGACAATGAAGCTGACGTACTCGCCGTTCTCGTCCTTGGTATAAGCCGGCGCGTAGAGCATCCGGTCGGGCAGCTGCTCGAAAATTTGCCTTGGCGTGCCGTCCGGCTTCTGCGTCGGCGTCTTGTAGCCAGCTTCCCATAAACTTGCGGCATCCACCCCTTTTAATAAGAAAGGATACCCGTCCGGCGTAATGAACCACCATTTGCCGTTGACCTGCTCCAGCCTGAAATAGCCGGTACTCTCGTATTTCCCAATACGCTTGATGCCGCCGTAAGAATCGTAGATTGCCTGGTCATATGCGACGTTCGCCAAGGCGGCGGCTTCGTCCGTATAGTTCTGACGTAACTGCGCGTCGGAGGTGATTTTACCTGGCCAAGCATCGATCATCCATTGGCCGTAACGGTCCACCAGCAAGGCGTCCTTGTTCAGCTCGGCCTTTAGCTGTTCCGCGGTGAACGAGGGCTTCGGATTTTGCCCCGGCGTGCCGCTGCCTTGCATGATTTCAACTTCCGTCAGAGGGATATGCTGAAAGGCTTGCGTGCGTGTGATGTCCAGCACGATGAACCTGGCCGTCACGCCCGCTATCGGCACGTTGACCGTATAGTTCAGCTCGCTGCCTTGTCTGATATGCCTGGTTGCGATGTAATAACCCGTTGCCGCTTCCGGTCGGTATTTGACGGTCATATCTTTGAAGCCCCAGTATTTGTTCGGTGAGTTCATCACCACACGCAATTGATCAAGGGGATAGTCCCTGAGCAAGTCGATCACCACATGCACCGTCATCGGCGATTTCGCTTTCCCCATCCAGCCTGCATAGGCGGTTGTGCCGTCGTACAATACGCCTTTCGCCGCCGCCATCAGACCGGTCGATAGCAGATCCGGTGAATTGCCTCCATCCGGAGAGACACTATAGACATAATTGCCCGTTTTGAGCATCGTTCCTTCACCTCGAGCGTGACCGATTGGAATAAATGCCGCCAAGGCGGTCATTGCCATTAGGAAAGCCAACACAATTCTTGTATACATCATTACCCTGTTCTTCATCCGTTCCAACCTCCTTTCTTCCTGTATCGTCCCCTGCAACGGATATGCTTAGAATTATTTGACATAATTTACCTTAAAACGAAAAAGGGTACCCCAGACCCAACGTTGCTTGAGTCCGAGGTACCCCAATGACTAGGAAGGCATGCGGGACGCGAAACCTTCCTTACCTATTTTGCGAATCGGAGAGAACCACCCAGTCCGGTCGCACACGAAGTGTTAGGTTGTCTGCTGATTCCTCCGATAATTTTTTATAAGTTCTTCTACCAGTATCCCGTTTATTCTCATACCTTTTAATTCGCAATCCAATATCTCTACATTGCTAAGGTCACAGTTTGAAATCTGGCTACCCCTTAGTTCACAATTCTCAAATCTTATTGGCTGACCTGCGGTTTTTGGATTGTAATGGGGATCTCCTTCTTTAGGGATACCAATGTTATGTATATAGGCTCCACCCATTTGAACTTCAGAAATTTCAAGATTGCTCAAATTAGCGTCCGAAATTTTAAATCCAGACATATTAACATCATTTAAAGTCATTCCACTCATATTTACATTATTAATTTGCGTTCTTGCCAAATTGACATTATTAAAATTTAGTTCCTCTGCTTTTACCTTTTCAAACCGAGACCCTGAAATATCAGCCATTTCAACATTTAAACGCTCAACCTTTAATTCCATCTTTATCAACCTCCAAATATTCGATATTAAAAAAGTATTCGACGCTACTTTAGGATTACCTTTAATTCCCATTAGATAGAGGATCTACCACGCTCTACGGATCTCTACACTCAAGTCAAACTGCAATTCCAAGCTGTCTTAGATCAGGTTTTTCCTGAGTATAAAGGTGTTTTGGGGACTTACACTCTGCGGTATCGCTGAATACGTGGTTGGCATTTCCGACTTCTGACGCTGCTCTTAAAGCCGGGAAAACTCCGCCGTTTTCATAAAAGATGTACATTCTTCTGATGAATCTCTAATTATATCGAAATCCCGCGTGTGCCTTGAAGAGTTCTCCCTCTCTCTGTCATATAAATATAGAATGATAAGTTGAAAGGAGATGAATGAACGATGGATATCCCGATTACCGGTTTCATTGTGCATAACGGCTATTCCGATGAGGACCATACTCACATTCTCTACTTAACCAGCTGGGATGGCAAACCGATGCATGTACATGATTTCTCAGGAGTCACTTCTGTGGAAATAGGTCATCATCATCAATATGCCGGCACAACGGAACCTGCACCTTCCGGCGTACAGCATTGCCACTATTACTGCACGGTAACTTCAGTAAACAGCGGACATAAGCACACGATTAAAGGTACGACAGGCCCTGCCCTCCCGCTATCCGGAGGCGGTCATTATCATTATTTCGAAGGTTGCACTACGGTTGATGGTTTGACACCGCATGCACATTTCTATTGTGGACATACCGGTAATGCAATTGCCGACAATCGCTGCTGACTGGAGCATAGAGTGAATAGCAAAACGACAATCACAAAGATGAACTACCCGTTAGATGAGAAATCGGCAACCACTACGCTGGCTGCCGTTTCTTCGTACTTGTATCGTTAAAATGAAAAAAGCCGCAACCACGCGGCTTCTTAAGTATATAAGCACTTGTCAACCGACACCGGAGGCAATTGCACCTTGGTTGCTTACATAATATATGAATCAGTCGATAGATGCTCTGGCTGCAGAATTACATGAGTATAAGTTGATCCAATCGATACCCGGCATCGGCACCGGCATTGCTGCAACAATTCTGGCTGAGGTCGGAGAAATCGTTCGATTTGATCACGCAATAAAGCTTGTTGCATTTGCCGGTGTTGATCCAAGCGTCTTCTCTTCCGGCAAGTTTACAGCTACTCGAAACACGACGGCGCGCGCAGCCCCTGCGCCTGCGTCACCCCATGCGCGAACGCTCATTTGCAGTAGCTAAGAGATATAGAAAATATGGCGCCCCAATAATGGCAACAGACATTCCCTGAAGATGCTCTATATTTAAGCCAATAATGACTCATCGACCACCGCTAACATTTATGATTTCTCCTAATATGTAATTCGAGGCATCTGATGAAAGAAAACTTATACATTCCGCGATCTCAATGGGCTGTGCTACTCGTTTAATGGGTATGGAGGTAGACATTCGGGCAATTCGATCGTCTTCTGGCGCAAATTTTTGATGAAACGGCGTATCGACCACACCTGGTGCAACTCCGTTAACAATGATTCCGTATTCTATTAATTCTCGCGACATTCCGATTGTCATCGTATTTAATGCTCCTTTGGCAGAAGCATAATGAATACTTTCTCCCGCTCCACCGTAACGGGCTGCCGTTGAGGAAATATTTATTATCTTACCTTTCTCTTTTGGAATCATGTGCTTTAATACTGCTTGTGAACACAATAGGACGCTAATGATATTCAATTTATAATTTTCTTCCCATAATTTTTCGCTGGCATCCATAAAAGTACTTTGACGTACACCCCCTGCAGCATTATTGACTAAAACATCTATCTTCCCGAAGGTTGAAATGACTTGCTCAACCATCTTTTCGACTTGTTCTTTTTGGGTAACATCGGCTTGTACGGACAAGGCCTCCCCGCCTATTTCCCGAATATGGTTAACGACTTCCACTGCGCGATTCTCGTCTGAACGATAGTTAACGACGACTTTGGCTCCTTTTAATGCAAGTAATTCGGCAGTCGCACGCCCAATGCCCGAGGTGGCGCCTGTAATTAATATGACTTTTCCCAATAAGTCTTTCATGTTTATCCTCCCAATGAAGTAAATTGAATTTGCAAAAACGGCAGCTGATCCTCCGATCGGCTGCCATAACTGTAACTTTATTATAAACGATTTCCCGTTCCCTCCTGAATCGGTCGAACGTACGACGGGTTTTTATATTTATTCAATCCTGCCGATACTCGAGAATATCTCCAGGCTGGCAATCGAGTGCTTTGCAGATCGATTCGAGTGTTGAGATTCGAAAGGCTTTAGCTTTTCCGTTTTTAAGTATCGACAGGTTCGCCATTGTAATGCCGACTTTCTCCGAAAGCTCAGTAACGCTCATTTTCCGCTTTGCAAGCATGACGTCAATGTTAATCACTATCATACGGTCAACTCCTGTTCTTCTTTGAGCTCGATCGCGTTTTTGAGCAGTTTCTCTAGGACTGCGGCAAATACTGCGATTACGATTGGCACACAGGTTGTAAATAGCCCCATGACCATGACGCCCGGTGCTTCTGCACCGTCAGCTACAAAGTAGAAAAGCGGGAGATTACAAGCAAACATGAGTGATACGACAACCGCCGCTCGCTTTATTTTCTTAAGCGCTATAACAGAGGTTTGCGAAAAAGCGGTATTTCTATCGATGTACCTAAGAAGCTTAAATGCCTGAAGTAGCGTAAATAAATACGCGATAGACGCCACATACGCAGCCAAAGCGGAAAGATAAACTTTAATATCCGGGAAATCCGGCATCATACTATGCGCCATCGCAGGGAGTCCATAAAAACACATCACTAATGCAGGGATTGCCATAACAACCAGAACAACTTTTAAAAAGAGCGTCTCTTTTTTCATCTTTTTCACCTCATTTTTGATTTTATCACTTAATTTATCGTTTTACAATAAAAATGTATTGATTCATTTGTTTGAGCATAACAAGTTATTTAAATTCATTTCGGGGATGAGATAAATGCAAAAAGCCGCGATTTTCGCGGCTTTAATAGTTAATGTTCTTGTCACCAGGACATTTCGCGAACGCAGCTTCAGTGGTTGTCATACTGAATGGCCACATAAACGAGAACTTTCTCATTCTGACTATAATCGTTGTCCGAATGACCCTTTACCTTCCACACGGCAGCGCCATCTCGAGGAACAACCGATTTACTGAACTCGGTACCATCCGGGTTTTCCCCCGTTTCTCCTGGCGATAGAGTGTCTTTTCCAACTGTCGCCAGACTAAGGTCATAATCTACTCCCGCTGGGGAAAGCATGGAGACCGTTACGGTTCCGTGGAAACCCATGGAAGGGCTCCAAGACCCACTCAATTCTTGTCCAGATGAAGAAATGTATCCGTAATATAACGAATACTCAAAAAGGGACCCACCTTTTTCATAAGATTTGGAATCAGAAAGCTGGAAAAAGCCAGTTTGATTCAGATCAACCTGAACGGGAGCATCACGGTCTGTCATGGTTCCGTCTCCCAGTTGACCATAGAGATTACCCCCCCATGTCAAGAGTGTTCCGCTTTCGAAAACCATATTATGGAGATGTCCTGCGGCGATGGAGTCTACCGAACGGAGTCCCTGCACCTGAACCGGAGGATCTGCACTCTCGTCACCTAGTCCGCCATTCCCCCAAGACCAGACGGTTCCGTCGTCTTTGAGGGCCAAATTATGATCAACTGCTGCAGCGATGGCGACTGCCGAATGAAGACCTTGCACCTGAAATGGCGGATCTGCTCTGTAGCCCTGTGAACCGTCCGTTTCAGTTTGAAATCCCCCCCATTCCCATACGGTCCCATCGTTCTGGAGTGCCAGGCTTTGATCGATCCCAGCTGCGACGGCAATCACCGATTTGAGGTTGGGTACTTGAGTAAGATTCGTCATTTCATATAGCGGGCCAGTGCCAATCTGGCCTGTACCATTGGATCCCCATGCCCAGACGGTCCCGTCCTTTTTAAGTGCTAAATTATGTTCACCGCCTGCAGCGATCGCGACGACCGAATTGAGATTGTGCCCTACCAAATCTTGCGTGATCACTTTAACGGGGATATGGCGGTCTATATTAGTCCAGTCGCCTAGCTGGGCCCAGTCGTTACTACCCCACGCCCACACGGTTCCATCGCTTTTGAGGGCCAAATTATGATCACGCCCCGCATCGATGGCGATGACCTCATCGAGACCCTGCACTTGCACAGGTGTATCCCTGTCTATCGTACTCCCATCACCGAGTTGCCCATTGGAATTGCTTCCCCAAGCCCAGACGGTTCCATCACTCTTGAGGGCTAAACTATGCCAACTGCCTGCAGCTACATCGACCACATCCGTAACGCTCTTGACCTGAATGGGAGTGACATTGCCTGTCTTACTTCCAATGCCGAGCTGGCCGTCCCAATTATTTCCCCATGCCCATACTGTACCGTCATTTTGAAGAGCGATCGTATGAAAAGCCCCTCCATCAACCTGTAGCACCGGAATTTCCGCAGCAACCGCTATGTTGGATACAGATACAGATGTCAAACCAACCAGCAGACAGATGATGATCATGAATCGCAGAGATCGTTTTACCATCATGATTCTCCTCTCCTCTCGTTCTGTTCATCACCTAAATTTTACCATGAGCAAATCAGGTTTCAATGTGCTGATGGGACTACTTACTCGTGACTTATCACCGACTAAGATAAGGATGTTGTATGCATATATTTTCTTGTCCTCTTACAATTCGCCGCTTCTGATCGATTCGTATGAAGTTGCCAAGACGCCTATAGACATTGTTCTTGTCATCAAAAAATGACAAGAACTTGATCCGATAACTAAAAAAGTCCGCGTTTTATGCGGACTTCATTTGGTCAATGTTCTTGTCACTCGACATAACTAAATTAATTGAATAGTGTTGGGGACAAGACTACCGAGTTATCAATTCGGTAGCCTTCAACGCCTATTTACCTATTCTGAATGGATCGAATCGTGATGTTTTGGAAGCTCACAGTTCCGAATTGAGCAAAGAATCGCAAATAGGCATGCTCTCTATGGATCCGGCTAATTGATGTACGATTATCGTTTATACAAATGTCAATGAAACCTTCCTTTACGGTCGCCTCTACATGGACGCGCCTATCTAATCCATGCACATGATAAATGGACGAAACCTCATCCTCTTGGAAACCGACGCAGACCGTATCATGTACGCCAAGCTTATTGTTTGAAGGCTCGAACCGGATATCGTTTCCTTGCTTGAAATCGGAATCACTTGCTAAGGAAAATCCGTAATACATTGTTGAATTTTCTGGAACCGCTTCGAAGGTCAGAATATAATCGCCTTCTACTTTTCCAATTGTCCTCTCGGAGAATCCATTTATATTGGTAATAGATAGGAGCGCTTCTTTCTGTGTTACCACATGGCTTGTTAAATCGGCGAATTCAGCAGGTATCTTAAGTCCAAGCGATCCACCCTCTTCCTGAACAAGCTCTCGGATGATTAATTCGCCGCCATATCGGCCCGGTCCAGAGAGAAAACCCGTAACTATTCGTCTTCTTCCCAAGAAGGCTGCTGTCTTGGGTACCCGTAGCTGAACGCTGTCAATCGTATCCATCGCAGGACGCAGCCATGGCCCAAACGGATTTTTGGAATATCGGTAACGAGCAAGCCCATCATTGCTGAAAATCAGGTAATACCAACCGTTCCATTCAAAGTAATCCGAGCATTCCGGTTCACCATGGTAACCCGGAACGATAAACGGTTCTTCCTCTTGCCAATTTTGCAGATCGCTTGAGACAAGATGAGCGAGGCATCCCTCATGTTTGACACCATCCACCAGGCTTGTCGTAATCAGCATATGGTAGATGCCGCTCTCATCCTTAAAGACATGCGGATCCCTGACGGAGGATAACAAATATCGGTTTGAGAGTTTTATGTATGACTCCGTCTTAGTGAATTGAATACCGTCATTACTAACCGCATAGGTGAGCTGAGCTGGAGAGCCATCCACCGCACGCACAGCATAGAAAGCATAATAAACGTTATTCTCCTTAAATACAGAACCTGTGCAAATCGATCCTTCCCACTCTTGCGTCACAGCAACAGCCATCGGATGATGTGTCCAGTTTTTCAGATCCTGCGTAGAAATATGTGCCCATTGATGCGCGCCTAGGCTCCATTTGCTGGCATGGCCTCGCCGATCAAACAAATAATAGACATGGAACGTTTCCCCGTCGAAAAAAGGCATGCAATCGCCGACGCCAGTATTGAACCCTCTCGGTTTCCAATACTGGATGGAGTCAGGCTCAGTTCCAAGGTACAACGTCTCCCGGCTCCCAAGAAGCTGCTTATCTTGGACGAGGCTATTTCGCTCTACTTCAGTCAAGGCATATGGCCATATTTTCGCTTCCAGTGTCCCATCATATGCTTGAGCTCTAGCATTCTCTAATCGAACGGATCCCATTGGCCAATCCTCATCAACCAATACTCCGTCTACGAACAGCTCGATTATATGACCGCTATAACGCAAAAGAAGATCATGCTCCCCTGCGCCGATCGCTTGCCAAGGAACGGATAACGTCAATGGTCTTTCTTTAGCGTCCGTATAGAAGTCAGCATAGAGTAACAGTCCTTTACCCTCTGTCTGTTCTCCAGAATGGATGCGAATCACTTCAATTTCATCATCGCCTTGAATACGGAGCAGCTCTTCGCTACTTTCTCCGCCTCTCACAAGGACACCAACAGTTAGTGCTTTGATGGTTCCGAAGGTCAGGGTTTGTTCAGTCTTCTTATTCTTAAGCTCGATATAATTACTTCCATCCGTCGCATGAATCATTATTTTGACACTCCATTCGCATTTGTACTATTTTTTAAAATAGGAAAGAGCTCCCGATTTTGCTCATATAACTTGCGATAGACGGCATAATTCCGGTCATAAACTGCCTGGTTCCCAAGATTGGGCTGAACAGGATGTTCATGCAGCCTGACGACCGTTTTACAAGCCTGTTCGACGGAATCAAATCGGCTCACACCTACTCCAGCCATAATCGACGCTCCTACGCATGCCTGTTCTTCCACGGTGCTTACATAGACATCACGGTTCAAAATATCAGCAAGAATCTGGCTCCACAGCTGACTCTTCGCGCCACCACCGGATATGATGATCCTTCTCAAATCAACACCAAGAGAACGGATGATTTCAACGCCGTCACGAAGTGAATAACAAACTCCTTCAAGCACTGCTCTGATCAGATGTGCCTCATGGTGGTCAAGCGTGAGTCCGAAGAACATTCCGCTTGCTTGCGGATCCATATGAGGAGTGCGATCACCGGTCAAATACGGCAGGAACAGCAACCCCTCACTTCCCGCGGCAATCTCTCTCGCTTTCAAGTCAAGCGCCTTGTAATCCTTACTCTTCAGCACTTGCGAAGCCAGCCACTTTAACGATAGCCCAGCACTCATCGTCGCCCCCAACAGATACCACCGGTCTGGAATGGCATGAACATAAGTGTGCGTTCGAAGCCTCTTGTCATAGACTGGCTGATCGATGGTAGTGAACAACTGTCCTCCGGTTCCGATAGTAACGGAGATGTCCCCAGAATTAATGATACCGTTTCCAACTGCTTGCATGGCTTGGTCAGCCCCACCGTATACAACCGGAGTACCTGCTATGAAGCAACTTTCGGATTCGGCTTCTCTCGTAACGCAACCTGCAATCTCCCACGGTTTCCCTACAGGCGGAAGCATTCTACTTTCCATACCTGCTATTGCAAGTAATGATTCCGACCAATGAAGAGATGCTGTATCAAAGAGCGAGGTACCGGAGGCATCCGTCGTATCCGTTCCGATTTCACCGGTCAATCGGTAACGTACATAATCCTTCGGCAACATGACTCGGTCGATTCGGTTGTAGATATCAGGTTCATTTTCTTTGATCCACATCAACGAGAGAATCATAAATCCGGTAGATACAGGGTTCTGAATCATATCTCCCAGCTGTTCCATCGTAACCATGGATTCCAATGTTGCTTTCTGAGCTATCGTTCTCTGATCACACCATATGATGGATGGGCGAAGCACTTGAGCATCTTTGTCGAGTACCACCAATCCGTGCATTTGACCGGAGAAACCAATGCCCTCCAATGCCCTGCCGCTTATGCCAGCTTTGTTTAACGCTTGAGCGCTAGTCTTTTTAACCAACTCCCACCATTCATCGGGGTTCTGTTCGGCGTACCCTGAGATAGGAATATTGATGTCATACTCTATTTGCGCAAATCCGAGTATTTTGCCTGAATGTTCCATGACCATGGATTTCACACTCGAGGTTCCGATATCAATCCCCATCAGAAACGACATGCTGCGCCCTCCCTTTGTTCAATATGTTTTAATATTATCAATTATATTGTTACTATAAATATATTAATTGATTTAATCAAGTGATAATTCGAGATCCACTTCATAAAAAAAAGCCCGTGATCACAATCACAGACTGGGTAGGAAATATGAATTTGCTTTACTTTTCATTTTGCAGATTCAAGTAGCTGGAAGGCAGGTCCAATATACTTTCGATCGCTACGATTGCCGAGCCGAGCAGCATGGTGTCCTTGTCTTCATAAGCAAGATCTATGGTTAATTTTCTCGATATTTCGGGCAGTACATATTCGTTAATGACCGATTTCACCGTATCATGAACTAAATCCCCGGCTTCTGCCAACTCATCCCCGAGGATGATCCGATCCGGATTAAATGTATTAATTATGCTTACGAGCCCGAAACCAAGAAACCATGCTGCCTGTCTAACCGCCTCCTTCGTCTCGCTGCTCCTATCCTCATTTATTTCTTTCCAGACTGACTCAAGCGAAGGATATTCTTTTTTTAAGGTTTGCAGCAGTGCTGAGGTGGAGCAATATAATTCAAGACAGCCTCTATTGCCGCATTCGCACAGCGGTCCGTTGTAATCGATACTCATATGGCCGATTTCGCCTGCCATGCCGAGTGATCCTCGGAAGACCTTGCCGTCGATAACAATTCCTGCTCCAACGCCTTGACCTGCGGCCACATAGATCATTACGCCATGGTCTTGATGAGACGAGCCGAACCACCAGTGCGCGAGAGCTCCTGCCTTGGCATCATGTTCGATATAGACAGGCAGTGCGAACTCATTCATTAATTCTTCCTGAATGTTAATTTTCTCCCATCCCGGAAAATATGTCATTAGACCGATCCGACCTTCATCACGAAGTAGCGGTCCGGGAGTAACCACGCCAATCGCTACGACTTGTCCTATCGAATTGAATTCTATCATATCCCCAATCATTTCCTTCATCCGATTGAAGGCATTAGCTGAACCGTCCATTTTATGGATAGGAATTTGCTGTTTCCTGTACTCGGTTCCCTCCAAATCGAATAAGGCAACAGTTATCGTGTTCCTAGCGAGACGGATCCCAATGATCTTATAAGGTTCGCCATTTAACTTTATTCCGATGGAACGCCGTCCTTTCTTGCCGTCGATAACACCCGTCTCCACGACAATCCCCCAACTAATTAACTCGTTAATTATATTTGTAATCGTCGATTGATTGAGTCCGGATGCCTGTGTTAATTCTGCTCTTGAGCATACCGACCTTCTTCGCATGAGACGAATAATCAATGAACGATTCATTTCCTGCACATCTTCAAGATTGGTTCCACGCTTCGTCTTTGTTACAATCACTGCGTATCCCTCACGATATTATATGATTAAATCAATTGTTACACTTAATGAAAATAGTATCTCATTTTCAAATAAACGACAAGTTCGTAAATAGGTCTTAACACTTGCATCAAAAGAAGGAGCAGCTGCCGTTGGCAGACTGCCCCTTCTGTTCGGCGCTAGTTTCTATTTCTTGGCGTCGATCGGAATTGAAATCGTCTTCTTATATGGCTTGATATAGTGGAAGCCGGTTAACAGAAGAAATTCCGGCTTATCCCTCGTAGTCACGGAATACGTCTGCTCCCAGAACACGTTATTGTTCCCCAAATCCCATGGACGCGCCTTCGAAATTGCATCGACCGGTATGCGCTTGCCTCCGGCTTGCACGAATAGCCGGTCGGTGTCGAGCTGCGTAAACTGGGCTTTTGCTATGACGATATCATAACCCGACGCAGTCTTGGTGACGCTTCGAATGAATAACTTCTCCGTGTTGATTCGGATCGATCGATCTGAAGGCGAAGTAAGCGAAATCGGTTCCGTCACCTTCTGATATCCTGTGAAGCTTTCAAGTACGATATCAATCGTTTCGATTTTGTCGGTCGGCAGCACGTCATAACCGAGCTCGAAATTCGTAATGCCCTTCTCGCGCGATGCGCTTGATCTCATTCCCCATGAATTCACTTCAACCCCATTCACCATAAGCTTCATCGTGCCCGGATATCTCGGAGGTTCGCCATCGTTCATCTCGTAGTGCCCTTTAATCACCGTTGAAGTCGGTGAAGCCGTAATCGAGTCGTAAACCACCATCCCTTCGTCGACGGGCACGGATGTCGCTATTTCCGCTCGAAGGATGCTCTTCATCGCTTTATTCGCCTCGAATTTGAACGAGATTGGATACACCTTCGTCTTGCCAATGTCCAACCACTCGAAGAATTCGACTTTTAATGTTCGCGAGAAAGGGCTGACCGGCTCGAATTTTTGGACGCCCTGCAGCTGGGTCCGATCCTTATTGTACCCGCTGCCACCCTCCGTCGTGTTTGAATCCGTCAGAAAACCTGTTACTTTATTGATACCAAACCGGCTGGAATCTTCGATCTTAAACGTCTTGCCCTCCGGAAGATCAATCGTATAATACATCAGAAACTCATTATCGTCTGCGATTACGCCGTTAACGGTAATGACGGTGCCGTCTTTGAGCGTCGTACTTTTGCCGATGGTTTGTCCATAGCCTCGATCGGCGACTTCGGAGAAACTAAGCGAGGTCAGCTCGCTGCGATTCAGCAGCTTGCCCCCGTAATACGCGAAGGCCGGGTACTGGTACGTCAAGATGAAGAGCAATAGTGCAGCAGCTGCCGATAGGCTCCATGACAATGCCCGTTTAAGCTTTCGCTTCTTTGCCGGGACGCGATAAAGCGCTTGCCGCAGCCGATCCTCCATTTCACTTGGCGCTTTGATCTGATTCAAGTTTTCTTTATGATGATTGAATTTCTCTTCAATGGTATTCATAGCGCTCACCTCCAATGATGTCTTTCAATTTCTGCATGCCCAGCGAAATTCGCGACTTGATCGTGCCTAACGGTACGCCTGTCATATCCGCGATCGTCTGATAGGGAAAGTCATGCACGTAACGAAGCTCAATCGCTTCCCGCTGCTGCGCGTTTAAGTGGGCGAGCAACGTCTGCATGTCCATCTCGGCTTCCGTACTCCGGTACGGATCGGCTTCCGTTAATGCTGGCACCGACGCATCGAGTTCCTCTTCCAGCGGCTGAAATTTCCCGTTCTTGCGGAGCAGCGCTTTGCATCGATTGACGAGGATGGTTTTGCTCCAGCTGTAGAACGCTTCCCTCTTCTGCAATTGCTCGATCTTCTCATAGAGCGTGACGATCATATCCTCCATCGCATCCATCGCGTCATGCTCGTTCCCCATGTAGGAATAGGCAAGACGATAATAAGCGTCCCGGTCGGCCATGATAAGTTGTAGTAGTGCATCTTTATTTCCTTTTTTAGCTTGTCTGACAAGACGGCTTACCATCAAGTTCTCTCCCCTTTCATAGCTAAGAGCATGCAGAAGCGCAAAAAGTTCATTGCCGCGCAAATAAATCGTCTGGCAAGTATTAACAGTCGCTGTAACTAAGTCTTTCCTTAGAGCAGTAAGAATCCTCAACAAATCTTATCCTTAACGCCTATGTTCCTCATTATTTCCTCGAATGAAATGTTTTTCTTTATCTCATCCAAATCGTTCGGGTAATTTTGTATTTTCTTAGGGAAAGGATATAATGGGACTAACTGTATATTTTGAAAGATGCTCTGTTTTTTATGTGGATCAAAACACCTTGAGTTTCTCGTCAAAATGTAGCTATCAGATCGGTTTTAGGAGGAGTCCAGTGGATGCAAAATGTAAAAATATTTTCCGGTTCATCGAACCTCCCGCTCGCGGAAGAGCTATGCAGGCAGCTTAATGTTTCTCTTGGAGACATTGAGATTTCCAGGTTGCAAAGCGGTGAAATCAGCCTACGTTATATCGAATCGATTCGCTCTGCTCATGTCTATATCGTTCAATCCTTGTCTCATCCCGTAAATGAGCATTTAGTCGAACTCATGATTATGATTGATGCTGCAAAACGGGCTTCAGCCAAAACGATAAATATCGTTATGCCGTATTATGGCTATGCTCGTCAGGAACGGAAAGCAGCCCCGCGAGAACCAATTTCCGCGAAGCTCGTAGCCGATGTGCTGACAACAGTAGGCGCTGACCGCATCATTACGGTTGATCTTCATGCCGATCCGATACAAGGTTTCTTCGATATCCCTGTTGATCATATTACCGCTTTGGATCTCATTACGGATTATTTGAAGTCAATGAACATTAAAAATCCGGTAGTTGTTTCACCTGATGCTGGTCGGGCAACAACCGCTGAGAAGCTTGCGAACTATATGGACTGTCCTTTCGCAATTATGATTAAGAACCGCCCTGCTCACAATAAGACGAAAATCACTCATATTATCGGTGAAGTCGAAGGCATGACTCCTATTATTATTGAAGATTTAATCGATACAGGTGGTACGATTGTGAACGTTGTTGAGGCGCTGCATAAAAGAGGCGCGAATGACGCTTATATTTGCGCAACACATGGGTTGTTCTCGGAAAATGCGCTCGAGAAGTTATCGCATCCCTACATAAAAAAGGTCGTTATTACGGATACCATCGCAATTGACCCGAACCATTCGGATAAGTTCGTAGTACTTCCAATGGCAGAGCTTCTCGCAACTGCGCTCCGAATTATTAATAACGGCGGATCGATTAATACGCTGTTTAAGACGAAGCAAATGTAAGGAATCGTGAGATTGAGGAAACCGGGCTCTTACGCGGTTGCCTTAATAAAGCTAGAAGCATTCGAATAAGCAAAAAGGACACCCTCAAAGGTGTCCTTGTTTGATTTCAATCGCATTTGGCAAGTTATCTTGGTACAATTTCCAATCACGATTCATCTCGGAGTCGGTTAACAGGCAGTCATCGAGAGCAGATGTAAGCTTCTCTCTGTCCATTTCGATTCCGATAAAGACGACTTTGTTGATGCGATCACCGAATTCCTTTGACCAGTTGCTGCTTAGCATGGGGTCCTCTTGCAAATAATACGCCTGCTCTTCCGGCGGTAATGCGGCAACCCAATAACCTGACGGTCCGAATTGAATTGAAGGGCCAGCTTGACTAATACTTTGGCCTACATCGTTACGACTGGCGACCCACATAATCCCTTTTGCGCGAACGACTTCTACGGGCCAATTTTGCATCCATTTCATCAAACGTCCTGGGTGAAACGGCTTTACGCGTTCGTAGACGAACGAAGAGATGCCATATTCTTCTGTTTCAGGCATATGAACAGACTTCTCCATTTCCTTCAACCAACCGGCAGATTGACTCGCTTCGTCAAAGTTGAACAATCCCGTATTCAATATTTCCGCTGGATGGACTTTTCCGTTCACGATCTTGATCAGCTTCGCCCGAGGCTGCAGTTTTCGAAGTACGGCTTCTAGCTGCACAAGCTCGCTCCTATTAATCATGTCGCATTTATTAAGCAAGAGTACATCGCAAAATTCAATCTGATCGATAAGCAAATCAACGACATCTCGCGTATCGTCTTCGCCTACGGCCTCGTTTCGTTCAAGTAGAGATTCTCCGGAGGAAAAGTCATGCCAGAATCGATAGGCGTCGACGACCGTCACCATGCAATCTAGGCGGCAGTACTTCGTTAAATCGATTTCATGTTCCTCATCGCTATACGTGAAAGTTTGCGCGACTGGAATAGGTTCTCCGACACCCGTCGACTCAATCAGGATGTAATCGAAACGTCCATCTTGCGCGAGCCTCTCTACCTCACGAAGCAAGTCTTCCCGGAGGGTACAACAGATGCAGCCGTTAGACATCTCGACCAGCTTTTCTTCGGTTCTGGATAAACCTCCTCCATCTTTTACAAGTGCTGCATCAATATTGACCTCGCTTAGATCATTTACGATAACAGCCACCTTCAAGCCATCGCGGTTATTCAGCACGTGGTTAAGCACTGTCGTTTTCCCAGCGCCTAAATAACCGCTAAGTACGGTTACAGGTATTCTCTTTGTTTGCATGTCATCACCTAAATCGTAATAATTACGATTATTATTGAAATTAAAAACCGGCCTATTCCGGTTTCTTTTCTCTTATGCATTTTTCTAATTTAGCGCTCTTTGCAACGCTTCAAGATTTTGCAGCATGACGGTGATGTAGTCTCGATTATGGTTGAGATCATCATCCGTCAAACCTTCAAGAGGATTGAGTACATCCGTCTTGGCACCTATTTCGTTCGCAACAACTTGAGCGACTTTCGGTTCGACCAGCGTTTCGAAAAAAATCGTTTTTACTTGATGCTTCTTGGCAAACTCGACAACTTCGGCCATCTCCTCTGGCGAAGGTTCCAGTTCGGGGGACAAGCCCGCGATCGGAATCTGCTTCAATCCGTACTCCTGAGCTAAATAACCGAATGCTGCATGCTGAGTTACAAACTCCTTTCTCTTGGTATCCTTCAATCCATCTCTATACGCCTGGTCAAGTTCCTTAAGTCTCTCGATATAGGCTTCGGCATTGTTCTTGTAATCGTCTGCGTTCGCGGGATCCGCTTTCACCAGAGCCGTTTGTATGGCCGAAACTTCATCCTGGGCCAACGCCGGGCTTAGCCATACGTGAGGATCTAATCCATGTACCACTTCTTCGTTACCACCTTCCTCACCAGATTGTTCCTCCTCGTGTTCGTGTTCCTCTTCTATTTCTCCCTCGACTAAAGGTAATCCATGGGTTGCTTCCACAACAATGCGTTTATCGTTTGAGGCGCTGGTAAGCGCATCCTCCGCCCATCCTTCTACAATACCGTTATAGACGAACACGTCCGCTTCTTTCAGAAGAGCCATATCCTTTGCGCTCGGTTCCCAATCGTGAGGTTCCACGCCGGTAGGTATTAACGCAATCACCTCCGCATGATCCCCTGCCACCTGCTTGCTGAATTCATACATCGGATAAAACGTCGTAACGACCTTTAATTTACCTGCAGCAGACTCTTCCGCATTGTTAGTGCAGCCGGATAAAATCAATGCCAAACCTGCACCTAAAACTAATGATGATGTTAACCAACGTTTCATGTTTTTCATGACCTCCATTATAGTGATGTATGATGAATACCCTTCTCTCGTATCCCAGTTTAGATCAATCATCAGCTCCAACGCTCATACTGTGAGTTACGGGTAATTCCGATGCTCGAACATGGACTTTTGATTTCGAACGGAAGAGATAAATTATTTTTTGAAACGATAAGCCGATAATAAGAAACAGAAGCAGAATGAAAGCAATTGTACCTCCTGGAGGCGTGCTCAGCTCATATGAAGCTGATAATCCCATAAACACGCCAGCCAAACCGATCCCCACGGAAATGAATATCGCTGCAGTAAAGTTTGGTGATATCCTAATGGCTAATGAGGCAGGTAATACAATTAATGAAGAAACCAGCAGCACGCCGACAATCGGCATCGCGGCGGCAACAATCATTCCTGTCAGGATGCTAAAAGAAAGAGATATCCACGAAACCGGTAACCCATTCGTTCTCGCTGTATCTTCGTCAAAAGCCAATAAATAGAGCGGTTTTCGTAGAAAATAAAAAAAGAATAAGCCAGTCAAAGCCACAGCCAGCATGAGCATCAAATCCGAACGAGTGACCGCAACCACCGAGCCGAACAAATACGAAGTGAAGCTTTTATTGACCGATTTATTCATCCCCATTAAGATAACAGAAGCCGATAATCCCCCTACCATGATGATGGCGATGGATATTTCATTGTACGTTTTGTAAGCTCTTCGGACATATTCAACGACAATGGCGCCAATGACCGCAACGATAAATCCGGCTGTAGTCGGATTTATATGTAAATACGCTCCACCAGCTACGCCGGACAGCGACACATGAGACAGCATATCCGCCATTAAAGCTTGGCGCCTAAGCAATAAATAGACACCTAGCGCAGAAGCCACCAATGCAATTAGCCCGCCGGCACAAAATGCCCTCTGCATGAAGTCGTAGTGCAGCATTTCCAAGCGTTCTCCTCCTTTCTTTCCAGCGTTATAATCCGATCCAATTCATGTTCAATTTCGTTCATGTTGTGCGTAACCATGAGCACCGTTCGGCCATTTCCACTGACTTGCTCTCGCATTAATCCGTAAAATCGATTTCTGCTATCTTTGTCCATTCCTGTGGTTGGCTCATCCAGCACGAACAAATCCGGAGACATCGCCAAAGCTCTGGCTATGCATATTCGCTGCTTTTGTCCTCCAGACAATTCACCGATTTTCCGATGACGATATTCCCACATTTCCATTTGATTAAGCGCTTCATCGGCGGCTTCTTTATCCTCGGACTTCTGTCTGCTCCACCATTTCCCCCGACTAAATCGACCGGATCGGACAAACTCCTGAACACTGCTGGGAAAACCGCCGTTAAAGGCGGATATCTGCTGCGGTACATAAGCAATGACTCGCTTGTTACCTTCAGAATTATAAGGGGCAATAGTAACCTCCCCCTTCCAAGGTTGGAGCAAACCTAACGCCAGCTTGAGTAATGTCGTCTTCGCCGCGCCGTTCGGACCGGTGACCGCAATAAATTCGCCAGAACGAATTTCGATTGTAGCTTCTTCCAAGCAAGGCACATCGCCATATCCGAACATAACATCTTGAAGCGCAGCCAATTGCAATAGACTCACACCTTTCGTATGGGATAATCAAACTAATACGTAATAATTACGATTTAAGTTAAAAAATAAATGTCCAACCATTTCAGTTGAACGTAATTATTACAATTAAGAACGATATCAGATTATGGATTGATCGTCAACCTATTTTCAGGTAATTGCCTCGTTGTGTATCTTGTACAAACGTTTAAGCTTTACATGAATCCCCTCCACAACCTAAAACAAATTTTTAAAGATAAAGAAGCAATTGCCGATCGTATACGATAGCAGCTGCTTCTTTATCTGAGGCCTTGAGTCTAGGGACTAAGCAACCGAATGTTTATGGCCGAATTTAGAATGGTTATCCTGTAGTGTTCAGCAATCATAATACGGTGCCAAGTTCTTGCCCTTAGTCAGCATCCCATTCTTACTCATCTGCAATAATCGCAAAACCGTAGATATGAACTGCCCGGCCTTCATCATTGTATAGACGCAAGGTATTGTTGCCTGCTTGCATCCAAATGCGAATTTCACGCTGGTCTTTGATATCCCAACTAGGGAAGCCCCAGCCGGCTGTGTTGTGCAAATTTGTTCTGTATGTGTGCGCTCCTCCGTTAAGCTCTACACTGAGGTCTCTGCTTTCCCCTGCACAGTAGTCAAAGCGCATTAGATAGTAGCCATCCTTAGGCAGCATAATATGGTCGAACTTAAGCTCGCCTCCATTACCAAGACCTGTTACCTTTTCCATGCCTGCTGCGTCCAAAACAAATTCCGCGCCACCGCTCAAGCTGCCTTTCCCAACAGGAATATACAACTCTTGCTGCGGTTTGTTATCAATAATATGGATTTTTTCCAAAGCGGGCACGACTCCTGCAATACGTTCGATGATCAAAGCGCTCTCGCCGCCGACGAAAGGAAATACCACGTCTTTGGCTAGAAAGATTTTATCAGAGCCGCTTTGCGGCATGTCCATGTCCACTTTGTTGATTCCGTCGCTTACGCGCATCGTCCAAGGTTCTTTTGCCGCATAGAACAGTCTTAGGGTCTGAGGCGAGTCCGTTGTTTTCACTGCGAACACGATACTGCCATTGAGCAATACGGCTTCCTGTTCGTTTTCATACACGACAGGCTCGCTGCCTTGCAGCGTTTTTCCGGCTAACGCTACGTACTCTGTTCTTGCTTCGCTCATGTAACCGGAACAAATCCCTTTTGGCAGCCCCGAGATTTCTTGGGCGATATAGATTCCGGCGCCGCCGCTCTTCAGAAGCGGAAGTTCGATTACATCGGCGGAGGTCACTTTGCGGCGCTTCACTTTCATCATTTCGCCGCTGGAGTCATCCTCATAAATTTCAGCCTCGAACTCTCCTTCGGGCAGGAAATCCATTTTCAGACGCACGATCATCGCTTCGTTGGTTATGCAGCCAATCAACCACTCTTCTTGGGAACGGCGCATAATGGCGGCATGATGGCCCGGGAATCCGGACAACACCTTTACTTCATCGTAAACAGGCTTCATGCGGCGTAAGAAATCGGTCCCTCTCCACGCCTCCAAATAGTAAATAGAAGCTGCGATATGCGAAGCGCCTGATTCGTATACGACTGAAAGCGCCATTTGATGCGCTAACGTCGTGTTTCGGTTTTTGTTCGAGAATCCTGTCGGCGTATAATCCATCGGACCGACCACATTGCGCGTAAACGGAACCGTACAATTATGCTGAGCGTCCGGCAAGCCGCTCCACATATAATGTTCGAGTCCCAAGATTCCTTCCGCCGTCATAAAGTTCGGCCATGTACGTCCTTCGCCCATACATTTGGTTGCCCCATGGAAGTTAATCATCAACCGATGTTCCGTCATGACGTTAGCTATCATTTCATATTGCCACATCGTGTGCTGAGAATCGTTCTGGAAGAAATCGACCTTAAGCCCGTCTACCCCGCAGCTTGCCCAGAGCGGAATTTTCTCCTGCGCTTTTTCAGGGGTGTCGATATACTGCATGGCGCTCCACAGCCATACGACAATCCCTTTCGAATGAGCATAATCGCACAACTCTTTCAGCCACGTCATATCCCAATCCGCATCCACGGTGAGTCCTTCGAATCCGATCCCTGCCGCAAAATCCACATACCGTTTTTGCTCCGTGTATAGCTGTGCGCTATTCATATATTCCCACCAAGCCCATAAACAACGTCCCGGCTTGATCCAGCTTGTATCCTCCATGGTAGAAGGCGGATTCAAGTTATAGTTAATCGTTGTATTCACCATTTCGTTCAAGTCGTCTGTCACCACGATGACGCGCCAAGGAGAGGAGAACGGCAGTTTACAGGAGAGAGGCGAGCCCAGCTCCTCCGGAGCGAATTCCAAAGATAGGGTTCGCTTGCCCGCTCCGCGCAAATGACAAGAGCAATAGCTGCCGTCCGTGTTATAGACCTCTGCTTCCGTAATCATGACCCAACCGCCGTTGTCGGCGTGGAACAAGCTTGGCATTCCGTAATCTCTGCCTTCTTTGTCTTCCCATCCGGTATGATCATAGGTAGCTTCATAGCTGCTGGTCAAGTGCTGCAACCACAAGTCGTCGTAGGCCTCCGCCAAAGTGAAGTTTGTTGCTTCGCGGATTACTTTCATCGGTATTTCTGCATCGGACAGGACTTGATAGCGGAAAGCAGCCCCATCATCGTAAGCACGCGCGCACAGTACGAACGTATACGCTCCGCGCTCGAACTCTAACGTCATTTCATTCGCATGGTTACCATAAACCGCTTTTTTGCCCGCTGGTATCGAATAGGTCTCGTCAACTACGACACGGGCTTCCTTTACGAAACGAAAGGCCTTCGTGAAATTTTCCAAATCGCTTTCAAAGCCAAGCTTGCTCTGCTCGATTACCGTTTGGCCATTGCGCTCGACAGCGTACTCTAATTCCTTCTCGGAATTCTCGAATACCGTAAGACTAACCGCACGATTAGGCGAATACAGTTTCCACATAGATGCAATCCCCTATCCATTCGTTTTTATTTGTTATTTGATCATCATCTAAGTACTTAACGATCCGGCAACAAGCGCACCATGCAACTTGCATAATCATGATTCAGTACTATGCGGAGACCGCTGTTCATCAAAAACGCGCCTGAATAGTTCTGCTGTTGCTGCCCTTCTATCTCCACCCGGTAACTCGTATTCGCATCCAACCCTCTTGGACGAATCGTGAAGGTTGTGCGCCAGCGAGAGGGATGATCCAGGAATGCAAACAATACGCTTTCTTCTCCATTTTCGTACTGCACGGCCTGCAATCCGTCCGCTTGCAACGAAGCCAATCGGTGCAAGTGCCCAAACTGTATAATCGGACGCACTTCTTTATAGAGCGCCACGTTTTTTTTCAGAAGGTCCGTCTCCTCTTCCGTACTCTCATTCAAATTGAGACCGATGCCAAGCGCGCCGCACATCGAGCAATGCAACCGGAATAACAGCGGCATCGCGCGTTTGCCATTGCTCCCCGAATCCGTCACCCATGCACGCATATACTTGATAGGATAGAGATAGCTATATCCTTCTTGAATAGATAATCGGTCCAGTGGATCCGTGTTATCGCTTGGCCAGAATTCATCGAAATAGGACATGGCGCCATAATCCACGCGGCCACCGCCGCTTGCGCAAGCTTCCCACTCTACCTCGGGATGCAGCGCCCTCAACGATTGGATAATATGGTAGAACCCTTTCGTATGCCGGTACCAAATGCTTTTAAATTCGCTGCGATCCAACATAGCGGAAGCAACCTCGCTTATGCCTCTGTTCATATCCCATTTGATATAGGAGATATCGTTCTCCGTAAGCAGCCGATCGATTTCTCCAATGATATAATCCTGTACATCTTGCCTAGTAAGATCCAGCATATATTGGTAACGCCCTTCCATCACCGGACGGCTTGCGTAATGATAGACCCAGTCAGGATGAGCGCGATACAATTCACTGCCTTGGTTCACCATTTCAGGCTCAATCCACAAACCGAAATGCATCCCGTAGCTCTTCAGCTTTTGGATCAGCGGTGCCAGTCCGTTTGGAAACTTGACAGTGTTCACCTGCCAATCTCCCAGACCTGCATGATCGTCTTTGCGCTGTCCGAACCAACCGTCATCCATGACGAACAGCTCTACGCCTACTTGCGCGGCTTTTTCTATCAACTGAAGCTGCGCCTGCTCGTTCACGTCAAAATACGTGGCTTCCCAGGAGTTATATAAAACGGAAAGAGGCTTTGCTGCCATGGGCTCCGGCATCACGTACTTTCTTGCGAATTCCCCCATCGAATTCGACATTCGATCGAATCCATCCGGAGAATAGCCCAGATAAAGAGCCGGCGTTTCCAAAGTTGCCCCGCCCGTTAATCGCCATTCAAAGTCCGTATCGCCTATGCCCGCCAATATATTTAAATACTCGTAAGGAGTTTGCTCCAATACGATTTTGAAATTTCCTGACCATGCCAGAACGCCGTAATAGACTTCACCGTATGTTTCCCCAGCATTTTGATGCAGAACAAAGCTCGGATTGGCTACATGGCCCGTTGCGCCGCGCAAACTTTCCAACACCGTTTTTCCGCCCGTTATTTTTTGCTCGTAAGCATCAAAATCGGAATTCCACATGCCGTTAAAGTTTTTTAGATTCCAGCCTGCTCCGGGCAACGAACACTCTCCCGAATGCAAACGTTCAACCGTAACGACTTCGCTGCCGCTGTTTTTTACCGTACGACGCTTTTCAATGATGTCTACTTCTTCATACACCTTGTAGTGCAGGGACATTTGAAGCGGATACACCGTGTCTTCCAGGAGCACTGTGAGTTCGTCTTTGTCAATCGTATGCCCTACGTAACGATAACGAAAATCTCTGACGCCATCGGCAAACGTTACTTTGAAAGAGGTTTCTTTGAACCGCATCGTGCCAAAAGAGGAGCATTCTTCTCTCTTGACGTCATGGATGGGATGAAAGCCCTGCTCCCACACATACGGATCATTCTTGAAATCCTCGATCGCATCTATGCGCGCGCCCCAATACAGATGCCGCAAGAGCCCTTCCTGATCCACGCAAAAGCTATACGAACAATGTTTTGTGCTTAACAAAAAAACATTGTTTTCTCCAATATGAATAGCCATCTTATATCTCCTTGGAAATCGAATTCTCCTACATGAATCGTACATGGGGCAGCATACATCTTGTCGCATTCTGCCCCGTCACCATAGCGATGCTTCTTGGATTGCTACATGCTTATTTGCTTTCGGCGTTATTGTACAACTCCATACGAACCTTGTAGTTAGCCGTGTAAATATCTTCAATTTTCACGGCTTGATTGGCTTCCAGCTCATCAATCATTTTTTTGTACATGTCGTCAATTTCAGCATGCGATTTGGCATACACCATATTAGAGAAAGTATTGTCGATAATATCCTTGATTTTTTGCTCGCTCAGTGCGTCAGGCGTGCCACCCTTTGGACCTAGATCATCATAAAGCGCGGTATCCCAAGTGGAACCTTCCATTGATTTCAGCGCATGTTGATTCACGTTATCTCTGTTGTAACGGAACATTAAGTCATAGGGAGTGCCGTCTTCGCCCAATCCATTTCGAATCATCCATGTCCATTTGCGCGCGCCCGTCGTTTTCGAGAATTCCGCCCAATCCGCTCTAATGGCATCGAGCGCTTCTTGCGTCGGTACATGAACGCCGTTCTCCATATTCCAGTTCATGCCCTCTTTGCCCCACATCAGCAAATACTGACCTTCTTCGCTTGCCAGGAAGTCCAAGAATTTGATCGTTTCTACCGGATGCTTATTCGCTACCGTAATGCCGACGCCGTCCCAACCCAAGGAACTGCGAGGCCCGAAAGTCGTGTCTGCCGGTTCGACGCCCGGGGCCGTTACTTTAAATCCGTAGAACAATTTATGGGTATCCTCGCCGTTTTGAGCGCGGAACGCACTGTTGGCTTCGTTCACGATGCCGCCCGCCGTTGCGAACACCCGTCCGCTGGACGTTTTTTGCTCGTAATTTTGAGCTTTGTTGATTCCCCATTCACGGTCAAGCAAACCTTCCGTATAGAGCGTGTTGATGAATTTGATCATTTCCAAGTAACGCGGATCCCTTACGATAAACTCAAGACGGCCATCTTTCTCATAATACGTTTTCATCCCATACATCGCCTTGAATGAACCAATGATAGTAGGCATGTGTTCCGCGTTCACCGTCATCGGTATGGAAGGATTTCCGTCTACGGATGGATATTTGGCCTTAAATTTTCTCAGCAAGTCTAGAAATTCATCCTGCGTGAAGGAATCTCCGGCCAATGCTCGCTCGCCATATCCGAACTCTTCCAGGACATCCATACGCATATTGATTGCCCAGTTTGGATCCGGATCCAAGCCGTACCAGTTGTTCAAGTAATAATTTTTGCCATCCTCGTACACGCTTTTGGAAAGCACGTCGCCATAACGCGCCTTGATATTCGGAGCGTACTTCTCAATCAAATCATTCAGCGGAATCAAAGCTCCGCCGGCAATGTATTTGTTCAAGGTTGCTTCACGTCTGTCGATTAGAGCAATATCAGGCAAATCACCGCTGACTAACATCAAATTCAGTTTCTCGTCCGGATTGCCGGTAGGCTGCTGAATCTCGATAAACACGCCCGTACGTTCCGTAATTTCTTGCGCAACAGGATTAGTAAACGGATCGCCCACGTTTTTGTCGAACAACGTCAACGTAATCGGCTTCTTCGTTGTACTGGTTGTTTCTTCTCCTTTGGTTACATTTTCGGCAACCTTGTTGTTTCCGGAACTACAAGCACTCAGAAGCATAGTGCCTGCAAGTACCGCGGTCATGACGATTCTTTTTCTCATTCCGATACCCCTCCTATGAATGAAATAGCTTCTTGCTTCCCTCCTACTTCTGTAAGGGGGATTTATATTTCAACCTTAGCCCGTTACTTGATGTCAGCTTCGGGATATGGGCGAAATCGAGATCTATCTAAGTCGAATATCGCTTAGCCTTTAACCGCCCCGATAAGCATTCCTTTTAGGAAGTACTTTTGCAGTAACGGGTACATAAGAATGATCGGCAGCGTAGCTACCATAGTAACGGCCATGCGGATACTCTCGCTGGATACCGGCAACTTACGCTGTTCATTGGCAAGCTGCTGTGCCGCGTTTAACATGTCACTGGTTTGGAACTGATTCAGAATTTTCACCAATACAGCCGACAAGGTTTTCAAATCGGGATTATAGGTATAAATGTAGGCATCATACCAAGCATTCCAATGACCAATGGCTGAAAACAAGGTGATCGTTGCCAGTACCGGAGTACACACGGGTATGATTACTTTCAGAAAAATCTCAATGTCATTTGCACCTTCGATTTGCGCCGCTTCCTCCATCTCTTTAGGCAAACCTTCCATATAGGTGCGGACTAATATCATCCAAAATATACTCATAATCCCGGGGAAGATAAAAACCCAGAAGCTGTCGATCAGATTCAAGCTGCGCACGACCATGTAAGTGGGGATCAATCCGCCGCTGAAATACATCGTAAATACAAAAAACAAATTAATGCCGCGCCAGCCTACAAGTTCTCTTTTGCTTAGCGCATAAGCCAGCATGGAAACGCAAGCCAGCGTAAGAGGGACTCCGATCACCGTTCGACCTACCGTCACTAGGATGGAATTCAGAATTTCCGCATCATTCAAAACGGTTTTGTAAGACTCCAGGCTGAAATCGCTTGGCCATAGCATAAATTGTCCATAAGTCGGGTCGGACGCATCGTTCAAGGACAAAACGAAGATATGCCAGAACGGAAAAAACGTAACGATGAACAATAACAATAAAAATCCGTAAATGATCGTACTCCCCGTAATGGTTGCCAGCGTATAGCGCTGTGACCGCTTGCTTCCAGCGCCTGTCTTGTTCCACCGCGCAACTTCATGATCCATTTACTTATTCCTCCCCCAGCCGCATGCACAAACGTTTAAAACAGATGTGTTTGCCCCATTTTTTTAGAAATATGGTTTACAGTTATCACCAGAACAAAAGCGATGACGGATTTAAACATACTTACGGCAGCTGCATAGGAGAACATGCCATTCTGAATGCCGTAACGGAACGCATAAGTATCAATGACATCGGAATAGGATCTGTTCAGTGAATTACCCAGTAAAAAATATTGATCGAATCCGGTATTCATCAAGTTGCCAATGTTCAAAATCAACAGAATAATAATCGTAGGCCGCAGCATCGGCAGCAGAACGTGCCAGATTTGCTTCAATCGATTGGCGCCGTCCACTTTCGCGGCTTCGAATAACTCCGTTGGAATGGCCGCAATGGCTGCCAGATACATGATGGAATTGTAGCCCATGTCTTTCCAGGCATTCGAAAGGGCGATAATGATCCAGAACATCTTGCCTTCCTGCATAAACAAAACGCCTTGTTCGACAACTCCGACTTTCATGAGCAGTTGATTGACAGGTCCTTCAGCGGACAACAATGTAATCACGATACTCGCGGCGACGACCCATGAGATAAAGAATGGCAAATAGGAGGCTGTTTGTACCGTCCGTTTAAACCAGTTTATCCTTACTTCATTCAGCGTTATCGCAATAAAAATGGGAAGAACAAACCCTATGGACAGCGTTAGCACGCTTGAAACCAAAGTATTGCGCATCACTCGCCCAAAATCTTGCCCCGAAAAGAAGTATTCAAACCACTGAAATCCCACGAAGTCCGCTTTAAAAAGCGAGCCCCAGAAATCCCCTAACGTTGGCTTATAATCTACGAATGCCATAAACAAACCAACCATGGGAGCATAAGCAAACAGTGCCGCCCATATCACTCCCGGGATGAGAAGCAAATAAACATATCGCTGACGAACCATTTTTTTAATCGTAGGACTTTTAAGAAACGGTATTTTCTCGTTGCTTTTATCCACCTCGAATTCCATTCTCCCGCCTCCTCGTGTCCAATTTATGTTTATGAATTCATCATAGGGAATCTTGAATTGTATGGCTATATCACGATGTTCCGATTTCTATCGCAAAAAAACTAACTTTCGCAATATCAAGCATTTGGGCGGAAAATATGGATTTAAGTGTAAAAATACACAAAAAACGCAGACAAAATCAGGGATCCGGCAAACGGAATCCATTCCATTGACAATGCCTACATCGAAACTTATACTCTGTTCTAAGTAAGGGTTTTTAAGAGATTACACCCTATTGTTCCTGCTAAACTATATCTAACGACATGCGCGGAGGGTCTATGTACACTATTATTTTAGTCGATGACGAACGGCTTACCTTGAACGCCCTTGCCCATTATATCGATTGGGAACAAATGTCCTGCCGTGTCGTTGCCACTGCCAGCAACGGAAGAGATGCAATGAAACAAATAGAAGCCCTGCAACCTGATATTCTCATTACCGACGTTAAAATGCCCGTCATGGACGGCATTGAGCTCTGTAAGCAAGTTCATACTCGCTTTCCTAACATTCAAATTGTTTTTCTAAGCGGATACAATGAATTTGATTATGCTTGTGCCGCGCTGCAACATGGTGCATGCGGTTATTTGCTGAAGCCGATTGACCACGAAGAACTGGCTGCCACGATGAGGACGGTTCGTCAACGTTGCGAGCAGCAGAAAAACCGGCTCAATTCCGCCTTATTGACATCGGGAGAATACCTGCGCGAACTTCTTCAAATCGGGGGTAATCTGCTCTCCGGCTTAGCGGAAGAAGTGACAACCGTATACAACCACCATTTGCATCTTCCTGCGGATAACAAAACATTTTACTTCGTGTTTATCAGTATTGACGAATATGCTCTGTTGGCAGAGAACCCGCTTGCATTCGACGCGCCTTCCGGCGATTTTTCCACTGTGGAACGATTGGAATTTTCTATCGCCGGATTGCCCAGCTTTTCTCCCGGCATACTGACCAAGCTGCGCGATGGCCAATGGATATTCATCACGAAGGAAGCCGATAGCAATGCGTTAACGCATTGGCGGAATCAGACCGCGAATGCGGGGCGCTCTATATCTCTGTTCCTGACGGACAACCCGCAATCGCTGCTCTCCTTTACAAAACAATGGCCAAAGATGCTGCAAATGCGCAATCAAATGGTTGCGATTCACGGCACCGGACTTGTCGACAAATATGTGGAAAACAGGCAAGTTTTATGGCGCAAGGATCCATTCCCCAGAACGGAGCACTTGATTGCCGCCGTGCAACAAAACCGCAGGGACCAAGTTGAAGAATGGCTCCATGACTTTTACGATGGCGGTCTGCCGCCGGGAAATATCAGTCAAGTTTTTGTAGAAAGCGTTTCCGTTTTTGATACGGTACGGTCCGCAGTTGCGGCTAATAACCGTCATTTGCAAGACATAATCGAAAAAGATTCCCCTTTTTTCGGGCGCCTTTCCCTGATGGAAAGCATGCAGTCCATGAAGACGCACATGCGGCAAATCCTGAGCATCATGATGGACGAGCTGGAAGCATCTCCTGTCGATCGACATATCGAAATTGTCAACGAAGTATGCCAAATCATACAAAATAATTATGGACAGGTTATTTCGATTGATATGCTGGCTGAACTCATCTTTCTTTCACCCAACTATCTCCGAACGATATTCAAAGATGTTACCGGAAAAACGGTAATCGAATATGTCACTCAGATCCGCATGGACCATGCTTGCCTCATGCTGCAGGAAACGAATATCAGAGTTCATGAGATTGCCAAACGGGTCGGCTATGAAAGTCCTTCCTATTTCGGCTCTATCTTTTTCAAACGCACGGGGCTTACCCCTAACCAATACCGTACGCATGCGAAAAAGGGACTACGAACATGAAAACATTGAAAAAGCTGTTCAACAATTCGACTTTGCTGCAGAAACTGCTGCTCATGTTTCTTACCGTCACGATCACGCCTCTTATATTCATTACGGTTTTCTTCTATGACCGTACGGAGCAACGGCTGCTCGAATTGACTTATGAAAATATGTCTAGCAGCAACCAACAAATCAGCAGCAATGTAAACGCCCATTTAGATAATCTTCGCCAAATTTCATCTATGATTTATACGGATGAGACCTTACAAGCTTATCTTACGCAAACCTACACAAGCGACATTTCGATCCTCGAAGCATACCGATATATCGATGGACTTTTATACAGCTTGATGACTGCGAACAACAACCTTGCCAGCATCAACCTTTATGTAGACAATCAAACGCTTCCGGAGGATGGTCTGTTTCTCAAACATATCACGCATGAAAATCTACCGATTGAGTACCTCATTCAATTACAACAAACGTACGGCAACAATATATTCAGCAACGTCATTCAAGAAGACAAAAACGGGAAAAACGTCATCTATCTCGGGCGTATTCTCAACTTTAACGCGCAAAACCAATTTTACGGCATGGTGACGATCGGTCTCCATGAAGAATTACTCTACAAGTTAATCGAAAAAGAAGAGCAGAACAAAAGCGTCTACTTGCTCAATGAACACAATCAAATCATCTCCGCATCCGATAAATCGCTGTTAAACCTGTCATTCAGCGAAGCCATCGGCCCCGACTTGTCCGGCAACCAAGAAATCGTGACCATTAACGGACATCCCAATCTGCTGGTGTACAACACTATGCATGATGGTTGGAAAACCGTTTCTCTCACGCCGGTGGACGAAATCATGCGTTCATCTCGTCAAACAGCTATGCAAATTGTTGTCATTGCGCTCTTTTGTCTTGTCTTATCCGTCTTAATGATCATTGTCATTGCCAAATACCTTTCGCGCCGCCTGCGTAAATTAAACCGTCAAGCAGCTCAAGTAGAGCAAGGAAATTTCACTCTCTTGCTCACTGATTCCAGCAGGGATGAAATCGGTCAATTAAGCGCGGCTTTCAACAAGATGAGCACGCGTCTCAAAGACTTGATCGATAAGCTGTACGTCAAGGAAATTGCCAAGCGCGATGCGGAACTTTATGCCTTGCAAAGCCAGATCAATCCGCATTTTCTTTATAATACGCTGTCGGGTATTTCCTCTCTGGCCATCCAAAACGATGATATTGAAGTAAGCAAAATCGTCAACCATCTCGCAAAATTCTATCAAACCTCACTCAATATGGGGCATCAATATATTACGCTGGAAAAAGAAATCGCCCTTACCAAACACTATCTTGCAATCCAGCATATGCGCTTTGATGATAGCTTTATTGAACGCTGGGAAGTTGACGAAAGCTTGTCAACGTATGAAACATTAAAATTGTTGTTGCAGCCTTTTGTCGAAAACGCCATTAATCACGCCATATATGATGTTCATACAAGTCTGATAATCAACATCCGTGTTTACCGATCCATGCACGTTGGTGCTCCAGCGCTCTTGCTTGAAGTAGAAGACGACGGTTGCGGAATGTCTTCTGAACAAGTAGAAACCCTGTTATCCTCCGAATCGAAAGCAGGATATGGAATCAAAAACGTTCATGAACGCGTGCAACTTGCTTACGGACAAAACTACGGCGTAACCATTCATAGCCAAGCTGGATTGGGCACTAAAATTACCATCATGCTACCTTTGCAGCATGACGATTGAGCAGCGGCAAAGCCGACACTAACGTTTCATAAGCCAATGCAAAAACACCTCCAAGGTGACCTCCATATCTTTCGACACGGAATCATTTTCTTGAAGGTGTTTTGATTTGTCTCACATTTAACGGCATGAAATAAAGGCTGCTGAGGCTATTCCAGATTCGCGTGATTGTTGAACATGGCCGCGCCTTCGAGCGCCTTCTTATCCATCAGGTGCAGGATTATCGTATCGAGCAACAGCAGCAGCGATTGCTCGAACAAGCTGCCCATCGGCTGAGCGGTAAATGCCATGCCCGTCGAACCGTCTTTGGTCGCGGCCGGAACGATGACGCAGGCGGACGCCAGCTGGCCCAAGGTGGATTCCGGAACAACGGTCAGGACAGCGACCTCTGCTCCGAGACTCTTAGCCTTGGCGGCCATGGCCGCAAGCGTTCTCGTCTCGCCCGAACCGGAGCCAATCACGAGCAGATCGCCCGCGGCAATGCCCGGTGTAACGGACTCCCCTACAACGTGGGCACGAAAGCCCATATGCATCAATCGCATCGCGAACGCGCGCATCATTAATCCGGAGCGGCCAGCCCCTGCGACGAAAATCGCTCCCGCGTTTGCAACAGACTCCGCAAGAACCTCGATCTCTTCCGGCCGTACGAGATGCAATGTCCGCTCCAGTTCCAGCAGAATGGAAGATGCAGCAATATGCGTCTTCACAGGCGTTACCCTTGCTTGATCATTCGATGCATTTGGGCTGCGACCAGCTGCTTGTCGTCGGAGCCGGTAATTCCGCCTCCGACGATGACGAGATCCGGCTGCGCGCTGATTACCTCAGGCAGCGTTTGCAGCTTGATGCCGCCGGCGATCGCCGTTTTTGCCTGCTTCACCACGCGCTTGATCGTGGCCAGGTCCTCGAACGAATTTTTACCTGCTGCTTGGTGGTCGTAGCCGGAGTGGACGCAAATATAGTCGACGCCAAGGCTGTCGATCTCCTGCGCGCGGCCCGCGATATCTTTTACATTGATCATATCTACCATGATTTTCTTGTTCTGCTTGCGGGCTTCTTCGACTGCGCCTTTAATGGTCGTATCGTCCGATACGCCGAGTACCGTAATGATATCCGCGCCTGCTTCGGACGCTTTCATGACCTCATATCCCCCGGCGTCCATAATTTTCAGGTCAGCGAGTACTTTCAGCGACGGGAATTCGTCCTTAATCGCCTTTACGGCGTGAAGCCCTTCGTTGATGACGACAGGCGTGCCGATCTCCACGATGTCGATGTACGGCGCGACCTCTTTCACCACTTGCTTTGCCTCCGCGATGTTCACCAAATCCAATGCTAATTGCAGTTCCATGTATACCTCTCTCCTTTGATCCATTGTATTGACGGCAATGTTTCCATACTAAGTGGATACTGCTCAATAAGGAAGTACGCACTTTCAGGTAAGTCCGTATCCTCCAGGAAACTGTTCCGAACAAAAAAAACAGACCCCGCGTGGGATCTGCCTGATTGATACATAGCGATGAGAAGCAAAATTCACATGGATTCGGCAATCTTCGCGGTGTCTCTTCCGAGCACTTGCTGGCCGTAATTCATGCCCCATTCATACATCAGCTTCAGGATAGGGACTAAGCTCTCGCCGTAGGCGGTCAACTTATACTCGACCTTAGGCGGTACCACGGGGTAGACCGTTCGATCAATGAGCTTGTCTTCTTCCAATTCGCGGAGCTGGTTCGTCAATATTTTCTGCGTTATCGTGGGTATGAGCTTCTGGAGCTCGTTGAACCGTTTCGTGCCCTCAATGCCCAGATGCCAGAGTATGATGAGCTTCCACTTGCCGCCGATTAGTGCAAGCGTCAGTTCCTTCTCGCAGTTAATCTGGTCGATCTCGATTCGGGAACGGATATCCTTTGCCATTGCGAGGTGCCTCCCTGGAGATATCGTGTCTCAATAGATTAACGAATTGGCACGCATCTGTCTACGGATCCAAGGACCATTTTCTCAGTTGCCCGTTAGTTCAAAATCGATAGGGGCTGATTAGGGATATATTTTTTCACCTTTTTCAAGCATCGCTACAAACTGTTGAATTCGTTTCGCCCGGGTTTCTTGCTTCTTGGCATTATGGATTCTGAACAGGATTGCATATTTATTTTGGCTATTCAACGTATCATAGAATGCCTTCGCTTTGACACTACGCTCTAGTTCAATTGCGAAATCCTCAGGTATAGTAGCGATACTTTGCGATTCGTAGGCTTTATCCCATTGCCCATTCTTTTTGGCAACTTCAATCGCTTTGAACCCAGAGGGCTTCATTCTTCCACTTGTAATGAGAAGCTCTGCTTTGTCTTTATTTATTTTCGACCAGATGCTCTTAGCCCTACGCGGAGTAAATCGTTGAACCCACATTTTTTCATCAAACTTTTCCTTCTGGCTGTCAACCCATCCGTAACACAAGGCAATTTCAAGTGCCTCATCGTAGGATACGGTAACTGCACCGGAATTTTTTTTCGTAATTTGCAGCCGGATTCCCGGTGAAGTGTCATGATTGTTCTCAAGCCAATTCTCGAGAGATTGTTGTTCGCCAAAAAACATAACCGGTAATTCATTGGCCTTATGGATCACTTGAATCGCCTCCTACTTGCAGTGTACTTCAATATAGTTGACAGATACAGTCAGTGATAGTCTTGCCTTGCTTGAGCTATTGCTAATATTTCAATTATACGATTCCCTGCCTATTCGTTGGAATGAGATCAAGTTCTTGTCATTTGGCATTGTTCGACCGCATTCTACAACTTATACTTAATCTAATCAATCACATTGCCGATAAAGGAGCTGTTAACGCTGGGCATCGACGATTCTACCAAGTTGTTCAACGATATGCTTTCGCTGACCGTGCAGCTCTTCTTTGAGCGTGAGCGTTCGCTGGTCCTGCATGAGCCGCTTCAAGCCGCTTCGTCCGTACTTGATATCGGCTGTGGAAACGGTGCCTATTTGGAGGCTGTCAAACAGGACTACCCGCACTTGAAATGCATCGGTCTCGAAAAGGATGAACGCATTTACCGCTTTGCTGCGGAAAGAACCGCGCCGGGCCTGCAATTTGTTCAGGCTGATTATCGGGAGTGGACGCCACAGGCCAAGCCGTTCGATGTCGTCATCGCTAGACTGGTCGCCCTGCATCTCCCCGACTTCGGGCATTTTCTGACTTGGCTGGGAACCGTCACCCATGCCGATTCCTTGATCATCGTCATCGATTTGGACGACGACGCAACCGGTCCCTTGCCCGCCGACTGCCTGCCTCGATTCGAAACGTTATTCAGGGCTTCGCGCAAGCCGCTGCTGGATCGCATTCCGAAGCCGGTCGGCAAACAGCTGGCCGAATTAACCTCGGCTCTCGGCGGCTTACAAACGAAGCTGCAGCCATATCGCATCCTGGCTGAAGACGGCGAAACGAAGCGGTTGCTGCACCGCTACATGGAAACCGTGACCCGGATCATGCAAAGCAATCATTTGTCCGATGAGCGAAAGCAGGAATTGGACAAATGGCTTAGCGAAGAGTCCTTCTCCTATGGGGCTGGCATGTTCGCCTTATCGATTCAACGCATTTGATTACCAACCCGGGAGGACCAAGAAACGATGTCATGGAGATCCGATTACGAACAAGAACTTGTCTATGTGTTCCGGGAAGCGGAACGGCTGATCGATGCCTTTCCGGCACCTTTAAACGACAAAGGGCGCGATTATTTGCAAGCCTTCAACCCGCTGAATCCTTCCGGTACGAAGAACCATATCTGCTACTTGCTGCCGTATTGGATGCAGCCCATTACGGAGTTGGATTCACAGCGCTATCGCGATTTGTCGCTCGCTAACGTATTCGTCATGCTGTATTTTTTCATCCAGGACGATCTCATGGATACCGCCCCGTCCGATTGGAAAGAGCAGCTGGCCCTCGGCAATTTGTTCCATCTAAGCATGATGGACCTGTACCGCTCGTTGTTTGATAGCAGCTCCCCTTTTTGGAGCTATTATCGCGCTTACGTGACGGACTGGTCCATGGCGGTTGCCTATGAGAGTCCTTCCGTCAGCCTATCTCCGGCCAAGCTCGCGCAAAAGGCGGCACCCGTCAAATTGGCGAGTACCGGCGCCCTGCTACTCGCCGGTCGCCGCGAGCTTGAGCCCGCCGTTTCCGAGGCGGTCGATCTCGTATTGGCTACGCTGCAAATGTCTGACGATTGGTCCGATTGGGAAGAAGACTTCGACTTGCATAACGCCAACAGCTTGATTGGCATGATTGCCTCCGAGAAAGCGGCGTCCCCCTCCCTGATTACGAAAACCGATATCAGGAATGCCATCTACATCGACGGCGCCTTAAGCCGTTACTCGAAGCTAACGCAAGCGAATGGCGATGCTCTTACTAGACTGGAGCTTGCTCTCCCCCATTTGGCCGCGTTCCAATCTCATTTGGCTGACAAGCTGACAGAAGCGGGCGAGCAATTGAGCCAAACGAAGAAACAGCTTCTAGGCGGTGGATTTGCGTACTGGCTTTCGCACAATAAACGGTAATTAACATGCAATCTTTCCGATATCGGCCTACGAGTCATGGTAAGAAAGACATATGAAAGAAACGACTAAGGGAATCGCCCGCCCAGGGGGTTCCTTTTTTCGGTGCAAAAATTGTCGCATTCTAGCGATTAATAGTAGAATTGTCCCAATAATAGTGATAAGCTTTATATGGTAGTATATTCCTATTAAAGAGGTGCAGCCAGATGTCCGAACAAGAATTGCAGCAACAAATCATCGAGAAAGCATGGTCCGACGAATCTTTCAAAGCCCAATTGCTGGCAGACCCGAAAGCAGCGTTGAAAGAAGCCTTCAATCTGACTTTACCGGAAGACGTGGAACTGGTCGTCATCGAAGAAACGCCTTCCAAGCTCGCGCTCGTCATCCCTCAAAACCCGAGTGAAGTCGCAAAAACGGATAGCACACTCAGTACCTGGTAATGCTCGGCTTTTGCTACAGTGCAATATTTCCTGCAAAAAAACGCGAAGGTCATATAGAGACCTTCGCGTTTGTTTCTACATAGCGCGCGGCGGGGAAACGAATCATCGCTTCGGTGCCAACGCCCTTCTGACTTTTGAATTTGATTGTCCCCTGCATGACCTCGATGATCCTGAACGTCACCATGAGCCCAAGACCGGTCCCCTTAGTTTTGTTGGTGAAATACGGTTCCCCCAGCCTTTCGAGTATGCGCTCATCCATCCCGGCGCCGCTGTCCGCAATATGAATGACGACCTGTTCGCGCTCCTCGTATGCCCAAATCTTCACGACGCCGGAGCCTTCCAGCGCTTCGATACTATTCTTAATGATGTTAATCAATGCCTGCTTCAGCTTCGAGGAATTGCCCATGATCCGCAGCGATCGGGGCACGCTCATCTCCAAGTGGCCGCCCTGAAGGTTGGCCAGCGGGACGATAATGCCTTCCACGTGCTTGAATTCGTCTGCCAAATCCAATTCGTCGACTTGTTCCAGCTCCGGCTTCGCGAAGGTAAGAAAATCGGTAATGATCGTCGAAGCCCGATCAAGCTCGTCGATGGCAAGCTGGTAAAAGTTCTCGGTATTCGGCGCGATGTCGTGGCGTTTCTCGAGTATTTGCAGCACGCCGCGCGTGACCTGAAGCGGGTTGCGGACCTCGTGCGCAACCGAAGCCGCTAGTTGGCTGATAATCTCCATTTTCTCCGATCGCTGCATCTCGGAGTTGTAAATTTCCAAGTCCCGCGAGTAGGTAATGATTAATTTATGCTGGTAGGAGATTCGGCGTCCGAGCAGCACGATGAGCGATAACACGAAGGCGACCAGCCCCCATTTCCACCACGACAGGTCGTACGTCTTGGAAGATGCGTAGAATTTCAACAGTTCCGCCACGCTGACCGCTGCAAAGACAGCCAATCCGATAGAGAGGATAATCGAATCGATATTCCGATTCCACAGCTGCCTGACCAGAATGATGAGGATCAGGATAAATTGGGCCAGCATGATTATGCCGATGCACGTAACCGATACGAAAAAGTAATATTGCTGTAATGCGTAGCCAGATGCCCAGTTGACAGTCAATGCAATGCTACCAAAGATGGAATAGGCGATCTGGAATCGGCGGAAATGCTTGACTATGCCGCGATGGCCGCTTCCGAACAACTGCTCGAAAAAGATCATTAAGGACGGCAAGAACACGTACAAGGAAAGATCGAACATTCCTTGATAAAGGAAACCGTACTCTCCGTAGAAGGTATACAGGAACGGCGAGTATCCGAACAAGATCCCGCCTATCGGGAGAATGATAAAGCATAGCGCGAGCCAGCTCTTCAATTGATTCCGGTCGAGAAAAACCGTACATACGAGCATGACGAAGGCGACGAAGACAAAAGCGCTGCCCAAGATGATGTCGAGCAAATCGAATTTCGCGTACAAACGCAGGAGATCCTGGTAATCCGAGATGTTAATTCCGCGGCCGAGGCCCAGTCTGTCCGTTTGGCTTTCCAGATGCAGGACCAGCTCTTGACCGGAGTCGTGATTCTCAAGCGGAATCAAAACGCGGTTCAGATCGAACCAATACTTGCGTTCCGAACGAAAGACCTCTTCCCCGCCCAGAAAAGCGGTGATGTTCTGCGCATAAATCGAACGAAAGAACACCCCTTGGTTCATTCCGATTTCGGGAAGCTTAATCCGGATCCATGCGGACACCGCGTATTCCGGTTTGGATACTGCCGGCTCCGAAGCCTGGATGTCCTGCCACCCATCGGCTTTCAGCGCCTGATCGGGCGCCGCAAGCCGATCTGCTTCCGTCTCCCATTTGATCTGCCAGGATGAAATCGAAGAATCGGCCGAAGCCGGAGATGCTCCCGCGAGATTCGGTACGATCGGCAAGATACTCGCTATAATCAAAAAAATTCGGATGAATACGTTTAGCCTCATTCCTGCGGACACCTCGACCTATAGGTAAATTTAACCACTCCTATCTACTATAATTCGACTAAATTCCGAGGATTGCCTGCTTGAAATTCGACAAAAAATAAATATTTAACATTCTTTTTTCTCGCGAGGGACTATTTCACCCCAAAGAGGCCGCGCATGGCATGAAAAAAGCCGCGAATCGCGGCTTTTTTTGTCATACTGGACGATATTATACCTACTAAATTATTCAAAGGTAATTATTCATGAAGTCGTTTGTTTACTTCAATCGTAATGAACTCCGGTAAATAGCTTGGCGTACATCCTTTTGCTACTATTTCATCTTTGTAAAGACCCGTTTCCTCACCAAGTGTAATACACCGTGCACGATTCTTTTCATCATAAACGCCTATCCAGCCTGCGGTGAAATTCATAGCCCATTGAACTTCCGGTTCTTCCTGCGTAATAGTGGCTTCTAATGTTGATAGTAAGTCTTCGGTGTTATCAGGCGGTGTTTGTCCAGTCCATCTCAATCGGGCTTGATAATACCAGCAAGCTCGTCTTTGAAGAGCAGAAGGGCTATTTGCCCATGACTCCATTAATGCAATTGTCTTCTTGTCTTTGGTGAGCTGATTAGCCATTAACCAATCCATTAAGTGATTTCGCTCATCAAAAGTATGAGTCTGCATATCCTTATCAAGTTTATCTAGCACTTCTTGTGTTAGAAGTTTTTTATCCATAATTAAGATTGCTAATAGTCTGGGCAAAAACTTTTCGGTTGACCAAAGTTCCATAGCTAGTTCGTGATCTTTATTAATGTCCTTTGCGATTTTTCGTATGTTGCCCAGCTTAGTTTTACTGTTGATCTGAGGTAGAATGTTTTCTGCTTTTGAAGAACGTTTTGTTTCTGTACTTTTATTTTCATTCATTTTATACAGCTCCTTTATTAAAGCACTGTTAGATAAAATGTCCTTGTTGGGGATCTATCAAGAACTTAATTTCGTTAGAAGTCTTATTGCTGTGGTGTGCCTGCAAAGTTTACCTTTCTAATATTGTAACATATATGATGTGACAAGAACTTTATCTCATAACACAAAAAAGCCGCGATTTACGCGGCTTTCACATTATACTTTTCATCTCTAGCAGAATTCCTGGCTCAGCACATTGGTACGCGATTTTACTTTCGGCAGATAAAGATTAGTTCATGGTGGTCTGCGTTAGCTGGTTCGTCACTGAAATCTCCAAAGATCTGTATGTCGCTGAAGCCTGCGCGCTCAAGCATCAACACCAACTCGTTCTTCGTATAGTCATCCAATCTTTGCGTTTGAACTTCTTCCTTGATAAGGTTCCCCTCGTGCCACAGCCGGAGCCGCATCTGACGGGTGGACACATTCTCCAGGGGATCTGTCTCAAGTGAGCGGGCAGCGATTTCAAGCTCCGTGCCGTCGGCCAGAAGCTGACGCTCACTGGATGCGGGCCATCCCTCGGGTTCAGCCCGCCTGTATGCAGGCAACCTCGCCAACCAAGCAGGCGGATCGTTCCATCGCGCCGTATAGTTGAATGCGAACGTGCCGCCCTGACGTAGATGCTCATGGCAGCGCTGCATGGCCTGCATAGTCAGACGACGCTCTCCCCCGAGACCAATCACACCGCAGGCAAAAATCGTCAAATAGCGCCGGGGCAGATCTAGCTCGTGCATGGCCTGCGCATAGAGCCGAGGTGAAAGGTTTTGCTTTGCCGTTCGTTCCCGGCAGACTGCAAGCATATCCTCCGAATAGTCGCAGCCATCAACATCCAGGCCAGCTTGCAATAAGTGGAGCAATAAGCGTCCGCCGCCGCAGCCCAGATCAAGCGCCGGTTGTCCGGATGTCTCGATCAGCTTCTTGTAGTACGCCGTTTCCGGACCAGCTTCCGTCCACAATTCGGCATGCGCACGCGCGACAAGGCCATAGTGCCATATTTGGGGTCGTTGCATATAGTGATGACCTCCCTGATATTAGGTGAAATCATTAGCCGTAAATCGCCTATTCGTCGTTACATAGATACCGTTGCGAAATTCATCCAAACATTTGGCTGCCTTCAGTAAACAAAATTAAGGTTATTGTAGTCACATCGACCACTCCCTTTCATAGGAATGGTTTTACCATAGCATGAATTCCCACTTCTTCCCAGTCGCGATGTCAGGTTATAAATGATTGTAATCATTCTTTACAGGGCGTTTCTCGTTCTTTTGGAAAGGACAAGAAGTTGTATCCATAACAAAAAGCCGCGATTAAGCGGCGCATTTAATCGGTTTATATTTAAGTGAACCTGCACGAAGTCATAGCATACTCATGCCATTCTGGTTAATTCACTGTTGATTACTCGATGCGCGGCAACAAAACGATCTTTCGGACTGATCCCAAACGATGCAAATTGAACATTAGAAAGATTGGTTATAAATTGGACTTCATACTGCTTCGCATTTCCGACAAAAAAACTATTATATGTTGATGCGTTCGGTTTCACAGTTAACGCAATGTTATGAATCAATTTCTTTTTCCCATTTAATGCATACACTTTGATTCTAACTTTAACATTCTTATGTTGATTCTGGTTTAACGAGTTTACAACAATATCTTTGGAGACAGTCTTATCTTTCTCCGTTAAATTATTCAGAGGTCCAGTCGTATATTTACGAACCATACATACTCCCCCTTTCATAAACAAGATATTATGAGAAAGTCGTGTCGCGGTACTATCTTATTCATTCAGTTGTGGTACGGTGTCCTTCCGTTAACGCAATGACTTGCACCATTTTAGAACTGCCCGAAAAAAAAGGCCAAGGAAATTTACTCCTTGGCCAATTTTTTATTTACTGGTACGTGATCGACAGCTTCGGCCGGTTTGCTGCTGTGGCGTCTTCTGCGGAGTAGATATCAACCGCTATGTTAGTTGGATTATCAATATACAGCAGAACGCCCTGATTGGTGGACGGTGTGGTTAGCCAGCCCTGTACGACGGTCGGATCGAGGGTAATATCAATCACTTGATCACCGGTCGCTGTGAAGCTGGATATCGCAAACGATTTGCCAGACATATAATCGGTCCCGTTGCCTTTGGCTCCTGCCGTCGCCCATTGCGCTCCGGATTTGCGGTTCTGCCACCCGATGAGCGAATAAGTCGGATCGTAATCGGTCTGCATGTAGCGACCTTCCATCGTAAAGCCGGACGCCCATGTGTTCATCTTGAGTGTCAGCTTTGCCGATGCGACCGTTTTGCCGGCCGGAATTGATATGTTATCGAAGCGCAGCAGCGAATCGATTTCATACGGCGTTGTCTGACTGGTCTGATCGAATACTTTCAACGTGCCGCTGATAATATTGCCCCCGTTACCACTCCATTGCGATGTGAGCGACACATCCTTCGCGCCGGTGTAACTGCTCACTCCTTGCTGGAAGGTGACCGTTCCCGTTGCGCTATTCGATATGGTTACTGGCACCGAGGACGATGTCGTTGTATTTCCTGCAGCATCGCGCGCTACAGCCGTAATCGAATGTGAGCCGTTTGTAAGCGATGTCGTGTTATACGAGATTGAATACGGCGAAGTCGTGTCTTCCGTCCCGATATTGGTGCCATCGACTTTGAACTGGACGCCCGCGACGCCAACATTATCGGAGGCGTTTGCCGACACCGTTATCGCGCCCGATACCGTTTGGCCGCTTGTTGGCGCTGTGATCGATACCGTCGGCGCCGTCGTATCGGCAGCCGCGCTTTTTGTCACGGACACCGAGGACGATGTCGTCGTATTGCCCGCTGCATCACGCGCTACCGCCGTAATCGTGTGCGAGCCAGCCGCCAGGCCCGAGGTGTTGTACGAGATCGAATACGGTGAAGACGTGTCTTCGGTCCCGACATTCGTACCGTCGACCTTGAATTGTACGCCCGCGACGCCAACATTATCGGAGGCGTTCGCCGACACCGTTATCGTGCCCGATACCGTTTGCCCGCTAGTTGGCGCTGTGATCGACACCGTCGGGGCCGTCGTATCGCCAGGAGCGGAGCCGGTCAGCAGTTGGGATGCCAGCCACGTGAAGCTTCCGGTTGTGCGGAACTCCCAGCCCCACTTGCGGTTTGGCGTAATCCGATAAGCGGTTTTCCCCGCTGTTGGACCGGTCGGGCGAATCCAGAAGTTGACGCCGATATCATAGCCGTAGTAAAGATCGTTTACAGCCGATTCCCATGTCGTATTTGGCGAACCGCCGAGCAGCTGATTGAAGTAGTCGGCCCACAAAATCGCGTTCCCCACTTCCAGGTCATGCTCGATCGTCGTGCCGCCGGTCGGGTTGCTTGAGCTTCCGCGTCCGCCGTCCAGCGCATCGGAAGTACCGTCATATTTCACCATATAATCCGGATAGCGAAGCGCTCCGACATAAGTATCGTAGGCGTGATAAGCATCGGAACGTGAAGCGTTATTCAGGAAGGTGCCCATACGCTTCACAAAATTAGCGATATTCGTATCTTCCGTGAATGCGTAAGCACGGATCATGGCATCTTCTGTGAGCACGCTCATCCAGGTCGACGCGATCAAATCGCTGGTTACGCCGTCGCCATGCTGGCTGCCGTAATGATATAGTCCGCCGTCGACACGGTTTGCCGGTATAAGTCCGCCTGCACCGTTCTGATGCCAGATGAAATCAGCCGTTTGATTTTGCACGTTAGTCTTGTAGGTCGTGTTGCCCGTAACCTCGTAAGCGATCAGGTTGGCGAGCAGACGGAAAGCCGTATGCCGTTCGGTCCAAGTCCCCAAGCTCGGATCCCACCGCGTTGGCTCGTCATTCGTTTCATGCGCCTGAACGATCAGCGGGATGTAGGTCAGCATATCGTTGTCGCCCGTCAGCCAATACGTATAAGCCATCGACTCGTCGTAGCTGTACATGGCTCCGTTGCCGCCCGGCCAGCCGTTCGGATCAGGATTTTTTAACGTGAATAGTCCGATGGCACGGGAAGGCGTTGTTGTAGCCGGATAAATTTTCGTTTTGTAAAAGTCGGTATTCCGCACCGCCTCTCGCAGCGCTTTCAGCGAGCTGCTCCGCATGTATAACGTGTACATCGTTGCCGCGCGGTCATAAAGCCATGGATCGTAATTTGTTTTGTAGTCGCTCTTGTATCCGGAGCCGGAATCACCGGCGATAACGGCAGGATCATCCTCATTGATCAGCATATAGAAGTTGTTTTTGAACGCATGCTCCATCTCCGTGTAACCCGTCCAATGCTCGGTTGCATCCATCGTGGTCGGATTGTCCCTTGACTCGGTTATGCTGCTGTCGAACGTGCTCATCCGCGTACCTTTCAGCACGCCTTCAGCAAGAAAGTCTTTCGGCAGCACCGCATAAACGTCAGGCTCGTAAACATTGTCCGATGCTGTGAACGTACCCGACGTCACTTGATGCCATGCCGATCTCGGGTTCGTAAGTGTCGCAATGTTCTGGCTCCGGTTGTTGAGACCCCATTCTACTGTTATCGTCTCCGAATTCGGATATACGGAAGTAAACGTGTTCTGAATCTGGATGCGCGCAACTCGAACGGAAGCTCCATCCAGAGAAGCGTTTGTTATGCTGCGCCATGGCGTTTGCATTTCAACATAGGCGGGAATTTCCGTGCCTCCTTTCAGCACGCGAATTTTCGATACATTCGCAGGCGTTATGGAGCCTCTTGGAAACGGTACGCCGAACGTAACAAGCTTCGTTTGTCCTGAGGTGACATTTTCCATCGGATACAGTTTGACGGAGATGCTGCCGGATGTTTCAGCTGGCGCAAAGAACGATTGGGTCGCGCCAAACGAGATGATAGGAAATAAACCGGTAAGTAGAGCGATCGTACAAATAAAGGAAACTAATTTAACAGACAGCCTTCGCATAAATCCACACCTTCCAACATGAATTTGGTGGGTCTTCGAGTAAAAGCACGCTGTTGTCTTGGATGAGATAGCGAGCTAATACACTATGAAATATCTTTTTTTCTCACCCCCTCCTCGGATTGCGCTCATGTCCACGATTAAAATCTTCTCAATTTATTCCAATTAATGAAGAGTATGAGGGGTGTCTTCTATTTTTGATATATCGAATTTTTTCAAAACTACCGATTTTTATTGAAAGTATAAAATAAGTGAAGAAAGTGATAAAAGAGGCAAGAAAACTCAATAATTCACATCCTTAATTCACCTTTTAGACACCCAGGTCTGGTATAAGACAAGAGCTCAAAAAAACGTCGCTAAATGTTTGGTGATGGTTTTATTCATAAATGCAAAAAGCCGCGATTTACGCGGCCTTTAATGAGATAATGTGCTTGTCACACGACTAGCGAATCGGAGCTCGCTCATCCCGGATTCAAATTGCGTGTCTCATAGACCAGCAGAGACCCGCGCTCGTCGTCCGGCACCGCATACAGCCGCAGCTCCCTGCCCGCAGTCTCCAGAAATACCGGATTTCTGGTGATCACATGTCCCAGCGGCGAAAATTCCGTGATGGGTACTTCGTGTAGTGCCTCCAGCGTGTTCATATCTATCAGGGCTAAACCACCAAGCTCGTACGGCTCGGCATAGCCACTTACCGGATTGGCCATCTCGGAAATGCCGCTCACAATCATTGCCCCATCGCCAGCATATTGGCCGTCCTGATAATCCACGAAGTGGCTTGCATTGTCTTTCGCCCGCAGCATATTCCCCGCCCGGTTCCATTCATAGAACGTGCGCGAGCCCCAGCTATGCCCGATCAGCGATCCGTTCCGGCCGTCATGAACCACGCCTCCGACGTGATCCCGGACGCGAAAAGCTTCCTCTGCGTGCATCGTCATCGGATCCACCTTGTACACGATGGATTCGCTATGCGGCCTATATTCGGCGACCGGCACCCAGAGATGCTCACCGTCGAAATCAATGCCGCCCGGATGGTACATGTCCCCATCGCCAAACAACGTATGCTTCACGAGCTTCCCTCGGATGTCAAAGGCAAACAGGTGGCCGATTCCCCTGCCGGGAGAACGGTCATACCCGTCCTGAGGAATATCATAGCGAACCGGCATCCCGGTAAGCTCAACCGAGGACATGTAGAAAAGATCTCCGATGCGAACCATCCCTTGGGAATGACGGTTGTTGAATTGCAGATCAATCTTGTCTTGCAGTTCCCACCTTGTACTGCGCGTAAGCATTCGGAACGATGCGATAAGCTGATTATCCATAGTGAACTTGTCCTCCCAAAGCGAAAATGGGCACTGCGATCCGATTGCCTGCGAACGACCATGGCACTCTCTATCCGATTTTCCGATCGATTACCTCAACAATCTTACTAAAGACTCCTTCCCAGTCAAGGTTTACATTGTCAATTGTATAGGTTGGGAATGGGAGCATATCAAGCAGCCTCAATTCAGTCTGTTTGCGGTTTTCCATAAACCTAATATTTTGTTCCGTCGCGAAATGGGGCCTTGAACGGATAGAAGAAATCCAATTCTGCTGCTCTCGCACACTCGGCTGAGTTAAATAAAACAGCACAGGATGCATAGCAGCAATTTGATCCGCGATACCCTGAATATGCTGCTCGATATGGAGATCAACTGCTTGATAATGTCCTAACAAATCATGAATCTGATGCTGAAAAAACACTGCTTCGAGTACATAAACCTCGTCTGAAGTGCTAGCAAGCTCAGCGAAACGTGCCCAATGTTGCTGAATCGAATATGTAAACTCTGACAATGCGGCTACGGGCGAGTCCGTCCAACATAGCTCACGGGACTTTAGCTCGGAATAGAGCGCATCCAACTTGTTGAATGCCTTGACATCACGATAAGAAATCAGATAATTGCTTCCATATTTCATGGCACGCGAACGGATTTCACCAGCAGTGTCTTGATACCGCATCAGAAGTTCCTTATATTCATCTTCACGGAAGAAAGCGTGCCAATTCAAACTCGCCGGATGTCCTTTAGCGCCCTCGTCATAGAAAAGGGAAGAGATACCTTGCTGTATTAGGTAGCGATGCAATCGTTCTGCTAACGTCGATTTGCCCGTGCCGCACAATCCTTAAACCAAAATTAATTTACAATTATTTCGCATGCGATTGGCTCCTAATTCTTATTAAATTCTTAACGTCGCTACCTGACTATCTGGGGCCATGAATTCTATTATCTCTTTTGTATAATACAAAGTTATCATCAATGCAGACTCAAGTGCCACCTGTTAATGTCCAAATTTATAGACTCTATAGGAAGCATTTATTGCGCTTTACTACTCTTTGGTTTAATGAAAAATGGAGCAGATGCCACCCGGCAATCTACTCCATTATTGTTCATCAACATTCTCCGTTAATTAAGCGATTAAGGCTGCCATATTTCCCAAAGGTTACCGTCAGGATCATAGAACGGTAAGTTTGGACCGCAAGTTTGCCGAATTTCTCCTACGATGTTCACTCCGTTTTCCTTAAAACGTTCGAAAAGTTCTTGGATACGAGAAGTAACGAAACATCCAACTGCATGGCGTTGACCGCCTTCCCATGTTCCTGTAAATCCTAGTCGTCCACCTTCAGCCCCAGATTCGATTAGGAACAAAGCAGGAATCGACCCTGTAGCAGGGTCATGAGGGTTTCCATTAGCATCGAGGAATCTCATGATTGACATTTTCATCCCAGGCTCTACTTGATGGTTGTTCGCAGGTTGGCATCCCAAATTCGTCTGATACCATTTAACGGATTCGTATACATCACTGACTGGAACGTAAATACAAGTCATGCCTGTAAGGTCTTGCGGTTTTGCCTCCGCTTTGATTGCATCATTCACTTGCATATGTCCACCTTCTCTTCTCTCAATGTGTCCGATCAATTTCCAATTCTATTTCATAGCAATAATTTCCTGCAGTAACAATCGATCTTGCTTAAGCCGTTTGTTACGGCTACTTGGTTCTTTGCGGCAAAAAGCTGCGCGCCGATTGGCTCGCAGCTTTCTTCTCGCTTCTTTCTACAGAAGTTTATTTATCGTGTCGCCTCAACGCCAAATCGTATTGCCTCTTCAAGTATGTCAATGTTTATATCTTTTAGCGTTTTGAACTTAATGCAATATCCGCTCACACTCGCTTTTCCCAGTTTATTTCCATACGTCTGGTTTAAATATTTCTTATCTTTAATACCGAGGATGTAGACAGAGATTCCGGTTTTGTTTGCACTGATACCTATTTGATAAAACTCTCTGGTTTTTCCATTAGCATAGGTTATGGTGTGAATTCCATAGCCTATATTGGGATTAGAAACCGTTATATCTTCATTGTTTTTACCATCCAAGAACCATAATTTACATGCAGGCATTACTTGCAGTATGATGCGGTGCAAAGCTTCCATATCACTACGCTTTGGTTCAGATTGGCTGGTAATATACGCTTCGATTTGTTCTTCTACATTCATATAAAGTGCACACCTCTTCAAATAATACCATCATACAACATAGTTATGTACCGGCCACCGATCCGGTTTAATTCTGGTATCTTGTTGACCATGCAGCTTCAATCTGCTCTAACCAAAACTTGGCACTAGCTTTATACCCCTGGTAGGACTCTTCTCCCCAGTGCAGATAGGACACCGAAAGGAGCTCGACTGTTTCAAAGAGCTGATAATATAGCTGCTTGATAGCAAATAAAGGCGACAGCTTGCGCAGGCTTGAATAACCTGCCATGAATGCCTGCTGGATCTCCGGTGCATCCGTGAATACATCCCTGGAATGCAGCCCTTTGAAGTCGAACTCCGGATCGCCGGCAATCGACCACTCCATATCTAGAATAGCTGTAATCTCTCCATCTGCACACAGCATGTTCGCAAAGTGATAGTCGTTGTGAACCAACGATGCTGTTGAAATTTCACTGAACAAACCAGTTACTCTCTTAAATACGAAGACATAACGCTCGGCTTCCTCAGGATTTAAAATGCCAAGCTTCAGACAACGATTGGTTCGTTGCTCTATGCCCTCAATTAGATACTGCTGCCAGCTGTCATACTGATTAGAAGACGATAGAGCAAGCTCTCCAAACTTATCCCGCCAAATACCATGAATTTTGGCAAGCAAAACGCCCGATTCGTATGCCATCTTGATTTTTGACTCATCGGTAGCCGCTTCCGATGCTTTCCATATATCGATGCCCGGTATCTTGCTCGTAATCAATATTTCATAGGGTAAATGTTCATGGCTGTTATCATAAACATAAACATCCGGAACCGGTATGCCTTCCGATTTCATCATTAGAAGCGCTTGCTGCTCATTGTCAAATTTCGGGAGCTCCACGTCTCTAACGTTTACTCGAACTACATAATGATCGTTAATAAAAACACAAGGATTCACGATTCCCCGATCCGAATATTCTATACGTTCAATTCGTCCGAGACTATGCTTCTCGAAAATAGCTTGGATCGTTAAGGTATCAAATCTCATAGATTTCATGGTATGACCTCTCAATTCAGAGAATGATTACGCAAATGCTTCACGCCATTCATCAAGCGAGTCTACTATCGATAATCCCCATTTTACATACCACAACATATCGGAAGCATACTCTCGAGCGGCATCGCTGTCTTCCAAGCGTGTCACCCAGCCACCAATGCCCCACAACGGCTGTCTCGCCATAGCTAACGGTAACGCAGCACGTTCATCAGCCGTTAACGGCATATCTAGTCCTTCATTATATGCTTGTAGAAGCTTACGAAATTGAATGAATCTATTACCATTATCCGGAGTGAAGAGTGTATATTTCGCGTCTGCAAAATAAAATGTCAATGCTACATCATCAATTCGGGGCCGCATTCCCATAAAGTCAAAATCCCCTACCATAACAACGCGGTCATCTTGAAAAAGCACATTGTTATCCCAAAAGTCTCCATGAACCAGTTGGCATGGAAGGCGCTGCTCAAGTTTATCCAGGCGCTCAGCCAACTCTTCTGCAGTAGCTGCAACCAGTTGTTCGTACTCGGTTATATTTGTCCAAGCACGCATGCGAGCAACCCCTTTACGGGTCATAGTTAAAGCCGTTTCAGCCGGTATATGATTTGCAAAGGGTTTATAGGCAACATCTTGATGCAAAGACAATGATGAAAAGATGGAATGGATTTGTCCTAATAGAGGCAAACCCATCGTCAATCGTTCCCACGTATCCATTGTGCCGTTACTGGGTACAAATTCCTCCACTGTTATTAAGCGGTCTTCCCATGCACAATGGGTTTGACCATCACAAGTGGGTAATAATCCAGCACATGGCACCTTTCCATGCAATGCCATTATAGCTTGATGTATCCCTTCGAATCGTTCCATAGAAACAGATGGTAGATAAATTCGTACAACATGGGGCTTTCCCCTGTAGGAAACCAACAAATTCAAGTTGTATCCCCCGCCAAGATCGGTAAATGAACTGGATGGATCTAAGTCATAGGCAGATCGTATAAAGGCAATTAATTCTTGTGTAGGTTGCGCACGAATCCCCTGCCGAATCCCTCTCTCATTTGTTGAGAAGTCAAGCGCATCATTCATCTGTTGCTAAACCCGCTTTCACGCTCCGACATAATATTGCGCCTGTGCATGCCACAGCTCAGCGTATTTCCCGCCCCGGTCGGTTATCAGTTCGTCATGGGAGCCGCGTTGAATTAGACGCCCCTCATGAAACACGGCGATGTCGTGGCAGAACTTACAGGACGAGAGCCGATGGGAGACGAAGATTGCTGTCTTGTTGCTGATTAAATCATTAAATCGGGAATAGATCTCGAACTCCGCGATGGGGTCCAGTGCCGCCGTTGGCTCGTCAAGCACCACAAACGGCGCGTTTTTGTACAGTGCCCGGGCCAGCGCAACCTTCTGCGCTTCGCCTCCTGAAATCTCAACGCCGTCATCGGAAAAATCCTTATGCAAATAGGTATGAAGCCCACCCGTCATGTTGTTTAATTTCGATCCAAACCCCGCCAGAATGAGCGATTCCTCCGCCAAATCTGCATCATAGCTCTCGGAAGCGGCAACGTTATGGCCGAGTGTGAAGGAATAGAGCTTGAAATCTTGAAACACGACGCTGAAAACGCCCATATAGGCCGAATAGTTGTACTCCCTAATATCGATGTTGTTTAATGTGATTATACCTTCTGTAGGTTCATAAAGCCTGCAAAGTAGCTTAATCATAGTCGTCTTGCCGCTTCCATTCAGCCCTACAACTGCAAGCCGCTGTCCGATATTGAACTTCATGCTAAGGTGTTTAATGGCATCTTTGTCGGCGCCTGGATACCTAAACGACACATCACGGAACTCAAATTCCAGATCCCCTTGCGGGATTGGTCTGTTTCCCTTGTTCTCTCGCATGTTATCCGGCAGGTCGAGATAATCGAAGAGTTGGCCGAGATACTGGTTGTTCGTAATAAAGTTGCCCAGAACCGAGACTAACTTGGCCAGCGCGCCGACAGCGCCGGAAACCGCACCGATATATTGAACCACGCTGCCTAAAGGATACATGCCATATAAGGCGCGCAAACCGATAAAGAGATAGACGCAGCCGCCTAGCACAGCGTTTACAGCCGCTGCCAATGCGTTGTTTTTACCAATTAAGTCGAAAATTCTGTACCAGAACTCCGCTCCAACTGATTTATTATAGTGTTCCTCGATCGCCGACGCCTGTTTATAAAGGCGAATATCCTTGGCGGCATTCTTTGCCTGCATATACTCGTTAAAAAAATGGACATAGGTGTTTGACTTCGGGTTTTCCTCAAACACCGTTTGCTGGATCCTCTCCTCCCTCTTCTTGAGCACGTACGTAAAGGGAAGGATAAGCAGAATGAGTATGATCAGCAAAACGGTAGCTAAAGGAGAGGTTATAAACGACTTATCGTAAGTAGATACTGCCGTAAACATGCCGAAGAACAGTACGATAGACGCGATAAGTTCAAAAATCGGCTGCAACAGTTCCGGCAAACTGTAGTGCAGACGAAGAAGGCCAAGTCCGTTGCCGTTTGTCTTCGCTTCAATATCCGCCAGCTTTTCATTATTCATCGTATCTTCCACTTGATCGTAATTAAGCTGCATGTACCGATTGCCCAGAAAGAAGTAGAAACGCGCCCACAAGGTACTGTTTAAAGTCGTAATCCGGCGAGAGACCGCCGCATTTGCAGCTGATAAAACAAATGCAAGCCCTACTGCAAGGGCGGCGTACGTGATAATGCGACTTGTGTCGCGCGCGCCGGCCAACTCGTTGATGATCTGCGCAGACAGGAAAAGTATCATTAACGGCTGTACTGCGTTAATAAAAGAAGAAACGAAAGTTAGTGGAATGTAGGTCGGCGTAAGGCGATTTACAATTCCGTATCCGCGTCGCAGGTTATGCCAGATGGAGCGCGTCTTCATTCTCGGAAACCTCCCCGTCCTTGTAGTAGTGGGACTGGACGTTAAACATCTCCGCATATTTCCCGCCATGTCTCATAAGTTCGTCGTGCGTTCCGCACTCGGCGATGCCTCCGCCGTCAATGAATAGAATCCTGTCGCAGAAACGCGTGCTTGCCAGTCTGTGTGAAATGTAAATAGAGGTTTTGCCGGCAGTCAGCTCGGCGTACCGCTGATAGATTTCGCTCTCCGCGATAGGATCAAGCGCAGCAGTCGGCTCATCCAGGATAATAACCGGCGCGTCTTTATACAGAGCGCGCGCCAGCGCCAGCTTCTGCTGCTCACCGCCCGAGAGCTCGATTGCATCGTTGTGTACGCGACGCACAAGAAGCGTTGACTCCCCTTTCTCAAGCCCGCTTACTTTACCCATAAGACCGGACATTTCCAGGCATTTCGTTACCTTCTCGTAATCTGTCTTTTCAGGCGATTGTTGAGATACATTTCCGGCAATATCACAGCAGAACAGATGGATATCTTGAAACACCGTCGAGAAGAGCGAGAAGAATTCATCTCTGTTATAAAGCTTTATGTCGACGCCTCCGAGCGTAATCTCGCCGGATGTCGGCTTATAGAGCCCGCATAAGAGCTTGATAAACGTCGTCTTGCCTGCCCCGTTCCCCCCGACAATGGCAATGCGCTCCCCCGGTTTAATATCAAGATCTATGCCGGTAAGGGTCGGCTCCTTTGCCTCCGGATAGGTATATCCGACGTTTCTAAGCGTAATCGCGGGAGGCAGCATGTCTCCGGATTGCAGCTCATGGCCGGCACCGGTGTTAGAAATATCAGGGACATCAAGATAAACGCGAATATCGGACATCTCGCTTAAAGCGCGCATAAGCTCGCTTGAGCTTCTCAATATGCCCGACAACCAGCCGGCAAACGCGCCAATGGCGGCAAACACGAGCACGAAATTACCCAAGGTCATCTTGTCGTTTAGCAGCAAATAAATGAGAAACGCGTATGCTGCACCGTCACGCAGGAGGCTGAGCGCTGCATCCGACAGATGAGCCTTCATATCGCCTGTCGCTACCTCTCGTTCTTTCTTTGTGCTGGTAGCGAGTACGTTTTGAAAAATGCCGTTGATTAAGCTGCCTAGGTCATATAGGCGTATATCCTTCCCGCCTGACGGCTCTTTCGATACTTTCTGGATATACCACAGCTTGCCATGAAGTTTGGACCGCTCCTCGCGCGTGGCCATCTCAATCTTGCGGGCTCGCGAGAGCGCCAGCCAATTGATCCCGGCCGAGACAGCCAGAAAGAGAATAATGAGAGGATGTACCGTTACAATAACCATCCCGTATGTAATAAAACCCAATACGTTCATTAAAAGCTGTGAAGTATTGCGCGGTATGTTGGAAGCGGGAGAGTGGTTGCTTTGCATGGCGCGCCATGCCTTTTCCCCCAGCTTGGCGTATCCGGGACTCTCTAACACCTCGAAGTCCATATTAAGATGCTTATGCATCGTAGTTTGAAGGTGTTTCAATATGCTGATTGTGCCGACAGATTCATTGGTAATGAGGTCGGCATAGCTCTTCGCACTGCTCAGCAAGGCCAGAAGAAGCGCCATAGCTCCCACTGACAATATAAAGCTGCCCGGCGTTACACCTGCGGTAATATTGTCGATGACAATTTTGGGCATAAGGATACTTACAAATGGTAGACCGACTCCAACCAGCGCCGAGATGACACAACAAATCAGCGTAAGTGGTCTTGCCCGCCAGTGCAACCGCATGGCATAAATGATGTTTGACCAAGCGGAGTACGTCGCTCCTTTCTCAGTTGACACTCTAAATCCCCCTTGTTGTAGTAATTAATTAATCGTGCAACATCGTGAAGTGCAATGTCGGAATCAGCATAGCACACCTCCGAATGACAGCCTATCAAGCGTTAGTTGAAATTGCAGGCTTTGAGAGATTCAATTAACGGTAGAATTGGCCATCGTTTGACATTTATTCCTCTAATTTCTTCATAATAACCCCGTTTTCCTGCCCGATAATTGAACATGCTGGTATTCCGGCAGCATGTGTGTTATTGCTCTATAGTGCCCTCCTCACACTTAGGCCATTGGAGTGCCAAAAATACTTCCAAGTATCATAATCGTATTGACTATCAGCCCCCGTCATTCCAACCAAAAATAAAACCAATGAAGTCACTATAGTAGGACGCGTAAGCGAGCCCCATGATGCTTCTACAACTATGAATAACAAATCAAGATACCACCAACGTATCTTATTGTTTAATAGAATATCGCCGCGAATCGGAGGGATTTTCACATTGTTGAAACTATTACGGTCAAATTGCTTCTGCAGGTGCTGGCGAGTTCGGATCGTTTGGTTGTAGTCGTTTTCTTGCAAGGTAAATGCCACCCTTTGATTCAGATAGATTGAATCATACAAGTGTGAGAATAATTTGTATAACGCATCTTTTGAATTGTAATAATGAATAACTTAAATCCAGAATACCCTAGTCGTCATGCTATACTTAACCTTTAAAAAAAGCTTGTTGAAATGAGGAAGACTGCATGAAAATTGGATTGGCGCAAACCAGATTTCCACAATCGGCTGAAGATGGACTTGCATTAGTGAAGCAAAATATAAAGAAAGCTTCCCTCGAACAATGTGAGCTTGTCTGCTTCCCGGAATCGATTATCCCCGGCCTTAGAGGTGTCGGCTATGAAGTGGAGCCGTACAACCATGAGTTCCAGCAAGCAGCTATTGATGAAGTATGCGAGCTTGCAAGGCAAGAACGGATCGCTGTAATTTTGCCGATGGAATGGCAAGATGAGCTTGGTCTCCACTTGGCTGCCTTCGTTATCGATGATCAAGGCGAGGTAATAGGTTGTCAGATCAAAAATCAAATCGACCCCGGCGAAGACTTCTTCGGTTACGTTCCCGGCAAAGAACGTCAATTGTTTGAGATCAATCAGACCAAATTTGGAATTGTTATTTGTCACGAAGGCTGGAGATATCCGGAGACGGTAAGATGGGCGGCGGTAAGAGGAGCAAGTATTGTGTTCCATCCTCAATTTACACCGGAAGTCAGCAATCCGGAGTTTTATAACTATGCAATGGTAGGAAGAAGCACGGAAAATAATATCTTCTTCGCAAGTGTCAACTATGCCCTTAAAGGTCAGAAAAGTGCCTCTGCACTCACCTCTCCGACCGGTGAATTCCTCTGCGCTGCACCGTTTGAAGTAGAAACGATGTTAGTTCATGAGTTTGATCCTGCGCAGGCCAGCCGCCTGCTGGCTCGACGTTTCCGAGCAGACCTAATCTAAATAAACAAAACGGATGGGAGCTATCAAGCCCCATCCGTTTTGTTGGTTATACTACCGGAATAATCGCTGCATACGAGGTGCAAATTATGGATAAAGACCAATTAGATGCTTTCTTAAGTGTTTGCAACGTTCGAAATTTCACAAGGGCCGCAGAGTATTTACACATTTCCCAATCCGCTGTTACGGCAAGAATTACATCACTGGAACAATCGATAGGCAAGCCGCTCTTTCAACGAGATAATCGGAATGTGATCTTAACGAAAGCGGTTATTCAATTTCTTCCGTACACAGGTAATCGCCTTTTTTGCTAAATACCTCTAGAAACTCCCCCACCTCCGTTATTTCTTCAGGCAAAGCATCGTACCTGCATTTAGGCGTACAAGTTGACGTTTTCTTACCTTCTATAATCTGTTGGACCAATCGCTCATCATTACGCTGTATAACTCAAATCATGCGTGGTTTCATTCTACCTTTGAATTATGTAGGGACTATTAGGATAATACGTAAATGCGACATTACGGGCTCTTTGCCCAAAGTTAAACACATGCCTGTTTAGACTAGGCTCGCTGCTCGCTTAGTCAACTAACGCTTCCAATGTAGCGAAACGACAATTAGAAACATACAATGCTAGTATTCTATGAAAAGCAAGATTGAGGTGATAGTGATGCCCTTAACAAAGCAGCAAAACAATGTGGCCGCACAGTCATACGGGAAGATTCCATTGTCTTTCGTTCCAAACAGAGGACAGATCCTTGATAACCGGATTGTTTATCAGTCGCAGATGCAGGGATGCCGCTATGCCTTTGGTGCAGGTACTGCGTGGATGACGTATTGGAAACTGCAAAACAATGACGTAGGTCAACAGAGCCGTGCGGAAGGCGTCACCATCGCTTGGACTTTCCGGGGTACTCAGTCAGTTGTCATGCCTGAGGGACAACAACCCGGGCAAGGAACATTTAATCGACTCAGCGGACATGACCCCGCAGATAATCAAATCGCTCTCCCGTTGTACAAGCGTGTGGTTTACCGAGAGGTATGGGCTGGCATTGACGTTATCTTCTACGGACAAGGCCTACAACTGAAATATGATGTACATCTGAGTCCGGGATCGCGCATCGAGGATGTTCGTCTTCGCTGCGAAGGTGCAGACGAAATGCAGCTCGACATGGAAGGGAATTTGTTTATTGCAACTCCTTCCGGTACGCTTATGGACCTGAAACCAGTCGCATATCAAGAGATGGACGGCAGCACTCGGACTCTGGCATGTCGCTTCATCCTTCAACCCGATCTAGATGGAAGCATTACTGTCGGCTTTCAACTGGAGGAAGACTACGACGCCGCTCTTCCGCTTGTCATCGACCCCATCCTTATTTTCTCAACTTTTCTCGGAGGAAGCGGCATTGATTCAACGGAGAGCGATATTGCGCTTGACTCTTCACATTGCGCGTATATTACAGGCTACTCCAGTTCGGCCAACTTCCCGGTCACTCCCGGTGCGTTCAGCAACACCTTAACCGGTGTAAGCGATGTGATTGTAACCAAGATCAACCCGGCAGGAACGGAGATCCTCTACTCTACCTATATCGGTGGAAGGCGATCCGATAATGTTGGCAAGAGCATCGTTGTCGACTCGACAGGTCATGCCTACGTGACCGGCCACACGATAACACTCATCACCGATACATTGGATTTCCCCACTACGCTCGGTGCCTTTCAAACCATGCCATTAACGAATTACAGTGCATTCGTGGCTAAACTCAATCCGAGTGGAACAGCACTCGTTTACTCCACATACTTAGGGGGCAGCAACGGTTCATTCGCAAACGGCATCGTTATTGATGATTCCGGCAACGCCTACGTGACCGGCACGACAAGATCGGCTGATTTTCCGGTTACGCCCGATGTGTACCAGCCTACCCTTGCAGGTTTCGGGAACGTATTCGTATCCAAGCTCAATCCCGCTGGCACGGCGCTCGTGTATTCGACTTATCTTGGTGGGCTGTACGAAGATACCGGGACTGGAATTGCGGTTGATTCAGCTGGAAACGCCTTTGTGGCGGGGCGTACAACCTCCTTGAACTTTCCTATTACGCCCGGCGCTTTCCAAACCACGCAGCTCGGCTATACAAACGGTTTTGTTGCCAAACTGAATGCAGTCGGTTCGGAGCTCATCTACTCCACCTATTTTGGCGGAAACATCACGGATCACCCGGAAGGCATCGTTATTGATGAAGCCGGCAATGCCTACCTGACGGGGCAAACGTACTCCCCTGATTTTCCGGTTACGCCCGGAGCTTATAACACCAATTATGTACCAACGAGTATGGCGTTTATCACAAAAATGAATCCAACCGGCAGCGCGCTCGTCTACTCCACTTTCCTAGGAGGCTTGATGGCTGGCAGAGAGGCAGCCTTCGACATTTCATTGGATGTTTCTGGCCAAGTTGCTGTTACTGGTGTGACCAATTCCCCGGACTTTCCAGTTACCCCGGATGCGGTTCAGTCCGTATACGGTGGTACGAATGATGCGTTCATCACCGTCTTGAACCCTGAGGGCTCGTCTGTTGTTTTCTCAACCTATCTCGGCGGTTCCGGCATAGATGGCGGCTCAGGTATCGCAGTGGATCCTGTTGGCAATCTCTATGTCTTGGGACAAACATGGGCGTCTGATTTTCCCGTTACACGCCAAGTGTTTCAGCCTTTTTTAGGCGGCCGTGCTGATCTATTCATCGCGAAAATTCAATTCACCGCTGCATTTTCAACCGGTCTCCTGCACAATGTCACTTCAGCTTCTCGTGCAGCAACCGCTGTTATGATTCTAATTAGCAACGATAGTCTTATTAACTCGGCATCGATTCAAATTACAGCCTTTTTCTTGAGCGGAACAAGACGAATGGCCTTCGCATCTGAACTGATTTCCTTACCGCCTGAAAGGACGGTAACCAGAAGGTATAACGTGGAGCCGTACCAAAGCTTTGAAATCCAGTATGAGCTAGCCGGTCCGGGTAGCGGCGATATGGTCGTAAACGTCTTCCCGGTCGATGAACACGGTAATCTTCATTCAGACTTGCGGGTATTACGGACTGAAGCGACGCCGCTCCTCATGCTCACTCCAACAGACTGATTTGACTTGAGAAGGAGGTTATAGATATGCCTACTTTTAGCAGCGGGCCAATCCTCAATACAGGGGTAAACCCATCCACCGCTTTAAAAATCATGATTAGCAACGATGACCCGTCTGCAGCTGCGACGATCGAGCTTGAGGTTTTCCTTGTAAGCCTGAGTGCAGCTGCGACGCCTAAAATCCCGTATATCCATCAGTTATTTTCGCTTTTTCCACTCGATGTTATCACGAAAACCATTGATATTAGCGGAGTTCCCGCGTTTGAAACGCAACTGAGAGTGACAAGTTCGAACATTGTCATCAACATATTTGCAACCGATGCAGTCGGTAACATGAACGCTGCACAGCGGTTGGTGCAAGCGGAGCAATCCATCATCACGGCGATTACGCCTGTAGATTAATCGTTTGCAGATGACTTTACAAATGAGAGCCCCCACTGGCATCGATTAATTGCCCAGTTACCCATCGGCTGTCGGGAGAAGCTAGAAAAGCAGCGATATCCGCGACATCTTCCGGCTGCCCCCATCTTCCAAAGATAGAAAAATCAGCACCAAATTTTAGTGAGGCAGGATCTTGCAGCATTGCGGCGTTCATATCCGTGGCAACGAATCCGGGTAGGATGGCATTGATTGTAATTCCACGTGGACCGAGTTGGTTGGATAAAGCAAGCGTTAGTGTGTTGATTGCCCCCTTGCTTGATATCCATGATTTCATCATAGGCCTCTTCAGTAGTATCCTCAATTGGTGCAACTAGGGCAATCCCTGCGTTGTTCACCAATATATCGAAGTGAATGTCACCTGTACGTTCTTTCAACAATTGATCCAATGTCTTATAAAGTGTCCGGATGCTTTCTGAAGAACCAAGTTTCGTACCTATGGCAAACGCAGTCCCTCCACTCTGCTCAATAGTATGCACGACTTTTTCTGCAGCTTCTCGGTTCGTGCCATAATGTACGGCTACTAATGCACCTTCTTGCGCTAAGCGTGTAGCAATAGCACGGCCAATCCCCCGGCTTGCGCCCGTAACCAAAGCAATTTTACCCTTTAATTTAGTCATAATTTGTATCACCTCGTGTGTTTAATGCGTACACGATATTTATAACACAAGGTGTTAATTGAAATGTTGCTCTCTCATTCGCGGAAAACATCCCATCAACGCTTTGCTCTTTCTAAATTTCTTTTTAATGTCTTAAATATAAGACAAAAAAAAGGTAGCCGCTGAGTGCTACCACAATCTTCGATAAGCTAAATAAGTTAGTCGTACCGGTTCGAGAATCGATTATAGCCGCATCATATGTGATATTCCGTTAACCTCATCTGATGATACGGCCGAAATTTCTTCGGTTATACAGAATCGGGGCGTTGTTGCTGCCACTTGCCTGCTTATTCACGACCTCGTGCAGCCGCAGCGTCAGCTCCGCGAACCATTCTTCGTCACGCGTTGCCAGTGCCAGCTCGATAAAGTCTAGGATCGGTTCCTCGTAGTCCAGCATCGGCACCGAAGGCTGCTCCTTGATCCAGCTGCTCAACACAGTCACCGTAGTGCCGACCGCAGCATCGTGATCGGATTGAACGACATAAACGCTTGCAGTGTTTTGTCTATCGTTCATCGACGTAATAAATCCTTGTATAAGTTCCCCGTCCTTCGTTCTGCCTTGTACCCAATCACTGATCGCAAAGCTCATCGTCAGCACCACCTTGTCATTAGAATGAATGGCCAAACTGTATCCAAATCGATTACAGTTAGGTTAAGAAAAGAGGACGTTGCATAAGCAGTTTGCCCGGCCAGCCGTCCTTCTTATTCCTTTATTACTGTAATTATATTAGTTACAGTTCCATATGTCAAGGGATCCAATTTCGACATTCTAAGCCTGCTTTCTTAATTTGATTCCAAATATCTTTTCAAATTATTGAGAATGAACGTGTAGGCGTTTGGCCATAAATGGATGCCTTCTACGGTGAATTCCTGCTTCAAATTTCCTTTCTCGTCGGCTAAGCCTTCATTCACATTAATAAAAGAACATCCATGCTGCTTGGCTAATTGTTCGATTGCTTCATTCGCTTCCAGAATATTGGCGTTTGTACGGGTAGCAAACAACGATTTCTTATCGGATATATCAAGCCCGAAGTCCGCTTGCGCATTGATCGGATAGTAGGCCATCACGAAAACTTCACACAGCGGCAAGCGAGCTTTAATCCGATCTAAAATAGTATTGTAATTGATAAGCAGAGTATCTTTGCTGTACCCTTCCATCCCGGCAGCTCCGATATCATTCGATCCGATATTAATAAAGAGCTTGCTTGGCTCTAAATCAAAAATGCAGTCATCCATCGATTGCAGCAGGTCTGCGGTCGTCGTACCGCCTATTCCACGATTATAGATGACGCGATCTAGACCAAGATTCAAGGTCAGCTGCATTTCGCAAATCGGAAAACCTTCCATTAGAGAAGATCCTACAAATAAAATTTGCCCTTTCTTGGCGTGCTGGTTCAGCATGCGGTATTCATTCAGCTTGGAAAGATTCATAACGATCACTCCTGATATAGATGATTGTAAAATTCATTATTTTTCCAAACCAATGTCCCTTCCTTTTCAAGTGTCATGTTTTCTATATCCTTGTTTGAGGGGTATAATCGCAACCGAACTGGATTGATTTCACTTTCATCCATACCTGCAATGCGATAAACTACGACTTCATTATTTTCAATTTTCAAGATCAAAGCATCCGCTCTGGATATCGCTCTGTCAGGCCGATCTTCAATCGGATGCTCGGTAAAACTCTTGATGTCGATCCACGAAATAACAGAGCGATGGATACCTGATCCCCATGAATAGGCATATACGATGTCCCTAAATCCGTCTTTATTGACATCGTAGGGTACAGCGCTTGTTAAACCGAACCCGCCGAACCCGTTACCTATATGAACAGCTTTCTGATTCACCACGATAAACGTTTCCGAGTTCTTAACATCGTCTACGATTTTATAAAGCTGGCAATTTGTTTGATCCCAAATGGCAGAGGGAGTAATTTCAATCAGTTCAATATCCGGAATGCTCGATTGAGATAAATCCGGCGTTGCCAATATCAGTTTTTTGGCTTGTTCAATCGAGATCTTTTCTTTCGCATCTTCAATGGTTGTATGATTGGAATCGCAAGCCGAAAATAGAAAGCAAAAAGCCAACTGAATAAAAAGTGTCTTTATAAGTTTGCTTTTCATTTGAATGTTTCCTCCTGAAAACTCACATAGTAGCAATGGAGGGTAATTTGGCATGCTCAGTTTTTAGTATAGCATCATTTCTCGATCTTCTATTGAAATATCTTGAACCGCCGATCGTGCGTTATGAAAAAAAAGGCCGCTGCTTGAGCGGCCCTCATCGAGGCTACTTGACCATATGAATCGGATAATAGGGAGGAATTGGTTTGGTGTAGTTCTCTTTTGCATATTTCACTTGATTAGGCGTCCATTGCGAATAAAACAATCGGGTATCATGATCATCGCTTAGCGCAAGCACCTCAGGTACCGTCGCCCAGTTCGTGAGCGGGTAGCTCGTCGACCGTGAATGATAGTTATGCATCGTCCGCCGCCCGTGCGTACATTCCTCGCTCCCGCCTTTTCGCGTATGATACGTCGTAATATTGTAAAGCACGGCGGTACCGGCTTTACCCCGGATCGGGATCTCCCGGTAAGCTTCCCCCTGCTTCGCCTTCGCTTCATCAAGCGTGCCATACATATGGCTGTTCGGCACTAAACAGAACGCCGGACAGCACTCATGAACATCAGACAAATAATAGATGACACATGTATACGTGCTGATATACGGATTTTCCGGATCAAAGATTTTCCCGCCTATCGTGCCGTAATAGCTGATATCGCGGTGGAAATTCATCTCGCTGGCGCTCGCCCGTTCCGCGGAAACATCCCGAAAATCAAATTGAGCAAAACGCGCCTCTCCAAGCAGCACTTCCTGAATAAGCGGAAAGATTTTGGGATGACGAATGAATCGATCCATCTCAAGCGGATGCTTCGCGAGGAAGCTGCCGGTGCCGACCGCGCCTTCTATCGGCTTGTGCCATTGCTCCGGAGACTCTTTCAATGATGCCTCTACCAAGTTGTTCAAGTAGTCCAGTTCCTCCTGAGACAACGCATTGGGAATGACGGCGAAGCCATTTTCCTTGTAGTGCGCCAAAATCTCCTCTTTCGTCGTTTGGACGGCGTTCGTATTCATAATACCATCAGCCTCTCTTTCATAGCCTTGAATAGGTCATTAGCCTTTGACGGAGCCCAGCATGATGCCCTTGACGAAATATTTTTGGAGGAAAGGATAGACGACGAGAATCGGAACGATCGCGAAAATAATGGTTGCAGCTTTAATATTTTCCGGCTGGACGACCAATTGGCTGGAATCGTTTAACGTACTCGTGTTCTGCGTCCCCATGTTCAGCATGTTGAAATCAATGACGATCGAGCGCAGCACCATCTGAAGCGGCCATTTGCTGTTATCGCTAATGAAGAACAGGCCGGAGAAGAAGTCATTCCAATGACCGACAGCATAGAACAAGCCGACAGTCGCGATAACCGGTTTGGACAACGGCAGAATAATACTCCAAAGTACGCGCATATCCGAAGCCCCGTCGATTCGGGCCGACTCCTCCAGACTCTCCGGGATGCTCCAGAAGAAATTTCTCATTAGGATCAAGTTAAAAGGCGCTACAAGCTGAGGGATAATCATCACCCAAATGCTATTAAGCAGACCTATATTTTTGAGTAAAATATACATCGGGATGAGTCCTGCGCCAAAAAGCATTGGAATAATGACGATCCATAACAAGAAGCGATGGCCCGGAATATGAGTCTTTGATAAGCCATATGCACCGGTTGCCGTAAATATTAAATTTAAGAAGGTACCTACTAAGGTGACGAATACCGTAATTCCGAATGCTTTCAACAGCACTTGCGTATTGAAAATATATTTATACGATTCGAGCGTGAACGATTTGGGCCAGAGCATCATGGGATTCTTGTAAATCTCATGCGCTTCGCTGAACGAAATGGCCCACACGTTCACCATAGGCAGCAGCGTTATTAAGCCCGCGACGATAAGCACCAGATAGATCAGACCTTGCGCCCACCACGGATTGGCATCCAAGCTGCTCCGCTTGGTTAGCTTTAGCTCCTTGACGGGGTGAGTCGCCGCGGCGGTTTGTTCTACCATAACGATTTCTCTCCCATCCTGCGAATCATGGTATTGGCCGTGATGATGAGGATCATCCCTATGATGCCTTTAAACAACCCTACGGCTGTCGCGAGCTCGAACTGCGATTGCAGAATTCCTAAGCGGTACACGTACGTATCGATGATATCGCCGACATCATATAGAGCAGGATTAAGGAACATGAAGATTTGGTCGAAGCCCGCATCCAGTATGCCCGCGAGCTGCAAGCAGAACAGCAGGGCAATGATCGGCCTGATGCCAGGCAGCGTAATATGCCAGATTTGCCTCAGTTTTCCGGCCCCGTCAATCTTGGCTGCTTCGTACAGCTGAGAGTCGATTCCTGACAAAGCCGCCAGATAGATAATCGCTCCCCAACCGAATTCCTTCAGGATAGCCGTAACGACAACGAGCGTACGGAACACGTCCGGGTTAGTCGTGAAATTGAACTTGTCCAATCCGGTGTTCACCAGCACCAAGTTAATGATTCCGCTGGGACCGATAAAGTTGTAGATGATCCCCGCGAATACGACCCACGACAGGAAGTGGGGAAAGTAGGTGATGGTTTGGATGAAACGTTTAAACAGCATGCTCCTTACTTCGTTCAGCATTAAAGCAAATAGAATCGGAATCGGAAAGCCGAAGAGCAGCCGGTACAAGCTGATAATGATCGTATTCTTGATCAGCGCCGGAAATTTCTCGGAGGTAAACATCGCTTCGAAATGTTTAAAGCCGACCCATGGACTGTCCATGATGCCCGCGATGATTTTGTAATCTTTAAAAGCGATTGAAATGCCATAGAAGGGCGCATATGTAAAAATAGCAAAATAGACGATCGTGGGAAGAATCAGCAAATAGATAAATCGCGACTTCCATATCCGCGTACCCAGCGTATTAACGGATTTCGCGCCCATCGGAATCACTCCTTTCCCGGAAAAGGGCAATCGGGTTGCCCTTTTCCGGCGAATGCCTATCCTAATCTACATAGTTCGGTTCGGACTTATTCTTCTGCAATTCATTGATCTCATCGATAATCTTCTGCCCGCCTGCGTCCAAATATTTCTTATAGGCTGCTTGATACGCTTCTTTCGTCAGATTCATGTCGGTCAAAATACTTCCGTCTACCTTCGCCATGTAATCCTCCCAAATCTGCGGTCCAATTTCCGCTTGGGTCGGAGAAGTCACGGTCGGGTCTTTGTAATCGTTATAAGGCGTAGCGGCGTATTTCTCGAACATGCCTTTATAGTATTCGAACTTGTCCTGAATCCCCGCACCCGTAAAGGACAGCTCTTGCGCTTCCCAGTCCAGCTTCTCGCTCATTGGATCAATGAACTTGAGCGGCTCGATCTGAGCTCCTTTGTAGTCATTTTCACGAGCTTCATCCGGAATCGGCACTTTTTGGCCTTTTGGATTCACGGTATAGGTCTTCCCTTCAACCCCGTATCTTCTAAGCTCCGACCCTTCGGTTAACGTCCAGTTCAAGAACTTGAAGAAGCGATCGGCTTTATCTTTGGCCTTTACATTCACGTAGAAGCCGCGGTCTTGAGGGAAAACAACGCGCGTACCGCCCTTCTGGCCATCCAAACCGGTTAGCGGTGACATAATCTTAATTTCCGCGTTAGGCGTCGTTTTCTTAAGCTCAGGATAGAGCGATTGCAGATTGCCGCCGAGAATAACCGCCGCGCGGCCGGCTTTGAATTTCGTCTCCCCGAACGAGGCATCCGGATTGACGCCTGCTTCCTCGTCGAATAATCCTTGCTTCTTCATATCCTGCAGCCAGAATTTGAAGTTCAGATGCTCCTCTTGCATTTCCGGAGGTACGATCGTATTCGGATCCTCCTTCGACGGAGCCCAACCGAATCCTGAGCCGAACGACGTTGCCAAATCCTTAGACGCCCAGTAGGCATGCGTATTGCCGTGCGTCATCGGCACGATATCTTTGCCGCTTGCTTTAATTTTCTCCAGCGCGGATTGCAGCTCGGCAACGGAGGTCGGCTCCGGTATGCCCAGTTCATCGAAGATGTCCGCACGGTAGTTAATAAAGAACGGTACGACCGGATAAATCAAGTTCGGGATAAAGTAGATATCGCCTTTGTCGTCCGCCATCTTCTCCCAGATGCCGGCCGGAACAGCGTCTTTGATCGCCGGATATTGATCAAGATATTCGTTGATTTTCAGGAAGGCGCCTTGATCCTGCAGATCCTTCCAGAACGGATCCACCGGACCCCAGCCCCAGATAACGTCCGGCATATTGCCGCCTGCAGCCGTTGTCTTAATCGTGGCATCATAGTCAACGACCGGAATAATCCTCACATCGATTTCGACATTTCCTTGCTTGAATAATTCCTTCTCATAAGCGCCGCCTTTCGTATAGGTGGCCGGTCCCCATGTTGGCCTTGAATAGCTGAATTTAAGAGGCTCCGAATCATCGCTGCCGGTTTCCCCCGTCTCTTCTCCATTTGTGCTGCCTTCTTCTGCTGAGCCTGAATTGTTGTTACTGGTACAACCGGTGAATAGACTGAGCAACAAGATGACAACAAGAGATAACAATCCGGCTTTCGTCAATTGTTTCTTATTCGGTTTCTGTTGTTCCATGTTCATCCTCCTTAGATACGTTCAACAACCTCTCGAACCAGTGCAAATGTAAAGCAGCACGCCCCCCTACTCTTCTTCCTTTTATGAAATATTCCGGCTAAGGAACGTTTCAACATGCCCAAAGAATGCGCTTACACTTTAACGTGGACAAGACGAATACTAATCGCTTAGAGGATGAATCCACGCCACCCTTATCATACTTGGTATGTACTTGTAATGTTATGGTATAAACTCATTATGCACTTGGCATGAATGATAGCATTGTAGGAAAAAGTTGTAAATGACCGTATTCCCCCATATTGAGCCGATTTCCGAAGAAAATCGTCTTCTAGTTCTTGTTCATGCAGAAATTCTCCATTTTACAAAGATGAACGCTCTTTTTTCCACTAAAAACTTTAGCTAATCTTTACATTTTACATACCAACCTATAAGATGGTATATAACAAGCAAATTGGACATGGAGTTGCAAAATATGACGAAAAACGTGCAGCATTTATCACTCTATGAGCAAATCAAACATCATCTAATTTCAGAGATCGAGCTTGCGCATTTACTGCCTCATGATAAGCTTCCGTCCGAGAGCGAACTGACCAAGCAATTCTCGGTAAGCCGAATTACCGTTAAGAAGGCCATGTCCGATCTGGTTGAGTTAGGTATCGTATATCGTATTCAAGGGAAAGGCACTTACGTGGCCGTACAAGGTAAAGGGACTACGGCTGTCGAACAGCCTATTCCACCGCAAAGAGCGCCCGCGGTTGCGCTGTTGCTCCCATTCATCAACAATCAGCACAACGCGCTTCTGATCAACGGCGTCGAAAGCATGCTCTCCGAAGCCGGCTATTCGCTGCTCTTATGCAACACGGAGAACTCCATCCAGAAGGAAGAGCGCGTCATCCGGGAAATGGTCGAACGCAATGTTGCGGGCATGATCGTCTATCCTGTCGATGGCGAGTCGTATAATCGCGAAATTCTGCATCTTACCCTTAACTCATTTCCTCTTGTCGTAATGGATCGATATTTGCGCGGAATCGACACGAATTGCGTATGTCCGGATAACTTCAGAGGTGCCCAGGAAGGCGTCAATCACTTGATCTCGCTCGGACACCGTCACATCGGGTTTCTCTCCACGACCATTAACGGAACCAGCAGCATTGAAGACCGCTTGCTCGGTTATGAGAAAGCGCTGGCCGAGCATCATATTCCGATCGACCGTCGGTATCGTTATGTGGATATCGAGCTGGGTGAACATAAGCCCATCAAGGAGAAAATCCGGGATTTTCTGGCGAGGTATCCAGAGTTGACGGCAATCTTCGCCATTAACCCGGGACTTGGACTGCAAGTCATAAAAGTTGCTTCGGAAATGGGAATCCGTGTGCCGGAAGACCTCTCCCTTATCTTCTTCGATGATTTCGAGCTTTCGGAATTCTATAGCGTAAGACCGACCTTCATCAGCCAGGAGGAGAATATGCTAGGCAAAGAAGCCGCTAAGCTGCTCGTCTCGATTATGGAAAATCCGGATCAGGAGACGAAGAAACTGTTCTTCCCACCGAAATTAATCATCCGGGAATCAACCACCAAACCGGGCAGCGGCGGATAATCGATCTTTGTCGATAATAAAGAGACATAACGAAGGGCTGCCAACTGGCAGCCCTTCGTTATGTCTTCTTATAAACGTCACTTATTTCTTGCCGAGTTGTTCCGCCAAACCGATTAGAAGTCCATCATTTCCACGAATGTAGCATAGCCGATACGAGTCCTGGTACTGAACGACTTCACCAACGAGCTGAGCACCATGCTTAGTGAGTCTGGATACCAGTTCGTCAATATTTTCAACAGTGAACATGACGCGCAGATAACCGAGGGCATTTACGGGAGCAGTTCGGTGATCCGATATCGTAGGCGGGGTGAGAAATCGCGAAAGTTCAAGTCGGCTGTGGCCATCCGGGGTTACCATCATAGCAATCTCTACTGTCTGCGAACCCAGCCCGGTTACGCGGCCGGCCCATTCACCTTCGATAGTAGCCCGCCCCTCGAGCTTCAAGCCAATCTCCTCGAAGAAAGAGATAGAGTCATCAAGGGATTCTACAACGATGCCAACATTGTCCATTCGTAGTAATTTATTTTCTGCCATGGTTTTATCTCCTTATGTGTACAAAGTGGAAAGCATTTGTCCGGCCAGTTATCGAGTGATCAGTTCTCTTAAAGGAAGCATCGACGCGTCAGGAACGTAATATTTAAAAGGGTTCGAGTCAATAACGCCAAGCAGTTGTTGTTGGTAAGGCGTTGCCTTCTCAAGCAATCGCGGAGAAGCTGTATGATAATCGATCGGACGCATCCAGATGGGGCTGTAACCCATGAAGAGCTGACGTCTGGTATGCGGAGAATGATTAGGTGCAGCGGAATGCCATAGGTTCTGAGCGAAAATAAAGACATCTCCCGGTTTACCGCAAATCTGAACCTCTCCTTCAATCTTCCGCCTGGTATCCGGACATTCCGGCTGATAAGGTCGGTTGTGAGAACCGGGCACCACTTTTGTATTGCCTCGATCAGGCTGTGACATGTCGCTTAAAATATAACACACTTTTACGTAATATAAACCGGTCACCCCACCTACCGAAGGGAACTGTGGATGAGGTCCGTCTTGATGCCAATTAATAAAGCTCTGCGTCGATGTATCCAGATCCGTGGGATTCGGTTTTCGGATCGTCAAATGCGAGATATGCAGCTGAATATTGTGGCCCAGCATGCTAACGATCAGCGGGAGCATGGAGGCTTCATCCATAAGTGAGGCAATCTCATCATGGCGTTCAACACTGTTGTATAAGTTATAAGCCAGTGCCTCGGGCTCCTTTGCCAGCAGCTCATCTACCGCCAGGTTCAGCCGCTCCACGCGGTCCTGCGGCAAAATGTCTCGCAGCAATAAATAACCGTTCTGCTCGAATTGCTTCACATACTCTGTTAGTTCCGTATGATTCATGATCATTCCCCCTACAATGGATTGAATCTTGACTTACAAGATGACTTATACAATATTTAAGTATATGTAATTATTTTTTTCTTTTAATGCACTATATTATAAAAATTCTTATACTAAATTTACGAAAATGGTGATTGATTTGATCGAGCCATGGGAGCTAGCTGCACAAGTACATTATCATTTCTACAAGGAGAACGCCGAACGCTTCATGCTAGAGCATTCTCGTTATAATGAATGGTTGTTATTTGTTGTCGAGGACGGTAGTTTCGAATTTGAATGCGATGGAACGAAAGGAATCGCCGCGAATGGCGATCTCGTTCTATTTCCTTGCGGAACGGATATCTACCGGAAAGCCTTAACGCCTTTATCCTTCCACTTCTTCATATTCGATTGGGCCAATTCGGACGAGGAAGTAAAAGAGGTGTCCAGTCGGATTCCGAGGGGCAAGTTTCAGATACATGATGGTTCGCGGTTTCAGTCTACGCTTGCGCAGCTCAGAGCGGTATCCGAGAAACCGGATTCGCTGTCGGTAGCCAGACGGAATCTATTGTTCAAGGACATCTGGCTGACCTATTGGTCCGGCGAATCGGAAATAATGCCGAGCAGCAGCGATCCGCTCATGAACGAGAGCTTACGTCGCATCAGGCAGCAAGCGCTTGGTAGATTCAACTTAAAAACGATCGCGGACGAGCTGTGGCTGAGCCCTTCTCAATTCACTCAAAAGTTTACGAAGCAATTCGGAAAAACTCCTATGGACTACCTCACGGAGCTGCGTTTGCAGCAAGCGCGAAAACTGCTCAAGGACACTTCCTTGCCGATGTCGGCAATCGCTGCTCGCTGCGGTTACGAGAACGAGTATTATTTTAGCCGGATTTTCAAGCAGAAAATGGCGGTCTCCCCGTCCAACTATCGGAAAGCTTTACGCATATAAAACACAAATAATAGGGTCTCTCCAACAAAAATGGCAGCCTTTTCTCAGGCTGCCTTCGGATTACTCATTGACCATGACCATCTTGACCGCAGAACCCCGATCATCACGCAGCGCCTGCATAGCGGCCGGGAACTCATCCAGCGAGAACGTGTGAGAGATGAGCGCATCGCCATCGACAGCTCCCGACTTCAGCAGTTCAATGCATTTAGGAAAGAACAGCGCGGGAGTGGCGTGAGACGCTCTCAACTGCAGCTTCTTGAAATGGAATTCATTCGCATCGAACGAAATACTGGCGCCGGCGCCATATTCAATGCCGATGAAACCGATCACGCCGCCGGTTCTTGCCGCCTTGAACGCGGACGGTATCGTCGAAGGTGGCGCTGAAACGAGCACTCGGTCCACTCCCCCACGGTCGAATAGATATGACTCGAGCGGCGTAATGTCCGTATTAATGATTTCATCCGCGCCGAATGCGAGCGCCGTCTCGATTCGCTTAACGGAGTGGGACCGCGCCGCCGCGTAGATTTTACGTGCGCCTCTTAGTTTCGCTAGTCGAAGTGCCATCAAGCCGATCGGTCCAAGCCCCAGCACTAACACATCATCGCCCATTTGGATGTCAACGGTCTCCGTAAGGTCGACCGCCACGCCAAGCGGCTCCACCAGAGAGGCAACAGCGAAGGACAACCCTTCGAACGGAACGACGACTTCCTTTGGAGCGACGATATATTCGGCGAATCCCATTGCGAAATTCCTGCCCCAAAAACTCGGCCCTTTATTACACAAATCGTAACGCCCGTCCCGGCACCATTCGCACGTCCGGCAAAACGTGCTCGTCTCCAACGTAACTGAAGCGCCTTCCACGACATGGTTGACGCGCGCACCTTTTCGAACAACAATACCGGCTATTTCATGCCCAATCGCTTCCCAATTTTCCGCGGACGATTTCACGCTGGTCATGTCCGTCCCACATATGCCGCAAGCTTTGACACGAATCAGCACCTCGTCCTCACTGATCTCCCCAAGCTCGCCTTCGCGAAGTTCAAATTGAAACGGGGCCTTGGCATACCACGCTTTTGTTTTCAATCTATTACCCTCCCAGAATCATCCGTATTCTTGTCTTAAATACAAGTCCATTATATACCTTTGCTTTGAAATGAATAGTCTCATATTGCGACATGCTTCCCCGCATAATTATCGTTTTAACATTGCTTCGTATTCCTTCATGTTCACAACAAAAAAAATAGCTGCCAATGGCAGCTATGTAGTTCTTAGACGGTACGGCTATTTCTCCAGCTCATATCGGGCTGCGATAATACCCGATTTGAAAGTTCGGCTGGACAACAGCTTGAGCTTGGTTTTCTCACCGCCGCCGTGGAATACGGATTTCCCGCCGCCCAAGATGACCGGGCAAATCGTCAGCAGAAATTCGTCGATCAAGCCGAGCTCAAGCAACGTCTTCGCCGCTCCCGGACTGCCGAAGATAACGAGATTTTTACCGGGCTGCTCCTTGAGCGCCTTGATTTCCTCTGCGATATTGTCCTTGATCAGCATCGTATTATTCCAATCGGCACTGTCGATCGAGCCGGAAATGACGATCTTCTTAACATCCTGCACCCATTTGGCATGCTCCAAATCATGCTTCGACGCATTCGGATCATCAAGCACCGTTGGCCAGTAGCTCTCCATTAACCGATAAGTGGAGCGTCCGTATACGGGAGAGCCGACTTCGGCTACGACCTCCTTGGCGTACTTCTGTAATTCCTCGTTGTACGGAATCCAATCTAGTCCTCCTTTAGCATCCGACGCATACCCGTCCAGCGACACATGCATGAACAATACGAGTTTTCTCATGTTTGCTTTTCCTCCGATTTCGAAATGATTGGTTTTGGTCTTTAGGTTTCGATAGTAGCTTTAATAACGTCTTCAATATTAAACCATTCTCCATCGACCAGGAACAGCCGCGTATAGGGATTGATTTTATCAATGACGCCAATAACAACACAATCTTCAAACTCATGATACAGGCGCAGATGTACGGTGCAATGCAAGCCTAATGACTCCACCAGCACATCAACAATTCTATCTCGATCTGATTGGTCTAAGTTTGGTTTGGGTCGTCGATATCGATTTCGGAAGTTGAGGCTGACTTGGTGTGCTTGCTGTTCAATTAAATCCAAATGAGCATTGTCCATATTCATCACCCTTTATAAAGTGGTGATTTCATTATAACAGAACAAATGTTCTTGTATCTAGATTTATTTCATCAATCGTATGACAATTACTTTGATAAGACGCAAACGATCTTTTCTCATTTCAACAGGTCGCATCCTTTCGTTACCTTCTTGTAACTGTTTCTTTACCGTTCTGTCATTCCTTTCTGGGCTAGTCTGGGTATTATGAGGTTGTAACAGCTAACCGTCCCTTGTCTCCAATACTAATAAGAGGTGAAATTCTTTATGTTGAACAAATCGAAACAATCGTATAAATTAGCCGCCAAACTGGCCTTAACCGGATTGCTCGCGGTAAGCTCCATGACGGCACTCTCTCATTCGAATGTCCACGCGGCAGCAGCCAGCGCTAGTGCTGGCAAGAATGCGCAGAATGACTATATTAAGAGCATTTACAAGCTAGCGAGCGAAGGAAAAATCCCTGGCTTAAACGCAATCGCGGGCAAAACGCCGATCTCCGCCGTTCATTACAAATGGGGTGAACCGGATGTAGGCGGCGACCTGAAAGGCAACCATTATGAAGGGTACAATCTGGGCATGGGAAAAGGCGAATACAGCTTCGGCGTCAATAAATCAGGCGTCATCTACGATTTGCGCAATTTCGGAACGTCCATCGATCGAACGGGAGGCGTCAAATCGCTGACCTTCGCGTCCGTCATCAAGTCGCTTGGTACGCCTAAGGAAGTCCGCTTCACCGGCAAGGACAAAATCTATGTTTACCATCCATCCAAAGCATACGAACTGAAATTCGTCGGCCCAAGCAAAGTCGCCAAAGGCAAAATCGCGCATATTGACCACATTAACGTCTATGCGGGCAAAGCAAATACGTAACGCGCAGCAGCGCGACTCAAACCGTCCCGGCACAGCACTCGCTGAGCTTGGACGGTTTCATTTTATTATCCATATGGTTTGACATCCAATTTATCATAATGCTACTGTATACGAGAGGTGATTGGGATGGCAGAAACAGCCAAAAGTATGTTTGTTAATTTACCGGTAAAAGACCTGAAGAAATCGATTGCGTTTTTCACCGCGGTAGGCTTTGCATTCAACCCCAACTTTACTGACGACAATGCAACTTGTATGGTCATCGGAGAAAACATTTACTCCATGTTGTTGGTTGAAGAGTATTTCAAGACCTTCACCCAAAAAGAGGTTACCGATGCAGCCAAAACGACCGAAGTCTTAATTGCATTAATGGTCGAGAGCCGCGATCAAGTGGACAAGTTAGTTGACAACGCGATTGCAGCTGGTGGCCATATTGCCAAAGAAACACAAGATCTCGGCTTCATGTATCAGAGAAGCTTCCTAGACCTAGACGGTCATCATTGGGAAATCGGCTTTATGGATGAAAGTGCGATCCCGCAAGGGTAAGTCATTTCGAGCTAACTTGTACCACATACGTAGAGATGGTGCCGTTGCGGCATCATCTCTTTTTCTTGCGATTGAAGGCTGATCGTAAGGGTATTCATTAAAAAGGGAAGTCACGATACTTCGTCTGGATCGATACCCACTTGTAGACCGTTAACTCTTCGATGATCCACGGAGAACCAAATCTGCCAATGCCAGACCCTTTAGTTCCGCCAAACGGAATATTCCCCTGACAGTTGACGGGTTGATCATTAACATGAGTCATGCCCGAATCAATTTGAAGCGCCAATCGTTCTCCTGACTGTAGATCGCCAGTAAAAATGGAACTGCTTAATCCTGATTCTGACTCATTAGCTAATTCAATTGCATGTTCGTCGGAGTCTGCTTTAATAATCAAGGCAATCGGACCAAATAACTCGGTTTGTGCTAATTTGCTTGAATTGTCAACATTAACAATTACATATGGAGTTAAGATATTTCCAATCCTCTCGCCTTCAAGAGCAAATATGACCCCCGCTTCTTTCGCTTCATTTACAGCTTGCAGAGCTCTTTCCAGTTGACGCTCGTTTATCATGGGTCCGATTACCGTCTGCGGATCTCGAGGATCACCATACTTAAGGTTCTTCGCTTTCTCCGCAAATTTGGAAACGAAATCCTGATACAGAGTTTGGTGTACAATTATTCGGTTCGCAATCATACAAATCTGACCTTGATGTAAAAACTTCCCAAATATAGCTGCATCTACTGCTCTGTCTACGTCGGCATCGGATAATACCACAAGTGGGTCGTTGCCTCCTAATTCCAAAGCAACTCGCTTTAGATTTTTACCCGCAAGTTCTCCCACATGCCTGCCGACCGCCGTAGATCCTGTGAAACTTACAAATCCGGGAATTGGATTGATTATCATTTCATCGCCGATTTCTGATATATCGGTCAGAATCACATTAAACACGCCAGCCGGAAGTCCGGCTTCCTCAAAGGCCTTCGCAAGGATGGAACCACCTGTTAACCCAACCTGTATATCGGGTTTGTGAACGACGGAATTGCCCAGCGCAAGTGCCGGACCTATCGTTCTTGTGGAGAGGTTCATAGGGAAGTTAAAAGGTGATATAGAGGAAATTACGCCAATCGGCATACGATAAATTCGATTCACTTTACCATCGACGGTAGTGCCTACTTCCTTAACTTTCTCCATTTCATCCGCCATGTTTATAGCGTCTTCCAAATCGGCAATAGCCGTCGAGTGTTCTCCGTAGGCTTTAAGGTGAGTACCGCCCGTTTCTCTAATAATGACACTAACAATCTCGTCGCGATTTTCCTTTAAGTAATCGACCGCTTTTTGAATGATGACTTTTCGTTGGACCGCCGATGTTTTTGCCCAAGATTTCTGAGCTTCCTTAGCCAGTTTAAAAGCTTCTTGCAACTGACTTATTGTGGCCAGACGGACTTGAGTAATGACTGAATTGTCATAGGGATTCCGAATATCATAAGTTCGATCACTCAAGCCTTCCGTCCATTGCCCGTAAATAAAACTCTTGTTCAAATATTCATATTTGGACATAATCATACTCCCTTTAGCCATATTCGAGATAACGATTACGGTTTTAATTAACTATTGCAACCATTTGATAGATTTGTCCCCTATGATGTGACTCATGTTCGATGAGATGGTAGATAGCCCACTCAGGCGTTACATCGTAATGCGTCCGAACAAACTTTTTCTTCTCATCTATTCCTCCACTTCTTCATCTGCCCAGTCATGGATCTTATGCATCAACAATTTGCGGTTAAATCCGTCCACCCGCTGCCATTCCGAATCGCTTCGATGATTCTTTGGTCGCGAAATCCTTCTCGGAAGGTGGGATAAGACTGATGAGGCTCATTCTTGACGTCAGCAACAAATGACCGGAAGAAAGCATCCCATTTCTGTTGTTCGCCGTTTCCTGCAGCCGGGAATCCTTCTAATAGCCGATCCGGTACGCTTTTGGCTTCAACTCCATTTGGTCCGGCAATGCTTACCTCATAACCAAAGACGCCTCTGGCATCAATTGTGCCTTGATTGCCGTAGATGCGGAGATACGGATATGAAGGAGAGAACGGCATCATAGAATCGAATTGGATGACGCAAGTAATCGGCTCTCCTGATGGAATACGGTACTCCAGCATGGCATGAAAGGCAGTATCTGAGGTAACCGTTCTCCACTCCACCTCGGCGACCGACTCATCGCTCAGTCTGGCAAAGGATTGCCGGAAATCATGAATGTCACCAATTACAGGTGCTTTTCCCCTGCCAATTCGCGCTTCCCCCATGACACGTATCGGGTCGGAACCGATTATTTTGGTCAGAATCCCCAGATAGTGCGTCAACGCATTATGCAGCGCCCCTCCGCCTAAATTAAGATCGCTTGACCATGTCCATGGAGAATTCAAATGAAAGAGCGGGACGAAGACGGAAATTTCAACAGCTTTTACGAGCCCGATCGTATCTTTACGAACTAATTCTTGAATCCATGTTACAGAGGGATCATAAGCTTGAGTGGCTGCGTAAGCATGCTTCACGCCGGCCTGTTCAATCGCATCCAGCATGCGCTTTGCTTCGACAGACGAGGTAGCAAGCGGCTTCTCGCAGACGATACTCGCTTTTTGTTTAATTGCTTCTAGGATGACTTCCTCCCGTAACGATGCCGGCGTTGCCAATGAGACGATATCCGGCTTCAGCTCTCGCAATGCTGCGCGCCAATCAACCGATGCCTCGGCAATTTGAAGACGAGCGGCCACCTCTTTCACTACATCTGCGTTTCTAGCGCATATCGCGGCCACCTCGACTCCGGCGTTCCTCAATCCTAACGTATGACCTTCACCTGCCCAGCCTGCACCGATCACAAGCGCTCGAAGTGGTTTGGTCAATTGGAATCACCTCCGTTGTCTTATCGTTGGGTTCAAATTCCGTCTGTAAATACAGTGTAGTCTTCGGGCCGCAAGCAGGGAATTATACGAAAGTTGTATTTGAGTCGAATGATTGGTTGACTTCCACTAACCATGCTTAAATTCAATTTCGCGGTGCTCCTTTATAGAGATTGATGAGCTGCACGCGATTTTTAATGCCCAGCTTTTCGAAGATGTTCGACAGGTGCTTCTTGATGGTAACCTCGCTTAGGTAAAGATCACGAGCGATTTCTTTGTTGGAGCCTCCCTTCACCACCTCCTGCACGACCTCTCTTTCTCGTGGAGATAATCGTTCCAGAACGTCCGTACGCTCGGTTTTGGCTGCGAATGACAAGCCAAAAGAAGAGATCATCTTTTCCATATAAGGAAGAATTTTTTTGCCTCTCGTATCCATGACATAATAAGGCGTCTGCGTCTCTCCATCGTAATCGCTGTGAACGATTTCATCTATTTTGTCCATGCCCAAGCCCGTCAAGATAGCTTCCGAAACGGGATTGGCGGTAGGAGAAGCCACCACATAACCTGCGGTCAGGATGTAGGTAATAAACGTGGAGATTGAAGCCTGCATGACGCTTTGGTCAAAGTAATCCAAGACATCGACAGCAAGCACGAAATAGCCGGATTTTGTATGTGCGGGAACCGATAACCCTCGTCTCTCGGCATCCGTGAGCTGATTGAAATAGGCGGCGGAGACGGGGCTGGAGCGCAAATAACTCATGGTGCGCATATTAATGGGGATGCTGACCAGGAGACCGTATACGGTCCCTTCCTCGTTTCGAATCAGCTTTATACAGGCGGGATCAAGCTCGTATAGAGCTTTTAATTGGATTTGGTTTAAAATGCTGAGGTTTTCTTTAGCCGTCATAAAATAAGTGGCTTGTTCGTTTGTTGACCGGTCTATATAAGGGACATAGCCGTCCTTAGCAGTATCTTGGCGGCGGTTGATATAATTCTCCGCTTCCGCCCAGTTTGCCGGATGCAGCTGTTCCAAGCTGTAGGTGATCGATTGTCGATTTAACAGAAACTGGATAAAGTGATTGCCGATGTAAAATAACATCTCGGCGTTCTCCCATGCAGTCATGACGCTCTTGGAGGATCGTTTTATTTTGTCGGAGAAGTAAGCAATGGAGCTTAGCCAGAGCTGATGATAATAGTCCGGACTACGCCTGCGGAACTCGAATCCAATGGCATCTCGCAGCAAATCATGCAATAACCAACCACGTTCTACCCGCTGCATGAATGAAAAGGAGGTTAACGTACGGAATTGCTCGCTCGTGACGTGTTTTCCCAGCACCTCATTCAGCAGCTCGTGATTGAAATGATGCAGAACCGACGCGGCTTCCACGATTGTCCTCATGTCCGGTTCGGGAACTTCTTGCAGCCAGACCGCGACGACGTGCGCAAACACATCGCTTTCATCCGGAGATTGTTGTTGCGTTTGAGTTGAAGCCCTGGCTAGCATCGTAGAAACGAACAACGATAGCGTCAATGGATGCCCTTTTGTCCTTGACCAAATTTGATACATGTCAGTAGGAGACATCATGCCGCATAATTGCACATACTTTTGCACCGCATTATAGTCCAGTTCTGACAGCGGCACGCTGCTAATGTGATGACGCCATCCCGGAGATGCCAGCCAAGTGCTTTGCATCGGGAATCTGCCGGAAATGATCACGAGGATATTCGGAACCAAATGAGGCAGTAATCTTTCTCTTAGCCAATGTTCTGCTTCTCCGATCGCTTCGAACGTATCGAAGGCCAAGACGAATTTGCCGCCGTTCGCGTTGGAACGGATTACATTGACACAAATCTCGGTTATGTCATCGAACGTCGCCGCAGGCTGGATGTCTTGATTAGGATAATGAAATGCGTTTAACAGATGTAAGCAAACGTCTCGCGGATTTCTAGGCAGAATGCGGCAATCAAACAAAATGTATGTTGCGCCTGCCGAGACCGAGATTCTACGAAACTCATTCAACAGGTAACTCTTCCCTACTCCGCTTATCCCATGAAGATGAAGAATTCCTCCGGCAATCGGATTTGCGTGCAACCGATCTTGAAACATGCGGGCTTCACGTTCTCTCCCTACAAGGAAGAGTTGTTCCATGCGATCAATAGCTGTTAATTGCGGAAGCGGGGAATCCTTATCTCTCATTGCTCATATCCTCCTATGCCTGAACGAAAACAGTCAGCCGATCAATAGTGTATGACTGACTTTTGAAGAGTATTTCTATATTTTCCTCTATTTTCCTCCTGTGTCGCTTGACAGTTAACCGGTAGTAATCGTTACGGGAAATACAGCAAATAAAAAAGGCAACTGATCTGCTGATCGGTTGCCTTTGTATTTACGATTGGGACAAGGAGGCATTGGACTGAAGCTGCTCCAGAAGCTTTCGTGTTTCGATGTCCGGTTCCGGATAAGAAAGGTCCAGCTTCTCCAAGGAACTTATTATAGTCCGAAGCACCAAGTAGTCGCGGAACCATCGTTCATTAGCCGGGACGATATGCCACGGAGCGTGATGGGTTGCCGTATGCCGGAAGACATCTTCGTATGCGTCAATGTATGAATCCCAGTAATCCCGCTCTTGGAGATCGCTTGGATCGAATTTCCATAGCTTCTCCGGGTTGCTCAGCCGTTCGCGGATTTTCTCGAGCTGAAATTCAGGCGAAATATGCAGGAAAAATTTAATCAGCAACACGCCATTGTTCGTTAGAAGCTTCTCGAAATGTCGTATATGTTTCATCCGAGTTGCTGCTTCCTCGTCCTTGATTAAGCCGTGCACCCGGGTAATGAGCACATCCTCATAATAGGAACGATTAAATGCGGTAATGTAGCCTTTGGCAGGGACAACCTTATGCGTTCTCCATAAGAAATCATGAGCAGACTCTTCAAGCGACGGTTTCTTAAAACTCTCCGCCCGAAAGCCCTGAGGATTCAGGTTGGCCAGTACCTTCTTGATGACGCCGTCCTTCCCGCTGCAATCCATCCCTTGGAATAAAACGAGCACTCCATTCGTCTTCGAAGCAAACAACTTGTCCTGCAGATTGCGAAGCTTCCGTTCCATGTGTTCGAACTCTTCTTGAATCTCTTCTTTGCTAACAAAGCCGCCTGTATCGTTCGGATCGAAGTGGCTCAGACCGTGCTTGACTGCTTTGGTCAGCCGATAGTTTTTCAACATAAGACACCTCCTCAGACACTTTCTTTAATTCTACAAACTTAACCATACGTCCTAAAATTGAATCGAGAGGTGCATTTTTTTAGATAATTATCCCACATTATGTACGTTGATATTCAACTTGTTGTTATGAAAGAAGCCCGCGATTTACGCGGACTTCATGCTAGGAATACGATTTTCAGTATACTGACTCTTCATTTACTGACTCTTCATTTTATCAAGCGTCTCCAAGTACAGCACTTGAAGAAATTTCTTGATATTGACTTTGCGCTTCTCCTGCGGGCATTTCTCGTCGATTTCTCGCATCTTGAGACGCACGTCCTCGAAGTCGAAATAAAGCGGCGCGTAATGCTCGAACTTCGGGTGGCTGTAATCCGTGAGCCCGATGCTTGCCAAGTTGGATAAAGCGGCGATGACGGTCCGGCGGACGCGCTGCTCGACCGCCTTCCCTTCCTTCTCGATATCGCCGCCATCCGGCTTGCTCTCCCGGGCTCCGACCTCGTACAGCGCTTTCAGCGGTGGAAGGCCCCCGCCTTGATGCCGTTGAATCAGCCATGACATCATCGTGATGATGTCATGGCTTCCACTCTCCCCGATGATGCCCATGTCCATTAAGATCATCCGTATGATTTCTTTGGCATCGAATTTCTTCCGCGCGCCGGCTGGCTCCGAATTCAGGCCATCCAGCTTGGCGATCGACTGTTTGATTTCCTTCAGATAACGGGATAATCGCCATTGCTCGCATACTTTGCCGAGCACGGCGTTGACTTCTACCCGGTTAATCGGCTTCTGGATATAAAATTCAATGCCCGCTTGATAGGCTTTGCTGATCATTTCTTTGTTCTCGATCTGGGAGATCATGACATACTTGCCTTCGTACCCATCCTGTTTCAGCTTCGCGATCGTTTCTATGCCGTCCTGGTCCGGCATCAACAGATCGATGAGCACGACATCCGGGTTCTCGTCCAATACAAGCCGTTTCCCTTCAACGCCGCCCGCCGCCATTCCGACCACCTCGCCGACGCCGCCTTTCTCGATAATCGTCTGCAGCATCCGCCTGCTTACCGCATCGTCGTCAACAATACAAAACGATAGCATTGCACCTACACTCCCTTCTTCAACCTCACGGTGGGAAAAGCCGCAGCGAACGTGGTTTCAGCTTCCCGCCCCGGTTCCGTCAGGAGGAGCCTGCCCGTAAAAGAGCCGACGATATCGCGAACATGCGAGAGGCCGATGCCGGTCGCCGCGACGCCTTCCTGATTGAATTTGGTCGTAAACCCGGGTTCGAATACCATATCCTTATCCTGTTCGGCGATCCCTGTCCCCGTATCGCTGACGATAAACAAGGTATTTCCTTGGCGTTCGATTACGCGTATGCGTATCGTTCCATGCCGCTCAATCGCTTCGACCGAGTTGGCCGTCAAATTGTTAAGCACGGTAATAAGCGGGATGTAGTGAGCGGTCAGATAATCGATGCCGACATCCTTCTCGATCCGGACCTCTTTCTTAAGCATCCGGCTGTATTCGCCGTTCGACTTTCCCACAAGCTCGACGATCTCAGATATGGTCATTTCCGGGGCGCTCTCCAAGTCTACCAGCTTCATGAGTCCCGCCAGAATGCGCTGAGAATCCTTCTTCACCTCGTGAATCTGCTGGGTAATCCCGAGAACGGACCGGCCATGGCCGTACAGTCCTTCCTTGTTCAGTAAACCGTATAGATCGTGGCTCTTGGCGGTAATTTGCTCGATCACATCCATCGATTTGCGCAAATAGAAGACCTCGCCATAGAGCCCGCTGCCGACACTAATCATTTGTTCGATCCGCTTCTGCTGTTCGGCGTGCACGCTGCGCATTTGGTGCACGGCGATGCTGCTGTAGATGCCCGTCGTAAAGTAGCTGCGCACCACGGCAATGACCGAAATCAGCATCCACTGATTGGTTTGAAAATACGGCAGTCCGAAAGCGACGCTGCGCATCAGCAGCTCCGCTTCATTAGAGACAATGTCGATCAGCGACACGCATGCGCCGAGAATAAGCGGATTCAATTGATTGATACTGCGTTGAATGAGGGCCATTCCGGCCCCGAAAACCACGTAAAAGAGCATGGCGGAGAAGTGCGTCTTCACGCTGTCGAGTAGATAGAAGGTACCGGCCGAGGCAGCACCATCGAACGATACCCGAAACAGCAGCACCGTCGCACCTGCGGCGATCCCCGTCCGCCAATAAGGCAGATGGTTCATCAATAGAAGCAGGAACAGAAAGGCGCTGCAGCCAAGACCGATGCGAAAAACCTCGCCGATGAACGGGTTAATCTTGAACTCCCCGGCAACCGCTACGACGATGGCGACGATGGTAATTTGCATGCTTTCGGATTTGGACCAATTTTGTATGGCTATAGGAATGACTCCCATCAGGATTCTATGATCCTCGGATGCTTAGCCCCATTTGTTTTCCAGCCTCCTAGCCGCAAGCGACAACGCGTAATTGACCGCGAAATACAAGACGGCCACAAGCACCAGAATCGGAATGGTATAATTGTAATCTTGCGCGATGACGATCTTCGAATGATGCATGAGTTCAGGCAGCGAGATAACGATGGCAAGCGACGTGTCTTTAAGCAGGGAGATAAACTGGCTCACGATCGGCGGTACCATGCGCCTCAGTCCCTGCGGGAGCACGATATGCCAAACCGTCTGCGTATAAGTGAGACCCGACGAACGGGCGGCTTCGACCTGGCCTTTCGGGATGGAGCTTAGTCCGCTGCGCACGATTTCCGAGATCATGGCGGCTTCGAATACCGCCAGACCGAAGATGGCCGAGCTCATGACCCCCAGCTTGAGACCGACGTCCGGCAACGCGAAATAAGTGAAAAACAAGATCAGTAACAGCGGCAAATTCCGGATAAACTCGACAAGCACGCCGAGGAGCCGGGATACGACCGGAATTCTCATATAACGCAGCGTTCCGATGATGCTGCCCAGCACGAAGCTTAGCACGATCGCGACAAAAGCAACCCAGAGCGTGATGCCGAAGCCTTTCATGATGAAGATGAGATTATGGTAAGAGAAAGCGCCAGCTATGTCCATCCGCCGATCCTCCTAAAAGTTAGTCTCGAATTTTGCGTTTCGCGGCATTTCTATCCGTTCTTGGCCAACTTTCGTTCGAGCTGCAAAGCCGCGAAGCTTAATGGAAGAGTCAGCACGAGATACAGCGCTGCGACGAAGATATAGGTGTCGAAGGTTGCATAAGTCTTGCTGGCCACCTGATCGCCGTAATACATCAGATCGAACCCGGCGAAGACGCCGAGAATGGACGAATTTTTCACGAGGTTAATGAATTGGTTGCTAAGCGGGGGAATGACGATTTTTATCGCCTGCGGAAGCACAACATGGCGCATCGTTTGCATGTACGTCAATCCCGACGCTCTGGCTGCCTCCGTCTGTCCGGACGGAACGCTCATGATGCCCGCACGGATTGCTTCCGCAACGAAGGAAGCCGTATATACCATTAGACCGACCGTACCGCAGATGAATCCGCTTAACGTCACGCCGACCGAAGGCAAGCCATAATAAAACACAAAAACAACCAGCAGCAGCGGTATATTCCGAACGAACTCGACGTATGCCGTCCCGATCCACCGCAACGGCTTGACGGACGAAATACGGAATACGGCGATGATCGTCCCAAGAGCGAAGCTGCCAAGCAAAGCAATGACGCTCGCCCAGATCGTGTTGCCGAACCCTTTCATATAAATTCCGAAATGGTCCGTAAATATCGAGATGTCCGGCATGCTATCCCCTCCAGCTATTCCAGCTATACAGAAGATGGGTGGCGCTTGGCCACCCATCCTGTCGTTCGCAATCCTCTATTCCCCGGACGGGGCTTTACCGATCCATTTCTCGTACAGCTTGTCGTATTCGCCGTTGTCGTGCAGCTTCTTCAAAGCGTCGTTGACGCTGTTCAGAAGATCGGTTGCGCCTTTCTTGATCGCGATGCCGTACGGCTCGTCGGTGAACGGCTCCCCGACCACCTCGTAGTTCGGATCCTGAACGGCCATGCCGTACAATATCGCGTTGTCGGTCGTCAGCGTGTCTCCCTGACCGGCTTTGAGCGCGCTGAACGCGTCCTGGTAGTTGTCAAACTCCAGAATGGTCGCGTCCGGCACCTTTGCTTTGATGTTGTCGACCGAGGTCGAGCCTTTCACGGCCAATATTTTCGTGCCTTTCTTGATATCGTCGATGCTCTTGATCGGACTTCCCTTCTTCACTAGAAGAGACTGGCCCGCCTTGAAATACACGTCGGAGAAATCGACTTCTTTCTTGCGCTCCTCCGTAATGGTCATTGTGGCCACGATCATATCGATATCGTTGTTATTCAACATCGGAATACGCGTTTTGGAAGTGACTTCCTTAAGCTCGATCTTAGTCTCGTCGCCGAGAATCTCCTTGGCAAGCGCCTTGGCGATGTCGACGTCGAAGCCTTCTACGTCGCCACTTGCCGGATCCTTCAGGCCAAACAGCTTCGTGTCGTACTTGACGCCGACGACGAGCTTCCCTCGGCTCTTGATATCGCCCAGCGCCGACGCCGTCTCAGTCGGCGAGCCTCCGTTCGTTTCTCCGTTGTTGTCTCCTCCTTCGTTGCTGCCGCATCCGGTCAATAAGACCGTGGATAGAAACGTCAGTACGATGCCGAGCGTCATCCAATTTCTTTTCTTCATCACTTAAAACCCCTCTCCGTTATGGGATTGCATGGTCCGGTAACATGGTACTAATGTGCACAGCCGTTAATGACGCAGCACGCGTTTGAGAAACAAACGTGCCCTCTCTTCCCGAGGCTGCTCGAAGAATTCCTCCGGCGGAGAGATTTCGACGATTTGCCCATTGTCCATAAAGACGACACGATCCGCTACTTCCCGCGCAAAACCCATCTCGTGGGTAACGACGACCATCGTCATCCCTTCGTGCGCCAAGGTCTTCATGACGTCCAGCACTTCGCCGACCATTTCCGGGTCGAGCGCGGAGGTCGGCTCGTCGAAGAGCATGATCTTCGGCTTCATGGCCAGCGCCCTGGCGATTGCCACGCGCTGTTGTTGTCCCCCGGACAGCTGCGAAGGAAAAGCGCCCGCCTTGTCATCGATGCCGACTTTCTCCAAATACATCCTTGCCGTATCCGCCGCTTGGGGCTTCGGTATGCTGAGTGCCTTCATTGGAGCGAGCGTAATATTGTCGATCACTTTCAGATGGGGATAGAGATTGAAGTGCTGGAACACCATGCCGATTTCCCGCCGCAGCTTGTTGATGTCGGCTTTCTTATCGGTGACGTCGACGTCATCAACGGTCAGACTTCCGCTTGTAATCGCCTCCAGCTTGTTGATGCAGCGAAGAAGGGTGCTCTTCCCCGAACCGGATGGCCCGACCACAACGACAACTTCTCCCTGCTCAATTCGCAGATCGATGCCTTTAAGCACATGAAAGTCGCCATAATGTTTCTCCACTTGCTTAAATTCAATCACCGCAATCCCCCCCTTATCGTTGTCTATCACCTCTCTGATGGACTGGTTATGCTTGGTTAGATCACCCGTTGTGTAGACAACGATAACGGTAACCTACGAAATCCTAACGAATCCTACAGGAAACTCATGATTTATTTTACAAATGAGTGCGATTCTCCCATAATGACAGCTTGTCTTGAGCAAATGACTAGAACTTTCGCGCACAAAAAAAGCCGCAAGATATGCGGCTTCGTTGGACGATCATCTCCATTTTTCCTTTATTTGTCTTCTTAATTCGGCGTTCTCCAATCGAAGTTTCTCGAGTTCGCTTCTTACCGCGCGCATTAATGAATTCAGCCCGAATCCGGTCATGAACAAAACCAGACCAAATATAGATACGCTTCCTACCGTTAATTCTAACAAAAAAAAGACGATGCCAAGCGAGATGAGTATGAGCGAAATGATTTTTACGCTTCTTAACGAATCGTACATGATAAGGCCACTCCATTCAAAAGACGCCGTTTCTTTAAGGTATTCGCTTCATTTGATTTGATAATATCCTATGTGCGTGATTTCAAATTGTGTCCAGCTATCCTCACAGCGTCGAGCACTAGCAAAGAAGGAGTGACGCCGATTGCGACACTCCTCCTAAATGACAACTAGCATGAAATTAGTGGCGTTCCTACGATCTCCTGGACCAAAGATTTTGATACAATCCCGTGACCGTCAGCCGAACTATACCTGTTTCGCTTAAAGTGATCGCATCCTTCTGATACGCATCGTTCGGAAATAAGTAGAAAGAAAATTCATCCCCGTCCTTGTAATTAAGTCCGCCGGTGCCGTACGTAGAGCTCTCGTACACATTCCCTTTATATTCGGCCGTCATCTTCGCAGTCATCTCGGTTGTGAACTCATGCTCGCCTACCGTCTTGTGATGCGTGCCTGAGATTAATGACGCTCCGTTATGCGAATAAGTTCCGGCTGCCCGAAATCCGATCCGGTACCCTCCACCTTGCACGCCGGCGTTATCGATCCACATGACATAAATTCGGTGAGCACCGTCATTGTACAGCTCTTTACCTATGTTGCTTTCCAAATCGGCCAAATCGACGGAAACGGAATACTTTCCCGTAACGGCATACCCGTGTTTATCTGTAAACTTCTCCGTGTTATTCGCGATATCCGCCATTTGAATCGTCCATGCAGCCGGCAAGCCGACCAGCCAATAATATAAAAAAACAACAGCGGCCGCACCGATAATCGTACTGAATAATTTCGTTTTGCGTTTCATTAGACCCTCCGAATCTGTTAAAAAATAACGACTCTATTGTAACATGAATCTGCCTCCCGGAACTTCTATTACAAGACAAAAAAGCCGCATGTTATGCGACTAAGTTGGTTATTTCACGCATTTTCTATCCTTACTGGCTTTGAGTAAATGTAAAAATCGTCTTTGCCGGGATGAGCGCAGACGCGGTTCCCCTATCGATGGCAATCAGGCCGGCCTTAGCGCAATGCAAGGTTTCATTCGTAAAATAAAGTTCAAACGGTCTACCGGACACTTCACTCAATTGAACGGTTACAGGGTTGTCTGATTGATTCATGCCGACAACCGTCGTGCCGTGGTCGTCATGCCAGAAAGCCGCCGCATGAAGAGAGGATTGCTCGAAATCCAAAGTAACGCGACTGCTACCGGGCTTCACGAACTTAAAAACTTGCTTAGCCGCGTAAAACCGTTTCTTAGGCGTATATTCGCTGCGAGAGCTTCGAATCAACCCATAGAGCGACCAAGCTTTGTCATGGTCATGGTAGTTGTCGTAAGCGTCCCATGCCAGCGCAGCTTGCGCCCCTTCCAGAAGGTAACCGATTAGCCTATGGGTCGAAATCCACGCTACTTCCCACTCATATTCGCCCGTGACGTCCAAATCTCCGTATTCGGTCATCCAGAAACGCGTACGGCCGTCTATGTAACCGCTCATTTGTTCAGGGACGGATTTGACGGAATTGCTGTGGTAATCATGCATGCCGAACACGCCGATTCGGCCATCCAGTTTCCGGCTGCCCATAAGCGCAACGATATAATCCAAACTGAAGAGCGATTGCTCCGCAACGACCAGCTTAACGTCGGACAACCCCCGCCGATCCAAGACATCGACCAGAATCTCCATGCATTTCGCATATTCCTCTGCCGATACGAGAGGTCCTTCCGGCGGCCCTGCATCCGTTTCGTTCAAAGGTCCGAACAACTCGAATTGAATGTTCTCTTCATGGCGCGCCCAATGCAGCATGGACGCCATCATTTCGGAGAACGATTCATAATCTTCGAGCGTCTTGCCGTCACCACCGCACATCCATGCCGGAACGAGTCCGCTCGCGTTCAAGTACGGCTTGATTCCTTTGCTGTTTAAATAACGGGCCATTGCCCAAGCGTCTTGAAACGGCGCGGATCGATAAACCTGCCGGTACGTTGTTTCATTTAGCAACTCTTTATTGCCGCCGCTCGAAGGATCGATCCAATTCGATTGTCCGAATACGTCCAGCCGGTATAGCTCCGCGCCGAGGTCCTGATGCAGCAACTCCATCACGGATTCGAGTTTGCCGTTCTCCCAGTATAAGGGATTGATATTTACGCCGAAGCCGTCGATCGTTTGATGCGTCTCCTCATTGCGAACGATAAGCCGAGCGATATCCAAGACATCGACTTGATTAATTTTGAATTGATTCGCCACTTTATCAGCCTCTTTCTCGTATGCGATCATTTTATTGCCACAAGAGCCTAGATAGCCGCCGATGCTGCTCCGTCTGCGAAAATGCTCGCTCCCGTGACAGCCGTCGATTCATCGGAAGCGAGGAATAACACGACGTTCGCGATTTCTCGGACCGTTGCCATTTTCCCCGTCGGCTGCTGCTGTTTAATAATCGGATAAAGCTTATCCATTCCCCCAAGTTGGACAGCCAATTGCCGGTTCATCTCCGTATCGACCCAACCCGGACAAATGGCGTTGCAGCGAATTCCTTGTTCGGCGAATTCAACCGCGATCGCCTTGGTCAAGCCGATGATACCTGCTTTCGAGGAAGTATAGCCCGTATAATGAGGCTCCGTCAGCGTTGACATAACGGAGGAGGTGTTGATGATCGACCCGCCGCCGCGCTTCAGCATTTCGGGAATCAGTTTTTTGCTGAGCAAGAACATCGCTTTCAAATTAATGTCGATCACTTGGTCCCAGTCTTCTTCCGCATACTCCAGTAAAGGCGCTACGGGCATAATGCCGGCGTTATTGAACAACACATCGATGCCTCCGAACGCTTCTACGCCTGCTTCCCGAATGCGATCGGCCGTCGCTGAGAGCGAGACATCGCCCGGCACATTCACGACTGACGCGCCTCGACTTCGCAGCAGTTCCGCTACTTCCGTCAACCCTTCCTTATTCCGATCAACCAGCACTAGTTTAGCGCCTTCTTCTGCGAAACGCTCTGCCACGCCCCGGCCGATACCGGACGAAGCGCCGGTAATAACCGCGATCTTACCTAATAATCTGCTTCCCGACATTCCAATTGGCCTCCTTCTTAATAGCGACGATTACCGGTTGGCAATCGGATTATCCCCGACCGACCACCGGTTCGACGAACTCGACGTCCTCGGGACGTTCAGGTCTCAAAAAATCCAAGTCGCAGCCTTCGTGTGCTTGAAGCGCGTGCTTCGCGAACAATCTCGGATATCCTCTTGTATGCGCGGAACGCGGCGCAATCCAAGTTTGCCGTCTTCGTTCCATTTCATCGGCATCGATCTCCCATTCAATCCGCCCCCGGTCGACATCCAGTGAAATCCAATCTCCGTCTTGGACGAGGGCTAAAGGACCGCCGACTGCGGCCTCGGGCGATACGTGCAAAATAACGGTTCCGTAACTCGTCCCGCTCATGCGGGCATCGCTGATGCGAACCATATCGGTAACGCCTTCGCGCTGCAATTTGCGTGGAATCGGAATCGCTCCCCACTCCGGCATTCCCATGCCGACGGGGCCGCAGTAACGGAGAATAAGTACCGAATCGGCGTCGACGTCCAGATCTTCAAGGTCCAGCCGGTCGAGCATCTCGACATAATCGTCGAAAACGATCGCTCGACCGCGGTGCCGGAACAGCGCCGGTGTACCCGCAGAACGCTTCATGACGGCGCCGTCCGGGCACAAACTGCCTTTCAGCACGGAAATGCCGGAACGTTCCTTCAACGGTTTCTCCATGCTCCCGATCACTTCCGTTAATCTCGTCTTTGCCGTGCGGTACGTTTCAATGATCGGCTTGCCTAAAGCGGACAGGCAGTCGCCGTCCAGTTTCGGGAGCAGCTCGCGGACGACGGCGGGGAGTCCGCCCGCCCGGTAAGAATCATCCATGCTGTACGCGCCGCTAGGCTGCAAATTCACGATCAGCGGAACGTCTTTCGTCAGTTCAGCGTATTGTTCCAGCTGAATCTTGATGCCCCGTCTGCCTGCGATCGCCGTCAAATGAAGAACGGCGTTCGTCGAGCCTCCAAGCGCGGCCAGCAGCTTGATCGCGTTATGAAACGCAGCTTCCGTCATAAGCTTATCAGGCGTCAATTGCTCGCGGACCATGTCCACGATCCGTCTTCCGGTCGCTTCGGCCGCCGTTTTACGCGCGGCGTGAACGGCGGGAATCGAAGCCGTTCCCGGCAGCATCATCCCGAGCAGCTCGGATACGCTCTTCATCGTCGACGCGGTTCCCATAACCGGACAACCGCCTTGCGTGCAGGAAATGCCCTCTTCCAGCTCCTGTAAATCTTCATGCGTCAGCTTGCCGGCACCGTATTGCTCCATGTAACGCCATAGATCAGTGCCGTAATTTACGGTTGCGCCTCGGAATGTACCTGAAGCCCTATGCCCTGCGGCAAGCTGGAGCGCGGGCAAATTGCAGCTGGCCGCAGCCATGAGTTGGCCCGGCGTCGTTTTGTCGCATTCGCACAGCATGACTAACCCGTCGATCGGCATCGAACGGACCAATTCCTCCACGTCCATCGACATCAGATTGCGGTAAGGCAAATCGGAAGGCTTCATGAAATCGGCCGACGCGGAAATCGTATGCATTTCCATCGGGTACCCGCCGGCGATGACAATACCTCTTTTGACATATTCGACGAGCTCCTTGTGAGGGGCGTTACAGCTGTTGAAGTCGTTCCAGGAGTTGAAAATGCCGATGACGGGCTTCCCGATGAAGGTGTCAGGATCATGCCCGTTCGTACGCATTGCCGACCGGTGCTGAAACCGCGTTTCTACCGATTCGTGCTCGAACCATTTTGCACTTCTTAACATCATCTGGTTTAATCCTCCGGTTCCGGCTATGCTTTCATTTCCTTCAATACGGCTTCCATCGCTTCGAGAGTATCGTCGATGTCTTTGTCCGTATGGGCGTAGCTAATCGAGTTGCGCTTTATATTCATCGGCATTTTGAAAATTCCCCGCTCGATCAGCTTTCTCCTGTAGGTCACGTAAAAATCCGCATCGTTATGCTGCAAATCGGCGTAATGCTTCGGTTCAAATCCCATGAAATACGTCGTCCACACCGATCCGAATCCGGCAACGTACGCTTCGATACCGAGACGGTTCAACATGTCGCGAAGACCGTCTCGCATCCGATCGCCCAGTCGGAAGACATGCTCGTGCACCGGTTCGTTCTCCATCATTTCGATCGTCGCAATCGAAGCGGCTGTTCCGACGGCATGGCCATTGTACGTGCCGGCGAACCATACATCTCCTCCGGGCTGCGTGTTGAAGCGTTGCATATAAACCTTCTTACCGGCAACGGCGGCGATCGGGTAGCCATTGGCCATCGCTTTGCCCATCGTCGTCAAATCAGGCGTGACGCCGGCGACTTTCTGGTAACCGCCGAGGTCATGTCGAAACCCGGTAATGACTTCATCGAAAATGAGCAGCGCGCCGTATTCCGTGCATAGCTGCCGCAACCCCGCTAAAAATCCGGGTTGGGGGAGAATGCATCCGACATTGTGCGGAATCGGCTCTACGATAAGCGCGGCGATCTCGCCTTTGTGCTGCTTGAACGTCTCTTCGACGTTATCCAAGTCGTTGAACGTGCAAACGAGCGTATTGTCGATCGCTTCGTCCATCATGCCGGCGGAGCCGGGATCCCGGGTGCCGATTTTGTCCCAGGCGCTTAGCATGTTGCGGGCGACATAATCATGCCAGCCGTGGTAACAGCCTTGGAATTTGATCAGCTTCGTACGGCCCGTAATCGCCCGCGATAACCGGATCGCGTGGTAGGTCGCCTCCGATCCGGAGTTGCAGAAGAGCACCTGCTCCGCTGAAGGTACGTGTTTATTAATTTTCTTCGCGAGTTGAATTTCAAGATCCGTCGTGCCTACGCCGTACAAATCGGTACGTCCCAGCGCTTCGATGACCTTATTGTTGACATAGGGATGATTGTGGCCGAGGATGAACGGTCCGAACGCCGCTTGGTAATCGATATAGCGGTTGCCGTCCGCGTCCCATACGTACGCACCTTCCGCACGCGAGAAAACGAGGTTTGGTTCGACGTTGCGGATAGATGTATGCACGCCGCCGGGCGAATATAATTTCGCTTCTTCAACCAGTTTTGCGCTTTTCGGATAAGAATTCGTCGAGATGAATGACACTATAATTCCTCCCACATTCAAAATACTGAATCGCAATCAGTATATTGAATATAAAATACGGATATTGGAAGTGTCAATATATTTAGCAGCATCCCCGTGGAATATAGCAATCTATTATGATAATCTAATTACATTGTGCGGAAAGACTGGGAGGATTGACGATTTGAGTACCAAAAAAGACTATTCGGTTCCAGCATTGGAAAAAGCAATTATGATATTGAACGAGATTAGCGTGAAAGGTGAATTATCGATAACGGAAATGCATCTTCGCCTCCAAATTCCGAAATCTACAACTTTCGTTATTTTGAATACGCTAGAGAAACACCATCTTATCGAAAAGGCATACGACGGTAAATTTCGGCTAGGTCCGGCTGTCTTTCAGCTTGGTATGTCGTACACGAGGCAAACCAACCTTCTCGCCGTCGCCCGCCCGCATTTGGAGCGGCTTATCCAAGGAACCCCTTACACGACCCACTTAGCGATACTTATCGACAACCAGCCTGTCTACATAGACAAAGTCGAAGGCGAAGGCTTCGTCCGCTTCGCGACGAAAATCGGCCAGTCTTTACCTTTGCACGCCTCCGGCGTAGGCAAGGCGCTTGCGGCCGGCATGGCGGATGAGGATATCGCCGCAGCGGTCGAACGAAAGCTCGAACCATTGACGGACAAGAGCTACCGGACGGTAGAGCAAGTACTCGAAGACATTCGCGCGGTTCGCAAGCTCGGATATGCCATCGAAGACGAACAGATGGAGGAAGGCATCCGCTGCATCGGGGCGCCGATCTACGGACCGGACGCCAAAGTCATCGCGTCGCTCAGCGTCACGGCGCTCGCCAAGGATTTGCCGATGTTAAGAATCCAACAAGTCGGCGAACGCGTCAAAGAAATCGCTGGCGATATTTCGCGGGATCTTGGCTATGTCACGTAATCAAAAAAGAGACCTCTGTGCACGAATGCATAGAACGGTCTCTTTTTTATACAAGTATGGCTTTCCATGATGCTTCAATCATTTGTTGAATCTGTACTTCGTTTAGTGGATATTTATTCACAAAAAAACCTTTCAAAATCGAAGAAATAATACCGTGGATAAGCTGGTGGCAAAGATGCGCATCCATTTCTTTGATGATGCCCTGCCGCTGGCCATCGACGATCAATTCCTGAACGATTTTACTGGATTGATACTCATCATCCTGATTGCGCAGCACGGGAGCTATGTACGGCGAAAAAGAATAGCTGTCGATAAATAAAAACCTTTTCGGAAAATGCATGCCAAATCGCAGCCTATTCAATTGAAGACACTTAAATCGTTCGTATAGGCTTGCGTTCGCATCGTAACCTTGCAGAAGGTATTCACCCATTTTTGCCCGCGACTCTCTATATACCTCATTCACTAACTCTTCTTTATTCGCGAAATAGTTATAGATGGTGCCCGATCCGACGTTCGCGCGTTTGAATAATTTAGAAAAGGTTACAGACTGCAGCCCCTCTTCGTGAATCAAGTCAAGCGTGGCTGTCATAATATCTTGCTTTTTGCTCATATCCCCACCTCTACCCCTTATTTTATACCCATTTCCTCGATTTCGTACAGGTTCGAACGAAATTTCCAAATTTTTTGGGCCATGTTCGCATTTAACCTAACCACGCTTTCAGTGGTATATTTTTCTATTCATTGCACAAAATAACTGATGATGGAGGGTTGTATACCATATCAATCATGGAGGGTTCAACTGTGTCTAAACTATCCGTTACCCTGCCGATACAGGAGCAAATCCGAAATCGTATGAAGGGCGCCCCTGACTTCGTCATTCGCCCGTTCCCTCTCCGCGGATCTTCGGCATTCACCTGTCTCTATCTATCATCGATCGTGGAATCGGCTCTCGTGGATGAGTTTGTCGTCAAACCCATGCTTGCCGCCGTTCCTCTGGAAGAGGACTCCGATCTTGGCGACCTAGAGTGGTTTCATCGCCACATCCCCTTCGTACAAAACAAAGAATGGACAGATGCCGATGAGGGCATCCGCCTGCTGCTGGAGGGCCAGTGCCTCCTGATTCCGATGCATGTAAACCTCTTCCTGAGCTTTGACGTCAAACGCAGTGACTATCGCAGTGTAACCGAGCCTCAGACGGAAGCCACGGTACGCGGACCGCGGGAAGGTTTCGTCGAAGACATCGGTCGGAATGTGGCACTCATTCGTAAACGACTCAAAAGTGAAAATTTGGTTTTTGAACCGATGACCATCGGAACTAAAACGATGACCAAAGTGTATTTGACCTATTTACCTGAAGTAGCTCCCGCCGGTGTCGTAGAAGAATTCCGCCGCAGGCTGCAAGCCATCCAAACGGACAGCATTCTCGAAAGCTCTTATATGGAAGATTGGATCCAAGACAAGACGTGGTCTCCGTTCCCGCAACTCATCGGGACAGAACGGCCTGACGCGGTTACGGGCAAACTGTTGGACGGACAAGTTGCTCTTCTCACCGACGGCACTCCGATTGCATTGATCGGTCCGGTAACTTTTTTTCAACTCTTCTCTTCACCGGAAGACTACTACCAAAGGCCGGATATCGCCACGCTTTCGCGATGGCTGCGCATGTTCGCATTCATGCTCTCGGTCTTCATCCCTCCTTTGTACATTGCAGTGGTCACATTCCACCAGGAGCTGCTGCCGACTTCGCTCTTGATCAACTTGGCCGCGCAGCGGGAAGCTGTGCCTTTTCCGGCGTTTCTGGAAGCCATGATCATGATGGTCACGTTCGAAATTTTGCGCGAAGCCGGACTTCGGATGCCTCGGATTGCCGGTCAATCTATTTCCATCGTAGGCGCACTCGTACTCGGCATGACTACGGTAGAAGCGGGACTCGTCTCCGCCGCCATGGTCATTGTCGTTTCGATTACGGCCATCTCCAATTTCGTGTCGCCTGTTTATGGCTTCGGAGTTGCGCAGCGGATCCTCCAGTTCGTGTTCATGCTGCTGGCAGGCTTTATGGGGTTATACGGAATCCTGTGCGGGACGTTGTTTGTCTTGATCCATCTAGTCTCTTTGCGTTCCTTCGGAGTGAAATACATGTCTCCCATCGCGCCTTTAATTCTGTCTGACTTCAAAGACACGATTCTGCGCGTTCCTCGGTTCTGGATGAAACGATCACCTCAGATGTTCTCTAGAAAAAAATAGGGGGCCGAACATTGCGAAAATTATGGCTCTTGATCTTACTGGTCGCCTTACTTCTCTGTTCAGGCTGCTGGGACAAGAAGGAAATCAACGAACTGGCAATCGTCACTACATTCGGCATCGACCGGGAACCGTCGACTGGCATGTATGTAGCCTATTACCAAGTAATCAACCCGCCGGCTCTTTCCTCCAGGCAAGGTGGCGGATCCAAGGCGTCGGTTTACACCTACCGTTTCAAGGAATATAGCTTGGGCAGGTTTATGCAGAAAACGTCCACGATGATGCCGCGCTTGCTTTTCACCTCGCATTTGCAGTGCTATATCTTATCCGAAGAGGTAGCCCGTCAAGGAATCATAGATATCCTTAACTACTTGGAAACGACACCCGAATGGCGCATGAATGTTTATCTGTTTGTAACGGATTCCCCTCTTAAGGACGTTATGAACAGCTTTACGACACTCGAAAAGGTGCCCGGACGCCATGCCACTTCGCTTGTCCGCATTTTATCGCGGGGGTCCTTTACGGGAGGCGTAGAGCCGATCCGTGTCAAAGACATCGTGACAGGAATGGAATTCCAACTGCCGACACTCATTCCGATGATTCACTACCGCGGTAAACCGGCGGATACTACGGAGCGAATGGAGCAGATTGACGTCAGCGAACAGGCACCTACCTTTTTTGCGGACAGCGCGGTGTTCTATAAAGGTCGCATGGTAGGACACTTGAACAGTGACAATAAATACTATTATCACATCCTGAACACCAAATATCGGAAATTCACGGAAACGGTTAAAGTAGGCGGAAGCTACGTCGACGTCGAGACGAGTAACGTCCAAGTAAAACGGAAATGGAATCGATCCGCAAATCGTCTCAACATCTTCATTCATGCTGATCTCCGCATATTAAATAACACACAGAATACCAAATTAACATTGGAAAACTTACACATGATCGAAAAGGCTTTTAATCGCGTTGTAGAAGAAAAAGCGAAGAAGATGGTTGTACTGGGAAAGCGAAATAACTGGGATCTGTTGGGCTTGCAGGATGAAGGGGCTACTGCGTCTACTTGGCGGCAGACGTCCGTGAATTTCACGGTCACTTCTGACATTACGACGACCGGCAACAAGAGTGATCCCTATACCAAGGAAGGATGAAAAGCATATGAAACCCATCCGGCTCAGCGCATGGCAGTTTCATTTGATGACGCAAGTCTATGTCATCGGAACTGCATTTATTTTGCTGCCCGGCCCAATCATCTCAAGCGCAAAACAATATGGTTGGGTTGTCGTCCTTTGGGCGACCTTGTATGGGCTGGTGCTTGCTTTCGGCTACTTGTACCTTGCCAAGCTATATCCGGGAAAGACACTTGTCGAGATCGCTTTGCAGGCATTCGGCAAATGGGTTGGCGGCTTCATCTCATTACTGTATATCATCTTTTTCATCCAAATTGCATCGTGGGTTACCCGCGAACTTGGTGATTTCATGCATATTAACCTCATGCCACGCACACCTATTTCTTTTTTCCATATCATGATCTTGCTCGTCAGTGCATACGCCGTGTCGAAGGGGATCGAATCAATCGCCTTGGTGAACGAACTTCTGGTGCCTTACCTCTATTTAGCGTTTTGGGTTCCGATAGTCATCATGCTGCGGGAGTGGAATTGGCGTTATTTTCACGTCTCCTACCCTTTCCAGCTTAGCGATGTCATTATTCAAACCCGATTCGTGTTGGCGTTCCCCTTTATGGAGACAGTGGCGTTCTTGATGTTCATACCGTTCGTGCAGGGAAAAGTGAAAATCCCGTTTATTACGGGAATCGCTTTCTCTGGCTTAATGTTGACGGGGTGCGTTTTTATTTCGATTGGGGTTCTTGGTGTGTATCGCGGGCAAAAATTGGTTTACCCCATCTTTTCGATATTCCGCGAAATGAGATTTACCGGCTTCATTGAGCATTTGGAAGCGATTCTGGCTGTGAATATCGTGCTGGTTGTATGTATTAAGCTGTGCATACTATTTTATTGCGCCGTTTCCGGCGTTTGTCAGTTGTTCAAAATTGAGAAGCGAAACATTGTGATTTATCCAATGGTGTGGATCATTTCCGCGTATTCGTTGCTGTTTATGAATATAGTCGAACTACTCGATTGGGTAAAAAATTATTTGTTCGAATACTACTCCTTATTCGCCGTGGCGTTTCCCGCGCTTTTCATCGTAGCAGCCAAATGGAGAACTACCGGTCGGCTGATGAAGAAGAACGGCTCGGCATGAGTATTCTGGTTATGGGATGCGAAAATAAGCCGCCGAACCAGTCGGCAGCTTAAACGTTGTTCCGGAGCTAAATTAGCGCAGCGACCTCAGTCCATTGCGTAGTTCATCCACAAAAAGCATCGGCTGCTCCCACGCCGCGAAGTGTCCGCCTTTATCGAGCTTATTGTAATAGATGAGATTCGGATACGCCTTTTGGGTCCAGCTCTTCGGCGCTTCATAAACCTCATCCGGAAACACGCTCACAGCAACGGGAAGTTTGACGCCATAAGTGCCAAAGAACGGATATTTATTCTCCCAGTAGAGGCGTGCGGAAGAAATCGGCGTATTCGTCAACCAATAGAGCGTGATGTTGTCTAAGACATCGTCTCGTGAAAGACCCTCTGGTTGCCCGTTGAAAGCTTTAGTAATCATTTCCAAACTTTTCGCATCATGGTCCAGCATAAAGGCAGCCATACCGATTGGCGAATCCGCGAGTCCCGTAAGCGTCTGCGGACGCGTGCCCATCATCAAGGCGTATCCAACATGCTTGTAAAAGAAGTCCAGCTGCTCGCATGCACGTTTTTCTTCGCCTGTTAGATCAGGCGGACAACCCTTGCCAGCTTGAATCGCCTTCTCGATTTCGGAGGGAACGACAAAAGGCAAGTTGGTGTGAATTCCGACCAGACCACTAGGCTGTTGGACACCCATGACCTCCGCTATAATAGCGCCCCAGTCTCCGCCTTGCGCCACATACTTCTTGTACCCCAGACGATTCATCAGCTCTCCATAAGCACGAGCAATGCGATCAGGGCCCCAACCGGTCGTGGTCGGTTTTCCTGAAAAGCCAAAGCCGGGCATCGACGGAATCACGACATCGAAAGCATCCGATGCCTTTCCGCCATAGGCTGTGGGATTGGTCAATGGGTCGATGATCTTCAGCTTCTCGACAATCGAGCCCGGCCATCCGTGCATGATGAGGATTGGCATCGCACCTTCATGCTTCGATCGGACATGGATGAATTGAATGTCCTCCCCATCAATATTGGTAATGAACATCGGCAGAGCGTTCAACTTATCCTCGAATTTGCGCCAATCGTAATCGTTCGCCCAATAATGGGCTAGGTTCTTCATCGTAGCAAGCTGCGTGCCTTGCGTCTGATCCGATACCGTTTCTTTGTCCGGCCATCTTGTCGCAAGTATGCGCTTGCGCAAATCGCTAAGCTCCGACTCCGGAATATGCACCTGAAACGGTCGGATGGCTTTCGAATCCGCTTCGGATTCATGTGGAGCTCTATGCGAGTTCGCGCTAACCGTTTGGCTCATCGAGACTAACGTCGTCAATACCAAGGTTAAGGCCACAAGCATCGCCAAACGAAACCAGATCTTGCAGCTGTTGATATTCAATTGTAGTAACGCTCCTTCAGAGAGTGATTGGATGATCCTTCTCATAAGGTTCCTAGATAAGCCGAATAATTATCCCACAATTGCAAAAAAAAGCCGCGCGAACGCGGCGGCAATGGTGATATGTCAGACGATGAACGTGTGAATATGAGCGATCATGGCGTCCAATACCGCTTCGAGCGGGCTCGTCTCTTTTCGGACTTGAGTTAGAAGAAGGCCTCCCTGAAGCGCAGTCAGAAGCGCCAGCGCGAGATGATTCGGATCCGCATCGGCTCTAAGCTCTCCTCGGTCATACATAGCGCGAAGTCCTCTGCGAATAGCAAGCTCCCACTGCATAAAGCCGGCTACGAGCTCGCTGCGTGCTGCCGGATCTGTATCTGCCAGTGCACTTGCAAGGGAGCCAATCGAACAGCCTCCTTGGAAATGCCGTTCAATCTGAAGCTTCACAATGGCATCGCGCCACATTCGAAGCCCTTCCATACTGTCTAACCGGCTCAGCAGAGGCTCCTGAGCATCCAATACTTGTTCGGTCTGATACACGATGACCGCCAATACGAGATCTCGCTTCTCCTTGAAATAGTGGTACAGCTGCGAGGCACTGACCTTGGCCTCCCGCTGCACGTCTTCCACGCTTGTACCGGCAACGCCGCGATCAAACATCAATTTGGCCGCGGCGGCGACGATACGTGCGCGTGTTTCTTTTCCCTTCTTCGTCAGCCGTTGTTCATTTGTTTTGACTTCCGTTATATTATCCATGCATGTAGTATAACAAAATTGGAATATACAATCCATAAAAGGACTTATAATGTGACGTAAACGAATGGTATAAATTAAACTGCGGTTTGTCCGCCGTCGACGGCAAGATTAGCTCCGTGAATGAAACTGGCACGATCCGTCGCAAGAAAAACGATCGCCTCGGCAATCTCATTCGCAGAAGCAGGGCGGCCGGCCGGCGCTTGGGCAGCAAGTTGATCCAGCCCCTCTCCCATTGCATCCGTTCCTTCGGTTCTCGTAGGACCTGGACTGACGGAATTTACGCGGACACCTTTCGGGCCGTATTCGGCTGCCCACGATTTGGTAAGCAGGCTAACAGCCGCTTTGCTTGAACCATAAAGGCTCATTCCGGACATTCCGTAATCGGCGAGCATCGTCGATATGTTGACGATCGCCCCCTTCCCATTTTCCGCCATCAGCGGCGCCAGTTCGGCGACCAAGAAATATGGAGTTTTGACGTTCAGCGCGTAGACACGTTCAAAATCTTCCTCCGTCGTTTCATGCGTCGGACCAAACGGGAAGACTCCTGCATTGTTGATCAGAATGTCGACTAGTCCGTTACCCAGTTCGACTGCGCGTTTCGCCAGGAGCCTCGCGCTCGACGCGTCGAGAAGATCCGTCTGCACGAATTCTGCCTTTCCTCCCGCTGCACGGATCGCCGCAACTGTCTGTTCGCCACGCTCCTCATTGCGCCCCGCAACCACAACATGAATGCCTTGTGCGGCCAGCTGATTCGCAACTGCCCGACCAACCAATACCGCTTGTTCCTCCCGTAATAAGTGCTGTAGCTTGTTTCGAATTCATATGATTTTATCCCCTTCGATTTTTGGAGTGTTTAATCCATTCTCGTTCGAACCTCATACTAACAATCATTTTTTGGATTGTCAACTCCAAAATAAATAATAAACCTCATTCCGATACCTACAAAGCCGCACAAAAAAACACTAAGGATAGACCCCCAGTGTTTTTTCGGGCTTCGAATTTCGCTGCCTTATCAACTAAGCAACTGTTTTGCTATCCATCTTATCACCCTTGATCATTTTAGCCGCACGCCCAAATTGGACATAATAAAGTGTTGCCATCGCAACGATCAGAACGGCCAGCGTTAAGAAAATATTGCTATATACGAATGTAGTGCTATTGTGAGGAATTGGATTTATGCGAACGGCTGATGTGCCGTAATCCAGAACCTTACCGATTGCAGCCGTCGATGCACCGGCTGCCTGTACAATACGTCCCGCAATGACCATCCAATATTCAATCGCCACTAAACCTGCAATGGATCCAATCGCAAATAACAGCAATCCAAATGTTAACAAACCCTTTAAGCTGTATCTTTCTGATAATTTTCCGTAAGTTACCGAGCCGATTGCATATACGATCATGTAGCCTGTAATCATCCAGCTTACTTGGGAGGGCGTAAGATAAAACTCCTTGCTGATAGTTGGAAGTACAACATTAAACATGTTTGCGCCCATCACAGAGATAATAAGCGTAAAGACCATACTACCAAGCAATAATTCTCCGGTATTCTTTTTCATCCCTGAACCGGTACTTGGGACAAATAGGTCGCGGCTCCCTCAGCTTCTTTATAGGCTTTTTCCAATATTTCATCCCGATTTAGAACAGCTGTCCCTTGAGCCCTGATGATCTGATAATCTTCAACCCCCAGGAATTGGAACATGGATTTGAGATATTTATGAGAAAATTCAACTTCCGTATACCAATCATTATTCGTGTACACGGCTCCGCTTCCTTGGATAACGAGAAGGCTGCGGCCGTCCTTCAGCAGCCCTACCGAACCATTCTCCGTATATTTGAACGTCTCGCGAGGGATCAGGATGTTATCCATATAATCTTTGAGTTTGGATGAAATATTGAAGTTATGCAGCGGCATTGCGATGACATACTTATTAGCGCTTTTAAACTGTTGCAATACCTCAGCCATGCGCGAAGTCACTTTCTGTTCTTCGGCGGTAATCGTCTCGCCTTTCGCCAGCTTGTCCCAAGCGCTCAGTACCGTTTGATCGACCGCGGGTACTTCTTCGCTGTATAGATTAATTTGTTCGATGCTCGCACTTGGATTCAGTTCCTTGTAGGTTTTCACAAAATGTTGAAGAACATTCGAACTGATCGAAGAAGCGGATTCTACTTTCGGATGGGCATTGATGATAAGCATTTTATTCATATCGAATCTCTCCCTTATGATGGTCTCTTGCGGATTTAATGCGTTATAGCTTGTTAGCCCAACGAGATACCGATAGAAGCATTATCGTCGGGGGTGCCAAGCCAATAACCGTAAGCTAGCGCTACTGTAACGAAATGCATTAACACTTCCGGTGCAGGCGGACCCGGTGGTACCGTATCGGCGGGACGCCCGATTTCATTAAAAAACTCTCCCATTTTCACAGTCGATGCGACTAACAAGGTTACGGTTTCATTCGTGGAATTTCGCCAAGCGTGCTTTACGTTCCCCGGAATATCAATCGTATCTCCTGCCATAACCGTTCTCCAGCTGTCTTCTATGAAAGCTTCGAGCTCGCCCGAAAGTACGACAAAAGTTTCGCGATCATCATGACTGTGAACAGGAACGATAACGCCTGGCGGAACCTCAGCCTTCATAAGGGAATAGTCCCTATTTTCCGACAAATCCGTTAACAGTTGAATACGTGGTCCCATGACATCCAAGAGTGCTGACATAATTATTTCCTCCTAATGGTTCTTTGATGATTTGAAATGGATATGAAGTTGGCGATGTTATTTATGAAGTGGCGGTCCCACGATAAGTACGTGAAAGGTTTTACATGCTTCTTCCATTTGGTCTAACGGCAACCCGTTTATTGACTGCCAAAAGGCTTCTTCTCCTCCGGGAGTAAACATGATCTGTACATGTAACCGAGAGTCGCCAAAATTAGCGAAAGCATGAGGCGTTCCTTTCGGAATAGTGACGATATCTCCCACTTCCGCATTGAACTCTGCTCCATTCACATGAAATCGAGCCTTTCCTTCCAGGATTCGGAATATTTCGTCCGTCCTCTGATGAATGTGAAGCATAGGTCCATACGGCGGCTCATTCTTCGGGTCCATAATGACTTCAATTAAGGAGTAGGTTCCATTGGTATCTTCGCCTTTTACCCGAATTCTGTACCTTTCTCCGGGAGTGTGGATCAACTCGATCCACTCCGATTCCTCGTTCTGTCGGAAAACGGCATGCAGATCTACTACAGGTTGTTCATGATGTGTTGTCACGATGTTAGGCCCTCATTTATTTTCAAGTGGCGGTCCCGTGAAGATGACCTGATATTTGGTTCTGGACAGTTCGATGATTTCGTCGATTGTTTTACCGACACAATCCTGGAATGCAAGCTCATCTCCCGCGGGAGTAAACGTAATCTGCAAATGCAGCGGCGTTTCCAAGTCAAAATTAGCGAAAGTGTGCGCTGTACCCTTTGGAACGACAACGATATCGCCCGCTCCCGCATCGATTTCTTTGCCGTCCAAATAGAATCGCGCTCTTCCCGCAATGACGCGGAATATCTCGTCGGTTCTTTCATGAATATGAATAGGCGGTCCGTACGATGAACCATAGGAAGAATCCTTTACCAGATCCAAAATGGAGTATGCGCCATTCGTATCTTCGCCCTTGACGCGAATACAAATCCGTTCTCCCGGCACGTGTTCCACTTGTTGCCATTCGATTTCTTCATTCCGGTGGGAAATAGCTGTACGTTCCGTTGCTGCTTCTGGATGCTTGTTCATGCAGTCTAACCTCCGTTACTTCTGTTCTCTTTGTTGTCGTTAATCGTCGATAATGTTTATCGCCTATAAACATTGTCTATAATATAGCGGTTAACATTCGGCTTGTCAATCGACCGGACAGCGCATTTCCACTTACAAATTCCGCCAAGCCTCGATTGACAAGGGTTATGAATCCACCTAAGATGTTAGTATTAAGTTTTGAGTTCGTTCAGAAAGCAGGTGTTTGCATGCAGTACAGTATAGGTGTTGAATATGCGCTGCATTGCTTGGTATATTTAATCGATACTCCGTCTGATGCGACTATAGGGATTAAAGAGCTCTCTGCGTTTCAAGGCATTTCGGAAACCTATCTGTCCAAGATTTTCGGGAAATTGACGAAGGCAGGTATCGTTCGTTCCGTACCCGGGGTAAAGGGCGGCTATAAATTAGCCAAGCCTCCTGCGGAAATCTCCTTTTGGGATGTCGTTGAAGCCGTAGAAGGCAAGTCCCCTATTTTTCAATGCAAAAATATTAAGGACAACAGTTATCTGTGCCGTGACGAGGAGTATGCGGCATGCACCAGAGCCACTCCCTGCGTCATTAACTTAACGATGCGCGATGCCGAGGAAACCATGCGTAATCATCTCCGGAATAAGTCGTTGATTTGGCTGAACGAAGAGCTTGATCGCGTGCTGACTCCGAAGGCTCGCCAAGAGACGCGCGACTATTTTGCTCAAGGCATCGGCGGTTAATCTTTTCTCGAGGATCCACCAAACAAAAAATCACAGCCGCATACGGCTGTGATTTTTGCTGTTTATGAGATTGTATTCTGCACGGGATTGCTCAATTTAATGGCCTGTTTGGTCTGCTTGGTTTCTGGACTCGAAATATTCGATAACCACATCGCGAAATTCCATAGCAGCCGGTGATATATAGCGACTCTTGTGCCACAGTAATGCGATTTTCCGCACCACTTCGTGAGTCTCTACCTGGAGATATTTGATTTGTGCGCGCTCATTCCTTGCCGTGCTTGGGATAAAGGCTAGGCCGATTTCGGCTTCCACCAGATTGACCAGCCTTGCCGGTTCATCCCCTTCGTACACGTAATGAGGTGCAAATCCAAGCGATTTACAAACCTCGTCTATTAAATCACGGGTACCATAGCCGACTTTCACCCCGACAAAACATTCATTTCGCAGCTCAGTCAACGATACGCTGCTGCGATCCGCAAGCCGATGCCCCATCGGAACGGCGACAAGGATGGGATCGATATATACGATTTGACATTCGATGTCATCCCGTTCGACAGGAGGCGAGGACAAACAATAATCCACTTCTCCTCTCTCCAGAAGCATGATCATCTCCTGCGTGGTCAGCATTTGCACGTGAAATTGAATATTGGGCCGCTTTTTCCGAAATTCCCTAAGGATACTCGGTAACACGCTTGCGCTGGTTACCCCTAATTCAAGCGTGCCATGATCGGGGCTGGATAATTCGCTAAGCTCCAGTTTCCCCTGTTCCAATTCGAACAAAGCCCTCTCTGCGCGTCGAAGAAACCTTCTTCCGAACTCATTTAATTGCAGCTTCCTGCCTACCCGATCGAATAGTGAAACCCCCAAATCTTCCTCCAGGCGTTGAATCGTTTTGCTTAATGACGATTGCGTAACATGCAGTGTCCGGGCAGCTTCGGTTACATGTTCAGAACGAGCCACCGCCAGAAAATAGTGCAGCTGAAGAAGTTCCATTATTCCACGCTCCATTCATTACTTCCAGTCAATGAGATTATAGCATGCAATGCGTTGGAATAAATAATTGAGATCAAGTATGATGATGACATTAAATTTTCATTGGGGGACTGCACATCATGAATCGTAAACTCATTCTTTATATTGTTGCGTTTGCCGCATTTCTTGGGCCGTTTACGCAAACCATTTATACCCCGGTGCTGCCCGAGGTTGCCAGTGAACTCCACTCCACCTCATTCGTCGTAAACTTGACGATTTCAGTGTTCACCTTATTTCTTGCCATCATGCAGATGATCTATGGTCCGCTCACGGATTCAAAGGGGCGCCGCAAAGTCATTCTTTTCGGAATAACCCTATATGTTATCGCTTCGGTCGGATGTTTTTTCTCCGCAAACATAGAGCTGCTTATCGTCTTCCGAGCGTTGCAGGCTATCGGAATCGCAGCGGGATCCGTCGTTGCCGTTACGGTCATCAGCGACTTGTTCGATGGAAAAGAGCGGGGACAAGCGATGGGGACCTTTCAAATGTTGGTTTCGCTCGGACCCGTGCTCGGACCTGTCATCGGCGGCTTTTTAAGCGGAATGTTTCATTTTCACTCCGTGTTTCTCGCTCTTGCAGCAACAGGCATGCTTGTGCTGATTTTCAACTACCTTTACTTGAAGGAAACGAAGCCGGACAACGTCGAAGCCGGACGTTTTCAGCTAAGGGATTTTGCAATGATTCTTCAGAATCGCATCGGATCGTCCATTATGTATCTTGGTTTTATTCAGTACTATGTGTTTTACGATTTTCTAGTGTTCCTGCCGAGCATCTTAAGCGATCGCTACGGCTTGTCGGCCGAGCAGAAGGGACTTGTCTTTCTGCCGATGTCGCTTGGCATCGTCGTTGGCAGTTATTTAGGCGGGAAGATCCAAGCACGAATGGATGGCGAAAAGCTGATCGTTCTGACGACTTATCTTAATGCAATTTCCGTCTTGTTCTTCCTTATCTTTTATTCATTTTCATTAGGTTGGCTGCTGGCCGGCATTATCCTCTTCGGCTTATCGCTCGGGTTCTCGCTTCCTGTGCAGACGACGCTGCTTACAAGCGCTTTTACGAAAAACCGTGCAACCGCCGTTGGCGCCTATAACTTTTTCCGATACATGGGTATGGCTTTCAGTCCGATCGTAGGCAGCCCGCTCTACCGTATCGGCGGTAATTACTTGTTGTTTGGTTTTATCATTATCGTTTATCTGGCTTTTGCCTTACTGTTGTCGCGGCGTATACTTGGATCACATGCAAATAGTCCCTCCCTTGAAAAGGGATGAATTTAGACCGATGGGTATAACATAATTACAAAGAACAGCAAAAAAACGTCCTACTATAGGACGTTTTTTGACGTCGACATCACGAGTTTGGTCCCCAGTGATTTACCTGTGAAACAGGAACACTTTCTTTACGTAGCCTACAAAATGAACATTCTTGTACGATGCCATTTGTTTGTTTAGTTTGTGATACTCCTCAAGTTTATCTGAATGCCGTTTACCTCGTTCATCGATTCGCCTATCAAAGTGATGAAGCTCGTTCATAAGGCGGATTTTGGCAGCTTCCACTTCCTTCCTTAAGGAATCCAGTTCTGGAAGATGAGTCTGCTTAATCATATCCAACCTATCCTGTACATCGGCTATATAGGTTTGTTCCGCATCATTTAGTGTTGACTTCCGATCTTTAAACTTCAACGAAATGGCGGAGATTTCTGTACGAGGAAGAACCGGAGGAATTTTTGTTCGATACCTGCGTTCGATTTTTCTTTTCCAGTCGACCAGCGCTTTCGCTTGAGAACGGCTCATGCCTACATGAACCGAACCGCCGTTTGTTAAAATCAAATAGGCTTTGTCGATTTGTTTGCGGCCATAGGACTGATTGATCGTAATGTCCAGGAAATCAGCCGGCGTACGAATACCGTTCTTTCTTAAACGGCGTTTTGTCTCATCATCGATTTCCGATATCGTTTCCTGGCTAATCTTATGTTTGATTATCTGCTCTTCCAACCATTTTTTTTGGAATGCGGCCAGTTTGCTTGAGAGCTCCGTTTTTTCCTCTTGGTCAATGCTCCTTCTTTCGCCAACTAATCCGCTTAAAAATTGATGAAGCTCCTTCTCCACCGCTTCTGTTTCTTGCCTTTCCCGATAAACCGCTTCCTCGAGCTTCTGCACGCAATCGTTTAACAATTCCTCTTCAATTTGACTAAAATTACGCTTAATTTCGTTTAATTCGTTCATTTCACTTTGCAATAGAGATAGGTCAAGCTCCAGCCGCTTCATACTATCGTTCGTCGCTCTCTTCTCCCGGACGACGGGGATCTTCCCATATCTCCAATTCAAAAAAACGATCTCCGTTCCAACACCTAGTATCGAACTGAAGAGCAGCGCTGAGACAGGGGCACTATTGTACAAAATAGTTCCGGCTGACGCTGTTGCAAGTAGAATCAGGTAGGAAATGAAGTTTTCCCACATGAGGAGGTACGTTGATTGCTGCTTATGCGGCGCCGCTTCCAACGTAATATGGTCCAAGACCCACGACGCTCCACCGGAATACGAAGTTTCTGGCAGGGAAATAGCAAGAGCCATTCGCGGCATCCGCTTTACATGACGATTATAGAAAGCGGTCAGTGAAGTTTTAAACGAAGTCGTCTTAGAGAACGCCGAGATATATAGACTTGAAGGCTGCGTCGTCTTCTCTTCCGGTTCGGGATCGGGGAGTCTCGGCACCTCCGGAACTCCAATTGAAACGAATGCGCGAAGGGAGTTAGCTGACTTTCGTACTGTTTCGTCTTCCATACGCGCCAGTAATTCGAAAGCACGTGATGCTTCGGGACGAACAAAATCTTTCCGTCGAAACAGGAGACTTTCCTCCAGCTCTCCCGCTTCAAGCGAATGCCATAATGAAGAATCGGCACAAACGGCCGTGATCGATATCCATACAACCCACGCCGAAAAGTGATCGATATAGGGGCCGAAATGCCCTTCATTCCTTCCCGGGTGTTGATAGTTTCGATGACCTAGCTCATGGCTTGGCATGCCGTCTAAACCGGGTACGTACATCCCGTCGTAGTCGATCAGAATGATTTCATCATTGTCGATCAAAATATTTCCATGCTGAAAGTCGCCATGTCCGATATTGGCAGTGCGCAGTGCGCGGGTCATTATGATCCATTTATCGGAGAGTTCTTGCAGCAGGTCGGAACGATGCAAATTCCGACCCATGTAATCGAGCAGCGACTCTCCCTCCACCCATTGCATTTTCACGACCGGAAACCACTGACCGTTTATATTAACGCCTTCGGAAAGGTATTCGAATGGGACGAGGTACGGGAGAGGATTGGAACGTAAATGCAAACTGATAGCATTGTAACGGATCTTCTGATCTTTTACATTGTTGGTGAAGCACCGGACCGCCCACTCTCGTTCCCCGCACTTCAGTTTGTACACGGTGGCGAAGCTTCCCGAAATCGGACGGGGCAAACCCAGCTTATCCAATTCCGGTAAGCCAGCCTGCAGCTCTGGATCCTTAAAGCAGATTCGCGGATTTTGAATGGCTTCCCTATAATCCTGCGGAGTGGGCCAGTACATCGCCTCACTTCCCTTTTACCAGTTTTAGACGAATGAATGTTACGTCATCGTTCCTTAGATAGAAACGGCCTTCACCGTGAGTCCGTCGTCTTTCTTCATGCACGAGATGATTAAAGTCACTCTCGCCGGCCAGCTTATGAATAAGCCTCATCACGCTGCAATCTTCCTTGTAGCGAGTAATCAGCCAACAAGCGAGGGCATCGGTCATCAGCCAGAACTCGTCTCCTGCTTCGGCGGTACCGATCCAGCTGTGAACAAACGCTTTAAGCTGGCCATTGTTAGCTGTGTTACTGGAGATGAGAATAGGTCGACGCAGAAACTCATCGACATTGCTTAGTGGAAATGAACCGAGCATCGAATCCCCTCGAACATGAAAAATGCAGCTGTCGCCGACCGCTATCGCGTCAAATGCCGCAGACTCGGCATCTATCGGATATCGGAATGTAATCCCTGCTAATGTGGAAAACGCTCCGCTGCTCAGTTTCTCTTGCGCATACCAAGGGAGATTTTTGCCGTTGGTTTTTTTCTGCCAAGCTTTCGATAACGGGGACACTGATTTATGGATCTGCATAGCGCCGATTCTGCCAAAGCAATAACCGCTTACGAGCAAATTCGCCCACAGTTCTGCATAGGAGGACTCACTGGCCCCATCCGCTATCGCGAATCTACAGATTGTCGTCTCCTTGTTCACATGTGTGCTGTTATGGGAGGCATCCTCGTATTCATCGCTGCGATTTCCTGCCTTCGGCAATCTAAAAGTTTCGTGTTCGATTCGCATAACTCACGCCCTACCGAAGATTTGCCGGACGCGTACCGATATCAAGCGCCTGGATCACGAGCGTTAAATCCGCATTGAGCACGAAACCTCTCGCTCCATCGGTAAGACTCAAATCGTATTCCTGATTAGCGACTTGGATCATAAAAGGCGTCAACGGACTTGAGCCTTCGTAAAGCACTCTGGAATACGCGTCAGGCAGCGCATCCGCGGTTTCCGGAAAGCGGAGCTCGACCGCGCTCGGACTATCGGTAATGTGCAGGTTGAATAGCAGTACATTTCCGTCATCGGTCGATAACGTTCTCAATTGTTCCATATCAAGGGTCGGATCGCCGTCGGTCGATTCTCCGTCCGTGATATGAATGACAACCGGCGGAAAACAATGCGAGTACTCACTGATCCATTGAGTCAGTACGGTCTGAGCCGTTCTGACCGCCTCGCACATCGGCGTGCCTCCGTTTGAGATCGGCTCAAACCAAACCGGGAACTTGACGAGTTGGTCAACCAACCCTCCTGCCCCATCGGGTACTTTTTTCAGACGTTTATCCAGCTTTGACGGGTTATCGGCAATTTCGCTGATCGGCACCACTTCTCTCCCCGCTAAAACACCTCCGAACGCCGGCCCGACACCGGCGCCATAGCCAATTACGCCAACATGATAGTAATCGCGAATTCCCTCCGACTTCGCGCACTTGATAACGAGATTTTGCAATAACCGGTTGATGGCGTCTGAAACGCTCTCGGCCTTGGTGCTTGCCCCGAACGGATCGGACATAGATCCGGATTGGTCGATAATAAATAAAATACACGACGGATTCGATCGACTGATTTCAGCTGAATACATGTGCTCACCCCTCACAATAGGTACATGCTTATACCTATTCCAACAGGGACAAAGTATTGCCAATAAAAAAGAAGCTGGCGCAGATGGACTGCGACAACTTCTTAGTTTAGGGGATTTATTTTATTATCCATTTGGTAATTCCGGCCAAATTTGCTTTCCGAATCGATCTCTCGGTGCAAATCCTATTTCTGATTTTTTCTGATTCTGGTGAATACCAGGAGCCCCGCGATCAACATGGCGATGTAGCCAATGTTTTGGGCTGGCTCGGCTTCCATTCCCAGCACCATGCAAAGATTCGTAACCAAACTCTTAGTTAAGAGAGCAACCGCGATCAGCATGATGGGACGAATAATATTGAACCTGTTCAAATGTGTCACCCTTTCGTATGAGTCTGTTTATTGACGCTTCCCAATTAGTCATTACTTGTACGAAATATAGGGTATATGGTTTCGTTTCAATTATACATAAACAAAGCTGCCGAACGAGTGCCGGCAGCTTGTTACGTTGGCCAGTTACTTCTGAATCATCTGAATTAAGTTGCCACATGTATCATCAAAGACAGCTATTGTGATCTCGCCCATTTTTGTCGGCTTCATTGTAAAATTGACGCCGTTGTCCAATAATTGCTTGTATTCTTTATGAATATCTGCAACTCCAAACATTGTGGCTGGGATGCCGTCAGCAAATAACTTCTTTTGATACTCTTTGGCGGCAGGATGATCATTCGGTTCGAGAATAAGCTCGGTCCCTTCTTGCTCATCGGATGAAACAAGAGCGATCCACCTGAATTTCCCCATGGGAATGTCATGCTTTTTTACAAAGCCCAGCATTTCTGTATAAAACGCCAATGCCTTATCTTGATCTTGAACGAAAAGACTGGTAACTATGATTTTCATCGCTTTTTCTGCCTCCTATAATATTGCAATGTCGGTGCTCTGTAACAAGCCAGCAGTCTTGGATTAGATTTACTCTATCCATCCCTTGAGCAGATCTTTCAATGGTTCGTTATTGAAAACAACTACGCGGAATTTCCCTTTTTTTTCCGATTTGATCAACCCGGCTTCTTCCAGTACAGAAAGATGTTTAGCAATCGCCTGTCTCGTAATGGCAAGGTTGTGCTTCGTAATGAGTCGGACCGTAAGTTCATATAACGTTTGCTCGTTGCGTTCCGATAGTTCGTCTAACATAAGCCGCCTAGTCGAATCGCCAAGTGCTTTGAATATAGTGTCTCTGTCCCATTTCATAGGTCGATTATAAGCAACCCTGAGGTTGCTTGTCAATTATGCCCGTTAGCATAACAAAAAAAAGAACCGCCATTTTCAGCAGTCCCACTAATTAGTTACCTTAGCCAGTAAATCTATTTTTTTCGCAGCAATTGGCGGTCCAGCAAGAAATTCCCGAGCGGAAGAAAGGCAGCACCCAACGCGAAAAGCACTTTGCCTATAGACCAACGATGAGCGAACGTCACATGTGCAACCGCCAACAGATAGAGCACGAAGAACAATCCATGTAACGAGCCGACCACACTCACGGCTTCCGGCAGATCAGCGGCGTACTTCAGCGGCATTGCAATGCACAGCAAGATGATGTACGAGAGCCCCTCCAAGAGGGTAATAATACGCAAACGGCCCATTGTTGTAGTGAACTGCATGAACTTCGACCTCCTAGTTCGACCCGATCTGGGACGAGATTGTCTAAATACAGTATACAATGGTGTTCATGTCCTGCCCAATGAACATATTGTTACACGCCAACAGGCAATGCCTGGCTTATTATTATTAGCCTACAATTCCGCTATTAATTGTCTTTACTTCGCTGGTTCTCACTAACACGAAACTTTACGATTTTCTTAATTACATCAAAGGGTATCGGCTTGTTAATTGGAAATTGAACCGATCCCTTCGCTGTTTTATAAGGTGATAGTTCCTCTTGAAACTTTTCAATCCCACTGGGCGTCGGATAGAATCCGATGTGTTTTTCGAAAGCTGCAAAATGGACCAAATTGCCGTTCAACGCGAATGTCGGCATTTGATAACTGATTTTTTCAGTCGCTTCCGGCGCGCAATCGTGAATGAGTTCTCTAAGCTTGTTAAGGATTTCCAGTGTCTCACCGGTAAACTGCGCAATATAATCGTCAATGGTGTTTATTCCACGTTTCTCCATGCTACTTCCTCCTAGTAAAAAATAGATATCTTGTTTTCCTTCGAATTCCACGAAACCTCGGCGCCAAGTTGTTCACTGATAAATCTCAAAGGTATATACGACGTACCGCTAATCACAAAGGCTTTTGACCGTGGAATAATCGACTTTTCATTTAAGAGAATTTCCCCGTCTTTCAAGTTTATTGATATGCGGATTGGAGGAGTGCTACCTTCTTTACCATCGACAATCACAACTTTATTTTTAGTTTCATAGCTTATGGTTGCATTAAGCATGACAAGCAGAGAGCGAAGCGGAATGAAGGTTTGGTTATTCCGGATGATAACACCACTGGTTAACAATAGCGCCTCGCCATTGACTTCTAACGATATTGGTATACCTACCGGTACCGGCATTTTTGCTACAGGCATATTTTGACCTGCTCCAAGTTCTGCATCGGTATTTGTTCCCCATCCCCATAAGGTACCGTCATTCTTTTGCATGATGAAATGACTTACAGCCGCTTGATGTGGAACCGGACTCCGCCGTAGTCGTCGACACACACAATGTCCATGCCAGCATTCCCGCACAAAGTGTACCTAGCCATTTGGAATGCTTCAATTGAGTTCATCCTCCTACTTAAAGTTTTCTTGCTTTGACGACAAACGTTAAAGGAAGCATTTTTGCTTTATGGGTAGCATCATTGTCCTGAGATTGGATAATCGCTTCGTCAGATTCCTCGATCATTTGTTCAATTACAAATCCCGCTCTGGCCAGCGCATTGACATAAGTTGATAGTTTACGATCGGATAAGGTGAGCACAGCTTCATCAAGAGATACCGAATACCAAGATTCATCGAAATAACACTTCTTAAAAACCAACCTATCGCTTTCTGCAACAACACATTTGTGAATCGGATGAGACCAGCTGAATATAAAAACGCCGTCTTCTTTCAAATAAGAAGCGATTCGGCGGAAAGTCCCCTCAAGGTCAGTGGTCCAGCCTATGGCATAAATCGAATATACAAAGTCAAAATAATCCTCCGGTATGCCACATGCTTCTTCCATTGGAGAACAGATCAATTTAGCTGATAGACCGCACGACGTCAAATGCTGTGAAGCCTTTTCGATTTGTTTTGCCGATAAATCGATACCCCAAAGTTCAGATGCGTTGCGCTCCCCCTGATATTGCAGAGATTCACCGTTTCCACAACCGATTTCCAACACCTTTTTTCCCGAGACATCGCCAAAAAGTTGGCATTTTTCTTCGGAAATATAGGATCCGTATAAAGGAAGCACGATTGCACCTAAAAAGTCATTTCCTTGTGTATCCCAATAGCTGCTGTTTGTTTGATGAACCTTATTCTTGTCCATGCCGTCCGTGGCAGCACTATCAAATTCTCTGGCACCTATTACATGAATTCTATTTAAAGACTGTTTTTCCACGTCTGCGCCTCCCCGAAATAAAGTTTCCAGCCTTCCGTAATTGCGAAAACGACAACCGTAATACCGGCAGCCGTTTCATTGGTAGTATTCGATAGCATGGAATAAAGTTCCTTCTTCAAATGTGGCAACAGGAATAAGCCTCCTGCAATCATGCTGCAATATCTGCTTTATCCGCAATAAAGCAAACAACCTTAGTCCGGCGAACCGCCGTGCTAAGGTTGTTTTTCATTTTCAGTCACGTATTAAGACTACAAAATCCGTTTTTCAAACTCAAACGGTTCTTCGTAGGAGTAGATGGCATCGAAGAATCCCATATACGGGATATCGTCTTCCAGGCATTTGATGCGATAAGACAGCTCCTCATCGCACTCCGGCTCTTCGCCGTTGTTTCGCATGACCTCGAAAGCATCCATAATATTTTCCATAAGGTTTACTTGGATAAATAAGGGCAAATGTGCAAGCATTGCATCTTCGATTCCGGTCTCAGATCGGTATCCCGCGAGCACGGTATCATAGTAATCATCCATGAACTTGATGCGTTTACCGACGTCAGGTTCAAATTGGATCCAGCCCATGCCGTTTGTCCAGAGACTGGCCAAGTCAAACATATACCAGCAGTAACAGGAATTATCGAAATCATAAACGGTGATTTGCCCGTTATCATAATCAATCGAATAATTCCCATCATTGTAATCGAAATGGACCATACCGAAAGAATCGTTGTTCTTCTCCAATCCTTCCAAAGTTCTAAGAAGTCCTAACAGCTTCTCCTTCAGCAGAGGTAGTGAAGCGGGAACGAGTGTACCGATATATTCCGCATTGTATTTGTCATTGAAACTATACCGGCGCTGGACAGGAGTATATCCTTTGGATACTTGATGCAGCTTCCCGAGGACTTTACCGCAGTTATAGTAATATTCGGTAATAGGAACTCCGTCCCGGTACCGATAATGATTATCCGCAAGCATTTTCCCTGGGGCCTTTTTGAACAGGCATATAAAAAAGGGTTGATTAAGATGAATGATCTCTTCCAGCAGATTCCCGTTCAGGGAGTTGACGACATCTGAAACATGTCCGCCATGCGCGAATAAATACCTGACGTACTCAAGTTCACTTAGAAAATCTTCGCGGTTTCTGTCATTTAAGAAGGCGATTCTGAGTACTTTTGCATCGCTACCCTCTCTCTCACAGGTATAAACGACATTACGCCCTCCTAGATGTGCACGAACCGGTTTGATCGCATAGCCTTCTAATCCGTACAACTCTGTTACGGTTGAAAGTAAATAGGCATCACTGATGCTGACAACCTCGTTATAATTTATATAATCTCCTCCTGTACAATTGTTGCAACTTTCAAGACTTCCACTTGGTTCAACGGATACTTTCGGAATATTCGACAGTTGGAATAAAATCCCTTCATCGGTTCTAGAAAACTACCCGTCAAGGGAGTTACGCGGACTTCATTCTCGTTAACCGACAACTACTTGCCTCACGTGTACCAATGCCTCAACATTGCGTGTTGTGATAGAATGAACACCCCATTCCGCGTATTTGCGCATTAACGTTTCATCCTCAACAGTCCAAACATATACGGGCAGTCCCAATCCATCGGCATATTCCACAAACTCTTGCCGCAGAAGACCGTGATAAATATTCACTCCAAAGCAGGATGCTTCGCGGGCATCCGCACAAGTTTGAACCATCGCTTCCCGGTAAGGCAAGGTCTTGAACAGCTCGATGTTGGCGTTAAGGAGCTTGTGCATGCCCGGCTGCAGTCGCTCGGCCAGCAGCGCCCTTTGCAGCTCGCAACCTGAGAAGAAAGCCTGCTGCGACATGCCGAATTTGCGGACCAATGCCGCAGCCGGTGCAATCGCCGCATCAACCTTCAAATCCAGATTCACGATTTTGCCGGATGCTTGAACGAGCTGCAACATGTCTTCCAGCTTAAGGAGACCGTTTAATTCCGCGTATGCCATTCCGGCAATACTCACCTTCAGCCCATCAGAGTTAAACCATTCGTCGTCATGTGCCAGAACGGGAATCCCGTCCCTGGTCACCCGAATATCCTCTTCCACCACGTCCGCACCAAGCTCGAGTCCGATTTGAACCGAACGAAGCGTATGTGCTTCCGCGTTCATGCATCCGGCGTGAGCCGTAATCAGCGGAAAGTTTCGTACCATTACGAACGCGCCCCCTCTTCCTTTATCATACTGCGAATGTAGAAGTAACCCATGAACGAGCAAAGCAGAAAGGTGAAGAACGCGAGTGCAGAAGCCTTCTCCTTCTCCTGAAATACGCCGAAAATTTGCTCCATAGAGACGCCGAGCATTTGCGGTGCATTTGGACCAAGAAGGAACGGCGCAGTGAACGAGCCGATTACGCCCATGAAGACGAAGGTTACCGCCACAAGCAGCGTTTTGTATGTGAGCGGTATGATAAAGCGGCTAAATAGTCGGAATCTCCCTGCGCCTACGTCCTTCGCGCTTTCCATCACCGAATCCGGAATACCTGCCAAGGCTGAACCAAGCAGCATGGTAGTGAAAGGAATGTTAAACCATAGATTAGCAATAATGATGCCTTTCATATCGAAAATAAAACGTGGAATTCCGCTGCCGCCAAGCAACATTACCCATCGCGATACCCAGCCATGGTTTCCCAGCAACTGTATCAAACCGTACGTCGCGATGACCGTAGGAATAAACATCGGAATCATGTACATATTCCGAATCCACCCGACTAATTTGCCTTTATTGAAACGCATGTAAGCAGCTAGCGCATAACTAACGATAAGGACGATTACGACCGATATAACCGTCACTTCCAGCGAAAAAATAATATTGGACCGCATCAGCTTGTCGGTAAATAGGTACTTATAATTCGACAAGTCGATGCCGCCCTCCTTATTGGTCAGGCTCTCCTTGAACGAAACCGCGATTGGGATGACGACCGTCACGAACAGCAACAGAAAAGAGGGGATGACCAGAAGCAATCCCAGTATCCCCATTTTCACTTGTTTCTTCATCATTGCGCCGCTACGTCGCTTTGCCAACGTTTATTGATCTCACTGCCCAAATCGCCGATGTTGAAGGTCCGAAAGCCTTCAGCTACGCCTTTGAAGGAATCCTGGATGTCCTGCGGCATGTTCGACAGCTGGATGCCCGGGAAACCGTGCATCTTGGTCACGACGACGGATTGCGCTTCCGGCGACAGTACGAAGTTCAGAAACTCATTGACCGCATCCTTCTTCTCGGACAGCTTCGGCACCATCAGGTACGTCGGACCGCCATTGAAGCCTGGGGTAATTTGCGTAATTTTTGTCGTATCCGGCAGCTGGCCGTTACCGATTTGCTCAAGCGCCATGTCCGACCATGCCGGGATCATGTCCACTTCGCCGCTGATTAGCAGATCCAGCGTGCCTTGGTTTTTCTTGGGATAGATACCTTTACCATACACGTATTTGCCCAGATCTTTCAATGTATCGAAACCATTGCCCCACTGCTGTTCAATGCTCGGGTCTGAATTGTGAATGGCGTCTTCAGGGAGCTTGTCATACAGCGTCGTTGTTACAAACGAACTGCCCGCGCCGCCTGTGGACGGGTCGTTGTAAGCGAAGCGTTCCGGATTCGCCTTGATCCATGCGAACAACTCGTCGAGTGTTTTCGGAGGCGTCTGTACCTTCTCGCTGTTGTATGCGAGCACGACGGCGGACGAACGATACGGAACAGCCAAGTTGGATACGTCCGTCATTGTATTGGCGTCAACGGAAGCGAGGTTGCTGATTTTGTCCGGATCCAGCGTTTCCCACAACTCATCCTTCTGTCCTTGCGTTACATTGCTCAACCCATCCTCGTACAGATCAATGTCTCCGGATCCTTTGCCTGCTTGTTTTGCCGCGAGAATGCGGTCGTAGGTCGGCTGCGCACCGGTACCGGACGGAATATATACTTCTTTAACCTTAATGTTCGGATGGTCCTTCTCAAACATAGGTACAAGCGTGTCCCATAAATTCTTGACGTTCTCCGAGCCCGTGAAATAGAAGCTGAACTCGACGGGTTCGGCCGAAGTATTCGTTGCAGCCTCATTGCCGCCGGCATTTGTCGCACTGGAGGTGTTTGCTGCTCCTGCGTTGGCATTGTCCGAATTATTCGTGTTTCCGCATCCGGCGAGAAGACTTGCGGTAACGGTCGTTAATGTCAGTAAAGTAAGAGTTGATTTTTTGTTGAACATGCTTAATTGCCTCCCTGGCATTGAGTTTTTTAGGATCTCGCTTGGGTTTCGAATGCTTAGACTTCCGGATACGTAATGACTTTCTTGAAGCTCACATAAATCTGGTCTCCGGAAGTTAGCTCCTTGACGGCATCCCTTGGCTGAAACGCCCGAATGACGCCATGCTCCGGTAAGTGGATCGATACTTCGGCATAGTGGCCCAGAACCATAATCTGCTTGACGATACCGGGTAAGCTCTCTTTTTCTTGTCTCGACATGATGACATCTTCTGGCCGGATTGCCAGCCATCCCCCGCCTGACAACGATTTGGAATTTGGAAACCTCAACTTCCCTACCATGACTTGGCCTTCCGAAACCACCCCTTTCAAAAAGTTCATTTTGCCTATAAATTGGGCGACATACAGCGTGCTTGGCTCATCGTAAATCTCTTGCGGGGAAGCGATCTGCTCGATTTTGCCATGATTCATGACGACGATGCGGTCGGAAATCGACAACGCTTCTTCCTGGTCATGCGTGACGAATACCATTGTGAGGCCGGTCTCCGCTTGAATCTCACGCAGTTCCTCCCTCATTTCATGCCGAAGCTTCGCGTCCAGCGCAGAGAACGGCTCATCGAGCAGAAGAACTGCCGGCTTCAAGAGCAAGGATCTCGCTAGCGCGATACGCTGCTGTTGCCCGCCTGACAGCTGGCCTGGATATTTGTTCTCGGCGTCCGGTAAGCGAACGAGCTTCAGAACGTCATTGACTGCCTTGCGGATGTCGGCCTTCTTCATTTTCCGTATTTTAAGACCGAATGCCAGATTATCGAACACTGTCATATGCGGCCATAGATTGTAGCTCTGAAACACCATCGAGGTTGGACGTTTCTCCGGCGGGGACTTGAGCACGCTCACGCCTTCAATCCGAATATCGCCGGAATCCGGTTCGAGAAACCCGCCGATGCTGCGCAGCACCGTAGTTTTGCCGCAGCCGGAAGGGCCAAGAAGCGTAACGAGCTCGCCCTTATGCACATCAAGCGATATCGAGGTGACGCCTTCGCCTGTGCGGTAACGTTTAGACAGTTGATGAACGGAGAGTTGTATTACTCGACTGTCTCGTACGGGCTGAACCTCTTGTTTGTCGCGAATAGTTGGAATGCTCTGAATTTCATGAACGTCTTGAGTGCTCTGAACCATACTCACAACAGCCTCCTTGTTCTTGCGATACCTGCTTCGTTATTTCAATGTAAACCCGCTGGACATAACATCTGCGCTTACGAATCGTTTGGCGGCGAGCAACAGAATGATTGTCGGTGCAGTCAGAATGATGGAGAACACCGCGCCAGCGTAGGCAGGATAATCGCTAATAATGGAATACATGACAATCGGCATCGTTTTGTAATTCGGGATACCAACGAGGAACGTCCCCTGCGCTTCATCAAGAGAGTTAAGGAATGTGAAGATAGAGGCAACTATGATGCCGGGCAATGCCATTGGCAACGTGATTTTGAGAAATACACGGATCGGGCCGGCTCCCACGTCTCTCGCCGATTCTTCCTGCGCTTGATGCACATTCCGGAAGGCGGCGGTCGGGATCCAAGTCATGAACATGAGCACATTGATCATATGGATCAACACGACTCCAAGGAGCGTATTCATCAAGCCGAGCTTGTAGAAAAGCACCGCGATCGAGACATACAGCCCCATCTTCGGAAAAGCATGCGTCAGCAGAAACGAGAATAGGAAGAAACGACTGAACGGGAACCGAATACGAGCGAACGCATACGCTGCCGGGATGCATAACACGATGGATAGCCCCGTTACAATAGAAGCAATCATGAAGGATAAGCCGATGGATTGCGGGATGTCCTCCTGTTTGAAGACGAAGGTCCACCATTTCATGGACCATTGATGCGGCATGACATCCGGGTAATTCCATTTTCCGGTGAATGCCAGAATAGCTAAGTTTAGCAGCGGTCCCATAAAGAAAATAACGAAGATGACAAGCACGATAAATTCTATGATTTTTCTTGTTCCAAGTAGCTTGAAATACCAGCGCATGAAGAGCTATCGCCTCTTTCGTCAGAATAATAGGGTTTGTTATTTGGTTGACTGTCTGATGATCAACCGGGGAATCAACTGCTTGGGTTGTGCAATGTTTGGTTCCTGCCGAATCAATTGGTCCAAGAGCCGGACGGCCTGTGTGCCCATCTCCCCTGTATCTACTTTGACTGTCGTCAAGGACGGCGCGAACATTGTCGCGAAATCCACGTCATCGAATCCAATCACGGAGACTTGCTCGGGAATACGAACCGACTTCTCCATTAGAAATTTCATCGCGCCCATTGCGAGCATATCGTTTGTGGCGAAGAGCGCCGTGTACCCGTCTTCTATAAATGGCTTCCATTGACAGCCCATGATCTCGTACCCTTCTTCAAAGGTCGAAGTGGATGCGGAATGAATCGCCGCATCGGATTCTTGAATACCCGTCTGCGTGATATAAGTCATAAATCCCTTTAAGCGCAAATGATGACTTCGATGACTTTGCGGGCCAGCGATGACGAATATTCGTTTATGTCCGGTTTGCGTCAAATGCTCGGCAACCATCCTGCCGCCTTCTTCGTCATGGTTCACGATATGGATAACGCCATCGACGTCCGTCGACCCATTCACCATGACGAATGGGATACCGAAGTTCGTGATATGATCAATGACATTTTGCTGCAGTCTGCTGATCAGAATGAGCCCATCCACCCGTTTCTCGATCATGAAGTCGGCCGAACGATACGACATATCATGATCCGTTGTAACGAAAATCGAGTAGTTCAACTTCGCCGATTCCAACATGACGGCGTCGACGATTTTCCCATAGAACGGATGTGATGCAATTGGATGATCTCGTCTGTACAAGAGCAGCCCAATGTTATGCGTCCTTTGCGACACCATAGCCCTTGCGACTGCATTGGGTTTATATTGCAATTCCTCAATGAGCCCATGCACCTTGTCGCGCGCTTCCTGGCTGGAATATCCATTCCCGGAAATAATCCTCGACACGGTGGATTTAGACACTCCGGCACGCCGGGCGATTTCTTTGATGGTCGGATTGTCCACGCTGCACTCCCTTTCACTGCTGTGAGACCGTTCCCACATGGGAACGTTCCCATGTATATAGATTAATGAGCAGATGTTTTTACTGCGTTAAACCGAGCCTAAGGAATTGTAAATCTAGCGCTATAAATGTCCAAGAAAATGTAAAAACCACCGAACACTATCAAGATTTCGGTGGTTTTGTGTAAAATGTAAATTTAGTTATAAATCCGGGTACTCACTTCGAAGTTAGGATGCCGGTCATGCGTCTGTAGATAAAATAAAAGCTGCCCGGGATTCCGCGGCAGCTTTTGTTAGGCTGGTTTCTCATAGTTCCTATTCTATTTTTCCCCAAGCAATGGTCCCGTGCTTCGACTAGTTTACCACACTATTATTGGGAGAGGTGATTTCTCAATCTTTCATCTGTTGCTTCCCTCTATTCCAGAAGCTCCAACGCATTCAACAAACCTTGCATATAGCCCACGGCATGCGCGCGTGCGCGATGTCCCCATGCAGAATCATTAATGACATGGGGTACGTGATCGTCCATTAAGAAACCGGTGAACCCGGATCGTTTGAGCTCCCGCAACACTTCTGCCGGATGATAGTTTCCTTCTCCCAGGAAGCACTCTTGGAACTTCGGCATAGTGCCCTGCACGTCGCGAAAATGCACATAACAAATTTTATTGCTCGGGCCGAAATGCTGAATCATTTCCATGACATTCGCAGCTCCGTAGACCATCTCCGAACAGCAGCCCAGGCACAAATTCAATCCCCATGCATCGCTATTCGCCAACGCCTCCGCTTTCTTGAAGTTCTCCACTTTATAAAAAATTCTGGCCGTTCCGTCAAGCATGGCAACCGGCGGGTCGTCCGGATGCAGCGCAAGCCGCACACCTGATTGTTCAGCGACAGGAATCACGGCTTTTAGGAAATAAGCGTAGTTCTCCCACATGACTGCTTCGTCAGGTATTCGCACTTCTCGATTTGCAGCATACTTAACCTGGTTGATGCCATTGGCCGCAACGGCAAGATCGAAAGCTGTACACATGGCTCCGCCCCGGCCCGGCTCAGAAGAAGTCCGCCAAACGAAATTAGGCATGAAGTGATGGCCGAGGATTGGAATCCCAACACTCCCCATATGACGGATTATCGTGCAATAGTTCTCGATCTGCTCGTCCCTGCCGGGCAAACCGAGCATAATTTTGTCGTAGAAACGAATGGGAACATTTTCAATGGATTCCAAGAACAATCCGTTGTCTTCGCAAGTTTTCTTTAAAGCATATAAATCCTCGTACGCCCAACAGGATTCTCCGGGTAGATTCGGGGTGTTAAGCTGCATACTCGTTACACCTAATTGCTTGGCAAAAGTCATTGTTTCAGGAGTCAGCTCTTGCATTTGTCCTAAGGCAATCCGCATGTTTTGCTTCACACTTACTCACCGTCCAAGTCCAAATTTTAACTCACATTATTACAGTGTACGAGCAGCGGCGAGCGTTATGTCTATCAAGCAGATCACTTCCGTCTCGCCTACTCCGGGGATGTAACCGGTTGGCTGTAACACCATAATAAGACAAGTTATTTTACTTGGATAGGTGGAAAGTTTATTGTTACTCTGAAACCCGAGTCAGGCGTCCCGTTTCAGTCTTAAAGGCTACGTTAATCCGGTCCCATCCGTTGACTGACACGATCAAGAAACTGAGGTCCGAGATTTCTTGTTCGGAAAATTACTCTCGAACATCATCATATACTTCGATAGGAACGCCATCTTCAGGTAAATGAGTCAGAATTTCGGTCCATGTCAGAGCAGCACATTCCCGTGGAGTAAATAAAGCCGATTCCCGCCATGTTGCAACTTGATTCATGCGAAGCTCGCTCTCACCATGCTTCTTTGCTTGTGTGATGTGCAATCCCAGGCAAAACTCACATCCGTTTAATTGCGAAGTCCTGATCGAAACGAGATCGATTAATTTCGCATCCATCGTGCTTTCCCCCAAGGCATGGGTGAAAGCCAAGAACTTTTTGAAGAGGTTGGGTGATTGCTGAGCGAAATTCACACGTTGTGACATAGCTGCTGTGCCTCTCTTTACGGAAGTTTTTTGATTAGAAGATGTGACGAGTCCAACAACCGATAACCGAGCTTAGTAAGCCAGTAAGGATAATCCTTTGATATGCGTCAAGTAGCGAACATCGCTCGCTTTTTTCATCAAGGTTGCCGGCAATCCTTTTAATTCGATGCCGCTTTCGCCAATTATTCCAATGCCGTCCTTGCGCCCTAAGCTGGCGAGCGAACCGGAATTGACCGGCTCGAACGCAGCCATTTTGGTGCCATTAAAATATGCATGCAGGTTCTCACCGACATGCTCGCCCATTTGCCAGGCCAACTGGGCGGTCGGCGGATACGGTTGGCCGTCCGGCCCGAAGACGACGGCGCAGTCTCCGGCAAGGAATACATCCGAATGCGAGACAGATTGCAAGAATTCGTTGACCGTCGCACGGCCGCGATTGACTTCAATTCCGCAGTTCGCTACGAGCGAATTGCCTTGCACGCCGCCTGTCCATATGAAGGTGCCCGTTTCAATAGCCCTGCCGTCGCTCAGGCTGACCGTCGATCCATTCACTTCCGTAATCGTAAGTCCCGTCAGAAATTGAACGCGGCGAGCTTCAAGGCTCGTTACCGCACGCTCGATCAGGTCCGAAGAGAAGGTGGAGAGAACGGTTGATCTCGCTTCGACCAGGAACATGGACACTTCAGTAAAGTCGACGCCATGCGTGCGGCAGATGCCCGGCAGTTCGTCTGCCAACTCGCCAACGAGTTCGACGCCTGTCAGGCCGCCGCCGCCGATGACGAAAGTCGCATCCGCTTTGTTTTTCGACTTCGCATACGCAGCGATTCGTCCATGAACATGAGCGAAAATCCGCTTCGCGTCGTCGACCGATTTCAGCGTCAAGCTATTCTCCTGCAATCCTCGAATACCGAAGTAGTTCGTTTCGCTGCCGAGCGCAAGCACAAGCGCGTCGTAAGCGATTGAAGTGCCATTGTTCAGAATAACTTGGCGGCCATCCGGATCAATCTTGGACACGGTGCCGATCTTAAGGTCGATATTTTTGCCTTTGAATAACTTTGCGAGCGGCAAAGCGACGGCTTTCTCCGCGATGTTGCCTGCCGCCAGACGATGAAGTTCCGTAATAATTTGATGCGTTTCATACCGATTAATGACAGTAATCGCTGCTTCCTCCGCCGTGAATTGCTCGCGAGCGGAAAGCGCGCTGAGAAGTCCGCCGTAACCTGCACCCAAAATTACGATCTGCTTGCTCATGTCCCCATCTCCCTATTTATTATTTTCTTCTTTCGCCGAGTACATCCAAGTATGCTTTACTGAAGCGCAGCACCCGTTGAAGCTCAGGGTCTTTGAACATTCTCAGCATACCGAACAAGCCGATCTTGGACGTGTCTTGCTCCATGCGATTTCCGGCTTCGATGGCTGCCGACGCGTAATGCTTCGCTTTTTGTTCAATAGGCTTCACTACTTCCTTGACTGCGCCTACCGTGTCCTGAATCAACACACGGTCTCCCGCTACTTTCGTTGCCAAATCATATGTTTTCGTAAGCAGCGTCGTCATCTCGACGAGCTTTGGCAAGTTTTGAACCAGAATCTCCAAAGCCTCTTCTACTTCCGGCTTCAACAATTGATCTAATACGTCAGCCTGCTCGGCATTCAAATCGGATTCGTTTGGTGTAGGAATGGCTGTTTCCACCATGTCAATTCTCCTCCTTTAGTCTCCACGTACGTGAAAAACTTCACAATATGGCGCGTGGAATGAACCGCAAGGAAACAAGTCCGCAATGTCGGCTTTGAAATCATTCCTTGTTGTCCCCTCCATGTTTCTATAAATAAGACGATTGTAGACGGCAATGTGTGACATGCTTCAAGCAGGAGAATGAAGCGTAAAAACTTTAACGGTTGCCAGCGAGGCTAATTTGTAATAATAAGCGCTTTTACAAGGCTAACGGTTGTGACAGACGTTATTTGCAGCTAATTGGTCCATTTCCAGTGGAAACCGATTAAATAAGCTCGCTGGCAACCGTTAGCTTATACAAAGGGGCTATTTAGGCCAAATAACGGCTGCCATAACCGTTAGAGTTCGAATGAGACTAAGATCGACGCGTAATATCACCGAAATTTTCTAGACACACTGAAAGAACCCTATATAGGGTTCTTTGTTTGGTACATAGCTTCGCATTCTTTGGTTAGCTTAATCCTGCTTTCGTCAGTCCGTATGCTTCGTCGGCTGAACCCGGTACACTCTTGAAGCCGATGCTTATGCGATTCCAAGCATTAATGGCCATGATCGAGAAGGTCAGATCCGATAGTTCTTTGTCCGATAAATGTTCACGAACCTGGTTATATACCTCGTCACTCACGCCATGTTCAGGCAGCTTCGTCAGAATCTCGGTCCATTCCAGCGCTGCGCGCTCTCGCGGACTAAACAGCGTCGATTCCCGCCAAATGGGAAGGTGATAGAGACGAAGCTCTCTTTCGCCATGTATCTTGGCTTCCTTGGAGTGCATGTCCACGCAGAATCCGCACCCGTTCATTTGCGAAGCTCGGAGGTGAATCAGATCGAGGATGCTTTTCTCAATCGCACTATCCTTCTCTGCGCCGCTAAGCGCTATAAGCCTTTTGAAAAACTCCGGCGATTGCTGCATATAATTCACCCGTTGTGTCATACCTGTAACCCTCTTTTCGAATGGTAATGGAAGTTATCAGAACGAACTTTGTATATCGCTCGAAGCCGTCCCTCTCCTGCTTTATAATTCGCAACTCCCATCGGTTTAATTCTCAACATGATCAAGATTGGGCCAAGTCGCAGCCGGGATTGGCAGCTACTCGTTGAGCATCAAATTCACTTTATTTTGCAAGAGCCTCGCTACATCCTCTGCCGACTTCTGACCGCTAAAGAAAGACTCCGATTCCTGATAAATCATTTCTTGCAGATCCAAATCAGATGGTGTGAAATTCCAGTGATTCGCATGCATGAGCGAGCTTTTTAACTGATCCGGCATGCCTTTCTTCATCGTCACCTCGGTATCAAATTCTGTCCTGAGCTTGCCGGCGTTTGCAATTTTTTGCGCCATCAAATCATAGGCATTCTGGTTAATCGGAAAGCCATGCTTGGTATTCGAAACGGAAGCCGACTGTTCTTGGTCTTCCATCAGAAACTGTAGAAAATCCCAAGCTGCCTGCTGATGTACAGTATTCGCATTAATGCCTACTGTGCCAAACGTCGTGAAATAGCCTAAAACTTCATCCAAATCTTTACCGGAAGATGGTGTCGCTAGCAGGTCTATATCCACATTTGGATGCAGCATTTCGTATTTTTTGACTGCAGCTTTCATTTGATCGCTTAAATAATAAGTCGCGAACGACAGATGGACAGGGCTTGAATCGTTTTCATTCTGTGATGGCTGCTGTTCTTGTGATGCATTCATGGTTGGGGGCGAAGCGGATTCATTGGTTGTACCGCTAGTCTTCGGTGTCTCACTAATGGCCTGGTTATTACTGCAAGCTGAAAGTACTGCCGCCGTACTTACCATGATCCAAACAAGCTTCTTCATACGCTCTTCCTCGTTTCTAAATGAATGTGTGCTGGATAGGTTACTTTCACACTATAGAAGTGAAATGTGTCCAAATTCTCTTCCATATGTCTACAAAATGTCTTCATTTCGCAAAAAAAAGAAAAGCCCGTTCCCGGACTTTTCTTCCCTGACATTTAAAAAGTATTGTATATGTTCTCACATTCTTGCCCTGTCGGTTCATAAAAGCAATGCTTCTTCCATCGACCTGCGAACGGCTGATTATACCAAGTTGGCGGGCATGGGCCCGGATTGTCGAACGATCCCGGACGGAAATACCAGAGTGAGAATTTACCCGGCCAGTTCCGCTCCCCGTTCACTGCCCGTTGCGCCAGGCGGCGTTCCCTCTCTCTTGCACCTTGATAATACAAGCCATGCTGCAGCGCTTCGAACGCATGCGGCTGGTTGATCATTTGCGGTATCGTCCGGAGGTCTTTAAAATCGGAGCAATTCGCTCTTATTCGGTTAATGCCAACATTTCCAACAAGGAGCATGCCCATCTCGCCTTCGGTCTCAGCTTCAGCTCGAAGCAACCTTGCCAGCATATCAATATCCTGTTTTCTGGCCTTTACGACTGCCATTGGCTCACCTCTTTAGATTTCTAGACTCATCATATTGTGAGAGGAGCGGATATGTTACTCAGGCAGCATAATCTTCTATGTTATTGAGGAATAGACAAGCAATGGGAACGATGCTAGCCTCCGCTGTCCTTAGATTTCGAACCGATCAAATAACCGATGATCGTCGATTCTACCGGAAGCACCACGAGCGTCCACATTTCCTTCAAACCAAAATCAGGTGACCGATATTGATCGGGGATCAACGTATAAACCAGCGCGATGAGAAGAACGCCAAGCGTAATCGTGCCAACGATATACAGACGGACGTTCTCGCCCGAGCCGAAGAATTTGCCGAGGAAACCAAGCTCTGCTTTGCGTTTATCATTCTCGGCGTTTGCCGCAATGATCTTGCCGGCTACGCGCGGATCCTGTATTTCGATTTTGTTCATGCAGGCACGACCCCCTCGCCCGAGAAGAATGTGAAGGCCAGTGTCCAGGACGTCGCATCGTAATTGATGGTCACTTCGTAACTTAGCGAGAGTTTGCGGTTGTTTAAGACGCCGAGTTGGATCATATCTTGATTGCCGGTCGGCTTGCCCCGCGGAAAATTGACGCAAGCGATGCGGACTTCATTGTATCGAACCAGCCGGATATCCGTCATGAAGTCGTCTCGTTCCGATTCCTGTTCAATACAGAATACGAACGTCAGCGGATCGTTCTCTTCCGACAACACGATTTCAATCGGATTCATACCGTAGGCGAGTACGCGGCCGTGATAAACGGCTTCGAAGCCGCCGGACGTTATTTTCATCGTTATCCCTCCGCAGCGAATGTCATCGAACAAGCTCACTATTACAGTGTACGAGCATGCGTGGGAGTTCATGTCTTTTAGGATTAGGCATCTTTGTGTCCGGGGCTGCTTCTACAGCAATTAATCTTTGTTCGTACTTGAATCAAAGTATTTCACGGGATTCCCCTTACTGTCCCTTTCATTCGGATTACTTTCCCGTCTTGTTCCAAACCCATTTCCTGCATGCCATTGTTATGATAGAAACGTAATGCGGATCGATTAGTAGAGGAAACCAGAAGCTGATATTCCTTAATGCCATTGTTTTCAAAGAACCGAAGCGCGTATTCGTGGAGTTCCTTACCTAATCCGATCCCGCGTTTTTCAGGAACCAAGTAATAAAGATGGACATAACCGATTTTGCGATCATTGACTTCTTTGATTGTAAGCTCAAGCTGGCCGATCGGTATTTCGTTTTCCATTGCTACTACTAGTCCGCCTGGAAATTGCTTTGATTTTTCGCTTACCCATTCGATATATTCCTCTTCATTCCCGAAGTCCTGATCGGAACCGAAACTGACAATAAAGGAATCTCTGCGAAACGCAATTATGAACGTTCTATGTTGGATGACATCGATCGGTTCAAAACGCAACTAAATTCCCCCTAATAGAGCGATACAACTACCGAGTATATTCGTGCAATGATAACGCAATCCTGCCCATATAAAAAAACGGCAGCCATATCGTGAAGTGACCCCTTAAAGTTAGACAAATATTTTTAGGCAACCTGTTGGGCATGAGTTCGGTATTGTACCGGACTCATGCCTTTTAATTTTGCCTTGATACGTTTGTGATTGTAGTAGTTCATGTATCGTGACAGCTCTAGCTTAAAGTGATCTACACTTTCGAATTCATTAAGATATAGAAACTCCGACTTCATAATGCCAAAAAAGTTCTCCATTACCGCATTATCGTAACAATTGCCTTTACGAGACATGCTTTGAGTAATTCCTTTTTTCTTCAAAGCATGCTGGTACTGTTTCATTTGATAGTGCCAGCCTTGATCCGAATGCAGGAGAAGTGCATCCTCTTCAGATAAGCGTTTAAATGCCTGATTCAGCATTTCAGAGACTAGGGAGTAGGTAGGGCGAGACGCTACTGTATACGTGATAATTTCACCGTTATACAAGTCCAGCACTGGTGATACGTACAGCTTTTCTCCAAACAACTTAAATTCCGTAATATCTGTAACCCATTTTTCATTAGGTTTCTGAGCTTTAAAGTTACGATCGAGTACATTAGGGGCTATTTTACCGACAGTCCCTTTGTATGAACGATACTTCTTCATGCGAACAATTGATTTCAATCCTAGCTCTTTCATGATACGCTGCACTTTTTTATGATTAACCCGATAGTTCCGATTCAAGAGCTCATCACGGATACGACGATAGCCGTAAAGGCCTTTATGCTCCTCGTAGATGCTCTGAATGAGGCGTTTCAGTTCTGCATCAGGATCAGGCTTGTCTAACTGTTTAACCCAGTAGTAGAACGTACTACGAGGAATTTCTGCGAGCTCTAGCAACGCATTCACCGGAAATTCAAGCCTTAATTCATAGACTACTTGCGCTTTGTCTTGTTTGGTGATTTTTCTTTGTTTTGAACTAAGGCATTCAACTTTTTTAAGTACGCGTTTTCCATACGCAGACGTTCTATTTCAGCTTGGAGGGCTTCCACTGATCCTTCGGTGGGTTCTTGTTTTTTCGTAATCTTTTTGCTCTTATCTGTCACGGGTAGACGCCCCTTTTTCTTTGATTTCAGGGCGTCTAGTCCATGTTCATGGTATTGGCTGCGCCATTTTCTAATGATCCCTGGAGAGGAAATATTGAAAATGACAGCTGCTTCATTTGGAGACGTCCCATTCTCGTTCATGTAGTTGAGTACGTCTAGTTTATATGCCGTAGAGTAAGCTGTATAGGTTTTTTCAAAAGCTTTTACACCGTGATATTCGTATTGCCTAATCCACATACGTAAAACTTCATGATTTATCCCTAATGATTTTGCAATGCTCTTGACCCCTTCAGTACCATCTTGATACCTGTGAATGGCACTCAATTTCTCATCTAAACTGAAATAAGGCAAAAAAACTGCACCTCCATTGTTAGTCGTGTCTAACAAATGGGGTGCAGTTCAATCGATGGCCGCCGTTGATATCGTAATGCTGTCTACTCATCCCATCTGGAATGAAGAACACTATGGCAGAAATTAGGTCGCTTATAGCCCGGAAGAAGCAGCTCGCAGACATCCGCGTTAATGTTGCCGTATGTCGTTTCCGGCTTGTGTTTGAAGCCCTCCAGAAAAGCATGCAAGATCTTGTGCTTGAAATTGTTCCGAGGAAATGCCTCGACGATTTGCTGCCGCGCTTCTTTTGAAATCAGATCGAAGTTCTTCCCCACCACATCATAGCCGACGCCGAAATTCATAAGGGCCACTTCCGCTTCCTTATATTCCACAATTCCTATGGTTGTATGAAGGGCAACGGCATCCCACACCAGCCGAATATAATCCTCCGGAACGCCGCGACTTTGGAGAAAATCGCGGGCAGCATTTGCCCCATCGACTTCAAAACGTTTGTCATCGCTTCGAAATTTGGGAGTGAGGCCAATATCATGAAATAACGAACTGATATATAGCAATTCAGGATCGTATTTAATCTGCTTCCGGTTACCGTTCATAGCCGCAAACAGAAATACCCGATTCGAATGATTCCACAACAGATCGTCGCCATGCTCACGCAATAATTCTGCTGCTTCAACGGCTAACTTACTGTCGGGAATCTTAATATCCGCAATCAAACTCGACATCGGCAAACTACTCCTTTAGTTCAACATCTCGTCGTATCGATATCGTTCCCATTAACCGTACGAACAACACCACGGCCGTGTATCCGATCAAGCCGCCGCTTGAATTCAGAATAAGGTCGTCGACATCAAATCGTCCGATGGCGAACAAGATCTGCGCGCTTTCCAGACATAAGCTTAATCCGAATGATCGGAAGAAAGCGCCGATAACAGATCCGCCTTTATTAGGGGACATCAAACCGATGAACATACCGAATGGTATGAAGATCACGATATTCCCATACAAGTTGATCAGATTATGACTGGATTGGACATGAATCGCCGTGGTTATTTCTTTAAAGGGAATCAAATTTCCACTCTGCAAACGACTGCTTATATATGCCGGGCTTGCTAAACTCTCCTTCAGTTGAAGCCAAAGCCATGTGAAGTCAATTGAGCCGAACTTGAACAATATAATTTTGATCAAAGCATACATATATAAAACAAACAGCCCGTGGATGAATACATGATTCCTTCTGTTTTTTTCCATGCCCCAACCTCCTTATCCTGCACTAATGATAAGGAAAAGTTATTAAATAGGAGCTGGGGGAATAATAAAATTATTCTTAAACCGCTCTACACCGTACTTAGCCGAAGTTCATAAAAATACTGCACGCTGGGATGCTTTAATTTGATCTTCTCGCTCAAGTTTAGAAGGCGTTTCTTTCCGACTCGCCTGTCCATCAAAGCTAGTATATTCAATAGGATATCAGCACTCTCTAAGCTTTCCTCTATAGGACGGGCCAGAAACTTATTAGCTTCGACGGTAAAGTTGGATTTACTTAATGCTGCTTGTGCCGACAGAAGCTCTTTTGCAAGCTCCGATATTTTTCTGCCTCTTGCAATAACCTGCAGACGGTCCTCCGGAACGAGCCCCTTGGTCTCTATTCGGATTGCTTCAATGACTTCCCGATGGATTGGAATTTGAATAGCAGCGTCATTCTTGATTTCCTGCTCGGTCTGATACCATCTAATTAATGTCGTTGCATCATTCATGTTGAGTACGTTCTTTCTGTCTACCGCAATATAACAATGACCTGCTTTGTCAGGTGAATACCGGTAGCTGGTTGCGCGGTATTCGACCCTCCCCATTAACGCAGGACTAAGAAAGCTTTCCAGTTGTTGCTTCAGTTTGCTCCAGGACATATAATCCTCCGATGTTCTAAAAGACAGCAGTCCAGGACTACGCGACAGTCACGATGATGGGCTGATTCTTTGTAATGATTACCGTATGCTCATGCTGCGCCGTAAAACTATTGTCAGGTACACATAACGTCCACCCATCCTGCTGTTCAACGGCATAAGCGGCACCGGTCGATAAAAAAGGTTCAATTGTAATAACCATGCCCTCTTTCAAGACACGTTTATCATGTTTGTTATAAAAGGGAAGAATTTCCGTTGGGGCTTCATGCAGCGATTTACCAACACCGTGACTGCACAGATTTTTAATAATCGTGTAGCCGCCTTTTGCAGCTTCGCCTTCAATGATCCGACCAATCTCGTTCAGTCTTACGCCATGCTTAAGGGAAGAGATCACCTTCATCATCGTATCGTGCGTGTATTGACAGAGGTGGGTTAAAGCCGGGTTGTAAGGCGGCATTGGAAAAGAGTGCCCTGCATCCGCATAATAACCTCCGAGTTCAGCTGAAACATCGATATTGATTAAATCGCCGGGTTGAATCTTTCGATTTCCCGGGATTCCATGGGCAACCTCGCGGTTAATACTAATGCAAGTGTAGCCGGGAAAGTTATACACCGACTTTGGTGCAGCCACTGCGCCATGCTTTTTCAAAAACCGGCCTCCAAATTCATCGAGTTCCTTCGTCGTCATTCCAACACGTGCGTGATGTTTCATTGCATCGATCGTCAAGGCAACGATTTTGCCGATTTCCTTCAGACCGTCGATATCGTTTTGAGATCCTACCGTCATATCATGACCTCCGGTTTATAGATGACTCCATTCTACCACATAGGGAAGAAATCCGTTATTCCGGCCATTGGGAATGAAAAAGCCGCCTCTCGGGGAGGCGGCTAAACGTGATTTGAAACCCATTAACGTTTCAGCAGGTTAATATGATCGAGATTCGTACTGGAATTGAATATAAACGCCAGTTTGTATGCACCGCGGATGTAAGTGATCTTCTGTTGCACCAATGAACCGTTGCGAATCTTGACAGATCCGGCAGGAGCTCCCCACGCTCCGATGAGCATGCGTTTCGTAATTCCGCCGATATTCGTCTCCCGTTCGATATTCGTCCCGAAGTAGCGGATTTCCCTAATCTTGTTCAGCTTATAAGCGACGGCATATCCGGGGTGCCCCATCTCGGCATGGTACAAGTCGAACCCGTCCGCGTCCGTTCGCTGCTTGTCTGGTTGGCCGATAAGTCCAAGAACGTTCTTCCGGGTGCTTACCCCGACTTTCAACCCGTTCACCGAGCCGGGAAACCTGCCGTTCAGCGCAGGCTTGTAGAAGCTGTTAAGTACCTTCTTCGCCATTGCCGCGTCAGAAGCGCTTACTTGCCGCGCAGGCTTCGCTGCTTCATTGGCATTGGCCGGAGCGGCTTCTGTAAGTCCGGCTATAAGTAACAAGCTGGAGAGTAATACGGCTAGCGCGTTTCGTAATATTCGGTTCATGATTGGATTGAGCAACCTCCTGTGTACGTGGTCGAGCCGATATTACAGCTCATCTCCGATAATTTACCCCCGCGCCAACCTGATTATTACTCCCCATTTTCGAAGTTAACCTTAGCCGTTAAAACATTTTAAGAATCGGCATAATGGATTTGATCATCCCGTAGCCCATTTTCATCATGGGAAAGGTTTTGCCCATATTCCCCATTACTCCCATGAAACTCTCAAAGTTCCCAAAGCCTCCGGCTAATCCACTGCCAATACTACCTCCGCCTAAGCCACCGGCCAATCCACTGCCAATACTACCTCCGCCCAAGCCACCGGCACCGGAAAAGAGGCTGCCTATACCACCGCCAAACATAGACTTGCCACCAACCATAGACCCCAGCAAGCCGGGTATAAACCCGGAAACCGCAGCTTTACCACCACGTTTAGTTGAGATCATCTTAGTTGTGTATGGACTCCTCTGGCCGGATACAATCAGTTGCCCGCTCTTTGCTTCCGTAACAAAGCCCCAATAAGCGCTCCCGTCCTTTAGTTCGATATAGACCGGTTGGCCGATCCATTGCTTTGCGCTGTTCTTGGTCATCTTTGATTTTACAGCCATCAATCATCACCTCTTTTCTACAGGTACTACAATCTATTCACACGCTACCAAGCCGTCTGTACGCACGTGCCCTATTTCGAACGGACTGGTTTGAATTGGGTTGAAAAAACAATCATTTCATCGTTTTTATGTTATTTCCAGAAATATAGCATTGAGATCCTGGCGAAAGTTTCTTATTTTTAAGAGGCTGTCGTTTTTTGTGTTGCTAGATTTGACAACTAGATTAGAGGTGGAAGATGAAAAGACCGATTATTGCATTGTTGACGCTATTGTTCATATTTTCTCTTACGACCCCGGCTTCTCATGCGGCACCTGCAACGATTCAATTGTACCTTGAAGGAAAAAAGCTCAGCTCGCCCGTTGCCCCGCGCTTGGTCCATCAGACCACGATGGTGCCAATTCGTGCCATTGCCGAAGGTTTAGGCGTAAACGTAACATGGAATAAGAAGAGTCAGATTGCAACTCTCTCCAATGCAGATACGACAATCGTACTGCCGATTAACGGGACCTATGCGATTCTGGGCGGAAAAACGATACGGTTGGAGCAGCCGCCAATTGTCGTTAACGGGGTAACGTTACTCCCGATTCGTTTCGTCGCCGAAAACTTGGGTCTTGTCGTGAAGTGGGACGCTTCAGCTTACGCAGTACGTCTATTTAGAACGAATAGCGATGTATCCGGCAGTGACCCTGCCACTGATCCGAGCGTGCCCGCAATACCTCCGGATCAATATCCCGCGCTGCAGTCGATGCTAGCGGACAATAATTTATTCACTATTGCCACTAACGGGAGATTCACGCCCAGCATTACTGCAGCAAATGACCCGGATCGCCTGGTCATCAATTTGCCCGGCGTAACATTTAATGGGCTTATTAGCGAGCCGGCCGAGAATACAATGGGTGAAGTGAACGTTTCTTCGAACAACGCCTATATCTCTAAAGTTCGTTATCAACTCAAAGATTCGGAAACATCGACTATTCAAGTCGTAGTGGATTTAAAACAGAAAGTGAGCTATCAAATCGAAAACACCGGGGATCCTTCTAAATTGGTTGTTCGTTTGGTCGCGAAGACGGCGACGAATCCGAATGCGAAGTCGGCGATCTATATTTATCAATCGCATAATCGGGAATCGTGGATCCCCGAATTGCCCGGTGTAACGAATCCCGATCTGGCATACAATGCGACGACAAATGTTGCTATGTTAGGCGCACGGTTGACCGGTGTCCTACAAGCAATGGGCGCGGAGGTTTATCATACTTCCTACGACTACGCATCTATCTATGGCAGCCAATTTAATTACGGGAAATCCTATGTTTACTCGGAGAAATCGATTATTAATCAACTGGCTCAGCATCCGCAAATCAAGTATCTCTTTGATATTCATCGCGATACGAGTCCCCGTAGAGAGACGACAGTCAACATTCGCGGCACGAACTACGCCAAATTATATTTTGTCATCGGGCTCGAGAACCCGAACTGGAAGCAGAACGATGCTTTCGCCAAAAAATTACAAGCGCTGGTCACGGCCAATTACCCCGGTCTGTCCAGAGGAATCTACTATAAAGATACCAGCGTCGGCAACGGGTGGTATAATCAGAACTACTCGCCTGCCAGCGCGTTAATCGAAGTCGGCGGAACGGCAAATACGCTTGCCGAATCGAACCGGACGATGGATATTTTGGCCCAAGCCATCAACCAAATTCGATTGAGCGGGCAATAATCAATAGAGTTACACAAAAAAAAGAGCGTTCGCACGCTCTTTTTTTTTTATAGCCCAGCTTGCTTGAAACAGCCTACAATGAAGCCCTAATAAATGCCTGCATACTCGAGCGAACGGTCATGGTCTGATACAAATGCGTAATCGTTCGCGATGTCGTGATTTCCTTATTGTAAAACGAGACGGATGAAGTCACTCCCGCATCCATGAGCTTCGATTCTTTTAGGTTACGAATGAATGTAGCATCCGCCGGCGCGTGCTCGCTGTCGAAAATAATGCACCATTCGCTTTTTGCTCTTCCAAGTGCCTTGTGCAGAGCATAGTTGATTGAATGATTGACATAATACAAGATGCGCACCCGAGGGTCGTGGAACGGTTCTACGATCTCTTCTAATTCTTTTTGCGTCGTCAGGCTGACGATAATGATCTCGCAGTTGGTTTCATACTGGTCAATGATGTTCCCAAGCGCAGTATGCGCACGGGCCACTTCACCCGGTTTAACAATGAACAACGCACTAAACAGCAGCGGCAAGTTTCTTCTCTGGCGTGTTTCATAATGGGACCTGTGAACCTCGTTCCAGCATAAGCGGTGCTTCGAGATATCGTTTGCAATGTGCGTAGATAAGCTAAACGGAGAATTAATCCGATAATCCATCAGTTCGACAGGCACATACTTGATATCGCAATAATCGGTCATCCGCAGCCAATAATCGTAATCTTGAATATATTTGAACCGATATCCGTCTACGAGAAGGCAATACTCCGCACGATGAATGAAGGCCGGCCCGATAATGCAACCGTCAAGCAATGCCTCCTTGGGACGGTTCTGCCAACTGCGCAGCGTGCGGAGAAACTCAGGCGTATGCGCGGGTTCGCCGTTCTCGAAGATTTGATTGAAGCTGCTGTACACGATGCCCACATTAGGAGCCGCCCGATCCATTTCGGTCACTAACGTGCCCAAAAATTGCCGGTAATAAATGTTGTCTGTCGACACCCACGTCAAGTATTCGAAACCTTGGTCCATTAAGATTTCAAATCCATAATTAAGCGCGAATGCTACGCCCTGATTGACCGGATAGGAAACGATCGTGACGCGGCGATCTCCGGCTGTACACTCCTGAATAAGCGGCAGCAGCTCAGGAGCTCCATCGATGACAATCAGGAAAGTAAAGTCTCGAAAAGATTGATTGCGTACCGTTTGAATCGCCAATCGGATAAAAGCTTCGTTCTGATAATAAACCGGCATGACAACGCCGACTTTCGCCATGCTCCAGCACCCCTTCCATCTATACTAATCTATGAAAAAATTACGATGGCCGAGATGGTCAGAGTGCACATTTTATAGCGAATAAACGATTAACTGATATCGAATAGGACGAACTTAAACGAAATAGGATGAATTAATACGTTTATTAGGGGATGGAGGCCAATGACAAATTTTAATTTTCAAGTGACAACCGGAATACTGCCGAAATATGAGCCAAGCATCGCGGTCAATCTTCTCATTCCGGGCATCATGGTGGCTACAGCGACTGACCATACGGACGGGGAGTCGCCTAAAGTAGGACTCTATCGTTCATTGAACGGAGGCAGCACCTGGACTACCACCTTGCTTCCACTCCCGCCCGGAATATTTACCGGAGCGGAATGCGCATCTGTAGCCTACAAATTTCCAAACACCTTTATCGTCAGTGCCCATGTCTTCCCCGGCCATCAATTCGGGTCGACGTTTGTCTATATTTCTAACGATAATGGCGCTACGTTCAGCGATCCGATACTTGTCGCCCCTGGCTACGGAACGTACATCAATAATGATGAGACCTTTCTGATTGCCGATAACGGACAATCTAGTCCCTACTTGGGCAATGTTTATGTCGTCAGGGCCGATCAGTTCAATGTAGCGAACGGAGGCAATATTACGGCTTTCTTAGACCGTTCGCGAGATGGAGGCTTGACCTGGGATACGCCTATTCTGCTCTCCAAAATCACAGATAAAGTGAGAAGACCGGCCGTAACGGTAGATTTAATGGGAATCGTCTATGCGGGCTGGATTACAGTCAACGCGCCAAATGACAGCTACTATATTCGGCGTTCGCTGGATGGTGGCACGACCTTCGGCGCGCCAATTCTTGTCTCTCCCGTCGACCCGGTTCCATTGGTGCTTCCGGTACCTAACTACGGTTTCAGAGTACTTACCTATCCGAGTATATCCTGCGACCGGTCAATCGGACCTAATACCGGCGCGGTATATGCCGTGTGGCAGGATAACCGCGAAGGCTACGCGGACATCTTCATGGCGAAATCTACCAATGAAGGGGTAACGTGGTCGGCGCCGTTCAGTATTACCGCTGCTCCCGCCGGTTCGCAGAACTTCTTCCCTTTCATCGACGTGGATCCGTTAACGGGCGTAGTCAATGTCGTTTATTACAGCAATCAAGTGAATGGGTTCGATCTCGACGTGTTTGTGGCGCGGTCCATTAACGGCGGGCAAACGTTTACGAATACGAGAATCACAAACGTCTCCTTCAGCCCGAATACCGGGCAGGTCGGCCCGACCCCCGTGTCCACGATCGGCGATTATATCACGATCACAAGCGTTCCTCCCGGCGGCTATATTGCCACTTGGATGAGCACCGCCCCGGGATCGCAAACGATATTTACCGGATATTCGGATATCATCATCCCTTAGCTATTGTGTTTTAATATAAGAAAGCTGCCGAATTTTCGGCAGCTTTCTTTGCGTTTATGGTTTAAGTCACGTAAAGCTCGAACTCGTAAATTAACGGGATATCAATCCCAGAAGTAAAATAAATTCTCGCTTTCGTTCCCGTTACCGCCGAGAATGTGTGCGTGCTTGGAGATGCTACGCTCCCCATTGAAGTACCCGTGTACGCGGTTGCCCAAGATGTGCCGTTCCAATACTCGATGCGATACCCTGTAGTGCGACTTCCATACTCTGACAAGACGGCCCGGCTGAACGTCGTATTGGCGCCGAAGTTCACTTCCACCCAACTGCCGTTCACGGTCGCGCCGCCTGCTGTCTGCCATACGGTCGCATAATCGCCGTCGAACGCCTGTGCTGCAGTGCGGGTCGCATCCCAATTGGAGGTGCTGCTATACGTTTTGCAGCGCGTCAGGTTCGGTCCGCCGCAGCCTGAATTATAGATCTCGAACTCGTACAGAATCGGCGTGTTCGCCCCGCTCGTATAGTAAATCCGGGCTTTGCTGCCGGTAACCGGTGCGAACGTGTGCGTGCTCGGTGAGGCTACGCTGCCGATCGACGTGCCGGTATAGGCTGTAGCCCAAGAAGAACCGTTCCAATATTCGATGCGGAAACCTGTCGTGCGACTGCCGTATTCGGATAAGATCACTTTGTCGAATGTCGTGTTCGATCCGAAATTCACTTCCAGCCATTGACCGCTAAATGCACCCGGGGCGGATTGCCAGTTGGTTAAGGTCGTGCCGTCGAACGCTTTGTCCGCCGTCTGTGTACCGTCCCATTGCGAAGAAGAACTGTACGAATGGCAGAGCGCCAAATTCGTGCCCGGCGTACAGCTGCCGCTGATGCTCGTGTAGGCAACTGTCGGCGACCAGCTTACCGTATCCGCGGCTGCGTTACCGCTGCCTCCATTGCCTGCTTCGAAACGAATGATGTCCCCAGCCGCTACGGCAACGGCGTCCAAATTCGCAGCATACCCGGATTGATCGTTGTACGCGATCGTTTGCGGCGTTCCGGATGCCGGCCAGATGACGCTGCCGTTCTTCGTGATGCGTGCTTTCACGCCGTCGCCGCCGGAGATGTCGCTCTTCAGCACGCGTCCGCGAAGGCTGATCGTGCCCGCGCTGGGTGCCGTCCATGTTTTAGCTGTCCAATTGCTGGATGTGGCGTTCGGAAGCATGTTGAAGCGCGATACGTAGCTGCCGGACGTCCCCCACCAATCGTTGGCGGAATCGTAGCTCAGATTGACGTAACTGCTTCCGTTATACGACTGATAGGACCAGCAGGAACTGCCCGTCGTACAGGTGCTGCCGCCGGTATTGGCGGTGCCGCTGTACTGTTTTCCCCCGTTGTAGAGGTTGCTCGGGGACGAAATGGAAATGTTATTCGTTTGCGTGAAACCCGAGAAGTTACCTGTCGTCAAGCCCGTGCCCGGTTCGTAATAGAGATTATCGCTAATCGTGCCTGTCGGATTGCTGGAGTTGTTGATCGTCTTCATCGCATAGCCGTTGTTGGAATCGAATGTATTACCGGCTACCGTGTTGTTCGTGTTATGGTCAAGCGCCGGATTACGAGGTGGATTACCGCCGCCGAGCTGCAGGAACTCCATGCCCGGACCGTGGGTGTTCGAAATGTAGTTGCCGTAGTAGTACGTATTATTCGTATAACCTTCCATGTCGATCATCGTTTCGTCCGGAGAACCGGTAGCGGGCACGTTGTTCAGCACGTTGTTGATGAAGCCGTAATTGTCCGTTTTCCAGACAAAGATACCTGTCGTGCCTTGCGGCAGAGCCACGTAGCCGATATTGTCCATTCGAGTATCCATCATGATAAAATCAGTCGTGTTGCGTACCCCCATTGGGCCTTTGGCGTGGTGGATATATAAGTTCTTCAAGCGAACGTTCTTATATGCGTTCTTCGTCTCTTCACTGCTCGAGGTCACTTGGTCGATGATCGTGATCGGCGCGGTCGTATACGCGATCTCCGAATTCGAGATGATAATGTCTTGGCTAACCCACTGACTCGTCGTAGGGAACGGAGCAGCGTTGGCGTCGATCAGAATGCCCGTCGAATAATAAATGCCATCTGTCGTGGAAGGACTGGCATTCACCACGCTATCGATATTGTGGATGTATAGATTATCGAAACGAAGACCCTGATTGCCAAGCGTCGAATACATGACCCGAATGCCATCGCCGGCGTTTGCTACTTCCAAGTTGCGCACGTTCCAGTACGACGGATCGTACATGTATACCGTCCGATCGTTCACGCCGCCGCTGCGCTGAATCTTCGGCTTGTTGCCGCTGCCGTATGCATCGAGCGTAATCCAAGATCCGCTCGTGCCGGAGCCATGCAGCTGCAGCACTTGGTTCCATACCGCGCCGCGTGCCAGCAAGATCTGGTCGCCCGGTTGGAAGGTCTTCGCGTTGACAGGTGTGAAATCGCACCACGGCACTCCTGCGGACGTTCCTGCTCCCGCGTTACTGCAGCCGGAGCCGCTCTGGTTGTCGACGTAATACGTCGTGTTGTTCGCATAAGCGACGCTGCCGCTTCCCGACCAGCCTGTCCCTGTCCCTGCGCCTAACAATAGCGCTAAGCCCGCCGCGCTCGCGGATAGCTTCTTCCAAAATCGGTTCATCATTAAAGTCCCCTTTCGATATTGAAATTGGATGACTTTATCATTGTAACCGCTTTCTTAACGGGGTTGTTTGAAGGAAACGCGCCGGGAAAGTTGTAATTATCGACGCTGCGGCAGAATGAGGTGTTTATTCGATGGCCTTATCTGAAAGAGACACTAGCTGTCAGCCCCTCGTTGAACGCTCAACCTATAATTTCTCGGTGACAGCCCCTCGATCTTCTTAAACAGATTACTGAAATAATGGATGTCCGCATAACCGACGCGCGCCGAAATATCGTGAATGAGATAATCCCCCTCCAGCAGCAGCGCCTTCGCCCGCTCCATCCGGACCGCCGTCAAATATTCCAGCGGCGTGCGCCCCGTAGCTCCTTTGAATAAAGCGCGGAAATACGACGGCGACATCCCGGCTTCCTGCGCCAGCCGCTGCAAATCCACTTGCTCCTCGTACCGTTGCTCCATATAACGCATCGCCGCTGCAATTTTGTCACCTTGCGCATGTTCTTTGGAAATTCCGGCCTTGTTCGTGATCGACGCTGTCATTCGCGCCAAGATGAGCAGCAGATACGCACGCAGCTCCATCTCGTAACCGAAACGCTTCGCCACGTACGCCGTCAGCATGCGCTGGAACGCATCATGAATCGCGATCGTGTCCCCGGCAGCCATGACGAACGGAAACTGCACTTCGCGGAATTCGAGCGTCGGCCGACCTGCCAATTCTTCATCGTAAGGTACCTCGTCGAGCTCGCCATATAACAGCACATAGACATCGTTCGCGGAGAAATCAAGCTTCTCCCCCATATACGCCAGATCGAAATGCACGGCAAAATAAGCGAACTCCTCTCCCTTCGGCACATAGCAGGAATGCAGCACGTTCGGCGGCATGAAATGCACGTCCCCGCCGCGCAGCGAATACATCTGTTCCCCAATGCGATACATGCATTTGCCCTTTTTCACGAAAATAATTTCATGGTCGTAGATGACGCGGGGCTGAATTCTGTAATCGTCGTATCCGTGATACTCCTGGACGAACCTGACATACGGCGCAATCGTGCGAAAATCGACCTTCATGGGCAGCCTCCTTGATAGGATGAAGTGGCGATGTTGCTAGATTAAGTATACAAAATTATTCACGTTCGCTCATTCCGTAATGAACAAAAAAGATGACTCGAAATGAGCCATCTTGTTTATGCCGTATTCTCTATTCCATTTCCATTGTACTAATGTCAATGACAAATCGATATTTCACATCCGATGCAAGTACGCGCTCCCAGGCTTCATCGATTTGTTTGGCCGCAATCACTTCAATCTCCGGTACAATGCCGTGCTCCGCGCAGAAATCCAGCATTTCCTGCGTTTCGCGAATCCCCCCGATTGCCGATCCGGCAAAAGATCGACGATGGAGAATAAGCGGAAATACGCTAATCGACATCGGCTCGGCTGGCGCACCGACGTTTACCAGCGTTCCATCCAGTGCCAGCAAGGAGAGAAAAGCATTGATATCGATTGCCGCGCTTACTGTATTTACGATGAGATCGAACGATCCCGCAAGCCGTTTAAATGTCTCCGGATCATTCGTAGCATAATAGTGATCCGCGCCATGCCGCAAACCGTCTTCTCTCTTCTTCAACGTCTGTGATAGTACCGTAACCTCGGCACCCATCGCATGAGCGAGCTTTACGGCCATGTGTCCAAGACCGCCAAATCCAACGACTGCTACCTTCTTGCCGGGAGCAGCTCCCCAGTGGCGCAGCGGCGAATACGTTGTGATGCCGGCACACAGCAACGGAGCGGCTGCGTCAAGCGCAATCCCATCCGGAATTCGTACGACGAAGTCTTCGGTTACGACGATGTGCGTGGAATAACCGCCTTGCGTAAATTGCCCGTATCTATCTATCGCTCCATAGGTACCTGTATTCCCGTTCAGGCAATAATGTTCATCTCCCCTATGACAGTGGGCACACTCTCTGCAAGAGTCCACCATGCAGCCTACGCCTACCCGGTCGCCGATAGCATACTTCGTAACGGCTGAGCCTACCTTGGCAACGATTCCGGCGATCTCATGACCGGGTACAAGTGGATAGTTAATGGGTCCCCAATCCCCGCGAGCGGCATGGATATCAGAGTGGCAAATACCGGCGAATTTGATTTCAATCATGACATCATGCGGCTCTAGATCCCTTCGCTCGATCGTGGTCAGTTTGAATGGACCTTCCGGACTAAATGTAGCGCGTGCATGAACGGTTATCATAATATGACCTCCTGAACATTGTATTGATCATCACTAACATGCTCCAGCCATTCAACCGCCTTGCCATCCAGACGTTCTTGAATGGCGATATGAGTCATGGCAGTCGTTGGCGAAGCACCGTGCCAATGTTTCTCTCCCGGCGGGAACCAAACAACGTCACCGGGACTAATAGCCTCGATTGGTCCGCCCCATCGTTGAACCCGCCCTTTGCCAGCCGTTACAATCAGTGTTTGTCCCAGTGGATGCGTATGCCAAGCTGTCCGAGCCCCGGGCTCGAATGTAACGCTCGCGGCGGCCACACGCGCCGGATCGGCCGTTTCTATCAACGGATCGATGCGAACCGTACCTGTAAAATAATCCGACGGTCCTTTGCCTGAAGGTTGTGAACCACTTCTTCTGATTTCCATCGTATCAATCCCTCCGTTTGTGCTAATTCTATGGGATATGTTAATCGAATCGTTTCATATAATCAACTTCTATCTATAATGATGCAAGTCGAATCGAGAGGTGGACTGAAAATGGAATACAATGCCGTGTACAATTATGTGACTAAGTTACGGACTTTAATTTATAGACCTGATACGATCTAACTGTAACTTCCTTTGTTACAGATAACAGTGTGGAGAGGAGAACATTCAATTGAAAATCGTGAAACTTCCATGGGCAGGTATTACTATCGAACATGAAGAGAGCAAAATTGTAATCGATCCGTTTTATAATTTCCCTTCTGATCTTGGAACGCCTTCTGGCGTGCTTTATCCATTAGACGATTTTGGTAAAGTGGATGCTGTTTTGCTTACCCACGTTCATCCGGATCATTTTGATCCAGCGGCAATTAAACAATTTTACGGACAGTCTATTCCGATTTATGTCCCAATTGAAAACGTTGAGTATGTAAAGGAATATGGGTTTACTTCTGTATTAGGCGTTTCGATTAAGGATACCATTAAGATAAGCTCGTTTACCGTTATCCCCACTTTTTCGGTAGACGGTATGGGAGATCCTCAAGTCGCTTGGATCGTTTCGGCAGGCGGTAAACAAATTATTCATTGCGGAGATACATTGTGGCATGGATATTGGTGGAGAATAAAAGGCGATCACGGACCGTTTGATGCGGCTTTTTTACCTGTAAATGCACCTGTAGTTGCGTTTCCGAACGTACAACCGGCAAGTAAGGAACCGATTGTCATGTCACCTGAACAGGCAGTTTCAGCGGCAATTGCGCTCGAGGCAAAAGTATTAGTTCCCATTCATTTTGACCTGGTTAACAATCCACCGTTCTATTCTCCGACAGTGGGTATCAGAAAACGTGTCAATCAAAGCGCTGAAGGTAGCAATGTTAACGTCCACTGGCTAGAGACAAAGGAAATGTTGTCCTTATAATCGCTCCGAAAAATTGAAGAGCAGATTATGGCGAATCATCTCGCTCGTCCAATCACACCTAACCCAGGCTGCTATGTTTAAATAAAGTATCTGCGTATTTATCCAAGCATCTCTTGTCGGGGTTACAAGGGTCGGCCCGGAAAGCGTTAATTTTATTGCGGTATCCGAAGTTTGATTGACTGTGCCTCAAATCAAAACGCTGCCAAGATGTTGGCAGCGTTTTTGTTCATCATAAGCTAGCGATATTCAATCAAATTGACTTCCTGAACAGGAAGCGACGCGTCGGCCGGAATGAAAAACGACTTGATTTCGCATTTGCCAAAAACGGTGCGCCAAGATCGGTACAGCATAGGCACTTCAATATCAGATTCAGCGGCAGCGCCTGACGTTTCATAGCAGCGCAAGATCCAGCCGTCACCATCCTCCGCCTGTTTAAATACAGTGGCCACCACTTGCTGAGCAGAAATTCGCAGCCCCTCCATACGCTGTGGCAGTGAACCCTCGTGATAGGTTTCCCACACGCCGATCGGCGGCACATTGAATTCATAGGCTTTGCGCACAATGTCAGACTGGTGCCAGAAGCCCTGATGCGGCTTAAGCGCGTAACCAAACTCCTGGATACCCTGTTCCATGAACTCCACTTGATCGTCGCGCTCTCCATAGTGGTCAGCAAATATGGGGCTGCGGACAACCGTCATGCGCGCTTCGCTTCCCAAGACGTCATAAGCGTACTTTCCATTGTTGAGAATGGCGAGACCGCGTACATCCCCTGTTTCCCTCGACTTGCCGAACACATCGAACCATTGCTGTCCGGGCATTTCATTGCCGTTTGGTTCACGATGTAGGTATCCGTACGGAATTTCCGATACGGACTCCGGCTGCTCCACTAGAACGGGAAAGGAAAGTTTCAGCATCTTATGTTTCTCTCGCCAATCGAGCTGCACCTTTACTTGAAGCTCGGCGGCGTTGTGAAGCAGGGTAAAATCTTGACGAAGCACAGAGCCGTTGTACCTGCTCGTGACGCGGATGATTCCTCGAAGCGGGCCGCGCTCGAGCACCTTCACTTCTGCATCCGTGAAACACCCGATGAGCTCGCGATAGCTATGCAGCCCATGTCCCCATGTATCGCTATGATGCTCGTCGATGACAAGCGGCGCTGCACCTGGGCCGTTAAACACTTCCGTGTTCGTCCGCTTATCGAGCAGGCTCTTAATTGCACCGGAATTCGCTGCAAATTCTACGCGCAAGAAAGCATTCTCCAGCACATTCCCCTCTGCGCTCACCGGTGATTCTACCGATTGCGTTTCCTGCTCTTTGGTCAGGTAGCACCAGTAAACGCGGTAGCCCATGGCAGGCACGCGAGCCATGAACAGCGTATCCCAATTGTCTTGTCCATTGGTGCGAGACGCTCGCACAGCCTGCATCGCTACAGGATTCCCTTGTTCATCCGAGACAGCGGTCATTTTGCGATTCGCGTGTACAGGCACGTCCACTTCCCAAGATAAAGGATTGAAGACGACGAACGGCGTACCGCAATCGCCCTGCTCCCAGGACAACCAGTTCTTATCCTTGCTCAGCGAGCGTATCTCCGGCTTCATCGTATCAATGGACCATGAGATGCGCTGCGTGGCCGAGTTAAGCGCCTTTGCTGCAATGTGCAGCGCTTCGCCATACGATTCTCGAGCATCTTGGAAAGCCTCGCGGATGCTGCACCCGCCCATAATGTCGTGGAACTGGTTAAACAACACATTCTCCCAAGCAAGCTTCAGCTGCTCACCCGGATACTTATGTCCCAGCAGCACGTTAGCGGCCGAAGCGAATTTCTCCGCGTTCAAGAGCCGGTGCTCCGCACGCCGGTTGTTCTCCTTTGATTCCGAATGCGTGGAGTAACAGCCTACCGCGTGCATCTGCAGCTCGTCCTTCAGCACCGGCAATTCCGGTTGCACTGCTTCGATTTCCGCAAAATACCGATTCGGCGAGCTGATAACGATGCGCTCTTTGCCGAGCTTCTCCTGCAGTCCCTTAATCGCTTCCAGATTGCCGATCGTGGGTCCCCCGCCGTGGTTACCGACTCCATAGAATGTCATATGCGAATGACCGTTTGCATCCGCCATTTCTTCGTGTTTTTGCACCTTCTGCTCAAACGGCTTTCCCCAACTGGTTGAATAGCTGTCCGACAAACGGAACGTGAGGACGCGACTGCCGTCCTCCGATTCCCACCAGAACAAATTCCGGTCCAGCTCCTTCTCATGTTTCTCGGGGCGCATAAAGACGTAATAGTCCATTCCGCTCTTCTTCAAGATTTGCGGAAGCATGGCGTTATGTCCAAAGGAGTCGACGTTATAGCCGACCTTCGCCATAACGCCGAATTTTTCCTGAAAATAACGCTGTCCGTACAAGCCATGCCGTGCGAACGATTCGCCGGAAGGCAGATTGCAGTCCGGCTGAATCCACCAGCCGCCAACGATAATCCAGCGTCCTTCCGCGACGCGCAGTTGGATCTCCTCGAACATGTCCGGCGCGTTTTCTTCGACCCAGGCATAATAGGCAGCGCAAGAACGAGTGAAGACGAAATCCGGAAATTCCCGCAAACGGTCAAGCGCAGAGCGGAAGGTCGCCTTGATCTCTGCATATCCTTCCTGCCACTGCCATAGCCATACCGGATCCAAATGCGCATTGCCTATCAGATGAATGCTGCGATTCGTGCTCATACTTGAATCTCACCTTTCTCGAGGAGATGATTTAACGCAACGGACAAGCTGGCATAATCGCCGATTTGCTCGCCTAGGCCCGCTTGCAAGATTTCGCATACGGCGCTGGAGCTTGGAAGTGCTTCGCGTCGCAGCTCTTCCATGACGATCGGCTCCATGATCGCCTTCTGCCTCCCGTAAATGCTTCCGATCACGATACGCTCCGGATTCAACACGTCGATGAGCAATGCGAGCGCGCGACCCAGCTGCGTAGCGGAGACTCGGTAAATGTCTATCGCCACCGGATCTCCTTGCTCAGCCGCACGGCCGACCATCTCGGCGGTAAGCATAGGCAATTCTTCGGCTGTTGTGCAAAAATCCGGCGGATTGCCATCCGCTTGCCGCAACGAAACGATGCGCTTGGCCAGCTGTGCGATTCCGCCGCCGCTGCAAAAGCCTTCAAATGAACCGGCTTTGCCATAACCGATCGGACCGTCTTGCTCGAGCCGGATATGACCGACTTCTCCCGCCATATCGTTCGTGCCGGCGTAGAGCGCTCCATTCAGAATAAGTCCGGCTCCCATCCCGGTGCCGAAGGTCAAGAAGATCATGTTGGAGCAGCCTTTCCCTGCGCCCCACTTCCACTCCGCCAGAGCGCTAGCGTTAGCGTCATTTTGAAGCGCGGCTGGAACGCCATAACGACGGGTGAACGGCGACACGATATCTACCGCCTTCCAGCCCTTCAGGTTAGGTGGGGATAATACGAGTCCGCGGCGACTGTCGAGCGGTCCTCCACAGCTGATGCCTATGGCCGCCAGCTCGTCTTCAGGACGATTCTCCAGTTCTTTATCGAGCGCGTTCAATAGCTGCTCAATCGCTTCTTCCGGTGTGCTTGGCGTATGGAAGCGGGTTTTCGAGACGATCTGGATGGTGCCATCTTCAATCAGTACCCCTAGGCTAACCGCGCATTTTGTGCCTCCAATATCAATCCCTGCGAGCAGCTTCATGGTCCGAAGAACACCTCCTCGATGGCAAGACATATGGCATGGTAGACCGGCAGATGACGTTCCTGTATGTCCAGCGTACGCTCGTAAGGGACGCGAATCGACACGTCGCATAACGACTTGAGACGTCCTCCGTCCGAGCCGGTCATTCCGATGGTGTGCATGCCAAGTGCCTTGGCCACCTGTACCGCTCTTACGACGTTTGGAGAATTGCCGGATGTGCTGAGTCCAATGAGCACGTCTCCTTTATTGCCATACCCATATACCTGCTGCGCGAATACCGTCTCTGCTGAGACATCATTGGCAAAGGCCGTCATAAACGCGGTATGGCTGACCAGCGAGATTGCCGGGAGCGTGCCTTGCAGCCGATCCGCAATATAGAGGCCTTCATCCGGGAACAATTCATTCAGCGTCGTTCTGAATTCCGATGGAATCGGACGTTTGGACATAAATCCCTTCATCAGTTCGCCGACAATATGCTCGCTGTCCGAAGCGCTCCCGCCATTGCCGCAGACGAGCAGCTTGCCGCCGTTTCTGAATGAACCGATTAGCAGCTGGCAAGCTTGTTCGGTTTCGCCGGCGCATACTTGAAGCTCCGGATATTTGTCAACCATTGCTTGGATGTTACGTTGCACGTCCCCCTACTCCCCTCTTCTGTCACGGCTGCTGACCCTCTCACTGGCTTCATAATAGCGGCTTCGAAATCTCGATGGCGTCACCATCGCCACCTGAGAGAATAAGGTTGAGAAATAAAATTCGTTCTTCAAGCCAACAGCGAGCGCGATTTGCTTCATCGACATCTGGGTTTCGATTAACAATTTCTTCGCCTGCCGAATGCGAATATCGTTCAACTTCTCGATGACAGTCACCCCAGTTTGCTGTTTGAACTGTCGGGCCAGCGTCCGATAACTAACGTGGAGGCCGCTTGCAATGTCTTGCACTCGCAATTCGTTCGCATAGTAGGCGTTTAAATACATCAATGTCTGCTTGACTATGAGGTCGTTAGGATCATGAGCTTGCAAGGACGGAACCGGCGAATCGGCCCGCCAGTCTTCGAATAAACCTGTCAACCATCCCGCAAAAGCCGTTCGCAGCGCCAATGCGCCGATATTCGAACGAAGAGCGAACAGCGGTTGGACCGTTTCGGGCTTAAACGCGTATGGCCGAATCTGAGAGAAACAGCGGATAAATTCAGCCTCTTCCGTGGTTCCGCTGCTGGCTTCACCCGGCTCCTCCACGATTTGCCAACGAAGGCAAAACCCATCATCCTTCTCTCCGGGTTGATGCCGATGCGAATGAACGATACCCGGCGGAATTAAATAGGATTGCCCTGCCTCAATCCGAAATTCGCAGCCCGCGATCGTCGTGAAGAGTGCACCGTCCGAAACATAATTGAATTCATACCAAGGATGCCGATGTGAAGGAGGCGCCCATTCCTCTTCATGCTCAGCGGATAGCGCGTCTAACAGCGTGATGGTAAGACCACCGATACGGATTGGTTGAAGCATAAGTAAACGTAGCAGTTGAAGCGGAATCGCGTAAGCGTTTGCACCAATCCCTGCATTCATCTCTCTATCCCCCTCGCTAATCCAAATTATAGTGAAATCCATAAATGCCTGTATGACAGAATAGCAGCATTCTTTATAAAATCCTGCCAACTTTTTTATCCTCTAGCGTCCACATTGAGGCTTTGATTCTATTAGTTAATATTCGGTGAATGATTATGCATTCCTACTCTCGTTTGCTGAACTGTTTCCCGAAAATATGCAGCAAAAAATCATCATCCCTGGAAAATGAATGATGGGTGAAATAACTAAAAATGCCATAGCGAAAAGAACCAAGCCCGTATACGCGGGCCTGGTTCCTTCATACCATGTCTATTTATATCCCTCAGCTGCCGGGTTCGGAACGAAAATTCCGCCTCGGCACCGTTTTAAGTAGTTCAACGCATGGACTTGTCCGGTCATCTCCAGCTCGTCTTTGTAAACGGGGTCATGCCAGCCTTCGATATCTATCGTTCCCTTATAATTAGCCTGCATAAGAATGGTCATAATATCCGACCAATTCGTATCGCCGAAGCCCGGCGTTCGATCCCACACGAAACGTTTGGGCCCGCGAAGGCCATACTCTTTGACGATATCCCAGGCGATCGTAGCGTCTTTACCGTGAACATGAAACACTTTATCCACCCATTTGCGCAGTTGAGGTATCGGGTCGATTAACGAATCCATTTGGTGCGCGGGCTCCCATTGCAGGCCGATATTATCCGATGGGATCGCGTTAAACATCAGCTCCCACGCGCTCGGATTGAGTGCGATGTTCCAATCGCCTGAAGACCAAGTGCCTCCCATGGCGCAATTCTCAAACGCGATCCGAACCCCTTTTGCATCTGCTCTGCGAGAAAGCTCTCCGAACACCTCCGCGTATTGGGGAATCGAGGCTTCGATGGGAAGTCCGGTCAACCTGCCTGTGAAGCCGGCAACGATGTCCGTTCCGAATAAATGGGCGTGCTCAATCAAGCGTTCCCAGCTGGCTAACGTATCCGCATTGTCGCCTTCTCCTGTCAGCGGATTTCCGTACACGCCTACCGATGAGATGATGAAGTTGTGCTGTGCTGCCAGCTCTTCGATTTGCTTTGCGGTTTCTATAAGGTCTATACCGCTTGTTGATTGTCCAAACGAGATGCTGTAAGATTCGAATCCATGCTGCGCGATTTGCGGAATCACCCGCACGGCGTCTCTGCCGCCGATGATCGTTCCGATTCGGATTTGCTCCAATGCCACGATAAACACCACTCTTTGGATGAAGTATTTTCTATGGTTAGTATAGCACTGTTTAGAACCATTTCCTGAATTCTTCACTTCACCCAGTGAATTTGTTTACATATCCGATGATAATCCTCCAACGTGTCGTGAACGGTAAAATTGCTTGTGGGAAAGTTGATGGACGAATATTCATAGAGCAGGATTGCACCATCCTGCAGCTGCCATGCCGTATGAATGCGAATCACTTTTCTTCCCTCTACCATCACCTCATCGACAACGCTCCTGATAATGTCGTTGGAGTGCATCGGAATTTCACTTTCCGTCACGTTGCAGCTCATTCTACTTCCTCCTTCAACCGAAATGACTACCCTTTGCGGATAGTTTATCGCATCTCCCCCCTTACACCAATGTCGATTTTCGGCGTATTAACTAACCAAAACTGATATAATACGAGTGTGGGAGGCGGTTTCATGAATTATGATGAATTGGATCGTATTTTATATGAATTAACGGATTTGGAAGCCCATTTACAGGATAAGGATCTCTCCGATGACATGATCAGAAACCGCATTCTATCTCGTGCTTTGTCTGATGACAGGCTCTCCGGCCACCATCATTCTCGCGGTCATGCTGCTTCGTCTATGCCCATTACCCACCCATCCGCGTACCATTATTCATTAGAGGGCGATGTGCTTCGATTGAACGTTACCGGGGAAATCTTCGCCATCTCCAGGCATACGAGGTTTGTCCAAATGGTCAAGCACACCCATAACTTATTTGAGATGAATTACGTTTACAGCGGTACCTTTTATCAAGAAATTCAAGGAGAACGGTTTGAATTCAAGGAAGGCGATTTGATTATTCTCAATAAGAATGTGGAGCATTCCATCGACAAGGTAAGCGAGAATGACATCCTCATCAACGTCTTAGCGAAGAATGAGTTTTTTGACAGCTCCTTTATTTACAACATTCTTGGAGTGAACATTATTGGTAAAACCATAGCCTCCATCCTTACGGATACGTCCAGAGAAAAGAACTTCCTATTATTCCATACGTCGAACAATTGGCAAATCAAACAAACGATCCAGAACCTCTTATGCGAATCCTTCGGAAGCAAACATGCAAACCCTGAGATTATCAAAGCCTATCTGACGATCCTGTTTACCAGGCTGCTAGAAAGCGACAGCTACGAATTGTTCTTGAACAAAGGGGTTCGAAGATCGAATATCTCCATCATGGAATTACTGGCCTACATCAAACAAAACTATCTAAACATGACATTAGAACAAACAGCCGAGCACTTTCGTTATTCGGCTGAGCATCTGGGGCGAATCATCAAAAATGTGACCGGAAAAACCTTCTCCTTATTGGTCCAGGAGCAAAAGTTCATACACGCTGCGCTGCAATTAAAGCTAACGGATCAGACCATCGAGGAGATTGCCAAAGAAATCGGCTATCACAATTTAACCTTTTTCTATAAGAAGTTTCATGCTTACTATGGAGTTACGCCTAAGGCGTACCGCAAATGGGTCAAGCAAGACGATGGCAATCCAATGCTGCTATGATGGCACACTAAATAAGGAGTTGTTTGCCGTCAAGCAAACAACTCCTTAAACACGCTGCTACTGCTCCCTTATCGAACATTCTCCCGAGCCGATTCTCTCAACAATCGCAAACGCGCCATCGCCGGTGCCGGGAGCGCACAGATTCTGGCGATGTAACGGTCAAACTTCTCCCCTAGCACCTCGTGCTGAAACTCCGACTTGGCTCTGTGGAAGCCATCCCTCACCAACCGTTCGCGAAGCTTGGTATCCTTCGCCAGACGAACGACGCTTTCGGCGATTTCTTCCGTCGATTGCGGATCGACGAGCAGTCCGGTCACACCGTCCAGCACGGCCTCCGATGCCCCTCCGGAACGACCGGCGATAACCGGAAGTCCCGCAGAAGCCGCCTCCAAATACACGATTCCGAATCCTTCCGCATCGCCTCGCTCCAACTCGCGGCTCACCATGATGAATTGATGCGACAGATTATAGTACGCATTCAATCGCTCGCTTCCGCTCACACGGCCCGCGAACAGTACGTCGCCCGCTACGCCTGTTGATCGGGCAAGCTGTTCCAGCCGCTGTCGGTCCGGACCGTCGCCAACGATCAGATACACCGCGTTCGGGATGCGTTCCAGAATGGACGGCATGGCTTGAATCACCCGATCATGGCCTTTACGCGTAACCAAACGTCCGACCGACAGCAGCACGTATTTCCCTTCGAGCCCGTGCGCTCTTGCCAGCTCGTAGTCCATTGGCTGTTTCTCAAACACGCGCTCGACGCCGGGGTTGACGATGCCAATGCGCCGCGGATCGACGCCGTAATCTTCCACCAGTTTCTTCGTGAATTGACTGTTCGCCAGCACACCGTCTGCGTTGCGCAAGATCAGCTTCACGATCGCATTCAGTCCCATGAATCGCCTAAACATGAGCATATCCATACCGTGCGTAGATATGACATAGCGGCGCCCTCTGAACACCCGAAACAGCAAACCGATAAACCCGATCAACACGTAGCCGTACAGTGTCACGTCCGGCTCTTCGCTGCGCAAAGTCCTGCGTACCAGGCGGAACAATCGTCCCCAACTGGTCAGGTTTGCCCGCTCCTCCTGCAAGAACGGCCCGCGATGAATACGGAATGGGAGCCCTTGATCAAATGCGCCGCTCCCTGGGTATTCCGGCGCGATGACGGTCATCTTGTGCTTGCTATGTATCGACAAGTTAAAGTAATAATTCTGCATGCCGCCAATGCCCGGCGGAAACACGCCTGATACGAGAACGATTTTTCTACGCTTCGTCATAGGTCCTCACCCTTCTCGTCAAATGACCGACCGTCCTCACTGCCGCCCAGAACAGCACTTCCGCCATGATGTTCCACAGCCGAGCGATTATGGATATATACAACGCCGTCTCGGCGCCCAGCTTGAGCGACAAGAAATATACCAGGAAACCTTCGCGCACTCCCAGCCCGCCGGGCAATGGACTGAACAAACCCAGCAGCCAGGATGTAGCAAAGGTACCGGCGGCGTACCACAAACCGATATGCCCTTGCTCAAAGCTATTTGTCAGCATCCAGAAAGCAATGCCCATAATGAAATGACTCCCGAGAAAACAGGCCAAGCAGCCAAAAAAACGGTTCCGTGTCAATCCTGCCTCTCCGGCCCATTCAGCTGATTCCGTTCCGCGTAATGACGACAGCCGGACACCGAAGCGACGCAGCAATCTCCAACGCGAAGCTCGAACGAACAGCGAACGAATCGCTGCCGATCCCTTGTTGTAATAGACGTAGGTAAGCGCGAACAACAACATGACTCCGAATATGCATGCTGCCGGGGCGATGTCCAAGCTTACCAGCAAAATCAATGCATAGCAGAGCGCCGCGGATACGAGCAGCACGTTCTCGTAGATGATGGCCGCGAGCTGCACGTTCAACGATACGCCGGCACGCGAAGCAAGAACGACACGGCCCGCATAATTCCAGAAGCCGCCCGGGAGGTACTTGCCGAACTGCGAGTCGATGAAGATCCGTAAGCCGTCTAACAGCTTCAGTTTGACCCCGATCCTTGGCTTACCGGGTTCCTCGCCCGCGGCGTTCACAATCAGCACCCAAATGCCTGCCTGCAGCATAAGGAAGAATGCGAATACGGCCATGGACGAATAAAAGCGCAAGCTCGCATGCGCTAAGAACGACTCGATGTCCGCCAGCTTCAGCGGCATGTTCCGCAAGACGAAGAAGACGATGATTCCCGCAAGCGCGAGCTTGAGTGCCGTCGGCGCCAGCCTTCGAAGCACCGCCATCTCTCAACCACCTCCCGACCGGGTAGAAACCATCCTTCAATGCTAATGCAGAACTGTTTGCGCAATGTCAACCAAATTTGCGATTCGCATGAATTTTATGGAAGAAATGCAAAAATGGTTGAGCCCGCTTGGGCTCAACCATTACTAACATGCTGCATTCGAAATGTCCTGCTGCTCTATATTAATGGAGAATGTGAAGTGTGAAGCACATGCGAGTATTCCTCTAACGCTTCCTTGGCCAGTTGGAAATCATCCTTATGGACCTGCAATTTCATGCCCGGATTGTGTCCGCCTGTATGCATCGTGCCGGCAACAATGCCGGATGCCGACGAACCGTCCAGCTCGCGGAGGCGGGATCGAATACCCCGTCCATGCAAGTAAGCATGTTTATCTTGGATTTCATCCGCTTGATTGCCTGGTGCGGTCAGAACGGTTTTCCAGCGGTTTGCGCGAATGATAAGGGCTGCGGCAATCAAGAACACAGAGACACCAACGATTATCAATACAACATTCATCGTCATTCACCTCTTCGTTCTGGGGGAGATCCCCCGTTTCCTTTACCTTAACCATCACCATTCGCACTTGAACCAACCGGTCAAGCCTATTTTTCACTTGCTTTTATTTCTCCCACAGTTCAATTAGGCGACCATCCGGATCTGCAATCCAAACAAACTTTCCATATTCGCTGCTCTCTGGTTTCTTTGCTAGAGGTACACCAATATGTGCAAGATGCGCAATCGTCTCTTCCAGACTATGTACCTGGAAATTCAACATCACTTGCTGGTCTTGCGGAAAATAGCCGTCATCCTCGGTAAAGAAAGAGAAGATCGTATCGTTTGCTGATTCGGACTTTATCATGGTCCCATTCCAATCCGATATATCCATCTTCAACACGTCGCTGTACCATTTTTTCACGGCCTCAAGATTCTTCGTTCTCCAAAATATGCCTCCGACACCTTTAATCATCGTATCTAACTCCTTCTCAGGTATCTTGTCTATTTTTTCATAACCGCTCTGAACAAGAAAAATAACAACACCAGACAGCCGACTGCTCCTATTACTGTCCATGTTTTGTTCTTATTACTTTGATTGTTGTCAGGTGCATGTACAAATTGTTCCGGTAATACATCTTCTGCGGTCTGATCCGTTGTATTGGACGAACTTACGCTTTCGGAAGTGTTTGCAGCTCCCGCAGCTTCATTTTGTTCCGTTTGCGTATCGACTTGGTTGCTCGTGTTATCGGAGTTAACGGAAGAATCAGGCGCATTCTCAGGCGTCATCTCATTGTCCGGAGCAGGAACGGCTTCGGCCGGCAATGCTACCGTAAATGAATAATTGCCTTTAATATTGTGACCATCTTCTCCAATAATTCGCCAATTGACCGTGTAGGTTCCATCCGCCAGAGGGGCATCCAATACACCTGTCAACTGATCTTTGCCGGCTTCGACCTTGACCGCGATTTCCTTGTTTGAAGCATCCGTAACCTTAAGTACAACGACGGGTTCAATCTCGGTGGCAAACGATAATTTGATCTCACTCACGGCCGTTGTAACCGTCTCGTCTTTGGCCGGTGTTGAACCTTTCAAATCGGTATGCGCAGTTACCGTCTGCGGTAGTAATAAAGCAACGAATAGGACGAAGCATAGTGCCAAATATTTGTTCATCTGTGTATCCCCTTTTAAGAAACTAGCTCCTAGAAAGTTTACCATGTCATTCCTCGCTTGAAATGACTCTTTCGGGCTATAGATCCAAACAATATGTGACTTTTGTCCGGCTGTTCCTATCCCCTCTTAACAAATTTAACACCCGAGCGCAGCCTTAACAGCTCTCGAATACCGTCACCAATGGCTTGGATACCGGGCTCTAGGAGTCCTTCCTCTACCTGCGAAACGCTAAGCCGGATGACTCCTTCCTTCCGAAACTCCGGCAGGAACAGATGCTGCGCTGGATGGACCCGCACGCCGCGCCCCAGCAAGTGGTCGGCCACCGCTTGCGCTCGGAGCGGAGCCGGCAATTCAATTGTGGTGTAGAAGCCGGAATACGATCCTGTGTGAGCGGTTCCCGGAGGGAGATGCTTGCGGTACGCTTCTTGCAGAAGCACCGCCTTGCGACGATAAATCTCTCGCATCCGGCCAATATGGGCAGCGAACATGCCGCTCTCGAGGTACACCTCGAGCGCTCCCTGTGTTAACAGCGGCGAATGCACATCAGCCACAGCTTTCGCCCGCTGAAACCCTTCCCTCAATCCATCCGGCAGCACGGCCAGCCCGAGGCGCAGGCCCGGAAGCATGACTTTAGAGAAGCTTTTCACATAGATGACTCGGCCGGACGGATCATATGCAAACATGGGATCGTTCTTGGGATCGCCGTCCAGGTCGCCCATGTAGTCATCCTCGATGATATACACATCATACTGCCGCGCCAGCTCTACCATCTTTTTGCGTGCTTCGTTCGTATGGCTGTACCCGGTTGGATTATGAAACCGCGAGACGGTGTAGAAGAATTTGACGTCCCGGTCACGGAATAGCGCCTCCAACCGCTCTAAATCCATCCCGCCTTCCTCATATGAAATACCGAACACTTCCCCGATATACCCTTGCAGCAATGCCACCATGCCGGCATGTACAGGTTGTTCCACGACGATGTTTTGCTTGCCGTTCGGAAAAGGCAGTCCCGTCAGCAAACTCAGCGCCTGCTGAGAGCCTGTTACCACATAAATACGTTCCGGAGGCGTAAATACCTGCAAATCTCGCAGATGACGGGACAGCTGGAACCGTAATGAAGAGAGGCCTTGACCGCTTGAATACGTGAACATATCCTCACGATACCGTTCTATGGCTTCGTTTAAGCAGTGCTGGAAATCTCGATATGGCATGGCGCTTCGATCCGGTCCGGCCCACTCGAAATCGATGATGTCCTGTGCCGCTGACTCGATTCTTGTCCCCTCTATGCTGCTGTGATTGCGGTGTGCCACATAATATCCGCTTTGAGGGACGGCATAGATTCGGTGCCTGCGCTCGAGCTCGCCGTAAGCCCGAATGACCGTATTTCGACTGCAGCCAAACACATGCGCCGCTTCCCGTATGGACTGCAGCTTATCCCCCGGCTGCAATTGCCCGCTCTTCATCTCATTCAGGAGTTCTTCCACAATCGCTTCATACAGCATCCTATCTCGCACTCCTCTCTTCCAACTGTACGGGTACAATTACCCCAAACAGCCATGAAAACTAACCGTTCATTCCTTTATACTCGGTGATGTCGACACGAGCCTTGCTGTTACGCCATTATGAAGAAGTCCGAGGAGGAATGCAACGTGATTACTTGGAGAAAGAAATACCGTATATGGGCCCTCTCTGCATTATTAGTCGCCGGCACAATGGGAAGTGCATCGCTTCCCGTGAACGCCACTGCAAGAGATTCGAAGCTCCAATGCGAGAATCTGTTCCACGATGTTCAAGGTACGCTGATGATCAAAAATCTGAAGACTGACCGCGTCTATGTCTGCAATCCGGAACGAAGCAAACAGCGCTTCACGCCGGAATCTTCGTTTAAGGTACCGAATGCGCTCATTGGTCTGGAAGTGAAAGCTGTACGCGATGAATATGACGTGAAACGGTGGGACGGCGTCATCCGGCCGTTCGAAGCGTGGAATATGGACCATTCGCTGGCTTCAGCAATGCGAGCTTCTGCAATCTGGTATTATCAGGCGATGGCTCGGGACATTGGGGAGGAGCGCATGAAGAACTTCGTAGAGCGCATCCATTACGGAAATAGGGATATAAGCGGCGGTATAGACACCTTTTGGCTGAATAGTTCACTGAAGATCTCGGCGGAGGAGCAGGTCGGTTTCATGGAAGATTTGGTGAAGGAGACACTGCCTTTCGAAGAACAAACGATGAAGACGGTTAAACGGATGATGATCGATAACGACCAGGATCGTTACACCGTGCATGGTAAGACGGGTACGCGTCTGTCTGATATGGGGCTTGGTTGGTATGTGGGCTATGTTGAGCGCGGAAAGACTGACTTTGTGTTCGTCACTAACGTGGACAGCAGCGGGTCGACCGCCAAGACGATAACGCTGGAGGCCTTGACGAATCTCGGGATATTTAAGTAGCCCTAATTAAGAAAATGGCAGCCGCTAGTCGGCTGCCATTAGAATGTCGAGAAAGCGAATCGATAGATACATCCCCTTCCAAGGTGAAGTGGCTGTGCTCTAACGGTTGCCTTAGCGCTTAATTGGTTTAATTTGAGGTTGTATATATTCTATCGGTTACCAGAGACCTTATTTGTCCTTCTATAGGTGGAAAACACAACTAAATCGCGAAATAGCCTATCTGGCAACCGTTACAAATTCGAAACGCCGAATATAGGGGATTAGGCACACTGGCAACCGTTAGAATTCATGAAGCGACATTCCGGGGTAAACTGAGCTTGCCTAGCGACAGCCTTCACTTGGTTCATATCGTTTAATACGACACAACGGTTGCAAAACGACTTACAATTTAATTAATACTTCCGTGCCATCCTCTGATCGAACATCAACCAGAATCGTCCCTCTGCAACGTTGCAGTTCCTTGATAAGCTGCTTGATCGCTTGTTTCGTGCTTCGGTTTTCGACAATCGACAGCACCAATTCAATCCCGAAATTTCTGCTGTTCAGCCCAAGCTCCGATTCATCGACTCGGCTCGGGTGGCCGTCCGCATGTCCTTCGTTCCGAATCAGCCAACCTCTCATTTTCCGCCGGAAAACATTCATTGTCAGAATGCCGCTCCCCATGCGTAATAAGGCATAAGGAACCGGAATTGTAAAAGCATGCTCGTTGTTCTTAACCTTAATTACTATCATGCCTCTTCACTCAATGACTACGGTGATTGTATCCTTGTCACCGGTGCGAATGTCAACGATTTGACCGTCCAGTTCGTGCTCGATTGCATCGATTAACATGGAGATATCGATATCCTTCACATACTTTGCAGCTTGCGGAATATTGGAGGCGACCGTATGTCCCGCACCGAGTACGGCTTTCACCAGTTTAATCGGTAGATTGACGCTGATATTATCGTTGTCTTGAGATGTAACACGTATTTTTAACGTTTTGTTTAAATAATCACCGGATGCCGACGACAGTTTCTTCGGATAGTCGGATCTCCCCCACGCTTGCACTGCTTGTGATGAAGGAGCCGTTTGCTTCTCCGTTAGCGCGTCAATTAATTGCGAAGCCTTGTCAGAATCAATTTTACCCTCCTGCATCATGGATAGCACTTTGCTGATTTCTTCTTTCATGGTTTCTCCTCCTTAATCATGCTTTAACATCTTGACTGCTTCATCCGCGGTAATTTCGCCACTCTCCAGCATGGAAATAACCTTCTTCTCATCGATTTCCGGCTTCTTCCGCGTATCGTATCCGAGGGCAGTAATAATATCGTTAAGCTTGCCGCGCACCGTCGGGTACGAAATGCCGAGCTCTTTCTCGACTTCCTTGATATTGCCTCTGTTCACCAGAAAGGTGATTGCAAAATGGAGCTGTTCGGGTGAAAGCAGAGCCAGCTTCGATAACTCAAAATGATTCTCGATCGTCGTCCGGCAATGACCGCATTCCAGCTTGATGGCATGCAATGAATGATCACATACCGGACACTGTGTTAGGATGGGATACTTCATACTCCACTCCTTTCATATTTCAAAGTGTAAGTCAACATATTCAATTTGTAAATACGAAATTTGAATAAAATCAATTTCTAGATTAATTATGTTAATTTCAGTATTTAGAACCTCTATAAAAAGCCTCAACAAATCAATCTAGAGGATCCCAATTTCAAGCTGGGTCATCACAATTGACTCGATGAGGCTCTATAACAGGCGAAAATATTGAAAACTCGGCGTCAGTCTTCGATTGCTTGGTAGACCATCGTCCAGAAGTCGTGGATAACGCGCGCTGAATCCGGAGTGGTCATGCCGACTTGGGTAAGCAGAATGCCGGTTAGCTGTTTATCCGGATCGGCGTAAGTCGCAGTGCCGGTGCCCCCGTCCCAGCCGAACTGGCCAATGGATGCGTAATCTCCGAGGTAGGTGCGCACCGCCATTCCGAACCCCCAGCCGCCGTGCTGCCCTTGGCCGTGCGACAGGTGGACGAAGTTCTTGGCCATGGCATCACGGGCTGCCTGTTGCTCCGGCGTTAATCGATTGGACGTCATCAGTCGAACAGCAGGCTGAGACAGGATCCGTTCGGTCCCGTGCATCCCTTGGTTTAAAAGCATCTGTAGATAGGCGTGATAGTCATCCGCGGTAGAGACCAGCCCGCCGCCGCCCCCTTGAAAAGCCGGCGGTTGACTGTAACGTCCCTCAATGGCCTCATCCCAAACATTGAACTCTCCCGTCTGCGGATCGGGGGAATAGCTTGGCGGCAGCCGGTCAATCTTGCTAGCGGGCACATGAAAGCCGGTGTCCTTCATGCCAAGCGGGTTGAGGATACGTTCGCGCAAAAATGTTTCAAACGTCTGACCCGTAACTCTGGAAACAAGCACTCCCAGCACATCGTTACTGATGTGGTACTGCCACCTCTCTCCGGGCTGGTAGCTCAGAGGGAGTGTACCCAGGCGGCGCATCCACTCGTCCGGATCGGGCAGCTTCACCTGTCCGGTATCGTATATCCCCTGCGTGAAGATTGCGGTGAAGATTGGAGAGCCCAGCAAACCCATATCCATGCCGAGCCCGAACGTGGAAGTTAATAAGTCCCGTACGGTAATCGGTCGTCGGGCAGGCACGGTGTCATCCAGCGGTCCGTCGGGCTGTTTCAGCACCTGCCTGTTGGCGAGTTCGGGAAGCCATGGATCTACCGGGTCGTCCAGGTGGAGCTTGCATTCGTCGAGCAGGATCATCGCAGGCGCGACCGCGACCAGCTTGGACGTGGATGCCATCCGAAAGATCGTATCTCGCCGGATTGGCGCTCCACCGTCAAGTCGCATCGAGCCAATGGCTTCTACGTGCTTCGTACCGTTACGGCTGACCAAGGCGACGAGCCCGGGAATCTTCCCGGACTCGACGTGCCGCGCCAACACGTCGTGCAATTTGCGTAATCCGATTTCGGAGAAGCCTCCGTTACTTCGTTCCATTGCATACTGTTCCATTTGTTTTCCCTCTCTTCACTCTTCATCTTGTGACAGACCACAGCGTTAAGGTACAAACATTATTACCCAATAAGTGAGAATACGAATGGTTTACGCAGGCATGAAGAAAGACCGGATAATCTCAATATCCGGTCTTTCTTCAGCCACGCGCGCTCCTCGCAACGAACATATGAGGAACAAAGAGCAAAAAAGAAGCAAATATGAAGCTTTTAACCATGTTAACTACTGGTTACAAAAAATGCACCTCCCAGATCTACATCAGCGTACCCTGCAGGGGTTACCAATGTCTCGTCTAAGAGGTGCACTTCCTTAGCTTATTGCATCTATTTGCTCGTACTAAATGGCTTGAGCGGAAACTTTAATATCATCAAAGTACAGGGTGCTTAATCCTTCGTAGCCTGAATCGGCTCCGATCAGAATGTAAACTTCGCCTTTGTCATTTGCCGTTACTTTGGCGCTGTAAGTGAATTCAACACGCTGATAACCCTCTTTGGCCGCATCAGGTTTAGCAGCATTGCCAATTACTTTGACATCCTTGCCGCCGGTTCCTTGGCTGCCGATGTCCACGTTCATTCTGTAATATTCCGAGCCCGGTGTAGTGGTTTTAACAGCTGCAGGTTCGTTCGCCAGAATACCGGCCTTTATGAACAGAGATTCGGCAGGAGAGCCGCCGATACCGATCATCCCTCCGCCGGCATCGGTGTACATCGCGAACTTCAAATTCACGTTATACGAAGTATTGGGTTTGAAGCCATTGATCCCTTTGGATAGATACATAAACAGATCATCACTGCGGTTATGCCCCGAGAGCTTCAAGCCATAATTATCCGCATTCTTGTCGATCGGAAGCAACTTGTGGGCATAATCCAGCTCGTAGATCTCTTTATCATAATCGACAGGCATATCGGCAAAGCCGCCTTTCCAACCTTCCATATCCTTATTAAATTGATAATTAAAATCTATCGTGCTGGGAGTTTGCACTTGATTGGTTAACGTAATCGTATGGGTTGCAAGCTCCCATTGCAGACGAATGCCCATAAGAGAGGCTAACGATCGGGCGGGAACGAACACCGTGCCTTTTGTCCGGCGCACTTGTTCAGGCAGCTTGATTTTCTCTCCCTTTGCATTCACCGCATAGGTTGAATTCATTGTGAATTGGATAGGGCCGAGGCCTTTCCCCGACAATGTAATCATCTGCTTCTTGGCATTCCAACTTATTGACGCCCCCAGAGATTCAGCTGCGGCTCTAACGGGTATCATCGTGTTCCCATTTGTAACAAAGGGAGCTACCGGCAGACTATGGTTACCTGTGTTGTTGCTATAGTTAACATCGTTAATTTTAAAAGAAACAGCCGAAGGAGCGGCAGAAGTCGGATTACTTTCTGCTCCGTGTACGATTGGTGCGCTGGCTGCCGAAATTACAGTTGCAAAAACCAGACTGGACAATATGAGATTTTTTCTTTTCATCATTACTATTCTTCCTTTCTGCTCAGATGTACTTTCCAGACGCAATGTTTTTTCAAAAGGTTACAGCTCTTTATTGTGAATATTTAACAATACATACAAAAAAGCTTGATTTCTCAAGCTTTCCCTTTAGTTCACGATATCAAATACGGTCACGATAACGCCGTCCGTATTGTTTCCTGATAGTTCGTAATTGCCGACCACGGGCACGTGAAGAATCGTATTGGAAGCCACCGGAAAATAATAAACGATGTACGTTTTACCCTCGACGATAGCCGTCATCGATTTACGTTCTTTCAAGTGAACCAAATATTCTTCGAATGCCCAACGATTTTCTTGCATGATTGCGCTGTGAGGAAGGCCAACATAGCGTATATGCCAAGGCTCATGAATGACGCCTGTAATTTCCGTTTTATCCTCCGGATACCTGACTATGAACCCGTACTTCCACGCATTCTGCTTTAGCCATATCCCTTCGGGAGCATCTTTCATCTGTCCGGTTGTTGAACCGATGTCCAGCGCAAGTCCCAGGCTATGTTCGCTATGTCCCGGCACCGCTGCAATTTCCGGACCCAGCTGTTCGTAGAGTGCTTGTTGCTCTTTGTCGCTGCGGTATCCGCTGCTGATCAGAAAGTTTTTGACCCCGTCAACGGCAGCGTGCTTGACCATCGTAGTAAACGCTTTAGCAAGCTCCGGTGACAACCTTATCGAGTTGTCCAGTAAACCGAATCCGTCCACCAGTTCCTTATGCTTAAATAAGTTAACTGCTTTGGCGTCTGCTTTGTTAGGCGGTACGGCAATTTCCTCATTCACGAGAAGCAAGTTTCCCTTGTGAACTTGGTCGGGCTCGACTTGGAACGTCAGCTCGTTTACCGGCGGGTTATTCTCCGCGTTATCCGAGATTGGCGTTCCGATCGAGTTCCCCTTCTCACCATGTTCCACCGGTAATCCGGTATCTCCATCTGATTGGAATCGCTCGTAGACTGCCCCCAGCAACACTAACACTGCAAGCAAAAAAAGCCAGTTTCTCATTTCTTGTTTCCTCCTCCTATTCTCTCTTTCTTAAGGTTAAAGAAAACAAATTAAGATAAAGTAATTAAAAATCTTAAAGATTTATAAATAAACGACTTCTGCTCCAATGTCTCCGGAGCTGAAAGGATTTTGTGCCTTCCATGTCAAAACCTATATTTGGTATCTATTTTTCGGCGGAGGTGGTGTTCTGTGTCCAGACCATTACAGATCTCAGAGCAAGAACTGTTCTCGATTACGTTCAAAAACGCTCCCATCGGCATGGCCATTGTATCGAATGATGGCAAGTGGCTTCAGGTCAATTCGGCTTTATGCCAACTCAGCGGTTATTCCGAAGCGGAACTGCTCGGCATGACTGTACAGGACTTGACGCACCCTGTCGACAAGTCTGTCTCTCTTGATCTCCTTGACCGGTTTCTGGATGGTAAGCTGGATTTTTACCAAACGGAGAAACGATATATTCATAAGAATGGTTTTATCGTCTGGGTGTTGCTCGTGCTGTCTACCATAAGAGACGATCACGGGCAGCCATTACATTGTATCGCGCAGATTCAGGATATTACGGAAAGCAAATTTGCGGAAAAGGAACTGAAAGCCAAAACCAAACAGCTGGAGTCCTTCATAAATCATAATGCGGATGCCATATGGATGATCAATGAAGAGGAATCCGTTCTGGAAGTGAATCCTGCTTTTGAAAAAATGTTCGGGTGGAGCGCTTCCGAAATTTTAGGCAAGCGGCTGCCTCTTATTCCCGATTTTCTCAAGGATGCCATGGCACAGATCCATGAATGGATCAAATCGGGCGAAACCGTCGTCGGTATGGACACCATTCGACAGCACAAGGATGGTCGGTTATTGAATGTGGAGGCAACACTTTCTCCGCTTTGCGATCATCACGGTGCGATTATCGGGATCACGGGGATATGCCGGAATATTACACCCCGAAAAATGGCGGAAAAAGAACTTCAAGCTAAAACCTCGCAGTTGGAGTCGTTTATCAATCACAACGCCGATTCCATTATTATTTTCAATAACGATTGCCTGGTGCAAAGGGTCAATGAAACGTTCGAGCACGTTTTCGGATGGTCGAAGGAGTTAATCATCGGCAACGTTATCTTCATGCTTCCGATCATTCCGGTAGAAAGCATAAACGATGTGGCCAACTATTATGAACGCGTGAGTAACGGACAAACGGTCGTAGGTGGCATCGAAACCGTCCTCATACGGAAAAACGGAGAAGCGATGAATGTCATCTTAACCGCCTCTCCGATTCTCGATGGCCGAGATAACCAGAATGGATGGTCTGTCACAATTAGGGACATTACAGAATGGAAAGCGGCGCAAGAGCATATGAAGAATGCCGAGAAATTGTCGGTAGCCGGCCAATTGGCCGCGGGAATTGCCCATGAGATTAGAAACCCCATTACCTCCATCAAGGGATTTGTTCAATTGATGAAAGCGGGATTCGGAGAGAAACAAATGTACTTCGATATCATGACGTCGGAGATCGATCGGATTGAGCTGATCCTTAGCGAGCTGCTTATCCTAGCCAAACCACAGACGATCAAATACGAGAGAAAAGATATTCGCGTGCTGTTAAGTCAAGTGATGACGCTGCTGGATTCGCAGGCAAACCTCAACAACATTCAATTTACGACTGAATATAAACCGGGTGTGACCCATCTCTATTGCGATGAGAATCAGCTCAAGCAAGTTTTTATTAATTTCATCAAAAATTCCATAGAATCGATGCCTAATGGCGGCAATATCATCATTCAAATCAAAAGCGATACGGATCAAGAGCTTTCGATTCGTCTCATCGACGAAGGCTGCGGTATTCCCAAAGAGGTCTTGTCCAAATTAGGGCTTCCTTTTTATACGACAAAGGACACGGGAACCGGATTGGGTTTTATGGTGAGTAAGAAGATTATCGAGAATCACGCCGGCCGGATCAAAGTTGAAAGTGAAGTCGATAAAGGAACTGTCATTGAAATTATCCTTCCGCTTTATTATTAACGTCAGAAGGCAGCCGAACACATGCTCGGCTGCCATCTTATTATTATAACGTATGTTTTAAGTTAAATGCCGAGGCCTCCGGCGATGGAAAGTTCTGTCCCCGTTACCTGGTTGGACTCATCCGATAGCAAGTACACAACGCCATAAGCCATATCCTCCGTAGTCTGCATGCGACCGCTCGGTACGCGGGCTGCCGCCCATTCATTGAGCTGATCGACGGAATGACCCAATTTTGCATGCAGCTCCACTTCCCCTTCAGAAGCCACCCAGCCAACGGTCACCCAGTTCGATCGGATGCCATCCCTGGCATAATGAACCCCGATATTGCGGTTAAGCGTTCGGAGCGCACCTTTCGAGCATGCGTACGCGACAAGATCGTGCGAGCCTCTGAATCCGTTTGTGGAACCGATCTGAACGATTGAACCTCCGCCGGTCTTCTGCATGGCCGAAATGGCATATTTCGAACAGAAGAAAGCCCCTTTTACGTTGACGGCGAAGATCGAATCGAACAGCTCCTCCGTCGTTTCCAGTATCGTGCTTCTCGGAAAAATGCCTGCATTATTAACCAGGCCATCGATTCGTCCGAAATAGGAGACTGTTTCCTCGATCAATTCACGGCATGCCGCTTCATTGCTAATATCCTTCTGAATAAACAGCGCTTTCGTTCCGAATTCCTCGGCTATCTGCGAGACCACTTGGCTCCCATCCTGCTCGTTTCTCCCGCTTATCGCCACAGAAGCGCCTTCGGCCGCACACATCCGAGCGATTCCTTTGCCGATTCCTCTCGTGCCGCCTGTAACTACGATCACTTTGCCTTCCAGTCGAGGTTTACCCATGCCTATTCAGCCTCCGGTCCCTTGCTTGGATCTGCTTAATGCTTCCATACCCGCTTGCAATGTTTCGACAATGCGATCAACATCGTAAATGCTCCCCCTCCATGTACCGCCGCTTGCAGCCTGAAGCGCCGCCCATAACCGGGTGTCGTCCGGCAATGCCGGATTTGGAGCAAGGTCCGGATGAAGAGGACGGGCAGCAAGTACGGCAGCGCCGGCTTCCGGGCTGAATCGCTCTTCACCCTGGCCTATGAATTGAATGCTGCCCTCCAGCTTCTTGCGATCAATGCAAACGTCTATCCAATCGCCGTTTCGCACTTTACCTAGCGGACCACCGGCCAATGCTTCCGGACTAATATGTCCGATGCAGGCGCCGGTTGAAACGCCGGAGAACCGAGCATCCGTGAGCAACGTCACATGTTTGCCGAACGGCAAATGTTTCAATGCGGAGGTCAATTGGTAGGTCTCCTCCATTCCCGTTCCGGAAGGACCGCCGCCCATAAGAACAATGATATCGCCCGCTTGGATCTGGCCGAGCTTGATCGCCTTAACGGCGTCTTTCTCGGCGGTAAACACCTTTGCTTGCCCGATATGGCGGTACACGCCGTCTTCGCCGACAACGCTCGGATCGATGGAAGTAGACTTGATGACGGATCCTTCGGGAGCAAGATTGCCAATCGGAAAAGTTACCGTGGAAGTTAGTCCCCTGCCGGACGCTCGTTGCGGATTCATAATCACCTGATCCGGGTCAATGCCGTCGACTTCCAGCAGCCGTTTTCGAACGATATGGCGCCGCTCGGAATCCTCCCACCAATCCAAGAGCGCATCAAGAGACTCGCCTGAGACGGTCTTTACTTGTAAGCGGAGCAGACCGAGTTTACGAAGATGCAGCATAACCTCCGGAACGCCTCCGGCCATAAACACCCGAATGGTCGGGTGATATTCCGGTCCGTTCGGCAGCACGCTCACAAGGCGCGGAACGGCTTTGTTCACGCGTGTCCAATCCGCGACATCGGGTATACGGCATGATGCGGCATAAGCAATCGCAGGGATATGCAGCAGCAAATTCGTGGAGCCTCCGAACGCGGCATGAACGGCCATTGCATTCTCAAAGGCCGCATCCGTCAGGATGTCACGCATGGTCATACCTTGCGCATCCATCCATTGAACCGCCCTCGCGGATTGACGAGCCAGATTACTCCATATCGGCTGGCCGGAAGGCGCAAGTGCCGAATGGATAAGCGACATGCCAAGCGCTTCGGCGACAACTTGAGCGGAGGCGGCGGTGCCAAGAAATTGACAGCCGCCTCCCGGGGTAGCGCACACCCGGCAGCCGAGATCGGCTGCTTCGTCCAACGTAATTTGACCATGCGCGAATCGTGTCCCTATCGTCTGAATTTGGGCCGCATCTTCACCCGCTGTCGGAGGCAGCGTGACGCCTCCCGGCACAATGACTGCGGGAAGATCATGCATCGCGGCTAAGGCGATCATCATGGCGGGCAGCCCTTTGTCGCAGGTACCAATCCCAATTACGCCGCTCCTGGTCGGAAGCGATCGAATCAACCGCCGGTACACCATCGCCGCATCATTACGGTATGGCAGCGAATCGAACATCCCGGTAGTCCCTTGCGAACGTCCGTCGCAAGGATCACTGACATAGGCGGCGAAGGGAACGCCGCCGAGTGCGGACACTTCGAGTGCCGCTTCTTTGACGAGAAGACCTACTTCCCAATGACCGGTATGATAGCCGAGTGCGATGGGAGTGCCGTCTTCGCCACGTACGCCACCCTGCGTGCTAATAATAAGCACTTGTTTGCCAAGAAGCCGCTCCGGCTTCCAACCCATGCCGACATTTTGGCTCATGCCGAATAAATCTCCGCTTGGAAGATTCATCAGCATCTCGGAAGTCAGCGGCAGCTTCCCCTCCGGACCGGCTGCGTGCGTGAAGATGTCATAATCGCTTGGCTTCTCTGCCCCCATGATGAATCGTAAAGCTTCTGTCATCGTTCTCTCTCACCCTCATTTGCTTCATTATTTCCAGCATACGATCGTTTCGCCTGTCAAGGCATCCGATGCGGATCCACATAGGAACAGAACAATGTTTGACATATCCTCGGGCTGAGCGATGCGCTGCAAGCGCGAGCGCCCTTCTTCGCTATGGACAGTCCGCGTTGCAAGGAATCTTCCGGTATAGGTTGGCGCGGGAGAGATGCAGTTCACATTCACGTCATGCGGGCGCAATTGCTCCGCCAAGCTTCTCGTATAAGATGATATACCCGTTTTGGCTGCCGCATAGATAATGCCGTTCGTTACCGGGACATGCCCTGCAACTGATCCCACATTTACGATTTTGCCAGATTTTCTGTTCCGCATGTGGGTGCCGGCAAACTTACAAGTATACATCGTGGACAACAGATTACGTTCAACAACGGAACGAATATCGTCGATGGAAATATCCAGCGCATCATTCGGATCCGGACGAGGGGTGTTTAAGCCGATATCTCCCCCCGCGTTATTGACGAGAATATCCAATGAGCCCAGCTCATGAATTGCGCTTTCAATAAGACGTTCCACTTGGTACGGATCGGCCAGATCAGCTGCGATAAATGCCGATCGGACGCCAAGTTGCCTGATTTCTTCGGCAACGGCATGGCCGGAAGCCGCTTCGTTGAATTCAGCCGCTGAGCTGTCCTTCATGTCATGGATGATAACGTTTGCGCCGGCACGAGCTAAGTCGAGCGCGTATTGTTTGCCAAGCCCTCGGCTTGACCCCGTTACTAACGCATTTTTACCTTGCAATCCTGTCGAATGCATGGAGATCCCTCCTATTTTATCGTGGATTCAGACCGTATCTCATGCTTGCGGATATGTTTGGATAGATATGCCAACGCCACATCCATCTCTTCCAACTCGTACTTGGCGATCTCATCCGGCGTCTGATTTTGCTCGAAAGGCGTTCTCCAATCGCCCTTATATCTGGCCCGATCCTCAACAAAACGAAGAAGCCTTGACAGCTGCTTGGCCGTGCGCGGTGGATACTCCGTCCAGTAATCCTCCTGCAGCACTCGAATATGCCGGGCCTCCAGCGCGCCGTGTTCTACAGACATCGTTACTTCCGGGTTTATCTCATTCATCAATTGAAAGAGGTCCGGAAAGTCGATGACGCCTTGTCCAAGCGGACATCGCACGAGCCTGTAGCCTTCATCCGACCCATATATCTTATAATCCTTCAAGTGCGCATTCTTGACATGAGGTGCCACACTGCGGAAGAAATCTGCCGGATGCTCGGCGGTCGCAAGCGGATTGCCGGTGTCGAGCGTAATCCCGAAACGCTTGGAGTCGATCGTGTCGCACAACCAGAGTAACTCCTCGGATGACAGATCTTGATGGTTCTCCACCGTCAAGTTGACGCCGATCGTCTCGGCGATTTCCACGGCTTCTTGAAAAGCACTCAAGACCCCTTTCAGAAAAGGCTCCCAGCTTCCTGCCATATGGCGACGATCACCGCCGATTTTGGCCCCGCCAACAACGGTACGCAGGGTAAGCGCGCCTGCCAGCTTCGAGAGGTGAAGCGCTTTCATCAGTGAGGCGGGTTCGAAGCCCCCCATGGCGACATTCACGAACATCTTCTTCTGCTCGGCATAAGCAGCAACTTCACCGGGGTCGCTCTGTGAGAGCACGTCCAGTGGAATTTCCACGCCTTGAAGGCCATAAGCAACAGCCATGTCAATTTGGTCTCGAGCCGTAATGCGGACCCGGTTAGAGCCGGCATGCAGCCCCATATGAAATACGGTGCCATACGCGGTAAGTCCGAATCTCATCTCGTTTTCCCTCCTTATTCCGCCGTCTTTCCGCGGATTAGCAGTCATTATTAGGCAAACTAATGGACGAGCGGCAGCAACATTTATATGCTTTTCCACTATTTCACTTTACATCTGAAAAGTCTGTCGTAAAAAGGCGATTCAATAAAAAAGTTCTCCCGATAACGACTTCGTCCGGAAGAACTTTTTATGAGAGTTAGCAAAGGATCACATCATCGGCGTGTATACCTCTACCACACAATGGATACGATCGTATGGATGGCATTCCTTTTGGACTATTGTGACTTTATCACAGACATGCTTCGAACGTTCTGCTAGTATCTTTTGGATGACTGAACTACATAAGGGGTTGAATGGGCTTGATCGTGGATGAACATTTAAAGCGGATCCTTGCATTATTCCCGAGCTTAGCGGAAATCACGGAACAGGATTGGAAGCAAGAAGGCATCAAAGTTCTGCAAATGGAACCCAATTATATTATTGAAGAAGGACAGTTTCTGGAGTATGCCATTTTGATTCTGGAAGGTACAGTGCGCATGTTCAAAATAAGCCCGGGAGGCCGGGAAATCACTTTATATCGCATACATAGCGGAGAATGTTGTCCCTTAATGACTTCAAGTATTCTAGGGGAGGCCGAATACGAAGCTTCTGCATGCGTGGAAACGACAGGTTTGGTTCTGGCGATACCTGCCGAGATTTTTCGAGATTGGACAGATCGTTACAAGACCTTTCGACGCTTTATCTTTAAATCCTTCGCCAAACGGATCGTCATTATGTCCAATCTATTGGACAGCATTCATTTCAAATCCATACGCGGACGGATTTCGGAGTTCCTTGTTCAAATGGCAGAGCAAACCGGCAATTCCGATACGATCTCAATTACCCACGACAGCATGTCCGCCGAGTTGGGAACTGCGCGCGAAGTAATCAGCAGAACGCTAAAGGTACTGGAGAAGGAAGATATCATTAAACTCTCGCGAGGTAAAATAGAAATTACTAATCGAGCTATACTCGAAAGCTATATCGAATTATAGCTGGGTATTTCATTTCCTAAGCCACCTCACTGAGGTGGTTTTTTTGTAAGTAATTCGTTATGTGACAAAGTTACGGTTCGTTCCATTCAATCCTGCTAATATCAGAGCTATCAACAACACCTCATACGCCGAAAGGGGACATCATTCATGAATAACACTGTAATGAATGTGAATACAAATACAACTGCAACTTCATCCAAGAAACCGGTTATTCTCTTTATTCACGGGGCTTTTATGACGCCGGACAGCTGGGCTCCGATGCGCAGCTACTTTATTGAGCAAGGATATGAGACAATGGCTCCCGCTTGGCCTTACCATGACCGCAATATCGAGGCGCTTCGAAACAATCCTTCCGCTAACCTAGGTAAACTTGGTTTGAAGGAAGTTGTTGACCATTACGCTCGCATTATTCAGGCATTACCGGAGAAACCTATTCTGATCGGACATTCATTCGGCGGTTTAATCACTCAGATCCTTATGGACCGCAACCTAGGTGCCGCTGGTATTGCGATTGACCCTGCTGCTCCTAAAGGGATCAATCCTGGCGCTTACAAGACGGCGTCCAAGTCGGTGAGTTCCATCTTGCTCAAACCTTGGAGAAAAACCGCAAGTTTATCGTTTGAACAATTCCAATACGCATTTGTAAATACCATGTCACTTAAAGAACAACAACATGCGTTCAGCTATGCTGTCCCGGAAACAAGCAAGATCTTTTTCCAAAGCGCATTTGCTTCCTTCAATTCCGGGAGCCCGCTAACGGTAAACTTTAAGAACGGAAACCGAGGTCCGCTTCTGATCATTGCAGGTGAAGAAGATCGTATCGTGCCTGCCGCGATGGTGAAGAAAAACTTCCAGCTGTATGACCAACAATCCGGAGCAACTACGCAGTATGTAGAGTTCCCCAAACGGTCGCATTGGATTATTGCCGAGAAGGGCTTCCAAGAAGTTGCCGATTATATCATGAACTGGATTCCGGTTCCCGCTCAAAAGCGTTAAGGATGCCAAAGGGAGCATTGCCGTCATCGGCAATGCTCCCTTTGCTTGCTTGTATAGTCACCGCGTTGCCGCCACTTATAGATAACCTTTCAAGATCGTCTCCAAATACTCCTCGATCGGAAGCGATTTGCGCAGCGCTAGAAGATTTTTACCTGCATCCCCAACGACTGTCCGGAATTGTACGCTTTCTCCGGTTGCTTGTGCCGCAATGGCATCTACGATGATTTGCGGATCATCTAAATGGCTGTTGTCTCTATTATTCATCAAAGCCATGATTTTATCCATCAGGTCGTTATAGTCCGTGATGTTCCCGTCTTTATTCCATCGGATATTATTCTTGAAATTGTTGCCGGTCGAACCGCCCTGTTCGATCAGTCGCAGTTCGATGTTCAACGGTTTGAGCTCGTAGTAGAGGCCTTCGGTTAAACCTTCCAGCGCAAATTTGGACATATTGTACAGGGAGCCGAGCGGAACAGCGGTCGTGACACCCATAAATGAACTGATGTTGATGAACATTCCCCCGCCTACGGAGCGAAAATGCGGCAAGAATTTACGAATGACATTGATTGGCCCCCGAACATTGACGGCAAACTGCCAATCGATCGTTTCTTCCAACGCCAATTCCAGCGCGCCGTATACACCCATCCCGGCGTTGTTTACGACGACGTCGATTTTCCCGAAGGCCGCAATCGCATCGTCGACAGCGGAATTCACTTCATCCAGGTTCGTCACATCCAATTTGAAAAGCTTAATATTGTCGTATGCGGTCAGTTCGGTTTCATTCTCGGGAGTACGCATCGTAGCGGCGACATTCCAACCCAGCTTCGCAAAATGAATAGCCGTCAACTTGCCTAGACCCGTGCTGGTTCCGGTAATAAAGATTGTTTTAGTTGGCATATGATAATTCCTCCAATAATAAATGTTGTTTAACCTAATAGTTAAATCGAACGTTCGATCTATTCTGATTGAAAGAAGAAGGCTGAACTTAACCGTTCGAACCTTTATCTCTGCTAACTGCATTCCACGAAGCTTGGATAACATGATCAACGACTTCTGCTGTGAGCTCCTGCCCGTTCTGCTGATATAACTTCAGAATGTAGACGATCGATCCGTAATGCATTTGCACCATCATGCGCGGCTCTAACGCAACGAACATCCCTTCTGCAATCGCCTCTTGGTACAGCCTCTCCATCGGACCGCACCAGCCGCCATTAATGGCTTCCTGCTTGGTCTGTTCATAAATATATGGAGAGAAAGAATATTGCTCAATAAACCGAAAGCCCTTCGGATAGTTCAACCCCAGCTCGAATACATTTCGCCAAGCAAGTTGAAACCGATCCTTAACGGAATCGGATTGGTTCAGGTTTCTTGTTACGTACTCACCGTTAAACAGTACGATGGCTTTGTAAAGTTCATTGATGATATCTTCCTTGCTGCTGAAATAGTGATAAATATTGCCGGTTGAGACACCGGAATCCTTGGCGATCAATGACATCGAGGTGGCCTGCAGCTCCTTGTCAATGATCAAATGAAGCGTAGTTTCCAAGACGGCTTTCTGCACTTTGTTGTATCGTTCGAACATGTTATGCCCCCCTTCGCCCAAAGTAGATCGAATGATCGTTCTAATCTTATTACATTCCTTTTCTCAAGTCAACCTACCGTGGATTGCGATCCATTCCTCCATGCAAAAAGCCGCGATTTCCGCGGCGGTTTAAACAAGTTAATAAGATGATGCTCTTTATCTCCCATTCTCATGAATCGTTTCCAGCTCTGCATTGACGGTCTTCATGATATTTACCATGTCCGTATAGGGCTGATCCTGCTGGTTGACCAGACCGGTATTATAATTCTCGCCATCTTTACGCCCGGTTACTGCCTGATCATAATACCCGAACCAGCCCGAGCCGACGAACAGCGGATGTGCCGATTGACTTTCGATGAATGCTTTGAAAGCCGCGCCTCTCTCTGCGATACTGGCCGTACTTGTCGCCGCGTTTGCCGGCGACAGTCCGCGTTCGCCGGTGCTAAATGTATACTCCAAATTGAGCAGCGGTTTGCCGAAAGCTTCATACCTGGATAGCCAACCTGCATCTTTCGAATATTGGTCTACTGAGAAAGCATCCACATACTCCATGGCTGCGGAATCCCAATCCAGACTGGTCCGCCAAGTAGGAACGATGGAGGAACCTAAGAATAAATGGTTCTTGTCGTATTTTTCGATAATCGATCGGATCGTCGAGAAATACGTTTTGGACGCCAGCTTGATATAGTCCGATACGTCAAGAGAAGGAACTCGCGACAATGCGATCTGCGTATTCATCAACGTCTCGAATGAATCGGCGTTCGTGCCAAGAAGCTGGTTAACTGCAGCAAGATCATTGTTGTATCTTGGCGCAAGAAAGTCCACAAAGGCTTTCTTCGCCGCTGATGACGAATCATACGTCAATATCTCTTTCACAATATCGGTCGTCCACCCTGATTCGTTATCGTAAGTGTAGCCGATCAACCATCGGTCATTCTTCGCCTGTTGAAGCTGTGGGCTCAATGCGCTGTCGATGATGGATTTAGCTTGCGGATCAAACACATCGTACGTCCATTGAATCCTCTCCAAATTCATCGGATCTTGCAAAACCAGTATATAAGGAAACTTGACGTGATTGGGTCTGGTCCATTTGCTAAAAGCATTAAAGCCCCAATCGAGCAAACGCTTCTTGGTGATCTCCTCCCACTTCGACTCATAGTCCCAGCCGTATTTTCTCATGACGTTGGCGATAACAAAACTGACTCTTTCGCCATTTAAGTCACTCGCGTAAGCGGAAGCATACAAGCTCGGATCAGGAAGCTCCTCGAACAGCTTCCGATGCGACCCGTCAGCTGCCTTATATGGCGTACCGTATCCCCACTCCCAAATACTTGTCGCATCCACTCCCTTTAAAATGAATTTATAACCGGCAGGTGTAATAAACCACCATTTTTGATCAATCTGTTCCAGTCGGAAAAATCCGGTCGCTGTGTACTCGCCTCCGCGTTTAATTCCGCCGTACGCGTCATATCTTCGGCGATCCAATGCAACCCTTGACAGCGCTTTCGCCTCATCCGCATAATCCTGCTGCAATTGCGCGTCAGTTGCAATCTTTCCCGCCCATGTTTCATAAATCCATTGCCCGTATTTATCCACCATCAACGCGTCTTTCTTCATTTCAGCCAGCAGTTGTTCGGCGCTGAAAGCAGCAGCCGGATTCTGTCCTTCATCCCCGATGCCTCTGTAAATTTGCACTTCCGTAAGCGGGATATGCTGGTAGGCATTCGAGCGCTTGATGGCAATGACAATAAACCTGGCCGTCTTATTGTCCATCGGGATAATTACCGAATCGTTCAAAGCGGTTCCTGATTTGACATGTTTGCCGGCAATATAGTAATAATCCGTTTCAGCTTCGGCGCGGTATTTGACCGTCAATTGTTTATATCCCCAATAACTGTTAGGCGAGTTCAGCACGAGCCGGATGCTGTCCAGCGGGTAGTCCTTCAGCAGGTCAAACGCTGCATACACCGTTCCATTAGCTGTCGCGCTCCCCATCCAACCGGCATAGGTCGTCGTTAAGCCGTCAAGTAGTTTGCCGTTCTCCGACGATACTAGGCCGGTTGCGCCATTATCGGGAGAATTTCCTGCATTGGGTGCAGGGCTGAAATAATAGTTTCCTGTCATAAGCTGCGACCCTTCCGCATGAGTACCACTTCCGGAAGGGAGGAACGAGAATAACAGCAGAAACACCAGAAATAGTCCAAGAGAATCGCCTCGATACCTTCTATACCATTTACTCATAATTTACCTCCGCCTTCAGAGTCTTCGCCAATGCTGAGTTGGTAAATTAATCCTAAAGAGCGTATATCCCCATATGAAGCGTTCTTCCTTCTTATTTGCCGTAACCGAGCTCCTGCAGCTGTTTGACCGAGGAATCCATGTACGTTTTGTAATTCATGCTCGACTCAAGCGTCTTCAGGAAGCTGTCGTACCCGGTCAGCGGGGTTTTGCCATAGATGAATTTCACGAATTCTTCTTCGATGAACCGCTTGCTGTCCGCCGGATTATAGCCTTCGGGATTGGTCAGGAATCCGTTCAGAATTTGAATTCTCGGCTGGCTGTTTGCGAATTGGATAAATTGGGATTGCGGCGCGAATTTCGTCTCCAGGTAGGTCATTTCCGGTCGGCCGGTAAACTGGTACAGCCAAGTGAAGCCAGCTTCCTTCCCCATCAGCTCGGTCGGCGTGACCTTGTCGCCTTCGAGATTATAGTGCGTTCCGTTGATCCCGAACTGCACCAGCATCGATCCTTCCTTGCCGGAGACGTAGTTTAGCAAATCGAATACTTTCTGCAGCTTTTCTTTGTTGTTTTCCAACGCCTTCGGGATCGCATAGATACCGGTAGTTCCTCCTAGATCGTACGGGCCGTCGTATTGTCCGCCCGGCCCTTTCGGAGGCGCGATCTGAATCCAATTGGCGTTTGGATTTACTTTCTTGATTTGCTCCGTAAATTGATCCTTGCTCAAATTCGGCCAATCAATCCAGACGATTCCGGCTTGCCCCTTGATTGCCTTCTCTTGATGCTGAAGCCCCGTATTGGCCATAATTTCCGGATCGACCGCACCGGTATCGTTCAACTGCTTGATAAAGGCGAGTGCGTCTTTCATTGCCGGGTCATACAGGGAGTTGATCAGCTTCCCGTCCTTCACGTAGAACGTGTCCGGATCCCCTACGCCGAAAGCGCCGAAGATAGGAGCGAACGTGGAAAGCTTGCTGCCGGTAAGCCCAAGAGAATCTTTCTTGCCATTGCCGTCAGGATCCTGCTCCGCGAACGCCTTCACCACATTCAGAAATTCTTCGATTGTGGTGGGAGGTTGAAGGCCAAGTTTGTCGAGCCAATCCTTGCGAATCCAATAGGTGTTGTACGGAATACTGGGGGCTTTCGGGACGGCGTACACTTTACCGTCAATCGTCGTCTTCTTCAAGCTCTCTTCGCCGATATAATCCCTAACCGGCTGCAGCTTATCCGTATAAGGCGTCAAATCGAGCACCAGTCCCTGCTCGACGAATTGTTTGAGCGACGCGCGATCCGTTACTTGAAATAAATCAGGAAAATTACCGGATGCCAGGCGCACATTCAATTGGTTTTTATAATCATCTGCAGACGCGTATACGGTTAAATTCAAATCCGACTGAAGGGCCTTATCGATGGCTTGTTTAATAAAGTCCTTGTCGGGCGTCGGCAAATTGTTACCGGTTTCAATAATGTCGAGCTTGACCGCAGCTTGCGACGCGCCGGAAACCTCTTCCTTGTTCGTTGACTTCGGCGAATTCGAGGACTTGTCGGATGAACAGCCTGCAAGCACGCTGCTTATAAGCAAGATGCTTAGCATGACGGTAACTGTTTTCATTCTTTTCATGATTGAGGAACCCCTTTCTGTGAAACCCTTCTATTGTTAAACCGGCTTTTCCCGTTCCTGCAGTAACAGGTTGCCGAGCTTCAACCTTTAACGGAGCCGAGCAGCATGCCTTTAGTAAAATGCTTTTGCATAAATGGATAAACCATGATAATGGGCAGGCTTGCCAGAATAACGGAAGCCATTTGCAGCGTTTCGCTCGGTGTCATATTGTCGGCATTTTCGAGCGGTTGCTGCGTTTGAATCAATATTTCACGAACGACGACCTGAAGAGGGAACAAATTCCGATCCGTCACATACATAATCGCTTGAAAAAATTCGTTCCAGTGGCCCACCATATAGAACAATCCGATAGTCAGCGTTACGGGTACCGAAAGCGGGACGACGATCTGCAGCAAGATCCGAAATTCTTTAGCCCCGTCCATCCTTGCGGATTCGAACAACTCCTCTGGGAGCGACTCGTAGAAGCTTTTCATGATGAGCACGTTGAAGCTCCACACGAGATTCGGCAAAATCATGGCCCAAATCGAATCCAGGAGCCCGATCGACTTGACCACCAGATAAGTCGGTATGATCCCGCCGCTGAACAGCAGGGTAAAAACCACCATCATCAGAAAAAAGTTTCGTCCCGGGAGCTGCTTGCGACTGAGCGGATACGCCATTAAAGCCGTGATGATCATATTCAGAATCGTGCCAATAACGGTAATCAACACCGTGACTCCAAAGGCGCGGGGGATATTCGATTCCATAATTAGCTTGCGATACGCGTCAAAGGTGATCGATCGCGGCACTAGTATGAAACCTCCGTTTCGAAGCACTTCACTAAACGGTGTGAGCGAAACCGACAGCACATACAACAGTGGAAATATCGCGGCAAGCCCGCACGCAAGCAGGATGACGAAAACAACGGTATCAGCGATACGGTCATTCGTGCTTTTTACCATATGCCCTCCCCCCACCGCTTCGCAAGTTTGTTTGACCCGAGCACCAATACCAATCCGATTGCCGCCTTAAATAACCCCACCGCCGAAGCCAAACTAAAGTTCAGCTGCTGCAAGCCGGTCCGGAACACCCAGGTATCTAGAATGTCGGCGACGGCATAGACTTGAATGTTGTACATGATATAAATTTGCTCGAAGCCCGCATCAAGGATATGGCCCAGCTTCAAAATCAACAGCATGATGATAACGGTCCGGATGCCGGGCAGCGTAATGTGCCGGATCATCCGCAGTCGTCCCGCTCCATCCACCCGAGCCGCTTCGTAAAGCGTAGGATCGATGCCGGCAATGGCCGCCAAATAAATGATTGCTCCCCAGCCGAGATTTTGCCATATTTCCGATCCGACCAGTATGGACCTGAAGTAGGACGTCGAGGTTAGGAAGGGTATCGTCGTCCCGCCCGCATCCTGCAGCCATTGATTCAACAATCCGGAGCTTTGGGACAACAGTGCGAGCAGAATGCCGTAAATGATTACCCACGAAAGAAAATGCGGCATATAGGTTAAGGTTTGAATCAGCGTTCTAAACCATTTGATCCGACATTCGTTCAGCAGCAGCGCCATCGCAATGGGCGGCAGCATACCGAAGAGCAGCTTGTAAATGCTGATCAGAAAGGTATTTGTAAGCAGTTGCGAGAAATAGGGCGAGTGAAAAAACGTTAAAAAATGTTTGTTCCATGGGCTGGCCCATGGACTTGACCAGATCCCTTCCATCATATTGAAATCTTTGAAAGCGATAATGACGCCGTACATCGGGATATATTTGAAGACGACGTAATACACGAGCCCCGGCAAGAGCATCAAATAAAAAGCCTTGAAGCGCCAAATGTTTCTGCAGAAGACGGAAATTATCCCCGGTTTCCGCGCCGATTCGTGGATCGATTGTGGTGCAATCCGCTGGTTCATAGGTTCACCTCGTATATTTGTAAGCGTATTCATTATCGCAAACCAAGTATAACAAGATGAACATGGTTTCAACTATGCAGTGATCTTGCGAAATAAAGAACAAAACCGACAAATTCTCAGTACTCATCTTCTACTTACAGGGATGCTAATGCATACGACCGTCCCCGCATGGGGTACGCTGCCGATCCTAAGTCCGTAGGAAGCGCCATAATGAATTCGCAATCGCTGGTGGACATTCGCCATTCCGATTCCGGATGTGCGCTCGCTGCCGGGATCAATCATCCGCTCTTCAAGCGCCTTACGCAGCTTCGTCTTCTCCATTCCTGTGCCGTTGTCGCGGATAAAGAATCGCAGTTTCCCTTTGCGTATGGACCCCCGAACATGTATGAGCCCTTCCCCTTTGCGGCTTGGAGCGATTCCATGGAAGACGGCATTCTCCAAGATCGGCTGCAGGGTGAGCTTCAAGATGCTGCACGACAACGCTTCAGGATCGATTTGCTGAATGAATGTGAATTTATCTCCATAGCGTATTTTCTGAATTTGCATATACAAGTTCAGCCCGGCCAGCTCTTCCTCCACCGTTAAGAATTCCGATGTTTTGTCGAAGCTGAACGATAATACGCCGACCAGCGCTCGGATCGTTTCCTTCACCTCTTGCGTCCGGTGCTGTTTGGCCAAACTTCCGATGCAAGCCAAGGTGTTGTACAGAAAATGCGGGGCGATCTGGCTCTGCAGCATCTTTAGCTCGAGCTGTTTCTTCCGCTCTTCCATCTGCTTTGTTTCTTGCAGCAGATTCCGAATCCGCTCCATCATGGCATTAAAGCTCTGGGTAAGCCGTCCGATCTCGTCCTCCCTCTTGACGACAAGGTTCGGAATCACGCCTATATCCTGTACCCGATCCATCTTGATGGCTAACATCCGGATCGATTTGGTCATATAGCGAGACATGGCAAACGCCATGAACAGCAGGACCACAAACCAAATGCTGGCGGCAGCCTTGTAGTTATCGAACAAGCGGATCACGTTCTGATAAAAGTAACGGTCTTTAATCAGCACAAGCAGCGTCCAACCGAGCCGATTCTGTCCGGATTTGACGACAACGAGCTTGCCGGTTGACCCGTTTACTTCGCTTGCAGTGATCGGGAGCCCGGCAAGCTTGCCGACGAACGATTCGGGGAGGTCTTCGTGATACGTGCCCGGTTTTTGCGGCAGTATGCCGTTATCCCGATCGAACGTAACTACCTTGTCCTTATCCGACATAATAACGAACGTCTGATAGGAGCCGGACGTCAATTCGCTTATTTTACGATTCAGATTCTCCAGATTGAGCTCGATGACCGCGACGCCTATTATGTCACCGTTGCTTGAGCTGACAGGTCTGGAGATAGCTACCGTCTCACCGGAGAGCGTCGATGCATAGGGCTGGCTCACGACAGCCGCTCCATAGGTTTTCTGCGATTTATCGTAGATGGATCTTAGCTGCGGATTGCCGATAATCTCATATTTAACCTGGGAGCTGGCGTATACTTTACCATCCTTTCGGATGAGATAAAGCGTTTTCACGAGTGCGCTGTTGTTCTCGGCAATGAACCGCAGCGACTCGGATATTTTGTTGCCGTCTCCTTCTTGAAGCAGCTTGGCATCCGTGGCGATCAGCAGCAGTACATTCCGACTATTATCCAGATACGTGTCAAGAAACTGATTCGTACGCGCGATCAATGTCACGGAGTCCGATACCATTTGATTTTTGAACAAATCGGCAGCCTTGTAGTAATTATTCCAAGCTAATAGAACAAAAAACGTGAACGTGATGATAAATAAAAACAGAAACTGTCTCGTCGCGAGGCTCCAACTCCTGTACCAGCGATAGATCCGGTTCATTCGACATCATCCTTTGTCATCTTCGTCAGCTCACCGCAGCTCGGTCGGAGCTGCTCCTGTCCATTCGCGAAATAGAGCAGAGAAGTATCGGTAGCTCGGAATGCCTACCAGATGCGCAATTTCATATACCCTGAGCGAGCTATTCTGCAGCAGGTCGGTCGCCTTCTCCATTCTTTTTCCAGTCACGAAATCATGAAACGAAACTCCCGTTTCTTCCCGAAATAGTCTGCTCAGATAATGCGGGCTCAGACCGACCTCACGAGAAACGACGTTAAGCGTGAGCGGATTCTCAAGATTTGCTTCAATAAAGGCCTTTGCATCCGCGATTTCTCTGCGACACTTCTTGTTCCTGCCCGTCAACTCGATTTCATATATGATAGCTTCCACCAAATCATTGATGGTAGCAGCACCGAGGATCTGACCCGACACTCTCCACCCACTGGCTTCCTGCCCAGCTTGTTCCCTGTGCCATCCGCGCAGCCAATCCGCAATGAACGTCCGCAGTTCCTCGGGTACAATCCGACTGTTTAACGCCCATTGCACGAATTCCCCTCGGATGACTGCTGTCAATAGCTCCCGGTTCCATTGCGATTTATGCAGCATGGCCGTTATTTCATTCGCCGATTGCTCCTCGAATGAAGCCGGCCCGGTGATAGGTGTCTCAAATACCCGGCCTTCACCATCGTAGAATACCAAATACGGTTTCTCGCAAACGCCGCGGTACCGATCCGCAAATTCAGCGCCTCTACAAATCGATTCGCTTATGACGCTAAAAAGCCTGTATGCACCGCTAAGGAAGGGCAGCCTTCGATCGATCCATTGATATAGATTTTCGATTATCTCCGCTAGTTCTCGCTGTATTCCCGACAGCTTGCCGTTCTCCATGCGGAATACCAACACGCATATGCCGCTGTCACTGTCAGCCGGAACCCAATTAAACGACCTCGTGCGCTCCAGCGAGGTCAGGTATTCTTCGCAAACATGCTGAACGAGTAGTCCGCCGGGCTTACTTGTCTCCACATGGAGCGCAGCAAGCTGTATTGGAAACGTGGTTTGGAATGAGGCTTGCAGCCAGGCATCAAGCTTTCCTTCATCGGCTGACTGACGTGTTAATGTCATCAGTTGTTCGGACGTCTGCCAGCGGTGGCATTCCGTTTCGTTTCGCTGCAGCGTTTTCTCGCGATAAACGCCATCTTTTGCCCGATGTATCGCCTGCGCAAGATCACTGTCCTCCATGGTTACTTTCACAAGGTACTCTGCCGCGCCGAGCTTGACCGCTTCCTTCGCATAAGCGAAATCCGAATGACAGGTAAGCAGGATGACCTGGATATGCGGAAACTCCTTTTTCAAATTACGAAACAGCTCCAGTCCATTCATGACCGGCATTGTAATGTCCGTTATGACGATATCCGGCGCATGGCGGCGGCAAAACCGCAGCGCCTCCTCGCCGTTCTCCGCTTCGCCAACCCATTCGACAGCATAATTTCCCCAGTCGAACAGACGAAGTTCCTGACGTATCGGTAGTTCGTCATCGACAATTAATACCGTTAATAAATCGTCATTCATTCGGTACCACCCCCGAAAGCAAATATCGCAGTGCCGATAACAAAAAGATGGCTTGCACAAAAGCTGCATAACCATCTTATTTTTCGTGTCTATAAACTATTCGTGCACTCGCTTATGCCTCTCCCTTAAGTCCAAAGGTTTGCAACGGACCGAAGGTAGCCATACGGGTTATCAACAACGCCATCTCTCGAGTAGAAATCTGCATGCCATGCGCTAACCAATGCTGAATGACGCCTAAGTTTGCGGATGCCAAGTAGGCAATAATGTACTCGCGCGGCATGGCGATTTGTTCGGACTGAATGATGGACAGCTTGCTATAGATCAGCTTTTCCATAATGCTTCTTATTTGGATGGGATAAGCCGGATCTCCTTTAGGTCCCAAGAGAACTTTGAAAAATATGGCATGCAGCGTAAAGAACTCGAACAATTTCTGGAAAACCGGATCAGGCTCGTTGCGCGCGGCATGTTTCATGAGTTGAATGGGATCGATGTCATTAACGATTCCCAGAATCTCATTAAGCATGTCCTCTTTGCTCAATTCCAGCAAATCGTATTTATCGCGGTAATGCAAATAAAATGTACTCCGGTGCAAGCCGGCCTGCTGCATCAAATCCCGGATCGTTATTGCCTCTAATCCTTTTTCCTCCAATAAGTCAATTAAGGCATCTCTTAGCATTAGCTTCGTTCTAATTATTCTAGGATCTGTCTTGTCCTGCATGTTCTTCCACCTCGAAGTGAACTAATTTCTAAACTAATAAACTTCCTTGCGCAGTGTGTCGGATAATCGACTTTTAAGCGCATCTTGATTATTGAATTTATCCTCCATCTCATTATAATAAACTGTGTGACGACTAATCAACACAAAGTCGATTATATGGGAGGGATTGTATATGAGATCGGAGACGACCCGTATGCAATATACAAAAGAATTTTTAGGCCAGCATCCTATTCGGTTTCTATTCTTTGTTGTCCTCGTTAGCTGCTGCGGGGTCATCGCGACACTCGGCAGTCTATGGACGGTTCCGGCCATTGGCGTTGGTTGTGTACTATTTGTCTTAATCGAATATACGGCTCATCGATTCGTGCTTCATGAATGTCCGCAATTTGCTCCCAAATCCTATCAAGGACATGTTGCTCACCATGAGTCGCCAAGCGACGTGAAGCATTTGTTCGGACCGGTCTCCGTCGATGTGTATGGCTATTTGATTATTTTCTTAGCGGCGTATCTGGTAACGGGGTTTGACTGGCATTTGTCTCTGGCCGTCGTGTTCGGTACATCCGGCTTCCAAATCTATTATCAATGGCAGCATTATATCGCTCATCGCCCCATCGTACCGTTTACTCCTTGGGGGAAATGGATGAAGAAGAGGCACCTGCTGCATCATCATATGGACGAGAAAGCGATGTACGGCGTAACCAACCCTATGATGGATATCGTCTTGAAAACAAACCGGCTTAAGCGTAAAAATCGCATCCCTCAACCTCCTAAAACGAATAAAGGAGATGCTGCGCATGAGCGAAATGACAAGAAAATGGCTTAGTTGGAGCGGTATCGTGTTAGCTGTTATCGGCTGTTTCTTTGCCACTGCCTGGATGGGCAGCATAGCTGTTATCCTCGGACTCATTTGCATGGCTGACGGTCAAACGCCTGTGCGTTGACATGTACGCCAATGGAGTCAGGTTGCCATGATGCGACATACCTACCTTTTGTCGAAGCAAACAACTTGACCCTACAAATCTACTATAATGGAGATGTTGAAGATGAATGAAACTACTGCAAAATGGCTTGGCTGGATCGGTATTGTATTGGCTGTAATCGGATTTTTCTATGCGCCTATCTGGATGGGCGGGATTGCCGTAATCCTGGGACTCATATGCTTCGCTAACCCTAAGAAGGGAATTGCGTGGTGGACCACCATTCTGGGTGTAATTGCCTTGATCATTCCATTATTTCAATAACGAAAACGATTCCCGAAATTAAAAGCCTTTAAACTATAGGTAGGTATGTGACATCATGGCGACCACTGAACCCTTGCGAAGCAAGGGTTCTTTGTTTTAGTTAGGAATTGATTTTCGGTCCCGGTGCATGCTATAGGAAACGGATGAAATGACTCGGATTGGATGGCACCGTGAATAGCGTGCTTTTGATGCCACCTTCTATCCTGTTTTTACGCTAACCCATCGCTTTGCCCATGTCATCGCCATCAAAAGCGCTGGAAGCAAAATGGCATAAATCGCATAATAATCGAACAGATACTTATGGATCCACTCCATATTTTCGATGACATTGTCAAAGTACAGGGAGTATGCCGATATAATCCAAATAAGCGGGAAGGCAACGGCCGCGCGGTTCTTCAAGTTGAACAGCTGACAAATCGCCAGAACAGCGCAATAAAAAAGAATACTTAGCTTGAGAAAGACCATCAGCAGGAAAACAACGGAAATAAGCGCCTCCATATGCTCAATGGCGCTGGAGAAGCGCATCTCACTGAAAATGATGATGATCGGATTAACCAAATGCGAACTCCGGTAAACACCTAAGATGCCTATCGTAAACACGACGCACAGCGAAGTTAGAAACCCTGCTATTCCAATCCCCAGCAGCACCAACTTCCTGGACTTCCGCTCAGTCAACGGCAGAAGCATCATGAACGATATCGTCTCCATGAACGGAAAAGCGATCAAATGCCTCGATGAAATGATGGCCGGCCATAACTGGATTGGGTTGTCCAGATGGAATCGGCTCCAATCCCATTCCCTCAGCATGATGGAGTAAGGAATCCAAAACATAAGCGATAAAATCGGCGCTAGAATCCAACTCACCGACGATATGGCCCCTATCCCCCGCACTACCGCATACGCACATATGACCAGAACCAAAATATTCACAACGGATATCGGTGTCCTGGGCATTAGATTGACGTGCATGAAATCGCTCATATTCCGCGTCACCCATGAAGCGATTTGAATGAAGAATAGGATATAAAGCAGCGATATCCCTCCTCCGATCCATTTCCCGAACAACTTAACGGAAATTTGCACAATGCTCAAGCCTTCGTGACACTTGGACAAATATAACCATCCGCAAGCCAAGATCAATCCAATCACGAGTGCGCCGAATTCAAACAACCATGCGTATTGCTTTGTCTCTGCAATCATTCTCCCCGGCAACAAAATACATGTCGTGCCGACCACGAAGCAATAGACCATCGCAAATAATTGCCACCCTTTCAATTGGGCATTTTCCATGACTTATTCCTCGATTCAATGAAATTGGATTGGATGGATTACCTTTTGGTCCGTTTGGGATGAAAGGCAGCCGGTAAACGTTTCATGAGCGTACGGGGAACCCGAACGAACGTATCTTTCCAGTCAGACAGTAATGGCGGCGCAAGAGGAGCCATGTATGGAACTCCGAACGATTGGATCGACACCATATGGATCAACAAAAAGAAGACACCGCACATGATCCCGAATAATCCAAAAATGCCGGCCAGAATCATGAAATAGAACTGGAGGATCCGCTGCGTGGTCCCAAACCGATAATTAGGCGAAATAAAGTTGGATATGGCCGTAAGCGACACAACAATGACCATCGCCGTGGAAACCAGACCGGCTTCGACCGCAGCTTGGCCGAGGACAAGCGCGCCGACAATGGAGATCGCTTGCCCGGAGATTCGCGGCATCCGAAGTCCGGCTTCTCGAAGAATCTCGAACGTCACCATCATGATGGCTGCTTCTATAAAAGCCGGGAAAGGCACGTCCACGCGCTGTACGGCTAGGCTGATGAGCAGTGTCGTAGGGAGCATTTCCTGATGATAACTAATTACCGCTATATAGAGTGCGGGCACGAATACCGCGAGCAAGAAGGCGAGCATCCGCAGCCAGCGTATCAGAAGGGCGATATCGGCTCGCTGGTAGTAATCTTCCGGCGAGGTGAACAATTGAAAGAACGTGATGGGACCGATGAGGACAAAGGGCGTACCGTCCGTCATGACTACAACCTGTCCCTCCAACAGTTTTGCGGCTGTGACATCCGGTCGTTCGGTGCTGATGAATTGAGGAAACGGAGTCACGCTTTTATCCTGAATCAGCTCCTCGATATAGGCGCTCTCCAATATGCTATCTGTTGAGATGGCGTTTAGGCGGCTTCGAAATTCGTCGACGATTTTCGAAGAGGCGATGTTGCCCATGTAGACCAAGTACAATCTGGTCTTGGTTTGGGCACCAATCGTCAGTAACTCGAATGACAAATGCTCGTTTCGGATCCGTTTGCGAATAAGCGCCACATTGCAGTCAATATCTTCAATGAACCCTTCGCGGGGTCCTTGGATAACGGCTTCTGTCTGCGGTTCGGATACAGCTCTATAAGGTCCCTTGCTGACATCGTAACTTAGAGCGGCTTCTTCTTCGGGAGAAACCAGCAAACAATGGCCGTTCAGAATCTGTTCCAGACAATCGGCTAAAGTCGTTATTTTCTTCTCCCCGAGAAACGGTACGTTCTTCGCGATCCAATCAAGCGGAGGCTGCGCTGTCGAGCCATCCAAGAAGTTCGTTTCAATGGCCGGTTTAATGACCCACTCTTCAATTTTGTTGTCGTCGACGATCGATCCGAGGTAGATGCAGTATAATTCAAAACGGGTAAACAGCTCTAAACGTTTGCACTTCAGATCAGACGAATGTTTGAGACGATTTGAAATTTGGTTTACCAGATCATGGCCCGCATGAATTCCTGACATCTTAAGCCCCCTCAATGCAGCAGTCTTGCATCCAATAACCTTTCCACGTCAATAGAAGGGTATGCAAGACTACTCTTCCATGTCCTGCGAGCGATATGGAATCGTCGTATTGCCTACCGCCGTCACTTCGGATTGGACATCGAAGTCCAAATGCGTAAGTTTCCATTGGTCGGATGCCACCCCTTGGTCTTGAAGTCCGAGCAAATCCCAGCCGGTTTTGTTGGCATGCTTTACGACTTCCCGGGCTTTTTCCAGAAATGAGTCGTTAAAGGCTTGTTCGACCTTATGAAGGTTCTGCGTCGTCATTTCTTCCTGCTGGTCATTTAAGATAATCCGGAGATTGGCATGAATATCTATGAGGAGACGATTGGCGGCGCGATCCCAATTTCGCTTCACCTTGAACTTAGTCGCCAACACGTCCACTTTCGCTCCGCTCACAACGAGGCTATCCATGGCTTGCACGATTTTCCGGTTCAATATCATATCCGTGATGAACATTTCCCGATCGATTCTCCCGACCATCTTTGCTCGGTATATTACCGCTCCATCCTTGATGCTGAGCCCGTTGTTTACTGCATCGATTTCCTCCAATCGGCTTGTGCTGGACGATGGCTCAGATCCGTTATAGTGGAGAATCGGAACAATAGTCGGTTGATGCTTGGGTATGCCTTCGATGACGTCCTTCACCCGTAAAATGAAATTTGTCGAACCGAATTCAATGCTTTGCTGTTCCATCAATGACCGTAGAAATCTACCGGGTACGGTCTCCAGCGGGGTAAAGCTATTCAAGACGATCGGTAGCGGAGAATCAGCAATCAGAAAGGTGATACTTGTTCTTCGCGCCGGATCTCGCTCGAAATAATTGATGACCTGCAGCATGTTTTCTGTTCGGGCTATCCGTTCCGAAAGGATATAGCATTGCATATGATCTGCAAATAGTCTGCGCGGCATCGCGGTGCTTGACGCTTCCTGCACGAGTCCCGGACTCATTTCATCGAACCGGTAGGTATAGACAGCCGCCTTCGATGAACCGCCGCCTTTGGCGGAAACGCCCATCGGGTTGATCACTTGGAGATAGACGTTAATCTTCTTCTTGTTCTTCGAATCCAAGTCGACCGCTCCAATATTTACGATTGCCAATTGGTTGATCTCTTTCCTGTCCCAGCATCCGGAACAGCAAAGCAGCAGGATCAACGCAAGAAGAGCGGTCCTCATCGATATCACCTTTTTCACATCTATGAGATGAATTCTCATGTTTGGATTTATGATGAATGATGCCCTATTTCAGGAAAGACATGCGTATGGAGGCATATGCCTCCTTCTTCATGCTGGTACTTGCTGCGGATCAGCCAGGGTTAGTCAGAAAAGACCCGACCATGAGTTCATGATCAGGTCTTTATTTAGGAGGAGGAAACCATCTTAAAGCGCGCTTTTCTCTTCGATGAAGCTAACGAATCGCTGGGTTGCCGGAGACAGAAATCGCTCCTTCTTGAGGTGCAAGCCGATTTCCCACAGCCAGCCCTCCTCTTGGATGTTGATCCAACGCAGACCTTCGATGTTCAAGCCGGCAGTTTTCGGTAATACAGATATTCCGAGTCCGGCCGCCACGAAACCTGCCACCGTATGTAGATCTTCCGCATCGTAGGTGGACGCGAGCGTGAAGTTTAATTGATGGAATCGGGAGAGAAGTGAATCCCTTAAACTGCAATTATGCTTCAAGCTCACAAACGGCTCCCCCGTAATCTTCTTTAGGCTGATCGATTCCTCATTCGCAAAAGGATGATCGGAGGAGACGACCAGATGTAGCGGCAGTGAGCGGATAGGAATCCAATCATAGGCGTCGCTGTCGGGTCTTTCTGAGGTAATCATCAAATCCGAGAAGCCGTTCTCGACCTGCTCCAGAATCGAACCTTTGTCTCCTTGCGTCAGTTCGAAGGCAACTTTCGGATTGGCTTTCTGGTAATCTCGAATCAAATTAGGTATTAAATCAACGCCCAATATATTTAAATAAGATAGATGGATCGTACCTGATTCGGGATCCGACAGTTCTTCGATTTCCTTCTTCCCTCGTTGCACCTCCTGCAAAATCTTCTCCACGCGCTTTGCGAACATGGTGCCGTAACGGTTTATCTGCAGACTTCTTCCCTTTCGTTCAAACAAAGGCACGCCAAGCTCAGCTTCCAGCTTCGATATGGAATGACTTAAAGCAGGCTGCGAAATGGATAAAGTTTCAGCTGCTTTAGTCAGATGTTCCAAGCGGGCAACCTCCAAGAAATATTCCAATTGCGTTAACTCCATATATAATTCCCTCTCATGCTCAGAATGTGCATCATTCATGTTGTTATCATACAAGCAGTTATTTGACGAAGCAAGATCAGTAATTAACTAGATTAACTAATGAATAATAGGAATGATATCTATTATTAATATAAATTGGAACTATGATTCAAGAAGGGGTAAGCTATCACATGTGAGCGATTCACGAATCCATTTCAAAGCCAGGAGGATTAATTTAAATCATGATTTCTTCATACGAAAATGAGTTTCAAGGAAAAAGAGCTCTGGTAACGGGAGGTACGAAAGGTATGGGTTATGCAATAGTGAGACGGCTGGCCGAAGCCGGCGCCACAGTACTCACTACTGCCCGTACGATTCCGACAGATTACACGATTCCAAACGTTCATTTCATCCAAGCTGACATCACGAAGCCGGAAGGTACCGCGTTAATCGCGGAAGCTGTGAAAGCGAAGTTAGGCGGTATCGACATCTTGATTAATACGGTCGGAGGTGCTTCCACGCCGCCCGGCGGTGCATTGGCATTATCTGAAGAAGATTGGTTAGAAACGTTAAACTTGAATTTGCTTGGTTCCGTCCGCTTGGACAGAAGTTTACTGCCGCTAATGGTTGAGCAAGGCACAGGAGCCATCATTCATGTAAGCTCCATTCAGCGAAAATTACCGCTGTACGAAACTACATTGGCATACGCAGCAGCAAAAGCAGCACTCACCACCTACAGTAAGGGCTTATCCAAAGAATTTTCTCCGAAAGGGATACGCATCAATACGATTGCACCTGGATTTATACAAACGGAAGCAGCGGATCGCATGATCGACCGCATCGCGACTGCTGCGGGCAGCCGCGAAGCCGCTCTCCATGCGCTTATGGATTCCCTCGGAGGTATTCCGATTGGACGCCCAGGCTTGCCTGCTGAAGTCGCCGAGCTCGTCGCCTTCCTGGTTTCCGACCGCGCAGCCTCCATAACGGGCAGCGAATATACGATTGACGGCGGAACCGTACCGACGGTTTAAACCCAAGTCATCTCGTTGGTTCCGAATAAAAAGATGGTTTGCACAACTGCTGCAAACCATCTCTTTGTATTGTCCTATATACTATTCGTACACCCTGACTTCGACAATTTCGGCGCGCTGGCTGCCATTCGTCGAGTAAGCCACGATTCGGAGCTTTTCAGTGGTTACCGGTGCATGCAGCGTATGGATGCGCTTGCGTTTATGATTGTTTTGTCCTTCAGCTACAGCCGTCCATTCGCCGTTCGCGTACGCCTCAACGGTATAATTCTGAATGAGCTCCGGCATGATTGCAAAAGGCGTGCGGTGATGGTGAAGGTTGATCAAGTCCTCGTTTACGTCATCATTGAACGTAATGTGGACCGACCGTACATTCACCTGGTTCTCCCAGCTTAGCTCCAACCATTCTGATGAGGCTCCCTCCAATGCGGCGGATGACCACAGATGCGGGCCCGCATACGGACGGGCGTAGCCATCGACGGCTCTCTCCGGAGAGAAAGCATTTGTCCGTGAAAGCAGGCGGAAACAGAGCGGCTTGCGAACAAACGGATTCATGCTCCATTGGATGACAGGCTGTGATGACTGATGGTTCTCAAGGTCTGAGGATACAGCCCGCTTCGCTCCATTAAGAAATGTAAGCACGCCCGTTTGCGGCTGATTGGACAGGTGCAGTGAAAAAGTCTCATCGGCTTTAATGATGAGGAAGGCATTTTGCGGAGTATCCGGTTTCCAAAGCAAATCCAGCTTCACCCATTGCTTCTCACCTTTGCCAACTTGCGTCGATGCAACCATTTGCAGCGTGTGCGGGACGTAATTCTCGCCACGCCCCGTATTCCATAGCTCGACTGTAAGCGTCGCTGCATCTGCAGCATCCACCAACAGTTCGATGCCGTCAATGTCCGGGTCCGCCGGCAGCAGCAAGCCGATGTCGGACTTAAGTGGATGAGTCGCTACCGCCATTTCCACCGCAAGTCGCGTCAATGTACTCGATGCTTTTACGTTCGCTCGCAATGCCAGATCGGCTGCATCCTCATTTCGCAAGCCGATGATTGAGGCGTCCTGCTTGAGCATCGTTTGCTGCAGTTCGCTCAGGTGAATGTTATGCAGCTCGCGTGGTGTAATCCCCTTCTCTGCGCATAATGCGGCCCCGGTACCGGCAGCTTCGCCGATGACCGCACAAGTTGCCATTACCCGCGTTGTCCCAAACGCGACGTGCGAGGCACTTATGTCGCGGCCGGCCATGAGTAGGTTGTTGACATTGACGGAATATAGCGAGCGAAACGGAATATGATAGATGCCGTCCATGTGAAGGTGCTTGGATCCGCTTTCCGTCGAATACATCCCTTGCGGCGGATGCAGATCGATGGACCAGCCTCCGAAAGCGATGCGGTCTTCAAACTCGCGTTGCGCCACAATGTCGTTCTGATTGAGCACGTAATCGCCGACGAACCGGCGGTATTCTCTTTTTCCGGGGATAGAGCCGACCCATTCCAGCGTCATATTATCGGCATCGAACTTGCCGGAGTTCTTGATATAGTCCCAAATCCCATAAATGGCTGCCCACAGCTCGTCGCGAATCAGCTCGTTATCATGAACGGTATCGAGCTCGCCTCCCCATTCGATCCACCAATAGGCACAGCCATTATCGCCGCTTCGGATGACTCGTTTCATTGGAATCGTGGTTTGGGTGATGTCCTTGGCAAAAGAAGGCGGGATGTATTGCACGGGACGGCCGGCATCCTTCGTATAGAACAGAAGCGTGCTGCCGAGCGTAATATCGTCTGCTACCTCAGGCGCCCACTCCTCGTTGTATTCGGCCTTCGACTCGCGTCCGACGCGATATTTGGCTCCGGCGAGAAACCCTACAAGTCCATCGCCCGAACAATCCAGAAACACATCGCTTTCAAAACGAATCTTCCGTTCCGACCCCATCATCCAGCCCGTTACGGAACGTATCGTGCGGTCCGCCTCGTCACCGTCTGCCTCCACTTCATGCACATCCGTATTGAGAAATAAGCGGATATTGGGCTCTGCCCGCACCTTCTCCATGACGACCAAGTCCCAGAAGTAGGGGTTCCCGTCCATATTACGGTACTGGTTCTCAACGAACATTTCGCCCATTATGCCGGTTTCCCTTGCATAGCGGTGTGTTCCGTGCGCCGTAGCGCCGCAAACCCACACCCTCACCTCGCTGCTGGAATTACCGCCGAGGACAGGCCGATTTTGCACAAGCGAAACCGTTCTTCCCAGCCGTGCTGCGGCGATTGCCGCACAAACCCCTGCCAGTCCGCCGCCAATAACCGTTATGTCTGTCGACACGACCTCATTTCTCATATCCCATGCACTCCTTATCGTTTAATAAATGTCTTTAATTTCATCATAATATCTCTCCATTTCAAATAACATGCATTGTATTGCGATAATTGATATACTTTATTTCAACAGATCAACAGAGGTGAAAGCTCAGATGAAGATCGATCATTATGCAAAGTTAGTCTCGCATGTGTATTGGGAACGCAAGGAACGGTTTGCTCTCGACCGTGATATATATCCATGCTGGACAATGTTCGCCGCACAAGACGGCAAATTCATTTATTCCATAAATGACCATGAGGGGGAAGCAGGCTTCGGCGACTTGGTGATCTGTCCGCCGAATACATGGTTTCACCGACGAACGGTCAGCCCGCTTAGCTTCCATTTTCTCCATTTCGATTGGGAGACGGCATCCGGTGCGGATCCGGAAACCGAGACCGAATTCGGGGAGGAATTTCATCTTATCGGGAAACTTAGCATTGCTGATGAAGAAAGACTTCTGTCCGATTTCCGTTATTTGAACCAATTGGCGTCTGATAGGGATCAGCTCGCACATGCGAATAAACAGCATTTATTAAACGACTTGCTGTTGCTGATAACGTTGGAGCAGGGAAATAATCGGAGTGCTGCCCATGCAGACATCCCACAGGAGTTGCAGCAGGCTCATCAGTTCATGTCGACCCACGCTTACGCACCTCTGAATATGCGGAGCTTGGCACATTCACTGAAGCTTTCACCTGTACAGCTGACCCGGCGGTTCCGCAGCGCATATGGCGTTACGCCTTCGGAATTCGTAACGGAGCTTCGGCTCTCCCGGGCATGCCGGCTGCTTGCGGAAACCGAACTCAGCATCGACAAAATCGCATCCCGGTGCGGGTACGAGAACGGGTTTTATTTAAGTCGCGTTTTTCGGCAAAAGCGCGGCATGACCCCTTCCTTTTATCGAAAAACACATCGGGTGTAGGTCTGATAGAAGATATCATTTGCCTTTAAAAAACCAAAAAGAAGCGCCAACCGCCATCCAAATGAATTGGTAAGCGGTTGGCGCTTCTTTGATGAACTGTCAGATCCTATAGCAAGTTTCCCCATGATGATAAAACGTCTTCAAGTTACAATTCCAATCCATCATATAGGAGCGGATGGACCGGATCTCGCTCTCGCGGAAGGCAAACAATAGAAAGTGCTTCAACAGGAAATGAAAAATCAACGTAAAAAATGCTTTCACTTCGGCATCGGTCGCTAGTTCTCCTCGCTCAAACTCAAAGTCGTATATCTCTACAACCCCAACCGGCGGAATCTGATCCCAATAATCGAAATGATGATCTTCTATATCCTCTACGACGCTTTGCTCCATCGACGTAAGCATCGGCGAGTTTTCCCGCTTCAAATCACTTAGGCTAAGCTTTAATGTCAAGCCTACGTCACCGCATTGTACTTCGATATTGGCGTGGTTTGCATTACGGCCTTGACGGACAGTTATTCGCTGGTTGTCGACACAACGCTTGAATTCTTCCCCGGCATCCTCCCAAGCCTTCAATTGAAACGCTTTTTCTTCCAAAAATAAGTAAACTCTTGTTGCCATAACCGTCTCCTCTATACTTTGGACTCAGAATTTCGCTTATCGTAACAGCTTTAAGTATTTTTCAGCTTCCTTAAATTCAGGTGAATCTTTCATTTGTTCATACAAGGCTTGAAACTCTTCCGGATTAAACGTGCCGTTGTCGATCTGCTTGATGTATTCATCTATCTTTTGGTTGGCCTCATCGGAATGCGCCGCGAGCTGTTCGTGAATTTTCTTCAACTTCGCCGGCGGCTCCGTCTCCGTAAGTTTCTTCAATTCTTGTTTTACCGTTACAAGCTCTTTCTTAATTTCTTTTTCCGCTGACTTATCATTTGCGACATTCGTATCAGTGGCGTTCTTCTGATTTTCTTTCGCCTTCTGAATCAGCGCCGGCATCTTCTCATTCACCGCACTGACCGTCGATACGGTTTCTTTGGTTTGCTTGGCGAATTCAACCGTTCCCAATATGGTGTCTTTAAAATATAAGAATGTTCCGCCCAGAATCACAACAAGAACACCTAATACGATAAGTAATTTTCGAAACATTCCCTTACCTCCAAAATAGTCCGTATTTTACTTTGACGCATTAAACAACAAAAAGGTTTCAATCAATAGCTGTAAGACTTCACAGCGCGACTTTCTCCACTGACATCCCAGTACTATAAAAACTTAGTACTATGTTTCCTCCCGCAGAAAGATGATGATGAGGATATAAATTCTAATTAATGGGAAACAGTCAGAGGAGGCTTACGATGAATTCGGTATATATCACAAGCATAGGGAAGTTTCTACCCGGCTCCCCCATCGGAAACGATGAAATGGAGGATTATCTAGGTCGCATCGGCGGTAAAAGTTCCAAAACCATGCGGCGGATCCTCGAGCAGAACCGTATCCGATATCGGCATTACGCGATTGATAAACAACAACGCACCCTTTATTCCAATGCTCAAATGGCCAATCTTGCCATACGCGATGCACTTGAACGCAATAACGACGATTTGTCCGATCGAATTGACTTTCTTGCTGTGGGCACGACGCAAGGAGATCTGCTTGTCCCGGGCTTTGCGAGTATGGTGCATGCTGAAACCGGTTTGCCCGTTATGGAGATCGCGACCCATCAAGGCGTGTGCTGCAGCGGAATGCATGCCATGAAGAATGCGTTCTTACATGTTCAATCCGGAGAGAACAAAGCAGCCGTTTCTTGTGCCAGCGAGTTTCCCAGCCGTATATTTAAACATACCCGATTCGAAGCACAAGCTAACTTGTCGGAACGAGCCATTCCTTTTGACACGGATTTCCTTCGATTTATGTTATCGGACGGGGCTGGCGCCGCGGTGCTGCAGAACAAACCTAGCGATAAAGGCTTGTCCCTCCGCATCGAATGGATCGACAACAAATCATATGCTCATTTATATGACGTCTGCATGTATGCAGGCCTCAACAAAGATACACCTGATCAACACGCATCGTGGATGGATTATTCCTCCGTCCAAGAAGCAGCCGATGATGGAGCGATTAATTTAAAACAAGACATCCGTCTTGTGAATGAGATGCCTAAAGTCGGTGTCAAACGTTTCTTTGAGCTCGTTGAAGAAGGTCGAATAAGCCCCGATGCAATCGACTGGATGGTGTGCCATTACTCTTCCCACTTTTTCCGCGATGAAATTTTCCGTCTTCTGCAGTTGGGAGGATTAACGATCCCGGAGGACAAATGGTTCACGAATCTCTATACGAAAGGCAATACGGGAGCAGCTTCTATTTATATGATGTTGGAAGAGCTTCTAAACAATGGTCAACTAGCGCCCGGACAACAAATCCTATGCATGGTCCCGGAGAGCGGACGGTTCCAAACCTCATACATGGTGCTCACAGTCGTAGGCGCCGAGTCCCGGGAAACTACCGATTATGCCGAGCGGCAACCCGAAGCACCGGAATTAAAATTCGACGAAACCCATGAGTTGCAAGCTCATTTAGTTCGTCAATTGGTTAACGTGTGGATCGATTTCGAGCAGAAGCTCGCTCACGTCCCTGTCATTCACAAGCTTTATCATGGGAAATTCACGCTGGATGATTATAAACTCCTCATGGAGAACATCAGGCAGCAGGTCATTGACGGTTCGCAATGGATTGCTCGCGCAGCCTCCTACATCGCCATTGAGCATATTGATTTACGCTCCATGTTTATTGCTCATGCGCGCGACGAACATCGAGACTTTCAACTATTAGAGAACAATTACGCAGCAGTTGGCGGTAACTTGGCCTCTATTCGGCTTGGCGAGAAAAATATTGGCAGTGAGGCGTTATCCGCTTATTTATTCCAACGTGCGAGCCGAGAAAACCCGGTCGACTTGATCGGCGCAATGTGGATTATTGAAGGTCTCGGATGCCGCATGGCACGATACTGGGGGGAAATGATCCGCGATCAACTGGGGCTCCGCGATGAACATGTCTCCTTTCTCCTCTACCACAGCGACTCCGATGAGAAACATTTCGAACGTCTTGAAACCGTGGTGCAGCACCCCATGCTTACCATGGATATTGCCACGAGGATGATTAAGACCGCTAAAACGACCGCCCGCTTATACTTGCTCCAATTAGAGGAGTTGGGGAATACATGAGCAAAGCCGAATATTTCAATATGATGCCTCACGACAGGCTAGACCCGAATCCGTTCCTGGCGATTTACTTGGATCGGAGCATCCCTTTTAATGAGGAAGCAAAAGCCGCCTATTTGAAGGACTGCTCAAGCAGATCGAGACAATTTCTGCTCCCTGTTTTAAAGCCGTTTGCAAGACTGTCAATTGTTCTGCTGCAGCTGTATAAGATCCTGTTACCAAAAGCATTCACTTCTTCTAAAATGCTGCATCGCGCATTGTACTGGGGGATGAAAACGTTTGTGAGCCCTGATGCGAACTACATGATTCTCCGGCATTTCTATCTCGGTTCCGAGGTATTACAGTTTATTCGAGATAATGTCCCTGGCGTTCAAGTCGAGATGAACCCGCTTAAACCGACGAACCTTAAGGAAGTGAAGAATGACTTGTTTCTCAACCACGACCTGAATCTCTATAATTTTGTGATCAACCTGAACCGGGAAACGCGGGTGAAAAACATAGAGGTTACTAAACAAGAAAGATTGAACTTTGACGCCATTACTACCGGAACCATTCCCATCGAAGAAATGCCGAATCGGCGGACTAACTTACTCGATCTCACCACCGCAATTGAATGCTTTACGCCGATCTATCAGTTTTTCTTGACGGATAATGATTTCTGGAGAGCCACGAATTCGCTGCAATTGGATGAAACCATCGGCATTCTTGCTTCCAAGATCATGGGTAACAATGATCGGCTTGCTCTCATCAACAATAAGCATCCCATGGTTCCGTTAACTACGCTTCGCGCCGGTTTCCGTTTGGTTTTACACGGGCTTGCTACAGAGCAGCTGCATGCATTATTGGTTGAGCTCAAAAACAAACAGAATTCCTAGGCTAAATGAAAAGGGAGGCCGCAAAGCCTCCCTCTCAATGGAAATCTCCGCTCTTGGTGGTTTCCCCTTCCAATACCTCGATATATCCCTCTGTCCCATGGACGCGAATTCGCTGCCCATCCTTAATAAGCTTGGTGGCATTCTCGACCCCAACAACAGCCGGTATGCCATATTCGCGCGCTATCACGGCTCCGTGGGTCATCAGCCCTCCAACTTCGGTGACCAGCCCTTTAATAGAAACAAACAATGGTGTCCAGCCGGGATCGGTAAAGGAGGTCACTAAGATGTCCCCTTCCTCCAGTTCCGCATCTTCCATCCGTAAAATAACACGAGCTCTTCCCTCAATCATTCCCGCGGAAACAGGCAAACCCGGGATAGCATCAATCGGGAGATTTTCACGGTCGTATTTGCCGACAATGATCTCCCCGTCAGACGTAATAACACGCGGAGGCGTTAATTTGTCATATACTTTGTATTCGTCTTTTCGATTGCTGATGATTCGCTCATCCACAGTATTCGTGCGTACGACATCTCGAAGTTCTTCGAAAGTAAGATAGAATATATCTTCCTTATCGTGAATAATGCCTTCTTCAACGAGTCTTTCAGCTTCCCTCATCAAAGCCTGCTTATATACGAAGTAACGACTGACCATGCCGTATTTCGGATATTCCCGATAACCGATGTAAGTACGAATGATGCTGATCTTGTGTTTCGTTTCTTCAGCTTTCTGTTCGCCATCCGGCAAATGCTTCAATCGCTCTAATAGCTCTTGTTCTTTCTCTGCAGCTTCCTGCAGCCCATGCTCAAATTTCCGACTACCTTCATGAGGCTCAAATTGTTTGATGTTCCCCAGAAGCATCGGCACAAGCATAAGCGGTTTTTCACTCCAACGCGGTTTCGTCACATCGATTTCCCCCGCGCATCGCATCCCATATTTGTCGAGATAAGCATGGATTGCTTCCAGCGTCTCTCGTCCGCCTTCGAACTGAACGAGTTCATCCAACTGGCGATCCTCTCTAATCTGCTGTAGAAATGCGATGACTTCCGGATAAGGACGAATCACGTCTGCGACATCCAGCAGCGCCAGCCCCATTTCCGAAGTAATATTGTAAGGTACGGATTGAGAGAGCGTGTCGGCCGCGTTTTTTTCACCTAACCATTCGTTCATGTTGTCATTGATCCATGATGAAGCATTCATTGCCGACATAAACACTTGCGTACTTTGAGGGTCAAACAGGATCCTCTGTAATTCTTGGAGATCCTCTACGATATAATCCATGACATCCGATCCGGATTTCATTCGAATGGTTTGCTTTAACTTTTCCAGCGATGCTTGATTGCGCGAGATCAAATCTGTCACAATTGTCGGATCCACTACTATCTGCGGCGGTGTATTCGGCATGATGCTGGTAGGACTTGGTGCTTTGCCCTCACCGGGTACCGACTTAATAAAATCTTCTCGCTCTATAACGGTCTTGAGCGCGTCTGTGACGAGCGGATCGGATTTACTCCATGTGTTTAAAATCATTTCTCTGCTAACCGGTGATGCCAACATCGGCGTAACATCCACAAACAGCCTTCCGCCGGCTGTCCGCATTGGCGCACGAGTCGTTAACAAATAAAACGACAATCCCAGCGGTTTCATGGCATCGGTCATCATTTGCTGATGGCCAACCGATAAGTAGACGTGATTCTCTTGATCATTCGATTCGGGAATTGGAAATAACGTCGTGATCGGACGAGTTTGGACGATATAAAAGGCATCTTCGGCCAAACACCATTCCATATCTTGCGGGCTGCCAAAATAAGCTTCGATCTGTCTTCCAATGCTCACAAGTTGTAATATCTGTTGTTCCGAAAGAGTTTGCGCTGATTGCTGCTCAAGGTTGAGCTGTCTTGTCTCTGTTCCGCCTTCTTGCAGGCCATAGATCGCCAGTTTCTTGGTTGCAATCCGCTTATTGACGATCTGCTCTTCCTGCACCTGATAATGATCAGCAGATACCAGACCGGAAACCAGCGCTTCCCCAAGTCCAAAGCCGGCATCGATGGATAGCAGCTTCCGATTGGAAGTAATCGGATCGGCGGTGAACAGAATTCCCGAGGCTTCAGGGAAAACCATCCTTTGAACAATAACGGCGAGATGAACCTGGCTGTGATCAAACCCATTTTGCATCCGATAAACGACCGCACGATCCGTAAATAAGGAAGCCCAACACTTGCTAATATGCGTTAAAATGGCTTCTTTCCCGATGATATTTAAATAAGTATCTTGTTGGCCTGCAAAGGAGGCATGAGGTAAATCTTCCGCGGTCGCACTGGAACGGACCGCATAAGCATGTTCATCGCCAAGCTGCTCCAGATAATGATTAACCGCATGAACAACACCGGAAGGCAGCTCAATTTCCATAATGGTTTTTCTAATCTCGCCGCTGATTTGACCGATTTGCTTCCGATCTTCTGCCTTCAGTTCGGATAGCCGATTCACTAAAGCTTGATAGGTTTCATGGTGATCGGTGGCTTGCCGAAATCCAACAGTCGTAACGCAAAATCCGGCCGGCACTTGTATGCCTTTGATTTTGGAGAGCTCTCCTAATCGCAACCCTTTTCCGCCAACGAGTGAAAGCTGCGATTTGTCCATTTCCTGAAATCCGAGAACCAACATTCCAAATCTCTCCTTCACCAACAATTTGAGAAATACCATTTGACAGAAATTCGCCGGCATGTTACGATTAAATTGTAAGATAAATAAACTATGTCTATTCGACACTAGACAGTCGTACATCGATTGTATCATCGTGTCTGCATATAAGCAAGATGAAGAACCTGAGTATCGTACTCAGGTTCTTTTTTTGATTGATTCATAGTGAGCAATCATCAGCTTATTTTACTGTTCAGTGAGAGATCCGTTTTCTAAATAAAGAATACGGTCGCACAGCGGCAGTATTCGTTCATCGTGTGTAACAATGACTGCGCTCTTTCCCAGCTCTCTCGCTTCTCCGGCTAACATTCGCACGACGTCCATTCCTCGATCCGCATCCAGACTCGCAGTCGGCTCGTCCGCGAGCAAAACAGCCGGATCGTTCATGAGGGCTCTTGCGATCGCAACGCGCTGACGTTCGCCTCCGGATAACTTGTCCGGATAAGCATCGCTGCGATGTTCCAAGCCCAGCCTCCGCAGGATCTCATCCGTTCGCCTAACCCCGATCATTTTATTCATCCCATTTAACTTAGCTACAAGGATCAGTTGTTCTTTCACCTTTAAATAAGGAATCAAATTGGCGCTTTGAAAAATAAATCCCAGCTTATGAAGCCGCATGTCGGCCAGCTCTTGCTTGTCGACACGGTTTATTGCTTCCCCGTCAACCAGAACATCCCCGCTCGTAGGCTTTAGAAGCGCGCCGGCGATTGACAGGAACGTGCTCTTGCCGGATCCGGAGGGTCCCATTATCGCAACCAGCTCCCCTTCCGATACTTGAAGATTTAGATTATTCAGTATCGTTCGCTGTCTGCCGCCGTCCTCGAAGGTATGCGTAATATTCTTGAGCACTAATCGGTGACTCATGCGGCAGACCTCCCAATCGCGTTTAATGCGTCTATTCGAGTCACTTTCCAAACGGAGAACAATGATCCGGCAAGCGACATTGCAATAAATGCCCCACTGGTTAGCGCCACCGATGACATATGAAGTTGGAATGGCATACCACTGGGCAATATCGCTTCTACGAGACGGACAATCAGCACGCTTACAATCAGGCTGGTTGTTGATAAGAGCAAGATTTGAATGGCAATACTTCGGATGAGGTACGACGAGCGAGTACCGATTGCTTTAAGAATGCCGAATTGACTGCTTTTCTGGATCGTAATGACATAGAAAAACACAGACAAGACAAAAGAAGAGATGATGAATAAGAATATAATCATCATTAATAGCGAACCTTGCTCCTCCTTGTATCCCGGTATAGCAGAAACCGCGTCTGCCTTCGTAACGATTTGGGCATTCGGCAGCAAAGTTGCAAGCTGTTCGGATTGTTTCTCATTTACCTTCACCGCAATCGCATTGTAGCGCGTTTCGTTCGCCGCCTCTTCCGCTCCGGTGCGCGGCGCCGACTTCACCTGAAACTGATGGTAATCGTATTCGCTGAGTATAACCGCAGGCGTATGACTGAAGGATTCATGGCTGACAAAACCGCCGACTGTCCATTTCAAGCCCGAAGCTTGATCGACAATAACGGTACCGATACGAATACCCGAATCTTTAAGTTTACAATCAACAAGCACTTGCCCCATCCCTTGCGAAGAAATGGCTTTTCCTTCAACTACCTTCGGCATCAACCAGCCATCCGGTCTCAAACCAAGAAGCGTCACATCCGTCTTGAGATTAGTCCCCTCCGCTGTCACGGTTGTCATTCTGAGCGAAAGCGGCTGAACATTCTCTTGGCCCGCAATCGAACCTGCCTCGATCAGCGATTGATTATTTAATACAGAACGGGTGAATCGATGGTTCGCATCCTTCTCCATAATAAAGTGCGAGGCATCCATCTTCTGAATGGATGCTGCGTTGTCGAAGGCGAGCCCTTGTGCAAGTCCGGTAACGAACAGGACCAGAAACGCGATCAACAGCAAAATACATGCAATCAACGAATAACGGATTTTTGCGAATCTTAACTCTCGAATGGCCAGATACATGTTGTTCCCCTCCCTAGATAACTCCAGTTTAGGAAGCGAAAATGAACGGCGCATGAATAACAAATTACAATTCAGGAAGTCTTACTGTAAACTGAGTGCCGGCTCCTACAATGCTGTTCACTTCGATTTCACCCTTGTGCAGCTGCACGATCCTTTTCACAATGGCAAGTCCCAGACCGGTTCTTCCGGATGCGCGTTCTCGTGCGCGATCGACACGGTAGAACCGATCGAACAAATAAGGCAGATATTCGGGAGCTATCCCATCCCCGGTATCTGAAACTATAACACTCGTGCGCGCATGTGTATGCTCGGCTCGAATTTCAATTCTTCGGCCATGTGGAATGTGATTCACGGCATTGCTCAATAAATTTGTCCATACCTGCAGCAGCAGCACTTCATCGCCATAAATTGAAATCGATTCAGGAACGGACAACTTAAGAAACAGTTCCTTTTCCTTCAGCTGCCATTGGAGCACTTTCAAGGCTTGACGGATGTGGCTGTTTAAAGAGAAATGCGTTTTGTTGAGCGCTTCTTCCCCATCTTCCAGCGTAGAGAGCAGCAGTAACTGCTTGCTTAGTAAGGAAAGATGGCGACTTTCGGCTTCGATAATGGAAGCGTGCTGCTCACGTTCTTCTTTCGATAGATCATCTTGCGACAATACTTTGGCAAATCCTTGGATCGAGGTAAGCGGCGATTGGATTTCATGCGATACGTTCGATACAAACTGTTCTCGAGCCCTATCGACGCGCTCCAGCTCCCTGCTCATCGTCATGAAATGCTCGGCTAGCTGACCGATTTCGTCACGTCTGGCGGAATTTAATCGGAGATTATAGTTTCCATGCGCGAGACGTTTGGTCGCATCGGTTAGCTTCGTAATCGGATTGACAATAAAACGAGTGCTAATCAAGAAGAATAGCATACTGATGAGGATGGTCAACAATCCTACAAGCGCAAAGAAGGTACGAAGTTCGCCGAACTGAAGCAGCACATCCGGCCGCATAAATAACGCATACTTCTTCCCCGATGATTGGATGGGTACGCCTACCGTATTGCTTAAGCGGTTCTCAAAGAACCCTGAGATGAACGGTTTATTTGGAAAATGTTCCACGCCGTGATAGACGCCGCCGTCAAGGACTAACGCGATGTTTTGCTTATCAAGGTCCTGCTGACGAAAGCTCCTACCGTAAAAATGCGAATCGACTTGGCCATCGGTCACATAGATTTCATACCCCAAAGCCGCTGCATGTTGAAGATAATTCTCCATTTGAATGGGCTCAGACTCTATAAACTGCTTCATTTGATTGGCGATGGATACTAGCTTCGCATCATTATAAGGTTTTAACTTGATATGATAGTACATGTTGGAAGCGAGGAAACCCAGTACACTGCTGACGAAAATAACGGCTGCTGTTATAAAAAATACACGGTAGTAAAGAGACTTCATCGTTCGCTCACCACAATCTTGTAGCCGATCCCACGAATGGTTTGGATGTTAAAGTCATCTGTGTAATCGGCAAAACGTTGTCTGAGCCGTTTGATATGTACATCTACGGTTCTGTCATCCCCTTCATAATCTGCTCCCCATACGAGACGGATCAGCTCATCACGAGAGAATAGTCGCCCGGGGTATTGTGCCAATTGCGCCAGCAGCTCGAATTCTTTCATCGGCAGCAGGAAAACCGATTGGCCGTCGGAAACTTCGACGTTCTTGCGGTCAATCGTAATGCGATGCATGCGGATGATATCATTCGATAACTTGTTATAGCGGCGAAACAGCGCCTTAACCCGGAATAACAGCTCTTCGGGCTCAAATGGTTTCGTCACATAGTCATCCGTCCCCATAAGATAACCTTCTTTCTTATCGGACAGCTGATCCTTGGCCGTAAGCATAATAATCGGGATGTCGTAATGCTGCCTTATATGCTGACAAAGTTCAAATCCGTCCATATGCGGCATCATTACATCGATAATCGCAATATCTATCGGTGAATGCTCGATTACCTTTACCGCCTCTGCTCCGTCCTGTGCTTCATGCACGCGAAATCCTTCACGGGTCATTACATATCGGACGAGCGCTCTAATATTCGGATCATCGTCTGCCAGTAACAGTTGGTTCATTGCAACAGCCTCCATTTCATATCGTTGTAAGCATAGCACAAATAATGGAGCGAGCACCTTCATGAACGATAAGTAAGGTCTTATCGGAACCTTCGTCTAACTCGAACACTCCAAGTGCCTTTTCCCGCGAATAATGGTAAAATGTCAGCTTAGAACGAATATTTTCCAAGACATGGAGGTGTGCTTGATTATGGCTTCGACATTTGCTTTTATCGGCTCTTATGCTAACGCGGACGAACCGGGTATCTACGCTTGCACCTATGACCAAGAAACCGGCGCTTTGACGTTGATCGGTCAGGCGGATGGCCTGCAGAATCCGACATTCCTCGCTCCTATCGAGAAGACTCGGATGATTTATACGATCATGGAGGGAAAAGATACCGAAGGCCGAAAATGCGGTTCAGCAGCTGCCTACCGCTTCGATGACGCTTCCGGCAACCTGCTTCGCTTGAACGAAGAGATCACGCTGCCCGCTACGACTTGCCATATTTCAATCGACGCGACACAACGGTTTGCCATGACGGCGAGTTATCACGGCGGTATGATCAGCCTTTCGCCGATTCTCGAGGATGGCCGTATTGGCCAGACCGTCGACATGCACCGGCATGAAGGTTCCAGCGTTCATCCGGCACAAACACAGGCTAGAGCCCATTCGGTTATCGTCGACAATACAGGCCGATATGCGGTCGTATCTGATCTCGGCCTGGATACGTTGTTTGTCTATGAATTGGATTTGCCGAACCAACGGATGCTGCTGCGCAGTCAGCTATCCATCACTCCCGGATCGGGACCTCGTCATTTCGTCTTTCATCCGGAGCTGCCATATGGCTACGGCATTAACGAACTGAACAGCACAATCACGGTTTACGCTTACGATTCCGCTATAGGACGGCTAAGTGTCGTGCAGACGATTTCCACGCTGCCGGAATCGTTTACCGGTGACAATGCCTGCGCGGACATCCATCTGTCGCCGGATGGAAAATTCCTGTACGGCTCTAATCGGGGACATGATAGCCTTGCAGTGTACTGCATCGATCCGACTGACGGCCGCATTGAGCCGATTGAGTATGCGCCGACGCTCGGCGGGCACCCGAGAAATTTCGCGCTGTCACCGGACGGACGGTTCGCGCTTGTCGCCAATCGCGATGGCAACAATATCGTAACGTTCAGCCGCAATGCCGAATCGGGCAAGCTGCAGCCAACAGGCAGCGAGCTTCGCGTATCCAAACCAGTCTGCATCCGTTTTGCTGAAGTTGACTAAGAGTTAGGTGAACAAAAAAGTTCTTGTCATGGATAGTGACAAGAACTTTTATTGTTTATTTTATCTCTTTCCTTAAAATTATCATAATTCAAGGACTGATCCATCGTTATAGCCAACAATCACTCGCGTAGCAAGCTTAATAAACAGACCATTATCAACCACCCCGGGGATCATATTGATCGTGGTATTCAGTTCGTGAGGCTGGTCAATATGCTCAAAGTGACAATCCACAATATAATTCCCATTATCCGTTAAGAAGGGCTGATCCTCGCTCATACGGAGCTGTGGAACACAACCAAGCTTACCCAATCTCCTCTGGGTTACCTGATAACCAAATTGAACAATCTCTACCGGCAGAGGAAATTTACCCAGCTGATTTACTTTCTTGCTTTCATCCGCAATAATGATGAGTTCCTTACTCATTGAAGCTACGATCTTCTCGCGCAGCAGCGCCCCGCCGCCGCCTTTGATAAGATTCCAGCTATCGTCGACCTCGTCCGCTCCATCTATTGTCAGATCAATCGAATCGACTTCGGAAATGGATAGAACCGGAATTCCTAATTCTTGTGCTAATTTCTCCGATTGAACGGAAGTGGCTACTGCTTGAATGCTTAATCCGTCTTTGACATTCTTTCCTATCTTCTGAATGGCCCAATAGGCAGTGGACCCCGTTCCTAATCCAACGATCATGCCTGCTCGTATGTACGCTGCCGCTTTTTCTGCCGCTATCCTTTTCGACTCCATAATGGCCTCCTTTAAGTTAGGTTACTCCAATTAAACTCCATTTTCCTACTCTTCGTGGTCATGCCTATGGAATGATAGAACAAGATCGCATTTGGATTGTTCTCCGAAACCCCAAGTTCAATACTATCGACCTGCAGACTTCTTGCGAAATCGATAACATAATGCATTAGCTTTTTTCCGATACCCGTTCTCCTTACTTCATCAGCGACACATAGACTGTTTACTTGTAAGATGTTCCTCGCGTTAACAAATGAATTTTCAGCGATTTCTTCTTCCTTCAATACAACCACGCCAACGATATCACTGCCGAACACAGCTACAATAATATGCTCTTTATCATCCAGTAACTGACTCTTAAAGCATTCTTCGCCCACTGGAGTTGCGTTCTCTTTGTACAGGTCAGGTCGTTCGGCAACGTGCAGATTATGAACTTGCCGGAACAAAGGTAATAATGCTTCATAATCAGCTCCAATTGCTTCTCGGATCGAAATAGCCATGATATGCACCTCAGATAATTGTTTAACAGAGATCATACCACTTCTATACTTAAAAGTGAAAGCTAACCCAAAGGAAAAGAAAACTGCCCGAAATTGTGCTTCGGGCAGCAGGCACATCCATATTCGATAAAACCCTCACACGCATGAATCGCTCATAGTCGCATAGCTAATGATCTGGTTTCGCAGAACCTCTTTACTTTGCTGCCCAACCCAAGTCTCCACTTTATAGCCGTCTTTAAACAGCATAATCGTTGGAACGTTCGACACGCCGTATTCCGCTGCGAGCTCTTTCTCCTGATTGATATCCACTTTGGCCACGGCGGCTTGATATCGAACCTCTTGAGCCAGCTCCTTATCTATTGCGAGCTGCATTTGACATGTATCGCTGTCGGGCTCATAAAAATCAACCAGCGTAATGCCTTGATCAATTTGTCCTCTAAACGTATCTATGAATAATGAACGGACTTCCATTTTGCTGCCTCCCCGTATTCAATATGTGCAGTGCAGTTGAAAACCCCGCTTTCGACAAGCGGGGTCTTCACTAAACGAACAGTTAGCCAATCACATTCGAAATAACTTCGATATTGCCTTGCGTTGCTCTGGCATATGGGCAGACCTTATGGGCTTCTTCAACAATTTCTTTCGCCACTTCAATATCTACGCCTTTTACCGTGATGTCGAACTGAACCGCTAATACATAGCCATCGTTCGCATCCTTACCGAGTGTAACATTCGAGCTGATGGAGACACCTTCGGTTTTAATTCCTTTTTTTCTGGTAATGGTTCCCATCGCGCCTTCGAAGCAGGCAGCGAATCCTGCAGCGAACAACTGCTCGGGATTCACTCCGTTACCGGGGCCGCCCAGTTCCTTGGGATATCTCAAGTCCAAGTTAAGATTGCCATCGCTGGATACCGCCTTACCTTCTCTTCCACCCTCAACAGTTACATTAGCCGTGTACAATTTCTTTTCAATAGTTATCATAGTAACATCTCCTTTTTGACTGGTTTATTTTTTACGGTTTGTACGCTGCTTATCCAACAATATTCGTAATAACTTCAATGTTGCCGCGTGTTGCTTTGGCGTAAGGGCAAACTTGATGGGCTTCTTCGACGATTTCGCGGGCCATGTCAGTATCGACGCCTTTGATGGAGATGTCGAATTGAACGGCAAGAACATAACCTTCGCTCGCGTCCTTGCCAAGCGAAACGATTGAACGGATGGAGATGCCTTCCGCTTTAATATTCTTTTTTCGAAGGATCGTATTCATCGCGCCTTCGAAGCATGCGGCGAATCCTGCAGCGAACAATTGCTCCGGATTAGCTCCGTTCCCGGGGCCGCCCAGTTCCTTCGGATATCTCAAATCCAAGTTTAGATTGCCATCGTCTGAAACGGCTTTGCCTTCTCTTCCACCTTGAACATGTACCGTAGCCGTGTATAATTTCTTTTCCAATTTAACCATTTGTCTCATTCTCCTTTTGGATGATTAGTATTTTGTATATATTCTTGACCGATCGGTCAAGAAAGGGGGTAAAAATGATCACGCTCATATGGAATCGTGATCCTGTGCACCTGTCAATCCAATACCGACATGTTGATGTCAATAATAGAGGTTAATTTATCGTTGTCCGAACTCGTCTTAATCATTACGCGAAGACCTGTTAAAGCATTGTTATAAAAATGGGACAACCGTCTGGCATTGTGCTCGCGCGAGATCTCTCCCGATTGCTGGCCTTCCACAATAATATCATGGATGAACTGTTCGATTGTTTCCCAGCCCATTTGAACCAAATCTCTGGATACCGCATCCTGCTTGGCCAGCTCAACCGCAGTATTTACCATGAAGCAGCCGCTGGGAACTTCATCATTCTTCTGAATGGCCATTTCAAGTATCATCCGGATGGCTTCCTTAGCGGAATGGGTCTCGGCCATTCGGCTCTTAACCGGTCGTTTGACGGCTTGCTCAAACAATTCAACATATCGTTTCAATGCTCTGTTATACAGAGCTTGTTTGTCTCCAAACGTATCATACAGACTGCCTTTATGAATTCCCATGCGGGTCACGAGATCCTGCATCGATGTCTTCTCAAAGCCTTGATCCCAAAATAGCACCATGGCCTTTAGTAGAACTGCGTCTTCGTCGAATTCTTTCGTCCTGGCCATCTTGTTGCTCCCTCCTTCTGAAGTAAATTTACTATATAAAGAACGATCGGTCAAGAATTATTTTTGAACGACCGTTCTTTTATTTAACAAACAGGTTCCGAATAAAAAAGAGACTGTCCACTTTCAAACCCGGACAATCTCTTCCCGCTACAATAAGCCATCTCTAAACGGTGTTACGAGCGATTGATAAGCAGACTGGCGTCCGCGTTCAAGCTTACTGAAATAGCCATCCCGCCAAGCCGCTGCAGCTTGAACTTTCTCCGTCAGCCTCTCTGACAATTGCGGATCGTCCGTAGACACGATCCAATCGGCCAAGTCTAGTCCATGCATCAAATCAAAGCTTTTGAATCGGTAGCCCATGCAGACAAAAGGGACATTCGCAGCCGCCGATAACAAATTGGCATGCAGTTTGAGGTTAATCGTGGCTTCGAATCCGCTCAGCAGCTGCACATATTCCGAAGCTGCATAAACCTTGGCATCGAACGTAACCCGCTCATCATGACCAAGCTTGCTGCGCAGCCTCGATAATGCTTCTCTGTCCGGCCCCCAAACCGAATATAGATGAAGTCGATATCCGAGCGCAAGCAAGGAGCGGCATGTTTGAGCAAGCGCATCCTCCACTTGGATCTCGTTTCCACCGTATATCCGGTTGTACGAGGTGCCCCAATTGATGCCGATCGTACGATGTTGTCCTTGTTTGCTTCCGACGCTCCCGGCTTGTTCCGATGCCGTTACCGGATTCAGTGCATTCATCAGCATCGCGGAGTCCCCGCTAATCGTGATCTTATTCGACATCGCGCCAAGCGAATCGATATAATCTTGCGTCCATGGCCCTCGGATTCCGCAATATACGCTTTGCTCCATTACTGCTTTCAGCCTATCGCGAAACTGCGCGCTTTCATCAGCCGGTTCAGGCTTCAGCTGTCCATCCGGCGAAGGAATCCATTTATGAAGCCGATCGTGGCCACTGCCCCAGATGACAGTAGTTTTCCCGAGCTCCAGCGCCTCATACACCAAATCGATATACCCCGGGATAACCAGCGAACCGCCGCCAAGTACGATCGTATCGTACTCGCTTACTTTCTTCCATTCGACATGCGGAAGAGAAGGGGTAACAAGATGGTCTTCTTCCTTCAGATGAGCTTGAGCCATATCGCGGAACATCTCCCACATCCACTCATCTCCAAGGTTGTTGAAGCCAATCCATCCTAAATACAGCACTTTCCTCATACGTTTCATTCACTCCATCCCTATCAAGTCACCGAAGCAAGGAATTGTACAGCTGTCTCATCTGAAAAGCCTTATCGCGGATTTGAAAATTAGCCCTCGCCCATGCCTGCCCTTGTCGGCCCATCTTCTCCAGCTTGTCAGCGGAAACGAGCAATTCACGGATCGCTTCTCCGATTCGTTGTTCCGAGGGACGTTCCTTGGAATCATGATCGCCAAAATAATAATGCCAAGCCTCGGCAAACACAGTTTCCTCAACGAAGCCAAAATAGCCATGATTGCCAATAGCCAGCACAGGCTTGCCGCAAGCCATAGCCTCCAGGGCAACGCGTCCGGTTCCGACGACAAGATCGCCAAGATTGTAGTAATCGCGCATTTGCATTTGACTGCCCACCAGTTGGACGAAAGAGGTGTTGCATTCGACGTTTACCATCTCAGCCAGTTCCGCAATTGCACCTGCTTGATTACCTGAACCTGCAATGATGACATGCAGGGGCATAGCTTCGTTTAAGCGAAGCGTACGTGCGGCACGCACGAGCATGCCGCATACCGTTGCCTTGTCCCATGCCAGACGAGATGCGTAAACCACTACTTTCTCGCCTTCCGGAATACGAAGACTTGCGCGCAATGCGGCTGAAGATTCGGGTCGGTACTGGTCAAAATCAATTCCGTTCGCGATTAGCTGTGACGATATGCCCTGCCGTTCCAGATAAGCCTGTACCGGAAGACTAACGCAAACGAAGGTGCATCCGGCTGCTTTCATCAACTGAAGCTGGTCCGGGGGGTAATACGCGCCATGCACCGTAAACACGACCGGGATGCCCAGTTTCCTTGCCGCTTGCGCTGCATATAGGCCGGAAGGGGTTTGATGAATGTGCACCAAATCAATTTTACGGCTGCGCATAATTTGCGTGAGTGCATTCTCTGCCTGTTCCTGCTGCTCCGGTTCCATCAACTGCTCCGCCTTCAGCTCCACGCGATGGATCGGGCACCCTGCACGCACAAAGGTTTCATACATTACGCCGGTTCCGCCCGCATATACAGGCATGACGCCAAGCGACGGAAAAGCCTTCACCAGGCTAAGCACGTACGTTTCCGTGCCGCCGACAGCCAGGCTGTCCATCACCATAAGCAGGCGAATCCGACGATTAGGTCTCATTGCCATGCTCCGAATGCTGCGATTTGCCAAAATAATTGCGTGAACGCTGCAATTGATGCTTTCGGTAGTAATACAGCACCTCGCGCATATTTTCCACGTTCTTGGCTCCGGGCTTTATCACTTTCGCTATGAACTCATAATCCTCGGCGCCTTCAATGCGCCTTGTATGTCCGCCGATTTCATCGAACACCTTTCCTCGCAGCAGGGCTGTTCCGTGGCAGATGCAATGACCGCCTTTCGCATAGACCTTCCCGATTTGCTCGCCGTATTTCAGCCAAAATACAGGCATGCGGCGCTCCGGCTGCCCATCCTCGAACACCTCGTAATTCGTACCCAGCAAGTCGATTTGCGGGTTATTTTTCATATATCGGACTTGCTTCGCAAGACGCTCCGGATGGGATAGATCATCTGCATCCTGGATGGCGATAAACTCCCCTTTGGCCAGATACATCCCTGCCGTCACGGCACCGGCGTAACCTATATTGCGCGGAAGCCGCAGCGTACATATTCCCTTGCCTTCCCGTAATAAAGGCTCGTTATTGTTAAGCCAATTCATTACAAATTCATAAGACCCGTCGGTGGATGCATCATCGATAATAATGAGCTCCCAATTCGAATAGGTCTGATTTAGCAGGCTCGTCAAGCACTCCGTCAGGTACGGAACTTTGTTGTAGACGGTGGTGACGATGCTGACGAGTCCCGGCACACGTTGAAAAGACACTTGCCTCTCCTCCCTTAATCTCCAAGTGGTTATAACAGCCGAATATAAGAAATAAAGCGCAGCTGAATAATGGCATAGCTGCCGCTCTCATATCCGAACAGCTCCGAAGTGCGGAGCGTCACCGATACGGCATCTACCGACACAAGCGTCCCGCTGATCGTCTCCAAGGCGCTGGCGATTTGCACTTCCTTGTTCACGAGTGATTGCAGCTCTTCAATAATCATCGTTCCACCTGCCTTCCTATTAGTTGAAAGGTGACCAGCTGTTCCAAAGGAACCATGACACTTGTCCCCCCATGCTCTCGTACGACCAGAAAATCGCCATCCACTTTCGTAATTGTCCCTTCGACAGTACCAGCTGGAGTTAACAGTTCGGCTGATTTGCCCGTGTATGGCTCAAACACTCTCCCCAGCTTGTTCAAGCTAGAGGCGCCGACATCGCGCTGCTCTTCAAGTAGGGCAGAAGCTATTTCCTCTCGAATCGCTTGGCGAATTTCTGCTACGAGCGCTGAGATATCGAGCATACCGGATTCCGCCGCGGCCGGCTGTGCTGCATGAGGCAGCAGCAGACGAGCAAGACCGTCAAAAAATTCTTTAATCTCTCTAACGTTTACGATAATTTTCATCGCTCCTCCATCCTCCTACTCCATGGAAACTTCTAATTTCCATCCTTACTAGGGTATACAGGTAAGAGGAAGAAAGATTGAGTCATTTCACTAGTAAATCTTGAAATGTTTGATTGCCAATCCAAGACAAAAAGAACACCCGTCCAAATGGAGGGTGTTCTTCGAAAATACGATCGGCATAGCTGAAATTCACGATAATCGTTGTTTATTTAGAAGTCGAGACGCATCACGACACGGCGCTTACTTGGCCTGGTCAGCTCACGGAAACCGGCTGCTTCGAAGACATTGCGACTGCCGACATGGAGCTCGCCCCATGTAATTTCTTTTCCGGGTGTGGTGATCATCCCGTACCCCTCTATGGCACGAGCGCCTCTCTGCTTCGCGTACTCTACGGCTGCACGCGTCAGCTCGTAGGTGATTCCGCGTTTGCGGTAGCCTGTACGAACAATGAAGCAAGTAATCGCCCAAACGCCATCGTCGTCCTTATCTTCCTCTCGACCCGTCCAAGGCATTCGGCTGTTCATCAGATTCGGATAGGCGGTTCGCGGTTCAATCGCACACCACCCTACCGGCTGCTGGTCGATATAGGCGACGAGCCCGCTTGTTGTCCCCGATTCCGGCTTCTCGCAGTCGGTCTGGATGCGGAGCAGATATGCACGTTCATCGTCATCTACAAGGCTCCACTGGGACGAAGGAATCTTGAACCGTTGACAATAGCAGCGTACAGAGTGACATTTGACAGGGCCAAGTACAAGCTCCAAGTCTTCCCACGACGCTTCGTTTGCCGGTATTATGGTGATTCCTCTAACCGTTGTTGTCCGCGTATGGACGGCTTCCGCCGGCATTTGGCTTTCAGCTTCTTTCATCGTCAACAGCCACCACCTTCACACTAGTAACTCCTACTATGAAGACAATAGCATGATTGTTTTCGCTAATCTACTCGCTTAACGATCTAACTTGACACAATTCGTAAAATCGATAAACGAGTGAGCATACTTCGCCCAGCTGCCCGTAATATCCGATACGTCTTTACAAAATATAGCCTGTAGATATCGAGACAAGTTTGTGACCTTATCTTCTACGAGAACCTCGCGGATTTCAGAAGGTTTGGTAGGAATATCGCTTTCCCGTATGATCTCGAATTTGTCGACAGGAAGAAACATCCGCAAACTTTTCCTATAAGAGCAACGGTTTGGATAGCGTGGCGAGCTCCCCGAATCGTACTTCGATACCTTCACAGTGTCGTAAAAGTCATGAATGAGTGAATAGGCATCCAATTGAAAAACGGCAAAAGCCTCATCCGGTTCTCTTCTCGCGTACATCTCCAGCATTTTCAGACAATCTCTTTGCGTTGGCCAAAGGAATACATGCTGATCCAGGTAATGATAAAATTGATGCAGCGTTGTATGCGGATCCATCATAAGTTCTGATATTCGAAGATGAGCATTGGCTGTAAAAGTATGCCCGTGAAATTCTATTTCTCTTCTCGTTATCCTCCGTCCATCAGATAAGCTTGAATCTGCTCCGTTAGAAGAGTACAAAGCATCCAGATGCGCGATCGATGGCAAATTTCGGATTCTCGTGAAATGATACAATGATTTCCTTCTGGGGCTGTTTGTTATTTTACGTACAATGGAGTCGTTCATCGCTTGATACCCCTAGTCCGTTCTTCTTCTGTACTGTCGATACGCCGCAGAAACACCCATCAACACGCCCGTTGTAACTAAGACGCCAATCGGGAATCCCCAAGACCCCCATGCCGGAACAATTAATGGCATTAAGGATACGCCAAACGCAACGGGTACAGCCACTTTGAACCATTTACAAAGCATGAAGGTGATAAGCACATTGATGACCCCGACCCAAATGATTGAGCCCTCGAGCAAGTGATATACGCCTACGGCAAGCACAGCCGTGATCGTTAAAACCGCCAGTCGTTGCGGTATCATTTTCCAGGTAAAATCCTTCGCATGAAACTGCTCGAATATAAGAGCGAATACAGGCGGAACGACCAAAACTTCAAGGTTTGTCGCAAATGCCAAGCCAATCCATAAGGCTAATAACAGCGTTATGAGTAACGTATCCGTCTTCTTTCGAAACTTCACCGGACCGGCAGCCGGATTTTCCGGCTTTCTCTTTCTATATGCAGCTAACATCACGACAATTGTGAAGACTGCCGTTGATATCGCAAACCTGTAATCGGTAAGACCTAGAAAGATCGGCAGCAATGCAGCAGGAATAGTGGGTCCGAAATGAACTCGAAATAGGTGCATGAGTATGACGATTACAATAAGGCCTAACCAGATTTTCACCATTGGCGATAACGGCAGATTATTCATCGAAGTACCTATAAAGGCACCTAATGTTGGAGCAAGCCACAAGTGGATGGGCTTCTTAATCCAGTGCGGCACCGCAAAAACCATGACCCCCATGGCCATCCCCGCAATTTCCGGGAAGAGAATATCCCTTTCTTTAAGCCATACAGACCCAACCAGCATAAGAATTACTAATGCATATGCGGACACAAATTCTTTGGATTTCAGTAAATTCCAAGACATCTCTATTCTCCTCTCCGGTATCAGGTTATCGCCGATCCGTTAAGACCCGTCAGCCAGATCCATTTGCATTTCAGGAGGAGGCATCTGAATGAACGCTGCTCGTGTTCGAGAATGCGGCTTGCCATTTATCCAGACGTTATTCTCGTCGTACCCTTCTAATAATCCCCCGCCTGTGGTTTTCTTATCGATTACGACCATCACATATTGACCGAAGAACATCGCGTTATCAAAATCGGCGTCAAATTGAAGTGTAGTCCACAGCATCGACATCCGTCCTTTCTCCTAATGGGACTACCCTTTGAGCAGGTTCCCACTAAATAACAGATTCATGGTTCGAATTAAGAAAACGAACAACACAATGCTCAGAAACGCCAAAACAATCGCAGAAATGCCTATTAACAGCCAGGAGTGAACGAATATTGCGTATTCCAACGCAGCATTGCTCAGTGCAGCAATCGGGAAACTAACCGCCCACCACGACGCGCTGAACGGGTTGGACTTTCTAAACACTTTGAAGAATAAGACAATGAATAAGAACAGGCCAAAGTAAAACAAAATAGAGGCAAACGGATCAATCTTCTGTTGGAATTTCGTATACCCAAGAAAACCGACTTCAAACGGCGCGATCATAATAATCATGGAAGGCACCAGTCCTGCCGGCAGTGGAGCATGATGAATCAATCTGGATAAGATCAATGTCAGAAATAGTAATGCTACAATTCCGCCGATCGCAAGCGACAACAGATTAATTTCATGCGCCCATGGGAAGGGCATCGTCCCGCCGGCAACCGCGATATCAATTGTTCCTACCCCGGGAATCAACCATGGCGGAACTACGTGACCCGGCTCTTGATTCCCATTTAATAAGCGTGTAACAATGAGAAAACAGAGCGCTAAGGTCAAAATCGTGCCAACGATCCAAATAACTTGCCCCGCTGCTTGACTATAGAAGCCAATAACGGAAGAGAGCAGTAACAGAGCTATCGTGATCGTTCCGAAAAAATTCCCGGTTATCGGATGCACGAATTCAGCTTTGACCTTATTCGGGTATAAGAGCCATTTCGAGAGATAACCTGCGCTTAAAGCTACAAATATCAGAACTGCAAGAATGCCAATGCAATCCGCAATTACCGGAGAACTGCCGAATAGCTTGCTTGCTTGTCTCCAAGCCAATGACAGACCTGAAATGCCCATAACTGACGCAAATAAACTAACAGGTAAAAATTGAACAGAACCGATGCCTTTTTGTTGCGGTACGTCAGTCATGGCGTGCATGAGTGATCATCACTTCCTTTGTTTGATGTTGACTAACTATCCTGTTGCCTCATTGTATGAGAATCAAAATGATAGATCAATATCGTTGTTTCTATGATAATGATAGTTAATATCTATGATTATTCTTCACTGTCACAGGCCTCCATCAGCTTGTCTTGCTTTAGTTGCTTGATATGCTCGGTCAACAGATCGATAAATCCGCGCGCAGCTTTTCCCATGTATTTATCCCGGAGATACACAATCCCGACTTCTCTGCATAAGGTTGGCTTCTGTACCGGAATATGGAGTAAATCATCATAGTTGTACATTTCGAGCAGCGTTTTCGATAAAACCGTACCTCCGGCCCCTGACCGAACAAGTCCGAATAATGATTCAATGGTCGTCGTTTCGATTAAGGGATTCAGTTTCAAACCAGCAATATTGCATGTCATATCGACTAACTGGCGGCATCGGTGGGTTTCCGGGAACATCACGATCGGCACATTGAGAATTTCGTCAAAATCAATGGCTGTACGGCCTGCATAAGGATGCTCCGCTGTTGCAACAAAATAAAATTTCTCGCTGTACAGGGGAATCGCATGCACCCGTTCATCCTCGACCGGCAGAATGGTAATGGCCAAATCCAGTTCGTTGGACAAGACGCGGTTTACGACATCTTCGACTCCGAAGATTTTGAGTCGGACTTTCGGATATTCGCGATGAAAATCAAGCAATAAGTTCGACACCAGTTGATTTAGCTCACCCGGGAGCGCTCCAATGGATAATGTGCCTCGCTCAATTTGCTGCAGCTCTTGAATTTGTTCCTTCGCGTTGGCTAAGTTGCCAAATACCAGCTTGCTCTGCTTATACAAAATCATTCCAGCATCGGTAATCGCAATTTTCTTGCCGATTCGGTCGAATAACGGAACGCCTATCTCGTCTTCAAGCGCTTTAATTTGATGGCTTAAGGAAGGCTGGGTGATGCCCAGCTTGACGGAAGCTTTGGTAAAATGTAATTCCTCGCATGTACGGATAAAGTATTCCAATTGTCTTAACTCCATGGGATCGGCCTTCTTTCTCCATATTCTTACTTACTATTCCGCATAGTCACATCGGTTATGAATCACTTTGAACCCACTATACCGTGAGGCTGCTTCATAGATCAATGCGGTCTCATCTATCATTTTGATAGTTTGCGTCTATGATACTGCGTCTTGATATACGAAGAAGAAGCTGCCAATTGACTTGGCAGCTTCTTCTTCCGCTATGATCCGTGCTTTGGCGTATGCCAGCTCTAACGGTTGCTATAGGGGTTAAATAACATAATTAGACCCATTTTATATGCTAACGGTTGCCAGAGAGCTTATTTGAACGGTTTCCACTCGGAATCGCCCCTTTTGCTGCAATTAACGTCTGTCACAACCGTTAGACTTTTAAAAAGGCATATTTTCATGAAATAGCCACGCTGGCAACCGTTAAAGTTTTGTTCATAAAGCAGAGACTTTGTGCTACAGGCCGAAGTATTGAAGAACGCTGATTTAACGCATGCTTACAACTTGGTCACATCGTTCCATCGCCCACGCGAGAACCTCTTCGTCTCGATCCCTGGCACTGGAATAGATGACATCAAGTCCAATGCGGAGCTGATAGCAACGCAGAACTTCGTATTGCTGCATAACTTCCTGATGCTGTTCCTGAATATACTGTGCTTGCACTTCCATACACTCGAGCCATGTACGCCAGAAGAAAATGTTGGCAATATCGTAGAGCGGATCGCCGATCATGGCTTCGCTCCAATCAATGACCCCGGTAATACGGCCGCCTTTCGTAAGCACATTGTTTGAGCCGAAATCACCATGGACCAGCTGTCGAACCTCGGGGCAATGCGGCGCAAAAGCTTCTATGACTTGCATGTAGGACTCGATCTGGCGAACATTAAGGCAGGGCTTCACTGCGTCCCAATCGTAGCTGCTCGATTCTGTAATGCTTCTGATGAAGTCACGCCATTTCCCGAATCGGCCCATGCCGTTCTCATTGAATGGACCATATCCATCGGTACCTTCCATCTTCGCGCTCGACATAGCTTCCAGTGCTTTCATGACGGGCACCGCCGCTGATAACATGTCAGAGCTATTCATGTCTTGCAAAGTAACACCTGGCACTCGCCGGGAGATGCAGTAAGCGTATGCGTCATCGAGTTCGCCGATGGTGATGATTTCCGGGATCGGCAGGTCCGCTGATGCGAAATGACGGTAACAATACTCATCTTTGCGAAAGCCTTCGGCAGAACGATTCACCCGAAGAATGTATTCACCGCCACCATATCTAATCGCGAATGCTTGTGACTCCTCTCCTTCTGCCACAGGCTCCCACCAGGATAAATCGCCTACATCTCGTACGACGGCCGTCATGATAGACGTAGGCGTCAATTGAGGCTTCATTTTAACTCTCCTTCCCCATGACCGTTTTCTTAATATTACAACAACTGAGATATTCAGGGTGATCATCCTGTGGAAATGAAAAAGAGCTACCGACTGGTAGCCCTTGTTTCGAATTCTAGTTCACAGTTAACTTATTACCAAGCGGACGCGCCGCCGTCGACTGCGTAATTGGCGCCCGTAATGTATGCCGCCCGGTCGGACGCGAGGAATGCCGCGAGTTCCACGATCTCCTCGGGTTGACCGAAGCGCTTCAGGAGCGTTTTGCTCGTAATCGCGTCGCGAGCTGCTTGGTTGTCACCAAGATCGCGGTCGCTGGCTGGGGTCAAGACCGGCCCGGAGCTAATGGTTACTGCTCGGATTCCATGCTTCGCGCCTTCAAGCGCAAGCTGCCGTGTCAATCCGATGACGCCGGCTTTCGCTGCGCAATGCGCCACCATCGGAGGAGTTTCACCCGCGATCATGCCGGCCACGGACCCAACGTTAATGATGACGCCGCCACCCCGCTGCACTAAGTACGGCCATGCGAATTTGGATACGAAGAAGGGGATGTCAAGCTCGCCGGTTACGGTCGTCCGCCAGTCTTCGATCGAGAAATCCGGCATAGGGCCGAAACGCTGCATGGCCGCATTGTTGTATACCACGTCGAGCCCGCCATAAGCAGCCACGGTACCTTCTACGAGCTGCTTCACTTGTTCCGGGTCAGTGAGATTGATCGGGGCGATACCCGTCATCTCGCCGCCGGCCCGGCGTACCATCTCGACCGTCTCGTTATTGGCTTCTGTCTGGATATCGCATCCGACCACTTTGGCGCCTTCTCGCGCAAAAACCAATGAGGCGACGCGACCCATGCCGCCTCCGGTGCCGGTGATAAGCACAACCTTTTTGTCCAGCAGGCCCATTGAATGTTGGTTATTGATTTGCTTACCCTCCTGAATTCGTTCTTACTTTCAACTTATAATATTGTTAAGAACTTCCTCATTTATTCACCTCTTCATTATCCCTTGGTAGCCTGCAGCGAGAACGTGAGTGGAATATGGTTGTCAGAGTACCCTTGCTATTTCGCATCCGTTCGTTTCTCATTTTCAATGGGAAACACGGCATTATCCGATTGATCCCGATAGAATCTTCCTAACATCGTATCATTGCCTTCGGCATCCACTTTGCCGTAGGTAAACACGCCACTCATATATTCATTCATGAAATAGACCATGCCTTTAAAGGACGGTTTCTCCCCCCATTCACGAATGGACACCGCATCATTCTGCCATTTCAGAATGGCTAGACCGTCGTCATTAATTTCATAATACTGGTCGCAGTATCCTGAGAAACTCATCGTAAATTGCAGCGCTTCTCCTTCGGGAAACGTGTAACTGTTATAATTGTACATTTCGCCATCATGACATTGCGGTGCTTCCCCTAGGATTCTTGCAGCCTGAAGTGCAAGTTGGCGCGCCTCAGTCAAATTCCCATGCATCAGTTGCTCATATTCGGCCTGGCCGGTTGGTGTCCGGACAATGACTTGCTTATCTTTATCGCTAAATTTGACATTAGCACCAAGCGTCTCGCTGATGAACCTCAGTGGCACATAAGTCAGTCCATCCTTATTGACGACCGGAGCATCAATAAGTACTTTTTTGCCATTAACGGTAACGGTCTTCTCCCCTTCGCGGAGGTAGACAATCTTGCTGTTGTCTTTGGTGTGAAACATCACGGTGTGCGTCTTCGAATCATAAGCGAATACAAGCCAGGCAGGATCAGTTAGCGCTCTTAATTTTACAAGTGTTCGTCCGTTTACCGTAATCGTATGATTCTGATACTGTCCGTTGACGTAAACGGCAGTCGATGTCGGACTGAATGCAGTAGCAGCATCCGCGTGCGTATTCATTAGCAGAAAACTCCCCAGTATCACGAAGCCAAGCGTATGTAAGAACCATTTCTTCAGCGCAACCACACTCCCATGATCTTCTAATTTCTTACAACTATATGACGGAATTTTCCAATAAAAGTTGCGGATGAAGCTAGTGCTAATCACTTGATTGGCTCTTTATTCGTAAACTGCTCCGAAGGCGGGGCTGGTGGCTGCTTCTATTTGGTTTTGTACATGCCATATCGCTTTTAGACTTCACGATCGGGCTGTATGGCATGGCTACTATTCTCTTCGTCTGGTTCCTCCGTTTATCGGACAAGAAGTTGATCTAGATTGCCGCAACAACCCTTTTGCTTGCTGCACTTCTGGGTTCTGAAATCATTCGCGGTGAATACAGCTGGGAGCAAGCTCACACCTCTACTGGATTAGCTTCTTCGGCGGGCATCGTGGAAATTATGATAACCAGAGCATTTACCTGGGCATTCTTCAGTGTGATTCTACTGCATCAAGTTATACCGGCTATGGCGTTTGGCATCTGGGCAGGACGGAAGAAGCTGTTGGATCAACCGGAGCAGCACCGCAGCATACTTATGTGGACAGCAGCTGTCGGTATTGCATTGTCGACTATCGGCGGCATCCCGCTGTCGCTAATGTCTTCATTGGTTTGGGATTCCCCCTCACATTAAGCAAAAGCCATTGCAGGTTCCATTCATAACATAACCGGATATGCCGGAGGACTTGGTTGGGCAGCTCTGATTGGATTAATCAGTGTGTATCCGAGGGGAATAATTGTTAGCAAACTGACTATGGCGATTGCAGCACTTGGTCAGCGATCGTTAAGTTTTTATCTATTCCAGTCCATCGTCTTCTATATCGTATTTAGCGAGAGAATTGGAGGACTTGGTGCTAGCGCCGATCAACTCGGCAGCGACATTGTCGCTTGGCTGACATGGTTCATTTCCATTCTAATGGCTATATTCATGCAGCGCGCAAACTACGCCGGCCCAGCAGAGAAGCTGTTACGCAGATTAAGCAATAAGAACACCTGACTGTCTTGGGCTTCTACATTGCCCCTTAACAGAAAACCGGACTACCCTCATGGAGTAGTCCGGTTTTTTGCTTACCTTATCGATTCCAATCTATGAACGGATCGATTCTTTCCTTCTCTTCCGCAGATGCGGAGATTTCCTCCGGCAGCTGTCCAAATGACATACCGGGCACGCTGCGCGGTTTGTATTCGATGACGTCGGAGGAATAGATGGCCACAAACAATTTACCCGGGACTGCATGAGCACGGATAAGGATCGGCTGGTTATAGCGATTCTGGAAAGTAAAATCAGGACCGTCCCAGCTTACCGTCGCATCGCGCCCCGGCCTCACATAAGGTACGTTTCGGCTGTGTGAATAACGCTGGACGATGTGCAGTCCGGCACGGTCCGTTGCATTAAACAGCGTAGAGGAAACCTGGCAAATCCCCCCGCCGATTCCTTCGGATAATTCACCTCTAACAATGATCGGGGCTTCGAGGTACCCCTTTTCTCTTGTACGCCTGCCGACAATTTTGTTGAACGAGAATGTCTCCCCAGGGAAAATGACCGTATTGTTAATCGCTTTGGCCGCCAATCCGATGTTATGCGAACGGTTTTTGTTGCGGCTGTTGTAATAGGTCGCATATTGGCCGATTGGCTTTTCCTTAATGTTCGCCAACAGTTCGCGGTCAACCCGCGGATAGACGGGGGCAAGCGGTGCATCGAATGCGACTGTGCCTGTGCCATAGAAGAACCCATAAAACTTCTCGGTAAACAGCTTCTGATCCAGCCGATACCCGTTCTGTTCCGGAGTAATGCCTCCTCGATCATTAATGATTGCGTTACGAGGAGCTTCGTAGCTCTGCCTATCCAACGTCTTAATAAGTTGGTCCAGTTTGTCCAAATCCACCATTGTAAAACCGGGCGATGCAAAATCATCGCGGTAAATGACGACGGGCGTCTGCCCCCGAAGCGACACGGATAGATGCTCGGTGCTTCCACCTTGTTGGATCATCCACAATAGACTGGTCATCAAGAGCCACTTCATAAGGCGTTCTCCACATAATCGATTTTCCAACCTTGCCATACGGTGCTTCTACGCAGTTGAAAGACGAACTTATTCTCGGTCTTACGAAATCCATCCCGGTAAATGACCGCTCGGACCGGTAAATCGATCGCGAGCAAATCGGATGTATCGATTGCCGCGTAATCGGACTCTCTGCGGATGGCAATAATGCCGGCCGCCATCTGCTTCAAGCTTTCCAACTGCTCATGGTTGCGATGCGGGAATAACGTCGTCATAATTTCTGGATCACGCTGATTGATTGCGATAAAGAACAACTCCACAACGTCGCTGGGCGAAGTCTGCTGCACATATTGTTGAAGCCTGCCGGCCGCCTTGTGCACCATTGTCTGGTGATCCGGATCAACGGTCCCGGTCTTGTGCGTGCTGCTCCCCAGAAAATGAATGCAGAAATGCCCGTTAAAGTCGTTGTCCGGAATTCCGTCTCCCCCATGCGGCATGCCGTGCATGGAAGCGGCGATCTCTTGGTCGTCTTTCACAACCAGAATGGCTCTTCTTCTCCAGCTCCATTTCCCTTGGTAAATCTGTTTCATGATTTCCGTGTCATGTTTCGTCAACGGCTGGACGTCTGCATGCGTACTTCCGGCTCTACGCTGTACCTCGAAATTTCGGCCGGTTTCCAAATCGATAACGGTAAATACCGATTTCATCGTGATGATTTGTTTAGCTTCAGGCCAGGCCAGCAATTGACCGTAATGCTTCGATTTCAGTTTCGTAATATAATCTTTAAGCGTTTGTTTCCTATCTCCTCGAAGCTGAATCGTCCTCGAATTCTCCTCATCGTACAACGCGTAGGACTGGTCGATGCTGTAGCTTTTATTATCGATCATTAAATATGTATCCGTTACGGGGACATAAGCGGTTTGCTGCGTTATGCCATCTGTAACCGCGTCGACCCATTTCTTAGTATCAATTAACATCGTAGATACCAGCGCTGCATGCGGCGATGCTTTGACGACCAGCTGGACAGAAGCTTGTTCTCTCCCTGTGCGTGCAATGGCCTGCTTGGGGTCGCAAATCAACACAAATAAGGCGATACCAAGCAGGAGCAATCGATAAGTTCCTTTCCCTTTCAGCATGTCTTCTTCCTCCTAATTAACACTATCTCTAAAAGGAAGAGAAACGATGCATGGAAAAAACCACCAAAGAATGGGCTATAGGATCATGTATTTTGAACTACCGGATACCCGTTCGCGTTATCAAACACCGCAGATTTAGCTTTTGGCTTGTATTTGAATACTAAGAGGCCTGCGATCAGCGCAGTAATGCCAATTGCTTTTTGCCAGCTGAAAGGTACTTGCTCTAAACCGAACCATCCCGCTGAATCCCACCATACCGCGCATACCATCTGGGATGCCATAACAATCGCTGTCGCTGCACTGGGGCCGATTAAGTTAACGCTCTTAACTACGCTGGTGACAACGCCGATTCCAATTAATCCGCTGAACCAGAACCAGATCGGCATTACCTGCCAGTGCAGAAATTCCGCGCCTTCAACCGCCAACCCCATGCCTGCCGATGCGATAAATCCCATCCCCAGCACCAGTGCCGTAGTGGTATGCGAGTGAACGGATGCACTCACTTTGTTATTGAACAACGTTTGCACGCTGACCAGCATGCCTGCCAGTAGAGCTAATAAAATGCCAATAAACACTATGTTCCCCTCCGATCGCCATTCTCGTATATATTCCGTCCGGCAGCCGCTTCCAGTCCCGGTCGGTCCTTAATCACAAGTTTGCCGCGACTCCGTTCCAGCAGCTGTAAACGGCAGAAATTCAGAATGACCCGATTCAAATGCCGATAACTGGTGCCGATTAGGTTCGCCATATCTTTTAAATTCGCTGTACTGACTTTTGCGTTTAACGGGGTCGTCACCGAGAGCAAGTAACTGGCAAGGCGGATTTCAACCGGATACAACAAATTAAAGCTCAGTGCTTCTGATTTGCTATAAAATTTCTCCGAGATCATTTTCAGCATGAACTGCAGGAACGGAACTTCTTCCCGGTAAAGCGGAAGCCATCGTTTATGGAAGCCGATTGCATCCACCGTCGTGACGGCCGTTACGGTATTGAGAATGTTCTTGCCGCTCAAACATTCAATTTCTCCAAGTACATCGAGAGGCGTAGTAAAGCCAAGCAGCAGAGTATTGCCTTCCGTTGACGTGGTATAGACCTTTACTTTTCCATGCATGAGAAAGAAAATCTGCTCCGGTACCTCGCCTTGTTTACAAAGGGCCTCATCCGCATCGAATCGGTACAACACCAAATGCTGCCTCAGCGCATTCGGGAAAACCTGGTCGAGCGCATATTGCGCGAGGTAAGTTTCGATTTGATTAGCATCCATTTCCTTCATTCCCGCACCACCTTCCTATTCGCCAGTCTAGCCGCTTAGAAGGATAAACATAAGATGCCTGTTATCATGAGCATAATGCCGATCCATTGCGGCGCTCGCAGACGCAGCACGCGATCTCCGAACCAACCGGCTTTCTCCATTCCGAGCGTCGCTAAGATTTGAGATATTAACATCGCCGAGACGGTGACGGCAGCGCCATTGTGGTGAAAGGCCGTAATCGAGCTGAAAATAATAAAAGCCGCAAGTGCTCCGCCGAGACGATAATGCAGCTTCACTTGGTTCAGATTCCTCCACGATCGGTCTCCTGTTATCCATATGATGAGCATGGCCGCAGCAAACCCTGTACCTTGCGTTAGAGCTGCAGCCTGCCAGGATCCAATCAAATCCCCGATTGCCGCATTGGCCGTACTTTGCAAGGTTATAAATACGCCGCCTAATACAGCCAATATGATCCCTTTCATTCCTTACCTTCCTCCTCAACCAACACATGCTCTCCTTATTTAACGCCGTGCGGCCGATTCTGAAAAGGACATATGTCCTAAATGGGAAGATACCTTGTTAAAACTAAAAAAGACCCGCAGATGCGAGTCGAGTTTTTTTATGCGAAGTGTCGGACTGGCCTCTCTTAACTCGGCAATGGCCGATAGTGGAGAGAGCAAAAAAGGCGTCCTACAGTCACCGTTAGTGACTTGGACGCCTTTTTCAACGATATGCAACTATCTATTAATACCCTTTGTTTACTCCTCCAACAACTGGGTACGAAGGACCGCCACCATATCCACCTAAGCCGCTTCCCATACAACCACAGAATACAATAACTAACAAGATAAAGAGTACCAAAATAACTCCCGCACTAGTAAAAGCTCCACCTACACCGGACAATGAACTGCACCTCCTGGGGTTTAACGTACTTTGTATGTTATGTCCCTTATGGTGCATTGGATTGGGTGTTTGGAGGGGGTCAATTGCTTCGGGTACAGCTGCCTACTCCGCCAACTGATAGATCAATTGTACAACTCCGGAAGAGAACGACCTCGTATGCTTCAACTTTAGATTCAACCTTTGTTTACTCTCATTAAACATCGGAGTTCCTTCTCCCAGCAAAACAGGGTGAACCGATAATCTGAATTCATCAACCAGACTTAAATGGATAAATGTCGTAATGAGATTAGCCCCGCCATAAAGCCAGATGTCTTTACCGGGCTGGTTCTTTAGATGGTTGACTTCTTCAAGAATATTGCTGTTTATATAGGTGGCATTGTTATCTGTACCGGTAAGTGTCTTAGAAAACACATATTTCACTTTGCCGTGAACGAGCTCCCACATTTCTTTTTCAGTCTCGCCCGATTCCATTGGAGGCGTGTATTGTCCCCATAAATCATAGCTTTTTCTGCCATACAAGATTGTATCGATTTGAGTTAGGAAATCGGTAAACCCCATCTCAGGATCCATAATGCACCAATCAACTTCCCCATTTTTCCCTTCTATAAATCCATCTAAAGTAACGGCTAAATCTAAGATGATTCTACGTTTCATGTGTGGTTACTCCTTCTGTTCAGCGCGGATTACTTGGACCAACCGGAACGCTTAACAAGATTGGACACCAGTTCGTCGTCGAAGTCAATTCCAAAGCCCGAAGTGGCAGGAATGTGGAACTCTCCGTTTTCGATACGATACCCGGATACGTCCATTCCTTCAATGGCAATGTCGTCGTATTCCACAAATTCAAAATTACGCACGGCAGCCGATAAATGACCCGAAACATAAATACCGTAGGCATTGCCGTAACAATGCGGCGCAGACCGCAAATCATGCGCATCCAACTTCTCGCCTAATTCCATCCAATGCGTGAAGCCTGGCCAGATAATATCGTATTGCAGTACATCGACTCTGCCGCGAATTGCCCAGTCAACAAGATGAGGCGAGGCCAGTCCTTCCCCATCCGCAATAAGGACATGTTGTCCGCGTTTCAAGAGCCAGTCCTTTAGATCCGCATACAAGGCGTCATCTTCATGAAACGCTTCTTCCAACCAATATAGATTCACATCCGTCAACGCTGCCAAGACCTCTTTGGTCAAGTTCAAATTATAGGCGTTATTCGCATCGATCATGATTTTACCCGTCGGACCTGCAACTTCCGAGATGCCTTGCACGATCGCGATATCGCGCTTCGTTCCTTCCCAGAGCGGCATATGGCGTCCGCCTCGGCCGACTTTTATTTTGAAATGACGATGACCTTTGTCAAATCCTTGTTGCGCTTGGTCTTGCATCAATGCAACTGCGGATTTCTCATCGGACAAATGCAAATCGTCGAAGTATAGCGAGGTATCGTAACAAGGGACAATCAGCGGAACTCCCCTCTCGAAGTGTGCCCCCGCTACCAAGTCATACACGGGTTTTCCAACTCGCCGCCCCAGCCAATCCAGAATAGGAAATTCCAATTGCAAACGATATTCTTCCCTCAGTCTGCCCCGATCGTCGAATAAGTCCGCTAATCGGCGACCTATGATGGCTTCAGCCCATTCCGGTGTAATATGAATGGAACTGCCATAACCTGTTTGTCCATCGATTGTAATCCTTGCGATATCCACGGAGCATGTTTTGCCATGAATGCCGATTCTTCCATTGGCCCCCGCGCTTCTGGCTCGTTCTCCCGTTAACTTGGCGAATTCGATTCGTTCCACTTTCCAATCCGATAAAATACCTGAAATGTTCATAGGATCCTCCAGTGCCGACTCGGCGGCTTCTTGTTACGATTTGATCGTGAAGGTGACTAGAAATTATTGCCAACATCGCGACCATACCTTAAGTATTCATCAGGCGATTAGACAATCCTGCCATTTCGACCAATTCATTCTTCCATGACTCCAACAAAAAACAGCCGATCCCTATTACCGGCTGCAAAAATGTCTGTTATTCCTCAGTTTGTATGCTGGATGAACTGCTGCACGGCCTGCTCAAGCAGCTTAGTCCGATTGAGCAATCCTTGAAATCGCCCGCTAGTGGAGGTAATGGCGATGTACTCCCCCGGCGATTCCAGGATAGTCTGGAAATTAGCGTTGTCGAGCTTCAATTTCTTCACATTATTGGATTGGAGCAGGCTCACATGCAGATCATCACCCAGGAGCTCCTCAATCATTACGCCGTCGATCCAGTGAGCATGCTCGAAGGTGTTTTGCAGGGATTTGATATCTACCCACTCTGTATTCGATTTCAGCCCCGCGTTCTTCCCGGCTTTCTGAATGAGCTGCAGAAACTTACGAAGAAGCAAGACGAACGGTTCCCCGCTTCCTAACTCCCCTACATTCGAAGACACGGATTCATCAGACTCTCTTACAACGGCAGCGTAAGCGTCGGCGTAGGCTTCTTCAAGCCAAGGATATTTCTTAGCGAGTGCCCAACGTATGGAGGCAGGTGTAGTCCAGCCGGCAAATCGCTGTTGATTCGCTTGATTGGATTCCACGAATACGATTGAACGAATCCCTTTTTGCCGAGCAAAAATGATGGCCATGATGTATAGACGCGATGTCAGCCATTTGCGCCCATCCCCAAGGTTGATGATCGTATAATCCGAATTGCCTTTCGAGAACAACTGATCGGACATGCTATTCACAGAGCTGGTGTACGTCCCCATATCCTCTGCCAAGTGATCGCTCAAATCTAATTGATTCACAGACCACGTAGGCGTATAGGATTCCGCTTCGAAGCGTTCAATCGAGATGCCGGCAAAATCAATCTTCTTCACATTCTTGAACATGCCCTTTATCAGATCAGGCAAATGCTTACGGAAAATCAACAGAATGACCAATGTCACGATCGGCCACATGATGGCCGAAACCATTGTGGCAATTTCCAGGTTAACGGTCATTGTTCACCCGCTTTCCTATGATCCAATAGCCACGAACACACTCGTTACAAGCATCAGCACAGATACCGGAGCCCAAATTCTTCTTTCCCACTTGCTCCTCGTAATTAGGTTTAATACTGCGGCAATCATCGAGAAAATCACTACGATCCAAATCCCCGACTCTACAAACGAATGCCAATTAGCAAGTATTAAGCCTGATTTACTCAAAACAATTGCAGCCAGAAACGCGAGAAGGACAATCTGAAATAAAGCAGCGATACGCAAAGCAGGCGGCAATTTCCCAGGGAACTTTCCTCCCATTGCAATACTGCCCCAAGGCAGGCCTGCAGCAAGGGCAAATTGAAAGAGAATGACGGCTCCGATTAAAATGGCATATATAATTGCTGACACCTCTATGTACATAAGAGCCCCCAATCACAAGACGGCATATTTCTGTAAAATCTCATCACGAAACTTTAACCCATGTCCCGGGCGATCCCAAACGTGAACCATACCATCCTTGATCAGCGGGACATCTTCGAACAAATCGTCATACCAATTCATGTACTCGATGTAAACACCGTTGGGAATAGCGGCAAAGATCTGAATTTGAAGCTCCCATGCCAGATGCGGCGTAACTGGGAGACGATTGGCACTTGCCAAATTGGCGATGCGAACGGATTCCGTTATCCCACCTGCTCTTAGGTTGATCATCAATATATCTCCGGCTTTTCTATTGATCAGCTCGCGAAATCCGTATCGCGAATACTCGGTCTCGCCCGTCGTGATCCGAATATCCAGTGCCTTGGCTACCTCCGCGTGTCCAATGATATCGTCCGCGGGGACGGGTTCTTCGAACCAGTAAACGCCGAGCTTTTCCAGCTCTCTACCGAATCGAATGGCCGTAGCCACATCCAGCCCCTGGTTTACATCGACCATAATGTCGATATCCGAACCCAGCGATTTTCTAACGGCTTCCACTCGTTTGAGATCGATTTTCAAATCCGGGAATCCGGCTTTCATCTTGAAGGCTTTAAACCCGCGAGAAACGTAACCTTCAGCTTCCTTCACGAGTTCTTCCTCAGATAAGGACATGAATCCCGCACTGCCGTAGGCTTTCACTTGATCCGTGTAAGGGCCGAGCATGCTATGAATCGAGGTATGCTGCCGTTTACCGGCCAAATCCCATAGGGCGATATCCACCGCGGAAATCCCGTAAAGCACAACGCCCTTGCGTCCGATCATGTTGAGTGCCCACCAGAGCTTCTCCCAAATCTTATTCCGATATAGCGGGTTCTCGCCGATCAGCAAATCGGCAATGTCTCGATCCATGCAAGTTTTGATTGTTTCGCCGCCTTGACCCAGGATAGGCAAATAACCCATGCCGGTAATCCCTTCATCGGTTTCAATTTCAACTATGATTGCCGTTCTTTTCGTAATGACAAAAGTCGAAACTCGAATGGGGGTATGGAAAGGTACGGATACTAGCTTCGTTTTTACTGCAGTGATGATCATAGTCAGTTGTCCTCCCATTTCAGATACTTCAATCTATTCGCGAGATGAAGCAAAAAGAAGCTGGATTTAAGCTGCCTATTCACGCAAAAAGACAGCGGATCTCTACGAATCCGCTGTCTATATTAGCTAAACTTCATGAACAAAACGTTAACGGTTGTCAGCGTGGCTATTTGATGAACATATGCCTTTTTGATTGGCTAACGGTTGTGACAGACGTAATTTGCAGCAATTTGGTCGATTCCTAGAGGAAACGTTCAAATAAGCTCGCTGGCAACCGTTAGCCTATAAAAAGGGTCTATTTATGCCAAATAACCACTGTCGCAACCGTTAGAGCTGGAACGCGAGACCTTGCCAGTTACAATCGCCGATGTCATAGCGTCGTCGATTGCTTCTGGCAATTGCACCGAATAGCTGCAAAGCAGCTCGATCGTCCATCCCGGATACATCTTGATCAAGATGTTCGAGAAGCAATTCATCCAGCAGCATGCGAGTCGCCTTGGTGTCCCAGAAAGCCGCATTCATTTCGCAATTGCCGAACAGCGAATAATGATGCAGGTTGCAGGAGCCGACAGTGCCCCATTCTCCGTCGACCAGCATAAGTTTGGAGTGAACCCAGACCGGGTTGCGGTTACCGTCGTCACCTAATCCGGCGATGCCTGCTAATGTGAAATGGTTGAATGCAGCCAGATGAGACAAATGTTCCGGGATCTTATCGTCTTCCGCCGGAACGACGACTACAATCTCCACGCCGCGCTGCAGTGCCTGATGCAAGCATTCAATAATCTCCGGCACGGCAACAACCTGATTCTCCATATAGACCGAGCTGCGGGCAGCTCCAATTGCCGAGCAATATTGATCGAAATTGGAGCGTTCGCCTTCTTCTATCGAATAGTCGACGCCTTGAGGCGCCGCATGTCCGTTTGCATATCGACCGCTATGAATCGTCCGTTGGATTTGAACGAGCGATTCTCCTCTTCGGCGAGGCACTTTAGTCGGAAATGGAAGATCATGCGCACTCCCTTCGCCCCATCGACCATCCGGTAAATTCCGCTCACTCGCTTCGTTCCAGCGCTGCACGAAGTTATGATGGATGTCGACCGCCGAAGGTCCGGCAAGCTCGATATACACATCATGGTTTTGGCCTGCAACACCGCGATGGCTCGGTGCGACTACAGAGTTGGGATTTAGATTGATCCCTCCGAGAAACGAGGTCTCCGTCTCTGTGCCGGCATCCACGAGCCAACTTTTCTGATGCTGGCAAAACCCCGGTTCAGCCTGATCCCAACGGATGAGAACGCGCGAATCCGCTTCCTTCAACTTCTCAACATGTTCGGATGCTCCCCAGAAGGCATTTGTCTTCAAATGTTCCGTTCGGGCATCGGGTCGCCAGAAGATGATACGAACGTCGATTCCCCGCTCAGACGCCCGATTAAGGACGTCAAGCGGCGTGCCTCTCCCATCCGGCATCAGGCATGTCGCCCACATGAACGTTACGGTTGCCCAAACGCTGTGTTTCGCCTGCTCGATCGCTTCGCAAATACGACGGAATGCGGGTTCTCCGTCAATGAGCGGGTGAAGAGCATTTCCGGGTCTGACGGGATAAGATGCCCGCGTTGCATAAGGAATAGATAAATTGCCAATGTTCGCACCATCGATCAAGAGAAGCGCCCCCTTTGTTACACGCATATTGCTCTTAATACACTAATTAGTATGATTGGAGTTAAGGCTCAGCACCTTATTCACTCGTTCAGCGCTTATCATCATCACTGCCAGGAAAGCCAGTACGATAAACGGCAGCGCCTCGATGCTCGTTTGAGTGGCAATGAGACCGAATAGCGGCGGAAGAAGCGTAGTTCCCGTATATGCGACTGCCATCTGATACCCAATCAGCTTGGCGGAATGCTCGCTTCCGAACCGCGCTGGCGTTTCGTGCAGCAAGCCGGGATAGATCGGGGCAAGACCAAGTCCAATCAGAATAAGTCCGATCAAGTAAAGTGGAGACACCGGGAGCAGCAGCAAGACTCCACCGGTAAGCGCCAGGATCTGACCGCATCGGATTAATACCTTATTGTTGACTTTAAGTGTAATAAAACCGGTAATCAGCCTGCCTAACGTGATGCCGCCATAGTAGAGAGAAACCCAGCCCGCAGCAGTCTCGGCCGTCATCTCCCTAGCCCCAACCAAGTAGCTGGCTCCCCACAGCCCTACCGTAGCCTCAACGCCACAGTAGAACAAGAAAGCAACAAGTGTCTGTTTTACGCCTCTCAATTGCAGCAAATTAACCTTGGAACCTGTCGCATCTCCTTTGGCCGCCGCGTTGTCTTGATCCTCTTGGGTCGTACTTGTTCGAAGCTCAGCCGCTCTAATCGCAGCGACACGCTTCCATAGGGGGAGCGTAGCGAATAATACGATCGCGAGGGAGAACTGTATGATCGACACTGCCGAATAACCATTTCTCCAGGAGTCATGTTCAGCAATATAATAGGACATGATAATAGGTCCGATCGTGGCTCCCACACCCCAGAAACAGTGCAGCCAGCTCATATGATGAGCCTTATAATTCTCGGCTACATAATGATTGAGAGCCGCATCAATGGCACCGGCGCCAAGACCTAGCGGAATGGCTAATATAACCAGCCAAATCACCGAAGGCGCCATTGCAAATCCAAGCAGTGCACCGGCCGTGAGGCAGCAGCTAATCAACGTAATCTTTCCTGTACCGATTCGCTGAACCAAACTTCCGCTGAACAGACTCGATACGATAGTTCCTCCGGCTATAACCATGGACAAAATCCCCGCGAAGCCGAATGATGCCCCCATATCTGGCCCGATCACAGGCCACGCGGATCCTAGCAGTGAATCCGGAATGCCGAGGCTAATAAAAGCTAAATAGATAATGAGTATAAAAATGGACGCCATAAGTCACCTCTTTCTAACAACAATCCGTAATCATCACATTAAGCGCCAATTGCTGCAAACCGGCTAGATAATCCTGATTGCGATCGCTTATTACGAGTGTTGGCAAATGTTTGTGCGGGATATAGGACGAGCTTCGGACAGCTACTTTTGCCAGGAACACTTCGTCTACCTCATCATTGCAGAACACTACGGCCCGAGGGTTCAGGATGGCTGCGAAAGTAGCAATCAAGCGGGCAATGGCGTCAATTTGTTTGTCTTCAGCCAGGACGATCCCGCCGTTATTCTCTTCGAGCTTCAGCGCCTGCACGAAGGTTTGGCAATCATATTGAGGAACGAAAGAAATTTCCCCTGAGAAGAATGTGCTGCCTCGTACAACATCTCCATTGATCATAATGCCTGAGCCCGGTCCGTATTGACCGAAATAAAGGTAAACCAGCGATTCGTTCTCGATCTCGAAGGTAGACGCATATCCGAGCACCGATGCATTCATATCGTTCTCCACGACGACCGGGATTTGGAAGCGGGATTCGAATTCTTCCTTGAGATCATAGTCAAGAAATTGCTGATAAGGCGGGATGAAGATGATTTTCCCAAGATTGTCTACGGCACCGGGGACTCCGATTGCGACGGAGCGAAGCTTAGGATATTTCTCGATCAACGCCTCGATCAAGTCCCCCAGCCGCAATGCATCTTGCTGCAATACGCTTGGCAGTATTCCTTGCTCCTTGATCTCGCCGATGCAATTGAATATGGAATAATTAGTCTCGTTCTTCTCGATAAAGATAGCGAGCCCCAACATATATTCCGGATCGTAGGTATAGCGTTTGGCCGGCCGGCCTCCGCCGGATTCATCATTGCCTGTGAAGAGGACCTCGCCGTCACTCTCCATCTGGGCCAGAAACTTGCTGATGGTCGGAAAGCTGATCCCTAATCGCTGACTGAGCTCCGCTTTCGTCGCGCTCCCCATCATGATAAGTCCCGCTCGGATGCGATAAATCAAAGGTTCTTTTATTTCGTTTGGTGACTTAAACATATTCGTCATGGCAGATCAAGCCTCTCGTTTATAAAGTTAGCCGATACTTATTAAATCATTTTAATATGCATAGGTCATCTTATCAGAAGTTAGATGGCGTGGCAATACGATCAGACAAAAAGGACCAAGCACTTGCCACCGCTAAGTGACAGTACTTGATCCCAAGCTCAAGACCACGACAATGATCTCATCAACTAATCCTCTACTTACAAAGCTGTCGGCCGCACCATAATTTCGCTGATCAAGGTGTCATCAGGTTCGTTAATGGCAAACGCGATTGCTCTGGCAATGCTGGTTGGAGAAATTCCCATATCGCTTATTTGATTCGCAATCATCTGCACTTCCGGACTGGTAATGGTGTCAAATAACTCGGTCTTGGTCAGACCCGGAGCGATGACGGTCGACCGAATTCGCGAAGATGCCGACTCTTCCAGTCGCAATCCTTCCGAAATGGCTCTGACGGCAAACTTTGTTGCCGCATATACGGCCGATGTCGGGGACACCTGGTAACCGGAAGTAGAAGATAAGTTGATAATATGACCGGCCTGTTGTTCACGCATAATAGGTAAAACAGCTGCAATGCCGTACAATACCCCTTTGATGTTCACATCAATCATTTGATCCCACTCTGCCACTCTTAGCTCGTTGAGTCTGGAACTTGGCATGACGCCCGCGTTGTTCACCCATACATCAATTCGGCCGTAATGACTTAAAGTAAAGGCGACTAGATTCTCCATATCTTCGAAAGACACAACGTCTGCTCGAACAGAAACAGCTTCGCCGCCGCTTTGTTTAATGTCATTAACAATGGCGACGAGACGTTCCTCCCGTCTGGCTGCCAATACGACCTTTGCGCCTTTTTGGGCCAATGATTTCGCAGTAGCCTCACCTATTCCGCTTGAAGCTCCCGTTATAACGATAACTTTATTTTGTATATTATCCATTGCTCTCTGCTCCTTTATAAGGTTCGTTATTGAACATGTGTTGAATATTTAACGGCCGTTGATTACTATTATAGACAGTACCCCCGTTAACTCAATGGTTGATTGATGCGCATTTGTTTCATATTCAACAGCTCATACGCCATTGTTGATTAACTCAAGGAGGCAAGGATTGAATTGAACAACGCAGTGAAAACAGACCGCCGGATTCTCCGATCGAAGCAATCGATAACCAAGGCGTTTCTGGAGCTATTTGCGGAGAAGGACTTCGAACTCATCACCATTAATGAGATCGCGGAGCGGGCCAACGTTAACCGCGGTACCGTCTATCTGCATTACAGCGACAAGTATGACCTGTTGGACCACTGCATCGATGATCATATGAACGAATTGATTTCATTGTGTAAGAATCGGGAGACCGGCGTGTCCAGCCAAGGAATGGTCCAAGAACCTAAACCCGTTTTTGATTATTTACGAGAGCACTTCCCGTTCTTCGAGGCGATGTTCTCCAATCAGCGGGCCTTCCTCTTCCGCGACCGCTTGCTTCGCTTTATCACAGTCAATTTAATGGATAAAATGGAACATCCGGACCATTTGCCCGCAATCGATAAAGAGTTGAAGGCGCAATTCCTCGCCTCTGCTTTCATTGGCGTTGTGGAGTGGTGGATCCGTGAGCAAATGCCGCATACCACGCAATTTATGGCGGATCAGGTCAAACGCTTATTTGAGAACAATTACGGCGTTTATGCCGAATAGAAGTCCAGGGCTGCCTTAGCATTGGGCTTCTTTCTTATACGCGCGTTGTCATTCAATGGGAATAGCATTCCATACCCGGGCTCATAATAAGGGGAGAATTGAGCGGAAAGGTGCGATGCTGTATCCCGGAGAGTGTGCATCAATTTCTGAAAAACACCATCACATCCGATGATTTTATGCAGTCTGTGCATGAGATCCACGATCAACAAATTCATTTCACTTATTTGCAGGCCATTGTCGACCAAGAACTCATTCACCATGAAATTTTGCACAGGATTCAAGTCTCGGAAGCTTCTTTTCACGATCTTCAAACACTTCAAACCATCATTCCTATCGTGAATATCAAGATCTCTTCCAACGTGGACGAGATTACCCAACATTTGATTAAAGGCTACATTTTCGTCCAACTGGAATCTGACCTCAATCAAGGCCTACTCATCCAAATCCTGGATCAAAAACGAGGGTATCGGGGCAATAACGAGGCGGATAACGAATACAGCGTCATCGGCCCGAAGGTCGGCTTTGTCGAAGATATCGATACGAACCTGAATCTACTTCGTAAAGAGCTTCTTACCGAGCATTTACGTTTCGAGGAGAAAATACTGGGGACGATATCCCAATCCAGAGTTATGATTGTATATGTAGAAGGAATTTGCAATCCTCAGCATTTAGATACAGTAAGACAACGAATAAGCGGTCTTGATGTTGACGTGTTATTCGATAGTTCTATCCTGGACCAAATCATATCGGATAACCCCAACTCGCCATTCCCATTATTTATGTCTTCGGAACGCGTCGACAGGGCCAAATTCAATCTCCTAAACGGTCAAGTGGCTATCTTGACCAGCGGGTCTCCGTATGTCATATCCGGACCGGTTACCGTGTTTGATTTCTTCGCTTCGCCGGAAGATTACTATCTGCCGTGGCTGCTGGCATCATTCTTTCGGTGCTTAAGGTATTTGGGAGTTGCGTTCTCAATCCTTGCCTCTCCCCTCTATGTTGCCTTGTTAACCTTCCATTATTCCGTCATTCCGCAATCCCTGCTGGGTCCGATTATCGAATCCAGAACGAATGTCCCGTTTGCGCCGATCATTGAAGTGCTGCTCTTAGAGTTTACGGTTGATATGTTACGTGAGGCTGGAGTTCGATTGCCTACCAAAGTCGGACAAACGCTGGGCATCGTTGGCGGTATCGTCCTTGGTACTGCAGCCGTGCAAGCCGCATTGACCAGCAACATCCTGATCATTATCGTTTCTCTCTCTGCTCTCCCATCGTTTGCGACTCCAATCTTCAAAATGGCGAACACAATCCGCTTCCTGCGGTTTCCGTTAATGTTCTTGGCGGCAGCTTGGGGAGGCTTAGGTATAGCATTTGGATTGGTCCTTCTTCTGGGGCATCTGCTGAGGCTTAAATCATTGGGTATTCCCTATTTAACTCCTGCATTCCCATTCCGATATCGAGAATACGCGGATAGTATCATTCGATCTTCATTAAGCTTAACGAAATATCGGCCAAGCTATTTGCGTCCTCTGCAGCGCCAAAGATATCAGGTCAGTAATCCCAAGCCTAAACACAATGACTACAATAGCGAATAACTATCTAAGTAAGGGAACTTGCGTCTATGAGAAAATATGTCCTTTTCCTTGTCTTGTGCTTCGTACTTACCGGATGCGCGCAAGAGCAGATTATCGATCGGATTAAGCTAATCGAGAGTATCGGTTACGACTTGCAAGGAGAGGCATACCGAATAAGCGGCACTTATTGTGCGTACGAGAAGAAAGTGAAATTGTTTTTGCTTGAAGGAGAGGTTCATTCGTTTAATGAGGTACTCACATCGTTCACTTCGCAATCGGATCACCCCGTAGCAATCGGGCAATTGCGCACGATCGTACTAAGTGAACGAATTGCCGGGAGAGGCATTTCAGAGCTGGCCAATACGCTTGTGAGAGATCCCCTGATCAGTAATCGCACGACTCTTGTGTTAACAACGAATCAAGCGGATGAGATCTTAGCTGAATCCATCAAATACCCGCCGGTCTATTTGTCTAACCTGCTCAAACAGAATATGGATACCGGGAATATGCCTTTCACCAATGGTCATATCTTCCTGGATCAATATTTCGGAGAAGGTCAGGATGTTTTTCTGCCGATTGTGGTCAAAGGGCCCAAAGGAGTCTTACAAATGGATGGTCTAGGCGTTTTTCTGGGGGATCAATTAAAACTCAAGCTGCCTAACCATAACGGGTTATTTATTAAACTCCTGACAACCGATAGGATCGGCATCCAGTCCGGTACCTACAACTTCAAGAATGATCAAAACAAGCAAATAACATTCAAAATCATTAGCTCCAAGCGCAAATTAACGGTAACGAACGATAAGGCGAACATTTCTCTTAAACTTAATATTGATCTTGGCGATTATCCGCCAGCCATGAAGGTTTTTGAGAACACCAACGATATGCTGGCTCTAAAAAAACAGATCGAAGCGAACTTATCTGCGGAAATGAGAGCCATGCTGGAACTATTTCAAAAGAATCTTGTTGATCCCATTGGAATTGGCAACCTTGCTCGCTCTCGGGAGCGGAAATGGAATGAGCGCGATTTTATGACTAAGCACTACCCTAACCTCGATTTTGATGTAAAAACGGAAGTAACCATATTGTCGTTGGGAGTTGGACATTAGTGCAGAACTTGGTGAAGGAAAACAACATGCTTTCCGGTTTTTTTATCTTTTTCCTCTTCCATGCTTCCTTGCTCGGGGCCGGTGTATTAGGTTTTCAACATATCATTTATAAAACAACAGGCAATGATGCTTGGATTTCAGTGCTGATCATGGGGCTAAGCCTACATATCATCATTAGGATGATATTTAAGATGCTTGGCAATCCGGCCAAGGATATTATCGATCTGCACCGCATCCTTTTTGGCAAAATCGCAGGGAATGCCATATCCTTAGTGCTCGTCGGATACTACTTCCTGATCGCGCTAACTGTCTTTCGCGGCTATATCGAAATCATCCAGATTTGGATGTTTCCCGATCTTAAAGCCTGGGTGCTTGCCCTCATACTCGTCTGCGCGATCTATTATGCCGTTTCCGGCGGGTTTCGAGTAATAGCAGGCTATTGCTTCTTTGGATTCTTTTTCTCCTCGCTGCTGCCGTTATTGTTGTATTTCAATATCCAATACGGACATTTATATAATGTAATGCCTATGTTTAATCATTCCATGAAAGAGATGGTGACGTCCTTCAAATATACCGGGATCATGTTTATGGGGTTTGAAACGATACTCCTCTATTTCCCGTTTATTAAACAACCCGAGAAAAGTGAGAAATGGGCTCATTTCGGTTTGTTGATCTGCATCATCAAATATGTCATTCTCATATTTGTAACCCTCATGTATTTCAGTCAAGGTTTATTAAAGCATACGTATTGGCCAACTTTGGTCATGGTTAAAGTCATTGAATTTTCGCTTATTGCACGGGTTGAATTTGTGTTCATCTGCATCTGGCTGATGTTGATTATCCCGGTACTGTGCCTCGCGGTTTGGAGCTGTACTCGCATTATCAAGAGAGTGACGAACCTTAAACCCACCTGGTCTTTATACGTGATCCTAATCGCAATCTTCTCCGCCTCTCTTCCGTTCAACGACCGCGTTAAGATTGAATGGTTGGGCAGGAATGTGGTTGAGCTTGGGTTTTATTTCATCTATGCGTACATACCGCTGTTATTTATCCTGTATTTGATTCGCAGCCTCTTCTCGCAGAGAAGGATAGCGACCATACAACCGGAACATTAATAAAACCAGCGGCTGAAGGATCCGCTGGTTTTTTGTTCGCTATGGATAAGTATTAAGCTAGGTTTGCGAGAAGCTCTTCCAGACGATCCATCGTCTGTTCGCCGCCGGGTACAGCATACTCTTTCACCTTGTTGAACGTATCGGTGCTTTCTTCAAAAACGGAGCTATACGTGAGTTTCGTCTGCCCATCCACATCCTCAAAGGTTGCTGTCGCCTGAAAATGCGGAAATACTGCATGCTTGATGATAATGCGCTCGGGATGAACGATTTCCGCAAAATTGTTGGTGTTAGGATAATCTACCCCGTCCGGCCCGTGCATGATAAACTCCCATGTACCGCCGGGTCGCAGATCAAACGTCTTCGTCGTGATCGAAAACCCTTGAGGTCCCCACCACTGTGCCAGCAGCTCCTCTTTCGTCCAAGCCTCAAACACAATCTCGCGCGAAACGTTCAATAGTCGGGTAATGACAATCTCACGATCGCCTACATACGTTGCGATTTTGTTCGTTGTATCGTTTTGGGACATGTCCGTTCCTCCAACAAGAATTTGGTCGACCTCTGCTCCATCATAGCAAAAAGCGGCTGAGACAGCTATATAAAGCAGGGCTGAGATCAGGGAACGGATTTCCGAGTCCGGGACGGCCATGTCGGCGGCGTTTGTTTGCGCTAACGAATGGCGGAGGTCTTATTGTGGAAAAATGATGCGGAAAGCGATACTTTGACACCTAATAAGACCTGTACAGCCGATCAATCGAACGGTCACGAGCCGACCGCGACGCTATTGCTCTTACTTCCTCGTCTTACCGTCATGAAATGCTGCAGCGCACCAAGACCGACAAACACGGCCATGACGCCTGCCGAGTATCCGTACATCACCGAATAATTGCTTACCGACGAGATCGCGCCAAGCAGAATGGAACCGAACGCGACGCCGAAATCGGTTGAATTGTAGAACATGCTGTTCGCCATGCCATATTGCTCCGGCTTCGAGGAGCGAAGCATCCAAGCTTGAATCGTAGGCTGAATGGCACCGAATCCGACGCCATAGAGCAGCGCGGATACGATCAGCATCGGCATGGAATGGGTATTCGCCAGCACTGCCATGCTCGCCGTAACGAACAAGCCAGCGGGAATGAGCACTGAAGTATGGCCGAAACGGTCGAAAATTCGGCCCGAGAAGGGTCGAACGATAATGATCGTAATGGCATTGAAGAGGAAGAACAAGCCTACTTGTTCGATATGCACATCATCGCCGAACAAAGCGAGAAAACTAAGCAGACCACTGTAGGTGATCGCAAGAAAGACGTTTAACATTGCGGGAAACAACAGTTTTCGATTGAATTTAGGCTTAACCGCCACTTTCGGCAAAGCTTCCTTCTGAGCCGGCACCGAATGCTCCGTTGAAGCTTGTTGTTCCCGTTTCGAGCGCGACAACCACAAGACCGGGAAGATCACTAACGAAGTAACAAATCCGATCATCGTCAATGGCGTGAATCCGGCTTGTTTCATGACATTGAGTCCAATTGAAGGACCTATCGACATGGCCAGACTCGTTGACAAGCCGAAATATCCTATGCCCTCTCCCATTCGGCGAAGCGGGATGATTCGGGAAACAAGCGTCGGCAGGATGGTACTGGCCATCCCGAAACCGATTCCGTAGCCGATGCGCAGCGCCAATAATGCTGCGAAAGACCCGGCAAGCGAATAGATCGCAGTTGTTGCCGCTGCGATAAGAAGGCCGGCCAGCAGCAGCTTCATCCGCGAAATGCGCTGCATGAGTGCGGCTGTGGCGAAACGCGATACGATCGCAGCCAGCGCGAAGACGGATGTCACCAGGCTGGTCTGTACGTTGCCGGCATGAAATTCCGCTTTCACATAAGCCGGGAAAGACGATAGGAGCATTTGCAAACTAAGAAATAACAAAAAGAAACAAAGTGTCAATGCGATAAATGGACGTGTCCATAATGGCGTTTTCGGTTGTAGTTGTGGTTGTTGTACTTGCTCATGCTGCACGTTTTGATTCATCTCCAATCCATTTCATAACGCTGGGATTTCCTATCTATCAATCCATGTGTCCAAGCTTTCCTTCGACATGCAGCTGAATGCGCTGCAGCAGCTCAATCATCAAGTCATGCTCTTCATCCGAGATGCATGCTTTAACTTCTGCCGTAATACTGTCTTCAATAGGTGTCGTTACCCGAATAACTTCTTGTCCGAGCTCTGTACTGTAGACAAGAAACGACCGACGATCACGATCCCCGGCCTTCTTAAAGATAAGTCCCTTCTTCTCCAAATGATCCAGAATCCGCGTCGTCGAAGGTTTGTCCTTCCCCAGCCGTTCGGCAAGTTCACGCTGGATGAGACCTTGCGCACAATTAATTTGGTTCAGTGCAGACCATTGCTCCGGTGTAATGCCATAAGCGCTTAGTCTTTGCTGAAACAATGCCGCCAGCTTCCGGTAAGTGACGCCCATCATGAATCCGATGGGCAGCTTGCGCGTTTCTGTTGTCATCGTTGCAGTCCCCTTTTCCGACAATAGTTGTTTAGACAACTATATGGTAGACAACCTATGATGTCAATGGCATTGCCGAAGCAATTACATGCAAAAGAAAACCGCGAAAGTCTCACCGGAGACGTTCGCGGCGACGGCCATGAAACTCAAATCACTAATAAACCTCTACCTCAGCTATTGCCATTTGCCCACCTGTCTGACTCGGTCCATCCGGTGTGATCGCGACAACGCGAACATACCTTGCGGTTGTGGCCGTTATCGTGTTGTCACTCGTTCCTCCGCCGAATCCCGTAATGGATTTAACGGTTGTATACGAGGTGCCGTCCGTAGAAGTCTGAATATCGAATGCAGTCGCATATGCAGTGGTTGGCATGATGATCTTAATGCGGTTGATGCCGGTGGACGTGCCCAGATCAACGCGCAGCATCCATCGCCATTGATTCGTTGCTTGTGTCTTCGTGGAGGTATTTCCGTCCGTCGCATATACGACGGAGTCGCCCGGTTGAAGCGCCGCGGTGCTGCCGTCGATATAGTAGGCGTTAACCGTTTTGTTCAACGCTTTGTTCGTGCTCGCTGGACCTTCCACCGAAACATCGTCGAAGGAAGCCGTTGAACCTCCGGTATTCGTACTGCCTCCGTTTAGCGAAGGATATCCTGTCCTGCCGCTCCAAGACTGCGAATACATCCAGGACGCCGGCTCACTCGTGCCATCCTGCCACACTTTTCCGTACAAAGTCCCATTTGAGGCGCTCATTTTGAACCAATACCACGTATTGTTGCTCCAATTGAAAGGATAGCTTGTGCCCCATGCGATTTCGTCGTTCAGCCATTGAATCGTGCTGTGGTTCTGATGGAAGACGAGATTATAGCCTTTGCCGTCAGAAGTCCCGGTGAATAACCCCACACCGGCACGTGCATAATCGCCGTCCGTCCAGCTATCCACGCGAACCTTGGCCGTAATCGTGTAATCGGTAGACGTACCGAGACCGGCATTGCTTACAATCGCTTTGCGCGGATCGCCGTTAGCCGTAGAGGTTTGCTTCAGCGTCTGCGATGTCTCGCTCCATGCTCCGCCAACTGTCGCCCATGAAGATCCGATTGCATTGTCGTTGAAGTTATCGCTGAATACGACAGGACCTGGCGACGGCGCAGCAGGCGGCGTAGGTTTCTGGGCTGATCCTCCCGGTCCGACCGCGTTCATAATGTCGATGGCGCCTTGCGGCCAGCTTTGATTGCTAACCGTTGTATTGTTCTGGAATACGTTGCTGCCGCTCCAATTCCCCCACGGTGAATTGCTGTAGTTATTCTGAATTACGTTATCGTGATTAGGAGGGTTGCTGGCAAATATCGTTTGAGGCGCGTTGTTAATGACGTTTTTCTCGGCTGTTTTGTATGCACTTCCGTTGTCGAAATAGATTGCCGAAATCGGATATCCACCGTTATAGGCGGAGCCGGATAGATCGTGGATGTAGTTGGCATCGAATCTGGTGAACCCGACCATTTTACCTAGCGAGTAAATCCCGCCGCCGTCATCCAGCAGCTTGATTACATGGTGGATGTTATTGCCGAAAACCACATTATCGGTCATGCCATGCTCATAGTCCTGCCAGTTCCACCCGATCGTAATCCCCGTATAAGGCAGATTCTTAACTTCGTTCCGGCCGATTGTCATGTTGTTCGGAATCATCGCGCCGATGCCGACCATATCGGCATAATCAAGCCCAACGGTATCCACGGTATTATCCAAGATAGAGTCGTAGGTACTCTGACCGTCCATTGAAGACTGTTCATCCCACTCATCGCCGGCGACGCCCAGCGCAACGCCTCCCCCGGCATTCTTATAGAACGAATTGCTCTTTATTAGCGTATGATCGGTTCCCTCGTTCCCCATGATGCCCCATCCGCCGGCGAATTGGAACGTGTTGGATTCCAGCGTTATCGTACTCGCATATTTAAGCTGAACCATTCCCAGAGCCGACGTATATCGCGCCGTATTTCGGATTTCCGAATTGGACCCGCCGCCGGTCGTTTGGTATCGAAAGCCTGCTTGCGTATCCACGTATCCGTAAGAACTGGGAGCCAGCCAATTGCTGTATTTGAATGTAAGGCCGACAAACTGAATATCGTGGACTTTATTTGAAGTGCTGCTGCCTTGGAATTGAACAAGCGTCTCTACCTTCGGTGCGATGACCGTCGTCGTATTCATAGTTTCGCCGCTGCGAGGCTTATAGTAGAGCGTCGAGTCGGCCGTATCCAAGAACCACTCTCCGGCCGCGTCCAGCAGCGCATAAGCATTCTCGAAGAAATAAGGTGATGAGCCTTGATTATGATGATTATAGGCGAATCCACTCTCCGGAGATTTGAACGTGACCGTATTCCCCGAATAACTCGCGATTCTTCCGCGGTGCTGGCTCCAATGGCCTACAACGACCATTTCGGCCGTACCGCCGTTTGCCCACGAACCGATATCTGCCGTGTTTACGGTATACGGATATGAACTATTCGTAGCGCTTAAGTAGGGTCCGCCTGTAACTTCGTCCGTCAAATTCGGCTTGCGCGCCTTGACGCCTCGTGTATCATTTACATACAGCTGTCGGAAATTCCAATTGACCCCGGTTTTCTTATAAATGTTCTGTCCCGCATCATGAAGCGTCCAGCCGGTTGTCAAATCAACGCCGCCGCTGATGACCGGCGCTGCGCCCGTATAGTTCTTATAGATGATTTTATAACCGTTCGTCCCGGAATCGGATGTGCCGAACGTTAATGTCGCACTCAAAGGATAAGTGCCGTTCATCAGATAAACATAAATATCCCCGGTCATGCTGCCGTTAATCGTCCGAATGACATCCCTTGCTTTCGTGATCGTCGCGAACGCTGTTCCTGTCGTCAAACCGTTGTTGCTGTCGCTGCCGCCGGACGGATTCACGTAATACGTAGCCTGCGTAGCGGCATAACTCCTTTCCGGCGGAACGACGGTTACCGTTAACGTAACCACCATTGCGACAATAACAAACCAAATCACGCTTACTCGTTCACCCTTTTTCATCCTCGTTAATTCACCTCTCATTCGCATGATTGATAACGCTTCCATTACCTAAATAATAGTTTATGGAGGTGCATCGATTTTATGAGAATTAGTTATGAAATACACCGATTAAATTGTCCGCTTCTATGAAATTGACCCTATTACAAATGTCTCTTGAATTCACCAATACAGGAGGTTTTGACTAATTTCTGGCAGGAATCAATATTAAGATTTCTTAAAATTGTTTACAATGACCTATTGCATAGGCAATACGGCATTAAGGCCTGTAGACCTACTTCATTTCAAGCGCGAAACAAAATGACGATATCGTATAAATGCTAAGCCTCTTCGGCTCGGAAGTTAACATGGCTAATAATGGACTTCTAATCATTTACAATTTCCTTAGGTCTAACTACCGACATCTTGACCTGCATTCCTAAGCATATAGCCCTATCGATAGTCTTGGAGTAGGCTGTGACGCTCATTGTTAACCAATTTCGACAAGGGATATAATTGCGCTGAAAAAAAATCCCATTCTTTTTCCGGGATTTGGATGTTTCTCTCATGTCGAGAAATGTCATTCAAAATGCCCTTGAGGCACAACAGGAGGAATTGGTGGAATGAGTTCTTTTGCAAGAAAGGTTCGTAGGAAGATGCCTCTGACATCCAAGTCAGTGCTCACCCTCTCCTTGCTTCTCGGTTCCTGGAACGGATCCATCGTTGCAGCAGCCGACGCTAAGGGAGCTGAGGCTTCGCATCTTCTCACGTATGGAGGAGCGGCGTACGCTTCTTCAACTGAAGGCGGCCTAACGCCTGAGAAAGCCGTTGATGGCAGCACGGACTCCCGATGGGGAAGTGCGTTCAGCGCGGATCCGCAATGGATCTACGTAGACCTTGGCGCCCATGCAACGATCGACAAGGCTGTTATTCGTTGGGAGAATGCCTACTCCAAGTCGTACAAGATCCAAGTCTCCGACGACGAAACGGATTGGAAAGACATCTACACGGACGCTAAAGGCGACGGCGGCGTGGATACCATCAGCCTTTCCGGTCAAGGACGTTATGTCCGGATGCTGTCCCTCGAGCGAAGCGGCGGATATGGGGTATCGCTTTACGAATTCGAGGTTTACGGCACAGGTGGAAGGAATCCCATCCCCATTGTACTCGGTGAAGATGTGGCCAAGAATAAACCGGTCGCAGCTTCCTCCTATGAGAAAGCAGACAAGGATAAACCGGCTATGCCGCCGGAGAATGCAAACGATGGCGATGTGACGACCAGATGGTCCTCCGCTCATACAAGCAATGAATGGATTTATGTGGACCTCGGCTCCGTACATGACATCGGCCGCATTCGACTCAACTGGGAAAATGCAGCCGGACGCATCTACGATCTGCAAGTGTCTGACGATGCTGCCAATTGGACAACCATCTACCGCGAGATGAACGGACAAGATGGCTGGATCGATACGCCGGTCTATGCAAGCGGACGTTATGTACGAATGAAAGGCATTAGCCGCACGACTAGCTATGGCTACTCGTTATTCAATTTCAGCGTTTACGATTACGTGAACGGGGATCCGAAGCCGGAATATACGATTCCAACGCTCCCTACCTCTTCAACGGTTGGTGTCGGCAAAGGCAGCTACTTAACCAGCGATATCAACATGCCGCAGCCGCGTCCACCGATGAACAAGTCGGATGAGCTGCATGCACCGATTCCATCGAATGACTGGTGGCAATCGGTCTTGATCAAGAACTTCAGCGACAGTCTGATCACGCTTCCGCTGAAATCCAAGTACTCCACGCTCGGTCTCGGAATTCTGAATCCGGGCGCCGGTTGGGTGAATGATACGGGCAACTCCCAAGCGGCAGATGGCGGTCCGGATTTCTACCTGCATGCCGGAAACATCAGCACCACCAATGTGAAGAACAAGATTACCGGTTACGGTGACTGGTCTGCAACCGTAGCACTGAGCGATAACGATACCGCGAAAATGAAAACGACCTTCGTTAAAGGCTCGCCGTATTTATATTCGGAATTCAGTGACCCGACAACATCCGAGTTGTATTTCCCGGCGTCCACCCGCTTCTACGATGACAACGGAAATCCGGTTCTCGCTGCCGAAGGTGCCAAATTGACAGCCGATCATATCGGTTTCGCCGTGACGAACGTAGACGGTTCCCCGCAAGCGAATAAAGTAACCCGCAATTACGGCGTATTCGCACCGGAAGGCTCCGTCTTCATGAAAGTCGGCAACAAAGTGAAAATTCGCCTGGGCAGCGGGCAAAACTACTTGTCCGTCGCGTCGATGCCTGCAGCGAGCGACTTGAATTACTTCTATAAGCATGGTTACGCATTCGTTACGAATACGGTCGTTACGCCTAGCTTCGACGAGACTACCTCGGAAGTGGCTACTACCTTCACGGTGGAAATCGATCGGAAGCGCTCGGATATGGAACCAACGACTTTGATGGCTCTGCTCCCGCACCAATGGAAGCAAACCTCATCGTCCCTGACTCCTCTTACTTATCCATCTATTCGCGGAACGCTTAAGCTTCATGAAGGCAACTCGTTCACGACAAAGGATCAGTTTAACGGGATCGTTCCACAATTTACGGAACCGGGCGATGCTTCGTACTCTCGCGAAGCGCTGCTTGATCAATTAAGTTACTTGGACGAATCAACGTCCAAGAACATCATGTCCGGCGATGCCTACTGGCAAGGTAAAGTGCTGCATCCGCTGGCAATGGGCGTGCTTATTGCGGATCAAATCGGAGACCAAGCGTACAAAGAAGCGTTCCTCTCTCGAATGAGAACGATCTTAACGGACTGGTACACCTATACCAAAGGCGAACCGGATTACTTCATGTACTACGACCCGACTTGGGGCACGATGTATTACAAAAACAGTGAATTCGGCGCCAACACCGGCTTAACGGATCACCATTTCACGTATGGTTACTTCGTCTTCGCTTCTGCCGTGCTTGCGACGTACGATCAAGATTTCAAGGACAATTACGGCGGCATGGTCGAGCACCTTATTCGGGACTACGGGAATCCTTCCAAGGAAGATCCGCTCTATCCCTTCCTCCGCAATTTTGATCCCTACGAAGGCCATTCATGGGCCGGCGGTTATGGCGACAACAACAACGGGAACAATCAGGAAGCTGCAGGCGAGTCTCTGTTCGGCTGGGTAGGCGAATACATGTGGAGCTTATTGTCCGGCGACAAAGCTACTCGCGATATTGCCATCTACGGCTTCACAACGGAGCTGAAAGCTGTCGAGCAATACTGGTTCAACTATGACAACGACAACTGGCTGCCGGAGTTCGCTCATAAATCAGTCGGTCAGGTATATGGAAGTGCTTATAACTTCGGTACCTTCTTCAGCGGCGATCCCGTCAATATTTACGGCATCCACTGGCTGCCAACCGGCGAATATTTAACCAGCTATGGCTTCGATCCAGCCAAAGCAGCCGATCTGTACAACGGTATGGTCAAGGACAATGAAGGTCCTGAGGATGCTTGGCAGCATATCGTATGGCCAATCGAAGCGTTGAGCAATCCGCAAGCGGTGCTCGATAAATTTACGGTAGAGAACACGCAGAAGAACGAAATTTTCAATACCTATTGGTTCGTGCACAATATGGCGACGCTTGGAACACGCACCGAGGACATCTGGGCAAGCGGCTGGTCCGGAGCATCCGTTTATAAGAAAGGGTCCACTTACTCGGCTGAGGTATGGAATCCTACTAACGAAGCGATTACGGTAACGTTCCATAACGCCGCAGGCGTAACAGGCTCTGCGATAATCGGCCCTAAATCGCTTGTGAAAGTCGATCCGACGAAAGTAACCGATTTGGATGCGAACATTGCTCCAATGCTTTCAACCGACAAAACCGACAATACGATTAAACAGCCGATCGAGCTGACTTTTGCCGATCATCTGAACTGGCGCGAGTCTATTCATTCGGTTGAAGTGAATGGCGCAGCGCTGGACCCATCGCAATACATCGTTCAAGCAGGCAAAATCACCTTGAACAGCAGCTTGTTCCCGGTTGAAGGCAGCTACTCGATCGTTGTGAAAGCTGCCGATTATTCGGACACCGGCGTTCAACAAGTCGTTATCACGAATTCGACTGTCAACCTGGCTCTGAACAAGCCGACTTTCACGTCAGATAAACCGAATAACCCCGGCTCTTACGCGGTTGACGGTAAGCTGGACACGCGCTGGGAGTCAGCTTTCAGCGATCCGCAGTTTGTTGCGGTTAACCTGAAATCGGAATATCGCATCAGCCATATTCGCCTAAACTGGGAAAATGCCGCCGGAAAAAGCTACAAGGTACTCGTATCGACAGATGGCCAGCATTGGACACCTGTATATTCGACAACTCGCGGTCATGAAGGCATCGACGACATTACATTCCCGGCGGTGAATGCGCGGTACGTCAAAGTAGAAGGTACGGAACGCACGACGAACTACGGCTACTCCTTATGGGAGCTGGAAGTGTTCGGCTCGCCTGCGGGCATCCTGGATGCGCCGGATCTCCTTGCAGATACGACGATGAACCGTGCCGGACAGCCGATTGAGATCGGTTTCGAGGATGTCGCGGAATGGAGAACGGCGATTCAGAACGTGAAAGTGAACGGTACGCCTGTATCCGCATCGCAATACGAAGTTGCTCCTGGCAAACTCACGCTGGACGGCTCCCTGTTCCCTGCGGCCGGCAACTACAACATCACGGTCGAATCGAATGGATTCGCCACGACCGCCATCCAGCAGCCGATCGTTACGAACTCGAACATCAACCTTGCCCTGCGCAAACCAACGTTCACCTCTTCCGCTCCGAATCAATCGAGCAGCTATGCGGTTGACGGAAATAAAGCGACGCGTTGGGAATCCAAATTCACCGACCCGCAGTCGATCACTGTCGATCTCGGAGCGGAAGACAGCATCAGCCGCGTCCTTCTGAATTGGGAGAATGCAGCTGGCAAGAGCTATACTGTGGAAGTTTCCACGGATAACAAAGAATGGAAAACGGTCTATAGCACAACAACGGGCAAACCGGGAATCCATGACATCGGCTTCTCCCCTATCGCTGCGCGTTACGTCAAAGTAAACGGCACAGAACGGACGACGAACTACGGCTACTCCTTGTGGGAGCTTGAAGTGTATGGTAACGGAACGGGTTTGCCGAGCGCACCGCAACTGACGGCCGATACAACGAACACCGTGATCGGACAGCCAATCGAAGTAACCTTTGATGATGATGCGGCATGGAGAAACGCGATCGAAGCCGTCAAGATTGACGGCGCAACGATCAACGTTTCCAACTACCAAGTGAATGCCGGCAACATCACATTCAACGCATCTTTATTTAAGACGGCCAAGTCGTACGTCATTTCGGTTCAAGCCAAAGATTACACGGAAGCGACTGTACAACAAACTGTAGCTGCCCAAGATCAGCCCGGTCATCAGGATCCGAACCCAACGCCTGACCCTGGCACGAATCCCAACCCGCTGAATCTCGCGTTCGGCAAAGAAACGGCGTCTTCACCGGAGTATCCCCGCTCTGCCAGCGATGCCGTTGACGGTCGCTTGGATCGCCGCTGGGAATCGGCATTTGCCGACAATCAATGGATGAGCATCAATCTTGGATCAGTTGCGACGATTAACCGTGTTGTTCTGAACTGGGAAAATGCCTTCGGAAAAGCATACACCATTGAAGTCTCCTTAGATGGGGAGTCATGGACGACTGTTTATGCCACGGATAAAGGCAATGGCGGTATCGATGATATTTCCTTCGCTCCTGTCCAAGCCAAATACGTGAAGATGAACGGGATCAAGCGAGGTTCGCCTTACGGCTTCTCATTATGGGAATTCGAGGTGTATGCCGGTGATAAGGCTCCTCTCGCAGGGCCTGCTCTGACGGCAGATACAACAGACAATACACTTGGTAAACCGATCGACATCAGCTTTACGGATGACTCGGCATGGAGAAACGCCATCAACGCAATCGAACTGAACGGCGCTCCTCTTCAAGCGGATCAATACACCGTAACTGCTGGCAAAATCACGCTCAGTGCGGAACTGTTCACAGAATCCGATCCTTATGTCGTGACCGTACAAGCACAGGGATATGAATCCGATTCCGTTGTACAGCCCATTGCAGCGGGGATCAATCTAGCCCTTAACAAGAACACGGTTACTTCTGAAGGTGCGCTTCAAAGCGGTCAGCGTGCTGTCGACGGTAACAAAAGCACACGCTGGGAATCCGCTTTCAGCGATCCGCAGTGGATCCGAGTCGACCTCGGCACAACGAATACGATCAGCCGCGTTCTCTTGAATTGGGAGAATGCATCCGCGAAGGCTTACACCATCGAAGTGTCGCAAGACGGTGAGAGCTGGTCAACGGTATATGCGACAGCTAAAGGAGACGGCGGTATCGATAACATCTTCATAGCCCCTGTCGAAGCACGTTACGTCAAGATCCAAGGCTCGGCTCGCAATACGCAATACGGTTACTCTTTGTTCGAACTGGAAGTTTACTAAGCAAGCAAACAAGCTGACGCCGGGATCAACCGACGTCAGCTTGTTTTATGCGTTCAATGTTTGACTGCCTGAACCGCTTCATATGCGGCTGTTGCTTCAACAGCATCTCCCTCATCTAAAGGGAACGCTGAAGCGCTGCGCAGTTTGAGAATGATTTTGCGAATGCTATCTCCGGACAGATGATACTGCCGCTCGAGTTCTTGTACGGTACTGCCGTCCGCGTAGCGCCGGTAGATCTCCTCGTTACGCTGTCCGATGATGATCCGGGATCCGCTCTTCTCGCCCCAAGCGGCGCGCTCGCTCTGCTGCTTCGGGACATAGATCAGCTCGCCTTGAATATAGCGCTGAAGCTCCTCCAATAGTCTAGGGGGAAGCACATCTCTTCCGTTCTTGTAATTCAACGTAAACCTCCTTAATCGGTTCGGCCATTGCAACGCCATCTGAATGCGATTTGTTCACGTTTCCTTCCCCCTCTCATTAATATGGAAAAAACACGATCGTTCATTAGAATCGTGCTTCAATACTCATTATAAGTGAAAACGGTTCATTCCGTCTTCCTATTGTAAGAAAAGGGAGGCCGGAAGGCCTCCCTCTTTATGGTGACCTTCGCTTTAAGCGAAAGCCACCTCCGTGTGCTTGATCAACTGAATCAGCTCCTTTCATGAAGATTTTGTCGGGCCCGACATCTATATTAACGCATATTCGGAAGCATGCAGACAAGTGAAAGAACGGGTATAGTTGTTTTTTCGCGTAAATGGGATCAATACCCCTTGTGAATCGCTCGATTACAGCAAGTATTTCCCCGTAATGGACGCCTTCGCATTCGTAATCTGCGTAGGTGTTCCCTCGAACACCAGCTGTCCGCCCCTGCTGCCTCCGTCCGGTCCCATATCGATGATCCAATCGGCTTGGCTGATCACTTCGAGGTTGTGCTCGATCACGATAACCGTATTGCCGGCATCCACGAGTCGATTCATGATCGCCAGAAGATGAGCGATATCGGACATATGCAGCCCTGTCGTCGGCTCATCCATCACGTAGATACTGCCCTTCTTATGCAGCTCGCTTGCCAGCTTGATACGCTGGCATTCCCCGCCTGACAGCGTGCTCATCGGCTGCCCGAGCGTAATATAGGTCAGCCCCACATCGCTCATGGCCTGAAGCTTGCGGACAACCTCCTTGAGCTCGAAAAACTCCAATGCTTGCTCAACGGTCATCTCCAGCACGTCCGCAATCGATTTGCCGTTTAGTTTGTATTCGAGCACCTCTTCCTTGAACCGTCTGCCACCGCAGACCTCGCATGGCAGATCCACGCTGTCCAGGAAAGAAAGATCGATGGACACAACGCCCTGCCCTTGGCAGTTTTCGCAAGCACCTTTGGAATTGAAGCTGAATAAGCCCTGATTGACTTTGTTCGCCGAAGCGAATGCCTTACGCACATCATCCATGATTCCTGTGTATGTCGCCGGATTCGAACGCGAAGAGACGCCAATCGCCGATTGATCGATGACGATCGCATCGGAATGCTGACTAAGGAAGACGTCGTTAATCAGCGTACTCTTGCCTGAACCGGCGACGCCTGTAACAACCGTCAGAATGCCGGTTGGAATATCGACACTCACGTTCTCCAGGTTGTGCAGCGTCGCATTCTTGACGGACAATTTGCCGGATGGTTTTCTTGACTCCTGCTTCAATTGGAGCGGCCGCTTCATATGGTTGCCTGTCAGCGTGCCTGACTCCAGCAGACCCTCGTAGCTGCCCTCGAATACGATGTTCCCCCCGCGACTGCCGGCGTGTGGTCCAACGTCGACAATGTGATCCGCCACCTTGATGACATCGGGATCATGCTCGACGACAATGACGGTATTTCCTTTATCGCGCAGCTTCTGAAGCAATTCATTTAACCGATGCACGTCGCGGGGATGCAGACCCACGCTCGGCTCATCGAAGATATAGGTGACATCGACAAGGCTTCCGCTCAGATGTTTGACCATCTTGACGCGCTGCGACTCGCCTCCGGACAACGTATCCGTCTCGCGATCCAGCGTCAAGTAATCAAGTCCGATATCGACAAGATGCTGCAGCCGTTCAATCAGCGATTTGATGACCGGCGCGGCGACCGGATCAGCGATTTCCCGAACGACACGGATGAGCTGCCCGACTTCCATAGAGGACAACTGAGCGATGTTATATCCGTTGATTCTGCACTTAAGCGCGGCTTGACTGAGTCTCGCACCGTGGCATCCGGAGCAGGTGCCTTCGATAATGAACGGTGCAACGGTTTTCTGCGTACGCTCGGACTTGGTCTTCACATCTTGCTTAATGTACTTGTTCGTAAATTTCTCAATGACGCCTTCCACCGTAATATTCATCGCTTTTCCGGCGAATTCCATCTCGACTTTGCGCGCCTTCCCGTATAGAAGCAAGTCCAATTCCTCATCCGAATACTCGCTCAGCTTCTTATCGACATCAAATGACCCCGACTGTTGAATCATGTTTATTTCCCAGCCATCCACCTTGTAATCCGGAAGCATGATCGCCCCTTCATTTAGCGACTTGGACATGTCCACGGCTCTGCTCATATTCACGATCATGCTGCGTCCGATCCCGTTGCACTCGGGGCACATCCCTTGCGGATCGTTAAACGAGAACATGTTCGCCGGCCCAACATAAGGCTGTCCTGCCCGGGAGAAGAGAAGACGAAGTATTGGTGAAATGTCGGTTATCGTACCCATCGTGGAGTGGGAACCGCCGCCGAGTCTCTTCTGATCTACAATAACCGCCATGCTTAGGTTCTCGATGCCGTCCGCCTCAGGCTGCGGAACCTTAGGCAAGAAAGTGCGCACGAACATGCTGAAGTTCTCGTTTAGCAATCGCGTCGATTCTGCGGCGATCGTATCGAAGACAATCGAGGACTTACCCGATCCGGATACCCCCGTGAAGATGGTGATTTTTCGTTTAGGAATGCGCAGGGAGACGTTCTTGAGATTATTTTCTCTTGCTCCGGAGATCACGATATATTCTTGATTGGATACGTTCATGCTTATTCTCCTCTCGCTCTTGTTCATCATCCGAAGCAGACATAAACCGGCTGCATTCGACATGCAGCCGGTTTATTTCGTTTCGGGTTACGAAGCTAACTTTGTTATTCAAACAACTTGACTAAATGGCCAAGCATTGCACCCCAACCATACTTAGCGCCATTTAGGGCTTGTTCATTGGAAATGCCGGTTTGTTCGAGATGAAGATTAACCTTGCCGTCCCCAAGTTCTTGCAGGGTCCAAGTAACCGTATGTTGCTCCTGACCGGTTCCCCAAGTGTAGGACAGCGTGCTTGGTTCGTCTACGATAAGCACTTCGCCTTCCACGATACCATCCCAATATTCAGTCGGCTTCTGACGGAATTGGAAACGGTGACCGACGACAGGCTGGAAATCATTTTCCATTACCCATTTGGCAAGCTTAGTGGGATCGGTTAGCGCACTCCATACCTTCTCAATCGTTGCCGTATATTGATAATCCAAATTCAAGGTGAAACTCATTCCTCTTCCTCCTCTAATAGATGCTGCAATCGAATCAGATTCGTGTTCCAAAATGTGCTGTAAAAAGACACCCAATGTTGAATTTCTCGGAGTGGCTCAGCGTTTAATCGAAATCGCGTTTCTCGGCCGACCTTCCGGTCAACGACGAGTCCGGCTTCTTTAAGAATGGTCAAATGCTTGGATACCGCTGTTCGGCCCATTTGAAATTGTGACGTTAATTCGTGCAGCGGCACTTCCTCTGCCTCAGCAAGCAGACGAATTAATTCGCGTCTGGTTGGATCCGCAATCGCGTCAAACGTATCCCGCAACGGGTTGTTCTCGCTCACAACACCCTCTCCTAATTTTGTTGACTGTGGTATTGGACACCTTTTGGTGACATGTTTATTATAGGCCATCATTTGGTGTCAAGTCAACAGCGTGCCCCCAACCCATAGTTCACATTCATGCAAGCATATTTCAACTTCAAATTGGACAAAGGCATTGAATACAACCATGGAGATTCATCCCGTCATCAAGGTGAGAATCACCAAGCACGGAGTTATTAATTAATGCAAAGGGAGCAGATCTGAGAGATCTGCTCCCCTTAACATTGAAATCTTAGCTCGATGTTAGGCCAACTGTGTCCGTGCGCTTCTCGCCCGGCTTCGCGATTTCCAGCGTGCCGGTTTCGGTATCCACCTCACCGAACCCATAGTGCTTATACCCCGTCTGCGTGAACGCTCCTTCGGCGTTTACAACACCGTATTCCGTCCATCCTGTTTCACCGAATATACCGCTGTTATAATAAATGAAATCGCCGTTTGGTTTCGGCGCTGTGCCGACGCTGTTCGTCCACTTTCCCTTAATAAAGATACGAAGCTGATCCTCTATTGTTCCTGCTAATCTGCCGGCCCACGTTACTACTGCTTTGTCGTCTTTGATTTCGAACTGCTGCGCAAGGTTCCCATCGATACGGATGAATCGCAGCGCTTCCCCTTCCGGGAACAGCATCGTTGAACCGTCAGCCTCGCCGACGTTCTCGGCAATCAGTGGCTTATTAATCGCATACTGCGGATCGTAGCTGAGCCCCACCGCAACCTGACGAGCTTCAGCCAATGTGCCTTGATTCAGTATATCGTGCTTTTTCTTGCCGATGTAGGATGAGATGAACACGGTTCGGTCATGCCAATCGGAGGCATAGCCGAATTGGGCAGCCAAGTAACGTAGAGGAACATAAGCACGATTGCCGTGCAGCTTCATAGGTGCATCAATCCGCTCCGTCACTTTGTTCACGCCGCCGGGTTGATTGCGCTCGACTACCGCAACGCTGCTGAACGCCGCGAAGCGGACCGTTACGCCCCATTTACGAACGACTGCCGTATTCGTCTTGGCATTCCATTCTACATGTGCGCCAAAGGCTTCACTAACCGCACGCAGCGGTACGAGCACTCGACCGTGATCGATAATCGGTGCTGCGTCAGAAGCGGCTGCCTTCCCCAATACTTCAATTTGAATGGCTGCAGAGGCTGCATTCGCATTAGCCCGCTCTGTGCCGGGCAGCGCGAAGAAAGCACCTGCCATAATCGTAGCCGCTGCTAAAGCAGTTGTAATTTGTTGTTTCATGCATTTCCACTCCTTAATCTCGTAGTAGATGTAACAGATCGATACATAACTCAATCCGGAATTACATCATTAGACGAGTGAAAGGCGGAAATGGTTGCTTGTCCCATATTTTTAAGAGATTGGGACATGGATGAATGACACTAATATTCAGGGACAATCTCCGATGGCGATCGTGGATTTAATTTATAAGGCACGACATCTCCGGTCGCTAAGTACCAATCTGCGATTCGTTCAATCAAATGCAATCGAATATGCGTGTAGTCCTTGTTGTCTATGACATTATTCAACTCGTCAGGGTCTGCCGTTAAATTGTAAAGCTCATCTCTCTCATACAAACGGCGGACTAGCTTCCACTCCCTGCATCGAATCATAACTGCTTTGCCATGCTGCTCCATATAGTCGGACTGCACACTTACGCGAGGCCAATATACATGTGTTGGAGCGGGTGTGGGTTCATGCGTATGTGGTTCGTCTATTAATGCGCCTCCTTCACAGTAGACATAATCCCTGTGCTCGGTAGTTGCACCTATACTTATAGGAATCAGTGATTTGCCGAAATGAGTGTGCTTCTTAGGCAGTTTGGCGAGCTCTGCCACAGTTGCATAGAAATCGATCAGTTCCACGAGCGCATCCACCGGCTCCGCTCTTCTAGGCAGAGGCATCGAAGCGGGCAACTTGATGACGAGCGGCACTCGAGTTAAGTCGTCCTCGAAAGTTACTTGCGTTTTCTCAACCATTCGGTAATCCCCTGCGTATTCTCCGTGATCACTGAAGACGAATACCGCTGTGTCATCCCACTTTCCGGTTTGCTTGATTGCATCGGTCAGTCTGCCAAGCGCCGCATCCGTCTTCGTAATCATGCCGTAATAAACGGCAAGGATTTCTTTGAAAGCTGCTTCGCTTAGTTCTTCCAATTTCATACGAGCTCGAATCTCATCGAGATGTCTCGTCTTCGTTCCCGTCTCCGGCATCGGAATGAGTGCAGGCAACTGCTCGCGATCGTACATGGAATAATAAGGTTCCTCCACCTGGAACGGAACATGAGGGTCATGCAAGGTCAGGCAAATGCAGAACGGCTCCCGAGGACCGCTTTGCAGAAAATCGACAGCTGCCTGAACGAGTGCATCATCGCTGCTGACAATCTCATGCTCGGCAACTTTGCCCCGGTAATGGGTATAAAACAACGGATCATCCTGTTTCATAACAAGCGGGGCGATCCAGTCGAACTTCACATCCTCCGGTGTCACACGAACATCGCAAACCTCCGTTTGATGCTCTACTTGAACGACGTCATTTTTGCCACCCCACCATACTGTATAGCCGGCATCTTTTAGTTCTTGCAACAAAAAGGGCTCTTCCGGAGACAGCATATGATGCATGGTGCGATGCCCTCTGACATGGGGATACCAGCCGGTCATAAATGAACAACGGCTCGGCGTACATACCGTGTTCTGGACATAACATTGTGAAAATGCTACTCCCTCTTCGGCAAGCGCATCCGTATGCGGCGTCCGAACAACCGGGTTGCCCAAACAGCCCACGTCCTTGCCTCGCCACTGGTCTGGATTGAAAATAATGATGTTGGGTCTTCGCTCACGCATCGCATCCACCTCATTTTCCATTCTATTTGCTATTAAAGCTTAACTACTTCCGTTAACGTAAAGACGGACTCCCTGACTTCATGGGAATCCGCTTTATTTAAAGTGATTAATTACTTCCTTCGTACCGGGTAAAGCATCGTGAAGTTGAACGTCTCGATTTCCGAGTAAGGCACGGTTAGCGCATTAAAGGGTTCGAAAGGAACGGTCTCCATGCCGAGTATGCCTTCGCTAGAATCGAGTTCATATTCAGCGGACTGTTCCAGCCATGCAAATATGGCATCATACACGTTCCACATATGCGCCTCATTCCCTTGAACACGAGCACTGATGCAGAGACCGCCCGAAACCGCCAAGGTCTCCATACCGGCAGGAACATCGCCGAAGACATCCACCGCTAATCCAACCCATAGCGTATCTACTTCCTTATTCCACTGTTCTTGCGGAATGAACACATACGCTTTAGGTCCTTCAGAGAGCCGCGTATCGGTTACGGGAACCTGCTCTGTTAACACGCTCCATGCTTTCCGAGTTCCGCTTTTGTCCTCCGTCATACCCGTCCGGACCGCCAAAGCCTTAAAAGGAGCTACTTCCACCAATTCAACTGCGATCGTATTCTGCACGACTACCTCTCCTCTCACACTTAATTCGTGTTTGAAAATCATTAATCTGCGAGAACTTATTATCGAACTGAACGTTGGATCAACTGAATGGTCTTGCGAGCGCCTTCGATTTCATTGCCGTCAGCGGGCACGCTCTCAACACCCCATGTGCCTTGAAACCCGTTGTCCTGCAGCAATTTACAGAAAGAAGGTACATTTTGCGTCAATTCCTGTCCATCTTCCGTAAAATGGAAGGTTTTGATATGCGTGACCGTTGCGTATTTCGCACACTTCAACCAGCCTTGTGCCTGCTTTCCATGTGCCCAATTCCATGAATCCAGCAGCAAGCCCAGTCCGGGAACCGCTTCCAATAGTTGGACCGTATTATCCGGATCGACGGTTGGCCCCCAGTGATTCTCTACGATCACTTGAATGCCTGCTTTCCGGGCACGGGCGATGAGATCCTGATATCCCTCAACAACAATGCCAAACACTTCGTCCGTCCATTGCTGCGGTCCGCCGGAGTCGATACGAATGTGGGATGCGCCAAGTTTCTCGGCAATTTCGATCCAACGGTATGCCCGCTGCCGATTGGCGGCACGCGCTTCCTCGGACTCTTCATAAATATGCGCTCCGTCAACGGCGATACAGCCGAACGGCAAGCCGGCTTCATCGGCCGCGCGCTTCACGCGTTCCAGAAATTCATCGTCCACCGCCGTCAGATGCTGAGATTGGTCCGGGTTGGCACCGGCATGCAGCGCATCCTCGCCTTGATTCAACTCGGCCAGATGTGCATTCCAAGGATCAAGCTGCGTACACCCGAGTTCTTTACAATCCTTAATATATTGGAAAATATCCTGTTTCCCCGCCGCCAACAACCTGTGAAAACTGAACGAACAAATGCTGATTTGCATACGCTACCTCCTAATTTTGCGATAATACGTTCTTACTGGAACATATTCCATTTTCGTATCCATTTTCCTCCTATCTCTTCACAAGTTGACGATTTACAGATATCGGGGTTAGGCATACTGCAATCGGTAGAGTTGTGCGTATCGAACCGAATGGGCAAGTAAATAGGAATGATTTCCTTCTTCGACCACTTCCCCATTCTCCATGACAAGAATTCGGTCAGCATTCCGAATGGTTGATAACCGATGTGCGATCACAATAGCCGTTCGTCCCTCCATGAGTCGATCCAATGCTTGTTGAATGAGTTCTTCCGACTCGCCATCCAACGCGGATGTAGCTTCGTCCAGCAGCAATAAAGGGGCATTCTTAACCATTGCACGCGCAATTGCGATTCGCTGACGCTGTCCGCCGGATAATTGCGAGCCAGATTCGCCAACGCGTGTATTCAGTCCATCGGGGAAACGATCGATGACTTCCCGCAATCCCGCCTCATTTATCGCTTTCCTTATGTCGTAATCGGATGCGCCGGGATTACCCCAAGCAATATTATCTTGAATTGTGCCATCGAAAAGATAACTGTTTTGCGGTACATAGGCGATGAGTGCTCTCACCGTCTCTTGTGAATACCGCTCCCGCGGATGACCGTATAATCGAATGGAACCGGCATCGGCTTCCACTAGCTCCATGATGTACTTCACTAATGTCGTCTTTCCCCCGCCGCTGCGGCCGACAATCGCAAGCTTTTCTCCGTTTCGTACTCGCAAAGACATTTCCTTAATAACGGGCAGATCGCTTTCGTAAGTTACGGAAACAGCTCGCATATCAATTGCATTCTCCGCGGTTGGATCCGGTTGTACGGTTTGCTCGCGTATTTGCTCGTCAGGAAGATCCAGAACCTCCTTAACGCGAACGGCGGAGATCGTTGCATATTGGAGCTGGCGGTAACAGTTGGTCATTAACAGCACATCATTGTTGATTTGCGACTGTAATAGCACGATGAACACAACGGTCCCTAAGTCAGTCACGCCTTTGTAAACGAATAAGCTGCCCGCGACGAGGGTTAGAATAATCGCACCCCACTGTATCGCGGAACTTGAAGATGAGCGCAAAGCGTTGTATCTTGCTCCGCGCAGCGCATGGGAATAGACGCTTGAGGAATCGACCTCATACTTCGCCTGCAAATGACGGGTAAGACCAAACATCCGTACAACAACTATTCCCGAAATCATATCCAGCATGCGCTGCGTGAGCGTCGACATGATTCCCATTCTTTTTGTAAGCCACTTATACTCTCTGCGAATGCAAGCAAGGTTCGCGTAGATGCTAATCAGACCGAATAGGAGATTCATAAGGCCTATTAATGGCTGCGAAACGATACAGATCACGGTGGAAATGAGGATACTGACCGGAATGGCGGCTAAACTGCGGTCACCCGTCATCATTGAACCGAAGAAATCGGCTGTACGTTCCGCATCCATACTTAAGCGAGTAGACATATCGCCGGATAAATGCGAATCCGCTTTAGCCGCCGGTATTGCGGATAACTTCGCAAACAATGCCTTACGAATCTGCGCAAGGCCAAGTACTTTAATCGCAGCGGCTTTGTAATTTACTGCCGTCATGACGATCATGCCCAGCATTACGATCACAGCGACTGCCCCTATCGTTTGCAACATAGCTTCAAAGTTGCCTGTTGCGGCGTGTGCCGTCGTTTGTCCGATTAAGTATGCAGAGGTTATCGACATCCATGCGTTCTGCAGCATACTTATCAAAGAACATCCAATATAACTCTTACGCCAAGTTGCTATGAACCGCCATGACCATATCATCATTCGACAGGTGTGCCGGATGCTGTCAATCGCAGTGCTCATCCTTATCCGCCTCCTGGGACTTGTAGAGTCGACAATAAATGCCTTGCAGCGCCATTAGTTGTTCATGTGTGCCGCTCTCCGCGATCTGACCTTCATGTAGACATAAGACTCGGTCAATGTGGCGAAGGGCAGACAGCCGGTGCGCGATGATGATCGTGGTGCGGCCATCCATTAGCCGACGAAGGGCTTCCGACACCACTGCTTCGCTTTGCGTATCCAGCGCTGAGGTGGGTTCGTCGAGCAAGAGCAGCGGAGCATCTTTCAACATCGCGCGAGCTATCGCTACCCGCTGCCGTTGTCCTCCGGATAGGCGCATCCCGCGTTCGCCGATGTCTCGCTTCATATCGATATCTTGAAGCAGCGCAGCGTCAATAACCGCTTGTATCTGTGCATCGGTAGCGCTCTGATTGCCCATTGCGACGTTATCCCACAGCGTCCCGGCAAATAAATACGTATCCTGCCCTACATAAGAGATGTGCTCGCGAAGTGCATCCGTCGCCCAATCCTCCACAGCATGACCGAATATCTCGATATCGCCCTCCTGCTTGCGGTACAACGCCAGGAGCAGTTTGATCGCGGTTGATTTCCCTGATCCGCTTGATCCGACGAGCGCGATATGCTCGCCTCGTTGAACGGTAAATGAAATTCCGCTTAATACCGGTGAATGATCCCCATACGAGAATACAACATCGGAGAATCGGATTAGGTCGTTAACCGGACTCGTTGCGGTCCCGCCTCTCGGCTCCGGTGACCAATCCCACAACTCGAAAACGCGAGTGGCGCAACCCCGCGCGGTTTTGAAGGCAGACAACACGGATGACAAATCTCCGATGGGATTGCCAATGAAAACGCTCAAAATGATGACAGACATAACGCCGCCGGAAGTAATCTGATGGATACTTGCCAGATACACGCCAAAGCCGCAGATGATGATTTGGGGGAGGAATAATAAGACCTGACTTAACGGGGCAAGCAAGATGGTTGCGCGATTGGCTTCGATTCCGCTGCCTGCGGCTCGATCAACGGCAGCTTCGTAACGTTGCCGCAGTAAGTCACCAAGCTTATACGCTTTAGCGATTTCATAGCCGCCCATCAAGTGATTCGCAATGGAGAGTGATTCGCCAGCCGCTTGCTGCCGCTGATGAACCAAACGTGTTAGCGGTGCCGAAATTCGAACTTGCAAGAACGCGATGACCGGTACGATGGCTAGCGAGAATAATGTTAGTTGCCAGCTGATGAAGAGTGAAGCTGCCAGGGCGACAATACCGATAATCTGCTGCGGCAGCTTCACCGAGAAATAGTTTTGCAGAGATTCGTTGATTTGAATGAGATCACTGTTGGCACGTGACAAGATATCTCCGTTGTTCCGACCATCCTGTAACTGCTTGTCGATGCCGGATACGATGGCAAAATTGGTATTGCGCAGATTGCGGTCGCACAGCTCGCTGTATTTCATACCTAGAAATTGCTGCAGATACTGCGAGGGTATAAACACTACGAGTGCCAGCAGCAGAAAGGCAGTTTGCTTGTTTAGGATCGTGCCCGTTATGCCGAATTGATCAATAATAGCGTGGAAAGATTGCGTCATCAGACTTAGCACCGCCGATGTGAGAAGTGAGAAAAGGATCGTGGATACGAGAATTGGTGTGTATTTCTTGTTGACGGTGAAGTAGCGGCGCATGACTTGCAATGAACTTGGAAGTGTATCGTGCTGATTGGTTTCAGGCTTTGACCTTACGTAACCTACATTCATTTCTCCATCTCCATTTCTGATGAATGAACGGTTCATTCGTTTTTATTCATTTAATAAAGCACGCCGAAGCGTGCCGATTGAAATGAATACTCATTTGCTATGGATTACGTAGGCTCTCGCCACAAGGTCAACCGCGATATCCCGAGCTGCAGCGCGTGGTACTGAAATTTCAGGCATGGCAATATTCGCATTCATAGCCCACCATGTCAAAATATCGTTGATGCTTTGCACGTGGACGCGCGGGTAATCCAACTTCCGAATCTCCCCTGCTTCCATAAAGGTCATGAGGTTATTTTCGAATATACGGAAGAACTGATCCCTTGCCGGAAAAAAAGAGTTCGCCAGTTCGCGAAGAATACTCGCGTTTGTCTCGATATTACCGGTTGCTAGAAGAATGTCCGCACTCATATCGAAGATGTCGGCTACCATTTGCGTAAAGCTCTTGATAATTGACCCATCGGCGTCGGTAATTCGCAAAACATCGCCGAATATCCTGTCATTTAATTTTTCGCACAGGCTATACAGATGTTTCATGTCAGCCTCTTCGACGGGCAATGCGATCTCGCTGTCGAGATAATCTTTCTCCAATGACGCGCGTATGACAAAAGTAAGAATGGCCTTCTTGCTTGTAAACAGGTTGTAAATCGTACCCGTTGCGACACCGGCCGCTTCTGCAATCTCCGAAACCTTCGTATTCGCATAACGCTTGGTATTAAATAATCTTCCCGCATGAAAATAAATGCTGCGCAGTCGCTCGTCTGCCATGGCTCACCTCGAAAATGAATCGTTCATTCATATTGTATGTGCCGTTTTCTCAATTGTCAATCCTATCCAGAATGATCCGCACTATCCGATCGTTTGGCTGTAGCCGCTTCTATTCATCCTTATCGCTGCTATCAGATAAAGGATTAGTACCACACCATATAGGTTCCAAACACTCGGTATGGACGCGATACACATATAAAGCCCAAATGGCAGTGACCATACAAACACCATGTACATTAAGAGCCGGTTATTTCTTAACGAGGATACGATACCCAGTAGCGCCGGTAAAACCAACGTTATACTCATGATTAGCAATGTATCGATACCAATCGGTATAGTTGAGTACGGATTCCAAAATGAAAAAACACAACACAATAAGATGCAGCCTATGGAAGCAATCAATCCGGAAATAGAAATCATGGTTTGTTGCAGCCTCCTAGTATGGATTATTCCGAATTATTCTTGTCCTTCTCCTTATGGGTATTTATTAAGATGTCGAGTCTTTCTATTATGCGTTCGTCATTCAGTAAGTGTTTCTTCACGTTCGCATCAATATTGATTAAGAAGAGAACTAGAATCACGGGCAAAATAAAAATTAATACGATCTCCATCGATTCACCTCTACTAGGTTATTTTCACTATAATTTCCATTTCCAACATATTCGTGAAGTTGCCGCACTCTCCTGCTTATCTGTCCTACAATGTCGGCTGACCCGATTTAGCCGACTGGCAACAGTGGCTCGCCGCGGCCAACTGCTTAGAAATTACGGAACAATTGAAAGTTCGGAGCATGGAGAAAAGTTTTCAAACAATACCTATGCGCGCCTGATCTGTGATCTGAGAGTCCTAAAACAAGACTCTCAGATCACTTAACCTCCACCTAGCCTCTTATCTGAGAGCTGAGAGTTCCAAATTCGTACTCTCAGCTCATATTTCCCCCGCCTAGCCCCATATTCGGGAGCTGAGAGTCCTAAAACAAGACTCTCAAATCACTTAACCTCCACCTAGCCCCTTAACTGAAAGCTGAGAGTTCCAAATTCGTACTCTCAGCTCATATTTCCCCCGCCTAGCCCCATATCCGGGAGCTGAGAGTCCTAAAACAAGACTCTCAGATCACTTAACCTCCACCTAGCCCCTTAACTGAAAACTGAGAGTTCCAAATTCGTACTCTCAGCTCACATTTCCCCCGCCTAGCCCCATATCCGGGAGCTGAGAGTCGTAAAACAAGACTCTCAGATCAGATTCGGTGCAAAATACAAGCTGAGAGGTCCAAAATCACACTCTCAAATCACACTTCCCCAACTAGCCTCATATCCAGGATCTGAGAGTCCTAAAACAAGACACTTAAATCGCATTCGGAGAAATAAACAAGCTGAGAGTTCCGAATTCGAACTCTCAGCTCGCATTAGCTGGCCATGCTTCCTACCTAAGCAGCGGATCCGTCTCTCAATTCGATATTTCGAACTCATAAAGAATCGGCGTGTTGGTTCCGCCCGTGTAATAGATGCGCGCTTTGGTCCCTGTCACGCCGGGGAACGTCGCTACTGTCGGTGCGCCGGTGCCGCTGATCGTCGTGCCGGTATATGCCGTCGCCCAGCTCGAACCGTTCCAGTACTCGATCCGATAGCCTGATGTACGGCTGCCATACTCCGACAGCACAACTCGGTTGAAAGTCGTGCTCGCGCCGAAATTCACTTCCACCCATTGTCCGTTATAGGTGGATCCGAGAGCCGCCTGCCAGTTGGTGGCTAGATTACCGTCGAAAGCTTTGCCTGCCGTTTGCACCGCATCCCAATTGGAGGAGCTGGCATAGGTTTTGCCGGCTGCCAGATTGACGTATTGACGATTGATCTCGAACTCGTAAAGGATCGGCGTGTAGGTACCTCCGGTGTAGTAGATTCTTGCCTTTGTGCCCTGTACGGTCGGGAAGGTCACCGTCGTTGGCGATGCCGTGCTTCCAATGGTTGTGCCGGTATAAGCGGTTGTCCAGCTCGAACCATTCCAGAATTCGATCCGATAACCCGTTGTGCGGCTGCCGTATTCTGCCAGCTCCACTTGATTGAAGCGTGTGTTCGCGCCGAAGTCCACCTGCACCCACTGTCCGCTGTAAGTCGAACCTGAAACAGCTTGCCAGTTCGTCGCGCTGCTGCTGTCGAACGCCTTGGCTGCCGTTTGGCTTGCGTCCCAGTTGGAGGAACTGCTGTAAGCTTCTCGGTCCAGCGCTAGATTCGCCGGATTCGCGGACGGTTTCAGCACATTCTTAATCGCGTCGAGACGTTCCGTTCCGTCGAACAGCGTTGGTGCGATCCAGCCTCCTTCGTCGTATTCGTTCCAAGCGTACATGATGATCGCGTTTGCTTCGGCGGTCGACGAGTTGCTGCCGACCCAATTTAGCGCATTCGTGAGGTTTGCAGCGATTTCGGAAGGCGCCGCCGTTTGGACCCAGTCGTTCGGTCCGACCGACGTCCAGCTTACGGGATTATCGTACCGAGGACGTGTGTCCATACCCGACGTCACCCACGGAATGACCTTCTTCCCAGTCGCCTTGTGGTTGTTCCAGTTAGCTTCGTCTTGTGCTGCCAAGCCGGAGTAAGCGCCACCGCCACCCATCCACGTGATATAAGCACTGATCGCATCTGCTCCGATCGAAGTCGCCGCGCTCGAAGCGCCGGAAGAGTTGTCGGACATGACGACGACGTACGGATTTGCCAGCCCAAGCGCAGTCGCCTTATTTCGAATCGATGTAATATCCGCAGCACTATAGCCGCCCGTTCCGCCAAAAATATACAGCAGCGGCCGACCACCCATCACCTTCTGGTAATTGCTTTCTTGAAATTTACTCACCAGCCAGTCGAATTTCGTGGACGGCAGGCTCCCTGTTCCGAGGATGTACGTGTATTTCACATCGCTCTTATGGGTACTTGAATCGTATAGATTCCGTGCTGTATCCATGCCGCTGCCATCCGGATAAAAGCAGAATGCCCAATAATCGATGCCGGCATATTTAGCGAAGGCGATATCCTGGTCCATGAGACTCTGTGTCAATTGCCGCGCATTAACGGAATTCGTCCCCGTCTCTACTCCAAAGTACGGCAGCCGAAAATGGTACTTATTCGGTCCGAGCGTTTGCTCAACCTGTAAACCGACCTGCGGCGCGCCGACCCCATCGGTGTTCAGCGTACCTACCCAAGCATCCCAACGAATAGCGCCTACCAGCGTATGATTGGGGTTATCCGCATAAACATGAGGCGTTTTAACCGGCAGCAACCCTACGGCTACCGTCAATAATAAGGCGATCGAACCCAACCATTTGAAAAATCGCATGTCCTGCACATCCTCTCTTCGTGGCATATTGATAAGATGAAGCGAGCGATTACAATCAAATCCCCCTTTCCCGTCCTGCAACTGCGCCTGCGCCGTTCTTTGCACACGCACTGAGAGTATAGCGCTTTCATTTCAAAAAATGGATTGCCCGGCTTTACTATTTTGATGTTCCTTTTTACTTTTTGGCAGCGGCACAATAGGAATGATAAAAGGCAACCGAATAAATCGGTTGCCCCTTTTATCTTGGCTTAACTATCCCAAATGTACCTTACTGCTCATGATATCCTCACCTCACGGCTTACTGACTTCACGATGCATTCGCAGTAAAGGTCCACCCGGCGAGTCGGCAACGCCGATGACTACGAATCCCGCCGATTCGTAAAATGCCTTTGCTAGATTGGCGGAAACCTCAATTCGCACACCGCGTTGCGCTATATCAGCGATCAGCGCACTGGCTACGCCTTGACGCATCCAATCAGGATCAGTGAACAGATCCTCGAGTTCGAGGAAGTCGTCTACCGGACGCGCCGTTGCAAAGCCTACGATACGCCCGTCAACAACTGCAACATGAGCGAATGGCAGCAATGCTTCGTCCCACACAAGCCACTCGGGATTGGCAGCGATCAGATCATGGTCGGTCTCGTTCGTCAGCGAAGATCGACGATAGACATCCCGAATCATGTCCACGTCATCAATAGCCGCATCCCGAATAACGAGGTTAGTCATTGCCGGTCGTGATACCGGCAGTTCCTTGTCAAACGGATGAATCCAATCTGCCTCTCGCCGGAGATGATCGATTCTTCCTCGAATCAAATCGACGAAATGACTCTTGCCCTCTCCATCCACGATTGTTTTCTCTAATGCCTTAATCTCGATTGAAATGATAAGTCGCTTAAGCTCTGACATGTTCATTGTATTCCGCCGCTCCTCCTCCGAAGATTAGCTTCCACTTCCTTAACCATAGGCTCAATATGATCCCAACGATTCATGCAGTGATAAAGAATCATCTCCAGATCATTCTCGTTCTGAGCGTCTTCGGTGTTTCGATATAGAATATTCATGAGCCAATTGGTTAAATTCCGAAGATGGTGGCGGTAGGAGTAAAATCGCAATAAATCCGGATTTATTGCCACTGATTTGCCTACATGTTTCTCATAAGCGGAGAAGAAAACATCGAACTCTTCGCCGATGTAACCAATCATATCGAATTCTATCGGCGCCATTATTGCGGATTCCCAATCTATAACATACAACAAATTGCCATGACGAATTAGATTTCCTCCCCAAACATCGCCGTGACACAACTTGAACTCATGGGTTTCCGACATTGCCGCCAAACGAAGTTTACGAACCAGATTCAATAAGACAAGAATTTGCTCTTTCTTCGGCAAAACATGCTCACGCAGCGCTTGTTTACTGGGATTGTCAAAGGTCAGTGTGCTTTCGATCAACGAAATACACTTTTCAAGATCACGGTCAAAAGATATATCATAGGGCTCTGCCACAACCGTAGTCTTGTCTATAGATGGAGTAATCGAATGAATGGCAGCTACGGATGCGGCAATGTGTTCAAGAATCTCTTCGGAGAAAGGGTATGCCTCTGCCAAGGATTCCCCTTGAATATAATTAAATAATACGAGCGTGATCTCATTGCATGTTGTTGAAAATTCGCCGCTCCGATTCTTAATGGGATAGGTAATATTTTGAAGAAGCCCTTGATGAAACAAGTTCCACGTTAATGGTAAGTAATTGTGAGAACGTTCCATACTCATTCTTTGTCTGTCATTGTTAAGATCAAATAATTTCAGATAATAACGATCTTCATTGCTGCAATTCACCCCATACGAGTAAGCGGAATCTCCCATAGGAATGAAGTGAATGCTTTCCACTTGTATCCCGTACTCTCTATCAAGCGTCGCTGCGAGCACTCGATCTTCGATGTGATAGTTTACTTCCAGACAAATCGCTCCCAACGTTAATTTACAATTACATTTCCGTAAATTTAATGACGTTAACTTTCAATCCTTGCTAATTAAAATGGTATAATTAGGAACTCACACTCTGGTAGGAGGAGAATTCATGAAAATATCAGGCGTTATCCCGCAGCTGCGAACGATGAATCTTGAAAGCTCCATACAGTTTTACACGACGCAATTAGGCTTGGAACTCGCATTTCGCTACGAAGACTTCTATGCCGGCATTCGTGCAGGCAACCAGATCTTTCACCTTAAGTTTGTCTGTGAACAGGATCCTTCTATCCCTTATGCCCGCGACGGTGACCATTTCACGCTCTACCTGCAAACGGATGATGCCGCTGCCTTGGCCGAGGAACTGAAGTCTCGAGGGGTCATATTGACTAAGGATGTGCATGAAACGGATTGGAGTACTAAGGAGTTCATCATCGAGGACGATCAGGGACACACGATTTACTTTGGCGAAGCGCTATAGGTTCACAGAGTCAACCAATCTTCACTGCATCGCCGCAATCATAATGAACGCACCGAAGATCACGCCCCATATACCCAGCAGCAAACTTATCAATACAGGCAGCCATTTGACTCGTCTGAGTGTGTTATACATCATCCTGTACAGCGGATATAACACAATCCATTTGATCATCAAGAAGATGATCGAAATGATGACATCATTATTCAGGAACATGGATAAAAGACCCCTAGTAATTAATCCCGTTAATCCTACCGTAAAGCCAATGTACTCTTCTAGATAAGTATTGAAATTGTCGTTAAAATCAAACAGAAGCGCGGCTACCGCAGGGGGAACAAACACAATTAAATACTGTATGATCAAATAGTGATAGAAATCCCTTTTCAATCGAGTTCCCTCCTTACGGCAACAACCATAAACGGCAGCCAATCGCAATGATTGCTGCCGTTTTGTTTATTAACACCGGACATACTTACGTTTGAAACCAATCTGCCCTCTATCAATGGCCTTCTGAATGTTATCCAAAGCGGATATCAACTTGCTCTTCGCCTTGTGTTTGTTGACTTCTACAGGACCAACGGCTTTCGCAATCTCGACAGCCTTATCGTGGAGAGGAATATAAGAGACCGCTACTGTGGCTATGAAATTATTCATCGCGAATTTCGTGCGTTCGGGCGCATCGTGGATCGTGGCTGCCACTAGATCAAGCATATTGGCAAGCTTACTTTCGGAAAACTCGTTGTCTTTTCGATTGCCGAGCAGCCAGCAGTAACAGCTCCAGCCGCCGGACATGCGCAGCTCTTCCCCGCTTGCAATCCAGGTATCGGCAACTTCCTGCGCTATATCCGATTCCGCCAAAGTTACGGCCACCACGTAATCGGACAGCATAAAGAAATAAGCCGAATCCATCCATCGGTCGTAATCGGCTGCAGTCATCCCCTTAGGATCCGCAATTACGCCGGCAAAGTACATGGCATCATAATTCCCCGTGGCGTACAGCTGCTCCGCCAGAGGTTGATTAATTTTGATCTTCTTGGCAATAGGCTTCATTTCGCCTGTAGTCGCTCCGAACAACGGTTCTTGCGCCCCATTGGACATGTACATCTTCTTGCTGCGGTCCTTGCCGATTGCTTCAAGCTCCTGCATGACGGAGTCCAAATTCATTCCATAGCACGTCCTTATTTGTATAGTAGTCGTACAGGCTGCCTAATCATCTTTATCATTTATTATAATTAAAAAGCCGCCATAAGTTAAGACCTACCCGGCCTTGGCAATCTCTCTCTTAAGTTTGTCATAATCCGCGAAATCCACATACTTAACCCCATTAATAAATAGCGTCGGCGTAGCCGAAATCAGCTTCTCAGCCTTCTCGTTATGAGCAATCACTTCATTGGCATACGCCTCATTCTCAATATCTCGCATCAACTTCTCGTAATCGACCTGTAGCTGCGCATTCTTGGCAAGTTCAACAAGAAATGACGGTGTTGCCCAGGCAACACGTTCATCACCTTGATTCTTATAAATGGCATCGTAATATTTCCAAAATTCCTTCGGGTTCTGATGATATACGGATTGGCCCGCCACGGCGGCTGCAAAAGAATCCGGTCCGATAATGGTATGATTCATAAAATAGAAGGCTACTTCCCCTTTATCGATATAGTCCTGCAGCAGCTTCGGTTTAATTTCCTGGCTGAAATAGCGGCATGCCGGGCACTTAAAGTCACCGAACTCGACAATTTTAACCGGTGCATCCGCGGAACCGAGCATGGGAAGCTGCTGATAATCGAATGCAACCGGTTTTGGCTTAGGCGCGAATATAACCGCTATAACGACTGCTGCAATAGCTGCGAAACAGATGCAGAAGAAGATCCAACGTTTGCGTTCCTTCTGCTTCTGTTTCTCCATGGCTCTTAATCGCTTAGTTTCTCCCGGAATTCTCTTGTTATCTACCAACGCATCCATGGTCGGTTCCGCCCTTCTACATCAGAATAAATAGAAAGACTGCCAAGGCAGCCTTTCATTCCGGACTATTTAATAGCCTGATATTACCTTGGCCAGCGCATTTCGACAGGCTGAAGTGCCGGGAACGCAGCATGCGGCTCCGCTTGATACCAGTAAGCTACCGAGGACACATCATCCGTTCTCTCGAACAAGGCGCGGCTGTTATGTCCCATTTGTTGAATCGTCACCTTCAGCTCATTCTCGAAGCGGATCGGGTCCATCAAATGCCAACGGTACAAGCCATGCATCGGCACGCTGTCTTCCCCGAAGATGTCGCAGCGCGTCGTATCCGTCTTCGAATAATAGGGATAACCGAGATAAGGCGTATTATAGGGAACTTCAACGATTTTCCCCTCGCGTTTCTCATAGAAACACCAGGCACCGCCGAAATAATCTTCAGTCCCCGTGCCGCATATGGTCGGCCAATCCTCATCGCCATCCATATAAAACTTGATCTCGCCTTCCCCCCACCAGTAGCGCTCCAGTGCAGCCCATGCCAAGTACGTACCGATGTAGTGTCCTTTCCCCTTAACGTTATCAAGGATCGTGAAATCCTGAGCCGCAGTCGTAATATTCTCCCGTCTCCACTGCGCATGGAAATAGCCTGCTTCCTCCGGAATCTCATCGACTAAGGTATAACTAAATTGATAGAAAAACCCGCCGATTTCGCGCGCATGCTGGTTCTCTATCGTAATCTTGGCTTTGCTGCGGAATGGCATCGGAAAATAACAGTTCATGCCCCCGGTCGGATTTACGACAATCGGCAGCGAATTCACGATACTCCGCGCGCCGAAACCGTTGCAGAAGAAGTCTCCCAGCGGCACTTCGACCGAAGGCTCCGCCTCGTCATCCCAATACATCCGGATAACCAAGTCTCGCAGCACGAAGTAGCCTTTATCGGTCCGGTCCGTAACGGTGATCCAGAAATGCTGAATGACGCCCGGCCCGTCCACTTCCATCAGCGTGACCGTTTCCCCCTGCTGGAGCGTAATACACGGTCTGCCCTTCCTGCCAACGCCTAAATTGCTGGCTTCCTTCCCGCCTGCTCCGACTTCCCCTCTCGGATTCTCAGCGCTGATGGAACGGGTTTTCCCATTCGTCATCAGGGGCGCCGTGGACAAACCGAAACCTAATCCTTGATTATGCAGCATGTGAAAAACCTCCAATATATAATTTACAAACTAAGATCAGTATGATTGCCGGATGCAGCCGTGTGTACGCCGATGCTAGCTTCTCCTGCCGCGACTTGATAGCCGCTGTGTTTAAAGCAAAGCACTTGATGATCCGCATTTAATTGAAGCATGCCGGGTTTGGTCGACCGGCATATTTCCTTGGCATATACGCATCGGCCGGCAAACTTGCAGCCGTGAAGCCCATACTCTTTGCTCTCAAGATCGGGGAGCTTCATGTCTTCGTTCCATTTCTTCCCGACCCGTGGGATGGACTCCAGCAGCAGCTCCGTATAGGGATGCGCAGGCTGGTTAAGAATTTCTTTGGCTTTGCCGTATTCGATTAAATTCCCTCTGTACATCGTCGCAATGTAATCGCTGACATAATAGGCCGTGGATAGATCATGCGTTATATAAATAAAATTGACGTTATATTCATCCTTCAGCTTCATGAATAAGTTCACCACGTTCATGCGCAGGGAAGCGTCGATCATGGCGACCGGTTCGTCCGCAACGATCAGCCTTGGCTTCGGAATGAGCGCCCTTGCGATCGAGATCCGCTGCAGCTCCCCGCCGGAAAACTGATTGGGGTACTTGCCGGCCACATTGGCCAGATCAAGTCCGACGGATCTCAGAACCTCCGTGATAATGCCTTTCGCTTCCTGCTTGGTCGCGGCAACATCAAGGTTTAGCGCTGTTTCATAGAGATACGTATCCACCGTCTTGCGGCTGCTGAACGTAGAGAATGGGTTTTGGAAGATAGGCTGGACTTTCTTCAGAAAAGCCTTCTTGTTCTTCCGTTTGGCATAGAACGATAGCGGCGTGCCTTCGATCAGCACCTCTCCGAAAGACGGCTCAAGCAGGCGCAGGATCATCTTCGCGAGCGTCGTCTTCCCACAGCCGGACTCGCCGACGATGCTCATGATTTGCGGTTTATCTCCAGGCAGCGTTAAATCGATGTGATCGACCGCTGTAATTTTGGTCCCAAGCAGCATGCCGCCGATTTTGTAATGCATGGTGAGACCATGGATTTCCAGAATATTGGCCCCCAAACAACCACCTCCTCCGTAGCTTTTGCACTGTATTTGAGTCCTTCGCTAAGTTTGCTAGCTAAGCAAATGGCAGCTTGCGTAATGACCTTCGCCTACATTCACCCGCTCTGGCTCGACTATACGGCACACCTCCATGGCATGCGGGCATCTCGCGGCGAATCTGCAGCCGGCCGGTGGATTTTTCAAGCTCGGCGGCGTTCCCGGTATACCTTCCTTCTGGCTGTTATCTCCGATTCTCGGAAGGGCGTTGATTAACATTTTGGTATAGGGATGCTTGGGCTCATTAAAGATACGGTCCGTCGGGCCGATTTCAATCATCTGGCCGGCATACATAATGCCCATGCGATTCGTAATCTGATAATGCACACCCATGTCGTGAGAGACAATGACCATGGAATTCATTAATTTCTTCTGCACCTGCGACAGCATGGTGAGGATGCCGCGCTGCACGACGACATCGAGTGCCGTTGTCGGCTCATCCGCCAGGACGATACTCGGATGCAGAAATGTAGCGAGTGCAATTAATACGCGCTGCCTCATTCCGCCGCTAAGCTGATGCGGATAGGCTTTGAGCACTTCCGGCGGAAGCTCCAGCTCTTTCAAGTACGCCGTTATTTCATGCTCCAGCGTTCTCTTATTCTTCACGCCATGGAACTTGCTGATGGTGTCGAAGAATTGATTTTTCACTCTGGTCACCGGATTCATCACATGCATCGCGCCTTGCGGCACGTAAGAGATATCTTTCCACCAGCTCTTATGGATTTCGCCGTTGCGATAGATGACAGGCGTTCCTTTCCTATCCGAAGTGTGCACTTCTACGGAGCCTGATGCGATTTCAAGCGGATATTGGATTAAATCGTACATCACCTTAAGAAGCGTCGATTTTCCGCAGCCGGATTCGCCCGCGATGCCGAATATCTCATTCCTGCGAACCTCGAAATCTACTTTATCGACAGCTTTCACATAGCCGTTCAACATGTTATATTGCGCACTTACCTGATTTAGCTTCAGCATCTTACTTCCCTCTCCTTAGCGCAGAATATTGCTGATAGCCCGTCATAACCAGGAATAAGGATATGAAGATTAAGCAGATGGCCGCAACCGGCGAACCAATCCACCACCAACGCTCCGCTAGCATCGCCTGATGCTGATTTGCCCAATAGATCATCGTGCCAAGGGTAGCCTTCTCGTTACTGGACATCCCAATAACGGCCAAGCCGGATTCAGAACCGATGGCAACCAGAATCGTATTCACGAAATTGGCCACGGACCATCCCGCGACAAAAGGAAAGATTTCCTTGACGATGATCTTCAGCGTGTTCTGTCCGGAGAAAATCGCGGTGCTGATAAAATCGCGTTCACTGAGCGATAACGCCATGGAACGAAGCTGACGCGCCGGCCAAGGCCAGTTAAATAGGATGAGCACAAATGAAATCATGAAGAGCGAAGCCTTGCCCTGCATGAGGCTTCCAAGCAGAATCAGGATGGGGAGAGAAGGAATAACGATAAACGAGTCCGTCATGATGGTGATCAACCGATCGATAAACCCGCCCTTGAATCCGGCCCACAGCCCTAACAGAACGCCGATCAATGTAGCGAAGAATGCAACGATAATGCCGATAATGAACGAATTTTGGATCGATTTCGCCAGCAGCCAGAACGTGTCTTGGCCAAGGTTCGTCGTTCCGAAGAGATGCTCCTTGCTCGGCTTAAGATTCTTCAGATACGTGCCCCATTCGATCGGATTGCCCTGGTAGAAGAAAGGAACGATGAAGCCGAGAATAATGAAGATGCCCAGCATAGAGACTCCCAGCTTTAAACGAAAATTCCAATGCTTCACGCGCCACTCACCTCCGAAGCACACTTATTTATAACGAACCCTTGGATCCAGGAACGGATATAAGAAATCCACGATAAAGGTAGCCGCTGCCACTGCGATAATTGAGAGCGTAATCGTTCCCATGATCAGGTTATAGTCGGCCTGCAGAATGCCGGTATAGATAAGGGTCCCGATCCCCGGATAACCGAACAGGATCTCCGTAATTAACGCTCCGTTGAAGATCGTCCCGATCTGCAGCGCCAGCATCGTGACTTGCGGGAGCGCCGCATTCGGCAGCACGTATTTCGTCATGATTTTGCGCTCGCTCAAGCCCTTTAGTCTTGCGAATTGGACATAATCCTCTTCGGCAATGCCCGCAGACAGGGTTTTCATACTGATCACCCACCAGCCTGTTCCTACCAGTATCATAGAAAACGCCGGCAAGATTGAATGATAGATAATGCTTTTGATATGCTCCCATGAGAATCCATCTCCTTGGAAGGTAGCCGATAACGGGAAAATCGGATAAATATACGAAAGCAGCATGATTAAGATCAGCGCCAAGATATAGTAGGGAATCGGATAGATCATGATGGAGATCGCTTCCATCGCCTTGGAATACGATTTGTCTTTGAGAAACCCGGCAAGCAGGCCGACGATATTGCCGATCAGCCATGCGATTATGGTCGAGATGAGCAGCAATCCCATTGTCCACGGCAGCGCTTTAGCGATTAATTCATTGACGGGATTCGGATAGCTGGCCAACGAAGGACCGAAATCCTGCGTCACGATGACCCGCTTCACAAACCCCCAATATTGATTCCACATCGAGCCTTCAAGACCAAAGGATTCATTCAACGTTTCACGCAGCGTAATGATCGCTTCCGGTTCCATGAACGCCTGGTTCGCCGTCATCTTGCCGATCATTGCTTCAACGGGATCCGACGGCATGAAACGAGGCACGAAGAATACGGTTGTGATGCCGATGAATACGACAAGTACAAAGGAAAGCACTTTGGACAGCAAAAACTTGTAAAATCCCATAAAGCAGCATCTCCCCGCCTGCGTTAATCTGAAAAATACATACCGGACCTCTGCGGCCCGGTATGTATCCACAATGCGATTCAGCGTTATCTGCCGGTAGGTTTCAAGTGCGGCGTGTAGAACTTAAATTGCGACCACCACCACCATGGACCCTCGAACGCATTCTCCGACGTTTGGAATCCTTCCCAATAGTACGTATCCACCGGTACGAACTTGGATGTACCGAACATTGGAATGAACGGCATTCCTTTGACGAATTCTTTATTGATTTCCGTAATGTTCTGGAGCACCTTCGGATCGTCGCTTGGCAAGCTGTCCAGCTCGTCAAGCAAAGTACTCACACGGTCGTTCGCCCACCGATTGCGGTTGCCCGGCGCTTGCTCGCCGATCGGCACAATGTACTGCTTATGCCAACCGGTCATATTAGCCGTCGTATCCGGCAGCAAGCCGCATGCCGGCCAGTAAGAACCGATTTGGAACGCGCCTGTCGATTCGCTGTCCCAGAAGGAAGCGCCTTCCATTTGCTGCACATTTACTTCAATGCCTTGCTTACGCCAGGAATCCGCCACGGCGAATGCCAATCGCATCGACTGCACTTCGAAGTTAGCCGGTGCATTGATGGTCATCGTCCATGGTTTGCCGTTTGGCATAAGCCACTTGTCGCCGTCTTTCTTAAATCCGCTCTTCTCCAGCAATTTCGCCGCTTGAGCTGGGTCAAACTTCCACCAGCCTACGCCGAAAGTGTCTTTGATCGCGCTATCATCCGTCGGCAAGCCTTCAATGCCCTGCTGCTTCAGCATATCGACAATGCCGGAAGCATAACTCTCGTCGAACGGTTTGTAACCGTCATCGAGCGTAAAGTCCTTCAGCCAGCTAAGCATCGGTTTATGGTACGTATCCTGAAGCACTTTGATCGGTGGCAGCTGGATCGGAGAGACGCGCAGCATGCCGCCGAACGTTGCCATCGACACGTTCTTGATATCCGTCATCAGCGTAAGTGCCCAGCGGACATCCGGATTGTTATAAGGCTCCTTCGCCGTGTTAAAGGACATCCCGCGCTCGCACGGATCATCCATCGTTGCATACGGGAAGTCTTCGTACCATGCTTTGGCGTATTCGTTCTTCTGCCTCAGCACATCCCAGCTTTCCGGCGTGATATCCTGAAGGATATCCATATCATGCTGGATCATCGCGATAATCCGTTTCTCTTCCGGTCCGAAGAACTTGAACAAAATGTATTTCGGCCCCGGCTCGCCTACGAGCTTGCCGATATCGCTCTTCTGCCAGTCCTCGCGTTTCTCCCAGAGGAACCAGTTGCCCTGCGGATCGCGATCCTTCAGCTTGTACGGCCCTACGCCGATCGGGTTCGAGAACTTGAACGTTGCCGGGTCCTCTTTCTCCCAAATATGCTTCGGCATCACGCGGAAAGTATTGCCCCAGATGACAACGCCGAGCTTCTGCGCCAATCTCGTTTCCGGATTAACGGTTTCGACTTCGATCGTGTAATCGTCCGTCGCCTTCATGCTCTTGATCAAATTCGTGAAGTAGCCGTTGTAGCCGAGCTCCTTTGCGCCTGTTATCATCGTCGCCGTAAACTCCACGTCATGCGCAGTGAATGGCTGGCCATCCGACCAGGTCAAGCCTTCCTGGATTTTGAACGAAAACTTCGTGTTCGTTCTGTCCAACGGTTCTGGGAACGTGGCTGCCAAATCCGGGATCTGCGTCCCTTTCTGCGTATCGATCTCCCATAAGTTCGAGAACATGAGCTGATGCACGCCGGCATCCATGGCAACGGCTCCCGGTACATAGGGATTATACCGATCCGGGTCGGGGCTGCGGCCGCCTAAGATGTCGACGATTAACGTTTCGCTTCTCGGCGTACCGACATCGGTCATTTTGCCGTCTGATTTGGAATCCCCCGCATCCTTGTTTCCGTCCGTTCCTACTGCCGTATTATTCTTGTTCGTGTCTGAAGTGGAATTGCTCTTGTCATTGTTGTTATTGCATGCCGTGATGACCAGTGCAACGAGTAGGAACAGCACTGTAAGCCTTTTCATTATTCGCAATGAACACTCCTCCTTCTATTGGGATAATCCGAGTATAGCGAGTAGAAGGATTGATTAATTTCAAAAAACTTGGATTTCTTTAAGAATCATTGGCGATTAGGAAGGATTGTTGATATTCCTTGGGACTCATATGTTCAATGCCCTTGAATACGGTGCTAAAGTAAGCCGCATCTTGAAAACCGACCATCTCCGCTACCTGATAGACCTTCAAATCCTTCTGTCTGAGAAACTCCTTGGCAATACGAATGCGGATGAGATTGATATATTCACTAAACGAGACATGGGTATACTTCTTGAATTGGGAGCTGAAATACCAAGCATTCAAGTAAACGGCATCGGCTACCTCTTTGAGCGTCAGGTCCTTCATATAATTCATCTCCATATAACGGATGGCCGACTGAATATAGTGCGGATTATGATTCTCGTCATTCATGGTCATGATTGCGGACATGAAGTAGGCTTTCAACCAGCTGAGCAGCTCTTTATAATTACGGATTCCCTTCAATTCCTGCACATAATCGATTTGGGTGCCGAAGAATGGCTCAACCCTATGATCCTTTAGCACATGCTCCAAATAGATTAACTCGCTAAGCAATTCCCGCTTCAACCGAAGCGGCTCAAGTCTGATATGGACGCGATGCAGCTGCTGCAGCAGCGATTCAATATAGTAGCGCAGCTTCTTAGCATCCCCGAGCGCATAATAGCTGCCTACTTTATTGCCGGAGAAGTATTCGCTTATCGCAAATGGCTCCAGCTGCTTCATTTGTTCTTGGTACATGTCGTTATCCATGACGGCAGAATACTCATTAAACGCGAGAAAATCGCAATATCTCAGGCAAAGTTCGTATGCCAACTCTACCGTTCCGGAAGCACATTGGAATCGATGAAAGCCCGCAGCTACGGTTCGATTCTGCTTACGCATCGCTAACCGGCACTCGTTAAGCAGCTCCTTCACGTGCGAGGGATCCGTCATGCCGCGATAAAGGACCACGCATTTCCCCTCATAGATCACCGTATCCAGTACGGCCCGCTCGATGTTCCCATGAAGCAATTGATAGGTGATTTGCTCTTCAAATCTGGCATCTAACGTCTCCTCGCAGGAGAAGACCGCTAACTGCATTTCGGGTTGTACCGCCCAGCTCTCGGGCAGCTCGATACTGCCTTTAATTAATTGCTCAAGCAGTTGTTTATGCGATGATTTCACGTTCTCCGTTTCCTTGTCCGCCGCTTTGTCTTTAATCTTATCCAAGAGGTCGATCACCGTCTGATAATGGCAAGGCTTCAGCAAGTAATCGATTGCACCGCAGCGCATCGCTTCCCGTACGAATTCAAATTCCGCGTGTCCGCTCAAGATGACAATATATAGATGCGGATACAGCTTGCTTAGCTCACGCGTAAGCTCAATCCCGTTCATCCCCGGCATCATCACATCCGTAATGACGATTTCCGCCTCCGCAGCCTTCAGTACGTGCAGCGCTTCTTCCGCACTCTGCGCCGTTCCGACGATTTCATGCCCCGTACAGTGTTTGGCCATAATATGCTGCAGCCCTCTAAGAACCGACCTTTCATCATCAACGAGTACGATTTTCAAAGCAATCTCCCCTTCCTGCATGTAAGTTAAGCTTGCATGACCTCGTCCTTCCACAGCTCCTCTTGAGGCACGCCCGCATCCGTCCTCAGCTTTAGCGTGATTGACGTTCCGTGACCGCTTTCGCTGCGAATGGACAATCCAAACTCCTCTCCGTAGATATACGAAATCCGCTGCCTGACTAATTGAATGCCAAGACCGCTGCCTAAACTCTTCTTCTCGAATGACGCTTGCAAAGCCTCCACTTTCTCTGCAGGCATGCCGATCCCATTGTCCTCCACCTCGAGATACAACTCATCGCCCATCGCATAACCTCTAATGATAATCATGCCGCCGAGCATCATTTGCTGAAAAGCATATTTAATCGCATTCTCTACTAACGGCTGTATGAGCAGCTTCGGAATCTTAATGTCCGCTATCGCAGGGTCCATGTAAAACACGTAGGAAAGTTTGTCCTCAAAGCGCATCCGTTGAATTTTCAAGTAATTCTCAAGCTGCTCCATATCCTCCGAGACGGTGACAAACTCATTCTGATGCGAAATGGAATAACGCAGAATGGTGGACAGCGAAATGATCGCTTCGCCGATTTCTTCCTCATCCTTGACCACCGTCATCCAATAAATCATATCGAGCGTGTTATATAGAAAATGGGGATTCAGCTTGGACTGCAGGTTGATCACTTCGGCTTTTCGATAGGTTTGCTGCTGGTAGTACACGGTTTTAATTAAACGGTTTACCCGTTCAGCCATATGGTTGAAGTGGCGAATGATAACACTGAACTCGTCATTGCCTTCCCTGCTTACGATGACAGCCAATTTCCCTTGCTCAATGCTCTCCATCCCTCTTAGAATTTGCTTCAGCGGTCGTAGTATCATTCGCAGAATAACCAAAGCAAACAAGAAGATGAAGGCAAACACGATCAATTCCATGAGCAGTAACACCTTATTCACCTGGTTGACTTGATTGAGGATTTCTTGGTTGGGGACCACGCCTATCAGTTTCCATCCTTGATAATCCAACGTGAAGGTGACCTGCGTTCCGGCAGCAAGCAGCTTCGATAAATTTGTTTCGTTCTGATTCACCAGCTTCCTATCGGTGGCGAACATGATCGTGTCATCTTTTACTAAAAATACGCTCCCCTCTTCCCCTAATCGCACATCGTCCAATTGATCATGAAACTTCTCATTTAAATCCACTCTAAGCAGACCAAGCTGCTCTTCACCGTCATAAATGAGCATCATCATGGAAATCAGATGCGTCTGCGGCTGCACCGTCCAGATGACCTCCTCCGTGCCGGGCGGCCGATTCGCAGTCATCAACCGCTCGGTAAGCTTGTCTGCCTCGAAGATCGCATCGGAATAGAAGAGGTTCATAGGCGGGTAATCTACCGGAAAGATGTAGATGTTCTCGATCATTTCCAAGTTAGGCAGCCTTACGACTTGCCTGGCAATCTGATATTTCGCAATTTGATAGTTGATGGTATGCCGTTTCAAATCCTTCAAATAGTTCTTTAACACTTGGTTGTTGCGGATGACCCGGGCATTGGCATCGATTTGTTTATATTGAAGATCGACTTGCTTCCCGATTTGCCGAACCGTTTCCTGTAAATTGGCTTCGGATTGCCGGAGTATAATCCCGCTAATCCAATGCTGGAAGAAACCCGCCTGCAGAATGACCACTAGAAGTGAAATGATAATGAATACAAGAATAATTTTGTACTTCAGCGAGCGGACTTTAATCCATTTCATCATGGGCAGCACTCCTAAAATGGCAGCAGTTAATCATGCAATTGCCTGGGTCTTAATGGATGCGCTTTCATAAATCGTAAGGCCATTATAAGGATAATTATTCCAAATTTCAATAAGGCAAAGGTCTGTGCACTATTCTGTCGGAATCATTAATAAATGGTAGAAATGCATCGATTATTGTAACTTCTTTAGCTGTTACACAATTAATTAATGGCATTAAAAAAACCACATCAGAACGATGTCCGATGTGGTTCACATGTAGTTAACGCGATTAATCATCTACGAATTTCTGTATAGCGACGCTTTAGCGATCAACGGAAACATAGTAATTTCCTTCGACAAAAGGGAACCGTTCCAGCGCATCTTCCGCCAGTTCCACGCCAAGTCCGGGTTTGTCCGGAAGCTCAAGCCATCCGCCTTGAATGACAGGAGTTTCCTGCACCATCTCCCATTGCATGGGTCCTTGAATGCGGCACAATTCCACTAGGATTGGATTCGGAAGAGCAGCAACCAGATGCGCGTTCGCCATTGTCATGACGCCGTTATGCCAGTTATGGGGGATTGTCGGAACGCCGTACTGCATGCCGAATTGCGCAATCGACATGGCTGCGGTAATGCCGCAGATCCCTGCATCCTGCTGAATAATCGAATAAGCTTGGCGCTCCATATAAGGAATGAATTGCTCGATCGTCGTGTATTGCTCTCCCCCGGTTACAGGGACATTCAACGCTGCGTTCAGCCTCGCATAACCCTCCACGTCCTTCTGCGGAATCGGCTCCTCGAACCAGCGGAATCCCCCAATGCGATCAAGTCCTTTGCCGAGGGCAAGCGCAATCTCTTCCGTCAAACGCTGATTACCGTCGATAGCGAGCTCCATCCGGCCCTTCACTTCCTGTGACAGTTCTTGAATCAGACCAAGCATTCGGTCCACGGTTACGCCATCCCATGCCCAGTGTGTGCCTACTCTGAACTTGAACACCTCATAGCCCTCAGCCATATACGATAGCGCTTCTTCAATCAGCTGCTCCGGCCGCTCTCTCCAATCGTAGCTGCAGCCGCCGGATGCATAGAGCTGCACTTTGTTAATCGGATTCGGAGAAAGCAGCTGCGCAACCGGTTTGCCTGCCAGCTTCCCGCGAATATCCCAAAGCGCACAATCAATGCCGGAAACGGCACAATCATAGGCCCATGATTGCCCATTGGGATGCAGCGCAATGGAAGGATCCCTTGGATCGCGACCGACCAGCAGAGGGCTGACTCTCCTTACCATATCGCTGATCTTACCGGGAACGCCATAGGCACAGGCTTCGCCGATTCCGATTACGCCTGCGTCGGTGCGAATGACCACAATTGCAGCTTCGGCTTTGATCGTCCGAAAAGTCGAAGTCATCCATTGCCTTTCCGGTTCATGCATTCTGGATAACAGAATCGTCTCGACATGCGTTATTTTAACATCCGACATCGCATTAACTCCCCCTATTGCTTCGAATAGAAACCCTTCTCCTCCATGTTGAAGGAATTGAATCAAATTATAGTCACCTCGCCAACACAAACCTATGGACAATCCTACGTTTTTTGGACGATTTCTCCGGCTTTGCAGAGCTCCAAACAAAGAGACCGATCAAAGATCGGCCTCCAATTCACAACTGTCTATTCTCCGGCTGGATAGAGAATTCTTGCGTCTCCCCAGTCTGCATGATCCCAATCGAAGCCATTGCCGCCATTGGTGACGACAAGCTTCAGCTCATTGACGCCGTCGATATTAAGATCAATATTTTGCGTCGCCGCTTCCGCGTTCATGACCCCACTGTCAAATGCCAATACGCCATCCAACCATACTTCAAAGCTTACTGCGCCATTGCCATACGTCTCATCGTCGACGCCGACGCTTGCTTGGAATTTGGCGTATTCGCCTCCCAGCGTATATACGATCGTGGACTCCGCGTGAGTTCCCAAACCTTTCGCGTAGACGACATTGTTAAGGGTAATCGGTTTGCCGTCTGACGATTTATCGCGCTGTATATTGCCCCATCCCGCTACGCCGTAATCCCAAGTATAGTCACTGAGATAAACCGTTGGCGAAGCAGGTGGAGCAAGCACGGCAGTTATCTCGTTACTTGCAATGGAGCTGTTGCCGGCAGCATCTTTCGCTTTGACGGTAAAAGCACTGGCGGTACCCGGAATGAGACCGGAAGCCGTGAACGAAGTCGCTGATGCGCCGGTTGTCGAACCGATCAAATTGCCGTTTCTATAAACCTCGTACCCTATTACCGCCTTATTGTCCGCGGATGCAGTCCAAGCAAGCGATGCACTGGTGCCGGTTACGGATACCGCTGCTAATCCGGCAGGCGCTGTTGGCGGCTGCGAATCGGGAAGTTCAGTCGTCACACTTAGCGCAGCGCTAGCCTCGGAAACATTTCCGGCTGCATCACGCGCTCGCAACGTGATACTATAAGTCGTCTGTGGCGAAAGCCCCGTAAGTGTGAAAGCTAATTCTCCCGGTGCCGTGCTGCCCGCTAGCGCACCGTCTTTATAGACATCGTAACCGACGACGCCGACATTGTCAGATGCAGGGCTCCATTTCAGATCAATCGTCTCATCGGTCTGCGATGGCGAAACCAGATTCGTAGGCACGTTTGGTTTCTTCGTGTCAGGCAGTCCCGGACTTACCAGAATGATTTTCTCTTTCACGTTCGAACGCCCTTCATTGTCCCATACGACAAGCGTCACGCGATAGATTCCCGGTTTGTCATAGACGTATGTCGGCTTAGAGGAAGCGCTGGGCAGACCTGCCCCGAAATCCCAAAGGTAGTTCGTGATCGTACCGTTATCTGTCGAGGTGCTTTCGAAGGTAACCGGTGCTCCTGCGCGTACCAGTATCGGATTGGTAAAATTAGCAACAGGCTTTGCATTCGCAAATCCGCGTGAAGTCGGCTGCGCATTGTTACCGTTCAAGAAGACTAGATTGCCTGACCATTCCAGGTGCTGCGCAGCGGCCGGATAAGGATCCATCGTCACTCCTTTGTTGCCGGAGATGATATTGTTCGTGAAGCTTAGTCTATCGACTCCCGCAGCATCCGTGATTTCGATCGCTTTACGTCCGTTATTCGCAATAAGGTTGCTGTCGAAAGATAGATTCTGCGAGTTGCCATGAATGCGAACGCCATTTCCCTCATAACCGGGATATGCGGCTTTCGGATTGCCCAGCTGGGTGTTGATGAAGCTGTTCTTGTAGAAATACTGGAACTGTTCGGTCTCGCCGGAGCCGGCGCCCTGCAGCTGCATCCCCCACATGACCATGTTCTTCACCACATTGTAGCTCCACAATTGATGTCCCGTTCCCGGAGATTGCTGAATGCCGACTTGCTGGCCGCCGTCTACCAGGTTGTCCGTCGTTACGGCGTTATCGGCCATAATCTCCAGTCCAATTGAACCGACTCTGCTTTCAGTCGGATGTACGACGTTTCGGCGCACCGCAATATTCTTGGAGCGCACCGCACTGATCCAGTAATCGACATGGTTATCCTCAATGATAGAGTTGTCCGCATTCGTATGAAGCTCAATGGAAAGGCCATGCTCCTTCAAACCCGAGCCCGTAATCGTATTGGATCGAACAATTGCGCCGGAGCTTCCGTCATTAATGAGAATGCCTCCACGCCCGGTATTGGCAATGACGTTATTCTCAACGGTTACATTCTTGGAATCCCAGCCCGCACGGACGGCAGCCCCCCAGATCGATCCTACGCCGATATTCGATACGTTATTGTTCGTGATTCGAACGTTCCGGGAGCCGACGACGTATAGCGCATGAGGACCGAAGCCTTCTACGGCTGCGAAGTCCTTGACAATCAGGCCGCTCATCTCGTTTCCGCCGCCGCCTTCGGATACTGCCGCTGACATTGCTAAGGTGCTGTTGTTCCCGTCGAGCGTCATATTTTTGATCGAAGCACCGGATACGTTAAGAAAATAAAACATATACGTCTCCGGGTTATCCAGATATTTCACGACTGTGCCGCTGCGATCCTCTCCGCGGATAGCGACGCCTGATTTCCCCTTCACTGTGCCTGCCAAATAATACGTACCTTTTGGGAGGAGTACCGTATCCCCCGGCGATGCTGCGTCGATAGCGGATTGAATCGCGGCTTTGTCGTCGAGATTATCAGCCCCGTTAGCCCCGAAATCGACGGCGGATAGCGTCGTTGATGCGACCGGACTTGCAGCGACATTGCTCAAAGGAATGGCAGATGTGACCATAATGGCAGACAAGAACAATCGAATGACAGCTTTCTTGGACGGCTTTACTTTCATCCTTCACTTCTCTCCTTCACTTGGTTAGTTACGGTGAATGAAATACAGATTCTCTAGTCATTGGCTAGATGAAGACGTACCCTCCTTCGATCGGAAATGTGGCAGCGAATTCCAATATATCCAACTAACATGCTACAGCACGGATCAAAATCGTGGATAGTGTACAATAACTGAAAATGACCCCTCATCACGAAAAGAGCGCTTATACATTTTTCGAAATCATGTACAAACCTCAACTTTCACACCTGGATAAACGCCAAAAAGCCCCCACTAATCTACTAGTGAGGGCTAATCCTGCATTTTTGCAGCCGTTCTATTCCAAACGATCTTTAAGATACATCGTCAGTGAATACAGCATCAGATGCAGTTCTTCGTTGGTCTCCGAAAAAGGGGTTTCTTGGACGCCATGAGCATCCCGTCGAAGCAATTCACGATTAAGTTTCGTGATGTTGGTTGCCAGTGTTTTGTTGTCCCAAGATTCGATGATGGCATTCATTTGAGGCTGCTTCTCATGCGCAATATTGTTAAATTCAGCGAACTTCGGATCCAGCATGAAGCCGGAAAAAGATATTTTGTCTTGTTGTGATTGTGTCATTGTCATCAGCACCAACTTTATATTATTTTGTTCGGTTAGGCGGGCAGATCGCAAATAGTTCGACTAACGTTGTGATCGTATATGTACTTTGGATATCCGCAGGGCTTGTTTGTCCTTTTCTGTTAATCCAACAGGTATCAATGCCGGAGAGATTACCTCCCTTGATATCGGTATGTAAGGAGTCCCCGATAATCAGAGCTTCACTTTTGTTGAAATCCTTAATTTGACTCATCACATAATCGAAGAATGCAGCAGACGGCTTTGAATGACCAATGCTTTGCGAGTCGAAAATAGCTTCAAAGAAATCATATAGACCCGATTGCTTTAATCTCTTGATTTGCGTTTGAGTGATCCCATTCGTAACAACGAACAACCTGTGGGATGCCGATAAGCTTTGAATCACTTCAAGCGCACCTTCGATATGCAGCTGGTCGACGGTGCCGAGCAGTTCTCTATACATAGACTCCCATTCGGGGCCGTCTACAACTTTGCCCAGTTTCAGCATCGTTTCGGAGAATCTTGTGTTGAGCACGACATCTAAACCTATCGTTCCAGTCTCATAATTTGCCCATAGCTGTTTGTTGACTGCGTTGTACACCGCAAATAACTCATCCGTAAACGTATACCCATGATGTCCAAACAATCGGGTTAACGATTCGGTTTCATTAGCGCCGAAATCCAACAACGTGTCGTCTAAATCAAATAACAGGATGTTGTAGCTCAAGTTCTCACCTCTGATACAAATATAATATAGAACAGTCTACCGCCTTACATCCTCGATGTACAGCGATAGACTGCGGAAATTAAGTTATTGGCGTTCGGCTCGTAAAGCGATTCCGATATTTAATGACATTAATCGACATGATCTGTTGCGATTCAGCTCGCACCTTCATATAGTTTAATCTTATTTCCATTCCTATACACCTCTTCATATCACTTATATTCCTAAAATCATCTATGGCCACCAACCTTCCCATGCACACTGAGAGTCTCATAGCGGAACTCTCGACGACGAAATCTGAGCAGATTGATGCTGAGATCCCGAAAATGAAACTCTCAGCATTGAAAAGCTGACAAGCTCTATAAAGAACAAAAAAAGCCCGCGAATGTGATTGACCTGCACCCGCTTGTTATTGGGGGCACATCATACATGCGGACTTCGCCTAAAAACCATACGTTTCCTCAGCTTGCCTTAAACGTTGCCAGAAGTATCCGGACCATCCGGTCCATCGACCAGATCGACGACTCCGACAGCAAGCACCGTGATTGCGGCTGCTTTTCCCAGCTTCTTGACGCCGTCTTTAATCAGTTCCTTATCATGGTCCTTGATGCCGGCCACCACTTCGATCCCGCTCTCGACTACGTATTGGATGCCTTGTCCTGCACCTCTCACCGTTGTCGTTGCCGCATCGCCAAGATCGTTTAGGCCGGTTTGTGCCCGCTGCTTATCCGCTGTTACCAAGCCCGCTCCTACATCCCATACGCCGCTTGCCGCCTGACCCGCAAGTTCACCCGTTTTGGAAGTAACTCGTTCTACATCATTGCCGATTTCTTTAATGTAATCGCTATGAACGAGTTCTCCGGCAACGCGCACCGTTCCTCCGATCACTCTGCCGGTTACATCGCCGGCTAATTTGCCGATTCCTTTCAGAAAGTCCATCTGAAACACCTCCGTATTGTTATTTATATTATAACGAAAGTTGAAGTGCTTCGTTTCGTTTCGTTTCCTTACGTTTCGTTTTCAATTAAATCCGCCATTCACGCGAATCGTCTGTCCCGTAATCCATCGCGCTTTGTCGCTGACGAGCAGATCGACCGCATTCGCGATATCCTCGGGTTCGCCAAGTCTGCCAAATGCGTTCATGCGGCGGAACGAATCAATCAGCTCCGGGGTTTTGCCGTTTAGGAACAAGTCGGTTGCGATTTGTCCCGGCGCGATGCAGGTGATCACGATGTCCTTAGGTGCGAACTCCTTTGCCAATTGACGCGTGATTTGCTCTACCGCCCCTTTGGTTGCGGCATATACGCTATAAGTTGGGAGCATCGCGCCGATAACGGAAGTGGAGAAGTTGATAATCGTCCCGCCTTGGGCCATATGCTTCATCGCCTGTTGGCATGCGAAGTAAGTCCCTTTCACATTAATGGCGAATTGCCGATCAAACATCTCCTCTGTGACTTCCGCCAGAGCCGTACACTCCATAACGCCCGCATTATTGACCAGAATGTCCACGCGTCCGTAACGCGCAATCGTCTCCGAGAATAACGCCTCGACAACACTCACTTTGCTCACATCGGCGCGAATCGCTGTCGCTGCTCCGCCGGATTGGACAATCGTTGTTACGACCTCGTCCGCCTTCCCCGGATTCGAGGAATAATTGACGACCACCTTCGCGCCGGACTGTGCCAGCTGGACAGCCAATTGTCGTCCAATCCCCCGGGATGCCCCTGTTACGATCGCTACTTTACCATTCAAATTCATATCTGTTCTCTCCTTATCGCTTCGAATTGGACAATCGTGTATTTGCAGTGTTCGGCTTGTAAGGTAATTATAGTCATGTTCTGCAGCCTGCCGTTAGAACATACCTGCACGTTTCTTGCCTAATTCTCTTCGGGATCGTTATGATAAGGAGGAACGGATATCGTTGGGAAGAAGGGAAAGCATCTCATGGATACAAGGAATGAATCACTTCGCATAGAGCAAGCTTTGCAGCAATTGGCACACTTGATACACCAACATGCTCCTTCGAGCGGCACCCATCAGACGATCGTGCCTTCTTTGCAGCTCATGCATGCGACACATTTGTCTGAACCGCTGGAAGCTGTCTATAAACCATCCATTTGCGTCGTGGCGCAAGGAGCAAAAACCAGCACGCTGGCTGACGAAACTTACCGGTACGACCCTTCGAATTACTTGATTACTTCCGTTGAATTGCCGATCGTCGGAAGAATTATCGAAGCTTCCCCCGGTATCCCTTACTTAAGCTTGAAGCTCAGCTTCGACACCGATATGATACTGGATATCGTGAAAGAGATGAATCGCCCCGTGGACATTTCCAACGAACGCAGTCGCGGGATCACTGTAAATCGACCATCTCCCTCATTACTTGAATCCATCGTTCGCCTAATGCAGCTGCTTCATGAGCCAGACGACGCTCCGATTCTGGCCCCACTCGTCATCCGAGAAATCTTGTATCGTGTCCTTCAAGGCGAGCAAGGAGCACTCCTCTACCAATTCGCAATCATTGGCAGTCATGCGAACAATATCGCCAGGGCTATTCAAATCATGAATCGCGAATTTGATCAGATCATCGTGGTTGAGCAGCTTGCAAAGTCCGTGAACATGAGCGCGTCAGCGTTCCACAAACATTTTAAACGGATTACGGCAATGAGTCCCTTGCAGTATCAGAAAACAGTGCGTTTGCAAGAAGCACGGCGGCTATTGCTTACGGAATCCATGCAGGCGGCCGATGCGGCATTCCGCGTCGGTTACGAGAGCCCTTCCCAGTTCAGCCGTGAATACGCGAGGATGTATGGGAGACCTCCTATGCAGGACGTTCAATTGTACTTGGCTTCGACTTAAGACATCTGCGCCGTAACGCTCTGTAACCGGTTCGCCACCCATTCAACGTCATACCCTGCGATAAGGTTTGCCGCGTCATGTTCCTTTTGGCAGCCACCTGTTCTTGGGTGAATCCGGCCTTCATTCTTCTTAAGTTGAGTCTCTCGGCAATAGTCATCGTATCGACTCCCCTTGCATTTATTTTCTCATTTTGCGTTGAAAAAGCTAGCAAGCATCTGTTGCATCTATCCGCTCCCACCTCTCAATATGACAAAAATGTCACTTTAGATGTTGTTAAATCGATGGTTGGAGGGCAAATTAGTCGGTATAGTGGAGTGGTAAAGGAGGCCGAAACACATGGGAGCCATTATACAAACCAAGAACTTATCGAAATCGTACGGGAATGTACAAGTCTTAAAAAGCATTGACTTAACGATCGAACAAGGGGAATTCACGGCGATTATGGGGCCGTCGGGCTCTGGCAAAACGACACTCTTGAATACGCTCTCTACGATTGACAGCTTTAATGGCGGCGAGGTATGGATCGAAGGCAGTTCGCTGTTGGACATGAAGAAGAAAACGTTACGAGATTTCCGGCAGAAACGCATGGGCTTTATTTTTCAAGATTACAACCTGCTGGACACCTTGACGGTGAAAGAGAATATTCTGCTGCCGCTTTCGCTGCAGAAAACACCGCTCGCGGAAATGGAGCAGCGACTAGCCCAAATAATAGCAGCCTTAAATATAGAGTCGATCCTGCAGCAATACCCTTCTGAAATCTCCGGCGGCCAGAAGCAGCGCACGGCAGCAGCGCGGGCGATGATTACGAATCCGGCGATCGTATTTGCCGACGAGCCGACCGGTTCCCTTGATTCGCGATCTGCTACTCAGCTGCTCGAACAAATTCAACTGCTGAATGAAACCTTTCAGACAACCGTTCTGTTGATTACGCACGACGCTTACGCGGCCAGCTACTGCCAGCGAGTCATCTTTCTTCGAGATGGGAAGATCGTGAGCGAACTGTTTAAAGGGGAACAGTCGGAGAAGCAATTTTTCGACCGCATTCTGACCGTTCAAAGTGCCATAGGGGGCGACCGGCGATGAGCTTGCTCGATTTATCATGGCGCAACATGAAACGAAGCTTTCGTCTCTATTCGATCTACTTCATTTCCATGCTGATTGGCGTCATCATTTATTTTACGTTCTCGTCCCTTATGTTTAACAAAGATATATTGGCAGCTATAGAAAATAAAGAAAATTTCCAGCTCGGCGTGTCCATCGCATCAGTTGTCGTATTCCTGTTCATTATTTTCTTCATCCTCTATGCAAACTCGTTCTTCATGAAGCAGCGCAAGAAGGAATTTGGGATGTATTTGCTCTATGGCATGAGTGAGCGACATATTGTGTGGATGGTCTTTCTCGAGACCGTGATTCTGAGCGCGATCTCCATCGTAAGCGGGATCTTGGTCGGCGGATTGCTATCCAAGTTCTTTGGCATGTTATTAATGGATTTGATGCAATACGATGACGTGATCTCCTTCGCTTTTCCGCTCGAGGCGATAAGATCGACGATTCTTCTGTTCGCAGTCATTATCCTCATTATCTGCGTGCAAAGCTACTTGACTGTGCGCCGCGTTCAATTGGTTGAGTTATTCCGTGCAAAAGCCGTTAAGGACAGGCCCCACCGATTCTCCGCATGGCTTGCGATTAGTTCCGTGCTCTTGTTAGGTATCGCCTTCTATCTCATTAGCCGAGATGGAAGCTCGGTTGTATGGCAGGATTACATCATGGTGAGTATGATTGCGGTAACTGTCGGTATCATCGGCGGGACGTATTTATTTTTCCGTCAGTTTTGGGGTTGGATCTTGGGCAAGCTCAGCGGGCGGAATAACTACTATACTGGCAACCGGATGCTGTGGATTTCCTCGCTGCGCTTTTCGATTCGCGGAAACACCTTAATGCTTACCTTCATCTCATTATTCAGTGCGTTAATCATCTTCTTGGTGGGCTTCGTTTCGATTAACTATACCGTGCAGATCTTATCGGCCGGCAAAGAGTTTCCGAACCACATTGCGTTCACGTCGCAAGATGCAATGAAACAAAAGCAGATTGAACAACTAATTGAGACAGATCATCCGATTACCCACCATACAAGAATCGATGGACTGGCTGCTGAACCGATCACAGACAGCGCAATCGCTTTTGGCAATTCAGATGCAGATAAAACGGGCATTCTTCTGTTCTCGGAATCGCAGTTTAATGACATCGTCAGCGTGCGCGGGGATAAACAGCAAGTGAATTTGAAGGACCAAGAAGCGGTCGTCCTTCTACCTGTAGGGGCTCATCCTATATCGTTTACAGAAGGGAACCAGCCTGCATTTACTGTAAAGCTTAAGGAAGAAGCGACATTCCGGCTTACGGAGAAGAAGAACTATACGTTTCTAAGCAAGGCTACCGACTCAAAAGGCGACGTTGGCGTATATCCTTCCATATTGATCATTTCCGATCAAGCCTTCGCAGAGCTAAAACCGGGAGCAACCCTGAGCCCGTTTGATATCTATCAAATCGAAAATGCCCGCAATTCTACGGCGTTATCCCATCAAGTTCATGATCTGGTTACAGAAACGCCGGGCACGTATTACGCTGCATTTGTCGATCTCTACTCCATCGATATCGAAACTTCATCCCTGCTGCTCTTCTCTGCTGCATTCCTTGCGGTTATTGCTTTGTTTGCCTTGGGAAGCATCATATACTTCAAGCAATTGCGCGAAGCAACGGAGGAATTGAGGCACTATTCGATCTTGCGAAAGCTTGGCATGGATGACGATGAAATGAAGAGGGTAATACGGAAACAGCTGCTGTTTGTCTTCCTGCCTCCCATTGTGCTTGGATTGCTGCACAGCTGGTTTCTTCTGATCTATCCTACGATGGAGGAGGTAAAGGATTACCCGCAAATCAAATCGATAATTACAGCGGTCCTGATCCTGTACGTGACCATCTATGCCCTGTTTTATTTATCATCGGCTAGTGTTTACTATAAAATCGCGAATCCAAAAAACGCAATGAATTAATCAAAATCCAGGCTTCCTAGTCGTGATGACGACTTTGGGAGCCTGGATTTTGAACGTTCATTGCGTTTGCTGCCTGAGCATCAAATAAGGATCCTCATCCTTCGGGAAATGGATGATACATTGCGTGAATACGCCGGCTTCAGAGGTACAAGTCAGATAGTGGCCTAGCTTGTTCGATAATTGCTGCGCCAAATATAACCCCATTCCGGTCGACTTCGTATGCTTGCGTCCCGTCTCACCCGTAAAGCCTCGATTAAAGATACGCGGAAGGTCTTGCGGGCTGATGCCAATCCCGCTGTCGCGAATAAGCAGCTGCTTCTCTTGCGGTGTCTCGACCGAAGATATCGTTATTTGCCCGCCGTGCTCCGTATACTTCAAGCTGTTCGTCAGAATCTGATTGACGATGAAATGCAGCCATTTGGGATCGCTTTGGACTTCCATCCAATCTGCTTGCATGTCGATTCGGATTTTCTTAGATATAAAGGTTTTCGAATGCGTTTTCACGATATCCTTGGAAATCTGCAGCAAATCGCATTTCTGAATATCGTAATCCTGGTTAAAGCTGTCGAGCTTGGCATAATAGAGCGCTTGATCGATGTAATTCTCAATCTTCGCGATCTCTTCCCTTAGGCTGTTGGCGTCCATCTCCGTTTGCTGAAGCAAGCGCAGCACCGCGATCGGGGTTTTGATCTCATGAAACCAAGAGACGATGAAGTCATAATGCTCATTTTGCCGATCATGGACCCGATTCATTTCGCGGATATGTTGTACTTTCAATTCATCCAAATACTGCCTTGTGAGCTCGCCCTCCAAGGTTAGACTGTCTATATCCCCGCTGCTCATTTGACGCATCACTCGCAAATTTTGCCGGTAGCGCACGAATAGGAATCCGAGTAAAACAAGCGAAATTAAAGTGAACGCATAGAAGAATGTCCCCCATGCCGGGCTGTCACTGCCATCGGCATAGAAAACCGCGGCCGTAATCAAGAATCCAACCATGTATAGATAGATGTAGGGCTTCTCGTAGGATAGAAAACGCAGGAAGGTCATTCGATCAAGTACCCCATTCCCTTGCGGGTTGCGATGAACGACTCCAATTCCAGCTCCGCGATTTTTTTGCGCAGCCTGTTCACGTTGACGGTCAATGTGTTGTCGTCCACGAACTGTTCTTCGTTCCACAGCGCTTGCATCAAGTCTTCGCGCGAAACGATTCTGCCGATATGGCGCATCATGAACTGTAATAAGATGAATTCATTCCGGCTTAACTCCGCGCTATTCCCTCTATATTCAATCCTGGAATTCGTCACGTTTAGTGTTAATCCCCGGTGGACAAATTTTAGGCTTTCATCTTCCTGATAGGTATATTTCCTGCGGATAAGCGCACCGATCTTTGCTACTAGGATATCCAATTCGAAGGGTTTCTGAATAAAATCGTCCCCGCCCATATTTATCGCCATCACGATATCCATATTCTGGTTGCGCGAAGACAGGAACATAATCGGTACCTTGGAAATGGAGCGTATTTGTTGGCACCAGTAATAGCCGTCCAATACCGGTAAATTGATATCTATTAGCACCAGATGAGGCTCTGTCCGTTTAAATTCGGCTAAGACCTGATCAAATTGGGTCACTTCCATGACTTCATATTGCCACTTGACCAGCGTATCCGCGACAATCCGTCTAATTTTCTCATCGTCTTCGACCAGCATGATGCTATACATGGTATCCCTCTTTATTCTCAAAGTTTCTACTAGTAGTTTAGCATAATAGTACCGTAGATTACCTCTGAATGAGGGGATTAACCGAGCTCAATCTGTTCGTACATGGATGCCTCTCGGTCTCGAATGATGCGGCGCAGCTCGGATACCAAACCACGGTCGATTTTCCCCTGCTCGTATAAATTCTGAACCTCGTACCTCTCCGCCTGAACCGCAATCCAGTGAAGCTCTTTGCGTGTTTCATCGAACGCTTCTTTCTTGCGTTTATGGTGAAGCTGAAACGAACGAAGCCGATTGACCAGCTGTTTGTAATAAGCAACCACGCATTCCGTCGGGTCATTGGCGCTCTCAGGTGCGCAAAGCGGCCCCATCTGGTTGATCACCACTTGTCCGCACTCGATACGAAGCCCTCTCAGCGATTCTAGATCTTGCTCCGTTAAAGCTCTCCGTCCGGATTGAGAAGTGCCGGTGAGCAGTTCTTTTAGTCTCCCGAGCAGTCGTTTGAACACCAACAACCACAAGTGCAGCCGATTTGCCAAAATAAGTTCAACTTGATCTAACATTTTGTTGTAGAAATCCGCATGAGTCTTGGTGATGGTGCCCTTCTCGAGCCGATGCTGAATATAGTTTCGTTCGATCTCCAGCGCTTCGATTCTTAGCGCGATTTCGTCTTGATTTAATCGAGATACCCTTTTGTACTGGTTGTCTTTCAGTCCAAGCTGCTGAATCATTTGATTGTACTCATCGATTACGGCTTCAACCGCATCCTCATTGACTTCGTTGCTCTCCTGCTGCAATTGGCGTATACCGGCTTGCAAGATGTGAATATGCCATTCGTTCTCTTCTTGTACCAATGCAATTTCGTCCGTTACCGCACGTTTCTTCGCAATGAGCGGCAGCAAAATACTGGCTGTCAACAAAGACAACAAGATGACGCAGGCGGCAAGAAAAATGATCAGGTTTCGTTCCGGAAACAGCTCTCCGCTATGCAGAAACAGCGGAATGGAGAAGGCGCCGGCTAGAGTAACGGCACCGCGCACACCGGAGATGGTCGTCATGATGAGTGCTTTGAAGCTCAAGGCTTCTTTACTGTAGGAGCCAAATATGCGCCAGCCCCGTGTAAAGAGCAGTGTCCACACAAACCGCAGCGCGAGCAGGAGCACAAAGATCGCAACGGCATAACCGATGACGACAATATTGTTAAAGCCCGGATCTTTGAAGATGACTGACGTCACGTCCGGAATTTGCGTTCCCAGAATGACAAATACAAGGCCGTTCAAGATAAACAAATAGACGGACCACGTACTGCTGGACACGGATTTCAGCTTTCCGATGTCGCACTCTACTCGATCTTTCTCAATGGCATGTACGATCCCGCCTGCGACCGCGGCCAGAATGCCGGATACGCCAACCTCTTCCGCACATAAATAAAGGACAAACGGCGTTAACAGCTGCAGGAGCATATGCATGGTCTCATCATCCAGCCCATTGCGGCGGAGCAGCTGTCTAATACCGGCGATGATAACGGCGAGCAACGCACCGACAAGAAGGCCGCCGATTGAGATGATAAGAAAGCTAATCGCGGCTTTATGAAGCGAGAAAACGCCGGTCACGGCTGCCGCGATCGCAAATTTGAAGGCAACTAAGCCGGAGGCGTCGTTCATTAAAGCTTCTCCCTCGAGAAGTCGCATGAGACTTCTGGGCAGGTGGATCCGCCCTGCAAGCGCGCTTACCGCGATCGCATCCGTCGGCGATAGGATGGCTGCCAATGCAAAGGCTGCAACCAGTGGAATCGACGGTATCATCCAGTGGATCGTATAGCCGACCACGAAAACGGTAGCGAACACGAGTCCTACAGATAGCAGTAATATCGGAGCGCGCAGCTTCCAGAGCTCTTCGCGCGGCGTATGTCTGCCATCATTGTACAGCAGCGGGGCGATGAACAAGATAAAGAACAGCTCCGGCTCGAGCTGAAGATGAATGCCGATCGGGAGCGTGGTAATAATGCCGCCAAGCACGATCTGAATGAGCGGTACCGGCACAAAAGGAACGAACCGGTAGAGCACATTCGAAACCCCTATTAGGACGAGCAGTACAAGTACGACAATAAACACTTCCAAGCTGGCTCCCCCAATCCGAGCAATTATTTCGTTATATTTTCCATAGTCGCAAACTGATATTCTCCCTTCATAAGGACGTTAATTAAGAAAGCCCCTTGGACGCTAGGTCGCAAAGGGCTTGGACAACATTTTCGATTTATTCAACCGCTGGCTCAAATGTTCGCACCACTTCATACATCCCGGGTTCAAACTTCGCTATCTTTAATGCTTCTTGGAGATACGGCAGCGGTTTAGGATCGCTTCGCATCGCGTTGTACTCCTCCTCGCTTCTCCACTGCGCATACATCGTCACTTTCGTCCCGTCCAAACTGCGATGAAGACTCGATGAGATAAACCCTTTCGCGTAGCGAACAGAGACATCCGTTGCGCTGGTTAGGAGCTCAACCAGACGATTCTGATTCTCGGGTTCTACTGTGAATACATTGATGAAGGTAAGAATTGGATTGTTCATTGAAATTTGAGTCATTATTGCTGCCTCCTCTGGTGTGAATTAATTAGTCGCCTATTTCGTCGTACATGCGAGTTACTTCCGGGCTCAGCGCTTTGAATTCGAAATCTGCCGAGCGGCTAAGATTCTCCCAGCGTTTCGTCTCGGCTAATTTGCCTTGGTCCACTGCGTTTGCGATATCGACCGCATCACTTCCGAGCAGCAAGCGAAGCGGCGGATGCTCTTCATTTACGATGGTCATGATGGCTTGCGCAGCTTTATCCGGATCGCCATTCTCCTTGCCGGTTGTATCGCGCAGATGCTTCAGCAGACCACCGACTGTGTCTTTGTACTCGTCACGCGGTTCGATATGCTGCATGGATGAGCCGGCCCAATCGGTTCGGAAACCGCCCGGTTCGATCAACGTAACCTTCAAGCCCAGCGGCGAAACCTCTTTGGACAGGACTTCCGAGAAGCCTTCCACTGCCCATTTGGCCAATTGGTAAGGTGCAAGGCCCGGTGCGCCTGTGCGTCCGCCGATGGACGAGAATTGAACAATATGACCGTGACCTTGTTCGCGCAGCAATGGCAGCGCAGCTTTCGTTACATGAATTGTGCCCCAAAGGTTCGTTTCTACTTGAGCACGGAAGTCGTCCATCGAAGTTTCTTCAATGGAAGACACATTACCGTATCCTGCATTATTAACAAGGACGTCCAAACGTCCGAATGTTTCAAAGGCGGTTTTCACGGCTGCTTCAGCCTGCTCGAACCGAGTGACATCCAGCTGCACCGCGCGAACCTGGCTGCCGTAACGTTCAGCTAGATCGGACAGCTGCTCGGGATTACGAGCCGTTGCGATCAGTTGATCGCCATTTGCCAATACCGCTTCCGCAAGACTGCGTCCGAAACCTCGTGAGCTTCCTGTAATAAGCCAAACCTTAGACATATGATTGTGCCTCCCTGATGTTTGTTTAGTTTGGAATGTTTGTTCCAATGACGTCAGTATAGTCCGATCGGACTTCTAAGTCAATGATTTTCGGAATGTTTGTTCCGACCAATTGCCGTTAAGTCCCCTTCGGGAAAACGGTATATCTGTCTGTGGAACATAGCTGATTATACGATAATTCGCACTTTAATGCCGGATGTAAATCGATTTTCATTAAGCTTGATTTCGGGACTTGCGGAATATACATTCCAATTTTGTTTCGAGTCTCTTTATAAACGGCATCTGGTCCGAATGGGCTAATGGTTGAATATGTTATAGGGATTCATGATGATTTCCCTCTTGCTCATGCGTTCATTTCAGCCTTACTTAAAGGAGAACATACAATGGCACAAGGAAACGCAAACCAACCACCTGTGGCGGCGCTAACGTCCACTGACAAGAAAGCCATCCGCGGGCCGTTTCAGATTCATTTTCCGGAAGCGGAACTTACTGAATTGCATAATCGGATTATCGCTACAAGATGGCCGGAGAAAGAAACGGTGTCGAATCAATCCCAAGGCGTCCCGCTTGCTACCATGCAGAAGGTCGCGGAATATTGGGCAACCGAATATGATTGGCGTAAGTGCGAGGCTACGCTCAACAACATCCCGCAGTTCTTGACCGAGATCGATGGACTGGACATCCATTTCATGCATATTCGATCGAAACATGAAGATGCTTTGCCGATAATTATCACGCACGGTTGGTCGGGCTCCATCATCGAACTGCTCAAAGTAATCGATCCGCTAACCAATCCGACCGCGTATGGCGCGAAAGCATCGGATGCGTTCCATCTGGTCATTCCGTCGCTGCCCGGCTATGGGTTCTCCGGTAAACCGACTTCGACCGGCTGGGGTCCTGACCGCATCGCTCAAGCATGGATAGAGCTGATGAATCGACTGGGTTATTCGAAATACGTGGCACAAGGCGGCGACTGGGGTGCAATGGTAACGGATTTCATGGGTGTCATGAAACCGCCGGGACTGCTCGGTATGCATACCAACATGCCGGGTACGGTTCCTCCTGCCATTGATACGGCGCTTATGAAAGGCAACCCGCTCCCGACTAATCTCACACCTGAGGAAAAGCGTGCTTGTGAGCAGTTGGATTTCGTATACAGACATATTGCCTATGCCTCGATGATGGGAACACGTCCTCAGACATTGACCGGACTGATGGATTCGCCGATTGGATTAGCCGCTTTCTTAATGGACCATGATGCTTGCAGTTTGGAGCTGATGATAAAGGCGTTCGATGGGCATCCGGAAGGCCTCACCAGAGACAACATTCTCGACAACGCTACGCTCTATTGGCTGACGAAAACAGCGATTTCCGCAGCCCGTCTCTATTGGGAGAACATGTTCTCCTTCTTCGTCGTCAAGGGAGTCCCGATCCCTTCAGCCGTGACGGTCTTTCCGTATGAGCTGTATGAAGCTCCGTTGAGCTGGACCAGGCAGGCTTACCCTGAGCTTATCTACTATAACAGGGTCGACCGAGGCGGACATTTCGCTGCTTGGGAAGTACCGCTGCTGTTCTCCGAAGAAGTTCGCGCAGGTCTCAGGCCGCTGCGTGAATAAGTAATGCTGGGCTTACCAACTAACTGCCTAATGTGTAGCTCTGGAAGCTACACTTTCTCTGAAAACACCAACCAACTGCTGATGTGTAGCTCTCGGAGCTACACATTCTCTGAAAACACCAACCAACTACTGATGTGTGGCTCTCGAAGCTACACTTTAGCATGTCCCCTCACAGAGCGGTAACCGCTACCTCTGATAACACTAATTTGCCGCTCTCCCACCAAAGAGCGGTAATCAATACCGCTCCCATAGCTACTTTGCCAAATTTACGTCAAAAGTGCGGTAACCAGTACCGCTCAAACTTCAACTATGCCGGTCTCCTACACCACCGCAACGACGCCGCCAATGATCCAAATAAAGAGGCCGTCACAAAAGCAGCATACAGCACACTTTGAGACGGCCTCTTCTTATGGAGCTATCCGATTTGTTTGGAGCTCCTGCAAACGGTTTGAAACGGCGCTGCTGTCAGGAACGATGGCTGTACCGCAAGTTAATATACGAATCATAGCGTCTATTTCTTGATTATTGCGAGCCAACGCTTCGGTGATGCCCACAAATTCATAATCGTCCAGATAGTAAGTTTCCGCTTCAACATTCATGATACGATGATACTCTTCTAAGGCAGCATCCACGCCATCAGATACAGCTAGCGATGCAATATGATGTGCAAGAGAGCGTTTAATAATGGACAGGTCCCGTATGCCCAGCAATTGATCCAGTATTGAGAAGGACACGTTGTCCAGCCAGACGTAATCGCTGTTAGCCATAACGGCTATACCGATTTGGTCATCCGGAAGAAGGAATAAATGAGTTAAGAACCCGGTATCCCACCCGGAATGAGAGAGGATGCGGGAGCCCTTGTAATCTCCCATAAACCAACCCAGTCCAATCTGCGATTTTTTAGGATCATAGCCCGTTGCAGCATGGGGTTTCCACATGGCATCGTAGCTGCCGGACTGCAAAGCGGCATGCCCATTGCCTGCTGTCCCTTGGTTCAAGTGCATCTGCAGATAAAGGCACATTTCTTCCGCGCTGGTATATAACGTGGAACTCGGAGCGTGCGCCCTGTTATATGGAAATTCATCGCTGACAACCCCGCCGTAAACCGGGGAAGCTCCGAGCACATGAGGTGCAGCCAGCCGAGCTTCAACTTCCTGCTTCAGGAAGGAGCTGGCATGCATTCCGATCGGTTCCAGAATTGCTGATTTCATATAGTGCTCGAAGCTCAAACCGCTGACCTTAGCGATCAGGTCTCCCAATATCTCGTAGCCAATGTTGCTATAGGCGAACTGATCTCCGGGATCCCAGTTTAGCTTGAGATGAGCGATACTTCGTACATATCTTTCGAGGCTTTGCTCATCGTATTCCGGCCGGTCCCATGCGTAATCATTTTCATCCGGCATTCCGGAGGTATGGTTCATCAGCTGCCTGACTGTAATTGTCTTATACCGCTCATCATCTAACTTAAAATAAGATAAATAACTGACAATAGAGGAATCCAAATCCACTTTACCTTGTTCAACAAGTTGCATGATGCCTGTAGCAACGAAGGTCTTCGATACGGAAGCTTGATGAAACAAGGTATCGCGAACTACGGGAGCATCTGTCGTTTTATTTGCCGTTCCATATTCGCCCGCAAAGCACTGATTGTTGTCCCACACGATTCCGACTGACAGCCCCGGAATCTGTTCATGTTCAACGTATTCGGTCAGCATCGCGTGCAGACGGATCATTCTATTCGGATCTGTATTCATGGTAACCTCCCAAATTTGCATCCTCTTACTACTTCGAATTATAGCGAAAGGGAAAGTTGCAAAATAGATAAGAAACGAATAGAAACTATTCTTTACCCATCCTCACGCTTGGTTTACCAGATTCTCTGAGGTACGGAAAGCAAGCGCAAGTATGGTTAACACCGGATTCACGCCGCCGTTGGTGACATGCACGGAGCCGTCGCTCACCCAAAGATTATCATATCCGTGTACTCTCCCCATCGGATCGGTGACGGAAGTGGCGGGGTCGTCTCCCATACGCAGCGTTCCTGACTGATGCTGTCCGCCGCTTAGCCCATTACCGGCCCGTGTCCGCCACACTTGGCGTGCCCCCGCTGCCCAAAGCCACTTCTCTGCTTGCTCGGCCAGCATAGCTGAAGCGCGAAGCGATTCCGAATGAACGCCTCCGGATAACTGAACGACGGGAAGACCGAAGCGGTCTTTAACGGTAGGCGACAACCGCACTCTGGAATCTGCAGTCGGGATTTCTTGAATCGGGCCTTGAATTTGGCTGGTCCGCAGAAAGGTTTCACGCATCGTTTCCTTGCCGGCAGTCCCCCATCGAGCCGCATCCGGTGCAAGTGCCCGGTTCCAGTGAATGAGCGGCAGCCGGATGAACTCGTTGGCTAGCAGCCCTCCCCCGATTACGCCTGCTTCGTTGCTATGTTCGAATCGGAAGGTAGCGATACTCACTCCGGGTCCATTGCCATCCTGTATTTGTTCGTCAAAGATGCCGTAAGCACCGGCATACACGTGCCCCTGCAAATGTCTGCCTACTTGGCCGAACCGATTGCCAATTCCGTTCGGTTCCACCTCGGTTGCGGATTGGAGCAGCAGTCTTGCGCTCTCGATTGCCCCGGCAGCGACCACAACATGCCCTGCTCGAATATGCCGGCGCTGGAATGAGCCATCCCCATGCTCGAAGATGAGATGAACGCCGGTGGCTCGTTTTCCCCCTTCTGTCTCAATACGCTCCACAATCGTATCGCAGATGAGGTCACACTTGTTCCCCTGTGCGGTCGCTCTCACCATCATCGTATTATGTCCGCCGTTCTTGCTGTTCGTTGGGCATGCGAAACCGACACACTGACCACATTGCCCGCAAGCCGGCCGTCCATCCCGTTCGATCGAATTGATCAGCAGAGGCACCGGACCTGCATCCCACCCCAGCTTCACAGCCGCTTGGGCTAGACGTTCGCCTTCCAGTGTTCTGGGAATCGCAGGCATGGGATAGGAACGCTCCCGTTTCCCTCGACCCGGGAAGGCCGCGCCATCCCCGGAGACCCCAACTTCCCATTCGGCGCGTTCGTAATAAGGTTCTAGATCCTGATAGGTGATAGGCCAATCACTTAGCGAGCTCCCGTCCGGAATTCCATAACGCGATGCCATGCGAAAGTCTTCGGGGTGAAACCGCCACGCCTGCGCGCCATAAACCCTCGTTCCGCCACCGACTGTCATCGCGTTATTGTGATATTCACCTTCGAATGGTAGGGTAATGCGTTCCTGTCCGTTAGGCAGCAGAATCGTCCGCGGGTTGCCCTCCGGAGCCGGTCCGGTATTATGTCCGTATTTGCTCATCCGATGATTTCGCAAGTGGTCGCGGCCAACCTGATCGTAACGGAGCCAGCTTCCACGCTCGACGACGAGCACGTGAAGCCCGGATTCGGCGAGCACGCCCGCAGCTACGGATCCGCCTGCCCCGGCTCCGATCACGACGACATCATATTGATCTCGCAGCTGGTCAATAGAACATTGCGGCAGATCGGTTTCCTGAACAGGAGCTTGGGTGCCTGCGACCGGACCCGGACGAAATCCGATCATATCCCATGATTGCCCTTCTCGATTGCCACCTGCTTCCGGACTTCCATAATACCCCTCAATGACTAAAGACAATAACGTATCAAAAAACAGCTTCGGTGAAACAGGCCACTCCTGAACTTGCCCCTGCTGGACAGCCGTTAACAGGAGATCGCTCTCTGCTGTCGACAACTCAGCGAACGATCGACTGTATTGAGAGAATGCTTCGTCATGTAATGCTCGCAGACCCGGCTCTATGTGGTTCAACCAAGAATCCGGATTCTCGTTATAATGTCGCTCTAAGTATGTAAGAACACCTGCCAGAGTTGCCGATGGCCAGGCATCTTCCGGAACCATACGGTCCGCAACCGCTTTCAAAATTGTTTCTACCTCTACCGAAAAAGACTTCTGACCGACGGGCTTCATCTCTAAGCGCCACCTCATGCTCTGATTTTAATAGGTACACTTCCATTTTCAACTCTATTGTACCATCAAATCCGCGCATCAATCATTTTGATTTCCCGGTATTAGTCAGCCCTACTTTAACTTTTACTTGAATGGATAGGTTAGGGTAGATCATAGTCCAGTTCATCTTTTTCCATTTTTCGTAGGTTAGGTGGTTGCGTACGACCTTTCCGATTCCGATAGGATCGGATTGGTATTTTTGTAATTTAGCAATAAGCTTCTCCGAATTGGATCTAAAATAGTCTTCAATTTCTCCTTCCAATTCTCGTGTATACTTTTCATTGCTTATGTCCTTTGTACCTGTGTATTCAAGGACGCTGCCTTTTAAATTTAAAAGGACTTCGACGTTCATGTTCTTTGTATCTATTCGCTTATCATTTTTAGAATTAATGTTGCTTAACGCAAGCTGAACATGTTCTCCGGATTTTAAATCGTTCATCGTAATCATCAAACTGCCGTTTCGGATGTCCCCGATTAAATAATTGAGCATTTGTGTTTCGCTTATGGTAAGAAGTGCCACATATTGATCGCCTTTAAATGTCCCTAATCCTTTTAAACCAATGGCTTCCCCTTCATATGAAAAAACGGGAAGAACCGGATCGATCCCATCGTCGTAATAATCCCTGATAAAACGATATTGATTCGTGAATAAAACTTTGGTGTGTTTGCCTGCTCTCTCTAGGAACTTATAGATAAACTCTGCATTATCTTCGATAGAGGGAAACTTTTTCTCGAGAATTTTTCCTGCGTGCCCCTCTACAATGGCGAATTTAACGCGAGTTCCGATTTCCGGATCTCTTCGCAATGAATTGATCACATGGATGAGTCCTTTTTTGGATAGTTCCTCCCCAAATAGAATCGTCCCCTGCCCTCCAACGATCTTTAAGCTGGTTAAATTTTGTACTTTAACGAAAGTGTCATGAACTGATTTTCCATTAGCGGTAAGCGTCAACGTATCAAACTTTCCTTCTCTGGTAACCGTCGGAAATAGAACCGTCGTTGTAATCGGGTTCTCACTCCCTTCAGACAAATCGTAAGCACCTGCTTCAATCACGGCTAATTTTTCAATGATATTGCTTTCTTCGCAACCGGATAACAAAGCTGCCAAGCAGCACGTCGCAATCAACATGATGACTTTATTAGGCATAATCTCTCTCCCGCATCACCTGATTTTTAAGCATTTGTATGAAAAGGATGCATAATACGAAGATCGGTAACGCCCATGCGATACCAATTGCACTATTGCTTAACCAAGTCGACCATTTATCTACATGAGCCACAGAATCCGGAATTAGCGCGAGTATGAATCCGGCTGCCAGTATGCACAGGATCCACAAACCCGATTTCACTTTTCGGGCAATATGTTCAAGGGTTTTCTGAGCTCCCCAGAAATAGATCACCGTCGTGGCCAACACCTTGAAGGCAAACACACAAAAGCAAAGATTTTCGGCCCGTGAAAGGAAAGTAACCTCGGTATATTCAAACAATGTCATAATGGGATATAGATCATTCAATATTTGATCGAAGCTAAAGAATCCAAAGCACATAAAGGTGACCATCAAATAAACGACCAGCGAAAAGAAATTTCCGATAAACAGCGATTTCGTCCAGTTCTTAGCTACCATCGGAAAAAATAATATGGAAACTTCAATACCGAGATAAACGGAGTAAACATGAAGAGTCCCCTGGAAATAATCGGTTCCTCCTTTAAAATAAAAGGGCGTAAAACGGGCAAATTCGAAATCCGGGATCAAATAAATGAGTAAAGCAATCATGGGCATGACGAAGCAGATAAGAACTACGAATGACCTCGTTATATGGCGAATTCCACCTGTCAATAATTGGAAACTGAGCAGAGTGAAGAAAAGAACGAAATAGAAAGCCGGCAAGGCCGGATAAAAAAATATCTTAATGATGAAGATATACTCCCTCATAATCATGCTTGCCAGCCCAATCCACACGCAAATGATAAACAAATAAACGGGTACCATGACCCATTTGGGCACTGTCGCTTCAATGATTTCGAAAACGGATCGTCCTTTGCCCAACTTATAAATGATTGCAATCATCGCAATATTCAAATTCACGAGTATGAAGATGAATATGATGCTTAACCATCCGTTGGTTCCAAAATATTGGGCAGTTATTCGAGGTAACGTATACAAGTACAGACCGTTTTGAATGCTATAGAACAGGATAGACAATTGAAGTGGACGGAGTCGTTCGTTCATTTCATCACCACGATTTCCTCTTAATTTCGTATCGTATGGTTCCTAGAAGACGGTTGATTCCCTCACTCATTTATTTCTAAGGAAAGCCATGATGTTCATTTTGTCCATCCAAGTCTTAAAGGAAGGTAAAGAAATCGCCTTCACATAGGGTGAGGAATAGTTGGATAACCCCATCAAGTGGATCGTTACGATACCCAAAGTGAAGAAAATGCCGATATTCCCCAAAAATCCCGCCATGATGATAAATAGAAATCGAACCAGCCTGATCGAAGCACTCATCCCATAACTCGGGACGATAAATGAAGCAATGGCTGATATTGCAACGACAATAATCAAAATATTGCTCGTAATCCCGGCCTCGACAGCTGCTTGGCCAATGACAATACCGCCGACAATGCCTATGGTTTGACCGATTTTTGTAGGCAGTCTCGCACCTGCCTCCCTCAGCAGCTCAATGACGATTTCTAAAAACAGAGCTTCAACAAAAGGCGGAAAAGGCACCCTGCTCCTAGACTGCATAAGGCTCTGCAGCAAGGATTGAGGGATCATTTCATAATGAAACGTACATATAGAGACATAGAAGGCTGTGAGTATTAGGGTGACAAATAAAGCTAAGTACCGCAGAAGCTTAACCGCGGCTCCTATGGTCCAACGCTGATAAAAGTCATCCGGCGATTCAAAAAAATCAAAGAAAGTGGTCGGCGTACAAATAATATTGGGACTATCATCGACAAGTCCGATAATCTTTCCATCATATAGTTTCGTTACAGCAACATCCGGTCTTTCAGTGGTATAAAATTGAGGAAACGGCGAGTTTTTATGATCATCCAGCTTTTGGATTAAAAAATTGGTGTCGGTGATGGAATCCACTTTAAGCGCTTGAATCCTTTCTTTTAGATGATCCACAACGCTTATATTTGCAATACCCTCAATATAGATGATCAGAATTTTAGTTTTTGATATGGCCCCGACAGATAATCGTATCATTTTTAAGCGAGGGCTTCTGATTCTTCTTCTAATTAATGAAACATTCGTATTCAATACCTCATTAAAAGAGTCGTGCGGCCCATTAATGACGGTCTCTCTTTCAGATTGTGAAATGGCACGCTCCTCGAATCCCGGAACATTGATTAAATAGATATGCTCCTCGGCGAACAGCGACACGTTTCCGTCTAATATTCCGTTAATGACTTCCTCTTGTTTATAAACCTCTTTAAACAGCGACTGTTGAATAGACTGTTCAAAATGATGGATCGTCATTTCTCTTAACGGTTTGAGAATTTCCCACTCTAAAGACTGGACATCAACTAATGAGTTCAAATAAATAATGCGAATCGTATCCTGGTGGAATGACCGATCGACAAGATCAAAACTATCCTCAAATTCCGCAAGTGTCTTTTCAAAATTAGCTGCTGTCATTGTTTTTTCCTTTAGAATCATTTTGTTCGAGAGCACTGCATTCACGTGCTCTCCTCCGAAACGGCATTATCAGATATTATGGAGCACAACCTCCGCAAATATGCATAATTAAGCCAGTACATGTACGAAGTGGTAATGACATTATGCTGCATCGGAATTGTTCGAGGCATAACAAAACCCGCCTATTTCTAGGCGGGCTCGGGCTGACTTCATCGCATCTACCTATTCACTTACCTTCTGTCTGTAAAAAGCAAGAATCGGCATATAGGTGCCGGAATCCAGCGGCAGGAAGCTCGACGGATTCATTTCATAAGCTGCATGTACGACGGTTTCGCCCTCCGCTCGCCTGTCTAGATGCAGCGTGATCTCATCGCGGGCCGTTATTTGCCAGCTGTTGATGTTGATTTCGCCGCTTTCGTCCTCCGCGGCGAATACGTTAGAGACCGGTCCGATCGCATGCAAGTAACCGGCTACGTTGGCGAATTGCAAACGAATACGAGGCTTGTCATGCTTGTCGATTAAGGCTGCCGTCACCAGGCATGGTGCTTTCGCATGCAATGCAGCACTCTTATAAACTTCAGCTAAGGCCTGCTTGCCCATTCGCTCGCCAATGATCATGTTTCCGGCAGGGCTATTATGAATGCCGTCGGATAACGGACAATCCAGTGCCGGAATGACATGCACATGCGGAATGTTCAGTGCAGCTTGACGCTGTGCTTCGCGAACACGCCCCCAGGAACGATTGCCCTCTTCCGTTGCAGCATCCGTGCAACGATTAAGCTGAACCGTCAGAACCGGTAAACCGGCGTCATTTAATTCGCGTCGCCAGTGCTGTACAGTGCGCTCAAATCGTTCCAGGTAGGTAACCGAATCTGCAGGAGAGCAATCGGAGCACCCTTGATACCATAGGATACCGCGCACTTTGCCGCCCGCGGATTGAATAATGTTCATCATATTGCGATAAAGAACGCCATCCTCTTCGGGGTTCCAAGCTTTGAGCGGAGAGCCGCCCAGTGCGGTTTGGATCAAGCCAATCGGAATACGCAGCTCCTTCTGCAGCAGTTTGCCAAACGCCAGAAACGGAGAATGGCCGGGATTAGCGCCTTCTCGATTCTCGAAATGTATGGATGAGGTCGATTCATTAAACGGATGCGAGGCCAAATCCCATTGTCCGTTATTTCGGAGCAAATGAATGCCGAGCTGCGGTGCATCCCGGAACGGGCCTTTCCCGTATCCGGCAGCGTTGCTCTGTCCCGCTATTACCCAGAGATCGCCAACGCCAACATGATGGATCATATCTCCGCGAGTCGCCCATTCCAAAGCAGGATTATCGTCCAGCTGCAAGCTGGTTTCGACCCGATAAAGCCCTCCCTTAGGGATGGAGTCTAACGTGATTTCCCATGTATGCTCGGCTAACATGACAGCCGGCTGCCATGCAACAACCTCTCTTGCATCCTCTTCGCTTACGACCCGAGCCAGTACTTGCGCTGTCTTGTATGGGACGCCTTCCGGAGCAACCCATACCCCGGATAACGCAATGCTGCCCACCCCGTTCTCCTGTTGAATGATCGCCCAAGGCCGAGGGCCTTGTTGAATGATCGTGCCAACCTGTTGCATGCGGATATCACATTCCTTTTCCTGAAAATTTGAATGATTATCCGCTACTATTTCTCTATTTTACCGCATACTCCTGCCGCGATTTTCCGGTAACAGCAAAAAGCCGCATCAGATAAGGATCTGATACGGCTTGGTTCTTCCGGTTCGTATTAACGCAATGTTTTCAAAGCGCCGCTCCAAGCGATCACTTGGTCTAGCATCGTGTTAACCGCAGGCTCTTGATGAGCACCCGGTTTGAATACACTATAGTTCTCAAAATCAGTAATGAGGGATAGTCCCACTTGAGCGCGTACATCCGCGATATGAAGCTCGCCAACGATCAAACGGAGATTCTCGATTGCACGGGATCCGCCGTTACCGCCGTACCCTACGAAGCCAGCCGCTTTATCTTTCCACTCATGGAAGAGAAAATCAATGGCATTCTTGAGTGCACCGGAAGTAGCGTGGTTATACTCAGGAGTAACGAATACATAGCCGTCAAAGGAAGAAATTTTCTCTGACCAAGCGATGGTATGCGGTTTGCTGTATTGTCCCATCGATGCCGGAATCGGCTCGTCCAATAGCGGCAAATTGAAGTCTGCAAGATCGACAAGCTCGAAAGATGCGTCCGTGCGCTTGTTTGCAATATCGGTCACCCAGCGTGCTACTGCTTCACCGTTGCGGCCGGGACGTGTGCTTCCAAGAATAATCGCGATTTTCAACATAATAATGACCTCCGAATAATTATGATTTATGGTTCGTTTCGTTGTTTTGACGATCCTGAATCCCTAACCCGATCTTCTTGAGCAGCTCGATCAGCTGCTGCTTCTCCTCATCCGTTGCAAAGGACAAATTGTCTGAAATCCTCTGCACGTGCTTAGGGAAAATCGTATCGAAATAGCTGCGTCCTTCATTCGTCAACGCGGCATTCGTTTTACGACGATCACCCGGAATGGGAAGTCGCTCCACATACCCCTTCTTCTCCAATTTATCAACCACATAGGTGATACTCCCGCTTGGAATGGAGAAGGTATCGCTTATTTTCTGTATCGGATGCGGACCTTTATTGTATAGAAACTCGAGAATTTGGAAGGTTTCAATATTGAGACCATAGCTGGTGATATCGCGCTCTAAACTCCCAAACAGCGTGTTCACCATATTTCTCATGACGCGTATCAGTCTTAAATCCAGAGCCGTTCCTTCAGCATTAGGTTCAATCATTTCGCAACCACCTTATCTTGCTTTCTTATACAAAGGATATTCGACTTTGGTAGGAACTTCAATCATAAAAATGCGAAGCTTCTCACCTTCAGCTCGAATACTGATCTCTCCCTCTTGTTCGCTTTGTACGATGACAAAGTCTTTATGCTTAAACGTTACGGTATCTTGTCCCTCTGAGAGGACAGATCCGCCGTCACCTCTAATTGCCAATGCTGCGAGCGTCCGGTCTGGCACTATACGGTGGATGTATGCTGCCCCCGGCTCAAGCTCAACGTCAAACATCCGTGCATCGGCAACCAGTTGGTGAATTGGCGAACCTTCTCCAAGTATCGTTTTTATGTTTACGCCATCTTGATTCGACTGTGGAAAGCGTTCATGTTTAAACAGCTCGTACGTCGGCTTGCGTTTTACCGCATCATTCAAATAGGGCTCAAGCCAGATTTGAAAGCTTTCGAAGCCGGCATCGACACTTTCGGCATGTTGAAGACCTGAGCCTGCTTGCATGAGCTGAATATCTCCGGCTTCCAAGTAGCTTTCCGTACCGAGTGTATCTCTGTGCAGACCTTTGCCTCGAATGCCATAGGATAGGATTTCAAACCCTTGGTGAGGATGGAATCCGATCCCTCCCGCTTTCTCCGCATGACCCCAAGCCCAGTAGAATAGCGGACCCAATCTGACGGTAACCGCACCTTGCCCGGAGAAACCGAGTGGCTTCTGAGCGTGAATTGCTCCGCCGTCGAATTCCTCTTTCCCTTGAAACTGTGGGCCTAACACTTGGATGTTCACATGAATTGCTCCTTTCTTATAGTGTGTTCTTGACGTTCAACTTAAACAAGTTACTCTACATTTATTTATCCTAACACAATTTATTATAATCCTAGGATATCTGACTGTCAACATGCCGTTGACTGGATAAGTCTTTCCGTATAAAGAAAAAAGCCCCCGGATACGGGGACTTCAATCAGCTAAACAGCCGAAATAAGGTGTCAATTGTAACGTCCCATCGCCAATTCTGAACGGTTGCCTGGCCATTCTGAGTAAGTTGATGACGTAATTGCGGATTTTGGATTAGTCGATTAAGACCGGCTTTCGCGGCCTCTTCATCCCCGAGCGGTACAACAAGAGCATTGTGTCCGTCGATAATATACTCCTCATGCCCCGTACAATTTCCTACCACAGCCGTTCCGCCGCAGGCCATCATCTCCATCGGGGGTCCGAAGAAGCCTTCTACATAGCTTAATTTCAACAAAATATCGCAGCTGGAATAAATGTGCTTCATATGCTCCATCGGGACATGGGAGAAGAATCGATCGCATCGATATTCAGGATCCGGTTCTCCATTACTTGAAACGCACCATACTTCGCAATCCAGATCCCGGACTACCCGGAACGCTTCAGCCATTCCTTTGAGCGGGTTAAGGATGGGGCCTTCCAGCAGCACTCTCACTTTGTCTCTCTTCGGTTCAATATGCTCTGTAGGATGAAATAGCGTTTCATCAATGCCATTGGGAACATAGATCGAAGTGTGTCCGTTATTGTGCAACAACCAATTCTGAATCCAGCGTGCTTCTGTCATATAAATAAACGGCAGACTATACGTTTGCTTTGCTGCTTCGTATTCGGCACTGCCTTCGGGATAGAAACGACTTTCAATCGATTGAACGAAATACACCTTGCGATCTGCTGATAGTTGAAGAGTCGGGTGAGCCGTTGACCAGTGTGTAGCAACAACGGTGTCAAAATGCAGCTGAGAAGCGTGTTCGAGTGTTATGATCGGCACCTTCTGCTGAGGGAACCAATCGATGTTGTTAAGCGTTTGATCCATACTAATCAGAACCATATTAAACCCTCGAGCCTGAAGCCTGTTCACATGCTGGCATATAACGGCAACGCCGCCCGAAATATCGCAGCTCGGAATCACGTATCCGATCGTTTTGGGTCTCTGATCCGCAACTGTCCGCTGTCTTTTCGATTTAGGCTTGCGATGAGGTCGTTTCTTCTTCTTGAGCAGCTTCCGTTTGCGCTTATGAATGGGTTTAACTGTACGAGAATTGCGTCGTCTCTTCCTTCTCTTCTTGGCAGCCACCTAAGCAGACCTCCCACAACATCCTATTCCGACAATCTATTCACCCTTCCTAATGAAATTGTTAGACCATTGCCATGGTGTGCTCGACTTAAATGCAAATAACCTGCCGGCTCTATTCCGACAGGTCTTTGCGATATGCATAGCCACGAGGTCGATTGTAACCAATGCAAGAGATTTTGGAACAGCTGCTTCAAATAGGAATGGCTGCCGATCAAGATAATCGGCAGCCATTTTCATTACATTTTCCTAATTATCAAGTGCGCTCACCTGAGCGATTTCGCATGCCTACAAGTCCGAGCAGCCCCAGCAATCCAAGCCATCCCCAATCAAAACCATCATCATTCGTGCCTACTGCGGTAGCACGATAACTGTTATCGCGTGTTAAACCCGATCCGCCTGTGATGGTTCTGTTGGTCATTGTCCCGAAAGGTCTCACACTTCCATTATTTGCGTTCATGTTACCATAGTAAGAATTGATATTATTCCCGTTCGTATTACTTCCATAATTCGTATAATTTCTCGTTCTATACGTGCTTGAATCGTTCAGATTTCTCAGGTTCGGAGTTGTTATCCTAGGCGTACCGGGAATACCGTAAACATCCGGCGTTCCTGTAGCTCCTGGCGTCCCATTCAAGTTGCTGCCGGTTCCGTAGATACTCGACTGGCTACGTTCAATGTCAGTATTGCTCATCGCGTTATTTGCCATTGCCGGTATCGCAAACATGGCCGAAAGCGTTAGGCATACAGCTGCGCTCGTTACTGCTTTCCTCACTGATTAACAACCTCCATAAGTGTAGTGGTTTCACTTATGGTTTCCCCTCGATACGGAGCGTTCATCCTTGCTTTTCGCTGGTAACGGTTTATTATGCGATGTAAAAACACCAAACCCGACAACTGCCGGGCTTGGTGTAGGAATAACTGTTTATTTCTTCTTAGCGGCAAGCTGACTGCGATACTCCAGTGCAGGCAGTCCGCCCCAGCCCCAATTATCGGTGTCCACTTCTTCAATGACGACGAAGGTCGCTTCAAACGGCTTATTGAGAACGTTGAGCATGAGCTCACTGGCCCCTTTAATAAGAGCTGCTTTCTCTTCGGCCGTAATAGACTGACGATCAGGTGTAGTCCCTTCTTTGGTCACTTGAATCGTTACGATCGGCATATTTGTTCTCCCCTATCAGATCGTTTGTTTAATCACATTAATGAATTCATCAGGCGATTGCAGTCCCGATAGACTAACCTTCTCGTTAATGATAAAGTAAGGCACTCCTCTAACCCCTAGCTTCTGTGCATTTCGCTGACCGGCTTCAACTTTATCGACGCCTTCACCGCTCATTAGACGTCTTTTCAACGCATCGGCATCATCCGCTGCCTTCGAATCCATCGCAATGCGAACGAGCTCATCCACATTGCCGATATCAATACCTTCTTCAAAATAAGCCTTGTACAGCGCTTCAATTACTTGCACTTGCAGATGCTCCGGTGTAATTGCAACTAACTGATGGGATTTTGTAGTGTTTGGCGTATATTTCACAAGATCCATATTATAGTTAAGGCCAAATTGCGCGCCTGTTGTATTGTACTGTTTCATTCTTGCTTCGAATTGTGCGGTTCCGCCTAATCGGCCGATCATCACTTTGCGATAATCCTCACCTTCCGGTCGGATATCCGGGTTAAGCTGGAATGCATGCCATTGAACAGTTGCTTTCGTGTCATCCGGCAATTGCTCTACAGCTGACAGCAGACTCGTTGTTCCCATTCGGCACCATGGACAAATCGTATCGAAATAAACATCAATCGTTACTTGTTTCACTTCGCTGTCACCGCTTGTTTCACCGGCTGCACCGTTTTGATATGGCGAATATAATCGACTTTGCTTTGCGCCAAGCGTTCATCGGAGAGATTAGACACATCGCTTAATGCAAAGTGAGGCAAGTATGACGCGCTGATAAAATGAGCAAGTGCATCGATCGGACGCAAGATTTCTTCGAGCGTATAGCGATTAAAGCCGTCCGGTTGGTATGAAGCTTCAGATCCATAAGTGGAGATGGCAACGCCAATCTCTTTACCTGCGGTTTTGCTGCCGTCCGGACCGTAAGCCCAGCCATATTGCAACACGGTATCAAACCATCTTTTCAGCAATGTCGGTGTGCTGTACCAGAACAAAGGGTATTGGAAAATAATCCGATCATGCGCTTCAATTAGCGCTTGCTCCTTGGCAACGTCGATATTCTCGTCCGGATACGTTTTGTATAACTCGTGAATTGTGATTTCGCCGTGCTTCTCTAATTCTTCGCGCCATGTACGATTCACTCGGGATTGTTCCATATTGGGATGAGTAATGATGACTAGTGTTTTCATGTGTAATATCTCCATTCGTTTTGGTTTTTTGTTTGATAATAAAGACGGACTCATAATTAAGGTAAATGTCAGTTCATTAATTGGATCAGCGGTTTTGATTGGATCAGCGGCCCGCGTTTTGCCCGCCATCTACATGTAGGATCTCCCCGGTTACGAAATTTGCAGAATCCAAGTAAAGGATCGCATCCACAATATCGCTTGCTTCGCCCATTCTGCCTACCGGATGCAATTTATTCAAGAAATCATGTGTTTCTTGAGGATGCATTGGCGTTTTGATGATACCCGGTGCAACGGCATTCACGCGAATCCCTTTATCGGCGTATTCAATGGCCAGGGACTTCGTCGCGGAATTAAGGCCGCCTTTAGTCAGCGACGCTAAGATGGATGGCACTCCGGCGATCGGTTGATCTACAAGGCTCGTTGTAATGCTCACGATATGACCATGTCCGGTTTTCAGCATTTCAGCTGCCGCACGGCGGGTAATTTGGAAGAATCCGCCCATATTGATCGAAACCACATTTGCAAAGTCCTCATCTGTGTACTCTGTAAATGGTTTTGCAAGGAAGATACCCGCATTGTTAACCAAGGTGTCGACGCGTCCGAAGCGATCCAATGCCGCTGCGATGACACGATCGGCAACCTGAGGATCCGAGATATCGCCGGCAACTGCCGCGACTTGCGTGCCTGTTGGATCAAGTTCCTTAACGGCAGCGGCTAGTGAATCTTCACGGCGTCCGTTGATTACTACATTCGCTCCGCGTTTCACGTATTCCATCGCTGTTGCTTTACCAATTCCGCTGCTACCACCTGTAATGATCACTACTTTACCTTGCATATTCATTGTTTCAATCTCCTCCAACCTATTAATAGGTAGTTTATTTGTTTAACGATTCTTATCTTCTTCCTAAGCTCGACTGTGCTTCAGCAGTTTGCGTTGTGTTTTGTTCATGTGTTCATTCTACCTTTTAGTAGGTAGTAAATCAACGGAAATATAAGGGGCTATTCGTATTAATTGTTCTTGAAAAAAGGGACATTCTTCATGTAGATACTTTCTTGTTTCTCTACCAACGCTCCGTCTGCTTCCGTAACACGTCTCAATTCGAGCCATTCCGGATCATTACGGAATCGTTCGTAGTTGGCGTTGCGCAGCTCCATGTTTTCATGCTCAACTATATAATACAGCTGGTTTTTGTCTGTATCGACATCGTCCCAGAAATGCGTAATTTTCATTCCGTGCTTACTGAACAGCTCAATAACATGGTCCCTGAATCGAGCTTGAATGGCTTGCATTTTACCCGGCATGATATGATAAACGCGTAATTCATATAACATAAATGATTCCTCCCATAATTTGTTTGATTGCATTAAGCGAGTATTAACGACCTGCGTTTTGTCCGCCATCCACATGCAAGATTTCACCGGTCACGAAGTGTGCGCTATCCAAGTATAGAATCGCGTCGACGATTTCACTCATTTCGCCCATACGGCCAAGCGGGTGCAATTTCGCAAGGAAATCGTGCGTTGCTGCAGGATGCATAGGCGTTTTGATAATGCCCGGAGCAACAGCATTAACACGAATGCCCTTCTCTGCGTATTCGATAGCCAGTGACTTGGTCGCGGAATTGAGACCACCTTTGGTTAGAGAAGCCAATACCGACGGTACTCCGGCAATCGGCTGATCAACAAGACTTGTTGTAATGCTAACGATGTGGCCATTGCCGGATTTCAGCATTTCAGCTGCTGCCCGTCTTGTAATTTGGAAGAATCCGCCCATATTGATGGACACCACATTAGCAAAATCCTCGTCCGTATATTCCGTAAAAGGCTTAGCAAGGAAGATACCTGCGTTATTGACCAGCGTGTCAATACGTCCGAATCGATCCAATCCGGCAGCGATAACACGATCGGCTACTTGAGGATCGGAGATATCACCGGCAACGGCGGCGACCCGCGTACCTGTAGGATCAATCTCCTTCGCTGCCGCTTCTAGTGTATCCTCGCGACGGCCATTTATAACAACGCTTGCTCCTCGTTTCACGAACTCCGTTGCAACTGCTTTCCCAATCCCGCTGCTTCCACCTGTGATAACGACTACTTTATCTTGCATATTCATGGCTCACCTCTCCTTTTACCTATCAATAGGTAGACTATTTGCTTGAAAAAATCCGCCTTTAATTCTTATTTAAAAGCGGATAATATTCCTTCGGCAATCCTGTCATATCTCTGGATATCCTTAAAGCTTCTTGCAATTAATTGAGCTCCTTGTACTGCAGCGAACAATGTATGAGCTTGCGTTATTGCGGCGCCTTCATACCGTAGGCTTCCTTCTTGGCGACCATTCTCCAATACCTTGGTTAACCAATTCAGGTTGATGTCAAAGAATTCTGCAACTCCATTACGTGCTCGTTCCGATAACGAGGTCAAGTCAGTTGATAACATAACGCCCAGACAAGTTCGATAATTGTCTGCCGGTCCACTGCGGTACAGCTCAATGAACTTAAGCAATTTATCGTAACTGTTCGGCATTTCTCCATCAACCCGTGCAATGAATGCATGAAAGCTTTCACGATAGCGCTTGATAAGCGCTTCTCCCAAATCCTCCTTACTCGGATAGTGGTAATGAATACTTGCGGTACGTATTCCTACTTTCTCGGCGATGTGAGCGTAGCTGAATCCGTTAAAACCGGACTCCATCACCATTGACTCGGCGGCATCCAAAATGGCTTCTGCTGTGTTTGTGTTTTTGCTCATGTGGTTATTCTACCTTCTAGTAGATAATAAATCAAGCCGGAAATTTCAGGTGCTCTTATCGTTCTCCAATTTATGAACAACTATGCTGCCGATGCCAAGCGGCAAGCTCAGCGCGCCAATCCACACAATCACCGCTGCACCCAGTAACGCGACGAGATAATTACCGTGTCCCGAAATGAGCAGACCGGCAACAAGCGGACCGATCATCTGGCCCAGGCCAAATGAGGCAGTCAGTAAGCCGATTATTTTTCGATTGTTCTGTGGATATAACTCCTTGGCATAAGACACAAACAAAGTCGTGATACCCATGAAGGTCGCTCCGAACAGAATCGCGCCAATGTATATGGCAGATATCGATGATAGAAGAACCGGCAGTGCAATACCTATCGACTGCAGGAGCATCGCAACGGTTAATGTCCATTTCTTCCCTAACCTGGCGGCCAACAGGGACCAAGCCACACATGATGGTGCTGCGGCGATACCAACCAACATCCAGCTGAGTGATGCAATGTTCGGTATATCCGATACGGTCTTCGCAAAAGCAACAAGGTAAGTGCCGGTCACAATGTAGCCTAAGCCTTCCAAGCCATAGGCAATCATTAGCCAAATTAAGATTCTTCGCACGGCCGAAGCCGATTGCCGCTGCTGTGTAGGAGAATCGATTATCTTAGGGTTAGTTTGGTTGTTACCCCGCAACGAATTCCATGCCACCACGCTGAGAATCAGACTGATGATACCGAGTCCCTGCCACGCTTCGATCCAGCCGCCATCTTGAGTAAAGAGCGGTACTGCAAAGCCAGTAAGCAGAATTCCAACCCCTACACCACCGTAGAACACTCCGGTTTGCAGCTCCGAAATCCGTTCCAATACCATGCTGGAAGCAATAATAAACACAACTGCGCTGGCAAGTCCCGATAAGAAACGAAACAGAAACCAAACTTCGAAGTTGTGGAACAAACTCATACCCCAAGTGGTCGCAATACTTGAGATTAATCCGATCAGCAGCAGCAACGGCCGATTTCCAACCTTTATCATCGTCAGCATGATGGCGCCGATCAAATAACCCAAATAATTGCTTGCTGCCAGATAACCCGCTCCCGTTGTCGAGAACAGACCATGCTCCATCATCATGGGCAGAATCGGCGTAAAAGCGAACCTGCCTATCCCCATCGCTACGATCAATGCCGTCATGCCGCCAAGCAGAACAAGCCAAGTAGGTCTCTTCATTCCTCATCCCTCCCTTCACCTCTATCAACTGCCGCTATGATCATACACCGTTACCTGTTTGCTTGTATATCTCGTTCTTTCATTGTAAATACTTGGTACAACTATCGACAGAAAGGAGAAGAAGTGCCGATGAAAGTGCAACCAAGAGAACAAATCACAGCGACGCAGCTCGGCTTTTTACTGATAACCTTTGTTATTTCTACGATTATCTTGACGGTACCCGGAATCATGGTCATGTTCGGCAAACAAAATTCTTGGATGTCCTTCTTCCCTGCCTGTTTAACCGGATTGCTTAGCATTTGGGTGATGATTACGCTTGGGAAACGGTATCCGGGCTTAACGATTACGCAGTACAGCTCCAAAATCGTCGGCAAATGGCTGGGCGCTTTGCTGGGAATCAATTATATCTACTATTGGTTCATATCGATCACAACGATTACCATGCAGCACGTGGGTTTTGTAAGCACGCTCTTGTTACCGCAAAGCCCGCATATCGTCGGAAGTCTGACATTCTTGATTCTATGCGCGATAGCCGTCCTTACCGGAATCGAAGTTATCGCCAGATGCAATGAACTCATTAGCATGATCATTTTGGTTTCTTTGCTGCCTCTATTGATCTTGACAGCCAGTATAGGCGATTTCAATCAACTTAAGCCGGTTTTGGGAGACGGCGTGGTCCCTGTTCTGCAAGGAGCTGTTAGTCCGGCCGGCGGGTTTATGAATCAACTCTTTATATTGGGCTGGCTGTACCCTTACTTGAATCAACCTCATAAAGCACGCAAAGTATCTTTAATTGCGCTTACCTGCATTTTCGTTATCATAGTAGCCATTGTATTGCTTACCATAACGGTATTGGGTCCTTTAACAGGCAAACTGACCTATTCGTTCTTAAGCGTTATCCAATATATCGGCATTACGGGATCGTTTGAACGCTTGGAGGCTGTCGCTGTTTCCATTTGGGTAATGGGATGCTTTGTTAAAGTAGCCATTTGTTTGTTTATTCTGTGCCTGTGTGTTTGCCATCTCTTCGGAATGCGAAATTATCGTGAGTTCGTGCTGCCCGTAACCATGATGTCTCTCGTTGGCTCCGTATGGATCTTCAAGAACGGGTCGGAACTGTTGAACTATCTCGCCTTCACATTCCCGCTCTTGGCTTTCTTCAACCAAAGTTTTTTGCCGTTGTTGTTGCTGGCGATTGACTCCATCAAGCGAAGGGGTCGACACTCACTGCTTTAGCAGCATTTTCCCGATAGGCTCGAAAATCATTCTGGCCGGTTCCACGAAGCTCGGCAGTTTAACCCGTGCCAATAGGATAGAACCCACTATAGCGGCGCTCGCCAGAATACAACCGTAAACCACTGCTTCTTTGTTTTTTTGCTGTCTTCGCAGCGCCTTTATCTTCACAATGGCCCATACCGACAATAGAAGGACATACCCCGTTATTTTCACGGTCATTTTACGATCTCCTTTTCTTTCAATTGCAGAGGAGCGCCGGCCATTCCAGCCCCGTTAATCCTAAGGTCAGCTGCAATCGACACCTCCACTTCGGGATATTTGCGATCCCATTGGCCTTTAAGCAATTTCCATGCCTTTGGATTGTTGCGATAGACGCTTTGCCCGATACCAATGCTGTCAACTTGATAATTCTTTTGCACTTTAGCCAATGCTTTACGGATTTGCAGTTCAATCGACTTCTCCATGGCTTTCTGAACAATCAGCAGATTGTTAGGCCTGCTTACGTCCAAGTGCGTATTATTCTCCACTAAACTTGCTTGACCTTCCACCTGAATGCTGACAGTGATTTTATCCCCGTCTACTTGCGATGTGATCCGCCGCTTAGCATGATCAACAATCACCCCCACAGATCCGCCATATTGCGGAAGATAGGTTGTAACTCTTCCATTCTTCATTCGATCGGTTGCCCACAACAATCCATTTGTCTCTTCCTGATCCAGAAAACCGACTACTTTCAAGTCCTTAAAGACGGCTGAGCCCATAAGGCCGAATAATTTGTTTTTGCTTCCTTTGGCAGAGGTCGAATATACATCCTCCCCTATCGCACCCATAACGGGGTTGATACCTTCGCTTGTTGCTTCTATAAAGAAGTCCCGAAGTGTTGCCGATAGATTCCCTCCCAATCCTTCCATTTCCTTGACTGCTTCGGTCGGCACATGTTCAAAGGGATATTTAGTGCGCAGAACTTCCTGCCCTTTTCCCCCCCGCACTACCATGATGTAGGTTTTCAATCGTTGGCGCGGATCATGCGTGAAAACATCCAGCACATCGTTAATCCCGTTTCTGCCAAAAGCTTCGCTTATAAAGATAACGCTGCGATGCGATGTAAATAATCTGCGCGAGCTTTGATTTTGAAGCTTCTGGAAGGCTTCATTTGCATTCTTCCCAGTAGCGGATAGAACAAAAAAACGATCTTGCTGGCCGCTTTCCCCCATTCCGGCAGAAGGGATCGCGATCTGTAATGAAAGTAACGTCTCGCCATTATCCGTTACGTCAAATGCCGTACCCGAAATGAATGCGAGGTCATTGATTTCCGTTCGATCCCAGCAACCGCTTGTGATCAACACGGTGAATAGTAGACCGATGCATAGGATTGGTTTTATTTTCAAATTCATGTCCCTTTCTCCGTCGCTATAAGCCGGATACCAACTCTCGAACGGCCGTTACCCTTGCGAAGGGCTTGGTTCCTGATCCCCGGGCTCCCGAACCGGATTGTTCTTTCCCGTAGCCTGCGGACGATGGGTTCTCGCCCAAATTGGTGCTCGGATTAAAACATCCTTTAAACTGCTGAGGGAAAGAGGAGCGATCGGTTCAAAATAGGGAATGCCAAAAGAACGAAGCGCTGTAAGATGCAATAAAATCCCGAGAAATCCCAGTACGATGCCGTAAAGGCCAAGCGTACCGGCCAGGAATAAAATCGGAAATCGCAGTAACCGGATTCCATTCGCGAAGCTGTACCTCGGAATTGTAAAAGCAGCTATACCCGTAATCGATACGATGATGACGACAGGTGCCGATATGATTCCTGCCTGCACGGCTGATTGGCCGATAACCAATGCCCCTACGATGCTGACGGCTTGTCCGATTTGCTTCGGTAATCGAATCCCTGCCTCTCTCAATGCCTCAAAGATGACTTCCATCAGTAAAGCTTCAATTAGAGCAGGGAACGGAACGGACTCCCTGGAGGCGGCAATGCTCAGCACGAGATTCGTTGGAATCATTTCCTGATGGAACGTCGTTACCGCAACATAAAGCGGTGGCGCAAATACGGCAATGAAGATGAATATTAATCGGATCCAACGCACGAAAGTCGCAATCGGCCAGCGAACATAATAATCCTCGCTAGCTTGCATCCCCGTCCAGAATGTCATGGGGACGATTAATACGAATGGGCTTGTATCAACAAGAATGGCTATTTTTCCTTCCAATAGCTCTGCTGCTACCACATCAGGCCGTTCTGTGCTGTGCACCAGTGGAAATAGAGAATAGGGTGAATCTTCGATGAATTCTTCAATATACGCTGAATCAAGGATGCCATCGATCTTAATCCGTGATACCCTCTGCCGAACCTCCTCGACTATGGAGTCCTCGGCAATACCTTTTATGTAACTGATTACTAATGTGGTTTGGGTTAGTTCTCCGATTGAAATGGATTCCATTTTGAGTCGCGATGTTTTCAATCTGGTTCGGATTAACCCAATATTCGTGGAGATACTCTCGATGAATCCATCCCTCGGACCGCGGATGACCGGCTCGGAAGAAGGCTCCTCCAGGCTGCGCTGTTTGGAGCCTTTGACCTTGATCATCATGGCATGATTATCCGCTCTGGTGAGCACGATAGCATGACTGTCCAATAAGTGGTTTACAATTTCCGAAACGCTGGAGGTGACATAGGTTTTCGCCGCGGTTATCATGTGATCGTCCAAAGCTTCAGCTTGTACAGTGCTCTGCTCACGATGATTATTTCCGGTAATCAAAGGCTGCAAGATATGTTTATCGATCAGTTCCTCTTCTACGGAGCAAGCGAAGAAGATGACAATCCACTGCTTTTGGCCGGCTGATTGGATCGTACGGAACACGATATCGGAGCTTTTGTCGAAGATTCGTTTGAAAATCAATTCATTTTGATCTAAATCCGAAGTTAAGCTTGTGCATTCTTCAGCTTCGGAATGATCCTCCGGTATAGTTGGATACGTAGGTTTGCTTCGTATCCATTTCCTAAACCCCTTCACTGAATAAGCCTCCTATCGAGTAATTCGATACCCCTATCTTCCCCCATTATTCGGCAATAATATGCTGATACCTAAAGAGCCTGAAGCTATTTGCAGCAATAAAAAAACAACCGACCTGCGAGACAGGCCGGTTGCTTGGGACACGATAAGAGCAGTTGTTATTTATTCTCGGCAGCCATGTCGGCAGCCGTACTTTTTTTCTTTAACCAACGGTAAACCAATGCGCCGGCAATGGAAAGCAGCGCAACGAGAACCATTCCCCAGATGAGATTATCGAAAGCGCGGACAGGTGACAAGTCATGCTGCCAAGCAAGTGCGCTTGCGGATAGAGCGACACTGAATGCCCCGCTTATAAACTGCATCAGTTGAAATAGCCCCATACCCGAGCCGACCAATTCTTTGGGCAGCAATCGTGACATCTCGTTTGACACCGAGCTGGAGATCGCGGTGAAGCTCACGCTGGTCAAAATATAGATTACTCCAAGCGCTAAATACGATTGCGTTGCGAATAGCGCCAGCAATACGATTGAACTTAGCAGCAGCCAAGGCATATACCGAAGCAGAGCTCCATTGCCGTAGCGGTCAATGATGCGGCCAACGCGATTCGAGACGAGCATAGCAAGCAGAGCGCCGGGGAACAATACTAATCCGGAAGCACCTGGCTCAAGACCGTAGATATGCGACAATATTTGCGGCGCAAGGAACAGGAAGCCGAAGCTGACCATATAAGCTCCGATCGCTACAGACGCTAACACCAGGTACGATTTATTACGGAACAGAACAGGCATCACGAATGGATTCTTCGCAGTACGGATACGAATGGCGAACAATAGGATTGCAACAATGCCAATACCAAGCGCTAACAGGCTCTTCGAAGTTAGGAACAGCAGCAATGAAGTTGTTCCAATCCCGATTAGCAATGCGCCAAGCACGTCAAATGTTCCACCCGTTGCTTTCTCAGCAGGCAGCATGCGCAGGAAAATCGGAATAAGCAGCAATGTAAGGCCGGTAATTACGAACAGGAAATGCCAACCCAAATATTGCACGACGGATCCGCCGATTACGGGGCCAAGACCCAAACCAAGTGAAGTTGCAGCCAGCATTATCGACATGGCTCTGCCACGGCGCGACAAAGGAATATAGCGAGTCAGAAGCACAATACCCAGTGATGGAATCGCACCGGCACCTGATGCCTGAATGAGTCTGGCAACGAGCAACATCCCGAATCCATCGCTGAACAACCCTAACAAGGATCCTCCCCCGATGGACAGCAATGCCGCAATAAATAAAGCGCGGATTGGCAGGATATCCGATAACCTACTGTACGTAATCGACGAAATAGCAAATACAATCGAATAACCTGTCACGATCCATGACGCTGTTGACGTGGCGAGTGTAAATTGTTCTGCGACTTTAGGTAATGCCAGGTTAAACATCATGGTGTTCATAATCACTAATACGACTGTAAAGCCGAGCATGAACGTAACGAAATGTTCGTTGGTCAGTGCTTTCTTCTCGGCTGTGACCGACGGCTGCTCGAGCGGTGTATGACTTATAGAAATGGATTTACTCATGTATTTTACCCCCTGTTAGTTTGTTGCACTCTTTCGGGAACGATCGTTCTCTAATGGTCTAAAAAAAAGAATTTCGATCGTCTCGCCTTGGCTCAATGTGATCTTAACACTTTGAGAACGATCAGTAAAGAATAAATTTTGTAAAGCCGCATCTGAAATATAAAGCAATGCGGCGTGTTGATTCTTTATTTTTTGGAGTAAATGATTTTCTTGATGCTATCGTAGGAAAGACAATAAAGATCGGATAATTGCTCCATTGACAGTCCGTTCGCGAACTTATGACGGATCCTTACCATATTTATCAATTCATGTGTAATTTTATGTGCGAATACTTAGGTGTTTGCGCTGCTTGCAGCCCGCTGCCTCTTCTGAATCGTATGCATGCCCATGATTACGGCTACCAGCTCATAGGAATCCAAATATTCGCTATCGTTGTTTAGCCTAAATGCGCCGGAAGAAAACCATCCGTTCACCTGCTCGAATCGAGCAACCAGCGAGCCGGATTCATCGGTAATCTCATATTCCTTGGAAAATGCCGGCGATAGGATCTCGTAGCTTCCTCGCCCTTCCGTCTCATAGGTAAATTTCTTAGCGAAAAACGTAAACCGGCTTTTCAGGATACCTATCTGCTCCCCGCTCGCATTGCTGACCTCCCATTTACCTGATAAGAAGGGGAAACCTCCGGCACATTGCAGCTGACTATTTAAACCATACACTTCTATTGAAGAGCCAAACGCGCTCTTCAAATCCAAATGCCCGACGTTCTCTTCCTGTTCATTTAGAATCTCCGTAACCCCGGAATTGAAGAAATTATCTCTGAAATATAAGTTCAATGTACTCGCCTCCTATTTGTTTCATGCGGCTCTCCTGACTTCTACTCGTCAATTCGGACAAATGAGCTGGCGTTAAGCTTATGCATGAAATCTCGCACAAAGATCAGCTGCTCCGGCGAGTAGTCTGCTGAGAAGCGTACGGCACCTAACTTAATGCGCTCGTCAAGCCGTTCGTGCAGCCGATAGATCGTCTCGCCTATCTGCGTTATACGAAAATGCAGCTCCTTCTTATTGCCCGGCAACGTTTCGATCGCTATCAATCCCAGTGCAGCCAGACGTTTCGTCACCTTGGAGACCGTCCCTTTAGGAAAGCCAAATCGGCTTGACAACATGCTGCCATTCGCTGCGCCAAGCTTGCCTATGCCATCCAACACATGGAGCATCATAGGTGTCATTTCCTTCAAAATCGTTCGCACTTCCGCATCATCGGAGCACTGCGAGAGCAGCCAAGCCGCCTCATCGTCATCTTCTTGCTGTATCTTAATCGCGAACTGTCTGAATGCTTCGAATACATCTTGCAGAAGCTGCTCGTCATGCGTATGTTTCATGATCAACAACGCCGCCTTATTCTTGTTTGAACTCATTATAACAAATCTCTTCGGGCCGTGTAAAATTGTTTCCAAGAAACATTATTGACATCACCATGCCGTTAAGTTATATTGTTTCCAGGAAACATAATTGACTGAAGGAGTGACCCATCCATGAACCACACAACATCCGGCAAGATGACAAATGAAGTATTGTCCACGATAATGAATCACCGTTCGATCCGAAAATTCAAAGACGAGCGTTTAACGCGCGAGCAGGTTGAAACGATCGTCCGTGCCGCCCAGATGGCTGCATCCTCGAGCTTCATGCAGGCCTATTCGATTATCGGACTTACCGATCCTTCTTTGAAACGCGAATTGCGAGCAATAACAAGAACGCCTTATGTGGAAGAAAACGGACATCTGTTTATTTTCTGCGCGGATCTTCAGCGGCTAACCGTAATGGCAGACGAACAAGAGAAGCAGGACATGAAAGTGATGCTGGAAAGCTCCATGGCCTACCAAATCGCTATTGTCGACGCCACTCTCGCCGCTCAGAATGCTGTGCTCGCCGCAGAATCACTTGGACTTGGCACCGTCATCATGGGAGCGGTCAAGAAAGATATCGTGCGTCTGGATCAAATGCTCGGGCTGCCGGAGTATGTGACTCCGCTCTTCGGCATTGCAGTCGGTGTCCCGGACCAGCAGCCGGAATTGAAGCCCCGTCTCCCCCTGGAAGCTGTTTACTTTGAGAACCGCTACGCCTCAGATGAAGAACAGCAGGAACGCATCGCGGCCTACGATCGGAACATTAACGAATACTACCAGACCCGCAGTGAGAACAATCGCATGGACAACTGGTCGCGTAAACATATCGAGAAGCTGACCAAGAAGATTTCACTTTCCGGCATGACGGAATATGTTCAAAGCAAAGGGTTGAATGTGAATTAAGCGACAATAAAACAAGGGCCGCCTCCACGGCAGCCCTTGTTTATTATTTTACCGACTCCGCGACCTTCATCGCCTGATCCGCCGACAACGGACCGGTTATGGAGTACTGAATATCGTCTATAAGCCAATACAACTCTACAAGCTCAGGTTGTTCGAAAACGAACGCTTCGCTTCCACTCACTTGCGTCTTCGTGAACAAATCCACCGGAAATGCTGCCGTCAAGCGGCTTACCGCGTACGTAATGGTCTTCTCCCCTGACGTATAGGTGAGAATGACGTCCCTGGCCGGTTCATCCTTCATCCCCACCGTTACAATGCCCGTTAGCGAATACCCTTCCGGTATGACATCCGGTACGAGCATGCTCGGTCCAAAGGCCGCTCTCGCTTCCTCAATCGTACTTACTTGCGTGGTGATCAATTGAGACAGCTGCGTGCCGCTGGTTCCTTGGTTGGTTGAAGGTACGTTGTCTGCTGAATTCGTTCCCGGATTTTGCTGCCCAAAGATCAAGAAAACGGCAACAAGCATAACTGCTGCGGCAATCCCCATCGTCCATTTATTCTTGAAAATAAACCCACTCTTCGACTTCCGGCCAGCTGCTTCCTGACGAATACTCGCCTTCAAACGGTTGCTCAACTGCATATCGTTGAATAGAATTTCATCCGATTCTTCCCGAAGCTGCTGGCGTAATTGATTATCGATGTCTGTCATCTGTCGATTCCTCCTTGTTAATCAGCTTAGCTAATGTTTCACGTGCCCGGTGAAGCCTGTTTCTTACTGTGCCTTCCGGTGATGAAGTCGCATCTGCGATTTCCTTGGTGCTGAGGTCCGAATAATAGTACAGATACAGTGCTTCTTGATACGGCAAAGGCAGTCGAAGCAAATACTGCAGCACTTCGCTTTTCTTTAGTTTCTCCAGTGCCTCTTCCTCGACGCTGATCGTTCGACCTTGTTCCATTCTGCTGGGATCGGTAGGCTGTTCGGTGAACATACGAACCCCCATTTTATCTCTGCAGACATTGACGGTAATCGTCGTCAACCAAGTCTTAACGGTGCTGTCTCCGCGGAATGATGTCCATTTGCGGTAGCTGCGCAGAAACACTTCCTGACTGATATCTTCTGCAAGATGCCGATCGCCTGTATAGAAATAAGCGGTACGCATAACAATGGCACCGTAACGATCCATTAGCTGCTCGAGCGCTTCTGCAGGGTCTTTCGAGAATTGTTCTTTGTTCTGTATGCCGGCCGGCTTCACTGGATAACCACCTCCACCTTATTAGACGGTCTTCGCATCAGAATCGCTGCATGGTTATTATCCTTTTTTCAAAAAAACCGTATTCTCTTATACTGCTCCGTTTCGATCAAGCTTCTATCAACCTTGCGTCTAGTAAATGTGCATCCGCCTATAACATTCGATAGATTCGCTACATATAGTATTAAGATCCCAAGATAAAGGAGTTGATAGATATGGCTTGTGGTTGTAATGGTTCTCGTGGCAATCAAGGTACTCAGGGTACGCAAGGTTCTCGTGGCTGCAACTGTAATCGCGGAAGCCGCGGTAACCAAGGTACTCAGGGTACTCAAGGTACTCAAGGTTCGCGTGACTGCAACTGTAATCGCGGAAGCCGCGGTAACCAAGGTACTCAAGGTACTCAGGGTACTCAGGGTTCGCGTGGCTGCAACTGTAATCGTGGAAGCCGCGGTAACCAAGGTACTCAGGGTACTCAAGGTTCGCGCGGCAGCAACGGCTCGCGTGGCAATCAAGGTTCGCGCGGCGGAAACGGTTGGCAGAATAACAGCAATGGCTGGTGGGTTTGGCGCGGCTAATACTAGTTTCTAGTTTCTAGCTTCGCAAATCTGCTAGCGGATTGAAACTTTATCTCCAAAAGGCCTGTTCTAAATAGGTCTTTTGGAATTTTATAGCAACTTCATTGCGAGAATACATAGGTAACACAAAAAACCTCTCAGCAGTCGCTGAGAGGAATTATAGGTTTAATTGCGTGAAATCGATTATGCGATTTCCTCATGTACCTTTTTGATTTGAATCATCACAGTCTTCGGATCTGTCAATACTTCGATCCCCGCTTGGAAGATCAAATCCGAAACGAGCAACTGATCGCCGCTATCCAGGTTACTGATGTCTACTTCCATGGTAGTAGGCAAATCACCAGGCATGCAGCGCACTTCAACTTCATGTAGGAGTACTGTCAATGTCCCGCCGGACTTCACGCCAGTCGCTTCGCCGGCAAAGTGTACCGTCACTTTACTATCCATGCTTTCCGTCATGTTCACATGATGAAAATCAATATGCAGCAGTTTGCCTGTCATAACTTCCCGTTGAATGTTCTGCACTTTGATCGGCATTACTTTCTCATCAGGAGTAGTGCCTTGCAGAATTGCCCTCGGATTGCTTCTCAAAATTTCCAGCATTTCCGATTCTTTCACTTCTAAAGACAAAGTATCTTTACCAATACCATACAACACGGCTGGAATACGCCCCTGCTTTCTTGCTTGATTCCTGTGGGACTTTGTTTCTCCAGTGCGTTTGTTTAATTGAATAAATATACCCATTTGTTTGTTTCCTGCTCTCTTTGACCATAAATTCTTGTCAGTATCATTATATCATGACCATAGAATCTAGTCAATCGAGCACATTACTTCGATTACCCTCCGATGAAATCAATTTATCAGTTACTTGATCATGATCAACAGCTTCTTCGATTCCAATCAGATCTCCGGGCTGTACATTAAAATATAAACAGAGTTTTAGCAGCAAATCTCTCGGATATTGGACCATTTCATCTTTATACATGCGGCGAATGGAATCAAAGTGATAATTGACCTCCTTCGCAAGCTTGCGAATCGATAATTTTGGATCATGTTTCTCCATAACCTCTTTAAGTCTACTGCGTATAACCATTACTCACGCACCCCCTCATTTACTATATAAAGGAACATTTAGTGAGTCAATAAATGGACAAGTAATAACGGTCAAGAGACAGGATTACCTTTATTACAAGTACTTATTATATTTTAGGAAAAATTTGGGGTTGTCGACAGTAACCGCCACTTCTCGCTCCTCCGAATGCGTTAAACTGGTACTGGCACTTAATCTTGGAGGGGGGCTCGTCATTTGAACAAGTATGATGTCATCATGATTGGCAGCGGTCATAACGCACTTATCACGGCTGCTTATCTTACACGCGCGGGAAGAAGCGTCCTTATGCTGGAGAAGAACGACCGCCCGGGCGGGTTTTTACGTACGGAAGAACTCACATTGCCAGGATTTAAACATGATGTATACGCCGCTGCTCACCCTCTATTCCTGACAGGTCCTGCATATGCGGATTTCAAGAAAGAGCTCGAAGCGCGTAGCCTGCATTACGTCAACACGGACCTCCCCACCGGTGTTTCAATGGAAAACGGGGATACGGCCGTCTTCGCAAGGTCAGTCGAAGAGCTTACCGTCGAAGCAGAGCGCCTGGCTCCGAGTGACGGAGCGGTACTCGGACGGATGTTCGAGGCATTCGCGCCTTATGCCAGTGATGTCTTCGAGCTGTTCAACTTAGATTTATCCAGTCAACAGGCCACCGAGATTATACATAGGCTGCTATATGACAAACGAGTTGGGGGCAAAAGCATACCTACGTTCACCCCCTCCCTGTTCTCGACCGCCCGAAATGTCGTAAGTGATTTCCAGTCGCCGGTCATGCGCGCTATGTTGGCTTCATGGGTCACACATTTAGGTCGAACACCTGATGAAATCGGCAGCGGAATCTGGGTGCCGCTCACAGCAATGGCGCTTATGGGCGGTGGGATGCCAATACCTGCAGGCGGGAGCGAACAGCTTGCACAGGCCTTGACTCGGTTAGTACAGGACCAAGGCGGCAAGATCCTTACCGGTACTATGGTCAAGAAGATCATCGTCAAGCATGGAAAAGCGGTCGGCGTTCGCACGGCCGATGGCGAAGAATACCATGCAAAACATGCGGTTGTCGCATCAACCGGCCCGGATCAGCTGTTCCTGTCGCTGCTAGCGGATACCGAAGTCAGCCCTGACATCCGCAGTGAAGCGAAGGGGTTCCGCTACGGAAGGGGCTGTGTTCAAATCCATCTCGCGCTAAGCGAAGCGCCGAAATGGCCGGATGGTCGGTTCCATCGCGTCGGACAGCCCCATTTAACCGATGGGCTCGACGGGTTTACTCAAGCCATCGCTCAAGGGATGGCGGGTCTGCTTCCAGCCAAGCCAACGTTTACGGTGGATTGCTCGACCAACCTTGATCCCTCCAGAGCACCTGCCGGCAAAGCGATCATGCGGCTCCAAGTTCTTGAAGTGCCTTGCCGCCCGCGCGGAGATGCCGCCGGCCTGATTGATGTTGGCGATGGTACGTGGACGCCCAATCTTACCGAACGCTTCACGGAACGCGTTATTGCCGTAGTTGGCAAGCATATCCCGAATATACCGGACGCGATTATCGGGAAATCTGTCGTTACGCCGGACACGATCGCCCGTTTCAACCCGAACTCCGGGCCCGGCGACCCTTACGGAGGCTCACATGATTTCGCACAGAGCTACTTGTTTCGACCGCTGCCGTCCCAACCAAGCCACAGAACTGCAATTCCAAATCTGTTTATGTTAGGTGCGGCTACGTGGCCGGGGCATGGCATTAACGGCGGATCAGGTTATATTGTGGCACAGCAGCTGTTAGCTCAAGACATGCATGAATAGGATCACAACGAAAAGCTGCCGGACTTATTCTCCGGCAGCCGAATGACAGAGAAACCCAACGCGTATAACACGTTGGGTTTCTTTTCTGTACTCCGAATAAACTCTAACGGTTGTCAGCGTGGCTATTTCATGAAATAAACTGCTTTAACATTTCTAACGGTTGCAGGTATCGTTAATCGCTGCAAAACAGTAGATTTCTAACGAAAAATGCCCAAATAAGCCCGCTCACAGCCGTTAGTAATGAAATACTTTCTTTTTGGGTTAAATAGCCGCTGTCGCAACCGTTACAGCTTCCTCTCTCGACGCTCCGACAGCTTTACTTTATCTAAACTCAATCTTTATCCTTCGGCCCACCATGCTTGTCATGCCCCTTCGGTGGGCGGTCCTCATCTTTCTGACCGTGGTCATTCTTAGGACCTTTATGACCGGGACCTTTATCTCCCTTATCTCCTTTATTCCCCTTGCCTCCCGGCTTGTGATCCTTATCTCGATCATCCGCTTTCGGCGGCTTCCCGGGTTTCTTCACAGCATTGCCCGGCGCTTTCGGAAAAGCGAGAATCGGTTCGCCTTTCAGCGCCTCGCTCATCAACTCCCGGAATACTGCCGCCGCTGCCTTTGATGTTGTCGTTAGATAATGCTGTGCATCCGTATGATCGTACCCAAGCCATACGGCTCCGACAAGCTGCGGGGTATAGCCGACAAACCAGTTGTCCTTGATTCCTTCGCCTCCGGTTCCCGGCATTTCGGTTGTGCCTGTTTTACCGGCGACAGGTCGACCTGCAAGTGCAGCTACCTCCCCTGTTCCTTCCTCAACGACGCCTTCAAGCATGGCAGTCATCGTACGCGCAACGGAAGACTCGGTCGTCTTCACGCCTGCATCCCCGGCTGCTTCAGCCAGTACTTCGCCATCTGCCGATTCGATGCGGATAATGGAGTGGGCCGGATTGCGGGTCCCATCATTGGCAAAGACACTGAACGCTTCAGCCATAGTCAGTGGAGAGACACCTTCTTGGAGTCCGCCCAGTGCAAGCCCAAGCGTTCTGTCCTCGTCCTTGAGCTCGATCCCGAAACGCTCAGCTGCCTCCATCCCCGCATCAATCCCCATCTCATTCAATAACCGCACGGCCGGAATGTTATAAGAATTTATGATCGCTTCGTAGATCGATACTTCTCCGTGGTAGCCGCCTCCGGCATTCTTCGGTTCATACCCTCCGAAGGCGACCGGCTCGTCGAGCAGCGTATCATCGGGACGATAGCCCTGTTCGAAAGCCGGCGTGTATACGGAAATCGGCTTCATCGTGGAACCGGGCTGTCGCTTCAGCTGCACGGCGCGGTTAAATCCACGGAAAGGCTGCTGCCCTCTGCCGCCAACGAGCGCTTTAATCCCGCCATCACGCGGATCGACCAATACCGCACCGCTTTGAATAAGCTGGTCGGCATTGCTGGTTGGAAACACCGCATTGTTCGCATACACCTTTTCTGCGGCTTGCTGCATTTTCGTATCCAACGCCGTATGTATCCGCAATCCTCCATGCAGGATTTCATTCTCGGTCAACCCGTACAAGGCGGACGCTTCTCGAATGATTTGATCCACATAATACGGATACTTTATGCCTTCTCCGCGGTTTGGCTTGGCGCTTCCGAGTTTGATCGGCTCACGGACCGTCTTCTCATACGCAGCCGGGCTTAGTTTCCCTTGATCCTTCATGAGTTGAAGAACAATATTACGGCGTTCTAACGCTTTATCGAGATGCTTAAACGGCGAAAGCGCCGAAGGGGCTCTGATAATGCCTGCCAGCATCGCCGACTCTGAAAGCGTAAGGTTCTCGACTTTCTTGCTGAAGTAAGTCTCTGCCGCTCGTTTAATTCCCCAAGCCCCTTCGCCAAAGTAGATTTGGTTGATATACATTTCGATAATTTGTTGTTTGTCGTATTCTCCTTCGATTTTTTTGGATAAGAGTACTTCGTTCCATTTCCTCCCCCACGTTCGATCATGAGTCAGAAAGACGTTCTTAGCCAGCTGTTGCGTGATCGTGCTCGCACCTTGTACCGTCTTTCCGCTCGTTAGATTGGTCGTTAGTGCACGGGCAATGCCCCATAGGTCAGCCCCGTTATGCTCAAAGAAACGTTTATCTTCAACCGCAACGACTGCATCGATGAGATGCCTTGGCAATTGCTCAAATGTAACGGGTTCAATGGTATTGAGTGAAATTCGGCTTGCTACTTCGTCATCTTGATCATAGATAATTGTGGCTGCCGGAAGCGGCTTCGCCAGCAAAGTAATATCCTGCTTGTTTACCAGTGCTCCGAAGACGGCCCAGCCTAATGCAACAACCAATATACCTGTCAGTATTAAGGCTACTCCTAGCTTCTTCCACGACATTTGTACTGTCGATCTCTTTTTACTTCTCGGTTTCATATAAGTCTCCCAACCTCTTCCTATCCTGCCCTGCCTCAGATAGTAGTTCGCAGAGAGAATCGAATTTCAGTAGGTTGGAACCCAAATTCGTTCTTTGTAATTACTGGGGATGCTGTACTTACACCTTATTTTAACGTTATACAGCCACAATTCTTAAGTTACATAACGTCTTCTGTCTTTATGTTAACAATATTTTTCCATATTCCCTGTAACGATTCCAAGCCTTAAGGGATATCCTATATAGTCAAATGACTATTCCAACATCATGGAGGTTACCGAAATGAATCGTGGATTTTTCCCCGGAGGTGGATTTGGTGGAGGCTTTGGTGGAGGTTTCGGCCGTCGCCCGTTCTTCCGTCCCTTTCCCCATCCATTCTTCCCAGGACGTTTCTTGTTTCCGTTCTTTTCCTTTTCACCGTTTTTCTTCCCATTCTTTCGCGACGGTCAATCGGATGATATGGTTTTCGCACAGCATCAGGTTCAAACCGGCGATACATTCGCCTCTATCGGCCACAAATATAACATCCCCATGCCGATCTTGGAGGAAGCAAACCCGCAGCATAAGAACCCGAACCAGTTGAACGTTGGCGAGACGGTCGTCATCCCGCGTATATCCAATATGGTTTGTCATAAAACCTATTCGGAAATGGCCCAGCAGCCTTCTGAAATGCAGAAATAACAGCATCGCCTATCCATAATCCATAAATAAGCAGATAACTATGCAAAAAGCCCTCTGAAACGCAGTTAACTGCGAATCAGAAGGCTTTTATTCATTCAGATTCATTTCAACCACTTTCCTGGCGAACTGGGCAAAATAGGCAATGTGCTCCGGACTTCGGTCTATCGCCCATCTGAGTTTATCGAACGCTCTAAGCAGCATTAACGGCTTTAAATCCGTGAAGTCCTCGATCCTTCTCCCATACCCATCCAGAAAAGCTTGAAAATCCTCAGCATCCGGCCCGTCGCCAACTATCACGCATTGCAGCACTTGCATAATATCACCATCCGGCACTACATGAACCTCTGCACTGCCCCAATCCAGCAATCGAACCTCTCCCGTAGGACTGACCAATGTATTCTTCAGTGAGAGATCACCGTGGTTTAAGCCGAACCGATAGTCTGTTCGCTTCACAAGCTCGAATCGTTCTCTCACTTTCACCGATTCTTCTTGGGAGATGACGCCAAGCTCGATGAACCGATCATCCGCAGTCAAACTGTTGATGTTATATTGCACGTACCCCTTCCAACTGCCGTCAGACCCGGGATGAGGAGGCGAAATGAACTCACCTGTTGCGGGATTGATCAGTTCTTCCCCGAAGCCCCGTGCATCGATCGTATGGATTCGTCTGACATAGATTCCGAGCTGTCGCCAAACTTCCGACTCCCGGGTTGTGGTGTCTAACCCGTTGTCTCCATCTACGAAAGATTGAATCATATAGGCGGTATCTCCGGCTATTCCTATCGCCAGCACTTCAGGACCGGGCACGCCGGCAGCGGCCGCTTGCTCCATGCACCATTTTTCCTTGATATAAATGGGATAAACCGATGAGTCGTTCATGCGAACCACAACCTTGTGAGCTGCTGTCTCGACTACACAAACTTGATTTACGAAGCCTTTGCCTAGGATCTGGTACGAGGATATCACATGTTCCTGCAAATAAACGCCTGCTAGTTGTTCGGCTTGTTTTACGATCGAGTTCTCCATGGCGCTTTCAGCAAACCCTCCTTCAAATCCGGTCAGTTTCCCCCTCTTGGCGGATGTCTATTAAACGCAATGAAGTGGAAAAAGTTGCAAACAGCGTGAAGCTGGATTCAGCAGCATAAAAAAGACTACCGAACAATGGTCCGGCAGTCTCTGTGTTACATCCTAATTGGGCTATTTATTTAGCATCAGGAGCAGGGTGGGCCTTCAAGTAAGCAATCGCATTGTTGATGGCTTCCGAAGCTTCTCCATAGGTGATTTCACCCTTCGGATCGAAGCTGCCGTCGCTGCTAAGCTTTACGATTCCGTAGCTGAGTGAGCGCTGGATGGCACCGGAATTGACAACGTCGATTTGATCCGCATCCTTGATATCGGTGACGACTACATTGATCATAGGCAGCTTGCCTGCTTCTTCAACCGTTTTGACGAGCTGTGTAATAAATGCTTCACGCGTAAATGCTGCGCTAGGATCCGCATCCTCGCTCAGAGACGGTGTTACGCCAATTGCTGCACCGATCATCTCATTACCTTGCTTGATGGATACTTTGCTGTTTGCATCGATAGGCGCAACGTGAGCTTTCATGTAAGCCAGTGCATTGTAAATTTCAACTGCCGCTTCCGAACGTGTAATGATCACCTTCGGATTTACTTTGCCATCTTCGCCAAGTTTAATGACGCCGTAGTTTAGTGCACGCGTGATAGAACCCGAGTACTCGATGTAAATTTGATCTTGGTCCGCGATCTCTACGACAACCGGCTTGACCATTGGTAATTTGCCGGTTACTTCGATAGCATGGATAAGCTCGTGTGTAAATTCTTCGCGCGTTAATTGCTTGTTCGGATTCAAATCTTTCGGGAGATCAAGCCCGTTGACTGCGGCAATGATCAGCGCATCCGCGTACCAAGCTTTATCGTTTGCGTTCACGAAATAATCAGTCGCTTTCGGTTCTTTAAAGAAGCGAACCAAATCCAAGTTCAAGTCCAGGGCATTGACGATGAGCTGCACGCCTTGAGCTGCTGTCATGGTTGCATGCGGTGCAAATTGGTCAGCCGAGATTCCTTTGATCAAACCGCGCTGCTGCAAGGAAATGATCTCATTCTTCCCAGCATTGTTGCCCAGATCCGTGAAACCGGAAGTTGCAGCGAAGCTCTGGCTTGCAAAAGCGAATACCATCGTCGCCGCTGCCGTTAACGTAATCATTTTGAATGTTTTTCTCATTATCGTTCACCTCATGAAGTAAATTGGCTTTCAGGTAAGGTAGACGAGCATGAATTGGAAAAGGTTACAGAAAGTAACCCGATTAATTGTTAAGGTATTGTAAATCCGACATTCACCCAGCCACCTATCCATTACAATGGCCTGATTGCATTAGAATAATGCCGGTTTCAAGGTCCAGGTTTGCAGCTGAGACAGCCGAATCAGATTCGGCACTTTCAGTTCAGGAGGAAACGGACTCCACTGCGGCCCCCAATTCTCATCCGTACGCGCATGTACTTTGGATTTCAATACGGCGCCTGTAATGATTTCGATACGATCCTCATCTTCGTAACCATTCGCGATAACAGCTGCCAACGTACACGTAAGATCAACGGGATTAATGCGGTATCCGGCTACATTGAAATAATCAGGAAGCTGCATGTCATCCAACAATCCGGGATATTGTCCGGAGATCGCTTGCTTTATGTCCGCAACTCGAACAGGTTCGGCCGGATCGCTCTGTGTTTCATTTTCCGGGCCATAGATGAGTTCAGGGATTAAGTCTTGTCCAAGCAAATACCGGCAAAAAACAGCGTGCAGTTCCGATGCGGACAAAGAGTAGTCTTGAAAGACCGTATAGTTCAGTTCATTTGAGATCCCGGCTGCGATGGCGCGGATATCCGAAGCCTGCAACGGTTTCCGATTGGATTTCTCCATCTCATAAGCTTCCATTGAAGTGATATAGTTCACATTTGATTTTGTACGTGTATGGTCAATAAACTTGCCCAGCATGTCGATATAGCGTTCCATCTCTCCTGCCGGTCTAAGGGGAGCTGGTTGCCACTGATCACGCGGGGTATTGTGACCCTTATTGTAATTCACGCCGTCCCAGAATCCGGTACATGCAAACTCGCAGGGATGATAATAGATGCTGATGAGCCCTTCCCCGTCTTCTAGAGTAAGCTCGTCGTACAGCTGGTCGAATACGGCCATGCCCTCTTCCAGACCGTCTTCTCTCAACTCCATGCGCATTATACCCTTCATATCGGTAAGATTAAGCAATCCGCCATACCAAAACGGTTTATGATCCAGTGTAATTTGATCATGAACATCCAGATAAACCGGAATGCCCCAGCTTCGAAGCACAGGAAAGGTTTGCGGTGCCCATGAATATCCGGCCTGGCCATAACATCGGCTGGATTGACCCGTAATGCGTGTTACATCCTCCAGCCCCATTCTCTCTCGCAAAGCATACTCCGCAGCACCATCCGCAAAGCCATAGCTCTCCAAATATTCGCTTACCGTGGGATGCACGCTGTGCCAATCCGTATGATAGCCGATTTCATGTTGAGCGAGCTGCTCTATAATATCCTGCCGGTTATTACGTTCTAATTTGCGGGCTTTCTCACCGACAATCTTGAATATTCCCTTGATGTTGCGATTGTTTAACAGCTGTACAACGGCAAGCAATGCTTCTTCGGACTCCTTGGTTATGTAGTCTTCCGTATCGAACCAAAGCATGACATGAACATTAGCCATCTTCTATCCCTCCCCCTCCTGTCACCTAAGTAATAAACGACTTTACGACTCGTTTCGGAGCAACCAGGCTCCACGCCTTGAAGATCAAGCTATTCAATTCATTCGGATCCACGAGCTCGAGTTGAATGATGACATAATTCAGAGTTGGATATTTCGGCGGAACCCGATAAACTTCGGGGTCGATCGTCGTGTACGCCTCACGATCTTCCGCCGTTAGCTTAACCAGCAGGGTCACGCCATCAGGCTGAATGACGGCATAGATCTTATTTTTCACGCGAAAGGATGGCTTCCCCCAATGGTCGACTTCATCCGTTTCGGGCAAGGACAGCGCATACCTTCTTATTTGATCCTCGGTAATCATTGCGGTTCCCTCCAATTGCGCTTGTGGATGTACAGGATATTGTTGTCTATTTTCGCCATGCTGCTCGATTCCCCTCTAGTTAATCTCAAAAAAAATAGACCCGTGAGCTTCGCGGATCTTGCAGCTTGTATAGACACCTACTAACTTCACCTATCTTCCGCTCCATCTTCCTAGCTTCCGACTACTCTTTCAAGGCGGGGAGAGTTTCGTCTAACGGTCGCCAGAGCACTTATTTGGTCTTCTTTTGTTATGAATTTACTCTAACGGTAGTCAGTGCGCTTATTTGTCCTATTACGATCGGAAATCCTACCTTATTCGCGAAATAACCTCTGTGGCAACCGTTACAAATGCTGGACTCTGAATAAGGGGAGTTTAGGCGCGCTGGCAACCGTTAGAATTCGGGGAGCGACTCTCTAGGCTAGCCTTCACTATGGCGCTTGTTGAAACGAAAAGAACCCCGCTGTTTATAAATCGGCGGGGTTCACTACCATCTGAAAGTATGCAACACTATTATCTACGCTTCTTGGAGAATGCCAATCTCTTCAATAGGCAGAATCAAATCTACCGTTGTGCCCTTATCAAGCTGACTCTCGATATGGAGGCTGCCTCCATGTGCTTCAATGATTTTATGACAAACCATGAGTCCGAGACCTGTCCCCTTCTCCTTGGTCGTGTAGAAGGGCTCTCCCAACATCAGCATTCTTTCTTCCGATATTCCGCATCCGTTATCTATGAAGCGAACCATAATATGGCGGTCGACTACCTTCATTTCTATATGGATGTTGCCTCCGCTTGTCATCGACTCGATCGCATTTTTAAGAATATTGATAAAGACCTGTTTTAATTGATTTTGCTGGCAGTTTATCATGGGAATGTCGTCTGCGATGTCGGCATGAATCTGCACGTTACTGAGCGTTGCTTGGGTTTCGAGCAGCGAGAACACCTCATAATAAATTTGCCGCACATCTCTTACCTCGAAGCTCATCGCTTGAGGTTTGGCGATCACGAGAAATTCACTGACGATATCATTGATGCGGTCTAATTCCGATAACATAATTTTTAAATATTCTTGATTCATGTCTTCCTTCGCTTGAAATAATTGAACAAAACCGCGAAGCGACGTTAACGGATTTCGGATCTCATGTGCAACACCGGCTGCGAGCTGACCTACTACGGACAGCTTCTCGGATTTAATCAACAATTCTTCTGTCCGCTTACGATTGGTGATGTCTTTGGCAATGCCATAAACACCTTGGATTTTACCATGAATAACAATCGGAACCATCTTCAGATTCAAATCGATCGGAAGCCCGGATTCATGTCGGATCGCAATTTCAATGCTGTTGGACTCGCCATTCACTGCTTCCTTAAAAATAGCGCATACCTTTTCACGATCATCCGTCATGATCAGCTCCTTGAAAGGCTGGTGCAGAAGATCATCAAGTTGAAATCCGGTAATCTTGCTGGTGGCCGGATTGGCATTCAAGAAGTAGCCCTCCAGATCTAATCTGAAGATCGCATCCGGATTATGATCAACAAGCGACATATAGGCTTGTTCTTGCTCTTCCAGTTTACGTTCGGCTTGTTTGCGCTCGGTAATATCCTTGCACAAAAGCTGCACAGCCGACTTGCCAAGGTACTTGATCGGAACCGACCTTACCTCGACATCAACGACTTGTCCATCAAGGCGAACGATTTTCTGTTCAACGGGCACCGTGGACTTCCCTTCCACCACGACTTGTCGAACACGTTCCATTACACGATCAATGAACTCCGGATGTATCATCGTAACGATAGGCAGTCCAATCACTTCTTCAGGACTGGATGCTCCGACAATTTTGGCGCCGGCAGGATTAATAAACACGATTTTTCCATCACGGTGGACCGCAACGGGCTCCGGCGAATGCTCGACGATCGCACGGTAACGTTCTTCGCTTTCGGTCAGGGCCTTCTTCAGCCGTTTCACCCAGAAGTAGAGGATTACGGCCGTACTCAACACGTAGAACAGACCTTTGGAGGCATTCACCGTAATGGCATCTGATAATTGCAGCATATCGATTAATTTATCGGATAGGATGATCCAGAGACTGCCTATAATCACATAGACGAATGAAATCTTGACAGCCGATTCTGATTTTTCCAACTTTGACCGCATATTCATACCCTTCTCATCCTTAACTATATAAAATAAAAAACGCGAATCTATAACTTGTTGATTATATCATTTATTTCTTTAAAAATTTACAGAACTTTATTTCCAAATCGATTGCTTTGATTACAGGGGGATTAATTGAAAAAACCAACGCAATCCACGTTGGTTCCTAACTTGTTCATGTCCGATTCCATTTCGATCTCTAAACGGCAAGAGACTGAAACAAAAACGGATCTCCGTTCATATATGCGCTGAGCAGAGCCTGGGCATATGGCTGTTCTTCCATTAAGCCTTCGGTTTCAAGCTCATTCTCTGCGTGAAAGCTGTAAGCTTCGATAATAGACATGATGAAGAAACTTTCTAAGATCGGCATTGCAGCTTCACTCAGTTGTCTCACTTTGCGATAGCCTTGGATGAAGAGCTCTCTTTGAGCCGGATGCAGCCCCATAATCGACTGGGCGATGTCGTATAGGTGATAACCGAAGCCGCATCTTCCGAAATCGATGGGAAACGGCTCTCCATGATGATAAACGATATTGCCAATATGTAAGTCTGCATGAATCATCCCATAATCATCCCGCTCCTGCGATTCGAGTGCATCAAGATGGTTGCTCACTCTTACGGCAGCTTGGGCATATAATGCGATGCCTTCCTCCGAAATAAAATGCGCATAATGACCATTCAAATGTTCCCAGTCCTTCGTAAAGCTCTTACTGCCCCAAGTCGGTCGAACAAAATCGCGTGAAGGACAGAAATCTGCGCCGGCCTCATGCAGCCGGGCCATCATTGCCCCGAGGCGGTGGACGTTTTCTGTCGTCAGCATGCCTTTATGAATAGTGTCACCCTCGACCCATTTCAGCAAAGTTGCATAATAACGCAAGCCCTCGCGGCTCTCCGCATTCGTAATGAATTCACCTTCGTGATTCGATATTGCGACCGGTACGATCAGTTCCTTGTGCCGCAAGTATGCCAACCATTCAAGCTCTGATGCGGTTTCACTGCGAGTCTTGGTAGCTGGATGAATGCGGAGCAACAGTTTCTCTCCATCGCCGAAATCGACGCGGAAGGTCGCATGCTCCGAAATTTGAATGAAATGAATGGAACTCCAGTCGATATCGTAGTGCTGCAAGGCGATAAGCGCCGCCTGCTTGGTTTGCTTTAGTGTATTACGCCGATTACTCTCCGTGTCCATAAGAAATCCGCTGTGCATAACAATCCCCTTATTCCATACATGTCTTGAAACTAATTCCTCTTCATTAAAGTAACATTCATACCAAATCGTGTAAACTAGCAGATTGCCATAAAATGCATAGATGAAACCGGCTTTGCTTATACTAGTCACCGAGTGAATTTTATCCGCCGGGGGATCATCCATGGGTACCATCAGCAGCAGCATCGAAGTAAACGAAGCTTACCTCAGGGAACAATTCGACCATTGTTCGGATATTGTGTTTCGTCAATTTTCTCTGAAGGATGAAACCTTAATTTTGCTCGCCTATATAGATGGCATGACGAATGTGGAACGAATTGAGAATAATGTGCTGAGACCTCTAATCTTCAACGGTTTGCCGCAGGGGATTGGACGAATACAGACATTGGCGGAAATGTTCAAACGCGAATGGTTACCCTTGTCGAATATCAAAACAGCCGAATCCATGGAGGATCTCCTTCAACATATTCTGCAAGGCAGTTTGGCAATCATGGTGGATGGCGAAGCATCCGTGCTCCTCGCTCAGCTGCAAGAATTCGAGATGAGAGGCATTCAAGAGCCGCTTAAGGAATCGACGCTGCGCGGTTCCAAGGAAGGTTTTGTAGAAAATATCCGCACCAACACCTCGTTAATCAGACGCAGAATCATTCACCCGCAGCTGAAGATGGAATCGTTTACGATCGGGACATACACGCAAACCGAAGTCGTCCTCACCTATGTCAAAGGACTTGCGGCTGATCATGTGATAGCTGAAGTAAGAGAAAAACTCGGACAGATCGAGGTTAACGGCGTCATCGATTCTGCGTATATCGAAGAGTGGATCGAGAACAGTTCCTTCTCTCTCTTCCCGCAAATTCAAAACACCGAACGTCCGGACATTGTGACCGCAAGCTTATTGGATGGCAAGGTCGCACTTCTCACGAACGGAACGCCCTTTGCCCTTATTCTTCCCAGCACTTTCTGGTCCGGCTTGCAATCCGCCGATGATTATTTCGAGCGGTTCGTCTTCATCATCCTAACTCGGATGGTGCGATACATTATGACTTTCATTTCCTTTGCTTTGCCAGCCATCTATGTCTCTCTGTCGACGTTCCATCCGGAGATGATTCCGAGCAATCTCATGATAGGCATTGCGACAGCCCGAGAATCCTCGCCTTTTCCAACGGTTATCGAAGTGTTTATTATGATGTTCATCTTTGACGGGTTGCAAGAAGCCGGGGTTCATCTTCCCAATCAACTCGGTCCTGTGGTCAGCATCATTGGCGCGCTGGTAATCGGACAAGCCGCGGTTGAAGCAGGCATCATCTCAACGCCGATTATCATCGTCATTTCCTTAACCGGGATCGCTGCTTATACCATTCCCAGATATAGCGCTACCCTTCCCTTTCGCATCATTCGGTACATGATGCTGTTTATTTCCGGTGCCCTTGGCTTCGTAGGCTTCGCTTTCGGCATTATCTTCTTATTAATTCATCTGGTTATGCTGGAATCCTTCGGAACGCCTTACTTAAGCCCTGTAGCGCCTTTCGATGGCAAACGATTTCGAGATCTCGTCATTCGATACCCCTTCTGGATGAAAAACGGTCGAAATAAGAAAAAGAAAAGAGCTTCGCAATGATTCGGTTAATACGGTTTCTAAGTATCGCTTCCATGCTTCTGCTGTCACTGCCCGGCTGCACTGATTTTGTCGAACCGAATCAATTAGCCTATATCTTGGGTACGGCTGTTGATCATGCTGATGATGGGGAGATTGAAATTAGTAATCAGATTGTCATTCCCTCTCAATTAAAAGGCTCCGGTCAAGGCGGCGAATCCGGAAGTGAGGATAATTATCTTGTCGTTTCCGCTAAAGGAAAGGATGTATTTGATGCCACTCAGAAGATTCAAAGTAAAATATCTCGAAGATTGATGACGAGCCACCGCATCATAATCGCAATCGGTGAAGAGTATTTCCGAAAACAAGAGGTAAGTAAATTATTTGATAAGCTGGGGAGAGACCCTGCAAACAATCTAAGGGATACCATCCTTCTCGTTCGCGGCAGTCGTGCCAAGGATTTTCTAATGCTGCAGCATCCCATGGAATATAACTCCAGCATCGCTGCCGGCAAAGAGCTGCACATCAATGGGCTCCATGGTTTTTCGTCGAGAGAGCTCGTGATCGAGAGTCTGTCTGAAGGAACTCGGCCGGTCTTACCCTATCTTCAAATCCAAGAAGTGAAATATAACAGCAAGTCGAAGAAACCTATTGCATCTGTAGCAGGCTTCGCTGTCATGGATAAGAAGCTTAAAATCAAAGGATTTCTAGACGCAGCAGAAGGCTCACAAGCAATCTGGATGATTGGGAAAGGCAACTATGGCGGAATTACGATTCCTTGGAAAAAGGATGAAGGCGTCGTCTCGTTTAGGTTGACACATCAGAGCCGGCGAGTTCACGCCGGTAAAGACCCCACGCACGTTGTACTCACAGTTACAGGGCAAGCCTACTTGCTTGAAAATACGACATCACTTGATATGTCGGAATCCGTTAACATGATCGCGATCCAGAAATACTTGAATGAATACATCCAGAAGGACATGCAGCTTACGATGAACAAAATTCAGCAATGGGGACCTGATGTGTTCGGTATTGGAGAGTATCTGCATCGTAAACATCCGACTTGGTGGAAAAAACAAAAGGCGGATTGGGATGCGAATTTCAAAAACATTGAGGTCAAAGTCAAAGCAACGATTCAGCTTCGGTCGACCGGCGTAACCGGGGCGCAGCTCAAATAACGGTGGAAAGGTGGCAGAATATAGGATGAAAGTTAGCGGTTATCAGATGTTTTGGTTAATCAGCATCTCCTCCATGATCATATTCTCCTACCTTCCTATCCGTTTGGCTACGGAAGAATCGCACCAGGATAGCTGGATCTCCATTCTACTCGGAAGTATGATCATGATGGCCGCAACTTGGGTCATTCTTCGCCTATGTCAACAGCATAAAGATAAAACGTTAGTAAACTTCCTTAAAGACCTCTTAGGCACCGTGATAGGTAAGTTACTCGTCATTCTATATTTCATACTCTGGTTTATGCAGATGTCTACGATCACCAAAAGCTTGGTGGAATTTCAAAACCTGGTTATGCTGCATAACACGCCAATGATTGTAATTTTACTTTGCATGTTGTTTCTTATTGCGTTTGTGGTGTATAAAGGCGGGATTACGGCAATAAGCAGATGCGCGGAGATTATAGGTCCCATTTTTGTCTTTACTTTTTTCGCTCAGCTGGTGCTCAATCCGCAGGACATGAATGTGAAGCGAATTTTGCCGATCTTTGTCGACTCGGGGTGGCCTCATATTCTGAAGGGTACGCTGTATTCGTACAATTACATGGTTGATCCTTCGATCATCCTAATGCTTTTCTTCTTCGCAAGAAACAAACGTTCTGCCTCGCGAGCCATTTTGCTGGGTACAGCCGTTTCTATGATTTGGGGCGTGTTAACCACGCTGGTGCTGCTGTCCATCACGGGTCCCTTCTTGGCTGCTCAATTAGTGGTTCCTGTATATTCGCTAACCAAGTTTATCCATATCCTCAATTTCGTACAAAATATTGATGCAATCTTCATCCCGCTATGGCTGTTTGGCGCATTTATTAAGTTGGCAATAGGCTTGTTTATCCTTAGCTACGGATTATCGGAGTGGACCGGCTTCAAGAACTGGAAGCTCATTTCATGCATCCTGACTGTCGTTCTGCTTGGAGTCGTCATGTATAGCTCTCAGCATATTGAGCTTTCAAATATGCTTAAAAACTCATTTCTGATTCATTTTTTTTATCCCGCTGTATTCCTTGTCATTCCCTTAATGCTCTGGGCGATTAGCAGCATCCGGCAGCGCCTTGGAACCTAAAACAGGACGTACCGATTAGCAATCGATACGTCCTGTTTCATTCTTCTATACCGCTAAATGTTGGAGTTTATCGGGATTTCTGAGCACATATAAATTCCGGATGGCGTCGCCTTCGACATGCAGCATCACTACCGTGTGAATGCCTTCATCCGATCGCATAATAATCGCCGGCTGCCCATTTAATTGGGTGATTTCGACAATCGAGCCAATAGCAGCTTTATGCAGCGGCTTACTTAGGAAACTAGCAACAATTTCTCTTGAAGCAACGGGTTTGACGACTGCAGAAACCTTGCCTCCCCCATCCGAGACAAGAACAACATTCTGATCGAGCATCGATACGATTTCATGGAGGTTTCCTTGTTTGAGCGCATATAGGAAGCCATGTACCCACTTCTCGTCGGCGGCTTCCGGCTGAACAAGCTCTTCTGAGGACACGCCCATCTTCGCCCTCGCGCGACTAAGCAATTTACGGCAATTCACTTCGCTCTTCTCGATCAACTCTGCAATTTCGGGAAATTCAAAGCCGAGCGCCTCGCGTAATACGAACACGATTCGTTCCGAGGGAGTTAAACGTTCAAGCATGACAATCATGGCATAAGATAAGAGCTCGTCGCGAGCTACCGATTCCATGCCATCATCATAAGAGCTGACAAGCGGCTCCGGCAGCCATTCTCCAAAATATTGTTCTCGCTTCTTGCGAGCCGACTTCTGTAAATCCCGACAGCGATTCGTAACCATTTTACATAGATAGGCTTTGGGCTGGGTCAATTTCTCCGGCGGAATCTCATAAGCCTTCATAAATACGTCCTGCACAACATCCTCTGCATCGGATACGGAGCCGGTCAGCTGATATGCGAGTTTAAACAATAGTGCCCTGTACTGCTCATATAATTCCTGCATCCTACCACTTCCATTCATCAAGCTTAACTTCAAACAGCTTAGAAAAAGGCCATTACATATAACGAGGTACGATGGCAAAGTGTGACAAGCAATTTTTGCAGGCCGGTAATTTCAATTGATTTGGTACATAGCTTTTCCTGCTCGATGTTTAATATGTATGTGAACGCGAATGGCTGTCACAGAATTTAATGCTGCCTCGTTTTATGTTCGAAGAGCGGATAAGACAACCTTAACCGACCTTACAAAACCAATAAAGCGAGGAATAGACGATCATGACACAACGTATAAATTACATGCAGCAATCACCGGAGTTTTTCAAGCAACTGATGAATTTGAGCAATGCCGAGAAGGAAAGCGCCATTGAAGAAACCATTCTTGATCTCGTTCATATCAGAGCATCTCAAATAAACGGCTGCGGCTTCTGCCTGGATATGCACGCGAAGCAAGCGAAGATGAATGGCGAAAGAGAGCTTCGTCTGTATCACCTGCCAATCTGGAGAGAATCCACCTTGTTCTCGCCGCGCGAGCGCGCAGCGCTGGCATGGACTGAAATCCTGACTAAGCTGCCTGAGCATGGCGTACCTGCCGAAGTGTACGACCGCGTTCGCGAACAATTCTCGGAGAAAGAGCTCTCCGATCTGACTTTCTCGGTCATGACCATCAATGCATGGAATCGGATCAACGTCGCGTTCACAACCGTACCAGGCTCGGCGGACGCAGCATTTGGTTTGAATAAAGCCGGCCTGAACTGACTTAAACAGCTGAAATTCCAATAGATATTTCGAAACGGCCTTCGTTTGCGGATACAAACGTCGTAGCGCGATTCGTTCGAGATATTACAAGGAAAGAGCTCCTGAATGCATGCATTCAGGAGCTCTTTTGCGCTGTTCAAATGCCGTTCAATCACTCATTCCATGGGGTGTAAACTAGCGAATACCGCGCGTTCATTCCATTCGGTTTGAAAGCCGGGCTCTGAGGGCCGAGCATAATAGATTCGATTGATCCCGCTCCACCGAATGGCGCTCATACACATCGGGCAAGGCTCATCGCTCGCGTACATTTCACAATCCTTCAGTTCAGTTATCTTCAAAGTATGACAAGCGGTACGTATGGCTTGAATTTCGGCATGCGCTGTCGGATCACAATTCCGGGTGACATCGTTCGTACCGGTTGCGATGATGATGCCGTTCATCATGAGAACAGCTCCGTACCGACCGCCACGGCCGGATTGCTCATTCTCGTCAGCTAACTCAACAGCTAACTTTAGCACTTCTTCTATGTACATCATCAACGTCCCTCCATCTCTAACCTCATTAGAAACGTCTGGCTTCGACGACCATCTCTGATTTCTTCTTCCCGTTCTTCCATACGCCTAAGCGTGGAGGGCGATCGATGATAACATCTTCTACCCGATCCGCCTGTACCAGAACAAGATCCGCGTTTGCTCCAACCGAGATCCCATATTGGGCCAAACCGAGTGCGCGCGCAGCATGGCTCGTCGCCATCTCCATGATTTTGGCGAGTTCAACCGTTGTCCCGAACTGCGCGGTATTCGCTAATAACAAGGCGATATCGAGCGGATCACCCGTTCCATAAGGCGTAAAAGCATTGCGGATATTGTTGGTCCCCATCGTCACATTAACGCCCGCCGCTTGCAGCAGCTTTACCGGCGTCAGACCGCGGCGCGCGGCTTGTTCATCTTGCCTGCCGCCAAGATAAAGGTCTGTCGCAGGCAGGCAAATAATCTGCAAGTCCGCCTCAGCCAGTTTCTCCGCATATTGCAGCGCATGATCGCGCGCGACGGATCCGAGCGATGTCACGTGTCCGGCAGCCACTCGCCCTTGATAACCGCGGTTGATGGTCTCTTCCGCAACCATCAGGATGTTTAGCTCGCTCGGATTATCGGAGAAATCGATATGCAGGTCCACAGGTTTTCCATACTTTTCCGCCAGATCGAACACGATCTTTACATGATCATTCGCCGAGTAATCGTTATAAGGGATGCCTCCAACGACGTCCGCTCCCATGCGAAGGGATTCCTCCATCAGCTCCGCGGTTCCGGGCTGCTGTATGATCCCCTCCTGCGGAAAAACGACAAGCTGTAGGTCTATGGTATCCCTCCATTTCTCTTTGAGCGCAAGTGTTGCTTCCATCGCCTGAAGCCCAATGATAGGATCCACCTCGACTTGGCAGCGCATCGAAGTCACGCCGAATCTCGCACTTCGCTCCAGAACCCGAGTTGCTCGACTGGATATATCCTCGTAGGTATAATGATTCTTCAACGCTCTGGTAACAGCGATTGCCTCAGCAAGCCCTCCTGCTGCGACCGGCGACTTCTCGGTTAGAAACGCTTTGTCTAAGTGAATATGCGCCTCCACTAAACCCGGCAGCAGTATTCTGCCTTCCCCGGCGATTGTTTCTTGGGCAGGAGGCAGCTCCTCACCTGCACCTACTGGCTCGAAGCGGATGATTAACCCGTCTTTTACTCCGATATCATACCGGCCGCTGCCGGTGGAAATCCCAATGTTACGAAAAAGTAGATCTAACATAGACACCCGCCTTTTCCCCGGAAACCGCTATCCTCTCAGAAATAATGCCCCTATAGCCAAAGAACCTAAGATGCCCCACACCGGATTCCAATGTAAGTACTGCACCATAATAAAGAACATGCACGCAATCATGAACGGAAGAAAGCTTAGGCCAATCGCACTTGAGCCGGGTTGAAACGCATATTTCGCAAAGTCGTAAGCAAGCAGTGCCATCATTGTGAAAATAACCGGCTGTACGCCTTTGATCATCCCTTTGATAACCGGCACATGCTCCAGCTTTACCAATATGCCGGAGAGCACGACCATTAATAATGCCGTCGGTAGAACTACCGCACTCAGCGCGACAATTGCGCCGCCCCAACCGGCGACTTTAAAACCAATATATGCGGCAAGCTTCGTTGCAATCGGCCCCGGCAGCGCGTTTCCGAAAGCAAGCGCACTCCCGAATTCCGATGTATCCATCCAACCGTTACGGTTAACCACTTGATCTTGATACAGCGGAATGATCGAAGGTCCCCCGCCATACCCCAACATCGTCGCTGAGCCGAAAGCCAAAAACAATTTCCATAATAGGCTCATTTGAACCCTTCCTTTCCTCTACGAGCTGATCGCCATGCCGTCACCGCGCGGATCGACAGCGCCGCTTCGAAGTCCATTCCCGTCAATAACAATCCCTTGTGCTTGCCCCATGATGCGATTCCAATTCCCGAACAATTGCACTTGATGTCCCCGGAACGCCAATTCACAAGCGGCTTCTTCCGTTTCCGGACACCGGGTCTCCATGCGAAGCACATCGCTGTCCGTCCCCCACGTTCGACCGTATACCCACCGCGGCAATTCAATCGCTTCGGCAATGGTAAGCCCATAATCCAGCAAGCCCGTTATAAGAGATAATTGCGTCTGCGGTTGACCTTCTCCGCCTTGTGTCCCCAGTAATGCGTAGAGCGCTCCGTCCTTGCTAATCATTGCCGGCATTAAAGTATGGAAGCTTCTTTTCATTGGCTCGAGCGTGTTGACATGATCGGCATCAAGAGAGAAATAGGACCCTCTGTTTTGGAAAATAATGCCCGTATCTCCCGCCATATAACAGGAGCCGAAATCGTAATATAAGCTCTGGATAAAGGATACCCCGTTGCCTTCCGCATCCACGATGGCTGCATAAGCCGTGTCCTGCCCCAACACGGGTGATAGATGTGGTTTTACATCCATAGGCGCCCCATCCATTGTGCTTATTTTCGCGAACAATTCTTTTGCATAAGCTTTGGACAGCAGCTTCTCCATTGGAATATCCGCTGCGAATAGGGGATCGGTTAAATAACGATCTCTCTCCTTGAATACCTGCTTGACGGTCTCCACTGCCAAATGGTAGAAATCCGCCGAATGGCGAGGGATCTTCCCCATATCCACATTCTCCAGCATGTTTAGCATCATAAGCGCGGAGAAACCTTGTGAGTTAGGCGGCATCTCGAAGATGTCGTAGCCCCTATAATTAACGGTTAACGGTTCCGCCCATTCCCCATGATGACGGCGAAAATCATCGTCTCGAAGCAATCCGCCATCCCGTTCGATTGCCTCCGTCATCTTCTTCATCAATTCGCCTTCGTAGAAGGCCACTCTTCCTTCCGACTGAAGCGCTCTTAAACTTGCCGCCAATGCTGTCTGGACCAGGCGATCTCCATGACTTAGCAGCTTTCCATTCTTCAAGAAGACTTGCGACATGGACTCGTTTGCTCGAATCAGCTCTTCATCGGTCACCATCCAGTGATGCAAATCTCGCGATATCGGAAAACCTTCTTCCGCATATTCAATTGCCGGTTGAAGCAAATCCGCCCAGGATAACCTGCCGTAATGGGACCAGACTTCCCACCAGGCATCGACCATTCCCGGAACCGTTATCGCGCTCTCTACGCCTCGCCCGGGGATCGCCTTCCAACCCTTATTCAAAAAGTACTCTCTGGTAGCTAAATGACCTGATCTGCCGCTGCCGTTAAACCCCACTATGGTGCCCTTGTGATGGATCATGAAGAAAGCATCGCCGCCGATTCCCGTCATATGAGGATAAACAACGCCCAGCGCTGCACTTACCGCGACAGATGCATCTATGGCATTGCCGCCGCGACCTATAATCTCATTTCCCACCTGCGAAGCCAAGTAATGCGGTGCTGCAACCATATTCTTGTAGGACATTGGCATGATGTTTCTCACCGCGCTGCCTCCTTTGCTTGGCATAAAGGGACCCCCCTAGGGGATCCCCTTTTTACGCCAACCTTCTATTTTTCCGGAAGAAAGTCATTCGTATAAAGCTCGCTGGTCGGAATATCCTTCTTGATCATGCCGGCTTCCTTCATCTCATCAACAAGCGTCTTCCAACGCTCCTCCGACATGTAACCCAGTCCGTGGGTTTCCGCATCGCCGCCAAATACGAAGTCCTTCGTGATTTCTTGTGAGCTCTTCAAATGATCGAGGGAATAATCCTTGTTGGTTTCGTTAATCAGTTTATTCACTTCATCGCCGTGCGCATAGTAATAATCCCAGCCTTCAACCGTAGCTTTTAAGTATTTCTTGACGGTATCGGGATGATTCTTAATCATGTCTTCCGTCGTAATCACGACGTTACCATAGGGGTTGTAGCCCAGATCCGCGTTCAGGAACCAGTCCACATCAATGCCTTCTCCCTTAAGCACGTACGGCTCGTTGGTTGCAAATCCTTGCGTGACCGAATCCTTATCCGCAGAGAACCCCGCAAGGGAACCCGTGTAGTTCTGAACCTGCACCTTATCCAATTTGTATTTGTAGCTGAGGTACTGCCAGAATGGAAAACCGGTTGCCGTATACACTTTTCGGCCGTTCAAATCTTCAATCTTCGTAATGCCGGAGTCTTTGTGAAAGATGAGGTTCTGCGGATTGGTTTGGAGATTGGCGAAAATCGTCACGATCGGGATGCCTTCATTGCGGGCAAGCACGACCTCGTCCGCATTGGCCATCGCGAATTGCACTTTGCCGGATGCGAGCAGCTGCACGTTGGACACCTGCGGTCCGCCTTGCTGTAACGTTACGTCCAGACCGGCATCCTCGTAAATCTTGCCGGCTACCGCGGCATAGTGTCCGCCCATCTCCGGCTGAGCGAACCAGCTCATGGTTTGCGTGATTTTGACCGGCTCGTCAGATGATCCCGTATTTGATCCACAAGCTGTCAATACTGCGGCCAGAATCGTCGTACTTGCAACCAACTTCGTTTTCTCCATCGTTTTCATCCTCAATCTCCCCATCCATTTTCTATATTTGGTGAATCGTTGAAACCACCGTTGACCCGTCAGTTCTCCGTTTGAGATGCGGATTCGTGCCAATTTCTAAGGACGTAATGGGATAAAATCGAAATGCCTGCGAAGAAGATCATGCCCAGCAAGGATGCGGTTATCGCACAAGCAAACAAATAAGGCGTCTGCATCTGAACCGCTGCCGATGTAATGGCGATGCCAAGCCCGCCTTTAGCTCCGCCGATGCCGGCAACGAATTCGCCAATAATGGCACCGATGACGGCAAGGCCGCAGGAGATTTTCATCCCGCCTAATATGTAGGGCATCGCATACGGAATGCGAAGCTTCCACATCATTTTCCAGCCGGTTCCGTTGTACATGCGCATGAGATTCACGAGGTTGTGATCCGTCGCATTTAAGCCGAGATTGCTATTCGAGATAATCGGAAATACCGCTACGATAAAGGAAATGATAATGATGGAATTCATGCCGGTGCCAAACCAGATCACGATCAGCGGCGCAACGGCTACAACGGGAATCGTCTGAAGGACAATGGCATAAGGGGACAAGCTTCGCTGCACCCATTTGGATGCCGTCATCAGCAGCGCCGTTAGATTCCCGACGACGATACTGAGCAGAAAACCGAAGAAAGCGGATAATGAAGTATTAAATGCGGAGCGAAGCAGGTCGCTCCCTCTTTCCGATGCTGCTTGTGCAATTGCTGTCGGCGACGGAAGAATGTATCGGGGAAGATCAAAAATCATCGTAATGAACTGCCATATCACCAAAATCGCAAGCATGAGGATAAGCGGAGGCGCTGCAATTGGCAGAATTTGCTTCGCTTTGCCGGGCTTGTTTGCGGCAGCTTGCTCCTTCTCGGGCTTTGCGGGCACTGCGGTGACTTCGATGTTTAGAATATCGTTCATGTTCTAGCCTCCCTTTAAAGCTTTCGAAACTTGATCCACTAATTGACCGAAGGCCGCCGAAGCTTGAAACTCGTCGTCCCTTGGATAAGCAGCAGGAATATCGATGGTGCTGCTTATTTGGCCCGGGTATGACTTCATAATGACGACTTTGCTGGATAAGTAGACAGCCTCGAACACATTATGGGTAACGAATACGACCGTAAGCTTCGATTGCCGCCAAATCTCAAGCAATTCCTGATGCAGATGATGCCGCGTCATCTCATCCAGCGCGCCGAACGGTTCGTCCATGAACAGGATTTTGGGATTGGAAACGAGCGAGCGAGCAATCGAAACCCGCATCTTCATTCCGCCTGACAGCGCTTTGGGATAGGAATCGCGAAAGCTCTCCAGCCGCACGAGTCTAAGCACCCGATCTACCTCTTCGCGTCGCTCCTTCTTACCTACTCCGCGCAGCTCTAATGGCAATTCAACATTTTCGATTACCGTCCGCCATGGCATCAGGTTAGCTTCTTGGAATACGAATCCAAGCTGACCGCTCGTTTTCATTAATTGCCCCGAAGGCTGACCGAGGACGGACACGACGCCTTCGGTTGCTTCTCCCAGTCCGGCCATGATGCGCAGCAATGTTGATTTTCCGCAGCCGGAAGGGCCAACCAGAGAAACAAACTCCCCTTCGCCTATATCCAAATCTACTTCCCGCAGTGCCAGCGTTCCGGTTCCGTACCGCTTCGTGACATTGCTAATATGTATCGCCTTCTCTGCCAGCATCGCCATTCCCCTCTCGCCTCTCGTCATCTCAACGGGTCGTTACCATGACCGATCGAATTGCTTCCCCGCAACAACCTTCCCTTGAACAGCAACGATTTCCCGCTCGGGCGCGGCTGCAATCGCGTGCTCGGGATTTAATGCTTGCACCAACATGAAATCTGCTTGTGCGCCAATTTGAAATTCCAGCGGAGCTGAAGTCAGATAAGGATATACCGCACGCAATCGCTCATCGTCATTCCACCTATTGATCTCGGCAAGTCTTCTGCCTCGGGCCAATAGATCAGGATTTCCGAAAGGCGTCCATGCATCCAGCCCCGTATGATCAGTACCTAGTTTGATGTTCACGCCCAGCGCTGTTAGCTGATCCGCTCTTGGCATCGCGGAATCGATAGGAACGCTCGTGATAATCATGATGTTCTGCTCCGCAAGTCGAGCGGCGATATCAGCAGAAGCTCCCTTGTCGATTTCTCCTAAGCAATAAGCATGACTGACAGCTACTTTACCTTGCTTACTCGTTTGCTGCGTATAGTCCGCAATGCGCTCAATGGTATAGAGTCCCAGATGACTCTGATCATGCAAATGAATATCGACGCCTGCGCCATAATCCACACTCATATCAAACACGGTGTCCAAGCAAGCTTCGATATTTCGATCAACGCCCGCAGGATCGACACAACCAACGATTGTTGCCCCTTCGCGAAGGGCTTGCTTCAGCAGCGCAATCGATGAAGATCGAAGTAAACCTTGCTGTGGGAAAGCCGCGATCTCGATATCTACCAAACCTCTGTACAGCTCCTTCACTTGAACGATCGTTTCCAAATGCCGTAATCCGATTTCGGGATCGATATCGACATGAACTCTTGCGCGCGTCGTTCCGCTTGCCAGCATTTGATCCAGCGTTTGGATTGCACGATCCTTCATACCGGCCTTATGCGGTGCCAGGAGCTCCTTCTCGAGGTGAAATTGATCGAGAATCGTGTCCACTCTTCTTCGAGCTATCCATCGATCAGCCGGGAATTGCTTATCCAGATGCACATGATAATCTTCCAGCGTCGGAAGCATGAGCAGGTTCCGGGCATCCCAACTATTCGCATGAACCGGCATGGGCTGATGTTGAGGAATGATGTCAGCTATTCTTCCTTGACTGATGTAAATGTGGTGTATCCCCTCGTTCACAACTATGTTGCTTAACCATTGGCCCACTGTTTTCCCTCCTTGCCATGATTCATCTTCCGTTATAGGACAACATAAATAGCCCGAAAAATATCAGCTACGATATCTCCCGGGCTTTTATCCCTCCGTGTGCACGGCAGTTTGCCGTGTGACATCTCTTGGACCGAACCAATGCCTCAAGATCGACATTGTGGAACCCTAGATGTCATTTCTATTTAGTTTTAGATGATGATCCAGTTGTTTATGTTATGTTTATTAACATGCATATAACATAACAAACAAATGGCCGATATGCAATAACTAAATTTTCATTGCGATGTCTAAATATCGATTGTAAATTCTATTGGTTGGTATATTATGATTGTATGGTTACGTTACGTAATTATAAAACGAATAATCTCATGTTTTGTATATCGAATACAGGAGGACGAGCATGGAAAATTACGAAAAGAAAGAATGGACAGAATATCCCCTTGATGAGATCGACCGTAAAATCATTCAGTTTCTTCATGACAATGCGAGGATATCTTACACGGATATCGGCAAGGAGATCGGTTTATCACGGGTAGCTGTTCAAGCGAGGATAAGCGCCTTGCTGGAGAACGGAGTTATCGAACGATTCACGGCCGTTATCAATCCGGCCAAGATTGGCATCCACGTGTCCGCTTTCTTTAATGTGGATGTTGAACCCTCCCACCTGCAAGAAATATCAGAGAAGCTTGCCACAGTCGATGAAGTCACGAGCTTGTATCACATGACCGGACCGAGCAAGCTGCACATGCACGCGATCTTCCCGAATATTCAAGTGATGGAATCGTTCCTGGTAGAGAAGCTGTATGCCATGAGAGGGGTCGTAAGCGTAGATTGCCAATTGCTCATGAAACGATATAAGAGTCGTTTTGGGATGAAATTGTAAATAGCCGAGTATAGAGCGAGGTTGGTGCGAGGTAGAGAAACGGGATATGCAGTTCATCGAATCACAAGCCTGTTGTTGATTCATTTAACCTGCAGCTGTGACTGCCGCCACTATCGGTATGCTAACGAATCGCAGAGGTCTTATTTTCGTGAAAATCGCCTTTCGAAAAATCTAACGAATCGTAGAAGCCTTATTCCGCCGAAAGAGGCGTTGGGACATGGGATTTGGGCTAAATAAGACCTGTAGGATTCGTTAGAATTTCAAATTGCCTCATTCCGGGCAAATAAGGCTTCCTGGATTCGTTAGAAAAATCACCGTATGTGGGTCATGCTTGACTAGCGATTTTACAAGGTTGAATGTCCTTTGTTGCGATCACGAGATCGTGGCGAGATCAGCAATTACCCATCCTTTACTCTCCGCATCGGCAATTCGCTCCGCATAATCGGCAGCTTGAGCCAATGCCTCAACCTTATGCGCTGATTCACCTAACACCGAGTACGCCCGCGCAGCAGCTTCATAGGCATAAGCGATATAGAAGGCGTCCAGCTCTGCATCCGCGCTAATCTTCATGCACTTCATGGCGTAGCCAAGCGCTTGACTGCCTTGTCCAATAACTGCATAAACGCGGGCCAGCTGCCAGTAGCCGATAGATAGGTTCGTTGGCGTATGATCTTCCACCTGCGTCCAGTGCCAGAACGAGCTGTGGCACAGATGCAGCATCTCTTCGCTCTCCCGCTCCGTTCGCTCTTCCTTACTAAGCAGATCCCAAACTTTGTTGAAGCATGATGAAGCCAGCTGTTTATGAGTCGTCAGAACGTCCCTCTCCCTGCAAATGTAAGATAAGTGCTACGCTATCATCATAAATAATCGATATAAACTTGTAAACGCGAACATAACTCCAAGAAAATAAGCTGCAGGAAGGAAGGCAATTCCAACCTGCAGCTATCTATGCCACTATAAACGTTTACCGATATTCCGGCGGTGTCCGTCTCGCGACATTCGTCAGAATAGCCGCTTCGATAACGGCTTTGCGCACCTGAATGACGACCTGCTCGTTGAAAATACTCGGAATTATGTAGTGCTCATTTAGCTCGCTGCTTGAAACGACCGATGCGATCGCTCTTGCTGCCGCCAGCTTCATCGGTTCATTGATGCGTCTCGCCCGGCAGTCGAGCGCTCCGCGGAACAGTCCCGGGAATACGAGCACGTTGTTGATTTGGTTCGGGTAATCGCTTCGGCCCGTCGCAAATACGGCAACATGCGGCAGTGCCTCTTCCGGCGTAATCTCCGGCTCCGGATTTGCCATTGCGAATACGATGCTCCCCGGCGCCATGCGCTTCACATCTTCTTCACCCAGCACGCGCGCACGCGAAACCCCGATGAATACATCTGCTCCCGCTATAACTTCCTTCAGTGTGCCGCTGTTCGTTTCAACCTGCGGCTGCTCCGAGAGCCATTGCCACATCGGGTGATGCTCATACGATCCGCCGCGAACAATCGCTCCGTCTCGATCAACCGGAACAAGACGTTTCACGCCGGCTTGCAGCAGCATTTTACAGATCGAAACGCCTGCCGCTCCGATGCCGTTCACGACAACACGAATATTCTCGATCCGTTTGCCGACAACTTTAAGGGCATTCAACAATCCGGCAATGACGACAACGGCCGTTCCGTGCTGATCATCATGGAAGACCGGAATATCCAGCTCATCGGCGAGCCTGCTTTCGATTTCGAAACAGCGCGGAGAACTGATATCCTCCAGATTGATGCCGCCGAAGATCGGACTCATGATCTTAATCGTCCGGATGAGTTCTTCCGTATCTTTCGTATCCAGACAGATGGGGAACGCATCGACGCCTGCGAGCTGTTTGAACAGCATCGCTTTCCCTTCCATAACGGGTGCCGCGGCATGCGGGCCGATATCGCCTAGACCAAGAACCGCTGTTCCATCGGTGACCACGGCAACGGTGTTGCGTTTTATCGTAAGCGAGTAAGCTTTGTGAGGATTCTCAGCGATTGCCGTACACACGCGCGCCACTCCCGGCGTATACACTTTCGAGAGATCATCGCGATTCTTGATCGGCAGCGTCGGCTGAATGGTGATTTTACCGCCTAAGTGAACCAAGAACGTACGGTCCGATACGTTGATAACCGTAATCCCGTCCAGTCCGCGAAGCGCATCCACCATGACCGATTCATTTTTGTCCGAGAGATCGACGGTAATATCGCGCGTTGACGTGTCATGACCCGGGCGGATAACGTCAATCGACGTAATATCCCCGCCCGCCTTGCTGATGGTTGCGGCTACATCGCCGAAGGTAACTTTCTTATGATCGAGCTCCAACCTGAAAATAATGCTAGTTTGTGCCATCTTAGACCCAACCTCTCCATCTTACGGCTTCAGCGACTCGTTTTAATCCTACCATATAGGCGGACAGCCTCATATCCGTCTTCTTCTCTTGGGATGTGCGGTACACATTGTTGAACGCATCCACGAGTATCTTTTTCAGACGATCGTTAACTTCTTCTTCTGTCCAATAGTATCCCTGATTATTTTGTACCCATTCGAAATACGATACAACCACGCCTCCGGCACTTGCCAATACGTCAGGAACGATCATAATGCCGCGTTCGGTCAAAATCTGTGTAGCCATATGAGTCGTCGGCCCATTAGCGGCTTCTACGAGCAGCTTTGCTTTAATGAGATGGGCATTGTCTTCCGTAATTTGATTCTCAATGGCCGCCGGAATTAGGATATCGCAATCCTGAACCAATAATTCCTGATTCGTGATGCGATTCGGGAATAGATTGGTCACGCAGCCGAATGAATCGCGGCGATCCATCAAATGGTCGATATCCAGACCTTCCGGATTGTAGAGCGCACCGGCTGCATCGGAGATACCGACGATCGTTGCCCCGGCGTCGTGCAGGAATTTTGCCAAATAACTGCCGGCATTTCCGAAGCCTTGAATGATAACGCGCGCCTTCTTGATCTCGATTCCGAGCACTTTAGCCGCTTCATTCATGACGATGCTCACGCCAAGCGCCGTCGACGACTCACGTCCGATGGACCCGCCGAGCACGAGCGGTTTACCTGTAATAAAACCCGGGGAGTCAAATTCGCGGATCCGGCTGTACTCGTCCATCATCCACGCCATAATTTGCGAATTCGTAAATACATCCGGAGCCGGAATATCCTTCGTCGGTCCTACGATCTGACTGATCGCTCTTACATAACCGCGGCTAAGCCGTTCCAATTCGCCGAAAGACATTGTGCGCGGATCGCACTGGATGCCGCCTTTCCCGCCGCCATACGGCAAATTCGTAATGCCGCACTTGATGCTCATCCACATCGATAACGCTTTCACTTCCTCCTGCGTAACATCCGGATGGAAACGAACGCCGCCTTTAGTCGGACCGACCGCATCATTATGCTGCGCGCGATAGCCTGTGAACACCTTCACCTTGCCATCATCCATTTTCACCGGGATACGAACGGTAAGCTGACGCAGAGGCTCCTTCAACAGCTCGTAGAAAGCGCTCTCATATCCAAGCTTAGTTAAAGCCGTTTCAATGACTTGCTGCGTTCTTGCAAGTACGTCAACATTTTCTTTGACCTTATTCATTTGTATAGGGCCCCCTCAGGTAGGTGTGAAAAATAGAATGATTAACAAGAGAAAGGCCCTCCAGGCAATTAGCTTAGAGGGCCGCAAAGTTCATTAGATTTTGCGGGAAGTCAGTTTAGCTTGCGTGAAGAGCAGCAGGTAATCATAGCCGCCTGCTTTGGAATCCGTACCCGACATGTTGAAACCGCCGAATGGATGAACGCCTACAAGCGCTCCCGTACATTTACGGTTGATATAGAGGTTACCGCAATGAACCGTTTCAAGCGCTTCTGCAATCCGATCCTCGTCTGTTGAGAAGTAAGAACCTGTCAAACCAAACTCCGTATCGTTGTACATGGCGATTGCTTCCTGCCAATCCTTCGCTTTAGCAAGCGCAAGCACCGGTCCGAAGATCTCTTCCTGCATGATCCGAGCTTTGCCGCCTACATCGCCGAACACAGTCGGTTGGATGTAGTAGCCGTTGCCTTCCGCTTTATCGCCGCCCACGAGCAGCGTGCCTTCTTGTTTACCCACTTCGATGTAATCAAGGATGCGGTCATAGGACGTTTTATCAATAACAGGACCTGCCGCAAAATCATGCTCTTGCAGACCCCACTTCAGCTGCTTCGTCAATTCGACGACACGTTCAGCTACTTGATCGTAAACCGATTCCACGATAACCGCACGCGAGCCTGCAGAACACTTCTGTCCTTGGAAACCAAATGCAGACGCTACGATAGCTGCCGCCGCCGCTTCCAAATCAGCTGTTTCATCGACCACGATACCGTCTTTGCCGCCCATCTCCGCAATGACACGTTTGATCCAGATTTGACCCGGAACGGTATCAGCGGCAAGCTTGTTGATGCGAAGACCGACTTCTTTGGAGCCGGTGAAGCTGATGAAGCGAGTTTTCGGATGTGTCGTCAAGTAGTCGCCCACTTCTGCGCCGCTGCCCGGGATAAAGTTGATAACGCCTGCCGGCAAACCTACTTCTTCCATAAGAGCAAAGAACTTATGCGCGATGACCGGAGTTGTCGATGCCGGTTTAAGCAGTACGGTGTTACCCGAGACGACTGCTGCCGTCGTCATCCCCGCGCAGATCGCCAGCGGGAAGTTCCAAGGAGGAATAACAACACCGACGCCCAGCGGAATATAAGTGATTTTGTTGTCTTCGCCTGGAATCTTCGTCAGCGGCTGCGTTTCGTTCGTATGGCTTAGGCGAATCATTTCGCGGCCGTAGAACTCCAAGAAATCGATGGCTTCCGCAGTATCCACGTCAGCTTCCACATAGTTTTTACCGGACTCCAGAATCATCGTCGCGGAGAATTCATGCTTGCGCTCGCGCATCAGATGAGCGGCTTTGAACAAGTATTCCGCACGCTCGCGGGCAGGTACCTTTTTCCACGTTTCGAACGTAGTCAGCGCTGCTTGCATCGCTTGTTCGGCAAGCTTCTGATCGGCTTTGCTCACATAGCCGATCACTTCGTCCACATTACCGGGGTTGATCGACGTGATTTTCGCTTCCGTCTCGATCTTCTCGCCGCCGATCGTAAGCGGATAATGACGGCCCAATTCAGATTTCACCTTTGCAATTGCCGCTTGCATGGCTTTCTTATTCTCTTCCAGTGCAAAGTTCGTAAACGGCTCGTTCGCATATGGTTTCACTTCTGTAAATGTTTTCATCATCGTCAGGCTCCTCTCCCGGTTACGGGTCTAATGTATTCATAAGGCTATTATTTACTTAAACATGTTCTTGAGAACGAACCAAACATTAGCCGGACGTTCTGCCAGGCGGCGCATGAAATAACCGAACCAATCGACGCCATAGGGCACATACACGCGAACACGGTAGCCTTCTTGCACAAGCTGTTTCTGTAGATCCTCGCAAATCCCGTACAGCATTTGGAACTCAAAGCGTTCCTTGGAAATGCCCTCTACTTGAACGAATGCTTTCGTAAAATCGATAATGGCGGGATCATGGCTGGCGACAGCCGTATAATTACCGTTCTTCATATGCTGCTGAATAATCCGTTTCAGATTATCATCCACATCTTTCTTCTCCGGGAACGCCACGTCAGGCGATTCCTTATAGGCACCTTTCACGAGGCGCAAATTAGCGCCAAGCGCATTTAAATGCGCGATATCCTGCTCGGTCCGGTACAAATACGCTTGAATGACAATGCCGACATTGTCGAATTCTTTGCGAAGCTCCTCATAAATATCGAGCGAAACTTGGCAGTGCGCGTAATCTTCCATGTCAATGCGGACAAAATTATTATGCGTCCGGGCGCGGGTCAAAATCCGTCTCATATTGCTCATGCAAAGCTCGCGGCTGATATCCAGGCCAAGCGAGGTCATCTTGAGCGACAGATTGGAAGTAACGCCGGAGCTTGCGATCGCATCGAGTGTCTGAATACACATCTCTGCGGACTCGCGTGCCTCTTCTTCGCTAAACACAAATTCACCCAAGTGATCCAGCGTCGCGATACGACCATCCTCATTGAGTTTACGTACGGCATCGATCGACTGTTTAATCGTCTCGCCTGCGACAAAACGGGCTGCGCCAAAGCGAAGACCATATTTCTTAGCTAAACGGTTGGCAGATCGGCTCTTGCCCAATGCTTGAAATATATTTCGAAGCATCACTTCCATGCGATCAAGTCCCCCCCGTGGAGTTGTACAAAGTTGTTCATTTCACTACAGATAATTATACACTCAATTTTATGTTTTGAACAGTATTTGTTCAATAAAAGTGTTCAACCAATGTTTTGAACAACTGTGCAAGCCGACCCATGGGCAATTCTGTTGAATAAGTTCGACAAAGTATGGTAAATTTGAGTCATCTTACGCCATAGCGAGGGCCATTATGTTCAAAATTGAACAACTACCATTGAACAATCAAGTGATGTTTCTGCCTGGCGCAGCGACAGTGGATCAACTGCTGCAACCATTAAGAGAAAACAAAGCCGTCATTCTTGCTATTAAGGAAGACATCAAACAAGCTGTCCTCGTCATTCCCGAGGATCTGGCTCTCTTGGAGGGCGGGCTTCTTGATAAGCATGCCTCCGTGCAGGAGCTGCTTGGCGAGAACCCTTGGTTTCGGTCTGCCCTATGCGAAGTAATAAATGACTCCTTCATTCAAGCTTCTTTCGCAACGAATCGCCCTGTACTTCTTCGTGAAACGGGCGGTACGATTCTGGGCTATATTTCTTTATCGGATCTGGTCCGTCATCTCGATTCGGAGCAGCAGCGCTGGTCAGCCTACTTCAAGACGCTCTCGGAGACCGTTACGGAAGCCGTTACCGTTGTCGATCGAAGCGGCGAGGTGATCTGCTGGAACCCGGTCGCCGAAGAAATCTACAACTTACCCAAATCCGATATTCTTGGCCGGCGCATCGGGGAACATTTTGAAACCGAAACGCTGATGGTATTGAAAATACTCGACGAAGGCAGATTGATTCGCAACACCTATCATCGACCTCGCGAAGATACTCATGTTCTAATAAATGCAGCTCCTATTCGAGATGCTCAAGGTACAATAATCGGCGGCATCGCAGCTGAGCAGGATATTACGCAGCTGGTGCGGCTTAATGAGCAATTGAGCTCTGCTCACACCTTCTCGCATCTGCAGAAATCCGCCGATAAAGATCTGTATTCCCTCATGAAAGGCAAAGGTCCGGCCATCGGCAAAGTGATGCAATGGGCTAAGAAGGTCGCGGCGACCGACACTCCTGTTCTGCTAATCGGTGAGGGCGGCGTAGGCAAAGAGCAGCTTGCGCAGATCATCCATAATTCGGGACCGCGTGCCGAGCACGCGTTTCTGTCCGTGAATTGCGGCATTGTTCCGATGGGGCTGCTCGAAACGGAGCTCTTCGGTTTCCAAGGCGGTGCTTTCACCGGTTCAGAAGCCGGAGAAGCCGGCAAGCTGGAGCAAGCAAAGGACGGTACCTTGTTCATAAATGAAATCGACCGGCTGTCACTTGAACTGCAAGCGAAGCTGTACCACTATATTTCGCGGCAAACGATCACGCGTACAGGCGGCAGCAAACCCATTGCGCTGCGAACGCGCATCATTGCGGCATCGACGACTGATCTGGCGGCCAAGGTAGCAGAGCAACAATTCCGGTCCGATTTGTATTATGCGCTGAATGTCGTCTCCCTCTCCATCCCGCCGCTGCGGGAGCGGCCGGAAGATATTCCGGCGATGCTGCAGATGTATCTGAAGCAGTTCTCGCTTCATTATCAGAAGCCGCTTCCTACCCTATCCCCGGAAGTCATGCTGGCGTTTGCCAATTATGATTGGCCGGGCAATATTCTGGAGCTGCGCAATGTCATCGAACGCTGCATCATTCTAAGCGATGAAGATACGCTGACATTAGAGCATTTGCCTGCAGCCCTTCAAGCGAAGCAGCCAAGCTTGGCGCTTACCCGCAAGGATGCCGACGCCTCCAATTCCGATGGCGAGAAGCGACTGAAAGCAAGCAGCAACAACGAAGAAGAGCAGCTGCTCATTCACGACGCGCTTGCCAAGACAGCCGGCAATAAGAGCGCCGCGGCGAAGCTGCTCGGCGTATCCAGAGGAACGCTGTACAACAAGATGAAGGAATTCGGTCTGGAATAAAGCTAAAAGCCGCTGCGAGCGATCCTGAGATCGTGGTCGTAACGGCTTTTCTTTATGTGCGTTATAAGATTCGTTTACCGAGCAAGGATGCAATAAGTCCGATAGCCAGTCGAGCTGTGCGGCGGCTTTCATCCATCATGCCATTCACTTCAACGACATCGATGGAGAGAATGCGGTTGGTCTCAGCCAGCAGCTCGCAAGCAAAATGCGCTTCACGATACGTCAGTCCACCCGGCACTTGCATGCCGACTCCCGGCGCTTCCATCGGATCCAGGCAGTCTGCGGAGAAGCTTACGTGGATGCCGTCCGTGCCTTGTCCTGCAATTTCAACTGCTTTGGCAATGACCTTCTCAATCCCCATTCGGTCAATCTCGTGCATCGTGAATACGCTAATCCCTTCGGACAGAATGAGCGCTCGCTCTTCAGGTTCTACATCACGGACTCCGATAAGAACTACATTCTCCTTCTTAATGGCAGTCGCAGATACCCCATCAGTGATATCTGTCAGCGCAAGCCTTGCTTTGCCAAGCGCGACGGCTAGCGACATTCCGCCCATTTTTCCTGTAGGCGTGTTCTCTTCCGTGTTGAGTCCTGCATGTGCATCAAAGTAGATGACGCCAACGCTTGCGATTTCCTTCGCAAGTCCTGCCAATGCTCCGATCGTTACGCTGTGGTCTCCGCCGAGCACGAGCGGCATGCTGCCTTTACTCACTTCCTGCGCGACCAAATCCGCCACTTGTCTGCTCATTTCCTTCACTTCAGGCAAATGCTTAAGGCTTGAATCTTTGGCAGACGCCGCTGTCGGCTTCTGAGGGCACTTCACTTTATGTTCGCCTACGATCTCATAGGCTGTCTTGCGGAGCTGACGCAATAATCCAACCTGCATCATCGTTTCCGGTCCCTCTTCCGTACCGGGACGTCCCGCTCCAAGTCCGAAAGGTACCGCAATCAGACTCAGTTTCTTCTTGTTCTCTGCCGCTTGGTTCCGTTCTGCCATCGTGGCCCACCATCCTACTCGTCGTCTGCGTGCTATTGCCGGCTTCAGCCGGTTTTAGAAAAGCTGCTTGATTCGCGTGAGCGCCCAATCCAGCTGTTCTTTCGTAATCGTGAGCGGCGGCGCGAAGCGAATGGTCGTTTCATGCGTTTCTTTGCACAGAATCCCGAGCTCCTTCAGCTTTTCGCAGTAAGGCCGAGCTTCTCCGTGCAGCTCAAGGCCAATAAACAGCCCGCGTCCGCGTACTTCTTTAATAACCGGATTGTCAATCTGACGAAGCTGCTCAAGGAAATAAGCACCTAGCTCATTCGAGCGTTTTACCAGTTCTTCATCCTGAAGCACATCGAGTGCAGCGATCGCAACCGCGCAGCCGAGCGGATTGCCCCCGAACGTTGAACCGTGCGAACCTGGGCTGAATACGCCTAGAATCTCCTCGTTTGCCGCAACGGCAGAGATCGGGAACACGCCGCCGCCGAGCGCTTTCCCCATGATGTACATATCCGGTGCAACCGATTCCCAATCACATGCGAACAGCTCACCTGTACGGCCGAATCCCGTTTGGATTTCGTCCGCTACGAAGAGTACATGGTTTGCTTTGCATAGATCTGACGCAGCCTTAAGGAAACCTGCAGTCGGAATGATGATACCGGCTTCCCCTTGAATCGGCTCGACGAGAAACGCTGCCGTGTTCGGCGTGATTGCTGCGCGAAGCGCTTCAAGATCGCCGTATGGGATGATTTTGAAGCCTGGTGTAAAGGGTCCGAACCCTTGCTTATATTCTTCCGAGGAAGAGAACGACGTCACCGTAATGGTCCGTCCGTGGAAATTGCCTTCACACACGATAATTTCCGCTTGATCTGCCGGCACCTGCTTCACATTGTATGCCCAGCGACGAACCGCTTTGAGCGCTGTCTCGACCGCTTCCGCGCCGGTGTTCATTGGCAGTATCATGCTTTTCCCGGTCAACGCGGTCAGCTTCTCATAGAACACGCCAAGCAGGTCGTTATGGTATGCGCGCGAAGTTAGCGTTACTTTGTCTGCCTGTTCCTTGAGCGCTGCGATGATGCGGGGATGGCGATGACCATGATTCAGTGCCGAATACGCACTCAGCATATCCATGAATTTGTTGCCTTCCGGATCTTCTACCCATACGCCTTCAGCCTTCGAGATGACGATCGGCAGCGGGTGATAGTTCGGGGCGCCGAAGCGCTCCGTCTGTTCGATAATGCGATTAGTCACGGTACCCATAGTGGCACTCTCCCTTACGATGTCTCTTACAGCATATGCGGTTAAAGGATACGTTCGCCAAACACCGATCCGATCAATTCCACTGCTGCCATTGCCGTCTTATTATGTTGATCCAGCATCGGATTCACTTCCACGAATTCCGCGGACACCAGTATGTTGCGTTCGAAGAGCAGCTCCATTGCAAAATGGCTCTCTCTATACGACATCCCGCCTGACACCGGCGTACCTACGCCCGGCGCTTCAAACGGATCCATGCCATCTAGGTCCAAGCTCAGATGGACGCCGTCAGTACCGTTCGTCACAATCTCCATGGCTTCTTCCATGACCTGTTTCATGCCATTGCGGTCAATGTCATGCATGGTGAAGACGCGAATTCCTTTCTCCTTCAGAAAAGCACGCTCACCCGGGTCAATCGACCGCGCCCCGATAATGACTACGTTCTCCGGACGAAGCGTCGTCTCCATGCCGCCAATCCCTACAAGATCAGGATGCCCGTAACCGAGTACGGCTGCCAGGGACATGCCGTGGATATTACCGGAATGCGTAGTCTCATGGGTATTGACGTCTGTATGAGCATCAAACCAAATGACGCCAAGCCGTTTCACATGCTGCAAAACACCTTTGATGGTTCCAATTGCAATGCTATGGTCACCGCCAAGCACAAGCGGGAACTGGCCTTTACCCATTTCGGCGGAAACTTGTTTGGCTAGCTCCGTGTTGACGCGAACGATTTCGCTAAGGTGCTTCAATTTCTCGCCTTGCCTCGGAGCTTCAAGCTTGCGTTGTACGCTAAGATCGCCGAGATCCTCTATGTTAAAGCCGAGCGCTTTCAGTCGTTCATGAAGATTCGCTCCTCGAATCGCGTCCGGGCCCAAGTCGACGCCCTTGCGATCTGCACCATATTGCAGCGGCACACCGATAATGGAAATGTTGTTGTTTTTCACCGCGTTCATTTGCTGCACTCCTTCCATATCTTCAAGTATGTCCATTGTAGCATAGCGAATTTTATAGAAAAAATTGAAATCCTTAATGATTACAATTGAGAAAACCTATGTATGATTATGCACGGAATTGCTTCGGCGCGTTGGAGGGGATTAGGTGTGGGGGGTTCCGACCGTTTCTTGTACTCGAATTAAGTTGAACAATCCCCTGCGGATATTATTCGAGTACAAATACGGACGCTTACGCTTCTCCACTCCCCCACACCCACCCCCTCTTCTATGCGACTTCTTCTCGTCCGTGCAACTTTTAGTAGCGAAAAAACCTTTAATTGTGCCGCGATGGCCAATTAAAGGTTTTTGTTAAAAACATTAGTCCCACTCTTTCCAGATGCGCTGGACGATTTCGGAGAAGGATTGGATGTTTTGTTCGGTGATTCGTTTTTTGAGGATGACCATGGAGGTTTCGATTTTGCCTGGGAAGCGGTGGATTTCGGCCAGCGTGCCTTTGCGAAGCTCGTCTTCGACGAGCGCTGAGCCGAGCAATGCGGTACCGGTATGATAAAGCACGGTGCGTTTGATCGTTTCGTCGGTGACGCATTCGATGTATTTGTCCGGGGTGAAGCCGTACTCCTGCAAGCATTCGTTCACAAGCCGCTGGATGTTGGACCCGGATTTGTATGTAATAAACGGATAGGTTTCGAGCAATGTGCGCGTATCGTGTTTCTCGAACAGTTCTTTGGTCGTGACGAGGACGAGATCTTCTTTGCCAAGGGGCATAAGCTCCATCTGCTGCGAATCGCAGGGCCCCGCGATGATGGCAAGATCCGCTTCGTTGGTGGCGACCTTCTTCATGGCATCATTGCTGTCGCATGAGAACAGCTGCAGCTTCACCTTCGGATTTTGCGAAATATAGGAATGGATGATAAGCGATAGATATTGCGTACAGTAAAATTCAGGCGCTGCTACGGTTAATAACCCATGCGGGTTATCCAGTTTGCGGAGCTCCGCTTCCATCTCGTCCATCAATGCGAATGTCTGGTCAACGTATTGTTTAACAAGCTTACCCGAGGGCGTAAGGTACGTCTTCTTCCCAACACGATTCAATAAAGTGACGCCAAGCTCGCTCTCAAGCGATTGGAGCTGCAACGTGATGGTCGGCTGTGTATAACCGAGCATTTGGGCTGCTTTTGTAAGATTAAGGGTATCGGCAACTACTTGGAAGGTCTTATATTTCTTGAAATCCATGCGACAATCCGCCTTTGACAAGCCATAATGACTCATTATAGAGGTGAACGCAAAGAAGGGCAAGCACGGGGCCGGCCCTTCTACTCTACGGTATTGTTCAACTTTTACACGAGGTCTATCCAGATGTCATCCTCTTGCTCGTTAAACCGAATCTGTAATTCACGATCCTCCAGATACCACAAATTGTCCGCTTCCATGAAGAACGTAATGCCCTCCACTACTTGATGAAGTCCCGGTTCTCTTGGTTCATCCTTCATAATCCCGAGCGAATAGCCTGGTTGAACACTGCCGCTGCCACCTAAACGAACGAAAATACGCAATTGATCGCCATCCGACAATTCCATTTCTCTGATATACCAGCGTGCGGCCGATTGTTCTACCATTATCCTCATCGCTTCCATCTCCTCATTTTGGATACGGTTACATTGTATATATACGCCGTCCAGCCCGCTTTTACCTCTTTGTTCGCAAAGAATCAATGCATGCCTATTTCTGACTACAACCCTCTGGCTCGCTCCTGTTTCTGACGTTTAAGCCTCAAATACGCGAGCACCGCCAGGTACGCGAGCAATGACATCCATATGATAAAAATCGTCAGCTTCGTGCTTCCCGAAGGCTCGTCGCTGTGTACGTCCGCCGCCATCTTCACATCTTCTTCCGGACTTGGCGTAACCGAAGCAACGGACACGGGAAGCTCTGGTTTGACTGGTTCCATTGTACCAGCATCTACCGTCCCTATCGAGCTGGTTACCAAAACATTTCCTTGGGAGGTTACGGTAATTGCGGGCGTTTCTCCTTTGGGGAGTACGGCCCACATCGGTTCGGCAGCTATGAACTCAGCCGGTGAGCTGCTTGTGAAGGGATAGGAATCATTGGCTGCGATCAGCTGTTTCAGTTCGTAATGTTCAAAGCCGTAGTCAAGCAAATTGGTCATCTCTTTATAGACGGCTGTTTTGGAAGGCGATTTCAAAATAACGCCGATCAGTTCCATCCCATCACGTTTCGCCGACGTGACAAGTGTAAAGCCCGCCGCTTCCGTATAACCGTTCTTGATACCCGTTGTACCTTCATAATCTTTGAGCATTTGGTTGTGGTTAATAAGTGACGAGGTCCACTCTTTCCCCACCCAAGGCATTCGTTTCGTAGCCACGATTTTGCGGAAGACTTCGTTTTGCATCGCATATCTGCTGATTCTGGCCATGTCTATCGCAGTTGTAACCTGCGCTTCGTCCGGCAATCCGCTCGGGTTGACGAAATTGGTGTGCTCCGCGCCGGCTTTCTCTTTGACAAAAGCATTCATTCGTTCTGCGAACTGCGCCTTAGATCCGTCTATATATTCGGCGATGGCCGTTGCTGCATCATTGCCGGAATTCATGAGCATGCCGTAGAGGAGCTTCTCCAGCGACACCTGTTCGCCTTCAGCCAGATAAATTCGCGTCCCCTCTTCGCGCCGGGCTTCCCTTGACACGGTTACCAAGTTCGATAAAACGCTTTCATACTCTAAAGCGACAATGCCTGTTACGATCTTGGTAATACTTGCCGGAAACTGCTGTTTCTCGGCGTTCTTCTGAAATAACACGGTCCCGGTCTGGGCGTCCATCAGAATGGCCGATTCGGAGGCTAAGTTGGGCTCAGCCTGTACAGCCTCTTCTGCATAGACTGGAACAGCAAAACAGAAAACTTGGATGAGAAGAAGCAATGCGCTTATGCGCTTAATTGTGTTTTGAGCCATGACAGTAAATGACCTCCTAGTACGCTCGAAGCCTGCATCTGTTACTAACGTACCATCTGGAAAGGCTGTACTTCAATTATTATTTTGTGGCATCTGACAAAAGCTATGGAAGATCGGTTTGACAGCCCAGCAGGTTCAACCTATTCTAAAGGCAAGATCTCACAAATCGAGGGTGCAGAGAGGGTTGTCTCCATGAATGAATATCGTGTAAAAGGTCTCTCATGTGTCAGTTGTACATTAGAGCTCGAACGCCAGATTCGCAAGCTTGAGCACGGCAATGAAGCCTCTCTGAGTTACACATCCGGCAAGCTGAAGCTCCCTCCGCTCGCGTCACTTCAAGCCGTGGAGAAGCTTCTTAAGGAAGAGCGTGCTTTCATCGTACAAGAGGTTTGCGAGAATACCAGTGAGAACGATCCTTCTGTTGGACATAAACATGCACATGGATGCGGGCACGATCACGGACATGATCATGAGCACGGGCATCTTTACGAGCACGAACACGAGGGCGATCATGAACATGTTCACGAACATACTGCCGGACATCAACACAAACACAGTCATGACCATGATCACGGCGATTCGCACCAGCATAAAGGCCATGATCACAGTCACAGTCACGGGCATGATGGTCACGACCACGATCACGCTCATGCGCATGGCGGCAGCCTACTTGAAAATAAAGGCCTCATTGCGGCGGCTGTTTTATATGGCGCAGCATTTTTTGCACAGGAGTATTGGATATCCGGACTTATCATTACGCTCTATCTCATATCCATCGTTCTAAGCGGCTACACCACTTTCATGCGCGGGCTCAAGAACTTACTCAAACTTAGGTTCAATATCGATACCTTGATGACCATCGCGCTCATTGGAGCGATCGGCATTCAGGAATGGAAGGAAGCGGCTTTCGTGTCGCTCCTGTTCGGCATAAACGAGTGGTTGGAAGGCCTCGGCATGGAGAAGGCGCGCCGATCGATGTCTGCGTTGCTTGAATCGGCACCGAAGGAAGCTTTGACCGTGGTGAATGGTATCGAGAAGCTCGTACCTATCGCATCCCTTCGCAAGGGGGATCTCGTCATTGTTAAGCCGGGCGCTCAAATTCCCTCAGACGGCAAGGTTGTCGGCGGTCGAAGTTCCGTAAGCGAGGCAGCCATTACCGGGGAATCGCTTCCTGTTGATAAAACCGTTGGGGATCCGGTATTCGGCGGCAGCTTGAATAACGAAGGTGTACTTCATGTTGAGATCGAGAAAGCCTATCATGACTCGTCGCTTGCTAAGATTTTGCATTTGGTCGCAGAAGCGCAAGAAACCAAGACTCCGACAGAATTGTTCATCAACCGCTTCTCTCGCATCTACACGCCGATCATTATGATTATTGCTGCAGTTGTTATTTTGATGCCGCCGCTTTTGTTGGATGGCTCCTGGAGCAAATGGCTTTATCAAGGTCTGGCTGTACTAATCGTCGGCTGTCCTTGCGCGCTCATTCTCTCCTCCCCTATCGCCATTATCTCGGGGATTACCCGAAATGCTCGAAACGGGATCCTTGTCAAAGGCGGCGTGTACTTAGAACAGCTCGGCAAAATCAACACCTTAGCGTTCGATAAAACAGGGACACTCACCAGAGGGGTACCGGTTGTCGAGGAGACAATCGTGTACGAAGAGGAAAGGTTCTTCACAATAGCCGGAACAATAGAACGCAGTTCCTCGCATCCTTTGGCCAAAGCAATTATGAAAGCCGTAACCGATCACGGAGCTGAACTCTTGCATGCAGAAGACATCGAGACATTGCCCGGCCGCGGGGTGAAGGCTGTTATTTCCGGTCAAACCTACTGGCTGGGCAACGAACATAGTCTTGCACATCTCGTTGTGCAGCCGCAAGTCCAAGAACAATTGAAAAAGCTCAAAGAGCGCGGGCTGACGGTCGTACTCGTGGCAGATGACGCGAACGTGCTCGGATTATTCGGGATCGCAGATGAAATTCGCGAAGAGAGCGCCGCCGTTATGGATGCGCTGCACCACCTCGGCATGAAGCGAACTGTAATGCTGACCGGAGATCATGCCATTTCCGCTCAGAAAGTCGCACAGCGCGTCGGCGTAACGGAGTACTATGCAGATCTGCTGCCCGAGGACAAGGTAAATAAGATCAAAGAGCTCGCAAGAGATGGCCGCGTCGCGATGATCGGAGACGGCATTAATGATGCTCCTGCACTTGCCTTCGCAAACCTCGGCATTGCCATGGGCAAAGGAACGGACAGTGCCATTGAAACCGCAGATATCGTGCTGATGCAGGATCACCTGGGGAAATTGCCTGATGCGATACGGGTCGCCAAACGCATGAATCGTATTATTTTCTTCAACATCTCCTGCGCGCTTGGGCTGAAGCTAATCGCTCTGCTGCTCACGATTCCGGGCTGGCTCACCTTATGGATTGCCATCTTATCCGACATGGGAGCTACGGTCTTTGTCACGCTTGTCAGTTTAACGATTCTTATCGGAGCAAACAAATCGATAGAACCATCACCAAAAAGGAGACACGGCGGTTAGCCGCGTCTCCTTTTTGGTGTGTTTACAAGCTTGCCTGGATAACGGCATGTAAGGTATCGACATCCGAAGATATCGGAATGGCTTCATATGACTTTAATTGATTATTGTCGATGATACATCGATGTTCGTAACAGGCTTCTCCAGCCAAGACCGCAGGCAAATAGTTCGGTATGATGACGCCCATCCCATGATTGCCTTTGCCAAGCACCCACGACTTATCCTTCCACTCTAATACGCCTTCATCTATTCTCAGCGGAGTGTTTAGCTTGATATGCTCGGGTACGGATACGCGGAACACATACATGCCCCCGTTATCTTCTTGATCGACTTCCCATGACACAATTCCGCAATACCGGAAGTTCGCGAGGCTCAGCCCCGTCTCTTCCACGACTTCCCGTTTCACGCCGGCGAGCGGCGTTTCCCCTGCTTCCAGCTTGCCACCTACGCCGTTCCACAACCCCATCGCCGGCGGGCGGTCTCGATTCAACAGGAGCAGCTTGTCCCCTTGTTCGATAAAACAAATCGTATACTTGTACATCCCACGCCTCCACATGAATGAGCTGATCTATATGACTAGTTTAGCATGGAATTGTATCGGAAACCTCAACGGGAAAGCTGAGCATCGGAAAATCCGTCGCTCAGCTGCAAATCGGAGCTTTCTTGTTGCCGAGAGTCGGGAATTCCGACTCTCACTGTCCCCAAACACAAAAAAAGGTTGAACAGGAACCTCCTGTTCAACCTCCATCTTAAAAACGCTACTTCTGCACATCCTGCGGATGGCCCGATTCCAGCAGCGCGACGACGCTTGCGTTGGAGTCGACCTGCGCCGGGTTCTTGCAGCCCGGAATAACGGCCGTCACCGCCGGGTGCTTCAAGCACCACGCGAGTGCCCATGCCGCCATATCGACGCCGGCCGGCACTTCTTCGGCCGCGATGCGCTGCACTTCCTGCAGCTTCTGCACCGTGCTCTCGCGATCGTGGCGATGGCGCACATCCGTGACATCGAATACCGCATCCGGCTTATACTTGCCGCTGAGATATCCGCTTGCGAGCGGAACGCGTGCCAGCACGCCGAGGTCCTGTCTCAAGCAGGAAGGGAACACTTCCTCCTCAGGCGCCTGATCAAGGCGATTATAGACCACTTGAATGACCTTTGAACCGACCTGCGTGGACGCATCAACCTGATGGATGTTGCGGTTGCTGCCGATTGACGTGCCGAGGTGTTTGATTTTGCCGGCTTGCACCTGCTTGTCCAGCACCGTCCATAGCTCGTCATTATCGAAGACCGCATCCGGTCCGGAATGGAATTGGTACAAGTCCACGTAATCCGTCTTCAGCGCGGACAGCGAAGCATCTAGCTGTCTGATGACGTCTGCCGCCGAGAAATCATCCGTACGGGTGAAACGTTCATGGAAATGATGGCCGAACTTCGTCGCAACAATCCAATCCTCGCGTTTACGGCGGGATAGATAATCACCGATAAGGGATTCGGATAAATGATCGCCGTAACACTCCGCAGTATCGATCAGGTTAATGCCCAGCTCCGCACCGCGGTCCAAAATCGCATCCGCCTCAGCCTGCGTAAAGGACTGTCCCCATTCACCGCCAAATTGCCATGTGCCGATTCCAATGACCGATACGTTCAAATCGGTTTTACCAAGTCTGCGATATTGCATGCTCATGTTCTGTTTCGCCTCCGATTTCCCACTATAATTCTTGAGCAGATTAGTATCACCCGCTCCATCATTACTGTTCTAACACATGGAGCCGCGTGAATCAAATCGAGCCACAGCCAGCCCTATCAAACGGTTTGTTTATTCGATTGCGCAATCAGCTCCGCAACCAGCCCTGCAGCTGCTTCCGCGGAGTAAGGCTTGCTCACTTTCTTCGCTTGTCTGCGCATCAGATCCAGTCGAGCAGGCGATTTCAGCAACATGCGCATAGTTGCCAGCAGATCTGCCTCATCCTCGATGTGTATCGCCGCGCCGCTATTGCGCAGGAAGTTTGCATTATCTATCTCTTGTCCGGGGAGAGGCTTATAAATCAGCATTGGCAAGCCGACAGCGAGCGCCTCGGAAGATGTAAGTCCACCGGATTTGGTAAGAAGCAGATCGGACGCAGCCATCAGCTCAGGTACCCGGTCCGTAAAGCCCGTAACGACAATTGGCAGCTTATGAGCAAATTTCAGCCGCGTAAGGTGAAGTCTGAGTTTGTCATTATGCCCGCAGACAAAGATCATTTGAGCATGGAGTTCTTTTCGAGCCAGAGACAAGCATAACGCTTCCCCAATCTCCTGCCCCATCAAACCGTTGCCGCCGCCCATAACAAGGACCGTCGGACGTTCCGGTTCAAGCCCGATCTCTGTTAATATCGCGGTTTTATCATAGGCACCGTTATACTCCGGACGAATCGGGATACCCGTCACCGAGATTCGCTCGGGTTCAACGCCGACTCTGGACAAGCTATGCGCAACTTCAATGGAGCCCACGACATAATAGTCCGTCTCCGGATATAACCAATAGCTGTGATCCGTAAAATCCGTAATAACCGTGACCGTCGGAACGTCATATAGTCCGTTATCTTTCATAAAAGACATCGCTCCGGCAGCCAGCGGAAAGGTGGATACCACAACGGAAGGCTTGATCGTTTGCAGCATCGTCAGAAACTTCCCGAGTCCGAGCGCCTGCATAAACTTCAAGCTGCTCGTCAATCGATTATGATGACGTGTTTTGCCATAGAAGTAGCCATAGGTTTTCGGAAAGGTTTGCACACCGTTCAAATAGACATATTTGCTTATAGGATGAACCCTAGGATGTGCTTCGGCCATGTAGTCCATGATCTCTGCTTTAATTTCAGGATGAAGTGCAGCCAGTGCTCTTCGGAGCGCATGGGCTGCCTGAATATGCCCGGACCCATAATCGCCGGTCAGAATCAGAATCGGTCCTTTCTCCATCAACGTCTCCCCCTCAAGTCGTTTCGAAGGCATATGGATGCTTTGCACCGAATGAACAACCGAATGAACAAACTACCCCAAATTAATTTGGCTAGTACCATCAATATACGTTATAACTCGCATGCTGATGCTCGTTTTGACCTAATCTTTACTTGGTGTTTTTGTAAAAACGATCTTTACTCTTCTTTCGGTACCGGGCTTCCCTATTCCTTCACGACATGTAAACGGATTCATAAAGAGTCGACCTGTTAAAAGAATCGCGTTTCCCCCGGCTGGAACAGGTGGAATTTCTGCCCCCGGAACTTGCCGAGCAGCGCATCCATAAATCCGGCAATACCTTCGCTATTATTAGGATAAAGGTCGTAGTGGAGCGGGATGACGACATCCATGCGCAATTCGGCTGCAAAAGCCGCCGCCTCGTACGCATTCATGTTGCCGACAACGCCAAGTCGATTTCGAAACAAATCCCTTCCGTTAATCGGCAGCATGCCGATGTCGATCTCATAGGACTGCAGCATCCCGATCAGCTCTTCTTGCACCAGCGTATCCCCGGCGTGATAGATGGTCAAACCATCCCATTCCAAGATGTAGCCTAAATATCGATCCCAGCCGTCCTCATCCACTTCTCGCTCTTCATGCCAGGCGGCTATAGGATGAATGATCAGATCAGCTTCGCTCTGCAGAGACGCACCGTATCGCAAAGCAAGAATCCGATCCGGAGAAATTCCGATATCCGCCAGCAACTGCCGGCAGGCAAGCGGCCCCGCGAACTTGCAGGCAGGCGAAGCTTCTGCTAGTACCGCCAATGTTTCCGGATCCAGATGGTCTTGATGCTCATGGGTAAGAAGAACAAGATGGAGATCCTTCAGCTCAGAAGGATGTACGGGCGGTGCATAGCTGCGCGTCCAATACCCTTCCGGAAAACCGGTTAATCGGTCGACGGAGTCCGTCAAATAAGGATCAATGGCGACATGAAACCCGTTGCGGTGAATGATGACACCGACTTGTCCAATGTACTGGATGGATGTCTGTGCCTGAATAGTTGCGGTTGATGGATCATGGATCATTTTGGAAGCCCCCTTCTTAAATTAGCGTATCAGAAAAAGCGCCGTCTCGGAAGCGTTTACCTCTCTATGCGGCAATAAAAAAATGACCGCGCCGGTTTCCACCGGCACAGCCACTCTTGATAAACAGATTTAGTCAGACTCAACAAAGCGCTGAAGCGCTGACATTTTATTTTCCCAGAAGCGTTCATAATAATTGAGCCAATTCTTGAGCTCCTGCAGCGGCTGCGTTTCCAGTCGGTAACGAGTTTCGCGTCCGACCTTCCGTTCCTTGACAAGACCGGCTTCTGCCAGAATGCGGAGATGCTTCGATACGGCAGTACGCGTCATTGGAAAATATCCCGTAATCGCCGTCACCGGCATTTCCCGATCGACCAGCAGCTTCAATACCTCGCGCCTTGTTGGATCGGCGATGGCTTGAAACACATCATGCTTCGCTGATGGTAGTGCCATATTAAGCCTCTACATACTTGCCGAGTGCTTGGTGGATTCCCACCCAGCCCCCTTTCATCCGCTCGCGTACGACGGCATGAGGCATTCCGAATTCGTTGACATAATCGGCTTTCCAGCCGGAATGAATGAGGGTACACTCGGTTTGATTGTCGCCGATCATTTGAAGCGTAATCGTAAGCACCCAATCCTTTCCCCAGGCAAAAGAAATCCGATTAGGCTCGTCCACTTCCTTCACAACGCAAGGCTGAATACCGAACGGACCGGCATCGATTTTAAATTCATGCCCGACTTCCGCTACCAAATCATTCGGCATGAACCATACCGAAAGCCCTTCCGAAGTCGATATAGCCGCCCACACCTTTTGGATCGGGGCTTTGAAAATCCCGGTTTGAATTATATCCGGCAATAGGTTTTCTGTTTCCATCCCATCAATCTCCTCTTGTAATTACTTTATCCGCGTGGCAGAACAAGCTAATGTGCTGCAATTTCCACCGTTCCCGCAACTATCGGCAATCAAAAAAGCGAAACCATTTGGTTTCGCTTTAATTATAGAATGTTTATTGTTTTCATGTCAAACTAGCTGTTCTTCTTCCCTTGCTCATTCTCTACATTGTGATCTTCCCAGCGTCTGGAGTAGGCTTTATTGGTAACCCAAATTGTCATCCACGTCACAATGATCGCGATAATTGCAGCTGCAATCCATACCCCTGTCGGAACACCCATTCTCAGTCTCCCCTTTATGTTCTGTACTATACTGCTCATTCTTATCCAAATCATATCATTTACTCGTGCCTTGCGACGCACGGACAAATGAACACATTTTGACGAATTCCGAAATGTCTGCTGTTCATTACGATGTCCAAGCGTCCGGCGACATACAGATGCCAAATAGTCTCTTTCCCTTGCGGGGACAAGCCTTTGTGTGCATAATGAGAAAGGTCGCTTCGCGCATAATTAATGAAGGAGCAGAAAGAAGGAACCTCGCCGTGAAAATTTCGATATCCTCTAAAATGTCCATTTCTCCCGTATTCCCGCTCATTGTCGGAATGCTGGCCATCTCGTTTGCACCGATCTTCGTGAGGTATTCCAATGCGCCGGTTTCCGTCCAAGGGATGTACCGGATGCTCTTCACTTTTATTCTGATGCTGCCATTCGGCATTAAGCAGCTTCCCGGCATGAAAGCCATCTCGCGAAAAGATTGGCTGTTGCTCCTGGCAGCGGGCTTCTTCCTCGCCCTCCACTTCCTTCTCTGGATGGCATCGCTGACCTATACCTCGATTGCCAGCTCCACCATCATATTGGCGCTGGAGCCTGTGTTCGTCATGGTCGGCGCCTTTCTATTGTTCAAGGACAAACCGCGCAAGTTCGCGGTTATCGGCATGATCGTCGCTTTGATCGGGGCTATCAGTATCGGTTCAGGAGATATTACACTGTCGCAGCGCGCGTTCTTCGGCGACAGCTTGTCTTTCTTCGGGGCGTTAGCCGTAGCCGTGAACATGCTGATCGCCAAACAAATTCTGAAGCGCGTCTCCTCGTTCCTGTATAGCTTCATCGTATTTGGCGTCACAACGGCGTGCTTCGCCATTTATAATGTGGCAACGAGTACCCCGATGTCCGGATACGCAGACCGAGAGTGGATCGTATTCCTGCTGCTTGCGATCGTTCCGACCGTATTCGGTCACATGATCTTTAACTGGCTGCTGAAGTATGTCAAGCCGACCACGATATCCATGTCCGTGCTCGCAGAGCCGGTCGGCGCCAGCTTGCTCGGCATGCTGCTGTTCCGTGAGATGGTTACGGGCTTCCAGCTCGTCGGCGGCGCCTTCGTCATCGCCGGGCTCATCCTCTATATGCGAGCCGAGAAGCAAACCCATCCAGTCGAAGTTGAGAACGAAGCGCTCAGCGCGTAAATAAAGGCTCTCCGATCCGTCATCTATTTTGACGGATTGGAGAGCCTATTTTTCTCTCTCTCGCCCGCCCCGGTAAAAAACGCTAACGAATCGAACAAGCGTTATTTCCTGCTGAAATACTGTTTTCCGCTCCTTTGCCACAAATAAGACCTCTGCAATTCGTTAAAGCAAATTCGCTGCTGCTTTACCTCAAAACAAAAAGCTGCCTCAAAGCGCATAATTCACGCTTGAGACAGCCCTATATGTTTCTTACAACTACTCCAAGCCGTGCTCTTCTCGAATACGGTACAAGCCTTGGATAATCGGTTCTGCCGGATCGCGATTCAGCAAGTGATGCGCAATCAGCATGTGAAGCGGCAATGCACAGACGTTATTGCCATCGGAGATGGACGTAAACCCTGCTTCGAGCACTGCGCCATGCTGTTCGTTCAAGTCCAGATCAACATGAACCTGCTCGTCCGGGAATTCTTCGCGAATGGTCTTCGCGCAGTAAGGCACGATAATGTTGTCGATGAGCGCTTTCGCCTCATCTTCGGATTGCGGAGGCATTGGAAGCAAACGCTCGCCGCCCGCATCCATCAGATCCAAGAAGAACGACGACATCCAAAGCGCCGGATCTTCGTTGTTTTGGAACGTGTTGAGCAGCTCGCGCATGAAGAAGCCGCATGCATACTTGTGTCCGTCTTTCACTTCGACTTTGTATGTGAAGATCGGCCCATACACTTCATGGTTCAACACTTGTCCGTCAACCTGATCTTCTTCGAATTTAAAACGAAGCGCTCTTAGCGCGTTCTCGTGAAGCGCTTGAATCAAACGTTGGATTTCTTCTTCAGGAATACCTGCCGCTTGCTCTTGCGTTTCGTTTTGATTAGATACATCGTTAGTTGTCATCGTCTATTCACCCATCATTCATCATATAATGTTCGTTTCCTAATTGTCTACTCGTAATTTTTCCTATTGCAGCCTCTATTTATGAGCGGGGCTCCAATAAATAGGCCAGCAGCAGTGCCGCTGTATTCAATACTGCATCGCTATGCGTGCGTTCCATACTGTGCGAGGCATGTACGCCCGGCCCGATTAACGCCGCCTTGATGTTGCTTCCGCCGCGCAGTGCAGCCGAAGCATCTGAGCCATAATGCGGATAAATATCGATCGCATATGGGATGTTCTCACGCCCGGCCAGCTCAATTAATTTCGAGGTCATGAGATAGTCGTAGGGTCCGGAAGAATCCTTCGCGCAGATGGACACATCCCGCTCGGTCGTCGAGAGATCATCGCCGATCGCGCCCATATCAACAGCGATCATTTCGGTAATATCCGCCGGAATATTCGAGCTGCCATGACCTACTTCTTCATAAGTCGAGATGATGATCTTAACCGTGCGAAGCGGCGATTTGCCTTCGCGCTTCAACCACTCAAGAAGTCCGAATACGGCGGCCACACTCGCCTTGTCATCCAAGTGTCGTGACTTTATGAGTCCGTTAGGGAAGAATCGCGTGCGCGCATCCCAGCTAATCATATCCCCGGGAGCAATGCCAAGCTTCTGTACATCTTCCTTCGTCTTCACAAGTTCATCGATCCGAATCTCCATATTGGCTTCATCGCGTTTCAAATCGCGAACATCGGAGAATACGTGGACAGACGGTTTCGTTGTCAGCACGGTGCCATCATACGTGCGCCCATCACGCGTGTGAATGAGACAGTATTCGCTCTCTACCGTATGCATGGAATAACCGCCGATCGGTGTGAACCGGAGCGTACCGGACGGCTTGATGGACCTTACCATAGCACCCAATGTATCCACATGGGCGGTAATGGCGATAACCTCGTTATCTTGAGGGTCGGAACCTGGTATCGTTATAATGCCGTTGCCTTTAGGGGTCAGCTCCAGCGCGTAACCCAGCTTGGCTGCTTCCTCTTGAATAATGCGCATGATCGTCATGCAAAATCCGCTAGGGCTCGGTGTTGTCAGTAGTAGCTCCAGCAGGCGGTGAATGTAAGCTCGATCGAGCTGAGGTTGAAGCGGTTCAGTCATAGCTTGCCAGACACTCCTTTCAGAAAGTTAACACTTGTTCTATCATAGCCGATTCGGAGGCAAATGCCTATTGCCACATCCAGAAAATGACCGGAATGGCGGAACCTACCGCGGCCAGAACCGTGTCGCGTCCCTTCCAGTGCTCGGTGATCAGCAGCGTCGGCTGCCTTTCTTTGCCGACACCCCTGCTCTCGAGCGCGTCGGAAACCTGTTCGCCAAGCCGGAACAAAGCCAGCATGAACGGGATGGACGTTTCCTGAAGCCGTCGGAACGAGCCTCCCGCGGAACGCTCGGTTTGTTTCCCTCTCGCCGTTGCGATACGCGCGAAACGTTCCCATTCCGATAGAAGAACCGGTATGAATCGAAGCAGCAGCGTAATGGTTAGCAGCAGCTTCGTCACCCAGAGCGGTACTTTCCCTACTTTTGAAAACAGTTGTTCCAGTGATCGTCTAAGCCTCAGCGGCGTAACGGCCAAGGGCAATCCGAAGCCAAGCAGCATCGCCAGGAGCGGCCGCAGAAGGGATTGCAGCGACACGAGTGCGGCTTCCGTGCTCCATAAGCCGCCACCTTCCTGCGGTCCGAGTCCGGCAATGAGCGCGACCGAGAACGTGAACACAGTCAGTGCCATAATTGCGCTGCGCCAGCGACGCAGTGGAATTTTCCCGAAATGTATCGCAGCTGCAACAACCAGTGCCATAGCACCCAAACCGGACCAGGTGGACTGAAATAGGATCGCGGCAGAAACCAGAATATAAGTAAGCCAAACCGATCTGGGATCAAATAAGGATATTGGCGATGGATGTCTATCTGAATCTCGCAGAGCGAACGGCGTTCTGGTATCACGTACGGTAGGCGGCCTGTTTGGCCGAAGCAAATGGATGCTCGGCTTCACGCTATGGGCTGCTTCTAGTGCCAAAGCGGCCGGATCCCACACCTGCTTGGCCGGAACGCCAAGGCAAGCGAATTGATGGGCTACACGCAGCCATGCCGGAATGTCCATGCCGGCCTCCTCCAGCCAATGGGGATTCATGAGAAGCTCTTCCCTGCGGCAATGCCGCACGCTCCCGTCCGTATGCATGATGATCACCGCAGTTGCCAACTGCAGCGCCCAGTCGCTCTCATGTGAAATGAGGAGCACGCCTTTTCCGCCTGCTGCCTGCTGTTTAAGCTGCGCACCGAGCTGCTCATGACCGGCAGCATCCAGCCCGGCGGTCGGTTCATCGAGCAGCAGCCATGAAGCCGGAGGTGCGAATAAGCAGGCTAATGCGGTTCGCCTGCGCTCCCCTCCGCTCATAAAGTAAGGATCACGTTCAAGCCACGACTCATCCCATCCGACAGCGGCGAGCGCCTCAATTGACCTGCGGGTGCGATCATCTTCATCAAGCTGATAGGGACGCATCACATACTGCAGCTCGTCGCGAACCGTACGCGCAAACAATTGTTCTTCCGGCGATTGACAAGAATAACTATAACGGAGCATGGCCGGACGGTTGCGTTCGGTTTTCTTTCGTCCTAAGCGCGATCGACGCTCCCTCCACAACGGATGCGAATCATACGAAACGGTGATGCCTTCAGACTTCGTAAGGCCGGCGATTGTTTCCATGAATCTGGTTTTGCCGACGCCATTAGCGCCAATGATGATCGTGATCGTTCCTTGTCTCAATTGCAATTCATGCTCATGAATAGCGGGCATCTCATTATGTACCCCTGAAGGCACCTGCTTCAAACCGACAATATGCAACGTCATCGCGGCACCGCCTCGATTCGAGCAAGCGCCTGATCCCATTCTTCCGTCGTTTCCGGATAAGGCCGCTGCAGCTTTCCGAGTCTTCCCAGCTCCAGCGCTAAGGCGGATAAGTAGGGCAATCGAAGCCCGATCGTTTGGCATGGCGTCGGTCCTTGTCCGACTTGTTCTGCCGATCCATAAAGGAACTCTTCGCCTATCCCGTCAAAAACAATGCTGCCGCCCAGCATCGCAACGACACGCGCGTTAGACGTTATTTCCTGCAAACGCTGCGTTACCCAGACGATCGAAGTGCCTCGTTGATGTAGCTTCTTCGCCAATCCTTGCACAAGCACCATCGATTGCTCATCGAGCATGGATGTCGCTTCATCGAACACGATTAGCGACGTCTCGCCGGCCGAAGCGGCCGCCACGGCAGCCAACTGTCTTTGTCCGCCCGACAGGCGGTTCCAGGGAATATCCCCGATTGCCGAAAGTCCGGTAAAGGTGAGTATCTCTTCGGTCTGCAGCATAATTTCATGAGGAGGCATGCCGCGCCATTCGAGCGCAAATCGAATTTCCTCTCGCGGTGTTTCGGCGAATAATTGGGCATCCGGCTGCTGCATCACATAAGGCGATGGTCCGTTCCCTGCAAAACCTCGGCTCCAAGTCCCTTGAACGCCTTCAATTGTTAACCCAGCCAGTAATCGGGCCAGCGAAGACTTCCCGCTCCCGTTCACTCCGGCAATATTCACCCATTCTCCGGGCGACAGTTCAAAATCAATTTGCTGCAGCCGCGGGCTGCTATCCCCATTATCCAACAGCCGATCTATAGAAACATCCTTCAATATCAGACGTTCATCATATGTAGATTGCCTCATGAAAATCCCTCTTCCCAAACGGATTAACCCATGTTATGATTTCAATTGTTAACCAACACACGATAACAAGGTTAACATTAGAGAGGAGAATTTTCAATGGAAACGACTTCAAGCTCCAAATCAAATTCAAACAACTCATCTTCTGCTGTACTCGCCCCTATTTCGGATAGCGGACAATCCGGAGCAACCTATTGGATACGCGGTATCGTATTCACAGCACTGTTCGCCGCTCTCTTCATCGCTTTTGGTTACATCAGCATTCCGCTCGGTTTCACAACGGTGCCGATTACGCTGCAAACCTTCGCCATCATGTTAGCCGGCGGTTTGCTTGGCGCCCGATTCGGCTTTTGGAGTATCGCCATCGTCGTCATCCTTACCGCTTGCGGCCTCCCGCTTCTGCACGGCAACGGAGGTCTTGGCGTGATTTTCGGCGCAACGGGCGGATACATATGGATGTTCCCGCTTTCGGCCTTGTTCATCGGATTGGCAAGCGACCGTATCTTCGCACGTACGAACAAACTCAATCGCAGCCAATATGTAATGCTGTTCATCAGCTTGGTATTGTTCAGCGTAATCCTCGCCTATGTAGGCGGCGTGCCGTGGCTTGCCTATAAGGCCAATTACTCGTTCGCCAAAGCGATGGTCAACGGCTGCTATCCGTTCTTGTTCGGCGACATGGTCAAAGCGATTGCCGCTACATTCTTGATCGCGACACTACGTCCATTACTTCCGAAACTCCGCTAATACGGAGATCCAGCAGCTCTTTCATCAGCCGGCCTGCCGCTTCAATTCTGTTCTATCAGAACGCGAAGCTCGCGCAGCGTCGGCTTTCTTATGCTCACAACGACATTTCCCTTGTCGATCGCAATGCCTTTGATATGCAGGAGCTCCGGCAGCTGCGATCCAAGCGGAATGACAATATCGTCAAAATACCCCTTCGACAATGAAATCCCGCGCAGCTTTGCTTCATCGACCTTCGCGACTAGGTTCGGCTCGTTCCACTCCAGTTTATAGTAGATCACGATCCCCACCGGCAATCGATCCCTCAGCTTCAAATTTAAATGCGCAACCAGACGTTCCCCCTCCAGATTAAATCTGGCGCCGGTAATGAGGACTCCCGGCTGGTATTCCGGTTTCAGCCGAATCGCGGCTTTGCCGATATTATCAATGTCTGCCTCCGAGAGCACGAATGACGTTTTCAGGTTCTTTATCATCGTCAACGCCCGTTCCAAGAGCGGCACTTCATTAAAACGCAGATCCAGCTGCTCTGTCGGCTTCACGTATATAACAGCCCCGAAACAGGCAGCGATAACGAGCGCCAGCAGTACGATTAATGTAATCCCGATTTTCTTAAGCACAAGTCATCACTCCGATCTCATTCCTCCTATTATACTCTCCCCTCCGTTTCCCCTTCTACTGCCGCTTTGAGCAGCAGGATAAAAAAATACAAGCCGGTCCCCTTATCGGGAAAACTCGGCTTGCATACCTTCCATACAAATTCCGCTATTGCACTACGGCATTGCGCCACGATCCATACGCAGATATATCTTCCGCACCAAGCTCTGCATACGCTTCACAAATAAATCCGGGCACTTCCGTGCCATCGCTCAGCTCAACCTTGCCGATGCCGAGCGGCGCCGGAATGGACGCAGTGAAGCCGCCGAAGGAAGCTATCGGCATCTCCCAGATTTCAAGCGTAACGGCGGATCCGCCGTGCTTTTGCTTAATCATGCCCGGCTTCGCAGGCGTGGTTGGGAGCCTCACAAGCCGATATTTAGCCGCACTCTCGGCCTCTCGAACAAAAGCGGCGCCGCAAGCAATCATTTGCTTCTCAAGCGGGAAACCCCGCATATGAAGACCGCATACCGCAACCAATGTCGTTGCCGGAGCTTCTGCGGATGATAGCGTGACCGATGGTTTAACATCATCTGCAGGCTGTACGCCGCCGTCAAACGCGGAAATAAACTGTTTTGCAGCACTGCATAGTAAGGTTTCATTCTCCGCGGTACCAAACAACGTCACGCCAAACGGTAAATCCCTATCCGCATCGCCGGCTTGAACGGCAACGGCGCACAGATCAAGTAAATTGCAATGGTTCGTATACCGTCCCATATCGCTGTTCGTGCTGATCGGATTCGCTCGCACCTCATCGCGCGTCCATGTTCCGCCGCATGTCGGCAGGAACAGAACCGCGTCTTTCAGCAGCTGCTTTGCTTCCCGTTTAAATGCTTGCAGCTTATGGGAGGCTTGGAAGACCGCCGCAGCAGTGTAGTCCGGTGATGCACCGGTACGAAGCACCTGCTCCGTTACAGGGAACGCGGTTCCGGGATGGCTCTCGATGAATGGACCCAGATCTGCCCATCGTTCCGCCACCCAAGGTCCTCCGTATAGGATCGCCGCTGCTTCCGCGAACAGATCGAGCTCTAAATAGGTAACAGGCAACCCCATCGCTTCAACGACCGCAACTGCTTTCGCCCACGCTCGCTCATATTGCTCCGAGAACGGTCCGTAGAAGGTTGGCGTCCCCTTTGGTAAACAGACCGCTGCCGGGAGTTTATCCGTGAATGGATGCGCGATCTCGCGCGACCATGGATCTGTCTCTTCCAAACCGCGGGCAATCAAGTCAACCGCCAGCGCATCGTCAAGATTATGCGCGAAGACCGTGACGCAGTCCAGGCTCGCACATGCCGGAACAACGCCTTTTGTCGGCCATGCGCCTAGGGTCGGTTTGTAGCCGACCAACCCATTCAGCGCCGCCGGAACTCGGCCGGAGCCGGCTGTGTCCGTGCCCAGCGCAAAAACCGCTTGCCCGCGCGCTACCGACACGGCCGATCCGGAGCTGGAGCCGCCGCTAATCAGCTCGCTTCGCAGCGCATTATGCGTTTCGCCATAGGGGCTCCGCGTGCCGACAAGGCCGGTGGCGAACTGATCCAGATTGGTTTTGCCAATGGGAATAGCTCCGGCCCTAATGAGTCGCTGTACGACAACAGCGCTGTCACCCGGTGTATAGCTGTACTCCGCACACGCGGCTGTTGTGGGCGCTCCCTCTAAATCGATATTATCTTTGACGGCGAAAGGGATCCCCCAGAGCGGCGAGCTCTCCGGTGTCATCGTTGCCGTTAACCGTTCAAGGTAAGGCTCAATCAGCGCCATGGACGGCGGTGTAATCCATATATTCATCTCCGCATCCGCTTCGGCTCGGCGAATGATCTCGGCAATCACATCAGCAGGCTTCAGAAGCTGCGCGATATATTGTTCTCTGAGCCATTGTGCAGTCAGTTGACTTGGCCATTCTATCGTGGTCATATGCTCAGCGCCTCTCTTTCCCGTGCCTTCACGAGTCCGACAATCAATTGACCCGTATGCACTTCATCACCCGGTTTGACGAAGATCGAAGAAACAACCCCATCGCATGGAGCCGTTTGAGTAAACTCCATCTTCATGCTCTCCTCGATAATCAGCGTTTCGCCTTTCTTCACCTCTTGGCCCGGATTTACAAGCACCTTCCATACACTTCCGGGCATCGTGCAGCGAACCGCAATCGTTCCTTCCGGCAGTTCATCCTCGGGCGTTTCTTTACCCGCATCATGCTCCGAAATAAATTCGGCGAGTCCGAGCGCTTTCCAGTTCTCCCGCTCTGCTTGGAAAGCCGCTTGCTGCATCGATTGGAATTCAGCCGCGCTCTCCTTAATCTCATCGAGGAATGCCAGGTAATCGCTTAGCTTGAACGTCGTTTCGGTAATATCCGCCTCGAACCGTCCGCGAGTGAAATCTTCGCGCAAGCGCAGAAGTTCATCAGCCGTTACCGGGTAGAACCGGATTTGGTCAAAGAACCGAAGCAGCCACGGCTTGCCCGGCTGGAAGCTCTCCGTTTGCCGGTTCAAGTTCCACATTTGAATCGTCCGGCCGACGAATTGGTAACCGCCGGGACCTTCCATGCCGTATACGCACATGTAGGCGCCGCCGATGCCAACCGCATTCTCCGGCGTCCATGTCCGTGCCGGATTATATTTGGTTGTGACCAGCCGATGGCGCGGATCGATCGGCGTCGCAACGGGCGCTCCGAGGTAGACATCGCCAAGGCCCATCACAAGATAATTCGCCTCATGCACGACTTTAAACACTTCATCCAGATCGCCTAGGCCATTTATACGACGAATGAATTCCAAGTTGCTTGGACACCAAGGGGCATCCGGACGAACATTTTGCTGATAACGTTCGATCGCCAGCTGCGTTGCAGGATCATCCCACGAAAGCGGCAAACGAACAATTCGCGATGGAACCTCAATGGTTTCAAGAGGCGGCAACTCGGAATCCAACTCAAGTATTCGCTCGCACGCTTCTCGTACGGTGGTTCGTTTCGGATCAATATGCACTTGAAGCGAGCGAATGCCCGGTGTCAAATCCTGTACCGGAATGGCACCGGTTTCCCGGATCGCTTGCATCAGCGCGTGTACTTGGAAGCGAAGCAGTAAGTCAAGCTCCATCTCGCCATACTCCACCAAAATATTCTCGTCCCCGCTGCAGCGAATCGTAATCGGGAATCTGCGATTCGCCGATTCTTGCTTCAACAACGGATATTCCGGCGACAAATATTCGGATTCGGTTTCCGGTAAGCCAAGCGGGATGAGCTGATCCCATTTCCCTTGACCGATCGCTTCCAGATTGCTTTCTTGTTCCTTGCGCAGACGGTCAGCTTCATCCAGCGACAGCAGACGGAAACGAACGCGGTCACCGGGATGCAGCTGACCCAGCTTCCAGAATTCCGCGGACGCAGTCGTCACGGGACATACGAAGCCGCCTAAGCTGGGACCGTCCGGTCCAAGCAGAATCGGCATATCCCCCGTCAAATCCAACGTTCCAACCGCATACGCGTTGTCGTGGATATTCGATGGATGCAAGCCTGCTTGGCCGCCATCCTCCCTAGCCCATTGCGGAGCAGGTCCAATTAGTCGTACACCGGTCCGAGAGCTGTTAAAGTGCACCTCGAAGCTTGTTTCGGCAAGCTCTTGGAGGTAAGTAGGCAGCAGATATTCCGCTGTACAGTGCGGTCCGGGAATAACGCCAACCGTCCAAGTGCGAGTCATCGTCGGCAGATCCGACTCTTTCAGCAACACTTCCGTTCCGGTTAGAGGAACTTGCTGCACGCTCCGATTGACACCCAGCACATCCCCTGCGCGAAGCGCCCGCCCGCCATGGCCGCCGAAATTGCCAAGCGTAAATGTCGCCGAGCTGCCGAGAATACGCGGCATGTCAAACCCGCCGCCAACAAGCAAATAGCCGCGCATACCTGCTTTGGCTTCGCCGTAGCTGAGCACTTGACCTTTGCGAGCATGGATTGGCTGGTACATCGGCACAGCAGCCTCATCCAGCACCGCGTCCATGTCAGCTCCGGTTAAACAAATCCACATATCATCCCGGAACTTATACGCACCGCCGCGAAGCGTCAGCTCTAGCCCTGCCGCATCGTCGGCATTGCCTAGCAGCTTGTTCCCCATACGGAACGACAGCGGATCCATCGGACCGCAAGGCGGGACGCCAACATCCCAATACCCTGTACGCCCCGGCCAATCCTGCACCGTCGTTTGCACTCCGCCATCTAGGACTTCAAGAGCAAGCTCAGCCGGCTCAAACGTATTAAGAAGCTGTGTATACACGTTGCCGCTCAAGCAATCTTCATGACTAAGCAGCGCTTTGACATATTGCAGATTTGTCGTGACCCCATAGAGACGCGTCTCATCAATGGCTTGTATCAGCTTGGCGATGGCATCCATCCGGTTGTCGCCGTGTACGATGATCTTTGCCAACATCGGATCGTATAAGGTGGTAACGGTAATGCCGTCTCGTACCCAGGATTCAATGCGCGCATGTTCTGTGAATTTCACTTGATCGAGCTTCCCTGCGCTCGGGCGGAATTGCTGCAGACAATCCTCTGCATAGATACGCGCTTGAATACTGTGGCCAACAGACGGCTTGATCATGGACTCCAGCCCTGTCAGCTCATTCGCCGCTTCACGCACCATCCATTCCACCAGATCAAGGCCAAGCACTTCCTCGGTCACGCCATGCTCCACTTGCAGCCGGGTATTCACTTCCAAGAAATAAAACGCGCATGATTCCGGGTCGTACAAATATTCAATGGTTCCCGCACTGCGGTAGCCAACCTCTGCGGCAAGCCGCTTCGAGGAAGCGAACATCTCTTGACGCACTTGCTCCGGAAGATTCGGTGCCGGACTTTCTTCGATGACCTTCTGATTCCTACGCTGAATGGAACAGTCGCGTTCTCCTAAAGTCACGACCTCACCGAAGCCGTTGCCGAAGATTTGGACCTCTACGTGACGGGCTCTGGCAATATATTTTTCCAGAAAAATGCCGCCGTTCTTAAAGTTGGTCTCCGCTAGGTAACGAACACCGTCGAAAGCAGCAATAAGCGCGCTCTCATCTGCGCAAACCCGCATGCCGATTCCGCCGCCGCCGGCCGTGCTCTTCAGAATTACGGGATACCCGATCTCTTCAGCCTGCACGAGTGCTTCGTCGAGCTCCGAGATCAGCGCCGTTCCGGGCAGCATCGGCACACCTGCGCGTTCTGCGATTTCACGAGCGGAATGTTTCAGACCGAACATCTCCATTTGCTCCGGTGTTGGTCCGATAAATACGATTCCGCGCTCGCGGCAAGCACGGGCGAAAGCGGCATTTTCGCTGAGAAACCCATAACCCGGGTGGATTGCCTGCGCACCGGTATCAATGGCGGTTTGGAGAATCCGATCCACATCCAGGTAGCTTTCTTTTGCCGGGCCGGTCCCGATCAGTACCGCTTCATCTGCACCATCAACATGAAGACTGTCTTGATCTGCCTGTGTATAGACGGCAACGGATTGGATGCCAAGCTTGCGAAGCGTACGTTCAATTCGAACGGCGATTGCGCCGCGGTTGGCGATAAGAACTTTAGTGAACATGGACATGGTGTTTCCCTCCCGTTTATGGAACTCTATTTCTCTCTATGGATTCCAGATTAATACCCGAATCGGAGTTGGGTTATAGGCATTGCATGGATTATTTAATTGAGGACAATTGCTGATTAACACCATCGTGCGGGAAATCGATTCCATCTCCACATAACAACCCGGTGCCGACACCCCATCAGCAAACCGCAGCCCGCCATCTTCTGACACCGGTACATTCATGAAGAAGTTCACGTTAGGTGCCAAATCCCGTTTGGTATAGCCGCCATCATGTTTAGCCAGCTGCAGCATGAACGTATCGCGGCAATTGTGCATTTGGAGCTTCTCATGCGCATAGCGCACGGTATTACTCTGAGCGGAACAAGAGCCGCCGACCGTGTCATGTCTGCCGCAAGTATCGGCTACGATCTTCACCAGTTCTTTGCCGGATTCCGCCCTAAGCACGGAGCCAGTCGTTAAATAAATGTTTCCTTGCCCCGTAATGGTCGCGACCGCACTATAATGGTCTTCCGGATTCTCCGCATCGTAGAACAACGTATCAGCCGCTTGATTCCCTTCCAAATCCACAATCCGCAGTACTTGCCCCGGCTGAAGCTCCTTCATCCAGCCGTCCCCGGCCAATACAATTTCATCTATAATTGCCGTTTCCGGTTGCAGTAAACTTTCGTGTCGGTTAAATGCAGTAGTCATCGTAGTTCCTCCTTATGAATAGTTGCATGAATGAATCGATATGGCCCATTGGGCTTATCAAGATGGATCAGCGACCTGCTAGCAAGTAGTACTCCGCCGTATTCTCGAATGCTCGCCGATTCTCGGATCTAAAGTTACAGCAATAATCCGTATCCAGATCGACGGCCGGGGCAGGCAACACCTCAAGCTGTACAGGAGCTGTCGGATAGTGAGTGGACGGATTCAGCGGGTTCGGCGTATTCGACACGACTAGGAGAATATCCATCTCTGTCCGGAGCGTTACGGAAGCGCCTTCCTTGCAGTGAGAGGCATCGTAGATCATTCGGCCCACATCGTTACAGCTCACCTTCGAGAACAAATTGACGACCGGTCCCATGTCGCGGATGCCTAAACCGCTGCGGACGAGCTCTACCGCAAAATTCTCATAGCCGCTGCGCAGCCACTCATTCCGAAGCTGTTGATAGGTGGATTGGCCGTACTTGGCATCTGTCGTAGCGCGAGTCATAAAGCCGGTTATCGTGTCATGCCAGCCTAGGTCATCTTCGACGAAGCTCGCCATTGCGCGGCCGTTATCGCTCATCAGAATATTTCCGCGAGTCAAATGTGCCGTATATTGGGCTTTCAGCGTGTCCGGCATATTGTAGCGCTCCGTCAAATCATCCGCGTGAAACATCATGACCGACAAATTCGCGTTATCCTTCAAGGCCGTAAACCGAAGTAACCTTCCTCTGCTAATCCTCGCAGACCATTTATCCCCTGCCCCAAAGGTGGTGCTCCATAAGCTTGTCGTCATTGAATATTCCTCCTCGAAAAGTGATTGAAATATAAAAAGCCCGAGAGATTGGTTTCTCCCAGGCTTTTATCCTTCCGTGTTATGCAGCGCTGCCGCACACCATCTCTCGGACCAGACTTACATGAAAGAATCGCTCACGCAACGGAACCCTAGATGATTAGTTGTCCTCAATAGCTAACATGAGAACCGATATTCAATTGTTAAAACCTGCTATTGATTCGTATTATAGGGGGGTTTTCGTGAAAGTGTCAATGCTTATGTAAGGTATTATTACATTAACGTTCGTTAGGCAATGCAAACAGCAACTAAAAAAAAACCTCCCTGCATGCGTCCGGCGCACTTAGGAGAGGTTGAATAGGGAACTATTTTAATGTCGCTGCGGAAGCGATTTTACATACCGATCGGATACATCCATCAGTTGCATCACATAATCATAGTCGCTCCGATAAGGAGTAAGATTCGTCACCGGCTCCAGCGTTCGAATGTTTACCGCTTTGCCATCCTCGAAGCCTTTGCCCGGCACAAACAGAATGTCATCGTTGTAGAACGAGCCTGTCGGCAAATAATAACGCGTCCCAAACACATTCCGGTCTACATTAAGCAAATCATGGCCGAAGGCCGTATATTGTTCATCCTTCAGCGACACGCCGAGCAAATTCGCGACTGTCGGCATAATATCCAGCTGGCCGCCTACACGTTCGACGACCTTCCCTTGCTGACCGGGTGCATGAATGATAAGCGGGATATTAAACCGACTTACTTGCGGGTCGTATTTAATTCCAAGCGCTTGCTTCACAAACGCAGGATCGTTTTCGTCCGGCTGAAGTCCAAAATGGTCTCCATACAACACCAAAACGGTATTATCCCACTGCCCCGTCGCTTTGAGCTTATCGATTAACGTTCCGATCGCATAATCCGTATAGTTCACGCCGAGCAAATAGTTGCCCAGCTGCGTGCCTTTCAGCTGCTCCGGAAGTTTCATTTTCATGCGATCCAATGGCACTTCGAATGGGAAGTGATTCGACACGGTAATAAACTGACCGTAATACGGCTTGCTTCCGCCGCTTACTTCCTGCAGCTTCTCAACCCCAACGCGGAATAGCTCTTCATCGGAGGCTCCGAAGCTGTTATAATGATCGTTTTTGTAATAAGGCTTGTCAAAATAATGATCAAACCCCAGTGCAGCATAGAGCTTATTGCGATCCCAGAATGTCACATCGTTCACATGAAACGTATTTGTGACATAGCCGCTTTCCTTCAGCAATTTCGGGAGACTGGGGATATCACGATCGCCATAACCGGTAGACATCGCGATTTTCGCAGTCGGGTAGATGGACGTGTTGGACATAAACTCGGCATCCGATGTATTCCCCTGCCCGATTTGCTGGAACACATACGGGAAATAGAAGCTTTCATCAGCCAGCTTGTTCAGCACGGGCGTCAGCTCTTGACCGCCAACGGACAGATGAATCGGAAAGTTCTGAAACGCCTCCATCTGGATGACGATCAGATTTTTGCCCTTCTGCGTGCCGAAATAGGCCGCTGGTGCTCCACCAGTCCCGTCCTTATAAGGATAGCTTGCTTGCAGATCGCTTGCTTCCTGCGTGATTTTGTCGATATCCCCTTCAGCCGCTACGCTGTTATCTTGCGCCGCTTTGATGGCTGCAGATATTTGATAATTCAAGAAACCTTCCTGCTCTGCTTCGACAAGTTCATTTTCGATGGGCATGCCGACTTGAATAACACGAGCCGACAGCGAAAAACTTAGGATCAGAATCAGAGTCATCACAACACGATAAATTGACGTCACGGACCGCTTGCTGTATCCGCCGTTACTGCTCCATGAGCGGCGGCGGCGCGATCCTCTAACGGCAGTGAAAATCCACAGCGCTAAACCAATCACCAAATCGGCAAAAAACAAAAAGTGATTCAATTGAATCGTTGATTCGACGCTTGATCCGATTTTCGTCACCTGATGCAGCTCGTACAGTGCCGTATAGGTCGGTACGTTCCCGAAATGCTCGAAATATACAGCTGACGAGAATAACGCGAAGGAATAAATGAGATTCACCGCGCCGTATACGGCTGTTCGGAGCTTACTTGGCGTAACAAGTTCTATTACGCTGAGCAAGACCAAGATAGCGCCGAGGTCCGCGAATATATGCGACAAATCAATTTCGTGAAATAAGAAATAGCGCAGCAGCAGCATTTTGGCAAAGAATAGTGCAATTGCCATATAGAATAGCGGAATTCTCGCATTCTTCTCCTGATTCAGAGAAAGCAGCGTCCCCCGCTGATGGATCGGAAAATGATTCATAACGACTTTCTGTACCTTCTTTCTTATAAGCTGAACCGTTGCCTGAAGCCGCACTTCCGGCATAGCTCCTCGACAACTTCCCTGCGCGAGAATCCGTCATACAGCCGGTTCGCGCGGTCGCCTTCAATGATGTCTGAGAACGGTGTCTGATGAATGTTGCCAAGATTGATGACGCCTTCGCCGTCTAAGCAGCAAGGCACTACGGTGCCGTCAACCAGAATGCCGGCTTGATTGCGGAGCGCATGGCAGAAACCTTTGCCCTCGTCTTCTTTCTCCTTCAGATCCGGCCACTTGAACTCCACCTCGTGGTTCAAATACACGCGGTCCGCGATCTTTATCCCATTCCCGCGCTGGAACTTTTCTTGAATGCGGAAATCCAAATCAAAGGCTTCCTCAATCTGCTGCAAAATCGCTTGATTGCGGTTAGCTTCCACATTAACCTCATTGTCTTCAGCCAAATTCCATAACCGAAGCGACACCAGCATGTCCGAGGTTGCTGTAGCCTCTTTCACGAACGACAGCACGCTGCCCACGTAACCTTCTTTATCAACGGAGCCTTCATGTCCGTCAAAGCTATGCAGCGAGAAGTTCATTTGACGAAGGGCGGGTTTGCCCATGATCTTATGTTTGGCTTTGTGCAGCAGCGTTCCGTTCGTCGTAATATTCACCTTAAAACCGCGCTCATGACTGAGATCAAGCAGTTGATCGATCTTCGGATGCAGCAGCGGTTCGCCTTTTAGGTGAAAGTAGATATAGTCTGTGTGCGGTTTGATTTCATCTAGTATTTTCGTGAAATCTTCGATCTTAATGAAGCTCGCCTGACGTTTCGTTTGTGGACAGAAGGAGCAAGCCAGATTGCATACACTCGTAATTTCGATATAAAATTTCTTGAACTTTTTCATCCCGATCAGGCCCCGTTCATACGATCAATATAGGTTGCGGTGCAATAACATACCCTCCATTATAAATCGCCGACGCAAAAGCTGTCCACTTAAGGACACTGGAAACGGCGGTTTTGTCGTTGACACAAAGGCAATTTGCAACTTATAATTGCTATTCATGCAATTGAGAAATATTATCAAAGGAGTGCGCGCCAATGATGATGAACGAGCTCGTCATCGATTTCTCGCAATTCGATTCGTATTACTTACGCGTGTCGCCGACAGGTGCTGCAACCCCCGCCTTCGAGATGCCTGCGACTGATTTTTCTCGCGCCGATGAAGTAAAGAAGGCGATTGAGATCGCAAGTTTGACGGCGCGCGCTACCGGCTCTGAGCTGGCTGCTTCTTTTATCGGCGGTTCATTATTCAATTTGTGCAAAGCAAGACTGCTCTTACTGTCCCGATATAACGTTCTTCTTAATTTCTCGCTCGATCGACTCACGTTTCAAATGGAAGATTTCGGAACTTATCATATGTTCGGCTATAAGCTGCATGATGTCCGCTATACAGAGATACCGAACGATGCCGACCGCGGACAGCTCGTCCGAGACGCGTTCGAGGCAGATTTTCGAGACGTTGTGACACCGATACTGAACGCCATCGCTTCTGCAGGGGATCTCAAGCCGGCTGCCATTTGGATGCAATTCGGCAGCATGCTGGCTAACATGATAACCACTTTCGAGGCAAAAGAAACCCATGACGCCGTGCGGGAGCGCTTCGCTCACGATTGCAAGGTACTCACGGAACAGCTCGACCCGGGCCTGTTCGGCAGCAAACGCAATCCTTTTGCACATACGCCGAGATATGTCGACAGCCCCTACCAGCTTGGCGGCAAAACGATGATCCGTTCCGGCTGCTGCATGTACCACTGCCGCGAAGACGGCGACATGTGCTACAACTGCCCGAAACTCACCACCTCCCAGCGCGAAGAACGCTACGCGCGCATCGTCAGCGCGAAATAAACCATTAACGGCTGAACGGATTATTATCCCGTTCAGCCTTTTTTGAACCAGCTCGCACCAATCCACCCGGCCGCACGCCCCGCGGCAGAGGCTGAGAGTCGGAAAATCCTACTCTCAGTGCCAAACCCACACCGATTTGACGCCGAGAGTCGGGAAAACCGTCTCTCAGCATGCAAACCAACCACTTTACCCCCGCGGCGGAGGCTGAGAGTCGGAAAATCCTACTCTCAGTGCCAAACCCACACCGATTTGACGCCGAGAGTCGGGAAAACCGTCTCTCAGCATGCAAACCAACCACTTTACCCCTGCGGCGGAGGCTGAGAGTCGGAAAATCCTACTCTCAGTGCCAAATTCACTCCAAATTGTCGCCGAGAGTCGGAAAAACCGTCTCTCAGTATGCAAACTAACCACCTTCCCCCGGCTTTAGCTGCTGAAAGTTCGAAAACCGTGCTCTCAGCTCCTACATCACGCCGAAATGAAGCCGAGAGTTCCATATTCGAACCCTCAGCTCCAAACCCACTCCGAATTGATGCTGAAAGCTCCAATTTCGCACTCTCAGCGCTCCAGACACCGTTCACACCGGTTTCGGCGCGCATTCCGCCCTACCCGGCAACTCGCAGCCTCAACAAAAAAAGCAGCCATATGGCTGCCTTCAATAATCATCGTTACTCGCTCGTCAGCATGGCGTGCATTTCGTCCTTCGTTCGTTCCTGACGGAGAACATGCTCCGCGGAGATGTCAGACTTGTTCTCGTTGCGGAACCACTTGCCATCCAGGTAATAGCCGTTGACTCGCGCCATGGAGTAGAACGCGCACAGCTGATTGGCGATTCGGATGGCATGCTCTTTGGTTTGGGCCGAATATAACGTATTACCGAAACTGAGTGGATTGTTGTTGCATTGAATGTTGACATTAAATGGCCCTTCATCACCTTCTACCTGCTTCACCAAAATTTGATTGTTGTAGCAATTGAGCAGATAATGAACTGTCATGTCATACACCGCCTTAATCACTTTGTTTCGGCCCGCTATTTGCTGGCCGTACAAACTATTACACACGCATGCTCATTTCTAAGCAGTTCACCTTATTCTATTCTTCGGCTTCCGAGAAATGCGCTTTACAAAAACTATCAATCAGCTGCTCTTCCTCGTCTTCCAGCTCAGCATCCACATAACGATCGTTAATGCTCTCGTACAGCTCATACTTCACGATGCCGGACGCCTCGCCATCCACTTTATAAATGACGCGGATATATACGCCATTCTCCACGAACAGCTCATCATCCTCAGGCAAGTCCACATCCAGCCTAAACTCATATCGATCCCCAACAAGAATGCCGAACGGGTCTTTCACTTTATCCACCGAAAATGCCGTAATCGAAATCATTGCCTCATCCCTTCAAATTCCTCAAGTATGCCTCATGTGTTAGTATATCGTCTATCTCCGTTCCTTTAAACACCTGCACCTCATTGACCTGCCAGAACGCCTTCCAAGCGAAGCAGCTTCTCCTTCGCATCCATCCCGCCGCGGAAACCGGTTAACGCACCATTCTTCCCGATTACCCGGTGACATGGCACGACGATTAGCACCGGATTCGCGCCGATAGCTGTCCCGACGGCTCGAACCGCACTTGCTTTGCCAATCCGCTCCGCAATATCAGAATAGGAACAGGTCTGCCCATGGGGGATTTGCTCCAGCGCTTGCCAGACCAGCTGCTGAAAAGCCGTACCCTTCACGCTCAGCGGCAGCTGAAAACTTGTCAGCTCCCCATTCAAATAAGCAAGAAGCTGCTTTCTATATCCCTCTAAACGTACATCATCCCTAACCAGCATCCATCCCGGATAATGTTTCGCACACCATTCAGTGACCTCTTCCAATGATGCAGCGGGCGAGCTAACATAACTTAACCCATCATCAGTCGCAACAAGAATGAGCTGCCAGGCTGCATCGTCAATCGCCGTCCAATACAAATTTTTCACGGTTCCCCATCCTCCCCTAAGTCCATCTTCTTGCATTGCTTCGCAGCAGCCATCCGATAAGCCGACGGCGAGCTGCCCGTTTCCTTCTGATAAACCGTTGCAAAATGAGCCGCGTTCGGATAACCCACTCGCACGCCGACTTCACTAATGGATAACTCGGTTGCGGACAACAGCAGCCCCTTCGCCGCCTCGACACGCACTTGCTGCAAATACGCAGCGGGGGACTTGCCTTTGATTCGCTTAAACGTTCGCTGTATATGATAAGGACTGACATGCGACATCTCAGCTAATGCAGCTAAAGTAAGCGGCTCCTCGTATCGCTCATCCATCATGGCTGCAATCGACTCCACCCATTCTTCCTCCGGAAGTCGCTTTCCTTCCGGCTTGCATCGTTTACACGGCCGATATTCACTCGCGAGGGCAGCTTGCGCATTCGAGAAGATGTGGACATGCTTCGGATTCGGCGTTCTCGATTTGCAAGAAGGCCTGCAGAATATTCCGGTCGAACTCACGCCGTAGTAGAACTGACCATCGTACGAAGCATCGCAGCTCGCAATCGCCAGCCACATTTCACTAGTCATCAAGGGCATGCTCCTTCACCTCCATGAGAAGAAGTATACCCTCTTTACAGTGCCGATGTAAGCTTTCCCGCATGAGAACGCAAGATTACGAAAGCGAACAGCCGTCAAAATATGATACAACTGTAATGTACCCGAATTGAAAGGAGGCCTCCGAACGAGCGATGCACGCCATTACGATCCATCCACCTGCCCCGTTCAGCAGCGCCCATATCATCGACTATTTGAAACGATCCAGCAACGAATGTTTATTTCATGTCGAAAATAATGCTGTACTGCGGCTTATCCCAACTGCAAGCAAGCCCGTGCTCATAAGAATTACACCTGATCATAACGATTCACTGATCATCGAGTTCCCCGCCTTGAACGAAGAACCTTCTCAGAACCTTCGCGAGACCGCTGCCCGCTATGTATGGGAATGGTTCGATTGCGAACGCGATTTACAGCCCTTCTATGAAATGGCTGAGCAGGACGACCTGCTTCGGAATACGGTTAAACAATTCCACGGTCTGCGAATAGTCGGCATCGACGACTTATTCGAAGCGCTCAGCTGGGGAATCATGGGCCAGCAAATTAATTTGACCTTTGCCTACACGCTCAAGAAGAGATTTGTGGAGCGCTTCGGCTCATCACTGGAGTGGAATGGCCAATGTTACTTTACCTTCCCTACACCGGAACAAATCGCCGCTCTTCAGGTATCCGACCTGACGGAAATGCAGTTTACCGGCCGCAAATCCGAGTACTTAATCGGAACCGCCGCCGAGATGGCCGAAGGCCGATTATCCAAAGAACAGCTAATGGCACTCCCAGACTGGTCCGCTATAGAAAAAGCATTAACGCGAATTCGCGGAATCGGGCCTTGGACAGCTAACTATGTACTGATGCGTTGTTTGCGGATGCCCGCTGCTTTCCCGCTTGAGGACGCAGGGCTGCACAATGCGCTCAAACACCTTATGCAGCGGCCGGACAAACCTTCAATCGCGGAGATCAAACAGCTCTCCTCCAACTGGGGCGACTGGAAAGCCTATGCCACCTTCTACCTCTGGCGGACCCTGTACTAGCAACACCCCACCTTCCCCGAACAAAAAAAGCCGCCAAATAGGCGGCTAAAAGTCAAATTCACCTTTCTTCTTTCGCGGTTGAGATTTGATCTTATTCTGTACTTTGGGCAGATGCCTCATGCTGCGATGCATCGGTCCTTTACAGATCGGACAAGCCTGTTCACCAGCCTCGGCAAATTCCTCACGAACCCACGCTTTACAATCTGCGTTCTTACATTTCCAAATCTTCGTTGCGATTAACTGCGGTTTTTCCTCTTCATTCATCGACAATCTAAAAGCATCCTTTCTCTTGCTGCCTGAACGAAGCTAGTTCGCACGCCATTAAATTTTCAATTGACGATCAGGTAGTTTATGTTATATTATCTAACAAAACAACGTAACTAAATATGCCATACGTTTTCTAGGGTTCCGCAGCAGCCATTCCGGCATGCTGGACTGGACCGAGAGAGAACGCACAGCCGCTGCTGTGTTCACGGAGGGATAAAAGCCCGGGAGGATCTCATTTGGGGATACCTTCCGCGCTTTTTTTATTTTCAAGCCATCTATCTTCTCAAGTTACGATGGTTACAAGCGGGATGACGGAAGGGTGCTGCACATGAACGTACAAGTCAAACTAACGCCAACATTATCGTTATTTCAAATCGTATTCCTCGGCCTCGCTTGGATGACGCCGATGATCTATTTCTCGATTTATGGCATTGCTTACGAATCCTCCGCCGGGATGTTAACCCAAGCGTACTTGACCGCGTTTGTCGCCATTATGTTTACTGCCTACAGCTACGGACATATGTCGAAGGCTCACTCGAGCTCCGGTTCTGCCTACTCCTACGTGAAGAAATCTATCCATCCCTATCTTGGCTTCCTGGTCGGGTGGGCATTGCTGCTGGATTACCTCTTCTCACCTATTATCGCATGCTTAACATTCGGAATCTATATGCATGCGCAATTTCCGGCCATTCCGTCCTACCTATGGATAATCGGCATCAATTTGCTAGTTACACTAGTGAACCTGCGCGGAGCATCTTTCTCAGCCAATCTGAGCAAATGGTTCGTCCTCATTCAAATGGGATTCATTGCCTTGTTTTGCATCTTGCTCTACCGAAACCTAACTTCCATAAGCGAACCGCTTGCGCCGCTCCTCCAACACGAGATTCCTTTCTCCACGATACTGACAGGCGCTTCCATGATCTGCTTCTCCTTTCTCGGATTCGATTCCATTACGACAATGTCGGAAGAAACGAAGAACGCAAGCAAAACCATTCCCAGAGCCATCGCTATTATTATTGGGATCGCGATCGTTTTATATGTCGTACCGTCTTATTTAACTCAGCTGACCTTCCCTAATCCAATCCCTTTTGCCAACATCGATTCGGCCGGGCTCGAAATCGTGAAAATGGTCGGCGGGGCCATGCTTGGATCGGTATTCATCATTGTGCTCTTATTTGCAATCTTTACGCAAGGAATCTCTTCCGTTTCAAGCGTATCACGGCTGCTGTTCGTAATGGGACGCGAATCGATTCTTCCGGAGCGCATCTTCGCCTATGTACACCCCAAGCTCAAAACGCCTGCGGTCAATATTCTGATAGTTGGCATGGTCTCCATGTTAGCTTTAGTCATTCGACTTGATACGGCAATCAAATTTGTGAACTTCGGCGCACTGACTGCCTTCTTCTTTGTCAACATATCTGTCATCTGCCATTATTACATGAAGCAGCGGAAACGTACTGTAAAAGGAACACTAGCTTATTTGGTTCTGCCGGGCACAGGCGCCTGCGTTATCGGCTATTTGTTCCTCCTGTTGAGCAAAGATGCACTTATTATGGGACTTATCTGGCTCATCCTCGGTGTGCTGTATCAAGCCTATCGCAATCAAGACGTCATAAAGCTGTTCCTGCAACGAAACAAAGCCTTCTCGATCGAGAAATCAAAAAGCACCCCTTAAGGGGTGCTTTCATGATTACACAACATACAGTTAGTCGTTAACCGTATTCGGCGCCGCTCCCAGGCTGCCATTATCGATCAAGCTGCGAAGATCCGGCTCAATCGCTGCCGGATCCGTCGATGCCGGATACTGCTTCACAACGTTGCCCTCTTCATCAATGAGGAATTTCACGAAATTCCACTCGATCGTACCGGTATGATAAGGGGCAGGCGCTGCGTCCACAAGATATTTATATAACGGATGAGCATCTTCGCCAATCACGTCAATTTTCGCAAACATCGGGAAGGTTACGCTGTAATTGAGCTCGCAGAAGCTGGCAATCTCCTCGTTCGTCCCCGGCTCTTGTCCAGCGAATTGATTGCACGGGAAACCAAGTACGACGAAATTTTCGTCCTTATGGGCTTCGTAAATCTGCTGTAAGCCTTTGTAATGAGGGGTAAGTCCACATGCGCTTGCCGTGTTGACGATAAGTAGCGTCTTGCCTTTATATGCGGACAGCGACTGCTCTTCGCCTGTAATCGTCTTGACGGTGAAATCGTAAATGCTCATCGATAGGTCCCTCCTGAATTGAGTTCACAGTATATTGCATTTAATTAAATTGTATAAAATGATTATAGCCTATGAACACCGCTTCGGGCAACCCCTAAAATAGCCATTATTCCTTCGTTATCACCTTCTGGAGCATCCTTACCAGCTCCTCCACATCTTGCCAAATATGAGGTCTAACCCCTTGCGGCAGCTGCTGATCGGCCTCTTGGCTTGTCCAAATGATCGGGATCTCATTGCCTATCGCAAACCCCGCACGTAACCACAGTTCCGCATTCGGATCCGTCACATCCACTACGAACAGTTTGCAATTGCCGACGTCTTGCAGTATCGCTTCAATCGGCTTCGGATCATGGCGCAGCGAGATATCCTCCTCCAGAAACTTCGGTGCATAACCAAGCTGAATCAGCCTCGGGAATACCGTCTCCAGCCAATCTCTGCTTCCTTTATCGTCCATGCCGCTAAGCAGGACGTAACATGGTTTCAGCGCTTTACCGCTCGCGGTATTAGCCGCCTCCACCCATCCTTTCTCCGTCAGCTTGAACGTAGAGCCGATGCGCTCAATATATCCTTCTTCTTTGAGCTTCTCCGTGATGAAGACGAGCTCTTGCAAATTTAATGAATATGTCAAATTATAGCTTTGTGAGAACTGATTGATAACGACCGCTTCACCCGGACCGCCAGTATGGCGGTGCAAATAACGGAGAAGACGATTCCCCTTCTCTTCGGTTGTAATCGGAATTTGCGGAGATTGCAGGATGGTTTCCCTGTCCTCGTACGTTAGAACGACCTTCTCATCGCAATCCGTCTGCTCCCGGATATAGGCCGACAGGATCGGAAACGAATTCCGTTTCTCCGAGTAGGACAACAGTCGATAGGGCTCGTAGCTGTCTTCCCGCAGCCCATAAGATCCGCCCGGCGCGCACATACAGTCGATGTACCATTCATTGCCGCCTTTTCGTTTCACTTTCACTAACTCATCGCAAAATAAACAACGTTTCGATTCTAAAACTTCCATTGTCTAATCACCCCTTATTTAACGATTCGCAGCCGCTGCCTTCGATTAGGGTGCTAAGGGGATTAAGCTTCTCTCATTATTGTCCCTCTCCTTTATCCTCCTGCCGTGCAAGAACCCATTTTGCACCATCCCAGCGCAGTACGTCACCGGCCTCGATTTCCTCCTCCGCTTTCTCCCGCGGCAGCGTGAGCACCTTACCGTTCACCTCGATCGCAAGACTCTTCCCGTCTACGGCAACCACGTTCCCGAGCCGTTGAACGGCGCACTTGACTTTAGTATTCGCTTCGTTTTCCATCCTTATAGCCCCCCCGGGTCCAATGTGATCCTACACGTCCAATCACCGATCGATTCGTTACATTCATTATACGCTTCCAACGCGTGAGGGCAATATTCTCCGGGCAGCTTCCTGATGCTTCATCTTCAAGAACACCGTAAATATGCATAAAAATTGCCAAATTGGTAATTTTAACTACAATGCCATCGAATGGAGGAGCATGGAATTGAATGATAAAATCACCCCTTTCCAATTGTCCACCTTGCTGGTTACCTTTATCGGAATCTCTAACCACGTCATCTTGATTCCCATCTTGCTGGATACAGCGAATCGGGACGCATGGATCTCTGTCTTGGCGGCCATCCTTCCTTCCTTACTGCTTGGCTTGCTGTATGTCTATATCTACAAAAAGATCCCTGCTTCGTTATCCACCTGGATGTTCGAGAAAGCGCCTGCGTTTATATGGCTTATTTTCACCCTGCTGTTCACCGCATATTTCCTGACACAAGCAAGCATCAGCATACGGGATACGATTATGTGGTCCAACTCGTCCTACTTGACCTATACGCCGCAGTGGGTAGTCGGCTTATGTCTCATTGGCATTAGTTATTACACGGCAAGAAAAGGGCTGGCCGCTATCGCCATCACAAACGGCATACTTCTTCCTTTTATTATTGCGGCCGGATTGTACGTCATGACCGTGAACTTTCAATATAAGGATTACAACTACCTCTTTCCCATCTTCAAAAATTCGGCGAAGTCGATCACGAAAGGCGCTTGGTATACGACTTCAGGCGTTACGGAAATCTTCCTCGTGCTCTTCCTGAAAGACGATGTGAAAGGGAAGCTGTCCGCACTCAATATCAGTCTGGTCGTACTCATGTTAATCGAATTGACATTCGGGCCATTGACCGGCGTAATCGCCATGTTCGGTCCTTTCGAAGCAACGCTGCTGCGATACCCTGCCTATGAGCAATGGAGGATGGCGGCCATCGGAAGCATGCTGAGCCAAACGGACTTTATGTCCATTTATCAATGGCTGGCCGGCGCGTTTATCCGCATTTCCTTGGCCATTTATATCATTCACACGCTGTGGGTGAAAAGGTGGAAGCATCCCGAGATCTTGCTCATTCTGATCTCTTCGGTCCTTCTGGCGGTCAATTTACTTAGACTCTCGGATGTAAAATTTCATAATCAAGTGAGAACCTACTATTCAAGCTCCATCATCTTTTGCGTTGTGGTGAGCATCGTGATCTTAATTTGCATCTGGGTCGGAAAGAACAAGAAGGCGGTGCAGCGAAATGGCTAACCTGAGCGAACGCGATATCCGGCTCCTATTCGAAGACTGCGGCGATGTTACCTTCGAGCTCAACGGCACCTTTTTATTCGTCTTCTGCCAAGGATTATCGAGCCGCGAGCAAATCAATGAAATCAGCACCTACGGCGCAGACCTTTGGCAACAGCATCCCGTTAAACTAACTTCACAATGGAAGAACGAGCTCTCCTCGTATGTGTTTAACGGCGACTTAATCCTTTACGATCGGGAAACAACGAACTGCTATGTGCAATACGTCTCAGATCCGCCCCAAAGAACAACGGAAGAATCGGTCACGGAAACGTCTACGAAAGGAGCACGTGACGGATTTACCGAGAGTATCCAGACGAACTTGGCGTTAATCCGAAAACGTTTGGCTACGCCGACACTCAAAGTCGAATCCTTTGCAATCGGTCTCCGGAGCCAGACTGCAATAAATCTCCTCTACATTCAAGATATCGCGAATAAAGGGGCGGTTAATGAAGCCAGACGCAGATTGCAGAACATACATATCGATGCGCTTGTTACAAGCTCACAGCTGGAAGAAGCCATCTCGGACCGTTCGTATTCGGTAATCCCCTTAATCGACAACACCGGACGACCGGATTTCGCCGCGGAATGCTTGATGAGCGGCCGTTTCGTTATCCTGCTGGACAACTCACCGCTGGCCATCATTGCCCCCATTACGCTTACATCGCTCATAAATTCACCGGAAGATGGCTATTTCCGAGCGGTAATCAGCTCTTTTCAGCGGTTAATCCGGTTTTGCGGCTGGTATTTGGCACTGTTCCTACCCGCTTTCTATATTGCGCTGATTGGCTTTAATTTCGAGCAGGTACCATTGCCCTTATTGGCAACAATTGCATCGAATCGCATCGGACTTCCGCTTTCCCTTCCATTCGAGGCGATAACCGTGCTCGTCTTGTTTGAATTGTTCAAAGAGGCCGGACAACGGCTGCCTAAATCGGTTGGGCCAACCGTTACCGTCGTCGGCGGTATCATCGTAGGCGATGCCGCGATCCGCGCCGGAATTACGTCTCCGACCGTAACCGTGGTGGCTGCAACAACCGTGATCGCCGGCTATACGCTCGTAAACCCGACGCTCAGCGGCATCGTGTCCATTGTTCGCATCGCCATCATGATCATCTCCTCCATTCTTGGCATGTTCGGCTTCTTCATGTCCATTTTCTTCGTCGTCTCTTATCTGTCCGATCTCAAATCGTTCGGGATTCCTTACCTCTCTCCGATTTCACCGCCATCCTGGCCAGATGTTGTAGGAGCGATACTGAAGAAACCGGCAAAACTCATGAATAAGCGACCGCAGAACCTCCATTTGCAGGACGATACCAGGATGAAGGACGATAACCCATGAAACGAACCTGGAAGGCCATCGCGGTCAGCTGCATCGTCTTATCGCTGTGCGGCTGCTGGGACGTGAAGAACATTCAATATTTCAACTTCGTTACCGTAATGGGGGTTGATTACGTCGACGGTAAATATAAGATTTATGCGCAAATCAACGATCTCACCACAATGGCCAAGGAAGAAGGCGGCGGCCAAAGCGCTAAACCCGTCGTAATCGGCAAAGGCGAAGGCGAGAGCATCGGGATGGCGATATTCGACCTGCAGAAAGAAAGTCAAATGCGCATGGATTGGACGCAGAATAAAGCGTTCATATTCAGTGATCGGCTTCTTGCGAGGGGGATTTTCGATATCCACGATGAATTGATGCGAACGCGCGATCAACGTTATACGCCATGGGTGTTCGCGACGAATGAAGATCTTGCAGAGATTCTGAGCACCATGCCGATCACCGGCAGCTCCTATGTTTCCACTTTGTACTATCAGCCGAATCTGTTGTTTAAGCAACTCCAGTCTTCTTTTGAACCCATCCAATATCAGAAACTGATCCGGTCCACAAGGGAACCGTACGAGACGACTTTGGTTGACCATGTAAAGCTCTCGAATAACTGGAAGAAAGGGAGTACGGTGTTCACGCTGCCAATTGTGGATGGGCTTGTCGCGCTCAAGAACGGAAAGAGCGAAGCTCGATTCAGCCGCGAAGAAGCTACCGGCGTGAAATGGTTAAAGAAGAACACCAGGCGCGGCATGCTCCCCATCAGGGATGAGCAAGGCACCTTCATTGGAACGGCTACGCTTAAGAGCCTCAAGGTTAAGAAACAAGCTGTTTATAAGGATGGCAAACGGATCGTCAAACTAAATATCAACATGGACGCCGGTCTTCGGGAGCAAAAGAAATCGTTCCCTCTGGTTGAAATGAACCAACTCCTCGAGAAGAGCTTGTACGACGAAATTATGAAAACCTATGAAGTAGGCAAGAAGCGTTCCACGGATATCTACTCTTTGAACGAAGTCTGGTATCGTAAAGGCCTTGCCGTAAACGAAGAGATTCCGGGGATTGAGGTGCATGTCAAAGTAAAGCTAATGGCCACCGGCATGCTTGAACTTCGGAAATGACGAATCTGCAAGTCAAGGCGGATTACATTAGACTTTTCTAATTGTATTCTCATAATCGGGAGCTTTCTTGATGCGGCATAGGTCTTCCGGCTCATTGGAAAGTGGTGGTACAAAATGCTGTGCTATAGTGTTCCTAGGCAATCACAGCAGCCTGTATCCAACTACTATTCCGTGCAGGAGGAATTCATCATGACAAACACACACATTCATAAACGTTTAAATAAAAAACTTCTGAACCTTACATTAGGCTTATCCATTGCAATTGGCGGCGGAAGCATGCTCTTCACGCCGGATACGACTCATGCAGCGACAGCTACGAAAACGAATACAACTACAAATACGACTGCGACTGCGGCTGAGAATTCTTCTATCGTGAATGACATCATTGCAACAGGTAAACAATATTTAGGCGTCGAGTACAAATTCGGTGCCAAGACGACAACGACTTCCGTATTCGACTGCTCCTCTTTTGTTCAATATATCTTTAAGCAGCATGGCATTGATTTACCGCGTTCGTCCAGACAACAAGCTAAAGTCGGCACGAAAGTAACGAAGGATCAGCTGCAGCCCGGCGATCTTGTGTTCTCCGACACCAATCGAGACGGCGTCATTAATCACGTGAGTCTCTATATCGGCGATGACAAACTGCTGCAAACGTACCGTGTCGGCGTAGGTGTAACGGTGTCCAAATTCTCCGGCAGTTCGTGGGATAAGACATTCGTAACGGCTCGTCATGTTATTACCGATGACAATACCGGCAATACGGGCGACAACGGTAATACCGATAACAGCGGCGACAATGGCAGCATTGATGATGGCAACACCGGCGGCAATAACGAGAACGATGGCACAATCGACGACACTCAACCCGAGCAGTCTGATGATTCCACGACGCCAACGCAATCTTCCGGCAACTCCGGTCACTATAATCGGAATCGATAAGCTAAGCGCTTAGAACACTCCCATCACCATATACAAATAGTGGCTGTCCCAAAAGTGCATGTATTGGCTTTTGGGGCAGCTTTTTCGGCTTTACCCAGCACATTTATATTCTAACGAATCGTAGAAGCCTTATATTAGCTGAATGATAGGTTTTGAAAATCTAACGAATCGTACAGGTGTTATTTCGTGTCCCAATGCCTCTTTTCGCTCCATTTCACCCGCATAAGGCCCGTACGATTTGTTAGACTAATTTCGAGGCTGTTTTCATCAAAATAAGGCCCGTACGATTCGTTAGAATTCTAATATCTGTGGCGAGCCCACCAGCGAAGCGACAAGGCCGAGATCAGCTGCAAATTGCCAAGATGCAGCTGTTCGCTTCCGGTTGCACATACACCACAGCAAAGAGGAGACTGCTTCCCACGCAGCCTCCTCTACTATTAATCCCTATCGTACAATAATCCGCCTTTGTTCGTAGAGGCACTTCCGTAAAATTCGGTATAAACCTTCTCCGCATAAGCATCCGTCATGCCCGCAATATAATCGGACACCATCCGCTCCCACGGCCAGACATCCTTAAGCCGCTCGTAGCTTTCGAGCCAATCCGGCGGGATGATGAGCCTGCCCGAGTCTTGCACCTTAAAGCTGTCCCACAACCGCTTTATGATGATCTCACTGCGTTTGTGAAGCCGCTGGACCCGGAAATCCTTGATCAGCATCACCCATGCCAGCTTTTTCAGGATCTCCATTGTGCGAAGCAGCTCTAAGTCCTGCACGCCGTCGCGAACGAACGTAACCCGTTTCCAGCCTGTTGCCGGATCATCGATAATCCCGACCCCGCTGACAAACTTCCTCACCCATCGCGCTTTCATCTCTCTGCGGGTGCGCGAGGACTCCCTGCCGCATTCCACGTAGATGCTTTCCCACTGCTCCAGATAATGATGCAGCGCCTGCTTCACCATCAGCTTCATATCGACCTGCTCCCAGTGCATGACTGCGTTGCCGGGATCGTTGATGATTTCCTGCATGACGTTCGCGACAAGGCGATCATCCTCGAACAAGCTAGGGTTCATCTGGATTTTGCCCGCACGAATGCCATCCTCTATATCATGCGTGGAATAAGCGATATCGTCGCACAAGTCCATCAGCTGCGCCTCAAGCGTTGCACAGCCATCCGGCATCCCCCACGCACTGCGCAACGCGTGGATCCCTTGCCATTCCATGCTGTAGACCCCCTTCAAGCGTCCGGGATCCTCCAAGCAGAATGGGTATTTATTAATGGCGAGCAGGACAGCTGCGGTCAGATCGAGTCCGCTGTCACTTCCTGCGCGTTTCTCCAGAAACATTAAGATCCGATAATTTTGAGCATTGCCTTCATACTTTAGCCCATGCTCTTCCATAAGCAGTTCATTGAGCACCTCTTCCCCTTTATGGCCAAAAGGAGGATGCCCCAAGTCATGCGCAAGCGAAGCGCATTCCACAACCTCCGGATCGAGCATCAGCCCCGGATGTTCTTTCTTCGCCAGGAACGTGTAACTCTTCCCGAGCTTTCGAGCCACTTCCCGCGCGATCTGTGATACTTCAAGCGAATGCGTCAGACGAGTTCGATAATAGTCGCCGGAGCCTGCCCCGAATACTTGCGATTTGCCCTGCAGGCGACGAAATGCCGGGGATTGAATCAATCTGGCATAGTCTTTCTCATACTCATCCCGATCCTCGCTGGAGTGGATGTTCTCGAAATCGAATAACCGCATTTTACGCACGTTCATCTGCATTCGCCTCCGTTTCTCGCTGTCTTACCCTCATTCTATGTAGTATGGGGAGCAATAGCAAATAAAAAACCTCACTAGCTGACGTTCAGGGATAGAAGCCCTAACGTCAGGAAGTGAGGTTGATGTTTGTCCGCGGGAAGGATTAGCCTTCGAGCAGCAGCGATTCCGGATCTTCAAGCAGTTGCTTCACGGTAACGAGGAAGCGAACCGCTTCGGCACCGTCAACGATACGGTGATCGTACGACAAGGCGATGTACATCATCGGGCGGTTCTCCATGCGCACATCGTCAATCGCCACAGGGCGAATTTGGATTTTGTGCATACCGAGAATACCGACTTGCGGTGCGTTAAGAATCGGCGTGGACAACAGCGAACCGAATACGCCGCCGTTTGTAATCGTGAATGTGCCGCCTTGCAGATCATTCAGCGCCAATGTGTTAGCACGTGCTTTACCGGCAAGGTCGGCAATTTGCTTCTCGATTTGAGCAAAGCTCAGACGATCCGCTTCACGTACGACCGGTACAACAAGACCTTCTTTCGCAGATACCGCGATACCGATGTCGTAATATTGTTTCACAAGGATCTCGTCGCCTTGGATTTCTGCATTCAGCAGCGGGTAAGCTTTGAGCGCGCCGATTACAGCCTTCGTGAAGAAGGACATGAAGCCAAGACCGATGTCATGCTTCTCTTTAAACGCGTCCTTCCGGCGTTTTCTCACTTCAAGAATCGCCGTCATGTCCACTTCGTTGAACGTTGTCAGCATTGCAGCGGTTTGCTGCGCCTCCACGAGGCGTTTCGCGATTGTAATACGGCGACGGGACATCTTGCGGCGTTCAGCCGGTTTGCCCGGCTCTGCTGCTACCGGAGCAGGCGCCGCTTGCGCGGTAGGAGCTGCTGCAGGAGCTTTAGCCGCAGTGTTATGAGCTTGGATATCCTCTTGACGGATACGGCCCATTGGATCTTGCGCTTGCACTTGCGTCAGGTCAATGCCGCGCTCTCTTGCAAGCTTACGTGCTGCCGGCGTTGCCGAGAACACAGCAGCATTCGCATCGGAAGCAGCCGGAGCAGCCGGAGTCGCTGCAGGCGCAGCCACAGGAGCCGGTTCCGCAGCTGCCACAGGAGCTGCCGGAGTAGAAGCCGGCGCTACAGGTGCCGGAGCTGCAGCAGGGTCGCTGCTAGGCGACATTGGCTGAGAAGGCGCCGCGCCGGAGCCGCTGCCGATCTGGCCGATCGTTTCGCCTACCGCTACGGTTTCCCCTTCGCCGCGTAGAAGCTGTTCGATAACGCCGGCTTGCTCCGCACTGATTTCAATATTTACTTTATCCGTTTCCAGCTCAGCAAGCACATCGCCTACATTTACGCTGTCACCAGCTTTAACATGCCATTTAGAGATCGTGCCTTCTACGATCGATTCGCCCATTTCGGGTACTTTAATTTCACTCATGGCTGTTCTCCCCTTTAGTCGTCGTTGTTAGCGTACTGCGATTCAGCGCAACGGAAACGATACGTTGCTGCTCCATGTTGTGTACATATTGGAATCCGCTTGCCGGGCTCGACCGTTTAGGACGACCGATATAACGGATGGTTGTATTAGGTGTTACACGAGCGCGGATACGCGGCTCAACATAGTTCCATGCGCCCATGTTTTGCGGCTCCTCTTGCACCCACAGCACTTCTTTTACATTCGGATAACGGTTGATGATTTGCTCGATATCGGTTTTCGGGAACGGATACAGCTGCTCCACGCGAACGATATGAACCCAGTTCCAAGTATCCGCAGCTTGTCCGTCTTTAAGCTCTAACGCAGCTTCCAGATCGATGGCTACTTTACCGGTACAGAAGATCAGGCGTTCAACTTGCTCCGGCTGTTTGCCGAGACCCGGCTGCTCCAGCACAAGCCTGAATGAGCCATGGCTGAATTCTGCCGGATCGGATGCAACGCTTGGGTTCCGAATCAAGCTCTTAGGCGACATCACGATGAGCGGACGCGCTTCGTCCGTATTGATGATCGCCGCTTGACGGCGAAGCAAATGGAAGTATTGCGACGCTGACGTCAAGTTCACGATCGTCAGGTTGTCTTCAGCCGCAAGAAGCAGGAAACGCTCGAGCTTCGCACTGGAATGCTCCGGACCTTGGCCTTCGTAGCCGTGAGGCAGCAGCATGATCAGACCGGATTTCTGCGACCATTTGACGCGGCCTGCCGTGATGAACTGGTCAATGATAACTTGCGCGCAGTTGGCAAAGTCGCCGTATTGGGCTTCCCAAATAACTAGTGTTTCCGGGGAAAACACGTTGTATCCATAATCAAACCCAAGTACTGAAGCTTCTGCCAGCGGACTGTTATGGACCGCAAACGAAGCATTTGCTTGAGGCAGCTTGTGAAGCGGCGAGAACGTCGCATTTGAATCGTAATCATGCAGCACGATATTACGGAATGCGAAGGTTGCGCGTTCCGAATCTTGTCCGCTAAGACGAATCGGCGTACCGTCGGATAGGATTGTCGCAAACGCAAGCGTTTCTGCCAAGCCCCAATCCACTTTGCTGCCTTTTTCCAGCGCATTGGCACGACGCATCAGGATGCGTTCAAGCTTCTCGTGCACCTTGAAGCCATCCGGCCATTTGAGCAGTTCCTCGTTGATGGCACTAAGCTTCTTAAGCGGAACGGAAGTAACGACTTCCTTCTTGCGGCGCTTGCTTGTGTCGTCAATTTTCGGCTGCTTGAACGATTTATCGCTCGATTTCACTTCATCAAGCGCAGCTTGCAGCTTCGCCAGACCGGCTTGTCTAATAGCTACGACTTGATCCTCCGACAGGAGACCCTTTTCTTTGAGCTTCTCGCTGTAAATGCGGCCGACAACCGGATGGTTGCGCAGCTTCTGATAAACTAGCGGCTGCGTCGTTTCCGGATCGTCCGTCTCATTGTGACCATGACGGCGGTAGCCGACCATGTCGATCAAGAAGTCTTTGTGGAACTTCTGACGGTACTCACATGCCATCCGAACCGCAGCAATACACGCCTCCGGATCGTCGGCGCTAACATGTACGATTGGGATTTCGTATCCCTTCGCAAGGTCACTCGCATAATGCGTGGAACGCGAATCCTTGCTCTCGGTCGTGAAGCCGAGTTTATTGTTTACGATGATATGAATCGTTCCGCCGTTCTCGTAACCCGCAAGCTTCTTGAAGTTAAGCGTCTCCGCGACGATACCTTCACCTGCGAAAGCAGCGTCGCCGTGCATAAGGATCGCTGCCGCGCTGCCGAAATCGGATTTCGGATAACCGGCTTTGCTGCGATCATCCTGAGCCGCGCGCGTGTAGCCTTCAACGATCGGATTTACGTATTCCAAGTGACTTGGATTGTTCGCCAGCGAGATGCGAGTCTCAACCGTTTCATTCTCTTTAAGCGAACGATGTGCGCCTAAGTGGTATTTTACGTCGCCTGTCCAGCCGATATTGATGCCCATCGCGCCTTCGGATGGCAGCAAATCCTTCTCTTTGTTTGGCGAATGATGGAATTCCGAGAAAATAGCTGTGTAGGGTTTGCCGAGAACATGAGTCAGAACATTCAAACGTCCACGGTGCGCCATCCCCATCAGAATGTGACGAGCGCCGTCATGCGCGAGCTCACGAACGATCTCATCCAGCATCGGAACAAGCGTATCCGTTCCTTCAATGGAGAAACGTTTCTGTCCCACGAATGAACGGTGCAGGAAAGTCTCGAATTGCTCGACATCAATTAGGCGTCCCAGCAAAGCGATCCGTTCTTTGGCACTCATCGGTTTGCTGGCCATGCCGATTTCAGCTTGGCGATGGAGCCAGATCCGCTCATCCTCAGCATGAATATGACCGAATTCAAAACCGAACGACTTCGTATATACGTCCTTCAAATGCGCAATAGCTTGGGCACCTGTCCGAATCGCCTCCGGTGCTTCCTCCCAGATCAGAGAAGCCGGAATGGTGTCCAGATCTTCCGGTGTCAGCTTAAATGTGGCGGGCTCAAGCAGCTGCGTGTCCGGAGCGGCAGATAAACCAAGCGGATCGTTGTCGGCTGCCAGATGACCGTAAGTACGGATGTTCCGCACAAGCTTGCCAGCGTCGACGATTTTCTTCAAGAAAGCAGGATCAATCGATTTGATGCTATCAGAGCCTGAAGCGCCGGATGCGAGCGGTGGATTCACATTTACAATGCCCTTTGCCGAAGTGACCGGCGGCGGTCCCCACTTCGCAAAGGAATCTCTGAATGCTGGCTCAACAGATTCGGGGTTTATCAGGAACTTCTCATACATTTCCTCGATATACCCTAAATTCGGGCCATAATAGAGTTCCCATGGCGACTTCTGACTATTATTCTCTGCTGTCATTACAGGCTACCTCCAACTATTTAGATGCGCTTATTTAATTAATTAACCCTTTGTACGTCCATCCATACATGATAGCAGAAACAACACAGCTGGGACAAATGAACAGGCAAAAGTCCATGGAATGTTCATATTTAAAAGTCTGAATCCCCGTTGACAGAAAAAAAGCATACTAATCACCGGCAAATGCAAGTAAATTAGCCCCTAAATTCACAAAAAAAAGAAGTCCCGAGGGACTTCTACTCTTTTTATAAGGTGGAACGCTCGCCCAGCTCCTCTTCAGCCTCATCGTGCTCCGATTCATCATTCGCTTCATCAGCCGTGCCGCGTGCATTCAGCATCAGCATCGTAATCAGGGCGAAAGCGATCAAAGCCAGGAATGGAATGGTGACATAACCGCCAAACCAATCGAGGTAATCTTCGCTGCAAGGAACGCCGACCGTGCAAGGAAGCATTTTGGCCAAAGCCGGAATTTGCTGTTCCGCATAATGATACAAGGCAATCAACCCGCCAAGCAGTGATAGCGGCCAAATGTATGGGATTAGCCTGCGATCATTGCGATAACTCGCAATTCCGAGGAGTACGACAAGCGGATACATGAATATGCGTTGATACCAGCATAAATTGCATGGGATAAAGTGCATGATTTCGCTTAAATACAGACTGCTGCCCGTTGCGACGATCGACACGATCCACGCCAAATATAGCGCGTATTTGCTAAAGAACCCAAGATTCTTGGACGATTGGATCATTTGTCCTCGCCGGCCAGCGCGTCATCGATGGCTTTCTTAATACCCGGATAGTCGCCGAATTGGCCTGTAAATTCTTCTCCGTTAATAAACAGGGTTGGTGTCGAGTTTACGTTAGCGGCAATTGCTTTGGATTTATGCTTGCTGACCTCGGATGAGTACGTGCCTTCTTCGATATCTTTCTTCAGCAAATCCAAATCGACATCGATCGCGTTATCCTTGGCTAGCTGAACCAAATGTTCTGGCGTTGCCCAAAGCGTATGCTCGTCTTGCTGATTCTTATAAAGGACATCGAAATATTTCCAAAAAGCGTCATTATTCTGATGATAAACGGACTGAGCGGCCAGTGCGGCTGTCGTTGAATCCTCACCGATGAACGGGAAGTTCATAAAGTAAAATGCAACTTTGCCCGACTCCACGTATTCCTTCTCGATCTGTGGTTTAATTTGCTGGCTGAACACTTGGCAGGATGGGCATTTGTAATCGCCGAACTCGACGATCTTCACCGGCGCATCGGCTTTCCCCAGCACAGGCAGCTGTTCGTAATCAAATGCGGTCGGGTCTGCCTTCGGTGTGAAGATCAGGGCAGCAATAATACCCAGAATGACAACAAGGCCCGTCCCCCACATCAGCTTCTTCATAAACTTGCGCTGTTTCTCCAGCTTCTCTTGCTCGGCTTTGCGTTGACTCTTATACGTGGATTTCTTCATTGGCTGCGACATATTGCTTCCCATCCTTTTCTATGAAGCTATTCTATTTAAATTGTAGAGAACGACTTACTAGATGTCAATTCATTCAACGCTTAGAGTCAGGGGCTTAACGCCTCCCGGAAGAATGCGTTCTACTTGCTCCATCACCCGCGCATCCGCCAGTTCTTGGCCTATGATTGTAATCATCCCGGTATCCTCGCGACCACGAATCAACCGGCCTACACCTTGCTTCAACCGAAGCAGCATATGAGGCATGTCCACCGTTTCGAACGGATGCTCGGCATCTCTGCGTTTAGCGGTAAAGACAGGATCGTGCGGAGGAAATGGAAGCGACCACATCAGCACATGCGACAGCGAAGGACCGGGAATATCGAGCCCCTCCCATAACGTGACCGCACATAACACACTGGCTTCATCGCGTTGGAACGTCTCGATGAGATGGCTGATTTCAGCCGTCCCTTCAAATAGGAACCGGAACGCTGCATAATCCGGTATCGCTGCGATATCCGTTTTAAACTGCTGCAATTCTTCCTTGGACGGGAACAGAATAAGCGCTCGGCCTTCCGATTGTTGCAGTCTGCGCAGAGCAAGCTTCAGCTTGTCAGCCTGGCTGCTTAACGGCGCAACCGCCGCACTCATCTGCGACTCGTAATCATATGGCGACGCAACCGAGAAGGATAACGCCTTCTGAATGCCGAGACTGTCTGCGATATAATCAAACGAATTATTGACGGACATGGTAGCCGAGGAGAACACAATCGGCATGTGTTTCGAGAAGACGCGCTCCTCCAGGATCTCCTTCACCAGCTTCGGCATAATGACAAGCGTAATGCCATCCTGCTCTTCTTCGATCCATGTGATCAAACCGTTTGGTTTCTTGAATAAGTTCAGCGCAAGCTGGAGCATTTCGATATGCTCTTCCACAATGGTGAGCTGATAAGCATCGATGGTAAACATTCCGCTCTCGAAGACAAGCTCTTCTTCGATTGCCGCGAGTACAGCCCCGAAGCGAGTAACTTCCTTCAACAAGCGCTCCGACATGATCACTTCGCGTCGATCCGACGCTGCAACGGAACGGCTGCCGGCATCCAGCAGTCTGAAGAGCTGTTCGCTCTGTTCGATCGCTTCATCAATCGTAACGGCAAGCGTCTCACGGATCTCTCCTTGAAGCAGCCGCGTGATGATGGATTCAAAGACGTTGTGCTTCAGTTTATAGGTAAGTGCTTTCTGAGCTGCCGTCTCCAGCAGATGACCTTCGTCAAATACGACGGAGCTATGCTCGGGAAGCAACGGCAGCTGACCTTCGCGTTTACGCGCTTCATAGGTCCACACATGCTCCATATAGAAGTCGTGGGAGCAGATAATAATGTCAGCAGCTTTGCGGTAGTGCTCGCGTGAGAGCGTCTGTCCACAGCGATGTCTCCGCGAACAGACCAGGCAGTCCTGGAAGACGTCCCAACCGACCGCTTTCCACTGGTCGTCCGTCAGGTTCGGGTAATCCTTGCGATTGCCGTAGGGGTAGAAGGCTTGCATCGTACCGGGGTTATGGACAAAGTCAGGCAATGCCGCATGCATATCCCGATAAATCTCCGTATCCGTGAAGCCGCCTCTTGCATCTTCAAGCTTGTTCAAGCAAATATATTGATCCATCGACTTGCCCAGCCGCGCATCAATTGTCAAATCCAGATAACGTGCCAGCTTCGCGATATCGCCTTCAGGCTTCACCAGCTGTTCGATCAGCGATTCATCCGCGCAGGCAATAATGGCCGGTTTTCGCGTATATCTTGCATAGTTAATGGCATAAAGCAAATAAACGAAGGTTTTCCCAGTCCCTACGCCGGCCTCTGCAAAAGTCGTTTGTTTCTCGCTATAAGCCCTTTCCAGCTGAAAAGCCATATAGATTTGCTCATCTCGGAGTTCAAATCCGGCTTCAGGCAGCCGTTCGTAGAACACATCCGCAATCCAATCACTGGCTTGCTGGACGAAGGATTCTTTCGGGTCAAAGTCAAAAGGGTACTTGTTCACCTGTTTCAAAGCCTCCAGCATTACTTAATTTCTAACAACATTCAAACCGTAATCATACCATGTTTCCACTCAAAAAGGCTAATCCATCCCGTGGATTAGCCTTGATGAAAGAATTGCCACCTGCGATTTACACGACGTCGAATCCTTGATCTTCGATAAGTGTTTTAATGCGATCCAGAGAGATCGACTTCTCCTCGTAATCGACCATAACGCGGTTGCCCGGCAAATCAACCTTCGCTGCTACGCCGTTCTTCTTCAGCGCGCCTTCTATGCTGTTCACGCAATGCTGGCAGGACATGCCTTTTACTTGAATGGTGGTTGTCATTTGGAATCGCTCCTCTTCGTCTGAATTACTTGCGGAATCGTTGAAGTCTTAAAGCGCTGAGTACGACGGAAACAGAGCTCAGCGCCATCGCAGCCCCTGCCACCCATGGGGCGAGCCAGCCGGCTGCGGCAATCGGGATCCCAACTGCATTATAGGCTAGCGCCCAGAATAAATTTTGCTTGATGTTGCTCATTGTTTTGCGGCTTAGTGCGATTGCCTCGGGAATACTGCTTAAATCGCCGCGCATCAACGTAATATCGGCTGCTTCTATGGCAACGTCGGTCCCTGTTCCCATAGCCATGCCGATATCCGCGGTAGCGAGCGCCGGCGCATCGTTAATGCCGTCGCCAATCATCGCCACTTTAAGCCCGCGCGCTTGAAGTTTCTTCACTTCCTCCGCTTTGCCCTCCGGTAAAACTTCGGCAAGAACCGTCCGTATCCCTGCTTGTTCCGCGATTGCCCGGGCTGTAGATGCATTGTCCCCCGTAATCAGCACAACTTCCAAGCCAAGCGCCTGTAACGCTTCGACTGCTGCGCGAGATGTCGGCTTAATCCGATCCGCAACCGCGAGGAAACCTGCATACACGCCGTCTACGGCTGCGAGAACAACCGTATTGCCCTCGTTCTCCAGCTGTTCGATTGCGGTTAGATCCGCAAGCTCAACCCGATGCTGCGCAAGCAGGCGGCGTGTGCCGACAAGCAGCTCTTTCCCTTCGATGCGCGCCTCGATCCCGAAGCCGGGTATCGCGGCGAACGATTCCATCGCGGCTGCCTTCTTCATTCCCTGCCCGCGAAGACCTGCGGCAATCGCTTCGCCAAGAGGGTGCTCAGAACTGCTCTCGGCTGTAAGAACCAATCGCAGCACCTCGTCTTGTTCAAAGCCGGGTTCAACCTGATAACGCGTCAGCTTCGGTTTGCCTTCTGTCACGGTTCCCGTCTTATCAAGCAGTACCGCATCGATGAGATGCGCACGCTCCAGATGCTCTCCGCCTTTGAACAAGATGCCCAGCTCAGCCGCTCGGCCTGATCCGGCCATGATAGAGGTCGGCGTGGCGAGCCCCAGCGCACAAGGGCAGGCAATAACGAGCACGGCAATCGCTTTGCGCAGCGCCTCGGGAAATGCTCCGGGCTCAAGCGCAAAGTACCAGACCAGAAACGTTACAGCTGCGATTCCGATAACAATGGGGACGAAGATGCCTGAGATGACATCCGCAATTCGCTGGATAGGCGCCTTCGAACCCTGAGCTTCCTCGACGATCCGAATGATCGAAGCCAACACGGTTTCTTTGCCTACCTTCGTGGCTCTCATGACAAGCTGACCGTTTCCGTTGATCGTTGCCCCGATTAGCGGATCACCTGCCTGCTTCTGAACAGGGAAACTCTCTCCGGTTAGCATCGATTCATCGACAGACGAACGGCCCTCCAGCACAGCACCATCCACCGGAATCTTCTCACCAGGCTTTACGATAACTAAATCACCGGGCTGCACCTCTTCGATCGGAAGACGAACCTCGATACCTTCCCTTATAACGACAGCTTGCTTCGGTGCCAGCCCGATTAATGCGCTGATCGCTTGGGAGGAACGGCCTTTCGCCAGCGCTTCAAGCAGCTTCCCGAGCAGCAGGAAGGTGATAAGCAGCGCGCTCGTTTCATAGTACAGTTCAACACTATGCATCCCCATTCTTAGGGATGACAGCGTCTCGACCAAACTATAGAAATAAGCCGCGGATGTTCCGATCGCTACTAACACGTCCATATTGGCGCTTCTGCCGCGCAGCGCCTTATAGGCACCGATATAGAACGGAGCGCCGATTACAAATTGAACCGGCGTAGCCAAGACGAGCTGCAGCCAAGGATTCATGAACCAGCCCGGAATGTGAAGAAAGGATGCAAAAGCGAAGTGATCCGCCATGGCCAGCAGCAGCGGCAAAGAGAGCAGAGCAGAAACAAGTAACCGAAGCTTCAGCTTCCTCAATCCCGATTCACGTTGATCGCCGAGCTGCGACATTTCTTTATGTAGCTCAGCATGAAACCCCAGCTGATCCACTTTGCTCATCACGTCGCCAACGGCGATGACAGCTTCATTATATTCCACACGAGCGGTTTCCATCGTCAAATTCACGCTGGCACTCGTGACACCTTCCAGTCTAGATAGCCCCTTCTCGATCCGAGCCGCGCAAGAGGCACAGGTCATGCCGCTGATTTGTAGTGTCGTCTTCTGTATCGTCACGGTCGATCCATCCCCTTCTCCCCTCCGTATACCTCTGGAGGGTATGCTCTCAAAACCATCTTACCATACCCCATGGGGGTATTTCAAGTGGTGTAAAAAAGACCGCACAGCCTGCACTTCCGGTCTGTCGGTCTGTTATTTCATCAGTTTGTTCATGGTTACCAGCAGTTCCTTTACCACAGCATGATCGCCCTGCTGGATGCGCTCGATCACGCAGCTATTCATATGGTGCTCCAGCAGCAGCTTCCCAACCCCATTCAACGCAGACTGAGCGGCGGCAATCTGATTAAGCACATCATCGCAATACGTATCCTTCTCAATAAGACCCTTCAAGCCGCGTATTTGCCCCTCTATTCGGTTCAAACGGGTAATTAAGCTGTTCTTGATTTCATCGGTATGCGCACTGCGCCGGACTGAACCTTCTTGATCGTGGCAATGCTCATGTTCGGTATGGTTCATCCACATCCCCCTTTTCATACCATTCACTATATCATACCTCCAGGGGGTATACAACTTTACTCCGCTTTCATGCCTTCGTCCTACGTTAACCCTGATACAGAAACACGGCTGCAAGCACAAATATGCCAAGCCCGAATACGAGCGGATGCAGGAGCGGTGTCTGTTTACTGACTTCCTGCGTTTCCTCGTTCACCTCTTGTGATTCTTCCCGAATCAGCTGCAATACAACCAAATGAACGAACAGATACAGCACATCGACGAACAGCACCATCATCGCGGCATGCGTGCCCATCATGACACCAAGCATCGCGCCCATCATGCCTCCCATAATTCCCGCGAGCATGCCATCAAGCGCTGCCATCGTACTGACCGGCTTCCCTGCCAAGTAACCGCAGACAAGCCCAAGCAGCACCGATGCTGCTGTAGGAAATGATAAATCCTTAGGATACATGACCCCTGCAATAGTACCTATAGTGACGCTTGTCATCATCCCAATCGTCATTGCAATCATCATCCCGGCCATGCAGCTGATGAATTCACTTCTTAAATATGTACGGATGATCGACCATGCAGACATGCCTGCAACCCCAACAATACTGCCGATATAGAAGTAACTCATCAATCAAACGCCCCTTTGTACCCCATCATTCCATGATAGTATTCGGTCACGTCTGTCAATATTCGTTCGATGAAGAATTTCTAATGCATTTCTCATACTTCGGTTCAAACCCTTGTCATTCCTTATGAATCCGCTTTCTATGTAAATGATGGAATTTATTTATATGCTATAGTGTTCCTAGGTCATTTGTCCCAATCGGAGACAACGCATATATCAACTTCACAGGGGGAACTTGAAAATGAAAACGAACATCAGCAAATTGGTTATGAGTATCGCATTAAGCTTCTCTTTACTGGCAGGCGGCACAGTGGCTCTTCAAGCTACACCGGCTCATGCAACTTCAGCTGCGAAAGCGAGCAATATTATCAGCACAGCCAAAAAATATCTCGGTACACCTTATAAATATGGCGTTTCCACTTCAACAACCCGTTATTTCGATTGCTCTTCTTTCACTAAATACGTGTTTAAGAAGTACGGCACTACGCTTCCGCGTACGTCCAAGAGCCAATCCAAAGTCGGTTCTTATGTGAGCAAAAGCAACTTAAAGCCGGGCGACTTGGTTTTCTTCTATAAACCTATTCATCATGTCGGCATCTACATCGGTAACGGTAAAATGATTCACACGTACGGTAAACCGGGCGTAATGATTTCCAGCATCAACTCCGGCTGGTGGAAAGATCACTACGCTACAGCACGCCGAGTATCCTAGTTCGTGCAAATGAAAAAGGGAAGAAGCGCTCATTGCCGAGCGTTTCTTCCCTTTTGTCGTTTCGAGTGCAGCATGCTTAATCCCGGAACTTTAATATAATAGCGCGGCTTAGCGACGTCGATTAACTGCGAACTGTATATACCGGAATGTCCGGAGAACATATAACTGACGAAGCAAGCCAACAGCATATAACCGGCTCCTGAAATACCGAACAGCTCTAAACCAAGAACGGCACATGCCAGCGGTGCATTGGCAGCGCCGCTGAAGACCGCAATTAACCCGAGCCCGGCCAGGAATGCGACACTTAAATGGAGCAGCGGCGCGAGCGCATTGCCAAGCGCGGCCCCAATGACAAACAGCGGTGTAACTTCTCCACCTAGGTAACCGGTTCCTAATGTGACGACTGTAAACACCGTTTTCCATAGGAATGCTGCGCCGGGCACCTGCTCTTGAAACGATTGTATAAGTAGCGGCAAGCTTAATCCCAGATAGCGGCGTGTGCCCACGGCGAATGTTAACCCAATGATGACTAATCCTCCGACGACAGCTCTTAGCCAGCCGAGCGGCATCAGCTTTGAAGAGATTCGTTTCACGAAATGAATCGCAGCCGTGAAGATCAGGCTCATCCATCCGAACAAGATGGATGCAACCAGCACCTTCAGCAGAATAACCCAGCTAAAGGAAGAAATACCGCTGCCCATGCTGTAATCGATATGGTGAATCCCCCAAGCCAGCGTCGTGTAATTCGCAACAATTGCTGCTATGAGACTTGGCAAGATCGCATGATACGTGATCTTCCTTCCCATAATGACAACTTCAAGCGCAAAGACCGCCCCAGCCCAAGGTGTCCCAAATACAGCGCCGAAACCCGAACTTATTCCGCACAACAGAAAGATTCTTCTGCCTGCTGAATCCACTTTTACGATCCTTCCGAACCAATCGGCAAGGCTGCCGCCCATCTGAACGGCCGTCCCTTCTCGTCCGGCTGAACCGCCAAATAAATGAGTGACCCACGTTCCGATCAGGATAAGCGGAGCCATCCGAATCGGAACGCGCTCATAGCGATCCGGCAGGTCATCGCTCCTACGAATTTGTTCGATTAGGAGATTATTTCCCTTTGCGGTATTCGCCCCATATTTCGCAAATAAGAAGCTCATCCCCCCTCCGGCTGCTGGCAGAAGCAGCAGCAGCCAATAAAAGGAATTCTGAAGATAAGTTGCATATTCGAGTCCTGCCAGGAATAATGCGGCAGCCGAACCCACCGCAATTCCGATTATCGCGCTATACATCATCCATCTGATACTCTTTCGAATAATCGTCATCGTCATCATCGTCGCCCTTGCAAGCCTATTTGCTCCTAATCATAGCCGTTTCACAGCCATACAGGCAATAAACTTCTGCGGCTTGGGTATAAAAGGCATGCCAAAACGACCATCCTAAATGGGAACGGAGGTGAGTTCAGATGGCGAAAGATGTACTTTGCGAAGTCAACTCCTGCAAGCATTGGGCTGCAGGCAACCATTGCAATGCTTCTTCCATTTATGTGGTGAGTAACCGCGGGAAACAAGCAAACAATTCCGAAGAGACAGATTGCAAAACCTTCGAAGCGAAAATCTAGACGAATGCACGTTTTGCTTCATGAAACGACAACGAGCCGCCTCGACCAGAAGGCGGCTCGTCCTGTCCTTCTATACCGTAGTATAGCCAACAGTGATAATAATTATCATTGAGAATACAATTTGCAATAATTTTTAATTACGCTTGCCACTTCTTCACGTTTTCGCGGAAACGCTTGTAGATCCAGTCGTTAACTTCCCACAGATCTGCAACCGGTTGGTTCGTGTGCGGAAGGGTATGCATGTAGCCCGGAGGTCCGAATTCAGGAACAACGGTCGAAACCGCATGTCCTTGTGCCGCGCGGCTTTGGATCATTTCTTTCCACCAGCCTTCGAACAATGACACCTCATATGCATACTCCGGTGCCGATGGATCCGCTACTTGCGGTCCTTCCGCATAACCTACACGCGCATGAATATGAAGCGTACGGGAAATTGCGAGCTCGATATCCGCTCTGTTATCTTCCAGATGCGACTCACATACGCAAGTCCAGTGGCTGAAATCCGCAGTGATTTTGAGCTCAGGAAGCGCCTCAAGCAAACGAGCCGTCGTCCATGGCGTGAACATGGCACGCTGACGGTGCGTTTCATGACCGACCGCCAAGCCTGTCGAATGTTCTACAGCCAGCGCTTGTTCGAAGAAGTTGACTTGCTGCTCGAACGTCATGTGATCACGTGCGCTATGGGAGTTTACGAAGAGCGGTTTAAACGAAACCGCGCGCTCCACTTGCTCTGCGAAGCTAGCCGCATGGTCAGCGCCGCCTGTGAAGATTTGCGGGATAAAGTCAAATTTGAACTCTTCCAGCAGTTCCTTGAATTCATTCTCTTGATCGGCTTCAGGCATCGGTGTCTCAACACCGTCAAAACCTGCTGCTTGAATCCGGGTAAACATGTCCCGATATGTGCCTTCCATTCCCCACAATGCTTTCAGAAACTTCGTTTGCATCTTAGTGTTCCTCCTCAGACCTATACCTTTTAATAAAATTACCACACTTTACTATACACGTGCTCGTCCAGGCTGACTACTCTAATTCTACGGTTTCCCTCTCATGGAGCCGAAGCTGCTGTGTGGCAAATTCCAAATACAGCGGATGGGTTTCAAGCAGCTCATCATGCGTCCCGCTTCCGGTCAATTTCCCTTTCTCGATAAACAGAATTTGATCGGCATCCACAACCGTCGACAGCCGGTGAGCAATGACCAGCGTCGTGCGTCCTGCCATTAAATTCTTAAGCGCTTCTTGAACGACAACCTCTGATTTGCTGTCCAGACTTGATGTCGCCTCATCGAGCATCAGGATCTTCGGATCGCGCAGCAGCGCTCTGGCAATCGCAATACGCTGGCGCTGGCCGCCAGAAAGCTTGATTCCGCGTTCGCCGACTTCCGTATCATAACCATTTGGCAGCTCGCTGATGAATGTATGGGCATAGGCCATTTCCGCCGCACGCACGATCGTCGCGTCGCTGACTTCTTGATCCATGCCATAACATAAATTATCTCGAATCGTACCGGCGATCAACGGACTTTCCTGCGATACATACCCGAACTGGCTTCTCCACGACCTCAAATTGTAGCTGTCGATGGATTCCTTGCCAAGCTTGATAGTCCCGCCTGTCGGCTCATAATACCGTTCCAACAATGAGAACAAGGTTGTTTTCCCGCCGCCGCTCGGTCCTACGATTGCCGTAACCGTACCCGGCTCCACACGAAAATTAAGCTCAGCCAGCACAGGTTCGCCGTTCGCATAGTGGAAGCTGAGATCATGAACGGAGATGGCTTGATCCGCACGATCAACAGGTTTTCCGCCCTCGTGATCCTCTTCGGGAGCATCCAGTATCGCAATAATCCGTTCCGTAGCGCCGACTGTTTTCTTGAACTGGGTGAAGAATGAAGTGATCTGCGTCATCGGCATTACAATTTGAATCAGATAGAGAATAAATGCAACGAGCTCGCCGGCCGACAAGGCGCCTGAAGACACCCGCACGCCGCCGTAACCGATAATGACCACAAGCAGCATCATCATAACGAAAAACATCAGCGGTGCAATCATCGCTTGAATTCGCGCTTCTTTCAGACCGAAACTGAACAAACTGCTAATTTTCGTGCTGCCGGCTGTATATTCGCGTTTCTCGGCATTCATCGATTTCACGAGTCTGACTTCAGAGAGCACTTGCGTTAGCGTCGTTGTGAACGATGCGGTTTCTTCTTGCAGTCCTTTCGAAACGATATACATCTGACGGCCCAGCGGAACCAAGAACACGGCCGCTATCGGAATCACGCCGAGCATGACTGCGGTCATCTGCCAATCCATGTAGAACAATACGGCAACCGATCCGATTACCGAGATGATCCCGGTCAAGAAATTCGTTAAATTCTCGGAGATCAGCTGCTTCACGACTCCTGTGTCATTGGTCATGCGGCTGATCGTCTCACCGGTTCGGTGATTATCATAAAACGGAATCGGCAGCTTCAGCAGCTTCTTCCATAGCTTGTCGCGCAGGTTGGCCACGATTCGCTGTCCAACCGCATTTAACATATACATGGAGAACCCGCTGGCTAAAGCCTGCAGCACGAAGATGCCGCCGAACAACGTAATTTGCTGCCAGCTGAGATTGCTGATCGAGAAGCCGTCCACGAGATTTTTGGTGAACAACGGTATGATAAGCGAAATTAATGTCCCGATTAAACTCATCGAAATGGCGGTAATAATCAGTCCTTTAGACGGTCTTGTTTGACCGATCAATCGGAGCAGCGGTTTCCAGCTGCCGCTTGGCTTTGCTTGGTCATTCATGGTGATCAGTTCCTTCCCTGCGTATCTATTCTGGTAGTACGCGTTAAGCATAGCAGCTGTTTTTGAACGGATTATGAACAGAACGGAAGGATATGCTGGAAAAGAAGCTGCTTGGCCGCCATCGCGCTGCTCTTGCCCTCAGGCTCCTTGCGAATGGCCGCTACTAGATCATAAGAGGGTACGATGAAAATATACTGTCCCCCATAACCTTTGGCGAAGCAGTAATCTACGACACCGTTATGCGCCTCCGTCGATATCCACCAATGGTACCCGTATTCCCCGAATATCGGGGGCTCGTAATGAGCCAGCCCTTTGTGGTGAATCGCGGTTGAAGTTTCAACCCAGCTTCGCGGAATAACCTGCTCTCCCTTCCATAACCCGCCTTGCAAATAAAGCTGACCGAATTTCGCCATGTCTCCGGAAGTCATATGCAGCCCCGCTCCGCCTTCATATATCCCGTCATGACTGTTCCATCTCGGCTTACGAAATCCCAGCTTCTGAAACAAATGCTCCTCTGCGAAGGCATAGGTCGATCGTCCGGTAGCTTTGGTCAGAATCGCTGATAATAAATGAGAACCGCCGGAATTATATGCAAAAGCTTCCCCAGGGTCATGCGCCATCGGCTGCGCGAGAATGAAAGAGATCCAGTCGTCCGTTCGCTTCATTTTCCAATACGGCTTATCGAAATCCGGCCATTCCAATCCGGACGTCATGGATAGCAGATGCTTGATTCGAATGGCATGTTTGCGCTCATCATCTGCTGCCGCCACGGGAAAGAAATCGGTAATCGGCTCCTCGATCCCTTTAATGTGTCCTTGCTCGATAGCGATGCCGATTAAGGCAGATAGAATGCTCTTCGTGCAGGAGTAGATCGCGCCAACGCGATCGATGTTCTTGTCATGCCATTCCCACAGCAGCTCACCGCCTCGGAGAATGACGACATCGTTTATTTTCCACGTATCCAGATGACTGCGAAGATCTTCGGTATAGAGTGCTACCCCATGTGCCGGCGTAGGCGTCAATAAATCCATATGTACATAATTCCTTTCTCACTGGCTGAATGAGATGCTGACATGTAAAATAAGAATAGCTTGTCTGATTTTAACAAATGCGAATAAACCGGAGGTAATGAACGGGATGGCTCTTATTCAATGTGATTTCTATTCGGAAGTGCTTGGCTTGTCCATGTCGATGAACGTTATTTTACCACAGGCTGCTCCCTCGCAGATTGGGATGGCTTCTCATGCCGGACAGCAGAAGCATAAGACCTTGTTCCTGCTTCACGGCTTGTCGGATGATCATACGATCTGGCTTAGAAGGACGTCAATCGAGCGTTACGTAGCTGAACTTGGCATCGCTGTCGTTATGCCGGCCGTACATCGCAGCTTTTATACCGATATGGTTTTTGGCGGCAACTACTGGACGTTTATCAGTGAAGAGCTGCCAGCCATCGCCCGCTCCTTCTTCCCGCTGTCGGACCGCAGAGAAGATAATTTCGTTGCAGGCTTATCCATGGGCGGTTATGGCGCATTTAAACTGGCGTTGAATAAACCGGATTCGTTCGCGGCTGCGGCGAGCTTGTCGGGCGCGCTGCATTTGAGAGACCTTAGCGAGCGTTGGCCTTTTGAGTATAACCTGATTTACGGATCCACTAATAAATTAAATGAGCTGCCCAACTGTTTATTCCTGGCCGCTAAGCAGCTGGCTGAATCAGGGAAACCGATTCCGATGCTCTATCAATGCTGCGGTACCGAGGATTTCTTATATGATCATAATGCCCAGTTCCTTGAGCATGCGCTGAAGCTTCGACTCCCCCTTACCTATGAGGAAGGGCCGGGCGAACATGAATGGGGCTATTGGGACAAGCAGATTCAACGCGTGCTTGCATGGCTGCCACTTAAGTAAAGACAATAAAGCCGCGGTGGAAATGAGCGTTAATGCTCATTCCTGCCGCGGCTTTATTTGATCAATCCAACAGAATCGGAGAAATCGCGACTCCCGAAGGGAAACTGCCCGTCGGCAGAATCGCTATCGGCAGTTGACTGGCAACCTCAATGACCGCAACGTAGCCAAAGGTAAGTATCGTCACATACACCTTCAAGCCATCCGCAGTAATGGCGATATCGCTCGTATTGCTGCCTGCGGGCAGCTCGATCCGAGTTAAAATTTCATTACGCGACAGATTGATGACCACGATCTCGTCGCCACCTCGACTCGCCACATAAGCTAATGCACCATCCGGCGTAATAACCAGCTTCTGCGGGTCATTGCCCGTATCCAGCTTTATTGTGGCCGCAATGACTTGCGAAGAAGTCCGAATGGCATAAACACGTTCAAATTGCACATCCGTTACATACGCGATTTCACCGTCCGGCGTAAACGCGATCGCGGAAGGTTTGGCGCCTTGTGGGAGCCTGATCGTCGATATAATGGCATGTGTGATTGTATCAACAACGACTATACAACCTTTGTTGATCAAGCAGCAATACGCCTTCTGTCCGTCCGGTGCGATGGCAACTGCAACGGGATCGCTGCCGGCAGGGAGCGGAATCAACTTGACGAGCGAACGCGTCTCCGTATCGATGACGACGATATAGTCCTCTACCATCGTCGTCACGTACGCTTTGCCGCTGTTACGCGACACAGCAACCGCTAGCGGCACGGCACCCACCGGGAACGTAATTTCCCCCGCGATGGTATGCGTGAGCGTGTTGATGATTTTCACCGTTTTGTCGCCTTGGCAGGTCACCAGAACTTCTCGCCCATTCGGGGTAAAATCCAGCTGCCGCGGGCTGCTGCCAACCGGAAACGGAATCGTCGCAACTCTTGTGTTGGTCGCTGTCTGAATAACCGTTACCGTGTGACCCGTATGGTTAGCGACATACGCGTGCATCATTTCGTCCATCAGCGAAGACATCACCTGCAAATTATGCTGGGCGATCATCTCCCCTTCGTCGTCGAGCTCCGCCATGGTAGCGAATACTTCACCGGCTGCCAGACCGTTTGCCGTAATGCTGACGCCAAATTGATCCAGTTCTTTGACCTCATGCCGGACCGTGAAGGTGCCGCTGGAATAACCGACAGGCTGCAGCTCAACGATAGCCAGCCTGCGCATAACAAGCTTCCCGTATCCCCCTCCTACTTGATCGCCGTTTACCGGATTGGAATCCGTTGATGCTGCCGCTTCGGTTGCAATCGTATACACTTGAATGCCTGCCGAAGCTTGCTGTCTTCCGCGATTCATGACCGTAATTCTAAGGCTCGCCGTTCGTCTTCGTTCTCGATTAATCAGCAGTCCAGTGTCCAAGATCGGCAAAGGGGACGCCTCCTCTACTCTTCCATTCCTCTATCGTATGAGATGCTAGAGAAAATGGCGCGAGACATATCACTATGTCAGGCTGGTAGATTGTGCAGGCTCGGTTGCATCCCGCACATTCACCCCAAATAAACGTCAATCGTGACATTCTCTTCGAATCCGATTGCTTGGTACACGCCTTGTCCCATCTTGCTTGCGAGCAGTACGGCAACTCTTCCGCCGGCAGCTTGGCCTTCCCGCGCGGCATGCGCAGTTAAGGCACTTCCTAACCCTCGGCGCCGATAACCTTCCAGTGTGGCTACATTATAGATGCCGATTGTATCTCCATCGTGGATCGCAGTCGCTGCCGCAACCGGCTGACCATCCATGAAGCCTATATAATGGCGGAACGCGGCGTTCTCGCCAAACGCTGCATCTTCGCTGATTTGAACGAGGGCCTCACCGGCTTCGCCTTCAAATCCAAATACGGGCAGCACGATTTCTCGAAACCAGTTCATCTCCGCCCGCGTTCGGATTGGCTTGATGTTTAACCCGTGAATTGCAGGCGAAATGTACGTCCAATCAGGCAATGAAACCGACATACCGGATAGGCTGTCTACCTTCTTAAGTCCGTTCTCTGCCAGTGCTTGCGCCAAATTCGCATGGTCGGCATCATGGGACCAAGTCAGCCAAGTGAATGGAACCTTGCGTGCCTGATAACCATTTATCAGTCTTTCGATATCTTCCTTGGTATCTTTGTCGGACAACGGTTGATGATAGGCGATCACGCTGTTATATAGCGGATGAGTAAGATCGGATTCATATCGCATGAGTTCCCGCGTTTGCTCCACCATGATGCGCTGACTTACAAGACTCAATTGTACGCGGGAGAAAATGACATTTTGCTTGATCTTCTCAGGCATGTTGGTCATATCGCTCAGCCTCTCTTTGTTTCGTTATTTATTAGTTACATAACTGGGACGAATATATAAACGTTCGAATCCTGCCCTGTGGTAGTTCCCGTAAGACTTATTCGCGCCTTCTTCCCCTGCGGACGGTTGCCCGGTTTCCGCGGTAAATCCGACTACACCTGCTGATATCCCATCGGTTAACCGCTGTTTAATTAATGCGTTCTGGGCTCCTCTGCCGCGATAGTCGGGCAATGTGGCATCTATACCAAACCAAGCCCAGTTGTGATCGATGAACATAGCTCCGCTTGCTACTGGAATTTGATTATCGTAAGCGACATACACTTGCCATTTGGGTCGTCCAACCAGCGCCGAGAACCATGGGATCACGGCCTCAGGCAAGCCGAACCCCGCTTGCACGACATGGCCGAAGTCTGCGGCAAGCTGCGGCTCAACCAGCTTTACTTCAAGAGCGGTTGGCATCGGATGATCTTCTGCAGGCAGCGCATAACGATAATATTTTGCGATACCGTTACCGGAAGGCTTCAGAGCTCTGGCTTGTATCCATCTCTGAATGGTTTCCGCCGGACGCGCTGTCTGAGCAATTTGCAAGGAGAAGCGCGGTGAAGCATGTTGATGCATCCATGCCATCGCTTGCTCCAACTCCGCACTGCTTACGGGCTCATCGATTCCTAATCCGAGAACTCGGTTGAATTCGCCAATCGGCGTCCCCTGATCGGCAATGGCTATGCTCGATCCCAAACGAGTAAATGAAACCTGGGCATGTTGGACATAATCTTGAGGGGCAACTGCAAATAAATCAAACCAAGCCTCTCGTTCTACCTTTTCAATTGCAAGATGTACATAACTATCAAGCACCGTGTTGATAGGGGTTCTTCCTCTCCGTTATTGCCAGATGATTTTCGCTCGTCAAAAAAGCACCGTTCGCAGCCGAACGGTGCTCCATCAGTGGAATAATGTTATGATTTCATACCTTTGAATCCCATGCCGTACACGCCCGGGATCGACGTCTCTTTGCCAAGGACAGCGGCCGCTTCGAGCGTCCAGTACGGATTACGCAGCATGCCTCTTCCAACAGCTACGAGATCGGCATCTTCATTGCCGACGACTGCGTTGGCAAGCGACGGTTCGTCCAGTCGGCCAACGGCGATAACCGGCACTTCCAAGGCATTCTTGATTGCTCTGGCCATCGGAACTTGGTAAGCAACATGCGTGCCCGGCCTGCCATGCGCGAGGATAGGACCTTCACCGCCGGAGCTCACGTGGAACATGTCTACTCCGGCATCGCGGTAGGCTCTTGAGAATGCGATGCTTTCATCAAGGCCATAGCCGCCTTCGACGTATTCTCGGGCTGAAATGCGCATGATAAGAGGCATGTTCTCCGGCATCGCGCTTCTAACGGCATGGATGACTTCGCGGCCGAACAACGTCAAATCCTTGCCATATTCATCGGTACGTTTATTAGTATACGTGGATTGAAATTGATGAATCAGATAGCCGTGCGCACCATGAATCTCTATGGTATCTACGCCGGCTTTGATCGCGCGTTCGGCAGCCTTTCTGAATTTCCCAACCATCGCTTTCGTTTCTTCCGTCGTCAAAGCCCTCGGTGTTTTGGACTTCTCATCGTACGGAATCGCCGAAGGGGCGACAGGAACTTCAGCATGCTCGGCTTTGCGTCCGGCATGAGCGATTTGAATGCCTACCTTCGCGCCGTATTCATGACACGCATCAACAATACGCTTGAGCGGCGCAATATGGTCATCGGACCACAAACCCAAATCGAAGTCCGTAATACGGCCGTCCGGCTCGATGTCGCTCATCTCGATGATCACCAATCCTGCTCCGCCGATCGCCCGGCTCACATAGTGCACGTAATGCCAATCTGTGGGTATTCCGTCGTTGTTTCTGACTGCATATTGGCACATCGGCGGCATGACGACTCGATTTTTCAGTTCCAAGCCTTTGATCTTAAAATCATTGAACAAATTGTACATAGATTCGCATGCTCCTTTATACCTTCAACTGCTTCACGGCAGTGGTATGGATTTAGTTATAGCGGCTGGTGGTGCTCCATCATGGTAACATTGCGATTTGGCAAAATGTACTACGTTTCTGTTTGGAGGGTCCTAACCATTCGTTATGACGGATGCGATTCAATAAAGCCTAACAACTGTCTGCAGACGGATTCTTCCCGTGTAATGACTGAGATTTGACGCGTCGCCCCAAAATCCGTAATCGGAATCGCTTTTATCGTATCCTTCTTCTGAATGATGAAGATTTCAGGCAAAATGGCAATACCCAGGTTAGCATGAACGAAACCGAGAATGCTTTGTCCCAATTCGATTTCCAGAGCGATGTCGAGCTCTTTCCCTCTTTCGGAGAATTCTTTCTCGACTAACATTCTTACATCGCAGCCTTCGGGAAGCATCACGAACGTATCATTTTTTATCTCATCAAACCGAACTTCTTCTTTATTGCCGTATACAGGATGATTTACATGAACGAATAGGAAGAACCGCTCCGTAAATGCAGGCGTTGTATAGAAGGGGTGCTTAACGCCTCTGTCATCAAAGAATGCGGCATCGAGATTGCCATTTTCCAAATTTGTCAGCATGTCAAAAAAACTATAAAAGACCCGTACTTTGATGTCCAACTTTGTCTCTGCTTGCAGATTGCCTGCTATTCGACCGGGCAAATAAATGGTGGCGATGCTTGGCCAAGAGCCGATGGTCAGCACGGTTTTGCCCTCATCTTGACTTCGCGTAACCTCCCGGCGCAGCGCATTTACTTCATTAAGGATACGTATGCTTCTCTCAAGCAAAATCTGACCTGCGGTCGTCAGCGTCACGCCGACGGATGATCGCAGCAATAATTGGGCTCCCAATTCATCCTCTAAGTTGCGGATCTGCTTACTTAGAGCAGGCTGGCTGATATGCAAAGATTCACTGGCCTTCGTTAGGCTTTTCGTTTCCGCCGTCTGCTGAAAGGCCTCCAGCCATTCTATTCTCATCTTCATCCCTCATAACTTTTGGTTACTCCCGACCAAACATAGCGGTAGTACAATCCGCAGATGCGGAGTGTTACAGTATGGATACAGCAAAAACAACGACAAATAAAACGTCGTTTCGTTCTTTGTTTGAACCGTTAATTGTCCAAGGCGGCGTCACGCGGAAGTGATGCATTGTTCTTGGTTATAGTGCGCTTCGCTTCAACAAATTATTTCGAATCGAGGAGTGATATATAATGACAAAACGTGTGCTTCTGGTGGTTACAACCGCCGATAAAATGAACGATAATGAACCGACAGGGCTATGGTTATCCGAATTTGGAGAAGCCTATATCGCTTTTAATAAAGAGGGTTATGAGGTTACAATCGCCAGCCCGTTAGGCGGGCAAGCGCCAATTGATCATAGAAGCTTGGAAGGCGCGTCTCAAGAAATGCTCGATACGGCCAACTATCTGACAGATACCCTGAAACTGGATCACGTAACCGACATCGATTCTTATGATGCCCTCTTCCTTCCCGGCGGGCACGGGACAATGTTCGATATGCCTGATAATGAATGGCTTCGGACCATCATTCGATCGATGTATGAATCGGGTAAAGTAGTCGCAGCTGTGTGCCACGGTCCGGCTGCGCTCGTCAATGTGCAACTATCGAACGGCACTTCATTGGTCGCCGGCAAAACAATTGCGGCTTTTACCGATGAGGAAGAACGCGAAACGACATTGGACAGATTTATGCCGTTCCTGTTGGAGACGCGGCTTCGTGAATTGGGAGCCAATGTGGTAGCAACACCTAACTGGACGATTAACATACAAGCGGATGCAAATCTCATTACAGGTCAAAATCCGCAATCCACAGAACAAGCTGCTAATGAAGTCATTCGATATCTGGGTGGCCAATCATAATGACAACAACAACAATCGAACGCACTGCAGGACAACAAGTAATCAAACGTTGGAAGATGCACCGTAATGCTTTGCTCGAGCTTGTAGCGGTATTGCCTGAATCAGGCGGATCCTGGCGCCCTTGGGAAGGTGGCATGACGACCGTTGAACTGGTGCACCACCTTGCTTTTACGCCTGATTTCTTCTTCTCTGCGATCGAGAAACGAGACATGATCATCCCGCCTCTTCCGGCGACATTAGCCGAAGCTCGCCAGCTCCTCGAGGAGCTTACCGCTGAACATGAACGCAAACTTGCTTCTTATTCAGAAGCCGACTTACTGAAAGACGCGACCATTAATGCCTTTAACGTTACAGAACCCATCGTGGAAGTACTGCATCGTTTAATCGGCCATGAGGCACATCACAAAGGACAGCTGTTCGTATATGCCCGCATGCTTGGGGCTGTTCCGCCATTTTATGCAGATATAACGGTGTAAACTGCAAAAGCCATGCAACCATTGAGGCCAAACAAATGCACGCAAAAAAAGATCGGCTAATCGCCGATCTTTTTTTGCGTTAGGCTTACACCTCTACGGCAATATGCGAGAACGATTTGAAATCGAATAACCCTTTGTCCGTCAGCTTCAAATGCGGGATGACGGGAAGCGTCAGGAACGATAAGGTGAGCAGCGGATTAAAATCCTGCGAGGCGCCGATCTCAGCCATCGCAGCCATCAGCTTCTTCAGCCCCTCGTTAACTTCCGCATATGGCCGATCCGACATTAATCCTCCAATTGGCAGCGGCAGTGAAGATAGTACCTCGCGGCCGTCCACGACCACGGCTCCGCCACCGATACGCGTTATTTCTTCGATTGCGAGCAGCATCTCATTGTCGGAAGCTCCGACAACCACGAGGTTGTGGGAATCATGCGCAACCGTTGTTGCAATCGCCCCTCGTGTCAGACCGAACCCTTTTACGATGCCAACGCCTACATTTCCGGTCGCCTGATGTCTTTCAATGACAGCCAGCTTCATGAAGTCGCTGGCTGCGGATGGCAAGAACATCCCCTCATCGTCCACGTCGACCAATTCGATGCGTTGGTTCGTCACAAGCGAATTCGGAATAACCTCAATGACACGGCAGCGATTACTTTTTAAAGGGATTGCAAGGTGAGCGGGTTCGACCGGCTTAACGTTAAGTCCAAGCAAATTGCAGCTCAGGCTGTCGATTGTCGTACCCGATGGCGGAAAAGCTTCTTCCACGATTATCCCTGCTTCCACAACGCAGCGTCCGCGCTTAAACACTTGATAAATCTTCACTTGTTCCAGATCATCGAGCAGCACCAAATCGGCTTGGTATCCGGCGGCGATCGCGCCATGCCGATAGAGTCGGAAGCACTCCGCCGCATTGATCGTCGCCATCTGAATCGCGGTGATCGGATCGAGCCCTTTAGCCATTGCGAGCCTTAAGATATGATCGATGCTGCCTTCGTTCAACAGATCGTCGATCAGCTTATCATCGGTAACGAATAAGCAGCGTCTTGCGTTTCTCGTCGTAACTACAGGCAGCAGCGCATCCAGATCCTTCGCGACCGTCCCTTCGCGGATCATTAAATACATGCCCAGATCAAGCCGATCCTGGGCCTCCTGCAAGCTGGTGCTCTCGTGATCGGTACGAATGCCTGCCGCCATATAGACATTCAAACCTTCTCGGCTAATTCCGGCCGCGTGTCCGTCCAAGAGGACGCCGGCCTTGTGGGTCGCTTCAAGTTTATGCAGCATTCGTTCCTCCGTATGTTCAACGGATGGAAAATCCATGACTTCGGCCAGCCCCAGAACATTGGGGTGGCTAAAGAATGGCTCCAGATGCACTGCATCGAGCCGAGCACCGTTGCTTTCGAATGGGGTTGCAGGCACGCATGAAGGCAGCATGACGTAACTGTCGATCGGCAAGCCTTCGGCAGCATCGAGCATATACTGAATGCCTTCTGTTCCAGCGACGTTCGCGATTTCATGCGGATCCGTTACGACCGTCGTGACTCCGTGCAATAGCGATACGCGAGCAAATTGCGGCGGTGTGAGCAGCGAACTCTCGATGTGAACATGACCGTCGATGAAGCCCGGCACGATATAACGGCCCTCTGCATCAATGATTTCTTTTCCCTCGTACATGCCGATACCGGCGATTATACCTCCAATGATAGCGATATCGCCTGTCATCATTTCTCCCGTAAAAACATTAACGATACGTCCGTTGCGGATGACCACATCCGCAGGCTCCTGTTTAGCCGCAACCCGGATAAGCGTACGCAAACTTGGTTGTTCCATCATTCCCACCTCTGTTTCGAGTAATAAAATAAAAAAAAATCCTGATCACAAAAACATGTATGCGAAATACACATTTTTGTAATCAGGATTTTACGGCTCCTGGTAGAGACCCTCAAACCATATTATTGAGGTTATACAGCTTGGTATCAAATTGCCGTAATTGTACAACATACGTCAACCTAAATTCAAGTATGTGCGCATTTATATTCGGATAAGAAGTGAAGCGCTGCGCTTCATTTCTTATCCGAATGGTTTCACTCAGTTCGTTAATGCCCCATCATCATAGCTGCGTCTGCTCCCGTTTCATCTCCGGCCTTTACTTTATCTTCATCCTTCAATCTTGGTTTGCGCAGAATGAGCGAAAGAAGGACACCTGCCGTTGCAATGCATGCGGACAGGAAGAACGTATCTCCATACCCCGCTACAACAGCCGTAAGTGGGTTTGCACCTTGCTCAGCGCTCTCCGAATGGGAAGTAATTTGCGAAGTCAGATACCCGGTAAGTCCGGCAACCGCGAAGGATACTACAACTTGCTGTGCAGCTGTGGTAAGCGGGGTGACCCGGCTGACCAAACGCCGAGGCGCTGAGTTTAAAACATGGGTATTCAGTGGCATCATGGAGAATCCCATCCCCAGTCCCATCATGCAGATGGATACAATTATTAGCCACAGACTGGTATCGACCGATACGGTGGATAAAATAAACAATGCAGCGGAGACGACAGCCAAACCACCGAATGCAAGCGGTCTGGCCCCGATTTTATCAAATAATCGTCCGCTGATCGGCATCCCAATACCTGCGCAAATCGCTTGCGGCATTAGGATCCAGCCGGTCTCTAATGCTGTGTAATGTTTTACACTTTGCAGGTAAAGCGGAACAATCAACATAGCGCCAAACAACGCGAGCTGCACGATCCAAGTCAGAATAATCCCGCGGGTAAAGTCCGACGATTTGAATACTTTAAGCTCCAGAAGCGGCTGCTCCTGCCTCAGTTCCACGAAGATAAACACAAGTAATGCGAGCCCGCCAACGATTAGCCCTGTAAGGGTAGCTGTTGAAGTCCAGCTTGTCCCCCCTTCGCTCACGCCGAAGGCAAGCATCGTAAATGCAATCGGAGCAAGGAACATGCCGATCACATCCAGATGAGGCGCTCGATGGCGATCGGATTTCGGCAAATATTTGACGCCCAGAAAGAATGCAACGATGCCAATGGGCAAATTGATAATAAAAATCCAATGCCAGCTGACCGAATCCACCAACCACCCTGACAAGACAGGACCAAATGCCGGCGCCATCAGCATCGGAATGCCTAATACGCCCATAATGGATCCGCGTCGTTCGGGCGGCGCAAGCTTAAATACCATAGCCATCCCTATCGGAGATACCATACCTCCGCCGAGGCCTTGAATAACACGGTAAATGATCAGTTGTTCCGGTGTCTGAGCAATACCGCATAAGAGCGAACCAATCGTAAACAAGGTAATCGTCAGAAGAAAAATCTGCTTAGAGCCGAACTTATCCGTCAGCCAGCCTGCAAGCGGAATGACAGCGGACAATGCAAGTGTATAACCGGTAACCGTCCACTGAATGGTCTTCAGATCCGTATCGAAATAATCCACCAGATGGGGAATGGCGTTATTGACCACCGTGCTGTCGAGAATAACCATAATCATTCCCACGATAATGGCCATTAGCGGCGCAATGATGGTTTTCAGAGAGAAGTCATCGTCTTTATTCGGTAAAGGTTGTGATGGTGTTCGTGCAGACATGTGCGCTCCACTCCTTTCTACTGCTGTTGATTAGGTTCCCCCTTGGCTGCAATAATAATTGATGAGCGGAACAGTTGTATCTGCCAACCATGCATGATTACGGATGTTATAGGCAAATAAGTTGTTAGACACATAAAAAGAAGCGAAGCGTATTACGCTTCACTTCTTAACGGCGAGGTCGAGGCCATTCTGCTATCGCCAATGTACAACCCGATACACGTTGCGCTTCCCTACATGTTGTTTAATCCGCGTGGCCACTCGTGACATTTTCACCACATCCGTCTTCCCTTTCGCATCTTTCGTTACGGTTAACCGCAATATGGTTCCTCGCAGTCTGGCGGTATGCTGAGGAAGCTCGGTAGACACGAAGTTCCCCAGGGAAGAGGCCGCTACCCGGTTTCTGATTTGTCCGTCGATGTCCTTTATCTTCGTCATTTTGATGGGATGCAGCACATGGGGATGGGCTCCCAGCACCACATTCACGCCATTTCTAAATAACAGCTGCATGAGCCGGAGCTGGCTCCGGTCAGGGTAAGATCGAAATTCTTTCCCGAAATGAAGGCAAGCAATAATCAGGTCCGTTCTGCGTTTTAAGCTGCGCACGTCCGCAATCATCTTTTTCCGATGTAGCCTGTTGACCATCCACGCTTGGGGCACCGCGATCCCATTCGTTCCTTTCGTATAAGCCACTATGCCGATTCGAATTCCTTTAACGTTCACAATCAGCTTCCTGCGCGCTTCTTGAGCAGAACGACTTGTGCCTGTATGCCGAAGCCCATGGCGATCTAGGACGCTAAGCGTCCGCTTCAAACCGGAGACTTTGCCGTCCATGCAGTGGTTATTGGCTGTACCTAATACATTGAAACCTAAGTTTCGAAGCGTAGCCGCAAATGGATCCGGGGAGCTGAACAGCAGTTTGCCGCGTGCCGGGCGGAACTTTGGACCGGAGAAGGTCGTCTCCAAATTGCCTATCGTTAAATGGGCATTGCGCAGATAGGGTTTCACTTTGGCAAAAATCGGAGCGAATCCGCCTTCTCGCTGAGCCGATGCGATCATCTTCTTCTTCATCAACAAATCCCCGACTGCCGCAATGGTGATTCTCATTCCTTCACCCACTCCTCTCACGTTATACCGCGTTATTCGATGGACGAGTGATCTGCTTGCAAGTTGGACCACCTTCAGCGCGTCAAATTGGACAAAAAGTAATCCGCGGAAAACCGCGGATTACTTGCTTTGCTCTCTATCTGGTTTCTCTGTGCAGCGTGACCTTCTTATGCGTCGGGCAATATTTGCGAAGCTCCAGACGCTGCGGATTGTTTTTCTTGCTTTTGGTCGTCATGTAGTTGCGTGTCCCGCATTCCGTACATGCCATCGTAATCGTTACGCGCATGATTATATCACCTTCCTCTATCCATAAGTTATGAATGAAGGCGTCTGGGTGACAATCATAAGTTAACGAAAAAACCTGCCTTTAGGCAGGTCATAGTAGCGTGATATGGGGAGTCAAACACTCTCTTCATAAGTCGAGAGAATGTTGCATTTCTTGCAACATTCCAATTCAGGAGACGGTCATTGCTGATCCTCACGCACGCATGCGCCGCCGTTGCACGAACCGTCGTAAATAAAAAGAGCCAAGCACATCCAGCTGCTTAGCTCTTCCCTATTATCTAACCTGTCGGACCGTCTGCGAACAATACGCGCAGCTCTTCCAGCCTCGCCAGCATATGTTTAAGCTCAATCGCCAGAAACTCTTCGTTAGCGGTTTCAAACGCTGTTTTCAGCTTCGTTAAACTCTCCGTTGCCTCCGGAAGCAGCTTGAACGCTTCTTCCGCATGTTTGTAAAAGGGATGGACCTGAACCGACTGCGGATCTGTCATCGATGTTCACTCCTTGCACGTATGTAGGTAGTCTATACTCTACCATTGCGCAAGCCATTTTGCAAAATCCTGACAGTTCAGCTGCCTCTATAGGTGCTGTATCCGCCTGGCGCGACCAGCAGCGGGATATGATAGTTGGAGCTCGAATCCTCGACAATGAATCGAACGGGCACTAGATTCAAAAACCGGATATCGCCGCCAAAATAGCTCCCTACATCAAACACAAGCTCGTACTCGCCGCTATGCAATTCCCCTCGACCCAGCAAAGGCGTATCCACTCGGCCATCTGCGTTCGTTTGTACTTCCTTAATCAGCTGCGGCGGTCTGCCAAGCGAGGAATGAACCCACAGCTGAATCTTCATCCCGGCGGCCGGCTTTCCTTGCGACGTGTCCAGAACATGCGTGGTCAATTGTCCCATCATGGCGACACGACCGATTTGGCGGAAGTATGAGCAGCCATCGCCTTTTGAAATTCAGCACTCTCCAGATCCGCTCTGGTCAGCGAGAATCCTTGAAACCCAAACGGCGGCCTCGGCTCCGTATATGCACCGGCTCCCGTGACCGAATCGCGGTCGACGATCGTTTCCCAAGTCCGGTTGTTGGATTCGAAGCTAACCTCCTCCAATTGCAGGAATCTGGTTAATAGCTGCAAGCCAATTTGACAAACCAAGTATTGAATAGACGGGGACTGGATCGAGTGGAACACGTGCTGAGCCAGATCACGTACTTGCTCCGCCGCTACGTACGCACCGCTATTCCCGTCGATAGCATCCGTCACCTTCGAATACCGCCAATTGATGTTCAAGAAAATAAATAAAGGCCGATCATAGCTTTCGGGCAACGTCGTATATTCATCGCGAATGAATCCGTAGAACGAGCTCCCGCTCACTTTAATAAGCTGCAAATCCGCAATGCCGCTGGCATGACTGACAACGACGGCTCCGGCATCAGCCGCACGTTTCATCCCTAGCGAAGCATGGGCATGTTCGTTGTGAGACCGGCGAAACACCAAACCGCTCTCGTTAAAGCCCCCATCACCGCCGACCTGAATGGACTGGAACGGAATGCGATCTGCAGCCATTTCAACGTCCGTTATGTGCGGGTATTGAGCGAGGAAAGCTTCGGCAACATACGCCAGGAAACCTTCCGTCGTACTGCCATCATAAGCAGCAGCATGCCTTAGAATGAAATTTTTCATCGAGTCGGTGGCCACGACATGCGTGTTATCCCCTTCACTGAACGAGCTCAGCAGCACCTCGCTGCTGACCGAGAACGTCACATTATGCGCAAAAATTATATTCGTTTCGCCACAATAGGGTGATTCCGGAATCGGCGTTACAGCAAGCGGAGCCGCATAGGTTCGATAGGCAAGCACATCGCCTTTGCCATAATAGAGCGTCCGTCCATCCCGAAGCTTCATCAAGCATCATCCTTTCCCCACAAGACTATTCATCAATTAAATCAATCAGGCGAAGCTGCGTAATTCGCTGAATTTCCAGCAGCGCCTGTCTTCGTTCCTGCACGGCGGAATGCTGCAGACGCTGCTGCATGGCTGCCAGCAGATCCGCTTTCGTTCGCCCGCGTACCGCCATTATAAAGGGAAATCCGAATTGCGACGTATAAGCTGCATTGAGCTGTGCAAATCGCTTAAACTCGTCCGGGGACAGCTCATGCAGCCCTGCCCCTTGCTGCTCGGCAGAGGAATAGGACGTCATGGTCATTCGAGTTGCCAAATCCGGATGCGCGCGAAACAGTTCGGTCACCCGTTCTTCCGGCGCATGCCGCACGACGGCCAACATCGCTTCATGAAGCTCGTTCACGGAATGAAAGGGCCTTGCTTCCCAAGCTTTCTCCGCTACCCAAGGCGAGTGCTCAAATACCCCTCCGATTTGACCGACGAACATCTCCTTACTGAGCGTATTCAGCTGCCATAAACTTATGCTCATGTCCAATACCCCGCATGTACGGCCGCAGTCTCCGCATCGATTTCCGGGAATGGCCCAATCACTTCGATCGGTTTGCGACCGCAGGCAAAGACGTCCCTGCAAGGCAGGTTCAACGTTAAATTCCGTTCATCCTCGCCGGTCAGCTCCGAAAGCCTGCTCTCCGACATGCCATATACGACTGTGCCCACATTTCCCCAGTAGATCGCTCCTGCACACATGGCACAAGGCTCAACGGACGTGTACAGAGTGAACTGCCAGAGCTGCTGCTTGGAGAAGGTTCGGGAGGCGTTCACCATTAAGGTCGTTTCCGCATGACCGGCGCAGCTGCCCGTGGTCACTTCCACATTGCCCTGCTCCAGAACGATGGCGCCTGACGGATCGACCAAGATTGCGCCAAAAGGCGTATTGCCTGAAGCTAATGCCTGCTTGGACACTTCAATGCTTTTACGCAAATAATACAGATGCCGCTCCTTCTCGTTCATGGCAGATCCCCCCTTTGTTCAATGAGCCGATGCACCGCGCGAATAATGCCTCCATAGCCCGTACACCGGCATAAGTTGCCGGACAACGCCTCTTCAACCTCTTCAAGCGTTGGATTGGGTTGTTCTTGCATTAATGCCGTCACCGAAACGATCATGCCCGGCGTGCAATAGCCGCATTGATAGCCGCCTTCTTCCAGAAAGGCTTGTTGGACCGGATGCAGTCCTTCTCCGCCTATGCCTTCAATTGTCGTAATGGCCTTTCCGTTACACTGATAGGCCATCGTCAGACAGGCATTGGCTGCTTTGCCGTCCACCAATACCATGCAGGCGCCGCATCGCCCGATTTCACAGGCTATCTTCGTACCGGTAAGCTCCAGATCCTCGCGGATAATCGCTAACAATCGTTTACTTTCGGGAACGTTCAATCGGACTTCTTCGCCATTGACGGTACAGTTAAGCGGAGAAGGAGACCATTGCTGAAGCTCGAATTCATTTTTCACAGGTCCCTCACCGCCTTCACCGAGAAAGTAGGCCGATTCAGCAGCTCAAGCGGATCGATCGGGAGCTTATTCAGACGTCTTCCGGTTGCATCATGTACCGCCGCCAGAATGGCGGGAGCCACGCCAACCGAACCGATTTCGCCAACGCCTCGCGGTCCGTAATCATCGCCTTCCGGCAGTTCCTCAATCGCCTCAACATGGACCATTCCGTTCGCATCCTTGATTGTCGGAATGAAGTAACTGTCGAGGTTCCCCGTCATGTAACGGCCTTCTTCCATGAGCGCTTCTTCGGTCAGCGTATAGCCAAGCGCCATGATGCTCCCGCCTTCAATTTGTCCCAAGTATCCTTGCGGATTAATGACCGGTCCGGCCGCAACGGCATGATACTGCTCCAGAACGTGGACGCGTCCTGTCAGCGTATTGACTTCCACCTTCGCGACTACCGCAGCGAACGTATACAAATAATGGGCTCCTGTCCTCGGATACGTCGTGGCAGGAAACGCGAACTTCGTCTCGGCGCGGATCTCTCGTCCGGCGCCATCGGCCAGCGCTTTGTAACAGAGCAGCAACTCACCGCTGTCATTGCCCTCACCCGCTTCGCCCTTGCTCCAAATCCCTCCTGCGCCAACACTGAGCCTCTCTTCGGGAAGCGCCAACAGTTCGGCCGCTGCGCCAAGCAGCCCGTTTATAAAAGGAGGCTTCAGCTGCTGCAGCGACTTCCACATCATCGTTGTCGCTCTGGATGCGGTCGTCGAGCCGCTGTCCGGCACCGCATCGGTGTCGCCGATAACGAGGCGCAGATCGGACGGCGCGAAGCCGAACTGTTCCAGCAGCATCAGTTCAAGGGACGCGAGCAAACCCTGCCCGCATTCCTCGTAACCGAACTGCGCTTCTATGACGCCGTCTCGGGCAAGCACCAACCTGCCGCCGGCAGGGTCGGGAATACCGGCTCCAAGCCCTGCCCCATGCATGATGAAAGCCGCTCCGATGCCGGTATGAAGCCAGGGTTGAGCCGGAGCGGACGGCTTCGACTGTTGCTTTTCCTGCCACAAGGGTGAAGCCGCGACCGCCTCCCATACTTGCCGAGCACCATCCGTTGGTGCAATCGGATGCCCGAACGGCCCCGGATCATCCTTTCTGCGCATATTGTGCAGCCGGAACGCCCACGGCTCCATTCCGCACGTCTCCGCCAGTCGATCCATCTGGCCTTCCAGCGCGAATATCGCCTGATTGCCGCCGAAACCGCGAAACTCGCCGGACATTCCGTTGTTCGTGTAAACAGAGACACTTTGTACATCGAGTGTTCCATATCGGTAAGGCCCGATCACATGCTCGGTGGCAAAATGAAGCACTTCCGCCCCAAGCGTCGCGTAAGGCCCGGTATCCGCGGTTATTGATACTTGATGAGCCAGAATGCTGCCATTGCCGTCAATGCCCGTTTTCATCGTAATCGTCATCGGATGCCGTTTAAGTCCGGCTCGCACGGACTCTTGCCTGGAATTGTGAATCTTAACCGGCCGATTCGTCTTGAGGGCCAGCAGCGCACCGTACGGCTGAACGTTCAGCTCATCCTTGCCGCCGAAGGAACCGCCGATCGGACTGGACAAGATACGGATGGCTGTCTCCGGCATCGCCGTAATACGCGATAGCTGTAACCGATCCATAAACCCATGCTGCGTCGGGGAGTGAACCGTCAGCCGTCCGTCAGCTTCCGGAACGAACAATCCTCCCTCGGTTTCCATGTACGCATGCATTTGTCGAGGAGAGATGTAAGTCTCCTCCACGATATGGACGCATCCTGCGAAGCCTTCTTCGATATTCCCGCGGGCAAAATCGGTTTGATGCAAAATATTCCCCTTGGCATGCAGCTTTACCGCATCTGCCGCCATCGCCTTTGAAGGACTGTCCATGATCGGCAGCTCTTCATAATCGACCTCGATTAGCGCCAGTGCCTGCTCCGCTTGTTGAGCCGTCTCCGCGGCAACGCAAGCTACCGCATCGCCAACGTAGCGAACTCTATCCCAGCACAGCACGGGTTGATCTTGAATCGCTATGCCGTACCCGTTCAAACCCGGGACATCCATATGCGTCAGCACCGCATGCACGCCCGGCAGCTGCTTCGCTTTATCGGTACGAATGGCCAGTATGCGCGCATGGGGATAGCGGCTGCGAAGCACGCGTCCAATCAGCATGCCCGGCGCCGTCCGATCCGTGAGATACGCAAGCTTGCCCGTCACTTTATCAGGACCATCGGGCCTGACTCGCCACCGCTCCTTGCCGTTGCTTCGGTTGAGCAGCATGTTCATCACCCTCCCGTATCGCTGAAATTATGTCTTCAACTACCCGCTCGAAGCAGTCCTTCCTGCATGCTGCCCTTGCTGCCACAATAACGCTGAGAGAAGCCCCGCCGCTGTTCGTTTGCGGTATGCCGCAGAAACGAAGGAATCTCCTTTGGGCTGCGCTTCCAGCACAACTTGCTCATACAGCTTCTCCATCAGCTCTGCGCTCAAGCTGGAATTAAGCAGCAGCTTCTCTGCTCCGTAAAGCCGATGCGGAACCATTTGTCCTCCGCCTACGGCCATTCGGATTCGGCTGATTGCCCCGCTGGCACGATCCATATCAATGGAATAGGCCACCGTCACGACAGAAGGGGTGAATGCCTCGCGTCTGCCAATTTTCTGATAGACTTCCAATCTCCGTATAAGCGGGTTCGCATCCGGCAGCTGCAGTTTTACTTGAGTCAGTATTCGTCCCTGGGGAGTCGCCGAATCACTCCCGTTTTCAAGCCACAGAATAAGAGGTTCGCGCTGTGCGCCGCGTCCATCATGCCAGAGCAGCTCCGCTTCGCTGACGATCAGTGCCGGCAGAATATCTCCGGTCTTGCAAGCGATATTGCCTCCGATGGTTGCGGCATTGCGTACAGAGGGTGCGGCGATCGTGGTCACGGCATCTACGACGCCCTTGTAATGCTCCCCCAGAAACGGATCTCGCCGAAGCGTGGTTAAGGTGGATAAAGCGCCGATCGTCATTTCTTTCGAGCTGACGGAGATCCCTTTCATGCCGGGGATGCTGCTAAGATCGATCAGATGCCGAGGTTTGGCCGCGCCGTTCTCCCATTGGACGGAGAGCCAAGTGCCGCCGGAGATAAATGTAGCTTCATCGCCGAGGCTCTGTTTCAATCGCCAAGCTTCCGCCGCATCCAGCGGATGCCACACCGAAGGAGCAGGATGGAAACGCTCATTGCCGGTAATGCTCATCGTTCGATCACCTCCTTACCCAAACGAACAATCGGTTCAGAATCGTTGTTCCCGATAATAAGGCATGCCGAGCGCTTCAGGCGCGCCGGACGGTTTGTTGCGGTTACGCCAGCCTAAAGCCATAAGGACGAGAATGGTGACCAGGTACGGGATCATTTTCAGGAAATAAGAGGGGATTTCAACGCCAATGAGCTGCAGCCTAAAGCCGATCGTACTGAGCAAGCCGAAGAAGTATGCGCACAATAACGCACGAACGGGGTTCCATCTGGCAAAAATAATGAGAGCGACGGCGATCCAGCCCCGTCCTGCCGTCATCCCCTCCGTCCAGGTCGGGGTATACACAAGCAGCAGGTCCGCGCCGGCGATACCGATGAGCATCGAGCCCGCGATTACACAACCATAGCGGAACGCATAAACGCGGATTCCCATGACATCCGCCGTCGCAGGACTGTCGCCCATCGCGCGCAGATGCAAGCCCCACGACGTCCGATAGATGAACAGATGCATCGCGATAACAAGCAGGAAACTCAGCCAAGTAAACAAATCCAACCGAGCAAAAATATCACCGGCAACAGGCACTTGGGCAAGCCAGTTCATTCGTATTGCAGGTACGGCATGCGCGATCGGAATACCGCTGATGCTTTTGCCCAGATAAGCGCTCAGACCTGAGCCGAATAATGTCAGCGCAAGTCCGGTTACAATTTGGTTCGTTCGCAGCGATACCGTGAAAACCGCATGCAGCAAGCCGATAACTGCGCTAATTGCGATGACGGCGAGCAAGGTGAATGTGAGATTTTCGGTATGCAAATAGGTCAACCCCGCCATCACGGCGCCGAGCAGCATCAACCCTTCCGCGCCAAGCTGAATGATGCCGGAGCGTTCAATCAGAATCCCTCCAAGCGCTGCAATCAAGAGCGGCGTACCGGAAGAGATGGCGACCTGTATGAGCTGAATCATGGTTTCCATAAGCTCGACACTCCCCGTTACACGTTTCGGCGCAATCGCAAGCGGCCAATGAAGCCGCCGGCAATGAGGAAAAATAGGATTGCGCCTTGCAGCATATTCGAAATCGATGACGGCAAACCGATCGTTTGAACGCTGTAGCCGCCGACGATCAATCCGCCGAACAAGACGGAAGATATAACTAAGCCGATCGGGTTCAGCTTCGCCAGCCAAGCGACGATTATAGCCGTATACCCATAACCCGGAGAGATTCCGTACATCAATCGATGCGTAACGCCCGATACCTCGCTCATTCCGGCAATACCGGCTAAGCCGCCGCTAATCAGCATGACAAGCAGAATATGCTTACTAAGCGGCATTCCCGCATGTTTGGCTGCTTCCGGGTTGGCGCCGATGACTCGCAGCTCATACCCCCACTTCGTATACCTAATCGTAATGGCATACATTGCCGCCGCGACGAGTCCGATTATTAGGCCGGCATGGAGTCGCGTGCCGCCGAGCACGGGCAACGATTGTGCGGCGGTGAATACAGGCGTTCCGGGGAAGTTGAAGCCTTCCGGGTCTCGCCAAGGGCCGAAGACAACGTAATCCAGCGCCAGCAGCGCGACGTAATTCAGCATCAAGGAAGTAATCAGCTCGTTGACTCGAAAATAAATACGGGGCAAAGCGGTGAGTAAACCCCATATTCCACCGGCCAGAATGCCGAATACGGCCATTAGCGGGATAGAGAAGTACATCGGCAATGTCGGAAAATAAATCGTGACCGCGGTTGCCGCAATTGCACCTGCGGCAAATTGTCCTTCTGCTCCGATGTTCCAGAACGAGATCCGGTAAGCGATGGAAACGCCGATTCCGCATAAGAGGAGCGGTATCGCTTTAACAAGCGTTTCCGAGAGGCCGTACGAGCTGCCAAACGCACCGGTCACCATCTTCTTATATACGATGAGCGGGTTCATCCCATTCATGGCAATGAAGATGCCGCATACGATCAGCGCCAGGATCATGGAGATAAGGACGACCCACCATGGATTCCGGGCGGAATCGGCTCCCGGTTCCAATACGAGCCGGAGAGGGAACCTCCGTTTCGCTCTAACCTGCTGCGGCAGCGGATGACCGGCAACGGGGTGGTCATTCATATCACTTCCTCCCCTCCGCCGCTCTCGTCTCGAACCCCTGCCATATAGAGACCGATTTGCTCCCGGGTTGCTTCTTCCCGATTCAGCTCACCGACAATTGCCCCTCGGCTTATGACGAGAATTCGGTCTGACAGGCGAAGTACTTCGTCGAGGTCCTCCGAAATCAGCAGAACGCTTCCGCCTGAATGACGCAGCCGAAACAACAGCTGATGTACGCTGTTTGCAGCCCCGACATCCAAGCCCTGGGTAGGATGAACCGCAATCATCAACTTCGGCGACTGATGAATCTCGCGTGCGAACAGCAGCTTCTGCTGATTGCCGCCGGAAAGCTGACTGACAGGCGTAGATACGGAAGGCGTTCTTACATCGAATTGCTCGATAAGCTGTTGTGACCAAGCCAGATTGCGTTTCATCCGCAGAAATCCAAGCCTCGTCCGCGCTCCGGAACGATAAGACTTCAGTAACAGATTGTCCGTAGACCCCAAGCTCCCGGCCAATCCGCTGCGCATCCGGTTCTCGGGTATATGCGCAATACCGGCTTCGATGAAGTCCCGCACTGTAGACGAACGCATATCCTTCCCCGCGAAACGGATGGAACCGCGGCTCGGAGAGCGAAGTCCTGCCAGCACTTCGGCCAGCTCCTTCTGTCCATTGCCGGCGACACCGGCGATGCCGACGATTTCACCTTGGTATACGTGAAGCGACAGCCCTTTGCACGCCGCGCGGCCATGATCGGCCATCACTTCCAGCTCTTGCGCGGAGAGCAGCAGCTCCCCGCGCGGAGTCCCTGCTGATAGATGAGGCATCTCGATGATCGTTTTACCGACCATCAGCCTCGCTAAATCGCGTTCATTCGTTTCGCTCGTGTCCATCGTTACAACCATCTTGCCTTTTCGCATAACCGAGATTCGATCCGAAGCCTGCATCACTTCACCCAGCTTATGCGTCGTCATAATGACGGTCTTGCCTTCCTTCTTCATCGCTTCGAGCGTCTGAAAGAGAAGATCGGCCTCATCGGGCGTTAAGACGGAGGTCGGCTCATCCAGGACGATGATTTCCGCCCCCCGGTACAAGGTTTTCATAATTTCTACGCGCTGCTGCTCGCCAACGGAGAGCTGCCAGATCGGACGATCAACATGGATCGCAAGACCGAATCGCCTCGCAATGGCTTCTATCTCTTCTTGCTTCTTCTTCATCCACCCGGCGCCTCGCCAGACGGAGGATTGCTCTCCGAGCACAATGTTCTCCGCGGCCGTCAGCGTCGGAACAAGTCGGAAGTTCTGAAAAACCATGCCGACACCTTGCTTCATCGCATCCTTCGGCGAACGAATTCTCACTTGTTCGCCGCGCAGGCAGATGGCGCCGTCCGTCGGCTGGTACACGCCTGAGAGCATGCACATCAGCGTGCTCTTGCCTGCCCCGTTCTCGCCAAGCAGCGCATGAATCTCGCCCGCTCTCGCCCGAAAGTCCACCCCGTCGCTCGCGATCACACTTCCGAAGCGCTTCACAATGCCTCGCATTTCAACGGAGAAGCTTCCCTGCATGACGAAACGCCTCCTGACCATCGGATTACTTCGGAATCGTGCCCGCTACCCCTTTGACGAACCAATCCATTTTCAAGATCGCGTCCAAACTCATCGTTTCGCCGGCTTTCAGCTTCTCTGCTCCGCTTGCATCCGCAATCGGACCGGTAAACACTTGCAGGGATCCGTCCAGAACCTTCGCCTTCGCATCCTCAACCAGCTTCTTCACGTCATCCGGCACCTTCGCGCCAAGCGGCGCGAGATCGACCATCCCGTCTGCCATCGAGCCCATGAATTGCTCGTTTTTCCACGTTCCGTCCTGCACGGCTTTCACGACGCTAGTGTAATACGGTCCCCAGTTCCATACCGGGTTGGTCAAATACGCATCCGGCGCATATTTGCTCATATCCGAGTCGTTGCCGCCTGCGAACGCACCGCGCTCAGCCGCAGCTTGAACGGTAGCAGGTGAATCTTGATAAGCCATCAATACATCCGCGCCTTTATCCAGCAGACTGATCGCCGCTTGCCGCTCCGTGTTCGGATCAAACCATGTGTTGGACCACACGACGTCTACTTTTATGTCCGGATTCACGCTTTGTGCGCCTAATGCAAACGCGTTGATATTATAAATAACTTCCGGAATCGGAAATGCGCCTACATAACCGAGATGATTTTTCTTCGTTACCTTTCCTGCCGCGATGCCGGCTAAGTAACTGGCTTCGAAGTTTTTCCCGAAATAAGTACCCATGTTGTCAGCTGTTTTATAACCAGCCGTATGTTCGAAGATGACCTTCGGAAATTTCTTCGCCACGTTCAAGGTGTAATCCATATAACCGAAGCTTGTTGTGAAAATAATATCGTGGTTCTGCGCCAGCTCTGTAATGATGCGCTCCGCATCCGCGCTCTCGGGCACATTCTCTACCGTGTCGGCTTTGATGCCTGTCTGTTCTTCCATATACTTACGCCCTTGATCATGCTGGAACGTCCAGCCGCCGTCACCCGGCGGTCCGATGTAAACGAACGCGACACGAGGGACTTTAGCTTCTGATTCCGTTTCCGTAGTCGTCGTGTTCGTGCTTGTCGCCGTGTTTGAATCCGTATCTTCTGCCTTAGCCGCGTTAGTAGAGGTTGATGTCTTATCTTCGTTGTTTGTGCTGCTGCAGCCGGTCAGCACCATGACAAATGCAAGCATGGCCGTCAAACCAAACGTCATTGCCCGGTTACGAAGTTTCATACCGTTCCTCCCCAAACCTTATCTATATTCATCCCAGGTTCTGCCTGGGACGTAATTCCACTATAAGTCGGCGTCATGAATACGTCAACTTATATTACATTAACATGACTTACATGTTACTTCGCTTTCAATTGCATTTGGGACCAAATCAGCCTCGCCTTCTCCAGTTGATCTTTCGTATCCACATCAATGAAAGCCCATTCCGCCGCATAACGGACTACCTTTCCCCGATATTTCGGAGATTTCAGCAGTTTCCTCGCTCCGGCGTCGCCTTCAAGCTCACACAACAGCGGGAACATCGATTTGTTAAAAATCACCGGCGGACCCGCTACGTCCCCATATCCGCTGGCCACATAATCCACTGTCGGATCCTCTTGAAACACGGACACAAGGCGTTTAAGCAGCGTCGCATTTACAAAGGGCTGATCTGCCAGCGCAATTAACACGGCATCCGGATTTTCCGACAAGAGCGCTTGAATGCCGCTTCGGATGGAATGCGACATCCCGCCTTGCGCTTCTTTGCAGAGGGTAATCCGGTACTTAGGCAGCAACCCAAGCCGTTCCTTGCGGTCATACAGCCATAAGAGCGGATCATCCGGCCGCACGACGACAGTCAACGAGTGAAATCCGCAGCTGCGCAGCTCCTGTAAGCCTCGACTTCCCATTGTGACGCCAGGAGCCAATTCCAGCGACAGCTTCGCTTCCCCCATTCGTTTGCTTGAGCCTGCAGCGAGATAGATACTGCCTATTTTCATCCCGGTTTCGCCTCCTCTTTACTTGTTTGCATGGCATGCTGCGCAGCAGCGCGTACCGCAATCAATTGCGCGGCTGCACTAACCGCTATTTCCTGCGGACCTTCCGCACTGATCGGCAGCCCCATCGGCGCATATACATTTGCCCTTCGATCCAGTCCTTCAAGCAGCTGCGCCGTTCTCGACCTCGAACCCAGCAGCCCGATATAACGCAGTCCTAAAGGAATCGCCCGGCTAAGCATCTCCCGATCATGCCGCAAATGATGGCTGCACACGATCAGATAATCCTTGATTCCAAGCTGAAGTTTATCGATCAACTCTTGAGGAGTCCCCATGACAAACGCCACGTTAGTACTAAGGTTGGCGCGATAACGGCCACTCTCGCCTTCCATGTCGCGTTCACGCCAATCGGCAATTACAACGCGAAACCCAATATCGACGGCTATCTTTGCAATCGCAGCTGCATCCTGCCCATCCCCGAACAGAATAAGCCTCGGCTTCGGCGGCCAGACACAGATGAGACTTCCCTCTCGCTGCTCGGTATCCGTTATGTTCGGAGCGTCTACAAGAACGCCGTCGACAACCAAACCATCCTCATCCACGAGCTTATAATCGATTCGCGAGCCGCCCCATCTTCGGCTAAGTGCAATCGTTTGCTCGAATTGCATACGCCGATCCGCCTCTCGGAGCAAGCGCAGCAGCCCACCGCGAGCAGCCTCCACGAGGACGGTTACCTCACCGCCGCAGCCAACCGTTTCTCCCCATATAACATCTTCTTCGGATCGGAGATTGTAGCTCACCATGACCGGAAACCCGCTCTCCAGCACATCCTCCACCCTTGCATGCAGATCCTCTTCCAAGCAGCCCGGACTTAAACTCCCGATCCTCCTGCCGCTTGCGTAAATCAGCATTGCCGCTCCTTCTTTGCGATAAGAGTGACCGCTTACTCGAATAATCGTAGCCAGAACAGCCGGCACTTCACTTCGATGATCCGCTGCCAGTTCGACCAATATCGGAGTCATATCCACCGCCGCCACCTCCAAAACCTTACATGCAGGTATCACGAAAGGAAACACCAACGAATTATAAATGTCATGTTATATAACATAATAGGACGCTCTATGAAAATATTCAAGAGCATAATGTAACGTTAATTTACATATTGTATGCCAAAAAAACCTCCTCGCTGCACGTCCCAGACGCTGCGGCAAGAAGGTTTTCTAGGGCTTATTCGATTGTTATTGCATGTAATTGTTCGATGGATAGGAAGCTGTCGAGCTCGGCTGCGAGGCAAGCGAGCTCTTCACTTGCGCCATCGCCTGCTGGATTTTCTGCTGAATGAGCTGAATTTGACGTTTCTGCGCATCCATTTGCATTTGCAGCTGATTCTCGGCCAGCTTCAGCTCGCGTTCAATGTTGTACAGCTCCTGAACGACCTGTTGGACCTGTTGTGATTTCGGGTCCAGCCCCGCATTGCGCAGCGCCTGCTGCGCCTGCAGCTGCTCTTGCTGTTGTCTTTGCTTGATCTGCTCTTGGAACTGCTCATAGCTAAGCTGTTGACTGTTTAGGTTCGATTGACCTTGCATCTCCATATTGAGCCTCCTATTGCGGTTTCCTAGTTCCGCTATAGATTGCCCCTACCCAGAGCTGATTATGTCATTTCGTACCAATCAGCGCTTCACTCCTCCGTCGCGAGCGATGAGCTCCTCCAACAACTCATTGGAAATGGATTGCTTGCCGTAGCGCGCCCGTTGATAAGCCGCAAGGAGCGGATTCGTTTCAACAGCACCGTTACCTTTGCTCAGAGACTGCACATCTGCACTGATTTCATTCGGCGTCAGATGCGGCTTAAATGAATACCCCTTCTTCACGAAGCTGCCTACCCAGCGGCGGTATAAGTACCGCACACGCGCTTCATTATCCGCAAGATCCTTCCATTTGAGCTTCTGCTCTTTGGCGCGATTGCGCCATGAAGTGAACCGGTTGCCGGAACTTCGAATCCGTTCGACTTCATCGACATAGCCGCTGGTCGTCCGCGCAGCATCCCTGCGGAACAGCTGCGCAAGTTTACTGCGAAGCTGTTTCAACCACTCCGGCAGCTCTTTCAGCTTGCGAAGGACCAGCCAGAGTACGAATCCGACCATTATCGCCGCGATACCGTACAGGATTATCTCAACCCACAGCGGCAGCCCCTTCGATGCGCCGTCGATCGGCGGCATTTCAGGCAGCTGCTGCGTCTCTGCGCCGCTTGAAGGCGGAGCCGACTCTTTCCCGCTTCCGCTTAACAATCCGCCGAGCAGATCCTTTACCCCGCGTCCGAGTGCCCCGAATACAGCCTGCAGCTGATAGCTGAGTACAATCAGCACGGATATCGCTGCGGCAACGCCGACGAAGAGCCGATTATGTCTGCGCACGGTATAGTCTACGACCGGTTTGGCATCTCCGGATAATGTCTCCCGGCTAACCGTACTGCGATTCGTCTGATACAGCGTAATGCCTAGCGCAAGCAATCCCGCAATCAAATAGAAGGAATGATACGCACTGAAACCATCCTTAAATTGATACACGACCGATCCGGCAAAATAAAAGGACGTCCCCATCACATACGTTCGCGGCAGATGGCGCAATAACGGATGTGTCACCGCATAAGCCGAACCCCGAAACAGCGCGGCCGTCAAATACAGAAACGGAACAATCGCATCTACCGTCAAACCAAATAAGAAGAAACAGCTTGCGGCCGCAATGATCGCAGCAAGTACGCATCTGCCAAACGAATGCGCAAACTTCACCATTAAATTAAGTCCGCAACCGACCATATATCCTGCGAGCAGAAGAAGCATCATAGCAGGCAACGATACGCCAAATTGCGGTTTCCATACATAAACAGCGAGGTAGATCGGCATGAACAACAATAATTCGATCAAGCCCGATAAGAGTAACGAGATGATAGCTTTAAGCACGTTTCCTTTTACATTTGAAGCACTCATCCGGCAGCAACCTCCACTCCCGCAATCGGCAGCCAATCTACCGAATGGCCATCGCTTCGAAGCTTCGCCATTTGCCGTTCGATAGGGTCACTCATGAAAGCTGAAATAATGACGACATCGCAGCGTTCCTCCCACGCGGAGCTGAGCTGCTCCACCATCGCATCGAAAGGCTGTGTACGCACAATAACAAGCTTCGCGAGTTGACCGTATAAATGCGTCAAATGCTCGCTCCCGCTTCCTCTATCTACCTTCATGACCGTTTCCGGATGATCAAGCTCATGGCCGTTGCTCGCAAAGGCCGTTTCAACGCCTTGTTCGGTCGCATATTGCAGAATCGCAGCCGCATAACGGATGCCTTCTTCTATGAGAGCCGGGTTATTGACCGCTTCCCACATCCCGGCATGATCCTCGACATTGAGCAGAACGATGAGCCGGTAATCTGCGGTGTAGTCGCGGCGGTGTACCTGCATCGCGCCGGTTCGCGCGGTCGCGCTCCAATTGATCATTTTGAAAGAATCGCCCGGACGGTATTCCCGAACTCCGCTGATGTAGAAGGGATCTTCCACAATCCATCTGCGCACCGCGATATCCCCTTGCCAGCTCCGAGAAGGAAGCTGGATCAGCGAACGATCGGCAGGCTGCGGGTACACGAGCAGCTCCACTTCAAGCGGCACTGACCGCCATGAGCTGAACATTCCGAACAGATCGCCAAACGTCAGTGACGCGCTGGTCAGCCGGTAGCATCCCCTCGAGGCGGCCAGAACCGTATGGCGGCGTTTTAATTGCTTATTGCCCATAAGGCTGAATAAGCTGCGATGATTTTGATAAAATTGCCCGTGGCTGACCGCGAAATTGGTATCGCTTTCGAATTTCAATCCGGTGTGCAGCAAGGATTCAACGCGAAGCCACGGCACAGGCACTAATTTACGATTCACTAACCGCTCCACCATTTCGATGCGGTCGCCTTCAAAGCAGGTCGCCACGCTGAACGTACGCGAATACGTCACGCCTTTCATCCCCAAGTAGCGGAAAATATACCGCTGCACCAAGATTACAAAAAGTGCGCTTAGAATATACCAATGAATGCCCATGCTTCATCTCCCTCCACGGCCGACTTCTTAAGCCCGGCCGACAAGCGGCGAATCCGCAGGCACCGAGACGGATCCAAGAATGCTGCCGATGACCTGCTCCGCCGCTTCAGGACGCATCCGCTGCACGCTTCTCAGCGCGATACGGTGAGCCAGCACAGGCACCGCCATGGCCTTCACATCATCCGGCAGAACATAGTCTCTGCCCTTGATTGCCGCATGCGCTTGGCAGGCACGCAGCAGCGCCTGGCTGCTCCGCGGACTGGCGCCGAGCGCCGCATCCGGATGCACCCGGGTCGCTTCTACGATCGCAAGCATATAGCCAAGCAGCTCTTCACTGACTTGAACGCTCGTAAACAGCTGCTTGGCAGCTTCAATCTCTTCCGCGCCGATAACCGGCTCAAGCTGCTCCAGCGGACTGTCCGCCATGAAACGCTTCATGATGGAGATGCCTTCCTCCGTAGTCGGGTAGCCCATCTTAATCTTGAACAGGAAGCGGTCTAGCTGCGCCTCCGGCAGCGGGAACGTCCCCTGCTGCTCGATCGGATTCTGAGTCGCAATAACAAGAAACGGACGACCAAGCGTATGGGTCGTACCGTCGATGCTCACTTGGCGCTCTTCCATACACTCCAGCAAGCTGGACTGTGTGCGCGGCGTCGCTCGGTTTATCTCGTCTGCCAGCACAATGTTAGCGAAGAGAGGTCCCGGACGAAATTCGAATTCCGCGATTTTCTGATTATAGAAGTGAATGCCTGTCAGGTCGGACGGGAGCAAATCCGGCGTAAATTGGATCCTCTTGAAAGCGCCGTCAATTGACTTGGCAAGCGCTTTGGCGAGCAGCGTCTTCCCTGTCCCCGGTACATCTTCCAGCAGCACATGGCCGGATGTTAGTATGGCGATAATTAATTTGTCGACGATATCTTCTTTCCCTACGATGACTTTACTGACATTGGAACGAATTCGATCTGCCGTTTGACTGATTTTACTTAAACTCATCCTGCGTGCTCCTCTCGTTTCCAGCGAATGGAAGTACATCCTCTCAAGTATACCCCCATTCTACCGGACAGGCTAGACCCGATTAAGAGACTGCTAGCGAAGCTCCGAGAGTCCTCTCATATAGGGACGAAGTACGGGCGGGATATAAATCGAACCATCTTCACGCTGATGGTTCTCCAGCAGCGGAATTAGAATTCGCGGCGTGGCGACCATCGTATTGTTCAACGTATACGCAAATTGCGGTTTTCCGTTCTGGTCCAAATAGCGGATATTCGAGCGCCGCGCCTGAAAATCCAGCAATAACGAAGCCGAATGCGTCTCCCCATAGCTGCCGCGGCTCGGCATCCATGTCTCGATGTCGTACTGCTTATAATTCTTCTGCGACATATCGCCGGCGCACACCGCAACCACTCGATACGGAAGCTCAAGCAGCTGCAGCAGCTCTTCGCTCGTTGCCGTCATTTGCTCCAGCAGCGATAACGCCAGCGATAGATCAGCCTCACACAGGACAACCTGCTCGACTTTCGCAAATTGATGAACCCTATAGAGACCCTGTACATCGCGCCCCGCCGACCCGACCTCGCTGCGATAACAAGGGCTGACAGCCCCAAGCCGCTTCGGAATAGCAAGATCCATGAGCTCCCCGCTGTAGAACGAGATGAGCGGCACCTCCGACGTCCCGATCAGCCACTTATCTTCCCCTTGAATGCCGAAGGTCTGATCCCGATTAGCCGGAAAATACCCCGACGACACGAGCGTCTCCTCCTTCACCATAACTGGCACATCCATTAGCTCATATCCTTTATCCATCAACATGTCGAGTGCCAGCTGTTGGACGGCCCTATGCAATTGAAGCCCGTAATTGGCCAGCACATATTGCCGGGTACCGCCGATCTTGACTCCGCGCGCAAAATCCACCATGCCCAATCGCTGCCCGATCTCCACATGGCTCTGCGGCGTGAAAGTCGCAAAATCGGGAATGTCTCCGACTCGGCGTATTTCAACGTTATCCTCATCACCGGCTCCGGGCGGCGTGTCTGCCGAAGTGAGATTAGGGACGCGCAGCATCAGATCCTCGTAGCGGAACATCGTTTGCCGATACTGTGCCTCTGCCAGCTTAAGCTGCTGCAGCAGCTCCGATGTTTCAAGCTTCAATGGTGCCGCTTCTTCCTTGCGGCCTTCGAGCATCAGCTGCTCAATCGCTTTCGAGCGTCGGTTTCGCTCCGCGCGAAGCGTTTCCGTGAGTAGAAGCAGCTCCCGCCGGCGGTCATCGACTTCGAGGAGCTCTTCAATCGATATCGAAATCTTTTTCGAATTTGCGGCTTGTTGATACGCTTTCGCTTGCTGTCTGATCGCTGCGATGTTTAGCATGGTAAGCACTCCCTTTAATTTGTAATGTCGTTGGAGACAAACAAAAATACGCGTTCCTTTTGTCCCATAACAATGGGACGAAGAACGCGCTCGCGGTGCCACCCAAATTAGTCAATCGCATGATCGACTCTCTCAGATCCGCCGATAACGGTGCGGTACCGGAATGCTTGGAGAGCCTGGAACGGCAACCGAATTGCCGTCAAACTCTGTACGCAACGCCTCCGAGTTGGATGCTCATCATCGGCCTGTGTGCTTATTGTTCGTTAGTATAGCAGAGCTATACTCAAGGTGCAAGGGGCAGTCATGAATGACGGCCCGAAAAATTACAGAACGGAAGAAATAAGCTCTTTCTCGAGCACTTCACGCTCAAATGCTTCTACATACTTAGTCATGCAGTTGCAGTAGTAATCTCTTCTGCAGATTGGGCAAGGAACCGTAAGAAGACGGTTAACGCCAATCAATTTCCAATCCGGCTTCTTCGTGAAGATCAGTCGGCATTGGGTGTTATCGGACATCGTAACGACAAAATGATATAGTCCATCTGCTACATTAATGTCTGCAGCTGCAAAATCTTTAATTTTCATATTGAATTTCATAATCAATCTCCTGTTTTGTAGATTTGAAAATTCCTTGTAAGCTTATTAAATTTGCGGGTGAATGTCAATTCATTTATATAGTTTATCCATGTGGGAACTGCCCGAAACGTGAACTTCCGGTTATTCTCGCAAATATGTGCCTCTCTAGCACGAAAGAAAGAGCAGCCCCCTGAATTAGGAGCTGCCGTTCGCGCGAATCTTAAGCACCCGTTTGCATCGCAAGCGACTGCTGCATCTCGAATTGCGTCATATAAAGCTTCTTGTACAACCCATTTTGCTTCATTAGATCATCATGCGAACCCTGCTCGGAAATTTGACCATCCTTGACGACGAGAATGATATCGGCATCGCGGATCGTAGATAGCCTATGCGCGATAATAAACGCCGTACGGCCTTCCAGCATCGTATGAAGCGCGGCTTGAATGTGCTGTTCCGTCTCTGTATCTACACTGGACGTAGCTTCATCCAGAATCAGAATGCGCGGATCTGAGAGCAGTACCCGACCGAAGGCCAGCAGCTGGCGCTGACCGACGGACAGCTTCGACCCGCGCTCCTCGACCTGCGTCTGATAACCGTCCGCAAATTGGGAGACAAACTTGTCGATGCGTACATTCTCGGCTGCGCGGCGCAGCGCCTCATCGGATGCGTCCTCGTTGCCGTAGCGCAAATTCTCTTCAATCGTTCCGGAGAAGATGAAGGAATCCTGCAGCACGATACCCATCTGACGCCGCAGCGACTCCAGCGTTACATCCTTCACTTCTTGGCCGTCAATTAGAATCCGGCCGCCGGTCGTATCATAGAAGCGCATGAGCAGATTGACGATCGTGCTTTTCCCTGCACCGGTTGGACCCACTAGCGCAACGCGCTGCCCCGGCTTAATATGAAGATTAATATTCTTTAGCACATCCGGTTTATCCGCTTCGTAGCGGAATGCTACGTTCTCGAATACAACCTCGCCTTGAATCGTTTTCATCGGTTTCGCGTTGGCGCGATCCTTCACTTCCGGTTCGGAGTCCAGGATCTCGAAGATACGCTCTGCCGAAGCCATTGCAGACAGCACCTGGCTATACACTTTGGAGAGCGCGCTGAGCGGTCCCCAGAAACGCCACAAGTAATTGATGAAGGCCATAATGAAGCCCAGCGTCAGTTCTTTATCCATCACCGCTTGCGCACCGAACCACAGCACGACGCAGGTTCCGATCATCCCGATCATCTCAACGGAAGGGAAGACGATCGATTCCAGCGTTACGGCCCGCATGAACGCATTCTTATTACGAGTGTTCAGCTTCTCGAACCGCTTGTTGTTCTCGGATTGGCGAGAGAACGCTTGAATGACGCGTATGCCTTGCAGCGTCTCGTTCAAATTGCCGTTGATCGCGGACATCGTCTTGCGGGATCGCGACCAGGAGCCTTCGATTTTGGATTGCATTTGGCCGACAACCAAGTAGAGCAGCGGCAGGGTAATGAACGATAACAACGCCAGCTTCCAATCCATCCATAGCAGGATAACTACGATCCCGATCAGGTGCGTAAACTCCATGACAAGCGTAATCAAGCCGCCGTTGATGAGCTCGCCGATCGCGTTCGTGTCGTTCGTGATGCGGGACATGATTTTGCCTGCCGGTCGCCCGTCAAAGAAACGAAACGATAGGGATTGCAAATGATTGAACAACTGTTGTCGCAGATCGAACAAAATGCGTTGTCCGGTAAAATTGATGAATCTGGTATGCAGGTAGCCAAACAGCCAGCCCGCTACTCTAATCCCCAGCAGGGTGATACCGATCATATTAATCACGAAGAAATCTTGCTTTAAGATTCCTTCGTCAATGATATACCTTAGCAGCAGCGGCTCCGCGAGACTGAGCCCCATGTTGAACAAGACAATAACGAGGACGATGGCAAGTACTTTGCGGTAAGGGAGCACGTAGCGGAACAAGCGCTTCATGTACTCCCGGTTAAACGGCTTCTCTTCTAAATCTTCGTCGGAATCCCATTCGACTTGACTCATTGAGGTTTCCCTCCTTTATGACGTTAATGATTATTTTTCATGCCGTTAATTTCACGATTATCTGGCCGCGGCAGCCTCTTGCATCTGGAACAAATTACGGAAGAACCCTTCCTGCTCGAACAGTTCTTTATGCGTTCCCTGCTGTACAATCTTGCCTCCGTCCAGCACGACAATGCGATCTGCACGTTTTACGGAGGATAACCGCTGCGCGATGATGAACGTCGTGCGTCCCTTCATGACCTCCAGCAGCTCCTCATGGATGGCGGATTCCGTTGCCGTATCGACGCTTGCCGTCGCTTCGTCCAGCACGAGGATCGGCGGATCCATCAGAATAGCACGCGCAAGCGCGACACGCTGCCGCTGCCCGCCGGACAGCCCGACACCGCGCTCGCCGATGATCGTGTCATAGCCATGCGGCAATGTATCGATAAAGCTATGAATTTGGGCTTTGCGAGACGCCCATTCGATCTGCTCTTGCGTCGCTTCCGGTACTCCGTATGCGATGTTCTCCCGAATGGTCGCGGAGAACAGGAATGTCTCCTGCGGAACAATGCCGATTTTGCGGCGCAGGCCTTCGAGCTCATAGTCACGGACATCGACGCCGTCAATCATCAGCCGGCCTTGGCTGACATCGTAGAACCGCGACATCAGCGCGATCAAGCTGCTCTTGCCGGAGCCTGTCGCACCGAGCACGGCAATGACTTCTCCCTGTTTCACCCCAAGCGAGATATCCTCCAGAATACCCGCGTCCTGCTCCGGATCTTGATCGGCAAAGTGGAAGGAAACCCCTTCAAAGCTGACATTGCCTTCTATGCGATCCGTATCCGCATTAGCCCCCGTCTCCGAGCTGATATCTACCGGCGTATCCAGCACTTCGAACACGCGCGGCGCAGCTTTGATTGCTTGCTGCATAATGTTGATTTGCCAGCCGAGCATGTTAAGCGGCCAGATGATTCCCCATGTATACCACTGGAACGCCATGAACGTACCGAGCGACATGCTGCCCTTCGCCACGAAATACGCACCGACCCATATCATCGTCAGAAAGACCAGACCTCCATAGAAGTTCATAAGCGGAAACGATTTGGCCTCAAGCTTCGCCCGGTCCATATTCGTTTCGAAGTTCTGATCGTTGCGTTCCTCGAACTTGGATTGTTCCACGTTCTCACGGGCAAAGGCTTTCACGACCCGGATACCCGAAATATTCTCTTGCAAGGTTGTCGTCAGCTTGCCCATTTGTTCTCTGATCTGACCCCAAGCCGGACCAACCTTTTTGTTAAACTGGTACAGCGCAAACAACAGCAGCGGAACGCTGGCCATGCAGAGCAGCGTAACCTGCCACTGGATGAACGCCATGAAGATAATCGTCCCGACGAAGGTCATCGCGCCGGTGAACATCGCCATCGCGCCGAAACCGATGAAGTTCTTCACCGACTCGATATCGCCTGTCATCCGCGACATCAGCTGTCCGGTCTGGGCTTTATCGTAGTAGCTAAAGGACAACCGCTGCAGATGGTTATAGAGCTGCTCCCTAAGCGTATAGACGACATTTTGCCCGACGAGCTCTTGCGCGCGGCCTTGGACGAACATCGCGATACTTTTCACGACTTGAATGCCCGCCAGACCTAATATCAACGCAAGAATCAGCTTCACGTCGCTACCCCCGATCCCTTCGTCGAAGATCAGCTTCAGCATCCACGGCGCGATCAGATCAATCGCCGTTCCGAGCACCATCATCGCCAGCGAGATGACGACCCAACTCGTGCTTGGGCGCAAATAACGCAATAAGCGAACCAAATTTTTCATTGTTGTATTCCCCCTTAAACAAAAACATGCGCAGGTTCCTCAGACGGCAACAAAAAAGGAGACCTCAAGCCGCATGGCTCAAGATCTCCTTATACACAGACGGGTATACAGCTACTTAAGGCTGCGGTCTGTGAAAGAAGTCGGGCCGATGGACCTGATCAAACGCTTCATTGCGCACATCAATAAAAATGTTTACCATATCCATCGCCCTCCTTTCATTGTTTTCCGTTAATTGGAACATCCAAATCTTAACACCACTTCCGGCAGTGCGCAAGGGGCTCTTGTGAAATTTATTTTCGCCTATTATCGCCTATTATCGGTCTAAATCAGCCTAAACGCGGTCATGCTCCTCTTAGCAGCCGTTTATAAATCGCTGGAAGGCTCGAAATCCGCAGCCGTAATTCCTTGTTCTACCGCGAATTCGAAATCCTCGATATCATAGACCTGGACAGGCACTTCCGCCTCCAGGAGCTTATCTTGAAACTCGAATTGATCCGACAGCAGAGGCACGCTCAGCTTCATCGAAGTCAGTAACAGCTCCGTCTCAATCGGGTCAAAATATTCGCCGTAATGCGCGTTATCCACCGCATGAACAATGGTAAATTGAATCATGTCATCCAGCAGCAGAGGCGAGCTCTGACGCCAAGGCATCTGAAGCGCACGCTCGATCTTCTTCTTGTTGAACGGGTCCTCGAAGAACGCAATAAGCTCTCCTATTTTCCCTTTCACGTGCGCATCGTCCTCAGGATCATCCATCACAGGATCTGTGCCTGCTTTCATATCGTAGAGTTCCATAATTGTCGAATATGGCAAGACAAAATCGACAGGCCGGCTTGGTACGAGCAAATGACCATATGTTGCTACCATTACGGCTTCAATGACAAATCGCCGTCGCATTCTATCTCCCCCTTTGTAATCGGGAGTTTGACAGGAGTCAAACTCTCTCTGCTAAGTGTTAGCTTATTATACAACATAACCTTTCGCGTACACAGAGCTAAATGCTTGTTTTACAGGAAGCAACTGTTTGGAAGCTGTGCTAAAATAAGACTGGTCCCTGCCCTAATGTTAAATGTGTATTGGAGTTGATCCCGAACTTATGCATAACGAACAAGTAATCATCGTCGGTGCCGGTCCGTGCGGACTGGCCGCTGCAATTGAGTTGCAGGCAATCGGCATCGATCCGCTCATGATCGAGAAACGCAATGTCGTTCATTCGATATCGCAATACCCCACCTATATGCACTTCTTCAGCTCCCCGGAGCTGCTCGAGATCGCCGGCATTCCATTCACGACGGCGAACGAGAAGCCGTCTCGCGTCGAAGCGCTCAACTACTACCGCAGCGTTGCTCTGCGGCGTGAAGTCCGCGTTAACGCGTATGAAGCCGTCACGGCGATTCATCCGCAGCAAGATGGCAGCTTCGTGCTGGAGAGCTCGAATCGACATGGCGAGTTGAACCACTATCACGCCAAAGCCGTCATTATCGCAACCGGGTACTTTGATCACCCGAACGAGCTCGGCATTCCCGGCGAGAAGTCCGATAAGGTGACGCATTTCTTCCGTGAAGCCCATCCTTACACCGGCATGCAGGTCGCCATCATCGGCGGCAGCAACTCGGCGATCGACGCGGCTCTGGAGCTGGAGCGAGTTGGCGCGAAGGTCACAGTCGTATACAGGGGCGACCACTATTCTTCGAGCATCAAGCCATGGGTGCGTCCGATCTTCGAGAGCCTCGTCTCGAAAGGCCGCATTCAGATGCGCTTCGCCTCCCGTGTCATTGCAATCAGTCCGCGAAGCGTCACCATCGAACGGGAAGGCGGACTCGATGAGCTGCCGAACGACTTCGTGCTGGCCTTGACCGGTTTCCACCCGGATCGCGCTTTCCTTGCCTCCTTCGGCGTTACGATCGAGGAAGAAGGGTATCCGACCTTCAATGACGAAACGATGGAGAGCAATGTACCGGGTATTTATTTGGCCGGCGTTGTCGCCTCCCGGCGGGAAGCCAATGAAATCTTTATCGAATCCGGCCGGTTCCACGGTCGGAAAATCGCCGCACAGCTCATGCGTACCGGTTCGCTAACGCAATAGTCTTCTGCCGCGCGTATGTATACTGAAAAAGGCTTTGAATCCCGATTAGGCGCAGCCGCGCGGTCGGTAAATTCAAAGCCTTTCTGGTTTTCTTACAGACTCACGATCGGCTGAACGCCATCTTCGTCGATGCCTTGGAAGGTCATCACTGTCGCAATTTTCTGCAGCCGGATATATTCATTATTCAACAATTCCGTTCGGAAATACGCAAACATATAGACGGCTTCGATAAATGTCAATGCCGGATAAACGGTAATGTTCTGATTGCTGAACGGATTATCGAGCAGCACCTGCCATTCCCCGCTTCGCTGGTCTTCGGGTATGGATTCGAATACATGACGCTTGGTCCGAATGATGCCTGCGAATTCGCGCCAAACGTACGTCCACGACGGACTTGTCCGGCCAGGCTCCGGAACAGCAAGCTGCCCACGTCGCAGCAGTTCTTGGGCATACTCGCCTTCCTCATCGGTAAACGTACGTAAATATTGCCTGAAGTCATCCAGAAACCGTCTAATTGCGGTGAATCCTCCCGATCTGAGCTCCTGGCCGAACGCCTCTATTTCCACATCGGAATTCAGCCCCTTGATCTGTTGAAAATAGGATTGATCCGTCACATTCATACGCCTCTTACCCTCCTACACAACACTATGACTTCAGCAGCGTGATGGTTCCATCTTGCTCCAGCACTATTTTTCGAGTCGGATTATTGTTCAGCTTCACATTAAACAGCTTCAACCGCTCTTCCTTCACTTCAAGAAGATCCCAGTCTAAGGTCGGCTCGATAAAGCCCCTCTCGATAAGCGCTTGCTCAGCCAGCTGTTCCGCTGTTTCATTATCCTCCCACCAGAGAGCGCCATAGTATGCAAAGTCATACACATTTCGCAACATTCCACAGGCGATTTCTCCGGTCATGCGATGACGCAATACGATGGGCATTGTCCTTCAGCTCTCCTTCTATCGGGACGGTAAGGCGGCATTCAAAATAAAAGGCGCGGCGCCTATTAGCCGCCGCGCCGTCTCAGATCTTACAAGTACATATTCTCGTGCTTCGCCTTGAGGCGGAGCCAGCGGCGTTCCACTTCTTCCTCGAACGACTTGAGGGCTTCGGCATATTCCGGACGCGTCATATGTTTGGTTTTTCCCATGTTCTTCAGCCAGTCGCCAAGCGGAATTCGTTTCCCCTTCTCTTCCGGGTTATACGTAATCGTCGTGACGCCTTCTTCAACCTCATACATCGGGAAGAAGCATGTGTTAACGGCCTCATCGATCAAGGTCTGACCGATTTTCTCCTCCGAGAGCCAGTTCAGCGGGCAAGAAATAAGGATTTTCCCATACACAAGTCCGACGTTCTGCGCATAATATTGCGCCTTCGCCGCTTTACGGAGCAAATCCTGCGGCAGCGATTCCGAACCTGTAAATACATACGAAATATTGGTTGCCGCCATAATTTGCGCCGTATCCTTATGATGGAACAGCTTACCGCCTTGATGCTTGCCTACGTTGGATGTTGAAGTACGATGACCAAGCGGCGTTGAATACGACATCTGAGCGCCGGTATTCATATAACCCTCGTTATCGTACTCCAGAATGATCATCTTATGGTTACGGAGTGCGCTTCCGATCGCCGGCCCCATACCGATGTCCATCCCGCCGTCGCCTGTAATCATGACGAAGGTGAAATCATCCTTCAAGCCGTACTGATCCAGTTCGCCGCGGCGTTTGCGTTCCCAGAACATCTCTACAACCCCGGACAGCGTTGCGGCACCATTCTGGAACAAGTTATGAATATACGTCGCTTTATGCGAAGAGTACGGGAATCCGGTTGTAACAACCATCGCGCAGCCGGTTTGGTAGAGGGCGACGATATCGCCTTCAATCCCCTTGAAGAACAGCTCCAGGCCGGAGAAAATACCGCAGCCCGGACAAGCTCCGTGACCCGGTGCCAGTCGCTTCGGTTTCTTCGTCAGCTGGCGAACAGGCGGAACTTTCACCTTCAGCTTACCGGTTGTTTCATCGCGGTCAACCGTAATGAGACCTGTCTTCAGCTCTTCATACTTGAGCGGTTCAAGGACGCGCTTCGGCGCTTTCTCGGGATCGCCCGGCGTATGGCCCCAGTAGTCAAACGGCACTTCGACTTTGCCCGATTGCGCAGCTTCGATCGCAAGCTCAAACAGGTGATGCCCGTCTTCCGCGTAGAAATCTTTGCCGCCTAGGCCGTAAATCCGGCTGATGACGAGTGTATCCCGAACGCCTTGCGTAAACAGCGCCGCTTTAATTTCGTTCGTCATGTTGCCGCCATGGCCGCCATAGGAATCAGCGCGATCGCCGATCGTCACGGCTTTGACGCCGCGCAGAGCTTCTGCGATTTCTTTCGCGGGGAACGGACGAATCATATTCGGCGCGATCGAACCTGCTTTGATCCCTTTCGCGCGCAGCTGATCCACGACGTCTTTGATAATTTCCGAAGCGGAATTCATCAAGAACACCGCTACTTCGGCATCGTCCATCCGATACAGATCAAGAATCGGGTAATCCCTGCCTGTCAGTTCGGCATATTCTGCTCGGATCCGATCGAACACTTCTCCGGCATTATACATAGCCATCGATTGCTGGTAGCAGTTGTTGATGTAATCCGGTTCGTTCATGTAAGGGCCGACGGTGATTGGATTGTTGCGGTCAAGCACATGTTTGAAGCCTTCGGGCGAATGCTCGCCTACGAAAGCATGTACATCCGCGCGGTGGGCAAAGGTTTGGACGCGGCGTTTCTGATGCGAAGTAAAGTAACCGTCGGAAGCGACAAGAACAGGCAGTCGCACCTGCGGATCTTCGGCAAGCTTAAGCGCCATAATGTTCATGTCATACACAGCTTGCGGATCACGGCACATCAGGATCGGCCAGCCGGTATTGAGTGCGAAGTACAAATCGGAGTGATCGCCATGAATATCGAGCGGCCCGGAAACCGAACGGCATACGAGGTTCATGACCATCGGGAAACGCGTACCGGATTGAACCGGCATTTGCTCCAGCATATACAGGTAACCGTTGGAGCTTGTCGCGTTGAATACGCGGCCGCCGGCAGCGGAGGCGCCATAGCAAATCCCTGCGGAACCATGCTCGCCGTCTGCGGGTATCAATTTAATGTCATGCTGCCCGTTCGCTTTCATGAGATCGAGGAACTGGGCAACCTCTGTTGATGGCGAAATAGGAAAATATCCCATCACGTGATAGTTAATTTGATGTGCGGCATAAGCCGCCATCTCATTACCTGACTCATAGACCATACGCTGCTCTACTTTACCTCTGCTCACTTCTTTGTTGATTTCAATGGCCATTGTTTCGCTCCTCTCTTCCGTGCAAACCCTACAAGACGTTAATTCGCTTTTGCCCAATCAAACTTGTGCGGCACTCGGTGTTGTTCGCCGTAACCATCCGTTTCACGTTCAGAAGCAAGCGCTTCGGTCGGACATGCCACAACGCATTTCAAGCAACCCTTGCAATATTGATAATCGATCCCCTGCAGGAACATTTGCGGACGACCTTTCTTATCCGGCTGCTCTTCCCATACGAAGCAGAAGTCCGGACACGCGGTGTCGCAAGCTGCGCAGTGAATACATTTCTCATCGTCAAAATGCGGCATCATGCCTTGCCTTGAAATACTAATGTCCTTCAGCACGCTGTTTCCGGGATTGATGATCATCCCGCCCATTGGCTGCGTCTCATAGCCGAGTGATGGGACGTCCCACCGCGTTGGCTGAGGCATCGCCTCGCCTTCAGGAAGCGTGTAAGTCTGGAACTTCACTTCATCGTACCCGCGCTGGAACGTACGCAGTGCCGGTTCGACTGCCTGCGGATATTTCTTCTCGAGCGACTTCCGGATAATTCCTTTCATATGCTCAAAATCCAGGAACGTGCAGAGTCGGAATAACCCGCCTAGCATCGCCATGTTAACGCGATTGTTCTCCTCGAGCGAAATGCTTGTAGCATCAACTACAGCAAGTGTACCAGCGGACAAGTTCATTTTCTGCTTCAATTCATCGGTTGTTTTGCTAGAATTGACCAGTACCACGCTGTCTTCATAAATCCCGCTGATGACATTCACGGTTTTGGACATATTCTCATGAAACACCCCAACGATATGAGGACGCTCTACCGGCGTCGTATCGCGGATATTCGTCTCCATATCGCAGAAACGAATATGCGCCTTTACCGGCGAGCCCTTCTTCTCTGATCCGTAAGAGGAGAAACTGACCCCATTGAAACCGCTTCCAACAACGCCTGCTTCAGCTAACATCTTTCCGGCCAAGTTAGCGCCCAATCCGCCTATTGATTCCAATCGAATTTCAAAGAATCCAAGATCATTCTGTTTTGGAAGTACCGCCACTTGCTCCACTCCCTTCCCGAATTAACTGAATACTTATATAATTCACAACTATCAGTATACCATTACATGGAAGGGGCGAATAGCGTTTCTTTCCTAAACAGGTTCGCGAAAACAGTAATACAGCATAATGTCCCGAAAGCTGTTCTAGTACAGCTTGTCCCATTTTAATAAACAAAGCTAGCACAGCGGCTGTCTATTTCCGACATGGACAGCCCTGCGTTGCCGAATTACGGACGCGAATTGCGACGTTGATAGTGCCTTAATTCCTTCCAGCCGACTTGTTTAATCCCTTCGTCATGCATCGCCTCTTGTACTTCTTTATCTCGGAAAATATCCATTTCCATTCCTCGCTTAAGCGGTTCCGAGTGAAAAGCGGTTAGCTCGTCAGTTACTAGCGCCGGGTGGATAATCAGTTCGGATACGCCCGGCTTTAACCGTTTCAGCAGCGAAATCATTTGCGACTTGAACTGTGCGTACGTTTCACCCGACTTTGCATGAAACGGCAGCGCCACGAGATAGTCCAGCACGACGACTCCTCGCCGATCTGCTTCCGCAGCATGTTTAAGTGCCTGTAAGGCCAATTCCGGAGGTGCCGGCGCTCCCGATTCCAGCTGCAGGAATCGAGGTAGTCGAAACGGCAGCCTGTATCCTGCGCATACGTCAAACACTTCCGTCAGAAAATGTCTGCCCGTCTGCAATCCGTACAGGCTTCCCATATGGTTATCTGCGTGAGTCACATTAACGCCCATATGCAGCGCCATCTCTACTTGAGCGATGAGTTCTTGTTTCACCTGCTCCGTATCGGCCCTGCGCTCGAACGATTTGGAATCCCGATGAAAATACCCTTCACCCGTCACAAGCGACTCCGTTGATCCGCCGCGATAAACCGGCCCCCACTTCATCACGTCCCATTCGCTCGTCAGGGTGAAATGGACGCCGACATCCAAGAGCGTATGGCTGGCGCTCCATCCTGCCGCTTCCCTTGCCCATGCGCAAGGCATCATAATCGTAGCCGAGGAAACGATTCCGCCCTCAAGCAGCTTCTGAATCCCTTTATTGCTGGAGTGACATAAGCCGAAATCATCCGCGTTAATAATCAACAAGCGATCGTTCGGTCCGTAACCTAGCAGCTCAGCCGTACTCTTCATATACATGCCTCCCCACCTTGCTTCAGCATGATTGCTTCCGGTTTACCGAAATTAAATTTCACAATATCATGTTATCTATATGAATAAAACAAGGCCGATCATGCTCCGCGGCGGGGATAGATCGGCCTTGCATGTCTTATGAGATCAAATGACGACGGAACGAGTTCAGCAGCTCTTCATTCCAGCGATCGACCCAATTACATACGAAAGATGCGCGCTCGATCTGATCGTGCCAGATCGCGTCCGAATCCATTCCATCGAATAACCTGCCGGCAAAATGAAGCCAGACATCGACCATCCGAATCTTTACTAACGCAGGCAGCAGCTGCACTTCATCCTCCGTCAGGTTCGCCGCTTCGCCATAGCCGCTGCAGAATAACTCGATCCTGCGAAAGGCTTCTTCTTCGTCTTCGCTTGGAAATTCGGCTATAGCGACAGCCAGCTCCATCGCTCTTACATCCATCGTGCAAAATTCGAAGTCCAGCATTCCTGTTATCCGATCTCCTTCAGCAACCGCATTCGTAAACACGATATCCCCATGGATCCACTGCAGCCGCAGGCCGGCAATTTGATTTCTTAACCCCGCTAATTGTTCTCTTGCACGCTGAAGTCCATCCAGCTTATCCCGGCTTTTAGAGAGGCGCTCCGAGCGCTCGCATAACCCAATTAGAACCTCGGCCGACATGGAACCATGGATGTCCTCGAGCTCGTAATAGGGTTTATACTGGGGGACTGTTTCCGGCTTCAACGATAAGCCGGCCAGTGCGAGAGAAAGCTCTCCAGCGGCATAACCAAGACCGTATATATGGGAATCATAGTCAGCCCTTGGCCTATTCCCGTCAATATACCGATATAAGGCGGCGAGCTTGCCTTCCGAGCCGATCGTAACCGAATCGCTTGCGTGATTGAGAACCGGGCGAGGCACTTCAAACGATAACTGATGTCGCTGGAGCTCGTTTAGGATTTCATGCTCTGTTCTTATAAACGCATCGTTCCGATGGTTCTCGTATACGCGGAGCACGAACTTCTCCCCATCGGAGTAAACCATGCGAGTCGTATTATTCATGCCGCTTTCTTCCTGCTTGAGCAGCCAATTCCGATCAAGCGGATAAGCATTCAAGTACTCGGCAAATTCCCCTACTCTGATTTGACTCATAGATGCCGCTGCCTCCTGTTGGTTGCGCCTATTTTTCAACTTATCAGCCCCGTGGCACTTATTCGGCTCCCAGCTTCTCCAGCCTGCCGGCAAGCGTATGCTGCCAGCTTTCCGACAATTCCGCAATGGCAAGCAGGCTGCGTATACCCGCCTTGTCCTGTTTGTCGATGTGCATGACTCGGTTTGCTTCAGCAATCGTAATCGCAGCCGGATGTCTCTCTGTCAGGAGCAGCTTGTCCCCTTGTCTTACATGCCCTTCCGCAAGCACGCGCAAATAAAAACCGGTAAAGCCGTTTATCTGCACTTCGTGAGCCAGCTCCGGCAATTGATGCTTCATGCCGAGCTTGTAGCAGGGCTGTCTCGGCTGACTGACTTGGACTACGGTCTCTCCGACGCTCCATACATCTCCAATACAAACTTCATGCTCCGTCAGAGCGGAAACGGTGAAATTCTCGCCAAAAGCGCCTGGGAGAACATCGCGCTGCCAGCGTCCTTCCCAATATGGGAAATGTTCGGCCGAATACACGCAAACGGCTTTATCCGCACCGCCATGAAAGACAAGATCGCCTTGTCCGTCACCGTTCAACCCTGTGCGAGACAAATAAACAGGCTGTGTGCCAATCGGGCTCTTATTGATGCCGGTGCTTATATCTTTTTTCCCGAATTGTACGGTTTCCGGCAGACCTGTGTTAATGGAAATCACTGTTCCAAGCTCCATCCCTGCTCCTCCTTCAACGATCTCTGTATATTACAACGAATTATAAGCCGAATTATGGAAGCTGCGCAATCCTTAATGCCATTAATAATAGTGATTTTGACACGATTTCCCCTAATTGATCACGTTGTTACAGAACGTGTCGAAAGCGCTCTTTTCATGTTGTTTCGTGCGCTTCCCCGGGAAATAGTCCAGCGCATTTGGGGAAATATTTTCCGAGGTTCACTTTAATATTTCCCTATGACCCAGGCTGGATTCAATAAGCTGAGCGAGTTGATTTCTAATGTTGCGGGAATTTTCTTTCAATTCTGATACATTCATCGATGGATCTCCGACTGAACCGTATCGAGCCCACAACCTTGAACGGTACCTTCTTCAGCAAAGCCCGGTATTTCCACTCGATTAGAAGCCCTCCAATCAAGACTGCGATAGTGATAGAAAGAAGGACAACAGGATTCATGAATGCAAACGCCGCTGCCGCGCTTATCGATAGCCAGCATACTGAAATCGCGTCCGCAAACACCCCATACGCGCCAAGATTCCATGGTCCTTTTAGCTTCGAAAGATTGCGATTCGTCATTTCCCCATACAGCTTAGCTCCAATGGGAAGCGCCATAGCGATATGCAGCGCCGCTACACTTAATAAGATCAGCTGCAAAAGCGTGGTTTGCGGAGTCATCGCTCCGGCTGCCACCGCTTTGAGCACCAATGAAGCTACACCGGCAACTATAGATACAGCAAGCACCGCACGAAGCGGCGTGCGATACAGCACGGATACCGCGGAAAGCCTGTTTGAGAATGGCGCAGCTTCGTCCCTCGCCATCGCGAACAACGTGCGTGATGCTGCCGCAACAGACGCATTCCCATTCATCCACATAAACGAAATAATGAGCAGCAACAAGATCGTATTACTCATTGCCCCCCATTTGGTCCAGAACGTTATAAACCAAGTTCCGATGTCTGAATAGCCGTATAGCCCCTCACTTCCCAGTGGAAACCACATCAACAGAAGCACGAACAAGATAAATCCGAATAAACCAAATGCAACGGAAGAGAAGAAGATCGACCACGGTACGATGATCCGTGGATCCCTCGTTTCTTCCGCCATCTGTCCGGCATGGTCGATACCCAGAAACAGACGCTGCAGCATTAGCATCCCGATTAACATCCCCGATTGGCTGCTATTGCCTGGTGCGGAACCGGCGATGGGGTCCGTACCTGAGAGCATTTGAAACGGATAACTGGCCGGCCATGCCGCCGCAACGAAGAACAGAATGATCGCCAGCCATACCAGCAGCTGCAGGCCGGAAGAAATCCCCGCTATTTTGCCTAAGGAGTGAACCCCTCTTACATTCAGGAGTGCTTGCGTGAGAAACAGCACGATAAGGAGCGCATAATACAACTCTCCGCCGCCCGCATAGCCTAATCGCGTCTCCATCACTTTATAAAGCCAATCTGCCAGAAGCAGATTCGTAGTTACAAGCAAGAGAATCGTACCCAGGAAATGCAGCCAGCCCGACCATAAGCCCATCCGGCGTCCGCCTGCGGATAACGCCCAATGATAGCAGCCTCCGGCAGTCGGGATGGCAGACGCAAGCGCTGCAAGCGAGCTTGCCGTCACGATGCCAAGGAAGGTTAAGACAGGCCAACCGACTCCGATGACAGCCGGACCGCCCGCAGCCAGCGCCGGACCAAGAAAAAGGACCGCTCCGCCAAGCATGGATAAGGATGTAAAGGACAGCCCAAACAGGGATAATCCGCCCATATGCCTAGTCAGCTGCTGGGCAAATCCAATTCCGTTCAGATCATGTTTATCCTGCATATAGCGCACATAGGGAGAGTAGTGATGCAAGGATTGGTGCAAGGACCGCTTCGCGCCTCGTTCTGCTGTCCGAGCAATGAATAGGGAGAGACCACATGCACATACGAAAATCAAACAACCTGCCCACAGCAAAAACAATGTCGCCACCCCCATACTTGACTTTATGAGCGCGGCAATCCTATCAGCACACTAAAAAATCCGCCGGCATCGGAGCTGCCAGGACGGATTGAAACTTGCCTATTTATTCGGTAGGAGGTTTTTACTCAGCCTTGCAATCCTTTTTCTTCAAGCTGTTCAATACGCGATTCTTCACTTGCTCGATATCAAACGGCTTGGTGAAAAACGATTGCACGCCCAGCTGTTTGGCTGCCTCCATCTTAAGCGGATCCCCAAATGCCGTAATCATCGCTACCTGTGCATGTTCGTTCCATCGACGAATGCCTTGGAGTGCCTCAATTCCATCCATATCCGGCATCTTCAGATCAAGCAAAATGAAGTCAATCGCCGTCGTACGAACGGTCTCAATCGCAGAAGTCCCGTTGATCGCCTCATAGACGATCATCCCTTCAAGCTCGAATAATTCTCGGAGCAGCATGCGGATTGCCGCTTGATCATCAACGATGAGGATGCTGCAAATCAGCTTGTTAACCTTCGGTTCCGATTCTACAACCGATATACGCTCCGGCTCTGCTGAAGCTTGCTTATTCTTGAGTTGAAGCAGTTGGCTTTGATGGTTGCGTTCCATGACCGGTTTATTATTCTCGTGCTGTCTTCGTCTGATCAAGGTGACAGTCAGAATAAAGCAGATTGGCAGCAATATGAGAACATAAATCATAAGGATCTCCTCTGGTACAGTTAATTGTTCACATCCATTCGGCCAAGTGGTCCGTTCGGATTAATGATGTCGCTTAGGTCATAGACGGAAATCGGGAAGTACGGAAACCCGAATGCGTAAGGAGTAAGCTCGTATAAGGCAAAATAAATGACAAGCGCGCGATCCGCAATGTAGAAAGGCTGATCCGGCCGAATGGCGTTGAACGGCTCCAATGTGGCGATTTGACGCTCATCGATTTGAGCCTTGATGATATCCGACAGTCTGCCGACATAATTGCTGCCCGGTTTGAAAAGCTCCGACAATGAGTATGACTTGCCGGTGCCTGTATCGAACGTAAGCGACTCCTGAAGCGTTAGCCCATGAGCCCCGCCCGTAAACGCGTAATTAAACAACGATAAGCTTAGAATGTCCTTCTCGTTCGTCTTGACCTCGAAATACCCTTGCATATCGGCGCGCGGATCCTCAAGAGAGCCCTGATCGTGCACGAGCTCGCTTACCGTCCTGCGTATTTTACCGTTAATTGAATTGCGTGCCGCCGTGTTATGAAGTCCGCTAACGACCGGAACCCAAATCTCGGCTTTCGGGAACGTGACGCGGGAGGCATGGATAACGGCCGGAAACTGGAATGCCATGATGGAACACCTGCCTATTCTAGGTTAATGCTCCATTGTATGCCGGTTCCTATTTAGATGACTCTTCTCATCTCATGCCATTCAATGCCCCCGTGCGTGGATGCCGAAACCGCTACATACTCGAACCCGAGTCCTTCATAGAAAGCGATCAGATGCTGTTCGCACATGAGAACGATAGTAGCGAGCTGATCGGCTTCCGCTCGTTCGATAAGCGCTCTCATCAACGCGGATCCAATACCGCTGCAACGATGCTTGGGAGCGACTGCCACGGACAGAATGACAAGGTGGTTTCCACCGGCCTCGGCACTGTGCGCGCTCTTCACCGCATCGCTCTCACAGCTGCTTTCCGCTGTACGAACACCGCAGGATAGCCCGATAAGCTCGTTATCCTGCCAAGCAGACCAGAAATAGCCCGGGAAATGCTGCTGTCGGAACGCAAAAGATTCCCGCGTAGCAGCAGCTTCAACCGGATAACATGCGAGCTCCAGCGCATGTGCGGCATCCAGCTCACTTTGTTCGATTGGCCGCAGCTCATAGGTAATGGATGCACTCACAGCAGCATTTTCTCCCGCTCTGTCATTTTTCTTCCCTTGATATCCAGCACGAGCTTCCCGTTATTCAAACCGATAATCCGATCTGCGAACCGCTCCGCCCAGTCACCTTGATGCATGACCGCAACTACCGAGATCCCTTGCGTCTGGCACATCTTCTTCAAATCGGACAGCACTTGCTCTGCCGCATGCGGGTCCAGCCCGGATACAGGTTCATCCGTTAGCAGTGTCTTGGCACCGTGAACCAAAGCGCGAGCCATCGCAATACGCTGCTTCTCCCCGCCGCTCAGCTTATCGCCCTTCTGATGTGCTTTCTCAAGCAGCCCCATCTTCTCGATCATATCCATGGCACCCATGTAGTCATCACTGCGGATCATACCTGTCACTCGGCGCCAGATCGGGGTTTGGTGCGTTGTGCCGATGAGCACGTTCTTGAGTGCGGTCCGTTTGCCGATTAAGGTCGGCTTCTCTTCGAGATAAGCGATTTCACGACGGATTTTCATTTTGCCAAGCAGGCCTTTTTTGAGAATATCGACGCCGTCCACGATATAGGAGCCGCCGCTCCACGACTCTCTCATCGCCAAGCAACGAAGAAGCATGGACTTCCCGCTTCCGCTTGCCCCTTTAACGGCGATAAATTCACCGGGTTCTATGTTAAAGCTGATCCCGGAGAGCACCTTCGGCCCGCCCGGAATTTGTTTGGATAGTTGATCGACTTTTATCATGAGTGGCGCTCCTTTATGAATGCATTTGCTAATAAATTCACAGAGTTCTATGTAAGCTATTAATCTAGTTTAAGTTAAAAAAATAATAGTTTCCATACGAACAAATGTTTGCTATAATAAAAACAAGAACACACGTTCTAAATTCCCGCCAATTGTGAGGAGGCTAACCATCATGAATAACTGTGAAAACTATCGATTTATCGAAACGCATCGACCATTCCGGGATCTAACGTTTAAGTTTTATTCCAACGGCTCCTTGACCATTATCGACAACAGTGCTGATGAAGTCATTAGCCCCCGCGAATTGAAAGGAGCAAGCTACGACTTCTATGTTCGCAAGAGAATCGCTTATATTAAGCAGGATCTCACTGCGAAATTAAATAAGTATGCCTAACAACTCACAGTCTCTATAGGTGTCCGCAGCTGCCTGCTGACCCGTATAGAGACTGTTCCCTGTCCTTGTTCTGCCGTATGTATTAAGGCAGCTGTTTATTAATGCCGTTTAAGCTGGACGGCCTGCTTGCGAATTTATCCAGCTTCTTTAATGTGGAAGTATAATCTTTCCCCTCTGATTCGCTACCACGGTTTTTCGAATTGCTGTTCCGATTTGTTGGCATACATCATTCACCTCCACCTACAGTATTTGTAAATGTTCCCAGTACTATTCGATTTGACGGCGAATCCCAAGATGCGGTAGATTGAATCTACACAGCGAAATCATCTGGGGAAGGAGCCGTGCCTAAGATGAAACAAAGTATTCTATTCGATCTCGATGATACGCTAATTTACTGCAACAAGTATTTCTATTTCGTCATTGATCAATTTACGGACCTCATGTCAGACTGGTTCAGAGGTTATGGAATTTCGGCTCAGGAAATCCGTGACAAGCAAACCGAAATCGACATTGCCGGCGTTCATGTATCCGGCTTTAAGAGCGATCACTTCCCGCAATCCTTTATTGGAACTTATCAGCATTACTCCGATCTGCTGGGTAGAGCGATATCCCCCGTAGAAGTAGATATGCTGTGGAAATTAGGAAGAAGTGTTTACGATCATGAGGTTGAGCCCTATCCGTTCATGGAAGAGACGCTGGACGAGCTGGCCTCCAAAGGTCATGAGCTGCACCTCTACACCGGTGGGGAAATGTTAATTCAACAACGTAAAATCAAAGAAATGCAGCTGGAGCGATATTTTGGTCCGCGCATCTATGTCCGTTCGATGAAGAATATCGAAGCGATGGAGAACATCCTGAGAGAAGGCAAATTCGATCGTAAATCGACTTGGATGATCGGCAACTCCATTCGTACAGATGTGATTCCCGCTTTGACTTCGGGCATACACGCCATTCACATGAAGACGGATTCCGAATGGGCGTATAATATTGTCGGCATTGATGTAGAGCCAAAAGGCGCATTCTTCACCCTCGACCAGCTCCGGGACGTACCGACAAGTATTCATACTTACCTGAATCAGCGCGGTCCCAATTAATGAACAAGAAGAGGCTTGTCCCACACAAGAGTGATTACGACTCCTGTGAGGACAAGCCTCTTGTTCGTTCTTACGGAGCAGGTACAAATTCTACTGCTCCGGTTGAGTTATTCGTTAGCGTCAGTTTGCCGGACTCGCTGGAACCGTCTTCCCGCTTGAACGTGGAAGCTCTCGTCGCGCCGCTAACAGCCAGCGCCTTCGCCATCGCTGCCGTTACCAGACGTCCCTGCTGTTCCTTCCAGATGACAAACGTACAGCCATCCCTAAACCGCATACACCCATAGCCGCGTTTCCCTTCCACAAGCTCGCCGCCACAGCCTGGCCGTGGACATGTGGCAATCACCTTCGGCGAGCTTGATGCCGGCTCCCGGGAAACTGAAGCGCTTGTAGCTTTCGCAGAACGCGCTGAGGTACTGCTGCTGCTGCCAGCCGCTGAAGTGCTTGCAGACTTCGATCGAGGTGCAGCTGCACTTCTAGCAGCGGTCCCCGCGCTAGAGCCAGATGCCTCAGTCTTCGCTGCCTTCTCCTTCGAGGAAGTCCGACGCGAATTCTTCTCGCCTGAAGCGGAAGCTTTCGCTCCTCTGCCTTTACCTTTAGCTTCTCCGGCAGGTTGTCCCGGCTCCTCGAATAAGCTCGCATCCGCTTGGCGCTGATGTTTCACTTTGCCGACGATCATCTCGGCAAACTGCTTCACCTTCGCGATGAACTGCTCATCCGACGCTTCGCCCTTCGATATTTGATGGAGTCGCTGCTCCCAGCGCCCCGTCATTTCAGGCGAAGCCAGCAGTTCTACACCGGCGCCGCGAATCAGCTCGATGGCTGCGCAGCCCTTTGTCGTGATATCGAGCCGCTTGCCTGTCGGCTTGATATACCCGACAAATTTAAGCCGCTCAATCGTCGCGGCGCGCGTTGCCGGAGTTCCCAGCCCCGTCTGCTTCATCGCGTCACGAAGCTCTTCATCCTCAATCGCTTTACCGGCACTCTCCATCGCTTTGAGCAGCGTGCCTTCCGTATATGGCTTCGGCGGCTTCGTGGCCTTCTCAAGAGCATCCGCGCCGTCACAATGTACCGGTGCATCCGGATCAACCGAGAACGGACGATCGGTTTCGACCAGATCATCCTCTTGATCATCCGTCGCATCGTCGGATTTCTTCTTCGACTTGCTCTTAGCCTTGCTCGCGTTCCCGTCATCCTGATCGCCCAGCACGACTCGCCACCCGGCATCCAGCTGTTCCTTCGCACGTGTGCGGAACTGCTCTTCTTCAACCTCCGTCAACACTTCATGATTGTTGTAGACAGCAGGAGGATAGTAATGAGAGAGGAATCGACGAACGATCATATCGTAAATGTTCTGCTCTTCCGTGCTTAAGGAACCGGGACGCTTAGGTGTCGGCAATATCGCGTGATGGTCCTCAACTTTAGCCGGATTACAGACGGCTTTGTTGCCTTTATGCACCCTGCTGCGATCCGCGCCGTTAGCCAGATCTCCATAGGAAGTTTGTTTAAGCATGTTAAGAACATTTCCCATTATTGGAAGGTTCTCTTCCGTGACATAGTTAGAACTTGTCCGCGGATACGTAATCACTTTATGTTTCTCATAGAGGGATTGCGCAATATCGAGCGTTTTCTTCGCCGGATAACCATATCTGCCATTCGCTTCTCGCTGCAGCAGTGTCAGATCGTACAGCCGATATGGATATTCCTTCGATTCCGTCACCGTATAGCTGACAATCTTAGCGGGTTTCCCGGATACTTTAGCGGCTAAAGCTTCAGCCTGCTCTCGTTTCGTTATCCGGTCTCCCTGCCAGACGCCTTTATACGCAAAGTCCTGCTGACTGAACGAGGCTTGCACCACGAAGTATGTCTCACTGTCAAAAGCGGTTATTTCTTTATGCCGATCATACAGCAATGCCAATACAGGCGTTTGTACGCGTCCAACCGACAGCAGTGTTTTGTGGCGAATGGTAAATGCCCGCGAAGCGTTCATCCCAACCAGCCAGTCCGCCTCGCTTCTCGCCTTAGCTGCACGTGTAAGATCATCGTAGTCCTGATCGCTGCGCAGCGAATCGAATCCGCGGCGAATCGTTTCCGGGGTCAGATCGGAAATCCACAGCCGATCTGTCGGCTGCGGCATTTTCAAATATTGCCGGATCAAATGGAAGATAAGCTGACCTTCACGCCCGGCATCGCATGCGTTAACAAGCCGGTCACAGCGCTTCGACAGCTCGCCGATAGTAGCAAGCTGATCCTTCGTCCGCGCATTCGGCCATAGCTTAAAGCGATCCGGAATGATGGGCAAATCCGCTTCATTCCATCTCTTATATTTGGGATCGTACTGGTCCGGTTCTGCGAGACTGACCAAATGGCCGATCGCCCACGTAATAATGTAGTGCTCGCCTTCCAAATAAGCGCGTTTGTTCTGCGCCTTCGGTTCTACGACTGCGGCGATTGTCCGGCCCATATCGGGTTTCTCTGCGATAATCAATGTTTTCAAGCAATCGCCTCTTTACCGTTCGTTAACCAACATAATCTGACGTTTCATCGCATCCAATATCGCTCGTACGCCTTTCGACCAATTGACGTCTTCGGCATATTTCGTATTGATCCAAGTGAGTGCGTCGACATCGTCAGGTCTTCCTTGACTTTTATGTACAATCGTATTGCTTGCGATCTTCGCAGACTCGCTGATTGACGTATTAAACTCTTTCCAGCTGTGAAACACGTTAAACGGATTGTTCGCGATCTTCTTCGCATCTTTGTGCGTCTTCGGTACAAAAGCCTGTTCTTGTCCGGTTATCGCAAACAGCAAAAGCGGATGGATATCATGCTCCTTAGCCGCATTAACAATGGTGCTGAGGTACGGCTCCTCTGCAAGTAAAGACGATTTCCCCGCCAAATACTGTACAAGCCGTTCTTTATTTACTTCCACATATCTCAGCTCACTGGGCAATTCATTCTTATACTTCTGCGCGCTCTCATTCGTCGGCGACTGAGGAACCGGAGGGGTTACAACCACAGGTTGTCCTGTCTGAGGAAGCTCGGCACGAGTAGTTGATGGATGAAGGGTCCACCAGCCATAGAACAATGTCGACACGCTTAGCGCCAGCGTAAGGAACAAATAAGTACTCGGCTTGGTTTTATTGCCTAGGCCGCCATCACGGCTGCCGGGAAGCGCGATAACCTCAGCCATTCGTTCAGGCGCGCGATAATAGCCTGCCACCGTGCCGACAACGGCATCCCAGGATTCAACCTGCAGGTGGGGGGAATTCGCAATATGAATGCCTTCCTCGATAATACCCTTGAACGCTTTATGCTCAATCGTCACGCCAAGCCGCTGCTCTACCCATTCATGCAAGGCATGAAAAAGCTGAGGGTCACGATAATCGAGCCTCAGGCATGCTTCAAAGATATGTTTCTCATCAACGGGAACCTGCTTCCTTACCGCAATGCTCCGCATCAGCTCCGTCGAAACGATCAGCTTCTGTTCGTGCGGGAAAGCCGGTAATTGCCGCAGGACAATACGCTGCATCGCATCCGCTACGATTTCGGCGCGGCGATCGCTAGGCAAGTCACCATACTTATGCTGGACATAATGTCTGATTTTATGAATATCCGTCGGCGTAAGAACACCTGCAGCTGTGGCTCGCAATCGAATCTCCTCCCACCAAGAAACGATAACCTACAGCTCATTTTACCACATCTTACCTTAGCCGATAGAGAGATTTGCAATCTGGGTTTGGATTTCTGCGGATTCAATATACGCTCTTATCTGTTCCTTCTCATCCGAGGTGAATTGAAACTCGCAATCACAGCCCTCATCCAGCGGAACGATCTGAGCAATAACCCCGCTATGCGTACATATCACTAATGCCGTTAAATCGATTAAGCCGTCTGGTACAGGCGTTGCTTGATCCACGATCATACGCAGCTCGATATCCACCCACTGGTCGTCACGAAGCTCTAAGCGAGGAATAAACGTCATAAATCGCAGCTGTGTAACCTGCTCGGAACCATATTGAATCATCGTATTCCCACTCCTTCGTTAAACGAAATAAAAGCGCCCGTAGGCGCTTTGCATTCCGAATCGCTTCTTAAGGAAGCATCGTTGTTCCCATCAAATAACGGTCCACTTCACGCGCAGCCTCGCGTCCTTCGTTGATTGCCCAAACAACCAAGCTTTGTCCACGGCGCATGTCGCCTGCAGCGAATACTTTGTCAACGCTCGTTTTGTAGTTGCCGTAAGCGGCTTTTACATTCGAACGACGGTCTTGCTCAAGGCCAAGCTTCTGAATCAGCGTGTTCTCAGGGCCTTCGAAACCAACCGCGATCATAACCAGATCCGCCGGCCATACTTTCTCTGTGCCTGGGATTTCCGTATAGATTCTGCGGCCGGTTTCATCCACCGTACGCTGGATTTGCACCGTGTGCAATTCTTTCAGGTTGCCGTTCTCGTCACCGACGAATTTCTTCGTCAGTACGGAGAATGCGCGAGGATCTTCGCCATACAGCGCGCGAGCTTCCTCTTGTGCATAATCAAGCGTGTACACGTTAGGGAATTGCGGCCATGGGTTCTTCTCTTGGTCACGCACTAGCGGCGCTTTACCAACCGTACCGAATTGCGTCACCGATTTACAACCGTGGCGAAGCGCTGTCGCTACACAGTCCGTACCTGTGTCGCCGCCGCCGATTACGATTACGTTCTTATCTTTAGCCGAGATATAGTTACCGTCTTCCAAGTTGGAATCCAGGTAGCTCTTAATGGTGCCGTTCAAATAATCCATTGCCAAGTGAACGCCGTTCAAATCGCGGCCTTCAATGTCAACTTCGCGCGCCTTCGTAGCACCGCCGCAAAGGACAACGGCATCGAATTCATTCATCAATTGCTCAGCCGGTACATTCGTGCCAACCTCTGCGTTTGTAATGAAGTTAACGCCTTCCGCTTCCATCAGATCCACGCGACGCTGAACCACTTTCTTGTCGAGTTTCATTGTCGGAATACCGTAAGTGAGCAAGCCGCCGATGCGATCTGCGCGCTCATAAACCGTTACGGTGTGGCCTGCTTTGTTAAGCTGAGCCGCGCAAGCCATTCCGGCCGGACCGGAACCTACAACGGCAACCTTCTTGCCTGTACGCATAAGCGGAGGTTGAGGAACGACCCATCCTTCATCGAAGCCTTTGTCGATAATGGATTGCTCGATTGTTTTTATCGTAACCGGATCGCCGATCAGGCCAACCGTACAGGAGCCTTCACACGGAGCCGGGCAAACACGGCCGGTGAATTCCGGGAAATTGTTCGTTTTGTGCAAACGATCCAGCGCTTCGCGCCAAAGTCCACGATAGATGAGGTTATTCCATTCCGGAATAAGGTTGTTCACCGGACAGCCCGATGCGCCTCCCGGAAGTTCGATACCTGTATGGCAATAAGGCGTACCGCAATCCATGCAGCGCGCGCCTTGCGTTCTCAGCTGATCTTCACTGAAATGCTTATGAAATTCATCCCAATCCTTAATCCGTTCAAGCGGATCGCGGTCAGCAGGCAGCTCGCGTTTGTAGTCCATAAATCCAGTAGGTGTAGACATGATCGCTTTTCCTCCATCCATTTTCCCATTACCGAATGTTCGTTATCTCTCTAAAACTATATCGGGAATCGACATTGAATTCAATATCAAACTTTACCATATAAAACCTGATAACTATTTACAATATCTTAGCAACTTGGCCTAACGCAATAAATGGATTTTCCGTACAATCATTTGCACTTTATCACATAATGTTAGGCATTTGCCATACAAATAGAGTTCGCTCTAACGAGCGTCCCTGACATATGTAACGATTGTAAAATCATAGGCATTTTTCTCATCCTTCGAGAAATGCTCCCGATTCTCCACGGTCCACTCCTTCATGTCGAAAGCCGGAAAATAAGCATCCCCTGCCACATCCGCTTCGACTTCCGTTAACCACAGCTTGTCCGCATAGGGCATAAACAGCGAATAGATCTCTGCCCCGCCCATAATAACAAGCTCTTCACCTTCATGAGGGCCAAACTGAGCCAACACTTCATCTACGGAATGTGCCACCTCGCAGCCATCCGGCTTATAATCCAAGCTGCGGGTTAAGATGACATTACGGCGATTCTTGAGCGGACCGCTCAGCGATTCGAAGGTTTTACGCCCCATCACAACGGTTTTGCCAGCTGTCGAACGACGAAAATGAGCCATCTCAGCCGGCAGGCTCCATGGCATTTCATTGTCGATCCCGATCACCCGGTTGCGCGCCATTGCGGCAATCATAGCAATTGTCATATTCGGCACCCTTCCTTATATCGCGACTTCAGCTTTAATCGTAGGATGGTGCTCATAATCGGCAATCTCGAAATCATCATAGACATAATCGAAAATCGATTCCGGCTTCCGCTTTATGATAAGCTTCGGCAGGGGCAGCGGTTCACGCGTTAATTGAAGCTTTACCTGCTCGATATGATTGCTGTAAATATGAACATCCGCACCGGAATAAATAAATTCCCCAACACCAAGATCGCATTGCTGGGCAATCATATGCGTAAGCAGCGCATATTGCGCAATATTAAAAGGAAGACCCAAGAAGGTATCCGAAGAACGCATCGTCAGCATACATGAGAGTTTCCCGTTCGCCACATAGAATTGGAATACAAAATGACACGGCGGAAGCTTCATATTGTCGATTTCCGCTACATTCCATGCACTGACAATATGACGCCTCGAATCCGGGTTATTCTTAATCGAGTTTACTACAGCAGCAATTTGATCTATATGACGACCATCAGGTGTCTCCCAAGCCCGCCACTGCGACCCGTAGACAGGACCCAGATCCCCGTTCTCATCTGCCCACTCGTTCCAAATCCGAACGCCATTCTCTTGCAGGTAACGAACGTTCGTATCTCCCTTAAGGAACCAGAGCAGTTCATGAATAATGGATTTCACATGCATCCGTTTCGTCGTGACCAGCGGAAAGCCTTGATTTAAGTCGAAGCGAAGCTGACGACCGAACACGGATCTTGTTCCTGTTCCTGTACGATCTTCTTTAACTACCCCGTTAGCCAAGACATCCTGAAGCAAATCCAAATAAGCCTTCAACGTCCGTTAACCCCTCTCCAGCTTTCTACAAAAAAAACCGCTTCCTCTTATCTTAACATTTAATGGCTCTTCTGTCTGTCCTGTTTTCGCTGCATGCGAAGTTCGTAACGATCCGGTGCGGACAAATGAAGCGCCTGTTCTTCATCATTCTGCGGAATTATGCCCGGGACAGGGGTAGGCTTGCCATGCTCATCCAGCGCGACGAAGGTGAAAAAGGCGGTGACAGCGGTTTTGCGTTCTCCCGTATAGACATGCTCGGTTTGGACCTTCACATAGATTTCCATAGAGCTCTTACGCGTCCATGTGACAAAAGCCTCTACGTCGATCATATCGCCGACCTTGATCGGCGCAACAAAATCCAAACTATCGGTCGAGGCCGTTACCACCGGCCCGCGCGCATGGCGCATGCTTGTTATCGCCGCGATCTTATCCATGTATTCCATTACTTTGCCACCGAACATCGTTCCGTGGTAATTCGTATCCGACGGGAAGATCAACTGCATCATCGTTGATCTCGATTCGTCCGTTGTCTTCTTCGACACTTCGCTCGTCATTGCAGGCTGCCTCCTTGGCTAAATGCTAAAGAAGAAAGAGGCCCAGCTGCAGAACAACTGCGGCGTGACCTCTTGTATTCCTGTAAGCCTTGGTTATATATAGATTAGCTTGTTATTTGGCAATTGCGTGAATCGGATGTCCAAGCGCCACTTCAACCGCATCCAGAACGATTTCGCCAAGCGTTGGATGTGCATGAATCGTCAGAGCGATATCTTCAAGCGTCGCGCCCATTTCGATTGCAAGTCCTAGCTCTGCGATCATGTTGGAAGCTTCAATACCGGCGATTTGGGCACCAAGTAAGAGACCGTTATCCGCATCCGCGATTACTTTGACGAAACCTTCGTTTACGCCAAGGGACAACGCACGTCCGTTGATGTTGAACGGGAATTTGCCGACCTTCACGTTGTGGCCTTTTTCCTTCGCTTCCTTCTCGCTGTAGCCTACGCTAGACAATTCAGGATCGGAGAATACCACAAGCGGAATGCACTTGTAATCGATTTTGCTTGGTTGACCGGCAATGACTTCTGCAGCAACGCGGCCTTCATACATCGCTTTATGCGCAAGCGCAGGTCCTGCAATAATATCGCCGATTGCGAAGATGTGCGGGATGCTTGTACGGCATTGCTCGTCGACTTCGATCATACCGCGGTCGGTCATCTTCACATCGATCATATCAAGGCCAAGCTCGCCATCTGTATTTGGACGGCGTCCAACCGTTACAAGCAAGTAATCTGCTGTAACTTGTTTGTCTTCGCCACCTACTGTGTACGTAACGGTTACATCGTTGTCTGTTTGTACGGCACTCTTCGCTTGAGCACCTGTTACGATATCTGTTTTCGTGCCTTTAAGCTTCTTCGCCACGAGCGAAGACATGTCGCTGTCAAAGCCGGGAAGAATCGTATCGGAACCTTCGATTACCGTAACCTTCGTACCGAAACGAGCATACATTTGACCAAGCTCGATACCGATGTAGCCGCCGCCGATAACAACGAGGCTCTTCGGAATTTCAGGCAAGGACAATGCTTCCGTCGAAGAAACGATACGGCCGCCGTAAGGGAATGCCTTCAGCTCGATTGGACGGGAGCCTGTTGCAATGATGCAGTTCTTGAAACGGTAACGCGGAGCTTCTTGCTCATTGAATACACGTGCTTCCGTATCGCTGATGAACATCACTTCGCCGCTGAAGAACTGAATTTTGTTAGCTTTCAACAGTTGTCCTACGCCGCCGGTCAATTTCTTTACGACGCCGTTCTTGAACTCTTGAACTTTGCTCCATTCCACTTTCACATCGGATGCTGTGATACCGAAGGAAGAAGCGTGCGAAATGGATTCATATTGATGGGACGCCGAGATCAGCGCCTTGGACGGGATACAGCCAACATTCAAGCATACGCCGCCTACATACTGTTTATCTACGACAAGCACGCTTTGGCCAAGCTGTGCAGCGCGAATTGCCGCTACATAGCCGCCCGGGCCTGCTCCAATGACGAGCAAATCAATATCGAGTGATGCATCTCCTACTACCATGGTTTTAAACCTCCATTACAAGTAATTGCGGATCAGCCAGCAGCTGTTTAATGTAGTTCATGAAGTTTTGCGCTGTTGCGCCATCAATCAGACGGTGGTCAAAACTTAGGGAAAGTGCCATAACCGATGCAGCAACGATTTCGCCGTTCTTCACAACCGGTTTCTCGGAGATACGGCCTGTACCAAGAATAGCAACCTCAGGGAAGTTGATAACCGGCGTAAAGAACATACCGCCGGCGGATCCGATGTTCGTGATGCTGATCGTGCTGCCTCTTAGTTCGGACGCTGTCAGCTTACCGTCACGGCCGCGAGTAGCCAGATCCTTGATCGCATCTGCAACCATCCATACGTTCTTGCGGTCTGCATCCTGAATGACCGGAACGATCAAACCGTTATCTGTATCGGTAGCAATACCGATGTTGTAGTATTTCTTGTACACGATCTCTTGTTTCTCTTCGTCAAGCGTCGCGTTCATAATCGGGAACTGACGGCAAGCCGCAACGAGAGCTTTTACGATGAATGGCAGGTAAGTCAGCTTAACGCCTTTCTTCTCTGCGATCGGCTTCGCTTTCGTACGAAGCTCAACAAGTGCCGTTACATCCACTTCATCCATCAGTGTTACGTGAGGCGCAGTGTATACCGATTTAACCATGGCGTTCGCAATAACTTTGCGAATGCCTTTGAATGGTACGCGCTCTTCGGCACGGTCGCCGACAACGACAGCCGCTGCTGCAGCCGGTTTCGATTCCGCTGCTGCCGGTGCTTCTGCTGCTTGTGCCGCAGCCGGAGCTGCTTGCGCCGCCGTTCCGCCGCCCGCAGCGATTGCAGTTACATCATCACGCGTAATGCGGCCGTTCTTGCCAGAGCCTGCTACGCCGGCAAGCTCAACGCCTTGCTCGCGAGCGAATTTACGCACGCTTGGCGTCGCCAGAACCATACCGCCTGCTGCTGTAACGGGAGCCGGAGCTGCCGCTGGTGCAGCAGGTGCTGCTGCAGGAGCCGGAGCTGCTGCTGTTGTTGGGGCAGGTGCTGCTGCAGGAGCTTCTGCCGCCGGTGCCGGTGCATTGTGGCTATCGCCAGCCGGTGCAGCTTGCTCAGGCACATCGCCTTCCGCATCGATGATGGCAACAAGGTCGCCAACATGGCAAACCTGTCCGTCCTTTACGAGCACTTCAAGCACTTTACCATTTACAGGACAAGGAACTTCCACGATTGCCTTGTCATTCTGTACTTCCATGATGATATCTTCATCCGTAACCGTTGCGCCTGCCGTAATATGCATTTTGACGATTTCGCCTTCATGCAAGCCTTCGCCAAGCTCCGGGAAACGATACTCGAATTTTGCCACGTCCCGTGACCTCCTTCTCAGTCTTCACAACCTGCTCTATGGTGGGTTTATCTATTAGAAATTAAGCACTTGGTTTACTGCTTTGATAATGCGAGCAGGGCTTGGCAGCCAAGCGTCTTCCACTTGTGCGAACGGGTAAACCGTATCCGGACCCGCTACGCGAAGTACCGGCGCTTCCAGGTGAAGGATTGCGTTCTCGTTGATTTGAGCGATGATTTCCGCAGCCGCACCGGAAGTTTTCTGTGCTTCCTGTACAACGATTGCGCGGTTTGTTTTCTTGATCGAAGCAACGATCGTTTCGATATCAAGCGGAAGCAGTGTACGCAGGTCGATAACCTCTGCTTTCACGCCGCTCTTCTCAAGCTCTTCAGCAGCCTTAACAGCTGTGTGAACCATAAGACCGTAAGCGATGATCGTGACATCGGAACCTTCGCGAACAACATTCGCTTTACCGATTTCAACTGTGTATGCCTCTTCGGGCACATCTTGACGGAAAGCATGGTAAAGGTTCAAATGCTCCATGAAGAATACAGGGTCATTATCGCGAATAGCCGCAACGAGAAGACCTTTTGCATCATAAGGATTGGAAGGTACGATTACTTTGATACCCGGCGTTTGAATCGCCAAGCCTTCAAGGGAATCGGTGTGAAGCTCAGCTGCCTTTACGCCGCCGCCAAATGGCGTACGGAAAACGATTGGCGAGTTGTAGCGTCCGCCGGAACGGTAACGCATACGCGCTGCTTGGATAAACATTTGATCCATTGCTTCATAGATGAAACCGACGAATTGAATCTCAGCAACCGGGCGGAAGCCTTGAAGGCCCATCCCTACCGCCATACCGGCAATTGCAGATTCAGCAAGCGGTGTATCGAATACGCGATCTTCCCCGAATTCGCCTTGCAGTCCTTCTGTCGCACGGAAAACGCCGCCGACCTTACCAACGTCTTCACCGAAAATGTATACGTTCGGGTCATTCTTAAGCTCCACGCGCATTGCATCGCGGATCGCTTCTTTCATATTCATTTGAGCCATTGTCGCGAGTTCCTCCTTAGCTAACTTCGATAGTCATCCCATTTATTGGAAATCGGCTTTTTGCGCTTCCAGGTGAGCAGGTGTGTGCTCGAACATGGAATCAATCAGTCCGTTCACAGTCATTTTCTCTGTTGCTTCCGCTTTCTTGATGTGTTCGTTTACAGTCGCTTTCGCTTCCTCTTTCACGCGGGCTGTATCTTCATCGGACCACAGACCCTTCTTCTCCAGGAATTTTGCGAAACGAGTGATCGGATCTTTCAGGCTCCATTCGCCTTCTTCATCCTTCGTACGGTATTTCGTTGTATCATCCGCCATGGAATGCGGACGGAAACGGTAAGTCAGCATTTCGATAAGCGTTGCGCCTTCGCCGTTACGGCCGCGCTCTGCAGCATCGGATACCGCTTTAATAACTGCAAGCACGTCCATACCGTCGACTTGCACACCGCGGATACCGGCAGCGACTGCTTTGTGTGCAACCGACAATGCAGCCGTTTGCTTCGCGTATGGAGTAGTGATCGCATAACCGTTGTTTTGAACAACATAAATGACAGGCAGCTTGAATGCGCCGGCAAAGTTCATGCCTTCGTAGAAGTCGCCTTCAGAAGAACCGCCGTCACCTGTATAAGTGATAGCTACGCGCTTCTCGCCTTTTTTCTTGAATGCCATAGCAACGCCTGTAGCATGTAGAATTTGAGCGCCGATAATGATTTGCGGCATAAGAACATGAACGTCCGCAGGAATTTGACCGCCGTGCTGATGACCGCGGGAGTACAGGAATGCTTGATACAGCGGCAATCCATGCCATACGATTTGCGGCATGTCGCGGTAGCCCGGGCAGATGAAATCATCTTTGTTAAGTGCATATTCGCTTCCGATCATGGAAGCTTCTTGACCCGAAACAGGTGCGTAGAAGCCAAGACGACCTTGTCTTCCCAAGTTTACGGCACGCTCATCCCATGTGCGCGTGAAAACCATGCGATACATAATTTCTTTCAATTGCTCATCCGACAAATTCGGCATAAGCGCTTCGTTAACAATTTCCCCTTCAGGAGACAAAACGGAAAGTGGAGTTACCGGCTCCGTCTGAACTTCATAAGGCAGCTTGCTCATATTGTTCACCTCAGTTGAATATTTGAAAAAACGAGTATCCCTGTTATAGAATGATTATAAACCTGTTTAACCGAAATGGTCAAAGCATAAAGCACAATAAACCGTTGTATTTTGCAACATTTGATCTATTAGCCTGCTAAATTGTATATGTAACAGAACTATCGAACTACTAGTACAGAATAGTACAACAGGGCATATTACTAGCAAAAGCTGCATTTGTTTCCTCCCTTTTGTTTACCCACAACACGTCCAAACCATGCAAGGACAAAGGAGTTTTTATTCATGACCGATCCTCGTTATTTGAAAAGAACGATTGTAAAGGATGTCATTACCAGTCGATTGCTGCCCGAGGGCTCACGCGATCTAAGGGTATATTTACCACCCGGCTACAATGAACTGCTCAGCTATCCGGTCGTCTATTGCCAAGACGGCGAGCAATTTTTCAATTTCGGCCGCATTGCGACGATTGCCAATCAGCTCATTCTGGATGAAGGGATTGAGCCTTTCGTTATTGTTGGTGTTGATGTAGACATTAAGCTTCGTACGGCCGAATATGCACCCAATGGCGATCGGCATCACGGATATGTCGCTTTCTTCGGCGATGAACTCATTCCATATATCGAGTCCAAATATGCAGCAAGACAAGACGCCGACGCTCGCATTCTTGCAGGCGATTCCTTAGGCGGATCCGTCAGCTTTCACATTGCGCTCACCTACCCTGAATTGTTCCATCAAGTTATTTCCTTGTCAGGGGCGTTTTATCCCGCTTCGCGCGAGATTGCTAAGAGCTCTTCGGATCTAAGCAAACTGGTACTGTTCATGATCGTAGGCCTCCAAGAAACGGCATTTAAATCCGATAGCGGCGTATTTGATTTCGTTGCCATTAACCGTGAAATGAAAGCTATCCTGGAGTCTAAAGGGGCCACGACCCATTACAGCGAGCATGATGGCGATCATGTGTGGGGCTTCTGGCAGCAGCACATTCCGGATGCGCTTCGCACGTTCCTTCACCCTGAGGCCTAATAGGCGCATAATAAACAAAAAGACCGCATCCCAACTTCTCCATGGGAATGCGGTCTTTCTTTATTTTACAATTGATGTTCGCGACGAATTCGCTCCAGCAGATTCTCGCAGCCTTTCGATACAAGCCCATAGACCTCATCGAAATTGCCAGTGTAATACGGGTCCGGTACGTCATCGCTCGACTCATCGGGCAGCAAATCCATGAATTTGAACACTTTGGCATGCAGATCAGAACGGCTCCCGAAGAGCGCGTGCACATCTCGTTCATTGGCGCTGTCCATGCAGATGATATAGTCGAAGGTCTGATAGTCGTCGATAAGTACTTGTCTAGCTCGCATTCCCTCGTACGAAATCCCGTAACGCTCCAGCAGTCCGCGCGTTCCTTCATGCGGCGGCTTGCCGAGATGCCAATCTCCCGTTCCGGCGGAATCGACTTTGATCCGGTCCTCCAGCTCGCGCGCCTTCAGTTGATGCCTCAGCACCGCTTCTGCCATCGGCGACCGGCAAATATTTCCCAGACAAACAAATAATACGCTAATCATGATCCTTCTCCTTTTTCTTGCTCAATCTTGGCAGCTTCAGCGCGCTCTTTATCCGAATAGACCGACTGCGCGAGCGCGTACTTCAATGATCGCCTCGGCAGCCGCCAGTTGTAGTGAACGGATAACATTCTGAAGATAATGACGATAACAAATAAGATTAATAATTCCACCGGGGATTCGAAAAAACCCAAACCGATCGCCGCGCCTGCGGCAAGCGCCCAGACGGCATAGATTTCATCGCGCAGCACCAGCGGCTTACGGCCTGCAAGCACATCGCGAATCATCCCGCCGCCGATTCCGGTCAACATGGCTGCAACCATAACGGCGCTAAGCGGATACTTGCCCGTTGCGTACAGCGCCCCCTGAATCGCAAAAGCCGACAGCCCTATCGCATCGAAGAAAGCTTCGCTCTTCTTCCATCTGTTAATCCACTTGACCGGCATGATAAATGCAATGGTCATCGCGATTACCGCCGTCTTCAGCAGCATGCCCTGCGTCCATATCGTCGTAATCGGAACATTGATCAATAGGTTCCGGATTACTCCGCCTCCGAATGCAGTGACAAGTCCAAGCACATACACGCCCAAAATATCATACTCTTCTTCCATTGCAACAATCGCGCCGCTGACCGCAAACGCAATCGTTCCAATAATACTGAATACGGTGAAAATGTCCATGTCCATCTGTAGATTCATTGCTAGATGCCTCCGCGTGTCTCCGCTCAATATGATCCTTACTCATTTTAGCCGCGGCTCGTCGAATCTTCAAGCGTTACATTTTCCACTTCGAGAGCAATTCGACTGGTCAACGGCTCTGAAGGGAAGTATACTGGCGTAAAATGCTTCGGTTCTCAAATGGACACGAACGATTGCAAAGGCAGGACTACTTATGATTCCTAAGCGAATAGTCATTTTCACAGGCGGTCGATTGGGTCCGTGGGCGCTTGATTTCCTCACTCCTGACGATTTGCTGATCGGAGCAGATGCCGGCGCATTATTCCTTGTCGAGCACGGGCTGAAGCCGCATATCGCGCTGGGCGACTTCGATTCCGTTACCCCGGCTCAGCTGGCGTACATCCGCGAGAACAGCGGCGAAACCCATGATTACGATCCGATCGACAAGGATTATACGGACACGGAGTTGGCGTGGCGTCTTGCACTCTCTAAGAAACCGCAGCAAATCGTCATGCTTGGCGCTCTCGGAACCAGGTTCGACCATTCGCTCGCGAATGTGCATTTGCTCCGTATGGCGCAGCAGCAAGGAATTGCCGCTTCGATCGTAGATGAACACAACTGTATTCAGCTTACCACTGATCAAACGAAGTTATTTAACAGCAGCTACACTTACGTTTCCTTATTGCCGCTATCTGAAATTGTGACAGGGATTACGTTGACAGGATTTCAATATCCGCTTCAAGAAGCTTCGCTTGAAATCGGACAATCGCTCGGCATCAGTAACAAGCTTCTCCTTGAGGATGGTCAAATTACAATCAAGCAAGGGATGCTGCTCGTTATACAAAGCCGGGATTAAAGGTGACTCTGATGGAACGAATAGCCACCTTATCATGCCCTGTCGCGGTAATCAAGCTTTTGGCTCATCCGGCGGTAGGATGATGGATAGTCCGGGGACGTATTTTCGCCCCATCAGCTTGCGCGTTTTACGATTCTCCTTCGATTCGAACACGATATCCATATCGTAGCCCTCTTCCAATTCCGGGTACAGCTGCGTACTCGGAATGTAGAGCGACAGCCGTTTGCGGTTGAAGGTCATCTTGTTCTTCTGAACCTGCACAACCACATCGCCGCGTTCATTTGCCGGTTGGAATACGATTCCTGTCCGTTTGAGCGGATAAATCCAGACACAATCCCCGACTTGTAAAGGTTTCTTAGCTCCGGCTCCCTCCGTATTTGCGTCTTCCTCCTTGTGCTTTGCTTGAGCCTTTGTCTCTTCTTTGCTGCTTGCCCGCTTCAAATCATTGTCCCATCGCAATGCAGAGGTAGAATCAAACTCTCCGGCGTTCAATGTCTCCCGCTGTTGCGTAGAATTGGCGGATTTGGCTGCCACAACGCGCTCCTCCGCCCGCTTGATAACACTCTCCGGCAAGCCGAACCTCCTCGCAATCGCAAAAGCGTAGCTGTCCCCGGCTTCCCCGATTTCCAGCTTATAAATCGGCTGCAACGTATCGGCATCGAAAGCCATACGGGCATTCGTACAACCCTTCATGACGGAGGCAAATCGTTTAATCTCGTTAAAATGAGTCGTGGCCGCCACAAGCGAGCCGCGTTTCAGAAGCTCCTCCAACACGGCAATGGACAAGGCAATGCCTTCGCCGGGATCCGTTCCGGCTGCCAGCTCGTCAAGCAGAATCAGCGAACGAGCATTTGCTTTGCGAAGCATGTCGCTCAGACATTCCATGTGCGCAGAGAACGTGCTTAACGATTGCTCAATGCTTTGGCCATCACCGACATCTGCCATAATGGTCTGGAATAACCCCAGCTCCGTTCCGGCCTCAGCAGGAATAAGGAGTCCTGACTGCACCATCAGCGCGAATAAACCAATTGTCTTAAGCGCGACGGTTTTGCCGCCGGTATTAGGTCCCGTAATGATAAGCTGACGCCACTCGCCTCCAATTTCAATCGTAAGCGGTACTGCCTTGCCGCCTAACAGCGGATGTTTGGCTCCGATCAACTTCACGTAAGGCTTGTCGACAATGGCAGCTTTAATCCCGTTAAACGTACGCGATAGCTTCGCTCTGGCAAATATAAAATCAAAGGATGCCATTGCCTCCAAATTCCATCTCAACGCGGCACTCTGCTCTTCGGCCAGATCCGAAAGCTGCGATAGGATCAGCGTTCGTTCGCGTTCCTCTTCACTCTTCCATATTTGCCACTCCGCTTGCAGATCGGCCACATCGACCGGCTCAACGAACAAGGTTTGCCCGCTTGCCGACTCATCCCATACGGTGCCCGGTACCTGTCTGCGCAGGTCTCTCTTCACCGGAATAACATAATGTCCGTTCCGTTTGCTGACTAATTGATCCTGCAGCGCATTCTTGTATTTGCCTAACAGCTGACCCAGCTTGCGCTCGATTCGCTCTTCTGCGGCGGCGAGATGCCTGCGGATGTCCGCCAAAGCCGGAGACGCTTGATCGGTCAAGGCGCCATGCCGAATGCAGCGCTGCAATTCTTTCACGAGCTCCGGACAATCGTACATGGAATCGGCGTAGCTGCTGATTGTCGGCGCAGTCATTCGTTTGCTGTCCATATATCGTTTCATTTGTCCGATTGAGGTGAGCCAGACGGCCAAATTGCCGAGTTCCTGCTCGCTGTAGATTTTCCCTTTGCCCAGCAGTGCCATGAAGACCTCTATGCCTTCCATTGCGGAGATCGGGACGCTTGCGCCGGTTGCCAGCAGCGCCGCCGCCTCTTCCGTTTCGCCAAGCCATGCTTTCACTCGGCCGGGTTCTGCGCTTGGTTCATGCCGCTCGGCGAGCGCTCTTCCCGCTTCAGAAACGGTATAGGTGAGCAGCATCGCTTTAATCTTATCGAATTCCAATTTCGTCATTGACGCGTTATTCATGTGTGGTTACCCATCCTTTTCGGTGTTTGAATTTATACGCAAAAAAACAGGGACAGAACGCATACGCATCCCATCCCTGTTCATGGTTTTCTCGGTAAACTCTCTTTGATTCGTCGAAGAAACCTGCTTCCGGCAATCAGAATGCGGATTTCCCGTAGAACAAAAAAAAGCGTGCTCGAGAGAGCACGCGAATTTACCGTCCAGTAGGAGGCGGAAATTGTCATGTTCTTAACTCATTGGTTGCACGCTTCTGTGGGATACAACAATATAAACCTACTCCGATTAGAGAAAGTCCACTTGTATATCTGACAAAAGCCGTGCACCCGGCAGCGCTTCCGGCGCCGGGCAGTATCCAATTTAGAAGTTAAGAACCATAACCCGCATTAAAATTTCCCCTTACTGCTTAAAGTTAATTTTATAATAGCGTCAGCACGCGGCCTAAGTCAAGCGGCAATCGCCTAGACGATGGCCGTCAGTCCCGCATGCGCAAATGCGACATTCGCGGGCAACCCATAATCTCGCTGTAAATCAATATCATGCGACATATGCGTAAACAATGTTTTGACCGGTTTTAAATCTTCGATCAAGGCCAGTGCTTCCGTAACATCATAGACGGAACGCGTCTCGAACGGGTATGGCTCTTGATAGAAACTCGTCCCCAGTATGAGCAGATCCAGCTCTGCCAGCGGCACCAGCTCCTCGCCTTCAAGCGCAATGGAATCGGAGCAATAGGCGAATGCCTTACCGCGCTCGGCATGCGAGAACCGGAACGCGTACGCATAACCGTTCTTCCCATGGTTTACTTTCCACGTCTGCACAACCCAGCCCCCGAATTGAAGCGGCTCTGTAATCGGATGGAATTCAATGTGAGAAGAGAGCCATGGAAACCGAGTTAGAATATCGTTAATCACATCAGGCATAGCATAGGCTTTCCCTTTGCACCGGAGCCATCTGCATAGGTCTGCCCACTCCGGCAAACCTGCGATGTGATCGAAATGAGCATGCGTAATCAATATCGTATCGATCCGTTTGAGACCTGCAGCTTCCATCTGGCTGCGCCAATCCGGACCGCAATCAATCAACATCGTCCCAAACTCTTCGTCTGCGAGATGAACGAGTGAACGCATTCTGCGGTTCACGCCGCCCGATCTCGCCTCCTCACATACGCTGCAAGAGCAATAGACACGAGGAACGCCCATTGCATCTCCCGTTCCCCAGAAGGTGACTGTCGTCGCCAAGAATGTTTCCCCCACTCCCATTAGCGTTATGTACGCACTGCCTCTCTACAGTGGTTTCAGCGCAAGCTTGGATTGACCTTTCAAGCCTTCGACCATGGCATACCATTCATCCGGCTTATTAGGCAGAGCTGAATAATATTCCGTCAAGAACGCCACCACGAGCGAGGCATCCAGTTCAGTGCGGTTCTCGTCCTGAGGCAGGAAACACAGATCCAGGCCACCGACAGCCGCCCCATCTTCTTCCCAAGACGGGTGTACATAAGGGAAGTCGATCCGCATATAGCCGATATGCGACAGCACTTCACGACGAACAAACGGGTTCATCGGATAGACGCCGCCGAATTCATATTCTGCCAACGTTGGATTGTAAATTTCGGCAAACATGCCGATCGGATCGGTTCCGCTTTGCTGCGCCAACCGTTCCAAGTCACGCGAGCGGTTACGCATCAGAAACCGACCGACACCCAGCCCCGGACGACCGACAATCGTAAAATCCGTCATTGCGACTTGCATACCGGGATAATAGCGATATTCCGTTGTGCCGACAACCTCTCCTTCGTGCACCGCTACATAGACGTGAATGCTCGGATCCTCGAGAGGACCGGCCCATTTCTCGAATGCAAGCACTTCTTCCTTCGGGAAAATGGTTTTCATCAAGTCATGCATGCTCTTGAATAAGGGATTGTCGATCGATTGAATGCGTATGTAGTCCATGGGCTTATAACTTCCTCTCTATTCGTGTATAAATGGATTCTTCCACTCCATAATTGCGGCATAACCGCAGGATTCTTCATCCTCCAGATAATGCTGCGCAACGCCGACCGGCAGTCGCCCGCAGCGCATCAGGAACGAGATCACGGGATCATTGAACAAGCCCGTTGTAATCCCTTCTAAATATTCCGACGCCGAAACCGTATCCGAATACCGATGATAGCCCGGCATCCGGCCGCCGCCAAGCAGTCTCCGCAGCTGAAGATGCACCACAACCTCATACATGCTTTGCATAAGCCATTTACCGACGCCGGCTTTACGCATTTCGGGAATGACGCATAAATCCACGACATATAACGTTGTACCGTCAGGATCGTGATTGCGAATGTATCCGCTGTCCGTGACAGCCTCCCACGTATGTTCGCCCTCCAGCTGCGACTCGCTTACAAGAAGCCCCGTCATAGAGCCGATTAAACGGCCATCCATTTCCGCGCATAACGCACCTTCCGGAAACCGAGTAATATGCTCACGCAGCTGCGTTTCATTCCACCATAGCTCGGAAGGAAACGGAGGCGGAAAGGATTCGCGCTGAATGGCGATCATTCCCTCGATATCGGAGAACCCGTAATTGCGGATCACAATTTCGACCGGTTTGCCCGTATGGTAGACAATCAACTGTTTACGCATCGCTCACCCTCCCCTCCTCCGGTAATATATCGCACGCTTACGACCAGTCGCAGTATAAATCGGTGCGGCGGTCGCGCCAAGTCGTCACCGATCCGGCAGCACGCACATCATGAAGCAGCTGAACATTGAGATCAGCGACAACAAGCATATCATCATTAATGATGCCTTCTGTCATGATGCCGGCAGGAGGAAATGGAATGTCGTTTGGAGAAATAACCGCTGCTTGACCGTAATTAGCTCGCATAAAATCGACTTTGCGCAGCGACCCAACCGTTCCTGTCGTCACAATGTAGACTTGATTCTCGACAGCCCTTGCATGACAGCAGTAGCGAACTCGGTAGAACCCATGTCGATCATCGGTGCAGGAAGGACAGAAAATAATGTCCGCCCCTTTCGCCCGGGCCATCCGGACCACTTCCGGAAATTCGATATCGTAACAAGTAAGCATCGCGATTGTGCCATGCTCGGTATCAAATACGCGCAAGGATTCGCCATGCGACATATTCCATTCCTCGCGTTCGGTTGGCGTCATATGCAGCTTAGCCTGCTGCTCCACACGGCCGTTCGGGTAGAACAGATGCGCAGCATTGTTCAGCATGCCGCCTCCGGCATCGATGACATGCGTGCCGCCAACGATGTGCACTTGATATTCCGCTGCAAGTGATTGAAATAGTTCGATATAGCGTTCCGTAAAGTCAGGCAGTCTTTCAATCGACAATGGTCGTCCCTCATCGTCCCCGATGGAGAGCAATTGCGTCGTGAAAAACTCCGGAAACAAAATAAATTGAACGCCATATTCAGATGCATTCCGAACATAGTGCCGAATTTGATCGGCAAATTGCTCGAAGCGCTCGATATCTGCCAGCTTGTACTGGACAGCGCAGACACGTAAACTCCCCATAGTTCTCCCCGCCTTTGTAAGCTTTGAAAAATAATTATTTGCGCAATGGCAGCGCAATCGAAATGGTCGTGCCTTGTTCAGGCTTGCTGAATACGTCGATTTGACCTTCATGCAAATCCACAATCCGTTTGGCGATGGACAACCCTAGTCCGGCACCGCCGGTAGATCGGCTTCTGGCGCTGTCTACGCGGTAGAAACGCTCGAACAAATGCGGAATTTCGTCCTCGGGAATGCCCATTCCTTTGTCCGAGACCGATATCCGGATAACGCCTTTATTCGCCCCAAGGGTAACATCAATTGGATCCTTGCTGTATTTGATTGCATTGTCAATGAGGATGACAAGCAGCTGCCTGATTTTATCCTTATCTCCGATCATGCGAACATCTTGTTTGCCGGTATGTACGCGAATCATGCGTTGGAAGGTCATATGGAGCATATCCGCGGTTTCATCCGTCAGCTGCACGAGATTGAAGTTTTCCAAATTGAGCCAATCTTCCTGCTCGGCTTGCGCCAGCTGAAGCATCGATTTGGTCAAGTTCTGCAATCGCTGCGATTCCTTGCTGATCGCTTCAATCGCTTCATCACGAATGTTGACGTCATCGCGTCCCCATCTTTTCAACATGCCCGCATAGCTGGTAATAACCGTTACCGGTGTTCTTAACTCATGCGAGGCATCGGCAACGAACTGCTTCTGCCGCTCGAACGTACGATCCAGCCGGTCGATCATCTGATTAAAGGCGCGCGCAAGCTGAAGCAGCTCAGCGGATTGATCGCGCTGAGCGAGCTCGATCTGTCGCAGCTTCCCGCTGCGGTCAATCTCCCTCATCGTCTGCACCATGTGCTGAATCGGCGATGTTAATCTCGAAGTAAACCAATAGGTACCGAAGATGGCGAACAAGATCGCTCCGATGCTGGTAATGGTCAACGCAATGACCAGAACCTGTAAGTAGCTGTCCAGCAGCGTCAGCTTACGGTACAGCTCAAGCGTTCCGATCACCTGGCCGTCATGGAAGAGCGGCACCTTCATGTACAGCACTCGGCGGCCTTCCAGAAAGAACATCCCCGTATCATGCTGACTCGAAAATTCCGACTTTAGCGCAAGCAGCTCGGAGTCAGAGCCCTGCGAGTTCACGGTTCTGCCGCCTCGATCAACGATGCGTATGAGCTCGCTGATGTTATAGAAATCCCGCAGCAGCTCCCCATTGGATAGCTGCGTAGGGTCGACGATCCGGGGGTCTTCCAGCAGGATATTGACTTTATTCGTCAGCAGCTGATCCTCACTGCGTATCGTGATTTTAATCACAAATAAATAAACGAAAATGTTAAACAGGATCAGTATAAATATAAGCCAAAAAATCGTAAAAAACGTAAATCGTCTGCGCAGCGTCATGCATCCGGCTCCTTGAGCATATAGCCGACGCCACGAACCGTGTGGATGAGCTTATGCCTGTACCCTTTATCGATTTTCTGGCGCAAATAACGGATGTATACATCCACTAAATTCGTCTCGCCAATGAAGTCGTAACCCCATACTTCGGACAAAATATCCTCTCGCGACTTCTCTTCATTCCGATGCTCCGCCAAATAAACAAGCAGCTCGAATTCACGCGGGGTGAGCTCGATCGCCAGATCCTTGCGGAAGACTTTGCGAGTGCGCAGCTCGATCGAGAGATCGGCGGCCTTCAGCACATCCGGACTCTCCGTCTCCTTCGGCTGCTGCTGGAAGATCCGCAGCAAATTCCGAACTCGCGCAAGCAGCTCTTCCATCGCGAACGGTTTGGTAATATAGTCATTGGCGCCATGCTCGAAACCGCTTACCTTGTCCGGAATCGTGTCACGTGCCGTTAATAGAATAATTGGGATTTGATTGCCGGATTGCCGCAGTCTGCGCAGCACTTCAATTCCATTTAGTTCAGGAAGCATCACGTCGAGCAGGAGCATATCCCATTCGCCGTTGTTGGCTTGTTCAAGTCCGCTCCTGCCGTCTGCGGCACGACCGACCGAATACCCTTCATGCTCTAGCTCAAGCTGAAGAACCCGTGCAATGCCGTCCTCATCTTCGATGACAAGAATGCGTTCGTTCATTCTCGCTGTACACCCACTTTGTTATAGACTTAAACGGACTAGCCCGTTCCCACTATCATAAAGAAGCAAAAGCGCCTTTGCAAGCAGCAAAGCCGCCAATCCTAAGCTTGGCGGCTCTGTTCTCTACCTATTTAGCTCATTGCGTGCTGCATCGACCATTGTTCGACATCCCATACCTTCGTTACCCAGTCCTCGTAGAAATCAGGTTCGTGGGAAACCAGGATTATGGTCCCTTTGTAGGACGCCAGCGCGCGTTTGAGTTCTGCTTTCGCGTGAATATCCAAATGGTTGGTCGGCTCATCGAACGCGACCCAATTGCTCTCGCGCATAAGCAGCTTACACAGACGAACCTTCGCCTGCTCACCGCCGCTGAGCTGGTTCAGCGCGCGCGTGATATGCTCGTTCTTCAAGCCGCAGCGTGCCAAAGCCGCGCGTACTTCATGCTGATTCATGCTGGAAAACTCGTTCCACACATCATCCAGCGGCGTTAAATTCGGCGCTTTCACCTCTTGCTCGAAATACGCAGGGAACAAATAATCGCCGCGGTAGATCGTGCCGTCAAGCGCATCGATTTTGCCCAGAATCGTCTTCAGCAGGGTCGATTTACCTACGCCGTTACAGCCGACAATCGCAATCTTGTCTCCCCGCTCCACTAGCATGTTCATTGGCGGAAGCAGCGGTTTGGTGCCGTATCCGATCGTCAGTCCCGTCGCTTCGAAGACGGTTTTGCCGCTTGTGCGTGCTTCTTTGAACACAAAGGTAGGCTTCGCAGCTTCCTCCGGCTTCTCAATCCGCTCAATCCGGTCAAGCTGCTTCTCACGGCTTTTTGCCCTGCCGCTGGTCGAAGCACGTGCTTTATTCTTCTGAATAAACTCTTCCTGCTTCTTGATGTATTCCTTCTGCTTCTCATAAGCATCGATATGCTGCGCCTTGTTCATGTCCGCCATCGTCAAGAATTTCTCGTAATTAGCGGCATAACGAGTGAGCTTCGTGAACTCTAAATGATAAATCACGTTCACGACCTCGTTCATAAAGCCCGTATCATGGGAAATAAGAATAAAGGCGTATGGATAGTTCTTCAAGTAGTGCGTCAGCCATGCAATATGCTCTTCGTCCAAATAGTTCGTCGGCTCATCGAGCAGCAGCACCATCGGCTTCTCCAGCAGCAGCTTAGCAAGCAGTACCTTCGTACGCTGTCCGCCGCTTAGCGATGCGACATCCCGATCGAGACCAATGACGCTCAAACCGAGTCCGTTCGCCATCTCGTCGACCTTCACATCAAGCAAATAGAAGTCGCCGATTTCAAGTTCCTCTTGAATTTCGCCCATTCGAACCAGCAGCACCTCAAGCTGATCGGGATCGGCATCTGCCATTTGGCCCGCGATATCATTGAGCTCCCGCTCCAGTTCCAGCAGGGGAAGAAACGCGTCTTTCAGCACATCGCGAATCGTCTTGCCGGGAACAAGCTTCGTATGCTGGTCCAAATATCCGTATCTGACGCGAGGCGTCCACTCAACCTTCCCGCTGTCCTTTAACAATTTACCGGTTAAAATATTCATCATCGTCGACTTGCCCGTACCGTTCGCGCCGACCAGGCCGACACGTTCGCCGGCGAGCAGCCGGAAGGATACATTTTTGAATAACGTGCGATCTCCGAAACTATGGGATAATTCCTCTATCGTCAATAAACTCATGTTCAAGCTCGCTTTCCAATGATAATTAAGCGCCTTAATTGCTGCGCTCGCAACTCATTGTATCACAGGATGTGCCGGAATGTGCCGGGATACCCCAACTATTTCTTGCAAAATAGGCTGAAAGGCACGTTCCAGCAGGCTTAGCCAATTTTTGTGGGACGTGGCCCACTTGCCTGACCAGAGCAAATCGGCCAGTTGATCCGCCGGCAGCAGAGGAACGGAACACATCGGTTTCTCCGGAATGGCGGCCAACCATTCGCTGCGATTGCGAAATGGCATATCTTTGTTAGCCACCCAATAGGTGCTGAGACGAGCCTTCGAACGTTCGAAGCAAATGCGTTCCGCCGCTTGTAGTCGCTGCGGTGTCCATTTAGAAGGGGACGGATCAACAACGAAAATCAAAGCATCGCATGCCGTCAGTGCCAACGTTAATTCATTGGTCGTGAGCCATTTGCCGGAGATATCGGTTAGAACGACAGGCGAATCTGCTGTTTCTGACAGCAGCCGATATTTAAGCGTTGGCTCAGCAGCTGCAGATAGGCGCCTATCCGCCTCCAGTGCATGCCATTTAATATGTTTAGACGGCGAATGAAACGTTCGATATTGGCCTTGCCACGTTTGTTGAGTTGCCGATCGAAGCCGTCGCTGGGCTTCCGGTGTGTATAACAAGGCATGCCATTCCGGTTCAAGCTCCGGATGCTCAATCGCTGTACATGAGATGCCTTGTCGCTCGAGTAAATGTGCCAGCGTGATGGTTGTGAAGGTCGCGCCTGCGCCGGGTGACAGCGACGCGATCATGATGGTTTGGCTGCGATTGTTCCGGAGTTGCTCAGTTTGACCGATCCTGCGGTGCGATGCGGCGGGATTGTCGCCTAAGCAGTCTACAAGCGCATGCTTAGCCTCCATCATGGAGCTGTATCTGCACACTGGGTTTGGATCGAGCATGCGGTATAATACTTCGGACATCTTGATGGGTACATGGCTCGGTAAACCAGTACGTCTCGATGTACCGGTTCCCTCATTCGTCCTGTACCGCTTGCCTCCGCTAAGCAAGTAGTAAAGCAAAGCTCCTAAGCCAAATACATCCGTACGCGCGTCGCTCTGGCATTCCCCTCCTTGTTCCGGAGCTGAGAAGCCCGGCGTTCCAAGCATAACCGTATCTTGAGCTTGGCCCGGCTTATACTCTCTGGCGATCCCGAAATCAATTAATCGCACAAAACCGCCGCAGTCCATCATCACGTTCGTCGGCTTTAAGTCCCGATGAATAATCGGCGGATGCTGGCTGTGCAAATAGTGCAAGGCGTCGCACAGCTGGCTTCCGATTGCCACGATGTCTGGGGGACGAATCACGCCGCCTTGAGATGTCAGGTATGCTTGAAGCGTAATCCCATCGATGTAATCCATAACGACAACTTCACAGCCCAGCTCCTCGACGAGTGGGAAATAATCCACAATAAGAGGCAAATGGGGATGATTCAAACGCATCAGCAGTGCCGCCTCTTCTGCCCCATCTACCCCTTCGAGCTTGTGGATTGAGGCGATCTTGAGTGCACGAAGTTTCCCATGCAAGCGCAGATCCTCGGCCGCATAAACCTCACCCATGCCGCCTCTGCCAATTAATCCGGCAATGCGATATCGACCTCCGATCATAAAGCCATCTTTAAGCAGCTCTTGTTTCTCGTTTGCTGTGCTCATCCACTAGCCTCCCTAAGGCAAAATGCAAAAAAGCATCCCGAATGCACAGACATTGTCTGTTCATTCGGGATGCTTTCCCGGTTCTACCGTTTCACTAAGTATAACGTAATTTCATCGCGATTGTGGAACAATTGCTTCGCTTTCTTCAGCTCAAATGCGGTTTCCAGCTTCGAGATCACATCGCGGATCGTCTGCAGCGGTTTCTTATGCATCAGCTTAATCGTAATGATCGCTGTCGCGCCATCTGTCAGCGCTTCGGTTTTCTCCAGCACAAGCTTCGCCATCTGCATCGGACTCCAACTCATATCGCATACGAGCAAGTCAAACGTATTCGACGGGAAGTTAACATCGGACGCGTTCTTCTTCATCTTCGTAAGACGCGGATATGCCGACAGCGTCGGATGCAGTTCTGCTGGGTCGATCGCCGTCACGCGCAATCCGCGCTCAAGCAGCAGATGCGTCCATCCGCCGGGAGCCGCACCGATGTCGAGCGCTTCGCGGAAGGTTTCGAAGTAGACCTTGAACGCTCGCTCCGCTTCAAGCAGCTTGAACTTCGCCCGCGAGATCTGTCCTTCTTCCCGTTGGAAACGAACCGCACCGCCGGGCCAATCCGACAGCTGCTCCGATGGAGTCCCCCACCCCACGTATAGTTCTTCGGCAGCCGCAAAGATGGAGAAAATGTGATCGGGCGATTGCATCGTCGTCTCTCCGCCCAGCTCCATAATGACAGCATCCAGCACAGCCTTTGTATCGGCAGCGGAATAGATAAACGGCGTTCCTTCCAGCCGTCTCAGATGAATGGCCGTTGTCCCTTCTTCGCAGCGCATTCTCGCACTCCGTATCAGCTCCGAAAGCGCCTGCAAGTCGTCGGCATTGCCGTGGATCGGCAATGTGCGGTCAATCGGCTGAATATGTCTTAAGAAGATCGGTTCATTCGTCTGAATGAGATCCAGCATCTCTTCTTTGCTTAACGGAACCTCCATCTTGAATACTTCGCCTGCGATAAGCTGCGTAAATTTAATGCCGTTAATTTGCCTACGAAGCTCTTCCATTGCAAGCGACGCAAAACCATGATTAGCTGTTCCAATCCAATGACTCACTACTGTTTGCCTCCTGATAATGCTCGAATCCATGGCCGGTCATCGGCCCATTCTACGGCCACCGGCCAGTCGTACGCACGGCTTAGCCACTCCGGACTAAGCACTTCCTTCTTCGGACCCGCTGCTACGATGCGTCCGTCCTGTACCAACGCCACATGAGTAAATAGCGGTATGATTTCTTCCATATGATGCGTCACGTACACAACGGTTATATCGCGCTCGCTAAGTCGGTTAAGATCGATCAGCAGCTTCTCGCGCTCATATAAATCCAAGCCCGCACAAGGCTCGTCCATAATCAGCAGCTTCGGATTGGACATCAGCGCGCGTGCCAACATCACCTTTTTCCGTTCACCCTGCGAGAGCGTAGCCAGTGTTTGATCTGCCGTGTACAGCAAGCCCACTTCATCTAAGAGCCGCAGCGCTTTCTGGCGTACCTCTTCATCGATTGTCTGATAGAAACGCAGAAACGCGTACTCCCCTGTCGCAACGACTTCCCATACCGGATCGCGCAGTGTCAGTTTCTCAATAACCGATTGGCTGATATAACCGACTTGCTTACGAACCTCCCGCACATCGCATTCCCCGAAGCGATTGCCGAGTACATCCACGGTTCCCGAAGAAGGGAACTGGTAGCCGGTCATCATTTCCAGTAGCGTTGTTTTTCCGCAACCGTTTCGGCCCAGAATTACCCAGTGCTCGCCTTTATTGATTTGAAGATTAACGCCATCAAGAATTTGTCTTTCTTCGCGGCGAAACGTGATATCTTGCAATGTAATCATGTTCATGGTATTTCCCTCCCAGAAGTTCACATGAAGTAGATTTGCGCTACCTGCTCTCTGCAGGCATTGGACCGTTATGAATTTGAATGTCCAGCGGTGCATGCTGAGTTAATAAATGTACCATCTGCAGTCTGCCTGCAAGACTGGACGTATGAAAGTAACATCTTCGCGGATAACGTCCGCTCGTTACGATATATTCGGCAACGGCAAGCCCATTCGGCTGCCCCCAGCCAAGCTCGAAGTCGAGCGAGAGGATATTCACTTCCTCATGCTGCAGCAGAAGGATGCATTCAGCAGCCGTCTTTGCAAGAACGAAGCCCTGTGGGCAAGGCCGATAATCGTCTAAATACACGTTGATCATGCTTCGCTCTCCCCTCCTAACCGCCGGATCAGCTCCAGCTGATCCCGGTGTGTACCATCTTCCCCGGACGGGGTCTCCAGCACGAACGGAACTTGCTTCAGCAGCGGATGACGCAGCAGCCAGATCAAGCCGGCCTCGCCAATATAGCCTTCGCCGATTCTCGCATGGCGGTCTCTCTTCTCCCCGCTTGGATGGACGGAGTCATTCAGATGAATGGCAACCAGCTCTGAAATCACGCGAAGCTCCTGCGCTTTGTCCATCCATGCTGCGTCAGCGCTTCCATCCCACACGCCGCTGGCAAAGAGATGGCAAGTATCCAGGCAGAACCCGATTTTGTGCGGATCCGCGCATAAGCTGCGAATTTGAGCCAGCTCCTCCATCGTAGTCCCCATGAAAGTGTGATCACCGGCTTGATTCTCGATGAGCAGCTTAGCTTTGCCGTTCCACTGCGAAGTAATCGCGCTTAACGTCAGTACGGCATTACGGTAGCCCTCAAGAGGATCCGGTCCTTTATAGACGCCAAAATGAACCACAACCCCCAATGAACCGCAAGCTTCCGCAATAGCGAGATCATTAAGCAGCGATTCCACCGTTCTCGCGCGATGCTCTGCATCTTCTGAGGCAATATTCGTCGGATAAGGGGAATGGGCAATGGAAACAATCCCCCGCTCCTCGCAGAACGCTGCACACCGCTTCGCCTCACTGTAGTCGATCTCTTTGACAGAAAGACTTCGCGGATTTTTCGGAAAATATTGATAAGCGACAGCACCGTACGCTGCCGCTCGCTTTGCCGCTTCCCTGTAACCGCCCTTAGTGGAAACATGAAATCCGGTCCGCATCGTGTCTACCTGTCCTTCTGGCAAACCGGACAATAGAACATTTTGCGCGAGTTGATTTCTTCCTGCACAATCGTACCACCGCAGTTCAAACAAGGCTCTCCGCCGCGATCATACACGAGGCAATGATTATTGTAACCGCCGGTAACGGTATCCTCATTCGTAAGCGGCATCTCCATATATCCGCCATGCGCTAGTGCCGACTGCAGCACCTTATGCATAGCGTTGTAGATACGCTCCCACGATTCCGGCTCAATCGCAGACAGCTTCGCATCCGGGCGAATTCGCGCTTCGAACGCAATCTCATCTGCATAGCAGTTGCCAATGCCCGCGATAACGCGCTGCTCCACAAGTGCCGTCTTCAGGGAACCTCTGCGCCCCTTGAAGCGCTCCTTGAATTTCTCCAGCGTCAGCCACTTGTCGAACGGCTCCGGTCCAAGATCTGCTAAGCGAGCAATCGTTTCCTTAACCGTCAGCAGGTGGATGTATCCGAGGCGCAATCCGATAAAGCACAGCTCCCCTTGCGGAAACCCGATCGTAACCTGAACCGTGCGGTCCGTGCGCTGCTCGGGATCGATGCCGCGTGCTTCATACCGAATCATACCGCCCAGCATCAGATGCAGCAGCAGCCGTTTTCCGTTATCCAGATGCAGAATCAACATTTTGCCGCGACGCTCCACGAACCAAACGGTTCTCCCGACCAGCTCCTGCTCGAAGGTTTCCACCGGCACGTTGATCGATTTCTGACGCGTAACCTGCACATTCATAATGGGCTGACCGGAGATTCGCTCCGCCAGCAACTTGCGATAATGTTCCATTTCCGGCCATTCCGGCATCGTGCTTCTTCCTTCCTAACGGCTCTGCTGACCACTTGCCAGCTGATCGCCTATAAACTGCTGCAATGTATGTAAGTTATCGATAATGACCGTAGCCTCACAGCCGGCTGCCGCAAGCAGCTCCTTATAATTGTCGCCTGTTGCGAGCCCGGTTAAAACAAGGATCGACGGACAATCTGCCGCTTGCGCCGCTGCGATATCCGTAGCCGGATTATCGCCGATCATCCAAGTCTCGGATGCATGAAGCCCCAGACGTTGCAGCGCGAAATCCATTAAGATGGCCGACGGCTTGCCGATCACGATGGGTTCAACACCGGAAGCCGCTCTTAGCATGGCACCGATCGAACCCGCGCCCGGCACCAAGCCATGTTCTGCTGGTACCAGCAAATCCGGATTCGTCAAAATATAGCTTGCGCCGCCGCGGATAAACGTGACCGCTCTGGCTACTTTATCGTAAGTAAGCTGCTTATCAATGCCTTGCACGACGATATCCGGCTCTTCGTCTACCAGCAGTAAACCGGCATCCTGCAGGGCCGTTCGCAGCCCATGCTCTCCAATGACATGGACTCGCGCACCTGGTTGACGCTCGGCGATATAGGCCGCAGCACCTTGCGCGGAAGTACATACTTCTGATGGATTCGTCTGAATTCCCATAGCACTTAGCCGGTCAGCGAAAGCCTCGGGCGTTGCGGAAGAATTGTTCGTGACGAATAAGAATGGAATGTCTAACCGCCGCAGCGCAGCAATAAGAGCATCTGCTCCCGGAATCATAATGCCGCCATGGTACATCGTTCCGTCCAAATCGATGAGCAGACCGCGAAGCGTATTGACGCTCATGAATGTCCACTCCTTCTGCTTGCTTCTGTTATTTTGTTGATCTTTATACGTAAACGGTCAATCCGTTTGCGAAGCAAATCAAGCTCAGTGCGCCGATTTCCCTTCATTCGCGAGCCCGTTAGGCGTCGCTGAGCGATCGAGAATGCTGTTTCGGCCAGTTCCAGCGCTTCATCCAGCTGCTTCGTCTTGTGCTCGTAATACATCGCAAGCTCAATATGCGCCTCATAATCCGGCCAAGCCGCTTGTGCCGCTTCATCTACAGCCTTCTGCCACAATACCACAGCACGCTGCCAATTTCCACATTTCTTGTCTCGTTCCGCCAGTAAACACAAGCCTTTGAGCGTTGGACGAGGATGCTCGGCAGCCGCGGCATACAGCGGCTCGGCAAGGTCCGATTTTCCCATTTTCTCCAGCCACAGCCCTGTTCGCAGCAGTTCCTCCGCTTCCTCCGGCATCGGAACCGTTCCCGTTCCTATTCGGCCGCCGAGCAAGTGGCCAAACCGGATCGCAAGCGCAGCCAGTGAAAGCATATCGATTTCATTGTGCTGAAAGACGCCGAGCAGCGGCTCCGGCTTTCTGTCCGCTAAATATTGAAAATAGATCGCCGGCGCGAGAGAACCCGGCACATCATCAAGTCTTGTAATTCCAAGACGTTCTTCTTCCACGTGACTCAACCGGCAAGAGACAAGCGTGTTACGCCAAACAGACCGGGACGGGTGCAATAAATCAATATGGATGGGCTCCCACTTGAATGTACGAAAACCGTTCAGAATAAATCGATTGTATAAGACCGGCCAGTCGAAGGTGCGACCGTTATAGGTTACTAAGTGGGTGAAGCTGGGGAGCAAGTTGCATAAATAGCCGATCATCGCCCGTTCCTCTGCCGGATGACGAATTAGCATTTGCTCGACAATGAAAACATCATCCTGCAAATATGCCAGCCCTACCATGAAAGGGACATTCCCCGCTCCGACTCCGAGTCCGGTAGTTTCTAAGTCAAGAAACAGCAGATTCGTATAGCCAAGATCAGCGGAATCGGGTTTGCGAAAAGCATCAAGCTGGTTTTGAGCTTCGGAGAGCTCGATCAGCTCATGAATCCCGTGCTTATGCGACAGCGGATAACGGCTTTCCCGTACCAGAAATGCGCCTTCCGTCGACTGCACAATGCGCACGCCCAGCTCATCCCACTCCGAAGATAACGTGTCATCATCGACGGCTGCGTCCGAGACAGCACCGACAGTTGCAACAGGTGCCTGATCTTCACCATGGATGAGAGCTCCCTCTTCACCTTCAGCGATAACAGAGGACTCGGAGTGAGCAACCATACCAGCCAGTCGCTCCTCTTGAGCAACTTGCGCGTTCTTCAATCGCAGCAGTCGATCTCTTAGCCCGCTCATAACCCCTCCAATATGAACAGCGATTTTTTCTTCGCGTTCATGCCAATGATTTCGGTGCCGATACAAGAAGGACAGCCCGCTTCGCAAGGGCATTTCTGAATGAGATTCTTCGCTGCTGCTTTTATGTCATCGAATCGCTTGTAGACATCTTCCGCCAGCCCAATACCGCCTGGATAATGGTCATAGATGAAAATCGTCGGAAGCTGCGAATGTTCGGCCCTAATCTGCGAAATGACATGGATATCGCTTCGGTCGCACATGACGTGGACAGGTACGATATGCCGGATAACATTCGCTATGCCCATTAGCAGCTGCTCCAGCGTTTTGGTTTCAATCGTAGGGTCAACCTCGTTGATCTCGACCCAAGTCGCGCTCGTATGCAGCTCTTCCTCCGGCAGCTTTATGGGGCCATATCCGATATTCTCGAAACTCGATAAACGGATTTTTTTGTACATGGTAGCCATAACATTAACGGCCGCGTCGCCGTAATGAATGGAAGTCATCGGTCTTTTCTTCGATAAATCTATGGATAATACCTTAAGTTTAACCGCCAGATTGGCATCCGTATAATACTCTACATCCACTTCCCGTACATAGGCCTTCTTATGCTCCCAATCCAGCTTCTCGACTTGGAATTGCACGCCTTCATGTAAATAAATCGCTTCATCATGCAAGAGGGTCATGGCGCTGAATCGATCCATCTCGCCAATGATTTTTACATTTCCTCTTTCGGATTGGTCGATGATGACTACATTCTCTTGTGCCGCGGAGCGCAGGCTTACTTCATGGGCAGGGAAAGACTGATTGGCCCAGTAGAATGCCCCTCCGGCTTGCGTAAGCACTCTTTCCTCGACCAGATACTCCAAAATATCGGTAATCTCTAATGGGCCGAACTCCTCTCCCAATTTGAGCGGAAGCTCGTATGCCGCACATCGCAAATGGTCGACCAAAATCAATAGATTCTCCGGGTTGATTCGTGCCGATTCCGGGGATCGTTCGAAGAAATAATCCGGATTCTGCACGATATACTGGTCGATCGGCGTATTGCTGGCAACCATCACTACCAAAGCCTCGCCATGGCGCCTACCCGCCCGTCCTGCCTGCTGCCAAGTGCTGGCGACGCTGCCGGGATACCCCGACATAATGCAGACCTGCAGCTGCCCGATATCTACGCCAAGCTCAAGCGCATTCGTGCTCACGACGCCTACGATTTCGCCATTCCTTAGTCCACGTTCGATTTCGCGACGCTGGTTGGGTAAGTAGCCGCCCCGATACCCCCGTATGGACTTTCCGCCAAGTTCATTTTTCACTAATTCCTGAAGATGACTTAGAATGAGTTCTACTCTGACTCGGCTGCGGGCGAATACGATCGTCTGCACCTTATTGGCCAGAAATTGTTTCGCTAATTGGTTTACCTCTACCGTTGCGCTTTTCCGAAGATTTAACGGCTTATTAGTGATGGGAGGATTATAAAACACGAAATGTTTTCTTCCCCTCGGCGCCCCGTTATCGTCTACCAAACGCATGGGTTTACCTGTAAGCTGTTCGGCCAGCTCCCTTGGGTTTGCGATTGTAGCCGACGTGCAGATAAATATCGGATCACTGCCATAAAACTTGCAGATCCGCTGCAGTCTGCGAATGACATTCGATACATGGCTGCCGAAGACGCCTCGATATGTATGCAGTTCGTCGATGACGATATATTTGAGATTGCTAAATAAGCTGATCCATTTCGTATGATGCGGAAGAATGGCGGAATGAAGCATATCCGGATTCGTAATGACGATATGGCCAACATTCTTTACGATTTGGCGAATTTCCGGGGATGTGTCACCGTCATAGGTAAAACTCTTGATGTCGATGCCCATTTCGGCGATAATTTCGTTCAGCTCGCTCTTCTGATCCTGCGCCAGTGCTTTGGTAGGGAACAGATATAACGCCCGAGCAGCATCGTCTTCCGCAATAGATTGGAGTACGGGGAGGTTATAGCAAAGCGTTTTTCCCGATGCGGTCGGGGTGACAGCGACCATATTCTCGCCTTTGCGAATGGTTTCGTAGGCGGTGTACTGATGGCTGTATAGCTGTTCTATTCCTCTTCTGGCTAATGCCTCTTTAATTCTTGCATCGACACTTTCGGGCATGGGTCTTGTTCTTGCTTCTATAGGCTCAACTTCGTGCCAGTTGATGACATTCTCGTTTGCTCGTAATTCCTGTATGAGATCGGAAAGATTTTTCTTGCGCAACATATTGATAACCCCCGTGATAGAACGATTGTTCCCCTCATTATAACCGCTTGCGTTAAAATAAAAAAAGCCCTATTTTTAACAAACGTCAGAAGCCGTCTTCTCGCAGCATGCGATCGGACGGCTTCGGGGTAAACTCCGCTTGTCACCATATAAGGCGCTTCCTAGGTTGAACGCTTCACTTGAAATTCCGCATAATCAAACGCGGCATCCGTATGAGGGAAAATGGTCCGAGCATCCGTCACCAGCTCCGCCACTGCTTCATCGTCGAATCGCGAGCTGAAATGGGTCACTACGAGCCGCTTGACCCCTGCTGCAGCCGCAATCTCTGCGGCTTGGCGAATCGTGGAATGGCCGTAAGCAGCCGCTTTCTCCTCCATGCCGCCTGCGAATGTCGCTTCGTGCACCAGCAAGTCGGCATCTTTCGCCAGTATAATGGCATTCCGGCAAGGCGTAGTATCACCGAGAATAGTGACAATGCGTCCCGGCAGCTGCGGACCGACTACATCGGATGAAGTAATCGTGCGGCCATCCTCAAGCGTGATTGATTCGCCGCGTTTTAGCATGCCGTACAACGGACCCGGCCGGACACCCAGCTCAGCAAGCCTCCCCAGATTCAGCTGACCTTGCTGTGGACGCTCGGTGATGCGATAACCAAAGCATGGCAATCGATGGTCCAGCTCGGCTGCTTCCACGACGAAGCGATCATCCGCAGCCACCTCTCCTGCAGTAACCTCGATCACTTCCAGCTCATAACCCAGATGAACTCCGCTATGTTGGAAGATCACATTCAAATATTCCTTCAGCCCGGCTGGACCAAAGATTTGAAGCGGACCTGCCCCCTCGAAATACGTCCGGCTGCTCAGCAAACCCGGCAATCCGTAGAGATGATCACCATGCAAATGAGTAATAAAGATTCGTTCCAATTTATTTAACTTCAATCCGCCGTGCAGCAGCCGATGCTGCGTGCCTTCGCCGGTATCGAACAGCCAGAAACCGCAGTGCGGTTCAGGAAGACAGAAGGCAATGGAAGTCACATTGCGTGTTTTCGTTGGTCTTCCTGCGCTGGTTCCGAGAAACGTGAGCTGCATGCAAGCTCCCTCCAATCTCCATCCATATGCTATCTATAACAATACCCTCCATAGCTGCGGCTTAACACCGCAAGTTTGGAGGGTACCTATGCTATCCGTTACGCTTTCTCTACGTTGAAATACTGCGCTTCCGGATGGGCGAATACCATCGCGGATACCGATGCTTCCGGCTCCATCATGAAACCTTCCGTTAATTGCACGCCGATATCCTCCGGTTTCATCAGCTCAAACAGCGGCTGTTGATCTTCCAGGTTTGGACAAGCCGGGTAACCAAAGGAGACGCGAATACCTTGATAACGAGCACCATGGCGCTGTTTCATCGTCATCTCCGGATGATCCGGGAAACCCCAAGTATCGCGCATCAGATGATGAACGCGTTCTGCCATGGCTTCCGCTACCTCAAGTGCAACGGATTGCAGCGCATGGGAGCGCAAGTAGTCGCCGTTATCTTTCAGCTCGGTCGCTTTCTCCCTTACGCCTTCTCCTGCCGTTACAACGAGGAAGCCGACGTAATCCATCACGCCGCTCTCCACCGATTTCAAGAAATCCGCCAAGCAGAGATAAGGCTCAACTTGCTGACGAGGGAACGTGAACCGCTTGATCTCAACACCGGGCTGACTCGGGTCATAGATAATAATATCGTTGCCCGATGATTGTGCCGGGAAGAAACGATACATCCCGTTAGCTTTCAGCAAGCCTTTGGCGCCTTCGGCAAGAAGTCCGTCAACCGTCTCTTTCAAACTAACTGCTTTCTCATTGCCTTCAGCAAGCAGTGTGTCCACGTTGCCTTTCAAACCAAGATGATGGCCAAGCAGCATCTGCATGTTTATATAAGGCCCGATATGCGGAATCGGTACGTTGCGAAGCACATGTCGTTCCGTATCCGGGGGGATGTACACGGGAGCATCCTTGGAAACATTCGATTTCACCGCACGCGTCAGCTCAGGAAGCGGCTTCTTCTCCGTTTCTTCCAAGTAGCCGGATGCCTTGAGCGCAGCCATCTCTTCTTCATAGACGAGGCGGTGTTCCTTGTCCATCAGCTTGTTGGCAATGTCCAGACCATCCATCGCATCCTTCGCGTACAGCACCAACCCGTCATACTCAGGTCCGATCCGATGCTTCGTAAATTTACGGGTAAGCGCCGCGCCTCCGACCAGAATCGGAGCGTCAATGCCTGCACTGCGCAAATCCTGCGCGGTCAGTACCATCTGCTGGGCCGATTTCACGAGCAGACCTGAAAGTCCAATCGCGTCAACCGGTTCCTTGCGGAAAGACTCAATAATCTGTTCGGGCGGAACTTTGATGCCCAGGTTTATGATTTTGTAGCCATTGTTGGATAAGATGATTTCGACCAGGTTTTTACCGATATCATGGACATCGCCTTTAACCGTGGCCAGCATGATTTTACCTTTAACGGCCGTTTCATTCTTTTCCATGAACGGTTCGAGATACGTAACGGAAGCTTTCATCACTTCGGCGCTCTGCAGCACCTCTGCCACGATCAGCTCATTTCCGTTAAACAGGCGGCCGACTTCCTCCATCCCTCTCATCAGCGGTCCGTTGATGATTTCAAGCGGCGCGTACTTCTTCATCGCCTCATCAAGATCCGGATAGAGTCCTTCCTTCGTACCTTCGACAACATAAGAAGCAAGGCGTTCTTCAAGGGTCAACGTGGAAATTTTCTCTTTCTTCACAACTTTCTTCTCACGGAATGCTGCAACGAAAGCGGCCAACGTCTCATCGTTCGTATTGTAGATCAACTCTTCGGCAAGGCGGCGCTCCTCTTCCGGAATGGAAGCATACCGCTCCAGTTTCTCCGTATTCACGATTGCATAATCAAGACCGGCTTTCGTCGTGTGATACAGGTAAACGGAGTTAAGCACTTCACGGCCCGCATCCGGCAAGCCGAACGAGATATTACTCAGTCCGAGTATCGTCTTAGCCTTCGGATACTTCGCTTTAATCATCTTAATGCCTTCAATGGTCTCAACCGCAGAACCGATATACTGCGGATCACCGGATCCAACCGGGAACATGTTCGGGTCAAATATAATATCTTCCGGGTTCATGCCATATTTGCCGGTTAGCAGCTCATACGACCGTGTAGCCACTTCCATCTTCGCTTCACGCGATACGGCTTGTCCACGCTCATCGATAAGAATACAAACAACGGCCGCACCGTAGCGATGAATGAGCGGCAAAATTTTCTCGAATTTGGACTCGCCATCCTCCAAGTTAATGGAGTTGATAATGGCTTTACCTTGGGAATACTTCAAGCCGAGCTCAATAATATGATCGTACGTGGAATCGAGCATGAGCGGCACTTTAATCTTCTTCACAACTTCAGGAAGGAAATTATGAACGGCATGCGCCTCATCAATGTCGGTATCCTGCAGGTTAATATCAATAATGTGAGCGCCGCCCTTTACTTGTGCACGGGCAATTTCGGACGCTTCATCAAACTTCTCTTCTTTAATGAGTCGTTTGAATTTCCGAGATCCGGAAATGTTCGTACGCTCGCCGATCATGATTGGACGGTTATCTTCTTCAATATAAACCGTCTCGATACCGGAAACCGCCGGCGGATGTTCTCCTTGCTTCGAACGCGGCGCGTAATTCGCCAGTGTTTCCGCCATGGCACGGATATGATCCGGCGTTGTGCCGCAGCATCCGCCTGCGATATTAATCCAGCCCTGTTCGGCAAAATCGGCGATTTTCCTAGCCAGCGATTCCGGCGATTCATGATAGTTCCCATTCTCATCCGGCAAGCCGGCATTCGGGTAGCAGCTGACAGCTGCATGCGAAATCGCCGATAGAGAACGGATGTGGTCACGCATAAATTCCGGACCCGTCGCGCAGTTAAGCCCAATCGAGATCGGGTTCATATGCTCAAGCGAGATATAGAAGGATTCAATATTTTGTCCGGCTAATGTTGTGCCCATCGGCTCGATAGTACCGGAAATCATGAGCGGAAGCGTCTTGCCCGTTTCTTCGTAAGCTTTATGAATACCGATTGTGCCGGCTTTTACGTTAAGCGTATCTTGCGAGGTTTCCAGCAGCATGGCGTCAACGCCGCCTTCAATGAGCGCGATGGCTTGCTCGTAATAGCTCTCCACGAGCTGATCAAACGTAACTCCGCCTGTTACGGACAGCGTCTTCGTAGTTGGCCCCAGCGCTCCGGCTACGTAACGCGGCTTGTCCGGCGTGGAGTATTTGTCTGCAGCTGCACGGGCAAGGGATGCCGCGGCAAGATTGATCTCTCTTGCCTTCTCCGGAATATCATATTCAGCAAGAACGACGCTTGTCGCGCCGAACGTATTGGTTTCGAGAATGTCTGCACCTGCAGCCAAGTAAGCTTCATGGATTCCTTGAATCACATCGGGACGTGTCAGAACGAGCATTTCATTACAGCCGTCCAGTTCTTCGCCGCCAAAATCCTCCGGCCCCAGATCCGCCTGTTGAATCATCGTTCCCATTGCCCCGTCGAGAATGAGAATTCGTTTCGCGAGCATATCCTGCATTGTCGGTTTCGTCAAAAGATGCACTTCCCTTCCGAAAATCCAACTCACTGCCTTTATTTGAGCTTAGGCGTGGTCGATTCAGCAAAAATCATTTCCCTATACTCTACCAGAATTCACCGCGCGTGCAAAGAACCTTTTCAGGCCAATCGTTTTGTTCTATAATTATTCTGATCGGAATTACGATTTTTGTGAAAAGAGGGATTATTCGATGGCTGAAATTCGAATTCGCAGCACGGATGAGCGCATCTCCGGCGAAGAGAACGTCCGCGCCTTTCTAGAGAAGCAAGAAGTACTTTATGAGCACTGGGATGCAAGCAAGCTGCCGACTGAACTTCATAACAAATTTGTCTTGAATGATGAAGAGAAGCAAACCATTCTCAGCACATACGACGATGAAATCCGTGACCTTGCAGCACGTCGCGGCTACAAAATCTGGGATGTCATCTCTTTGTCCGATGCAACTCCGAACATCGAGGAACTGCTGAAGAAGTTTGAGCAAATCCACATTCATACCGAAGATGAAATTCGCGGCATCGTGTCCGGTCGCGGTATCTTCATCATTAAAGGCGACGAGGAAACCGGGTATTTCGATGTTGAGCTTGAAGCCGGCGATGTCATCTCCGTACCGGAGAACAAAGCACATTTCTTCACGCTGATGGACAACCGCGAAATTATCGCTGTTCGCCTCTTCATCGAGAAAGACGGCTGGGTCGCTCACAATATCGAGGATCCTGCTTTCGCCTAATACCTGGAGTCAAATAAGAAGACCCGTCCTCGGACGGGTCTTCTTATTTGGGTTTCTACGCATGCCGCACTTCTCCGTGATTAGAGAAGCAAAGGCAGCAATTCTTCCAGATGCTTAATTTCATGGGAAGGAATAATTTCATCGGAACGCGTCATGCCGTGGCGATTAATCCAAACGGAAGTCATGCCAATCGTATTGGCGCCCAGAATATCCGTTGTCAGCTTGTCCCCTACCATAATGCCATGCTCCGGTTCAACGCCGAGACGCTCTAATGCATGATGGAAGATGGCAGAAGCCGGTTTGCCTTGGCCGAATTCACCGGAAATAATAATATGATCAAAATAAGGCACGATCGCCGGAACGCCGGCCAGCTTCTCACGCTGAAGGTCAGGCGATCCGTTCGTCAGCAGCAGAAGCTTGTACTTTCCTTTCAGCTGATCCAAGATCGCGAACGTCTCTTCGTATACATAAGGACGGCTGCGGCGTTCAGCCGGGAACTGCTCGGCAAGCTGAGCTCCGAGCGTCGCATTGTCCACGCCGAGCGCCTTCAGGCCGCGTGTCCAAGCTTCACGGCGATAGGCCGGCGCGAGCTGCTGGAGCTGGCGGAACTCTTCTTGTTCCCCCTCAAGAAAATTCGCCCACAGCCCCTCAAACGGATTAATGCCGATCATTTTTGTGAATGGGAACGTTTCGTAGGACTCATAGAGTGCGCGAGCTTCGCGGCGAACGGCCTCCTCCAAGCTTTTCGCATCTACTCCGGTTTCTGCTGCAGCGGTTTGACAAGTCGCATCAAATGCTTCCTGCACGCTTCGGTCATCCCATAATAAAGTATCGTCAAGGTCAAATAAGACTGCTTGTTTAGCCATAATCGTGTCTGCACTCCACTTCCGAATTATTTTTCAGTGAACGAAATACCATGCTGTGCGGAGAACGTCCGCAAGCGCTCAGCCATTTGATCCGTTGGGAAACGGTTCATCACGCGCGAGAACACCCAGTTGCCGCCTTTATGCTGCTCAACAACGATGTAGCCTTTCTGCGAGGAGATGGACTTAATATTGTTTACATAGATCGAACGATCGCCTGTGAACCGACGGGAGCGAATAAAGTCGCTGCCTACCGAAAGATACGGACGGCGCAGCGTGAATAACAGAGCCAGAATTACATAACAAGCTACCGTTAGCCAGAACATGTTGCCCGTCTGCTTATATGTATCCGCAGAAACAGTAACGATGACATAGAACAGGATGAACAGCAGCAGGAAGGCCGGCATTAAATAGCTTCTTCCTTTAAAGGTGTCGAGCTTCACTCCGCCTGATTTGGCAGACATAAGCGGCGCCTGGCCATGTTTCTTACGTTGTTTGTTAATTTGAGATTGGTTCTTCTGTACTTTACGTTCCCACGATCTTGACAAAGGTGTTCCTCCTTCATAATCTTCAACGCGCTGTGATTCTTCTTGCTAGTAGTTAAAACGGTCGAGCGAATTTCGCTATGAAACGATTCGGATATTCACTGGGCAACGCACTAACTTCATCCAGCTTGTTCCATACCGAATCCGGCATCGTCCAACCGATCGCACCCATATTGTCTTCAAACTGCTCCAATGTGCTTGCTCCGAAGATCGGAGACGTAATGCCTTTGCGTTGGAGCAACCAAGACAACGCCACTTGAGCAGGCGTGCGCTCCAGTTCTTTCGCTGCGCTCAGCACCGCTTCAAGCACTGCAAAGTTACTATCATTGGCACGAACTGCCCAAGAGCTCTCGCCTTGCTTGGACGTTAATCTTCCGCTTACAGGCTCCTCTTGTGTATACCTGCCTGTCAGAAAACCTCCGCCTAATGGTGCCCAAGGAATAATGCTTACATTCTCTTCCAAACATAAAGATAGCATTTCGCGGTCCATCTCACGGCTAACCAGACTGTATTGCGGTTGAATCGAGATAAATCGGACATAACGATTCCAATCGCTGGTAGACAATGACTTCATGAGCTGCCAGGCGAAGAAATTGGAACAGCCAATATAACGAACTTTACCCGAGGTAACCAAGTCATCGAGTGCGCGAAGCGTCTCTTCGATCGGTGTAGCGTGATCCCATACATGCACTTGGTAGAGGTCGATATAGTCGGTATCCAGTCTCTTCAAGCTTGCTTCGACGGCATCCATAATATGCTTTCTGGAAACGCCTACGCCGTTAGGATGGTTGGCGGTTGCGAATCTCACTTTCGTTGCGAGAACGACTTCCGAACGTCGATCTTTTATCGCTTTGCCTACGATCTCTTCAGAACGGCCGGATACATACACGTTCGCTGTATCGAGGAAATTGCCGCCTTTCTCGAAGAAACGATTCATCATCTCTATGGAATCCGTCTCGCTTGTCGTGTTACCGAATGTCATTGTACCTAAACAAAGCTCCGATACGGCCAAACCGCTTCGGCCTAATAAACGATATTGCATGCTACATGTCCTCCTTCAAATGAGACGGCTGCTAATGCTTGATCGTATCTTCCCCGTTCTCCTCATCTTCCACATATTTGATGGTATCGAGTTGATTACGGAAGTTTTTCTTGAAATTCTCAAGATATAGACGGCGAAGCTCGTCGCGTTCGACCAGTTCCTCCGGTGACAACCCTACGGTTTTGTTCTTTCTGGATAGTTCATTAATACGGGCGATGATCTTTTCCATTTCCATTGTGCTCCCTCCCTGTTTCGGCCAACATGTCATTCTTTACTTTGACATTTTTAATTGCCCATTGTCAAGGCGAAATGGCCCTCTCCGAAGCTTGAATCCTGTTGTTTGTTCGTGCTCGATTTAGGTCTGATTCACCTTATTAATACGTTATGCCGCCAGAAATGAAAAAAGCCTGAGCAATGGAGACTCAGACTTCTGAATGTAGATCCTCATGAATCGTTAAGGTTAGGAAGTATTGCCTTCTATAGAAGCTGTAACCTTGAACCTAGTTATTCAGCGGGAATAATTAAGGATTGTCCGGCTTGCAATGAGCTGGATGTCAAGTTGTTCCGTTGTTTCAAGTTGAAAACAACGTGGCGGATATCTTCGCCTTCTTTACGAATACTGCTTGCGATATTCCATAGCGTGTCACCGGAGCCAACAACGACGATCTGCTCCGAGGCAGTTGGTGCTGCCGGATATTCGCTGTTCGCTTGGCTTGTCATTAGTGACAGTCCTGTGAAGAGCAGTACGAAAAACAGTGTTGCAACGGCTAGTCTCATTAATAAGCGCTCTGTTCTTCTAGCTTGCCAAGTGCGCTTCACGGCGCGAGTCTTGCGAGTTTCACCTTTATAATTAGAAGAGTAAGTGGACATCGTTGTCATCATTCTCCAGCACCCCAAACGTTTGTTCTATTTGATAAACCTAGAATAACACGAACATTTGTTTGTGGTCAAGCATTTTTGGAACGTTTGTTCGTAAAAATATGCGAACTTGTGTTTCTCGAACTTATGTTTGTACGAACTCGGGTTCTGTGTTATAATTTGACACAAATGAAACTTTGGAGTGATTCCGGTGTCGAAACTTTCAAACCGCCAGCAGGCGATACTAGAATTCATTAAGACGGAAGTCCGCGAGAAAGGTTATCCGCCTTCCGTTCGCGAGATCGGTGAAGCGGTTGGACTCGCTTCCAGCTCAACTGTCCACGGCCATCTTGATCGCCTGGAGAAGAAAGGACTTATTCGCCGCGACCCGACTAAACCTCGTGCTATTGAGATTTTGGACGGCGAAGACAACGAGATTCCATTCCCGCTCTCCATTGCTAAGGTTCCGGTAGTAGGTAAAGTAACTGCCGGTGTGCCGATTACCGCAACAGAGAATATTGAGGATTACTTCCCCCTTCCGGCTGACAAGGTTGGCGACCACAACGTCTTTATCCTTAACGTTGTTGGAGAAAGTATGATCGAAGCAGGCATTCATAACGGCGATTACGTCATTGTCCGCCAACAGCAAACCGCTTCCAACGGCGATATCGTCGTAGCGATGACAGAAGAAGACGAAGCTACGGTGAAGACCTTCTATAAGGAGAAGGATCATATCCGTCTTCAACCGGAGAACTCCACGATGGAACCGATCCGTCTGCGTAACGTCTCCATTCTCGGCAAAGTCATCGGACTTTTCCGCGACATCCATTAATTAATGCATCTAAGGGGCATGTTCGATCGCTGCAGCAGCGATTGAACATGCCCCTTTTCTGTCATCCAGCACGCAGATGTACCTCCGTGATGTCAGCTAACCTACGATTTCTCGGAATAACAAATGACGATAGGTGAATTTACTGCTGCTGTACTTGAAGCTCAAAGCTATGCCCGAGAAATCAATCGTTATCGATTTAAGTGCACATGCCGTTACTTTTTGTCGAATTAACGCTGCCAGACGTGTTCGATTGTTGTTGTTCACGGCTGCGGCAACTGCTGCAGCATAGGATGAAGAAGCTCTAAGCGCTTTGTAGAAAGGTAGTACAGCTCTTGCGATAGCTCTATGAATCGGGGTCGAGAATGTGAACTGGGTTGTTCCTGGCGGAATCGTCGTTCCGATGGAATATTGTAGGATCGGTTCGGGAAATTCGAAATCGAAGAAGTAGCCAATGGCGTTCGTAGAGAACCCATTTAACTTCGCATATGGCGCTACCGACTTAAACAGAGCGGATAACGTATCCAGATCCGCGCCACGAATAGCTTTAGACCATTTCAATGCATAGGAATAATTCAGTACGATCTTCCTGAAGAATGGCACCATCGTTGCTGCTACATGGGATAGTATCGCCCCGGTAAGTCTAAACTGCTTCTCCGCACTTGCCGCTTGCTTCTTCACATAGGCTGCCTCCTTCATGAATGGCTATTGTGGCATACTATGCGGAAATAAAAGTACAAGTGCGGATGCCCCCATCCAAGGATAAACAAAAAACCCTTGATGCCAAACGGCATCAAAGGTTTCGTCGGTTCTAGTAGAGCGTCAAGTACTGATCGCGTTCCCACTCGTGGATTTGCGTACGGTACATATCCCACTCGATTTCTTTAAGCTCATAGAAGTGAGCAAGCGCGTGATCGCCAAGCGCTTCACAAACAACTTCGCTGCGAAGCAGCTCTGTCAATGCTTCTTTCAGGTCATCCGGCAAGGTAGGAATGCCCTCTTCGATACGCTCTTCATCCGTCATCACGTAGATGTTACGGTCAGTCGGAGCCGGCAGCGGAGTTTTGTTGCGGATACCGTCAAGGCCAGCTTTAAGCATAACAGCAAGAGCCAGGTATGGATTAGCCGCTGGGTCTGGGCTGCGGACTTCTATCCGTGTGCTTAGACCGCGCGAGGCAGGAATACGAATCATCGGGCTGCGGTTACTCGCGGACCATGCTACATAGCAAGGTGCCTCATAGCCCGGAACCAGACGCTTGTACGAGTTTACGGTAGGGTTCGTAATCGCCGAGAAAGCACGTGCATGGTTCAGTACACCGGCCATGTAATAACGAGCTATTTGGCTAAGACCAAGCTTGTCGCTCTCATCGTAGAACGCGTTTACGTTGCCGCGGAACAACGACTGGTGACAGTGCATACCGGAACCATTTACACCGAATAGCGGTTTAGGCATGAACGAAGCATGCAGTCCGTGCTGGCGTGCAATGGTTTTTACTACGAGCTTGAACGTTTGAATTTGATCGGCTGCTTTAATCGCATCCGCATATTTGAAGTCGATTTCGTGCTGACCCGGAGCTACCTCATGGTGAGAAGCTTCGATTTCGAAGCCCATTTCTTCCAATGTCAATACGATTTCACGGCGGCAGTTCTCACCAAGGTCCATCGGAGCAAGGTCGAAGTATCCGCCTTGATCGTTAAGTTCTGTAGTTGGATTGCCTTTCTCATCTGTTTTGAATAGGAAAAATTCCGGTTCTGGTCCAACGTTCATCGCAGTAAAGCCAAGCTCTTCCGCCTCTTTCAGAACGCGCTTCAGAATGCCGCGCGGGTCGCCGGCAAATGGTGTACCGTCAGGCATATATACATCACAGATCAGACGGGCAATACGATCTTCCGCAACCCAAGGGAATACAACCCATGTATCAAGGTCCGGATAGAGGTACATGTCGGACTCTTCAATCCGCACATAACCTTCGATGGACGAGCCGTCGAACATCATTTTGTTGTCGAGTGCCTTTTCCAGCTGACTTACCGGAATTTCGACGTTCTTGATCGTTCCCAGCAAATCGGTGAACTGAAGACGAATAAACCGGACATTCTGTTCTTTGCAAATACGTCTGATGTCATCCTTGTTGTAGCTCACAGAATCATCTCCTTAAAGGCTAGTTGGTATTCCTTACTTTTTGTTATAGAAACGGGACAGCTGGCCTTGAATCATAGATGCTTTGCCAGGTCTCTTCTCTAGCAGCTGCTGCTTAAGCAATCGATGCAATTGCGCATCGGAGAGCTCGCGACGTTTCACTTCCGACAGCTCGCTGACGACTGTCGCATCTTCGGATTCCTTGGATACAGGGTTCATCACTTGCTTAATGCCCGCAATGTTAACGCCCTTCTCGATTAACGATTTAATCTCTAGCAGCCTCTCCACATCGTTGAACGAGAACAGCCGCTGGTTCCCAGACGTACGAGCGGGCACTATCAGTTCATGCTGCTCGTAGTAACGGATTTGCCTCGCGGTCAAGTCGGTCAACTTCATGACGATGCCGATCGGAAAAAGCGCCATATTTCTGCGTATTTCGTCACCCATGTCGCATCAACCTTCCAGTTTCTGATATATGCTACCATTGTACCGCTCTGCCAAAAACGTGTCAAGTCGTGTAAGGTTTAATTACAACCAACTCGCGCTCGGCAAGTACCGTTAAAGCATTCAGAACACCGTATTTGACGTGTGCATAAGTAAGTCCGCCCTGCATATAAGCGATGTACGGTTCCCGGATCGGAGCGTCAGCTGACAGCTCTAGACTGCCGCCCTGCATGAAGGTCCCCGCCGCCATAATAACAGGGTGTTCATAGCCGGGCATATCCCACGGTTCGGGTACCACATGAGCATCAACCGCCGATGCCTTCTGCACACCCTGCACGAAAGCAATCAGCTGCTCTGCTCGCTCGAAGCGAATCGCTTGGATCAAGTCCGTGCGCGGCGCATCGAAACGCGGATTGCTTTCGAAGCCGAGAAGCTCGAACATGGCTGCGCCGAAGACGCTGCCCTTGAGCGCTTGTCCGACTAAGTGCGGAGCCAAGAACAAGCCCTGGTACATCGCACGAAGCGTTCCAAGAGTAGCCCCAACCTCTCCGCCGATTCCCGGTGCCGTCAGTCTGAACGAGGTCAGTTCAACTGCCTTCTTCGTACCGGCTACGTACCCGCCCGTTGGAGCAATACCGCCGCCGGGATTCTTGATCAGCGAGCCCGCCATTAGGTCAACGCCAACTTCAGTCGGTTCAAGCTCCTCGGTAAACTCGCCGTAACAGTTGTCTACGAAGACGTACACATCGGGTTTCAACGCCTTCACCTTTTTAACCATCTCACCGATTTCTGCAACAGTGTAGGAAGCACGCCAGTCATAACCACGCGAGCGCTGTATGCCAATGACTTTAGTCCGCTCTGTGATGCGTGCCGTTACGGTCTCCCAATCGATAGAGCCGTTGGCTAACGGAGCAACCTCACCGTAGCCGATTCCGAAATCCTGCAAGGAGCCTTTCCCGTCACCGGGTTTACCGATGACTTTATGCAGCGTATCATACGGTTTACCCGTTATGTACAACAGCTCGTCCCCTGGACGAAGAAGCCCGAATAAAGCGCAGCTGATCGTATGCGTGCCGGATACGAAATGCGGTCTGACAAGCGCCGCTTCCGCCCCCATAACGTCTGCATACACCAGATCAAGCACTTCGCGACCGCGATCGTTGTAGCCATAACCCGTCGATCCGTTAAAATGATAATCGCTGACGCGGTGCTTCTGGAAAGCATCAATAACCTTCCACTGATTGCGTTCACTGATTCCATCGATGGAACGAAAAACAGGGGCGGCCTGCATTTCTGCAGCCTCCGCCCACTTCGTTAACTCTAACCATTTTTCACTCTCTTGCTGTTTCACTTTCCTCTGACTCTCCTCATGTATCTCAACTTAATCGTATCGTTACGCTTGCTCCGCATAGGCAGCAAGTCGATGTCCATGCACTTCAAAATCTTGTTTGTTCAGTTCTACCGTCAGTTTAATGATGTCGCCGTCAACCGCTTGGTCAATAACGTCACCTGTGCGGTAAGCTAACGCGATCAGATCGCCTCGATCAGCCGGCACATGGAATACACGCGTATCTCCGCTAAGCTTATCCTGAACGGTTTGCAGCAAGCGCTGCAGATCATCTTTATTGAACGCGCTCATGACCAGCGTATCTTGACCGCCTGCACGCAGGAACTGATGATCGTCACCGATGCACATATCGATCTTGTTATAGACCATAATTGTCGGTTTGCCGTCTGCGCCAAGTTCACGCATGATGGTGTTCACGACCGAAATCTGTTCCTCGCGCATTTCAGATGCGCTGTCAATGACATGAAGCACCAAATCCGCTTCGCATACCTCTTCCAGTGTTGCCCGGAATGCCGCAACCAAATCATGGGGAAGATTCTGGATAAATCCTACCGTATCCGTCAACACCACTTCTTTGCCGCTCGGCAGCTCCAAGTTCCGGGAGGTAGGGTCAAGCGTAGCGAACAGTTGGTTCTCCACATACACGTCAGCCTGCGTCAACTCGCGCAACAGCGTTGATTTACCTGCATTCGTATAGCCTACTAAGGCAACCTGCTGCACGCCGGACTTCCGTCTGCGTTCACGATGAAGTGTACGGTGTTTCACAACCTCATCCAGGACGTTCTTCAGATCGGAAATCCGATCCCGGATATGGCGACGATCGGTTTCAAGCTTGGATTCGCCGGGTCCTCGCGTCCCGATACCGCCGCCAAGCCGCGACAGATTCTTGCCGTGGCCGGACAGCCGCGGCAGCAAATAACTCAGCTGTGCGAGCTCAACTTGAATAATGCCTTCGCGCGTCTTGGCACGCTGCGCGAAGATATCGAGGATGAGCTGCGTCCGGTCGATGATTTTCAAATCCAACGCTTCCTCGAGATTACGGACCTGCGCGCCGGAGAGCTCTTGATCGAAGATTGCCGTCGTTGCGCCAAGCTCCTCCGACATCGCCCTTAGTTCCTCGACTTTGCCTTTGCCGATAAACCACTTGGTATCTACTTTTTCTTTGTTCTGCGTCATGGACGCGAGCACTTCGACGCCTGCTGTTTCCGCCAAGCTCACAAGCTCCTGCAGAGATAGCTCGGGATCGCTTGTGCCCCGTTTAATATTAGGCGTCACTAGGCTGACCAGTATCGCTCGGTCCTGTAAATCCGTATCGGTATCATAGGTTGATTGCCGCATGGGTTAATTGCCACTCCTTCATACTTGCCGGTTACTTTTCCCACTTCAGATCTTCCGGCCGAACTGCCATCAGCTCTTGTTTTCCCGGCGATCCGGTAGGATATTGATTCAATAAACGCACCGCTTGGTGCCGAAATGCCTTCTCAATAACGTTGCGCACATAACGCGCATTGCTGAACGCAAACATCGTCATCGTTTTCTCCTGCATGAGATGCTGTCGCAGCTTGAATACGGACTGTGGCATCAGGGTGTAATCCCGATCCTTCGCCATCAGCTCCGCGATCTGAATCAGTTGATCGATGGAGTAGTCCGGGAAATCAATCTGGATGGGGAACCGCGATGGAAGCCCTGGATTAGTTAGGAGGAAATGCTCGATCTCTAGCGGATATCCGGCCAGAATCAACACAAATTGATTCCGATGATCCTCCATGGCTTTAACCAGCGTATCGATCGCTTCTTTCCCAAAATCCTTCTCTCCGCCGCGAGCTAAGCTGTACGCTTCGTCCACAAATAACACGCCGCCCAGCGCCTTGCGCACCAAATCACGTGTTTTCTGCGCCGTATGCCCGATATATTCGCCGACGAGATCCGCGCGCTCCACTTCGATCATATGCCCCTTAGAGAGCACGCCCATCTTGTTAAACAGCTTGGCAACGATTCTCGCAATCGAAGTTTTGCCTGTACCCGGATTCCCCGTGAAAATCATATGATACACATGCGAACCGCCTGTCAGTCCGGCATCTGAACGCATCCGGCTGATCTGCAGCAGCGCATAGATTTCATAAATAAGCAGCTTTACATTATCAAGACCCACCATCGAATCAAGCTCACGCCCAATTTCGAGAAACGGATCATTGGCGGATAACGGTTTGGCAACCGCTACCGGCTCACTCTCCAGCGCTTGCGCCGAGCTGCTCGTGGATGCGTAAGACTCGCTGCTGCGCAGCACCACATTGATCTGCCGCGAAGGTCTGCCGCTGCCGTTCCCTCCTGTTGATACAACTCGTTCGTCCATCTGCTTCATCACCTATCCTTCGCTGAATCATCGGCATAAGCTGCACGTATAATCCATTGTATTCTAGTGATTTCAGCCATATTAACAGTTTTCAAAGGAGCCTAGCCCCATTGATATTTAGAACGAATTCGGCAGATTGACACCCATTCGGAGCAGCAATTCATCCATTTTCCACTTCGTAAAGGCCAGCACTTCACGAGATTGATTGAATGCAACAGACAAAACTTGAGATTTCAGACCAATCGCGGTAGTTGCTGCAGGGTAGTCCAAATAAGAGGCGATATCAGCAGCTCTCGGCGCGTGAAAATCATGCGATACAATCAGCAGACTATCCCATCCCCGTTTCTTCGCCAAAGGTTTGCTAAACAGCAAATTCTCATAGGTGCTTCGAGAATCTTCCTCCAGCACCATCCGTTCGGCCGGGACGCCCTGGGACACCAAGTAATTACGCATGCCTTCCGCTTCCGAAAGCGTAGACCCATTATGATCATGTCCGCCGGACAGAATAAAATACTTCACGTTGCCCTGCTTGTACAATTGAAGACCTAAATCGAGCCGCTCGCGCAGACCGGGGCTTGGCTGATCAGACCATAGCGCTGCACCCAGAATGACAGCCGCATCCGCTTTGGGGACAGGCTTAGGCATCTCATAGCTGTTGATGACCCATAGCAGATAAGCACACCAGAAAGCGCCTAAGGCCATGACCCAAGCGCAGATCCGCAGAAGGAGAAAAAACTTGTTCGACCGTTTGCGGGCACTGCGCTTATGGGGTCGTTTTGCAATGACCGTTTGCTTCATGATTCACTTAGCTCACCGTTCTGGGCAAGCGCCTTACGATGCTTCAGGCTCAGCGTGAAATAACGGAATCGACCGTTACGTATCGTGGATAAGAGCCGGCCTGCCGTCTTGCGTGCGAGCGCCGCATCTTTGTTCGTCACCGTGCCTTGACTCACAGCTTCTTCGAGTTCATCTTCATCAAGAAGGAACACCTCGCCGCTTGGCAGCACGACAACATCCAGATACAAATCATCGAACCAAGGCACCTGCTGATCCGTCAGGCCTTGTGTCTTGCAAATATCGATATACCATTGAACGACCCGGTTCTTATCATCGAACATAGTCGTTACGACAAAATGTTCACCGCGAGGGAAATGCTGCATCCACAAATATCCGCGGTCAGCCAGGCATAATTTCCGCCCATTGTATTCTTTCCAAAGCGGTTCGCGCAATTCGTGAATGCGGTAGAACGTCACAAGTCCTTTAAACTCGTCTGCGTCCATCGCGAGGCACGTATAGCTTCTACGCAGGATGCGGCGCCAGTTGGCTCGGTCAGAAAATTTTCGTTTCATACGGAACGACCTTTCCGTTAGGATCGCGCCCTTAAGTTGCGGCGCAGAACGCGTACAACTGCACGACTGGTTCCTGTCTAAGTCTCATGCAGCAGGGTAGAATTACCTCATTAAAAAAAGCTTACCACAACTTACCGTCTATCTCCAGCGACCCAGGAAAATAAACCAAGCCCTCCTTGTCCAAGAACAAAAAGAAGGAGAACAGCTAGGCTGCTCTCCTTGTGGGACTTCCTTATTTCTCCGAAATGCTGACGGATTCGATCGTTACATCTTCTGTCGGCTTGCTGTCCGTCGGTTCGCCATTCCCAGGTCCAACCGGCGTATTCGCAATTGCCGTCACAATGTCCATCCCCTTCGTCACTTTACCGAAGATTGTATAATTCGGCTGCGAGTTGAGGAAATCAGCGCCTGCTCCGGTGCAAATAAAGAACTGGCTGCCGCCGCTCTCGGGCTGGCCCGTATTCGCCATGGCAAGAATACCTGCCTCGAACTTATGACCGTTGTTAAACTCATCCGGGATCGTATAGCCCGGTCCGCCGGTACCGTTGCCAAGCGGATCTCCGCCTTGAATCATGAAATCCTTTATGATCCGATGAAACTTAACGCCGTCATAGAACTTCTCTTTCGAGAGGAATACAAAGCTGTTAACGGTCTGTGGTGCATCCTTCGCAAACAGCTCAACCGTGAACTCTCCCTTGTTCGTCTTGAATGTGGCGTTGTAGGACTTCTCTTTGTCGATCGCCATAGCAGGCATTTCCGACCAAGACTTCGGTGAATCTTCTTCGTTTGCGGCACCGCCGGTAGTGTTGTTATCTACCGCTTCTGTCGGTGTACCTTGGTTCTCCTGAACCGAGTTATTGGTTTTGGCTCCACATCCAGCCGTGACAATCAACATGGCTGATAGGATGAATACGAGTGCAGTCCGGTTCATCATAATCTGAAAATCCTCCAAGCGTTCCGTAATGGTAGTCAGCGTAAAGCGTAAACCGAAGCTTCGATTTATTTCGAATTACGTTGCTGCTTCGTTCAATTATGGCGTTGTGGGAGGGGGCGAATTGGTCGCTCCGTTCCCATTCGAGTTCCCTGCTCCGGGATCAGGCTGGCCATCCGCAGGAACGGAGCCGTCGCCTCCCGGCGTATTGCCGGAGTCGCCGGTACCGTTCCCCGGATTGTTGCCATTCCCATTGCCGGGATCGGTCGGCTGGCCGCCGTTGCCAGGCGTTTCACCACCGTTACCCGGTGTTTCGCCGCCATTCCCAGGCGTTTCTCCACCGTTATTCCCATCCCCCGGAGGCGTTGTGCCATCCCCGGGCTCTTCGTCACCAGGAGGCGTTTCATTGCCGTCTCCCGGCGGAACTTCTCCGCCCGGCTCTTCCGTTGGCGGCGGCGTAATCTCCGCTTCCGGAATTTCCACGGTCAATTGATCGGAAGGCGTCCCTTCCATATCTTTGTTCGCATCATAAGCCGTTACATAATAGGTGTAGCTCATCCCCGGTGCAACGGTCATGTCATCAACAACCGGCTCTAAGGAATCAAGCAGCTTGGTAAAGGCCTTCTCGCTCGCTTCCTTACGGTACACATGATACTGAACGCCTTCCCCTTCAATTGGCGACCACGACAGCTTCACAAATGCGGCTGCCTCATCATAGATCGCGTTGAAGTTCGTAATGCCGACCGGCGGTTTCTCTTCCTGTACATCGGAAGGTTTCGCGAAACTGCCTTTCTTCACGCCTTTAATGGCATCTTTCATGACTTTCCCGAACATGGCGGCGGATTGCGCGCTGCTCTTCTTGATCATATGATTCTTGTCCGTAATATCATAGCCCATCCAAACAACCGCTGTCCATTCAGCCGTATAGCCGGCGAACCAGGCATCGCGATTATAGCCTGTTTTCAAGCCCGGAATACCATGCTGCGTTGTACCCGTCTTGCCTGCTACCGGGCGATCAATGCGAGCAGCCGTACCCGTACCGCCCTTCTCGGTTACAGCCTGCATCATATCGGTCATGTAGTAAGCCGTCTCCGGACTCATCAGCTGTTCAGGCTGAGGCGCATCGTACTGGTAAAGAACTTCCTCGTTCTTATCGGTAATTTTGATCAACGCATGCGGATCTACCGATTTGCCTTCATTGGCGAAGGCGCTGTATGCTCGAGCCATTTCAAACGGAGTAACGCCATTGGTTAAACCGCCGAGGCCGATCGCAAGGTTGCGGTCTCTGGAGCTGTCCAGCTCGAAGCCCATTTTATCCGCGAATTTCAACCCGGTTTTCACGCCGATTTCGTTAAGCAGCCACACAGCGGAAGCATTGCGAGACTCTTTCAACGACTGCCTCATCGGGACAGGACCGATATATTTCACTTTATTTGAATCGGTCGGACAATACGAGCCGTAGCAAGTCTTCACATCCTGCAAAATCGACCACGGGTACCAGTCGCCGCTCTCCACCGCCGGTCCGTAGACGGTAATTGGCTTAAAGGCTGAGCCCGGTTGACGGCGTTCAACCACGCGGTTCGTGCCTTTGTTCACGTAATCCCGGCCGCCGACCATCCCTTGAATCTCGCCGTTACGGTGATCGACGATGATCATCGCTCCTTGAACCTGCTTATCGTCGACACTCTTCTCGAAGTTGTCGTCATCTTCGAATTCGCGCGCCATGACCGATTGAGCTTGCGTATTCAAGGTCGTATAAATTTTGTAACCGCCGACGCGCAGTTCTTCCTCGGTTAAACCGCTTTTCTCCACCGCTTCATCGACGACATAATCAATGAATGTAAGATTGGAATCGTCCGCCGATTTCGTTTGATTCTCCGGACGCTTATATTCAACAGCCTTGGCTTCATCCATCTCGGCCTGCGTGATGTAGCCCTGATCAAACATGAGCTGCAGAACGACCGCGCGTCGCTCTTGCGAATTTATCGGATTATTAATCGGGTTATAATTGCCCGGTGCCTTCGGAATGGCAGCTAAGGTTGCCATTTGCCATAGCTTAAGATCTTTAAGCTCGGTGTCAAAGTAAAAGCTCGCCGCTTCTTTAATCCCATAAGCACCTTTACCGAAGTAAATCCGGTTTAAATACATCGTAATGATCTCGTCTTTGGTTTTCTTATGCTCCAATGCGATGGCAATCGAAGCTTCCGTTGCTTTGCGGAAGAAGGTTTTGTCCTGCGTCAGGAACAAATTCTTCGCCAGCTGCTGGGTTATTGTACTGCCGCCCTCTACTGCACTGCGAGCCACGATATCTTTTACAACCGCTCTTCCGATTGAATAAAGGTCGATCCCGGAATGTTCCTCGAAGCGGCGGTCCTCTGTCGCAATGACGGCTTCGCGCATGAGCAATGGAATGTCATCAAACTCCACCGTTTCGCGGTTTCCGCCAGCCGAAGACAGCTTGGTAACTTCTTTGCCCTTCGAATCATAAATCGTCGAAGATTCCGGCAATATGAATTTATCCTGATTCTCGGCCAGAATGCGTTCGCCGTTCAAAATAATTAACAAATAACCGATGATGCCGCATACTATGGCAACCGCCCCGGTAAAAAACAGCCAGACGGCCCATTTACGTTTTTTGTTGGTTTTCTTGCCTTTCTTCTCTACCTTCTTGTTCCTCGTGCTGCGTGGTCCATCAGCCATAAGCTCAGGTCCCCTCCAGTTCTGTCACTCCTAAATTGTGCACTCTCTCTATTTATACCCTATATGAGTAAACGGCAACAGGAGGTTTGAAACATCTTCATCCGGCGAACTCCTGCCCATCAAAAAAAGAACAACCCTGCACGTCGCAAGGGTTGCTCTGTCGTGCCGCTATCCAATTAAACGTTACATGTTCTGAAAAGGTTTCAAAACATGCGCTCCGGAAGTTACGCTTCGTTGTCTTGAACCTGCATGAGCGAAACATTGCGCTGCGGGGTAAAAGTCGAGATCGCATGCTTGTACACCATTTGCTGACGGCCTTCGCTGTCAATGACGATCGTGAAGTTGTCGAATGCTTTGATGACACCGCGAATTTGAAAACCGTTCGTCAAATAAACGGTTACCGGCACGCTGTCTTTGCGGAGTTGATTCAGAAATGTATCCTGAATGTTGATTGATTTGTTCATTGCGCGTTACCCCCATCGTCAAAAGGTTGGTTAAAAGTATATTCAATATCGATCTTAAACTTTCCTGCTATTATACCATAAATTGCTTGCAAATTCTTGTGAAAATTTTCATCCGTGTCAATCCAATGGATATCGCTCATATGGCGGAACCAAGACAGCTGTCTTTTGGCAAACCGTCTGGTATCGCGTTTGAGCAGTTCAACAGCTTCTTCAAGCGCGAGATGACCTTCTAAATAGAGGACGATTTCCTTGTAGCCAAGTCCGTGCATCGACACCGCATTCGCCGGAACACCGTCAGCAAGCAGCCGCTTTACCTCGTCGACAAGTCCTTCATCCATCATGGCATCGACACGCTCGTTGATCCGTTCATACAGCTTCGCGCGGTCCATTGTGAGACCGATAATACAGAGTTCGAACGGGGATGTCTTTTTCTGTCCTTCAAGCTGCTGCGAGACCGTCGAACCTGTCAAATGATGGACTTCCAACGCGCGAATGACGCGGCGCTGGTCGTTGGGATGCAGTCGATCGGCCGCCTCCGGATCTACGGCGCGAAGCCTTTCATGAAGCGCTTCCGCGCCATGTGCCAGTGCATAGAGGCGCTGCTCTTCCCGATAAGCATCATCAGAGCCTACTTCGGCAAAATCATAACCATAGGCGACCGATTCCACATATAGTCCGGTACCGCCTACGATAAAAGGCAGCTTGCCCCGGTTCTCAATCTCCGGAATAAGCACCGCACAGCGCTCTTGAAATTCAGCAACCGAGAAGGAATGGGTCGGATCGCAAATATCGATTAAGTGATGCGGAATCCCTTCCCGCTCCTCCGGTTTGATTTTGGCGGTACCGATGTCCATGCCTTTATAAACTTGAATGGAGTCGCCGGAAATGATTTCGGCATTGCATGTTTTGGCGAGCTCGAGGCTTAATCTTGTTTTGCCGACCGCTGTCGGGCCGATCAGCACCAGCAGCTTCGGCTTGTTGCTCTCTGTATGGATTGTCGCTGAGCTCATGTTGGCAGAATCACTCCGTAAGCTATTTTATTAATATGCCGCCGTTCGAAGCCCAGCCGCTGAAATTCATCGCTGCCTTGGTGCTCCTTGAGGACAACCATTTTGCGGGCTACACGGGTGGCCTGACGAATCGATTCTTCCTGAAGCGCGTCATTGTTGGCGAGTCCTCGCAAGGGCTGTAACGCAGATGAATCGTGCATCGGCTTGCGGAACATCGGATCGAAGTAAACGATATCCACGCTTTTGTCCGGCAAAGCGGACAGATAGTCGATATGGTTCGCATGGCGCATTTCAATTCGGCGCAGCGCCGCGTTCACGTCTGCATGCTCGGTCTCGTAAGTCTTCAGCCCTTCGCGAACGACGGTATACAGCATCCGTTCGCTTTCAAGCGCCGTTACGCGGCCTTCTTCCCCAACTGCGAAAGCAAAAACCAGCGCATCCGAGCCCAGACCTGCCGTGCAATCAATAACATGATCGCCGGGCTGACAGCCTGTGAGCGAGACAAGCGGATCGGCTTCCCCTTTGCGCATCCGTTTCACGCGTACATAAGCCATGCTGGGATGAAAGTACAGCGGCTCCTCCGATTCCTCATAATAGCGTAGTCCTCGGTGGTCCGCAACAAGCAGGCGATTGTCGTTGTATTTCGTTTTGAGCAGGCTGAGCGAGTCTTGTTTGCGAGGAACATATCGGCCTCCAAGCTCTTCTGCCAGCCCGGCAGCATAGGCAGTCTGCTCCGGTGTAGGCTTGTGCGGCGTAGTGACGATCATGACATCACCCGCTTAAACATCTTCTCCAGCTGATAGGTGGTCATATGGACCACAATCGGTCTGCCATGCGGACAAGTGTAAGGCTGGATGCATGCTCCAAGTCTACGCAGCAGGCCTTCGCCTTCTTCGCGCGTCAATCTGTCATTCGCTTTGATGGATGCTTTGCAGGAACACATGATGGCGGATTTCTCTCGCATTTTGCCGATATCGATTGCTCCTCGCTCACTGATGAGCCACTCCGCCATCTCTTCGATGACATTGTGTTCTTCGCCTTCAGGGAGCCATTCCGGGTAGGAGCGCACTAAGAAGGTATGTGCCCCGAACGGTTCGAGCTCGACTCCGGCCTCCTGCATGTAAGGCAGCTTGCCCTTCAAGGCAGCCGCCTCCGCTTGCGTAAATTCCATGGTCAGCGGCACTAGCAGCTGCTGGCTTGCCTGCTCCGGTCTGCTGAATTTCTCGAAGAAATATTCATAATTGATGCGTTCATGCGCCGCATGCTGGTCGATCAAGAAGAGTCCTTCTTCGTTCTGCGCGATGATATAGGTGCCATGCAGCTGCCCGATCCAGTACAGCTCGGGGAACGATGGCGTTGCAGGATCACGTGGTGGTTGAGATACAGCTGCATAGCTTGATGAAACCGCCCGGGCGCTTGTGAAATCATTTGAATTGCTTGCAGGGCTATCAGACGCTTGGACAGACTCCGGTGCTTTGTCGGCAGCGGAAGCCGGCTTAACGCCTTGTTCCGTTTGACTTCCTACGCTATTCGACGCATAGTTCGAATCGGATTCCCGTGCAATCGCCCCCTGCGTGCTTGGCGGTGCGTACAGTCGCTCCGTCGCATCTCTGGGAATGGCGCCTCGATTGACTCCTGCTTGCCAATCCGGCGTATAACTGCGGCTCTCTTGACCGCGAGATATAGCATTGTTGTTGCTGGCAATCGATTGCGGCTTTTCCCCCAAGGTCGTCGCCTGATTCGGCTGCTTTGCTTGCGGTTGCTGCGGTGCTGCAGCGGAGGGAACGCCGGGATTCCTGCTCGCGATCGCTTCCTCGGCAATGTCCAGAGCTGCAGCGATTTCTGCTGCAGATAACGCTTGTCCGCCAATCAGGGCCGTTGATGGCGCAGCCTTCGGGAACGTATCATCCGGTTGATGGAAGGAGATACGATCCTGAATGAACAGCGGCTTCGAGCGTTCTGTAGTCGCTGCCGGACCAGGGATATGCCGCTGCTTGCCTAGTGCGCGCTTGACAGCTTCCTCGATAAACTCGCGCAATTCCGCTTCTTTGCTGAAGCGCACCTCCATTTTGGAAGGATGCACGTTAACGTCCAGCAAGCTCGGATGCATGCCGAGCTCTAGCACGACCATAGGGAATCGATTAATCGGAAGCAGCGTGTGATAGGCTTGCATAATCGCCTGATTGATCACGAAGCTCCGGATATACCTGCCATTCACGACGATTGTAATTCCGTTGCGGTTCGATCTCGTCTGCTCGGGTTTCGAAATAAAACCTTGCAGCTCATAATCCGGATGTTCGCCTGAAACCGGCAGCATCGCCTTAGCCGTAGCTGTACCGTAAATCGCCGCAAAGGCTTGCAAACGATCGCCGCTCCCTAATGTGCGAAGCAGCAGACCGCCGTTATGCTTTAATGTAAAAGCAATTCCGGGATGCGCCAGCGCCAGACGGTTGACGTAATCCGCAATATGACCGATCTCCGTTTGGATCGTCTTCATATACTTAAGCCTGGCAGGTGTATTATAAAACAGCTCGCGCACGCTAATATCCGTCCCTTGCGGCGCATTCGCTTCTTCGTTCGCAGTAATCGTGCCGCCTTCGATAACAAGCCGGCGGCCAAGCCCGGTTTTCTCCGGTGATGACACACATTCTACGCGGGCTACAGCGGCAATACTCGGAAGTGCCTCGCCGCGGAACCCGAGGCTCGCGATACGAAACAAATCTTTGCTGGACGAAATTTTACTCGTTGCATGTCTGTAGAACGCCGTCTCGATATCCTCGCCCTCGATGCCGGAGCCGTTGTCCGTTACGCGCACAAGGGTCAGACCGCCCTCTTCGATGACGATATCGATGGCACTGCTGCCTGCGTCAACCGCATTCTCTACGAGTTCCTTCACTACGGACGATGGCCGCTCCACCACTTCGCCTGCGGCGATTTGGTTGGCTAATTGCTCGTCCAATATTCGGATTTTGCTCATCTCGACCATACACCTCCTCAGCTATCCTTGCTCGTCGTTTAGCTTGAGCTTCATATCATTCAGCCATTGCATCGCTTGCATCGGCGTTAAATTAAACAGATCCAGCTTCCGAAGCTGTTCGGCCAGCTGCTCTGCGCGGGTATTCCCCTTACGTTGCTTGCCGGTGCTTGGAGCTGCTTCTTCGAAAATAGAGAGTTGAACGACACCTGTTGATGCTGTTGCTGGTTCGGGAACCTGTACAGGTTCAACGACACGAGGCAGTTCTACTGCTGCCGGAACCTTAGCGGCCTCTTCGGTTGGCGCTGCATAAGCTGCGGCAGCTTCTGCGACATAAGGAAGCTTGACCGCTGCGGCAGCCGCTAGGTTTTCATGATCCGTGTGCAGCTCTAGCAGCGAATACGCACGCTCGATAATGCTCCCCGGCAATCCGGCCAACTGTGCGCAGTAAATCCCATAGCTGCTGCCGGCAGCGCCTGGAACCAGCTTACGCAGGAAGGTGACATTGTCGCCGGTTTCCTGAACGGCCATGCAGGCATTTGCTAACCGCGGAAGCGTATCGCCCAGATGGGCCAATTCATGAAAATGCGTCGACACAAGCGCTTTACAGCCGACTTCATGATGAACAAACTCAATAACCGCCTGCGCAATCGCCATACCCTCGCCCGTCGATGTGCCGCGTCCCAGCTCATCGATAATGACTAAACTTTGAGCCGTTGCTTTCTCCGTCATGATCTGGATGTCTTTCATCTCCACCATGAACGTACTTTGTCCGCCGATCAGATCGTCGGCTGCGCCAATGCGCGTGAAGATGCGGTCAATGAGCGGAACCTCGGCGAACTTCGCCGGTACGAAGCTGCCGATTTGAGCCATGATGCTGACTAAGGCAACCTGGCGCATATAAGTGCTTTTCCCCGCCATATTCGGTCCGGTAATGAGGAGCATGGAGGCTTTATCCGCGCCGTTCGCGAGCGAGGTGTCGTTGGCAATGAATGATGCGTCCATAACTGCCTCGACTACGGGATGGCGACCTTCCTGCACGACAAAATCGTACCCTTCCGTTACTTTCGGCTTCACATAACGCTGTTCGCCGCTGACGGTAGCAAGGGATTGGAACACGTCAAGGGCAGCCAGCACTTCGGCAAGCTTCTGAAGCCGGTGCAGATGAGCGCTCAGATGATCGCGAAGCTCAACAAACTTGGCATACTCAAGGTCGACCATTTTATCTTCTGCTTCGAGAATTAACGTTTCTTTCTCCTTCAGCTCCGGCGTTACGTAACGTTCGGCGTTCGTTAACGTCTGTTTGCGTTCATAACGGCCTTCCGGAAGGCTGCCAATATTCGCTTTGGACACTTCCAAATAATAGCCGAACACTTTGTTGTAGCCGATCTTCAGCGACTTGATGCCGGTCGCCTCGCGCTCTCTGCGTTCCAGCTCTGCCAGCCACTTCTTGCCGTTCACGCTCGCTTCACGAAGCTCGTCCAAATAACTGTCATATCCGGCACGGATCAATCCGCCTTCACGCACGGAAACCGGCGGTTCTTCCACGATGACCGTCTCGATCATCTCGGCCAGGTCAGCACAGTGATCGACATCTTTTACAAGCTTGCGTAAAGTCTCAGAGTCCGACTCGGCACAGAGTGCTGCAATGGCAGGCACATGCTGCAGGGATGACTTCAGTGCATTCAGATCCCGACCGTTGGCGCTTCCGTACGCTACCCGCCCGACTAGTCGTTCCAGATCGTAGATTTCATTCAGTTCACGGCGCAGCTCATCACGCAAAATAAAATTGCCATAAAGCCTGTCCACCGCTTCAAGCCGCTCATCGATCGCCGCCTTCGACAGCAGCGGTTTATCGATCCACCTTCTCAGCAGCCTTGCTCCCATCGAGGTGCGTGTACGATCCAGCAGCCATAGCAGCGAACCTTTCTTGTTACGATCGCGTACCGTTTCAACTAACTCTAAGTTGCGTCTCGTAAACGGATCAAGAATCATATATTGATTCGGCTCATAGACCGAAATCCGTCTAACATGGCCCAGCGAGCGCTTCTGCGTCTCGTCCAGATAACCGGTCAACAAGCTGACCGCGCGATGTCTGGCAGGTGCAAGGGAATCTAGCGTCAATTGACTGAATTGCTGCGCGAGCCGCTCCGGATCCATCGGCGCTCTCTCCGTGAAGAGGACCGGACGGTTCCAAACCGCCGCTGCCGAGCGAAGCTGCTCCATCGCTCCCGCGTCGCCGACAATCTCAGAAGGATGATAGACGTTTACTTCATCCGTCAACGCTTCTTGCGCAGCCGAGAACGATGTGACATAGAGTTCACCTGTTGTTAAATCACATGCTGCAACGCCGAATGCGCCGCCATGCTCTGCGACCGCCACGATGAAATTGTTCGCTTTATCCGCGAGCGATTTCGATTCCATTACGGTACCCGGCGTTACGACGCGGATGATCTCCCGGCGCACTACACCTTTGGCAGCGGATGGATCTTCCACCTGCTCACAGATCGCAACTTTGAAGCCCTTCTCAATCAAGCGAGCTATGTATCCCTCTGCGGAATGATAAGGTACGCCGCACATCGGAATTTTCTTATCGCCACCGCCCTCGCGGCCGGTAAGTGTGATCTCCAACTCTCTGGACGCGTTGATCGCATCTTCAAAAAACATTTCATAAAAATCGCCCAGACGGAAAAACAGAATCGCGTCCTTCGCGCCTTCCTTTATGCCCAAATATTGCTGAATCATCGGGGTATATGCAATCATGCGGCCCCTCCTATGTGAATTTACGTATATTTGCGTGCTATGAACAAACAGACCTTCATTATAACAGAAAAAGCGCTCCGGTTGGAGCGCCTTAGTCTACTCTACACATTATTGCTCCTTGAGCTACTCATTCGCCGCTGGAGTGCTGTTCAGAGGTGTGTTGTTCGCTGAGCTGCGCGTCCGACGCTGTAATCCGCGAACCTGTTCGGCTGGACAGAAGAGAGGTACTACGTACCTCTCTTTGCGCTAATTTCGCCATCTGTATCCCATGAGAGGTACTACGTATCTCTCTTTGCGCTAATTTCACCATCTGCATCCCAAGAGCGGTACTTCGTATCTCTCTTTGCGCTAATTTCACCATCTGCATCCCATGAGAGGTACTACGTACCTTTCTTTGCCCTCATAACACCATTTGCATCCCAAGAGCGGTACTAGTACCGCTCTTGGGATGCAAATCCCCGCAGCAGCAGCACATAACGGTGACCGTTAACTCACACACCTACCAAAAGTTACTCCAAAGTCCGCACTTCAACTAACTATGCCGTACTTGCTTCATTCGTCGCTTTCGCACCATATGTACCGATCTGAATACCACTCTCTTTGGGTCGCTTTCTGCTGAATTAATTACCATGTAGACCTCTAGATGCGCTTCATGTGCTTGGAGCTACACTAGCTCACATCGACTCTCTACCACCAATATGTGTTACATGGAAATGACCGTCTTCTTAACTAGTCCATTTCAGACCATTGTGTTGCCCTCAGAGCTACACATCCTGTCGCTGGCACGCCTTTCGCGGGATTGTGTTGCTCCCACAGCCACACATCCGCCGCTGGCACGCCTTTCGCGAGATTGTGTTGCTCCTAGAGCCACACATCCGTCGCTGTCGCACCATTCTCGAGATTGTGTTGCTCTCAGAGCTACACATTCGCCGCTTGCACGTCTTTCGCGGGATTGTGTTGCTCTCAGTGCCACACATCTATGCCATCGCATTACTCAAGCACCCGCACCGAGCGGTTTGCATGATTAGCTGGAGATCTGTCCTCCCCACTGCCCACAGGTATACGCCACTTCGTGCGTAGATCAGCCTCCGTGTCCCACTTCTTCCCTTGGCGAATTGAAATGAGCAGCGGTTCGATCCACTGCGCCAGTTCATGATAGGAGCTCGTCGAGGCCATCGACGAGGCTAACTGATCCAGACAGCCGCGCAGCACCTCGCTGTCACCAGCATAATAAGCGGCAACATAGCGCTCCTCTTCCGCCGGACAGTAGCTGAGCGTGTTTGTTTCACGCGCGCAAAGCAGCGCCAGGGCAAAAGCTGCCTTCGCAGCAAGCGGCGAAACAAGCCAGCTCGGCAGCGTGCGATACTCGAATCCGCCATGCGGCTGGAGCCGGAAATCGCCCAGAAAGCCGTATTTCGGACGGCGCGACTGTTCCGCCGAGGACTCGATCATCGCTAGCGGAAACGCGATATAGCTGTCCAACAGCCGCAGCAGCCTTCCCGTCAAGGAAACACCACTTAGGTGGATGTGGCCGCCTAACGCAAACCCTGCGGCAGGCATTCCACCTGCCGCCCAGCGCAGCGGCGGTTCGCTCGGGATGCGCTGCGAGGCTTGCTGCAGCAGCTTGCGGATGTTTCGCGCAAGCTCATCCGGCGTTGCAGCAGGTGCCGGCCGGAGCTCGGCGATCGGGTACCGAATCTGCCCTCGCACGACAACGGCATCGCAGCCGGCGCCATGCCCGCCTTCCAAGTAGCGGGCAGCCGATACCACTCTACCATCCCCATCAAGCAGCAGAAATTCAGGATCCGCGCCAATCAAAATTGAAGACGAAGTTGTGACCACCCATTCCCGTTCTCGTTCTCGTTCTCGTTCCCGCTCCCGCTCCTGCTCCTGCTCCTGCTCCTGCTCCTGCTCCTGCGCTAGCTCTGGCTCTTGCCCTTGCCCCTGCTCTCGCACCTGCTCTTGCTCTTGCTCTTGCTCTTGCTCTTGCCCTTGCCCTTGCCCTTGCCCCCGCTCTCGCACCTGCTCTAGCTCTCGTTCTCGCTCACGTTCCCGCTCCCGATCCATCTCCCTCTCTCTAACTCCCGCCCCCAGCTCATCCTCCAACCGCAGCACCGCTTCCTTCCAATGCCCAAGCCGATAGTCAGCCAACGAAGGAAGCGTGATACGCGCGACAAAGCACCGCCCCTGCTCCCCCTCTGCAAGCTCGACGATGCCGTTATCTAGTCCGCAAGCATAGAGCGCCCGAGCCGCTAAGCGGACGAAAGGTTTATAGCGCGCGTCCTCCGATAGAACTTCCTTATTCACTTCTCCCAACAGAACTTCAGCATAGCTGCTTAGTCGTTTTCTCTTCCGTTCCACCGCGATCGGGAGCAACTGAAATAACGAGACTTCATAACTCGCGACCCGATTCGCTCCCTGCACATCTCGCCACGCTGCAGTACCTGAACGCACGAGCCGTCTGCGGACCTCCTCCTCGTCCCATGACGAGAATGCCGCAGCGCCGGCATTAATGACGAGCGGCTGCTTGGCCGATTCACGCCAACCGGCAGCCAAGCCTATCCCGTTCCGCCCCGCAAGGACGGCATCCTCAGCGTCCGGACCGCCTGCCCTTCCTACGATGCCGTCGAAAGGGACGAATTCTGCTCCACTGCTCAACCATACCCTGCCAGCCATCGCCGCCAACTCCGATCGCTCTCTTTAACAACGAACAAATGTATTCCTATATTTTTCGAAAAAAAAGAGGGCTCTCGCCCTCGAATCTTTCCCCGCTCTCGCATACGATACACTAACCTAACTGTAACCCGCTAAAATTACAGTTCGTCGTCGAGCAGCTCCGGATCCAAATCTTCAAAGTCACCATCATCACCGTAATCGTAATCTTTGCCGTCATCCGAACCACCCGGCAAAGTAGCTACCCACACCTTCGTTTCAGCAACCAGAACGACCGCAAATTCGCGCTCCACGCGAATAACGACGCTGTTCCCGCTGGACGAAATGTTAGCTTCAATGCAATTCGGCTCTTGCGTTGACTCCGCAGATACTTCCTCGGTCGAAGCCCGGTGCTTCGGATCGAGATAGGAGAGCGGCACATGTTCGACGTAGGATAATGTTTCTTTCGCTACGTCAGTCTGCGAGTTTTTGTTGTAAGAATACCAGATGTTGACATCGTAAGTACCGATAACTTCGATCCCGTCTCCGGAACGGACCGCCTCATATTGGTGATTAATAATCCAAGCGCCCAAGATGCTGGTTGGGTGATGAGGCGGCGTAACGTTATGAGTTACTGTGGAAAACTTACGACCTTTGCCGCAGACAGCTTTGGTAATAATTTCTCTAGCCTTAAGCTGTTTATCTGCATAAGCCATCGATCTAACCTCCTCCATACAATCATTCAATTAAAGTGTATGCAGGACATTCGTCTAGGGTGACTATTTCTTTTTGACATGTACAAATTTTATAGGCTAATTCATATTATTAGCAGAATTCATTATACGTTTGCTTCGCGCGCGGCAGCCTTCAGGCTGTTTTTTTGTTTTTTGAGCCGTTTTGCGATGGAGAGATAGCGCCGGAGCTCATGCACCACATGCAGTAGCGCCGCACGCATTTCGAACTCATCTCGGGTTATGGGAAGCGGCATTGTAGGGAAACGGGATTCCAGCTTCAAACGCATCTCATCGACTTTTCCCTCGTATACTTCGGATTTCACATCGTCCGCCAAATGCTCGAACAGCTCCGCGACCAGCTCGCCCTGCGGCAATGATTCATAGACCAGCGCCAATTGCGTTAACATCAAACTGATGGAGTCCAACTGCTGCTGACGCATGTCAAAATAATTCGGCCAATAGCGGCTGTACGCGCTTCCTTGTCCCCATACCCGATTCTCGCGGGCGATCTCCGAACGCCGGATGCCTTCCTCAATCGCCTGCCCCGCTTCGAGCAGCTCTTCTCCATTCCATACAAGGGACGGCGTGCGTAGTGTCGCTGCCATCGTTTGAAATATTCGGCCGAACTTCTCCTCCGTCACATGCCGAAGCTCAACCAGCTTATGCTCTTCCTTAGGCATATACAGGAAATTAATGACGGTTGCCCAGCCTAAGCCGGTCAACAGCAGCATAATTTCGTTGCCGATCAACGCAGTCGTAACTTCTTCCTTCGCATAGACGTGAAAAACAATGACCGCACTCGTTACGATACCGTCCTTAAGATGAAACCGCGACAAGATCGGAAAAGCAAACAGCACGAAGAGCGAGATCGTCCAGAGGTGGAAGCCGAGCAGCATAAATAATAAGGAAGCAAAGAACAAACCGAGCACGGAAGCCATGAATCGGTCAAAAGCGCTTCGCAGCCCTTTCATCCGAGTGACTTCTACACCGAGGATAGCAAGCAAACCCGCCGACAGCGGCGGGTCTAGACCAAGATAGTGTGCCGTATATAAAGCGGCAAGCGCCGCAACAGCTGTTTTGATAACCCGGATTCCCATGATTACTCCTTAGTCCGATAGCCGATAACTGACATGCTCCCCCACAAGCAGCTCCTAGATCGAGATACAGCGACGAGTAAGTCCCAGCTTCATTTTGACACTATCGTACCCCTCTGGTAAGAGGCTAGTCAACTATAGGACTTGAACACGACAACGGCATTATGTCCGCCAAAACCAAACGAATTACTAACGCCGATTTGCAGGTCAGCTTGCCTTGCACGATTCGGCACATAATCCAGATCGCACTCCGGATCCGGATTCTCCTGATTAATCGTAGGCGGGATGATGCCCTCCTGAAGACTCTTCATTAAGGCAATCGCTTGTGCGCCGCCTGCAGCGCCCAGCATATGACCTGTCATCGATTTGATCGCAGAGACCGGAATTTGATTGGCATTCTCGCCGAATACCCGCTTGATCGCAATCGTTTCCGATAGGTCGCCAATGTGCGTGCTGGTCGCATGCGCAAATATCACATCCACCTGATCAGGATCGACAGCAGCTTCGCGAAGCGCAGCTTTCATGGCCAGATAAGGTCCGTACCCTTCCGGATGGGTGGCTACCATATGATATGCATCAGAGCTTGCGCCATAACCGATAATCTCCGCATGAATACGCGCATTTCGCCGCTTCGCATGAGATTCCGATTCCAAGATCACGATGCCTGCGCCTTCTGCCATCACGAAACCGTCACGGCCTTGATCGAACGGCCGGCTTGCTTTGTGAGGCTCATCGTTGCGCGTCGACAAGGAGGTCGCATTGCCAAAGCTGGCTAATGAGATTTCCGTGATAGCTGCTTCTGCGCCGCCGGCAATCACTACATCTGCTGCTCCGCTTCTGATCAGCCGAAACGCTTCACCAATAGCGGTATTGCCAATGGAACACGCAGTCACCGGAGAGAGCGTCGGACCATGTGTCCCATAACGGATACTGATCATAGCCGCTGCCATGTTTGATATCATCATCGGCACCAACGTAGGACTCACGCGTTCAGGTCCGCGTTCATGCAGTACGGCATCCTGCTGAAGCAGCGTTTCGATCCCGCCGATGCCCGAGCCTACATACACGCCAACGCGTTCCGCGTCTACCTCTTCTTTCTGCAATCCTGCATCCGCCCACGCCTGATCCGCAGCAGCAAGAGCGAACTGACAGAAACGATCCATGCGTCTGGCTTCCTTGCGTCCGAACAGCTCCTCCGCATCAAAATCGACCACCGTACCGGCAATTTGCGCTTTATGACGCGTAACATCAAAGCGATCGATCGGCCTAATTCCTGACTGCCCTTGAACTAACGCCTGCCAGTAGGTATCTATATCAGAACCCAGCGGCGATATAATCCCCATTCCGGTTACAACTACTCGTTCCATCGTACGACTACCTCCTTGGTATTCTCTCTTGTGATGCTATGGTGTCATATTCGTTATCCTATTACAAGTTGTCGTTTATCCTAGTATAATTAACACCATACTAGCAGCATCATTTGAAGACGGAGTGATGATCATTGAACAATCGATCCCGACTGCAAGCACTATCAACGTTCCTCAAATCGAAGCGCACCTCGTTATCCCCGGAAGCGGTCGGATTACCGGCAGGCGGACGCAGAAGGACACCCGGCCTTCGCAGAGAAGAAGTCGCGCAGCTGGCCGGCGTTAGTCATACCTGGTACACCTGGCTTGAGCAAGGACGTGACATTAAAGCCTCCATGTCCGTGCTGGATGCGATAGCGACGGCGCTGCGATTAACTTCCGATGAGCGAAAATATTTATATGCCTTAGCTCTCGAAAGCGGGACCGGGCTTAGCAGCGTACTGGAGGAAACCGCGCAAATCAGTCCTTCGCTGCGCCGCATCCTGCAGGAGCTGCGCAGCTGTCCTACCATTATCTCGGATCGGCACTGTCAGATCGTCGGCTGGAATGAGGCGGCCTCCCATGTCTTCATGAACTTCGAGCAGCTTCCTCCCTCTGAGCGAAATATGATCGCACTTTTGTTTGAGCGTCAGGAATTTAGAAGGCTGGCAGGGAATTGGGAGCATTTCGTCAGCGGTTTCCTTGCTATTTTCCGTGCTTATTACGGGCAGTACGTCGACGATGAATGGTATGAGCATTTCCTCGGCCGCATGAAGCAGACACAATCGGACTTTGCCGCGCTGTGGGAGAAAAGCCAGGTAAGCGCCGCTCCGGAGGTACTTATCGAATTCCGTCACGCTAAGGCGGGCAAGATGCTCTTCCAATTAACCTCCTTGCAGGTTCATGGCGAAACCGATCTGCGCTGCAGCATCTACACGCCGGCTCCGGACTCCATGACCGAGAGAAAATTGGAGCAGCTTATGGCCAGAGAATCTGCAGAGACGGAGTAGCGCTATCTGAGGCACAAAAAAACCGCCGCCTGCGATCTCTCGCAAGCAGCGGTCTCAAACCTACAGCTTATATATAGCCGTGTATTTCTTCTCCAAATAACGAACCAAGTAATCCGGATCAAGCGGCTTACCTGTAATGTCGTTGATCAGTTCGGATGGTGTTCTCAGTTTCCCATACTGATACACTTTATCTGTCAGCCAGTCTTTAATCGGATGCAGATTGCCTTTCTCGACATTTTCCCAAAAGTCCGGCATTTCGCGTTCCAAGGTTTCCGTCATTTGAGCAGCATACATGTTTCCGAGGGAATAGGATGGGAAATAACCGAATGCTCCGCCGGACCAGTGCACATCCTGAAGAACTCCTTCCGCATCCGTTGGCGGTTCAATGCCCAGGTATTCTTTATATTTCTCATTCCATAGCTTTGGAAGCTCGGATGCTTTCACGCCTTCATTAAAGATCAGCTTCTCCATCTCGTAACGAATGATAATATGCAGGTTGTAGGTCAGCTCATCCGCTTCAATGCGAATGAGAGAAGGCTGCACGACATTCGTTGCGCGGTAGAAATCTTCCATCGGCACATCAAGCTGATTCGGGAAATGCTCTTGCAAGTCGCCATAGTATCGGCTCCAGAAGTTTAAGCTGCGGCCGATTACATTTTCCCAGAAGCGGGATTGCGATTCGTGGATGCCCATCGACGTACCCGTGCAGAGCGTTGTGCCGATCAGGTCTTGACGGATATTTTGTTCATATAACGCATGTCCGCCTTCATGGATCGTGCCGAACAACGCGCTGGTCACATCATCGTTGAGATAACGTGTCGTAATCCGAACGTCACCCGGATTTAGCCCGGTTGCGAACGGATGCGCGCTTTCATCAAGTCTGCCGCCGTTGAAGTCAAAGCCCATTTGATCCAAAATAAAGGTGCTGAATTTCTTCTGCGCATCCTTCGCGTAAGTCTGCTTCAGGAAACCCGTTTCCGGTTGATGCGGCGATGCAGCGATGGCTGCAGCGAGCGGTACCAGCTTCTCGCGGAGACCCCCGAACACATGGTCCAGTTCTTCTGTGGTCATTCCCGGCTCATACATATCCAGAAGCGTGTCGTAGCGTGTACCTTTTACGCCCCACAGGTCGATGAATTGATTCGTGTATGTAATGATCTTATCCAGATAGGGCTCGAACGACGCGTAGTCGTTGTTCACTTTGGCTTCTTCCCAGAAGGTTTCCGCCTGCGAGGTCAGCACCACATAATCTTGATACATCTTAGGCGGAATCTTCACGCTGCGATCATAATCCTTACGGGTTTCCGTAACCAGCCGCTTTTGAACCTCATTCAGTCCTTCATAAGTACTCGGCTCTTCCAGTGCTGTCAGCCATTCCCCGAGCTCCGGGGCAGTAGCAAGCTTGAACATTTGACCGGACAAATTACCGATCGATTGCGAACGAACATCCATTCCTTTACGCGGCGCGCCGGTACGTAAATCCCACGAGAGCAGGGCAATTGACTCCTCGTAACTTTTAATTAGTCCAATCCGTTCTACAAACAATTCCAATTCTTTCGTGCTATTTGTCATCAAAATGTCATCACCTTTCCATAACGTTTAGACGCTACTACTTGATCATACTTTTTGCAAACCGTATAATCAACCTAATCCTGGCTTTGCACGCAACCTCTATGAAAGGAGATTTGACATGCAATTTTCATTTACTTCATCTGCGATCGAGCAATTGTCTCCTTATATGCAAGGCGGCAGCAAACATCTCAAATTGTTGTACGACACGGAAGGCTGCGGCTGCGTCGTCAGCGGCGTACCCACCTTGCAGCTACTCGAGCAAACACATCCGGACGATCGATTAGGCAGCGGAACTCCCTATTCCGTATGGTACGAGCCCCGGTATGAGGTGTTCTTCGAGCCAAACCTCAAGATTGATTATAATGAAGCGCGCCATTCGTTCAGCTTGAAGAGCGACAGCCAGATTTATACCGCCAATCTGCGGTTCATGAAAGTGTAAGACGTTTTACAAAATAGAGAAAACCTTGTTCTTATAATTGGATGGAGGGAAACGAATGAATAGACTCAATGACATTCTAGCCTTTAATGAACAATTTGTTGCCAACGGTGAGTATGAGAAATATTTGACCGATAAATTCCCACAGAAGAAGATGGTCATCGTTACGTGCATGGACACCAGACTTACTGAGATGCTGCCGAAAGCGCTCAATTTGCGCAATGGCGATGCGAAGATTATTAAGAACGCCGGTGCCATTGTGACGCAGCCATTCGGGAACATCATGCGGAGTATTCTCGTTGCCGTATATGAGCTTGGGGCTGATGAGGTCGTTGTGATTGGACATCACGAATGCGGGATGACAGGCCTCAATCCGGAAGTGGTCATTTCGCATATGCTCGAAGGCGGTGTTTCTGAAGAAACCATTCGTACGCTTCGCAACTCGGGCATGCACCTGGAGCGCTGGCTGACTGGCTTCGATAACGTGCAAGACAGCGTTGAGCGCAGCGTGGGGATCATTAAGAATCATCCTTTGCTGCCTGCCCAAACACCGGTGCATGGCTTGATCATTCATCCGGAAACAGGCAAGCTGGATCTGGTCGTTAACGGCTACGAACCTGCTGCTGAATAAATCATTAGTAATCGAAAAAAGCTTAGCTGACAAGCCTGCCGCATGCTGTGCAGAACTTGATCGCTAAGCTTTTTCTATAGGGTGCCTACCGCTTCTTCTCCTTCGCTGCGGCAGCGCGTGCGGCAATGACATCGCTTCGATCACGAAGCGTATGGCGACTAATAAGCGCTTCATCCATTCGGCTCGGCGCCCCCCAGACATACCCTTCCCGCTCCGCTGCCACTACGCTTCGAGCGTGCAATTCCGAATCGACAATCGGCAAATTCATATCTGTAAATGGCAAAGAATCTTCGATAGCCTCGATTCTCTCCGCTATCATCGCAATCAGTTGCTCGCCGTTTAGTCCGACTTCGTTCAGCAGCTGTGCATCCAACCGCTTCTCGGCTTGCCGCAAAATCTTGAGCGCCCCGCGATTATTGTGCCTTCTATGATGATAGGATCCTACTGCAATCTGAATGAGCCCTACCCAGATCGAACCGAGCAAGTCGCCGGGCTGCGCCTTCCAATATTCCTCGAGCAATTCATGGCATTCAAAATAATCCCGTGTCGCATGAAACTCGTACAAAAACGACTCATATGCCGCCGGATATTGCTTCAATTGCATCGCTATCCCCCATTTCCGTAAAATCATTCGTAAAAAGAGAATGAAAACTGAAACCTTTGATTATATTAGACGTAATTGTACTGATTGGCAATATCAGCTGTCTTTGCAGCATATCAGGAGGAGACTTACAGATGAAAAAGGGTTTATTAATGCTGATGGCTTTCGCGCTTTTTTTCGCATTCAGCGCAGGGGCGGTTGATGCTAAGCCGAGAGGTAAAATTTCCTCACCGAAGAAGAGCTATACGTCTACCCCATCCAAGCCTGCTGACAATGTAACCAAAAGCAATGGCGGGACAAGCGGAACGACTAAAGCAGGGGCGGCAACAACAGGTAAACGCGGGTTTTTCAGCGGCGGAAGCTTTATGAAAGGGCTCATGATCGGTGGACTTGCGGGTCTATTGTTCGGCGGCATGTTCGGTAATCTGGGATTCCTCGGCGACATGTTCGGATTAATCATTAATGTGATTGCAATCTATATTGTCATCGTCGCGATACGGGGTATATTCCATTACTTCAAGAATCGCCGCAAGCCGGCTCATCCCGATCAACGGAGACCTTACTAAGTTATGAGAATCTACACGGACGAGATCATAAACGCTATTTGCCTCCATATGGCAGAACGTAGAGGCGTCTCTCCGACGGATGTTGAAGCACAACTGTCATGGGACGAAGAATACGGCTATACGGCGGAGGTTTGGGTTCAAGGACGCGGCCAATATCTGGTGGAAGCGAATTTGCTGGAAGCCATCGAGCAATATTTGCTAAAGCAATATCAACTCCGGAAGTTCCGTTCGCAAATTACGCTGGATGCGGACGAAGAGTTCTGGGCGGATATTGAGGACTAAAATCAAGCGGGATCGGTGCTAATGCGCCGATCCCGTTTTTTCAAACAAAAATAAAGAAGTCAGCCGGAAAATCCGGCTGACTTCTTTTCATTTCACTTAATCGATAAATGCCACGTACTTCAGCAGTCGCTTCAGCATAACCGCCGCTTCCGCACGGGTCGCCTTATTGCGTGGAACAAAGTTCCCATTGCTCATTCCATTGATAATGCCTGCTTCAACCGCTTGAGCTACTGGCTGCTTCGCCCAGCTGTCAATAGCTGCTTTATCCTTGAACATATCCAACAGTTGTTCAGCCCCGCTAGGCTGTTTGCCCGTAAACGCAATGGCGCGAGCTATAATAACCGCCATTTCTTCACGGTTAATGGAAGCATTCGGTTTAAAGCTGCCATCTTCATAACCTTTGACGAGTCCGGCTTTTACCGCTGCTCCAACTGCTCCTGCGAACCAGTCCTGAATGAGGACGTCGCTTAATCCCGCTGCAGTCTTCACTTCCGACATGCCCAGAGCGCGAACGATCATGGCTGCAAACTCTGCGCGCGTAATCGCCTGATCCGGACCAAATTGATCGCCGCTGCTTCCTCTAACGATCAGCTTGGAAGCCATTAGTTCGATATCAGCGCGTGCCCAGTGCTTGCTCACGTCGCTAAACGTTTTGCTCAGCTGCTCAATCGCATAAATACTGTTTCCGTTACGCTGAATGGTAACGATCGTTTGGCCGCCAACCGTCTTGAATGATGAAGGCACGAAGGTGAACTCTCCGGTCTCCGGATTGTACATTACCGCAGTAGTTGTTTTTGGATCAAGCTGCTGCGACGTAACGATGGTCCGAGAGATGTAGGTGCTGCCAAATTGGTTAATCTCCTGGGTCTTCCCGTTTGCTTGTACAGCTACGGTATATTCAACAGGTGCGCCAATTAAAGTTACACCGGTTGAAGCTGCCGCGTCCTTCACTTGCTGCGCCGCAGCGCCGCTTGCTTGTGCGATCGAGATGACGAGCTTCGCATCAGCACCAAATGCAGCTGCTAATTTGGCCAAATCAAGTACATCCAGCGGGAGATTATAACTTGCTCCGCCAATATCGATCGATACCGTCAGATCTGCTTTAAGCTTCAACGCATCAGTCAGATCTTTGACAAGCAGCTCCGCATTTACAGCCTGCACAGCGGTTTCAGTCTTAATATGAACGATATGATCGCTTTGACTATTCATCAACTCGATCGCTTTAGTAATTGTCCCGGCAGGAACGGTAAGCTTCCCATCGTTCAGTTCGCCCAGCACGGTAACGCCATCGTCTGTTTTTACAGGCGTTGGACCTGAGTTGGGCGGAGCAGGAGGTACTACTACCACCGGCGGATTATTTCCCGTCGTTCCTGTCGTGAAACTCCAAATATTGGACAAACCTTGTCCGGTATAGGCATCCTCCGCTAACGCATACCACTGGTACTTCTTATTGGCTTCCAGATTGCTCCAAGTTACTCCGGCCTGCTCACCGCTTGTTGCTTCATTCACTTTGCCTATGAGCTGGTCCGTATACACGTTGACACCCATGTAATCCGTTGCTACCCGCTTCACCTGCGCTGTCAAATCAACATCCAGCGTAAATTCGTCTTTGTTCGGGTAATCTTTCGGATCATAGTAGTTGTAATCGTCGAGGTATGGCGAGTACGTTTTCACGTACATTTTGTCGTTCGCCATATCGAATTGAAGCAGCTTGATATACCCTTGGCCGCCTTCCGGTCCGCCTTGATAATCCGATAGCATTTGATAGACTTTACGATCTTTCACGCCGTCGTTATTATCATCGAGCTCATCGACGAGCAAAGCGGAATTATGATAATGGCCCGACAATACGGCAAATACATTCTTATTCTTTGTTACCACTTTCTCGAAAATCTTATCTGCAATCGGTGCACGGTTGCCCGACACGAGCAGGAATTCATGAAAGTTCAGAATCGCCTTGCGATTCGGATATTTGGCCAGCACTTCATTCATCCAGTCGATATCCGAATCACGGACGCCCCAACCCATGTACACCATAATGAAATCATTCCCGTTGGAAGAAACGAGATCGTAGTGGCCGCGGTTGTTATCGAGCGAACCGCCGTATGTCGGCTGATCCTTAAAGCGCTTCTCGCCGAAATATTTCCAATAATAATCATAAGCGCCAAGCTGATGGTCAACGTCATGGTTACCGGCCAGAACGCCATATGGTATGTTGGCATTCTCCAGCACCTTCATATCCGCATCGGCCCTTTCCCATTGAATTTCCTTATCCGCCTCATCTACGATATCCCCGGTATGGATAACGTATTTGATTTTTTGCGACTCTTTGTTATCCGCAATCCAGTTGACAATGTCCTCATAAATATGCGGGTAACTCTCGGAGTAATATTGCGTATCCGACATCCACGCGAAGGAGAAATCAAATTTCTCCTGCGATACCGGCAGCTCATCCTGCACCATAACCTGAAGCGAATGATCGGCTGCATACTCGCCGGCAGTTACCCATGCTCCAAGTGTAAAATCAGTTGCCCCGGCAATCTTGGAATCTACGCTCTTCCATTTCGACTCTGCCGGGCTCCATACGTACATACTGACTTTACGGCCTTCAAGGGAATTTCCTTTCCAGCTTAATTCAACCTTATCGGTATCTTTCACCGAAGCATCCAACTGAACCTGGAACCGCTGGTACGGAAATTGTTCCGTTGAATCGTCGATCAAATATTGCCCGTCAGTCGCGCTGATCTTATCGTAATCCTCTGGCGTCATCGCGCTTTCGCCGGCAGGAACCATTTCTTTCGGAGGCTCAACATCTGCCGCATTGCGGAAGCCTTGGAAATCGCCCTGACTGGCAGCGTCATACTTAAAGCCTTGGAAGAACGAAACCTTCATACTGTCATTCATTGGATCTGCAACTTTAACGGTCAGAACGGGATTGCGGTCAATTCCCGTTGAACCGGAAGCAGGCGTTACCAATTCAGGTTTCGTCGGATTTTCCGCCGGTACGGAGAAGGTTACTTGTTTCTGTGCCATATTGCCGACTTTATCGGTAGCATGGACAAGGACTACATGATTACCTGCCGTCAAATCCTTGGACGAAGTCTTATAAGGAAGGGTGATCGGCGCTTCATCCAGCCATACCTCTACTTTATCGAGCCCTGACAGCGCATCTTGCACGGATGCATCAATGGCAAACGGACCACGGTACATTTTCCCCTCCTCCAAGGAGGTAGTGATCGATGGTGCGGTATTGTCGACTTTGACCGTTACGGTCTTCTCGCCCAGCTGCGAATGGCCAACGGTTATCGCATGCTCGCCATCATGCAGCTTTGTCGTGTCCAAAGCGTAAGCCTTGGAAGCTAAGAGCGCATCCGGGATAGCAAAGTTAAAGTCCATCACCGGGAATTTACCCGCGCTGTCTCCCATGGGGATAACCGTATCGCGGTTTTTGTAACGCTCATCGAAAATTTCGGTGCCGTCTGCGAACACAAGTCTTACATTACGGACCGTAAAATCATCTTTATTCTCTTCTGCGCGATCATCAAACGGCGACGCTTTCGTACCCGCGCGAATCGAGATGATATTGCTGCCTGCCTTTAAGCGCTCAGCCGCAATTGGCACCGTTAACGTCGTATAGCTATTAATTGGATCTTCAAAAATGTAAAGCGCTTCTTTGCCGATCGCAACGCCGTTCTTAAAGTAGTAGTTGACTCCGTTTGCTTCGAATGCGAAATACGCATCCTGCTCAACGGCTGCATAAGTTCCAGCGCTTACTTCCGTCTGATCGACGGACAAGTGCAGCGATGAAGCAGGAGCACTCTCAGAAGTACCCTTCAGAACCTTTGTACCAGCAAGTATGTCTCCGTCCTTCACATTCAGGCGCAAGCTGGAATGATCGGAATTGCCTGTTACATTTACACGATACTTCTCCGAAGTCACCTCGTTCTTGCCGTCCGAAATCACATAGTAATACTCCAAGTAATTCCGTCCGATCAACTCCGGCGAGTAGATCGTATAGTGATAAAGCGTATCCGCGAAGCTTTCTTCCAAATAACGCTTCGTATAGACGCTATCGAGGTTGCTCTTATAATAGAGCGCCACCGATTTCACCTTGTTCTCATCATTTGCTTCCGCTTTGATTTGCAGATTTTTGGCCTTATCAATCTCGGTAATGTCCGTTAAATCTTTAAAAGTCGGGTTTGTTGTATCTGCGGGCTGTTTAACAGGAATAATCGGCACTTGAACGGGAGCGACCTTCCCAGGTGTAGCCGCATCTATACCGGCACTGTATTTAATCATTTGCGTGCTTCCGGCGGGCGAATATTTGTAGAAAATCCCTTTATTCGCAACGGTTTCTGCATCGTTGTCATAATAAACGGCGGAGATTTCCGTCTTCGTATTTGAAGCAACCACAATCCCCCGTTTGCCGCCGTTAGCCATACCGTCACTGTACATTTTGACAATGTCGGTCCCTTCGACTAGGTTTGTGCCATAGAGCTTATTAAAATCATCGATTGTTGATTGTTTGTTCTGGCTGTTGATTACCCAGAACACCATCGTTTTCTTCGAAGGAATCAGCAATTCCTCTGAAGCCGTCGGCCAAACGACATCGGCATCCGGTCCGGAATCGGTGTAACGATATTGGATTTTGTAGTTTTTGAAATTGATCGTTTGATCCGTATTGTTATAAACCTCAACAAATTCGTAACCGTCCCCTGTTCCTACGTTGGTAGAGTCCGGAACGATCTCCGTTACCATAAGCGGCGGCAGCTTGTTAAAATCAACATTGCCATGTTCGATCGAGACCGTGAATGTACTGGTCTTCACTGTATCCACGCCATCTGACGCCTGGATGTAGTATTGAAGCGCCGTATCGGTCAACGCTTCTTTCGGAATCGTTGCGGAGAACTGACTTTCTTCTCCTGTTGCCATGGCTGCCGATTGATAGTCGACTGCTTCGCCAACTCTATAATAAAGAGTTGCCGACAGCGTCTGATTATCCGGGTCTGCGATGGTTGCGAGAATCGTCAGATCGTTATCGATGCTTCCTGTAGCGGGGGGCACATGCTCGATAACAGGCAGTTGATTAACTGCAGGCGCGGGCTGTGCAGGAAGCAGCTCCGCTTCCGCTGAGCCCGGAGTTGCTGCATTCACGGCTGCGGATTTCAAGCTCATGCGATTGGTTCCATCCGTTGGATATTGATAGAAAATCCCTTTATCAACATCTGTTTGAGCATCGGTCTCATAGAAGGCCTCGGCAATTTCCTTGCCTGCCTTGGAAGCAACGATGATTTTGCGCATGCCGCCATTAGACATACCGCCGCCGCCATCAATCTTGAATAAGTTGGTGTTTTCTACAAGGGAAGTCTTATAGTTGGCATTAAAATCAGCTGCAGTAAGGGCAGTGTTGACGCCGTTCATAATCCAGAACACGGACGAACTGAGCGGCTGAATGACCGCCGATGCCGGCAAAGACCAAACAGCGTCGGGAGTCGAAGAATTTGTATAACGGTAAATAAGCTGATAATCCTTGAGCGAGATCGGACGAGTCGTATTATTGTACAGTTCTACAAACTCATAGGCATCCGAATCGACACCGGCTGCATTCGTTGTATCCGGAACAAGCTCGGTGATCAGCAATACCGGTACTTTACTGAAATCGAAGTTTTGTTGCTCGATGGCTACCGTATTTATTGCGGATTTGATGTTATGGGTGGAATCCGCAGCTTGGATATAATATTGCAGCTCAGCGCTTGTTAAAGCCGCTTTGGGGATAACGCCTGTAAATACAGCAGTTCCCGCAGTATTCCCCATGGGCACAGAAGCATAATCGGCATCCGATTTGTTCTTATAATAGAGCGCTGCGGTTGGCGTATCGTCCGCATCGGTGATTTGCGCCGTTATCGTAAGATCTTCACTGCTTGTCCCATGCGTGACCGGAGTATGGTCAATAATTGGAGCCTCATTAACCGGTATATCCGGGAATTCATAGCGAACGGACGGAATTTGCTCTGCCGCCAGCGTACCCGGCGTCGGAGCTGATTTGATTGCAAATTTATCCGTTTGCGTGCCGCTTGCCGGCAGTTTAAAGTGGTCACCGAGCCCGGCAGCAATATCGGTTGCAGCCGTATACCCGGATTTCGATATTTCAACGCCTTGACTGTTTCTGATGGCAATCGTTCGGTCATTGGTATTATGAAAGCCTGCGAACAAGGTTCCGGCAACCTCCACGATTTGGCTGGCAGCAAGGCTCACTCCATATTTCGTGTTAAAATCAGCCAATGTTTTACCCGTATTATTGTACCAGAAGACCATGACTTGTTCGGGAGCGAGCGACTTCTCGCCAAAGGTAAACTGAATATCCGGTGTACTGGTCGGATATCGATACAAGAAGGTATAGTCGTTCAGACGCAGCGTTTTGTTGGAGTTATTGTACACCTCGAAAAATTCATAATCGTCCGCACCGCTCACATCAGGGTGAATCTCAGATACGAACAACTCTGGTACCGTGTTGGCATCAGCTGCTGCAGTAATGCCTGCCGAAGAGATGAGACTCGTTAACAGGCTTGCTAGTAGAAGGCTGGCGATCCATCTCTTGTATCGCTTGTACCTCTTGGTAATCATTAATAAACACTTCCTTCCGGTTGTAAGGGTCAACTTATTAGATGGTTACAAGGCGTTCAATCAGCCAGTACATGCCCATTATTCCGACAATGGAGGATGCACCGTATTTCCAGATTGGGCTTTGAGTGAGCTTAAACCGCCGACACAGCAACAGTAGAGGCACCACAATAGCCAGAACAGCAAGCTGTCCGATCTCGACTCCAAGATTGAAGGAGAACAGCGGAAGCGCGACATGGCCCGCTAAGGTGCCATGAAGAATTTCAGCGAACCCAAATCCATGAACCATGCCAAACATAACGGTTACGGCCATGCGTTTGTTGTCGTTGCTATTCTTTCGATACAGATTTTCAAAAGCTACAAATACGATGCTTAGCGCAATAAGAGGTTCGACAATTAGTGGCGACAGCGACGCTAAATCAAGCGCGGATAGAACAAGCGTAATGCTGTGTCCGACCGTAAACGCGGAGATTAGCTTCAGCATCGTCCATCCGCTGGTTCCGGCAGCTAAGATAAGTCCGACCAAAAACAGCAAATGGTCCGCGCCGGACCAGATATGCTCCATCCCCATCTTCGTATACTCGCTCAGCTGTGAAGTCCAGGACGATGAGGTTGTGATCAAGCTCGACTGATCATCTCTATCATCCGATGATTGTCCTTCTTTGCCGTTGTCTGCTCCGTGATAGCCTTCCATCTCCAGAATATTGTTTGAACTGTTGATGACTTGCACGATGGACTGCTGTCCCATTCGGATCGTTGCAAAGCTTCTATGGTCGGGATTGGATCCGTCATAGAAGTTATATTGAACCATGTACCGTTCAACTGGTTCCGCAAAGTCATAGGTGATGTCGATTTCGACCATGGGCATTTTTGCTTTTTCAGTTTGTTTTACCGCTGTTATTGCTCCGTTCCCGACTTTGCTGTTTCCGGTCACGATCAGCCGGTCATTCGCTAATGCGGTGAGTGTATCCTTTCCGTCAGTCAGTTCGTTTGCTGAAATTTGGCCATCCCCATTCTGATCGATGGTCGGAAGCGCTTCAAGCAGCTCTCGCTCCAGCAGAAACAGGTTATACTCCAATTTGTGATCCTTAATGGTAATATCCGAAAATCCCGTAGAACTGAAATGGGCCTGCGCGGTACCCCCAAACAAGGTGAAAAACATCCATAAGCTTGCCAACACAACTCCTGCCTGCACTCGTATTCTCACATGACTCTCCTTTCTATCTAACTCGAAGATCGTTATAGACAACTTTATTACTATAGAGTCCGAATGTAAGTTGAACATCATGGATAGATGAAGAAATTGTTGATCTTGCCCAAAAAATGAGAAGAACCCTCCCAGAAATTGAAGAGGGCTCTAGTTCATCCGAGAAATGGAAGACGTCGTCGATTCTGTTTTGTAAATATCGGAAAATGTCGTTTTCTTCGCAACCTCCACCACTGTTCTACGTCTAATAGAGTAGATTCAGAGAGGAGTGTTAAATTAGCAGATGGTTATTCGTAACAAATGGACGGTAATTATCGCGGCAGTACTGGTTATTCAAGCGATTTTGTCGACGATATCAACGACCAATAGTGATGCTGCTGTTGCATCCGCAGACAATACGACTAAATTTCGTGTCTACCACAACGATGCTGCCATGAAGGAATTTGCTGCCGAGAGCAGCGCTGTTGCTTACGCTAAGCAATTCACGTACACGCATGTGGAAAAAATCGCGAACCGGGAATGGGTTTGGGACAACCTTCCGAAGTATAAGGTGTACGAGAACGGTGTGAGTTCAAGCGGCCGGGAATTCCGTACGCTGACTGAAGCACAGCGTTTTGCAAGCAAAGTCCGTTTCGCGCAAATCCGAGACCTTGAGAAGCCAGGATTCATTCAAAGCAATTATCCAAATTTTCAAATGTATCAAGGTGACAAAACACTGGCAAACTGGTCGTTCGTGACTCTTGCCGATGCGAAGAAAGCAGCTAAAGCTTATGGAAACATCCATATTATTGAGCTGGCAACCAATCAGTGGGTATGGGATAACTTGACTGATGCACAGAAAGCCGCTCAGCGCAAAGCGTCGCTAACTTACAGCATTGTAACGGACAGCGTTCAAGACAGCGCTCCTGCTTACAGCTTTTTGTTAGATGCGATCCGCGCTTCGTTTAAAGTACCCGGGAGCAGCGTAGTTAACCGAGCAACGGGTCAAATTGTACATAGTAACATCCCAACGTTCACAGTCGTCCAGTCGGGCCCGGTTGTGGCCTCGTACCATAGCATTCAAAGCGCGATTCAATATGCCAAATCCTTGTCCGGTGCGTCTGTCGTGAAGAACGGACTGACTTGGTGGACGAATGTTCCGTATCTGGCGGTTTATCAAGGCGACCAGAAGCTGCGTTCGTTCCATACGCGTAAAGGCGCAATTGAGTTTGCCAATACGTACGCGGGTTCCACCGTTATGTCAACAGATCTCAGAGCAATCTGGAACAATAAGAAGTCGCTCCAGCTGCTGGGGTGGAACGGTACGTCCAGAACATCAACGGTGTTGGATCAAGTCGGCAAAACCCAGGGGCTGGATATCGATTCTCCATCCTGGTTTGAGCTGGCGAGTGCGGATGGCACCTTTACGGATACTTCGGATCCGGCACTCGTACAAACGATGAAGGCCTCCGGTATCAAGTTGACTCCGCTCGTAAGCAATCAATTCGATGCGGTGCTGACAAGCGCGTTTCTGCGGAATGAAACTGCGAAGAATTCGTTTATCACGAACCTCGTCAGCAAGCTTACGGCTCTTGATGTGGAAGGTGTGAATATTGATTTTGAAGGCATGGCCGGCAAAGATCGTGACTTGTACACCGCATTCGTTCGCTCGTTTACAAGCGCGGCGCACAAAGCCGGATTAACGGTTTCGGTCGATCTCCCAAGAGGCGACGTGAAATGGGATGCCAAAACCGCTTACGATCAGCGGGCACTCGCCGAAATCGTGGATATGATTATGATTATGGCCTATGACCAGCACTGGAAGGGAAGCGACGAAGCCGGCTCCGTTGCTGAACTGACTTGGGTTGAGGATGGCGTGAAGCAATTTCTGGCTTATGGCGTTCCACGCAGCAAGCTTATGCTCGGCATTCCTTTCTATGTGCGGGAATGGCGTATAGATGCGACGGGCAAGCTGGTGGACAATAAAGCTATCTTTATGAGCGAGCTGCCTCGCATCATTGCCGAACAAGGCGCTACTCGCACGTTTGACGCCACTGCCGGCCAATGGAAATACGAATATACAGGCCAAGACGGATACACGCATGTATTCTGGGCAGAGACAGCCGACACCGTGAAAGCTCGCGTCAACATTGCGAAGAAATACGATCTGGCCGGCGTTGCCGCTTGGCGCCTCGGTTATGAGCAGGCAGATCTGTGGACGATGCTGCTCCAAATGAAGTAGCGGCTGCCGGCCAAGTAGTACTTCGGTATCTCGTTATGGTATGATAGTAGAGTTATTGTTCGATCATTTACTTCATATCAGTTAGGAGACTGCTGTATGTCAAATTTAAAAGAAATTCAATCCATTGAAGAGTGGAATGAGGCGTTTGAAGCATCCGGCTCACGTCCATTGGTCGTTTTCAAACATAGCACGACATGTCCGGTAAGCGCGAACGCGTACACGGAGTTCACGAATTACTTGAAGAACAACGAGGCAGCTTCGGCTGATACCGACTTTGTTCTGGTCAAGGTTATTGAATCCCGTCCGGTGTCCAATCAAATTGCCGAAGATACTTCGGTCAAACATGAATCCCCGCAAGTGATTCTAATCAAGGATAAAGCGAAGTATTGGACGGCCTCGCATTGGTCCATCACGGAAGCACATATGACTGCGGTAATGAATTAATCAGCGAAGCCTCCTGATCGAAGCGTGAAGACGCTTTTGTCAGGAGGCTTTTTTTGTTATTTTACCGACTGTTAAAAACCATATATTAGAATTTACGATGGCAAATGTCCAAGCGAGCAGGCTGAAGCATGCATTAACTAGTTAGAAATATGGATCGGAGGTTCTAACTATGGCATGTGATAATTCGGTTACAGCCTTAACCTGCTGTACAAATAATGAATATGTGCAAGACAAAGTTTGTACGCCATGGAGCGGTACCGTCGTTGCAACCGATGTGTTACTCCTCGTCTATGTAAACAATATCAATCAAAACTTGGTGGGCACGGGTTATATCCAATACGATGTCGGCCCAGATGACATTGTAGTTGATGTGCTTAATAGCGCAGGCGCACCCATGGTTACCCCCATCACCCTTTCCCCTGGCATGAGTCTTGCTTTTACTTACCGCCGTTTCACTTCCATCCGATTAACATTACCCGGCGCGTCCGCTGGTACTTATCAAGGCGAATTCTGTATAACCACCCGTTATTCCATTTAGAGAATTCAACCAGAGGAGGGACATGTCATGTGCAATTCGGCACTTAGTTGTTGTTCGGACAAAGTCATGGTGCAAGATAAAGTGTGTACGAACTGGCAGTTTACGGCTGCCGGAACACAAACCGTTTATGCGGATAATTTAGCTCAAATTATTACGGGGACGGGTTATGTCAAAATCGAATCCAGTACGGGAGCGATCACGGTCACCTTTATCCGCAATGCGGCTACGATTCAAACCATTATCATACCGGCGGGCAGCAGCACGTCATTTACGGTCGGCCGCTTCGATACGATCAATTTAACGGCAATAGCGGCGGCGCAAGGTGAATTTTGCATAACCATTCGTTACAACCTCTAAACCAACTTCAGGCGGCCCCTAATTAATTAGAGAGTCGCCTTTTTCATTGCTTATGGATGATAACGGTATCAGCTTTGTAGGGTAAGCGTAGTGGATATGACATACTTCCCCTCGATATAGGTCGACTCGCTGCCTTGTGCAGGGACAAGAACGGCCGTTACCGATTGCCCGATGTAATTGACGGTGCTTCCAGGCGGGACGAGCATTTGCTTGGTGGTTAGCCCCACAATGTCGACCTCCAAGGCTTGCGTACTTTTTTCATTCGAAAAAATGCTTATTTGCGTTAATGTTTGCATGGAGTAGACGTCCAGTTCCCACAGTTGAAATTCGGACTGCTCCCCTTGAAGCAATATACTTCCGCAGCATTCCTTATCAAACGTGTATGTCTTTAGCTTCTTAGGCGGATCAGGGGGATCGGGCGGATGCATATAGGGTGGCTGTGGAAGTATGATGTTGTTTGTTGTTGGCCGGCAAAGCGGCGTTGGATGAGATCGGCAGAGGCGTCTATGTTTAGGCCCGCACTTCATCCGCGGTTCACATTTTTTTCTTGATAGGTTAGAGGGCCGCTTCCTTCGACATGATGTCTTTTTCAGCATACTCCCCCTCTTTCATAAACCTAAAAATGACGCTGCTTTCTGATATTAAATGCCTGCTCTCTGTGCATTGCCATTGTTTAACAGGATTTTATTTCCACAGTGTTATGTCAGCTCAAACATCGACCATACAACGCCTCTTGAAACACCGCTTCCGATATTAATGGAAATCGTCAACCCATCCGCATTATAAAACAGACCGACAACGTCGCCTGCATTCAGCGTGACATCGCCTGCCAACGTAATTTCTCCGTTCCCCAGCACCGCTCTTAAAGATAAAACTAAGACGACATTCACATTTAGTACGGGCAGCAGCCCGGTTACTAAATTGGTAGCCGTTGGCGAAGTGCGCTGTACGGCAAAATAGGGATTGATTCCGGCTCCGAGCGTTACCGAAACCGCGGCAGTCGTTGTGTAATTGATCGTAGCTTTAATGGCATATCTACCAGTAACTGGAACAGTGAAGTTGCCTGTTGTGGCATTGAATGCCACATTCCCATAGTACGGGCTCGCGACTGACCAGTTTGTTAATTGGGTTGTCGTAGCGATGGACAGCGTGGCCAAGAACGCAGAGAAACCGGTTGTCGCAAAATTCGGACCCGTCGGGCCCGTTGCCCCAGTCGCTCCTGTTGCTCCCGTAGCTCCCGTTGCTCCTGTCACACCCGCTGCTCCTGTTGCTCCCGTCGCCCCCGTCGCCCCCGTCGCCCCCGTCGCTCCCGTTACACCCGTCGCTCCCGTCGGCCCTGTCGCCCCCGTCGCCCCCGTTGCTCCCGTCTCCCCCGTCCCACCTGTCGCTCCCGTCGGCCCATTCGCCCCCGTTGCTCCCGTCGACCCCGTCGCACCTGTCGGCCCAGTCGCACCCGTCTCTCCAGTCGCACCCGTCTCTCCAGTCGCACCCGTCTCTCCAGTCTCCCCTGTCGCTCCTGTCGCCCCCGTCGCCCCTGTCGCCCCTGTCGGACCCGTCACTCCCGTCGCTCCCGTCGGCCCTGTTGCTCCCGTCGGCCCTGTTGCTCCCGTCGCTCCCGCCGGACAAATCGGGCAGCACTGTCCGCCTCCTCCCTTCGAGAGCCCGTCGCAGCTCAGCGCAGATGAGCCCGAACAAGAACAATGTCGGCGGAGCGAGCTCTCCAGGAAAACGTCGCCGAATTTCGAGTTACCATTTGGCATGACTTATGCCCCTCCGTTCCATCTGACCAACCAGTCTACTATCTCTGCAAATCCCAGCTTCACTATTACTAGTAGATGGTTATCGCTCTTCATCGCTTGTACTCAAGCCTGTAATTCATCAAATTTGGCGATTAACAGGGAATAAAAAAAGCCTGCCACCGAAGTGGCAAGCCTCATTAGGAGTTGCTTAAGCAAACACCATATTTTTTCCGTAGAATATTTCGTCCATTTCCCACTTTACGCTTTTCTCAATTTCCTGCTGCTCATCCTTGCTGAGTGTGTCCTTCGTGTACCCGAACAAGTAATTGTTCAGATCAAATTCCCGCAGCTTGCATTTCGTGTGAAAAATATTTTCCTGATACACGTTCACGTCAATCATCTGATACAAATCTTGAATTTCTTCCGGAATATAGCTCTGAATCGAGCTGATTTCGTGGTCAATAAACAGCTTGTGCCCGTAGATATCGCGCGTAAATCCCCTTACTCTGTAATCGATAATCATGATATCGGTATCAAAGGAGCGAATGAGATAGTTCAGCGCTTTAAGCGGCGAAATCTCACCGCAGGTGGAGACGTCGATATCTGCGCGGAACGTGCTGATGCCTTCGTCCGGATGGTATTCGGGGTACGTATGCACCGTGATATGGCTTGTGTTCAAATGCATGGCAACGCCGTTTGGAACCGGTCCCGGCGACTCCTCGAACGATTCATGTGTCGCCTGCTCGAGCGGACCTTCCGATACAAGCATCGTTACGCTTGCCCCTTGCGGCTCATAATCCTGCTGGGCAACATTCAGCACATGGGCGCCGATAATCTCGGCTACCGTTTTCAATATCGAGGTCAAACGATCCGCATTATATTGCTGGTCTATGTAAGCGATATACGATTCGCGTTCTTCTTTCGTTTTGGTAAAGCAAATATCGTACATATTGAAGCTTAACGACTTGGTCAAGTTGTTAAAGCCATGCAGCGTAATGCGCTGCTCCGATGTTAACGGCAATTGAACTCCCCCTAAGTGTAACGCCTCCGGCGCGAAAATAAACGACTGTATACTTAGAATGGGAAGTCCGGGCAGCTTCTATCCCGGAATCGGATTATTTTTCTTTTTTTGTAAGCCGAGCGGGTCATATTCACCTGCGTAATGATACACATACCGATTATCGATTCGGACATAACCAAGAATGCACACCGCTCGATCCCTTCGGAAAACACAAGAGTAATTCTGATTGTCCCGATTTCCTTCGGCCACAAGGATTTCATCGTCATCGCAAGCGAGTACAACACCGATATGATCATGCGCATGATCAGACAGCAGCTTCTCATAGATGACGATATCGCCGCGCTGAGGTGTGAAACCAACTTGCCTATCTCGATAGAAAAACTCATGCTCAGGCAGCTGCGACCATTCCAGCCATGCTCCGACACCTGCGAATCGACACACGCTATTCGGATAACGAATCGGAAGCAGAATGCCCGCCAGCCTGCAGCAATGATACACGAAAGCCGCACACCAGCTGCCTTTCAGCACACTATAGATATCAGCGTCAGGCCAGTATTGGCAAATCTCCCGATAGCTGCGATTACCGGGGATGCCGATAATAGCTTGCGAGGCAAGCTGTTCGGCAATGTCTGCAAGCAGCGCTCTTCTATCCGGATTACCGCCAATCGCTTGTACATCAGGTTTGATTTCTATTGCTATTTGCCCACTGGGAAGGTTCAGCTCGTTCAGTACGTGTTGAAGCCTGGGCAAATCCTCCCTCGAGACAAGACGAGCGGAATGTTGAAAATAGTGCTGCAGCACGACCGCATCCTTGACGATTTCGTCATAGGGTTCGTGGACATGTTCCCGATCGCTATGACGACATATGGCATGAATAATCGTATGCTGCTCTTCCGAACTAAACGAACCCATATCTCTAATTAGAGGCCGTACGGCTTCAGCGCTGTTGACGCCGGGAAAGTCTGCAATGCCTGTTTTGTAGTAATAGTAATGATGAAGCAAACCGGCAATTGACGCGAGCTCTTGATCATACCCTCTCTTTAACGCGAGGACTGACGTAAACGTAGATACGCCGTGCGAATAAGTGCCTGCTTCTTCCCTTAACGCCGCGCTATCTATGGACTTCAACATGGTATGAAGCATGATTCTAATACTTTCATGCCGAGCCGGCTGCGTACCGGATATCGCCTCAGCGTACATGCATCGTCCCCATGCCACGGAACAGAACATTATGGCGCCAATTCGGAGCCGCGTCTGCAAGCCGCATTTGCGGAAAATGTTTCAGCATCGCAGTCAGCGCGATTTCGCCTTCCAGTCGGGCAAGCGGTGCACCCAGGCAGAAGTGAGCTCCTGAAGCAAACGCCAGGTGGCGATTAGGCGTCCTGCCAATATCAAACTGATTCGGATGCGAGAATTGAGCGGGATCGCGGTTTGCGGCACCAAGCATCACTTGGACCACCTGTCCTTGCAGGATCGTCTGCCCGCCAAGCTCGTAATCGACAGATGCAAGGCGTGAAGTCATCTGTACCGGGCTTTCATATCGCAGTCCTTCTTCAACCGCAGAAGGAATTAAAGTGGGATTTTCTAGTAAACGCGCATATTGTTCCGGGTGGTTCAATAGCGCAAGCATGGTATTGCCAATCAGATTCACCGTCGTCTCATGACCGGCTACAAGCAGCAATACGCATGTAGCGATAAGCTCCTGCTCGGTCAGCGCATCTGTTTGTTCTTTAGCGGCCAGTAAATCGCTGATCATATCTTCACGCGGCGAAACTTTACGTTCCGCAATTAAGCTGCGGAAATAAGCTGTAATTTCGACGGCCGCTCGAACGGATTGTTCTGCAAATTCTGGCGTTTGGTCACCGCCGCCTTCAAGTATTCTTGCGAAGGTATGCGACCATTCCTTGAACATCTCGCGATCTTCCGGCGGTACGCCGAGCATCTCGGCAATGACGATAACCGGCAATGGAAATGCGAACGATTGTATGAGATCAGGCTGATCCTCTTCTGCCATCTGCTCCGCTAAATGCTCCGCAATGGAGCGGATATTCTGCTTCAGCCTCTCCATGGACCGCGGTGTGAAGGAATGACTGACAAGCCCGCGCAATCTTGTATGCGTCGGCGCATCTCGAAGAAGCATCCAATTGTCCAAGAGATTATTAACGGGCTCCCACGGCGTATTCTGCGACTGCGGCGGCTGCTCTTCCTGCTGATGCTGCGGCATCGCGTTTCGGTTCTCTCGGACGAACAGCGGATCCTTCAAGACGCGGTTAACGTCCTCATAACGGGAAACAACCCACATATTGTGCCATTCCAGATATCGAACCGGCTCTTGCTCGAGCAAATAGTTGTAGAACGAATAGGGATTATCATGAACCTGTACGTTATACGGTCCAAACCATGAAGCGATTTCCGAGATTTCAAAGGTACGCGATTGATTTTGCAACAGCTCCGCCTCCTAATTTTTTGCATGCACATAGTACGCGAGCCGGCTGCCAAAAGTTGCATCATTCGAAGCGACGAATGAAAACAAGAAAAAAGGATGGCTGTTAAGGCCATCCTTCAGTGTACTTTCCCGATGAGCGCTTGTTTTATCGCGTTCCAACTCTAACGGTTGTTAAATTGGTTATTGGGGCATGAATATATCTTTTTTAATTTCTAACGGTTGCCAGAGAGCTTATTTGAACATTTTCCACCGGGAATCTACCCACTTGCTTTAAATAACGGGAAACCGGACGTATGTGTTCACTCTCTGCTAAGCCCCGCCTTTCACCTTCAAGTTATAGTCTCTTACGCACCGGAATCCAAATTTCACTTCTATAGGTCGGAGATGTCGTATCCTTACTCTCGTTCCACAACAGCTCAGGGCCTTGTGCTTGTTCATAGCTCGATGACGGGAACCATTCGGAGTAAATCCGTCCCCAGACATTTTGCAGCGTATCCGGAAAAGGTCCTACCGCTTCGAAAACGGCCCATGTGCTTGGCGCCACTTCCAGCTTCTCCATATCCTCCGGACACTCAAGCGTTGTAGCAACGCCGAGATAATGGTCGAGCTCCCCTTTTTCCTCCATACGCTCTTCTGAGAAGTTCGTCGATGCGCTGAGCATGCCCTGTGGCGAGATGTTAGAGAGACTCTTCAGCTTCCGAATCTTCTCTTCGGTTAAGCTGCCCGCCATCGCCGCAATTTCCGGATTTACACCGTGGAAAATGATCGGAACCCTTTTCATTAACCCTACGATGCGGAAAGCCTCTTTATCTTCAATACGGAAGTTCATTTCATTTCCTCCTTTAATCGTTAATTGAAATGTCATTCTCGGAAAAGCCTTTAACGTTTGACCTTTGCTTCTTGCTTCCGTCGGAGTCAGGCCATGCAAGCCTTGGAATGCTCTGGTGAACGCATCCGGCGAGTTGTACCCATATTTCACGGCAATATCGATGATTTTCGTTTCATTGCTGCTTTGCAGCTCGAATGCCGCAAGTGTAAGGCGTCTGCGACGAATGTATTCGGATAACGATACGCCTGCCAAGAATGAGAACATTCGCTTAAAATGAAACTCAGAGCACATCGCCAACTTTGCGACTTCCTTGAAGTCAATCTCCTCCGTCAGATTGTCCTCTATATAGGCGATGGCGCCGTTCATATCTGCCAGTAAGTTCATGAGTTCCTCCCTCCTACCTCTCTAAATTAACAGAACGCCGATTGCGCAATCCGACTATTCGTGCACGATTATGCAGGATGTGTATCATCTATGGAATCAGTTCGATCGATTAACAAACGCACCATGATGATCAAGTACGGGGATGACCGAACTCGAATCAAGCCCCGATGCCAGCCGGACATCGTCTTCGTATCCGCTTGCGATCAACTCTTGGCCTGAGCTGCATGCCGCAACCATGGATGCGAGCTTGCTTCGGGATGCTTCGAATACAGCTGCCGCACTCCCGGCTTCAGGTGATAATTCGATTGGATGGAGCTGGCTCAGTATGGCGCCGGCTGCCAGCATATCTTCGAAACCGGGACGCAGACTCCCGTCGCTCCACCGCTCCCCCGATGCGATAACAGTGACAATGCCGCCTCTTCGCCGTATATATTGCGCCACTGCACTGGCATTACGCAGGCTTCCGGCAATGACTTCGCATTGGTTGTCCTTTGCGATAAAAGAGCATGTAGCCCCGTTAGGCGAAGGCAGCACAATTCGGCTGTTCTCTTCAAGAAGCGCAAGCTTCGCAGGGGATAATGATATCGGTTCGCCGCGTTTCCCCGCTAATAATGCGTTCATCTCGCGAGCGTATTCTGCAGCGGATGCATCCTTGAACGGATACGGAAAGACAATACCCTTGCGATTAAGAACGATATCTACACAAGTTGTAAACGAAAGAACATCAATGATGACAATAAGGTCCGAAACAGGTGCTAAAGCGCGCACCCCTTCGATTCCCCATTCGAATCGCGCCGTGTAGTTGGTTTGCTGATAAACCGCGGAGACGGACATGTTTTCCCCCCATGGACAACATACATTTTCCTAGACTTTACCATAAACCAACAGGCTATATTGAGAAAATAGATGAAATCAGCCATAATCAAACCTATATCCGCTCTAGGCGGCAATAGGAGCTGAATCCATATGACAACTTATGATGAGGATTTGAAGAAACGGCTGCGGAGAATGGAAGGCCAAATTCGCGGCGTCCTAAATATGATGGAGGAAGGACAGCATTGCAAGGACGTAGTGGCCCAAATCTCGGCTGTCCGAAGTGCCGCCGATAAAGCGATCGCGTATGTCGTCGCGAAGAACCTCGAGCAATGCATCAGAGAAGAGAATGCAACCGGCGGCGATACCGGCAAGCTTGTGGAAGAAGCGGTCTCACTGCTGATTAAGAGCAGATGATGGGCTGCCTCCTCCCGCAAAGCGGACTCGATAAATATCCAGCTTCGCCTTCGCCAGTCCGCTGCTGCAATCCACTGAAGTATGAATGCCGCCGTAATTGTTTTGCATAAAAGCATTAATCAATCGCAGGATGGCCTGCCCGTCTTCACAGCCAAAAGATGCCTCAAAGCTGGTCACGGCATACGATTCATCGACGATCCGCAGCTCATAGTCCGCTTGCCCTAGCTCATGATACAAATGATAGCGAAGACCGGCATGCAGAAATTCGGCCATATACATCCCCTTGCAGCCGCTGAGTTTCGTTGTATTCGTAATCCTTACGCTTACCTCGATCCCGCACGCTTTCGCATACGCTGACCATTTCTCGTTGATTTTGCGTAAATACATCTTCTCACCCTCGTATCCATGCTGGTCATCCCTCATGAATAGGATACCCGTCCACTCCCGGCAACAATAAAAAAACCGCCTGATCCACGATTATCGCGGAGCAAGCGGCACTCTGATTAAGATCTCTTCTTGCGCGTCATGACATCGAATATTACGGCAGCTGCCAGTACGGCGCCGCGAATCATGTATTGATACGAAATACCGACGCCGAGCAAATTCATCCCGCTTGACAGCGAAGCCATAACGATCGCTCCAATGATGGAGCCCGTTACTTTACCAACCCCGCCTGCTGCGGATACGCCGCCGACATAAGCTGCAGCGATCGCGTCAAGCTCGAACAGCGTTCCTGCCGTTGTCGTAGCCGATTGCAAGCGAGCCGTGAACAAAATACCGGACAGCGCCGACAGCATCCCCATGGAGCCGAATACGATATACGTAATCTTCTTTACGCTGATACCGCTCAGATGCGCGGCTTCCGGGTTGCTCCCTACCGCATAGATATGGCGGCCGAGCACGGTTTTGGAAGTCAGAATTTGATAAATAACAACGACGAGCAGCATGATGATAACCGTCCAGGAAAAGCCGTTGTAGCCTGCGATAATCCAAGTAATATAAGCGATAATGGCAGAAACGAACACAAGCTTCACCATAAAGATGTTCATGGAGGTCACTTCAAAATTGTATTTCAGTTTGTTCTTGCGTTTAGACACTTCCATCACGATATAGAGAAGGATGATACAAAGTCCGAAGATTAAGGAGAGCAGGTTTAGTCCGTTAATCTTCACGATAGACGGGATAAATCCATTGCCGATTGCATTGAAATGCTCATCTTTAATAATAATCGTCCCGGTATCCTCGGTTACGCGAAGCAGTGCTCCTCTGAAGATCAACATCCCCGCCAAGGAAGCAACGAACGACGGAATGCCGATTTGCGCTACCAGAAAGCCATTAAACAGACCAACCACAATTCCCAATACGAGAATGATGGGAATGGTCAGGTAGAACGGTACACCAAGCTCGGTTAAGAAAATCGCTGCGATCGCTCCCAGAAATCCGGCTGCGAATCCAACAGACAAATCAATGTGCCGAATGACGATAACAAGCGTCATCCCTACAGCCAATACTGCGATATATCCGGTTGCGTCGAGCAAATTGCTGATGTTCCGCGATGACATGAATAGACCGTCTGTCATGATGGAGAAGGTCAGCATGATGACGAACAAGGCGATATACATGCCATATTCGCGAATGTTAACTTTAATTAACGACTTTGCTTCGTTATAGAAATTCACAAGTCTTCCCCCTATTGCGTTGCAAAATGCATGATTTTTTCCTGATCGGCTTCTTCAATGGACAGCTCGCCGGTCATGCGGCCTTCTGCCATGATGTAGACACGGTCGCTCATTCCCAATATCTCGCCGAGCTCGGATGAAATCATAATGATGCTCATTCCCTCGCTGATCAGCTTGTTCATGATCGTATAGATTTCAAATTTCGCGCCGACATCGATGCCTCGGGTCGGCTCATCCAGAATGAGCAATTTCGGACCGACAAACAGCCATTTGCCGAGCGATACCTTCTGCTGATTTCCGCCGCTTAAGTTGCCGACGATCTGTTCAACGGATGGCGCTTTAATATTTAACGATTGCTTGTAGCTATTGGAGATGCTTACTTCTTCATTGCTGTTGATGAATCCCCGCGTTGAAATTTCATGAAGGTTAGCAGCCGTAATGTTGCTCTTAATGTCTTGAATCAGGAAGAGTCCGTCACCCTTGCGGTCTTCCGTTACATAAGCAATGCCTGCGGATATGGCGTCCTGCGGATGCTTGAATGCGCTGCGCTTACCGTCAAGGTACAGCTCGCCCTGCAATTTATACGACTTCGGGTTACCGAAAATGCTTTGTGCCAATTCCGTTCGTCCGGAGCCCATCAAGCCGGCTATGCCGACGATTTCTCCTTTTTTAACGTGCAAATGAACGTTCTTCACAACGCTTCGACCCAGCTTCGGATCATAGGCAGACCAATCGCGCAGCTCCAATATCGGCTCTCCGAATTGCTTGTCAGCCCGCTTCGGATAAATATCGTCGATCTCACGACCAACCATGTTCTTAATTATGATGCTTTCGGTAATTTCACCTTTGGACGCATCGAGCGTGCAAATCGTTTTCCCATCGCGCAGTACGGTAGCTTTGTCTGCGATTGCAATAACTTCTTTGAGCTTGTGTGAAATCATAATGCATGTAATGCCTTGATTCTTCAGTTCGCGAAGCAGCTGCAGAAGATTCTCGCTATCATCCTCATTCAGTGCAGCCGTAGGCTCATCGAGAATAAGCAGCTTCACTTCTTTGCTTAGTGCTTTGGCAATCTCAACAAGCTGCTGCTTCCCGACGCCAAGATCTTTGATTAGGACCTCAGGGTTGACGTTCAGCTTCACCTTCTTCAGCATTTCCGCGGCTCTGACGATCGTGCGATTCCAATCCACGAACGCGCCGTTCTTCACTTCATTGCCTGCAAAAATATTCTCATAGACCGTCAAATCCGGAAATAAAGCCAGTTCCTGATAGATGATGGCAATGCCTGCTTTCACGCTGTCGCTGATTTTCGAGAAACTCTGGACGCTGCCGTTATAGACGATATCGCCTTGATAAGTGCCATGAGGGTAAACACCGCTCAGCACCTTCATCAGTGTCGACTTGCCTGCACCGTTCTCTCCGATCAAGCAGTGGATCTCGCCTCTCTTGACCTTAAAGCTAACATTCGAAAGGGCTTTAACGCCTGTAAACTCCTTGGAAATCCCGTTCATTTCTAATATGAATTCACTCATGTCTGTCGCTCCTTACCCAAACCAGGCTTACAAGCAAGGAATAGTGATAGACGCTGCTATCACTATTCCGCGTTACCTACTGATTAGCGGCTGTGCTTACAGCCCTTGGAAATCGTCTGCTTTGTAGTACTCGGAATCGATCAGCTTTTCTTTTACATTTGCTTTGTCGACTACGATAACGTCTGTTTGTTTTGCCGGCACATCGATCTTGCCATTGTTGTACGAGCCGGTAGTTTCAGGTGTAGTGCCATCCAAGATGGAAATCGCCATCCCCATTGCGTCTTTAACCAAGCTGCGAACATCTTTGAAAACGGTCATCGATTGTTTACCGTCAATCACGTATTGAACGGAAGCTTGCTCCGCATCTTGACCTGTAACGACAAAGCTTGTAACCGCTTTATCGGAAGCGAATACATCGGCGATCGAACGAGCAGTTCCGTCATTTGGCGCCAAGATAGCGACATCGCCTTTCATGTCGGCAGCAGCCGCGGTCAAATGCGTTTGGGCTTTATTCTTAGCTTCGTTGGCATCCCAGTTCGTTGTAACTTGACCGATAATGCCGCTCAGTTGATCGCGGGAAAGTTCAGCTGTGTCCTTCAAGCCTTCAGCTTCGCTGGAGTTCGCTACTTTGAATGTACCGTCAGCGATCTTAGGCTGCAGCACTTCCCATGCGCCTTGGAAGAACAAGAATGCGTTGTTATCGGAAGCTGCGCCTGCGTACAAGTAAAGCGGCTGGCCGTTTCCTTTGGCATGATCAACCAGGTATTGTGCTTGCGCTTTACCTACAGCGATGCTGTCGAACGTAACGTAGTAGTCAACCGCATCCGTTTTGGTAATCAAACGGTCATACGAGATTACTTTAACGCCGGCATCCTTAGCTGCTTCTACTGCCGCTGCAGCTGCGTCGCCGTCTTGCGGACAAATGATAAGGACTTGGATTCCTTTATTGATCAGAGTCTCCACGTTCTCTTTCTCTTTCGCCGAAGAACCTTGGCTGAACAAAATTTCCGTCGAATAATCGGTGCCGTCAAGCGCTGCTTTAAAGCGCGTTTCATCCTGTACCCAACGCGGCTCATCTTTCGTCGGCAATACGATACCTACGCTTACCTTCTTGCTGTCGCCACACGCAGAGACGATTGCTGCGAACAACATAATGACCATTACTAATGCGATCGATTTAAAACCTTTTTTCATGATTTGTTTTCCCCTCTCAATATACTAAAGCGTTTACAAAACCAACTATAGCACCGGATATACAGCATGAAAGCGCTAACTTATAGCACTTTTTTCATACCGTCTGCACTATTTTGATTTTCACGTTCTGTGGACAAACAAAAGAAGCGGTAAACCAGCCCCTTCGCCGGTCTACCGCTTCTTCGCCTTACTCTGTCCGATAAATATCTGCCCGTTGATGGAATCCATCGGCAATAATTGTGGCATCCATGTTCAATCGATCGACGGCAATCGGTTCAAGCAAGATGGCCGGCACATCGATTTTCTTGTTGAATACGGTCTTGACCGTGCTCACCTTCTCGCCTATCGCCATTCGAACGGCCAGGTCTGCCGCAGCCTCCGCAAGCTTCGGAATCGGCTTATAGACCGTCATCGTTTGCGTCCCATCCACGATTCGCTGCGCGGCCGCCAGCTCGGCATCCATACCGGAGACAGGAATATGGCTTGCCATTTGCTGAGCGGCCAGCGCCGCGATGACTCCGCCTGCCGTTCCGTCATTGGCAGCGATAACGGCGTCGATCGCATTATGATTGGCTTTCAGCGCTTCTTCCATATTCGCTCTGGCGTTGGCAGGAATCCATTCTTTCGTGAATTGGTCATAGACGATGCGGATATCTCCTCGATCCACGAAAGGCTTGAGCACTTTCATCTGACCTTTCTTGAACATATGGGCATTGTTGTCCGTATCCGCCCCTTCAATCAGCACATAATTACCCTTTGGTACCTTTGACACGATGGCTCTGGCCTGAAGCTCGCCGGCCTTCTCATTATCGAAAGAAATATAGAGATCGACATCGGCATTTAAGATCAGCCGATCATACGATATCACTTTAATGCCCGCTTGATGGGCTTTGGCGACAATGGCTGCTCCGGCTTCGGCGTTATGAGGCACGACAACGAGAACATCAACACCGCGGGAGATCATATTCTCCGCTTGGGCGATCTGTTTAGCGTCATCGCCATTGGCCGCTTGGACATCCACCTCCGCTCCGAGCCCCTCAACGGCAGCTTTGAACAAATCCCGATCCTTCTTCCAGCGTTCTTCCTCTAATGTATCGAGGGACAAGCCAATGACCACTTGATGATCATCTCTTGCCTTGACTATCGATTGTTTATTGCCGACCTGTTGTTTGGGTTCATGCTTGGTCCCTGCCCGGACACCTGCATCGGCACCGGATCCGGCTCCGCCAAGTGAGCAAGCAGTCAGCAGCAATGTTACTCCCAACAAGCTAAGCAGCAGCTTCTCTTGCATTGGACTTCGTCGTTGTCGATGCCTCACGTTCAACCTCCTTTTCCGCAACTTTCCATTACAGCTGTTTCTTGTTCGTCGGACGAAGCAGCTGTTTTCGATAATCGGTCGGCGAGTGACCCACGATCTTCTTGAAGACGCGGCTGAAATAATTGGGATCATTATAGCCGATCTCAAACGTAATTTCTTTCAAACTCATTTCCGACTCCAACATCAATTGCTTGGCAGCCTCCATGCGGCACTCCGTCAAATAATCGATATAGTTCATGCCGAACTGTTCCTTAAACAGCTTGCTCACATAGAACGGATTCCTGTCCACGACTGCAGCCAACCGCTCCAATGACAAGTCCTCATGCGCATGATCCTTAATATAATGCTTCAGTTTCAAGAGCAAGCCCGTCTCCAACTCGCCATTGCTCCGTGCCGCGGCTTCCGCAATGCCCGCAATAAGCACTCGCGTTTCTGCGCGAAGCTGCACATAACTCGTCGTTTGGCCTTGGTAATATAGCTTTTGGACATCCACGCCCATCTCATGCAGCATCCGGCTGACGATGACGATGACTTCAAACACACGCTGCTGCGCGATGGCGACGCGCTCTCCCGCTCCTTCATACACATCAATCATTTGCCTGACCAGATCAGCCGCCGCATCAAAATGTCCCCGGCGAACCTCTTCAAGCACATTTTTCTCCAAATCCATCGTCAACCGGCTGATCGACTTACTGTCATGGCGAGGAAGATCCTCATATAAGCAAAACCGCGCCGGCAGCGACAGATCAACGGAAGCCAGCATCGACTCATGGTACGATTTGCGCAATTCCTTCAATTCACCGTATAAACCGCCAATTCCGGCAAAAGGCTCATATCCGCTGTGACGCAAGGCAGCCTGCACAAGCTTTCGGCCCATGATTACTGCATAGCTGCGATAGGACTGCTCGCCTTCCATGAAGAGAATAATCGGAATTTGATTGCCGGTAATTTTACCGATCCAGCAGTGAACGTTCCAATCGGCCAACTGCTTCACGATGACGGCATGAAGTCCTTCGAGCTCCTCGTGCCGGCCGTGTTCATGTCTCCCATCATGGGACGATTCCGAGAGCAGCAAATTGATGACGAAGCCGCCTTTGGTTACAGGCAGTCCCAATAAATCAATCATTTCGCTTAGATGCAAGGAAGGAGTATCGTCAAACAGCAGCTGGGAAACGATATCCGCCTCCACGATCGGAAGCATTCTGCGCAGACGCTCCGAATCCATCCGCCGATGCTCGGATTCCATCCGATTCGATCTTATTTCTTGGACGACTTTCCCGATCGTTTCTTGAATGACCGTCGTCTTGCTGGGCTTCAGCAAGTAGTCGCTCACTCCCATTTGCAGCGCTGATCTGGCGAACTCAAACGTATCGAACGCGGTCACAACGATGAATTTCACCGTATCGTTAAACGTCTTAATCCGTTCGATCGCTTGCAGCCCGTTAATGCCGGGCATCTTAATATCCATCGTAATCAGATCCGGCTTCAGGAGCTCCGCCGATTCGATCGCTTCTCGTCCATTGGAAGCCTGTCCGACAATTTCAACCTCCGTGAAGCTCGTTTCAATGATCCGCTGGAGCGCCATGCGCTCGATCGGCTCATCATCGACAATCAATATCCGTATCATAGCTTGGGCCTCCTCGGAAGCGTTAACGTAATGCATGTTCCTTCTCCGATCTTCGAGTCAATCTGAATAATATCTTCAACCCCATAGAACAGCTGCAGCCGGTGCAGCACGTTCCGAATGCCAATGCCGGTGGAATGACCCTTGTAAATGGAATTATCCGTGTCAGCCAGGAGCCGTTCAATCTGATCGGCGTCCATGCCTTGCCCCGTATCGGATACTTCGACCGTGACATGCTCCTCATGACTCTGCACGCGAAGCGTTAACGTGCCGCCATCTTCCGACGGTTCTATCGCATATATAAATACATTCTCCGCGAGCGGCTGCAGGATGAGAATCGGCACGTCGATATCCAGTCCCGCTTCATCAATCTCTCGCACGACTTTCAGACGATCCCCGAATCTCGCTTTCTGGATCGCCAAGTATTCCTCCAGTACCTCAACCTCGTCTCCGAGCGTCACTCTGCTGTCCATCCGACGCAAGTTGTAGCGAAGCATTCCGGCAACCGAGCTGATCAGCTCGCTTGTTTTGTCGGCGCCGGCCAAATATGCCTCCTTAGAGAGCATATTCAGCGTATTGAATAGAAAATGCGGATTGATCTGGCTCTGCAGGCTCTTCAGTTCGCTCTCCTTCAGCATCAGCTTATGCTTGTGCAGATCGTATTCCAGCTGGGCTTTACTCTGAATTTCATCAAACAAATTACCGATATTCAGACGCATCGTATCCAATGTTTTGGCCAGGAACGACATGTCATCATTGTTATTGATCTCAATGGGCTTGTGGAAATTTCCCCGCGACAGCTCCCTTGCCGACTGCGTCAGCTTAAGAATCGGCTGCGTTACGCTGTTTACGAACCGGAAGGAGAAAATAAGCAGCATTAACGATACGAGCGCGAGCGTCCAAAAGCCCATCTTGAGCAGATCATCGCTGCGTTTGATAATTTTGCGGTAGAAGGCATCATAGGTCTTCTGTTCGCCGCTGATCAGCGTCAAAGTCGCTTCCGAGATATATTTCGAAATATTGGATGCCTCGTCGAATTTCTTCGCTACCTCATCCTCATTGTTGTCCTTCTGAAACCGAACCGCCAACCCCATCGCTTCCGCCTGGCTCTCCAACATATGTTGAAAATTGTCAAGAAGCATGGCATTGTTCGCGTTGCGCAGCCAATTAAGCTCGGATTTGGTGTGCAGCAGTTTATTGCTATCGTCGAAATACTGCTGCAGGCTCTCCTGCGACAGTGAAATTCTATAATTATTGAGTGAAGTGAGCGCTTGCTGGCTTTGCTCCGAAGCTTGGTTCATCAACAGATAGCGCTGCAGAATCTCGTTATATTTCTCCACCGTCCGCTGATTGAATAAACTCATCGACAGCCAAATGACCGCCATGATGATCCAGATGAGAATGGACAGCAGCATCATTTTGTTACGGATCGTGTTCACTTCGCCCCACCTCCGTCCGCGGAAGCGGCAACAACACTAATCGGCGTAAAATAGCGCTTGTTCAGCGGAAGCTGCTCGCTGTCCAGCCAGCGCTTCATCAGATCGACGCTCATCTGCCCCATTTCCTCATAATGCTGGGACAGACCGGATTCGATTAGTCCATCTTGGATCAGTTTGACCGTTTGCGGAGAATTGTCGAACATAAACACATCATAACCATGCGTTCGCGAGCGGGAATCGCCGGCCTGAACGATGCTTTTCCCCGATTCGGTCGGAAGTCCGATGAACGCATTCACCTTCGGGTAATGATTCAGAATATCATTGGTTTGGGCATTAGCCTGCACATGCTCGTTATCCTTGGACGCATAGACCAGTTGGATCCCCTTGTATTGAGCAAGCACCTCTCGCAAACCCCTCTGCCGCAGCTTGTCCGTATCCGAGCTCTCCATGTTCGTAACGACCCCAATAATTCCCTGCCCGTTCAATGCTTGCGCAATATGTTTGCCCATGACGATACCTTCTTGATAATGATCCGAGCCGACATAGGTTTTACGCAAGCTTCCGGGCGCATCGGAATTGATCATCACGACCGGAATTCCCCGAAACGTCGCCTTATTAATGATCTGCACGAAATCAGGCCGATCCACGCCTTCAATAATGATGCCATCCACTTTGGAAGCGATTGCAATATCGACCTGCTTAATGAGCTCCTCGACATTCGAGCGGTATACCCCCCAGAAGTCAATCAGCATCCCATGGCTTGCGGCCGCCGAACGGGCGCCCTTCTGGATTTCATTCATCACGTAGCTGCCCTGCTCTTGCGAAATGATGACAATATGCGGGGAAGCCTGGTTGTCCGCGCTCTCCATGTTATCGGACGGATCCAGATCGTCATTACGATATAACATCAAATATAAAGTAATTGTCAACGCCACCAGGCAGATGCCCACAAAAAGGGTAAAGAAAATAGGTTTTTTCATATTTTCTCCTAAGCAATTAGCGATTTTCACGTAATTCTATCACGATTCATCTATTCTGCACAGTTCTCCGCCAAACGGCGATAATAAAGCGCAATTATGATCGGATACACTCATGTTTTCTAATCCCGCGGTAAATGATACAATATGGCAATGAAGACCAAAATTCTTCATCCAAACCACTGAAGGAGTGAACGGAATGTCAGTTGATGCATACCTGAATTTTCAAGGAAATACCCGCGAAGTCATTGAATTTTACGCGGAAGTCTTCAATACCGAAATTACGAATTTGACGACATTCGGCGAAATCCCGCCGCATCCTGATCATCCGCTGCCTCCGGGCATGGAGAATGGCATCATGCATGCCCGCATGCAAGTACTTGGGAGCAACCTCATGTTCTCGGATACATTCCCGGGTATGCCTCTAACTATGGGCAACAACATTACCCTTGCAATCGTATCGGACGATGCCGACGAACTTAGACGTATTTACGCGAAACTCAGCGAAGGCGGATCCAACAGCATGCCGCTTCAAGAAACGTTCTGGACGAAGCTCTACGGCATTACAACGGATAAATTCGGCATCACTTGGCAGTTCAACCAAGGACTGTAACTTCGATAATGGAACGGGACAAGCCTATTGATGGCTGTCCCGTTTTTTTTCTGTCATAAATTCGTGCATTCGTCTACCTGACATACACATAATCACCTCTTAGATAGATTCATATAGTGTACAAATAGGATGGGAGGATGCATGATGGGAAGATTGCGCAGCGGTAAGACGATTATCAACATCACCTACAACATTACGATCCACAACGATCATCGTCGATTCACCTGGATCCAGAAAGCTCAGAGCGGTGGGCAAATCAACAAGGACGTAGGATTTAACGCCAACCAAGGCGGACAGAATGCGGTCAATCGAAGCAAAAACATTCAAAAAGGGCCGCGGCCGGACAATGCGACGACCAGCGGACTGAGCGGTGTTTGGTTAAGTAAACTGGTGAAATAACAGCGATGCGGAGCGCCTATAGGGGCGCTTTTTTCTTTTTTAGGAGGGGCGGCTCATTATTACTTTGACACATAGAGTAATCTGTGATAAATTTACTCCATCAGATAGAACTATGTCAGATAGAGCACTATGTGGCAGAGTAAATCACAGATCTATTTATTTTGTACAGGAGGACCATACATGATTCGAAGTGATATCATTCGCGGACATCTCGATGCGATCATTTTGCGGCTGATTTATGAAGAAGACCGCTATGGCTACGAGATATCCAAAGAAATCAGTTTGCGGACCGGGGATCGTTTTCAAATCAAGGAAGCCACACTGTATGCGGTATTTCAAAGGCTGGAGCGTAAAGAGCTGATTGAATCGTACGTCGGCGACATCTCGCACGGCAGCAAGCGGCGTTATTACAAGATTACGAAGCTCGGCAAGGCTTACTTGAAGGAAACCGTTGAAGAATGGCATGAAATCAAAGAGATCGTTAATATTTTCATGGAGGGATTGTAGGATGAAGAAGATTAGTGCGCATGTTGAGGAATGGTTTCAAGATATACCGGACAGTGAACAGAAGCAATCGATGCAAGAGGAAATTACTCAGAATTTAGAGGAAAAGGTTTACGATTTGATACGCCGCGGCAAGTCCGAGGAAGATGCGATTAACAAAGCCATCGTGGAGTTCGGCGATATCTCCGATATTAAACTGGAATTCGGCGCAAGCAGTAAAGATCCCGTTTCGGCACGAAAGCAATATGGCTTGCATTTAGGTTTCTCGCTCTGGGGAAGCGGCTTGATCGTAGCCCTCATGCTGTTCATCAACATTTACTACACGCCGAACGCGATTTGGTTCGTATATCCTACATTTGCCGTCGCTTGGTGGCCGCTTGTAATGTTCTACAAGTGGCTCGGCTGGAAATAAGGAGGTCATGAGATGACAAGTCCCCGCGTCGCTTTTGCCGTGATGGGCAGTCTGATGAGCATCGCTTTTCTCATTCTTGTCAACCATCTGACATCGCCCGGCTATCTGTGGGTCATCCACCCCGCTTTCGCTATTATCCAATGGCCGATTGCGATGTACTATGCTGCTTCCGGAAGGCTCAAAGCCTACTCCGCCGTAACCAGCTTGCTGATCATTTTGTACCTCATCGTGGAGAATCTTTCGCAAAGTCCCGAGCATCCGTGGTTCTTGTATCCGGCTTTCGCCATTATTTGGTGGCCGATCATCATGTATGCCGGCCGCTTCGCCGGTACGCTTCGCATGGCACTGATCGGCAGCTTCTGCATCATTATTTCGTACGGCGCACTGAATTTGCTGCTGTCGCCTCAGTTTCCGTGGATCATCTTCCCTGCTTATGCTGCCCTTTGGTGGCCGATGTCCATTTACTTCAGCCGCAGCCGCAAATGGTTCGAGTATGCCCTCTGCGCATCGCTGCTTACCAGCTCCTTATTCATTGTATTGAATGCCGTTACGTCACCTGACCATATCTGGGCAGTCTATCCCATTTTCGCCGTTTTCTGGTGGCCGCTCAGCATGCATTACTACGCGAAACGCCCTCCTATTTGATCGCTTTAGGCGCATGATGCTACAATGGTATCAAAAACGTAAAACGGAGAATTGCATATGCCATCATACATCATGAAAAATAATCAAGCCAACGCACGTATTCTCGTATCCCAAGCCGTAGCAGCCGATGCCCCTGCCGTCATGGAGCTCCTTGTCGGTGCAGCTACCTGGCTGAAGAGTAAAGGCTCTACCCAGTGGAGTGCCCTGTTGAGCGGTGACGATCACCATAACGTAACCGGCCATATCGACAAAGGCGAGCTGTTCATGTTCAAGGATGGCGACGTACTTGCCGGCATCGTCCTGCTGATGCAAGTTCCCGGCGATTGGGATCATGGCTTATGGGGCAAGGATGGTCACGAATCGATCGTCTATCTGCACCGCTTGGCGATCAGCCGCGAATACGCTGGACAAGGCCTTGGAGCGGACATTGTTCGCTGGGCCGAGGAAGGCGTTTCGTTCCCAGGCAAAGATCGCATCCGACTCGACTGCATCGCAAACAACGCGAAGCTGAACGCCTTCTACAGCGGCCTCGGCTATACCTACAAAGGAACTTCGCCGAGCGGGTTCTGCTTGTACGAGAAATTTTATAGCTAATTAACAGGATAAAGCTGTCTCTAGGGTGCATACCACTTTTGAGGCAGCTTTTGTTTTGCTCTGCTCGCGGCAGGCTGGAATCGACTGGCGTTCCAGGATAGAACTAGCGCAAATCGGTCGATTCGATAAGCCGATTGCTAATCGTTGCAGTATAGATATCGTTTCACACTATCCGGTGTGTATAGGGTAAGAATGTTAAATTTCGGTCAAACTGAAACATTCTGGAGTAATACGCTGTCTTTCGCAGGACTAGCTTTTCTCGCGCGAACAAACATGGGAGCACCCTTTCCTCTACCAGCTAATGGCGGTATTCGAAATTCTAACGAATCGTACAGGTCTTATTTGCTCCAATAATCCCGATTTGGAAATCTAACGAATTCTACAGGTCTTATTTGCTCCAAAACCCCTGCATTTCTGCTCATTTCCGCTAAATAAGACCTCTGTGATTCGTTAGAATTTTGGAGATGCCCTTTTCTACGAAATAAGGCTTCTACGATTCGTTAGAGCGTCGAGGGCTGAGCTGAAGTTGATCAAGTTGACTGAGATAGTCGGCGAGGGGCTGAGGCATAGTCACTGGTCGAGCGACTGTAATGGTAGCGAGAAAAAGAACAGCAAAAAGGCGGCAAAAGGGATTTAACCCTATCGCCACCTTTCCAGTTCAAGATGCTCCCTTAATGACAACGAGCTATTACTCGGATGATTGTGCCTAACAGCAAACCGGCTGCTAGAATGCCCAGTTTCCGTCGCGGAACACCGGTTCCGTTGTGCCGTCTTGCAGAACACCGTCGATATCCAAATCCTCGGTGCCGATCATAAAATCAACATGCGTTAGGCTGTGGTTTAAGCCGCGTTCTGCAAGCTCTTCTTTGCTCATGGATAAACCGCCTTCTATGCAGAACGGGAATGCGAAGCCGATGGCCAAGTGGCAGGCTGCATTTTCATCGAACAACGTGTTGTAGAACGTCAGGTTCGTATCCGAAATCGGCGAACGGTAAGGAACGAGCGCAATTTCGCCCAGATAGTGCGAGCCATCATCCGTTTCAACCAATCCTTTAAGTGCGTCGTACCCTACCTCAGCTTGATACGAGGTAATACGTCCTTCCGTGAAGGTAATCGAGAAGTTGTCAATCAGATTGCCGTTGTAGCTAAGCGGCTTGCTGCTGACAACTGTTCCGTTCACGCTTGTACGCAGAGGCGATGTGAATACTTCCTCGGTTGGCATGTTCGGGATAAAGGTTGTCCCTTGACCGTTACGTGTCCCCGCGCTAACCCACAGATGACCCTCCGGAAGTCCGATTGTCACGTCGGTTCCCGCTGAACCGCGATAACGCAGCTCTTTGTATCTGCGCTCGTTGAGCCGGCCTGCCTTGGTCCGCAAATTGTCCGCATGCTCGCGCCAAGATTGAACCGGATCAGCCGCATCCACCCGCGTGGCTGCGAAGATCGCTTCCCATAGGGCATCGACGCGCTCTGCGGCAGGAAGTGCCGGGAATACCTTCTCCGCCCATTCCGGCGTAGGCACGGCCACAATCGACCAAGCTACTTCATTGCTCAGCGTAAACTTACGGAACGGCTGCAGCGCGGCTTGTTGGGATTTGGTTGCAAGTCCCACCCGCGAAGCATCGATTCCGTTTAACAAATCCGGATTCTCGGCAACGACCCACAAAAAAGCAGCGCCTTCTTCAGCCAAAGCCACTCGTCCCTTTGCATGCCATTCCGGATAATAAGAAAGCCCTTCTTCCGGCGATTTCTCCAGGCGCGTACGTGTAATGATCTCGTCCATCCAATCGACATGGACATAGCTTGCTCCTATTTCATAGGCATGTTTCGCCACTTCTCGGACGAACTCGGCTGCGGCGATTTGCGAAATAATACAGAGCTTCTGACCGGGCTGAACGTTAACTCCGACCTCTACGGCAAGTGCCGCGTATTGCTCCAGACGATGTTGGAATGATTTCATGTTATCGACTCCTTTATGTATGGCTGCTTGCTCCATCCTTGAACCCTACCCTAATACCGATTCCCATTATACCAGCGCGTGATTGACAGATGCAAAAAAACACCTGAACGGCCTCCCCATTGTCGGCAGCCATTCAAGTGTCCTATCTCGCTTTTTAAGTCGACTTTATGTCGTCATTATCATCGTCCTTTATGTCGTCATTATCATCGTCTTTTATCTCGTCTTTTTATCGTCTTTTATGTCATTTGAAATTGTGCATGATGCAGTCTGCTGTAATGGCCGCCGGCTTCAAGCAGCTCTTCATGTTTGCCTTGCTCCGATACGCCGTCTTCGGTAACGACGACGATACGGTCGGCATTCTTAATTGTTGCCAGACGGTGAGCGATAACAAGCGTCGTACGTCCTTGCGACAGCTCTGCAAGCGACTGCTGGATCGCGGACTCCGTCTCGGTATCAAGCGCTGAAGTGGCTTCATCCAGAATAAGAATTGGCGGGTTCTTGAGGAACATCCGCGCAATGGCAACACGCTGCTTCTGACCGCCGGACAGCTTCACGCCTCGCTCGCCCACGATGGTGTCCAACCCATCCGGTAAGGACAGGATGAACGATTCGAGTTGAGCTTGCTTCGCAGCTTGCATCAATTCGGCATCTGTCCCATCCATCTTGCCGTACTTGATGTTATCGCGAATCGTTCCCGAGAACAGGAATACATCCTGCTGGACGATGCCGATTCCTTTGCGCAGCGAGTTCAGCTTCATGTCGCGGATATCGCGTCCGTCGATCGTAATGCCTCCCGCATCAACGTCATAGAATCGCGGAAGCAAGCTGCATAATGTCGTCTTCCCGGCTCCTGAAGGACCAACGAATGCGACGGTCTCTCCTTCTTGGATGGTTAAGTTGATATGCTCGAGCACTTTCGATTCATTTTCATACCCGAAGCTAACATCTTTGAACTCAATATTGCCGCGCAGGTTCTCTACAACGACAGCGTTAGGACGATCCGCGACCTCCGGATCCGTTTCAAGCAGCTCAACATACCTTTTGAACCCTGCAAAACCTTTCGGGTAGCTCTCAATAACCTGATTGATTTTCTCAATCGGTCCGATAAACACGTTTGCCAGCAATAAGAACCCGACAAACTCACCGATGGTCAGCTCTTGCTGAATAACGAACCAAGTACCGCAAACCATTACAAACAACGTAACAAAACGTTTCAGCACATAACTAATCGAAATATTGGCCGCCATAATCTTATAAGACAGCAGCTTCGTCAGTCGGAAGCGAAGGTTGTTAACTTGGAATTGCTCCTTCTCGAATTCTTCGTTCGCGAAGGATTGAACGACACGCATACCGCCGACATTATCTTCGACACGCGCATTAAAGTCCGCAATGTCGGTGAACAGCTGATGGAACGCTTTCGTCATCTTCTTGCTGAAGAAGATTGCCAGCCATATCATGAGCGGCACAAGGACAAACGTCAGAAGAGCCAGCTTCCAGTTGATGAACATCATAAGCGTGAAGGCGCCAACCAGCGTCATCACGGCGATAAACAAATCTTCCGGCCCGTGATGAGCCATTTCGCCGATTTCCATTAAGTCATTGGTAAGCCTAGACATTAAGTGGCCAGTCTTATTGTTATCGAAGAATCGAAATGAGAGCTTCTGAATATGATCGAACAGCTTGCGGCGCATATCGGTTTCGATATTGATACCCAGCATATGCCCCCAGTAAGTAACGACGTAATTGAGCAGTGCGTTTAAAGCATAAATCGAAAGCAAAGCGATACATGCCCATGTGATAAGGCCCCAGTCCTTGCCCGGAAGCAGCTTATCCACGAATTGATTCACCGCAATGGGGAAGCCAAGCTCCAGGAAGCCGGCGAAGATCGCGCAGCAGAAATCCAGATAGAACAGCCCTTTATAGGGCCTGTAGTAAGTCATAAAGCGTTTAAGCATAGCTGATAACCCCCCCTTTTCAGTTGATGATGCTGTATAAAAATGTTATTTAGCCCGCGTGAGCAAATAGAGAAAATACGGCGCCCCGATAATGGCAACCACGATGCCCGTTGGCACATCGTACATGCGGGCAAGCGTATCCGAAATAATGAGCAGCAGCCCGCCGGTAATCGCCGAAGCCGGCAATAAGAACGTATGCTGCGGACCAACAAGTCTGCGCGCCAAATGAGGTCCGATCAACCCGACGAAAGCGATGCCGCCGCCAACCGCTACGCAGGAAGCGGCCAGCGCGACTGCGGCCCCGTAGAGATACAACCGTTCACGATTGAGCGCGGTACCAAGGCCGGAAGCCGTTTGATCGCCCAAATTCAACACGTCCAGCACGCGCGCCTTGTAATAGACAAAAGGCAGAAGCACGACGATCCAAGGCAATAACGCCAGGACGAAACGCCAATCCATCCCGAGCATGCTTCCCGCGAGCCATACCTGTACGAACTTAAATTGATCAGGATTGAGCTTCAGTGTCAATACGAGCATGAATGCTGAGATCCCCGCCGCTACCGCGATTCCGACAAGCAGCAGCCTGATCGTCGAAATGCCATGATGACGCCTATAGGAGAGACTGTAGATGAGCGTCGCTGTTGCTCCCGCCCCAATCATGGCAAGCAGAGGCAGCAGAAATATGTCATGGTTAATCGGTTTTACGGATATATACAGTATGACGATCAGTCCCGCTCCGGCGTTAATGCCGAGGATGCCGGGATCGGCGAGTGCATTTCGCGTAACCCCTTGCAGGATGCAGCCGGACACCGCGAAACCGGCGCCGATCAGCAGTGACATTACGATCCGAGGCAGACGGAACTGATACAAGATCAGCTCCTGATTGGCCGTTCCGGATCCGAATAGGGTATGTATTATATCGCTTGGCGATAGCCGCAGAGTGCCTGTACTCATACTCATAATGAATACAATACTAATGAGAGCGGCCATCCACCCCATAACCGTGAAAGCCCGCTTCTTCCGTGCCCGCTCTGCAGGAGTTGCCGTAAAGACAGTCATTACAGCTCCCTCCTTTCATTAATGGCTAAGTAGAGGAAGAAAGGAACGCCAATAACTGCGATAAGTGCGCCAAGCGGCGTTTCAGAGTACGGATTAAACAACCGTGCTCCGATGTCAGCGACGATGAGCAGCAGCGAGCCGAGAACGGCAGAGCATGGGATGATCCAGCGGTAATCAACGCCAACCAAATATCGCGCAATATGCGGAATAATGAGTCCAACGAATCCGACAGCCCCTACGACACTGACTGATGCTCCTGCCAGGATAAGAACCAGAATAGTTGCGATTAGCTTAATCAGTCCTGTACGTTGTCCGAGGCCGATCGCAATATCTTCACCGAGGCTTAACAGCGTGATCGAACGCGAAATCATGATCGCAACGACAATGCTGCCGAGCACCCAAGGCCAAATGATACGAATTTGCGCCCATTCTACGCCTGACATGCCGCCGGCAAGCCAGAATGCAAGCTCTCGACCTACCTGATAATGAATGGCGATCGCATCGCTGATGGCGAGCAGCAATGCGGTCACGGCAGCACCTGCAAGAACCAGACGCACCGGAGTCAGTCCGCCTTTGACAAACGCCCCTGTCCCAAACACAAGTCCTGCAGCCGCGGCCGCGCCGAAGAAGGAGAAGAACATGAGATTCACGAACGACATCCCGGGAAAGAACGCAAAGCATACAGCCAGCAGAACGCCAGCGCCAGCATTAATACCCAGCAAGCCCGAATCTGCCAGCGGGTTGCGCGTCATTCCCTGCATGATTGCACCGGCTGTGGCAAAAGCCGCACCTGTGAGCGCAGCAGCCAGCACGCGCGGAATACGAAGCTCCCGGATGATTTGATGCGGGGTCAAATCCGTATTAAAGTGAAAGAGCGCATCCCATACGGTCGATAAAGACGTATCTGCGGCACCTACACATATCGAGATTGCGGCTGTTAATCCAAGTGCAAGTGTACCGAAAATTAATATAAACAGGGCAGCAAGTGGCCGGGACTGTATGACCGGTTGCTGCGAGGGTGAAGAATGAACGTCCACTTCAAATAAACCACCTTTACACGATGACGAACTTATAGCCTGATTGCGGTCATTGAGAATTATTTTCATTTCCATAATAAAGAGTTCGGTGCCGATTGTCCATTTATTTGCGGAATGTTTCCTAGGAACGTGCAACATTTATGCGAAAAAAGTTCGCATTCTTTGAACAAGTCTTAGGGAGAGGTGACTCTCATGGACCAACGTGTGGATCGCGGGATTGCCGGATTGGTGCACCATTTGCTTCGAAAACAAAGCCATGATGGCAGCTGGCGGCTTCATTTTATCGATGGCGGAACGACCACAGACGCGGCTGCGGTCATGCTTCTGACTAGCAGCGGTATTCCGAAGCCATCGTTAGTCGCTTCCTTATGTGAGCGAATCATAGCCAAGCAAGATGCAGAGGGAGCTTGGCGCGTATATCCCGACGAAGAAGGCGGCAATCTTGCCGCGACGGCAGAGTGTTATTTTGCCTTGCAATTCGCCGGACTATCACCTTCTGATCCTCGTATGAAGCAGGCTCGCGATCGAATGGCCGAGCTCGGAGGGCTCTCCCGCATCAACAGTCTGTTGACTAAGTTTCTGCTCGCGGTCGTCGGACAATACGAATGGCCGCGCTGGTTCCCTGTTCCGCTCTCGCTTCTGCTGCTGCCGCCAAGTTCACCGCTTCACTTCTATCAATTCTCCGGTTATGCCCGTGTTCATATTGCCCCCATGATGCTGCTAGGATCTGTCAAGCCTGCATTCTCCTTACCTCACATCGAACCCTTCCGCTCCCATGATGGGAACATGTCGCTTCATCAGCTGGCGGAGCAGCAGAACAGCTGGCAGCAGCATATCCATATGCGGATCCCTTCCATCACCGGATTATCGCCTCTTGCTGCCTTAAACAAACAAGGAGCCGTTCGCGCGCAGCAATACATGCTCGATCGAATTGAACCGGACGGTACGCTGTACTGCTATGCCAGCGCGACCATTCTAATGATCCATGCGCTGCGCGCACTGGACTTTGACATCCGTCATCCTACTATTATGAACGCGGTTGCCGGGCTCGAATCACTGCTGCTTCGCGATAACGGGAAGCAGACCATGCAGAACACGACTTCAACCGTATGGGATACCGCATTAATCAGCCACACGCTTCAAGATGCCGGCGTAAGCCCGAATCATCCGAGCATACGATCCGCCGGAAATTACTTGTTGCAGCACCAGCATGCCAAGCTTGGCGACTGGAAGCTGAATGTGGAGCATCCGCTGCCCGGCGGTTGGGGCTTCTCCGAATCGAATACGATAAATCCGGATATCGATGACACCACAGCAGCTTTGCGCGCAATTGAAGGCCTCACACAAGATGCCCCCTACCGGCAAGCTCGTGAACTCGGTTTGCAATGGCTGCTGTCCATGCAAAATTCCGACGGCGGCTGGGCTGCATTCGAGCGTAACGTGAACAGTCGAATTGTCAGTTGGGTGCCGCTCGAAGGCGCGGAGGATGCAGCTACAGATCCATCGACGCCGGATTTGACCGGCAGAACGCTTGAGTATTTGGGCAAGCACACCGGTTTGACAACCAATCAACACCACTTCATGCGGCGAGCTGCAGATTGGCTTTATCGTGCACAGCAGGAGGACGGCTCATGGTACGGCCGCTGGGGCGTATGCTATATCTATGGCACTTGGGCCGCTCTCACCGGTTTGATCGCCGCCGGGGAGTCGCCTAACCATCCGCAGATTCGTAAAGCCATGGAATGGCTGCTGCGCATTCAACTCCCGGATGGCGGCTTTGGCGAATCCTGTCGCAGTGACCATGTGAAGCGATATGTCCCGCTCACATATTCGACGCTCTCACAAACCGCCTGGGCGCTCGATGCATTAGTCGCGGCTAACGACCAGCCTACACCTGCCATGGAACGAGCATGCGATTTCCTGCTGCGCGCCTTGGATTCGGATGACCCGCTCCCGAGGATGTATCCTACCGGGGCCGGTTTACCGGGTTATATCTATACGCGTTATGAGAGCTACCCGCTCATATGGCCGCTCCTCGCACTTGCGAATTACCGCAGTAAATTTGGTGGCAGTACGGCTTCTTCAATCACCTGACACCTGCCGCCGCGAGAAAAAGGGACTATTCCGCGCGCACGCAATCGTGCGAAGGAATAGTCCCTTTGCCAAGTAGTGAAATAAGTGCGATTAACGCTGCAAACGCCAGTACATATCATTCAAACGAAGCTCATTGCGGAACGCAAGCGGATTCGTCGAGTTATCGATGATGACGCATTCAATGCCTATCATCTCCGCCCAATCGACCAACTGCTCAGCCGTAACTTCATACGAGAAGACCGTGTGATGCGCACCGCCTGCACGGATCCACGCTTCTGCGGAATCTTTAAGCGATGGCTGCGGTTTCCATAATACGCGGGCAACCGGAAGATTGGGCATATCATGCGGCGTTGCGACTGCATCGACAATGTTCACGATGAGGCGGAATCGATTGCCGACATCGATAAGCGATGCATTCACGGCTTGGCCGCTGCGTCCGTTGAAGGTCATGCGGGCCGGGTCAGCTTTGCCGCCGATACCAAGCGGGTGAACCTCAAGACGAGGCTTGCCGTCAGCGATCGTCGGGCAAATTTCGAGCATATGCGCGCCAAGAATGAGTTCATTGCCCGGCTCAAGATGATACGTATAATCCTCCATAAAGGACGTCCCTTTATTCCCGGCAATCGTCTTCATCACGCGAGTCAGCGCTGCGGTCTTCCAGTCGCCTTCACCGCCGAAGCCATAACCGGCCTCCATCAATCGCTGTACGGCAAGCCCGGGAAGCTGCTTCATGCCGTGCAAATCCTCGAAAGTTGTCGTAAACGCAGTGAAGCCGCCTTCTTGCAGGAATGCTTTCATGCCAAGCTCAATGCGGGCCTGTTCCCGGATCGATTCCCATTTCTCGGCGTTCGAACGCGTTTCCGGCGTAATCTCATAAGCCGCTTCATACTCGTCAGTCAGCGCGTTCAACTGCTCTTCCGTCACTTGCGCGATATAGGCTGCCAAATCTCCGATGCCATAGCCGTTAATCGACCAGCCGAATTTGATTTGCGCTTCTACCTTGTCGCCTTCGGTTACCGCAACCTGGCGCATATTGTCGCCGAAGCGTGCCACTTTGAGCGAACGGCCCTCGGTGAAAGCAACCGATGTGCGCATCCAGCCGGCGATCCGACCACGCACCTCGGCATTCTCCCAATACCCTACAACTACCTTGCGGGCAATCCCCATGCGGGCACCGATGAATCCATATTCGCGGTCACCGTGAGCGGATTGATTTAAATTCATGAAATCCATATCGATGGAATCCCAAGGGATATCGCGGTTAAACTGGGTATGCAAGTGAAGCAGCGGCTTACGCAGCTCGGATAAGCCCGCGATCCACATCTTCGCAGGCGAGAACGTATGCATCCAAGTAATCAGACCCGCGCATCGCTCATCTGCATTGGCTGCCGCACACAAGCTATAAATTTCTTCGGGAGTCGTTAATACAGGTTTGAACACAACTTCATACGTAATCGCTTCGTCGCGATCCAAGCCCTCTGCAATAATGCGGGAATGATCGGCAACCTCAAGCAGCGTTTCCGGTCCATAAAGATGCTGACTGCCGGTAACAAACCAGAATTGATAAGGTTTAACCTGTATCACGTGAATACGCCTCCTCATGATCTTGAATGAAAATTAACTTGTACGAACATGATAGATATTTCAATCACTAATTTGATCCTCAACCAGACATTTACGCCTAATTCAAGCTGAATAATCGAGTATGTACAGCCAATAACTTGTACGTACAACCATCAACAACCTCATTGTACGCTCCCATAGAATTGTTTTCAATACTTAATTATGAATGTTTCTATACTTAATGCTTGACATTGATACACTTCGTATCATAAATTACTATTAGTGGGGCCGAAGTGTAGCTTTTTCACTAGAACTAGATGGAGATGATCGATTAAGGAGCCAGAAACTATGACGATGGGAGATCGCTTGAGAGAACTTCGACTTCGGAAGCACATATCGCAAGAAGAAGTCGCGAGGCAAATTGGCATTACCCGATCCGCTTACAGTCATTATGAAATTAACAACCGCCAGCCGGTCTACGAGACGTTAAAGAAGCTAGCCATTCTGTTTAACGTATCTCTGGACTACATAATCGGCGGAGAGGCTGCAAGACCGGAAACGCCTGTAACTCCAGAAGCGATCGAAATTATCCGTATTCTAAACGGCATGGATCAGGAACGCCGAAAGCAATCCATCGATCGAATGATGGCGGTTATCAGGCAAGCTGACTAACGCTTCGTAGGGTTGCAGGCAGCGCGAACCAGATCATTGTCCCTTTATCCAGGGTACTGACAGCACCGATTGTTCCGCCATGTGCTTCAACAATTTCTTTTGCAATCGCGAGCCCCAAGCCGCTGCCACCCTCGGCCGAGTTCCTGGAAATCTCTTTCTTGTAGAACCGGTCGAAAATAAAGGGCAAATGCTCTTCCTCAATTCCGCTGCCTGTATCGCTAACGGTTACGATCGTCCGGCTTGCCGTCTCATCGAAGAAAAAAGAAAGCGCTATCTCGCCCCCCTTCTCCGTATGTTTGATCGCATTGTAAATGACATTCGCAATGACTTGATCCATTCGCGGCAAATCCAGGCGCAGCATGATGCGGTTCTGTTGTTCCATTTCATGGGCATGTCCCTCCTGCTCGGAGTGCGCGCTGTGAAAATCGCATCTGAACCGCATACCGCTGCTGACGACGTCAATTTCGTAGAGATCATGCAGTTGTTGAATCCAGTGACTCAGCGGCACATCCGCAAAGTCAAACCTCGTCTGTCCGGCCTCCAGCTTCGTCAGCTCAAACAAATCGTGAATCAGCCGGTTTAGTCCGCCGACCTTCCCGAGCATCATGCGCAGGTAGCGCTGCTGCTGCTCCTCCGTTTTGACCACTCCATCTTGAAAAGCTTCCAAGTACCCTTGCAGCAATGTAATCGGCGTACGCAAATCATGCGAAATATTCGTCATCAGATGTCTTCGCGACGATTCCGATCGATGCAAGACGCGATTCGTCTGCTCCAGCGATTCATTCGCCTCACTGAGCTCCAACGTCCGCTCTTCGATCCGCTCCTCCAAATGCGCATTCAGCTCCCTCAGCTCACTGGAGACATGCTCAACTTGATACATGGCGCTCGAGAATCTTTTGGAAATAATAAAAGACTGCATCAGCATAAAGAAAAACAATCCCAGCGGTATTAGCTGTGCATATAGAAACCACTCATTGTAGAACAGCATGTCATTAAGTACCGTGACCACGAACACAGCGACACCTGTCAGTACAAATGCGGACCCGATTCGCTTGCGGATCTTTGCCGTAATCAAGACGATTAACGTATAAATACTGACAGCCACTACGAAGATTTGAAACAACGCGATTTGCTGCGTGTATACGATTGCAGGGGTGAACAGCACGAATCCGACCAAGAAGGTTCCGATCCCGATTACGAATGGGATGACTCGTTTGGAGGCATCCAACGGAAATAACCGATAGACGTACAAATACCCCGCTAATGCACTTAAAGAGAAAGCGATGTATTCGATTTTCATGCCTATCTCCCATGAGATCGGAAGCAGCTGCAAAATATAATTTTCACCGGTTACGCCTGCTCTTGCGGCAATGAATAAGCATAGCAAGCCAAAATGAATCGTAAATTGCTCCTGCCTGCGGAAAGCGTATAGCCCGATGTGATAGATCCCAATGATAAATAAGCTCCCCAGAATGAGCATTTCCTGGATAGAAGCTTTCATCTGGTTCGCCACCAGCTTGTCGCTGTTGCCCATCTTGAACGGGACCCAGATGCCCCCTTTGCGATGCTGGAAATTGGATACCTGCACGACAAAATCGACCTGTTGCTTGCCTTCTGCATGAAACGATACAATCCGCGGGAATTGTTTGGCTTCCGAAGAGCTCCTGCTGGTCCCGACCGTGCCTTGCTCGGCAAGCAGCTTGCCGTTGATCCAGAACTTATAGCTGCTGAAGATATTCGGTACGCGCACGGCCAAGACATGATCCGTCGGTTTGATGAGCACCGTTAATTTATAGGTAGCGAAACCTTGTCCGTTCTTAATCCCGCTAATTCCCGGATAACTGTTCCAGGAACGCGGCACCGTTACGTGCAAGCCGCTATATCGCATCGCAAGCTCAGGCGTCAGAAGCTGACCGCTGAAGAACGTCCATTCCCCTGTCAGCGGAAGCTCGCCATCGTTTTCAAATGACCAATTTCTAAGATCGAGCACGCCTTCTTTCGCAGCAGGTTTCTCCACGCCGCTTTGGGCACTGCAGCCCGTTAACAGGAGTATAGGGATCAGAATGAGGATAAAAGATCGGAATAATCGGCGAATCATGGCAGCCTCCCGGAAAATCGTTGATTGCTCACCCCTCCCTCCATTCGCTATAATAGCCTAGGAAGAGGGGGAAGATGGAGATGAATGGTAGCAAAATTCTTGTCGTTGACGATGAAGCCGATATTACCGAGCTGATTACTTTATATATGGAACGAGAAGGTTTTGAAGTACATACGACGGACAACGGTGAAGATGCCGTCCTGCTCGCGGCCGGCCTAAAGCCGGATATGATCCTGCTGGACATCTCACTCAAGAATCTGGACGGTTTCGAAGTGTGCAAGCACATCCGAGCCATTTCCAACGTTCCCATATTGTTCATAAGCTGTAAGAGCGATGATACTGACATTATACATGGACTTACGGTAGGCGGCGATGATTATATGACCAAGCCTTTCAGTCCAAGTCAGCTGGTCGCTCGCGTGAAAGCACATCTGCGCCGGCAATCTGTGATCGGTCAATATTCGATCGATCGCGCTGTAGGCGAAGTGCTGGAATTCGATGGTTTACGAATTGATCTGCCTGCGCGGACCGTTCATCTGGGCAGCAAAGAAGTCTTCCTATCGGCTAAGGAGTTCGAGCTTCTCGTTCGCCTGGCCAAAACACCGAACCGCGCTTTTGCACTCGATGATCTGTACACGATCGTTTGGGGACATGATAGTATGGGCGATACTCGCACATTGATGGTCCATGTCAGCAATTTGCGCAAGAAAATCGAGCCCGACCCTGCTAACCCGATCTATATCGTGACCGTTCGGGGAGTAGGCTACAAATTCAACGCCAAGGAAGGTTACACACATGTACAACGCTGATTTATGGAAAGATTACGAACTACTCGATACAGGCAACGGAGAAAAGCTTGAGCGCTGGGGCGGCTACGTGCTGCGCAGACCCGACCCTCAGGTTATTTGGCCGATCGCGAACGAATCCGGCTTGTGGAAAACCGCAGACGGTCACTACCACCGCAGCTCATCCGGCGGCGGCGAATGGGAATTCCGCACCAAAATGCCGGAACGCTGGTCCATCTCCTATGGCGAGCTGAAGTTTCATATTAAACCGACCAGCTTCAAACACACCGGTTTGTTCCCCGAGCAGGCTGTAAACTGGACCTGGATGATGGATAAGATCCGCAAAGCCGGCCGTCCCATCCGCGTGCTGAACTTATTTGCCTACACGGGCGGAGCTACGGTAGCCGCCGCTGCAGCCGGAGCCGAAGTATGCCATGTCGATGCCGCCAAAGGCATGGTGCAATGGGCGAAGGAAAATGCCGAGCTGTCCGGACTTAGCACGGCGCCAGTACGCTACATAACGGATGATGTATTCAAATTCGTGCAGCGCGAGCAGCGCCGCGGCAGCAAGTACGACGCTATCATCATGGATCCGCCTTCCTACGGACGCGGACCGAACGGCGAAACATGGAAGCTGGAACAAAATCTCTATCCGTTTCTTGAGTTCTGCACGACGATTCTTACGGAGAATCCTCTGTTCGTGCTGGTGAATTCGTATACGACAGGACTGTCGCCTACAGTTCTTCACAATATGCTGCATATGACGGTTGGCCGCAAACATAAGGGCTCCATCCACTGCGGCGAGATCGGCATCCCTATTTCCGCATCCGGGCTTACGCTGCCTTGCGGTATCTTGGGACGTTGGGAGGGTAAGTAAGATGGGGAACGACCCGATTGCAGCCCCGGCCCCGCTTCTGCCTGTGCTGTATGAGGACAACCATCTGCTTGCCGTCATTAAACCTCCGGGAATGCTTTCGCAAGCCGATGAAACCGGCGAAATGGATATGGTCACGCTGCTGAAGGACGATCTAAAGGCCCGCTATCAAAAACCGGGCAACGTATATGTCGGACTTGTGCATCGTTTGGATCGGCCTGTTGGCGGCGCCATGCTGTTCGCGAAGACGTCCAAAGCAGCTTCCCGACTGTCGGAGTCCGTTCGCAGCCGCTCGTTCGATAAGCTGTATGTAGCGGTTGTTCATGGCTCCCCTGCGGCAGCTGCGGGCCGATTGCGCCATTTCCTGCGCAAAGATGCAGGCAGAAACATCGTAACCGTTCATCAGAAGCAGGTTCCGGATGCGAAAGAAGCCATCCTCAATTATGCGGTAGTCGCCAAACAAGGCGGACTCTCGCTCATCGCGGTGAAGCTGCTGACAGGCCGCTCGCATCAGATCAGGGCTCAGATGGCCGAAATCGGATGCCCGCTCGTCTATGATCGCAAGTACGGCGCTCCCGCGGTTCAAGGCGAACAGGATATTGCGCTGTGGTCGACCTCCATCGGAGTAGCGCATCCCGTAACCAAGGAATGGCTTACAATTCACGCATTGCCGCCGAAGACGGAGCCGTGGAGCCGGTTTCGCGATGACGATTTCATCCGGGCGCGTTCAATCTTGCCGCTGGAAGGAATGTAGCGCTTATGCATAAACGTACACTACCGCTGCTCAGCCTACTCGTCTTCGCCATGCTTTTGCTAACCGGCTGCGGGAGCGGGCCGCACTTGGAGCCGGATCCCAACAACCAGCCGGAGACGGTTCAGGAGCCGGCTCCGGAGGTGAAGCCTCCACCATCTGAAGCCGAACCTGACCCAACACCAGAGAACGCTGGCGACGCTGCTAATCAATCGCCAAATGATGACGCTAATTTATCCCAACCTGATAATCAAGACGCTGAGAGCACGCCTCCAGCCCCTGAGAAGTCGGTTGACGCGCTGTGGGTTGCGGTTGGCGACATTATGATGCATATGCCGCAGCTTCCGGGTGCCTATAACGAGAAAACAAAGAAATATAACTTCGAGCATTTCTTTAAGCCAATGAAGCCGATTCTCGAGCAAGGAGATTGGACGTTGGCTAATCTGGAGACGCCGATTGCGGGCAAGTCGCTCGGTTATTCCGGTTACCCGCGTTTCAATGCGCCGACCGAGCTTGGAGACGCGCTCAAGTATGCCGGCTTTACAACCGTTACGACGGCTAACAATCATGCGCTGGACCGCGGTGCCAAGGGCATTGCGCTGACGCTGCAGAAACTGGATGAGCTTGGCTTCGAAACGAAAGGAACGGCACGCTCGCGGGCAGAAGCCGACCGAATCGTAATTGCCAAGCGCAAAGGGATCGCAATGGGACTCCTCGCCTACACGTACGGCACGAACGGCATTCCGCTGCCCAAGGACCAGCCTTACGCCGTCTCCTTGATCGATGAAGCGAAAATCATCGGCGACATTAAGAAGCTCCGCCAGGCCGGCTCTGATTTCATTACGGTCGTGCTGCACTTCGGCATTGAATATCAGACGCAGCCGAATGATGTGCAGAAGAAGCTGGCACGGAAGTTGATCGCAGCCGGTGCGGACATTATTGCCGGCTCTCACCCGCATGTTGTACAGCCCTACGAAATCGTTGAAGCGACTGAACCGGATGGCTCCGTCAGAAAAGGACTCATTATTTATTCCATGGGTAATTTCATTTCGAATCAACGCGGAGATTCGAAGGATTACGGTGTCGTTTACAAAGTAAACATTCACAAAGACGGTCCAACGGGCAAAACGTCGATTCAGAATGTGGAGGCGCTCCCTACTTGGGTGCACCGGGTAACCAGCAATGGCGTGACCAATTATAATGTTGTTCCTCTGCAGCAGGTTATTGCATCCAAGTCGCTTAAGGATCTCTCCGGAGCGGATTACTCGACACTCAAACAGATGTACAACCAGCTCATGAAACGGATCAAATCGATGTCAGGCAAGCCTTTTCAGGTGACAGGTGACAGGCTAAACAGATAGACTTTAAGAAGCGGCTGTACCGGCATGCAAGATCCGGTACAGCCATTTTTCTTTATGACCGTAGTTGGATAAGAAGTCCTACAGACATAAACTGACGAAGGGTAAAGAATGTTGCAATGTCAAAGAAACAAAAAGGCCCGCGCGAAGCAGCTCCTCATGGGAACAAGCTGATGCACCGGCCTTTTATTTATTTCAGATTTTGCTTGTTACTTTACGTATGTACAAGCTAACCTACGAGTTGGCTACCTTACCAAGCAGATAAACCAGCAGCTGTTGATTATGGGAAGAGATCCGGTCGAGCGCTTCGCTGATATAAGCATCGCGAATGGCAATACCGCGCGCAGCTTCTTCCTGCCCCTTCTCGGTCACGGTCACCCATACAATACGTCGATCGCTTTCATCTCGATTACGTACGACTAAGCCGCCGCGCTCCATGCGATCAAGCAGCGTCGTGATGGCAGCGGGTGTCGTCTCCAAATAACCGAGTAAATCCGAAGGTTTCATCGGCTGATGCTGCAGCAGCAGCTCCAACACGCTCAGTTGTCCCTCCGTTAATCCGGGAGCCAGTTCTTCCTCGAGATGCGACTTCCATTCCTTCGTCATCTTCATCCACAACCGGGCAAATTCCGCAGAAACGATGACCATCACCCGCCTTCTGTCCGATTTTATCTTATACCTTATTATACCATGCCGAAATGTCGAATATAAGGTTAATGCAGTTAATATTTTGTCTGACTAATCGCTACAATAGAGAACCATTTGACAGAATTAGACATACATTAGTGGTATAGGCTGTTGTACCGGCTCGAAATTAGGAATGGAGCGTGATCCGCACTATGGAGGAGCGCAAGCTCGAACTTGTACGTAAACTATCGCAGATCGGCATACAAAAAGACCCACAATGGGTTGACCGGCTTGATGAGCCTGCCCCATTGTGGGTCGTGCTTGAGCTTATTGTTGAAATGATGGAGCGAAGAGATTCTCCCCACCAGCCATTTGATTGAGCGTTACAAATCAGCGCGAACGAAGAAAGTTGTCAATACATCCTTCTTATCGACCGCTGTTACCGCGCGGCCAGTCGATTTCCGATCATCAATCGGCGCTTTCTCCGTCGAAACGATCTGATTCGTGCCGGCTGCCGATAACAGCACGAGATCACGCGCTTCCTTACAGTGAAGACCGCCGATGAGTCCAACGCCATTCGAGCGGACGCGAGCGCCTTCTTTAAACTCGAAGGTTGCTACGCCTTTGCCGCCTCGGCCTTGAATCGGATAATCAAGCAGCAAGGAACGTTTGCCGTAACCAAGCTCCGTTAGGACAAGCACTTCGCCTTCGTCCCCCGACACCCACTCCGCGGCGACAATTTCATCGCCTTCGCGAACGGTAATGCCTCGGACACCCGCAGCAACGCGGCCCATCGGATTCACTTCGCTCTCAGGGAAACGGATACTCATGCCGTTCTTCGAAATGAGCAGCAGCTCTTTACTGTTGTCGCTAAGCGACACGCGCAAGACATCATCACCGTCAGCCAGCTTTACAGCCGCGATGGCAGTGGAACGCGATGATTTGTATTCTTTCAGTTCCGTCCGTTTCACTTGTCCGCGTTTCGTGACGAAAACAAGCGTACGATCCGGTACTTCAAAATCCTTCACAGGAATAACGCTAATGATGCTGTCATCCTTCGGCATCGGCACTACGTTAACTACCGCTGTCCCGGTATCCTTCCACTTAAACTCCGGAATCTGATGGACAGGCAGCTGATAATACATGCCTTTGCGCGTGAAGAGAAGCAGCTGATCAATCGTATTCACATCAATCAACGTGCGAATAACGTCGCCTTCCTTGACGCCTGCGCTTCCCAGCTCGCCGCCGGAACGAGTGAATGACAGCTTAGAAGTCCGCTTGATATACCCGTCTTGGCTAAGCGTAACGAGTACATCCTCAGCAGCGACGATAACCTCAAGATTAACCTTGAGCTCTTCGACTTCGCCTTGAATGCCGGAGCGACGGTCGATGCCGAATTTCTCGCGAATTTCCAGCAGCTCTTCCTTGATGACAGAACGCAGCTTCTTCTCGCTTTCCAGAATCGAACGCAAATACGAAATCTTTTTCTGGATATCCTTCAATTCCTTCTCAATCGAAGTAATCTCCAGATTCGTCAGACGGTACAATTGGAGCGTCAGAATCGCATCTGCTTGGCGCTCGGTAAACGTAAACTTCGCCACCAAGTTTTGCTGTGCATCCTGCCGATTCTTCGACGCTTTGATCGTTGCGATGATTTCATCCAGCAAGTTAAGCGCCTTCGCCAAACCTTCCAGTACGTGAGCGCGGTCTTCCGCTTTCTCAAGCTCATACTTGGAACGTTCGGTTACCACTTCTCTCTGATGGGCGATGTACGCGGTCAGCATGTCCTTCAGACCAAGCTGCTTCGGCGTTTTGTTCACGATCGCAACCATGTTGAAATTGTACGCGACTTGAAGATCTGTTTTCTTCAGCAAATACGCCAGAATGCCCTGCGCATCCGCATCCTTCTTCAGCTCGATCACGATGCGAAGACCGTTACGTCCGCTTTCATCGCGAACCTCCGCGATGCCTTCGACCTTCTTCTCGATTCGAATGTTCTCCATCGCCGTGACAAGACGGGACTTCACGACCTGATACGGAATTTCCGTAATGACGATCTGCTGGCGTCCGCCCTTCATGTCTTCGATCATCGATTTGGAGCGGTGATAAATTCGACCCTTCCCGCTTTGATAAGCGTCGCGGATGCCGTCCTCGCCCATGATGAGTCCGCCAGTAGGGAAATCGGGACCTTTCACAATCTCCATCAGCTGTGCAAGCTCGATGTCCGGGTTCTCCATCATGGCATTGCAAGCATCGATCACTTCACGCAAGTTATGAGGGGGAATTTCCGTCGCGAAACCGGAGGAAATCCCGCTTACACCGTTAACGAGCAGGTTGGGATACCGCGAAGGCAGCACAACCGGCTCTTTCGTCGTATTATCGAAATTGTCTTTGAATAAGACCGTTCGTTTCTCAATATCGCGAAGCAGCTCCATCGCGATTGGCGATAGACGTGCCTCGGTATAACGCATCGCCGCTGCCGGGTCATCATCGATCGATCCCCAGTTTCCATGGCCGTCAATGAGCATATGCCCCATTTTCCATGGCTGCGCCATACGGACCATACCTTCATAAATGGAGGAATCACCGTGCGGATGATAATTACCCATTACATCGCCGACCGTCTTGGCCGATTTGCGATAGCCTTTGTCAGGCGTGTTGCCTGCATCATACATTGCGTACAAAATACGCCGTTGCACCGGTTTCAATCCGTCTCTTACATCGGGAATGGCGCGGTCCTGAATGATGTATTTGGAATAGCGCCCGAAGCGGTCACCCACGACCTCCTCAAGATACGCCGGCAAAAACTGTTCCAGGATACTCATGCCGAAACTCTCCTCAACTGTTATTCAACATATTCGGTAAAATCAACATTCTCAACGATCCAGCGTTTGCGCGGATCTACTTTGTCGCCCATGAGCGTGGAAACACGGCGTTCAGCCTTAGCTGCATCTTCAATTTGCACTTGAAGCAGCGTACGGGTCTCTGAATTCATCGTCGTTTCCCACAACTGCTCGGGATTCATCTCACCGAGTCCTTTATAACGCTGCAGCTCGAAGTTCTTGCCGAACTCCTTCAAGTAATTCTGTAGCTGCTCATCCGACCAAGCGTACCGAACGGTCTCCAGCTTGCCGGATTTGCGCGTTATCTTATAAAGCGGCGGCTGCGCGATGAAGACGCGGCCCAAATCGATCAATGGCTTCATATAGCGGTAGAAGAACGTGAGGAGCAGCACTTGAATGTGCGCGCCGTCCGTATCCGCATCCGTCATAATGATGATTTTGCTATAATTACACGATTCCGCGTCGAACTCAGGTCCAATGCCTGCGCCGATCGCCGCGATAACCGCCTTGTATTCGTCGTTTTTAAGAATATCGATCAGCTTTGCCTTCTCCGGATTCATCGGTTTCCCCTTGAGCGGAAGAATCGCTTGAAACTTGGAGTCACGGCCTTGCTTGGCGGAACCGCCCGCGGAGTCACCTTCTACGATAAACAGCTCCGTACGCGTAACATCCTTCGATTGTGCCGGTGTCAGCTTGCCGCCAAGGTTGGAGCTTTCGCTCTTCTTCTTGCCGCTGCGGATTTCGTCGCGCGCTTTGCGTGCCGCTTCGCGGGCTCTTGATGCCTGAACCGCTTTCTTCAGCAGCATTTGAGCAACTTGCGGATTTTCTTCGAGGAAAACCTGCATTTTGTCCGATACGATCGCATCAACTGCGCTTCTTGCCGAAGAGCTGCCGAGTTGATCCTTGGTTTGTCCGACAAATTCAACCTCGGACATCTTGATGTTGATAACCGCCATCATGCCTTCACGCAGGTCGTTGCCGTCAAGATTCTTGTCTTTCTCCTTGATTAAAGCGTTCTTGCGGGCATAGTCGTTCATTACACGCGTATATGCGGTTCTGAATCCGGTCTCATGGGTACCGCCGCCGCGGGTTGGGATGGAGTTTACGAACGATGCCATCGTCTCGGTATAGCCGTCGTTGTACTGCAGCGCCACCTCAACTTCGATTTCGTCACGCTCGCCCGCAAAATGAACGACGTCATGCAGCACGGTTTTGTCTTCGTTCAGAAATTGAACGAACTGACGCGCGCCGCCTTCATAGTGAAACTGGTCTTGTTTGCCGCTGCGGTCGTCCTTTACCGTTACCTTTAACCCGGAGTTTAGGAACGCAATCTCCTGCAGCCGCTCCGAAAGCGTATCGTAGTTAATTGAAATATTGCCGTGGAACACGCGTGTATCCGGCTTAAAGGTTACCTTCGTGCCTGTGCGATTCGTGTTGCCGGTTACGACAAGTCCCGTTACCGGTTCGCCGACATGCTCTTTGCCAGCGTTGTCGACCCAATATTCAAAGCGCTGCTTATGTATTTTACCGTCACGGTAAATTTCCACTTCCAGCCACTCCGACAATGCATTCGTTACAGAGGCGCCAACGCCGTGCAAACCGCCGGATTTCTTATATCCGCCGCCGCCGAACTTACCGCCCGCATGCAATATCGTAAAGACAACCTGTGGCGTGGGAATACCGGTCTTATGCATGCCGGTAGGAATACCGCGGCCATTGTCCTTTACTGTAATCGAACCGTCGTTGTGGATCGTTACGTCGATGGCAGAGCAGAACTTTGCCAGATGCTCGTCAACCGCATTGTCGACGATCTCCCAGACAAGGTGATGCAAGCCCGAAGTGCTCGTGCTGCCGATATACATCCCGGGCCGTTTCCGAACAGCGGTCAGCCCTTCCAGCACCTGGATGTCGTCTGCGCCATAGCTGTCGGCACCCAAATTCGCTTCGCCCGCAAGATTTAACTGCTCAGTCATAGGGTCCTCCTAATAAATTTAATTGCGCTTCATTGCATACTTTTTCCATTCAAGCCGATTCGCTCACTTCAAGCTATTCTAATTCATGATGTCCTGTTTCGTAAAGACACCGAATGAAACGATAAGTCCGATTGCCGACCAAATCGCGAGGATAATCAAGGAGAATGAAAGGGTCATGCCTTGAATTGGCGGCGGAGAGCCCGCTAAATAATCCGTTAGCTGCAAATTAACCGCGAATACATATTTAGCGCTTTCCCAAGAAGACGACATACTCGACAAGATCGTACCTGCGATGACAGCCGCCATCATCGTCACGATACTCGCCGCCGTGCTTCGAACAAGAACAGATACCATGAGCGACAGAATGGCCACGGTCATGGATGAGACCCAGATCAGTCCGCCCTCCATGAGCACAAACAACCACTGTGGAACGGCATGTACATAAGAGCTCTCAATGGTTGAGCCCTGAATTACAAATCCTGTAAATACAGGCATTTGCCAGCCGGAATACCCAAATACCGCGCCTGATATAAGATAACAGAGAATGGCGCTGACCACAACGGTTAATGAAACATAGAACGTTAAAGCAATGAGCTTGCTCAGTAAAATTTTCCATCGTCTTACAGGTCTGGTGAGAAGCATCTTGATCGTTCCCGTCGAACGTTCGCCGGAAACGAGGTCGGAGGCGATGGCAAGCACCAGCAGCGGATAAAACAGCGTTACGGCATTCGACATGAAGGTGCGAGTAAACGTTACACCGTTAGGTGAGTTAGGATTTACATCGTGATCCAAATAATACTGAAGCTGTTGAACGGCGATTCGGCGGTTACGCTTCCACTCTTCCGGAATGCGCTCGCTGGAGAGCATATTTTGATACTCATTGATCTGCTGTACGAGCTGATTGCGCCAATCCGCGAAATTTTTGCGGTTCGTCTCCGCTATTTTCATTTGGGCATAGGTAAAGATAGGAATGAGTACAAGCAGCACAAGGACGACGACATAGAAACGCTTCTTCTTCCATATCTTGAGCGTCTCATTCTGAATGAGCGGCAGCAGTCTATCCAATGCTCTCACCTTCCGTCATTTGCAAAAATAGTTCTTCCAGCGTTGGGGCGATCTTCTGAACCGAAACGACGCCGATACCGGCATGTACGGCTTTCTCAACGACAGCCGAAATGAGTTCCGCTCCCATTGAAGTAATGATGGCATCCTTCAGGCCCGCCAATATACTCTCATCGATTCGATGCTCGCCATCGCGAATTAAACGGATATTCCCCTCAGCATCAAGCAGCTTTCTTCCCGCTTCTACGTCATCGAACTGCCATACGACATAGCTCCCAGTCTGATTTACAAGCTCATCGACGGCGCCAACCGCAAGCACTTCACCGTGGCTGATAATGGCGACGCGATCGCACATCAGCTGAATTTCGCTTAGCAAATGGCTGGAAATAAACAAGCTCATTCCCTGATCCGCAAGCATGCGAACGAACTCGCGAAGCTCCTTGATCCCTTTCGGGTCAAGACCATTCGTCGGTTCATCCAGAATGAGCAGCTTCGGTCTGCCAAGCAGCGCCTGCGCGATGCCCAGACGCTGCCGCATGCCGAGCGAATACGTCTTCACTTTGTCGCGGATGCGCTGCTGCATGCCAACGATGGCAACAACCTCGGCAATCCGATCTTGACCAATGCCACGCTGCATACGGGCAAAATGCTCCAGGTTCTCCCAGCCGGTCATATACCCATATACCTCCGGGTTCTCCACGATACAGCCGATATGGCTGAGCGCCGTCTCCGGATCTCGTTGCACATCGCTGCCACAGATAAGAATCTCGCCCGAGGTTTGCTTGATCAGCCCCACAAGCATGCGAATCGTTGTCGTTTTCCCGGATCCGTTGGGACCGAGGAAGCCGAAGATTTCACCGCTTTTCACTTCAAAAGAGACGTTTTTAATAATCATTTTGCCGGCAATCCGCTTCTTCACGTCTTTAACGGAGAGGACGACTTCGGTTTCCGTAAGGGGATGTAAGCTCATTGGACAGCTCTCCTATTTCAGCGACTGCACGATACGTGCCGCAATTTGTGCGTAGCCTTCGTGATTGGGATGAAAATGATCGCTCGACAGATAAGTGTCAATCGACCGTTCAAACATATCGAATGAAGGCACCAAGGTCATGTTCGGATAGTCATGGAGAATCGAATAGGCTTCTTCGTTCCACTTCTGAACCTGCAAACTGCCGTCTCTAAGGTCCGTTATATTGTAAAAGGGGTTATAGAGGCCCGTGTACACAACTTGAGCATTAGGATTGATTTCGTGCAGCAGCTTGATCACCTTCGACAATCGGTCGATGCCTTTCGGCAGCTCTTTCTTCACTGTATCCAGACTTATATCGCCCGTTACCTCTCCGGCAGATTGTCCGTTCGCGATTTGGAACAAATCATTGCCTCCGATGGAGAAAACGATCAGATTCGCCTGCTGCAAAGAGTAGCGATACCCCTTATCCGTGCTGAGCAAATGCGCGAGTTGATCGGCCCTCAAACCGTTGACAGCCAAATTGTTGTTTAATTTGACGGGAATCAGCGGATATTTCTTCTTAAGCAGCGCGACCACTTGTTTGACATACCCATCGCCTGTCGCATCGCCTGTCCCCTTCGTCAAGGAATCGCCAATTGCGGTAATATTGATGGCTTTACTGCTTCCAAGGCTGCTTGACTCCGGCTGAGCCGGCTTCCCCTGCTCCCCTTTGTATGCATCTGCATGAGGATACAGCATGTCCTTCACCGCATAACCAAACCCGCCAATCAGCAGCAATGTCGAGATCAGCGCTGAAATCCCGATCGTTCTCCATAACACGCCGGAAGATGCACTACTCATGTTTCAACGCTCCTTTCACCTATATCGGATCCCTGAACGGGAAATCATTATTCTTTTTTAAGGTAATGCTTTCAGCGGAAATTTGCAAATTTCACCAATTATCGCACATACAAAAAAAGCCGGTATGCCCTCGCCGGCAGCCCCTGAAAGGAAGCTGCTGACGTAAGTTCCAGCATACTCGGCGAGTGTATCGCATGAATTATTGGTAGTTGATCGTTAGGGATTGTGCTGCTTGTTTTGCCAGCTCACGCGCTTTCGCGCAATCGTCAGCCGAGCTGAGCGCAACAGCCATACGGCGGCCCGGTTTCGTAACCGGTTTGCCGAACACACGCACCTGCGTATTCGGTACAGCCAGCGCTTGCTCAAGCCCGCCGATTTGGAATTGCTCCGAATCGCGGTCAGCTTTAAGCGTATAAGATGCTCCTGGCGTGAGGAGACGGATCGTTGGAATCGGGAAACCCAGAATCGCTCTTGCGTGAAGCGCAAATTCAGAAAGATCCTGCGTCACCATCGTAACCATACCCGTGTCATGCGGACGAGGTGAAACCTCACTGAACAACACGCCATCCTTCGTCAGGAACAGCTCGACGCCGTAGATGCCATAGCCGCCTAGCTCCTCGGTTACCGCACGCGCAATCGCTTCGGCTTCTTCGATTTGCTGTGCCGACATTTCATGCGGCTGCCAGGACTCGATGTAATCGCCGTCCTTCTGTACATGTCCGATCGGCGCGCAGAACGATGTGCCCGATGCCGAACGGACCGTTAACAGCGTAATCTCGGATTCGAAATGGATAAATCCTTCGACGATAACACGCGTTTTCTTCGCACGCCCGCCTTCCATGGCGTAGTTCCAGCAAGCTTCGGCATCCCCTTCTGTTTTGCAGACGCTTTGGCCTTTGCCGGAAGAACTCATGATCGGTTTAATGACGCATGGAGTACCCAATTCCGCAACAGCAGCTTTAAGCTCGTCCAGCGTATCCGCGAAACGGTACGGCGCAGTAGGCAAGCTCAGCGTTTCTGCCGCAAGACGGCGAATGCCCTCGCGGTCCATTGTCAGCAATGCAGCGCGAGCGGTAGGGATAACGCGGTAGCCTTCTTGTTCCAGCTCCACCAGAGCGGAAGTCGCAATCGCTTCGATCTCAGGAACGAGCAGGTCCGGCTTCTCCTTCTCAATCAGAGCGCGAAGAGCTGCGGGATCCAGCATATCGATGACATAGGAACGATGCGCAACCTGCATCGCCGGCGCGTTCTCATAGCGATCGACGGCAATCGTTTCTACGCCGAGGCGCTGAGCTTCAATGATAACTTCTTTGCCAAGCTCGCCGGAACCGAGCAGCATAATTTTACGAGCCGTAGATGAAAGCGGTGATCCATACATATAGAAAAAGAACCTCCTGGAAGAAATGTTTTCTTCCATTGTGGAGGTTCTTTGGCGAAAAATCAAGAATTATGCCGATAAAAAACGATACTGCGCTTCTATCAGACCATTATAAGTGCCTTTATGGCGAATTAGCTCGTCATGGCTGCCTTGCTCTACGATTTGACCATGATCCAATACGACGATGCGGTCTGCATTGCGAATGGTGGATAATCGATGCGCCACGATGAAGGAGGTCCGGCCTTTCAAGAGCTTCTTCAGCGCCTCTTGGATTTTGAGCTCGGTTTCCGTATCGATGCTCGCCGTTGCTTCATCCAGAATCAAGACGCGCGGATCAGCCAGCAAAGCTCTGGCGAACGATAGCAGCTGACGTTGTCCCATCGATAGGCTGTTGCCGCGCTCTTGCACTTCCGTGTCATACCCGTCCGGCAAACTCATAATGAAATCATGGGCATCGACTGCCGTAGCTGCTTTCACAATTTCATCGTCCGTCGCGTTCAATCGGCCGAAACGGATATTCTCGCGAATCGTGCCGGAGAAAATAAACGTATCCTGCAGCACGACCCCAACCTGCGAACGCAAGCTCTCAATGCTGACGTTGCGAATATCGATGCCATCGACGCGTACGGCGCCTTGCACCGGATCATAGAAGCGGCATAGCAAGTTCATAATGGTACTTTTGCCCGAGCCCGTATGACCGACCAAAGCGATCGTTTGTCCCGCCGTAACATCAAGAGAAATGCCGCGCAATGCCGGACGGCCTTTCTCGTATTCGAAGACGATGGAATCAAACGATACATCGCCGCGAATACGAGGCAGAGTAGCTGCATCCTCCTGCTCGCCTACTGTCGGCTTCTCATCGATAAACTCGAAGATCCGCTCAGAGGAAGCCATTGCGATCAGCAATTGCGCATACATTTGACCCAGCCGGTTAATCGGCTCCCAGAAGTTGCCCACGTAGTTGGCAAAACCAACGAGCACCCCTACCGTAATCGCGCCGACAGCAATCAGATGCGAGCCGTACCAGAACAGAATCAACGTACCGATTGCGGATGTAATTTCGATAATCGGCCCGAATGCCTGGTTAAGGGCAGAAGCTCTGTTCCATGCTTTAATGTTGGTGTTATTGATGTTCGTGAAGAAACTGAAATTGGCTTTCTCCTGCGTATATGCCTGTGTGACGCGCATCCCTTGAATACTTTCGTTCAAATGCGCGTTGATGCGCGACTGCTTCATCCGGACATCCTGCCATGCGAAACGAATCCGTTTACGCAGCGCCGTGGAAACTACGAACATGAGCGGTACCGTAATCATGATGGCAATGCCCAGTTTGAAGTTCCACGCCAGCAAAATGATGACAATCCCGACGAGCTGCACGCAATCCATCAATAAATTGACTACGCCGTTCGTGAACAAATCCTGCAGCGCATTGACGTCATTCGTAATGCGGACCAGAACGGAACCTGCCGGACGTTTATCGAAGAAACGAAAGGATAACTTCTGGATATGTTTAAAGAGATCCTCACGGAGATCATAGATGACTTGCTGACCGATGATATTCGTGTACTTAATGCGGTACGTGTTAGCTGCCCATTGAATAATATAAAGGGTTAGCATCATCCCCGCAAACATGTAAAGCTTGCTTAGACTCGGATCCCCGCCGTCTTTCGGCTGTATCGCTTCATCGATCGCCATGATGATAATAGCCGGTATAGCCAGTCGTGTTAGCGTTCCGAGCACCATCGTAATGATAACGACAGGCAATAATTGTTTCCGATAAGGTTTCATATACGAGAACAATCGGGTAATTTGAGACCAGTTGAACGGTTTCTCGATCGCATCGTCATCCTTGTAGATGAAACGCTCATGACTGCCTCGCGGCTGCCCTTTCTGCTGCTGCTGCTGCTCCTCACTCACTGTGCGACCCTTCTTTCTGCTGCTAATTCGGCTGTGGCTACGCTGGGACGGTCCGCATATTGGATGTTATACGTATCCTGATAAGGACCGGCCTCTTTTACTAATTGCTCGTGCTTACCGCGCTGCACGACATGGCCATTGTCGAAGACCAGAATTTCATCCGCATGGCGGAGCGAAGAAATCCGGTGCGCGATAATAAAGGTCGTTCTACCCGCCATCAGTTCGCTAAAGCCCGCTTGAATTTCATGCTCGGTTTCCATATCGACGGCGCTTGTAGCATCATCGAGAATGAGGATGCGCGGGTTCTTGATCAGTGCCCGTGCAATGGCAATCCGCTGCTTCTGGCCGCCGGATAGCCCCATGCCGCGTTCACCGACGATCGTGTCATAGCCTTCGGGAAGCTCCATAATGAAATCATGCGCCTTGGCCAGCTTCGCGGCTTCGATGATTTGTTCCATCGTAACGTCTTTAATCGCGTAGGCGATATTGTCGCGTATCGAACAGGAGAAGAGGAACGTCTCTTGGAATACGGTAGCGATTTGGGAGCGCAGGCTCTCGATCGAAAGGTTGCGAATATCTTCGCCGTCGAGCGTGATCTTGCCTGTCTTAATGTTGTAAGCACGCATGAGCAGTTGAATGACCGTAGATTTACCGGAACCGGTTCCGCCCAGCATCCCGATGACCATACCGGGTTTCGCATCAATATCCACATTCGTGAGCGCTGGAGCTTTATCCGCATAATTAAATGTCACATTATGAAATTGCACATGACCTTCAATCTTGCTTTCATCCAAAATCGTCGGAGATTCGACATCTTTCACGTGTACATACTCGTTCAGCAGCTCCAGCAACCGCTCACCGGAAGCTTTGGACTGCGTGTAGTTGTTAATCAGGAAGCCCATCGCCCACATCGGGTTGATGATGTACCATAGCATACTGAAGAAGGCAACCATTTCACCAAGCGTAATTGAACCTCGGATAACGAGTGTACCGCCGGCTACAAGCAGTATGACTGCACATACGCTTGCCAAGAGCTCCATGACGGGGAAGAAACGTCCCCACAAGCCGGATGCGGCAATTTGATTTTGTTTGTAAGCCGCGCTGCGCGTTGAGAATTTATCCATTTCGAACGATTCGCGGGCAAACGATTTAACGGTACGAACGCCTGTGATGTTCTCTTGAACCGCTGTAGTCAAATGGCTCATCGCTTGGCGCATTTCCCGAAATGCCGGATGAATCAGCTTCTCGAAGCGCAGTGCCACAAAAACGAGGACCGGCATTGTCACAAGCGTGATCAGCGTGAGCTGCCAGTGAATGGAGAACATCATCGCCGCTCCGAAGATAATCATAAGGAACATGTTGAAAATTTGCGCAAACCCGAATGCGATGAAGTTTCGAACCGCTTCCAAATCTGCGGTTAGCCGCGACATCAAGTCGCCGGTTTTTGCGGTGTCGTAATACTGGAACGACAGCGATTGCAATTTCGTGTAGCACGCATTCCGAAGTCTGAATGCGACACGGTTGCCCAGACGACCGCCGAAGAACCCGTGTAGAAACTGAAGACCACCTTTTAAGGTAACGACCCCTACGACAGCGAGCGATAATGCGGGCACCCACTCAAATGTTTTGGGAACGATGACTTTGTCGATCAGTACGCGAAGTAAATTTGGATAAACCAATCCGAGCGCCGTAGCGCAGATCAAAAAGGCGATCGAAGCAATCAAACTTTTGCGTTCGACCCAGTAAAACGGTTTAAGTTGCCTGAAGACGTCCAATGGGTAACCCACTCCCTGTTGCAATTTTATGAATCTTTATATGAATATGAATGAATATTAACAGCATGAGTTCCGTACGGCAAACAGAGTGCTGGGGCATATAGTTGACAATATTCGCTTCCTCTTCCATCTCGGGTAAAGTTTAGGGGGTATTCTCCGATATCGTCGTAAATCATTGCCAACATGCGCATATTGCTCCGTTTTTGCACATTTGCCCCTGTTTTTGCATGATTTCATTTTCACAAAATAAAGAAGCTTATCCGGCTCAAAACGAGCGCGGATAAGCTTCTTTTCTTGTTCGTTATGGAATTAAATAGCAGCTAATGCAGTATGAACACGGCGCAGCTCTTCCACGTCGGCATTGTCGGACAAGGAAGCAAGTTTCCCTTCGCTGAAGGCATCCAAATCCTTGCGGAGCGTATCCGCGCAAAGCATCATGGCTTGCTTCCACAGCTCCGTGTAACGGATGCTCCACGCTTCTTCGGCAGCTTGCAGCCAGCGCTGCATCGGCGCCGTCAGTTGCGTTTCCAGTTCGCTGCGCAGCGCCGCTTTCCCGTCGCCTTCGAAGAAATGGCGCGGCGACTTGAATTTGCTCCAGAGCAGCTTCGTATCGACTTCCTTCGCTTGCCAAGGGGACTGCGCCTCAGGGCTCTCCGGCATCACCGGTTTGAAATCCGATGCTTCGAAGCCTTGCAGTTGCGCACCGGCTTCCGCGGCAACCTCCGAGAATTTCTTCACGGCAAGTTTGCCCAGCATATTATCCAGACGCAGCGAAGTCGCTTCCAGCTCCTGCGCCAGCTCAATTTGGAGCAAACGCTGAAGCTCCAGCCACGACGTCCACATCGCTTTGCGCAGATCGCGTCCGTCGTCTTGCAGGGACGAAGGATTGAACGCGAAGTTATAATGGTCGCCGAAACGGAGCTGTACCCGCTGCAGCACGTAGAAGAGCAATTCTTTCAGTTCTTGCTGCAGCTTCGCATTCGCCTGCGGCTCGTTCAGTTCATCTACAAGGCTGCGCGCACGAGAGGTGTGAGCGATAATATCGGCTTTTGCCTGTTCACGGCTCAGCGCATCACCGGAAGCCGCTTCCAGCCAGTTCGCGATCGTGCTGCGTGCACGAGCAAGCTCCTGCTCCGCTGCCGTAACCGCGAGAGCACCCAGATCACCGCTGGTGAAGCTCAAGAAAGAGGCTTCAAACGCGCTGATGCCGGATTGCTCGATGAGCGCCTTATTGTTCATGCGTTTCCCGTCCAGCGCTTGAAGGCTGGAGACCGGGAACATACGCGGGAATCGGATGCCATGCTGCTGCAGGTTCCGTTCCACGTGCGCCAGCACGCCGTCTCGTTCCTCTTCATCCGCTGCCAGATCGGCCGCATTGACGATGAAGAACATTTTATCCAGCTCGAATTGATCCTTTACGCGGCCAAGCTGCAGCAGGAACTGCCGGTCGGCCTGCGAGAAGGCATGATTGTAATAGGTGACAAACAGGATCGCGTCCGCATTCTTAATATAGTTGAAGGCAACGCCTGTATGCCTTGCATTGACAGAGTCAGCCCCCGGCGTATCCACGAGCACGATGCCCTGCGCCGTCAGCGGATTGCTGTGATGCAGCTCGATTTCGCTGACAAAACAGGACCGCGACTCTTCTGCGACATACAGCTGGAATTCTTCGCCGCTTACCGCCAAACGCTGGCCCAAATGCGCTTCATGGGCTGCCCAGCCTTTGGCGGCGGCTTTCAAGAAGCTGTAATGCGGACGTCCGCCGGCATGCACGGCATCCGGCGTCAGTTTATGAATGGTTTGCAGCAGCGCATCGTCGCTTAGCGACTGTGCATCTTCACCCAATAAGTTAAGCGAGTAACGCAGATCGTCCAGCATGGCTTCGCGCGACTTCATCAGTACCGTAGCCGTACCGTGCGGATGCTCCGCGGTCGGCGGCACGATGCGGTTGACCGCAGCCGTCGTCGGGTTCGGCGACACCGGCAATACGGCCTCGCCGAGCAAGGCGTTGGCGAGCGAGGATTTCCCCGCGCTGAACGCTCCGAACAGCGCAATCGTGAACCGGCTGCTGCGCAGGCGCTCCGCCTTCTCGCGCATGCCGTGCACGGCCTGGGCGAGCGACGCATGCGGCGCCAGCAGAGCGGCGGCTTGGCTCAGCCGCTCCGCTGCTTGGCGCTGCGGCGCGAGCGCGTCTTGGGAAGCGCCGGGATGTGCCGGCGCTTCCGGGGTTGCGCCTGCGGCGGCTGGCGCGGCGGCGAGCGTGCCGGCTGCCGCAGGCGCGGCGGCGCCAGTGCCGGCGCTAGGCGCAGCCGGCACGGCGCCGGAGGCGCTGTGCGCCCCGCTGCCGAGCGCAGCCGGCTTCGGCAGCGCCGGGCGCGGCGGCGCCGGCGGCAGCAGCGCCGCGAGCCGCGCGAGATGCGCGGCCGCGCGCGCCTGCAGCGCGGCCAGCTGCGCGAGCGCGCCGGCTTGCCGCGCGAGCGCGCTTAGCCGTGCGCGCAGCGGCGCAGCGGCAGCTTCGCCGGCCGCTGCTGCGCGGTCGCCGAGCGCGTCGATGAGCGGCATCGCGCTCTTGCGGAACAGCCCCTTCACAGCCGCAGCAAGCTCGCGGCTGTAGGTCATCGTATACTCGTTCCCCATGACAGCCCCCGGGTTAACGAGTGAGATCAATAAGTCCGGCGTTAACAACCCGCCGAACGTTTCCTTCAACTGCTTCTCAAGCGCTTCGTCCCGCCAGCCCAAACGATCCGCGGTACGTCTCATCAGGTCAATGACGTGCCACTCGATTCCGGCCTGCACAAGATCGGCCAAATCGTTGAAGAAAGCTTGAAGCCGTCGCTCTTGTTCGGCCGCGGTTTTGGCTCCTGCAAACAGAAGTCCTGCTTTAAAACCGGTTTTACGGCTTTCCAGGAAAGTTTGCGCCAGATCGCGCGTTGCCGCAGGCGTAATATTCGCGTTGTCGAGGATGCTTTGCACATCGAGACGAGTTTTAACGCGCAGGCTCTCTCCTTCAGCCGCGTGAACACGCAGCTCCTCTTCAAGTCCCGCGATTTCCTCACGAACCCGCTCAGCTTCGCCTTCGCCGCCTGCTTCTTCCAGCAGCCGTTCGCGTTCGGGTTCCGCCTGCTCATCCATCGCTTTTCCGTGCATCCGAACGACATAACGGGCGGATGCATCTACGCTGCACAGCGCCAGCGGTCCCCGAATATCGGCAAGCGAGTCGAACAATCCTTCAAGTGCGGTCCATTCCGAATGCGGATGATTAGGTTCGCGCAACGACAAATAGACGATACCGCTCGGCTCCAAATGCCAGTTCCCGAACGCTTCGTCAACACTTTGTTTATAGGCCTCAAATGTAAGCTCGTTCTCGCGATGCTTATCAATTTGATTCACAATCAGATATAAAGGCTTGCCCCACTCCTTGAGTTGTTTGGCAAACGTGAAATTGATTTCGGACTGCACGTGATTGTAGTCCATGACATAAAAAACGACGTCTGCCAAATGAAGCGCCGATTCGGTCGCCATCCGGTGCGCGTCGTCAGTGGAATCAATGCCCGGCGTATCAAGCAGCACAGTGTGCGTACCCAGACGGGGGATCGGATAGGACAAGGAAATGGACAATACGGTTTCGCCGTCTTTGCAGTACTCATTGACTTCGTTAACAGGCACCTCTAGCGTTTGCTCTTGCCCGTTTACCAGCTTAATAATGGTCGCTTTCGCTTCCCCGTTCACAATACTGACGACATTCGCACTCGTCGGTATCGGACTTGACGGCAGCAACTGCGTGCCGCATAGCCGATTGACGAGAGTAGATTTCCCCGCTGAGAAATGTCCGCAGAAGGCTACGGTCAACTTCCCGTTCCCCAGCTTATCTCGCAGCTCAAGCAGCCGCGCTGCGTCTTGCGCATCCCCGGCGGCTGCCATGATCGGCGATATTTCTGCAAGCGAGGTGTCCAGCGAATGAGCAGCTTTTTCAATCGTTTGGCTCATTTCTCTCTCTCCCTGTTTCCTACTCATTCAAACGAACTAAATCGAATTTTATACCAATTGTACCGCAGGCACGCAAATCTCAAACACTTCGCCATGTTGAAGAATCGTGATGTTGCGCTCTTTCTCTTTCATGACGACACATTCGGGTTTAAGTCTCATACGTTCAATATATTGATCCGGAACGTCGCCTGCCCCGCTTACTGTCACGCCTTCAACAATAATTTCTTCGTTTTCTTGCGGAGGGGACTCCATGATTTGCTCATAGATATCAGAGAATAAAGCGAAATCTTTCGTGTATACGGAAATGCATTTCATGTGGGATCATCCTTATCCATTATGTTTTGGGTCAAACGTCTTATTACTTAGCCTTTCGGTTTAGAGCAGGTTTCATACGCTGTTTGCCTTCTTTGCATTCATCTAGCATTGGACAAACCGGACAATTCGGATTCTGAGCCTTGCAATGGTATCGTCCGAAGAAGATCAATCGATGATGGGTTTCGGTCCATAAGGCTCGCGGAACCAGCTTCATCAATTTCTTCTCGACTTCAAGCACGCTATCATCAGCCTTGGCAAAACCAAGCCGCTTGGATACACGCTCCACATGCGTATCCACAGCAATTGCCGGTACCCCAAACGCATTGGATACGACGACATTTGCTGTTTTTCGGCCTACGCCCGGCAATTTCGTCAGTTCCTCATGCTGATGCGGTATTTCTCCGCCATAGTCATCTAAGAGCATCCGGCATAACTTCTGGATAAACAGAGCCTTATTGCGAAAAAGCCCAATGCGCCTAATGTCGTGCTCCAACTCATCCAGCGGAACAGCCAAATAATCGGCAGGCGTCTGATACTTTTGGAACAAATCCGCCGTTACTTTGTTGACTGTTTCATCCGTGCATTGCGCAGACAACAGAACTGCGATCGTTAGCTCGAACGGATTGCGGTGATGGAGCTCGCAATGTGCGTCGGGGAACATCTCGCCGACCACACTCAAAAAATGATCCATTTTCTCTTTCGCCTTCAACCGATCTCTCACTCCTAATTGAACCATCGAATCAAAGTGTAGCGAATATTGTCGCATTAATCAACCGCAAATGAACCTTAAATGACCGAATTCGTGCAGGATTTCACAGAATTGCAAAATAAAAATGTCCCGGCCGAATTCACCGGGACATCCGTCATTCATGCTGTGTCTACACCTTCGCGATTTCTACCAATACGTTCTGGTAGAAATACAGCAGAATCGCATCGCCATCTTTCAATTGAGAGATCGCGATTTGCTGGTCGCCCTGGGTAACTTTCGTAGCCGACGTTACGGCATACGTGTTTAGCTCTGTAAGCGTAGCTCGCTTCACGGAAAGCTCGCCTGTAGCCGCGTTATATTTCCAGAACTTCTTGCTGATCCCGCTGTTTACCGTAACGACGACGCGGTCTTTAGCATCCTTCTTCACTTCGACGCGGTCGCCGACTTGAAGAACTGCAGACGAGCTGCCTGTTAGTCCGTTCTTCACTACGGTATAAGAATCGCCCAGCGTCACGCTGGTAACAACTCCGCTATTGTCAACGATCGCCAAGGAACTTGCGTTCACTGCAGTAAGCTTGCCGTATGTGACTTTTACGAGCTTGTACGCAACGGGAGTCAAGCCGACATATTGAACATTGCCGGTTTGGCCGGCTTTCAAATCAGCCAGTGTGATCTTGTCACCGCGTTCATTGTAAATATCCATCGCAGCCGCATTCAAATCCAGAATGGAACCATCCGATGTTTTCACCCTCAAACGTTTGCCAGCGACATCTGTTGAGAATACACTCGATTGCAGAGACGTGTGAACCTGCAAAGTGATCACTTTGTCTTGATTCGCATTCAACAAGCCGGTTACGGTATCGCCTGCTTTAACATCGGATACAGTAGAGGATGATTTACCGGCAATTTCAATACTATTCGGCAGCTCTAGCGGCAATGTGATAATGGCACCATTGCTTTGCGTAATCGAAACTTGGCTCGTATTAATAGCTGCCACTGTTCCGCTATATTTGTATACGAATTGTATGAGAACCGCTTTATTGTCCGTTACTCCGATGGTCAGCTTCCTGTTCTTAACCAGCAACGAACCGGCAGCACTCACGGCAACGGTGGATCCGTTTAGATCAATTCTTGTTTTGTCCGTTAAATACACCGACATCGGATTACCGTCTTTATCTTTAAAATCCAGAATCCGCGTGTCGCTTTCATAATTACGAACCGTTGCGCCAATCATCAGCGTTACATTACGATTCACTACTTTGATCGCAACAACTTGATCATTGGAATTGAGCGAGATATCCAGGATATCCCCTTTGACAAGGTCAGCAATGGTTGTACCCGTCAGACCATCGATGGTTACATCGACTAGAATAGATACAAACTTCGCTTCCAGGGCGCTTTGGGCAGTTCCGGCATTTTTCACATATTGAATCGTCTTCCCGTCACTGCTCGCGGAATAGAATTCGCCACGGATCAATTTGGCCGAAGTTTGTGTAATCGTGATTTTGGTCACCAGCGAATTTTTCACTTCGTATGAAATCGCATCGCCAACACGCAGCTGAGACAAGCCGCCGTCCAAAATCTGTCCTTGCCAAATGACATCCACTTGCGGAGAAACATTATATTTGTACTCGGTTCCGGTTACACTGTCTTTCACGGTTACGGCGGATGAAGCCGTATCAATCGCACTGATTGTACCTTGACCATTATTGTTAATCGGTGCGGATTGGACTTTAATGGAGAGCGCTTGTGGTTTCGTTCTGTATGTATCGCGCGTAATCTCCACTTCGCTGTCTTTCGCAAGTGCACTTGGTTTTATGACTGCTCCGGCTCCATCTGTCACGACAGTTGCACTGTTATACGTAATGGCTACCGGCTCGTCATTAATCCATACCCAAATCTTACTATCGTTTACGAGGACGCGATCTACTGTCCCTTTAAGCTTCTCAACTTGTTTAGCAGCATCCAGCTGCTCGACATAGAGAGCTTTGTTCCCGCTCGATATAACGAGAAGTTTCGTATTTGGTTCAAGATCTGCCACCTTCGACGGTTTCTCGGAATCGAAACGGTACACGTAAGTGTCAGGCGTCATCTCAATTGCAGATTCTTTGTCATTTTGATAGAGATGAACCGAAGTTGCATCTATGCTGGTCATGACTGCGGTTTGCTGGCCCGTGTAACTAACCGGGAATTGCGTCTCTGCTCTGCTGAAGATCGTAGCAATTGATGCGCGCGTAATGAATCCTTTCGGATCAAAACGATCTGCCGTAATTCCTTTAATCAACTGCAAGGATACGGCAGCATTCACATACCCCTTGTAATCGGATCCTACTTTACTTCCATCCGAGAAACTGATCGCATCATTGGCGAGCGCCTCGGCTTCCTTCTGCTTGCCGATCGCCTTCACAATCAGCTTCGTGATCCATTCACGCGTTGCTTTCTGCGTTCCCCAAGCCGATTTCGGGTTGGCCTCCGCCAGTTCGAATTCTTCCTTCTGATCCAGCAAGCCTGCTTGGAAAGCAAGAATGATATAAGGTTTAAAATAAGTGCTGACTTCGAACGTATCCGGGAAGACGATGGCATCATCCACTTTTACGTCTTGCTCTTTGCCGATAAAACGGATGGCAAGCGCGATCGCTTCTTGCTGCGACACATTATCGGACGGCTTGAATGCGCCATTCGTTCCTTTGACGATGCCCTGTGTCGCTAGCTTAGCAATATGCTTCTCTGCCCAGTGGCCGGCAGGAACATCGCTAAATCGCGATGGCGAAGCTGAATCCGCATACGCTAACGAACCGCCTACCGCAGAAAACCCTGTAAGTACTGAGAAAACCAACATCGATGAAACTACTTTGACCCATTTCTTCTGCTGCGGCATATTCTGAGAGCTCCTCCTTATGGTTTTGTAATGGGATGATCGATTTCTTCATGGCCCATTAAACTATCGACTGCTTCCCCATCAACCAATAGATCGATGGACGTAACGTCCTGCAATTGGAAATAGGTACGTGTCAGTGCTTGAATGGCAAGCATCTCACCCGGTGCGCCAAGTCTTGCTTCGTCAGGTAAATGAAGATCAAGGGTAACCGCCGCTCCTTCTTGTTTTGCGCTAAGCAGCTCGGCATGTTTCCATAAGGAAGCTTCGCCCTTTAATCCATCTTGCCGGAGTGCAGTAAACATCGCTTTTAACTTCTCCTGCGGATCGCCGTATTCGATGTCTGACTTCTGCTCGTGGAGCTCCATCATATCGTCATCCGTATAGAAAACAGATATCTGCTCTTTGACAAGTGCAGGTTCTTCCGGCTGTGTTGGCTCCGTTTGAGCGTTATTGGCTTCCTGATCTTGATCCTGATTCGGTATCTGGTCACTTGAAGTATTGTTCGTTCCTTCTGCCGGCTGTTCTTGAACTGCTCCGCCTTGCGTTAGCGCTTCTGTCCGATTGCCGCAAGCGCTAAGTGGTACGATAAGTGCGGCAGCAACGATTACCGATAATAATGAAGTAGTAATATGACGTTTCATCGGCATTCTCCTAGCTTAGTTTTAAATATTCTTTAATCCCCGCTACGATTTCCGCAGCAATCTTGTTCTGTTTCGCATCATTGAAGAGCACGGAGGAATCTCCGCTGTTCGAGAGATAACCAGCTTCAAGCAATACGGCCGGCATCGTCGTCTTCTTAATTACTCTGAAATCAGCTTGTCTTACGCCACGATCCTTGAAGCCTGTCCCGATAACCAAATACTTGTGCAAAATTTTCGCCAGCGCGATACTGTCCCCGCGTGAGTAATACGTCTCTGATCCGGTAACCGTTGCACTTTCCGTCTTATTCGCATGGAATGAGATAAACAGATCGGCTTTGAGATTGTTTGCAAAAGCAGCGCGATCATCAAGTTCCACGAATGTATCGTTGGAACGCGTCAGATATGGCTTGATCTTCGTTTCTTGATCAAGCAGCGCCTTGACCTTCAATGTAATGGCAAGGTTGTATTCCTTCTCCTGACGACCGTTTACACTGAGTGCTCCCGGATCTTTTGCCCCATGGCCTGCATCCAGTACAACTTTATACACCTTATCCCCCGGCGTTACCGGCGGAGTAACGGGCGGTGGACCGGTTTGCTCCAAGACATCAATTCGAATGGCATGATCTTCTTTGACCGTTTGTACATTTGTCGGTGCCAGCAGGTCAAGAACGATCCTAACCGTATCCGGCTTGTCCGAATAATAAGAATAACGTACTTTCTGAAGCGTCGGATGCGAATCGATTAAGATCTCGCCAAGCTTCGTAGCGCTGTTCAGCTGCGTGAACGCAGGTGTAAAAGCAGAATTAAAGTTCATATAAGGCAGATCGATGACAACGCGCTCAGGGTTATGCAGCACTTCTGTTTTGACCTCTTTGAAATCGCCTTCATAGGATAGGTAAATACTGCCTAAACCATTATACTCGATTGATTTGAGACTTGCAGAACTATCTGTTGGCGGCGGATCTACTACCGGGCCTTCTCCGTTACCGGGATCCGTTCCCGGGTCCGGTGTTTCAGTCGGCGGATCTACAACAGGCGGTGTCACTACGGTTTGCTGAAAGAGATGGACAGAACGGGATAGCTTGTCCCAATATACACTTAACCCGAATTGCTCGCTGACAAAACGCAGCGGTACCATCGTAGAGCCGTCTGTATTGAGAGCCGGCGCGTCAAGAGTGACTTCCCGGTCGTTTACAATGGCGTTCTTACCGCCGATTGTCAGTACCATGTTCGTTTCGCCATTGGAGATTGTTACAGTCGGCTTCTCCCATGCCACATCAAAACCAAGCCCTTCCGTCACCGTCCGGATTGGAACGAGTGTCGAATCGCCAACAATGCGGGGCTCTGCGGCACTTTGAAGCTGTTTTCCATTCAGATAAAGCTTTGGTGCTTCCGCTGCTCCCACGAGACTGGGGAACATAGAGATCAAGAGCGACAACAGCAACACAGCGGACACAAACTTCTTCATCTTTCACCTCTAAAACTATTTATTTCGCCCTGACAGCCAGCCTAATATCGACGCAAACTGTAGACAATGATTAGACGCAGTTTGTCAGAAAAAGTTGCGTATTCAGGAAATTTGTAACTATTGCTTATGAATTATGCTTATTGTGCATTTTACGCCTGAGTAGGGTGGTTTTTCGAGGTCTAGCGAAGTGTTAGAGCGCTTGCCGCTTAATGAGGAGTGAACAGTCTGGTTTGAGTTCTGTAAACGACACAATTTCCACTTTAGTAATGAAATTGCCTTCCTGCCTTTCTTGCTGGGCGAAATAAGCCGTTTTGACCACCGAGAGTCGGTATTTCCGACTCTCAATCTGTTTGGTCGGTGTTTTCACCACCGAGAGTCGGTTTTTCCGACTCTCACCATCAATCTGGCAGTGAATTCGAGGCTTAATCAGACTGAGAGTAGGATTTTTTCCGAATCTCAATCTGTTTTGTCGCCGTTTTCATCGCTGAAAGTTCGATTTCGGCACTCTCAGCGGTAAGATGGCTGTGAAATCGATCTTCTAACAGGCTGAGAGTTCAATATTCGAACTCTCAGCCTGTTAATTCGACGTTTTCACCGCTGAGAGTTCAATTTCGCCACTCTCAGCGGTACGTTGGCTGTGAAATCGATCTTCTATCAGACTAAGAGTTCAATATTCGAACTCTCAAACTGATATTTCGGCGTTTTCATCGCTGAAAGTTCGATTTCGCCACTCTCAGCGGTACGTTGGCTGTGAAATCGATCTTCTATCAGACTGAAAGTTCAGTATTCGAACTCTCAAACTGATATTTCGGAGTTTTCACCGCTGAGAGTTCGATTTCCTAACTTTCAAACTCCCGCCAGCAGCGAAATCAAGCGAGATACAAAAAAAAAGCTGCCCCATTGGGCAGCTTTTCTTTCAATTAAAATGCGACGCGGCTTGCTTCGTATGCGGAGATTTTATCTTCGTGCTGAAGCGTTAGGCCGATATCATCCAGGCCTTGAAGCAGGAATTGACGGCGGTGCTCATCGAGGTCGAAGTCGATATGCAGACCAGCATCATCAGTCAGTGTTTTATTTTCCAAGTCAACATTCAGCTTGTAGCCTTCTGTCTTCGTCGTGCGTTGGAACAAGTCTTCTACTTGCTCTTCGCTCAAACGAATTGGAAGAATGCCGTTCTTGAAGCAGTTGTTATAGAAGATATCCGCGAACGAAGGCGCGATAACCACTTTGAAGCCATAATCGAGAATCGCCCACGGCGCATGCTCACGGGAAGAGCCGCAGCCGAAGTTAGCACGGGAAATCAGCACTTCCGAACCTTGGTAACGAGGTTGGTTAAGGCTGAATGAATCAATGACGTTACCTTGCTCATCCCAGCGCCATTCGAAGAAGAGGAACTGGCCGAAACCGCTGCGCTCAATGCGCTTCAAAAATTGTTTAGGGATAATGGCATCTGTATCTACGTTTACACGATCTACCGGGGCAACAAGACCCGTTAGCTGTTTAAATTCTTCCATGATCGTTAACTCCTCTCGTCTCTCTTGCTACTGCAATCGAATCCCCATATGTTGGGCGATTCAATTGCTGTGTTACTAGTTCAATACTTCGGATTTGATTTTCCAGTCGCGAACGTCTGTGAATTTACCCATGATCGCAGCAGCTGCGGCCATTGCCGGGGAAACCAAGTGCGTACGTCCGCCGCGGCCTTGACGGCCTTCGAAGTTACGGTTGGATGTCGATGCGCAGCGTTGACCCGGTTGCAGAACGTCTGGGTTCATCGCCAGACACATGGAGCAGCCGGCGTCGCGCCATTCGAAGCCTGCTTCAATGAAGATCACATCAAGGCCTTCTTTCTCAGCCTGAATCTTAACGCGGCCCGAACCTGGAACGACAATCGCCGTAACGCGGTCGCTTACTTTATAGCCTTTGGCAATTTCAGCAGCGGCGCGCAAATCTTCAATCCGGCCATTCGTGCAAGAACCGATAAAGACGTAGTCGATGTCGATTTCACTCATCGGTGTACCAGGAGTAAGTCCCATATATTCAAGTGCTTTCTCAGCCGCTTTACGCTCGTTCTCAGTTGGAAGCTCAGCAGGTACCGGTACGTTCTTCGTAATGTCTGTACCCATACCCGGGCTTGTACCCCAGGTTACTTGCGGGATCAAGGAATCCACGTCGAACTCAAGAACCGTATCGAACTCGGCGCCTTCATCAGTCGCAAGCTCTTTCCATACTGCGATCGCACGATCAAACGCTTCGCCTTGCGGTGCGTATTCACGGCCGCGAAGGTAGTTGAACGTTGTGTCGTCCGGAGCGATCAAACCAGCGCGTGCGCCTGCTTCGATGGACATGTTACAAACCGTCATACGCTCTTCCATCGACAGGCTGCTGATCGCTTCGCCTGTGAATTCCATTACATAACCGGTACCGAAATCCGTACCGTATTTGGCAATGACGCCAAGAATCATATCTTTAGCAGTTACGCCTGGCTTACGGCTGCCTGTGAAACGGATCTCCATTGTTTTTGCTTTGGATTGCTGCAAGCACTGCGTTGCAAGAACATGCTCAACCTCGGAAGTACCGATACCGAAAGCAAGTGCTCCGAAAGCGCCGTGCGTGGATGTATGGCTGTCGCCGCAAACGATTGTTTTACCCGGATGCGTTAGGCCAAGCTCAGGTCCCATAACGTGAACTACACCTTGGTCGATACTGTCGAGGTCAAACAACGTTACGCCGAAATCTTTACAGTTTTGCGTCAGCGTATCAATTTGCTGCTTCGAAATCGGATCCGTAATGTTGAAACGATCTTTCGTAGGGACGTTGTGGTCCATCGTTGCGAAAGTAAGGTCCGGACGGCGTACTTTACGACCTGTCATACGAAGGCCTTCAAACGCTTGCGGAGAAGTTACCTCATGGACAAGCTGCAAATCGATATAGATTACGCTCGGTTTACCTGCATCCGAATGAATGACGTGATTATCCCAAATTTTCTCAAACATCGTTCTTTTCGTCATTATATTCACCTCATAAGTTCATTTGCTCGTAGCAATAATTCAATGAAGTCATCATAACATTTCTTTCTTCATTGATCTAAGATATAATATCTATAACAGCAATAGGTACGGCCTATGAAGTTAAAACATGTAAAAACTTGGTTCTGGAGTGGTCGATCATGGAATTTCGCCAACTGCAATACGTTATCCAAATTGCCAAAGAAAAGAATTTCTCGCGCGCAGCGGAGAAACTGCATATCGCACAGCCTTCCCTCAGCCAGCAGCTGTCTAAGCTGGAGAAGGAAATCGGTGTGCTCTTATTCCGCCGGACTACCAACTCCGTTGAGCTGACTCATGCAGGGGCTGTATTTGTAGATAAAGCGCAGAACATCTTAGACAATATCGAGCAATTGAAACAGGAGCTCGACGACCTTGCTCATATGCGCAAAGGAAAGCTCGTCGTAGGAAGTTTATCCATTACAGGCTCTCACGTGCTGCCGACCGTATTACCAATCTTCAATAAAAGGTATCCCGAAATCGAAGTTGTCCTTGTCGAAGATACACCGTCCAAGCTGGAGCAATTAACCGCAAGCGGCCAAACCGATCTCAGCTTACTTGCACTGCCGCTATTCGAGCCTTCCCTGGAGTGGGTTCCGATCATTGAAGAGGAAATCGTGCTCGCAGTTCCTCCTGATCACCCATTGGCCAAGCTGAATGAACCGATTCATATTGAAAGGCTCAGTGCCGAGCCTTTTATCGTACTCAAGAAAGGCCAAGGCTTCCGGCAAAATGTATTGGAGCTGTGCGAACAAGCGGGCTTCGAGCCGCGCATCGTATTTGAAAGCACGAATATCGAAACCATCCAATCCCTCGTCGCAGCAGGCATGGGAATTACTTTCGTGCCGCAGATGCTCGTCAGGGATAAAGGCGACGAACGAACACCTGTCTACTTGCCGATTTCCGCTCCTACGCCGATTCGTACGCTTGTCATAGCTAGCCGTAAAGGCCGCTATCTGTCGAGAGCGGCCGAGGCTTTTATCGAAACCATGAAATCTACATTAATAAAGTGACGGACGGCGGTCTTCGAATACCGGAATCTTGGCGCGGACGGCGTCTACGAGGTCCAAATCGATTTCCGCCCTCATGATGACTTCCTCTTCTCCCGCTTCCGCCACAATTTCGCCCCACGGATCAATGATCAAGGAATGGCCGAAGAACGTGCTCGTTCCGCTCGTGCCGCAGCGATTGCATGCAATCACATACATTTGATTCTCAATCGCTCTTGCCGTTAGCAGAGTCCGCCAATGATGCAGTCTGGGATTTGGCCACTGCGCCGGAACGAATAAGACTTTAGCGCCGCCAAGCGCAAGCTTGCGTGCCAGCTCCGGGAATCGAATATCGTAGCAAATCATCATTCCCGCATCGGAGCCGGCCACTTCCAGGGTACCGAGCTTCTCCCCTGCCAGCAAATGTTTCTCTTCATCCATAAGACGGAACAGATGAATTTTGGAATAATCCGATACCACTTCACCGTTCTCGTTGAACGCGTAAATCGTATTATAAACGCCGCCATCACGCTTCTCCGCAATGGAGCCCCCAATAATTTGAACCTGATGCTCACGGGCAAAAGCGGACAGCAACGCCTTTGTGCGCGCTCCGTCTTGATCCGCGATCTGTTCGATCTGCTCAAGCGCGTAACCGGTGTTCCACATCTCCGGGAACATGATCAGATCCGGTTTAACCGGCCCTTGAACCGCTTCTTGCAGCCTCTCCTCCAGCCTTGCAAAATTCGCCTCGGGATATCCCGCATCAACGTGCATTTGCACGATCGCAAGCTTTAATTTCCTCTCACTCATTCCATTGCCTCCTGAATTGCTCAGTTTTACCTAATCATATCGTCTCATGCTTCGCTGTCAAGATGGGCACTGTAAGGAGGAAACTATCCTGTATCGATTAAGGAGACTGCGTAAATGAGAAGATGGAGTACAAAAATTGTATCAGCCTTGGCACTGCTTTTGTTTCTGGTTCTTCCTGCTGTGGCCAGTGCCGGAGCACTGGATGACGGCGGTGCTATGCAGCGGCCAGTGCAGGCTTTCGATGTCGTTGCGGGCAAGGTTGTTAAGAGCGTCCCGAACAATGCCGAGTTTCAAGGCTACGCGAAGTCCTGGTTAAACTCCGTTACCGGCTTGTCGCCAAGACTGCAGGCCGAAGACAAATGCGGGTATGTGTTCCGTATTCCGCTTGATCAACCGACTGCTGTCAAAGCAGGAGCGCTGCAGGTGATGACGCAGGATGTTTTCCTGTTCTATTGTCCGAAGAAACCGCAGTTGCTGCTTATATTTGACGAGAACCGCAAGCCGTATTTGCTCCAATTCAAAGCGAATATCAAGCCTTTCCTTAAAGCGATGGATTTGTAGGAGGCTTGCACAGCCCTATAACATCGTTCACTCCACCTTGCCGCTTTAGGAACCGGGCGCTCGACACTCATTCCAACATTATGCTACATTTAGGCTTAGATTAACGGTGGAGTGATAACAATGGATGGAATAAAAACAGTTCAAATCAGTCCGGCAGACCGGATGACCGGTTTGCCGGCACAATTCTTTGCCGGACTAGTCCGCAAAGCGAATGCACAAGCAGCGAAAGGCCGCGATGTCATCAATTTGGGGCAGGGCAATCCCGATCAGCCTACACCGCCTCATATAGTAGCTGCACTTCAAGAGGCAGCTCCGAACCCGATGTATCATCGCTATCCGCCTTTCAGCGGATATCCTTTCCTCAAACAAGCGGTCGCGCAGCGGTATAAGGAAGATTATGGCGTGGACCTCGATCCGGAGAAAGAAGTCGCGATCTTGTTCGGCGGCAAAACAGGACTTATCGAAATAAGCCAATGTTTGCTGAATCCGGGCGATATTTGCCTCGTACCGGATCCCGGCTATCCGGATTATTGGTCCGGCGTTGCACTTGCGGGCGGCAAGATGGAGTATATGCCGCTGACGGCAGACAATGCTTTCCTTCCGGATTACAGCGCGGTATCTCCGGACGTTGCGGATAAAGCGAAGCTTATGTTCATCAACTACCCGAACAATCCGACCGGAGCAACAGCCGGTCCGGAGTTTTACAAGCAAACCGTTGAATTCGCGGCAAAGCATGGCATCGTTGTGGCGAGCGATTTTGCTTACGGGGCAATCGGTTTTGATGGAAAACAACCTGTAAGCTTCCTGCAAACACCCGGAGCCAAGGAAGTTGGCGTTGAATTCTATACGCTGTCGAAGACTTACAACATGGCCGGCTGGCGCGTCGGCTTTGCGCTCGGCAATCCCGAAATCATTTCATTGATCAATCTCATTCAAGATCACTACTACTGCAGTTTGTTCGGCGGCATTCAAGCTGCCGCGGCTGCTGCGCTGACAGGTCCGCAACAATGCGTAACGGATCTTGCTGCTGCCTATGAGAGCAGGCGTAACGCTTTGTTCGGCGCAATGGACGAGATTGGCTGGAAGGCTGCGAAGCCGAGCGGTTCTTTCTTCTGCTGGCTGCCGGTGCCTAAAGGCTATACCTCTTCTTCCTTCTCCGATCTGGTATTGGAGAAGGCTGATGTCGTACTTGCGCCGGGAGTAGGCTTCGGCACGCATGGTGAGAATTACGTGCGTCTGGGTCTGCTTGCCCCTGAAGAACGGCTGCAAGAAGCCATTCGCCGCATCGGTAAACTGGGTCTGTTCGAATAATCAAAAAATAATCTTCGCTTCGCCCATAAAGCCTGTCTTTATGGGCTTTTCTTTACTTTACAGTACGAGGCAGAACATGGTATGATTCTCTTTAATTAAAAACCATTAACGTCTTGATGGGGCCAAGTATGCACTCCGCAATGCGACCAGAGAGTAAATTCGTTCGCTGTGAGAATTTACCGTTATTGCTGCAGAAACCTTCCCCGGAACGGCCGGCGATGAGTCGGACAGCGACCTGCTGTTATCAGGTCTAAGAAAGCGGAACGGCATGCCAAACATAGCCGTTAATAAAGGTGGTACCGCGGAAGTTAAACTTTCGTCCTTTGTATATACAAGGATGAGAGTTTTTTTTATTTTCTAGGAAAGGTTTGGGGAGACATATGACAGATACCCTTGTAGTCAAAATCGGCAGCAGCTCCTTAACCTCCGATGAAGGCGGCATTAATCGGGAACGAATCGCCTTCTTTGCGCACGAGCTCGCTGCCCTCCATGAAGCAGGCTACCAAGTTCTGCTTGTCACCTCCGGTGCCATCGCCGCCGGATTCAAGAAAATCGGCTATCATACCCGTCCGAAGCTCGTCCATGAGAAACAAGCGGCCGCGGCCGTCGGTCAAGCCCTTCTCATGCAAGCGTATCAGGAAGCCTTCGCGTCGTATGGCGGTAATGGCGGAGTAGGCGTTGCCCAAATTTTGCTTACCCGGGCCGATTTCTCCAATCGCAAACGGATTCAGAATGCACTGATGACCATTGAAGAGCTGCTCCATCGGCGCATGCTCCCAATCGTGAACGAGAACGACACCGTGGCAACGGATGAATTGAAATTCAGCGAGAACGATACGTTATCCGCGCTTGTCGGCAATCTCGTGAAAGCGAAGCGGCTCATTATTTTGACCGATATGGATGGCCTTTATTCGGAAGATCCTCGTAAGAATCCGAATGCGGTTCGTTACGACCGAGTCGAGCAAATATCCGATGACATTCTGCGTGTCGCAGGCGGAGCAGGATCATCCGTCGGAACGGGCGGAATGCGCTCGAAGATTGAAGCAGCGCGTATTGCGATGCGCGGCGGTGTTCCGGTGTTCATCGGCCGTGTCGTAGAGCCCGGCGATTTGAATCTAGCCGTATCCGGTGTCGGCAAAGGGACGTATTTCGAAACGAGTCAACATAATCTGACGACAAAGAAACAATGGCTTGGCTTCCATTCCATGCCGCAAGGCCGTATCTTCGTTGATCATGGGGCCGAACGAGCCTTGCTCGAAGGCGGCAAAAGCTTGCTGCCTGCCGGCATTCGAACCATTGAAGGTGATTTTCATCCCGGCGATGTCGTCGAAGTGTTTAATGAACAGCAGCAATCGCTTGGCCGCGGTGTCGTCAACTACGCAGCTTGGCAGGTCCAAGCCGTTGCGGGCTTAAGTACGGAGGAAGTTCGCAGACGCGTTGAAGTAACTCGAATCGAAGTCATCCATCGTGATGAGTGGGTCACGCTAAGAGCATAAACGACAAGGACTTATGAGGGAGAGAGACCATATGAGCGAAGTGCGGAAGAAAGCGGCCCTTGCCAAACAGGCAGCGGGCATTATGAACCGATTGACGACGAATCAGAAGAATGAAGCCCTTCTCGAAATGGCGCATGCGCTCATCCGCCATCAAGATTCGATTATTGAGGCGAACCGGATCGACATCGAACGCGGACGCGCTAACGGCACGAGCGAATCCTTATTAGACCGGCTGACGCTTACATCGGCACGCGTGGAAGATATTGCTGAAGGACTTCGCCAGGTTGTGCGGCTGAGCGATCCAGTCGGTATTACGTTGGAAACATTCGAACGCCCTAACGGACTTCGCGTTGACAAAATCTCTGTACCGCTCGGCGTTATCGGGATGATCTATGAAGCTCGTCCCAATGTAACGGTCGATGCTGCCGGGTTATGCCTCAAGACGGGCAACTCGGTTGTCCTTCGCGGCGGCTCTGCCGCGCTGGAATCCAACCGCCGTATCGTCGAAGTGCTGCGCGGTGCGCTTGCCTCCACATCAATGCCTGCTGAAGCACTCCAATTGATTGAAGACCCATCACGCGCTTCCGTTGACGAGATGCTGAAGTTAAACGGCTTGCTTGACGTTGTGATCCCTCGCGGAGGAGCATCATTAATTCGAAATGTTGTTGAAAATGCGACCGTACCTGTCATTGAAACAGGTGCCGGCATTTGTCATACTTATTTGGACGACAGCGCACAGCCTGCTATGGCTTCGGATATCGCATTCAACGCCAAGGTGCAGCGCCCTTCCGTCTGTAATTCCATGGAGACGCTGCTTGTCCATGAAGCTTTCGCCGAACGTCATCTTCGTGAATTAGCCGACCGATTCCTTCAGGCTAATGTCGAGCTCCGCGGTTGTGAACGAACGCGCGCCATCATTCCTGAAGCTAACGAGGTTACCGTAACGGATTATGCAACGGAATATAATGATTACATTATGAATATCCATATCGTTTCCGGCATAGATGAAGCCATGCAGCATATTAGCAAATACGGCACGATGCATTCGGAATGTATCGTCACGGAGAATCAAGAGCGCGCGGATCAGTTCATGCAGCAGATCGATGCGGCTGCGGTATACCATAACGCCTCCACTCGTTTCACGGACGGTTTCGAATTCGGTTACGGCGCCGAAATCGGCATTAGTACGCAGAAGCTGCATGCCAGAGGACCAATGGGACTCCCTGCACTGACATCAACCAAATTCCGCATTTACGGCAGCGGACAAATTCGCGGATAGAACAGGAGGATTCACGATCATGACGATACTTTCATCTTCTAGTGTTTCAACTGCAATCGGATCGCTCAAAATGTGTTTTTACGGGGCAGGCTCCATTGCGGAAGCGATGGTTCGCGGACTGCTCGACCGCGGCTTGACCGAGCCGGGTCGAATCAGTATGATGAATCGGCAAAACGCGGCTCGGATGGAAGAGCTCGCGGCTCGATACGGCGTGAACACCTCCTCGCTGGACGCGGAGAAAGCCGTCATGCTGCAGGAAGCCGATATTGTATTTCTTATGATGAAACCGAAGGATGCTGCGGAAGCGATCTCTCAAGTGCGTGATCTCCTGCATCCCGGCCAATTGGTTATCTCCGTTATTGCCGGCATGACCATTCGCACATTGGAAACACTGCTGGGCAAGCCGATGCCGATTGTCCGTACAATGCCTAATACATCAAGCACAATCGGACTTGGCGCGACCGGAATCAGCTTCTCCGCTTCCGTCTCGGGCAATCAGCGCGACCTCGCCGAGACGATGTTTCAAGCGGTAGGCTTAACGGCAGTCGTGGAAGAAAAGCTGCTTGAAGTGGTTACAGGGTTATCAGGCAGTGGACCTGCCTATGTATATTATCTAATGGAAGCTATGATTGTTGCCGGCAGCGAACTTGGACTGACAGAAGAAGCCGCACGCGAACTGACCGTTCAAACCGTACTAGGAGCCGCACATATGGTGAAAGCTACTGGGGAGAACCCGGCTGATCTGCGCCGTAAAGTGACTTCGCCTAACGGCACAACGCAAGCTGCAATTGAGAAACTAGATGCAAACCATTTCTCGCAAGCCGTGATCAGTGCGATTGCGCGCGCTGCGGAACGTGCTGCGGAGATGGGTGCAGAGATTGAAAGGAAAGCGACATCATGAGTGAGCAAGCTGTATGTATAGCAACTTATCGTTGTTACGATCACAAAGCAGATTTTCATAAAAAAGCGCAGGGCATTGCCGTTGGCCTGACGGTCGGCAGCTGGACAGATCTGCCGGAAGCGCGTAAAGCCGAGATGGAGAAACATCTAGGCCGCGTTATTGCCGTGGACGTTCATGAAGGTTCCACGCCTGAAGAACGTTATGCCGACCTGCGCATCGCCTATCCGGATGTGAACTTCAGCCGTGACCTCCCTGCCCTTCTCGTTACGGTATTTGGAAAGCTGTCCATGGACGGCAAAATCAAGCTGCTCGATCTCGATTTCTCCAGCAGCTTTGTTTCAGCTTTTCCGGGACCGAAATTCGGAATCGACGGTGTCCGTAAGCTGTTAGGTGCGAATGAACGTCCGCTGTTAATGAGCATTTTCAAATCCGTTATCGGTCATGATTTGCCTAACCTGCGGGAGCAGTTCTATCAACAAGCGCTAGGCGGCGTAGACCTGATCAAGGACGACGAAATTCTGTTCGAGAACCCGCTCACCCCGCTTGAGAAACGGGTAGAAGCCTGCATGGAAGCTGCACGCCAAGCTGAACAAGTTACGGGGCAGAAACTGCTTTACGCCGTCAACTTGACCGGCCCCACTTCCAAGCTTGCTTCGCAAGCGAAAAAGGCGATTAATGCCGGCGCGAATGCGCTCCTGTTCAACGTGCTTGCCTATGGCTATGATGTCCTGCACGAGCTGAGCAGCGATCCGGAGATTTCGGTTCCCATAGCGGCTCACCCTGCAATGGCCGGCGCCTTATACCCTTCCGTACACTACGGCATCGCAGCGCCTTTGCTGCTTGGTAAGCTGATGAGACTTGCCGGTGCCGATCTTGTTCTCTTCCCTTCGCCTTACGGCTCTGTCGTCATGCCGCGAGAAGAGAATTTAGCCGTGCAAGCTGCTTTAATTGATCCTTCATTGCCGGTAGCGCCGAGCTTCCCAGTTCCATCGGCAGGCATTCATCCCGGACTTGTCCCGCTTATTCTGCGTGACTTCGGCACCGATGTCGTCGTCAATGCAGGCGGCGGCATCCACGGTCATCCGATGGGAACAGCCGCTGGCGGACATGCGTTCCGTATGGCGATTGAAGCCGCAAGAGCAGGCATTTCGCTGCCTGAAGCCGCAGCGAAGCCGGGTAACGAAGCGCTGCAAGCGGCGATCGACAGCTGGGGGTACAAAGAATAATGAGCATGAACAACATGACATCCAGAGCACCGCAGCGCGTTATTTTTTGCGACTTTGACGGCACGATTACCGAGAACGATAACATCGTTGCAATCATTAAACATTTCAATCCGCCCGGCTGGGAAGCGATCGTGAACGACATCGTCGGACAGCGCAAGACGATTCGTCAAGGTGTCGGCGAGCTGTTTCAATTGCTGCCCTCTTCGATGAAACGAGAAGTTGTCGACTATGCCATCTCGAATGCGACAATCCGCGCCGGTTTTGCCGATTTGCTGCAATATTGCAAAGATCATGATATTGAATTTTACGTTACGAGCGGCGGCATCGACTTCTTCGTCTACCCGCTTCTGGCGCAGTTTAACATCCCGGAGAATCACATTTACTGCAACGGCAGTGATTTCTCCGGCGAACAGATCGAGATCACATGGCCTCACCCCTGTGAAGGCGAATGTAAAACCGACTGCGGCATGTGCAAAACAACCATTATTCGCCGCTTCCCCAAAGGTCAGTACGAGCGCATTCTAATCGGCGACAGTGTGACGGATTTCGAAGGAGCAAAGCTTGCTGATGTGGTATTCGCACGCTCTCATTTAACGCAGAAATGCAAAGAGCTCGGACTTTCCTATCACGAGTTCAAGACGTTCCACGACGTCATCGATGTATTGAAATTGCAGGAGGCGACAACCTAACGATGTCATTTGCACAGATTGCATTAGAAGACAAGCAGCGCGTGCTTGCAGAGCTTACTGAAGTGAAGAGCCTTTTCGCTTCCCGCGGCTGGTTCCCGGGAACGAGCGGCAATCTTTCGATCCGAGTCGGCGACTACTCGCCGGAAGACTTTCATTTCGCCATTACGGCAAGCGGCAAGGATAAATCGCTGTCGACGCCGGAGGATTTTCTGTTCGTCGATCAAGCGGGTAAACCGAGTGAGCCCACTCGACTCAAGCCTTCGGCTGAAACATTGATCCATTGCGAAATCTACCGTCAAACGGGCTGCGGCGCTATCTTCCACATTCATTCCGTCTATAACAGTATCGTTTCCGAGCTATTCTGGGAGCGTAAAGCGATCCCGGTTGACGGCGTTGAGCTCATTAAAGCATTCAATATTTGGGAAGATGACGCCCATATTGATATCCCGATCGTGTCCAACTTTACGCATATACCAAGCATCGTACCGGAAGTTACGGAACGGCTTGATCCGCGTATCCCCGGCATTATGCTGCGAAAGCATGGTATTTACGCTTGGGGCGCAAACGCTTTTGAAGCGAAACGCCATCTGGAAGCGTTCGAGTTTCTGTTCGAATACGTGTACCGCTGGGAATTGCTGCACCGCAAAGGTTAATTGCGCGACATGCAAAAAGGCGATGGAGACAAGCTGTTTGCAGCTGATCTTTATCGCCTTTTATCTTGTACCGAGCTCGGCTTCAGCCGCTGCGCAGCCAATACGGCCAGCTCGATTTTGTTTATCGCGCGACAGTGCTCTTCCGAGATGACAAACACCTCCGGTATCAGCAGCTGTTCGAAGTAGCCTTCCACCTCGCTTGTTTCCTGAAACCAATCCTCTCGGCCGCCTATCTCTACCGGTACATCCTGCCAAGCAGCGCCAAGCTCCGGACTCGCTAATTTCTTCGCTCCCCGCTTCAGCTTGCAGCCGTCCAGCTTCTCCACATAACTTCTCGTCGATTGGGGGCGCAATTGCTTCGTAAACAGATGCGGGGCATAATCGGCTCTCGAGCCGGTATGATGCACGGCCCGCACAAACGCCAGTACTCCTCGATGCACCTCCGGAACGCCATAGAGAATGGCATATAATCGTTTCCCGAATTCAATCCGCTCCTCCAAGCTGCGGAAGTTCTCAAGCACCAGCCCCGCAAGCTTCATAGCTCCTTCGTTCGGCGCGCCATAAGGCATAAATACGGCATTGGTTTGGAGTGGCGTCTGCAAGAGGAAGGCAGGCTTACGAGTGACATGCTCCTTGAAATACGTGCTGCGGACAAGGGGAACTTCAATGACATGCTGCTCATTGACAATAAGGGCGGTGGTTAACATGGCTGCATCCTTTCGACGCCAGAACTGAGACCAAACCGGACGCATAAATCCAGACACGCCAAAGGCAGGCAACAACGAGAAGAGCTCACGGCCTTCCTTCCGCGAAGCCTCATACAGCAACAGCTGCGGATATGCATCTTGAAAAATCATTGCATTCGCCCGTTCCAGCATCAGAAATGTCTGCTTGCGATAAGCGCGATCAAGCAGCCGCGGCAGCAGCTCCCCTTGCAAATCGGTCATATTCCAGCCGCCATTGCGGGAAACCAGATGGGCCAGCAATGCCCAGTGCAGCTCCGGACAGCGAAAATATACCGCGCGATACGCCTCCGTGCGCGTTACGTTGTTCTGATTGGCAATCTCCGTTTCATGGCGAATCCGATGAATGATTGCCCTTTCCTGCTCGTTATATATCTCGGATAAAGCCTCAACAGGTGATTCCGTACGCTGCTCACCAAGTGACTTCCAACCTGCTCGCAGCTCGCGGACGAATTCTTGCTTGAGCTCCATTGGAATCGCGTGCTGAGCCAGCTTCGAGGACGCTCGTTTCGCCCGTCGCTTCGCCGCTACATAAGCAACGATACGTGCAGGCAATCTTCGGAGTACAAGTATGATGCGCTTCATTACAGAAGGGTCATTGCTGCCTTGATGCTCCATGCGCTTCGCCACTCCTTTCATTCTGGGGCGACATCCGTTTCTTCTTGTCCACGGGTATACAAATTAGTATGGGCTTCTCTACAATCAATTAGCCGCCCGTAGTATACTGAAGAGAATAGGACGAATACGTGCAGGAGGTCTGCAGACGATGTGTGGACGATATACCATTACAGTATCTTTGGAAGAGCTAATGTTACGTTATTGGATTTCTTCCACGAATGTGCCTTATCATCAGCCCAAATATAATGTTGCCCCAGGTCAAATGGTATTCGCCATCGTTAGTGACGGAACGCAGAACCGGCTCGGTGAGCTTAAATGGGGACTTGTCCCTTCCTGGGCCGACAGCCCGAAGGTCGGTAACAAAATGCTCAACGCCCGCTCCGAAACGGTCTGGGAGAAGCCTGCCTTCAAGCAGCTCATACGCCGCAAACGCTGCATCATTCCGGCTGATGGTTTCTACGAATGGCGTCAGGATGAGAAGGACAAGCAGCCGATGCGCATCGTGAAGCGCGACCGCAAGCTCTTTAGCATGGCGGGGCTATATGATACTTGGGTTTCCCCGGATGGGATTAAGCTGAGCACCTGTACGATTCTCACGACTTCGCCTAATGAACTGATGGCCCCAATCCATAATCGGATGCCGGTGATCCTCCATGAAGAGCATGAAGCGATGTGGCTTAACCGTTCGATGCAAGACCAACAACAGCTTCATGCACTGCTTACCCCTTATCCGTCAGAACTTCTGGAAGCATATCCGGTAGGCAAAACGGTCGGCAGTGTGGCGAATAACGATGCATCGTGCATCGCGCCTATCTGAACGCATCTGATGACAAAAAAAACCGCCGATCCAAGGATCAGCGGAACATCGCCCATAATTTGATAAGGTGGAGTGTGTTTGAAGGATCGATTTTCTGACCAAGTATGAATGCAATTAATTGCTCTTCCTGCTGCTCCGTAAGCGACTCTTGTAAGATGCCTGATGACGTCTTGACGAGTTTCTTTACTTTCGTGCGATCCTGTAAATCATATTTGGTCACACCATTTAACAGCATCTTCATACGATCCTTCACGACCGGATTCTTCATTTTCAACTTCACGCGCTCGACCAGCTCGGGCCGAATACCATATTTCGTGTAGCTCATCTTATGGCTAGCACCTCCGTCCGGCTTCTTAAAGCCATTCGTTGTACTATATGCCAAGACAGCCGCTTTCAAAACTAGTCCAAGAGTTCCCCTTGAAAAAGTTGCTCTTTCTTGAGCAAATCACGCAGTCTCGCAAAGGCCGCTGCCGTCCAGAAATCCGGCTTCGCCGTCATGTCAGCCGCATCATCCCGAGCTTCCTCAAGCACCGCAAAGTCGGCCGCCATATCGGCCAGTTTAAAGTCCGGTACGCCGCTTTGCTTCGTGCCGAAGAAGTCCCCAGGCCCTCTCAGCTCCAAATCCCGTCTCGATACCTCGAAGCCATCATCCGTCTCCGTCATGATTTTCATCCGTTCCCGACCGATTTCCGACTTCGGATCGGCTATCAAGACACAGTAGGACTGGTGTCCGCCGCGTCCTACTCGCCCGCGCAGCTGATGCAGCTGCGATAAGCCAAACCGCTCCGCATCCATAATGACCATCAATGTTGCGTTCGGCACGTCGACCCCGACTTCTACGACAGTGGTAGCTACGAGTACATGCACTTCATTCTCGCTGAATGCGCGCATGACTTCATCTTTGTCCGAGGTCGTTAGTCGTCCGTGCAGCAGTCCAATTCGCAAATCCGGAAAAGCTTGCTGAATTTGAATATGCAGGTCGATTGCATTCTGCACATCCAGCTTCTCCGATTCCTCGATGAGCGGGCATATAAAATAACACTGGCGCCCTGCCTCCACCTCTCGCCGAATGAAGCCAAGCACCCGGTCCAACATATTGTGTTTCACCCAATTGGTCTGAATCGGCTTACGGCCTTGCGGACGTTCACGCAACGTAGACACGTCAAGGTCGCCGAATGCCGTAATGGCTAGCGTTCTTGGAATCGGTGTCGCCGTCATTGTGAGCACATCCGGATTCATCCCTTTGCGGCGCAGTACGCTCCGCTGGTTAACGCCAAATCGGTGCTGTTCATCCGTTACAACTAAACCGAGACTGCGGAAGTTCACGCCTTCCTGAATAATGGCCTGCGTGCCAACGATGACATCAATAAGACCCATTTGCAGCCCTGCCAGCACATCGCGTCGTTTCTTCTCCGTCAAACTGCCTGTCAATAAGGCTACCTGCAGCCCAACGCCGCCCAGCAGCTTCTGTAAGGAGCGGTAGTGCTGCTCCGCTAATATCTCCGTCGGCACCATCAGCGCCCCCTGGTGGCCCGCTTTGTAAGCGGCAAACAGCGCAATAGCCGCTACGACGGTTTTCCCGGAACCAACATCGCCCTGCAACAGCCGGTTCATACAGGAAGGGTGACGCATATCGATCAATATTTCGTTGACAACCTTCTTCTGCGAATCCGTCAGCTCGAAGGGCAGCGTACGCACGAAAACCCGAATCGATTCCGCATCAACCACATGCGCGACGCCATCCATTCGTTTACGGTTAATCGTACGGTAGGCTTGCAGCTTTAATTGAAACAAGAACAGCTCCTCATAAACGAGTCGCCGCCGGGCGGCTTGCCCTTGCGCAATATCCGCAGGCTGGTGAATCTGTTTCACGGCATCGCGGCGCAGCATAAGGCCATGCTTGTCCATCAATTCAACCGGCAGAATCTCTTCCACCATCGGCCCGTATTGAAGCAGCGCCTGCGTCATGATTTTGCGTATCCACGGCTGCGTCACGCTGCCTCCAACGGAGTAGACGGATTGGAGTGTCCCTGAGCGAGAAGCGCCTTTATCAGGGAACTCGGACTCCGACACGGTAATTTGCAGCCGCTGCTGCTCCCACTTGCCCGTCAGCACGATATCCCTTCCGGGAATCAGCTGCTCCTGCAGAAAATGCCGATTAAACCATACCGCCGTTACTAATATGCCGTCGATCACTATTTTACAGGTTAAGCGAGTCTTAGAGCGGCCAAGCCGCTGCAGAAGCGGATTGCCCATAATCTTGCCCTCTACGGTCGCTTTTTCCCCATCCTTCGTTTCCCCTAAGCTCCGAATCCGATAGTCTTCATATCGAAACGGAAAATAATCCAGCAAATCCGCGATCGTATGAACGCCAAAGGCGTGAAGCTCTAATTCCTTCTGAGCACTCACGCCTTTCATTTGCCGGACCGTTATTTGATCCAGCTTCATCCCCATTACCTCACACCCGCGTAATAAATAATGCAGCGGCACCCGGACCGGCGTGTGTTCCGATAACAGAGCCGATCTCTGTTTGCCGGATGCTGCGTATGTTCAGCTGTCCTTGAGCAAGAGCTGCAAGCTCAAGCGCCAGCTCATTCTTATGTGTCCACCCAACTGTCATTTCAATCGGATCATTGCCAAAGTCGCTCTTGAACAAATCGATAATGCGCTGCATCGCTTTCTTCGTCCCGCGCACTTTATCAACCGCCATTACTTCGCCTTCGCTGTCGATCGTCAAGATTGGCTTGATGTTGAGAATCGAACCGAACAAAGCCGCTGCCTTGCCGATTCGACCACCTTTCTGCAAATACTCAAGCGTATCCAGCAAGAAATACATCTTGCGGTCCTTGATCATGTTCTCTACTTTGGTAACGATGGCTTCTTTGGTTTCACCCGCAGCTGCCATCTCAGCCGCTTTAACAGCTAACATACCGCAGCCGTAGGATGCCGATTTGGAATCGATCACCGTAATATCGCCCGGCACATCAAGTAAGGTTGAGCCCAGAACCGCCGATTGATAAGTGCCGCTTAGCGCAGAGGACAGATGAATGGAAATAATGGATGTATCGCTACCTGTACCAAGCACACGTTCGTACGTTTCCATAAACTCTACCGGTGAGGGCTGTGAAGTGGTTGGCAGCATATCCGCTTTGGCCAATCGCTCATAGAATTGATTGTTCGTAATGGTGACTGAATCGAGATACGTGTCCTCGCCGAAAAGCACCTTTAGCGGTACCATTTCGATATTATGCTGCTCACGAACACGCTTTGGAATATCCGCCGTACTGTCCGTTATGATCTTGATCGCACCCATTCCAGCACCCCCTATTCCACTGCAAATAGATATGGATAAAGCGGTTGTCCGCCTTCGTGTACTTCAAGCTCTGCATGCGCAAAGGTGTCGGTTGCCCATTGTACGAATTCCGCAGTTACCGCCGCATCTGCTTGTTCGCCTGTGAGAATCGTAACCAGCTCACCGCCGTCTTCAAGCATTCTGGCGAGCAGCTCCCGGCAAGTTTCCTGCAAGCTCGGGGAAGCCGTCACAATGGCCTTCTCCATGATGCCGATATAATCGCCTTCATGAATCGTAATGCCGTCGATCGAAGTATTCCGTACCGCATTCGTTACTTGGCCCGAACGTACCTGCTTCGCAGCTTCGCCCATCGCTTCCGTATTCTCTTCAGCAGTACCGTCTTCCTTAAAGGCCAGGACAGCTGCCAGACCCTGCGGGATATTCTTCGTTTGTATAACGGTTACATTTCGCTCGCATAGCTCTGCAGCTTGCTGCGCAGCCAAGATGATGTTGCCGTTATTCGGCAGTAAATAGATATGCTCGGCCGACAGCGATTCGATCGCATTGACGAAATCCTCCGTCGATGGGTTCATCGATTGTCCGCCGGACAGCACGACATCCACATTGTTATCCATGAAGATCGATGCAATGCCTTCGCCCATAGCGACTGCAATGATGCCGAACGCTGCCCACTCATGGGCCGATTCCGCCGTGATCGACGCAGCCGGCGTGCCTGTGAGCACTTCCGAAACCGCAAGACCGAGCGCAGCTTCCTCTACAATCGCCGTTTCCTTCAATGGATCCTCGTGGATCGCAGGTACTGTTGTGCTGCTGTTTAGATGAGCGGCTTCTTCATGAAGAAGCTCACGATGCTGCTCACGCATATTAAGAATATGAATTTCAGTTAGCTCTCCGTAGGGCAGCGCGTAGTTCAGCACATCCCCCGGTTTGCGCGTATGAACATGAACTTTAATGATTTCATCGTCCGCAATGACAAGAATCGAATCCCCGTCCCTGCTTAGCATGCCTTTGAACAAAGCTTCATCGAAGCGAAGTGCATTGCGTGCTGCGAGCTTTCGATTAATGAAAAATTCCATATCGTATAAAAATTCAATATTCTCGGTTTCCAAGCGCGATTGCGCGCTGGACAGCACTTGGTTGGGACGTGGAACCGATGGAGCCGGTACAGCCTTCATTGCTGGGAACAGCTCAGGTGATGCTGCCTCCGAACCGATAGGACTGTCATCCGCAGAGCCCAAGTTTTCGGTTAATGCCTGTAGGAAACCTTCATAAATACATACAAGTCCCTGACCGCCGGAATCCACTACACCCACTTGTTTAAGTACCGGCAGTAAATCAGGCGTACGTGCAAGCGATTCATTTGATTTGGTAACAACCTCGCGCATCATCTCTGTCATATCTGTTGTGCGCTTAGCGATCGACACCGCATGTTTAGCCGTATCTTTCGCAACGGTTAGAATCGTCCCTTCAACCGGCTTGACGACAGCCTTGTAAGCCATGTCGACACCGTTCTGAAGTGCTGCAGCAAACTGCACCGGATCGATCTGATCCGAGTTGACGATACTTTTGGCGAACCCCCGGAATAACTGTGACAAAATAACGCCGGAATTCCCGCGCGCGCCCATCAGCAATCCTTTAGAAAGCGCTTCCGCAACTTTGCCTATTGCTGGGGAGGATTTGCTCTGCAGCTCGCGTTTTCCTGACGTCATCGTTAAATTCATATTCGTCCCGGTATCACCGTCCGGAACCGGGAACACATTCAGCGCATTGATGCGCTCAACATTTCTTTGCAATCTTTCCGCTCCGCTCAGTACCATACCCGTAAAGTCTGAGCCGTTAATAAAGCGTTTAATCAAACGTATTACCCCTTCCTACCGAGATACCCGTACGCCTTGGACAAAAATATTGATGACGTCTACCTTGACGCCGATGACCTCATTCATCACATATTTCACTTTCGACTGAATATTATGTGCGACCTCGGAAATTTTTGTGCCGTAGCTAACGATGATGTACAAATCAATGTGTAAGTAGTCGTTCTCTCGGTGGACTTCAACACCGCGCGATAAATTATCTCGACCAAGCAGCTCGGCAATGCCGTCTTTCAGCTGCTTTCTTGAAGCCATACCTACCAGTCCATAACAATCCAGTGCCGCTGAGCCGGCAAGAACGGAGATAACATGGTCGGTTATGAAAACATTGCCTAAATCCGAATTAATCTGCAGGGGCATGGAAAACCACTCCTTCACCGTTATTATTATGGACTAAATAACATTGTACTATAAATAATGACGATTTTGAAGCCCAATGCCCATTTTACGACCATTTTCTGCATTTTAAGCGCTTTATATACCTCAGATAAGGAAACTTCAAATGCTTGATGAATGTGATTTGTTATGTTATTATATTGGAGTCTGTTTATTTGCAGTGAATCTTCAAGGGAGGTGTATTCCATGTCTCGCAAATGTTTCATTACGGGCAAAGGTCCAGGGGTAGGCAATCATGTTTCGCACGCTAACAACAAAACTCGCCGCACTTGGGGCGTTAACGTTCAAAAAGTTAGAATTCTTGTTGACGGTAAACCAAAACGCGTTTATGTCAGCACTCGTGCTCTGAAAGCCGGCAAAGTGACTCGTGTATAACGGCATTAAGCCATGGACAAAAAGCACCTGATTCAATCAGGTGCTTTTTTGCATGTCTAGGCACAGGAGGGACCAAATGCTGTGCTCTGTGCTCAGGATGCTGCATGTCGAACCGTTCCTTAGGCGACTTCTGCCTGCATGACAGCCGCTAGTTCTTTTGGAACGTATTCAGAATCGCCTTCACGAAGCCACCCAAAAACTTCGGCAGCTTGATCGTGTAAAATTTCATGCTCCACCCCTCCTAAGAGTTTTGCGTCAGCAAAACCGTTCATAAGCATAAGCTCTAGTTTTGCGTGTGCGTGTGCGTGAGCAAAACGTTCTTCGTATGCTGAATAAACATCCGTAACGGTCCTCTCAGCCTTCATCAGACAAATAAAAAAGGCTACAAGAACGTTCGTTCATGTAACCATCCTATGCGATCTATGATTGTCCTATTCCAAACAAGGGGTCATCCGCCTGACCTAGGTAGTAGTCATTGGATGCGCCCTAGCGTAAAGCACAACGGCAATCACAATGGTAAAGAACAGAAAGAATAGCAACGACATCACACCAAATACGATTCGCGACCGCAATGATGTAAACCGCTTAAAATAGAAGATTGCAATAACCAGTGCAAGAATGGAGAACAGAAAATTGACGCCGGTTTTTACATTTGGAAATATCGCCAGCATCAGTCCGCAGCCCAGACTAAACAGCGTGCATAGCAGACCTTTCTTTAACCAATCGGGCATCTTTAGTCGTCCTCCTAACGCAGTGCTGAAATAGCAGCTGCGCGATCCTGTTCAGTGAATACGGCATTGCCGGCAACGAACACATCAGCACCCGCTTCTCTGACAAGCTTCGCAGTCGTTGCATTAATACCGCCATCGACCTGGATGAGCATATCTCCAAGACCGCGTGATTCAAGCAGCCCGCGCAGCTGGCGGATCTTCTGCAGTGATTGAGGAATGAACTGCTGTCCCCCGAAGCCCGGGTTTACGGTCATAATTAACACCATATCCAGATCGTCCAGCACGTTCTCCAACACGTTAATCGGCGTGGCCGGATTCAGCGCAACGCCGACAGGCAATCCGGCTTCTTTGATTTGGTGAATAACACGGTGCAAATGAACGCATGCCTCGGCGTGTACCGTAATACGATCAGCTCCTGCTGCCACATAAGACGAAATGTGCAGTTCCGGACGCTCGATCATCAGATGCACGTCAAAAACAAGCTTAGTGGCTGGACGAACAGCGCTAATGACAAGGGGTCCAAAGGTCAGTGTCGGGACGAAATGGCCGTCCATGACATCAATATGAATCCAATCCGCTCCGGCACGCTCCACGTCTTTGATTTCGTCTGCAAGTGTCGCAAAATTAGCCGACAATATCGATGGTGCTATGATAGACATTTCAGTACCTCCGCTTTTTCTCTTTCATTTCCTCCATGAACAGCACGTAATTGCTATGGCGGCTGGGCGCGATTTCCCCGCGCTCCAGCGCTTCCAGCACCGCGCATTCCGGTTCATGGATATGTGTGCAGCCTCGGAATTTGCATCCTGAAGAAAGCTCGCGCATCTCCCTGAAACAAGTACCTAATTCTTCGATGCCAAGCTCGGCAAAATCAAGCTGACTAAAGCCCGGTGTATCAGCAACATAACCGCCGCCAATATCGACAAGCTCTACATGACGGGTGGTATGTTTACCGCGGCCAAGTCGGTTGCTGATCGCGTTTGTCTCGAGCGTGAGACCGGGTACGAGCGCATTGAGCAGCGAAGACTTCCCAACACCCGATTGACCGGCGAACACCGCCAGATGGCCTTGCAGGCGCTCTGACAGTGCCGGAGTTCCCTCGCCTTGCCTTGAGCTCGTCACCAGCACCTCGTAGCCGATCGGCTGATAAATGCGAAGCACGTCGCTCATGGCAGTACGTGCTTCTTCTGAATCCTCGCCGTCCTCAGCGAGATCCTGCTTGCTAAGGCAGAGTACCGCTTGGATGCCGGCATGCTCAATATGAACAAGAAACTTATCAAGAAGCTGCAAGTTCAGCGCCGGCTCCGTCACCGAGAAGACCAGTACGGCAAGATCAATATTCACAACAGGCGGCCGAATCAGCTCCGAGCTGCGCGGCAGAATTCGGTTTACGGCTCCCTCGCCGTTCTCCGTCTCTTCATATTCGACAACATCACCAACGAGCGGTGATTCGCCGCGTTTCTTGAAGATGCCGCGGGCTCTGCACTGGATCGGCTCTACATCGGAGGCGGCATCGATCGGCCTTACATAATAATAGCCGCTCAACGCCTTGACGATCCTTCCTGTCAAATCGGTCTTGTTATTGGACGGTCTCGTTTGTGGTCGTATTGCCATCAGTCGGATTCTCCTCAGTTTGCGCCGGCTGATCTGCCGGCGGCGTTTCAGTGCCTGGGACCGTTTCCGGCGCCCCGGTTTCACCTGATTTTACATCTTCATACGTTTTGGAGAAGGTGTCGGTAAATTGATTGTCTCGGTAAATGGTAACCATCGCTTCCGTGTTCGGATCAAGCACGACCTTAACCGGGAAGGACTGGGTATCTTTAATTTTCCGTTTACCCCACTCAATATTCTCACCGCGGGCATCGGTATACGTAATGCGAATTTCGCTCGTCTTGCCGGCCACCGCCGGTGAAATGACGATATTGAACGTATATTCGATCGCTTCCTCCGGCAATCCGGAGCTAACCGTGAGTGTGATATCGGCTCCCTCGGATACAGGTGCCTCGGGATCGAAAGGATACTGTGCGATAACGGTTCCTTTCTCTTTGTAGCTTGGTTCACGCACGATATCGGCCTCGTTAATTTTAAGACCTTTGGACTTGATAAGCGCAATTGCATCTTTCTCCGACTTATCGATCAGTTTCGGCATAGGGAACGTTTCTTTCCCTTGGCTGACCGTTAGGTTGAATTTCACCGTCTTCGGATCAAATTCGGCGCCTACCTCAGGGCTCTGTTCCAAAACAGTACCAGGCGTCTCATCGCTGAAGATTTCATCCTTGGAAATACTGTCTTGGGCTACGCCCAGCGCAACCAGCGCCGCGACCGTATCTTCATAGGACTTGCCCGTGTAGCTGCTGGCAGTCGCCAGCTTCGGCCCTTTACTAACGTACAGCTTTATGAATGAGCCTACCTTCACCCGTTGATTCGGTTTCGATTGCTCATAGACGATGTCCTTCTCAACCCCTTCTTTATCGGTATAAATCGAGGGCTCTTCCACTTTAAGACCGGCACCTTCAAGCGTGGTTCGGGCTTCCGTTTCCGTCATATTGACCACATACGGCACATCTACTTCTTCAATATCGAACCAGCTTAAAACGGTCATGGCCCCCCAATAAACAAGAGCAATGATAATCAACGTTGAAGCCACCGTCACGACAGGCTTGACCCATCTGCGTTTGCGAGGCTCCTCTTCAAGACCGCTTGAATTCCAACGATCCTGATCTGACTGATCGGCTGATATTTTCGCTTTCTCAATCGGCGCGCCATTCTGCTCGGTTCTTACACTCGATATCGTGTCGGTCATCTTATCGGCAATGCTGCCGCGAATGGCGGGCATGACACGGGTCTCGTCAAAATCCGAATTCGCGAATGTAACCTTCGGCTCTTTCAATCGCTCCGGCTGCAAGCAAGTTTCCAGATCGAGGAGCATCTCCTTGGCGGATGCATAGCGTTCAGCCGGATTCTTCCGCATCGCGCGCAAAATGACATTCTCTACACTTTGCGGTATGTACGGGTTCATTGTTCTTGGCTCGGCGAACGTTTCTTGCAAATGCTTCAGCGCTACGCTGATCGGGCTCTCACCTAAGAAAGGCAGCTTCCCCGTCACCATTTGGTACAGTACGATTCCAAGCGAATACAAGTCGGACTTCTCGCCGGTTACGACACCCTTCGCATGTTCCGGTGAGAAATAATGAACGGAGCCCACCACAGAACCGGTTTGGGTAATTGTCGAAGAGGTTACCGCGCGTGCAATGCCGAAATCGGTTACTTTCACGCGGCCATTCTTGCCGATGAGTATATTATGTGGTTTGATATCACGATGAATGATTTGATTATAATGCGCGTGTTCAAGTGCATCGCAAATTTGAATGGCTATACGAACGGCTTCCTCCGTTTGCAAAGGTGCGCGTTCTTTTATAATCTCATTAAGATTGTTGCCTTCGACATACTCCATCACGATATAATGCGTATCATCTTCTTGTCCGACATCATAGATGCTTACGACATTGGAATGCGACAAAGAAGCTGCCGATTGCGCCTCGCGTCTGAAGCGACGAATAAACTCCTCATCATGCACGAACTGCTGACGCAGCACTTTAACCGCAACATTGCGATTGAGCAGGATATCATGGGCTTTATAAACAAGCGCCATGCCGCCTCCGCCGATGCGCGTAATAATTTCATATCTTCCGCCTAATTCATGTCCTATCATGTCGATCACCCCTCGAGCTCTGTGTCTTCGGCATGATGCAGCAGCACTACTGTAATATTGTCGTCTCCGCCGGCTTCCAGTGCCAGCTGAACGAGCCGATCTGCTTTTTGATCCAAATTGAGATCATCCTGCCCTAATGTCTCGATGATTGCCGAAGTACTCGCCATAGTCGTCAGACCATCGCTGCATAACATAAGCAAATCACCGGCTCGCCAGGACGTGCAAATGATATCTACTTCAACCTCTTCATCTGTGCCGAGTGCACGCGTAATGACATTCCTTCTCGGATGGACCGCCGCTTCCTCAAGCGTGATCTGACCCGATTTCACCAGTTCTTGAACAAGCGTATGATCTTCAGTCAGCTGAGTCAGTACGCCTTCTCTCCATTTGTAAACCCGGCTGTCCCCGATATGACCGATGACTCCGTTATCGTCTTGTATAAGTGCGGCAACTACTGTAGTTCCCATATTATGAAATTGCTCGTTATTGGACGCCATGTCAAAAACAACTTCGTTCGCTTGCAGAATAGCCTGGCTCATCAGCAGCTTACGCTCTTCCAAAGACAGCGCAGCAGAAACGCCCTGGAGCGCCTCCCGGAAGGTATCTACCGCCAATTGGCTTGCCACTTCACCTGCTTTGTGACCGCCCATGCCATCGGCAACTATGGCCACGGTCAGGCCGAACTCATAAGAGTCCGACCAAGCCGTGTCTTCATTAATGGATCGAATACGCCCAACATCGCTCCGATAAGCGATTTTCACAACTCATCACCCCGCCGTAGACTCCATATGTTTAGCACGTAGTTGTCCGCAAGCTGCTGCAATGTCATGACCTTGTTCTCTGCGGATGGTGGCATTGATATTGTTCTTCTCCAATATGCGGTGGAACTCGAAAATCTGCTCGCGCGGGGTCCGCACATAGTCGCGCTCCGGTACGTGATTGACCGGAATCAAATTCACGTGGCAAAGCATGCCTTTCAGAACGTCCGCCAGCTCTTGAGCATGTTCGCTTTGGTCATTCACGCTGCCTATCAAAGCATACTCAAATGTGATTCGGCGGCCGGTCTTAGCGATATAGTAGCGGCAAGCTTCCATCACTTCTTCGAACGGGAAGCGGCGGTTAACCGGCATCAGCTTCGAACGGAGCTTATCGTTAGGCGCATGAATGGAAATCGCCAAATTGATCTGCGTATTCTCTTCGGCGAATTTGTACATGCTTGGCACGATGCCGCTTGTCGAAACCGTAATGTGACGCTGGCCGATATTCAGCCCTTTCTCGTGAATCATGTTGCGAAGGAACGTCATAGTCGCATCATAGTTCTCGAACGGCTCGCCGGAACCCATGATGACGATGCTCGATACGCGTTCTTTCGTCGCGTCAAGCATTTGCTGAGCCACGACTACCTGCGCCACGATTTCACCGGCGGTTAGGTTGCGTTTCAGACCGCCAAGCGTCGAAGCACAGAACGTGCAGCCGATCCGGCAGCCGACTTGCGTCGTCACGCAGATGCTGTTTCCATAGTTATGACGCATAATAACCGTTTCGATCGCATGATTGTCATGCAGACCGAATAGGAACTTCACCGTACCGTCCTTCGATTCGAATTTCGTAATCTCGGTTAACGTGACGAATGCAAATTGCTCCTCCAGCTTCTGGCGGAGACCCTTCGAGAGGTTGCTCATCTCTTCAAAGCTCTTCACTCGTTTCGCATAAAGCCACTCAAACAGCTGCGTGCCGCGGAAAGCGGGCTCGCCATTCTCTTTCATCCAGTCTTGCAATTGTTCTAACGTATAGTCGTAGATGAACGGTTTCATCGATTTTACACCTGTTTCTTTTATCAAAATATGTGCTGAGCCCTCTTGATAAGAGTGCCCCTGATTATTTTACCACAAACGCCCATAACAGGCCACTTGATGCTGTCATGGGCGTTTTTTACGGTTTGTAAAGGTTTATTGAACCCGCTTCAAACGAGCAATGAAAAACCCGTCGCTGCCAAACTGCTGCGGCAGCAGCTGAACCATGCCACTGAAGCTTTCATCTATTACATGACCTTCTTTAAGCGGCTGCAGAATGCGGGAAGACCAATCAGCATCGAGTTGATACGCAGGCTGATTCGCGAGAAACTTCTCGATTTGCCCTTCATTCTCTTCCCGTTCTATCGTGCACGTACTGTACACGAGCGTACCGCCCGGCTTTACGAGCTTGGCCGCTACCTGAAGCAGTTCCGTCTGCAATTCAGCTATCGCCTGAACATCCGCTTCGCTCTTCGTCCATTTGATTTCCGGCTTGCGTCTGATGACACCGAAGCCGGAGCATGGCGCATCCAGCAATACCAGATCGAAGCTTTGCGGCTCGAAGCGTGAAGCAAGCTCCAAAGCATCACCGGTAATCGCTTCTACCGCGTTCAGTCCGAGGCGCGCGGCTTGCTCTTCAATGAGCTGCTTCTTGTGCGGATGAACGTCGTTCGCGAATACGTGTCCGCGATCCTCCATCAGCTCCGCCAGATGCGTCGTCTTGCCTCCGGGGGCTGCGCAGCAATCCAGTACCTTCATACCCGGCGCCGGCGCGCACACTTCAGCAACAAGCATCGAGCTCTCGTCTTGGAGTGTCCAGAGTCCGGACTGATACCCCTCTGACTGAGCAAGGTTTCCGCCGCCGTTAACGATGACCGCCGCATCAGAGAGCTTCGATGCAACAGCGTCGTACCCATTGTCCGTGAGAAGGCCGATTGCTTTGTCACGAGATAAGCGCAATGGGTTCACGCGCAAGCTGCTGTGAGGCGGTTCATTGCCGGATGCGCAAATTTGCTCCGCTACAGTCTCGCCATAGCTGTCGATCCAGCGTTTGACGAGCCAATCCGGGTACGAATGCGTAATGCCGATCCGTTTGACCGGATTCGCATTTTCAATCGGCTCTTTCAGCTCGGGCAAGCTGCGCTCCAAATTACGGAGCACGCCATTGACCATGCCCGAAATCCCGCTATGGCCGCGCCGCTTCGCAATGGTCACCGCTTCGTTCACGGCAGCATGCGCCGGTATCCGATCAAGCAGCAGCAATTGGTATGCGCTCATGCGAAGCAATACGAGCACCCAAGGTGTCAGCTTGTTGAATCCTTTCGTTACAAGGATGTTCAGCCTGTCATCGAGCAGACGCTGATGCTGTATGGTGCCGTATACCAGCTCCGTTGCCAGCCCGGCATCTTGCCGCGACAGCTGTGCGTCCTGAAGCGCACGATTGAGCTGCAAGTTGCTGTACGCTCCGGCTTCTGCCACCTTCACAAGCGTATCAAGCGCAACCTCGCGCGCCGTCTTACGTCTTGGCTGCTGCTGTTGTTTCTGCTGTTTCACACCGTTAGCTGCACCGTTTGGTTTCTTGCCGTTCCGTCCTTGCCCGGTTGCGACGCCTCCGGACCCTTTACCGCGATTGTTCGGTCCGCTGCTCATGCTTCGCCACCGCCGAACAAGGTGCCTGCTTCAAGCCTTGCACCTTTCAGCCATTCCACGGCATCCATTGCTTTCTTCCCGGCAGGTTGAATATTCGTCAATAGCAGTGATCCTTTGCCTGTTTGGACAAGGATACCCATATCGGACAGGTTCGTAACCGTTCCTGGCGCTGCTGTATCATGGCTGCGATCGACTGCTCGGCAGCCCCACACCTTGAACGGCTCTCCATTCCACATCGTAAAACCGCCTGCCATCGGGGAAAGTCCGCGAACCTGATTATAAATCTGGCCTGCCTCTCGGCTCCAGTCGATCCGTTCATCCTCACGCGACAGATTTGGCGCATATGTAGCTTCATCATGATTTTGTACGATCCGGTTCGCCGTACCGGCTTCGATAGCCGGCAATGTTTCGGCCAGCAGCTTCGCACCGGCTTCCGTTAATTTCTCAAACAGCGTGCCTGAAGTATCATCTTCCGCAATCGGAACCTCAACAACGCTGATCATGTCGCCGGTATCCAATCCTTCTGCCATATACATAATGGTCACGCCGGTCACGCGCTCGCCATTGATAATGGAGCGCTGGATCGGAGCGCCGCCGCGGTAACGCGGCAGCAAGGAGCCGTGAACATTAATGCAGCCGAGTCGCGGTACTTCCAGCACGGCTTTCGGTAAAATCTGTCCGTATGCCGCAGTAACGATAAGATCCGGCTGCAGCTCGGCAATTTTCTGCACGGTATCGGATCCGCGCAGGCGTTCCGGCTGTGCGACAGGCAGGCCGCGAAGAAGAGCCGCTTCCTTAACCGGAGGCGGCGTCAGCGTTTTTTTGCGACCTTTCGGGCGATCAGGCTGTGTGACCACCAGCTCTACGGTATGTCCTGCGGCAAGAATAGCCTCTAAAGATGGAACGGCAAACTCAGGCGTTCCCATAAATACGATTCGCATCTATTCACTCTCATTTCGGGGAGGACGGCTCGCCGTATCGTAGATCGAAACCGCGATATCCGTAAACAATACGCCATTCAAATGGTCGACCTCATGCTGAAAAGCGCGCGCCAAAAAATCGGTCGCTTCCATCTCAAACGTTATGCCGTTGCGATCCTGCCCTCTTAGTTTAATGCGCTGTGCGCGGTTAACGTCACCGCTGATTTTGGCAATGCTAAGGCAGCCCTCTGGTCCAAGCTGTTCGCCTTCAGACTCGATGATCTCCGGGTTGACCATTTCAATTAAGCCGTGATCATCCCCAACATCAACAACGATCACGCGTTTGGAGATGCCTACCTGCGGCGCAGCCAGACCTACCCCGTCCGCGTCGTACATCGTCTCCGCCATATCGCGAAGCAATTTATGCAAATTCGCATTAAATTTGGTCACCGCTGCCGCGCGCTCGCGCAATACCGGATCCGGATCTTGAACAATCAGTCGAATAGCCAATCTTATGACCTCCTATTATAAAATTGTACTTATAATATCACTTGCGGATCTACATCAACGCTGATCTGTACCGGCGGTTGACCCTGAGGTCCCGATATCATGCTGATCGCCTGCTTCAACAGGTCGATGGCCCCAACGTTTCCACGATATTTTATCATACATTGAAAACGATAGCGATCTTTCATACGCGGAATGGGAGATGCCACCGGCCCCAAAATATCAATAAAACGGCTGCCGTCGCTATCGATCCAGCCTTTCACGCCGGACTCATAGGCCAGCTGTCGCAGTGTGGATGCGAGTTTATCGCCTGCCGTAATGAGAAGGGTCAGCTGTTCATCCGATAAGGTCACGACAATTAGCCTGCAAAATGGCGGATACGACATGAAGCGACGATGCTTCAGCTCCTCCTGCACGAATGCGGCATAATCATGATGTTGGGCAGAAACGATCGCATAATGCTCCGGATTGTACGTCTGCACGATAACTTCGCCAAGCAGTTCATGCCGCCCGGCACGGCCCGCAACCTGCGTCAGCAGCTGGAACGTTTTCTCCGCGGCGCGGAAATCAGGCAAGTGCAGCGATGTATCTGCGGCAATTACGCCTACTAAAGTAACGTATGGAAAATCAAGCCCCTTGGCTACCATTTGAGTGCCGAGCAGCACATCTGCTTTGCGCTCGCCAAACATGGTCAGCCATTTCTCATGGGAGCCTTTCTCGGTCGTCGTATCCACATCCATCCGAATGACGCGAATGCCGGGAAACAGCTTGGCCAGTTCCTCTTCCACCCGCTGCGTACCCGTTCCGAAGAAACGTATATGCTCGCTTTCGCAAGTCGGGCATTTCTCAGGCGCCTGTTCGGCATGACCGCAATAGTGACAGCGCATCACGCGCGACTTCTGATGGAAGGTGAGCGAAATGTCGCAATGCGGGCATTGCGCCGTATAACCGCATGAGCGGCACATAACAAAGGTCGAGTAGCCTCTGCGGTTGAGAAGCAGCACCGACTGTTCGCCTTTCTCCAAGCGATCGAGCAGCGCCTCATGGAGCTGCCGGCTGAACATGGAGCGGTTCCCTGCTTTGAGTTCGTCTCGCATATCAATCAGATGAACCTTGGGCATCGGGCGATTGCCGACCCGGTGAGGCATAGGCAGAAGTGCAGCTCCGCCTGATGACTTAGCGCTATCATCTGATGTGGAGGATGCTGAAGTCGCTGTTAATATTCTTGAAGCGGCTGCGAAGCTTTCCAATGAAGGGGTTGCAGATCCCAATACAACCGCAGCACCATGCTGCCTGGCACGTCTTACCGCAACATCCCGCGCATGATACTTCGGACTTTCCTCTTGCTTATAGGAAGACTCATGTTCTTCGTCAATAATAATTAAGCCTACTCGCTGGAACGGAGCGAATACGGCCGATCTCGCACCGACCGCAACTTGTGCGCGGCCTTCGCGAATTTTCCGCCATTCATCGTAACGCTCCCCGTTAGATAGGCGGCTATGTAAGACGGCAACCGAATCGCCGAAACGTCCTTTGAAGCGCTCCACCATTTGCGGTGTGAGGGCGATTTCCGGAACGAGCACGATCGCCTGCCGTTCGTATTGCAAGCAGCGCTCGATCGTTTGCAAATACACTTCTGTTTTGCCGCTGCCCGTAACACCATGGAGCAGAAATACGCGTGACGCCTCCGCATCCAGCGCTTCCGCGATTTCTTCATAAACGGCCTGCTGGCCTTCCGTTAACGGAAGCGGCTCAGTACGTTTGAAATTCCGTCCTGCGTACGGATCGCGCTGCGTTTCGACTTCCCGCAGTGTAATCAAGCCTTTATCTGCAACTGCGCGAATGGTGCCGGATGTCGTCGACAGCGTCTCCACCAGCGCTGACATCGTAATCGGTTCAGGGTTCTCCAGCATGTAGCGAAGCACCTCTTGCTGTTTGGCAGCACGGGCAGAGTAATTCGCTAACGCTTCTTGAGCCAATGCTTCATTATCCGGTGGATATACCGTCAGCACTTTACGAACGGACAACCGATCCTTAATTGAAACCTGCTCCGTCAAAATCCCCAGTTTAATCGCCTGCTTGATCGCGGCTGCGTCATCCGGGAAACGTTCCTGCAGCGCTGCCATGCGAACCGGTCCGCCGCCGGCACGAATAAACGCAAGCCATGGAGCATCGCCTTCACCCGCATGAAGCCAAGAATACTCCTGTTCTTCCTCTGAGATCGTCACGACGGAGTCGGCTTTCCCTTTGAGCGCTGCAGGAATCATCACTTGAAGTGCGGTGGTAAGCGCGCAGAAATACTTCTCGCTAATCCATTGTGCCAGCTCTACTAAGTCAGGTGATAAAGGCGGGACGTGGTCTAATAGCTCGGCAATCGGCTTCAGCTTGCTTACGTCGACATCCGCATAATCGGCGAGTCCAATTACGAAACCTTGCAATACACGTCCTCCGAACGGGACACCTACTCGGCTGCCAATCTCCACCCAACCAATCAGACCGGCGGGTATCGTATAGTCAAAAGGCCGATCCGTCGCGCGGCTCGGCACATCTACGATGACTTTGGCAATCATTCGGCGGCCCCCTTGGCCGCTGCAGCTTTGGCTTGCATCCGCTGTGTAATGATGCTCATCAAGCGGTCGGCCACTTCACGTTTGCGAAGCATCGGCATCGCTTCCACAAGCCCTTCCTCACCGAACAGCTGCACGATATTCGTATCCACGTTGAAGCCTGCGCCTTCTTGCGATACATCGTTTGCAACGATCAGATCGCAATGCTTGCGAACCAGCTTATCCATCGCGTAATGCGCCACTTGTTCGGTCTCGGCTGCAAAGCCAACCAGAAATTGATGTTTCTTCTTCTCGCCGAGCGTCTTTAGGATGTCCGTCGTCCGCTCCAGCTCGATGACGAGCTTCTCATCGCTTTTCTTGATTTTGTGATTCGCCCGTGCAACCGGCCGATAATCTGCGACTGCCGCCGCTTTAATGACCAAATCAGCGGAATCATATCGCTCCAGCACTGCCTGCAGCATGTGCTCCGCCGATTCAATGTGGACGATGTTCACGCCTTGTATGGGCTCTGCGCTTGTACGAGCTGCGATGAGCGTGACGTTCGCTCCACGATTCGCTGCGGCTTCCGCAAGAGCAAAGCCCATTTTCCCGGAGGAGTCATTGGTCAAGAAGCGTACCGGATCCAGACGTTCCACGGTTCCGCCGGCCGTAACGATGACTTCCTTGCCAGCTAAATCTTGGCTCTGCTCGAACCACTGCTTAACCGCGTGTACGATATCTTCCGGCTCCGCGAGACGGCCTTTGCCTACATAGCCGCATGCAAGTAAACCGGTTCCCGGCTCCACGAAGCGTGCTCCGCGTTCCGCGAGCAGCGCCATATTATGTGCGACAGCAGGATGATCGTACATATGGACGTTCATAGCGGGAGCGATAAGAATCGGCGCTGTCGTTGCCAGAAGCGTCGTGCTCAGCATGTCATCGCCGATGCCATGCGCCATTTTCGCTAATATGTTGGCTGTAGCCGGCGCGATCACGACCAAATCCGCACTGTCCGCCACGTTGATATGCGCGACGACCGATGGATCGAATTCGTCAAAGGTATCCGTATATACGGTATGCCGCGACAAGGTTTGAAGCGTAAGCGGCGCAATGAACTTCGTTGCCGATTCCGTCATGATGACTCGCACATTCGCACCCGCTTGCACCAATCTGCTGCACACGGTCGCCGCTTTATAGGCCGCGATTCCGCCGGAGATGCCAAGTACAATTGTTTTCCCTTTCAGCACCTATGATCACTCCTCTTACGCTGTAGCATCATGGATTGATAAATCCTGAAATGCGAATCAACCCGATGAAAGCCTAGTGTTTATACGGTTTTTATGATGGAAAAGTCTAATTGATGTGAAATTGACGATAAACTTTTGAAACATGCTATTTACCATCATAACCACATAGAAAAATAATGCAATCGCCCAAAACATATTGCTTTCGATAACTAGCACTTCTTGACCCAGAATGAGTAAGAAAAATTGGATCAAAATGTTTTAGTGTATACATAATGTTACCATACCTTCACAGTCCGACAAAACAACTCCAATAGATTACATCGTAGTATCGCTATATGGTAACCGAGCAGCCTATCGTTCGTGTTTCTGTTTTCGCACGAGCAACAGATTAACAGGAAATGGGAATAAAAATAGACCGGCACTATAATAGCGTCGGTCTTTTAGGAGTCCCCTGATCAATTCATCTGCACTTCGATCTGCGTAGGTACATCCGATGGATCTGCATTCGATAAGGCAGTACATTCACGGAAAGCGAAATGTTTACAGCCCAGGCATTTGTTAGTATTGAGCTGGGTTAGCGCATAATCGATCGCATCGCCTGTATGTTCAAACCTATGATCGTTCCCAATACGATCAATCAATCCTGTTTTTCTCAGCAACTCCAAGGGCTGCGACTGGATTCCCGATATCAAAATGATGCCGCCGCTCTTCTCAGAATGCTTCAATAGGGCCGTGAGATGCGACTCTCCTGTTGTATCCATGAATGGCATCTTACCCATACGTAGCAATACAATTTTAGAATGTAATCGGATGGCATCCATAACTGATTTCTCAAACATACTTGCAGTCCCAAAAAATAAGGAGCCGTCAATCGAGAGTATGCTGATTTGCGGGCAGTCGTGTTCTGCTGTCACCATGTAAGCTTTTACCTTTTCATGGTTAATCGTTGGATCGGGCAGTACTTTTGTAACGGTCAACATCTCGCTCATCTGTTTGACAAATAAAATAATTGCCAATACAAGTCCCACTTCGACTGCAGTTGTCAGGTTTGTAAACACGGTCAAAGAGAATGTGATTAACAATACGATAGAGTCGGCAGTTCTTGTTCTTAGAATCTGAATGAACTTCTTGCGCTCACTCATGTTCCAAGCTACCAGCATCAGGATGGGAGCCATGCTTGCAAGAGGGATACGTGATGCATAGGGAGCAAGCAGGATAAGAACAAAAAAAACGACGATGCCATGTATGACCCCCGACATCGGTGACATTGCGCCGCTCTTAATATTTGTCGCAGTACGTGCAATCGCTCCAGTGACCGGTATCCCGCCGAACAAGGGTGTCACCATATTGGCTATTCCTTGGCCAATCAGTTCACGATTGCTGTTATGGCGGCTGCCCGTCATCCCATCAGCCACTACGGCAGATAACAGAGATTCAATGCCCCCTAGAAGTGCAATGATAATAGCAGGTCTAATGAGTGTTTCGATCTGAGCCCATGTAATTTCAGGGAAGTGAAAATGAGGTAATGCACTAGGTATGGCGCCATAGGTGGATCCGATTGTAGCGACGCTTCCGTTGAAGAACAGGGCAGCCACGACACTGGAAATGATAAGCCCAACTAAAGAACTCGGCACTTTAGGTAATAATTTCGGAGCTGCGATCATGACGATCAAGCCTACTCCTGCAGTCAAGAGGCTATAGATGTTTAAAGTCGATAAGTGTGTAATAATTTCCCTCATATTGGGCAAGAAATTTTCATGTTTTTCAATATCTTTGAGACCTAAGAAGCTTGCGATCTGCCCGCTGAAGATAATTACCGCAATTCCAGCAGTAAATCCGATTGTAACGGGACGGGGGATGAATTTGATTAATTTTCCAAAATTCAATACCCCCATCACAACAAGAATAATACCTGCGAGAAAACCGGCGATCAAAAGATTTTCGTAGCCGTACTGCATGACGATTGCAAACAGGATGGGGATAAAAGCACCTGTCGGTCCGCCAATTTGGAATTTGGAGCCGCCAAATAAAGAAATTAAAATACCGGCAACAATAGTCGTATAGATCCCATATTCGGGTTTAACACCGGAAGCAATAGCAAATGCCATTCCTAACGGAATGGCGATAACCCCTACAATCAGCCCGGAGACGAGATCTTTACTGAACGCGGATGAATGATACCCTTCAAATCTTCCCGTCCATTTTATCCGAGTCACCTTCTTTTTGAATATTTGATTATTTGAATATATAGAGAATGATACTCCTGGATTTAAAAGGTGTCAACACGAAAGAACGGGATTTCATTCCCGAGGAACCCTCTCCAAATATAAAAAAAGGCCATCCATAGTTTTCACCTAGATACCCTAATTCTTTTTCTTTATGACTCTTTCCGAATGTCTTCCAGAAGCGAAATCGCATCGACGAGATGATTATCGAAGATTTGTCTTGCTACGGATAATAAGTCTTTGATTAAGGGATCTCGTAATGAATAAATGACTGTTGTTCCTTCTTTTAAGCCGTATACGACATTTTTATTTCGAAGTACCGCCAGCTGTTGAGATACTGCTGAACCTTCAGACCCTAATATACTTTGTAGCTCATTTACGTTTCTGTCGCCTTCGCATAGAACTTCAAGAATTCGAATTCGCATCGGATGAGCGAGAGCCTTGAAAAACTCGGCTTTGAATTGTTGGATCTGGTTCATGGCATTTGCCCCTTAATCATTAAGCTTCTGAAGATATGATTATAATAGCACACTTCCGCAAACGTTTAAAATGAAGCTTGTCTACTGATGAATCGAAGTACTTTCGATTCAATTGTTATCCGCATCGATATGACGTATAATGTCTAATATATTCAAATATTTGAATATTCAAATTCACGAGATTCAGGAGGTGGAATTGAATGCCTAACTTCACGATAAACGACAACCTTAATTTACGACTGGATCCTGAGAGTGAGAAGAAGCCTAAGCGCGAGCAGATCAGTAAACAAATGGTACTTGATATGGGCCTTCACTTTCTGCATAAAATTGGCACTGAGCAAATTTGTCGAGTGTGTATTGATGCCGGTGGCTCCTGCTGCGGTAGCTGCCGGCATCTCGCTGATGGAATCGGATGTCAACTCCGCAACACAAGCTGTACGGCTTGGTTGTGCGGATTTCTAAAATATGTACTGTTTGAGATCGATCTCTTACAGAATTGGAATGATTTTTGGAAACAAATTCCTGGACAGGATTACAGGGAAGACTTCACGCCCGATAAGTTATTGATCCGAAATAAACTAGCTGCTCCTAACTTTCGAATGCTCGGTCAAGCATTAGCTGCTGATTTGCAGGAGCTAGAGCAATCGCAAATATCAGTAGGGTATATCATTACACTAAGAGAAAAAATCGATAAGAACATGGACCGTATAGCTTACTATAAACATGATCCTCAGAAACGAGCCGCAACAATATGCAACATACAGGTCTTGTCGGCTCCCTTTCACCGTTTCCATAAAGCAAGTGCTGAGTACCGAGAACAGCATTCCTGATTTTAACCCCGGCCGTATGCTATGCACTATCATGGCGCAACTAGTGGTAAAATAATCATAAAGGCCACGTCCCTAATGAAGAGGCGTGGCCTTTATTGATGTGATGATGTTATATTGATACGAAACTCTTGCTGCAAACTGAAGACAACTGGCTTTAACTCCCGCAAGGGTTGTTATCGTTGTGCTTCATGAATTTCTTAGTCTTTCTTGTTCAGCGTGCTCTCTACCACGAGAATATCTTGGTAGATTTCTTCGAGGGCAATACCCACGTACTTATGGGATCTTGGGGAACGAATTTCTGTTTTGCTTCCGTCACGAAGCATTCTTGCACGACGCGATGCCGCGACAACCAAGGAATACTTGCTGTCGACCTTCTTCATCATTTCATCAATAGATGGATATAACAACGTTCCTTCACCTCACTCATGCTAGGCTTTCTCGGAAGCTTCCTTCACTTCCTCAAGCTCTGCGATAAATCGGTCACGCCGGCAATGCTCTGCTACGATGATGCTCTGTATGCGATGACACGCAGCGTCAATCTGATCATTCACGACTGCATAATCGTAATAATGAATAAGATTCATTTCTTCCACCGCCACGGTCATGCGATGGTCAATAATATCGGCATTCTCTGTTCCGCGTCCGGTAATGCGCTGTTTAAGCACATCAAGAGAAGGCGGCACCAAGAAAATAAAGACACCTTGCGGAAACTTCTCTTTTACTTTTAACGCGCCTTGCACTTCAATTTCAAGAATGATATCTTTGCCCGAAGCTAGCGTACGCTCAACAAAATCACGCGGCGTGCCGTAGTAATTACCGACATATTCCGCATACTCCAGAAGCGCATCCTTCGCGATCATATCTTGGAACTGTTCTCTCGATTTAAAAAAATAATTAATGCCGTCGATCTCACCTTGACGGGGTGAGCGCGTGGTTGCCGAAACGGAATAAATAAGGTCACTCTGCTTATGCCGAAGTTCGGAACAAACCGTTCCCTTGCCGACGCCCGATGGGCCGGATAATACAATTAACAATCCTCTGTTCATAATACTCCCCGTCACTATTCGTCGTGATCGTCATCCTTAGTCGACAACCGATGAGCAACCGTCTCCGGTTGTACGGCCGAAAGAATAACGTGATCGCTGTCCGTAATAATAACAGCGCGTGTGCGGCGTCCATATGTAGCATCAATAAGCATATGACGGTCGCGAGCTTCTTGGATAATCCGTTTAATCGGCGCCGATTCCGGGCTTACAATCGAGATGATTCGATTGGCGGAAACGATATTTCCGAAACCGATATTAATGAGCTTAATGGCCATTTCTGTTCCCCTCCGGTATCTCCCGTGCATGATCATGCAATTAAACACGATGTATAGATAAGCGCAAGAATGATGGAGTCGAATCTTCTGCCGGAACCTAAAAGTGTGATGACAGAATATTGCATTATTCTTGACGAAAAATGTCCGGAGCATACGTTCGGCCAGCCGATTGCTTACAAGTGTTGAAGCGATAGTCAGGTCCCCTATTCTATCGCATCCGAAGCGGCATGGCAAGTGCATCCAAGGACTATTCTAATTCATTTTTACAATACGAACAAGTGTTATTGCATAAACACAAGAAGAAACGGCTGGCGCCGTCCCAAACGACGCAGCAAGTTTCTTCTTGGAGTCCATTCAGCGCCGTTTCTGATCCGTAGGGATCCGGTCTGAAATATGGAGAAAAAACGGGCTTAACCCGTTTTTCCGCTCGTTTTTCTCCAGACATAATCTGTCAGCTGCACCGTCATCTCATAGAACATAAACGGCGTGATCAGATAAATGCCCTTGAAGTATTCCAATGCGGTATCCAGTAATTCCTCCGCGATTCGAACACCTTCCGCTCGTCCTTCCTCGCCTTCCAATCCCGCCATCCGTCTGCGAACATCATCGGATAGCTGAATACCGGGTACCTCATTATGCAAATATTCCGCGTTACGTCCGCTTGCCAGCGGCATGATGCCGATGAAGATAGGGACCGACAAATGCTTCGTTGCTTCCGCGATGCGGACGATCAGCTCGTTATCATAAACCGGCTGCGTCATGATGTAATCTGCACCGGAATCGATTTTCTTCTCCAGACGGGCAATCGCCTTGTCCAAATATTTGACGTTCGGATTGAAGGCTGCGCCTGTGATGAAGTTTGCTTTCTGCTTGAGCGCTTTGCCCGAGAATGCGATACCTTCATTCAGCTGCTTTATCATACGGATCATTTCGAAGGAAGTGAGATCGTACACGGAGCTGGAATCGGGCAAATCACCGAAACGAGCCGGGTCGCCGGTCACGGCCAGGACATGATCGATGCCAAGAGCATCAAGCCCCATCATATGGGACTGCGTTCCGATCAAGTTGCGATCGCGGCAAGCGATATGCACAAGCGGACGAATGCCGACTTGATGCTGAACGAGCGATGCCAATGCAATGTTGCTCATCCGTGTAACTGCCAGCGAGTTGTCTGCCATCGTCACGGCATCCGCTTTGATTTCCTTGAGCGCTCTCGCGCCATCCATAAACTTCTGAATGTTGAGATCCCTCGGCGGATCAAGCTCTACGATTACGGTATGGCGTTCTTTCACCAAATCCACAATCGTTGGTTCCGAAACAGACTGCTCCGATTGCAAGGTGATACGTTCCCGCTGTACCGGCAGTTGCTGGGCCTCCGGCTGCACCGTTTGCGGAGTGTATCCTTCCAGCGACTTGGCAATGGCCGCGATATGCTCCGGCGTTGTACCACAGCAGCCGCCGATAATCCGAGCACCTCGGTCCGCGAATTTACGGGCCGATTGCGCAAAATATTCCGGCGTCGCCGAGAACATGTACTTGCCATCCACATAATCCGGAATACCCGCATTCGGAAAAACGGAGAGCGGCAAGACGATGTCGCCGACGATCGAATCGATTGCGCGCATAATGCCGTTCGGGCCGCTTCTGCAATTGAAGCCTACCACGTCTGCGCCTTCTTGCTTCAAGTTGTTGAACGCGATGGCCAGCGGATGACCGTCTTGGGTAACCGCTTCTTTCTCCACCGCAAATTGGGTGATGACCGGAACGTCCGAGAGTTTGCGAGCGATTCGCAGCGCCAGCAATGCTTCCTCGAGATCGTAGAACGTCTCAAGCAAAATGCCATCAACGCCGGCATTCAGAAGCGCATCCATTTGCTGATGAAACAGCTGTTCCAGCTGCGTTGTCGCGATGTTCTTGCGTTTACCTGCACGGATAGAACCGACAGCTCCGACTACATAGGCATCGTTGCCCACTGCGTCTCTGGCAATCTGAACACCCGCGCGATTGATCGCCTCGACTTCATGATCCAGTCCATAATGCGAGAGGCTTGCCAGATTCGCCGAGAACGTATTCGTCTCGATGACACGAGCTCCCGCTTCATAATAACGACGGTGCACATCTGCGATGACCTCTGGACGCAAGACATTAAATTCTTCGTATGAAACGCCGACAGGGAACCCCATCCCGTAGAGATAGGTTCCCATCGCGCCGTCCCCGGTCAAGATGCGCGCTTGTAGCGCTTCCCGTAAATCCGGTTTCATTTTCAAAACTCCTTCATTCAAATCCTTAAACTGTACCGCGGAAAACTTCTGCTGCCGGGCCAGTCATGTAGACATGATTGTTTTCTTCGTTCCACTCGATCAACAGGTCTCCGCCTTTAAGCGATACCGTTGCCGTACGATCTGTGTATCCGTTCAACACGGATGCGACCACTGTCGCGCAAGCTCCGGTTCCACATGCGAGAGTAGGTCCCGCGCCGCGTTCCCATACCCGCATATCGGTGAAGTCTTTGGAGCGAACCGTTACGAACTCGACATTGATTTTGCGCGGGAACATCGGATGAACTTCAAGCTTCGGCCCCCATGCTGCCAGGTCAAAATTCACGGCATCGTCCACATAAATGACGCAATGCGGGTTGCCCATCGATACCGCAGTGAATTTGAACTCGCGTCCATCTACTTCGATCGATTGATTAATGACCGGGTTGGCATCAATAGTAGTCGGTACTTTCAAGCCTTCAAGGATCGGTTGTCCCATGTTAACCCGCACCAGCACGGCTTTGCCGTTCTCGACTGTCAGCTGCACCTCTTGAACACCTGCACCAAGCGTTTCAATGGTCAACGTTTCTTTATCTGTTAAACCGTTATCATACACATATTTCGCTACGCAGCGAATGGCATTGCCGCATTGCTCTGCTTCGGAGCCGTCGGAGTTCATGATGCGCATCCGAAAATCAGCTTGCTCTGATGGTAAAATATAAACAAGTCCGTCGGCACCAATGCCGAAAAAGCGATTGCAAAGCTGTAATGCGAGCTCGGCTGCGTTATCCGGTAATTTCGTTTCTCCTTCGACAACAATAAAGTCATTGCCCAGTCCATGCATCTTCGTGAAATTCATCTACTCGCACTCCCTTTTGTCCGATCGAAATCAAATAAAATCAATAATTTACTCCATTATAATTTATTTAGTGTACCTTAATCTTTGCATTATTGCATCACTTTGTTGTACTAACATCCCCCTAAATCCCCCTTGGAAAGGGGGACCCCGAGGACTCCCGCCCTCTGGACACCCGGAAATTAATAACGTCTGTGCAGCAGAGAAGCGCTCCCGGGGACATACGTGCTATCCTCGCTTTCGTCCCATTCGGGACACGCCTTTACTTCCGGCGCTTACTATCCACCTGGTGTCCCTACGGGACCATCGTAACGTAATCCGCCTTAGAGACGCATCAGATCCCATATGTGCTCGGGTCGCTTTCGTCCTATTCGGGACACGCCTTACTTTTGGCGCTCGGAACGGCGTAGAGCACAGAATTGGATCGCCAGCGGCCGTCTGCGCCGACCAGGCAATCTAAGGCCGTCGGTTATTCTGGTGGCTTTTGGTTGGATTGCCGACTTGGCCTCTACGTGGCCTGGCGGCAATCCTATGGGCCGCCTGTTTCCTGGCGGAGAAGTTGGTTGGGGTGGCTTGCCTGGCGCTCTGCGCAGCCTGGCAATCTTGGTCTAGCGGGCTGCCTGCGGCACAAATGAAGAAGGAGTCGCTAGAATAGCGACTCCTGGATTATTAAAAACCTACGTTTGTTATGATGCCGGTTAATTAGCTTCGGGCACGGCACAAGAGCAAACCTTATTATGTAGTGTACTTCCGCGATGATCACATACTATGCCACATACCAATTCTAACGGTTGTGACAGTGCTTATTTACCAGCAATTCACTCTTTTTATCAGCTAACGGTTGCCAGAGAGCTTATTTAAACGTTTTCCACTGGGAATCGCCTGATGTATCGCAAATAACGCCTGTCACAACCGTTAGATTTTCAAAAAGGCTTAATTTGATATATTAGCCACGCTGGCAACCGTTAAAGTTTTGATCGATCATGAGGCATGGACAAAAAATGGCTGTCGAGACTTTCTCGGATAATCTTGAAGTCGCTGGTTTGCGACTTCCTTGTTCAACACTAAGTATACCGACGCAAAGTAGTTCACATCATTAGCCCAAACCAATACGACCCTAAACCAATACGAACTCTATTGCACCACCGCACCACTAACCTCACTGCAACGCCACCCACAACTAATCCGATACGCTCTTCGCTCTCACCTAATCGAACCTCTTCCACCACACGCCGGTCCATTCTTCGACCGTTGGGCTGTTGTTGGCTTGTACCTGTTCACTAAGCCATTCGCCGAAGAAGAAGTTGGTGATAGAGACGGCATCGGCTACGGAGTTGAATCTAAAATCGGTTCGTATGGCTTCGTGCTCGAAGCCATATTCGTTTACGAGAGCCGCATAGTAGGCTGTCAAGAAGTCCGGCGGATTCGGGACCGAAGAGCCGGTTCCGAAGTTTTCGAAGATGATACAGGTTCCTCCGGGTTTCAATACTCTGCGGATTTCATCCAGAATCACGGATAGATTCCCGCTCCAGCCCTCCACATTGCTGCTAGCGGCATAACAGATGGTCCAGCCTGCCGTTACCAGGTCGACACTATCATCCTGTAAAGGTAACTGATCATGCTGAGCAACCGCGGTCTGCCAATTCGTTAAACCAAGGGCTGAGAGCTTACTTGACGCCACTTCGAGCATTGCGCCGGAGGCATCGGTTGCGGTAACGGATGCGACAATCGGCGCAAGCATCGTCGTTAATCGGCCTGTCCCGGCACCGATATCGAGTACCGCCGCCTCGGATAGATGGGGCACGATTCGATGGATAGTTTGCAGCAGATTGCGATGGACATCCTCAAACGAAATAAGCTGGTCATAACGTTCCGCTTCGCTTTGATAAATATGGTCATGGTCAGGCATGCGTTTCCCTCCTAAATTAGCTTTCGACGCAAGCTTAAGGGCTGACGCGGGGTGAAGGTCAACTCAATGTTTTCGTACCGCATAGACGACGTGTATCCACGGATTCACTGCTTGGGATACGGTGATAAAGTCACGGTTTCTAAACCATTCAAGCAGCTCCTGCCGATTCGTTGGATGTTTCGTAGTGTCCGGCGGCATTGATCTTGAACTCCATTCTCCCTCATACATGAGACCCGCAATACAAATTCTGCCGCCCGGCGCCAGCACCCGATCCATTTGATCAAGCGCAAGCAGCTGCTGCTGTCCATTCAGATGATGCAGCGCGAAGGCCGACACCACAAGCGTGAACTGTTTGTCCATAAAAGGAAGGGCCAGTGCATTCCCCAGCTTAGCAGTCATCGCCGGAAACCTCTCCCTGCATTTAGCCAGCATTTCTTTGGACTGATCCAAGGCCGACATCGCTGCTCCAAGAGCTAACAGCCTGCCCGCCAGATTGCCTGTGCCTGTTCCGATATCAAGCCCCTGCTCGCCTGACTTAGGCGACACCCACTGTACAATGAAATCAAGCGCCGTCTCATATTCGGCTTGGGATAAAGCGGATCCCGTCGAGAGCATCGCCTCAGAGCGATCGAAGACAGCTGCCAGCCGATCGAAGTCCCATGTGTCCATCCATGTAGATTGACTGTGCTGAATCCCCTTCAGCTCCCCTGTCAATTGATATAGATCTTCCACATCCAGCTGCTGCTTCTTCTCGCACCTTGCGATTAGCTCGTCCAGCATGCCAATCGCATATTTCCACTCCACCCACTTGGCGGTAAGCGCCATTCGCTGTAATTCGAGATAGTGATGCACGGTAGCCGAATCCCCTTGATCCAGCTTTGTCATTAATGCTTTTATCTGTTCGATACTTAGCCCCAGCTCGCGCAAGGAAGATATCGTTTGCAATCGCCAGGCTTCGCTTTCCGAGTAATAGCGGTATCCGTTCTCTTGTCCGCGTTCCGGTTTCAGAAGCCCTTTCGATTCATATAATCGAATGGCTCGTGGTGTGACGTTCAACCTTTTCGCCAAGTCCTTGATTTTCATGCTCCGCCTCCTACACCCAGTATAAACCATAACCTTAGGTGAAGGTTAACCGTACACAATAAAGAAACCGGGAGCGCAAAGCTGCCGGTTTCCATCTCATCACTTATCTGGTTACTGATTTTGGCCCGCTAAGCGGCCAATTTGATTTTTTCTTCTTCTCGGTTGTGCCGAGTACGCTGCCGATTCCCATCATGAAGGTCGGAATGCCCGCTGCCACAAGGACGAGGCACCAATCGCGGAAACCGAGCGGAACGGTCTTGAAGATCGGCTGCAGAGCTTCGATGTAGAGCACGCCGAGCATCAGCAGAACGGACGACAGCACCGCGAACAGCAAGTATTTATTTTGCAAAATATTACGGTGGAAGATCGAACGAGAGCTGCGGCAGTCAAAGACATGAATCAGCTGCGCCATAACGAGCGTGGCAAAAGCTACCGTTTGCGCATGGATGAGATTAGTCGGACTGTTAGGCGCTGTTCGGAGCGTGATCCAGAAGGCTGCCAGCGTACAAACCCCGATCAGAATGCCTCGGCTGATGATTTTCCAGCCCAATCGCCTTGCAAAAATATTCTCTTTCGCCGAACGCGGCTTCTGCTGCATAAGATCCTTCTCGGCTTGGTCGACACCGAGCGCCATCGCAGGTAACCCGTCTGTAACTAAGTTGACCCAGAGGATCTGGATCGGCACGAGCGGAAGCGGAAGTCCGGCCATCATGGCCAAGAACATCGTCAAAATCTCGCCTACGTTGGAAGCCAGCAAATAGCGGATAAATTTGCGGATATTCTCATAGATGCCGCGGCCTTCCTCGATCGCTGCCACGATGCTGCTGAAATTATCATCGCTGAGCACAAGCGACGATGCTTCTTTGGATACATCAGTGCCGGTGATGCCCATCGCTATTCCGATATCAGCGGCTTTAATGGCAGGTGCGTCATTAACGCCGTCACCTGTCATGGCAACGACATGGCCCTTGCGCTGCAGCGCTTTGACAATACGAAGCTTATGCTCCGGAGACACTCTCGCATAGACATAAATGTTGTCGATGAGACGATCCAATTGCTCTTCGCTCATCCCGTTCAATTGCTGCCCGCTGATCGCGATGCCGCCTCTTGGCATGATGCCAAGCTGTCCGGCAATCGCTTCTGCAGTGAGCTGATGATCGCCTGTGATCATGACAGTCTTAATTCCGGCCCGGCGGCAGTTCGCAATCGATTCACGAACTTCACGGCGCGGCGGATCAATCATACCGGAGAGACCTACGAAGATCAGCTGATTCTCTACGTCGGCCTCGTCTTCGGCTGCATCATGAGACCGCAAATCCCGGTAGGCGAAACCTAAGACGCGCAATGCCGCTTGCGCCATGTCCTCACTGGCGTTGTTAACCTTCTGCTTCAATGTTGCCGTGAAAGGAACGACTTTGCCGTCCCATAGAATATACGCACATTGCTCCATCAGCACATCAGGCGCCCCTTTGGTGCATACAAGGCGGCCGCCTTGGTGACTGACGAGCACGGACATCCGTTTCCGTTCCGAATCAAACGGAAATTCTTTTACCCGTTGATACAATCCTTCGAGCGACTTCATCGTGACGCCGAGCTTCGATGCAAGGACAGTCAATGCTCCTTCTGTCGGATCTCCTTTCAGTACCCATTCATCCTGAACGAATGTCGTCTTGGACTTCTTGCGTTTCGCATCCTGCTCCTCATCGATGCGAGTAACAGATGCGTTGTTGCACAGAGCCGCGATTTGCAGCAGCCTGCGCAGCGGTTGATGCTGCTTGAGATCGACTGCTTTGCCGCCTTCGAAGCAAGAACCTGTCGGTTCATAGCCCTCTCCGGTAACATCCATGCCCTGACCGCCGATCCATAGCTTCGTCACGGTCATTTTGTTCTGCGTAAGCGTTCCTGTCTTGTCCGAACAAATAACCGAAGCGCAGCCGAGGGTTTCCACGGAAGGCAGCTTACGAACGATGGCCCGGCGTTTAATCATGCGCTGAACGCCAAGGGCGAGCGCGATGGTCACGATTGCCGGCAAGCCTTCCGGAATCGCGGCAACGGCCAAGCTGACTCCCGCGAGGAACATCTCATAGGCAGGTTGTCCGTGCAATATCCCTGCAACAACGACCATAACGGTCAACGCCAGAGCGACGACGATGAGAATTTTGCCGAGCTGTTCCAGACGATGCTGAAGCGGTGTTTCCATGGTCTCTGTCTGCTGGATGAGATTTGCGATTTTGCCCATCTCGGTGTTCATTCCGGTACGAATGACAATCCCTTTTGCCGTGCCCCGGGTAACCATCGTTCCCATAAATCCGATGTTGCGCATATCCCCGAGCGGAAGCTCATCTGCCTGAATCACAACGCAGTGCTTGTTGACCGGGACGGACTCGCCTGTCAGTGCAGATTCCTCCGCATAACAGCTGTTCGCCTCGATGAAGCGAATGTCGGCCGGAATTCGATCTCCGCTCTCAAGCTCGACCAAGTCCCCTGGCACCAACTCGCTTGCAGGAACAACTACGGACTCGCCTCCACGCAGCGTCTTCGCCAGCGGCGCGGATAATGCCTTTAGTGCGCGGAGCGATTTTTCTGCCCGGAATTCCTGCACGAACCCCAATATCGCGTTGATGACAATAATGGCCACAATCGTAATTGCATCCAAGTATTCGCCAAGCAAACCGGATATTAATGTCGCCCCCATGAGCACAAGCACCATAAAATCTTTGAACTGACCGAGGAACAGCATAATCGGAGGAACCTTCTTCCCCTCCGTCAGCTCATTTCGACCGACTTCACGCAAACGATCTGCTGCTGCACTTGGTGTAAGCCCGGTATCCAAAGAAGCTTGAAGCGCCTCAGCGAGTTCGCTTGTTTCCATCTGGTGCCACTTACCTTGTTCCATGCCCCGCCCTCCTCCTGTTACTTGCCGCCTGACGGACAGCCTATATGGCCTAAATGTATTCGGACAAACTGCAAAATATCCCAGCTTGGGACTTAAGTTTTTGTCTCGAATATGGCATGATAGTGAAATGAAACAGAAACAAAGGGGATAAAGAGCATCATGGCCTTAGATGGAATCGTTACACGCGCCGTCACGCATGACCTGCAAACCTTAATCGGTGCGCGCATTTATAAAATACATCAGCCCACTTCACATGACCTGGTCTTACAAATACGAGGGAACGGTGCACAGGGCAAGCTGCTCCTGTCGGCCAACCCAACCTATCCGCGTGTCCACTGGACTGAACAGACGTATATCAATCCGCTGGAAGCGCCGATGTTCTGTATGCTGCTTCGCAAATATTGCGAGGGCGGTGTCATTGAAGCGGTACGTCAAGTCGGCAATGAGCGAATCATCCACTTCGATATCCGTCAGCGGGACGAGCTCGGCGATATGTTCTATAAACGAATCGTGATCGAACTGATGGGGCGCCACAGTAATATTATTTTGGTGGATGTGGCTTCGGAGACGATTCATGACGGTATTCATCATGTTACGCCCGCGATCAGCAGCTTCCGCGTCATTATGCCCGGCACTGCCTATGTAGCGCCGCCTGAACAGGGGAAGGATGACCCGCTGTCCGTTCACAATGTCGAGCATTTCACGCAATCGCTGGTTAATGCGGCTGATACGCTGCTTAACCCGCCGGTTCCGGACGAGGATAGCATCCACTTCGGTACAGCACCAAAGCCGCTTCCGCCTAGCTCCCTCACTGCGGATAAGCTGCTGGTCGCGGCGTTTAGCGGGATCAGCCCATTGCTTGCCAAAGAGCTGGTCTATCGTGCGTCAAACAGCAGCATGGAACGTGTTTATGAGCCTATCGAAGAGGTGAACCTTACAGCGCAACTGCTCTGGCCGGCATTCCGCGATATGATGCAGCAATTCACGGAGCATAAGTACGAGCCGCAGCTTGTCACGATGTCGGGCAACGGCAAAGCTTCTTTCTCCGTCACCGATCTCTCCCATGTAACCGGTGAGAAGACGGAATATCCATCCGTTAGCGCCTTGCTGGAAGCCTTCTACGGCGATAAAGCGCTGCGCGATACGGTGAAGCAGCGTGTTTCGGATCTGATTCGTTTCCTCCAGAATGAGAGAAACAAGAATGAGAAGAAACTGGAGAAGCTGGAAGAAACGCTTCGAGAAGCGAGCGACGCCGATCATTTGCGCATTCTCGGTGAGCTGCTGACGACAAACCTGCATACTTTGAAGCGCGGAGACAGTTCCTTGGAAACGGTCAATTATTACGACGAAGAGCAGCCGACGATCACCATTGCGCTTGATCCTCAGCTTACGCCTTCTCAGAATGCGCAGCGGTACTTCAAGAAATATACGAAGTATCGAAACAGTCTCACAATCGTTGCCGAGCAGATGCAGCGAACGCGCGAGGAGATTCAATATTTGGTTTCGCTGCTTCAACAGCTTGAGAGCGCATCGTTGTCGGATATAGACGAAATTCGCGACGAGCTCGCCGAACAAGGCTATATGCGCGCTCGCGAGAAGCGCGGTGCGAAGAAGAAGAAACCGAAGCAGCCTGCTCTGCTATGTTATACGTCATCTGAAGGCGTGGCCATCTATGTGGGCAAGAACAACACGCAGAATGATTTCTTAACGAATAAGACCGCGGCTCCGAATGACACCTGGCTGCACACCAAAGATATTCCCGGCTCCCATGTGGTCATTCGCGGCACGGCTTTCAATGATCAAACCTTGGAAGAAGCCGCGATGCTCGCCGCTCATTTCAGCCAAGCCAAATCCTCCAGCTCCGTGCCTGTCGATTACACGCTGATTCGTCACGTGAAGAAGCCAAGCGGTGCGAAGCCGGGGTACGTTATCTACGATCATCAGAAGACATTGTTTATCACGCCGGATGAACAGCGCTTGAAAGACCTGCCTTCCCACATCAAAGCATAGACTGCCGGACATAAGCAAAGAAAGGGGTTATCTCACCTGCCGAATTTACGCCGGCATGGCTCTGATAACCCCTTTTCTTATTCCCTGCCAATCCTGCTTGTCATGACAACTTCGCGGATATATTGACTGCAGAAACATGCTTTGCAGTCGTACAACTCGCCGCGTTCAAACTTCTCTCCAAGCTCAAGCAGCGCTGGCCTAATCACTTGTGAAACCAACTGTTCCATGGAATGAAGAGCTCTCACTTGTCGATACACCTGATCTGCGCCGCGCAGATCTACTTTATCCAAGTAGTGCATCAGAATATCCACCGGACCTCCGGAATCCACTGCTGCTTTTACTGCGGAGAATCCTCTTAACTCCTCCGAGCCTGAGCCGGAGTCGACCATATTCCGCTTCCGCTCCGCAACCGCCATACCAATTGGTCTGCCTTCTTCGACCCGGGATTTCAACCAACGAATGATTTCAATATCCTGCGCTGTATAACCGCGATAGCCGTTAGGCATGCGCAGCGGACTCACCGCCTCATATCTCTTCTCCCACTTCCTGATGAGCTGCGTAGACAGCCCCGTCAGCAAGGAGACTTCTTTGATTGTGTAAAGCCCGTCAATCATGGCATCTACCTCCGTGAAGGATTGAGTTGACTCAGTACGTCCAACGGGGCAGTTTTGCTTCCCATTGCGCCGTGAAATACGACGCCTTGGCGTTCGCCGTGAAAATCGGATCCTCCGGTAACGATCAGATTATATTGTGATGCCAGCTTTAGATATCGCTCTTCATCTTCGGCCGAGTGATCCGGATGATAGACCTCGATTCCCTTTGCCCCTTGCTTAATGATCGACTCCACAAGCACATCGTTACCATAGATTCCGGGATGCGCAATAACACTAGTTCCGCCTGCTTCGCGAATCCATTCCAATGCTTCAAAAGGATGCAGTCTCGGCGGGTTGGCATAAGCTGCGCCGTCTTCCCCGAGGTACCTGTCGAAAGCCTCCTGCATCGTGCTGACATAGGCTTTGGCTACAAGCACTGCCGCGATATGAGGACGACCGATCGAGCCGCTATCCTTCCCTTGCGCACGAGCCGCTTCCATGACTTCTTCCATCGTTATGGGGAGACCGAGTTCACATAACTTAGCAATAATCATAATGTTTCGCTGATCTCGGGTATCACCCAGCGATGCTAATTTCGTTTTCCAAACTGCTGTATCCCAGTTAATGTAATATCCCAGTATATGTATGTCGCGTCCTTCTGCGACAGTACTTATTTCTACGCCGGGCACCACCGTAATTCCAAGCCGCTCTCCCGCTTCGAGCGCTTCGGCCAGTCCATCCACAGTGTCATGGTCTGTGATCGCAATGGCTCCAAGGCCGCGGGCCTTAGCCATCTCAACATTATCCGCCGGCCGCTGCATGCCGTCGGAAGCCGTTGTATGCGTGTGCAAATCTGCACGAAGACGCATTACAGCCATTGATTTAAATCTCTTTCTCTCAAGAAGCTGAGGAAGGTCACCGCAGATATCGGCAGCAGCGCCGATTTCAAGAAGATGGAATAAAACTGCCGTTTAAATCGAACATCCCTTATCGGGATCGTCTTGATTAAACCTAAGGCAACTTCATGTTTGATGGAAGAGCTCGATACAAAGGAAATGCCAAGTCCAGCCTCCACGGCGGACTTTACGGCTCCCGTACTGCCAAGCTCCATGACGATCTTCATTTCTGACAGATCCATGTTCTTCACTCTGAGCTGTTCTTCCATCACAAGACGAGTACCCGAGCCTTGCTCACGCAGGACGAACGGATAGCTCATCACTTCCTCCAGATCGACGATTTCCGCATCTGCAAGAGGGTGCGACTTGCCAACAATGAGCTGCAGCTCATCGCTCATGACCGCTTCCATATGCATGTCCGGATGATTGACCGGCGCTTCAATCAACCCGAAATTCAACTGGTGATTGACGATTTCTTCCATGATCTGCGCCGTATTCATTACTTTCATGCTTATGGAGATATGCGGGTATTCCTGTCCGAACGGCCCCAGCAGGCGCGGCAAAATATATTCGCCAATCGTTAAGCTGGCTCCGAGCTGCAGCCTGCCTTTGAGCTGCGTCGTAAATTTGGACATTTGGACGTCCGTGTCGCGTATCAAATCGATGCTGCGCTGGGCATAAGGCATCAGGGCACGCCCTGCTTCCGTTAATTCGATTCGCTTCGTGGAACGTTGAAGCAGCTTCGTGCCGAAATAATCTTCGAGCGACTGCACCTGCATCGTCACGGCTGGCTGAGTCATATGCAGCGCTTGCGCGGCCGCCGAGAAGCTCCCGCGTTCTGCGACCGTATAGAAAATATGGAGTTGATGAAAATTGAGCGCCATGAAGGGCATCCCTTCCTTTCTGTTACCACTCATTATACAACAAACTGTGGCGAAAACTCGCTCTCAAATTAAAAAGCATGAGCGCGAACACTCATGCTTTTTCTATAATTGAGAAATATTATTTCCGTTTCCTACTATTTTTAATTAATGTCATTCTTCTGGAATGTCTGAGCCAAGAGTAATAGGACTTCAAGTCACGTAGTTCAATAGTCTCAGACATTCGGCCGAGAAACGTGACTACAATCATCTTGTGCAGCGGGTTCCCGGTCAAATCGGTTTCTTTCTCCAGCACTGCAAACTCGGCAACGAAAACGAGATCGTCATCGATCAGGTACACATCCTGCTCATTCCGGTAATAAGGCTCAATTCTCCCTTGTTTCAAGCATTGCCACATATAGTCCGCAATATCTTCAAAGCCGGTCTTAGCGCTTTCAACGCGATCTGACCATCGGCTCTTGGCATGGTTCGTGATGACGATATCTGCCACTTTCTTGTCCCCAAGCACGACGTGGAACGACTCATATGTGTTCCATCTATCCGTCATCTTGTCTTTCATCGCGATCCACCCCTCCTCCCCGGCAGTAGGCCTTATGATCTATATGTACTTTCCATTTAATTGTAGCATGCCTGTCACATTTTTCAATATTAAAATAAAGTCTCACCAAAAATGTAATTATATGGCTGTTATAAATATAGGAAAAAGCCCCAACTGCAATTACAGTCAGGGCTTCTTCTTCCTACAAACTATAGAATCGTGTCTTGTCCGGCACGCCTTGCGTATACTCGGTCTTAATTTCATTCCGGTATGAACGTTCGATTCGCTTCACGAACGGCAGGCGCCCCATGTTGCGAACGACCTCGTCAGCGCGGTCTGCGTTCATGTACATGACTACATAGTGCATCTTGCGAGACATGTAATGCACTGTGCCATATTTCTCCAGCGAACGGGCAGCCTTGAGATCACTGACCCATACAATATATCCGACGCGTTCCGAAAACATGCAAGCTCCCCCGTTTCCCTCTCTTTGCTTATCCGCAGCCCCCGCTGCTGCAGCTGCAAGAACCGCCGCTGCCACAGCTGCCGCCACCCTTCGGAAGCGGATCGTTGCTCGGCACCTTAATCGTTTCCGAGACCGAGCTCGCGATTTGCTTGGCAATTTCGTGCAGCAAATCATCGACCTGCTGCTCAGCGGCCTTAAATCGGCTGACGCATTCAATCTCATTCAATTGCCGCTGAATCGCTTCCACTTTATCTTTAGCGGCATTGAAATCCGGATGAAAACGTCCGAACCGCTCGCAATCGACGAACTGCTCTTTCGCTTTATCGAATTGCTTGACGAGCTGATGGACTTGCTCATCTTGATCTACTACTGTCTTCCAATATGCATATTCGGCCACTTCAACCGATTGGTTTACCATATCGCCAATTTCATAGGCGTTTAATAACAGCTGTCCCATATCAAGCGAGGAATGATCATTCATTTCAAGCTCTATAGGGTCTGATAATGGCATGGTTTGCATGATATCCGCCCCTTTATGAACACTTGGCTTGTGCCTAATTGTTATCATACCATATCAATCACCGAAAAAGGTAGAGGAAGGCAGTAGCCCTACGTTAAAAACTACCAATTTCAGTTGGAAGAACAAGCATCATTTCCTGCCACATCTCTGGCAAAAGGTTTGCGGGAGCATAACTTTCCTCAAGGACAAAATGTCCCATCACACTCCAACAGCCATCCACATCCACGATGCGTTCGGGAACAAACGGCTTTACAGCGCCCTCACAGCTTAGTTTAACCGGAGTGCGCCAGCTTAACGCCAGTTCCATCAGTTCCCTACGAGTGGAGCTGTGATACGCTCTGAACTGCTTCAGCCACATAGTCGGCACATCCTCAATGCCGCTGAACATGGCTTTCAAAGGCTGCCTTTCGGTTAACAACCCATAGGTCTGCACGACATTGCCATTTTGAATCAACGGTAGTGGTTCTATGGATTCAATAAGGTCTACGGCTTTAATCGGTTTGTTCCCAAGATGTTCGCCAGTAGCTGCGAATGCTTGCATGATGATGGCCCGAACGGTTACAGGCAATGCTTCCCCTGATGCGGTCTCCAAGAAACCAATTACCCCTTCACCGGCCTCATGAAGCAGCGCCTCTTGTTTAAAGCCGCGAGAATCCAGCCGATACACCGCTATGTGGTCGGTACGTTTCCGCGTTACCAACTGTTCAATCTGCCAGATTGTACGGTATGCGCAATCACTGGGAACATAGACATCGCCATCCGGCGTAATTTGCACCTGGCCCTCAAGTCTGGCTTGCCCCTCCAACAAAGCATCGCCAGTCTTGAAGGCGCTTGGGGGAATGAGCCAACGGAGTACTTTGCCGCCCTGTTCGTCGAACGCAGCTTCCATCCACCCTAACGCGCATAACAAACCGCACCAAGCGGGAATGGCTGAAGGCTGAGGTTTAGCGAGGAATTCTTGGCGAAGCATGTGCTGTACATCTAAATCCGTGATTCGAAACCACCGATAAGGAGGCAGCATGCAAAGCGATGCCATTCCTGTCGCTGCTGATGGACTTCTCTCCAGAAAAATCCCGATAATCTGCTTAAGCAGCTCCGTTTCCCGCTCCAATGGCTCGCATTCAAGCCAACCGTTCCACCTATCTTCGTGGATGGCGTACGAGTTCTGCAGTTCTTGCAGCCACTGATTTTTCCGGGCGATATCGAGAAAAAATGCCAGCTGCAGCGGATAAACCTCTCCGGATGCCGCAAGCGATAATTCAGCGACTGCGTTCAGTTGACTGCTGTCTACGGCAAGCTGCTCCGTGCATTTTAAGATCGTGCGTTTCGTCAGGATGCCTTTCGCCGTTCGTTTCATACCGGTATGGAGCAGCTCTGCCATCACATGTAAGCATTGAAGGCTTAGAGGCGGCGTATAACCGCTCTCCTCCATGGAGACGATATGCCTTGATTCAATCTCCATCGGAACAGGTAGGATCTCGGACCTGCGCTTATGCTGCATGCTGATCATCGTTTCGTACCAGGTAAGATACATATCGCTCGGCAGCAGATATTGCTTCTCTCCCCAGCCCTTGCGCACTGCAAAGATTATTCCCGCATCCATGAGCTGAAGCAGTCCATGGCGCAATTCCGCTCCCGCTACTCCCGAACGAGCTGCAAGGAGCAACTGCTCCTCGCTAAACGGCAACGGACCGAACGCGCAGAGCACTACCTCTAAAGCAATCGCAGCTTGCTTCGATAAAGCCGCCCATGCTGATTCAGAGCCCGATCGGCTCAACATGACACTAGGCCATGTTTCAGCCTCACTCAAATGCCAAACGGGACAAGCGCTAATTTCCCCGATTTGCGTTTCAGTAAGGCGATTCACGATTTCCTGAACCTTCACAGCGCGGCCTCCCGAAGACCCTCAATCGACTTTTCTTGCAATAACTGCTCCATATCTGACCATTCGTGAAGTGCATACCTGTAGCCTTGTTCGAGCAGGAAGAGCTGTCTTCTGCTTGCATAGTCCGTTTCTTTGGTTCCCTGGGATACAATCGTGTAGAACCAGGCTTGGTTATCCCCGCGCTTCGGACGAAGGATCCGGCCGATCCGTTGCGCTTCCTCTTGGCGCGAACCGTAGCTTCCCGATACTTGAATGGCTACTGCGGCATCAGGCAGGTCAACGGCAAAGTTGGCCACCTTCGAAACGACCAGAACCGGAATTTTTCCGGCCTTGAATGCTTCATATAGCACTGCGCGCTCTTCATGCGGCAGCTCGCCGGTTAAGACAGGTACGCCTAATTCCTCGGCCAGCGAATGCAATTGCGTTAAATATTGACCGATAACGAGCGCCGGCTTCCCTTCATGGAATTGAAGCAGCTCTCGAACAACTTTGATTTTGGTTCTGTTCTCGCCTGCTATTCTTACTTTCTCCTTCTCGGTAGCTGCGACATACCGTTCAACTTCCTCATGAGCCAGAGGCAGCCGAATTTCCGTGCATGCTAACGATGCGATCCACTGACGGGACTCCAGCGTCTTCCAAGGCAGGTCAAAGCGCTTCGGGCCAATTAACGAGAATACATCTTCCTCATGGCCATCCTCGCGCACGAGAGTCGCCGTTAAGCCCAGACGGCGCGTCGCCTGTAAGTCCGCCGTCATGCGAAACACCGGGGCAGGGAGCAAATGTACCTCATCGTAGATGATTAGCCCCCAATTCCGCTCCCCGAACAGTCTCATATTGCTGTATTCATCGCCTTTTCGCCGGCGGCTGGTCAGAATTTGATAGGTGGCTATCGTGACGGGACGTACTTCTTTGGCTGCCGCCGCATACGTTCCGATTTCCTGATCGGTTAACGTCGTCTTATCGATAAGCTCCGCTTTCCACTGGTTAACCGAAGTCACGTTGGACGTCAGAATTAACGTGTCACAGTGCAATCGAGCAAGCGCCGCAATGCCGATAATCGTCTTGCCCGCGCCGCAAGGCAGCACAAGTACGCCGCTCCCGCCATCAGCTTGACCTTCGCGGTAGAACAGATTAACGGCCCGTTCCTGATAATCGCGCAATTGAAATGATTTCCCGCTCACGGATTTCTCCCGAATTTCCACATCGAGCGCTTCACCATGCCGATACCCGGCCAAATCGATAACCGGATACCCCAAACGTATGAGCTCCTGCTTGAGCAATCCTCTGGCTTCCAGCCGGACTGCTCTCTTCTCTTCGCTGCCGGCAGGCAGCAGAAATGCAGAGATTGTCTTATTCAAACTAAGCAGCTTCAGCAATTCCTCCTCACCCAGCAGCAGCAGCTCTCCTTCTGTCGTTTGCTGCAGCATGAGCTTGCCATATCGATCTGCCAGCTTTCTTATCCCGCTTGTCACTTGAAGCGGAATCTCGTAGCAGCTATGTTCCGTGAGTACTTGAATCATATCCTGAGGCGTCATCCCTGTGGAAGCTGCGTTCCAGAGCGACATCGGCGTAATTCGGTACGTATGTAGATGTCCGGGCCTTTTCACCAGATCGGCGAACCGGCTTAGCTGTTCCCTGGCTGCTTCCGCATCCTGATGCCTTTCATCAAGAAGCACGGTAAAATCAGCCTGGACACATAAGGGGCGAAGCTCGCGTTTATACATCCCATCATCTCCTTGACTCGCGCATTTGGCATGCATGTCGCCTAATGTTTCTTCCCTCAGTATTGAAAGTTTCCTGCCTGATTATGCATACAAAAAAAAAGCGATTCGGCAGTTAATGCCAAATCGCTTATTCTCCCTCTAATGGACAATCGTTTGCTGCTCATTATGCAGCTCCTGCGAAATGCTGCTGAGTGCATCGCCCGCCTCATCGACGAATACTTCTCGAACCGCCAGGTCGCCGATCGCCACAATTCCGACCAAATCCCCATTCTCGACCACAGGCAGACGGCGAATTTGATGGGAAGCCATCAGTTTGCCCGCTTCATCTACCGTCGTCTTCGCATCGATCGTCACGACATCCTTTGTGATGACCTCCGCTACTGCCGTGGAACCGGAATGTTTCTCGGCGTAGCCGCGAACGACCAAGTCGCGGTCCGTTACAACGCCAATTAATTTCTTCCCGTCCACGATGGGGACAAAGCCGATATTATGATCCTTCATCAACACGGCAAGCTCATACACATTATCCAGCAGTGTGGCAGTCACACAGTCGGTAGACATTAATTCCTTCACCAGTCGCGCCATAATTGCAGTTCCCTCCTTGATGAATCGCACGAACACGTTCGACGTATGCATGGACTTCAACACTAGGGTTGCCGTTTGCCGACTTTTTATGAATGAAGCAATGACGTTCTTACGCTTGTGCCGCAAAATCCTCCGCCATCGCAATCATGAGCTTCGCCGCTTTCAGCATCGCCCGTTCGTCCAAATCGAACTTCGGATGGTGATGCGGATAAGTAGCCCCGCAATCTTCGTTGCCGGCGCCTACGAACATGAAGCAGCCCGGAACTTCGCGCAAATAGTAGGTGAAGTCCTCCCCGGCCATAATCAGCGGGGATTCCTGTACACCTTCATTGCCAAATACCTCTGGTGCCACCTTGAAGAATCGTGCTGCTTCTTCCGGATCATTTACAACGGGAGGATAACCGTCCCGGTACTCCAGCTCTGCCGTAGCGCCGTAAATCGCCGCAGTTTGTGTTACGATCGTTCTCAGCCTGCCTTGAATAAAAGACCGGACCTCATCGGTGAACGTACGAACTGTCCCCGTCATCCGACACCGTTCCGCAATGACATTGGCCGTCGAGCCTGCGTGGATCGACCCGATCGACACAACGGCAGGATCTAACGGGTTTACGTTTCGGCTTACGATCGACTGAATCGCTTGTACAATGGCCGATGCGACTAATACTGCATCGACGGTTTCATGCGGCAATCCGCCATGTCCGCCTTTGCCGGTAATGTCGATATAAATTTCATCCGGCGCTGCCATGAACGGCCCCGGCTTCGTTGCGGCCAGACCGTAAGGAAGCGGTGTCCAGAGATGTACGCCATAGATAGCATCAACGCCGTCGAGCGCCCCGCCCGCGATCATCCCCATCGCTCCACCGGGCGATACTTCTTCGGCAGGCTGGAAGATCAATCTTCTTTCCCCTGCAAAATGCTCTTTATTCTCACTATAGAAGCGGGCAATGGCAAGCATCGTTGCTGTATGCGCGTCATGACCGCAAGCATGCATAACACCGGGTACCTTCGAAATGTACGCCGTTTGTTTCTCATCTTGGATGGGGAGTGCATCGATATCGGTTCGAAGTGCAACTACCGGTCCCGGCTTATCGCCATATATGGAAGCGACCAATCCGTAACCTCCGCCGACTCTCGTCTTCACTTCACAGCCTATCTCTGCCAGCTGCTGCTCGATCCAGCGAGATGTTTCCTTCTCATGAAAAGATAATTCCGGATGCTGATGCATATACCTGCGCCACTGCACCATATTCGGATAGACAGTTTGCAGCTGTGCTTCCATCTTGTTTGTTATACTCACGCTTACAAACCCCCTCGCTCACAATTGACTTACGCTCTATTGTACCAGAATGAGAGAGTGAACTGAAATTTGTTTTTTGGCGATTTCAGGCAACATTTTTCGTAAATATGTCACTTTTTGCGCCTTGAGGCAACGGGAGTTAGGCTTGCACTGGTGCATGAAAAATACTATCATGAATAAGAAGAAAACCTGTTCTGAAGCTTGAAGGAGGATCACCCTATGATTATTGAGAATACAGGCCTGAACGGCATGACTAGCGAACTCGCGCACCTTGACGAGTCGGCGGAGAAGCTTGGCTTTGTTCGCTGGCAATGGGAATATTACCGCGCTACGTACGACCTGAAGCTGGAAGACCGCACAAATCGTGAAGAATACTTCCTGCGCTTCAATGTCCGCGCAATTGAAGGTAAGCTGGAGTCCTCTCACGCTGTGCTGCAAGTGGAATCCGTTTATATCGGACGAGCTACGTTCCCGCATGGTCTGGACTATGAATCGCCTGTTCCTCAGCCGATTCTGAATGCGGCAACTCAACGTCTGCAAGAATTGAAGAAATCGCTTGCCTAGTTGGCTATGAAGCCACAAACGACGAAAACAAAGACACTCGGCCTGCGCGGCAGGCCGGATTTCTTGCTTCTGGTGCTCACGCTGCTGTTAGTCGGCTTTGGTCTTGTTATGGTGTTCAGCGCAAGTTCAAACACGGCTGTGATTTCGAAAACTTCGAATTTCGACGCCTTGTATTATACGAAGCGACAGCTGATGTGGGCCGTCTTAGGAACGATCTCGATGTTCGTAGTGATGAACATCCCCTATACCGTGTTCAAAAAAGGCTTCATCCTCTACTTCATCCCCGTAATGATTACGCTCATTTTGGTCCCTTTCGTCGGCAAAGAATTAAACGGTGCTCAAAGCTGGCTCTATATCGGGCCGATCGGCATTCAGCCCACCGAATTCGTCAAGCTGGGTCTCATCCTTTATTTAGGCTCACTGATTGCCAAGAAAGGCGAGAAGTTTAGAGATTTCAAAAAAGGGCTTGTCCCGGTCTTCATCATTATCGGAATCATTTGCTTAATCATCATGATGCAGCCCGATTTGGGTGCTTGTATCGTTATCGGTGCTTGCTCCATCATTATCATCGTTGCAGGCGGAGCCAACCTAAAGCAATTATTTCTCGCAGGCATTATTATTTGTTCCGTTGTCGCATCCTGGGCCAGCATTTCAATCATGAATGATCATGATGATTGGCAGTACCGGATCAACCGTTTCACGGCATTTATGGATCCGCTATCAGATGAACAGAACAGCACCTTTCACTTATCGCGCTCTCTGCAAGCGCTTGGGCACGGCGGCATTACCGGCGCTGGCTTCGGGCACAGCGTACAGAAGCTGAAATATTTGCCTTATCCCTACAGTGACTTCATCTTCTCCATCATCGCCGAAGAATTCGGCTTTATCGGAAGTCTGCTCTTCCTGCTCTTCTATTTATTTTTCCTCTGGCGAGGTTTACTCGTTGCCGTTCGATGTCCGGATAGCTATGGTACCATCGTCGGGGTCGGCATCGTCGGGTTGTTCGCCGTTCAAACACTCGTTAACATCGGCGGTGTGACCGGCGCAATTCCGATCACAGGTGTAACGCTCCCGTTTGTCAGCCATGGCGGCTCCTCGCTCATTGTTTCATTGCTAAGCATGGGCATACTGCTCAGCATCTCGCGTGAATATAATAGGCCGGATAAGCCGCAGTCGCCGCAGCAGCAACGCCGCAGTCGATAAAACAAGAAAGGCATGCCCCCACGGGCATGCCTTTCTTGTTCCAATCCATTATTTCAGCCTTGCAAGCTCTTCGATTTCGTCTTCCTTGAAGGCTACGCCTTCAACTTTGATGTTCACTTCAACGACGTGAAGCCCTGTCATGTTCGCAACTGTTTCGCGGACATTCTCCTGCAGTTGACGGCAAACTTCTTGAATAGGAATGCCGTATTTCACGATAATTCTTAAATCGATCGCGGCTTCCAGCTGGCCCACTTCGACCGATACGCCTTTTTGTGCGTTCTTCCCGCTCAGGCGTTTCGCCAGCCCTTCGGAAATACCTCCGGACATAGCAGCAATGCCCGGAGTCTCAAGTGCAGCCAGTCCCGCGATGGTGGCGACTACGTCGTCTGAAATACGTATGATGCCGGTTTGAAGCTCTTCTGTCATGCCACTCACTCCTCGTTCACCTTATGTTTCCATTGTAATGGAACGGAACATCCGAAGCAAGGCAATTACTATGTAGTTTGGTTGTTTCCGGATTATTTAGGAAGCAATCTGAATCGTCTGCTCATCCTGATCCCAACTGACGGTATAACCGAAGCTCTCCCCTACGAATCTTAGCGGAACCATCATATGACCGTTCAACAGTTTGCCCGGCGCATCTAATGTGACGCTTCTTCCATTTACTACAGCCTGCAATTTTCCAATCGTTAACGTAATGACCGTACTGCCTCTCTTAGCCGTAATCGTTCTGCTGCGTACATCATAGTTCACTGTAGCTCCCAGCGCCGTGAACAGTTCTCTCATCGGCAAGTACAGCCTCCCTCGCGCGACAACCGGTTCGATCGACAAACGCAGAGGCTGACCGTCGAGTAACAGCGTTAGCCCTTTATTAGCCTGAGGCTGCTTAACGGAAGTATCCTTGAAGGCTATAATATGACCGCTTGATTGACCGGAGTATACCGTAAAATACGTTCCGCCTTCATCCAGCACGAGTGAGCCGGATGGGTAGCCCGAATCCGGCGTCAACAATATTCGCCAGGATCCGTCTTGATTGACCATTAGAATTCTTCCGAATTCTTGCCAGAACACAATCCGTCCCGCGCTATCCTTGACCGCGTTTCCGGCAACGCCGCCTGTATGTATCGTCTTCAATCGTTTGCCGGTCATATCGAACGATTCGATCTGGTTCCCGGATGGATAATATAACACGCCGTCAATCAATCTCGTCTGTCCGGGATTTGATGGGGAAATCGTTTCCGGCTTGTACAGCATTTGACCTTTATCCGAGACGATGTAAAAGGCTTCTCCACCGACTGCAAAACCGCCGTCAATTGCAAGAGGCGCCTCCCTGAGCACTCCCATTCCGCGAAGCTCAGTTTGCCATAACGGGAACCCATCTTGATCAAAAGCATGCAGGGTGGAAATATCCACATAGGATTTGATGGACCCATCCTCCTGATAGATTTGATACGCCAACGGATCTTTTGCATCGACTTCAACGCGCTGAACCGTCCGCAGGACCACCGTTATACCTGAGCTGGACACGGCCACAGGCGATAATACGCCATCCTCCGTCATTTGGTCCTTCCAAAGCAGCTTTCCTTCACGATCAACCGCATAGACCGTTCCTGTTAAATTCGAGACCGCATAAATCACATCATGATCGACGGTTGGCACGCCGGTCGTCTTATCATTTGGCGGCGCAAATGACCACAGCAGCTCGCCTGTTGCTGCATCCAATGCCCGCAGTGCACCGTCAGCTACATATATACGTTTAGCGCTGTCATCTATGGTCGGCGTTCTCGATGCCAGAGACAAGTAGCGCTGCCATACAATCTTGCCATCCTTGGTGATTGCATATAAGGTGCCTGCTTCATGATCCTCTGAACTGATAACATATAGCAGACCGTTCGCTGACATCTTCAGATTGCCTAAGTATCCGGGAACCGTGATATTCCATTCCTGTCGAATATACGGATCGTTTCCGGGGGAATCCGCAGCTGCCTCCTTGCCCGGTATCAACAGTGTTCCGAGCAGCAGAATAACTGCGATGAATATTCCTCCGACTTTACGTGAGAATAATGAATGATCATACACGAAACTCAGCTCTCCCTTTCCATTACCTGTTATATTATTCCAACATAAATGTCTCCCCCTGAAATTGTCAATCTACTTTGAATGTTGTCGATTACCAAGTTTACACATTCGCCATTTTCAGCTATAGTGTTAACAGATTTCCAATATTACCACTTGAAGAACGAGGTGCCTTGACTGTGAATCAGAAATTGTTTTTTACATTGCTAATCGGATTGTTTGTACTAAGCGGAATAAGTCACTATGCGCATTTCGGCACGACCATTGAATTTATCATTTCAGCAGCCGCGATCTTGTTTGTAGCCGGCTTTCTGGGCAAAGCTACCGAGAGCGTCGCGCACTATGCCGGTCAGCGGCTTGGCGGCTTTCTGAATGCTACGTTCGGTAATGCCGCGGAATTGATCATTGCGATATTCCTTGTCCGCGAAGGATTATTCGATATGGTAAAAGCCAGCATCACCGGTTCCATTATCGGTAACCTTCTACTCGTACTGGGTGCCAGCGTTCTGCTTGGCGGCTTGAAGTATAAAGAGCAGAGATTCAATGTGCAGCTTGCCAGCCACAACTCTTCGCTCATGATCCTGGCTGTCATCGCACTCGCCATTCCTGCGATCTTTATTACCAATCAGCATTTCTCAGCGGATAGCACCAAATTCCTCAGCATTACGATTGCGATCATTCTCATAGTCGCCTATGTGCTCTGGCTCATTTTCTCCATGGTCACGCACAAGGACATTCTCGAGGATGTCGAAGAAACTACACCGGATCACGGCGAAGAACCCGCTTGGTCAAAAAATACGTCCGTCCTATTCCTCATCCTTGCGACCGTTATGACGGCTTTCGTCAGCGAATGGCTCGTTAGCACCCTACATACGTTTACAGCTGATTTCGGCTTCTCTGAAGTGTTTGTCGGCGCCTTCCTGATTGCGATCGTCGGTAATGCGGCAGAACACAGTGCAGCCGTCTTGCTCGCGATGAAGAACAAAATCGGAGCCGCAGTAGAAATTGCAGTCGGCAGCAGTTTGCAAATTGCCCTGTTTGTTGCCCCGGTTCTTATTCTGGTCAGTACATTGTTTGGACCTACGATGGATATCGTGTTCACGCCGATTGAGCTTACAGCGATTGCCGTATCCGTCTTTATCGCCAAGTCCATCTCCAAGGACGGCAAGACGAACTGGTATGAAGGCGCATTGCTCTTGATCGTATACATCATTCTGGGTATTTCATTCTACCTGGTCTAGCCTGCAAAAAAGACGTTCCGTCACATGACGGAACGTCTTTTTGGTTTTGCATAAAAAAAAAGAGCAGCTGCGATATCGCGGCTACCCGTTTAACGCCTCATACAGCTGCGCCAAGTTTCTTTCTAATTTGTTGATAATTTCTTTGCCGACCGTTTCGCCGACAAGTCCTGCACGAATCGCAAAATCGATTTCTCTGGAAAAGCCGTATATTTGAGTGTCCAATACTTCTTCATAAAGCGGACATTTTCTCGTCGCCAAATTTTCCATTTGCACTTCGATCAACTTTTCGATTTTGGTGGCATCCTCGTGAAGGAGATTGAGCGCTTTTTGATGCAGATGAATAAGAACATCGGATGAAGACATCGTACTCCTCCTTAATGCGTGATACTAATCCATTTATCTATTCTTTATATTAGTCGAAATCAACGGAATGTACAAGGTCAAAACAATAAGCGCCTCGCCGATATCTCGGCGAGGCGCTATATGTGATTATAATGAACTGCTATTCAACTACGTTTACTTTAAGATTATGTTTCTCGAACACTGCTGCCAGTGCCGCTTTCGCTTCTTCAGCGTCAGCACCATGGACGTGGAGCTCATAGGAATGTCCGCCGACCAATGTCGTGAATAGACCGAGGATGCTCTTAACGTCAATGTATTTATTCTCGGCTTGGAGTACAATGGACGATTGGAATTTGTTAGCCGTTTGGGAAATATCAACGATTGCCGCGTTATTGGACATGGGAATCCCTCCATAATTTAGTTATTTTCGCTAGCTTCATTCATCATAACCCGATTCTTGTATTCCTTCAAGGGAATTTTACTTTAAGTTCTCCGGATTAAGGCCTTCCAGTTCAGGAATGACGAAATGTCCGTCCTTACGGATCAAACGATCATCGAAATAAACTTCGCCGCCGCCGTATTCCGGTCTTTGAATGAGGACAAGATCCCAGTGAACTGCGGAACGATTACCGTTATCGGTTTCCTCGTAAGCTTGTCCCGGAGTAAAGTGCAAGCTGCCTGCGATTTTCTCATCGAACAAAATATCTTTCATCGGATGCAGAATATACGGGTTAAAGCCAAGGCTGAACTCGCCAATGTAACGCGCACCTTCATCCATGTCCAGAATTTCGTTCAATTTCTCGGTATTGTTGCTTGTCGCTTCGACGATTTTGCCGTCTTTGAACGTAAACTTAATGTTCTCGAAGGTGACGCCGGAATATACCGATGGCGAGTTGTACGTGATCGTACCTTGGACGGATTCACGAATCGGACAGCTGAACACTTCACCATCCGGAATGTTCTTCTGACCGGAACATTTCTCTGCGCCGATCCCTTTAATCGAGAACGTCAAATCCGTTCCTGGGGAAACGATTCGAACTTTATCGGTTTTCTTCATCAGCTCTTCGAGCGGATCCATCGCCTTGTCCATCTTCGCATAGTCAAGGTTACATACGTTAAAGTAGAAATCCTCGAACGCTTCCGTGCTCATGTTCGCGAGCTGAGCCATGGAATCGTTCGGATAACGCAGAACAACCCACTTCGTATGCTTTACGCGCTGCTCGGAGTGGATCGGGTGACGGTAATATTTTTCATACAGATTCATCTTGTCGCTAGGCACATCGGCCAGGGAGTTAATGTTCTCACCGGCGCGGATTGCTATGTATCCGTCCATCGCTTCCATTCGTTTTAAATCAAACGATGCCCACAGCTTAATTTGCTCTTCTGTCGCATTCATCAGCATCGAACGCAATACGGAACGGTCGCTTGTCTCAACGAAAGGACGTCCGCCTTTCTTAGCCACTTCTTCGATGATGCATTTCGCAAGCTCTCGCTCCGATCCAATCATATCGATAAGGACATTCTCTCCAGGCTGTACATTGATGGAGTATCCGACTAAATTCTCTGCAAGCTTCTGCATACGAGGATCACGCATTGTTCAATAACCTCCAGTTAATAAATTCAATACCTATCCTACCATTTTTCAAGCTGTGATGCACGAAGGCTACAGTTGGCCGCCTCCGAGACGGGTAAACACGATCTTCGTCACGCGCGACTCTTTTCGATCCTGCCCTTCTGCTTTATACTGCAGAGTCGTCTTCTCCTCTAATTGCAGAGGCAGCAGTTTCTTGCGGTCAATGACCATGCGGCAGCTGGATTGCACGCGAAGCGTGGACAGCATCGCTTCAAGCTGTGCTTTGGATCGGCTGAGCTCTTCTTTCCACTCTCTCTCAAGCGAACCTTCGGCTCCTGATGCCTGTTTGCTTTGCATGGTATTCTTGGAAGCAGAAGCAGCGGGCACTTTCTTCTCAAGAACGCTAAATTCGTCTCGCAGCGTTTGTATCCAAGTCGCCTTCGCTTTCGCCTCATTCGAAGTTATGCGTAATACGGCGGTGCGATTTCCGGATTCCGAGGGCACTAATTCCGTAGTCTGAGCATTGTTTTCTACCTGTCTGAGATACTCCAAAGGATGAATCGAACCGCCAAGCGAATCCGGATTGTTTGCTTTCACCTTCACATTGTTATGATTTTCTACCGTTCCTTGAAATGTCATCGCCTTTATCGGTGATAAGCCGGTTAGACCGATGCCCGTATCCCCTGTAAATGCATACCGATCAACGCCTGACAAGCCTGATACGGATAAGGAAAGCAGCTCTCCCGGCGATTTATTGTCTACTGCTGAATTGCAGCCGATTACCGTAATCATAATTAAACAACTTGTCATCCATTTCATTACTTTCATTCGATTCGCCTCCAGCCCATCCTTTGTACCTATCTCACTTAGCGTCTGTTTCATCGCTTGTCTTTATGTAACGAAACAACAAAAAAACAGCAGCCATTACGCTGCCGCCGTTACTCGTTTAAACCGCTGCTATCCGATCATGATGCGATTGCGCCCATTCTTCTTCGCTTCGTACAGCGCCATATCCGCCCGATAAAATAAAGATTCGACGCTGATTTTCTCCTCCTCGAACGTCCACTCCGAAAGCCCGCAGGATACGGTCACCTTCGGCTCTGTATGCTCTTCCACCATATTGCGGATACGCTCTGCGATACGGTAAGCTTGCATCGATCTAATTTGAGGCAAATAAACGGCGAGCTCCTCGCCTCCCCATCTCGCTGCAATATCGCTATCGCGAATACAGGAGCGAATCATTTCGCTCACGATCACGAGAATGCTGTCTCCGATGAGATGGCCGTATGTATCGTTCACTTTCTTGAAGTGATCGATATCTACCAGCACGAGCGAGCCGCAAGGATCCTTCCGCTGGCGATATTGGATTTGCTCATTCAGATAATTCCGGGCATATAAACCGGTTAAGTTATCCGTAATTACCATCCGTCTTACTTCGGCATGCAAGGATGCATTGGAAATCGCCAGTCCGATGTGGGTGGTCAGCACCTGAAGCAGCTTGTAGTTCTCGTAAGAGAAATAGTTTGCGCTCTTATCGGAGACCATGATCACACCAAAAAGTTCCGAACCGGACATGACCGGCGCAGCAATAAGCGATCTTGAGCCTGTTTCGTCCATTAGCTTGGATTCAACCACCCGCGTAGCCAAATAGTCAGATATGATGAGCGGCTCTTTCGTGCTGTGAATGATTCCGCAGAAACCGTAAGCTGTGGGACACTTCTCGCCGACCACGGAAGGCAAATTGCTCGCTGCAATTTGAAAGCTTTGCTGTTCATTGGTCAATTGGATCAAATGGCAGTAATCCGCTTTGAAAATATGCAGCAGCTCCGTCATCGCGTAATCGAACACTTCATTGAGACGAAGCGATTGATTAAGTCGTTTCGCTAACTCATTAATGAGCTGCAATTCGCTGATTAACAAATTGGATTGCTCAAAGAGCTTGGCATTCTCAAATGCGGAGCCTGCCGTATCTGCCAGCATGGCAAGCGCCCGAATCTCGGCATCTTCCCAGTGGGCAGTTTGCATAACTAAGCTAAGAACGCCGTATACGGCTTGTTTGCCGCTCATCGGGATCGCTACTCTCGTGCTATTCTCCTCAGAGCTGACGATCGGCTGCCCGGAAAGAAAGGATCTCGCATAGATATCTTCCGTACTGTGCCTAAGCATAAGCGGTTTGACCCGCGGATCATTATTCACATGGTCTTGCGACAAATACAAATTCACGTCTGCGAGCGGATACAGCTCAGCCATATCCTGCAGCAAAACCTGGAGCACCATCGAAACGTCATTCTGATCATGCAGCCTCTTCGCAACATTAAACATCGTATCTTGATGCCTGGCTTCCTTCTCGCTGAGCTTCTGTCTGTTATGCAAATCCCGGACGACTCTCACATCGAACCGGTGATAGAACATTTGACGAATCAAGAGCGCGGTAGTATGCAGCAGGGAATGAAGCTCATCGCTCTTGTCACGTTTAACGAGCACCAGTGTCGCAATGCTTTGCGGCTCAATCGAACGATTAAGTAACGAAACCTCCAATCGAACCGACTGAGTCTCATTTACCTCTTGCCCGTGCTGCGCAATAACTTGCCCGGCAGCACTATACAGAGCAAGCTCATAATCAAGCAAGGGCGACTTCATCGCCTTCGCTTCCTCCAACCAATTTTGGAAGCTTTCCTTTAGTAGGGAAATGACCGTTGAATCGCTGCTTTCATGGATATCACCTGAAGGAAATGATGACGTTGGCTGCTGCGTATTCAAGCGAATATCAGCCTTATAGTTCGTATTATTCATCCAATCAGAATCGATGGATTTCACCGCAGCATCACCTCATTCCATATTCGATTTCCATGTTGAAATTTGTCTCTACCATTCTACAACTATACTTGATAAATTATTGAAATGCACGACTTTTGGCACTAGATGAGTAGGTCTTGCGATACAGCGAATTTCCAGGATGCGATTCATGAAATTCCCTGGCAAGTTTCTAACCTGATTCGCTTGACATTCGACGCTCAACTTATATAATATTTATAGTTGAATACATGGGAACGGTTTTGTGTCACCCTCAAGAGACTGTCGCTATCAGGTCTGCGGCTGAACATACCTGGTAGGACTTCATTGTGCAAACAATGCAGCGTAGACAGCACTCGGCGAAACACCCATTTCAAACATCCCATTTGAAGAAGGAGTTTTACGACACATGTCAAGATATACAGGTCCTAAATTTAAACTTAGCCGTCGCCTCGGCATTTCCCTAAGCGGTACAGGTAAAGAACTGAAACGCGCATTCCCACCAGGCCAACACGGTCCGGGACAACGCAAGAAAATGAGCGGTTACGGCATTCAATTGCAAGAAAAACAAAAGCTTCGTCACATGTACGGAATGAACGAAAAACAATTCCGTAACCTGTTTGACAAAGCTTCGAAACAAAAAGGTATTGCCGGTGAAAACTTCATGGCGCTTCTTGAGAGCCGTCTGGACAACCTGGTTTACCGTCTTGGTTTCGCAAACTCCCGTGCAGGCGCTCGTCAGCTTGTATCCCACGGTCACGTTACTGTAAACGGTAAGAAAGTCGACATCGCTTCTTACACAGTATCGATCGGCGATGTAATCGGTCTTCGTGAGCGCAGCCGTGCTTTGAAATCGATCAAAGAAGCTTTGGCAGGACGTAACTTCCTACCGAACTACCTTGAGTTCAACGACAGCGCTGTTGAAGGTAAATTCGTTCGTCTTCCAGAACGTGCTGAACTTCCGCAAGAGATCGACGAGAAACAAATCGTCGAGTTCTACAGCCGTTAATAAATCGAGCGGTCCGAATATTCGGACCGCTCTTTTTTATGCTTATTCGGTTGGTTTTGCTAATGTAGCCGTTACTTCTTGAACTAAGGCCTCGGGTAATGCTGCTGCTGCCGCATCAGAAGTAAGCTGTGATTTGTTTGTTAACCCTCTGACGAATGCATTCAGATCGATTCCTGAGACGCTCTTCAGCATTTCCGGCGCTGTTGCCATCAAGGAGGTGACGTAGTTGCTTAAACGTGCCGCACCTTCCCCATGACCGGTATCCACGATCGTCAGCTTGTCGATCGCGCGAATCGGATCGGCCACTTTACCGGCCAGCTCAGGCAGCATCTTCACAATGATATCGAGAACGGCCGCTTCGCCGAAGAGCTCGAACGCTCTTGCCAGCTTTTCTTTCGCTTCCGCTTCTGCCAAACCGCGAAGCCGGATAACCTCTGCCTCAGCAGTACCCTTGGCACGCTCCGCATCTGCTATAGCCATACCTTCAAGTCGCTTCTGCTCCGCATTTGCACGTGCTTCGGCTTCGATCTTGTACTGCGCAGCATCTGCTTCGCGCATCCGCTTCGATTTGTCCGCTTCAGCGGCTTGTTCCACTGCATAGCGGTCCGCATCTGCCTTCTTCTTCACTTCCGCATCGTACTGTTTCTCGCGGCGCAATATCTCTTTGCCTTCGATATCAATTTCACGCTCTTTACGAACGATCTCAACCTGCATTTGCTCTTCGACCACCTGCTGTTTCGCTTTCGCTTCTTGAATCGCGTAAGCTTGGTCCGCTTCCGCTTTAGCGGAATCCTGCTCTTTCTTAAAGGAAGCTACTTTAAGCTCCTTCGCTTTGGACGCTTCCGCGATGTTCGTATCCCGCAGCAGCTCGGCCTTCTGCCCTTCTTCTTCCGCTTTCGCCTTCTGAATCCGCGAATCCCGAACGGCTTCCGCTTCCGCAATGTCTGCATCTCGCTTCACGGCTGCGATACGCGGCTTACCCAGCGCATCCAGATAACCATGCTTATCGCGAACATCCTTGATTGTGAACGAAACGATTTGCAGCCCCATTTTCTTCAAATCAAGCGCTGCAATCCCTTGTACTTCCTGCGCGAATTTATCGCGGTTCCGGTACACTTCTTCCACGGTCATCGAGCCGAGGATGGCACGTAGATGACCTTCCAATACTTCTTGCGCCTCGCCTTTCAGCGACTCCGTCGGCTTGCCGAGAAACTGCTCTGCTGCCGTTGCAACATCTTCTACCGTGCCGCCGATCTTAATAATGGCAACGCCATCGCAGATGACCGGAACACCCTGCTCGGTATATACTTCAGGCGTCGATACATCAAGCTTATGAGAGAGCAGCGAGAGGAAATCTGCTTTTTGGAATACCGGCAGAATGAATGCCCCGCCGCCGCGTACGATTTTGATCCGGCGTCCGGTCTCGTCAATGGCCGCGTTACGACCGCCAAGGAATGTACCGGTAACTATCATCGCTTTGTCCGGGCCAACGGTCCGGTAACGCGCCCAAAAGGCAAGACCAAGTACGATGAGAACACCAACAACGACTGCTGGAATGACTAAGTAATCTGGAATCAAATAAAAATCCCCTCTCGGTTGTAAACTTACAGCTCCAATAATGAAACCATTAACGAATGACCTTGAACGTTAATCACAACGACGCGCGATCCATTCGGAATCAGGACGCCATCATGACTGGATGCAATATGGCTGGTTAAGCCTGCACCTACTCGAATCATTACTTCCCCATACCCTTTCGCCGGAATCGGAACGGAAACTTCCCCAATTGTACCTGCAAGCTCCTTCATCGAATACCCGGTCGAATTCTCGGTCTTCTGCATGGGTCGTACATAGAAGTAATAAACGCCCAGCGCGGCCGCAACCGCACACAGAATCGATAACACCAGTACAACTGCCGAGCCCAGCTCTGTATGTCTACCCAACAACAGGCCGGCGCCGCCGAACACCGTAACGCCGCCGACGATGGCCATCGGCTGCAAGATCGGATGTCCATCCAGGGACAAGAAATCGAGCATACCGTCGAGCGAAGCGCTAAGCCAGTCTCCAAGAACGACACTTACAATCGCAAATAAAATGCCGCCAACCAGGCAGCCCATGAATAAACCTTCCAAAGCCCTCCCCCCTTCATTTATAAAATGAACCATATTCTAGCAGAACATCCGGTATTTATTACGCAGAATGTTCACATAAGTTTCGATGGACAACGACAACACGGACAAGCCTTGTCGAAATATAGAAAAAGCCCGCCTGCGAATCGCTTCGTCAGGCGAGCTTTTATTATTTGTTATTCCAGCACGATTTTAACAATTTTACGTTTGCCAACTTGCACGATGTCACCGGACACCGGGGTAATCGCAGCTGAACAGTCATCAATCTTAACCCCATTGATACGCACTGCTCCTTGCTGAACGCTCCTCTTCGCCTCACTGGAAGAAGTCTGCAGTCCAAGGGTCGTTAGCAGCTTGAAGATACTAATGGAGCCTTCTTCAAAGATATGGCTTGAAAGCGGCACCTCTTCAATATCAGTAGGAAGCGCGCGTTTCTGGAATACCGTAATAAAATGCTGCTCTGCTGCTTCCGCGGCCTCTTCGCCATGGTACATGCGGACAAGCGTCCGACCCAGCCTCATCTTCGCATCCCGCGGATGTACGCTGCCGCCTTCGAGTCCGTCCCTCAATGCTTGCAGCTCTTCATTGGTCATATCCGTTGCGAGCTCATAGTATTTGATCATAAGCTCATCCGGAATGGACATGGATTTCCCGTAAATTTGATTCGGCTCCTCATCGATCCCGATATAGTTGCCAAGGCTCTTGCTCATCTTGTTGACGCCGTCCAAACCTTCGAGAAGCGGTGTCATAATGGCAACCTGAGCGCTCTTGCCATATTCTCTCTGCAGGGTACGACCCATGAGCAGATTGAACTTCTGATCCGTTCCGCCAAGCTCAACATCGCTTTCCAGCGCGACTGAGTCATAACCTTGCATCAGGGGGTAGAAAAACTCGTGGATGCTGATCGGCTGGCCGGATTGGTAGCGTTTCGTAAAATCATCCCGTTCGAGCATGCGAGCTACCGTTACTTTCGCCGACAAGGTCACGACATCTGCAAAATGCAGCGGGCTAAGCCATTCCGAGTTGTAGTAAACGGTCGTTTTCGCCGGATCCAGCAGCTTGAAAATTTGCTTCTTATACGTTTCCGCATTGCGCTTTAAGTCTTCTTCGGTCAATTGCTTGCGCGTCTCCGATTTACCAGTAGGGTCCCCGATCCGTCCGGTGAAATCACCGATAATGAGCTGCACCGTATGGCCAAGCTGTTGAAATTGTCTTAACTTGTGAAGCACAACCGTGTGTCCGATATGAATGTCCGGCGCTGAAGGATCAAGCCCCAGCTTTACTTTCAGCGGCGTGCCTGTCGCAACCGCGCCTGCTACCTTCGCTTTCAATTCATCCTCCGGTACAATTTCAACGACACCACGGCGGATGACGTTCAATTGTCTTTCTACTTCCTGCTGCTGGTCCGGCGTAAGCTGATCCCATTTCATCATTACGATACACTCCCTCCGCGAAATAACAAAAAATCCTTCTGTCCTCAAGGGACGAGAAGGATTTGCTCGCGGTACCACCCTCGTTAGAGTCGCCGGCACCGGATGTCAGCTGGACTGACGCGGATGCCCATATGGCGGCTCTCACTTCATTTCATAACGGATTCTATCCGGAAACAGACTACTGGCAGAGCCTCTTTTAATAAAAACTTAAAGGAGGCCTCGTTCGTCCGATCAGCTCGAGGCGGTAATTCAAACTGCAGCGCGTGCCGGTTCACACCACCCACCGGCTCTCTGGAATCGTCGATCAGCAGCTCTACTGATGCCTGTCATCACGTTTCAATATGAACTTTTCTTGTTCTAGGTTATATCATACGGGTTCAGCAAAAGTCAACGGGAAGCCGGTTTGTCTTTAAGTTTAGACAAAAACACGTTCTCCACTGCAAACCGTATGGCGATTTATGCTATAATAGCACTGTTAATCGGAGGAGGCTAATCATTTTATGAATCAAGACCGTCAACAGAAAACAAAAGGATACAGCAAATGGCGGACTTTTGGAATCGTGACGCTCGTAACCTTCAAATGGCTATTCATTTTCGGATTATTAATCGGATTGTTTGCCGGAGCGACCGTCGCAGGTTACGTCGCATCCTTCGTCAAGGATGAACCCGTACGCCCCCGCACTGATATTGAAACCAAAATAAACGAGAACGCCATAACGGGCTTTGTCTATTTCAATGATGGACAAACACCTGTCGGACAATTGCGTACGCAAGAGGACCGCCGGCTCATTAAGCGAGCTGACATCCCTCCGCAAGTCGTAAATGCCGTCCTTGCTACGGAGGACAACAATTTCTACTCACATATCGGCGTGGATTTCAATGGTTTGGCGCGCGCCGTGAAACAGAAAGTACTTAACGAAGAAACCCAAACAGGCGGCAGTACGCTCACGCAGCAGCTGGCTCGCCAAGTGTTTCTCACCTTGGACAAGACGGACAGTCGTAAAGCGAAAGAAATCTTCCTCGCCCTGCGGCTGGAGCGGTTTATGACCAAGGACGAAATTTTGACGGCTTACCTCAATAAGGTACAGTTTGGAACGGGAAACAGCGGCTATAATCTATATGGTATTAAAGCAGCAGCCAAAGGGATCTTCAATATTACGGACCTGAATCAACTGAACACTGCACAATCGGCCTATTTGGCCGGATTGCCGCAGCGACCGTCCGCCTATACCGCATTCACCAGCAAAGGCAAATTCAATGAGTCCGGCTTCGCGTTATCGATCGACCGCCAGCACATTGTGCTTAAGCGGATGCTCGAAACGGGACGAATCAGCGCTGAACAATACGATGAGGCACTGGCCTTCGATATCAAAGCCTCGCTGGCCAAGCCTACGGAGAAAGCGTACTCTACCTTCCCGTACTTGATGCTCGAAGCAGAACGTCAGGGAGCAGAGATTTTGCTCATGCAGGAGAATCCTAACCTGACCATAGCGGATGTTCGCAAGAAGGAGAATGCGCCTCTTATTGAAGAAGCGCGGGAGCGCCTGCTGCGCGGCGGTTATCACATCTATACGACGATCGACAAGCGTGTGTATAATGCCATGCATAAAGTAGGCACCAACCCGGAGAACTTCGATCCGGACAGCGAAGAGAAAGGCATGGAACAAACGGCTGCCGTTATGCTAGATCATAAAACGGGCGCCATTCTGGGGATGCTGGAAGGCCGCGACTTCTACACCGAGCAGATGAACCATGCCACTCAGATGACAAGGCAGCCCGGTTCTACGATGAAGCCAATCGCTGCTTACCTACCGGCCATCGAGAAGGGTTTAATTCAACCGGCCAGCGTGCTGGATGATGCTCCGATGGTGCTTAAGGACGGACAGAAGGGCTTCCATATTCCGATGAACTTCAATAAGAAGTTCTACGGACTCGTTACGGCGCGTGAAGCGTTAAACCGCTCCTTGAACTTGCCGGCTCTTAAGCTGTTCAACCAAGTGGTGACGATTCCGGAAGCTTGGAAGTTCGCCAGAAAGCTCGGCATTACTTCGCTTAAACCAGAAGATGAGTATGCGCAAACCGGCGTAATCGGGGGTCTGAGCATCGGCGTTTCGGTTGAAGAGCTTACGAATGCTTATGGCGCAATCGCGAACGACGGCGTCTTTAACGATGCTTACATGATCAGCAAAATTACCGATGCCAATGGCGATATTGTCTTTAAGCATGAAGCGAAGCCGCTTCGGGTATTCTCGCAGCAAACCGCCTTCCTTATGACGGATATGCTAAAAACAGTCATTTCTGATCCGAACGGATCCGGTCATGCCGTGGCGTCCAAGTTCAAAAACTACGGCAAAATCCCAGTCGTCGGTAAAACAGGCTCCACGCAAAGTTATGGCGATGTTTGGTTCGAGGGTTTCACCCCGGATGTCACGCTTGGCGTGTGGGTCGGGTATGAGAAGCAAGCTTACTCGCTGTCGAAAGACGGAAGAAATCATGCTAAGAACATCTGGTCCCTCATTATGAACGAAGTGACGGATGAACGGCCTGAGTTATTCCCAACCAAGCAGTTCAGCATGCCTTCAGGCATTGTTAAATCTACGGTATCGAGCGTTAGCGGCAAGCTTCCAACTGAGCTTACGCGGAGCAGCGGCAAGCTTGTAACCGATTGGTTCAACAGCAAATTCCTGCCGAAGGAATCCGATGACGCGCTTGTCAAAATGGCCGTGATCTCATTCAACGGAGTCAACTACATTCCGCAGCCTGCAACGCCGGCAGATATGATTAAGGAACTCACGGTCGTCAAACGCGAGAAACCGCTTGACGTGCTCATGCAGGAAATCGAGGCTGCTCAAGCCAAATTGCCGGAAGACAGCCGCAGGCCGATGAGCATGTACCTGCCGCCGGATGCGGGGCAGGATGCACCATCGATCGTCGATCCGCGCGTTGAAGACGGTAAAGCTCCTTCTGCGCCACCTAATGTGCGGCTCGAAACCGTGAGCAAGTCCAATGCATACCGTATCGTATTTGCTCCTGCTCCTGAGAAGGATATTGTCGGCTACCGTTTATACCGCGCTATAAACGACGGGCCTTTCACTTACACCGGAAGTCCGGTTATGACGGGCCAAGAAAACCGTTTCGTCAATTACGTGAGCGGTTCGGCGACGTTCAGCTACTATGTCACATCCGTTGATGTAGCGGGCAGAGAATCCGCACCGAGCGGCATCGTAGCGTCAGGCAGCGGAAGCAATCCGCTTCCGCCTACTCCGGACTTCACGGATGATGGCGATGTTCAAGGTACGGGTGATGATACCGGCGGAATTCTGCTTCCTGATCCGGGGTCAACAACCGGCGAGAGCGGCTTAGCCGCTCCTTCGGTCCCGATGAACGTAAAGCTTGAAAGCACCGATATCGGAATTAAGCTCACCTGGTCCGATAATGCAACCTCAGAGCAAGTCATGCAGTACAATGTTTACTACAGTACGACCGAGAACGGCAGATATCGTAAAATCGGCTCTACCGATGAGTCCAGATTCGAATATGTCTCCCCCATGTCCGCAGGTTACTTCCAAGTGAGCGCGGTCAACGAAACAGGCGAATCCGGCACATCCACTCCGGTCGGAATCAAATAGGTACAATCAAGAAAGCCGCCAAGCGCATCATTCCGATGCACTTGGCGGCTTTTGTTTACTTCGAAGCTTAGTCTTCAATTGTCGACAGGTCACCTGTCGGGAGGTTAAGCTCCCATGCCTTCAGGACGCGGCGCATAATCTTCCCGCTGCGCGTCTTCGGCAATTTATCTTTGAACTCGATTTCGCGAGGGGCTGCATGAGCGGACAATCCTTCTTTGACAAACTTCGCGATATCCGCTTTCAGTTCATCCGAAGGCGTGTAGCCTTCGCGAAGAGCAACGAATGCTTTGATGATCTCGCCGCGCATCGGATCCGGTTTGCCGATTACACCTGCTTCGGCAACGGCCGGATGCTCTACGAGCTTGCTCTCCACCTCGAATGGCCCTACACGCTCGCCTGCTGTATTGATAACGTCATCAATACGGCCTTGGAACCAGAAGTAGCCATCTTCGTCTTGATAAGCGGAGTCCCCTGAAATGTACCAGCCTTCTAAACGGAAATACTCTTCGTATTTGGCCGGGTTATTCCATACTTTGCGCATCATGGATGGCCAAGGTGTGCGAATCGCCAGGTTACCCATCCGGTATGGCGGAAGCTCGTTCCCGCTGTCGTCGATGATCGCGGCTTGAACGCCCGGAATCGGCTTACCCATGGAGCCCGGTTTAATATCCATGCTCGGATAGTTGCAGATCAGCTGTGCGCCGGTTTCGGTCATCCACCACGTATCGTGGATACGCTGGTTGTAGACTTTAAGCCCCCAACGAACAACCTCCGGGTTAAGCGGCTCGCCGACACTAAGTACATGACGCAGGCTGGAGAGGTCGAATTTCTGAACGACATCGTCCCCTGCGCCCATCAGCATGCGGAACGCCGTTGGAGCGCTGTACCACACGGTAACGCCGTATTTCTGGATGGTGGAATACCAGTCCTGCGGGCTGAAACGTCCACCCCGAATGACATTGGCAGCACCGTTAAGCCAAGGGGCAAAGATACCGTAAGAAGTTCCGGTTACCCAGCCTGGATCGGCTGTGCACCAGTACACATCGTTGGGCTTCAAATCAAGCACAACTTGTCCTGTGAAGTAGTGCTGAATCATCGCATTATGAACATGGAAAATACCTTTAGGTTTGCCTGTGGAGCCCGATGTATAGTGAAGCAGAAGGCCATCTTCACGATCAAGCCATTCGATCTCGGCTTCATCCGCTGCCTTTGCCATCTCTTCTTTGAAATCGACGATGCCTTCCCCCGCTTGAACGCCTTCACCATAAACGATGATATGCTTCAAATCCGGCAATTCGCTGCGCGGAATTCGTGAGAGCAATGCCGGTGTCGTCACAATGGCAGTTGCGCCGCTGTCAAGCAAGCGGTCTCTGACGGCCGTTTCCATGAACGCTTCGAATAGCGGGCCTACAACCGCACCGACTTTAAGCGAGCCAAGCAGACTGAAATAAAGCTCAGGCGTACGCGGCATGAAAATGAATACCCGCTCGCCTTTCCCGATTCCAAGTCCGCGAAGCACATTGGCAAAACGGTTCGACTGACCGGACAACTCTTGGAACGTATACGATTCGTCTCTATTGTTATCGCTATAGTAGAGTGCGACATTGCCGCCTCGTCCCGCTGCTACATGACGATCGATCGCTTCATAGGCCATATTGACCTTGCCTGTTTCAGACCATGAAAACTGTTGTTCAAGCTGTTCAAAACTAAAGTTACCGTATGTTTCATCGTAGCTTGTCATGTTGGAGCCGGATGCCGTAGCCGGAATCCGTTCTTGATGCATGTTAGTCATTCTTTCATCATCCTCCTGCCCATTGTGCAACATTTTCTAGCGAGGTCGGCCTCCGTAACGGCTTCCTCTTAGGAATACGCTTTCATATTATATCACGCTGCGTCTCGTTCAACCATGCTTTTCAACTTGACTTTTTTTTGTTATAAGTTAAATAGAACGCGAAAGGAGCCAACATCATTGGAACATCGCAAAAGGATGCAAGCGCAGCGATTGCCTTATCAGGATCGAGAAATCGTCGTGGAAGGGCCTTTGCCCGCAGATGCACTGAAACGGCTTAAGCTTCATCCCCAATTGGATGCATTTCGCAGACCGGAAGAACAAATGAAAGCACTTCTCGAGATTGCTGAGCTGCCGGAAGGACGGATTATTGCCGCCCGCGATGGCGAAATCATCGTCGGTTATGTCACCTTCCACTATCCGGACGAACTGGAACGCTGGTCCGAGGGCGGAATGATCGATCTCATCGAGCTGGGTGCGGTAGAAGTTTCCGATGACTACCGCTCGCTTGGACTCGGCAAACGGATGATTCGGCTCGCTTTCTCGCAAGAACAACTGGAGAACGTCATCGTATATACGACGGAATATTATTGGCACTGGGATCTGGAAGGCACGAAGCTGAGCGTCTGGGAATACCGTGCTATGATGGAGAAGCTGATGAAATCCGTCGAGATGGAGTGGGTAGCAACCGACGACCCTGAAATATGCGCTCATCCTGCGAATTGTTTAATGGTCAGAGTCGGCAAAGAAGTTCCTATCAGCTCGATCGAGCAATTCGACCGTGTCCGCTTCAGGCAGCGGTTTATGTATTAGCAGGCTGCAGCAAGCGGCGGAAAGGAAGATCGGACGCATCATGGCGGATAAATCCGTATACATACATCATCCCGAGGCAGGACGGTATAAATTCAATAAAGACCACCCGTTCGACCCGATTCGTTTAGCGCTTACGCAAGATTTATTGGAAGCAGCAGACGCGATTGATGCTTCACATTACATTGCTTCCGAGACTGCGTCAGAGGAGCTTATCCAGCTTGTTCACCGTGCAGACTATATGGATGCCGTACGCGAGCTTAGCCGCGATACACCGGCTCCTGAAGCCGTTAAACGAGCTGCTCAGTACGGATTGGATTCAGAAGACACACCTTTCTTCCCCGGCATGCACGAAGCAGCATCTGCAATCGTCGGAGGCTCGGTCCTTGCCGCTGACCTTGTCATACGAGGAGAAGCTGACCATGCCTATCATATGGCCGGCGGACTTCATCATGCGTTTCCTGAGCGTGGATCAGGCTTCTGCGTCTATAACGATGCCGCAATCGCGATCGCTCATATTCGCAAGCAGTATGGCGCGCGTGTCTTGTATATCGATACGGACGTCCATCATGGCGACGGCGTGCAATGGACATTCTATGCCGATCCCGACGTGTGTACCTATTCGATCCATGAGACCGGGAAGTTTCTATTCCCCGGAACCGGCTTCGTTCATGAACGAGGTATCGATGCTGGCTACGGCACGAGCATCAACGTTCCGGTTGATCCTTATACGGAAGACGAGTCCTGGCTTGCATGCTTTAGTGAAACCGTTGCCAAAGTCGCCGAGGTGTTCAAACCGGATGTCATCGTCAGCCAGCATGGCTGCGATGCCCATGCCTATGATCCCCTCTCGCACATTCATTGCAGCATGCGTATTTATCAAGCCATGCCCGCCATTATCCATCAATTGGCCCATACCTATGCGGCCGGTCGATGGATTGCAATCGGAGGCGGCGGCTACGACCTCTGGCGCGTCGTTCCACGGGCTTGGGCATTAGTCTGGCTCGAGATGTCCGATCACCCGCTGGCCGCCGTCCTGCGCGATTCTGACGCGAATGAGCCGCTGCCTGCGAAGTGGCTGGCCAAATGGTCTCAACTGAGCAGCGACCCCTTGCCTACCCATTGGCTGGACAATATGAAGGATTGGCAGCCTATGCCTCGCAGACAAGAGATAGAAGCACGTAATAAAGCGACCGCCGAACTTGCGCTATCGCAGTTATAACAAAAAAGGCAGTTTCACTTGACCTCCCCCGTGTACGAGGGAATTCAGGTGAAACTGCCTTTCTATATAGCACCACTTACATGTGCTGAATCATTTCATCAATAATGCGGTGCGAATTCACCGAAGCTTGTACCGTAAATTCTGCAAAATTCACATGAGCGGAACCATCTGCCTTGTCGGACATGGAACGAATGACGACAAACGGAATGTTATTCATCACGCACACCTGCGCGAGTGAAGCACCTTCCATCTCCGTGCATGCGCCGCCAAGCTCTTCGTGCATCTTCTGCACTTCAGCGCGATCGGCGACAAATTGATCGCCGGAAAGCACTTTGCCCGTCACGCTGCGTCCCGGGAATAGGGACTCGCATGCATTGTTCGCAAGTTCTACGAGATCGGCAGCGGCTTGAAACTCCCATACCTCTTGAAACGGAATTTGACCGCGCGCGAAACCAAGCGGCGTAACATCCATATCATGCTGCAGGCATGACGTCGAAACGACAATGTCTCCAACATTCAAGCTAGGCTCAACGGCACCGGCAACGCCCGTGAACAGTACGCAATCAACACCGGCATCAATAAGCAGCTGTGTACATACCGCAGCATTCACTTTACCTACGCCGGATTTGCAGAACACGACATTGCGGCCGTGCAGCGTACCCTCTACATATTCAATTCCCGCTTTCACAAACGAGCCTGTCTTCTCGACATGTTTGTGCAGCAGATCAATCTCTTCTACCATGGCACCCATGATGCCAATTCTGTTATACGATGCTGTCATTATTTACTCCCTACCGACTGACGGTTCACGATTTCATGCGGAAGCACGACTCTAGGGTTCTCAACGGCTTCCTTCTTCATCAGCTTCGTCAGCAAACGCATCGAAACGGCGCCGATGTCATACATCGGCTGGGCAACTGCAGTAAGCTGTGGTCTAACCATGGATGCCATGCGGCTGTTATCCACGCTGATGACCGAGATTTGCTCCGGCACTTTCAGTCCGGCATCTTGAATGCAGTGAATCGCACCGATTGCCATTTCATCCGTAGCGGAGAATACAGCTGTCGGAACGGTTTCCAGCTCCAAGAAATATTTCATCGCATCAACACCGGATTCATAGCGATAGTTGCCGATACGCACAAGAGTTTCGTCGTAAGGCAAGCCTGCTGCTTCCAGCGCACGTTTGTAGCCTTGGAAACGGGCATAGCCGTTCGATGGATCCTGCAGCGTACCGCAAATCATCGCAATGCGCGTATGTCCGCTCTTAATGAGCGTTTGAACCGCATCGAATGCAGCGCCTTCGTGATCGATATCAACCGAAGGAATCGTACCGTTCTCGTCAGTCGTTGCACAAAGCACGATCGGCACATTAGCTGTCTTAAACGCCTGCAAATGCTCGTCCGTTACAGCGCCGCCCATGAACAGCAAACCATCCACCTGCTTCTCAAGCAAGGTGTTGATGACGCGAATCTCTTTATCTTTCTTCTTATCGGCATTGCACAAAATAATATTGTAGTGATACATATTAGCAATATCTTCGATGCCCCGTGCCACTTCAGCAAAGATTGCATTCGAAATATCCGGAATGACTACGCCTACGGTCGTTGTTTTCTTACTTGCCAGGCCGCGCGCTACAGCATTTGGACGATAGCCAAGACGTTCGATGGCTTCAAATACTTTCTTCCGTGTCTGAGGCTTGACGTTTGGATTGTTATTGACAACCCGCGACACCGTCGCCATGGAAACGCCTGCTTCTCTTGCTACATCATAAATGGTTACCGTCACAGTCCTTCTCTCCATTAGTTCAAATTTTTATCTCGCGCCGCATTACTTTACCGTAATGATACGACAAAATATTACTTTTCGCAATGAGTACCGAGATGCTCGTCTAATGTTGAGTAGGTAATGCGCCAGTGAGATGCATGCCAGGACACCTTGCCGTCGATCACTAATATAAGCTGTGGAGACTCGTGTTTGAGGCTGAGTTTCTCTGAAATGAGGGTTGAAAGCGGACGATTGTCCGGCACTAAAACCATCACAGGCCGGAGTGAAAGCGTTGTCGCATCTTCCAACCAATTGGCTAATTCGTCATATGCACCGCTGCTGATCGAGCAGCTTGTACTGTGTTTAAAGACCAGCAAAGGCTGTTGGAAAGAACCGCTGTACGCCTCTTCCCACTGCGCTTCGGTTGTCATCGGAGGGGGTAACTTCATTCCCTCACTCCCTTCAGGTTCGGCTTCCGTACTGCAGCATGCTGCGGCTCAATTGAGCCAGCCGCTTATGTATTTCAGCAGTCCAAGCTTCGTCGCCCGCAGCTTGCGCCACAGCAAACAAATCCAGAAGCATGTCGATCCTCTCTTCGGTCATACGCCGCATGATAGAAGGATCGGTCAGCTTACGATCGTGATAAGCCTCTACCAACAAATTTGCCCATTCATTCCATTCGTTAAACAGAAACGTCTGTTTTACTGGATGAGCTCCTAGTTTTCCGATTAAACCGGTCAAATCCGGCTTCACTTCCGGAAACACTTCACTGCGGTTGCACGACTTGCATGAGTAGATTGGAACATTATCGATTTCAACCTTGTTCGAATAAATAACGGTACGCAGCTTCATTGGCATGTCGTCGCCGCAAGAACAGCGCTTTTGCAAAGTGGTCCACTCCTTCTCTTAAACAGCAGCAACACCATAAAGAGTTCAATAGGTGCTGCTCGACGTTAAAGATATTCGACCATTTGCGAAAAAAGTCCTGCTTCTAAGCGAGTTGTAATTTTTGCATCATTCGGATAACGCAACCAGTCTGCGCCATGGCTTACGGATGAGTGGAAGCGCTACAACAACGACGGCAATTGCCGCGCCGATTCCGTCATGCCGGAGATCCGCAATATCAGGGGATCGTCCGGAAACAAACGATTGATGATACTCATCCGTAAGACCATACAGCACACATAGGAGCACGATTGCCACTTTGAAAGTCCAACGCCTTGCTCGACGAGCAAATCCATAATCAAATGTTAAAGCGAGCACGAAATAAGCGATAAAATGCCCCCAATCAAAGCTGCTCATCTGCGGGAAAAGCTTCTGGAACCAGGGGAGGAACGTGTTCAATTCATCATTCGTACGTGAAGAAAGCAGAAAAATGGTGGCCATAATGATTATCGCCGGGAGGAAGCGAAGCCGCCTCATTGTCGTTTGCTTCATACTATCACCTTCGTTACAATGGATAAGAGCTTGATGAATCTATAAATCGTAAACCACTACGCAACTGCCAAAGGAGGAAAACAGATGTCCTTGCAAGGAAAAACAATTATTTGCCTGCTCGACGACGAGTTCGAGGATTTGGAACTATGGTACCCCGTTTACCGAGTCCGCGAGGAAGGTGCAACCGTCCTGTTCGCAGGTCCTGAGAAAGGCCGCACTCATATTGGAAAATACGGCGTTCCCGCCACGGCGGATCTGTCCTTCGACGAAGTCGACGGCAGCAAGATCGACGGTCTGCTCGTACCCGGAGGCTGGGCACCGGACAAGCTCCGCCGCTACCCAAAGGTGCTGCAGCTGGTGAAAGAGATGGATACGGCGCAGAAGCCGATCGGTCAGATCTGCCACGCAGGCTGGGTGCTGATCTCCGCGAAAATTCTGCAAGGCCGCAAGGTTACGTCCACCCCTGGCATTCGCGATGACATGGAGAATGCAGGCGCAACATGGATCGATGAGCCGGTCGTTGTAGACGGACACATCGTATCGTCGCGTCGTCCGCCGGATTTGCCGCCTTACGCGAAAGCTTTCGTGGATGCGCTTCGCGGCAACTAAACTCGTTTACCAGAAGACTCCAATTAGCGCCGACCGATATAATCGACAGCGCAGAAGAAGGGCGGCAACCCAAGGGTTGCCGCCCTTCTCAACGTTCTAGCTTACAACGGCTTCGAAACGGTGGCGCGTTCACGTGCCGCTGCAATTGGCGCATCCTGCGAAACGGCCAGCAGCTCATGAATTTCTGCGCTCGTTCTGCAGCGGAGCAGCTCGTCGAACAATGCGCGGCATTCCTCCTGCTTCAGGGAGAGAAGCCGCTCCTTTACAGGCAATATCGCATGGGCGGACATACTCAGTTCGTCGACATCCAGTGCGAGCCAGATTGGCAATGCATGAAGATCGCCGGCCATTTCGCCGCAGACGCCTACGTGGATGCCGCTGCGTTTGGCCGCTTCGATCGTCAGCTTCAGCATCCGCAGGACGGCCGGGTGATACGGCTCATACAGATGAGAAATTTGCTCATTCATCCGATCGACGGCGAGTGTGAATTGTACCAAATCGTTCGTACCGATGCTGAAGAAGTCGACTTCTTCGGCAAGAATATCCGCGATAAGAACGGCGGCTGGCAGTTCAATCATAATGCCGACTTCGATATTCTCGGCAAAGCGGATATCTTCCGCCTTCAACTCCGATTTGCATTCTTCCAGCAGGGCGTTGGCTGCTCTCACCTCTTCAACCGAAGAGATAAGCGGGTACATGATCTTCACGTTGCCGTAATGACTCGCGCGGAGAATCGCTCTTAATTGTGTTTTGAACAAATCCTTCTTGTCGAGACAAATCCGAATGGCCCGGTAGCCCAGAAACGGATTGCTCTCTTCCGGCAGTTCGAAGTAGTCCAGCTGCTTGTCGCCGCCGATATCCAGCGTTCGAATAATGAGCGGTTTATGATCCAGCTTCTCCGCAACCGAGCGGTATACTTCATACTGCTCCTCTTCCTTCGGAAGTCGGTTGCGGTCCATATAGAGAAACTCCGTCCGAAACAGCCCTACGCCATTGGTTCCGCTGCTTAATGCGACATCCAGCTCCTTCAGAGAGCTGATATTGGCGCTGAGCTCGAATTCCTTACCATCCTGCGTGACCGGCTTGACGCTGACAATCTGTTTGAGCTGCTGCTTCTTCTCCCGTTGACGAAGCTGCTTCCCTGTATATTGATCGACCAGCGATTCCTCAGGATGCATATGAACAATACCCAGGTCTCCATCGATAATAAGCAAATCGCCGGTTTGGATCGTCTCTTCAAGCTTAGATTCAATACCGACTACAAGCGGAACGCCCAGCGCTCTTGCCATGATGGAAGAATGCGAGGTCGTGCTACCCGCCAGCGTTGCAATGCCCAGAACGTGATTGGGATTCAAATGGGCCAACTGCGATGGCGAGAGCTCTCTTGCGATGAGCAGGAAAGGCTGTGTATCGGAAGGCAGCGTAATTTCCGGTGCGCCAAGCAGATGCTTGAGCAGCCGGTTACCTACGTCCTTGATATCCAGCGCGCGTTCTTTCATATATTCATCGTCCAATAGATCGAACATCGTCACAAAATGATCAATGGCCTCTTTTACCGCCACTTCCGCCACTTTATATTGACGCTGGATGATACCCTGGATCTCGTTCATAAAGACCGGATCATCCAATATCGCTAAATGGGCATCGAAGATGCTCGTTTCCTCAGGTCCGACAACCTCACGCAGCTCATCTTTCATTTGCTCGATTTCGACCTTCGAGGTGCGAATGCCTTCATATAATCGATCAAACTCGCGCGCCAGATCAGCGACATCGATTTTCTGCTCCGGCAAATCCCATTCCCAGTTCGGCAGTACGAACGCTTTGCCGATTGCAATGCCGGATGATGCTCCAATTCCTTGAATCACGCTGTTTCCCCTCCACCGCTTCTCTCTTTTAGCACAACTGACATGACGGAAGCCTGGCCCTTTTTAACCCCTTTAAACGGAGCAAAGCTCCAAGAACTGACCAAATCGGAGTTCGTGATGACCATTGGCGTAGCGAGCGACTTGCTTCCTTTGCGTATTTTCTGCATGTCAAAGGTAATAAGCAGTTGACCCGGTTTCACCTGATCCCCTTCTTGGACGACAGCATGGAAGCCATGTCCTTTCATCTGGGAGGTATCGATGCCAATGTGCAGCAACACCTCGAGCCCTTCCGGCGTGCGAATGCCGATGGCATGCATCGATGGATATACATGAATGACTTTTCCTTGGACAGGCGAGACGAGCTCGCCTTTATCCGGCATGAACGCTACGCCATCTCCAACAAGCTTCCCCGCAAAAATCGGATCCGGCACTTCGGAGAGCGGCAGCATTCTTCCTTGAACGGGGGAACAAAACAGAACCCTAGATATATCCCTTCGTATTGCTTTGTCCATTTCCTCCCGTATCAGTTCGGAATAGGTGCCGAATACGATCTGGACATTGCCCCCGCCCAGCCGGATGACGCCTGCTGCGCCTAAATGTTTGAGGGCGTTAATGTCTACCAGCTTATCGCTGGATACCTTCAAGCGAAGACGAGTGATGCAAGCTTCCATCTGCACAATGTTTTCTTTGCCTCCGATGGCTTGCAGGATGAGCGGTGCACGATAAGGGATATCCCCTGCCCACTCGTCCAGCTGGGAACCTTCTTCCCGCCCGGGGGTTGGAATTTGGAAACGCTGAATCGCCCATCGGAATAAGAAATAATAGAGCAAACCGAACAGAATTCCGATCGGGATGAGCAGCCAGCCCCTAGTGGCCAGATGCTCATTAATGAGGAAGTCGATCGCTCCTGCTGAGAACGAGAAGCCATGCCTGATGCCAAGCTCGTATGTAAACCACATCATCGCGCCTGAGAGAAGCGCGTGGATCACGAATAAGTAAGGCGCTACGAACAAAAATGCAAACTCAATAGGTTCCGTGACTCCGGTTAGGAAGGAAGCAAGCGCGGCCGTGGTAAACGTTTTGCGAATTTTCGGCTTCAAATCCTCGCGCGCCTCGTGAATAATCGCAAACGCGATCGCAGGCAGCGCAAACATCATTGTCGGATACAAGCCTGCCATAAATCCTCCGGCGGTTGGATCCCCTGCGAAGAAACGGGGCAAATCTCCGAAAACGACGGAACCTTCCGGAGTACTGTAGCCTCCGACTTGGAACCAGAAAACGTGGCTGACCAGATGATGCAGCCCGAACACAACCAGAATGCGAAGAACGAACCCGAACAGAAACACCCCGAAGCCGCCGCCGGAATCGATAATCTCACCAAGCTCGATTAAAGCGCTATGAATATAAGGCGCGAGCTGCACCATGACGATGGCCCATATCGTGGAGAATACGCTCACGATGAGCGGAATAAAACGCGGCCCGCCAAAAAACTGTATATACTCCGGGAATTTAATCGACTTGAAGCGTTCATTAAATATACTGGTCACGATCCCGATTATGACCCCCGTAAACACGGTTGGTTCCAGCTCATAATGGCTCGCATTAATGATGCTTGTATAAATAAACATGCCGGCAATGGCTGCCAACCCTGCCGCACCCGCATTGCTCGTCATCCCCATTGCGATGCCAAATGCAAATAAATAGGGCAGAAACGTAAACAGCGTATCCCCTGCGGTTTGCAGATGGGTATGGATGCTGGGAAGTCCCATCGCGTCCCATGGCAAAGCGCTCAAACTCAGGAATATGGCTGCGCCCGGCAGCACGATCGTCGGAAGCATGAAGGAACGGCCAAGCTGCTGCAGTTGCCCCATTATGTTCATAGGTTCCCCCCTCTCTTGAATCTGACATTTCCCAAAAAACCTCTACTCCTGATCGTAAGGGTTGTTACCGTCTTTGTCAAAATAAAACGGCAGACCTCGCGGTCCGCCGCTTCATTCGATTATGAGCCGAAATCTTCTATCCTTTGGACTTCCCTTGCGGCAGCAAGATGGAGTCTTCTACTTTGATGCAGCGGTCCATAATGACGTTCAGACCGCCGCTTTCCGCAATTTCCGCCGCCTCATCATTAGCGATGCCCAGCTGCAGCCATAAGGTCTTCGCTCCGATTGCGACTGCTTCTTCCGCAACAGGAGGTGTATGCTCGCTGCGCCGGAAGACATTAACCACATCAACCGGAAACGGAATCTCCTTCAGCGAGGCGTAATTCTTCTCGCCGAGAATCGTATCTGCCCCTGCCGGGTTAACGGGAATGATGCGGTAGCCTTTCGCTTGCATCGCTTCCGAAACCATGTAGGACGTACGGTCCGGTTTGTCAGATAATCCGACTACCGCGATTACCGAGCTTGCTTCGAGAATCCCTTTGATTTCTTCTCTTGAAGGATTAGTATGGGCCATGTGAATCCCTTCCCTTCTATCATTTCGTTTCCTTAGCTTAGACTGCCAATTTCCTACTCAATCCATTCGACATTCGCGCCGAGTGCCTTCAAATGATCGAAGAAGATCGGATAGGACTTCGCCACATGATGGGCATCGCGGATGCGAAGCGGTTGTTTGGCACGCAGACCAACGACAGTAAGCGCCATAATAACGCGGTGATCATAGTGCGCATTGATTTCCACGCCGCCTTCCACGCCTTCCGGACGACCGTGAACGATTATTTCGCTCTGACGCTCTTCCACGTTCGCGCCGGCTTTGCGCAGCTCATTCAAGTAATCCGTTATGCGGTCGCACTCTTTATAGCGCAGGTTCTCAACATCGTAGAATCGGGAAGTTCCCTCTGCGAATACCGCTGCAGCAACCATGGCAAGCACAGCATCCGTCGCTTTATCGCCATCGAACTCAACCGCTTTCAGCTTGCCGTTGCCTTGCACACGAACGATGCCATTCTCGTGTGTCAGCGGTACTTCCATCATACGCAGCACGTCAACAATGGCGCGTTCGCCTTGCTTGCTGTTCTCCTCCAGGCGATGCAGAATGACATCGGATTGCGTAACTGCAGCTGCTGCAAGAACTGCGGCAGAACCCGGGTAGTCGCCTTGTACGACGTATTTCTTCGCTTCATAACGTTGTCCGCCCGCAATGCGATAGTGCATCAAGTCTTCGCTTGCTTCTATCACGATGCCTGCTTGTGCAAGAACTTCAAGGGTTTGTCCCACAACAACCTTGGATTTCAGGTCGTGCAGCACTTCGATTTCGCTGTCTTCCTCAAGCAGCGGCGTCAAGAACAGCAATGCGCTGAGGAACTGCGAACTCACATTGCCGGATACTTGAATTTTGCCGCCTTTGGCTGCGCCGCCGCGAATCGTGATCGGCAGTCTGCCATTATGATGTTGAACATCTACGCCGATTTGGACAAGCGCGTCGATCAGATCATCATGCGGACGTTTGCCCAATGAATCCGGGTACCGGTTGATGAATGTAACATCCGGCGCAAGGGCGGTAATGGCCATGAGGAAACGAAGCACAGCTCCCGCATTTCCCACATCCAGCTCTTTCACGTCTTTGGGATTGCGACCAAAGCCTGTAATCGTAATTTTCTCGTCATCTTCTTCAATAACTGCGCCAAGATCGCGAATGCAACGGCGCATCGCATCGCTGTCTTCACTATGTGCGGGGTAATAAATCGTGCTGGTGCCTTCCGCGAGAGCGGCAACAAGCAGGTAACGCGTCGTGTAGTTCTTCGAAGATAGCGCTTGAAGCTCGCCTTGCAGCTTCGGTGTCGGGGTTACGAGTACATCCATCTTTAGTCGGTCTCCTTTATATGTAAGTGTTAGAAACGCATCTTGATGCCGTGCTCAATTTGCTCTACAACTTGCCGGACGCTGAGATTCGACGTATCAACCGTCAAATGGGCAAACGCATACGCATGCTTCCGGTCTTCGAGCAATTTATTAACGCGTTCGCGCACATCGCCTTGAAGCAGCGGACGTGCGGCATCTTCGCTCACACGGGCAATTATTTGCTCCGGATCTGCCGTTAAAGCAACCACGAAGCTATCTTGCAGCATCATCTCACGGTTGCGCTCCGACAAGACAGCACCGCCGCCTGTCGCGATCACCAAGGGATCTGAGCTCCCCAGTACTTCTGCCAATGCGGCAGTCTCGGCAAGCCGGAAGTCAGCCTCGCCCCGCGCTGCGAAAATATCCGCGATCGCCTGTCCTTCACGCCGGACAATCTCGGCGTCAATGTCAGCCGTACCGCATTTCAGAAGCTCTGCCAGCTGCTTGCTGACCGTCGATTTGCCGGTTCCCATAAAGCCGATGAGGACAACATGATGAAGCGGTTTTTCCTTCGTCATTGAAAAAACACCATCCCAATCTGTGCGATAACAAAAAAACATTTTCCCGTGATTATATCATTATTACAGATTAACGGGTATAAAAAATTGGTTTCTTCCGTAGAGTTGATAGTACCGATTCCAATAAATCCATGAAGGAGTGACCTCGATATGGCTCCAATCCCCGAGCCTTTCTCCGCTCAGTACCGCGTGGACAGGATTTTTAATCCCGATTATCCGCTTTCCCGAGAAGATGTGCTGTGGACCCTAGAGTATATGAAAAAGAAAATGGCTGACGAAGCGCCTGAATTACTCAGTCTTCCTCAGCCACTCTTATTAAAAAAATTTCAAAGCTTTGCAGAAGCCTCGTTATTCCTGCTTAAGCAGCAGCGCAGCGGATGCGGGCAAGAGTCCGACCGGCTGCGAAGCTGCTTACAGGATGTAATAACGGGTCTTAGGATTGAATCCAATTGAAGTGGAATGATCCTTCTTTGTCCACACGCTTGAACGTGTGTGCGCCGAAGTAGTCGCGCTGCGCTTGAAGCAGGTTCGCAGGCAGACGCTCTGTGCGGTAGCTGTCGTAGTAGGACAGCGCGCTCGAGAATGCCGGTACCGGAATCCCTTGCGTTACCGCAGTCGCGATTACTTCACGCCATGCGCCTTGGTACGATTCCACGATTTCTTTGAAGTGGTCGTCAAGAAGCAGGTTAGTCAATCCTGGGTTTTTGTCGTACGCGTCTTTGATGTTTTGCAGGAAGCCGGCACGGATAATGCAGCCGCCGCGGAAAATCATCGCGATATCGCCGTAACGCAGGTTCCAGCCATACTCGTCGCTAGCTGCGCGCATTTGTGCGAAGCCTTGTGCGTACGAGCAAATTTTGCTTGCGAACAACGCTTTGCGAACCGCTTCGATGAAAGCAGCTTTGTCGCCTTGGTAAGGAGCCGATTGCGGTCCTTTCAGCAATTTGCTTGCAGCTACGCGCTCGTCTTTAAGAGCGGACAGGAAACGGGAGAAAACGGACTCCGTAATGATCGACAGCGGCACGCCAAGATCAAGTGCGCTTTGGCTTGTCCATTTACCGGTACCCTTCTGTCCAGCGGAGTCAAGGATAACGTCAACCATAGGCTGTTTGGTTTCCGGATCATATTTGGAGAAAATATCAGCTGTAATTTCGATCAGGTAGCTGTCGAGCTCCCCTTTGTTCCATTCCGTGAAGATCGATTGCAATTCTTCCGTGCTTACGCCAAGAACCCGGTTGAGCAGGTCATACGCTTCGCAGATCAGTTGCATATCGCCATACTCGATACCGTTATGCACCATTTTCACGTAGTGGCCGGCACCGTCCGGTCCGATGTATGTGCAGCAAGCGTCGCCGCCAACTTTCGCGGAGATCGCTGTAAGAATAGGCTCAACAAGTTTATAAGCAGACTCTTGGCCGCCCGGCATAATGGACGGTCCTTTCAGTGCGCCTTCTTCGCCGCCGGAAACGCCTGTACCGATGAAACGAAGACCGCGTGCTTCAAGAGCTTTGCTGCGGCGCTGCGTATCAGGGAAATAAGCGTTGCCGCCGTCGATAATAATATCACCTTCATCCAGAAGCGGAACGAGTGCATCAATTGTTGCATCTGTGCCTGCTCCGGCTTGGACCATGATTAGAATTTTGCGAGGGACTTCAAGCGATGCTACAAATTCCTCGACCGTGTATGTACCGACGAGGTTTTTGCCAACCGATTCTTTCAAGAGATCGTCTGTTTTCTCGCGGGAACGGTTATAAACCGATACCGTAAATCCTCTGCTCTCAATATTAAGTGCAAGGTTCTTACCCATTACGGCAAGACCGATAACGCCGATTTGCTGCTTAGACATTTGATTCTCCACACCTTTTCTCTGTTATAGTAATGACACAGTACGGCGAAGCAACAACCTTCGCTTGCGGATACAATGATCCTATTTTACTCCTTTTGGACAGGAATGAAAACCTTCTTCATCAGAAAAATGTCGATTCCCCCCTATATATTACCACACAAACAAAATAAACCCCCGGTTTGCTGGCATCCCGGAGGTTTATTTCCTATCTTTAATCTTGGTTATTTCAAAGCTCAAGCTGTATCATCTCAGTTCTAAGGGATTGCAGTCTTTCCTTGGACTGCGTCATGTCTGCTTCTCGTCCCTCCGTGATCGCTTCATGGAGGACCGATAGCTCATAATCAAGCTCATATCGTAGCACTGACGCTCGCTCCTCAGCCCTTTTCGACTGAAACGCCTGAATGACTTCTTCTACCGTAACAAAAGGTTTCTTCTGATAGATGATGCGATGTTCCATGCCGGACACCTCCACAAGTCGAATAATTTCACCAAACATAATGCTTTCAATGACAATTTGCCTGTCTTTGAACCGTTTGACAACTGCATGACCGCGGGAATCGTTAATCAGCTTCTCCAATAAATCCGACAACTTCTCATCCTTGATTAGATAATCACCGACGATTTTGTACCGATTGCGGACCCGTTGAAACCGAAGCTTCACAAGCTTGCGCCCGCTGCGTACAGAGATGAGAAAATAGACGTCCGTTTCGCTCCAATAAAGCGAATATCCCTCCTGGATTAAATCCCGAATGAGATTTTGGATTTGCCGTCTGTCGAAACGCAGCTCCAAATTGCAGTATTCAACTTCATAACTTTTGTTCATCGGCAATCCCTCCCTTCGTTTGGCTTCATTGACGAAATGTTCTGAATATTCTCTCATATGATTATCTTATACTCCATCTTATGTTCTGGCAACTTGGATTATTGACTATTTTTCGCCTTTTCGAGCCCAATTGGACAAACAAACTTTTTCGCGCAAAAAGGCTGCCTCAGACTTAGTGAATAAGTCGCTGAGACAGCCTGCTTTGTACCAATATTCCGCTTATTTACGGATCAGACAAACCATTCTTTCAAAATAATACCGAACGAAACCGCGCTGACAACCGCTCCGGCAAAGCTGTATACGCCTGCACGAATGCGCTGCTCGAACATCTTCACGATGCCGAAGCTCAGCAATCCGAATATCAGCATAATAAACACCGCGCCCGTAATAAACAAGGCTGCAGATATGGCACTAACGTCAACCAGAGTCACGAATAACACTCCCTATGCAAGTCTTTACTTGCATTATAGCCAAGCCCGTGATGTATAGCCAGCAGGGGATCATAGGAAGATCGAACAAATTGGTGACAATTCTATGATGAAAAGGCTCCCTTACAGCCCATGAATGGTTGCATGATGTACGCGTTTGCTTGACGGGCGCTTACGCAGCTTAATCTTAAGCACGGCGCCATCGTACTCCGCATGGCAGGAACGCGGCAGCACAAGCTTCGGCAGTTTAATGGTTTCATCGCTTTTGCCGGCGATACCGCTTAGTTTCACGCGATCTTCCTTCACGACCAGACCGATGGCGGACAGATCAGCCGATTCTCCGAGCGGATACGTTAGGATGACATATCTCTTCGTTTCTACAATATTAGATGAAGCAGGATTTAGCGCCGAGGATACGGCGGGCAAAGCTTTGTTCATCATGCTGCGGACGTAATTCTCGATCCAATCGGATTGGCGGAAGATATCGAATCCTTTGGGCAGCTGCTGCCCATCCATCCAGTCCTCCAATTCTTCCCACTTTGATTTCGAAGACATACTAGCGCACCTCCGCCAAACGCCGTTATAACATTCAGTTTATGCGGGCGGCTCTATAGGCGCTACTGCCGAACGCAAAGTCACATCTGGGCATTTGCCGCATACGATGTAACAAATGCTCGCTGTAAACCAGACTAGGGAGAGTGAGTCATCATGCCCGCTATTGTAGGCTTCGTCAAAGTAATCAGTGTCGGATCCAGCGCCGTCGTTCAATTCGGTGATTCTGTGCAAATCTCTCCGTCCAGCTCATCCAAAACGTATGCGGGATCAGGCTCCTTCCTCACCGGCGGTTTGACCAACTCGAACAATGCCGTCAGTTCGACGAATACCAGCGATCCTGATGTCCAAGACAATACGAATAATGAAGTTGCTAACGGAGTGAACATCTAATGCAGCTTACGGTTCATCAAACCATTACGATCCACCAGCTTCGTGTAGACAGCGTAGCAAACTCCTCCGTCCTGCAGGTTGGGACGGCTGGAGCGATTTCTTCCCTCTCGCAAATGTACAACTCAGGGGGATTTAAAGAGCCGGCACCGATGCTTAACGAAGAGCTCAGCACAGAGAATCCGCTGAACTTCGTTCCGCTGCCAAATCCGAATTAACAAGGAGGTGCCTACAAGCGTATGCAACCGGCCAACACACCGCCTACTCCTTGGCAACTATGGAACGCGTTTAACCAGCATATTCATAAGCTGCAATGTCAGCTCGACGAGCAGCAGGCTGTCATCAACCGGCTTTGCAAGCAGCTCGAGGCGCTGAATGCCCGTTTGGATGCCGCAGAGTCAAAGCCGAGCTATCACATCGATACCATTCAATATCATTTCGACCAGTTAAAGGTCGAGAAGCTCGATGGTACGCTGAACATCGGGCTCACGCCGCCTAACGAGGAACAGATCAAAGAAATCGGCCAAATTGTGATGCCTAACGGGAACAGCACGGTCGTAGTCAACGATCCCGGCCATAAAGCGTTCAATGACAACCCTCCCGTGAACAATCTCAAGCCCAACGTATTCCCTGCTCATCCCGGAAGCACCGTTCCCGGACCCGGATCCGTTCTACCCGATACACCCTATCCGGAAATCCGTTTAGTGATTGATCGCTACTTGGATCAGAATGCCCCTCAGCAGCTTAGCGAGCTTGAAGCCGAGCTCGGCATCTCACTCGATCCGTATCACCGCAAACTCATCATTGAGGATATTCGCAAGCAAATGAGTGCCCGAATCCAATTCTACATTCAAGCCGCAGAGCATGAGAGAAAGGGCAGCTCATCCCCTGAAGGAAACCACACGCCAAGCGATGCCCAAATCCAAGAGACGATCATTGGGAAGACGACACGCGACATCCATGCCGCGCTCCGCAGCTACTTGTCGCGATTGCAAAATTCGTAAGAAGGAGCTTTCTTCTATGCAGATGCAGATGCATGTAGTGAACCATGTGCTCGCTGTCGGCAGCATTCAATTAACCGGCGTAGCGAGCGCATCGATACTTCAAATCGGCGATACCGAGGAGATTACGCTCATCTCCATGTTCGATACGCCGCCGGAATCCGTTATCGTCGGTCCGATTGCGCCGCTTGACGAACCGCAAGGCGCAAGCCGTGCTGAAGGGGAAGCGGATGTGTTCAAGAAAGAAACGATCGAGAAGCTGGAGGAGCTGGGATTATGAGAAACAATCCCCCTCTTCCGTCTTACAGCGAAGAAAATTCGGACTACCCCGTTAGGGTTTCCGAGGTAGGCGGACTCTACTTAACGAGCGTGGGCAGTGCTTCTGTCGTGCAAATCGGCGATCGAGCAGAAGTGAACGCTTCGCTTCGCGCTCTGGCTGTACAGCGCGCGGCGGATCATATCGAATCGGGCAAAGTTTATTTCGAATCGTATTCCATATTCGATCGCGCAACGCCGAGCTGGGACCCGCTTGGCATTGCGTCCGATGACGTGCCCGCGTTCATTCGGACAACCAACCTGAAGCCGACCATCAGCGTCGGGTGCATCGAAATCATAGCTGTAAGCAGCGCGGCCAACGTGCTCATCGGCAACGGGCTGAAGATGCGCGCGGAATCAAGAGTCAAACATATCCGTCAATATGCACGTTCGATGCCAACCGGGAGCTCACTTGGCGGACCTCAATGCTAGTGGATGGTAGGCTGCTGTAGTAGCAGGCTGCTTCCCCCGCATAACCGCTGTTGTCCCAGTTGGGCGAATGTGTAATTACGAATGCACCCCGTACAAACGTCCAATCGATTCCGTCTCAAAGGCATATATTACAAATGTGATATGAAACATCACAAATTAACCACTCAGGAGGTATGTACAGTGGGATATATGCAAGGTGTAGGCGGCGCAGGAGTAGGTTGCGGTGGCGGACCGGGCGTGCTTTGGACTAGTGCAGGCGTAATTCTTGTACTTTATATTTTGCTCGTTATCGTTCTTCGCGGCGGCTTCTATTGATCCCGTTAGTCCCATAAACAAAAACCGGTCTTGCCTTCGGGGCAAGACCGGTTTTTGCATTTATGGTACGATCGCGCTGCGCGTTGGCGCATCCGAACTTGCTATAACAACGGAACGTACACATCCACCTCAGACGGCCAGAGCGGCTTGTGTACTTGATAAACTTCAAGTGACAGTCCGCGCTTGTTATTGCCTAAGCCTTTCGCCTTGATATAGGCATGGAGAAGCTCGTAAGGATCGCCTTGTTCCACACGGACTTTGACATAACGCTGCGCCGGAATCGTAAACCCGATCATGCCTTCGGGAACCGCAGGCAAGGCGTGAACCTCCATGCAGGATAAATAAGTAAACAGTTGATCGCTGACGAACGATGGACAAACATAGGAGCCGGCATCCGCAAGATGCTTGATTTCGAATCTGCGGGCGATAAAAGCCTTCAAGTGCTGCTCGACCCGCTTCGGATCGTGATTGGCAAAAACGGATGTAATCGCCGTCCCGACATAATGCCGCTCGGGAAGCGCTACTTCCTGTACATCATCCAGTGAATTCACAGCACAGTACCCCCATTCAAGAGATAAGCCGATTTTTCCAATCTTTGGTGTTCAGCAATAGACTAGCTTCCATCACCCTGCCCGTCAAGCATAAATTTAGCAGTGGAAGCCCCGCCGTTATTCCCAGGGCTCCTTACTGCATTCACTACGTCTTGCATCACTTCTTCAAAGCAAGCTCCTCACGCAACCGCTCGATCAAATCTTCGATTCGCATGGATCCAATATCCCCATTTCCCCGCTGCCTTACCGCAACCGTGCCCGAATGCCGCTCCGCCTCACCGAGCACCAGCATGTAAGGTACTTTCTCGAGCTGCGCCTCGCGAATCTTGTAACCCAGCTTCTCGCTGCGGAAATCCACTTCTACACGCACGCCTGACTGCTCGAGCACCTGTTTCAGCTCAAACGCGTAGTCTTGATCTATCCCTGAGACCGGTATGATCTTCACCTGAACCGGCGCCAGCCACAGCGGAAACGCTCCGGCATAATGCTCTGTCAAAATGCCGATGAAGCGGTCGATTGATCCATAGACGGCCCGGTGGATGACGATCGGGCGATGCTTCTGACCATCTTCCCCGATGTACGACAGATCAAATTTCTCCGGCATTTGAAAATCAAGCTGAATTGTCGCGCACTGCCAGCTCCTCTTAAGCGCATCGAGAATATGGAAATCAATCTTCGTTCCATAGAATGCGCCATCGCCTTCATTCACGCGATAAGCAATTCCGCGATTGTTCAGCACCTGCGCAAGTGCGGCTTCCGCTTGATCCCACAGCTCCGGTTCCCCCATCGAATCCGCCGGCCGAGTGGAGAGCTCAATCCGATACTCGAAACCGAAAACGGCGTAAATGTCGTCGATAAGCGATATGACGCGGCCAATCTCAGCTTCGATCTGATCCGGTCTCACGAAGAGATGGGCGTCATCCTGGCAGAAAGTCCGCACGCGCATCATTCCGTTTAGCGCGCCGGAATACTCATGGCGATGCACTTGGCCGAATTCGGAGATTCGAATCGGCAGCTCGCGATAGGAATGAAGGCTGTTTTTGTAAATCAACATATGGCCCGGACAATTCATGGGCTTAAGCGCAAACGCAGTTTCATCCACCTTTGTGAAATACATATTGTCTTTATAGTGGTCCCAATGCCCTGATTGCTCCCACAGCCGTTGGTTCAGCATTAGCGGCGTCCGCACCTCGTCGTAATCGCGCTCCCGCTGCAGCTCCCGCGAGAACTGCTCCAACTCATTGCGCAATGTCATTCCTTTGGGCAAATAGAACGGCATGCCCGGCGCCTCTTCCGAGAACATGAACAGCCCGAGTTCTTTGCCTAGCTTACGATGATCTCGTTTCTTCGCTTCCTCAAGCCTGCTCAGATGCCCTTCGAGCTGCGCTTTCTTCGGAAACGCTGTACCGTATATCCGCTGCAGCACGGCATTCTCGGCGTCTCCCCGCCAGTATGCGCCTGCGACCGACAATAACTTAAACGACTTTATCCGGCCAGTGGAAGGCAGATGAGGTCCGCGGCATAAATCAGCGAACTCGCCTTGATCATAGATCGAAATGGCTGCCGATTCCGGCAAGTCACGGATCAGCTCCACTTTCAGAGACTCTCCCTTTCCTTCAAACCAAGCAAGCGCATCCTCTCGTTCCACTACTCGCCGTACGATCGGCAGATTCTGCTGCACGATGCGATCCATTTCTTTCTCGATGGCTAGCAAATCAGCAGGTGTGAGCGGACGCTCAATCGCGACATCGTAATAAAACCCGTCTTCGATAACCGGCCCTACGCCCAGCTGCACCGCCTCGTCACCGTAAATCCGCTTTATTGCCTGCGCCATCAGATGCGCTGTACTGTGACGCAGGATGGCTATCCCCGCATCGCTATCGAGCGTAATCAGCTCTACCTCACAATCCGCCTCCAGCCGATAACTCAAATCGACCTCTCTTCCATTCACCTTGCCTGCCACCGCGTTCTTCCCCAGCGCTGAGCTGATTGCCTTTGCCACGTCTGCAACCGAAACGCCTGCATCAAAGCTTTTTACACCGCCGTCTTGCAGCTTTACCTTAATCCCATTATCCACGAGTCTTCCTCCATTCGATAAATTGAACGCAAAAAAACGCACATGTCCCAAGGGACGAGTGCGTTCAGACTCGTGGTTCCACCCTAATTCGACCCAGCCGATCGCGATCAGGCGCGGGGTCCTTCTTAGCATCCGGTAACGGGGATTAATCGGTGCCACTTACAACCGCGACACAGAATCGACGGGTTCAATGTTACGGCTGCAAAGGGGTAACTCCGCATCTCAGGACGGAAGGAGCTTGCAGCAATCGCTCCTCTCTCTGTGCAGCCTGACGTATGGGAATCATGTCTTTGGTCTTCGCCTGCTATGTTGCTGTGTTCCATATTATAGAGTCCATCCGAACAAAGTTCAAGAGGTATTCGCATAATTTTCAGACTACTTCAAGTTAGGCAATACGCTCTGTTCATTCGCAAGCAGCACCAAATTCGCTTCATGCCGCTTCCTGAATCCGATTTTGAACCGATAATCTTGCACATCCATAAACGATTCGAGACGGTTCGACACTTCTCCAAGCTCAAGCTGCTCTTCGCACAGCTTCAGATATTGCTCCGAAACTTCCGCCCGATGCATGATTTCATCCTGATCGGATGTCACGCTGCCATGACTGGGAAGCAATACTAGATTGGGCACCGACCATGCATAGGATACGATTTTCTCCAGTGTGCTCCGGTAAGCGGCGAAGGTGTCGAACACGAACGGGAATTCGATATCCGATACATAATCGCCGGTAACGAGCGCCCCAATTGGTTCAATGAAGCACATCAACCCGTCTCCGTTATGTCCGTATGCCGTGCTGAAGGTCAGGATTGTGTTACCGATGACCAACTTCTCGCCTTCTAGCTCGATGACATGATCCACTCGCGGAAATTCGATGCCGTATGGCCGGCTAATATAAAATTCATCATCCAGCCGCTCAACAACCGATACCCGCTCCGCCTTATCCGGATGATTGGCAAACGCCGTGCCTGCAATGATCCTGCAATCCGTGAAGGAGCCATAACCGACGATATGGTCAAAATCAGAATGGGTGAAAAACAGATATAGCGGCCGATCCCGCTTCACAGCATCCACATGCTTCCGAATGGCGGCAAGCTCTGATGGCAAGTAGTTCGGATCTACGATCAAGACAAGATCATCCGTCTCGATAACAAAGCAGTTGGTCTGATAGAGCTCGCTTTGAAATACAGAGATGGCCTCTGATTGATACGTTAGCATGACTCCCTCTCCTCCTCCTTGCGTTCACTTTTTATGGCAGGCGGTGGAATATCGGCGCTAAATGGATACGGTTCAAGCGGTGTTTGCAGCAGGGAAGAATACATGTCCGCATGCTGCCACGTCAAGCTCTCCAGTGACAATGGATCAAGACTTACATGCAGGCCAAGCCCATTGGATATAATCTCCAGCCGTTCCCCGTTGCGGGTTCTGATCTTCCGAACCGTCACGCTGGCGAACTCATTGGCAATTCGAATCTCTTGTTCAGCAGACATCCTGCCACCCCCTTCTACAAGAAAATACCTAAGCTGCTGATGCCCATCGTCGTATGATCCAATCGGACGAACCGTTTCGCCAGTTTCCAGCCGCCTGCGCTGCCGGATTCGCGAATGGTATCTTCACGTTCGCCTGACACCAAATCGTATGCAGGGCTGTCAAATCGGCTGCGGAACAGCAGCAAATTGCTGATGACGACCATTTCAACCGCACCTTCACTGCTCTCGCGCACATCGGCCAACCGGAAATTCGTCAGAAAATGTCTCGTACGGGACGGAGGATCCTCCGCCCAGTTGTAGTCCGAGAACGTACGCTCCACCCGCATTTGGATGGATGCCAGGTTCTCGTTCATATGAAAGGCTTGGTCGCTGAACGGGCTTGGCGCATGGCGTTCGCGAGTCAGCCTGATCGGGATTTGATAGCGGATATCACTCGTCAGCAGAGACATCCACTCCGAATATTGTCCATTGTCCAGCAGCTCAGCCTCGTGGATCAGGAAATGCTGCCCCTCCTGCAGCAACTGTTCGGTCCCACGTTCAACAATCACGGTTTCTTCTCCCATCACAGTCCCATCCCTTCCTCCGATGCCAGATTCATTCTTCATCGTCAAGCATCGTATTCACATACGATTCATAGAAATAGCGCTGATTGCCTTCCCCATATCGCGGATAGTAAGCGATCCCCGGAAGCGGCCAGTCTTCGTCTCGTTTGGCTTTTCCCATCCCATTCATGCCCATTTGGAAGTTGAGCTTCAAATTGTTCTTTGCAAATCGATTGCCTGCCGTCTGCGTAATGGTTTCCCATGTCATCGAATCATCCATCTCGAATATCCCCGCTAAGCTGAACGTTGCCGAGCCGGCGCGATAGGAGGCTTCCTTGAATTCTTGCGGCGTATTCTTAAACATGAGGAACCAGTTCCAGATTTCGATTTGATCCGGACCCTTCGGACGCCACTGGCGCATGCTGATGAACGGTACAGGGGGCAAATCCCGCTCGGGCGTAACGGTCATTAGCAAGAATGAGCTGTTCGGAAAGATGTTGCCGAGCATTTCCTTGGAGTCTCGAACGATCTCCAGCGCTTTCGGCTCCAGCCGATCAAGCCGGAAGGTATCGACGATTTCCTGTGGAAAATTCCAATATGGCATCTCGATGACCTGTTCCGTCTTATCCAGCGATATGTCGACGCAATGTCCGTTGCCGGCAAGGATTTGTTCGCCGTTCATATTCGCCAGCATGGAGAATGGCGAGGAGCCCACTTCATACGCGGAATGGTGCAGGAAGATCAGATGATACGCATCGCCGCTGAAATTCTCCGCCGCAACCTTCCAATTCGCGTTCACGATCCAGCGCTGAGGTTCACCGATGACTTCAATCCCTTCATCCTGCAAACCGAACAGCAGATCCAGGTAGTACTTGCTGTCTGCAAGATAGTCCTCGAGCGGCGGCGTCTCCTTATCCAGGCAGGCGAAAATCAAGCCGTGAATCGTATCGCAGCGCGCCGTAAGAAGCCCCCAATCCTTCTTGTTCAACCCGTTGTAAGCATGCTGCTGAGCAGGCATTCCGATCAGGTTCCCGTTATTTTTATAGATAAAGCCATGGTAGGGACAGCGAAAATGCGAGGCATTCCCCTTCTCCGCCCGGCATACCCGAACGCCGCGATGAACGCAGGCATCCAGCATGACGCGAATCTCTCCGGACTCGTCGCGATTCACGATAAACGGATCTTCGCCAATATAACGAAGCACGTAATCCCCGGCGGATGGAATTTCCGATTCATGCCCGACATAGATCCACTTTTTCGTAAAAATCTTCTCCATTTCAAGCTCATACAGCTCGCGGTCATTGAAGATGCCTACGGGAATAATCCCTTCCTTCAAGCTCTCTCGCATTTCGCGGAGCAGCGATTTGGCATGGCTATACGCCGGCGCACCCTTCGTCTCTGTTTTCATCGTCTCGCACCTCGCTATTCTTATGGGTTAGTAGGGATTGAACTCCAGCCAACTAGCATATTCACGCACACTTTCATAGAATGGCCGCGAAGGCACGTAGCCGATTTCTTCGCGCGCTTTCGTAATGTCGAAGGTGCCGTAATGATCCAGCTCCGAGAAGCGGCCTTCCCCGACTTCGATTACAGCATCCGGGTATAGCTCCTGCACGAATGCGATCAACTCGCCGAACGTTGTTTTATAGCCGGCAGTGATGCTGTATACGTAGCTTGTCATGTCTTCTGCTTCCATCGCGCAGATACAGGCCTGCGCCACATCCTTCACATGCACGTACTGGAAGCCGTAGTCCCGGCCTTCCTTCAGGTAGGTCGGCACGCCCTTGATCGCATTCACGATCAGATCCTTCATGTAGCACTGCATAAACTGTCCGGGCCCATACAGCCAGCCCGGTCTCAGCGACGGGATTTCCAAGCCATACAGATTACGATAGCCGTAGGCCAGCTTCTCCGTGAACACTTTCGTGGCCCCGTACACGCCGCTCGGATGAAGCGGTACATTCTCGGTCACCGTGCCCAGCTCGGCATTGTTGCCATAGGCGTACTCGGAGCTCAGGTTGACCACTCGTTTAATACCGGAAAGCCTGGCCGCTTCGAATATATTCGTCGTGCCGACCGCATTGGTCATGACCGTCTGATACGGTATATCTATGGCTGTCACCGGATGGGAGATCGCAGCGGTGTGAATAATGCGGTTGATCTCATACGTGCGGATCGTCTCCAGAATTAGCGGCAAATCCAGCAAATCGCCTTGGATATAGGTGAGCGATTCATCTCCCCCGTTATCCTTCACTCTGCGGTCGTAGCTGACGACGCGGTAGCCGCGCTCTCTCAGCATCGGGACCAGATTTGAACCCAAGAAACCCATTCCGCCGGTTACTAAAATATTCATGTGTTATTCCTCCCTATTTCTCATCAGCCAGTTGATTGATAAAAGATGGATTGTACAGCTTGCTCATATCCGGCAGCTCGTCGATAAATTTCAAATCCTTCAGAAAAGCGCCGACTTGCTCGCCGTTATATTTCACGGACGTATACGCCTCTTCTTCCTTCTGCGCTGCCACGTTATCGTTCAGATCGTATACTTTCACGCCTTCAAGGGAGATCTTGAATTCCTCCGGCGTAATCTCTGCGTGTTTCGCCATAATGGCGATCGCTTCGTCCGGACTGTGCTTCAGGAAGCTTACGGCGTCAAACCAAGCGGCCATCACGTTCTTCACGTCCTCCGGGCGATCCTTGATGATGCTTTCGCGGAAAGCGATGGTGTCCATCAGCAATCCCGGCGTTTCTTTGGAGGAGAAGAGCAGCTTGCCCTTGCCGGAGCTTAACGTTTCACTCAGGAATGGCTCCCAGATGACAGCGGCGTCGATTTTCCCTGCAAGGAAGGATGAACCTGCGTCCGCAATTGCCATGTTGAAGTAGTTAATATCCTTTTCCGATAAACCGTGTTGTTTGAGGACAGTCAGCATGAAGAATTGATCCACCGTGCCCAGCTCTGTGGCAATTCGCATCCCTTTCAAATCCTCGAAGCTCTTGATCGAGGGATCGACGACAAAACCATCGGCGCCGTCCGAGTAATCGATAATCATCGGAATCTGCAGCTTAATTCCTTTACCGACCGGCGGCAGGGTGTCACTGAGCGTTTGGCTGTTGGCGTCTACATTGCCGGAATTCAGAGCCGACAAACCATCGCTGTAACTAGGGAACCATTCGAGTTCTACATCTACATCGTGTTTCTCGAAGAAGCCCTTCTCTTGCGCCACGTACCAGAGGAAATAGGTCGGGAACGGATTCAGGCCGATTTTGAGCGGATCGCCGGATTTCTCCGTACCGCCGCCATTGTTGCTCGCGCAGCCGCTGAGCAGAAAACCTGCCATCATGCATGTCGTAAGGATCGATAATACACGCTTTTTCATGGTTTGTTCCCTCCACTCGATTAACTTAAAGCGATTGTAAACCTTTGTGCTACACAAAAGTCAATCGCAATGTTATATTTTATAACATCAGTGGTGAAGTAGAGCTGCAAAGGGGGGGGATTCGCCGATGAAAGAACGGCTTTCGATTAGCGAAATGGCACAACTGCGCGGGATTTCTGCCGAAACGCTTCGTCATTATGACCGAATCGATCTGTTTAAGCCGCAACATGTCGATCCCCATACCGGCTACAGGTACTATTCGATTTTTCAATACGAGGTGCTTGGCACGATTAAAGAGCTGCGTCAGCTGGGGATGAACACCAACGAAGTGAAACAGTATTTCAATGAGCGCAATATTAAAAATTCAACCGATATATTAGCAGCCAAACACGAAGAGCTTGTCCGTAAGCTCAAAGAAATGACGGCACTCGAGGAGAATATCCGGGATAAGCTGGCTTTTCTAAGGGAGGTCATTGCCGAGGTAGGCAGCCCGGCCGTCACCATTCGTCAGTTGGGGCGCAGGAAGCTATTCACGCTGCATCAGAAGATTAACAGCAACCTGGAGCTGTGTTATGGCGTGTTGGGGCTGGAGAACCGGCTTACGGAGACGGCTCCGATACTAGCCAGCAACAGACTTGGCGTCCTGCTGTCGCAGGAAGACCTGGAAGCTCGCCGGTTCGAATCACCGTCAACGATCTTCGTAGTGGCCAAGCGGGCTACATCACTTCCGAAGGGGAATCTCGTAACCATCCCGGCGGGATCGTTCGCCTGTATTCGCTATTACGGGGAACTGTGGAATCGCAGCGCAAGCCTCGACACCTTATGCCGCAAGCTTGAAGAGGACGGCTACGAAATAACGGGGGATGCGCTGCAAATCATGCAAGTAGACATTACGATTACCGATAATCCGAATGAAGTTATGTTTGAGATTCAAGTCCCGATTCGGAAGCAAACAGCAAACAGCAGCTACTGCGGCGTATGAGCCGCAGTAGCTGCTGTTTGCTGTTAGTTCTATGCCTTGGCGGAGAGTTCCGCATACTTCTCTGCGTACCGTGTCACCGTCTGCACATAAGTCGCATGGGACCATGTGAGCGGCGCTACGGAGAGCGGGCTGCCGTCAAGCGGATGCAACTGTTCTGGCAGGACTCCGCTTGAAAGCGCATGTTCGACCACCCAATTGATCGTTTCGCGCGGACGAACCAGATCGCTTAATTGCTTCGCCGACTCAATTTCGAAGTTTGCAATCCACAGCGTACAGATAATCCACGGATTACCCGGCACATTCTCGATATCGCCGGACTGCTGGAAGTAATAGTCGTTCGTGTAACGCGCAACGCCTCCGACGCTTGTTCGGATTGTCAGCCCATCGCGAATCGCATTCATCGTCTTGATGACGCGTTCGTCCTCAACAGGCAGCACGCCGAATTCCCAGACGCCGAACAAGCTGCTCTCAAGGGTCATATCCTTCACCCAGCGGTTATCCTTCTGGATTAGGCCGCGCGCGAATCTGCCTGACTCTTCATCCCAGAGATGCGTAAGCATGCCGTGTTTGATGGATTGCGCCGTGTTGCGAAGATGGTCGCTTCGTTCGTAATCCCCAAACAGCTCCGTGAAGAAGGCCGCCGCCATTAATCCGCCGTATACGGAAGCAACGGTATAGGTCCATATCCCGTAACGTTCTTCCCACAGATCATAGCTGGGCTTAGGAAGCGACAAGCTATGCTCCATATACTGGCTCAAGAAAGCTGCGCCTTTGCGAATCAAATTGTTATAGAGCGACTGCGGCAGCTCGATGACTTGATGCCGCGTGTAGTCCCTCCACAAGGCGAAGAGCACCAGCGCCGTTTCATCCTCTTGGATCGGCAAGCGCCGGCTGCCCTGCACAATATACGGGTGCCAGCTGGAGCCTACCGTTCCGTCGGGATTGTATTTGTGAAACAAATACCCGTCCGGTGACAGCGTCTGCGCGCAGAACTGGAAGAACGGCGCGATCACGCTCTGGAACCCTGCAGCAGACATCGCATCGGCAATCAGCGCTCCGTCTCGCGGCCACATATAGCTGTAATGGTCTCGGTTGTACTGCAGAATATCGGTATCATTCGCCGCGACGATGGCTCCCCGCTCATCGGTTTGCGTCCGAACGAGCAGCAAGCTTAAGCGGAACATGTTCGCCGCTTCCTCATTCAGATCACCCAGATTATTCTCCGCACGATGGAGCCAGTGCTTCCAGTAGATCACGATCCGACTTAGCAATTTCTCCGGATGACTTTCCTGCACGTATTGGTTGAGCGATTTGACCTCTTCCAAGTTCTTGCCGATCGACATCCAGTAATAGACCGTCTTCTCGCCGCCTGCCGGCACTACCGTTCGGAAGCTGATTGTGCTATCAACCGATCCTTGCGCGATAGAGTTGCCCATCAGCGTTCCGTCCTCGGCATCCCGCCATGTTCCTTCCGCGGATTGGAATCGTTTGATCCCGGTCGTGTACTGCATGATGCCGCCTTCGTCCGAGAACCCGTTGAACATGAAGTATGACGAGCGTTTGTAATGATAGAGCGTATGGTTCTCCGGATAATATGCGGCCGTGTCCCCTACCTCGGAGCCATCAATCATGAGATCATGATGGAAGAACAAACGGATTTCACGCGGATCCGAGCCCAGGTTGCGAACGACTACGCGCTTAATGTAGATGCATTCCCGCTGATGGATGCCGTCATTCATATGCAGCTCAACAGCGAGGCGTTCATTGCGCGCGATGACGTTCGTCACGAGCGAATCCTCGATGTAGGACAACTCAAACTTCCATTCCGGATCTTCCAGCCAAGAGAATTGACCGCCTGCCCAAATCCCAAATCGACAATATTGGCCGCCCACATGATTCAGTTGACCGACGAATGGATAGTAGATGTCACGGATGTAATTGTTTCGGTCCAAATTAATCAGTATTTTACCATTGCCAATTACGAGATGACGGGCCATGGATGACTCTCCTTTCGATTAGGCGCAATCGCACTATACAACGACATATAGGCTTTCGCTGAACGCGTCCAACTGATATCGTCTTTGGCGCCGTTGGCCACAATGCGCTGCCACACTTCTTCATCCCGGTAGAATTGAAGCGCTCTGCGGATCGTATAAAGAAGATCATGCGCGTTATAGTTCGTAAAGCTGAATCCGTTGCCTTCACCTGTAAACTCGTTATATGCCTTAACCGTGTCTTTTAATCCTCCTGTCTCGCGAACAATCGGCACAGACCGATAACGCAGCGCCAGAAGCTGGCTAAGTCCGCAAGGTTCAAACTGCGAAGGCATTAAGTACATATCGCTGCCGGCGTAGATTCTGCGAGCCAGCCCATCGTTGAACCCAAACCAAGTCGTGACTTGACCCGGCTTCTTCTGCTCGGCACAGCGGAACATTTGCTCGAAATGCCAATCGCCGGAACCAAGCACGACGAGCTGCACATCTTCTTTCAAGATCTGCTCCAGCACCGCTTCAATCAGATCAAGACCCTTCTGATCGACCAACCTGGAGACGATACCGATTAAGGGCGTGTTCTCCGATTCTGTCAGCCCCAGTTCACGCTGCAGCGCAAGCTTATTCTTCCGTTTGCGAGGCAACGAGCCTCGATATGGAATTTCCACAGCCGGGTCATTCATCGGATCAAACAGCTCCGTATCGATTCCGTTCACGATGCCGACCAAGTCCTCCGAGCGGTAACGCAACAGTCCTTCGAGCTTCTCCCCATAGGCTTCCGTCTTGATTTCCTCCGCATAGGTAGGGCTTACGGTCGTCAGCTTGTCCGCGTACCGCAAACCTCCCATCATGCAGTTGCCTGCCCCATAGAAATCAATGCCTTCCGAGCCAAACAATTCGTCCCCGGAACCAAGCAGGTCCTTCAGCAGCTCTCTGCCGAACACCCCTTGATATCTCAGGTTATGTATGGTGTACACGGAAGCGATGTCGCGGCATGCCGGGTCGTGTTTGTATCTGGTTTTGAGCAGGAACGGAATAAGTCCGGTTTGCCAATCATGGCAGTGAATAATAGCCGGCCGGAAATCCATATGGTAGAGCGACTCCATTACGGCAAAGCAGAAAAATACGAACCGCTCCGCATCATCGCCATATCCATACAGCACGCCGCGCTTGAAATAAAATTCGTTATCGATCAAATAGTAGACAATGCCGTCGATCTCGGCCTTGAGCAGGCCGCAGTACTGGTCCCGCCAGCCAAGCCGTACGTTAAATGTGGCGATCGTCTCGAATTGTTCCGCCATCTCGGCCGGAATCGTATCGTACTTGGGCAGAATGACGCGCACATCCGCGCCGACTTTAGAACGCAGTGCTTTCGGAAGTGCGCCGGCTACATCAGCGAGGCCGCCCGTCTTAACGAGCGGCACCGCTTCAGAAGCAGCGAATAATACATTCATCGTATGGTTTCACCTCTACTCAACTTTCTATCTCTCTTTAGTTGCAACTAATACCGACAACGATAGGGTTTAGATTACTTTCCGCTTAACGGCCAGGAATGGCGAAACTTCGGCACCGCGCAGCTCGCGACTGCGTTCCACGGTGACATCTTTGTCGAGGATGACATGATCTACGAAGCTATGCTCTCCGATGATACCGTTCTGCATCACGATGCTGTTGCGCACAACGGCTCCTTTGCGTACATGAACGCCTCGGAACAAGATGCTGTTGATTACCGTTCCTTCGATGATGCAGCCGTTGGCAACGAGGGAATTTGAAGTCTTAGCCCCTTCCGCGTAGCGGGCAGGAGGCTCATCCTTGACCTTCGTGTAGATCGGACCCGGCTCAAAGAACAGGCTCCTCCACACTTCCGGACGAAGCAGCTGCATGTTGTTTTTGTAATAGCTGTTCAGCGTATTCACGATGCCGAGATACCCGTCATAGGCATAACTCTGAATGTGAAGCTCGTTCACCCGCGACATAATCGCATGGCGGACAAGATGATCCTGCCCTTGCGCAAGCGAAGTGTCCACAAGCTCAAGCAGCAGCTCCTTGCGCATCAAATACATCTCCATCGAGATCAGATCGCTCTCCAACCGGCCATAATGATCCTGCATAGCCGTGACGCGTCCTTTCTCGTCGGTTTGCAGCTTGCGCGCTTTACCGCCAAACAGCTCCGTTTGTTCTTTCGTCACGACCGTAATGTCCGCCCCGCTCGCTTTATGCGAAGACAGCATGGCGTCAAAATCCACATTACAAACCATATGACTGCGTGTTATCAATACATACTCTTGCGAGGAGCGCGTGAAGTAATCGCGGTGCTGGTAGAAGTGATACAGGTCTCCGCGACGCACTTCGTTCACGTCATCCGTGACGGGCGGCATGATGAACAGCCCGCTCTGACGATGATGTAAATCCCAATGCTTGCCGGAGCCCAAATGGTCGATAAGAGAACGGTATTTGGTTTGCGCGAACACGCCTACCTTCGTAATTCCGGAATTCACCATGCTGGAAAGCGTGAAATCGATAAGCCGAAACCGCGCTCCAAACGGAACAGTAGCCAAGCAGCGGCTTGCCGTCAAAGTCTCTAGTTCGTCTGATTCGTGTATAAGATTTATGACACCTAGTATGTTGGAGTTCATGACTGCTCTACCTCCTGCAACGAATGAGTAGCCGTAACGAGTTCATCACTTCCGATAACCGTAACCGAGCTGGAATCCGGGCTTCCGATCACGACCCCGTCACCGATGATCGCCCCTTCGCCGATGATGGCGCGGTAGATTCGAGCCCCTTTGCCAATCTTAACGTTCGGCATAATGACCGATTCCCGCACTTGACTGTCGAGGCCGGACTGCACCCCATGGAACAGCACCGATCGATGCACCAGCCCTTCTATTAAACAGCCTTCCGTAATGAGCGAGTCTACGATATCCGCGGTAGAAGCGGAATAATGAGCCGGCCGATTCGGGTTAACGGAGTAAATCCGCCAATCGCGGTCGTTCAGATCAAGCGCCGGCTTCTCCGACAGCAGATCCATATTGGCTTCCCATAAACTCTCGAGCGTACCGACATCTTTCCAATATCCGTTGAACGTGTAGGACTGCAGCTTCACGCCGTCTTGCAGCATAGCCGGGATGATATCTTTGCCGAAGTCGTTACCGGACAACCGATTCGCTTCATCGCGAACCAAATACTGCTGCAATACCGGCCAGGAGAAAATATAAACACCCATCGATGCCAAATTGCTTGTAGGCACTTTCGGTTTCTCTTCAAACGAAGTGATGGCACCTTCATCGTCAACATGCATAATCCCGAAGCGGCTTGCTTCCTTCCAGCCCACTTCGATGCATGCGATCGTAACATCGGCACCACGCTCCTCATGCTCTCTCAGCATGAGCTCATAATCCATTTTATAAATGTGATCGCCTGAGATCACTAGTACATAGTCGGGGTCGTACCGATCGATGAACCCCATATTTTGATAGATGGCATTCGCGGTGCCTTTATACCACATACCGCCCTTTTGCTTGACATAAGGAGGAAGTATTGCCATTCCGCCGTCGCGCCGGTCCAGTCCCCAAGGACTGCCGATACCGAGATAGGTGTTCAGGACCAGCGGCTGATATTGCGTCAGAACGCCGATTGTGTCGATGCCCGAATGTGCACAGTTGCTTAAAGTAAAATCGATAATTCGGTACTTCCCGCCAAAATGGACCGCCGGCTTAGCCACATCTTTCGTTAGCACGCCGAGCCTTTTCCCTTCTCCTCCGGCAAGAAGCATGGCCACCATACGTTTTCTGCCCATGGACACACTCTCCTTCTATACTGCAACGGCTAGCTGCAGTAGGTGTAGTGATTGCTGTCGATCCGTGCTACGTGGTAAAGCGATCATTGCGGTCAAGCGAACCCTTGGCAACCACCAGCAATTGTATGGATAGCGGCGGAAGTTCAAGCGAGATGCTGCAAGGCCTTCCATGCCAAGGTGTCGGCTTGCTATATAGAACTTCCGGAATGTCCGTTAAGACACCACCGAAGGTTGCCGCCTCACTGTGCAAAGCGATCCGGTATTCACCGGATTCCGGTACGCCGATTCGATAGTCGGAGTAGTGATGATAGGAGAAATTGCAGACCACAATCATAAACTCGTCAGTTGCATGTCCGCGGCGCATGAAGACGATGACGCTCTGTGCGGCGTTGTGGACGTCAATCCATTCAAATCCGCCGGGATCGCAATCCCTTTCCCAAAGGGAAGGCTGCGCGCCGTAAATATGATTAAGGGTTTTTACATAATGGTGCATGCTCCCGTGAGCATGATAGTCAAGAAGCTGCCAATCCAGTGCCTCAGCGTCTTTCCATTCGTCAAACTGCCCCCACTCACCGCCCATGAAGAGCAGCTTCTTGCCCGGATGCGTCATCCAATAGCCGTAGAATAAGCGGAGCTGCGCGAATTTCTGTTCATAGGTGCCGGACATTTTGTTCAAGAGCGAACGCTTCCCGTGAACGACCTCGTCGTGTGAAAGCGGCAATACGAAATTTTCAGAGAATGCATATACGAGAGAGAAGGTGATGAGGTTGTGGTGACGCATGCGATCATTCGGATCAAGCGCCATGTAGCGCAGCATGTCGTTCATCCAACCCATATTCCATTTGAAGTTGAAGCCGAGTCCGCCCATGTAGGTTGGTGAGGTGACGGCCGGCCAAGCAGAAGAGTCTTCGGCAATCATTAAGGCATCCGGGAAATACTGAAAAACGGTTTCGTTCAATCGTTTCAGAAAACGGATGGCATCGGTATTCTCCGTGCCGCCAAATGCGTTATAGGTGTAAAGCTCTGGAGGTTTGTCAAAATGAAGATCGATCATACTGGCAACGGCATCCACGCGCAGACCGTCGATATGGAATACATCCATCCAATAGATCGCATTGGAAATGAGAAAACTTTGCACTTCCGTACAGCTAAAGTCGAAAGCCAGCGTTCCCCATAGCGGTTTCTCAGCCAGCTTCCAGTTCTTGCCTTCGAAGATCGGTGTCCCGTCAAACAGCCGCAATCCATGATCATCCTTGCAAAAATGACCGGGAACCCAGTCCAAGATGACGCCGATGCCGCGCTGATGGCAGCGGTCGACGAGATGCATGAGCTGCTCGGGTGTACCATACCTGCTCGTTGGCGCATAATAGCCGGTGGCTTGATACCCCCATGATTGGTCGAGCGGATGCTCGGTAATGGGAAGCAGCTCGATATGGGTATATCCCATCTGGGCGACGTAATCAACAAGCGCACCTGCCATCTCCTCGTAGGTCCAGAACAGCTCCTTGCCCCGGTTGCGCCATGAACCAAGGTGGACTTCATACGTGAGCATCGCTTCGTGATAAGGACTGTCTTCTAGCTTACGCTGATGCCAGTCTCCATCATTCCAGTTAAAATGGAATACTTCCGCAACAACCGATGCCGTGCTTGGCCGCAGCTCGGATTGGAATGCATATGGATCCGATTTCAGAAGAAGAGCGCCATCGAGGGTTTGAATTTCATACTTATACACCGTTCCCGGCCCGATGCTTGGAACAAATAAGCTCCATACGCCGGTTTCGCCAATAAGCTCCATCTCATGATGGTACCCGTTCCAATCGTTAAACGAACCAACAATTCGGACACGCTTGGCATTGGGAGCCCAAACGGTGAATCGCACGCCGGTTTCGTCGCCGAGTCGGATGGGATGCGCACCGAAAGTACGGTAACTATGAAACAAATTTCCTTTGTTAAAAAGATATAAATCGCGCAAAGAAAGTCCGATTGCAGCCGCATTAGCCATAGTGGCATGCACCTCCCTAGTGTAGCTACTTGTAAAGGTATTGTCATGTTTACTAACGCAGGCGCGATTTTTATTTCATTATACACTCTCTTTTTAAAGTTGGCACCCTATTTTCAGAAAATTTTGATTCGTCCACTATTTCACCCTTTGTTATCTAGATGTCAGATTTGTCAAGAAAAAATTTTGTAAAAATATGGCGTAAATGAATAAAAAACTGCCCCGATAGGGACAGTTAATATTTTAATATAATGGGAGAATCAGGACAATATTTTCTTCATTCGATACTCGCGCGGCGTCGTGCCGAAGGGTATCGCAGATGTAAGATTCCGAAATAAGCGGCTTAGACACGCCTGACGCAGGCCGGATTGTCGTCGCCTTGACTTCACTCCTCTCCTATCGATAAGATAAGCATGGTGTAACCAACTTATGGAGGTGCGACATGAATTCATTTACTTTTCAGAACCCAACGAAAATCGTCTTCGGCAGCGGTACGATCAGTCAATTAGGCAAACTGACGGAGGCTTACGGCAAGTCGATTCTTCTCGTTTACGGATCCGGCAGCATTAAGAAAACCGGCTTATATGATGAAGTCATGGCGCAATTGAAATCCATCGACGCGAAGGTCGTAGAACTGTCCGGTATCGAGCCGAACCCGCGCCTGACCTCCGTTAACCGCGGGATCGAGCTGTGCCGCAGCGAGAAGGTTGACCTGGTGCTTGCCGTCGGCGGCGGAAGCGTACTCGATGCAGCCAAAGCGATTGCAGCCGGCGCACTGTACGACGGTGATGTTTGGGATTTCATGATGCAAAAAGCCGTAATTCGCGATGCCCTCCCAATCGGCACGATTCTGACCTTGTCGGCTACAGGCTCCGAGATGAACGGCAATGCCGTTATTTCGAACTGGGAAACGAAGCAGAAGCGTGCATTCGGCAGCATACATGCGTATCCGCGTTTCTCGATTTTGGATCCGACGCTTACGTTCTCGGTACCTCGCAACCAAACGGTTAACGGCGTAGTGGATATCATGTCGCATGTATTCGAACAGTACTTTACGCTAACGCCGAATGCTCCGCTGCAAGAACGTCTCTGCGAATCGATCCTTCTGACGGTTATCGAGAATGCGGAGATTGCGATGGAGAACCCGCAGAACTACGAGGCGCGCGCGAACCTGATGCTTTGCGGTACGCTGGCTCTTAACGGCGGTTTGATCAGTGTCGGCACGCAGAATGATTGGGCTTCTCACGGCATTGAGCATGAAATCAGCGCCATCTATGACATCCCGCACGGTGCCGGACTGTCCATTGTGTTCCCGAATTGGATGAAATATGTGTATCAGGAGCGGATTGACCGCTTCACGCAATATGCAGAACGCGTATGGGGGATTGAACGCGGAAACAAATCGGACGAGGAGCTGGCGCTTGCCGGCATCGAAGCAACCCGTGCGTTCTTCACACGTATCGGTGCGCCTGCGACACTGGCTTACTACGACATCGGCCGCGATAACTTGGACACGATGGCCAAAGAAGCAGTTCTCTTCGGGCCGCTTGGCAACTTCAAGAAGCTAAACGAAGCAGATGTGCGTCAAATTCTGGAGCTGTCCCTGTAAAATCAAGTCTACAAACAATAAGGCTGTCCCGAACGCTTCATCCTGATGGATAAGGTTCGGGACAGCCTTTATTGGCTTAGATTTGAAGCTGCTTCAGATGATAAAACTCCCCTTTGCTCGCGATCAGCTCATCGAATGTACCGATCTCGGCAATGCGGCCTTGCTTCATCACGACGATACGATCGGCATCGCGAATCGTGGACAACCGATGGGCGACGATGAACGTCGTTCTTCCTTTGATCAGCTCCTGCATCGCTTTCTGCACATGGTACTCCGACGCATTATCGAGCGCTGATGTCGCTTCATCCAGGATGATCACTTTCGGATTACGAATGAGTGCCCGTGCAATCGCAATGCGCTGGCGCTGTCCGCCGGACAGCTTGCCCCCATGCTCGCCTACCTTCGTATGGATGCCTGCCGGCAATCTCTTAACCATTTCCGACAGGTTGGCCATTTCAATCGCAGCATAAATTTGCTCGTCTGTTATATCCGGCAAGCCGTACACGATATTGTCGCGGATCGTACCGGAGAACAAAATATTCGTTTGCGGCACAACCGAAATGAATTTCCGGTATTCCCGAAGATCGATATCATCGATGTTCACGCCGTCGATCGTCAGCTTGCCGCCTGTAGGTCGGAGGAATCCGGTGACCAGATTAAGAATAGTCGATTTCCCTGCCCCCGACTCCCCGACGAAAGCGATACATTCGCCGGCTCTTACCGTCAGCGTTACTTCCTCCAAGACATGATGCTCAGAGCCCGGATATACAAGCTGAATATCCTCGAAAGCGATCTCTCCGCTTATCTCGCGAAGTTTTAGCTTGCCATCGTTACGTTCGATCTCCTGCGAGTTGAGAATCTCCGTGATGGAGTAAATCGACTCGAAACCTTTCGCCATATTCGGGTAGGTCGTAATCAAGGCAGAGACCGAGCCTAGGATCATGCTGAAGAACCCTTGATACATGACAATATTGCCAACCTCGATCTGCCCTTTGTAAGCCAGAAAGGCAGTGAACAGTAAGCAGAACACCTGGAACAGCTGGAACGTTACCCAGTTGGAAGCGCCAAAATACGCCTCGGCAATATCAAGCCTCAGCCCTTTCCCTTGCAGCTTTCGCAGCGTCCCGTCAATGCGCTCGATCTCCACTTCCTCCAAACCATGTGCTCTCGTGACCGGAATCATCTCGACCATCTCTGACATTTTGGAGGACATCTTCTCGATTTCTTTACGGAATTCCTTATTGGTCGAACTGATTTTCTTGCGGAATATCCGAACCAGCAGAATGGCTGCAGGAATCGTCATCACGAAGAAGAGCGAGACGGACCAGCTGTTGCGCACCGTAATAACGATTGAAACGATAATATTGATCAGTGCAGGCATTAGCGTCAGCATCACTTGCTTGGATAGCTGCTCGACTGCCTCAACGTCCCGAAGCACCTTCGACTGTAGCCTCCCCGCTTGAAGGTCGCGGTGATAGGTAATCGACAGCTGCTGCAGCTTGCGGACAAGCGCGCTGCGAATTCCGGCTTCGACATGTCGGATCGCACGGCTCATGTACGAGACATACCAAGTATGCGTCGGGATATTTTGCAGGATGACAACTACGATGACGGCGAAGTTTATCCATAATTCCCGTTCCGAATGCGCGCTTGGCTGGCTGACAATGTTGATGATGTTGGCTGTCACAATCGGCAACACGAAAATCGGGGCGCTCTTCACGATGTAAAATAACAACGAAAGCAGCAGGTTCGTGAAATTCCCTCGATATAGAGCAATCAGAAATTTCACGGGGCTTTTCTCTTCCAGCGTAGCGGCCTGCTGAAAGGTATGTTCATAATTCAGTCGAGCTTTCTCTATCTTCTCCAATGTACTCCCATCCCTCATCCTTCATCCGGTAACAAATACGAAAACGTCTTTGGTTATCTTAATTGAAAACGCCAACTTCGTAAACAGGCAAAACACAAGGGAAGCCGCTCGATCCATAGAAAACAAAAAACCTGCCAGCCCTCATAAGCGAGGACCGGCAGGCCGCGTGTTTCTATTACTCTCGATCAAGCGCGTGATTTCGCATATCCAGCATCGTTTGCTTATCCCTGCTGCTTCCCGTAAACCGCTTTCGATAGGAAAGCGGCGTAATCCCGACATGCTCGGCGAAGGAGCGCGAGAAATGCGGGGTTTGCTTAAATCCGGTTTCATCGGCGATTTTGGAAATCGGCCAATTGGTTTTCATGAGCATCAGCTTCGCTTGATCCATCCGATATGAAAGCAAGTACTGCTGAGGCGTGCAATCAAACACTTCGCCCATGCAGCGCGCAATATAGTTCGGATGCAATCCCATCACTTCGCCGAGCTTCGAATTCGTTACGGTTGTGCGGAAGTGCATCTTCAAGTAGGCGGCTGCCTCTTCGGCTACGGCAATCGGAGCTTTGGCCGCATCGCTTCGCCAGCCCTCATCGAATAACTGCAGCAGATGGAGGAACCACTGCTGCCGCTGCCAGAACGCTGCATGCGAAGTTCCCATAGCCGCATCATGAAGCTTGCTGAAGAGCGAGATGGCTTCATCCGGATACGAGAACGTCATCGTCTTCGGCAGCCGGATGGCGTACGAATAATAATCGCCGCGAATCGTGCCGCAGTTCGTTTCGTTTAACTCTTCCCAAGGACCCGCGGTTTGAAAATGAACCCAATCAAACACGGTTTCCTCTGTACATGGTTTCGTTGGATAATGCCATAAGTCCGGTCTTAATATAAGCATCTGTCCCGGACCGATTGCCCAGGAATTCGATTCCTCGCCAATGTATAACGTTCCGCTATGCACAAACAGCAAGTCGAACACGCCGATATTCCGACGGTTTGGATGTTCGCCGCCCGGCCCATAAGAGCCGCGGTTGGATTCAATGAAGTAAGGCAGCGGCGGTGAAAGAAAGGTGAGCAGCGGTTCGGACGACAAGGTAAGGCCTCCTAGCAAAAGAGTTGAGTCCGTATATTTTAACAGACATTCGCTAATGGAGATACATCTTTTCTACGATTCTTGATAATTGTTTATCCAGTCAGCCACATTCAACGCAAGCAGCTGCTCATTCGTCCAATCTGCCAGCTCCAGCAGCTTCAAATAGGGATCTCCTTCCAGCTTGAGCACCTTCGCGAAAGCCGGTTCCGTTTTGAAACCATTCTCTTTCAGACGTATGATCTCCGCTCTCAAAGCAGGACCGAACAATGCCAACAGCCGCGCTTCGACAACCATGTGACGGTAACCGTTCTGCTCAGTAGTCCGTATGGATTGCGCGAATATCTCGATCGGCCAGCGCTCCAGCGTGAAATTCACCTTGATGCGTTCCAAGCCGGCCACAACTCTTCGAACGATCGTAAAGTGCTGCTCCTGCTTGAACGCCGCAAACATCTCGATTTCGAAGGCATGGAAGTCCGCCACTTCACAGATCAGGTCCAGATCGCTGCCTGCTACGTTAATCCCGATCGGTACAGTTCCCACTAGTATCGGCGAATATAGACGAAGCTTCTCGAAGAGATGGCGATTCCTCAGCAGGTGATACACTTCGATTTGGACAGGACTTCCGTCCAGCAAATAAGAAGGGTCCTTCCAATTCACGAAATGGAACGACCCTTCTGCATAACTAGTGCTCATGTCTTTGCTTTAACGGAGCGGTCTCTCCGCCTTCCTTTATGCCGCCCACCTGCGTTGCCAGGAACAGGATGAAGAGGAGCAGCACGAGTCCAATCCCGATGACGGAGCCGTTAACGGACACATTCATCTGGCTGAGCGTCAAATAAATCACGAGTCCGCTGACCGTAAGAATATTCTCCACGAAATTCTGCACCGCAATTGTCTTGCCGGATCCGATCAGCGCTTTGCCTTCTTCCTGCAGCATCGTATTCAGCGGAATAACGAAGATGCCGCCGAAGAGACCAATTAAGAAGAGCAGGAGAATCGTCATCCACAGTACATAAGTTAACGATGCGACCATAACGGACGCGACCATAAAGAGTCCATAATAGAATGCGCGGTGCAGCCTGCCTGCCGGAACGAGCCTCGGCGTTAGGAACGCGCTGCATACGACGCCGATTGCCGTTACGCCAATCATCATCGACTGCTGATCGGTATCTTCGATCCCGAGATTGAGCGGCAGCCAAGCAATAAGCGCAATGCGCAGCACTGCAGCGGTGAGCCAGAACGATCCGGTGCCGATCAGGGAGAACCGAGCACGGGCGTTGCGAAACAGCAAGGTGAAATCACGCAGAAATTGTACTGCTTCTTTGCTGTAACGCAAGGAGTTGTTTCCTGCTTTGGCCGGAATCATCAGCGTCATGAACAACGACAACAGATAGACGGCCAAACATGTCAGTACGGCCGGCAGATCCGAATTCTGCGCGAGGAAACCGCCTGCCACTGTGCCAAGCAGAATCGCAAGTATGGTTGAACCCTCGACTTTGGCATTCGCTCGCAGCAGTTCGCTTTCATTCGAGGTAAGCTCGGTGAGGATGCCGTATTTCCCGGGTGAATAGACAACAGCTCCTATACCGACAAATACATAACAAAGTGCCGGCGGTAAACCGAAGAGCAGCAGCCCAATCCCGATCGCTTTCAGAATATTGCCTAGCAGCAGCACATTCGATTTCGCTTTCTTATCCGCAAATGCGCCAACGACCGGAGCAAGAATCACGTAGGCGCAGAGGAATGCGATCTGTATGTAATTGACGGCGATATCCGGATTGTCGACCCCTTGCCGCTTAACCATGCCCACGATAAGAAAAAAGTTCAAATTATCCGCGAATGCGCTCAAAAATTGCGTGAGTACGACCGTATTCAGCGGTGACAGCAAACGTTTCATTTCAGTTCCCCTTTCTATTACATGCAGCCATTATGATCTCTCCATCATACCTAATGCCGCATTCGAATTAAAGTAAGAACATGCGAAACCAGCAAAAAAAAGACCGGTATTAGCAGCACTAAGTCTGCATTACCGATCTCTTGGTTTATCGTCGCCTTGTTACTCTGCCGAATCCGACTCTGGTCTTCGGTTTCGAGGATTTGCGCGGCGTAAGCCAGCTGCCTGACTTCTTGCTGTCGCCGGAATCACGCGTAATTTTACCGGTCTTGGGGGGAGCTTTGTTGAAGAGCCCACCTTCGCCCACCTTGCTGGTATCCGCATTCTTCGAACGTTTGAAGATTGATCCGGTCCGATTAACCGTCATCGGAGGAACGGCTTTCTTCTCCTGAACCGACGGCGCATGGTACGTGCCGCCTTTCGGCTTGTACTTATCCCGATCCGTATAACCGCGATAAGTGCCATGGCCATAACGGCCGTTATCGAACAAATCACCTAAAATGCTGGCGATCAAATAACCTTGTAAGAAGCTGGAGCTGTAATTGTTGCGGACGTACTCTTTGGAATCCACTTCAATCAGTGTATCTTCCGGCTTAGCTGCATCCTGCTGCAGATGGACTACGCGATCCGAATAGACAAGAAACATATGGTCCGTTTTCTCCGGCGATTGCTGCTGCGGCTTGGACTCGTCGATGAGCGCCTTCGCCACCTCAGGTACGCTGACACCTGCTGCGCGGTATACATAGGACGTTTCATTCCCGCTGCCGTTGACGGACTCAAGCGGATAGTTCTCTTCGATCGTCTTGTTCAAGCCGCAAGCCGCAAGAAGTGGAACAATGAGCGTTACAACAAGCAATAATTTGATTAAATAGCTGGCTTTGCGCATCCCACTCATCATCTCCTAACTGCCGCGGAGAACGCGAACATCGGCCGGAAGCACATCTTCACCTTCATAAAGCATGAATCGGCCATCCTGCCATTCAATACGCAGCAGCTTCATATCGTCAGATTGATACTGCCAGACGTATTGCTCTCCGCCTTGCACAAACGGCGTCTTGCCTGTTGCCGTAACGAGGCCTGAATACTGCTCCTCCAAATGGAACACACGGTCATCCAATTCTAATTCCGTCGGTACTTCCTCGACCGAATCGAGCCGCCCATCGATGGAATTGTACAAAGCATACTCGGTACGTTCCCGCTCTTCAATGGTTAAGTATTGGATAGCGGAACCGTCTTGAAGCGTTAATACGATAAGATTTCGCTGACGGTTATGCAGTCGGCCGACAACCTGATACGTAACAAGCGACACTTCCACAACATCGCCGGGGCCAATAGTCAGGACGCTTTTCTCCACCTTCGCCGGCTCCGGCTTGGCCATTATATTCTTAATACGTTTGAATAAGCTCATGACGATAACTCCCTATTGTTCAAGTTTACAGACACGAACCGATGATCAGTGCGCCTGCAACGTGAAGCGATCCCGCCAGCAGCGCATGCGACAGCTTGTTGTCCTTCGTGCCTTCACTCAGATCAAGTCCTGCCGTAGAACGCAATACGTATTCCACCAAGCTCTCCACAAGCAATAAGATGACAAACGAAATGACGGATACGAGCAACGCTTCACCGAGATGATTCGAAGTCGAGATCGACTGCGACAGGATATAAGCCTGCGCGAGCAGCTTCATGACAAAACGGCTCGTCACCGCGACGTTACCCTTCTTGATTTCTTCCAGATCCTTATACCGGGTAAACAAGGAATCCACTGCCATCAGTACAACTAACAGCACCGCTCCGGCACCGGTCCATACGAATATTGCTACCATCTCATTCAATGTCATTCGATTATTCCTCCGTCATCCATTGTGCCGCAGCCTATCTGCAAAGAAAAAACGCCGCAGGGCGTGGAATCAAGCAATGTGCATGATTCCGGCCGGCAGACGTTCTTCCCTAAGCAGCCACTTGCGGATAAAGCTCCACCCGTTACTCTTTGTTCTCGTATTTCTTCATAAGCGCCGCGAGCTCATCGTCAACGGCTTTATTCTTGCCGAGCGCTTCGAACTCATCGTCCAGCGACTTGGCTTTGCTGTTCATCTCATTGCTTGCTTCCGCTTGCGCTTCAGCCTGCAGCATTTTCTCTTCCATGCGCTTCAATCCGGACATCGCCGTATCGGAGCTGAAGCCTGCCATCGATTTGTTAATCTCAGCTTGCGCTTTCGCTGCTTTGTAACGGGCAACGAGCGTTTCACGCTTGTTCTTCATTTCAGTCAGCTGCTCGCGCATTTCACCCAGCTTGGAGCGAAGATTGTCTGCGGATGCTTTGTTCTGATCGTAGCTGACTTTGTATTCGTCACGCTTCTGCTCGGCTGCTTTCTTCTCTTCCAGTGCACGTCTTGCCAGCTCGATATTCTGCATGGAAGCGGCTGTGTGCGCTTGTTCTTCACGTTTCTGAACAAGTGCATCCTGCTCTTCGTACAGCTGCTTGAACCGTTTCTCGATCGCGATTTGGGATGCAACGGCTTTCTCCGCATCCTCCAGATCCTCTTGCATATCGCGGATATATTGATCGGTCAGTTTAATCGGATCTTCGGCTTTCTCAATAAGAGAATATACGTTCGACAAGGTAAGGTCGCGCAATCGTTTAAATACAGACATGTTTCGTTTCCTCCTCAAAATGGTGTTCGCATGCGTTCATGTTCTCTAATACGACAAGTGAATCCATTCGTTTCACAAATATTCGGTCTTGTTGCAGCCTTCCCCTAATTTACCATAGGAACGTCAGACAAGAAAGAGCCTTTCGCAGTTGCAATCGCGAAAGACTCCTGATCATTCTTATACGCCCCAATTTGCTCTTGCATCCTCCATGCTGACCGTCGGGCCTGCATGCCAACCATAATGACCTTTCGGCTTCGCGCCGATCCAGCGCTCATCGACCGGCTCCGACTTGAGCTGGTATCTCGTATCCGCGCTGAACCGGTAACGGTTCGTTTGATTCGTTAGGGAGCCGTGCATCGTATACATCCCGAACAGAATCGCATCCCCGGCTCTAAACTCCGCCGTCGCCCAGCAGCCGCCATACTGGTTGATCAATTCCAGCGGATCTGATGAGAACCAGCCGTCCACGCGATCGCGATCGACATCCATCTGACCATACGTTTCACGTATGCGATCGAAATGCTGGGAGCCAAGCAATATCGCAAGCCCGCCTAATTCATACGGAATATCGTCAAGCGGTGTCCATAGCGTGTATAAATTTTTCGTACCGCGCCCCATGTAGACGATATCGTAATGGGCACCCGTGAATCCGCCCGTCTCAACGGCGCGCACCCATTTGTAATCGTAAGTGATACATTCGCCGCCGAGGAATCGTTCGAAGAACTGCATCGTCGACTCGCTGTTCACAACATCAAGCAGCTCCTGCGGTTGATTCTCGCTGCCTTGGAAACCCGCTGCCTTATTGCTTGCATTTATGACGCCTTCTTCCAGGTCCGTGCCAGGCATCAGCTTGCCTTGCTCATTGATGCGCTGCAGGAAAGCCAGCCTTGCCTGCTGTACTTTCGTGCGATTATGAAAATCTCTGATGAACAGATAGCCGTCTTCTTTCAGCCTTTCGCGCAGTTTCGCTTCGTCGTCAAGGATATCGTTGGACTCCCTCAGTTCCGTCAAATAAGGACCGTTCATGTCCAACTCACATTCGCCGATTTTCACCTTTACAGTCATATCAATTCCTCCCAAAGTAACATTGTCCTTGATACTTATACTTGTATGTATAGAAATTCGGCGCCGAAATGTATGTACCTTCCTTTATCAAGGAACAAGAAGGAAATAGGGTCATAGTCCACCAATTTCATAAGACTGACAACTACACCATTAAACTTGCTGGAATGAATAGGAAATGGCTCATTGAGTCTAGGTAGTGGTCAGTCTTGTCGATTGGCGTAACTATGCGCCGGGATTATTCGGTTTCAGCAGCATATTAAGCTGCTCCAGCAAGCCTCCGCCGCTGCTGCCCATGAGCGAGATCGTACCGATCTTCTCGCAGATCTTCTCGAGATATTCCAGCTCTTTCAGACGAAGCAGCGTCTGATTCTCATCCATGAGCTTCGCCGTATTCAGCAAGCTCCGGGTTGCCGCTGTTTCTTCTCTTCTCGTGATGAAGTTAGCTTGTGCCCGTTTCTCAGCTAGAATAACCGTGTTCAGAATCTCCTTCACGTCTCCTGGAAGAATGATATCCTTCACCCCGGCAGATAGAAATTCTACCCCGTAATCCCCTTGCTTCTCGCGAAGCCGTTGAAGCACGAATTCGCTTACCTCCCGCTTCATCTGCAGCAATTCATCGAGCTTTAATGTACCCACATACTCCCGCAATACGAGCTGTAAGGCAATATGCAGCTGCTCCTCAACAGAACGGATTTGAATGGTTTGAAGCGAATCCTTAACTTGGTACTGACACACAAAGTTGAGCCGGAGCGGCACTTTGTCCTGCGTCAACATCTCTTGACCGGTCAAATCGATCTGCTGCCTCCGCAGATCAATCGTTCTCACGATAACCTGAACATTGCTCCTCCAGAAGTAATATTTCCCCGGTCCAAGCTGCCGCTCTAATACATTGTTGTAATAGAGCAGACCTGTTTCCTGCGCACCAACATCAAATATCTGTACCAAGTTGCCTAGATGAGGCAATATTGCTAAGTCAATTTGGGGCGTCAGCTCCGGTTTGGTCAAGTCAACACGCACAAACGAGTGTTTCTTGAGCACATTCCAGAAGGCATACTTCCCTGTGCGATATAAGCCAGCGAACTTACCGTCCTCGTACCTTAGCGCCAATTCGGCGTCCGACATATCCAGAACGATAAGGTCCGCACGCAGCCGCTCGTCATGCAGGAAGAGTTCCAGATCTTTACCGGGAACCTGAAAAGGCTTCGTAATGTCAAGTACCTCTACCTTTGCATCACTGAAAGGGGAGAAACGGTAAACTCCCGGCTCCAAGTACCGTACGTAGCTTCCTTTTTGGAATAGTAATCCGCGTTGGTCGCTTTGAATGTTGATTTTCGTGAACATGTATATCAAACCTCCTAGGGGTTGTTGAAGAACGCTAAGTTGAATCTGATCGAGAGCTCTCCCGATATCAGGCAGCGGAGTTGCGCTTAAGCATGTTACGCTGTGCACTGTCTCTGAGGTTTTCCGGTGGCAGGGGCTGCCTCATCAAGCATCTGGGCTGCTCTGCCTTCCCTATTCATCTCAAAGACAACTTGCATGGCGAGTTCATGCGGTATCCGCGAACTGCAAGCTCCTGCTTCAGTGTCCGCTTCGGACTGAGAGCTCCGTCATCAGAATCGTGTAGTTTCGACTTGACGTCGAATTCGGCTAAACCATAGTCGCTTTACAGGCGATCGGGGATTCGAACCCCTTTTCAGAGCTTGAAGTCATTCCCGGCCTACAGCACACTTCGGCACATCGTGCCAAGTACTGCGGGATGAACAGACATCCTCGCCCGGTTAGGCCGGTTGAGCAGCAAGCTCCTTTATTATCATGCAAGCGCCGCATGGCGAACATGGCACAAGTATTACGACGTCTTCGAAAATATAAAAAAACCGACTGATTCTTCAGTCGGTTTCATGCCTTATATGGTTGCTTCTAATAATGCACTACTCTCGTTTACTGTCTTTCTCATTGCCGCGTTTGAAATTTCCGGTCACCTTTGCCATGACAAGCTGAACGGCTTTGAAATCCTGTCCGCTGATTCGGGTCAAAAACTTATCCGCTTCTTTACCAACTAAAGACGTAACCTGCCTTCCCATATACGAAATAAACACCTTATTGTCCTTCGTCACCCGATAAGTGAAAACTTCCTCATCCAGACGATTCCGTTTGTCGATGTTACTCATTGCAATCCCCTTCTCCGGTTATACATCATTGCGAATTCCTTACGACTAACGAATTCGATCCGCTGTAGTCGAATTCCTTGAACGATCTGCAATAAACCGGAATGAATCACAATAAAAAACGTCTCGGAATTATCCGAGACGCTGCGTAAGCTATCCTTGTCCTTGAGTCAATAAGAGAGTGGACCAATACTTCCGTGCATTGGCATTCCGCAGATGGAGCGTCGTCAGTTTGGCGTTCCCTGCCTCACCGGGAGGCGCAAGAAGCAGTTTATCGCCGCTTAAATCCTCGATGACGCCGACGATGCGGTATCCCTGCTCCAAATACCCGTCGATGGCCGCTTTCTCCGCCAGAAATTCGCTGTGCTCCGACATGGCGCCGATTCACCCTTTCTCGCTCAAGCTGACGTACTTATTGCGACGCAGAAAATTGCCGCTTCCCGGCGTGCCGACAAACTGCTGATCTCGGATAATAAACTCCCCGCGGCTGAGAACGGATACCGGAACTCCCGTTACGGCCATCCCTTCAAACGGATTGTAATCGACATTCATATGATGCGTTTCGGACGAAATAACCCGCTTGACGGTCGGATCAAAAATGACGATGTCCGCATCGCTGCCGACGGCAATCGTCCCTTTCTGAGGGAAAATGCCGAATAGCTTCGCAGCTCGGGTAGCGATAATATCAACAAACTGGCTGAGACCAAGCCTGCCTTTCTCGACTCCCTCGGAATAGAGCAAGCTGAATCTGTCTTCGATGATCGGGCCGCCGTTTGGTATTTTGCTGAAGTCGCTTAAACCAAGCTCTTTCTGCCCGTTGAAATTAAACGAACATTGATCTGAGCCGACCGTCTGCAGCTGCCCATTCTTCAGCGCATTCCATAATGCCTCTTGATGTTCCTTCGCGCGCAGCGGTGGCGACCACACATACTTGGCTCCCTCGAAATTCGGCTTCTCTAAGTACGAGATATCGAGGAGCAAATACTGCGGGCAGGTCTCTCCCCATACGCGCAGTCCGTCCAACCGTCCGTCGGCAATTTGCCGCACCGCTTCCTCGCAAGTCACATGTACGACATACAGCTGCGAATCCGCGAGTCCGGTCAAGCGCACAGCTCGCCCGGTCGCCTCGCCTTCCAATACGGAAGGGCGCGTCAAAGCATGATAGATCGGCTCCGTATGCCCTGCTGCCAATGCTTGGCGGATTAAATAATCGATGACGTCGCCATTCTCCGCATGCACCATAACCAAAGCGCCATGCTCCTTAGCACTAAGCAAGGTACGATACAGTATGCCGTCATCGGCTTGAAGGACGTTTTTGTAAGCCATGAACACTTTGAACGATGTTATCCCTTCGTCGTTGATGATGGCCGGCAGTTCCTCCAGCACCTCATCCGTAATCTCACTGATCATCAGATGGAAACCGTAATCGATGACGGCTTTCGCTTGCGCCTTCTCATGCCATGTTCGAATCGCGCTGCTGAGCGGCTTCCCCTTGTCTGTCAGGCAGAAGTCGATGATCGTCGTCGTACCGCCGTAAGCTGCCGCGATGGTGCCGGTCTCGAAATCATCAGCGGTAATCGTACCGCCAAATGGCATATCGAGATGCGTATGGGGATCGACGCCTCCGGGGAACAGATAACAGCCCGCAGCATTAATAACTTCCGCTTGAGGCGCTAACCGAAGCAAATCGCTGCCGATTGCGGTGACAATCCCGTTCTCGATGAGCAGATCCGCGCGGCTAACGTCCGCAGCGGTTACGATTATACCGTTTTGAATGATTTTGGCCATCCTGCTCATGCCTCCTTCCGCTGCTTAAGCGTCGCAATCGCCGCTTGTCGTTCATTCCATGTCATGGCGATGCCGGACGCAGGCTGCTCGATCATTTCGATAGCGCCTTCGACCGGACAGACGATCGCGCATAAATTGCAGCCGACGCAATCCTCTTCCCGCACCTTCAAATAACTCCGACCCGTGTCATCCGTCAATCGGTCAATGCATTGATGAGACGTATCCTCGCAAGCGATATAACATTTGTTGCAGGAGATGCATATTTCGGTATCGATCTGCGCCGTTACGGCATAGTTCAAATCCAGGTTCCCCCACTCGGTATAACGCTCCACCGAGCGGCCGGTCAACTCGCTGACGCTCGCAATCCCTTTGCTGTCGAGGTAATTGTTCAAGCCGTCAATCATATCCTCCACGATTCGAAAACCGTGGTGCATCGCAGCCGTGCAGATCTGCACGCCGGTTGCGCCCATCAGCATGAATTCGACGGCATCCCGCCAATCCGAAATGCCGCCGATGCCGGAAATCGGCACATCGATACGCGGATGCCTTGCACATTCCGCTACCATGTTCAGCGCGATCGGCTTCACGGCAGGTCCGCAGTATCCGCCATGCGAGCCCTTGCCGCCAACATGCGGTATCGTGTTCCAGGTGTCGAGATCGACGCCGGCGAGCGAATTAATCGTGTTAATCAGCGATATCGCATCCGCACAGCCTCTGACGGCTGCCAGCGCCGTAGCGGTAATATCGGTAATATTCGGCGTCAGCTTCACAATTACCGGCGTGCGTGCCGCTTCCTTCGCCCAGTAGGTTTGCTTCTCAACCAAATCAGGCTGCTGACCTGACGCGGAGCCCATCCCGCGTTCAGCCATGCCATGCGGACAGCCAAAATTCAGCTCAAGCCCGTCGACGCCAACGGCCTCCACCTTCTTGACGATTTCATGCCACTTATCCCGCTTCGGCTCCACCATCAGAGACACGACAAGCGCGCGATCAGGGAACAGCTTCTTCGTCTCGGCGATTTCCTTCAAATTCACTTCAAGCGGTCGATCCGTAATCAGCTCGATATTGTTGAAGCCCGCGACCCGTTGTCCGTTAAAATGAACGGCGGCGAATCGAGATGAGGTATTGATTATGGGATCGCCGAGCGTTTTCCACACCGCGCCGCCCCAGCCTGCTTCAAACGCGCGCTGCACCTGATACCCGGTATTCGTAGGCGGAGCAGATGCAAGCCAGAACGGGTTCGGTGATTCGATGCCAGCCAAATTAATCCGCAAGTCAGTCATCGGAACGTCCTGCCTCTCCTAGAAATTTAAACGCTGTCTGCCGCAAGCTGACGATAGATTGCATAAGCAGCAAGCTTCCCTTGCTGAGCAGCCGAGACGACCATCGCTTCCCCTTGCCCATCACCGAAAATAATATCGCCTGCCGCGTAAATGCGCGGGTTAGAGGTTAAATAGGTCGCTGAATCAACCGTTACAATGCCACGTTTATGCGCCAATCCAAACTGATCGATCAGCGATACATGCCTGGACTGTCCGATCGCTTTCACGACCGCATCTGCCTCAATGGTGAACTCACTGCCCGGTACTTCTACCGGCCGCGCTCTGCCGCCTTCTTCAGCGGCTTCGAGCTTCATGCGAATACACTCGATTCCTTTCACACGGCCCTGCTCGTCTCCAATAATGTGAAGAGGCGCGGTCAACCAGCGAAAAGCAACGCCGTCGCTCTTCGCAAACTCATACTCAAACTCGTAGGCCGTCATCTCCTGCTGCGAGCGGCGATAACAAATTTCCACGCGAGAAGCGCCCATACGTACGGAGCAGGTTGCCGCATCAATTGCGGTGTTGCCCGCGCCGATAACGACGACATTGCGGCCGGCAAGCTCCGCGGTAAGCGATACTTTCGTTAATTCCACAAGCTCGATTGCATCATATACACCTGCCAGCTCTTCACCGGGTATGCCAAGCATCGGCACCTTCGACATGCCCGCAGACAGCAGCACTGCGTCATATCCGCCGAGCAGCTCCTCCGCGGAAATGTCGCGGCCGACTGCCGTGTTCGTGCGGATCTCGACGCCTAACCGGCGCACCTGCTCGACCTCCCACAACGCGATCGGCTGCGGCAGCCGGAACGACACGATGCCATACGTGTTCAGCCCGCCTGCTTGCTCCTTCGCTTCAAACACGGTCACCGCAAACCCGAACCGGGCCAGCTCCCGTGCAGCCGACAATCCTGCGGGCCCGCCTCCGACGACAGCAACGGACCGACCGTTACGTTTACCGGCCGTGAATAGCTGCTGCTCATTCTTGATGGCCCAGTCCGTTGCATAACGCTGCAAGTCTCCGATGCGAATCGGCTTAGAGGAATGATTAAGCACACATGCGCCTTCGCAGAGTTCCTCTGTCGGGCAAACACGCGAGCAGCTCGCCCCAACGGGATTCGCATCCATGATGGTACGGGCCGAACCGGTCAGGTTGCCCGTTGCGATTTTTTTGATGAAGGAGGGGATGTTAATGCCTGTCGGACAAGCTTGTATGCAAGGCGCGTCGTAGCAGTAAAGACAGCGGTTGGACTCTTCGACGGCTTCCTTCGGCCGCATCCCCGCCTTCACTTCGGCAAAATTTCGCTTTAACGCTTCAACCGAAATAAACAAGGCTTATCCCCCTTTCTCTTCGCCCTCTACCGTAGACATGCGTACCATTGTGCGATACAGCAGCTCTACTCCCAGCTCGATATCCTCCGGCGTGGAATACTCCAGCGGATTATGGCTGATTCCATCCTTGCACCGGACGAAAATCATCCCGTAATCGCACACATGAGACATGGCCAGCGAATCATGAAACGGACCGCTCATCAGCTCAGGCGGCGCGTATGCAAGCAGCTCAGCTGCCTCTTCATGCATCACTTGCTTGATTCGATCCGCACAATATCTCGCTTCGCTGTTCGTATCCTCGCGCACCGTGTAGGATAAACCGTGCTCCTGTGCCACCTCTTCCAGAATCCGCCAAAGCTGCGTCTCCCGTTCTCTTCTACGCTCCATGTCGATATCCCGGAGATCGATTGTGAATGTCACTTTCTCCGGAATGATGTTGCGCGAGTTCGGGAATACGGTCAATGCGCCTACAGTTCCGACTGTTGGCGCTCCGGGCTCTGAGCGAGACAGTGCATTCAGCGCCGAAATGACGCTGGCTGCCCCAACCAGTGCGTCTCTGCGCATCGGCATCGGCACGGAACCGGCATGCCCTGCAAATCCCGTCATCTCGACCGTCAGCCAAAGCGGACCGGATATCCCGCTTACAATGCCGATCGGGCGACCCAGCGCTTCCAATACCGGTCCCTGCTCGATATGCAGCTCCAGAAAGGCGCCGACGGCTCCTTCTTGATAACGGGCTGCCTCGAATGCATCCGGGTCACCGCCAAAAGCAAGCAGCGCCTCGCGTCTGGTCACGCCTGCGGCATCTGTCCGTTCCAGCTCTCCTTCCTCCAGCTTCCCGGTGATGCCCCGGACTCCGAACAATCCTTTGTTGAAGCGGCAGCCTTCTTCATCGCAGAAAGCGGCAATCTCGATTGGCATCGCGGGCACAATGCCTTGCTCTGCCATGGATTGCACCGCCTCCAGCGCGCCGAGCACGCCGATGACGCCATCGAATCTTCCGCCATAGGGCTGCGAGTCGATGTGCGAACCGGCCATCAACAGCGGCTTACCGGCATCCTTGCCCGGAAGACGTCCGAATAAATTGCCGAACGCATCGATTCGAGTCTGCAATCCGGCTTCATCCATCCATCGTTTGACCAGCAGCACACCTTGCAAGTCCTCTTGCGACAGCGCTAGGCGGCAAACACCGGTATCGCCAAGCTTGCCGATCTGTGCCAATTCATCGATTCTGCGATGCAGTCGCTCTCTGTTTATCGCCGGGCTCCCGGATGCTGTCATATGCCTTCGACTCCTTTCTTGTTCAGCTGACAGGCTGGGAAGCGGTTAGAGCCTCGATTGCCGCAATGACGGTTCCCGCTATAAATTCAAGCTCTTCATCCGATGTAATCAGCGGCGGACATAGCGTAATAATGTTGTTGAAGCCCGGAACGGTATCGCCGTTCTTGCCCACAAGCAGGCCTCGGCGCCTGCATTCCCCGATGACGCTGAGCATCTTATCTGCCGCTGCCGGGACCTTCGAAACGTGATCCTCCACAAGCTCAATGCCGCATGCCGAACCGAACAATCGAATGTCGCCGACATGCGGATGCGTTCGCAGCACTTGGAGCCGCTGCCCCAGCTCTTGACCCAAATAGGCTGACCGTTCCACCAACCCTTCCTCTTCCAAAATCGCCAAGTTCGCCAGCGCAACCGCGCACGATACTTGATTCCCCCCAAACGTGTTCACATGCCGGAAGTGACTGTTCGCCTCCTTCGCTTTGAAGCTGTCGTACAAGCTCGCACGGACAGCCGTTGCGGAGAGCGGCGAGTACCCGCTGGTCAGTCCTTTCGCCATCGTGACGATGTCCGGCACGACACCGTAGTTGTGATGTCCGAACCGCTCTCCCGATCGGCCAAACCCGCAAATGACCTCGTCTATAATGAGCAGTACGCCATATTTATCACAAATCTCGCGTACCTTCGGCAAATATTCGGGCGGCGGGACGATCATTCCCCCACCGGTTATGACCGGCTCCATGATGACGCCTGCGACGGAATCCGCACCTTCCCAATTAATCGCGTCCTCGATGGCTTCGGCGCATTCCAGCTTGCAATTGCCATAGGTTTGTCCAAACGGGCAGCGATAGCAATACGGCGGCGGCACATGCTCGAAGCCCGCGCCAAGCGGCTCGTATTTCAGCTTGCGCTGTGCTTGACCGGTTGCGCTGAGTGCGCCGAAGGAGCTGCCGTGATAAGCGCGATGCCTCGCAATAAATTTATGGCGGGACGGCTCCCCATTTTGATGAAAATGCTGCCTAGCAATCTTGAAAGCTACTTCGTTCGCGTCCGAGCCGGAATTGGAATAGAAAATACGATAATCGCTGCCCAGCCATTCGTTGATCTTCTCCGCCAGCTCGATGGCCGGAACATGGGACTGCATCATTGGCGAATATGCGATTGTCTTCATCTGCTCATAGGCAGCCCGCGCAATCGTCTCTCTGCCATGGCCGACATTGACGCACCACAGTCCCGACATGCCGTCGAAATACCTTTTGCCCTCCGCATCCGTTATCCAGCAGCCATCCCCGGAAACAAAAATCAGCGGGTTATCATTATGAGGCGAGATATGATGCCAAACATACTTCCGATCCTTCGAAAGCCATTCCTCCGCGCCCGATACCGGTTGATCGCCGCTCATTTTTCCCCACCCTTTCGCCCATGTCGCTCTACTTCTTAGTTCAGTTTATTCGGCCTCTTTCGTCGATATGGCAATAGGTTGTCATTTCTTATTCCGCTCTACATAATATGTACATACAGGAATGCTCATCCAAACCGGGAGGTCACTGATGATGATCGAAAACTGCATCCTTACGCAGATTGAGCTCATTTCAACCGACAATTGTTACGTACACCGGATTGTGCAAACAAGGCAGGGCGATACCGTCATTCTCTACTCCCCGACCGGAAGTTTTGATATCCATGCGAGAATTGTGTTCGCTACCGGGATTGCAACCAAACGTCATCTTAATGACCTCAATATGTACATCACAGCTGTTGATGGACGACGTGCTTGGAATCTACAGTACATTCGCATTTTGGGTGAGAAAATCAATCAAGGCTACGGTTCATTAATGATGGAACAGTTACTAACGCGGGCTGTGGAGGAGAATATTCGTTCTATCGAGGGACGTATGCAGGCCGCCGAACATAAGGAGCATCTGGAGAGACTCCGTCATTTCTACACCAAGTTCGGCTTCACAATCGATGAGCAGAATCAAATTCATTGGACCAATAAAAATTTTTAAAATGGGACTTGCATAAATTATTTTTTCTGTGGTAAGATACGTCTTGTGTTTCGGTAATCACGCGCGCCGGTGTAGCTCAGTTGGTAGAGCAACTGACTTGTAATCAGTAGGTCGGGGGTTCGAATCCTCTCGCCGGCACCACTTACCGCGGGACGTAGCTCAGCTTGGTAGAGCACCTGGTTTGGGACCAGGGGGTCGCATGTTCAAATCGTGTCGTCCCGACCATATATACATAATGTATCATAGAATAGAGTTATAGAAGAGAATCTTGAGCCCTAAGCTCAAGGTTTTTTTTTATTTTGATTCGTGGAGGTGGTGAGACCCCTCGGCGTTCGCCTGTGCGGGCGGAGCTTAGCGGATATGAGCTCGGCGTCTTACCGCTAGGTCCTCTTCGAGTAAGCATAGTCATCTATTAAATCGGGATTGGGGCATCCCTTTCTTAAGTGACCATGCAAGTGTCAAACCCCAGACTTCAAGGGGGCTTATGGAGCGACCCCCTCAAGGCTAGTGATACGGACATTGGTGTCCGTTAACATCGATTAATAGTAATTTTAGCTTTCTTGCGGTCATTTGTGTCCATAAGCGAGCCTAAAGGCAGAGAAAACCGTGAAATATTCTTTCTAATGGTCATTCGTGTCCGTTAACACAGGGAATGTACTTTTTTTGTTATAATGGTCAAAATTGACCGCTGGACAGGTCCGCTTACGCTGTTGTCCATTCTGAACAATGAATACATTCATTGCTACAAACTTGTCTTATATTCCTTTGGTCTGTCTAGTGGATCGATTCAGGTATACGGAAAGTTCATCTGAGCGAAAGGTCGAATGAACTTGCGCGCGGAAAGCGCAATAAATGTCAATATGGCGCATTGACGCTTCAATTTAGCACATGCTATATTCAGGAAATGATAGAAACGCTTACATCAGCTTCGCATGAAAGGATGACCATTGTGGCAAAGCAGCCCAAGATATCGGTAGCAGGAAGCTTGAATATGGACCTTGTTCTGAAAATGCAGCGGATGCCAAAGGTTGGCGAAACCGTGCAAGGCGATGAGATTCACTACATTTCCGGCGGCAAAGGCGCGAATCAAGCCGTCGGCTGTGCACGGCTCGGCGCTGAAGTTAAGATGATCGGTGCTGTTGGCGGGGACGCCTTCGGATCGGAAATCATGGAACGGATGCGGAATTTCGGTGTGCACACGGAAGCAATCTCCAAGCTGGAAGGCGCATCGACAGGCACGGCGACCATCATGCACACGTCAGAGGATAACTGCATCGTAATCGTACCTGGCGCAAACGGGCACAACACCGCGGAAAGCATCGCGGCTCATGCTGAGTTAATCCGCCAATCGGATGTGCTTATCGTTCAGTTGGAAATTCCGATGCCTGCTGTCGAGAGAGCGCTTCGGATCGCGCGCGAAGCCGGCGTTCGCACGATTTTGAACCCGGCCCCTGCCCTTCCGCTTACGAAAGAGCAAATCGCGATGGCGGACTATTTTACGCCGAACGAGACTGAATTTGAGCTTTATTGCGGCACTGCGATTACATCGGAGGAGCAGCTGTTCGAGCGCATGACCGCATGGCAGCAACAATACCCCGATCAAACCTTGATTGTGACGCGCGGTAAACATGGCATTTCGTGCGCAACTGCGGATGGCATCGTCACGGTGCCTGCACCGCTCGTGAAGGTCGTAGACACGACCGGCGCAGGAGACTCGTTTAATGCCGCGCTGTGCTTCGGCATTGCAAGCGGCTGGTCGCTCGACCAAACGCTGCCGCTGGCCGTAAAAGCAGCTTCCTACTCCGTCACCGTATTCGGCGCGCAGGACGGCATGCCGACGCTTCAGAACTTGAATTAGTTTATTTGATGAAAAGGAGGTAAGCGACTTAGGTCGCTTACCTCCTTTTTGGCATATCTCTGATTTCCACGTTTCCCCCTCATTTCCGCCAATGTAGATCCCTAGACGAGCTACTTTCTCGCTCATGTGCGGTACAAAGTACCTCTCTTCGACCACAAACCATCATTCCACTTTTTAAGAGCGGTATCCCGTGCCTCTCTTTAGCCCCAAACCATCATTCCTCGCTCCTGCGCGGTACGCACAGCAATGCTACACAACAAAAAAAGACCTTCTCAAAAGTCGCCAAACGCGCTTTTGAGAAGGTCCCTACCCAAAACCTATATAAAACTCTTCAATGAAGGAGCCCTGCGCACCTTACTGCGCTGCTCATAGGCATAGGCCAGTTGAATGAGCCGCGGTTCGCTATATGCCTTGCCTGAGAAGGTAACGCCGAATGGGACACCGGCGGAGGTGTAGCCGGCCGGAACAATAACGGATGGATATCCGGCCCGGGCGGTTATGCGTGAGCCAAAGTCAGCCGGGAACAGCAGAGCATCCAGTCGATGCTCGTTCATGACGGCATCGATCCCTTCAACTTGGCAAAGCCGCAAATCCGTTAGTCGGTCCTTTAAATATTGTGTCTCCGTTAATGTGCCGGACGTGTTATTTTCAGCGAGCAGCAGTAAAGTTTGCCCGTATTTCAACGTTTGCTCCGGATGCGCTTCATTGAACGCGATGATTTCCGCCAAGGAGCGTACCGGTGCGTTCGAAGGCAGCGCGGACAGGTACGCATGAAGTGAAGCTTTGAACTCATTCAGGATTACAGAGGAATAAACAATTTGCCTAGCTGTTGGAATGTTGGCCGGATCGATGATTTCGGCACCAAGCTCACGCATCGTTCTAAGCGCTTGGTCGAAGATGTCCAGCTGCTCAGGCGTCAATTCTTCAAAATAATAATCGCGCGGGACGCCGATTCGAGCCCCCTCCAAACCGCCTAATTGAAGAAACTGTGCATAGTTCGTCTGACGTTTCCCTAAGCTGCTGCCCATTGCCGGATCGGCGTCGTCCACCTGCACTAGCGCATCTAACAGCACAACAGCATCCGTTACGGTTCGAGCCATCGGACCTGCCGTGTCCTGACTATTGGAGAGCGGAAGAATGCCTGAGCGGCTAACGAGTCCGACAGTCGGCTTAATACCGACGGTCGAGCTCAAATTAGCGGGATTGATGATGGAGCCGGATGTCTCCGTGCCGATTGCCGCCATGCAGAAATTGCAAGAGACCGCTACGCCTGAGCCGGAACTCGACCCACCGGTCGGCTCCGAAATATTATAAGCATTTAATACTTGTCCGCCTCGCGAGCTGTATCCGGAGGGCATGCCTTCTGTCATAAAATTCGCAAACTCGGTCATGTTCGCTTTGCCCAGTATTACTGCACCCGCTTCACGAAGCTGCTTCACAATGAAGGCATCTTCTCCGGCGTACAGGCCAGCGAGCGCGAGGGAACCTGCGCTTGTATGCAGTTTGTCGCCGGTATTAATATTGTCCTTCAACAGGATGGGGATACCGTGCAGCGGTCCTCTTGACCCGCGAGAAGCCCGTTCGGCGTCCAAGGCATCCGCGATAAACAAAGCATCGGGATTCAGCTCGAGCACGGAATTGATGGTGAGTCCATTCTTGTCGTGATCGGCAATGCGCTCCATATAGAGCAGAACTAATTCTCTGGAGGTCATGTCACCTTGTTCCATCGCAGCCTGGATATCGGCTATGGTCGCTTCTACGATTTCTACGCTCATCTTATTCCCCTCCGGATTAGCTATGGGTAAACGCCATTCATACGCAATCTAGTTCTATTGTACATGATCGCTATGAAACTTGTGGGAAGAAAAAGAGTCTGGATTCGGTTGGTTACCGCATCCAGGCTGATTGTTCCTACTTCTCTCCTTATTACTTGTTACTTCCCTCTCCACGATTCATTGCCGTCACCCCGGTACGGGATAGTTCCAAGATTCCATAGGGTTTCAGCAGCTCGACTAACGAATTCATTTTAGCTTGATCGCCAACGACTTGAATGATCAGACTTTCCACTCCCATATCGACGATCGAAGCACGAAAGGACTCAACAATACTAATGATCATCGGTTTCACTTTGGACGGCGCGCTTACTTTGATAAGCGCAAGCTCGCGATCAACCAGCGGATGTGCGGTTAAGTCAACAATTTGAATGACGTCAACTAGTTTATTAAGCTGCTTTTGCACTTGTTCGATCATATTGTCATCCCCCGACGTCACTATGATCATGCGGGATAATCCTGCTTCTTCTGACTGGCCAACCGTTATGCTTTCAATGTTGAACCCGCGGCGTCCGAATAATCCGGCAACTCGCTGCAACACGCCGGGATGGTTGTTTACAAGAACCGAAATCGTGTGTCGCTTCATCATTCATCCCCCATAATCATGTCATCAATGGTGGAACCGGGGGAAACCATGGGATAAACATTTTCTTCCTGACTGACAACAAAATCGATAAGAACAGGTCCCGGTATTTCCAGTGCTTCTTTCCATGCCTTAAGGGCTTCTTCTCGATTGGTTGCCCGCAGCCCTTTAACCCCGTAGGCTTCAGCCAATTTCACGAAATCCGGACTGCCGGAGAGCTCCATATGGCTGAAGCGATGATCATAAATGATTTCTTGCCATTGCCGTATCATGCCGAGAACCTGATTATTCAGAATGACGATCTTCACGGGAATATGATGAGCGGCGCAAATCGCAAGTTCTTGCGCACACATTTGAAACCCGCCGTCACCATTGACGGATACCACAAGCCGATCCGGCCGACCTACTTGCGCACCTATTGCAGAAGGTAAACCAAAGCCCATTGTTCCAAGTCCGCCTGAGGTTATTAACGAACGCGGGTGCTTAAACTTATAAAATTGAGCGGCCCACATTTGATTCTGGCCAACGTCCGTTGTGACGATAGCTTCGCCATCAGTCGTTTCACTAATCATCTCAATAACGAATTGCGGTTTTAACATTAATTCAGAATCCGTGTAACGCAGAGGATACTTCTTATTATTTTCTTGGATTTCTGCCAGCCATGCTTCTGATTGATTCGCTTTCGCATGAACGTTAGCCAGCCCAAGCACGGATTTCACATCGCCAATGCAAGGAATGGCCGTTTCCACAATTTTTCCGATTTCCGCCGGATCGATATCAATATGGGCGATCGTTTTCGCCCGAGGAGCAAATCCGCTTGTTTTCATCGTGACCCTGTCATCGAAGCGTGCGCCAATACTGATAAGAAGATCGCAATTTTGCAACGCTTTGTTGGCTGTGTAGGTTCCGTGCATGCCAGGCATGCCGATCCATAATTCATGCGCACTTGGAAATCCGCCTAATCCGAGCAATGTCGTCGTAACGGGTATCCGGGTTTTCTCTGCAAATTCGCGTAATTCCGCGGCTGCATCCGAATAGATAACGCCGCCGCCGGCCAGAATGACCGGTCGTTCCGCTGCTTCGATAGCGCTGATTAACTTCTTGATTTGCGTCACGTCCGTTTGGATGTCCGGGCGGTACCCGCGAAGATCAGGACTTCCTAACGGATGCTGAAATGCCATCATTTCATTGGAAACATCCTTCGGAATATCGATCAATACCGGCCCTTTTCGTCCGGTGGACGCAATATAAAAAGCTTCATGAATGATCTTCGGCAGCTCATTGACGTCGCGAACCAAATAGTTATGCTTCGAGATCGGCATTGTGATGCCGGTAATATCCGCTTCCTGAAACGCATCCGTACCGATCAGGGCTGTCGATACATTGCCGGTAATAACAACGAGCGGAACCGAATCCATATTAGCAGTGGCGATTCCCGTAACCAGATTCGTCGCCCCAGGTCCCGATGTCGCAAAACAAACGCCGACTTTGCCCGTAGCGCGCGCGTAACCGTCTGCAGCATGGATTGCCCCTTGTTCATGACGGGATAAAATATGTTTAAACTCAGGCATGACATGAAAGGCGTCATAAATGTTCAAGACACTCCCTCCCGGAATACCAAACACACAATCCACGCCTTCAAGCAGCAAACTTCTGATGAGCGCCTCCGAGCCCGTCACCCTATCATTCTTAGTAAGCCTAGTCATCCAATCCGTATTGGGTTGCTCCGTCTCTATGTCTTTCATTTATTATTCCTCCCATCGAAGCCAATAAGTTAGCCGCCCGAGGCAGTTATTGCTCCTGTTGCCCCATTCTATGGGATTCAAAATTATTGATCAATATCGTTGTTTCTATGAAAACGATAGATGTTGTCTATCGAAAGCCATTTGCAAAAGGTTACCTGTATTGGGCAAACTCAAACTGTCAAATTGGAACAGAAAGGAAGTTCAGGCGCATGCTCAAGAAACGAGGTATTCATCGACGCATGCCTCATCCTCCACTTCACACAAGGGATGGAGAAGATTCGCAATTTGGCTCAAGCTTGCGAGTTGGAGTATTTCTCAGTCCTGCAATCGAAGACAGCAACTACCTACATTGATGTGATTCAGCCTATATTAAAATCGCAAATTGCCGTGCTGGTAAATCATGAACCGCTGGCTTTGCTGGTCGATATGAAAAAATCCGAAAATCGCGGAGTAGAAGAACCGAGCTTAGAATCCACGCTTCGCGGACCTCGCGAAGGCTTTAACGAAAGCCTGCAGCTCAATCTGACTCTGCTGCTCAAACGGATTCCCAGTCATTTATTGAAGTTGGAAACGCTCGAGCTCGGTAAAATCACCCGCACAAGCGTCGTTATCGCCTATATGGAGGGGTACGTGGATCCATCCGTATTAGCCGAGGTAAAGGCAAGAATAGCGAAGATTGAAGCGGCTGCCGTTCTCGAATCCGAATACATAGAAGAATATATTGAAGATTCACCGTTCTCCCCGTTTCCGCAAATTCAAAACACGGAACGCCCAGACGTCATCGTCTCTTGCTTGTTTGAAGGCAAAGTGGCCATCATGACGGACGGCGCTCCCTGCGCACTGTTCGTACCCATGACATTCTGGGTAGGTCTGCAGGCAGCGGATGATTATTACGAACGGTTTATATATGTCAATGCCATGCGTATGGTCCGTTTCACGTTCTCGTTGGTTTCGCTGTTAGCGCCGGCGTTATACGTCACGCTGACAACCTTTCATCAGGGGATGATACCGTTTGTCTTGATGAGCAGCATTGCGATCGCGCGGGAAACGTCTCCGTTCCCTACCGCGATCGAAACGATCTTAATGGAGCTTGTGTTCGAGGGACTGCAAGAAGCCGGAATCCGGCTTCCCAACCGTATCGGACCGCTCGTCAGCATCGTAGGCGCACTGGTTATCGGACAGGCAGCCGTACAAGCAGGTATCATTTCCGCCGCGATTGTCATTGTCGTATCTGCCACCGGAATCGCTTCATACGCCATACCCAGATACAGCTTTGGAATTGCTTTTCGGCTCCTCCGTTTCGTCATGCTCGTCCTGGCATCGACGCTCGGACTGTTCAGGATGGCAGTTGGCATCATGGGGATATTAATCCACCTGGTCAGCATGAAATCTTTTGGCGTACCTTATTTCTCTCCCGTTGCCCCCCGATTGTGGACTCAAATGCTGGATATGATCATCCGTGCTCCTAAACGGATGAGAATCGGGCGCTCAAACAGCTGCGGGAGGGCGGTGCAGGGCAAGGTAACCGCAGTGGAGGATCACAAGGGAAACCTTATACGGTCGTTTCCGCTTCGGGGAAAAACATCTCCGATGCGGCATTTCACATTCAAGAGAAATTGTCCAGGCAGTTATTCCCCGGGCACAGGATCGCTTTGTTTATCAGTGAGGATGCAGCGAAACGAAGCTTCACCCCATGGCTAGACGAGCTGATTCGAAATCCGGACAGCAATACCAGAGTAAGTATCTATGTTCTTAAAGGAATTAGCTCGCAGCGCTTTCTGGAAAGCGAATATGCGATGGAACGATTCTCATCGCTTTACGCGACCCGAACAACGAGAATTGTCGGATTCGCGGAGAATATTTTCGACCTGCAGAAAGAGAAGAACAATCCTTCCAGATGCTTCATGCTCCCTGTTATATCTACACAGATGAATGGCGCAGAAAGTCAAATGGAATTTCAGGATATCGCCCTCTTTGATCAGCAGTCCAGAATGATCCATACGCTGAAAGGCGACGATGCTCTGCTTGCACTTTGGATGGCGGGGAAAATTACTCACTTGCCACTAACGTTGCCAGTCTCTTCAGACAAGGGCACCATTACACTCGATCTCCGGAAATTGAAGCACAAAATATCGGTTAAATTCAGCGGAGAGTCTGTCAAAATCACAGTCAATCTGACGGGCAAGGGGCTTATTCGTGAAAATAATACGAATCAGTACCTCCTATCTGCTTCGGTAAAGGAGCAAATTGCAAGGGAAATGAGCGAGCAAACGCAGAAGAAAGCTCGTCAAGTCATTCAAACCGCGCAAACCTATAGAACCGACATTTTCGGAATTGGCAATCAAATCGCTTGGAAGCATCCTGCTAAATGGCGAGGCCTGCGCGACAACTGGAGCCAAACCTTCTCGCATGCAGAGGTCTCTGTCCATGTCAAGCTGACCATAAACGGGGTCGGACAAGTCGGTACCGGTCCGAAATATTAACGCAGAGGATCGATGGAGATGAAACTGTCAAAATCGCAATTGTTCTGGATGGTTTTCATCTCGGAGATTGTTTTATTGACCTACTTTGCCTTTGGCCCTTCACTGAAACAGGCTAAGCAGGATATATGGATTGCTTATCTTCTGGCCGGCGCGGGAGCTGTAATCGGGTCTTACCTGATGGTTAAGGTGAGCATGGCTTATCCAAACCAAACCATGGTGCAATACATCCAAATCATTCTGGGCAAATGGCTGGGCAAGGTTGTCGCACTGGCTTATATTTGTTTCTGGTTGCTCATCATCATGATCATGCTTCGCGGAACCGTTGATTTCATAGGCACGAATCTGCTCTACCAAACACCGGCCTTGGTTATCATCGTCTTCGAGATCCTGTTAATGCTCTACTTTAATCTGCAAGGCGGCATTACGACGATCGGAAGATGCAGTCAAGTGATTGGCCCACTGCTTTTTGTTGCCGCTTTCTTACCGATGATGCTAAATAGCACGCATATGGACTACAATCAATTACTGCCGGTTTATAATGAAGGCAGCAAAGGCATTGTGAACGGAGCAGCCATAATATTCTGCTTTATCGGTGAAACCTCCATTGTCATGATGGTGACTGCATTCGTGAAAGAGTCCAAATCGGCATCATCGGGGGTATTAAGCGCCGTCGGCTTCGGAACTCTATGGGGCTGCATGATGTCGGTTGCCGTCATTTTGCTCTTCGGTGCAGTGAGTGCGGCGGATATGTATCACCCGCATTTCATGTTCATGAAATCCATCTCGATCTTGGATTTTATCCAGAACTTCGATTTGGTGATTACGTTCTTCCTGCAGTTTGGCATTATGATTAAGCTGGCATCCCATTTGTTTATCTCAAGCTATGGAATCGCTCAATGGATGAACTTCCGCAATTGGAAGCGCGTCACCTGGGTACTGGCTTTCTTGATCTTAATCGGCATGCTGACTACCTCCAATCTCAGCTTCGAGTATCTGATTCAACCCTGGTTCTTCCTGCTGTTTAACTTTGCCCTGCCTGTTCTGGTTTGGATCATTCATCTCGTTAAACGGGCTGCAGTGTAACGATTTCTTCTGCGATGAGCGCATGCGATGCCGCGATCCGACTCTAACGGTTGTGACAGTGGTTATTAGGCATCAATTTCCCCTTTTTATAAGCTAACGGTTGCCAGCGAGCTTATTTGAACGTTTCTTCTGGGAATCGACCCCTTTGCCGCAAATAACGCCTGTCACAACCGTTAGAGCTACAAAAAGGCTTATTCTCATCAAATAGCCACGCTGACAACCGTTAAAGTTTCGTTCATGAAGCAGAGACAAAAAGTGGCTGTCGATTTGGGACGATCTCGGATAACCATAAAAAAAATCCCTCTAACGAGGGATTTTTTGAGTTCATTTAGAACGTGCTCGCAGGCGTTGTATCCGAACACCAGCGTGTATTGAACAGCTCCTGAATCAGCACTTCATGGGCTTCCGGCGTGCCGATATAGCGCAGTGCTTCAAGTGCGTGGCCGCGAACGTAACGGTTCTCGTGCGTCAGCTGCTCTGCCAGAGCGGGAACGGCTTCTGCAGCATCTTTCCCGATTCGAACAAGCGACAGGCCTGCCGTAAAGCGAACTTGAGTATCCTCATCCTGCAAGCCTTTGATGAGAGCGGGAACGACCAGCTTCGCATTGGCGCTGATGATGCCAAGCGCGTCAACTGCCGTGCGTCTGATCCTCGCGGATGGGTGATCCAGCTGAGCCTCTATGTGAGATACAGCCTGATCGGCGTGACCTCTTAGCTCCGACAAAGCGAAGATGGCATGATTCACGACATCCTCATTCTCGGCACGCAGCGCTTGCAGCAATCCTTCAACAGCTCCCTCGCCGGCTACGGATAGTCCGTAAGAAGCGATGCGGGATACTTTCTTCTCTTGCTCAAGCGCGCCGAGCAAGGCTTGAATGCCTGCTTCGCCTCTTGTTGCGAGCTCGTAAGCCGCATTCAACGCATCCGGCTCTTCGCTTCCGCTCAAACGCGCTGAGAGGCTGGCGACTTCCGCAGCATCGGCGGATTTCGTATTCGCAAGCGCCGCGGTACGGCCGGACATCCAATTCCATACCTCTTCCGCAATCGGATCGTTGCTTTGGTCGCCGGCAACAGCTGTCCAGGACTGCTCCTGATTGTCCCAAGTCGGCGATTGCGGAGCTTCTGTGCGCATGAATTCGAACTTCAGCATGAAGCGCGGCTTGCCGATCAAGTTCGGCGTCGAACGATGCCAAATATCATAGTGGATCAGCGCAAACGTGCCCGCTTCGCCGTTTGCAGTCGCTTCCTCTGCCGTTTCGTCCGACACAAAGTTGCGGCTGTCTTGATATTGCGTGCCCGGCATGACTCCTGTTGGCCCGAGCTCAATCGGAGTATCTTGCGGGAAGTACATAATCATCGCCCACCATGGGTGATGGTTGCGCAGCCGGTTGTAGCCCCAGTAGCTGTCTTTGTGCCAGCCGCCCGGCTTCGGTACGGAGTTATAATGACCGTGTCTGTGCGTATGGAGCAAATAATTCGGGCCAAGCACGCTTGTCAGCGCCCCCGTGATAACCGGGTTCTCGAACACGCGTTGCAAATCGCGGATGCGAGGCAAAATGTTGTTACCCGGGTTCCCTTCGGTATCATAAATCGTATTGAGCTGCTCTACTAAACGCTCGTGAAATTCACGCGGGAAGTCGGTCTTCAAAATAAGAAAGCCATCTGTAATAAACGATTTGATTTGTTCATCTGTCAACAAAAGGGGTTGTGCAGTCGTCATTTCTGTTGAGCCTCCCATAGAATTACTTTTACAACTTGATTATAGGAGGATGCCGTCAGCGATGTAATGGCTAGAAATAAGAATGAAGGTGCTAAAACTAAGATTGCGGTTTCATCCGCCAACGAAATGCTCTATGATAAGAGAAAATCATTCAATGCTTTACAGCTGGGAGACTTCCAATGACGATATTACGTGCGGATCATGCCTTAACCGATCTCTTGCGCGCCCTTCAAATCGACGTCATCACCGCTCACCGAACACAAGTGAACAACGAGTGGGTCGATATGGACTACGTGCCCGAGTATAATAAACTCTACTATATTGTGGACGGAGAAGGGTGGCTGAAGGTAGACAATCAGGAGATGCTGCCATCCCCCGGCGAGATCTGCTTAATGCCTGCTTTCACGAAACAATCCTATTCCGTAATCAAAGGAAAAAAACCGTTCCTTAAATATTGGTGCCACTTCACGGCCTCGCTCGGTCCATTCGACTTATTCCAATGGATCGGCGTCCCGCTGCGCATTGTCCTTGCCGATCAAGAAGAAATGACCGCCTTGTTCAAGCTGCTGGTCAGCCTGCGTCAAAGCGACTCGGTCATCTCGCGGCTGCGTGAGAAAGCCATTATGCTGGAGATAGTTGCGCGGTATTTGGAGCATGTGCCGATTACGATTTTGCAGCATCGGTCGGAGGATCTGAAACGAATTCAGTTCATTCAAGCGTATATAGACAGCCATATGGCCGGTCATTTGCGCGTCGAGGATATGGCGAAGGCCGCTCATTTGCATCCGAACTATTTTATCGCCTATTTCAAGAAGCATTTCGGCGTGCCGCCGCTTAAGTACGTCAGCCGCAAACGAGTCGATAAAGCGAAGATCTTATTGTCGAGCACGACGCAGAGCATTAAGGAAATTGCCGATCAAATCGGATTTAAGGAAACAAACCATTTCGCTAAATTTTTCCGCAAAGAAACTGGGCAAAGCCCCACGGAATATCGCACACTCCACACCTAAAACAAGGCGTTCCGCTGCAGACCTGAAGCTGCAGATTGGAGCGCCTTTGTCATTAGCTCTATAAGCTACAGATTCTTCATTGTAGATACCATGACCTCGCCTGTCAGCCATCTGCGCATCAACAGGAGAATCAACAGGGTTGGCAGCGATATTAAGGCGCCGGAGAGCAGCAAATCAGCCGGCGTATACACGGGTCCCGCTTCGCCGATTTCATTCATCGCATTAGCAAATGTCATAAGCGGCGGAAACGTCTGCGGATTCGTGAGATGAATGAAGGCTTGCGTGAACGTGCTCCACAGCATGACGAAATGCAGGGCTCCAAGCGCAAGAAGCGGCTTCCAGATCGAAGGGAGATACACGTAGAAGAAGATATACGTTTCTCCTCGACCTGCCGCGGCTGCCTCTTCCCTTCGACTGCCATATTTGCTGTTAAAGATGCTCTTCAAGATGAAGATAGGCAGAATGGAGTAGAACCCTGTCATGAATAACGGGAATATTGTATTGCTCATATGTAAATCCCGATAAAACAAATATTCATGAAACGTTGAGCTGCTAAGAGTCAGCAGTGCAAGCAGCAGCAGCTTATACAGCCCCCTGCCCGGCAAGTCCTTGACGGTTAACGGGAAAGCTAGCGCTGCCGTAATCATCATAAAGATCGTGACTGCCCCCAAGTCCATGATCATGTAAACCACATACCGATGGGGAGAAAGCAGCGTATGCAGTGCGGAACCGGACAATTGGAACGTAAACGGATATAAGAACAGCAAGTACAGTAGAATCAACACGGCAGAGGATAACACAATGCCGATAAGGATGCCCGTACTATTTTTCCCCTTGCCGGTTGATTGAATAGCAGCAGCTCCGCCCGTAGAAGTAAACAATTCACGCGCGAACAGACCTCTAATGAGAAAGTACGCCAGCAAAGAACATGTAAATTGCACGATAAACTGAAAAACAGCCAGAGGTCCGGCCAGGTTGTATTCGGCATTCATAAACACCGTCCGGAAACCGAAGCTATCCAAGGTATCCCCTGTTTCGAATACGAGCGGATTGACCAGTAATCGCTGCAGCTCTGAATCCATCGTCAGCAGCGAGCCAAGCTGCATCAGCATAAATGCGGTAACTGCCTTCAATGCCGGAATGACATTGCGGTGCAAATAGCTGCTGCGGACCCGAATGCTTCCGTTATCCATCGCCGCTTGTCTCGCTCCAATCGCCGTCAGCGCGATAAGGATGGGAATACCGCAGGTTTTAAACGCTTCTACCCCGACAAGTACCACCGGAAACAGCTCCGAATGGGCAAGCGGCATCGCTTTTATTCCAAACGGAGATTGGCTTTGCGATAGAGTAAGCATCGTAACATAGACGATAACGGCCGATGGAATGAAGTAAGGGATCAGAAACAAGGTGGTTAATCCGCCTCTTAGCCAGCGGAAGCCTATACCGCTAAGCGCGAGCGCTGCACCCAGTGCGAAGATGCCGCTGACTGCCGTATAAAGAAGCTTCAACGTTAACGTATTGCTGAGAACCGACGTAAACGAAGGCAGATTAAATAGGTTACGATAATTGTCCAGCCCAACCCAGTCGCTGCTGAATAGCCCTTTAAAGATGACAAAATTGACGAATGAACCGTACAGCGTCATGAAGTGCGGAATACCTTTGAAAATAAACCAGAGCAGTAACGGCGGGATTACGAGTAAATAATGCATCCTGTACTTCCAAATTCGTTGCAGCATTGCAGTAACTTCCTCCTAATGAATTATCATCCAGTTCTTCCTCTCTTATATTCGATAAAAAAGAGGATTGTCCCTCTGTCACCTTCCGATGACTTTAGGACAATCCTCTTTATGATTACAAACTATCTGCGAATACGGTTACCGAAGTATTCTTTGGTATCGGAGCTAAAGCCCAGTGTAAGCGGCCCAAGAAGCTGGTCGTCGTCTGTTTTATAAGTAACAAGAACTACGTTGCCTTTCTTAGCTACATAATCCTCGTAAGCTTTCTTCTTGTCATCTTGCGGGAAGAGCGCTGCATCGGAAGCAGGAACGATTGTTACTTCTGCTTCGTCTTTCTTCGTTACCACATGTTTCTTCTGATCATCGGAAAGCTGTTTCCAAGCAAGCTCGCGATATTCAGTTACTTGTGCCGGGGACAAGGCAGCGGATTGCTCTGCCACAACCAGGAAGTGAAGCGCGCTGATTGGCGGAATGCTCTTAGTCGTCGCAGGACCGTAGTAAGTCGTAACTTTCATGCCGGCTTTCAAAGCCGACCATTCGATCGGTTGACGCTCGGTATCGCGGATCGTTGTTTCTTTACCGGAGTTAAGAACCAGCGTAGTTTCTTTACCGTCGCCAAATTTCACTTGCCAGCCGTCGCTTGTTTTCTCAACGGATTGAATAACATCTGTTTTAACAAGACGCTCAGAACCGACTACAACCTTCACGGCATGCGATTGACCTGGGTAGCTCATCGCCACGATTGGGCCGTATTCAGCGGTAAGCTCCAAGCCTGCTTTCAAATCTTTAGCGGCAAATGACTTGCCTTCTTGATTCGTAAGTACGGTTTCTTTATCAACGGTAAGTACGATCCAGTTGTTCTGGCCTCTGCCAAGTACGCTGATCTGAACGGAACCGTCTTTGGTAGGACGAACGTCTTCGATAATGCCGGAAACATTAATCAAATTGGACTCGCCTTCCTCCGGTTTGTCTTTGGAGGTAATCTCCAGAACTTTGTTTCTTGCGTTATAGTGCAGCTCGTAACCAAGCGCTTCCGCTTCGGAACGTGCTGGAAGATAAGCTTGGCCATTAATGAAAACAGGCTCTAAGGAAGTTGCTTTTCCGTCTACAGTAACATCAATGTCACCGCGTAGGAATCCATTCACTTTCTTCATAAAACCGGATGCCTCTACTGCTGCTGTCGTACCTAGTAGCCCGGCAATCGTGGCTACAATGATGAGTTTCTTCTTATTCATCATTTCTTGCTCCCTTCGCGATCTTTTCTATTGGTTGTAAGGCCCTACATGATCTCCAGACGTGCCTACCTACAGAAAGGTTGCACAAAAAAATAAAAAACGATCTGGACCCTATCGTCCAGACCGAATCAACTTATCCATTATCGTCCTCATACCATGGATTCAAGTGAACCAATACTTCATCCACTTCCGGATGTGCGTCCATCAATTTCTTCTTGATGGTTCTGATAATATCATGTCCTTCTTGTATGGTAAGGGTCCCGAGGACCGCGACCCTGGCATCGACCAAGACGTAGTGGCCGTGCTCCCTTGCACGCAGCCGATCAATGCGTTTCACTTCCGGAACTTCGCGCAAATGCTCCGTTATATCCTCGATTTTCTCCGGGCTTAGACTCTTGTCCATCAGGACGTCGGCCGTCTCGCGCGCCATATCAATCCCGAGCTTCAATACAAGGAGCGATACGATAACCCCTGCGGCGGGATCTCCGTAACTGAGCCAGCCAATATCTAATTTCTCGCCCAACCAGCCAAGACCGATCCCGACCGTAGCTGCCAGGGAGGCGTAGACATCTGCCAAATGGTCGTACGCGGTAGCGAGCATCGCTTTGCTCTTCGATTCCTTCCCGATGCGCATCGTGTACATATATAGAATTTGCTTGGCGATCAAGGAAACGACGGCGGCCGCAAGCGCGATGAGATGCGCTTCCGTCGGCGGCTCGAAGAACGTGAGAACGGCATGATATCCCATATATAAGGCTGCTGCAATGAGGATAAAAGCAACGATTCCCGCCCCAAGCACCTCAGCCTTGCCATGTCCGTAAGGATGATCCTCATCCGGCGGCTTGCCGGACACGCGCATGGAGCTGTACGCTGTCGCAGTGGCGATAACGTCGCCGGCATTGTGAATACCGTCCGCAATGAGAACTTGACTCTGAAACAAAATACCGACAATGAGCTTGATTCCGGTCAGAAGCACATTGCTGATCAGAGAGATCCACATCGCGACGATTGATGCTTTGCTTTCCATGTGTCCCTCTTCATTCCCCTCTTCTGCCATAGTTCATAATAATGGAGATATTACACTTTATGACATTCAAACGCAAGGTACGGAAGCGCAAAAGAGGCTCTTCCGACAAAGTCGGAAAAGCCTGTTTTTAAGGAGGTGACTATGACTGGGTCGCGGCTGCTTTCGCTTGTCTGGCGAGCTCGGGCAAATGCGCTTGATTCTCTTGAATCTGACGCAGATGGCGCAGCCGCTCGCTGCTTGCGTTATGCAGCACGGCTTCGCCATGGAGCTCCTCCACCCAATAAGGGGCAAAGGTACTCACATACTCATGCAGCTCAGCCATGTGCTCTTCGGTGTAATGTCTGGAGAAATTAATCAACAGCACGCGTCGATTATTCCCCCCGCCAAAAGCAGCATGCTTCATATAGTTATTAAAGACCAGCAAGTCCCCCGGTCTAATATCGAGCGGCACGGCCGGCAAGTCTGCGCGGTCAATGCCCCACTGCTTCTGCATATCAGTCGCATGAATTTGCTCTTTGAGAATTTCGGTAAACTGATCCCCGATATAATGGCTGCCCGGGATGACGCGCAGCGCACCGGTTTCTTTCGTTACCGGATCTAAGTAGAAGGACACATTAAGGCTCTTGAGATTCCCCGGCCACCGCTTATCCATCGAGGTGTCGGAATGCCAGCCTGTGTCTCCGACATATTTATTGCCTGCACTCGTCAAATAATTATAGTCGTCGCCAAGCAGCGTGGAACAAATCGCGTGTATGCGAGGATCATCCAATAACGAAGCCAGCTTCTCACTGTGGCCGAGAAAAGCAACGATCGTGGATGTTTTCTTGAACGTATGCGGCTTCCCGTTGAAGTTGCCCCCGTGCTTCGTAAATACGGCGTCAAACTCTTCCGTAATCTCCATGATGCGGTCTTGCATCAACCCCCGAAACACCAAATACCCGAACGTGTCGAAGAATGCTTTCTGCTGGTTTGTCACTTTGAAATCCTGCATAATCGCTACGCACACTCCCGCAAATGTAATGAGAATCGACTTCTTGCAAAAGGATTCATTGTCTATTCTCAACCTATTTCGACTCCTACAAGAGTATTCCTGCAGCTAGTCTATGCCGGGATCATTGAGGTAGGCGTAAGGTGCCGGCTTACCGATGAATCAACTGCTCTCGGCGAGGCCCTACGGATACCGTCGACACCCGAACGCCAATCGAAGCTTCGACAAAACGGACGTACTCCTTCGCTTCAAGCGGCAGCTCTTCAAAGGTTCTCGCCTCTGAAATTTCACACTTCCAGCCGGGAAGCGAGGTGAAAACCGGTGTCGCATGTTCAAGCTGCGACGTAACGGGAAAACGCTCCGTCTTCGATCCATCAGCCAGCAGATAACCGGTACAGATCGGAATTTGTTCCAGGTAGCCGAGCACGTCGAGGTTGGTTAGCGCAACTTCGGTTGCACCTTGCACCATGCAGCCGTACCTGGTCGCAACGGCGTCGAACCAGCCTACTCGTCTAGGCCGCCCCGTTGTCGCGCCAAACTCACCTGCGTCGCCGCCGCGCAACCGAAGCTCCTGTGCTTCTTCGCCGCTTAACTCAGCGACAAAAGGACCGGCACCTACACAGCTGGAGTAAGCTTTAGTAACCGCAATGACATGGCCAATGGCATAAGGCGGAATTCCAGCCCCTACTGCTGCAAAGCCGGATAAAGTAGATGAGGAAGTCGAGTAAGGATAAATGCCATGATCGGGATCGCGGAGAGCACCAAGCTGGCCTTCAACCAGAATGGACTCGCCTCTCATCCATGCTTCATGCAGCAGACTTGTCGTGTCCGCCAAGTAAGGACGAAGCTGCTCCCCATACGCCATGAGCTCCGAGATATAATCGTCCGCGCTCACAGGGTGTTCCCCATATAAGTGCTGCAGCGTCACGTTCTTCGCTGCGAGCATCTGTTCCAAGCGTCGATAGAGACGCTCTTTATCGAACAGTTCCGACGCTTGAATGCCGAGCTTCGCATACTTATCCGCATAGAAAGGTGCAATTCCGCGTTTGGTCGACCCAAAGCTGCGCTCGGCAAGCCGATCTTCCTCCAGCTCGTCAAACCGTACATGGATAGGCACCACAACCTGCGCACGCTCCGAAACAACCACCTTCGGTTTCGGCACACCGCGAGCTTGCAGCTCTTCGATTTCTCGCATCAGCATCCTCACGTCGACAGCCGTACCCGGACCAATCACATTCGTTACATTCGGATAAAACACCCCGGATGGCAGCATGTGCAATGCGAACTTCCCATAGTCATTAATGATCGTATGACCTGCGTTGCTGCCTCCTTGAAACCGAACGACATAGGATGATTGCGCAGCCAGTACATCCGTCAGCTTTCCTTTGCCTTCATCTCCCCAATTCGCACCTACAATGGCCGTTACCGTCATAAAGCCACGCCTCCCAATTGTTGTTCCTTCCTTGCTAATTTGATTATAATGAAACTAACGGCATCAAAATAATTGATATTACTAATATCAGATATTAGGAGAACTAATGACAATTAATTCAGAATGGTATCGAAGCTTCTATTGGACAGCCAAGACAGGCAGTCTGTCGCGCGCCGCGGAAAAGCTGCATATTACGCAGCCCGCAGTCAGCCATATTTTAAAACAGCTGGAAGGCGCACTGGGCGGACAGCTCTTCTTCCGCTCTGCTAAAGGCGTTATATTGACAGCGGAGGGCGAAGTGTTGTTTCGTTATATCGAGCAGGCGTTCAGCTTCATTGAATCCGGCGAGAAACGGATCGCGGAGATGCATAACCTGGAGAGCGGAGAAATACGGATCGGGGCGAGCGATACGTTATGCAAGCATTACTTAATGCCTTATTTGGAGCAGTTTCATCACCAATATCCGCAGGTACGCATCCATGTCACCAATCGGACGACTCCGGAAACGATTGCGCTGTTAACCGATGGTAAGATCGATTTCGGCATTATTAATCTACCGGCAGGCAACGCCAAAATCGACATTAAGCGGAGTCTCCCTCAGCAAGATTGTTTGGTAGGCAGCAGGAAATACGCGGATTTAGCAGGCTCGGAGCCGCTGGATGCACAGGAGATGCATCGGTATCCATTGTTAATGTTAGAGCCTGGGGGGAGCACCAGACACCACCTCAGCGAATGGGCGGCTGCGCAAGGCATCCGGCTGCAGCCGGAGCTTGAGCTAGGCAGTATTGATCTGCTCTTGCAATTCGCGATCCGAGGGTTCGGACTTGCCTTCGTAATCCGCAACTATATCGAGCATGAATTGGCCGCAGGCGAGCTGGTGGAAATCCCGCTCCAACCACCGCTGCCGGAGCGATATATCGGTATCGCTACCTTGCGAGGCGTCCCGTTATCGGCAGCCTCCAACCGATTTCTGTCAATGCTGCCGTTAACCTAAAAAAATTCACCTGGCGGCATCTATCAAGGTGCCGCCAGGTGGATTTATTGGGACGGAAGCGGTGGAAGCCACTCCCCTTGTTTGATGATTCTTACACCTGCTTCGCAGACACCGTAGCTCCGCCACTGGCAGGTGTAACACAACGTATTAATATCTTCAGGGACTACGTTCGTCCTTACCCGTTCAATAACGTCTGACCAGAGCAGCTCCATCCCGTAATCAAACCCGAGTTTTTGTAAGATCCGCTCATCATGCTGCGCTACGGAAACATTATGGCAGTGCGGCTCCACATCGGATGGAAAACACGCACACAGATCATCAGGACCTTTGACAATGGTGACCCGTGAACCCGGCTCATCTCGCAGTTTGTTGTATACAATAGTCATATTCGCAGAGAAGTCCGCAGAATACCCCATGCCCCGGAAACCTAATAAACATAATAAATGATGCCCGCGTAATTGAATCGTCATTAAATCCCACCTCAATATAGCTTACCGCTTCTTCACTCGATACCAATAGGGATAACTCTCTCGATAATTCAGCTTCCGATACAGCCGGTTCGCAGCCGCATTGCTCTGAACTACAAGCAAATACCCCTTCTCGGCACCATTCTCTCTCGCCCAATGAAGCATATGACGAATCAGTTGCTCCCCATATCCCCGATTGTGATGCGCTTCCGCAGTAACAATATCATACAACCCTATGTAACCTCGTTCTACTACGCCAAGTCCGCATGCGACGGGCTCATCGTTTACCGCTAATGTGAAATAACCTTGCTTCGGTTTCGTGCTTGTTATGATTTGAGCTGCAAGCTGCTTGTTTGTTCCCGTTATCCGATTCATCTCGCACATCGTATCGAGCCACGAATCGCTCATCTCATATTCGATCTTCATTCCTTGCAGCTCCGGTGCCGGCACGTCGACTAAGCTTTCTATTATCATAACACGGGATGGGTCTGCGATGGCATACCCGCGCTGATCCAGAATTTGATCCAGATCGGGAGGACCGAAAGGCGTTATTTTGAAAATCGTATCCTGAGCCGCTTCGTTATACACCGCTTCGCATGCTGCAATTCGTTCTTCTAAATGATGATCGTTCGCGGAGTACAGTGCGCTCACCGAATTGGACCGTTTCGTATAACCGGCAGCAAACCGGAGCAACCACCCGTCATAAACTACCGTCTGCAGGGACGGCCATGCATTGAGCGTTAATTCTTCTAGCATTTTATCCATAAGTCAGGAAGCCCCTCTCGCAAGAAATTAAGTATAAATATACATATTATTGGGTAATTATTCAATACTTCTTTACTTCATCCTACACTAAAAAAATGTTAAAATGAGACAAGCATCCACTAAGAAAGGCGGAGAACAAATGGCACAACTGATCGCACCGGCTACATATACTCCCTTCGAGAATGAAGAAGAGCAAATACAGAAATTGAAAGAATGGGGCCTGCTCTCCGAGAAAGCCTCCAAATCAAAAACGTTTATCTACAAAAATAGCGGCGTCCATACCGTTTGTTCTATTGTTGGTTACGTCGATAAAATGACAGCCGTCTTAGCGCTTGATGACAAACAGCACTGCATTCACCCTTCCTACCTGAAGGAGATGCAAACGGCAAGCTTCGGACAAAGACAAGCGGCAGCGACTGAGGACGAAGCCGGTGAAACGGACGATGCAGCCGCAGTCAGCGCTCAGACGATTGAAGCAGAGTCGGCTGAACCTTTAGAAGCGATTTCGGCAACGGTCGCCGCCGCTTCGGCAATTGAAGAGCCGGCTGTCGATACGTCAACTTCGAAGTCTGAGGTGAAGCCTGCCAAGAAAGCGAAGAAAGAGAAAGCGCCGAAGCTGGAGCTGCCTGAAGATAAAGTGAAGATGAGAGCAACGGTCAAGGAGTTCACCACCGTTCCGAACAACTTCTCCGATACGGATGATGAGGTGGTCATCTATGAGGAAGTATCCGTTGAAGAGCCGGCTCTGGAACTGGGCGCAGCTTGGTCGAGTCACAGCAATACGCTGAAGAAGCTGGAATTGGCCGTCGGGGACACGATCACGTTCGAATGTAAAATCGTCGCCAAGAAATTGACGAAACATCCCGTTGCCTACAAGATTAACAATCCCGGAAAAATTCAAAAGAAACCATCCCAATAAGCGCGATTCATCCTATAAATTTTCAGAGAAGCCATGTTACATGGCTTCTCTTTATTAGGTTTCACAGCTTTTTCGACCTTTTTCACGCTTTATCTTATGAAAATGCAGCTGCAAGGAAATACTACTACCTACGAAGGATAACCATTTTGCAAGTCCGTAAGTCGATGCTTTCCGATCGGTCAGAGAAAGGAGCTCCTCCAACCTATGCAATCGAACTATGATCCCGTAAACGGAGAAAATCTTTCAGGCCCCGCTTCAAGCCCGGGCTCAGCTTCTGCTGTAAAACGCAAGCTGCACCCGAGCGTAGATTTGCAATTTGATCGCACGTGGCTTCATCAATTGCAAGAACGCGTCGACCGTAACGGTCCTTGGGACGAGTGGACGATGTACCAATTGGCTATTGAAGCCGAACAATCGAAGCTGGTTGAGAGCTTCGATGATTTGCAATGCTTGCGCAGCCTCCCTTCCTTCGAGCCCATGCCGCATCAAATCAGCACAGCTCGCAAAGTGCTGCATGAAATGAGCGGCCGCGCCATCCTCGCCGATGAGGTCGGACTAGGCAAAACAATCGAAGCCGGCTTAGTGCTGAAAGAATATATGGTACGCGGGCTTGTGAAGCGCGCACTCATTCTGGTTCCGGCCTCCCTAGTGCTGCAATGGGTGCGGGAGCTGAACACCAAGTTCGGCATCTCTGCGGTTGCGCAGAAGAAGGATCACTCTTGGGCCTATGATGTCGTCGTCGCATCTATGGATACTGCGAAACGCGAGCCGCATCGCGAGAAGCTGCTCGGACAAGATTACGATATGATCATCATCGACGAGGCACACAAGCTGAAGAACAAGAAAACAACCAACTATCAATTCGTGAATTTGCTGCGTAAGAAGTACTGCCTCCTGCTTACAGCTACGCCTGTTCAGAATGATCTGGACGAGCTGTATAACTTAATTACCCTGCTTAAGCCGGGGCAATTAGGCGGCCAGAGCGAGTTTGCGGCCAACTTCGTCGTGGACAAGCGGTTGCCGAAGAATGAGGAGCAGCTGCATGAAGCGTTATCCTCCGTCATGATTCGGAATCGTCGCGGAGACGGCGGCATTCAATTCACGAAACGAATCGTGAAGAACATCCCGCTTTCGCTCTCCGTGGAGGAGCAAGCTTTATATGATGCGGTCACCAAATTCGTGCGCGATCGCGTCGATGAGAGCCAAGGCGATTGGTCCAGCCTCCTCTCCCTCGTTACGCTGCAAAGAGAGGTTTGCAGCAGCCGCGATGCCGTGTTCCTTACGCTCGTCAATATGTTCAAGAAGACGGCGGAAGACTCTCCGCTGCGCGCGAAAATTTGGGAGCTGGTCGAAGTCATCCGCGGCATCAACGCCAACACCAAAGCAGAGAAAACGATGGAGCTCGTACGCGAGATGAACGATAAAGTGATCATATTCACGGAGTACCGGGCTACGCAGGAATATCTGCTTCAATATTTCCGCTCCAATAATATGGTCGCTGTCCCGTATCGAGGAGGGATGAACCGCGGCAAGAAGGACTGGATGATGGATCTGTTCCGCGGACGCGCGCAGGTGCTGATCGCAACGGAAGCCGGCGGTGAAGGCATCAACCTGCAGTTCTGCCACCACATGATCAATTTCGATCTGCCTTGGAACCCTATGCGGGTCGAACAGCGGATCGGCCGTGTTCATCGACTCGGGCAAACGAGCGACGTACGCATCTATAACCTTTGTACGATCGGTACGATCGAAGAGCATATCGTCAGTTTGCTGCACGAGAAAATCAATCTGTTCGAGCTCGTAATCGGGGAGCTCGATCATATACTGGAGCGGTTCGAGAAGAGCGAAACGCTGGAACAGCGGCTTGCCCGCTTAATGCTGGAGTCCGGCGGCAACCAAGACCAGCTCCGCATGCAAATCGACGAGCTTGGCAATTCACTCAGCCGTATTCGGGACGAGGTTGAATTGGAGGAGCCCATGGATATGGGGGCGATTAATGCCGTCATGAACGCCGTAGGACAGACGATTGAGGTGAGACCATGAACGAACGTCAAATCCATAAGTTTATTCAGCGCTATCTGGAGACGACCAATTGTCAAATTATCGAGAAATCGCCGGCCCATTTTCAAGTCAAACTGTCGCCTCGCGCTGACCGTGATCTGACAAATCGGCCTTACTACTGGAGCTTCGTCGACCGCACGGGCGCCGATCCGGAAACGATGTCCATGCTGTTCGTTACCGATAAGCAGAAATATGAGCAGGCGCAGGAAGCGGTACCGCCTCCTCCTGCCCCTAACGCCGCGAACGCTGCGGCAGATGCGGCTTTAAGCCGCTCCTTCGGCCATATTCACGGCACGTTGAATACGAATATCCGCGTTCCGCGCGAGGATTTGTACTATGGCTCCCGCCGGCTGAATCAGCTTTTCGAGTCCGCTCGCAGCGGCGGAAGCTACCTTTGTTTGTTTCAAGAACCGGAGAAACGAAGCGCCCACCCGCTTCACTCCACTGCTTACAGCGCTTGGCTTGGGGTTAATATGAAAGTAGAGTTCGCCTGCGACATGAAACGCGAGGAAATCCATTCCTTCGGCGTTTCGCTTGCGACGGGACAATGCGTCGAGCAATTTCATGAACGGCTGCTGACACATCGCATGACCCCGAAGCTGCCGCCTAATGTGCATACAGCCAAAAACGCCCTTTCCCTTAATAAGGCGGCTACCATCGCAGAACAAACCTTAGAGCGCAAGCTTCGAAACTACGACTACTCGTGGGCACAAGCAGCAGCTGGACGGTTGGCTGATGAACTGTCGACCATTCATCATTATTACGAGCCTCTTCTGGCTTCGGCCGAAGAAGAGAATAAGCAGCTAATCACGGAACAGTTCGAACGCAGACAAGAAGAAATCCGCTGGCAGTATGAGCCTCGCGTCACGGCTTCTGCCATTAACTGCGGTATTTTCTATCTTCAGGGCATCGGCTAACAAGATCTCTCTTTATCCGGCAAAAATAGAACGGAGCTTGTCCCAATCCGCTGACACGTTCCTACATCCTTTTCAACTGCAGGTAAGGTACAATGACGGTGAATCGGCTTTCCCATTCTACAGGAAGCAGCAGGTGATGCAGATGATGCACAGATGCAGATGGTGGTTATCGCTTTTTGCCATAGCAGCCGCTTTCCTTTTGACGAGCACGCAGGTCTCGGCAGCAACACTTTCTTTCAGAACTGCCCCAAATGTACAGCATGCTTCCAAGCTTGAGCAGCAAGTTCAAACTTGGACGGATGCGCTGTCGGATCAGCCCAAATTTCAATCCTGGAAGAACGCTGCGGCTACCATCATCCCCCTCGGACCGGGTACGCATGGTTGGCTGGTTACATTTCGACTGGATCGTCTGCCCGTCGGCTATATGATTGTTCATGCAACCGCGGAAGGAGGTTTCGTCCTAGGGGAATATGGGACAGGCTCACACCCTGCTTTCGACCCGAATACGTTGTACAGCTCCATGGTGCGACAAGGATTGTTCACCACCTTCGCGGAAGCCATAAAAAAACCGCTCCACTTGGAACGGCTCTACGTATCGCCTGTACTTGCAGTTTGGAAATATGTAGCGGCCAATCAGGAAACCTATTATTTGGATGCCTGGACCGGAGAAGCCTTGCCCATTACGGAACAGTTATGGCAAGAGCAAGCTAAGGCCGCACTTGCTGCTGCAAATGCGGACAAGCCTGTATTAAGTGCGGCGACGGCAAATGCGTCTACCGGCGCAATTCACCTCACGAAACTGTCTGCCGCTAAAGCGAACCAAGTGTTCGATCCTTATGAACGTCTGCCTTGGCTGACTAAAGCACCTTTGTCCAAGGAGCAAATCAAGCAATTGCCTGATCTGCTTGACCAGCGGAATCAAATTCGATTCACTGCGGAGCTGTTTCGAGATACGGTATTGTTCGTGTATCCGGCAATCGGGTACCATAACTGGGATAATCAAAGCTTGTTTGTCGCTTTCGACTCCGTAGGTACCCGATATATCCCGGTCGACCTGCTTAATCAAGAAGGCCACTTCTATAATTGACGGGGCCGGATCGTTAGCCTTCTTCTCGAGGCTTGGAACGGATCAGCTGCATCACGCCTAATCCTCCCATGCCAAACCAGCGTGTCAGCCAAGGCTCTCTTGCAGCTTTGGCTTGTTTGCGTTTTTCCTTCCGCGCTTCCTGCGGCGTGTCGATGATCTCGATCATTTTACCGGTCATGAACTTAATGTACTCTTCGGGTTTCTCAACAGCCATGTCCTTCATCTCCTCGTTAAATTCTAGTGTACCTACAGTGTCCCCGTTAATCATTTACTTCAAACATGAATGAGTTTCCTTGGTCTGTGCCACGCTAACGATAGCCATTATGGAATTGGAGGTAGGGTACAGCATGCTGGAGTATCGATCTGGACGAGTAAAGACTCGATTGTTCCTGATGTTCTGTTCTGTTTTATTTGGCTCGTTTACATTAGGTTCCACCGATATACTGGCAGCCTATCCGCTGGATGCGCCTGCGACTGATAGCCATCTGCAAGCAGAAGCTCCGCCAAGTTATCAACGCGCGCTTCCCACTGCAGAAGTCCTGATCGATGTCGGTCATGGAGGAATCGACGGCGGTGCGCACCATGAGGATATTCTGGAGAAAGACATTAATTTGGCCGTAGCCAAAAAACTGTACTTGCTGCTAAGCGCCAATGGCATCCGAGCCATCCTTAATCGCGATGCCGACTATGCACTAAGTGACGATAACCGCTGGAATCCTTCCGGCTCCCGGCATCGGAGGGATTTGTCTCAGCGCAGCCAGCTGACCAAAGAAATTCAGACGAAGATTCTCGTGAGCATCCATGTGAATTGGGCACCGGACAAAACGGAACACGGTCCGCTCGTCCTCCATCAAAACGAGGGAGAAAGCGCGCTGCTCGCGTTCTGCATCCAAGATGCGCTGAATCGCAAGCATAATACGCGCCAACTCCCCCGCGTAGGTTCGCCGTTTTATTTGCTGAATGTCGTGAAGCAGCCTGCCGTTATCGTCGAGATGGGTTTTCTAAGCCACGAAGGCGACCGGACGATGCTGTTGAATCCTCGCAAGCAGCTTCAGCTGGCCGAGGCGATTTCTTCAGGAGTGCGGAATTATATCCTTCTCCGCTGAAGGCACCACCATTTCGGATAGCTTAACGAAGCTGGTCGTAGACTGCAGCCGCGGAATGGCGTCTTTGAGCACAGCGGCTGTCAGTTTACCCGGCGGTCCGACATGCCCGATGATGACGCAGCTGTCATTGGTCTCCAGATATTTCTTAAGCACGCCGACCTGCTTGGAGATATGAGTCGTCGTGTACACATCGTCAAGGAAAACTTGATTGGATAACAGCGGAACGCCGAGCTCTGCCGTCAGCTTCGGCAGAACCGTCTTATAGGTCGTTCTGCTATCCAAGAAGAACATCCCGTGTTTCTTGACGACGGACAGCACTGCCCGCATAACGCGCTCATCCGCCGTAACTTTAGAGCCCATATGGTTGTTCATGCCCACAGCATGCGGGACGGCAGCAATGGCTTCCTCCACCCGTTTGCTAATTTCAGCATCGCTCATGCTTGTCGTAATCGCGCCCGGCCCCAGCCACTCCGGCTTGCCGCGAACCGGCTCCATCGGCATATGGACGATAACGTCATCGCCTCTTTTGAACGCAAGCTCCGCATCCTGTTTCGTTGTCGGCATGAACGGCATTACAGCAACGGTAAAACGTACCGGAAGCTCCATCATCTCCGGCGTGCCTGTCATGCCGTTGCCAAAATCATCGATGACAATCGCCACCTGGCGATGTCCTTTGATGTCTGATTGTTTTGTGATAGCTGATGCCGTTAATCCGGTATTCGGAGCCAGAAATAATGCAGCGGCTGTGAGGATACCCGCTAGCACAGTTTTATGTTGCATCTTTTTACTACTCCTTCTGTTCATAAAGGTAATTACCATACCTTCATTGTTTGTAAATGATGGGAAAGATATGTAATCCAAACAAGAAAGACGAGGTTGTCCTCGTCCTTCAAGCATACTCAACTTCATTTATTAAACCGCGTAGACGGTTGCGCTGAGATTAATTGGGCCAATGACAGCAGCTTCGCCGCCCGCGTTAAGCTTTTCCACATAAAGCGAATAGCCATGTGCGCCGGTCGGCACATTGATGTCGATGACTTGAAACGATACCACGCCGTAATGCTCGAATCCTGTCTCAAAGCCTTGCAATGCATAGAAGATTTCTTGCGTGCCGCGGAAGACACGGAACAAGACATCTACAACACTATAAGTGCCGGATGCGCCGATTGTAGCAATCAGCTCAACGCGATTGTTATGGTTTTCATGCGGGATGAAGATACCCAGCTCAGCCAATATCGTTTTGGCAGGTGTTTGCGGAACCGGAATGTGCACTTGGTTCGTAACGACTGCCGGTACACTTACGTTATAATCAATAATTTTCGCCATGAATAATCAACTCCTTTCCTACCAGATACGCTATTCTATGAAAATGATTTTGCTTTGGTGTGGACGAGTTGTGTTCCAGGATTCGAAAACAAAAAAACTGCCGGATTCATTGGGAACCGGCAGTTTTAGCTTGTATTTGAGACGCAATATAGTCGTAAACTTTGACGATTTCATTCTCGTAGTTTTCGTTAATTTCAAAGTAGGCAGCACCGCTGCCCAGACATTGGCTTCTGAACGCATCATGTTCACTTCTATATTCTGAAATGAAATGCTCTTCTTCCGGATCTCCCCGATCCTCTATTACACTCTGGTGGCCAAAAATGTGAGATACAAGGCTGTTATCGATATACGCTCGCGAGAAACCAAGAAATACAGAGACGATTTTCTCCGCATATTCTTCTTCGAAGTCATGGATATACTCAGGCAAGATATAACATCCCTCAATGATAAGGTTCTGCTTGTTCTCGATATTCGTCATTATGATTCCTTTGAGAATCGGCCACAATGTCTCCCCGATATGTTCCGTGCTATCCAGAGGCGTAAATCCGCACTCCGGATTCGCTCTATACAACCCCATCTTCAGATGGTCTATGGACAGATAAGGAATGTGATAGTTCTCCAGCAAGGTTTGAGCCATTAATGTCTTACCGGTGCGGCTGCTGCCACTGATTAGAATAATCAATTCATCATTCTCCTTTAAGCATCATCGCTGCCATTGTGGACGCACTTCAAAAGCCATTAAAAAATGCCCCGGACATAAAGTCAAAATAACCAAATGATTCGGGGCTAACAAAAAAGAAACCCTTCGATCATCATCGAAGGGTTATCGTTGTAAGATTGGTGCGGTCGAGAGGACTCGAACCTCCACGGCTGTTACACCACTAGAACCTGAATCTAGCGCGTCTGCCAATTCCGCCACGACCGCATCTGGCAGTTCCTGTTTCAATCTATCGTTTGAAGCAGTAAAAATACTTTACCACGAATAGAATGGCAGTGTCAAACATGAATATGCATCCATACTATTTTACCGCTACACTACTGTTTCCTAAGCCCTTGTGAATCGCGTCCAACAACCGGAAGGTAGTATCGCAGCAGTACTCCCAGAACATCACACCTGCCAGTTCTTCTTGCTTAACAAATTGGCATTTATGGTGCAGCGATTGCTCGTCCTCGTACGAAATGAATTGATTGCCATTGTACAAGAACGGCGCCTTCGCTTCATCATCCCAGTGACGAATGTACCCGTTCTTCTCGATGTAGTCAGCAGCTAAACGCGTGAAATCCGGACCGTAGCCGCCCGCTCCTGTGGTCATCTGAAGGAAGCCGTGATTGACATCCGGAACATCCTTCCACATCCGCGAATAGAAAGCCGCGCCAATGACGATCTTCTCGCGAGGCACGCCGGCTGCAAGGAACAACCGCACAGATGCCTCGACGCTGATGCGGAACAAATCACCGGTCGATGTATGCAGGTTCGTATGGTGACCGGTCAAGGTTTGAAATCCGCCGCGCATGTCGTAGGTCATCAATTGCACGAAATCCAAATAACGCTGAACCTGATCCATTTCGGTTCCGTCGATGTAGTACTGATCGGCCCCTGCTGCGATGGTCAGCAAGTAATGCCGCTTCGTCTCTGACCCTAATTGATCGAACGCTTCTCTAAGCTCTTTCAGGAGCAGCGTGAAATTCGTTTTGTCCGCTGGGCTCGAAGCGATCCCCGCTACGCCGTAACAAGGATATTCCCAATCCAGATCAATGCCGTCGATAGGATGCTGCCGCAAGATGTCCACGGCTGTATCCGCCATCCGTTTTCTCCCCTCCGGCGTGGACGCCGCTTCAGAGAACCCGCCTGCACTCCAACCGCCGACGGACAACAAGATCGATAAATCCGGATTATAGGCTTTGATCGTTGGCAAACTGCCCAGATGCTTCAAGTGGGCAATGGATATCCCATCGTTCACCACATGACCGAATGCGATGTTAATATGGGTTAGTTTTAATGCGTTTTCTTCCGTTAATTTCGGAAGCCATGAATCTCCGACATAACCTGCCGCGATATAGTTAGCTGTCATAGATAATTCCTCCTCATTTCTGTTGGCTTAACCGGGTCCCTGTTTGAAGCACTTCTCTACCGATACCCAGCTTATAGCCGGCCGAGACATAGCGAATTCTGCCTTCTGAATCTACGACCAATACGAATGGCAGAGACCCCGTATCCGATCCCGGCAGGTTCCCGCCTGCCTGATGAATGACTAAGTCACCGTCATGAACAAAGGTAACGTCGGAAGGGAAATCTATATAAGCAGCGGGATCGAAGGATGCCGTCCACCCTGCTTCGCCTACAGCCAAGATAATAGGCATCCCAAGAGCATCATAACCGCTTGCCAGCTCTTTGATCTCACGGAGCAAATGCTTGGAAGGCTCGCGTTCCGGCTCAATCCATGCCAGCACTGCATTTCTGCCGCGAGTTAATTCATCCATGGATGCATGGGTTCCATTACGGCGAGTAAACCTCCAAGCCGAATCGACCTCACCGATGACTGGCACTTCAGTGACGGGGTACCTGAATGACAGAGGCAATTCCGCCTGCATGCCTTCCAGCACTGCAAAATAAGTAAAACGAACCAGCACGGAACCGTCCTTCAATCTTGTTCCGGCCGTCATGCGATAGCTCCCCGCTTCAAGCTCAAACGGCTGATCATACACATTGGTTTGGCCATGCGGATAAAATAACGATTGGTACCAGCCGTTCTCCAGTCTTGCAAAGGAGAAGTTGCGGAAATAAGCAGCCTCTTCCGCCTCGGCCGGAGCTTCCGGATCACGCTTCACAAGTACCTCGCCAATTCTTGCAGAAGGTGTAAGCATGCTTACTTGTTCAAAACAGGCATCATGCCAGACAGCATTCATCCAGTACTGCGGCTTACGCTCGCTTGGGTGAAGCCGCGCCGGAATACCGATGCTGCGACAGAGCGCCACGAACAGAATATCGCGCGATATCCGATCGCCTTTCAGAAGGCGATAACTGCCGGTCGGCATCGCGGATCCCTGATAGTACGTCATATCCTCGACAACCTCAAACTTCTCCAGCAGATGGCGGACAAGCCCGAAAGGAGCCTGCCGATAGTCCGCAATATCCTTAGCAAGCAATGTTTCTTGGAAAAACAGCTTATAAGGACCAATCATCTCGAACAAGACACGAGGACAAAGCACGTAACGCGAGAACAATTCCACATCATATAAGTCCGCATATTGCAGCGAGCCTTTCAAATGATCGACCAGCGCAGGGCGGAACGTATCGGTCAAATCTTTCTCGTTTAAGCTCTCTAGCAGGCGCAGCGGCCATTCTCCATAGGTTTCTGTTTGCTCCTGCAGAAAAGCAGCGATTTCATGGCTGTTCCCACGCGCCTTGCGAAGAACCTGCCATACTCTCTCTGCCGGAAGGTCAAGATCCACAGCAAGCTCGCCTGCGCGCGACTCGCTGACAAACGTATCCTCGAAGCTTTTACGGATTGCTGCTCCTTGCTGCAGTCGGTTGCGGTGCTGTTGAAGCACCTCTTCTGTTGCAGCAGATGCCTCATCGGCAGGCAGCTCCGGCGGAGGAACCATATCGAATTCGACGATGCCATCTTGCTGCTCATATTCATCTATTGTGATCGTAAACGCATCTTGTTCCGATACAGATAATTTGCTTTCGCCCCATCTGGAACCCTCTACGGCACGAACAAGCAGATCTCCGAATCCTGTCGTTAGCGAAACTTCGCCTCTAGCATCTGTCGTTAGTTTGGCGATCGGTGTGAATTCGGCGAAATTATACACTTGGAACGATACGGCAGCGCCTGAAACCGGCTGACCTTCACTGTCACGGATACGGACAACAATGTTGCGGCTTGGTGCATAGCCATCCAGCAAATTAATTTCCGTGTACCATTCATGCGCGAGCGTTATCGATTCCGGCCCCGGATATTGCGAAGGTACGCGCGTGTTAATGAGCATCGCTCTTCGCGCCGGACCGCTGAACCATCCTTCATTGAGGCGAGGTTCAGGCTCGCATGCCCCGATAAAGTGCCAGCTGCCATCCGCCCAAGCTTCCACCCAGGCATGGTTGGAGTCCGAATGTGCCCAGCGCGGCGTATAGCACTGCCTCGCCGGAATGCAGAGGCTGCGCAGCGCAGCAACGGCTAAAGTCGACTCTTCGCCGCACCGCCCCAGCGTTGTGCGAATCAGTGTCAGTGGTGAAACAGTGCGAGGATCATTGCCGATGTACGTCGCTTTCTCGTAGCACCAATGATTCGTTTCCAAGATTGCGTCTTCCATGGATAGATGCTTCACGCGGCTGTACAGCTCATCGAACAAAATTCCGCGGCTGTCCTCAATGTTCTCATTGTTCACGCGATACGGGAGTACAAAATGAAGAAACAGATGATCGGGCACCCGATTGCCCCAAGGCATCTCCCGGCGAATTTCCAACGTCTTCCGGACATGGCTCAGAAACAGGCTGCCCTCGTAATCGGCCAGGTCGTTGAGCGGCATATAAGCGTAAAGAAACTTGAGCGCCATTCGTTCTTCCTCGCTCAGCTCTTCCTCAAATACGCTAAACAGCTCTGTCTTCCTCGCGCTGGCAAGCTGCTCCTTCTCCTTGAACTTGCGCTCAATCGTGATGCGTGTTTCTTCATCTAATGAAAAGCCTGCCGCTGTTAAGGACATCTTCGCTCACTCCTTCCATAGCTTCCCATCTTCACGAATATAGTAAGTCGAGCTGCCATCTACTGAAGGCGCGGACATTTGGAAGAGCCGCGAAGTCCGTTCGATTTGAGGCTGGATCATCCACGTGTCCTCCCCCATTAGCAGGGACAGGTCCTCGCTAAACTCACCGAATTCCGCAAAATGGTTGCGCTGACGATAATACAACTTGCGCAGCTGCCACTTGATCGTTTCATCCTGCGGAAGCGCAAAGCTATCGGCGCCTTCTTCACCGGCAAATACAACATAACCCCACAACTCCGGGTAATGCATATTGACGATTCCCATCGGCGACCATACCCAATTGTCTTCCGGGAATGACTTGCCGGTAGCGGGGTTGATCACTTTCTCATAACGTCCATCTCTCACTTCTGCCTGCCATTCCACTCGTGAGAAATTCACGCGCCAGAATTGTCCGGCTGTCGGACGACGTCCCTCAGAAGCGCATTCCAACAGGCTCTTCCACGGCATGGCCACTTCGACGCTCCAACTGCGATTGGCAGCGAGTGGATTGTTCAGTTCTCCATCGATATGAACCGCTGTTTTCAAGCCGGCGATGTCCCATGCGTTAACAGCAGGGCCGCCATCACGGTACGGCTTCACCAGCAGCAAATCCCAAACGGTGTTCCAAGCATTGATTTCAAATTCGTAATATTGGTGCGAATCACCGTCAGGATCAATGAAAATCTCAAAGTCGTTATCGTAGAAGATAACGGAGTCCCGCTCCGTAAGCGTAGCCCAGATTTGGTCTTCCACCAATTCGGCACCGATATAGAAATACTCGTCATCCCATAACATCTTGACTCTCGTCTGTTTACTTGGCTTCGGTCTCAGGTCACCTTCGATATCGACAAAATCAGCCGTCCAAGGCGCATCCGCCCAAAATGATTTATCCAGTCTGCCATCCAGCGCGAGCGGCTCTGTCGCTCTTAGGCATAGGTAATGCTCGGGTGCATACTTCTTGATGTGTGGTTCCGGTACTCCGCTGAGATTCATGATCTAGCCTCCAGCCTATATTATGTTATATCTTCTTTAATCATTACGATCATTTTCCACTCTTATTATACCGTTCATTCGCCAAAAGTGTAAATATTAGATATAACAAATGACATACATTATTCCACAGAGTATATCTTAAACGCAAAAAAGCCTCCTTGAGAGCATCAAGCCCTCAAGGAGGCGAACATCGGACCTAATCTTAGTCATTCAGGTCCGGCCCTGGCCCGATCGACTGCCTTGGGATCCATTTGACCGGAATAACGGCACGTTCCCGTTGGATAACCTGGTTCTCCAATTGATCGATAATCATCATCGCGGCGCGTTTTCCGATTTCATCGTAATTTTGCTCGATGGTCGTGATCTGAATATCGCCTTGCTGCGACATATCGTTGTTATCGAAGCCTACAATCGACATTTCCTCCGGAATTTTGATCCCCAAATCAAGAGCCGCCTTCAAACAGTCATAAGCGACCATATCATGTTCGGTTTGAATCGCCGTCACGCGCAGCTTCATCAATTTCCCAAGCAAATCCTTGTAGAATTCGCGCCGAGTCGCCGGAGCCCCTTCCGCTTCCCGCGGCAAGTCGCTGAAGATCAGCTCAATATCCACCGGCAGTCCGTTATCCGTAAGCGCTTTACTATATCCGAAGAAGCGGTCGCGAACCGTACTGCGGTACTGAATGCCAATCGTAGAGATGAAAGCAATGCGCGAATGTCCCAGCTCAATCAGCTTGGATGCCGCTTGGTAACCGCCCGCATAATTATCCGATACCGCGCTTCCCATGGTCAGCAAGTTGTAATATTGGTCGACGGTTACGATCGGATATTCGCTGAGATGAAGCGCATGGACAACATCCAAATTCTTTTGCGTGCTGACAGGATATAAAATAATACCTGATGTACCTCGCTTAGGGAGCGAATGCAGCAACTCACGCTCACGTTCACTGCTCCAGTCACTGTTATGGATACTGAGGTAGTAACCTTTGGATTCGACGTATTTGGCCGCACCCTGCATATGCTCGAGCGTGTTGTGAGCGGTAACAAAAGGAAGGATCATGGAAACGATTCGGCTGGAGGGAGCTGCCTCCCTCACTTCCGTTTCAGGACGAGCTTCGTCTTGTTTCTTCACGAAGCTGCCGCTGCCCCTTCTTCGATAGATCAGACCTTCTCTTTCGAGTTCAATCAATGCACGTTTGGATGTAATGCGGCTGACGCCGAACTGCTCCGCTAGCTCAAGTTCCGTTGGAAGCTGCTGACCGGTGACGTATTCCCCTTGAGAGATGCGTTCGCGCAAAACCCCGAGTATTTGACTGTATAACGGCTTATTATCGCTCAGCACAGAATTCACACCTCAGCCTAATTAGTTCTATTTTTTTCAGTATAGCTATTATTGTCTTACTAATCCAACAGATTTTATACGAATTACGGACTAGCCCGTAATCCCCGTCCGCTCCACGCTTTCCACGAAGTATCGCTGTACGAACAGGTACATGGCAATAAGCGGCGCGATCGTCAATAGTACCCCGGTATTAAGCAGCATTGACGTATATACGGGGTCCGGTTCTTTAAGGCCAACGCCCATATCCATGAGGCTCGTGGACAGCACTTTCACTTGCTTCAAGAACAAGCTGACGTAATAGCTGTCATTCCATTGCCAGACGAAGGAGAACAGCAGCACCGTAATGATGGCTGGAATGGCGTTGGGCAGCATGATGCGGGAGAAAGTGCGCAGCACCCCTGCTCCGTCAACCAACGCAGCCTCCTCGACTTCCTTCGGAATCCCTCTAAAGAACTGCCGGAAAATATAGATATAGAGACCGTTCTTGAGTCCCATCGCCGTCCCCGCCGAAATAATAAACGGCCAGAAGGTATCGATCAAATTCAGCCCTTTCTTGCCTGTAAACAAATGAATGAGACCAAACAGATCAAAGTACCGATACGTCAAGTAAAGCGGAATCATAATCGTTTGCGGCGGGACCACGATGGTAAAGATGACGAGCGCGAATAAGATCTCGCTCCCTTTAAACTTCAGTCGTGCAAATGCATAGGCAGCCAGCGTGCAGGACGCCATCTGGATAAGGGTCGTACTTGATGTGATATAGAGCGTATTCAGCAATGAAGTCAAGTAATGCGCGGACTCCATGGCGATTTTGAAATTATCGAGCGTAAAATGCCTCGGAATCCAGAGCACGGTCGGATCGTAGATATCGACCTTGCTGCGAAATGCGATGGAGATCCGCAAGAATAACGGAAACAAAATGACGAAACAAAACCCGAGAATGAGGACAGCTCGTATCAATCTCCATACGAATCCTTTCGTTTTCTCCACCGGATTGTACCGTCTTACGAACAAATCGGCGTAAGCTGTAGGCGATTTCATCGACTCACCTCCCCATTTAGTCATAGTAGAACACTTTGCGTGAGATCAGGCCGACTGAGACGGCAAGTATCAGGCCGACGCATAGGAAGAACACCCACGACATCGCGGCGCTAAGACCGAAATCGAATACTTTGAAGGCTGTTTCCGAGATTAACAAGTTGATCTGGTTGCTGCTGAATGTATCGGTTATCGAATAGACCATATTCGTTAGAATAAGCGGCGTAACCATCGGAAACGTAATTTTCCAGAAGCTCTCGTACCCTGTCGCGCCTTCGATCTTGGAGGCTTCGTACAAGGAAGGAGAGATCGATTGCAAGCCAGCTAAGAAAATAAGAATTTGCACGCCGGATGAGCTGATAATCTCGTAAATCCGATCCACCGCGCCGGTAATATAATTCACGATAACCGGTGACAGACCGGACTCGATCATCATTTTACTTAGCTCGAAGCTTTGCAGGGCGTTCGATCCCCCCTCGCCTCCATTGCCTGCCGGAATGGCGCCGCCGCCGACAAAGCTGCTGATATCCAGATTCGCGATTGCGCTGGAGGCCAGAATGACCGGCAGGAAGAAGATCGCTCTGGCGAACGGACGCCCTATAAACTTCTGATTGAGCAGCACTGCTGCAAACAAACTGAAAATAAGAATGAGCGGCACGTTCACGACCATGTTTCCGATCGACTCCGCCAAGGTTCGAGGGAAATCCGGATTGGAAGTGAATAGGCTCGTATAATTTTCGAAGCCTTCGTAGGTTACCTCAAAGCCTCCTTCGACCATATCAAGGGAGCTTAAGCTGTAACGAAACGATTGAATCAGCGGCAAAATGAACAGCAGGATCATCCCGAACATGAGCGGCGATGCAAACAGAACACCGAACCATGCATTTTTCTGTTTTAGTGTCATTGGTTTCTTAAACATCGTCATTCACCGCCTACCCGGTAGCTTTCGGCGCCGATCTCCATGCCGTTCACCTGTACTGCCGTTTGATTATAGTTCACGATAATCGTCATGCCATTCTCGAAAGTCGTCTCCACGACTCGATCAGCAAGATTGCGATGGCCGGTAATGACCTGATTCCGCACTTGCTTCAATATGGGGTTCGCCTCGTTGTATAATTGGGCAGCTTCGTCAAACCAATCCGCATAATGGAGAGCGTACAAATCGTTATAAGCGGTATCTTTGACAACCGATGCTTCGTTATAGTACCAGGCGTAATAAATGTTCGAGCCCGTTTCCAGCGCTTTGAGCATGGAAGCGCGCGGGTTCTGATACCCATCCATATTGAACGGCGCACCTGCCAGATCCACATAGCCGTGAAGGGCAATTTGATAGAACATGACATCCTCATCGGTAATGTTTAATCGATTGCTGGAAGTTGGTGCATGGACCACGATATCGGCATATGGAAGGGTGTAAGCATTACCTCCGCTTATCATGAGCCGGCCGCTTTGCTGCTTCAACTTGTCCGTTTCACGCAAGATCGTATTTCGCGCAGCCTGACGGTCGACCGATGCTTGCGGGTCAAAGTCGGAATTCACTTCATTCCCCATATCCCGTAACGATAATCCGCTTATCCCAAACTTCGCATAATCGTTCATAAAAGCGTCCACCGTGCTCGGAAGCTTGTTCGGGGACAATTTGTAATGCGAGAATGAATCGCTGTCTTGCACGTACATGACAGGATTGTAATTGTAGACCGCAGCGCTGCGGCGATCAAGCAAGTCCGCGCTGTCTTTGGCTCCTTTATATTTCTCCAGGAATGCCACGTCCGGATACAAGCCGACCCCATTCTGTTTCGTGTAATCGATCAGACGTTGAAGCCCTTTCTTGCCTCCTAGAGCACCTTCGAGCTCGACGTCTTTCGGTGAGCTGTGACGGATGCCATCGTTAAACCAGCCAACATAACGCAGTGCAATCGTATCGATACCCTGCGTTTTCAGCAGTTTAAGCATGGAGCCTGCTTCGTCGTACGTCGTTAACGATTCCGTTGCCGAATAAGGAATGCCCAGGAATGATTTCTTCTTGCGGAACGCCCCTTCAACCTCAAGTATGAAAGGCGCATTGGCCTGTTCATCGAGCTTCTTCAGCTTGTACTTATCGATTAAATAATTCCGATAAGCACCTGCCATCCCTACATAATCGGCAGCACTGCCGGACAGGAAGCTGTAGCGGACACGAAGATCTCCTTGATAAGGCTGCTGTTGGAACATGGGAACCGAGCTGGTCTTCGTCCCTGAGCTGAGCGTATAGTAGTCCATCGCAACAAATTGAAACTCGGCATTGACCGTGTTATAGCTATCATGTCTGCCGCTAATATCGGCAAGCACGCTGGACAACGCGTCTCCGTCCTCGATAATGCCGAGCAATGCATGATCATTCTGCTTTAAGCCAAACACGGGCAATCGTACCGGAGAGCTGGTCACCACGCGCTCCTTCACATCGAATGTTCCGTCCTCACCGTAAACCGGCATGTTGAATGGCTCCGCGCTTAACTTCTTGTTGTTCAATTGAATCAATGCGCCCGAACCATCCGGAACGAAGATATATCCCTGCTTCTTATCCGTTGCCGCCCCGAAATGCTTCAGCAACTGAACGGAGGCTAGCGGAAATTCCGGACTATAGCGGACATCCTTCGCCGCGATGGAGACAACGAATTGATCCGCGTCCAAAGCATATTCAACCGGTATCGTAAACGCAGCTTGCTCGTCGGATGCTGCCGCTTCAGCGCCGTTCTCCTGATTATCCTGAGCGGCATCTTCCTTCGTATATCCCGCTTGGGTCAGATAACCTGCAAGCTCTTGCTTCACGTTATCCTGCAAATTTCGGACCTCATAGACCTGTTTCTCTTGATTGAGACGGAACTTATAGGAGACCTGCTTACGAGCATCGTCATCGGGCAGCTTGTCCAAGATGAGCTTCTGGAACCGTTCCTTGCTGATCACCGCCGGAATGTTCTCGGTACCGCCGGAAGCTTTGCCGAACCGGTAAACGATTCGTACTCCGTTCTTCGCAGCCGTAATCTCGAACTGTTTCTTCTCCACGCTGTCATCATAGCTGTTGAAACGATAGACTTGGCCCTTCTCGTTATAGTAAGTAAGCAGCAGCTGTGAAGAAAGCTCCGATTGATAAAGCGGTGAAGCCAGCGTGTCCTTCTGATGACCGATCGGGTTAGAGAACCATACATACCCGTCTCGTTTGTCCTTTACCGCAATCTCTGCTGTTTCTTTATTGATGAATAATGCGAGTGCATCCGTCTCCGATACCTGCTCCATCTGCTTGAGTGCATTCAGCTCTTCCGGTGTGTTTATCGTACGTGCAGCCGTATCCGAAGCAGGATTCAAGGAGGCAATGGCAACCTCCCCATTCGAGGACTTTCCTCTCCCGGCAGCAGCTGATCCTAATGTCGCTTCTCCCGTTGTTGAGCCGACATTCGCGTTATCCCCATCAGCGTAATTGATAATGGCAGTGCCAGCTGCCAAGCATCCGCAGAGGGCAGCAATGACGACATGCTTTCTATTGATCACAACCGTTCCCCTCCAAATAAACAAGATTCCTCGGCAATCATCGTCCTCTAAACGAAAGCTCATGGTAGAGTGACATACTGAAACTGATCATCTGCTGCAGCATACTGAAGAACAGAACGCCAAGGAACAACATGATCCCGATTACAACGAGCGTGAGCAGCATCGTTAGAACCGTTTTACCAGCCGAGTATTGATGAATCGTCATCGTGCCCACGAACAGCAATGCGATGAACCAGACAATCGCTACGGTGTCCAGCAAATAATAAAAGGAGCTCTCATCCGCTGTGATGACTCTGCTGTACAGCGTTTGCGGCAAATAAAGGATGACAAACGGCATCAAGGAGTACCCGGTAGCCATTATAATTTCTTTGAATTTGCCTTCGCCGTCCATAAGAGTCGTGAGCGACCAGTTGGCCACGCACCAGAGCAGGAACGGCAGTAGGATGTATTTCACTTCATTGATGCTGTTCAGGTCGGCGGGATTATTGAAATTGACAACGAATCCGCTGTACTGTCTTTTCACGATAGTGAGCAAGACGAGTAAAAACAAGATAATGGCTGCAATCTTGACTCTTCCCTGCTTCTCGAACTTCATCTCCCAGAAGCCGTTAAATGGATGAAGCATCGTATAGAACGGGTTCTTGAGCGGGCCGACTTCTTTATAATAGCCGCTCGCCGCCCTTCTTCTGACAAGCTTAACGATCGCGATAATGATACCGATTGCGGCTGCGATGCTGAGCACGATGGAACCGAAACGATCCATGACGATCTCTTTTCGGTATCGCTTGAAGGCTTCCGAATAGTTCTCCCGGTTGTTGCCGAGCTCGAAATACGTCATCGCTTCTTTGTTAGCGCCTTGCTTCAGCAGCGATTTTCCGATGCCGATGTACGCGACCTCGAAGTTGCTGTTCAGTTTAAGCACTTGCTGCCACGCGCTTGTGGATTGCTCCACTTTGCCGTTGTAGAGCGAAGTAACCGCATCCCGAATCAAACTTCCGTAACGCGTCGGCTCGAAAACAGTCAGCCGATTGTTATCCTTATCCAGTACGATGACGCGATCGCCCTGCAGGCCGATGGCCGAAGGCGTACGGAATTTCCCTTGCTCCGCGCCTAATCCGCCGAACATGTAAAGTAAATTACCGTCTTTGTCATACGTGAAAACACGTCCGCGCTTCGAATCCAATGCACTATACATGCCGCCGACATCCTGCGTGACATCGACGAAGATCGAGCTGCCCGGGAAGCTCCCCACTTCCAATGTGCCGATATCCCCTTTGGGCGGGAAATAGCCTTTGCTCCGTAAAATATCGACACCGGACGGATTCAGCTTCTTGATCGGACTGTTCGAGTTTTCTTCCACCGTTGTCGTATACATAAAACCGTCATTGTCGATGGCGATATTATTGAACTCCAGCGGAATAAACTGCTCCATCTGATCGCGCTGTTTCTTAGTCGAGATCCGCTTCCAGAACAAATCCATCGGACTGAATTTCACGCGGTTCGTTCCAATGAATCCACTGAACACGCCATCGGAATCAAATTCCATGATCCCTTCATAAGAACCGCGGCTGATCAGATACAACCTCTCTGCTTTATCAACGACCAGTTTAATCGGAGTAAATTGAAACCCTTGACGGATCAGCGTCGATTTGGGCTCGTTGATCTCGCGCACAAACTCGCCTTTGGCTGTAAGCTCAATAATTCGGCGATTTTGCGTATCTGCCACGAAGAGATGGCCTTTCGCATCGGCGAAAACCCCTTCGGGCTGATTAAATGTATCCTGTTTACCTGCATGGTCGAATGCAGTGATAACGCGCTCTACGCCTAGGTTCTTGTCGAGCACGATAATACGGTTGTTTCCTGTATCCGCGATATAAATAAGGCCCGCACTCGAAATATACATATCCTGCGGTGAAACCATGGGTCCGATATTCAAATCCGGACCGTAGATGACTTCAGCTGCGCGGTATGGATCCGGCGCCGGCACCGCTTCTCCCCAGTAGGAGTAATTATACCCATCCGATGAGGCGGCGGACGCAGGAGCGCATACACCGAGCATGAGCATAACCAGCATTAACGTTGCGATCGTTCTTTTGGCTGTCAAAATCCGGCTCCCCCCTGCTTACTCTTTCAGCCCCGATGTAGACATCGTTTGAATGACTTTGCTTTGCGTGATGATAAATACCGCAATCGGAACAGACATCATGAGCAGCGTCACAGCTGCAACCGGGCCTGTTCTTGCTATTCCCCCGCTTGCTATTTGTCCGAAGACGGCATCCACCGTACGAAGCTGTTCGCTGTAAATATATTTGTGGCTCGTTACGGATCCGTTCGTCCACAAGCTTTGCAGCGAGAAGATAATGAGCGTCATCCAAGCCGGTTTCACGATTGGCATGACAATTTGCCAGAATATCCGGTATTCCGTCGCGCCGTCGATCTTGGCGGCTTCGATTAAGGCATCCGGAATTTGTTCCATAAACTGCTTCATCAAATAAAGTCCCAGCGTGGAGCCGAATGCCGGAAGCAAGATCGCCCAGTACGTATTGATCATGCCAAGCCAAGAGATCGTCATATAGTTCGGTACCTGGGTTACGTAAGGCGTGAACATAAGCGACATGACGACGAGGCTGAACAGCGCATTCCGGAAAGGGAATTTCACCTTCGCAAGCGGATAGGCGGCTGCCGAAGCAATAATGACATGCCCCGTCGTTCCCGTTATCGCAATAAAGAACGTATTGAATACATACCGCGAGAACGGAACCCAGGAGTCCGCGAAGATGCCGACTAAATCGGTGAAATTCTTCATCTCCGGGTGACGAACGATAAATCTTGGCGGGAATGCGAAAATTTCGTCCAGCGGCATAAAGGCTCTGTTAATCGTATACACAAGCGGAACCGCCATAAATGCCGCGACACCTGCCAGCAGAATAAAGAGCAGAATATCGACGGACCACGAGCGATTAAGCCGTTTTCTCAATAGGAACTTCAATGCCATCGGACTTATTCACCTACTTTTTTCAGAAGCTTCTGCGTAATCAAGTTCGTTAACATCATAATCGCGAATAATATCGTCGCGATTGCCGAGGCATACCCCATCTGGAAACGGATGGTGCCGTAGTCGACCAAATGCGTAACGATCGTATGGGCGGCATAATCCACGCTCGGGAATCCGATCATATAAATCGATATTTCGGCTACCGCAAATGCCGATGTAATCTGGATAACGGCACCAAACATCAATTGCGGACGCATCGCCGGAAGGGTAATAAACCACAGCTCCTGCCACCGATTCCGTATCCCGTCGATCGCACCCGCTTCATACAAGGTTCGATCGACATTTTGCAAACCGGCGATAAAAGCAAGGAAGGATGTCCCTAAGCTGAGCCACAATTGAACGGCCATCAGAATCGGAAGCATATACCGCGGATCCTGCAGCCATTGAATCGGTTCCAGAATAAAGCCCCATTTCATCAGAAACGAGTTCATGAAACCGTAGGAATCACTGGAGAACAGCGTCTGCCAAATCAAATAGGTATTCCCTGCAATGGATGGCGCGTACAGGATGAGCGTCAGCACTGCACGCAGCTTAGGCGGCAATTCATTGATCAGCCATGCGAATATAAAGCAAGCCACATAGCTGATCGGACCTGTAATAAAGGCGAATAAGAACGTGTTCTTAACGGCAATGAGAAACACATCATCTGCAACGAACAGCTGCGCGTAATTGTCCCACCCTACAAATCTCGGAAATTCCAGCATATTGAAATAAGTGAAGCTGAGAAGGACCGACATGAATACCGGTATGACGGTAAACACGGTGAAGATTAGAAAATAAGGAGTCATCAAGACAAGCGCATGCTTGTTCTTGACCAATTCGGTCTTGATATGGCTTAGTTTCTTAAACGTCGTCGCACTAATTGGGAATCCCCTCACTTCTCATAGGGAAGATTGAATTCTTTTCTTCTGGCGTTGATCTCTTCATTCATGTAGCGAACGTAGAAGTCCATCGTTTCGCGCGGATCTTCGCCTTGTACCACTACGCGGCGGAAGGCATTGTCAATGTTACGGCCGGTCAAATAACCGCCGGGCACTTCCGGAATTCCCCGCGTCCATTCCATTTGTTCGAGCAGCGTGTTTAAATCTTGGACCGGCCATGAAAGCAGCTTCAGCGCCTCAATATTCGCAGTCGGATAACGGGCCGATGTTCCTAAACGAACTTCCATCTCGCGACCAAACGCCAATTGCGTTTCTTTGGAGGTCCACCATTTCATAAAGGACCATGCCGATTCCTTGTCCTTCGTATGCTCGAACATGACGGCTGCCGTGCCTCCCGTGCCCACATCGCGACGAATCGTTCCATCTGGCTGCTTCGTACCGGGAACAGGAGCAAATCCCCACAATCCTTTAATTTCCGGCGCGTACACGGAAAGCTTGTTATACATCGTATAGTCCACGATGCCGATTGGCATCTCGCCGGTACGGAAACGGTTCGCAAAATCAGTCTGGATCGGAATCTTGTAATTCACGTACAGATCCGTCCATTTCTTGAACTGCTCAACGGCCGTTTCTTCGTCCAATCCCGTGGCCATATCATTATTCTTATAGAACTGTCCGTCATTCTGATAGAGCAGCATGGCAAACGTAGGGCTTGGCGGAAGCGTAATGATATCGGTCGTAACGACATCATTCCCTTGCGCGTTAAGTCCTCTCTGAGGTAATCCGAATTGCAGGTTATGTTTCTGCAGCTCCGGTATGAGGGCATACACGTCGTCCCAGGTTTGAGGAATCTTCAGATGCAGTTCATCTTCAATGATGTCTTTCCGATAAAACAATACCGGGAACGTCTGCTGCTCAGGCAGTCCATAATACTTCTCGTTGTACTCGTAAGGCACCATCACACTGCTCTTAAACCGCTCGGTAACCTCACGGAAATCAGAGAATACGGACAAATCCTGGAGCGCATTACGTGTTGCGAAATTAACCGGAACCTCATTCCCTACTTGCAGCGCAACATCAGGACCTTTGCCCGCTACAGTGGAAGGCAGCAATATATCCGCGGAAACCAGCTTTAGGCTGACTTTAATTCCCGTGTCGTGCGTGAAATTGTCATCGACCAATCGTTTCAGAATCTGCGCTTGGTCGCGTCCGGAGGTCACCCAGACGGTAATGACTTTCTCCCCTGCGTCATCGCTGCTGAAATCGTCATAGTTCTCATAGAACGAGGCGGTAAACGATGCTAGGCTGGATTTGAACTTTGCCCAGGTTGTCGCTTCCGGACTCGGAAGCTCCGCACCGGGTTCAGAGACGATTAAATAATCGATCGCAACCGGCTGTTCATTAATCATCAGCATCCAGGTGCCCAGTGCACCGACATTGCTCTTGAATGCATCGATTCGGCTTGGCACCGTATCCGGCCGATCCGCCATGTCTTTCAACTGATAGGCCAGTGTATTCAATAGGGCAGAACGGTCATTGCCCCCATCCTCGGGACCTTGAATCATGCGAGCAATCGCATAGAGGCGATCGCTTTCCTCGCGGAAAACGTTAGCCATCTCGGGAATGCGCTTGTCCAGCGCATAATCCCGGAACTGATCCGGCACGACGCCTGTAAAGCTAATGACCTTCCGATACATCGCATTCAGGTTCAGCACGCTGTTCTCGACGGTCCGCAGTACAGGCGCCAGCTCGCCAAGCGTTACTTCAAGCCGGATGGTATGTTTGCCGGCAGTCATATAAAACAAGTAAGGTTTATCGTTCTGCTTGCCCAGTACCTTCATCTGCCAATTGCCGTCATATGCGAAACCGATCCGCTGCGCTTCCTTGAAAGGAAGCCGGCCGTCGATCGTCAGTGTTCGCAGCGCCGACATCGCGGTCAAATAGTTCTGCCTGTTCTTGAAGGCAATTTGATATAACCCGTCCTTCTCCACTTCGACTTCCCATTCTATCCACTGTCCGGGCATACGCCAGGTCCAGCCGCCCATCGCATTGTTACGCAGCTTCGATGCGTGGAAAGGCTCGACAGCCGGGCTTGAGCGGTCATTGTAAGGGAGGAGCATTGGCGTAGATTTCAGCGAAGAGGCTTCCCCTTGAATTTTCATAAAAGAGCCTTCGACAGGTGTATAGCCATTCTGCTTGTATTGTTTCTCCAGTTCATCGTAGGCAATGGTCTTACTCGGCTTCGTTAATTTCAGATAATCGATGACCAGCGGTTCTTTGCTTGAGGTCAACGTCAGCTCATGTTTCCCTTTACTAAGAAAGAATTGATAAGGCTGCTCATAATAGCCGCTTGCATCTTCAAACAGTGATTCCTGCCACATTGGCACTTCGATCTGCTTCGGCGCCAAATCATTGCCATTATCATCACGGTCAAATACAGCCTTCTCATCCTTCCAAATGCGGCTGAAGACAAGGCTTCTCGCTTCATTAAAAGGGGTTTCCCCGTCGATCTTCAGACCTCTCTCGATGTCCGAGTCTTTGCCCTTCACGGTAAAATACTTCATATCGATCTGGTATAAGCCGCTTTGCTCGACGTCCACGGACCATGAAATCGATCCCGTTTCTTCCGTCGAGACCATCTTTCCTTGCTCGCCTTCGTAGTTCTCGACAATGGCTGCATTCATGCCCGACGCCTCATTAAAACTTTCGGCTTCTATCAGGATGTCTGACTTTGGCTCAGGAGTGTCTCTGTGCTTGGATAAATATTCATCGTAGCTGCCTTTCTTGAACGAAGACGACAGCTTCATTAAACTTGCACTGTCAAGCGGGCGATCTTCGGCGGAAGCCGTTCGATCGGAGCTGCCCCCTATCGTTGTTGCCGCAAAATAGATGATGGCAGATAAGATAACGAGTGCCGAAATAAGTTTGGTATAGGATCGCCTCATAGTTCCCCTCACAAAAACGGACCCCCAAATCGTCTTCATATGAAAATCAAAGCCGATTTGAGGGTATCCCGTTCAAATTACATGAAATATGCTAATTGCTTTACTTCGAGTCCGCTTGCAGCTTCGCGATGCCGGCATCAAATTGATTTTTGACTTTCTCTACGGCTGTAGCAGGCGCCACTTTACCTTCCGTAATATCTTTCAGTACGCTGTCAACCAATTTGTCTGCATCCGGAATGGCGATATAGCTGCCGCTGTAATCGATTTTGTCGTACATTTGCGTACGTGTATCAAGTGCATCCGGCGTATATTGGTTTTTCCAGCTTTCTACTGCAAGCTCTTTGTTTTTACCGTGCAAGCTGATTTCGTCCATGATTTTCATGGCGATCTCAGGATTCTTGGAGTATTTGGAAACCATGTACATATTGCCGTAAGGCGTGTAGGATGTGTAATCTGATGCGTTAGGCGCTTTCGGGAAGAAGACATAACCGAGTTCCGTATCCTTCATGTTGTCCTTCAAGCCGCCAAGCTCCCAGCTAAAACCGCCATACATGACGCTTTTGCCAGCGATAAATGCTTTGTCATTGCCGTCTTTCGGAGCCGGCTGCAGAATCGATTTGTCCACGTTGTACATATCCGCTACCAATTGAAGACCTTGGATCGAGTTTGCGCTGTCCATCGAGAATTTCATGGCGCCGCTCTCGTCTTTGTCGAACGAGCCTTTATTGCCGTATACGAATTGCTCCGTACTTACCTTCATGTCGCCGATGTATCCGAAAACGTCTGTTTTGCCGTCGCCGTCTTGATCTTTCGTTGCGGCTTTAGCCAGCTCGCGGAATTTATCCCATGTCCAGGCTCCGCTCTTCTGCAATTCGTATGGATCTTCAACGCCAAGCTGCTGCACGAGCTTCTTATTATAGAAAATGCCGTATGGAGAAGGAGGAGAATCAATGAATCCGTATTGTTTGCCTTGGAAGCTGCCGCCGTTCTTCATCCAAGGAATGTACTTGGAATCGCTCAGATCCAGCATATCGTCGATTGGCAGGATGAAGTTCTTGTTTACGAGTCCCGGGAATGACCAGAACAGCTCAAGAACGACTACATCCGCGAACGGATCGCCTGCAAGCGAGGTCGTTGTCAGGTTCTCTACATATTTGCCGTAATCGCCGAACTTGACGAATTCGATTTTGCCGTTATATTTCTTCTCCGCAGCTTCGATTAACGCGATTTGCTCGTCTTCTGCAGGGCCGCGATCTTTCTCTTCCATCAGTCGCGGGTCAGCGCCGTCCCACCACAGTCCGATTTTGATTGTTGCGCCTTTCAGATCGCCCGCACTCTCTGCAGGAGCATTTTCAGCTGTGTTCGTGGCATTGGTTTCGTTCGTCGTTGCCGCCGTGTCTGTATTTGTAGCTCCTTCAGAAGTCGTGTTATTCGTTGTGTTGTTCGTTGTGTTGTTTGCGCCACATCCTGCTACCGAAAAAGCTACCATCAATGCTGCTGCCGAGACCATCAAACTACGTTTGTTTCCATTACGCATTTTGTTTTGTCCTCCCCTTGGTTAGAAAAAGTAGTTACTTGCATCTAAACCCTTGCTGAGCTGCTAAAGTATGGATGGCCTCCTCTCTGGACGCACTACTCAAAGGTATACCTTGATTCTATTAAATAGGTATAACCTGACATTTGGTTGCGTTTTCATTTTATGACTAATTCACAGAGTTGTAAATAGTGAATATATCTTTTTATGAAATTTTTAATAGATTTGACAATTTCGAACTTAAAAGTGGTATAAATATACAGGTTTTGTCGATAAAGATATACTCCATTTGCAAAAGGTATATTTGAATATGGTATATATACCGGATGTACACGATCGTACATTAAGCGGGACCGAGTTGTATGACGGAGAAAAAGCATATCTTTCGTACTGTTCGAGGCAACAAAAAAAGGGCTCCGCAAGCTCGATTGAGCTTGCCGAAACCCTTGTTCGTAAAAGTATGGTGCGGTCGAGAGGACTCGAACCTCCACGGCTGTTACACCACTAGAACCTGAATCTAGCGCGTCTGCCAATTCCGCCACGACCGCATCTGGCAGTTGTCGCTTCATAATGAGAAGCGGCGTTTATAAAAATACCATATTTGTTACGGTGAAGTCAATATTTGCTTAACATTTGCCATCAATGCTCCAGCAGCGCCAGCACGCGAAGCCAATTCCCGGTACTTCGCTCATCCTTCTGTGCTGTATTGCGCACCATGATCCGCATCGGTTCTGCTTGCGCATGTACCGCCAGTTGGACAGGTACCGGCCGCTGGAACAACGGACACCACTCATCGAACGGATTCACGAGCCTGAACGGTCCACCGTTGATCGAGAATTCCAGCATACCCGAATCCGGCCCGCATATGAGCAGCAAACCCGCTCCATGCCCATTCGCGTCGAAGCTGAACGCCGCCTCCTGTGAATCAGAGGCCAGATGATCGGCAGCATATCGCCAGTTGACCATGTTGTCCGGTCTCCCCTGTTTCAGGAGCAGCTTCACATCGTAGGCTGCGGAGATGTTTCTCATAGCACCTTGCTCATAAGATCCTTCGAGCAATGGTACCGGAAGGTCGAATGAAACCTCGTTCATCGTCCCAATCGTATTTTCCTCCAAAGCAGCCTCCAGAAACGCCAGCAATAAATCCGCATAGAATGCGTACCCGTCGTCATTCGGATGCGTACGGTCGGGTGCAAGCTGCTCCCACGTCCCTCCGCCTGCCCAGAGCCAATCGCGCACCCTCGCGAAGAACGACACCGATGGCAGACCATAGCGAGCTGCAACCTCTTCGTGTGCAGAGATGAAGAAAGGTTCCTTCTCCTTCAGGTTGTTCTCGTCCGCGGAATAGAGAAATACTAGGTCGGCCTGCGGCAACAGCCGGCGACTTTGTCTCACAATCCCCTCCATGCCGCGGATTGTCTCCTCTCTTCCTTCAGCTGTATGTTCGCGGTGCTGACTGTCATTCACCGCAAACTCGATGAACAGCAGGTCAATGTCTTGCTCCGACTTGACATGGGCTTGCAGTCGATGCGCGCCGAGCGTAGAGTTCGTCCCCCCGACCCCCGCATTAATGAAGGTCCATTCAATAGAGGGGTAGGCAGTTTGCAAGTATTGCTCCGTGAGCGCCCGCCAGCTGGACCGGTCGGGATCGGAAGCGCCGTAGCCTTCCGTAATCGAACCGCCGAGAAAAGCGACGGTAACGGGTTCGTTCAGACTCAGTTTCTTACGAAAACGCGGCAAACCTTCGCGCGCGGTGCAATATTGATCTATGTTATTCATCCTTGATCCTCCAACAAGGCAGGCCCTCCGCATAGGAACGTCCATAAAATGCTGCAGGAAATGCAGCATTTCCCCCCTTTCAAAGGGAAAACTCTACAAATGTTGCTCAATTGGCATGATTTGTAGTGAGGGATGGCACTTTTGCGTCTGTATGAAGTGAAATGTTGTAATCAGCGCAGCATTTCCTCCACTGAGCTCGCTATTCCATAGAAATGCTGCATAACTGGCAGCATTTCAACTTGCGAAGAGCCGCCTGCTTTCTATTAAGGTGTAACTCGGAGCGAATCCAGCAGCATATACGTCCCCGTTTTCTTCACGACTTTGAACGTATGGCTGCCCGAAGTCAGACCGGTGATTTGGTAGACGACCTGGTTCGCGAGCCGGGTCGCATTATACGTGCTGACTGTCGCCTTGAAGACGTTATCGATGTAAATATCGACATCGCCTTGTCCCGCTTCCTTCTCCGTGATGTATTCAATGCCGGTTCCCGTAAACGCATATTGAACGTAGTCATTGTTCGTTTGCGTAAAATGTACGTCGTTGTTGAAATCGCCGAAGCCTCGGTTTCCGTTCAACGACCATGCTCCGGAGTACGTAAGACCTGCATCCGTATTGTTGATTTGAGTTTTATTCGTGATCACCTTGAACGCGTCAATAAGCATGTAAGTTCCTGACTTCTTCACGACCTTGATCGTATGGCTGCCGCTGGTTAAGCCGGAGATCCGGTACACGCTTTGCTGCGTCAGTCGGGTTGCATTATAGGTACTTACCGTGCCTTTGAAGACATTATCGATATAAATATCGATATCCCCTTGCCCCGATTCCTTCTCCGTAATCAGTTCAACGCCGGTTCCGTTAAACGTATACTGAGCGTAGTTGTTATTCGTGGACGTATAATGCACATCGTCCTGATAATCGCCAAATCCTCTGCTGCCGTTATACGTCCACGAACCGGAGTACGTGATCGAAGTATCGGTGTCATTGACCGCGATGTCGGCCGGAACGCTGAAGCGCAATTTATCCACTAGCATATAGGTACCCGATTTCTTAACCGCCTTCAGCGTATGCGCTCCGTTTGCCAGCCCGCTGATCGCATAAACGGTCTGCTGCAGCTGCCTGGTTGCGTTATACGTACTGACCGTCCCTTTAAAGACATTATCGACGTAAATATCGACATTACCTTGGGACGAGTCCTTCTCCGTAATCAATTCCACACCTGTTCCGTTAAACGTGTATTCGAAATAATCGTCGTTAGTTTGCGTGAAATGAACGTCGTCTTGATAATCGCCGAGTCCGCGATTGTAGCTGCGCTGCCAGCTGCCCGAATACTTAATGCCTGTATCGTCGTCATTAGCCGTAACCGATCCGCCTGCAGCTCTCACCTTCAGTAGCCGTGAGCCATGAGCCGGCAGATTGATTGAGCTGTAACCGGTATTATAGGAGCCAAGATCGGTATGCGACCACAAGTCGCGGACGGTTGCCGCGCCGTTCAACCCGATGTCATTCCAGTTTACCGTCACTGTTGCCGCCGCGCTGCCGAGATTCACCAAGCCAACCGTGTATGTGCCGTCTCCGTTGTTGGCGTACCAAACCTGCTGATTCGTTGCCGTCGACACGGGATGCGCCGGACGGCCCGATTGGTTGACCGCGATGACTTCATCGTTAGTCAGCAGACTGATGCCGAAGCTGTCCAGATTCGTCAGGTCATTGCCGGTATACAGCTGCGCTGAAGACATTGCCCACAGCGTCATCGCCGTGCGGCGTTCATCCTGCGTCAAGCCGTCCATTGCGCCATTTCCGACGTTCAGCGAATCGAAATCATTCCATCCGCCGGGTCCTGCGTCCCGCCACCATATTGCCGCATCCGGAAATAACCGAGCGATATTCGGCCATGAAGTCAATGCGGTATTCGTGCAATAGCACTCCACATCCCAGTCGACGCGCCAGCCGTTCGCATACTGCTTCCAAGTGTCAACGTAATTGTGATCCAGTGCCCAAGACAGCTCGAACCAGATGCCATGCGGTGCAAGTGCTTGCGACCAAGCGGCAACATCGCCGCGGGAATCGATGGACGTATCGTTATGCCCGGATCCCGGCGTAACGCTATCGAACTTCAAGAAGTCAACGCCCCATGAATCCAGTAGATTCGCGATCGAATCGATATATTTCTGTGCGCATGGGTTCGAGAAGTCGATTTTGTAGCCGAGTCCCCAGTAATCTGCCGTCGTCAGAGGCAGTACCGCGATGTCCTGCATCGAGCAGCCCGGTGCGTTATAGATCGGCAAATCCGCGGTATACGCCTGCGGCGCCAAACCCGGAATCATGTACAACCCGATCTTCTGGCCGTTGTTGTGCACATAATCGATAACCTCGCCGAGACCGTTCGGGTAAAGCGTCGTGCTCGGCACCGGCCGCCCGTAGCCGTCCATGCCGCCGTTCCAGCCGGCATCGATGTTGATGTACTCGTAGCCATGCGATTGCAGCGTCGCATGCATCGCATCGGACTGCGCTTTAATCTGCGCTGCCGTGATCCAAGCAGAGTTGCCGCTGTACACCTGCATGCTGTAGCTGCTCCAGCCCATGTACGGTTTAGCGCCAAGCCCGTTATTTGCTGCGTACGCTCTGTTTTCTCTAGGTGCGATTACGGCAAGCTGTGCAACGATTAACAAAACAACAATCACCCACATGCGTAAAGCTATGCCTGCCCGAACCTGAATCACATCATTCATCCCCTTTGCATCATTAGCATTAAAAAAACCGGGCGCTTATGCATCGATAATGCGCCCGGTTGTCTTGCCATGCTATTTCTTGAATGTGGAGGAATCATAAGCCTTTTGCAAAATTTCCAAGTAACGATTGAGCTTCAAATCTTCCAGTCCTTTTACGTAGCTGTCCCAATCTTTATCCAGACTCTTGTGGCCCGTGATGAATTGCAGTGCGTTCTCATCGATGTACGTCTTGATGTTCGTTTGCAGCATTGTAGCTTCATCTACTTCGGAAGGATCAAGCCAGATTGCCCACAGCGGGAACAATTCCTTCGGCTCATGACCTTGGTACTGCAGCGTTGCTTGATACAAACGACGCTCATAGTTCGCGGAGTCGTAGATGTCTGTACCTTGTACATAGCTGTCACGGTATTCTTTCGGCATATAGAAGTGAGCCATACCGCTCCAACCTGCGTTACGAGGCGCTTCGCCTTCCGCTCTCGGAATCGGTGCAACCATCGGTTTCACGCCTTCGCCAAGCGCAACCTCGCCGTCTTTCGGATCTCTCCAGTCAATGTCTTTCATACCGGATGCGCCGTTGGTTTGACCTTCAGGGGAGAACATGTAATCAACAAGCTGAATCAGTGCAACTTGTGCTTCTTTGCTTGCTTTGCTGGTAATTGCGAATTTCGCGCCGGGGGAAACGCCGCCGCCGTCATGCGTAGCCAGCGAAACGCCGTTTGGACCTGTAAGCGGCGGAACTTGATTGTAGTCTTTGGAGTTTTTGTTGCCGTGATCGATGTTTACGAAGATAGCCGGGTGCATGCCTGCGCCTGCGCCGAGAATTTGCGCATCGCCGTTTTCGCCGATTTTCTTGAATGCTTCCGCATTTTGCGTGAAAGCACCCGGATCGATCAAACCTTCATCGAACAACGATTTAATGTACGTCAAACCTTGTTTCCATTCGTTGGTTACTGCCGCGGAGCCTACTTTACCGTCTTGCATCAACAAATGGTTGCGGTCGTCATCATAGACGAATGCATCCATCAGGTAAGGAACGACGCGAACACCGAAATCCTCAGTCGAGCCGCTAAGCGGTACTTCGTCTTTTTTGCCGTTGCCGTTAGGATCTTGGTTTTTAAACGCTTCCAATACTTTTTTGAAATCTTCCGTCGTTTTCGGCATTTCAAGCTTCAGCTTCTCCAGCCAGCTCGTGTTCAGCCACATTTTGTTCGGGTACGAACAGTGGAAACATTGGGAGTAAGCAGGAAGGCCGTAGATATTGCCGTCCGGCGCTACGCTGAATGCTTTGAAATCCGCGTTGCTGTCCAGGGCTGCCTTAATGTTCGGTGCATATTGATCGATCAGATCGTTCAGCGGAATCAACACGCCTTGTTTACCGTATTTGATCAGGTCCGCTTGCGAGAATTGATCGATATACGCCGTCAGCATATAAGCATCCGGGAAATCGCCGCTCGCCAAGGAAATTTGACGTTTCTCTTTAGCGCCGTCGCCGGGAATGGCTTCGAACGTGAATTTGATGTTGAATTTATCTTCTACGAATTTCGTGAACTTGTTCGTTTCCAGGTTGATGTCTTGCTCTTGCACTGCGAACAGCTTGATGTCGACCGGTTCTGCAGGTGCAGCCGTGTTTGTTTCGGCAGGTTCGTTCGTATTCGTTGCTGCGGCATTTGTCGGTTCGGTGTTCGAAGACGTATTACTGTTTCCGTTGTCTTTGGAGCAAGCCGACATCACCATGGTGGTCATCATGACGATTGCAAGCAAGCTTACCATTCTCTTTTTTAACACGTGTAATCGCTCCCTTTTAGTAGATCTGCTTGGTTTATTGCCATCACCAATACCATCGCGTTCAAGCACAGCCTGTGATCAGATGCGCTTATAAACGGCATCACCCCTTTCATAGCCTCCGTTGCAATTAGCCCTTAACCGACCCTACCAGCATCCCTTGCACAAAATAACGCTGCACGAACGGATAAATAATGAGCACCGGAAGCGTGGCTACTACAATCAGCGAGTATTTCAGAAGCTCCGCCAGCTGCTGCTTCTCCACCTGCTTCATGGCATCCATGTTGGAGCCGCTGTTGTTCTGGATAATGATACTTCGCAGGATTAGCTGCAACGGGTACTTACTTGATGTTTTGAGATAAATAAGGGCATCAAAGTACGCATTCCACTGACCGACCGCGTACATGATGACGAGTACCGCAATGATCGGCTTGGACAGGGACAGCACGACGCTGCGAATGAAGCGGATATCCGTACAGCCGTCGATTTCGCTTGCTTCCACAAGCTCTGCCGGTATGGACTGCTGGAAGAACGACCTTGCAATGATGACCTGCCATACCCAAACGGCGTTCGGAATGATAAGCGCCCATCTTGTGTCGATCAACCCCATGCTCTTCACGACCAAATAAGTCGGAATCAGTCCTCCGCTGAACAGCATCGTGAACGTAATGAGCATCATGATGACGTTACGTCCGAAGAACGTCGACCGCGATAGCGGGTATGCCAGCATGACCGTTAACATGACACTGATAAATGTGCCTGCCGCGGTATAAAGCAATGAATTGCCGTAGCCGGTCAATACTTGCGGATTCTTAAACAAAGCTTCGTAGCCCTTTATCGAAAAATCGACCGGCCACAGCCAGACACGTCCCGCTGAAACGGCAGCCGGACTGCTGAATGAGCTGCTGAAAATGTAGATTAACGGATAAAGCACCGCCACCAGCACGAGGGCCAGAATGATGTAAATGACGGTTAGGAACACTTTATCGCCTGATGATTCTTTGATTCGAGTCGCTACCTTAGCCACATGAACACCTCTTCATTACCAGATGCTGGATTTCAAAAACCGCCGTGCCATTGCGTTTACCGTAAATAACAGAACCAGATTGATGACGGAGTTAAACAAACCTACTGCCGTCGCAAAGCTGTAATTCGCATTCAGCAAACCAATTTGATACACATATGTCGCGATAATCTCTGAGCTGGCGATATTTAATTTATTTTGAAGCAGATACACTTTCTCGAAGCCGATTGCCATGACGTTGCCGACATTCAGAATCAAGATGATGGAGATTGTAGGCAGAATACCCGGCAAATCAACGTTCCAGATCTTCTGGAAGCGAGATGCGCCGTCCACCTTGGCTGCTTCATATAGCGTTGGATCAACCCCGGCAAGCGCTGCCAGATAGATAACGGCGGAATAACCGGCTGTCTGCCAAATATCCGACCATACATAAATGGACGTGAACATGTTCGGGTTACCCAGGAAGTTCACGGATTCCAGCCCCAAGTGATTCATGAATACGTTTACAAATCCGAGCCTCGGCGCTAAGAAAAGCATAATAATCGAGACCATGACGACCGTGGAAATAAAGTACGGCGCAAAGGTGACGAGCTGCACGAACCGCTTGAACTTCTGGGCGCGTACTTCATTTAACATGAGCGCGAGCAGAATCGGAACCGGGAATCCGGCAAGCAGCAGATAGAAGCTGAGCGTGAGCGTATTCTTCACGATCGTACTGAACACCGGGTTCTCAAAGAACAATCTGAAGTTATGAAAGCCCACCCATGGACTTCCCCAGATGCCCTTGGTCACGTAGTAGTCTTTGAAGGCTAATACCGCGTTCAGCATCGGGTAGTATTTGAAAATAATAAAGAATAACAGCGGCGGTGTGACGACGAGATACAATTGCCAATGTCTTGCGAAACTTCTTCTTGCGCCGAGACGTTTGCCAGCGGCTTCCAAAACAATCCCCTCCTATGAATCGAACCTTGATGTGTGACAGCGCTTTCTACAGGATCGATCATAGGTGATTTTAGGTACCTCAAGGAAGGTACAATTGCGTCTTTTAGCGTACAGATATCCCGAAATGAGGGGGACATTTCCGCATAAAACGGCCATCTGGGCAATCGCGCCTCGCAAAAAGGCGCAAAAAAACCGACCGCATCTGCTGCGGCCGGTTAACGTGCTTATTTCGTATTTTCTTGTGCAAGCCATTTGTTGTACGCCTGCTGCAAAATCGTCACGTAACGATTGGAGCCAAGTGCCTTTAGACCGTTTACATAGGCATTCCAGTCTTTCTCGAGGTCTAATTGACCCGTTATGAACGCCATTGCGCTTTCATCGATCTCGTGTTTGATATTCGATTGAAGGAGGCTCTCTTCATCTGCATTAGAGGAATCGATCCAAACCGACCACATCGGGAAAAATTCCTTTGGCTCATGTCCTGCGTATAATTCCGTCGCCTGATACAGCCTTCTCTCGTAGCCGGCCGGCGAATAAATGTCCATATCCTGCACCCAGCTGTTCCTGTAGGACTTCGGCATGTAGAAGTGGCCCATCCCGCTCCATCTCGTATTATGGTGTGCTTCCGACTCTTTCACTACAATACTCGCGAACTTCGCCGGGATATTGGGGTCAAGCGCTTGTTCGCCATCGAGCGGTCTTCGCCAATCAAGTCCTTCCTTGCCGATTTCCGCCCCGGCTTGACCTTCGGGCGTATACAGATAATCCGCAATTCGAATGAGCGCAACGCGCGCTTGCGGACTTGCTTTATCCGTAATGGCGAACTTGGCTCCCGGCGTGCTGCCGGATTGATAATAGACCGCGTAAGAAGCGTGCGGTCCTTGCAGCGGCGGAACGGGCACATAATCGTTGCCTCGTTTGTTGCCAAGTCCCGTGTCAACGAAGATCGCCGGATGCATCGCCATCCCCGATCCCAAGATCTGCGCGCCGGCATTCTCGCCGAGCTGTTTGTAGGCATCGGCATTTTGCGTAAAAGCACCTACATCGATTAAACCTTCATCATATAAAGATTTGACGTATCTCAGCCCCTCGCGCCATTCGGGCTTGTCCGCTGCCAAACTGACTTTCCCATAGGCAACTTCGACGTACGTGCGATCATCATCGTAAACAAACCCGTTCATTAAATACGGAAGCACCCGAACGCCGAAATCCTCGGTTGATCCGCTGAGCGGAACTTCGTCGGCCAAACCGTTGCCATTGGGATCACCGTTCTTGAACGCCCTAAGCACTTCGCGTAAATCCTCGGTCGTCTTCGGCATATCCAGGTGGAGCTTCTTTAGCCATTTCTCGTTCAACCACAGCTTATAGGGATAAGAGCAATGAAAACAATCGCTGAATGAGGCCAATCCATAAATATTGCCGTCCGGCGCCGTATTGAGCGCGCGAAGCCCCGGCTCTCGATCGAAAGCTGCTTTGATATTCGGGGCATATTGGTCGATCAGATCATTCAGCGGATAGAAAATGCCCTGTTTGCCGTACCGAAGAACATCCGCCTGCGTGAACTGATCTATATAGCTTGTCAAAATATAAGCATCCGGATAATTGCCGCTCGCCAGCGATATTTGTCTCTTTTCCTTGGCGCCTTCATATCGAATGGTCCTCCAATCGAAGGAGACGTTAAACTTCCGCTCCAGCGATAGCGAGAAATCATTCGTTTTCAAATTCTGATCCGAATCCTGCTGCGCGAAAATGCTGATCCGGATCGGTTGAGCAGCGGATTTATCCTGCTGCTCCACATGATCGCAAGCAGGAAGTGCGAAGAGGATTGCGCATAGTGAAATTGCTGTACAAGCTGACCGGGCAAATATCTTCAATGCAAATCCTCCTTTCAACCTTCGGCAATCTGCCGGTACGAGCTTGGTGACACACCTGTAACGCGTTTGAACGCCCTGCGGAAGGAATGCGAGCTGTTGTAGCCGACGCGCGATGAAATCTCATCGACCGTATACCGATTCTCGCGAAGCAGCGTCACCGCGTGTTCCATACGAACCTGCTCCAAATAATCCGATAGATTAGAGCCGGTTACTTCCTTAAACAGCTGCGAAATGTATTTCTCCGGCCGCTCCACTTGCTCTGCAATCCGGTATAGCGTAAGCTCGGAATCCGAAAAATGTTCGCCGATATAAGCTTTGATGCCGTCAACCGTTCGCGTATGACTATCATTCTTGCGGCTGACGACTACCGCGCACAGCGCATCGGCAATATCCTCGATTTCCGTCTGAAAGCTGCGTTTATCCTGCGCTTGAATGGCAATAATCCGATCCTTCAACTGCTCGAATATGCCGGATTCCATAAATGTCTTCTGATCAAGCAGCTTCAGTAGCGTTCCCTTAACTTCTCCGACCAGCTGCTGCCACATTTCCACCGACAGCTCGCGCTGTTCTGTATTAAGGGAAAGCACGGATCGGACGATGCGCATGGCTTCATCTGTTTCTCCGGCCCGAATGGTCCCGATTAGACGAAGCTCCAGTTCAAGCGGGTAATAGTAAGTCGCGCTCTCCATGCTCGTTTCGTCATACCAAACGACACCTTTGCGATCGGCGTGCAGCGCATGCTCCAGCGTCTGCTTGGCCTGCTCATAAGAAACGCTGACTTCCGTTTCCGAGCCAAAATGATCGCCGAGCGCAGCCGTAAATGTAATCCGATATTCCGCAAAAGCCTGCCGAGACAGCTGCTCCAGCAGCGCGGCAATCTCGCTGCGTCCAAGCGTATTGCCCGTCTCCGCTTCTTTGGAAGCGAACACGATCACGATCCTGTCCGAGCCCCAATCGGTTGTCAGCATGAAGCCGGCAATATCAAGAAGCGCTTGCTTCAAGATGAGTCTCGCGGCATGCAGCTCATTCAGCACCTCGACACTGTCCATCCCGGTATAGCCTTGTACATGAAGAATGCACACATACCCGGAATGGCCGTAAATCCCGGTATTCGCTTGGGAAGCAGCGGCAAAAATCTCCTCCCGCGTCTGCAGCTCCCCGGAAATTAACCGTTTCAAGAAAGCATCGCGAATGAGCGGCAGCTGCCGATGCAGCTCTGACTCCAGCTGATTGCTGCTGCGAATCATTTCCGCAATGTTCCCGTGCAGAAAATCGTATTCATTGCGATCGGCCGTCTCCACCTTGCCGAATTGCTCCTTCACGACCGACACCAGTTTATGAATAGGCACACTGTTGCGATAGGCCAGCAATAGACCGACCAGCAGACCTATGGCCAGCGCAATGCCGGTAATGGTCCAAGTCATGAACTTGATCTGATTCGCGTTCTCCAACAAGACATGCCTCGGAATACCCGAACGGTACACCCAGCCGTTCGTCTCCGAATGAATCGTTATGACGAGGTCATCGTCGTAAAATTGACTGGTTTGATTCGGATCAAATTTAGGATCTTTGGACAACGCTTTCATATCCGGCAACCCGGTTCCTTGAGAAGCTATCGTTTCACCGTTGGCATCGCTGATCTGCGTCCAACCGCCGTATTTGTCGGTGATACCCGTCAATAAATTCGCGATCGTTTTCTCATCGATAATAACGACGGCGACGGCAGGCGACGAACCGCTGAAGCTGTCGAGCGGGAAGGACTGCATATACGTCACTACCGCTGTTGCCGTCCCTTTATTATTGAATTTGCGAAGGGGCATGATTTCACTGCGATGTGTTTTGCCCAATATAGACTGCTTCCACTCTGCCAGCGTCTGGTCCGTATAGCGGAAGTTATCATAATAATGCTCCGGACGGAAATAGGCTGAGCCGGGCGTCAGAATCACATTGTAGTTGCCCAAATAAATATAAAACTGCTGCAGGAAATCATTGGTTTGTCCGAACGTAAGGACGCTGCGCAGCATTTTCCATATCCCATATACATTCGTTTGGTCTCCCGCGCTCTTCTCATTCATCAAGATACTTAAGTCCGGATTGATGGCGAGCTGTCTCGTGAAGCCCTCAACCTCGGCCATCCGCCGCTCCAACAATTCCTTGCTCTTCTGGAGCTGTATCACATTGTTCTGGATGGACAGCTTCTCCGTCACCGAGATGGAGGTGCGATAAGATATGAATCCCGCGATGCTGGGAATAATTAAGATAACGATATAAGAAACCAGGAAGCTGCGAAACACGCTCGAAAACTTCTTCATCAGACCTCCCCCCTCCCTCTATATGTTAGCGCTGTCACGCCTCTGCACTCTATTATCGTATAAAATCCGGCTTATCGCACGACATTTATGTAAAAGAAAAGCAACCGAAAGGTTCATTTCCTTCAGCCGATCGCCTCAATTTCCCAGCTATTCCGCGCATTTCCTCTTATTTAACAATTACACCCAGTTAAGGCGAAGTTACTTGCTTAAGAGCAAAAAAAAGAAGCCTTGCATAGGCAAGGCTTCTCTGAGTTTAATTAGTTGGTGCGGTCGAGAGGACTCGAACCTCCACGGCTGTTACACCACTAGAACCTGAATCTAGCGCGTCTGCCAATTCCGCCACGACCGCATCTGGCAGATGTGTTTGCGGTACAAGCCGCAACCACGTTTTTTATTATGGCATCCGCTTCATGCGAAGTCAAGATGATGAACAAAAGTTGAAATTTTCTAACTATAGCTTAATCAAACAAGTCGCCGAAAACATCAAGCATCGTTTTCTTCTTGCGCGGCTTACCGTATTTGTCATAGCCATGTTTATCATACCCGTGCGAGTCATATCCACTTTGGCCGTAGCCTTTGCCGGTGTTGTAATTGTGGTCCTGACTCCGGTGCCGATCGTGATCTTGATCGTAATGCGTTTCATTCGGCGGATAAGCAGGATTGACATGGACGCTGCGCTCCAGGCGATCGTAGTCATCACGAACCTCTTTGACACCGCGTACAAGCTTGTCCAGCTCCCCGCGATCCAGCCAAACCCCTTTGCAATCCGGGCAAACGTCGATCAGAACGCCGTCTTTCTCAATCTCGCGCATGCGAACATCAGAACATACAGGACATTTCATCGGAATAACCTCCAGTAACGTTTGCTACACCTATACGGATGAACCTTCATTTTGTTTCAACTTTTTTCGGTTACAACTCTGTTCGAGGTGCCGTCACCGGTTCATACACATAGCTTCTGCTGAGTTTCACCACTCTGCGGCTGCGCTTGCGAATGACGACGGAGTCCGCATCCCAGGCGACGACAATACCGAGTACATCATTTGCTTCCATGCCATCTCTTACTACGCGAACCGATGTACCTTCAACTCGAAATTGGTTCAGTTGTTCTTCTGATATCATTCTCAATCGCTCCATTTCTATAAAAAAACCTCAATACGGCAGGGAATGCCAGCATTGAGGTCTTTCCATTCTCTTGTATCCAGCTGCGCTCAGCTAACATGTTCCTTCGAATCATTCGTTTCGTACCATTCATCAAGAACGCGAGAAGACATCACACGGCTCGTGATATACTCCGCTTGCTTCTCGGTAAATTGCTCTTTCCAATCCATCTCAAGCTCTGTGGAGAGCTTCACAATCGTAAGGAGTTCGGACCATGCAACATACCGTTTATACCAGAAAAACTGCGGATGCTCAATCATATAAGGGTACAAGTCATCAAAATCCGTATGCTTGCAATCAAGAGCACGTTCGAAATGGTTCTTCGCTTCCGACAATTTGGTTACTAAATAATCAGCAGATAATTGTCCCATATGTTGTGCCTCCAATCCGTCACTTACGATCATTATAAGCCAATTCATTCAACTCGAAAAGATGGTGTTGATGGTATTTAACTGGATATTATTCGAAACGAATCTTTCCGCCATCCAGCGAAGCAATACGCACCAGCGATTCTACGCGAATGCCTTGTTCGCGAATCGTACGTGCGCCGGCTTGGAAGGATTTCTCCACTACGATGCCTAGTCCTGCCAAGGTAGCGCCGGAACGTTCGATAATTTTGATTAGACCGCGCGCTGCATCGCCGTTCGCGATGATATCGTCGATGAACAGCACGTTATCGTCAGGCGTTAGGAATTGACGGGAAACCATAATGTCCGTTACAATGCCTTTCGTGAATGACGGAACACGTTCGCAATAGGCATCCGGATCCGCGATGAGCGTTTTCTTCCGACGTGCAAATACGAGCGGCACCCCAAGAGCCAGAGCTGTCGTAAACGCAACCGGTATGCCGGAGGATTCCACCGTGATGACTTTCGTAATCGGCGATTCTGCATATAGACGCGCGAATTCTTTACCCATCTCTTGCGTAAGAATCGGGTCGACCTGATGATTCAACAGGGCATCCAGCTTGAGTACATCTTGATTTAGAATAGAGGCTTCACGCAGTATGCGTTCTTTTAGCAGTTCCATTCGCTTTCCCTCCACCAAAAAAATCTTTTCCGTTAAAGGTATCATATGGAACACCGACAGCGCAACTAATCGGCAAAAAATATACCGAAACAGCGGCTATTCATTGCAACTTTTTTCCATTGCACACGTCTAACTGTATAACAACGAAAGTGATCGGATGCCGGACGAACATCTGGGAGGTGTGACACGAATGATAACTACCCTAACTACCAAACAAATCGCCTATGCTGCCGCTGCCTGCACGATGCTTGTCCTGCTCTCAAGCTGCTCGCTTGGCGTCACAGGGCTTGAAAGTGCGAACACGAGTCGATTAACTGCCGAGCAAGACGGATCGCAGATCAACGACCATTCCGACAGCCCTCAGAAAGCGTATGTTTCGAAGGGCGATGCCCAAGAAGCTTTATTCGAGGAGAATTCCTCGCAAGACACGACGATCGCAGATGCTACTACAGAATCCACCACGGGAAAAGCCGGCACGAAGCAGGCTGTCGCGAAGGAAGAGCCGAAGTGGGATTCGAAAGCGCCCAAGCTCCACGGCATTTCGGTTGGCGATGCAAAGTCTGCGTTAGATACCCGACTGGGCAAGCAAACGGACAGCTATACGATCGAAGATGAGAAAGAGACGATTACCGTACTCGAATATCCCGGCTTCTCCGTCGGATACGGTGCGGATAAGAAAGTTCGCTTCGTTGAAGTATTCGAGAAAACCGTAGCAAGCGGCTTGAGCGGGCTGCGCGTCGGCGACAGCGAGAACGCCGTGACTACAGCTTTAGGAAAACCGACGACGCATACCGCAAGCGTACTCGCTTATCAAGCATCCGGGGCATTGCTGAAGCTGGACCTTGATCCTCAAACGAAAAAGGTACTTTCGATGAAGCTCTTCTTATTAGTAGATAAGCCATAAGGTGATAAGTGCACTAAACAGAATCGGCACGGTTAACAGCAGCCCGTATTTGGCGTATTCCCGCCAAGACATTTCGATGCCGCCTCTGCGCAGCAGCTGCAGCCACAGAAGCGTTGCGAGCGAACCGATCGGCGTCAGCTTCGCGCCGACGGAAGTACCGAGTAAGCTGGCGTACGGCAAGTAATGCGGCCCTGCCATCTGCTCGATGGCAAGCGAAGACACGAGCACGGCCGGCAAATTATTCACGGCCGCGCTGAGCAAGGAGAACAGCGCTCCGGAGCCGAGAATGCCAATCAACGGCCCTTGTTCCGTCAAAGGTTCGATGGCGTGAGGGAACCAGCTCACTGCACCGTGCAGATACATACTGTAGACGATCAGATTCATCGACAATGCGAATACGACGATTAACCAAGGCGCTCCGCGGAGCGTCTTTTTCACATTTCCTTGGCCGACAGCCATACTCGCCAGCCACTGGACCGCTGCTCCCGTTAAGGCAATCGCCGCAACCGGAACCCCTATTTTATCCGCTACCAAATATCCGCCCATAATTGCCGCAATGTTGACCCAGGATAAATAGAATAACCCTTTATGCCCGATCGCCGAAGTCGGGTCGGGAAAGGATTCCGGCGCGTGAGGCCTCTCTTCTTCTGCTCGAATGCTGCGTCCGAAATAACCTGCCGTCACCGCAATCGTGACCACAATCGCCACGATTCCCGGAAGAATCATCGTTCTGGCATATTCTCCAAAGGACAGATCAAAGAAATCCGCGGTCAAAATATTCGTTAAATTGCTCATCATGAGCGGAGCGCTTGCCGTGTCTGCCATTAAGCCTACGCCAAGCAGGAACGCAATACGGCTTCTGCGTGACAGCTGCAGCAATGCCGTAACTTCCAGCACGATCGGAATCATAATTAAGATCGTGCCGTCATTGTTGAAGAACACCGTAATTGCCGCGGCGAGCGCGCATAATCCGATTAACAGCCGCAGCTGCTTATGATGAAAGGTTCGTACGATATGGAGCGCTGCCCATCGAAAAAATCCATTCGCGTCCAGCAGTGCCGTAAACAGCATAATGCCGATTAAGGAGAAGGTCGCATTCCAAACAAAGCTCCATATATAGGCCGCATCCTCCGGCGTAAGCAGCCTGGCGACGAATAGCAATGCCGCACCCAGAAGAGCGACGATTGCTTCGTGAATTCCTTTAGGCTTCCATACAATCAGCACGAGGGATGCAGAGAAAACACTAATGGCAACAACCATAGCCATAACAGCAAATCCACCGCTTTCTCTTATAAGAAGGATAATAGTCATGCCTGTCCCTGATTGGACATACCTTTACTAGTAGGTATTGTACGAAAGGCAGGTTATGTGAACGTATGAAAAGAGCGAGTAAAATCATGCAAATCGCGTTTACGTATATGGGTACGGTAGTTGGCGCAGGTTTTGCAACCGGACAAGAGATCTTGCAGTTTTTTACTCGATTTGGCTTCTTGGGTGCCGTTACCATTCTAATGGCCACGATCATGTTTGTATGGCTCGGTGCCAAAATGATGCTGATTGCCAGCGACGTAAGGGCAAAATCCTATGAAGATGTCAATAAAGTGCTGTTCGGCGATCGGTACGGCCGCTGGATCAGCCATTTCATGATTATTGTGTTATTCGGCGTATGTGCCGTTATGCTCGCAGGCGCAGGCTCCATATTCTCGGAGAACTGGAATATCTCCTATCAATCCGGCCTGCTGATTACGATGGTCGGGTGCTTCTTCCTGCTGCGCAAAGGGATGAATGCGATATTGACCGTAAACTCTATCGTGGTACCCGTCATGCTGCTCTTCACGGTGCTCATTATAATCGATACGGTCAAAACGCCGGGCTCGGATCGGTGGCTGCTGCTAACGAGCGACCATTCGCCGATCTCCATCTGGGCTTCGCCCTTCCTCTATGCCGCATTCAATTTATCGATGGCTCAAGCCGTACTCGTGCCGCTTGGCGCGGAAATGCGAGATCGCAAAACGATCGTGTACGGCTCATGGATCGGCGGCATCGGGATCGGCTTCATGCTGCTTGCCGGCCACATCGCGTTGTCCGTGTACATGCCGGGCATCCAGCAATTTGCCATTCCGATGGGAGGGATCGCGCGCCAGCTCGGCCATGGCATTCAGTGGATTTATATTTTCCTGATTTTTGCCGAGATCTTCACCACGCTGATTGCGGATGTGTACGGTCTGACGCTGCAAATGCAGGAACGGCTCAAAGTCTCCCGAACTCTGCTCACGATCCTGACGCTGGCTTCTTGTTACGTGGCGAGCCAAATCGGGTTTGGTCCGCTCCTCTCCACGCTCTACCCGCTGTTCGGCTTGATCAGCCTCGGCTGGCTGGTGCTTCTGATTAAGCAGCGGCCTCCGCTTGGGGAGTAGCGGTAAAACTTAAGTACTCAAGATAGTTGGATCAGTTCGGCTTGCGGAATAATTGTTCGTATCAAGTCTCTCATATGATCATGGCAGGTGAACAGTATGATTTGGCGGCGCTCTGCCAGCTCGCCGAGCACTTCGACGGCGGCTTTCTGCCTTATCACATCAAAGTTAACGAGCGGATCGTCAAGTAACAGCGGCAGTTCGTTCGAAGCGGCCGCTTCATCCGCGAGTGCCAGCCTCATCGCCAGATATAACTGCTCAGCGGTCCCTCTGCTGAGCAGTTTGCTTTCCACCAGCCTGCCGTCCTTCGTCTCCAGCGAGATCGTTTGCTCTCCCTCCGGAATCGAAATCCGCTTGTAGCCTCCTTGCGACAGTCGGCTCATCATTCGCGACGCTTCGCGAAGCACGCCGGGCTGGCGCTGTTCCTCCATGATTCGTTTGGTACGCCGAATCATCGTCATGCTTATCGCGCCTACCGCATATCGCTCAATCAGCTGTTCCAGCGCAGCCGTGGCCTGCTCACGCTCCATAATGAGCCGCGATCTGCCGCTGCTTTGCAGCAGCTGCTCGAGTTGCTGGCGCTTGCGGCCGCTCTGCTCGATCCGCTCGCTTCTGCGCTGCTCCAGCTGCTCCAGCTCGCGCTTCGCTTCCTCTTGCATCTGTGCAAGCTGATTGCCATCGTAAGACGAATACCAAGTCTCCAGCAATTCGCGCTGTCCGCTTGTTAAACCCGCCGTTAGCTCCGCATCGAGGCGATAGCGCTCCGCTTCGATTTCCGCCAGTCGCTCAGAGTGCTGCAAGGCTTCCAGCCATTCCAGCTCATTGCTCACCCGTGCGGCAGCAAACCACTGCTGCTGCTTCGCTTCCAAGTCGAGCGTGAGCCGGGCCAGCTGCGAAGCCTGCTGCTCCAGCTCCGCCAGACGCGCTTGCAGCTCCTCGGCCCGGCCGGCCGCCGCCGCGTGCCTGCTCGCTTCCGCGTGCAGCATCCGGACGGCTGCGGCCGCGTCGCCATGCGCGCGATTCACCGCCGCGGGGAACGCCGCGCTCAGCTGGAGGGCCGCGTCTTCGAAGGCGGCTACCTCCGCCTGCAGCCGTGCAGCCTTGCCCGCTGCACGGTCATACGATTGCAGCCGCAGCAGCGCTTGCTCGGCCAGATCGAAGGTTTCCGCGGCCGCTTCCGGCGTTAACGCAGCCGGAAGGCCGCAATCGCGCAGCCAATCGCGCCATCTTGCCGCGATGGCTGCAGCCGCCTCGGCCGCGTGGTCCACCGCGGCGAGGGCGGCGTCCTCTTGCGCGCGCAGCCGCGCATGGCGGCGCGCAAGCTCTCCGCGGCGCTCAGCGGTGCCGGCGCGCGCGCGGAGCTCGTCCTGCCGCGCGTCGATGGCAGCGCGCAGGCGCGAGAGCATTTGCGTAGTTGCGCCGCCGGCGACGCTTCGCGGCGCTGACGTCGCGCGGCTTTCGCTCGCCGCGGCGGTCTGCCGCCAAGCCGCAGACAGCTCTGCCTGCTGCTCTTGTCCAAGCAGCGCGGCTACGATAGCCGCCGGCTCGCGGACAAGCTGCTGCACCGCGGCAACGACGCGCTTCTCCGCGTCAGCAAGCAGCGCATCAGCCGCAGCCGTCCTCTCGGAGGAGGCTTCCTCCCGTACACGCCCGCGTCCTGCTCGGCTTCGCCCGCCGGCTCGGCCCCGCGATGCGCTGCCCGGCGGCTTCGCAAGTCTCATCAACCCCGGCGCCGCAAGTACAATTGCGGCAACACCTGCGACAGCCGCGGCAACCGGCTCGCCGACAGCGACAAGCACGGCAGCACCGACTGCCGTAACGGCTGCCGCTGCCCAATAAGCGCCGCTTCCAACCCGCAGCATTGCTGCGGACTGGATATCATCACCCATACGCGCCTCCCCCGAACGGAGCGACGACGAAGCAACGTCATGGGCGGCGCGAAGCTGCGCCAATTCCAGCTCATGCCACGCTTCCTCGAACTGGCGTGCGGCATGCCGAAGCGCTTCCGAGGAATCCGGAAGCAATGCAAAAGCTGATGAAGCTCCTAACGTACTCGCAGCACCGCTGTCCGCATACAGCTCCGAAAGCTGTGCGGCCGCTTCCTTAACCTGCTGCGAGGCTGCGCGCAGCTCCGCTTCCGCTTGCCCGCACGCTTTGGAGCTCTCCTGAAGCGCGGCGCGAAATACACGCACCTGCTCCCGATCGGCAACGCCAATCGGAAACGAACGCAGCTCCGTCTCGGTCCATGTCGGTGATATACGATGAATCAGGCGGCGAGCCGTCTCTCCGTGCTCGCGCATTTCTGCCGAGAGCTCGGCAGCACTTTGCCTGGATGCCGCAATATGCTCCGCTGAGAGCAGCAAGGCTTCAATCTCATGCTCACGAGCGATTAGCTGCTCGTCGTAAGACAATAAATCAAACTGCTGCATGTGCCTCTGCGCTAATTCACGATTCTGCTGCCGTTCATCATGCAAACGAATAAGTTCAGCGGCTATTGCTTCCGTCTTGGCGCGCGCATCCGCCACCAGCCTCGGTGCGTCGCCGTAAGTCTCCTGCTCTTGCACCAGGGCAAGCCTATCGATCCACGCTTGGCGAAGGTGAACCGCTCTTGCCAGCAGCGCTTCCTTCTCTCGCGATGATGGAAGCCGCTCTTCTACCTGCGCCTGATCGCCTTCTATCTCCGCAAGCGCCGAGCTCAGCTCATTAAATACGGCAATGCTATCCTCCGACTGGCGCAGCTGCACATCGATTTCTTCCAAGGTCTTGATCAGCTTGTTCATTTGCTGCGTACTTCCTCGCGGACGATATAAACTGTCCAGCTGCGCATGCAGCAGCTTCTCTGTCTTGGCAATCGCGCTGCCGCCGTTCCAGCCGGCGTGATACAGCTGTTTGCCAAGCTCATCCCCCTCAAGCATGCCGATGGCTTGCAGCTCCGATAACGAGATCGCAAACAACTCGCGGAACAATCGCTCATTTACGCCGCCAAGAAACAACCGCTCCCACATCGACTGCGTAAGTGTTTCAACCCCACGGCTTCCGGTGTTTCCGGGATTTCCATTGTTTCCCGCGTTTCCCGTGTTTCCACTATTTCCTCCGTCACCAATGCTTCCAGTGCTTCCGTGGATTCCGTGGATCCCGTCCACCTCAAGCCGGCGAATATTCACCTTTCCTTGAGCACTGCTGTAACGCTCGAGCACAAAAGGTTGCCCTGCGCCATTTTCGAAGAACAATCGTCCGCCATGCCGGCCGCCATTAACGGGCTCCTGCCGTTCAGCCGGATTGCCCTTATGAGCAAAACCAAATAACATCGCGCGGATGAACCCGAGCATGGTGCTTTTGCCTGCCTCGTTATGTCCGTAAACAATGGTCACAGGCGCATCAAATTTGCAGTGAAGGTCGCTCAGCTTCCCGAAGCCTTCTACATGAAGTCCTTGAAGCTTCACTTTCGCTCTCCTCCTTGTTCTGCATCTTGCCCGGGCTCCGAACCACTTTGACCGTCCGTATCCTCCGTCAACATCCCGGCCGCAAGCTCCCTTGCTTGCACGAACCATCCTGCAGCCCGTTCGGTTTGCATCACTCGTATCATTTTTCGAATTCTCGCATTGCCGTTTAAGGATTGCAGCGCTTCATCCAGCAGCTGCTGCAGCGCCTGCTCGTCCGCTTGCACGTTATTGCTGCCCCGAATCAGTTCTCCTGTAAAACTATCTTCTACGGACAGAGCTTCCAGATCCAATTCCGCTCCGGTAGCAGCTTCTAAACTATAAATCCAGCTCCACTGTGCCCCTGGTATGTAACTCGATGCTGAATCCATATCGCCCACTCGTTCTCTTAATCCGCCCAGCAGCTCCGAGATTACGCCTGCATTCGTTAATACGCGATGCATCGGACCTCTGCCTTCTAAACGCAGCTTAACCATGAGCGATCTGCCCTCGCTGGCAGCCGCCGCTGATGTGACAGCTTGCTCCAAAGCGTGAAGCAAAGCTTGTTCGGACGTAATTCCGGCAATGGATACATGCAAATTCTCCCACCGTATCGTGTCTAAAGGGAGAAATTGCAGCTTAGTCTCGAAAGTATCGCTTACCTCAACGAGATAACAACCTTTCGCGCCTGTCTCGTTGGCATGTCTGCCCTGCGTATTGCCGGCATAGACAACATGCGGATAACTATGGAGCACGGCACGCTGATGGATATGTCCGAGCGCCCAGTAGTGAAAGCCCGCTCCAACCAGCTCCGCCAGGCTGCACGGCGCATAAGGATCATGTCCGGCATGGCCATCCACGGTGCCATGCAGCAGCGCAATTTGATACGAACCGTCGGCTGCCGGCTTGTAGCGAGAAGCCAAATTAGCGGTTACCGCTCTTGTCCCATATGAGATTCCATGCACATGAGCGGCCAACTCTCCATTTCTCGCGAAAACGGGCACTGCTTCTACTTGATCCGCTCCGAAGAAATGGACGGACGAAGGCCACTCCAAATTAGCCTGCGCACCCGACAACGGATCATGATTGCCATGAATAACAAATAGCCGCACGCCTTCGGCATGCAGCTTCTGCCACTCCCGCTGCAACGCTAATTGCGCACGGAGCGATCGGTCAGCCATATCATAGAGATCTCCGGAAATGACTGCAAAATCAACTGATTCGCGCAATGCCGCCTCTACCAAATGACGAACGGCCTGAAAGGTCGAGGATCCAAGTCCCTCCCGCACATGGGGAGGCACCTCCGTCAATCCGCGGAAAGGACTGTCGACATGCAAATCCGCTGCATGAATAAATCGAAATGAGACTCCCATGTCCTAACTCCCTATTCTGTCGCGTCCGCTTCCGGATTTATTTCCATATACACTTGCTTCAATTGCGCGATTACCCGCTGTAAGGAATAAACGCGTTTGGCTTTATTCCATGCCGCTCGGGCCATATTGTAGCGGAAGTCTTGATCGGATACGACCTTCTCGAGCGCGTTCGCGAGTGCTGTCGGGTTCTCCGGTTCTACCAATAAGCCATTGATGCCATCGTCGATCTGCTCGGCAATACCGCCAACATTCGTACCGACCAGTGCCAGCCAGCACAATGCGGCCTCAGCGAATACGGAGCCGAATGCCTCTGCCCGTGACGGCAGAACGAAGACGTCGAAGAAAGGCATAAACTCTTCAGGATGCAGCATGTAGCCATAAAAGATAATGTCATCATATAAGTTAAGTTTCTGTGCTAGCTGCTCCAGCTCTGGTCTGCTTGGGCCGTCGCCGATGATATGAAGGACGAAGTTCTGTCCGCGCGCTTTCAGCTGGGCGCAAGCATGCAGCAGAATATCCAACCCTTTTGCGGGAACAAGGCGGCATACCGTAATCAACTGTACGACCTCGTTCTCATGAGAAATCGGCTTGAAACGTTTCTCGTCAAACCCGTTCGGAATCACCTGGATGCGATCCGCATCGTTTACGTAAGGCCGCATATAGCTGCGGAATGCTTCGGAAGGCGTCAATATCCGGTCCGCCTTCAGCTCAAGCTCTTTATAAATCGAAGTTAGGAAACGATGCTCCATACCGCCCTCAATGATTTTGCCGTTCAGAATCAGCTCTCGTTCATAACTGGAATGAATCGTCATCACTAGCGGCGTATCCGGATAAAGCTGTTTCATCACCAGCGCGGGAATCGGATGATGCGCATGAATGAGATCGTAGGATTTCTGAATGCGCAGCTTCGTCCACCAGACGTAATCGCGATAGGTTTGCAAATATTTATCGATAATGGGATTACCCTCGTAATAGCTGATATCGAATGTTTCGAACGTAACAGGCTCTTGGCCTTTGCCCCTCACCCGTTTCGGAAGGGAGAATAATTCCATGGGCCAGCCAATCTTGTTAAATCGCTCTTGAATGTAAGGAACCATTGAGGACACGCCGCCCGGCTGCTCCGGCGGAAAAAACAATGCCTGCAAAATGTTCATGTGCAAAGCCTCCTCAATCAAACTTGCATGATACTTCTCGACCTGCCAAAAACATGATATACTAGAACATACGTTTCTGTAAAGCTGAGTTAAACACGCTTTACGCCATACCTATTTCCTGCGTTTACCCTCTTCTTAGGTGGTCTAAACATGACGATTCTTCAGTGGCTTGCCGGATCGACCGGACAAATTTTCGCATCTGCTTGTGTAATGACCATACTTGTTCTCATGCTCTTTATGGCCGTCAAGCTCTATAAGAGCTACAGACGCAATCGCACCTACTTGATTCTGATCATCGTACTCCCTATTGTTATCTTGCAGAACGGCGTTCTCATCGGGCTGTCGTTTCCCGGTCAATCGATATCGCCTTACTTGGAACTGACGCAATCGGTTGTCAGTCTGCTCTCATTTATTATTATAAACTTTGTTTTCATGAAATTGTATACCGGACCCAGCACAAGATTGAAAGGCATGCCTTTTCTGCTTATGTTTATCGGACTGATTCTTGTAGCCGGCGCCCAGATTTCGCTCTCCCCCGAATCCATGAAGGCATCCATCGGAACGACGCAAACTCAGCTGCTGGCCATTGATTTCTACGGACTCATCTTGAACTTTATTATTTTGCTTAATTTACGCGGCATTGATCAACGCTTCAACTATTCGGCAAGTCTGATTGTTTACTTCATTTATCAGCTGTCCGATTTGGCGGACGGCTATGTATTTCACGGGACTGTCCCGATGCTTGTCATTCTGAGCCACTTGCTCCCTGTTGTCTATTATACGCTTCTTTTCCTGCTCTTGTTCGAGTGGGTGCTGGAACGGTTGCTGATGACCTTCCAGTCTTCGATCACGGACGGCTTAACAAGCTTGTACAATCGGCGCCATTTCAATAAGAAAGCCGAACAGCTGCTGCGGGATACGAAGCGGATTGCCATCATTTTCTGCGATATCGACAACTTCAAGAAGCTGAATGATACGCAAGGACATCATAAAGCGGACGGCGTCCTTAAACAGGTCGCTGAAATATTGAGAGAAGAAACGGCAAGCATCGGCACGGCCGGCCGATACGGCGGCGAAGAGCTGCTCGGTCTCGTCGCTGCTCCTAACGCCAAGCCTGAGGTCGTTGCGGAAACCATTCGCAGCCGGGTCGAGAAAGAAACAATGGTCACCATCAGCATCGGCGTTAGCGCAAGCCGGGAAGGCGCTTCTATAGGAGAGATTATTAGTCAAGCCGATGAAGCGATGTATCAATCGAAGACGACCGGCAAGAACAAAGTGACCCTCCACTCCTCGATGCGGCAGCGGACACGCAGCTCCGGCTCCGGTTCCGATGAAACAGCCAAAAAAAATTCGCAGCAAGCTTAATCTTCTTCGTCGCTGCAGATCACACAATAAAAGACAGTTCACGCGGTTGGGATACTCCCTCACTTGCATGAACTGTCTTTTTATTAGGATTTATAAGGAATCGGATCGGTCGTTCCTGCTTCGGCGAACCCTTTCAAACGCAGGCGGCAGCTGTCGCACTCGCCGCAAGCCTCTGGTTCCCCGTTATAGCATGAGGTAGTCAGGTTATAAGGAACGCCCATACGCATACCTTCTGCTACGATACCGGCTTTGGTTAGATGAATGAGCGGCGTCTCGATGGAAATCGGCTTGCCTTCTACACCGACTTTAGTCGCGATTGCAATAACCTCTTCCACCTTCGCAATGAATTCAGGTCGGCAATCCGGGTAACCGCTGTAATCCAGTGCATTTACGCCGATGTAGATCGCTTCAGCGCCAACGCTTTCTGCAAACGATGTAGCAATGGACAAGAACAATAGGTTACGTCCGGGTACATAGGTAACCGGAATTTCGCCGACTTCATCCGGAACCGGATCTGCACCCATCTTAGGTACGTCGATCGTATCGTCCGTCAGTGCGCTTCCGCCAAAATCACGCAAGAATCCAAGCTCAATGATTTTGAATCGATCGCTTACGCCATAAAATTCAGCAACCGCGCGTGCATTGTTCAGCTCCATAATATGACGCTGTCCGTAGTTAAATGTGATCGGGTATAGCTCGTACCCCGCTTCTTTGGCATAACCCATGCAAGTCGTACTATCCAAACCGCCGCTCAATATAATAACCGCTTTCTTCATATCCCTTACACACCTCTCTTAGCCGGATCCCAAATAATCTTATGCAGCTGTAAGTTCAGCTTCACGCCTGTCAGTCCGCTTGCAAGCAGCTTCTCCACCAGCTTTGCCGGAGGCATGCTTTCCCACACGGGACTAAAGAGGGCAAGCGCAGCCGTCGGATACTCCTTCAGCGTTTGCACAGCAGCATCAAAGTCACGGTCCGTTGCAATTACAAATTTCACTTCATCCTGCTCCCGCAGCAATGCGAAGTTATCATGCAGCATCGCCGCATTTTCCCCCGAGTCCGGAAGCTTATAATCCATAATGTATCTGGCCTTCGAAGAATGGATATCGCGAAGGAACGGTGCCAGATCAATCGCTCCGTTGGTCTCCACGTGTACATCTTTAATCCGCTCGATCTCACATAGCGCCTGCAGCAGCGCTGCCGAACGATCGCCATAGAGAAGCGGCTCGCCCCCGGTCATGCAAATATGCTCGGCTTTATATTGCTGCTCCACTTGGGACACAATATCTTCAATCGTCATTGTAAATTCTGCCTCTGCCGGTGGATAGCTGTACTTCGTATCGCACCAAACGCAGCGCAAATTACAGCCGAACAGACGTACAAAAACGGTCGGAAACCCGGCACGTGTGCCTTCGCCTTCGACCGTTTCGAAAATTTCCACCATAGGAAGCCGAATGGAGCGCATAGCAGTCGGCGCTGTATCCTTATCCGGCATTCTCGTCCGCCTCCATCATATCGCGCGTTACAGCCGCATAGCTCGTCGGTGTTTCCCATAAGCGAATTTCTTCAATGCGGATATTCGGATGATGCCCTTCTTCCAGAAGCGCATCATGGATTTGCTCATAAATCCAAACGACCATGTTCTCTGCCGTCGTATTCATCGGTGGCAGCACTTCGTTCAGATAACGATGATCGAGCTTGTCGATGACCCGCTCTTTGGCAATCCGTTTCATATCGGCAAAATCGATGGTCAGTCCGCGATAATCCGTCTTCCCGGACATGATCGTTTGAAGCTTATAAGTATGGCCGTGCAGGCTTTTGCACTTGCCTTCATATAGATGTAAATGATGCGCACTATCAAAAGTAAATTCCTTGGAAACGATCACCCGTCGGTTATGATATCGGAGCTGCTGCTCCTGAATATCTTCGCCGAACTGCTCGATATGTTTCGGAATCTCGTAAGTCACGTTCCACACCTTCCCCTTTATGCAATTGCAATATGCAATTATAGCACAAGTTGCAGCTTCTATCCAGATAGGGATTTTTACCTACTTGCCGGTAAGCTGCCCTTGTACAACCGTTACCGCCTGACCGGACAACAGCACTCGGTCATTCCGGAGCTCGATGAACAGCTCTCCTCCTCTTGGAGAAGCTTGGTAAGCCATAAAGCTGGTCTGGCGCAAACGTCTTTGCCAATATGGAGCAAGCGCGCAATGGGCTGACCCGGTTACCGGATCCTCGTCGCATCCCGAAGCCGGATAGAAGCAGCGCGATACGAAATCATAATCGCCCGGCTTGCCCGTTCCTTTGCTTGTCACGATAACCCCTCTGGCTTCTACCTTTGCCAGCATTGCATAATCAGGCTTTAATGTTTGAACGGTCTGGACGCTGTCGACCTCAACCAAATAGTCCATGCGGTTCTTCCCCACATACCTTGGAATTAAGCCTAGCCCTTGTATGAGTTCTTCCGGAGCTTTCATCGGTTGAGCGGGCTCTGATGGAAGATTCAGCCGGATTCCCTCCTCAGTCCGTTCTGCCGTGAGCAACCCGCTGCGTGTATGGAAGGATGCAATACTATCAAGTGCTGCATGTTGATTTTCCCATAAGAAATGAGCGCTCGCCAAAGTGGCATGGCCGCATAGATCCACTTCTACAGTCGGTGTAAACCAACGCAGATCGTAGCTTCCATCTTCTCTCCGGTGTAAGAAAGCGGTCTCGGACAAATTCATCTCCGCAGCCACGTCTTGCATCCACTGCTCATCGCGCACCTCATCAAGCAGGCACACGGCAGCCGGGTTTCCACGGAAGGGTACGGATGTAAATGCATCTATGATCGAAATCGGTATCGGAATGGACATCGTAATCATCACCTCTTCAGCATATTGTTGTGGCCTATCCTACGGCGACTCTGTAATGAGCAAATTAGTGCAAGCCCTAATCCATAACAGATATGTCCGAGGAGCCACAATAGTAGAGCCGCCAAGTCTGTCGTTGCAGGAACACGATCAGATAACGCAGTTAACGGAAACCAAGTAACCGCCGTAAGGAGTCCGAATAGGAGTCCAACCATCCAACGCCGCTGAGGCGTCATTCCCTTAGTCATCGTTACATAAAAAATGCCGATCGGTACCGAAACGACAAGATGGAGCGCAAGCTCCACGGTTTCCGGCAGTTGATTCGGCATGTTCGGCACCCAATCCACATTCAGCAGCAGCGTGTATACTTGCTTGCCGGATAAGGATTGGAACCCTTTAAGCACCATAGCGAGCAGCAACCCTGCGATCAGGCCCGCTGTTATGCCTAGCTTGGATCCATTAAGCGGCTTGATGTGCCTTCACCTCGCGTTTGCGCCGATTCACGATGACGATTCCTGCGCTGACTAACGCCAAAGCTCCCAATACTGCAGCGGACAGCGGCTCCCCTAGGAACATTGCCGATTGCAGCACGCCGAATACCGGAATGAGGAACAGGTACATCGATACGCTGCCTACGCTGTTGTATTTCATGACATTATTCCAGAGCATGAACGCCAATGCCGAAACGAGCGCTAAATGAAGAAGCATGAGCAGCGCGATACCGTCAAAATGAAACGGTGCCAAACCCGGCTTCCATGCGCCGATGACGGTAAGCACAATTCCGCCGACGAGCATTTGATAGCCGTTAATGTATGGAATGCTGTATGAAGCCGCGGCGCGTTTGGATAGTAGATTCGCAATTGCATTAAACAATGTTGCCGCAATGAGCAATACCTCGCCTAACGAGAAATGCAGTCCACTGTTGCCGTCATGCTTGGATAACCCAAGCACCAGCAGCCCCAAGAAGCCGACAAGAAGTCCGAGACCTTTAGTCCCGTTGATGCGATCATTTTTATACAGGAAATGCGCCAATGCAATTTGGAAGAATGAGATCGTCCCGGCAATGACTGCACCTACGACGCCTGCGCTCTTCGATAATCCCGCATAGAAGAAAATGTATTGCAGAACCGTTTGAAACAACGCAATCGACGCAACCATGCCGCCGCTGCCCCGCTGATATCGAAGCGTTTCTTTCCGGATCAGCATATACGCCAGAATAAGCAGCCCCGCCAATGTAAAACGGTAGCCTGCGAATAAAATTTGTTCCAGCGTGTCATGCGATCCAATGCCCAGCCTTGCGTAACTTAGTTTAATAAACGGATAAGAGCTTCCCCAGAGCAAAGTTGCGCTGATGGAAGCTCCGATTATGCCTAACGGGTGAGTAAAAAATTTGGCTGCTGTCATGATTGATTCCAGTTCTCCTTATTACGGTGCAGGCAGCCAGCTGAACGAAGCTTTATTGTTCTACAATGGGAATCAGCAGTTCGACCTGCTCCTCCTCCAAGTGTTCATCAATATAAAAGATTTCAAGGGATACCGCATTTTCCCTCTTCAACAGCTTCTCCTCGTTCATCCAAGCCGATAGCTGCTCGTAGCCTTCACCGATGCGTTTATTTGTACATGCTGCCATGGCGTAGGTGCGCTGCGGAATTGTAAATTGCACCATACCATCCGGCACCTGACTTAGATGTGGGACCTCGAAACATGCCCAATACGTCGCAAATACTTCGTTGCCGAAATAAGGACTGTAAAGCACGGTTGTCTTTACTTCGCCTTCAATTTCATGCTTTCTGGAGAGAAACTCGCTTTGCAGATGAATCGCTTCATCCGGAAACGATGAATATGGACCGCAGTAGCTGATTCCGACCATGTTTAAGGCAGGTTTCGTAACTAAAGTGCAATTATGCATCGCGAATGACCTCCCACAAAGTGTAGTACGCTTTTAGGTTGACCCGTAATCAGTTTACCATGTCCACGGGTTCGTTTGGTAACTATTTATTGCCTTTCTTACGGATATATGACAAACAAAAAAGCAAACCATCCTGAGCGGAATTGTTTGCTTTTCCATATTTACAAATTGATTAGTTCTGTTGGACGATATGCGTGAGTTCATGACTGAGCAGTTGAAGCCCGCTCGCCGTACCCGGTTTGTATTCGCCTTGACGGAAGAAGATATCATTGCCGGTTGTGAACGCTCTGGCGCCGACCTTCTTCGCAAGATCGTCTGCTGCATTATCCGTGTGAATGGAAACCTTGCTGAAATCTGCGCCGAAGGAATCTTCAAGCTGCTTGCGCAGACGATCCGGCAGGGGCTGTCCCTTGCCGCGAAGCTCGTTTATCGATTCCTCCACGCCCGGGCTGGCTTCAGAAGGAGCGCCATCCACCGCACGCTGGATAATCGAGAACGGATCACGCTTCAGCTGCAGCTCTTCTTCTTCGCTCTCGCCCTGCTCCTCACGCTGGATCGCTCCGGCGCTGTCCGCCTTCAGCTGCAGCTCTTCTTCTTCGCTCTCGCCTTGCTCCTCACGCTGGATCGCTCCGGCGCTGTCGGCCTTCAGCTGCAGCTCTTCTTCTTCGCTCTCGCCTTGCTCCTCACGCTGGATCGCTCCGGCGCTGTCGGCCTTCAGCTGCAGCTCTTCTTCCTCGCTCTCGCCTTGCTCCTCACGCTGGATCGCTCCGGCGCTGTCGGCCTTCAGCTGCAGCTCTTCTTCCTCGCTCTCGCCTTGCTCCTCACGCTGGATCGCTCCGGCGCTGTCGGCCTTCAGCTGCAGCTCTTCTTCCTCGCTCTCGCCTTGCTCCTCACGCTGGATCGCTCCGGCGCTGTCGGCCTTCAGCTGCAGCTCTTCTTCCTCGCTCTCGCCTTGCTTCTCCGTCCGCTGAGCAGCCGACTCGCCATCCTTCGAATCGGATTGCAGGTCGCTGGCTACGCGAAACGCGACTTGATCCGCTTCCAGCTCGTACGCATCGGTTGGCTGATTGATCGTCATTTTGGCCATGATTGGCTTCCCGGCACCTGCGTTCAGCTGCCTGGCAGCCGAGTTGCCGATCGATCGCTGCAGCGTGTGCATGTCTGCTGCCTGGAGCGGCGCTCCGCTAGCCAGTGCACGCTGCACATGAGCCATCGAATTGGATTTGGCACGTTGGGCAGGAGCTTGCTCGTACGTGCTTTTGTCCATTTTACGAATCGATTTGCCTGAACCGAAAGTTCTCACTGAAAGATTGCCTCCCCGAATCCGCTAACAAGCCGCTTTTCTCTTAATATACCATAATTTATTAAAAGTTTCGCCACGATTCACTAGTTTCTGCAACCAACCTACGGATGTGCTCTTGCCAAATACACATTCACATTCGCATGCGAGCCAAGATTGGTTAGTTACACCGCTGAGAGTTCCACTTGTGAACTCTCAGCTCTATTTCGACGCGGGTTTCGACGGTGAGAGTTCGTTTTTCGAACTCTCAACTCCTCACACGAGCCCAGATTAGCTAGTTTGACCGCTGAGAGTTCCATTTCCGAACTCTCAGCACTACTTTATGCGCGGGTTTTATTGGTGAGAGTTCATTTTTCGAACTCTCACCCTTTGGTCGGGGCCGTTTGGGATGATTTCTGGAACTGAGAGACGGATTTTCCTACTCTCAGCTCTATTTTTTGTGCAGATTCGCCGTTGAGAGTCGGATTTCCCGACTCTCAACCCTCGGCGCTACCCTTTTAGGAGAGTCCCTGGAGCTGAGAGACGGATTTTCCTACTCTCAGCACTATTTTTATGCAGTTTCGCCTCTGAGAGTCGGATTTCCCGACTCTCAACCCTCGGCGCTACCCTTTTAGGAGAGTCCCTGGAGCTGAGAGACGGATTTTCCTACTCTCAGCACTATTTTTATGCAGTTTCGCCTCTGAGAGTCGGATTTCCCGACTCTCAACCCTCGGCGCTACCCTTTTAGGAGAGTTCCTGGAGCTGAGAGACGGATTTTCCTACAGCACTATTTTTATGCAGTTTCCCCGCTGAGAGACGGATTTTCCTACTCTCAGCCTTCGGCTGGGACCAATCGGGATGGTTCTTGGAATTGAGAATTGGATATTAGCTAGTTTGACAGCTCTACTTCGACGCGGGTTTCGACGGTGAGAGTTCGTTTTTTGAACTCTCAACTCCTCACCCGAGCCCAGAATAGTTAGTTTGACCACTGAGAGTTCCATTTCTGAACTCTCAGCTTTACTTCGACGAGGGTTTCGACGGTGAGAGTTCGTTTTTCGAACTCTCAACTCCCCACACGAGCGCAGATTAGCTATTTTCACCGCTGAGAGTTCCATTTGTGAACTCTCAGTTCTACTTCGACGAGGGTTTCGACGGGGAGAGTTCGTTTTTCGAACTCTCAACTCCTCACACGAGCCCAGATTAGCTAGTTTCACCGCTGAGAGTTCCATCTCTGAACTCTCAGCTCTACTTATGCGCAGGTTTTGATTGTGAGAGTTCGTTTTTCGAACTCTCAACTCCTCACACGAGCCCAGATTAGCTAGTTTCACCGTAGAGAGTTCCATTTCTGAACTCTCAGCTATACTTCTGCGCAGGTTTCGACGGTGAGAGTTCGTTCCGAACTCTCAACTCCTTCTAATCACCTACTCCAAACAAAAAGCTGCCTCAAAAGTCACGATCAACTTTTGAGGCAGCTTATTAGCGTTTGATTAGCGACGGACAGAGCCGTGCGGATCGATTACGAACTTCTTGGAAGCACCTTGATCGAATGCCGAGTAAGCATCCGGAGCTTGATCGAGCGAGATCAGTGTCGCGTTAACGGCTTTCGCAATTTGCGCTCTGCCGCTAAGAATCGCCGTCATCAGATCGCGGTTATATTGCATAACCGGCGTTTGGCCTGTAACGAACGTATGGGATTTCGCCCAGCCAAGGCCGAAACGGATTTTGAGCGTGCCGATTTTAGCATCCTCATCCACCGCACCCGGATCGCCTGTAACATACAAGCCCGGAATACCCAGTCTACCGCCGGCACGCGTAACTTCCATGATGGAGTTCAGCACGGTTGCCGGTGCTTCACCATGCGATTTGCCGTGACCGTGAGCTTCGAAGCCTACGCAGTCAACAGCGCAATCCACTTCAGGAACACCAAGAATTTGGTCGATTTGCTCAGCCAAATTCGCATGCTCGCGCAAGTTGACCGTTTCGCAGCCGAAGCTTCTCGCTTGCGCAAGACGCTCGCTGTTCAGATCGCCTACGATAACAACAGCTGCGCCAAGCAATTGAGCGGAGTGAGCCGCAGCAAGGCCGACAGGACCTGCGCCTGCGATATACACCGTGGAGCCCGGCTTCACGCCAGCGCTAACTGCACCGTGGTAACCTGTAGGGAAGATATCGGAGAGCATCGTCAAATCTAGGATTTTCTCCATAGCGCGCTCTTTATCCGGGAATTTCAGCAATTGGAAGTCCGCATATGGCACCATAACGTATTCCGATTGGCCGCCAACCCAGCCGCCCATATCAACGTAGCCGTATGCCGAGCCCGGACGATCCGGATTCACGTTCGAACATACGTTAGTGTTGCGTTCTTTACAGTTGCGGCAGCGTCCGCAAGCAATATTGAAAGGCACGGATACGAGATCGCCTTTCTTGATAAACTCTACATCGCGGCCGACTTCAATAACCTCGCCCGTGATTTCATGACCCAGCACGAGACCGCTCGGTGCCGTTGTACGACCGCGCACCATGTGCTGGTCACTTCCGCATATGTTAGTAGTAATTACTTTAAGGATGACGCCGTGATCGCATTTTCTGCCGACATTAAGCGGATTAACACCGGGGCCGTCACGCAAAACCAGATCAGGATAAGAAATATCCCGTACTTCAACTTTACCGGATTCTACATACACTACTGCACGATTTCCTGCCATTCGTCAGCCTCTCCTCTTATACTGGAATAAATAATCAGAAAAATATCACCCTATCATTGTAATCGCTTGCAGGTTGAAAAGCTATGCTTATTCTCCTGTTTTTCACAATCCGTATAAACCGTTCCAATTTCAGCAATCCCGGATTTTGGGCTATACTGTATCAGTGAAGGCCGGCATTTCATAGTTGATGCTGCCAGGCACATGTGACGCCACTTTTTAGCTTAAAGGAGAACAAATATGACCGAGATTTGGGAATCCAGTTTTGTTCAAAATCAAATGATGTGGGGCTTTGAGCCTGCCGATGCCGCAATTGTAACGAAGGACTTTTTCCTTGCGGAGCATGTAAAAGATATATTGATCCCCGGAATTGGATATGGTAGAAACGCAAAAGTGTTCCTAGACAACGGCATTCATGTAACGGGAATTGAGATATCACAAACCGCGATTGATCTGGCACGACGGGAAGGACTCGATATCGATATTTATCATGGATCCGTAACGGAGATGCCGTTTGATCATAAGCTCTATGACGGTATTTTTAGTTATGCATTAATTCACCTCTTGAATAAGCAGGAAAGAGCGAAATTTATTCAAGATTGCTGCAACCAATTAAAACCCGGCGGTTATATGATTTTTACAACGATTTCGAAGGATGCGCCTATGTTTGGGAAAGGCAAACAGCTGGATAAAGACTATTTCGAGATTATGGATGGGATGAAAATGTTTTTTTATGACGCTGATTCCATCCAACAAGAATTTGGACATGTCGGACGATTAGAACTATCGGAAATTGTGGAGCCCCATAAGAATATGGAAGGTAAACCGCCCTTTCCGTTCATCATGATTAAATGTCAAAAATAAAGGGAACTCTCAACGAGCTCCCTCTTAATCAATCAACCTGTTTGAGCGATCTTTTGCTCCAGCATACGGACGCGGGCGAGCGAAGCCTTCAGCAACCCCATCCCGATCTCGGGATGCAGCCGAATGAGCTTCGCCATTTCTTCGCCCAGCAATGTCAAGATGCGAACTTCCCCTACGGATCGTGCCGTCGTTGTAGCTGCCGTCGCATCGATGGCCGACGTTTCCCCGAATACATCCTTCGGACCAAGCTCGGCAATCATACCATTCTTGCTGCCTGCCGCCAGCAGCTGCACCGATCCATCCACGATTACGCCCAGCTTATTGTTGATCTCACCGCTAGCTACCAATCGAGTACCGGCCGAATGCTTTTCTTCCACCGCAATACCGGCGATATAACCGAGCTCTTCCAATGAAAGATCACTGAAGAACGGCACTTGCTTCAAAAATACGACTTTATCCAGCATCCCCATTAACGCCTGTTGTCCACTCAATGGTTCGTTCTCCTCTCGCCGCAGCGCATCGGAAGCGAGCAGCTGCAGCCACATATCCTGCAAACCGGCTGCTGCGCGAAGCACTTGAACGGCCTGTTCATAAGGCATATCGGTATGCGGAGCACTCCAGCCTTCGAACAAAGCGAGCAGTGCGGCGGTCAACCGTTTGTCCGCCGATCCCTCGGCCAATGCTTCAAGCCCGCTCTCTCTGATCTCCTCGTCCTCATCCTCGATCGCTCTGCGAACTGCGAATACGACATCGCTCTCGGCAATTCGCTCCATAACGGTCCAGACTCCATCGAGCAGGAAGGCTTTGTGCTCGGTTAGTCGCATCCGCGCCAGCTCCGCTCTTGTGCTTAGCTCCATTTTGTATAAGGCCGCCTCTATATCGCGACTCTTCCATAGCTCCTCCAGTTTCAACAGAGCAGCTCCCAGCAGCACGGATTGGCATTCCGCTTCATCCAGCAGGGCTGCAAGCGCGCGGATTGCGGCACTCCATACCTTCGGCTGAGCTTGCTGCAGGACATCCTTCAGCGGTTCGATGGCGCCGCTTCCCATGGCGATGAAAGCATCTATCGTAACTTCATATAAAGCCGGCTCTGCCCACTCCAGCTGCTCAAGCAGCCACGGAATAGCGGCGATATGCCGCAGTTTCCCCATACAGGCAATGGCCTCTGCCCGAACGGCGGGGTCGGTATGGCCAAGCAGCTGCTCGACATCCGGGAGAAAACTGTACATTTCCAGTTCGGCAATAACGCGGCAGATGTAGACGGTCTGTTCTCCGCCTTCTTTCAAGTATCGCTGAATGACCTCGTAACAAGCTTCGAAGCTTTGCTCATTTTGCAAATAATAGAGTGCTTTAACCGCTTCGGCTACGACCTTAGGGCTCGAATCGAGCAGCTTCAGTCTGACAAAATATACGGCTTGATGCCGCATATGATCAGCTCTGCCTAACAAACGTACACCGGCAGCCCGCACCTCATAATCGGGATCCTCCAGGAATGAGGCTACCTTGACCAGAGCTTGGAGCTCTGCCCGTTCGAGATTCATCGCCCTTAGCGAAGCGATACGAATACGAGCGCTGCGATCGTCTACCAAAGCCAGCAGCTTCGGCAGATAAGTATCATCTCCTGTTCGGCCAATCATCCCAAGTGCGACCTCGCGGGCATAGTCATTGCTGTTCGCCAGCAGTTGATCCAGCATCAGAGGCGATTTGTTCTCGCGCATATACTCATCGAAGGCCAATGCGAGATCCTGCCTCGTATCCGACATCGTCTGTACGCTGCGAATCAACTCCCGAATATATAAGGATTTGCCGATGTAGGTCATCAGCACGAGCAGCACGCCACCGCCCCCACCGACCCAGACAAGCAAACGCAAACTGAAACCAAGCTCAGCATGCAGCGACTGCAGGAGCGCACCAATCAGAATGCCTAGCGATGCCGCAACACCTTGTGCAATATAGCGGTATCCATCTCGCTGAAGCATCGGCAGCAGCTTGAAGAACAGCTGATTGGCGGGCTCCGCGAAGTAATAGAGCAACAAGTAGAGGAACATGTATCCCATCGACAACGAATAGAGGATAAACGATGTTCCGAACGTAGCCGCAGCTGCCACAAACCCACAAGTAAATATAATCGCGATCGCAGGCAGCATGTTACTTTGTCCAAGCCAAGCCATTAAGCGATTCGAGACGAGCTGAAGCAGCAGCGCAATCGTAAACAGCAGTGTGGTCACAAGTCCGAAGAAGGAAGCAAACTCCGATTCGGTCTTGTAGATCGTACGAGTCACATTCAGAAAGACATATTCCATTAAGAAATACAAGGCTGGCATTAACGTCATAATCCCGATGGCTACCAGCAAATAAGGCGTGGTGAACGAGCGTTTGAAATAATCTCCGGAAGACAGTCCACCCTCTGCAGCTCCTGATGCCACGCTTCGCTCCTGCTTCAACGTCAGCGGAACTAGATAGTATGCAATAGATTTCCAATAGTTTACTCCGCCTGCCAGAAGGAAGAGCGGCGCTAACATGTAAACAGCATCTGCACCCAGCCATTTGCTCACAACCTGCGCAAGCACCCCTGCAGCAATACCGCCAAGCGCGGCAGAGGAGACAAAGACAGGCATCAGCCGTTTGGCTTGCTGCGTCGGACATAGATCTACCGCCAGACTCCAGAGCAGTATCGTTTGCTGCCTTACTACGAAGCTGGAGCTAAGGAATAGAAACGGATAATAGGCGCGCGGACTGATGTCCATGCTGTTAAACAGAAGCAATGCGACCGCATTAACGCCTATAATGACGCCCATGATGGCAAAGAGCGTCCGCATGAGCTGCGGTTTGGTGAGACGGCTCGTCAGCCACGACATAAACCAAGCCTCGAGCGGCATGATAACCGCTTCGGCTCCGTACACATAAGGCAAATATTCGCTTCCGAAGCGCTGGTTGAACAAGGTCATATACCCGTTATAATTCAACAGCTCCGAAATGCCGCACAGAAAAAAAACAGGCGCCATCATGGCCAGCTTTCGCCGATCCTCGAATTTGACGCCGATCCATCGCAGTATCATTGCATTCATCGTTTAAGCACCATTTTACTTCTGAATTTGTTTACGCTCATGATCCGATAATTTCCTCGTAACGGATGCTGTTCAGCTTTAGGCTGTAGATCAACCGGTCTTCCCCTTCGAAATAATAATCGGGACAGCGGCCCGCCAACGTAAAGCCTTGACGCTCAAACAATCTGCGCACCGGCTTGTAGATATCCGTGTCGCAAGTATACGTCAATAGGTAACGCGCTGCCCTGGAACGCAGCACCTCGGTCATGTCGGTCAGCAGGAGTGACGCGATGCCGTGATTGCGGTACTTCTTATGGACGACAAGGTAATCCAAGTAGTAACCGCCCGTCTGCTGTTCATTTTGCAAATACCCGATAACGCCGATCATTTCGTTCTGTTCATTTTGAACAAAACGGTATTCATAGTCGGATGTCAGCGCATTGAGCGGATTGGTCAGATAATGCTGGATTTCACCGGGCGTATGGTTGACATCGTCGAACGAGTCATCCGACAGAAAGAACGAGCTGATTCTCCTTGCTTCTTCTTCCAGCTTGAGCGGTTGCACCTGAAAGATCGTTTGTCGTATCATTCGTTAATCCTCCCTTCGCCTTATGAAACGGCCAGTGTGCCATTCCAATCGACTGCAGTGCCCCTTTGAAAATATTCATCGCATAGATAGAAGTACAGCTTGGCTGTTTTGTCGAGACGGTTCCACTTGATCACCTCAACGAAGGTCTCTCGCGCGTCGAAGAACCGGCCTTCCTGATACAGCTGAATGCCCCGCTCGAACAGCTTCTTCGTCTTGTCCTTACCGGAGCGAAGCGCCTCCGTATCGCCTTCATAGACATCGTAAAGCTCGATTGGATCCGGATTGCCTTCGATATGTACACGGCCAAGCCAGCGGAATTGGAACCGTTCCGGCGCTTCCATCGACTCCAGCGCGGATCGCGTCACAAGAATGGAAACCCCCAGCGTCTCCGAAAGCTCCTCCAAACGCGAGGTCAACGTCACATCGTCCGATATGACATTGCTCTCCATCTTCGTCTCTTCGCCGATAATACCGAGCATAAGCGGCCCTTTATGAATCGCGATGCCGATTTCGACCGGAATATAATTCACTTTGGCTCTGTGGCCGTTATAGACGAGCAATTCTTTCCGAATGGCGATTGCCGCTTTAATCGCATCTTCGGTTCGACTCGGGAACAAGGTCATGAACCCTGCGCCCAGGTAATTGCTAATGAGACCGTTCTCCTTACGTACAAGGGGTCCGAAGCGACTCAGAAACGAGTTCATGAAATTGAAATTCTCTTTGGGCGTCAATCCCTTGGACATCTCATAGAACTGTCTCAGCTTCGTCACCATGACAACCATGTTCTGCTGCACCTGATCGCCGAGATGCACATCGAGAATGCCTCGTTTGCCCAAATATTTAAATACTTGCTGAGGCACGAATCGGAACGATGCCTCGCTGAAAGCCGTGATATCGCTGATATACTGCCGAATGTGGCGCACCATGAGATTAAACTGCTCGCCGAGGTCTGCTACTTCATCGCGCGAGCGAATATGGACTTCTGCGTCCCAATTGCCATTCGTAATATCGGTAACGCTCTTGCGCAGCTTCCGCAAGGACGCGAGCAGGAAGTAGGACGATAACATAAACACTAATAGGATGAGTACCGTAATGATCGTAATATTCTTAAATATCGTTTGATTAATCGTCGCATTCTCCGCACGTAAGACGTTCAAATCGCGGCCTGTCTCGTAAATGCCGACAATATCGCCTTTCGAGTTGTACACCGGAGCAATCGCATAGGTCCATTGCCCATTCGCATCTACCCAGCTGCCGCTCATGACCTGCCCCTGCTCAACGACCGGAAGGTTGTCCTCCGATAACGGGAAAGGTTTAAACATGTTTACGCCATCGTCATCATCTGCAATGATATAGAGCTTGCCGTTCTCGTATTTGTATACCGTGCTGTACAAGCCTCTGCGGTCAATGCTGTTATCATGCTGGAACAGGACGTTCATCCGCTTTTTGATCTCTTGATAGTCGGCGCTCATGAAATCATTCGGTGATGTGAGCTTCTCCAGCCGATCGCCATCGATGATGTATTTGCCGCTCTGCGCGAGCACAGACAGTTCTCGCTTCATTTCCTCTTCCATTTTGCCGGAGAAACCGTCGTAGATGGAATTAGAAAGCAGCACCATTGATACCGTAACCAAAGGGACAAACACGACCATTTGCTTGAGGAAAAACGAAATGCGCCGGCGCATGATATGGATGTACACAAGACGCGCCGATGCAGTCAGTACCAGCAAACCAGCTGCGGCAGCACTCCAGACAAGCCATTGCTGCGTTCGTTCTTGATTGCTGAAATGCAGCTGTGCAAAAGACGGCGTTACTGCCCCGTTGCTGCTCTGTTTCATCAATCGGTCAGCCAGCAGCAGCTCAATGCTCCCATCCGCATGCAGGGAATAGTCCGCAAGTTCCAAGCTTTCCGCTTCCGGGACAGCCGCTGACAGTGCAGGTTCTTCCAGCAGCAAAGTAATCGGGTTCGCTGTATTAGGCGAGAGTTTCGTTAATGCGTTTATGGATCGATCGATGAACATGATATTTCCGTTGCCGTCCAGCTTCAGACGCTCCGGGAAGTTTTTGCGCGTTTTCTCCATGCCTGCAACCGGATAGAGCGACTTGCTCGTCCCGTCAGCGGCCACTTCGTAAATCGCGCCTCGCTTCGTTGTGAAGTAAATGGAGCCCGGCTCTGTTCCATACACCTCAGAGAGGTATCGGTTCGGCGGGAGCTTAAATGCGAAGGGCTGTGTCCACTTCCCGTTGTCCAGAGAAAGCTGCTTTTGCTGAACTTCATTTGCTTTGCTTATGTAGAAGGTTAATAAATTATCTTTGATTTGGAGCGCTCTTAGCTGGCCGATTCGTTTGCTCGTCTGGTCGCCTTTCCACATGAAGAGCTGTTTATCGAACTTGCCCTCTTCGGTATAGCGTACAATTTCCTCAGACTCTACATACAAGCCGTATTGATCGAGTACCGTATTGATGGTATAAACCCGGCCCTGCTCGTCCACGGCCAGCTCGCTGAAATTGCCGCGATTATTACTCGATTGTTTGATCCTGTACTTAAGTTTGCCATCGCTGTCAATGGCTTGAATTTGCTGCTTCGCATCGCTAATTACGTAGACATCGCCATTGTTTCCGGGTGCAATAGCCGACAAATTCGAAAGTGCGGTCGCATCCTTCGTCGGATTCCGGGTGAGCTCGTTTCGATGCAGAAACAAGTATACCGACAGTCCTAGTAAACCGCATAAAAGTATAGTCAACCATAGACGGGGATAGCTGCTTCTGTTCGAGGATTTAATAGGCTTTTGCTGATTCATCTGCAGGACGCTCCCTTTCAGAGAGAAAAATAGCGATTTACTACCATACTACTACAAAGTGCGCCAAGAGACATCAAAAAACTGCATAATTTCGCCAAAAACCGACATCTCTTATTGAAGCCGGGAAATGCTTTATAGTACTATTAACTAAAGAGAATATAGTTCGGAAGACATCATTGAAAGTCTATCAGACAAAGGGGAACGATTATGGGTCAGCTTGTTTGTCAAGGCGCAATGCTGCAGTGCTCATTTGGTGTAGCACCGAGTGCGCTCAACGTCTTGCCCGCGAATCGGGTCATGACTGCGATGCCGATTGCCAACATTATGGACAATAAGCCAATGGTCAATATTATGCCCTTCGGTATGTGCAGCTCGCTCGCGAATCCCCAGGTTGCGGCAGCTACTGCTGCGGCGCTCGGCGCATTGACGCCAATGCCTTGCATCCCGGTTACGGCGGCCCCTTGGGCGCCCGGTTCTCCGACTGTCTTAGTCGCTAATATGCCGGCTTTAAACAATTCTTCCAAATGTCTGTGCAACTGGGGCGGCATGATTCAAATTACTGTGCCCGGCCAGTTCACGATCCAGGTGCCCTGATGAAGATGCTGGAGCAATTCCTCAAACCGTTTATTAAACCATTCAAGAAACTCTTCATGATCCCCATGAAGTATGCGAAGCAGCTGCCCAAGTTTCTGCTCGTGTTCCTTGGCAAATGGGTCAAATCGATTCTTAATCCGGCGGAACAATCGGTCAAAAACTATATTCCGTTCGGCCGCTTCTTCATTGCGAAGAAGCTTGTAGTCATCATTGTGCTAGTCGGACTGGTCATCTTCTATTTCGGCTTTATCAAGCCGCCGAAGATACTGAATAAGCTGCTTGCGCGCACCCCTAAGATTGAAGCAACCGCAGCAAGCTTAGCCTCCTTCACGGGCACAGCCAAGATCGTTAATGCGGATGGTTCGCTGCTCTACCAGGGCGGAATTGCTGCCGGATTATTCGAAGGTACCGGCAAGTTGTATAGCAAGGATGGCAAACTGTTATACCAAGGCGACTTTGCCAAAGGGCTCAAGAACGGCATGGGCGAGCTGTTCGATCAAGACGGCAAGCTGCTCTACCGCGGAACGTTCACTCTTGATCAATACGGCGGTCCCGGAACCTTGTTCTTCAGCGATGGGAAGACGCATTATGAAGGTGACTTTGTCGGAGGTAAATTCGAAGGCAATGGCACGCTCTACAACGAGCTTGGCGGGATGCTGTATGCAGGTGGTTTCCTGCAAGGCGCTTACGGCGGCGTTGGCAAGTCATACGATACCGACGGTGCTGTCGTCTATGACGGCAACTGGGCTAACAATGCGTACGAAGGCGCCGGGAAGCTGATGAGGCCGGACCAGACGGTGCAGGTCGAAGGCGAATTCAAGAACGGAGCGCTCTCCGGTGAAGGCACCGAATATTATCCCAATGGGGTCGTGAAATACAAAGGCGCCTTCCAGCTTGGTTTATACAATGGTCTCGGCTCCTTCTTCACTGAGAAAGGAACCATTGCTTACACCGGCGGCTTCAGCAGCGGCGTGAAGCACGGAGACGGACAATCCTTCGATATTGCTACGGGAACCGTGCTTTATGCCGGCAAATATAAGAACGGTCGTTATGACGGCGTCGGCGCGCTCAACGACGCGGATGGCAATACCGTGTACAAAGGATTTTTCCAAGGCGGCAAGATCAACCTAGCCGGCTTCATCAGCCTCACACGCAAGAAGCTGCAAGATGTGCTCGGCGAAGCGGATGCCCCGGCTGAAGCATCAGCCACGGAAGGCACTGAAGAAGTAGGTGCAGCGGTTGATCCTCCTGTTGAAGATTTGGCCCCTGCAGAGGGCGGTGCCGATGCGGTTCAAGATCAAGCAAATGGAAGCACAGCAGGTAATGGTACTGATACTGGAGCTGGATCAGGCACGGGAGCTGAAGCTGATGGAGAAACAGGCGGAGATGCCGGTGGGAAAGCAAGCGCTAGTAATGAAGCAACCAGCCCCCCTCCTGTAAGTGATGATAAAGCTGCAGAGGGCGATAAATCAAAGCCGGTGAAGACGGCATCTGCCGAGAAGTCGACAACAACGGAACAAGCTGCGACTCCTAACGAGGCTTCCACTTTAGAGACTTCTACTACTGAGCAGCCTACCGCCTCTGAAGAGCTTCCTGCCGGCGATGCTGCGGCGACATTACCAGCCGGTCCATCGTTAATGACCTATGCCGCTTATCAGCTGTCTTTTATGCTGGAGCCGGACGAAGCGAATCCCGAAGAGGCCTACGTAGCCGAGGTTAACCTCTGGAACAAATTCATTATTGCCGAACTCCTGAAACAAGTCCAAGCGTTGAAGATAGAAGGCAAGAAAGAAATCATCGATGCCGACAAATCCATCATGGTTTATAAGCTTGGCGACTTCTATCTCACCTTTACTTATTATAAAGCGGAGAAAGTACCGGTCCGACTCAGCGTGACGAAATCGATGCTGCAAACCGAGTAATAGCTCCATGGCAAAAAGGCGGTGCAGAGTTCAACCTCTGCACCGTTTTTTTTATTGTCATTATTTGAAAGGCTTAAATGCTGCATGAAATGCAACAAAAGCAATTATTTACGGTTGAGAAATTAGATATGCTGCGTAATATGCAACATTTAGGCTCTGTATGGCATTTGGGGGCTCGTATTCTAAGAGAATGTTGCCTTTTCGGCAACATTAGTAGTGTATTGCTGTTGAGTAGGTGAATATGTTGCAGATTGTGCAGCATTTGGAGCACACTGTCCCATGCCAAACAAAAGCTGTCTCAAAAGTCACTACTACACTTTTGAGACAGCTCTTCACTTTGCATTCCATATCTATTTATCCGTTGATGCCGCTGCTTCCTTCATCCCCGCTTGGATCACCTTCGCAGCAGTCGTTGCTGCCGATTCGACCACCACAGCCGTTTCCGTTCCCGGCAGTTTCTTGAACGCCCACCAGCGCAGCTTGATCGCCGACGCTTCTGTCGCTTGTCCGAGTTTCATCCCGATGCGGAACGTCCCTTTGCTTGGATAAACCACCGTGCCGAACGTAACGTTAGGCAGCTGGGACTCGAATTCGCTTCCTTTGAACACATCCGAAGATCCATAATACACCTGATCGCTTGCTTGCAGCAGATCGGATGTAATATTCACATCTTTATCTTCGAGACCGACCATTACGTAAAGTTGACCTTCGCCAAGCCCGCTCTCAATTTCGCCTGTCACATAATTCTTCTGCCCGCGAGAGAAGAAATAAAGACCGCTCTTGGCATTCGGCTCCAACTCTACCGTTACCGTACCGGTAGCCATCTCGTCTTGCAAATGCTGCGGCTGCGGAACGCCGAGCTTGAAGGAGAATTCGCTTCGCTCCGGATTGTAATCCACATCCAGTCGAGGTTCTTCGCCGAACGGCACGGTAAAAGCTTCCGATGATGTGAAGAACTTAGACAGCTGTTCATTTGTTCCGAAAGCGCCTACTCGCTGCAACAGCGATGGATTGTACACATATTCGCCGAAAGGCACACGCTCAACGCCTTCGATCATATAAGTCGGTCCCATCTGAAGCAAGCTAATCTTCGCGAGACAGATGCTTTGCTCAGCAACGCCATCGACGGCTTGATCCAGCGTCCGATCAAAATAATCCCGCATGATGCGTTCAACCGCCGACTCGCTAATGATCTCCACTTCATGTGTCGGATTACTATCGATCGGAACGCGCAGGTCGCCGATATTTAGGACGAAACTCTGACTGTCGATGCGCAGCGATGCTTTCCGCCCATTCGTCCAATTGGCCGCTTTCACGGAATACGTATAGGTATATTCGGTTTCTTGTCCGTCACCGGGCTCTGAGAACGAAACCAAACCATCCGTCAGCCCTACCGGTGTCAGACCGTCCGCTTCCACTTGATACTCTAGCGAAATGCGCGGTGTTTGCAGCGTTTTCTCTACAACAAGCGTGACATCGACTACCGCTTCCTGCCCTGCATACTTCGGCATACGCTGATAGATGCGAACTTGTCCATCCTGATAGATCGGCGCAATGACCTCAGATAGACGAACATGCTCGAAGGAGGCCGGATCCGGCGCCTCCTCCTTGATAAATAAACGGTAGCTCTCCAGAACGCGATTATATTCGCTGACATCCTCGGAACGAACCGCGGAATTCGCAATCGCATGGACCGGCTCTTTGCCTTTCTCATCATAAGCCGCGTAGAGATAAACGTTCTTCTTATACTCGTTGTTCGTGAAACCCTCGATCATCGACAGCTTCAGCGTCGTCGGAGATGGAATTACGATCTCGCGGCCGGCATAATCGATTGCCACGCCCATCTCGACCGTAATGGATTTGTCGTCGACCGCCACGACATGCATGCCGGACACGACCCCGCTTCCAACAAGAAGCCGATTCAGCAGACGGCGCTTATCGCCGACATATTTTTGCTCGGATTCGAAATCCCGAACCGTTAGCAGCTTCCCATAGAAATAACGATTCCGTTCAAACGGGTAATACCTGCTTTTCTTCACTCCATCAGCTCCTAATCAATTAGTCCAGGATCATACGTCTGTTCATGCTCTATTCCATCTCTGAATCCAAGCCTAAGCGGGTATGCAGATCCAGCCGTCTGTCGCGGTCGACGTCGACGATGATCGTGTCGCTCGGCATCGAACGGTTCGGATCGATTCGCAGCAGCGACGGCTCCGATAACAGGGTGTTGACCTCCAGATACGTATGCATGTCGAGGTACATCCACGGCTGAAGCACAATCAGATGCGCATCCGTAAACGCCGGTTTATGCTCATTGAGCATACGTTCAAGCATGAGCCTCTGCTTCTCTGTATTCGCCTGCTCTGTCGTGACTAGTACGGAGAAGCTGCAAGGATGCATTCCGTATAATAAATCGGTCAGCTCGCGAAGCTCTGAGGATTCCCGCATCATTTTATATTGAAAATATTCCACGATAAACGGTTTGCTGCCCGTGTAAATCTCGACCATCTTCTCAATTCCCCGACGGGTACCTCTGTATCGATACAACTGCGGCGCCTCTCGGATGAACCGGCGAATTTGCTCATCGCTCCAATGCTCGTCCACCTCGATGCCAAGCCAGCTGCCCAGCCACTTCAAATACGGTCCTTCCGTCAGATCGCTGTCCAAGTGGCGCGGAATATCTTGAACCTGCGTCTCGATACTATCGAACATCGTGCCGAACAGGGCAAGGAATCGTTCTGTGAAACCCGTCGAATCTTCCTGATAAACGGCAGGCAGATGACTCAAATACGTACTGCGCGGAAACACAACCCGAAGCTTGGAAAGGCAAGGTGTTTTCCGCTCGCTGCCGATCCATTCGATCTTAAGCCACATGTACCGGCCTTTGGCATCGAAGAACAGCGCGTCCTTCGGGTTGGTAACCGGCGCCGACCAGAACGGTTCCAGCGTTCGCGATTTCTCCAGCATGTCACGGCTCGGATCCCGCAAGAAATCATCCATCGCCATGAATCTGCCGCCGATGATCATCTGCTTCTGATCGGAGCAGAAGTACGAGATACGCAGCTGCGTTTCGTCCGGGATATCCGCTTCCAGCACCATCTTGTGCCACACCGTCTCTGCTTCCGTGCTGTCTAATGCCGTTGTCAGGCAAATGCCTTCGAGAGCGCCTGTTTCCATCCGCTCCATCGTCCTTGGCTGAAGCTCGAGCACCGTGACCGTGCCTTCTTCGGCATTCAGAATATACATGCGGTCGCGTGCGTCGAACATCAGCTTATCCGCTTTGCCTCTGGAACCCGGTACCTTCGTAATGAATTCCCCGGTTTCGCCGAGGTTCAATACGAACCGATCGTCTTCCCCCTCATCAGCGATATGTCTGGAGTCGCCAATGTAGAGCTGATTCATCGAATCGACTGCCAGTCCGGCAAATTTCAAGGATGGCAGAAACATTCGCGAGAGCATCTCCCCTTCATAAGAGAAGCCGCGCAGCGTATGCGCCTCACTATCAAACACATACACGCTTCGTTCCTTAGAGACAGCAACGTAGAAGCGCTTATATAAGTAATGCAGCTTCACGGCTGTAGGCAGAACCCACTTTTCCTCCGAAACGATGCCTGCACAATGTCCGTTCCGATCGATCTTCACTATCCCAATTCCGGTGCCTGCCGGAACGATTAGGTCGCCATCCGGATTCCGCTCGACTGCCAGCGGCGTTACCACATAGAAATAATGATCATCGGAAGCCGCCGCGATGGGATAGAGCCCGACTCCATTACATTCGCTTAAGCTCCAATACGTCTGGGAGTTCCCGATGGCATAAGCCGAGCATTGCTGCCTCTCCGGATCCGCCACCAGAAGCGTGTCGCCGATGACTGCAAGCAACGATCGGATGCCAAACAGTCCATGGCCGCTCGGAAACAGCTTCTCGTGATGATGGTACTCCGAATCATATAGCCACACGTCACTGGCTGCATCCAGGACATATAGTCTGCCGTAAGGCCCGATGACGAACTCGTGCACTTCGCGTATGCCGTCTAATTCGTTCAGATGCAGTGTGCTGCGTATGCCGTATTTTTGCGTTTGAGTAATGCGAAGTCCGGCCTCTGTCCATTCCAAGTTGGCCTTACTGCTCGCAGCCCAGTCACTTTCCTTATTCAGTGAGAAAAACAGCGTCCCCTGCTCCAGCCCGTCTCCCCCCTTATGCTTTCTTATGTCCTACTCTGCTCCAATGCAAGGTTTCATTCTCACAGGTTCGTTCTGCTGATTAGTTCGATCTCATGACCGGCTGAGTACACCAATCCGTATGGAGGAAGCTCGATATCGCCACCGGACGTTTTGGTCCAGCCATGCCCTTCAGCATCCAGCCACAGTTCCTGAATATAGGCGACGCCTTTCATTTCATTCATGAGCCCGAACAAATCTCCTTTGTATACCGTTCTGCCAAATGGCCAGCCCGTCGACCCGTCACGGCCATCAAGCGGCCTCAGCAGCCGATTGAGCGCCATGACGATCTGTTTGCTTTCATCGACAAAATGAGGCTCGACGACGATAATTGCATGCACCGTAATCCCGATATATTCAGGTGCAATGACATGAACCTCAGTCGTAATCAATCTTCGTTCATCCAGATGTCGCTTCACGCTCTCCAGAAACCCCATGCTCGGAGTCGGTGTAACTGCAGGACTGTAAGGAACAACCGCTACCGTTAATTGTCCCGGCGCTTGGTTGCGAGGATAGTCCTTTAACCCTTTCATATAGAGCGGCAGCGCCTTGACTCTTGCTACCCGCAGTCCCGGCGTATGTCGAACGATATGCTCGACATCTTCTGCCGTAACCGCGCGAAACGGCTCATGGAGTTCTCTGCGGACACGCTCGATACACGCTTCAAGCGATTCCGCTTCAGTTCCGCCTACAGCAAACTGATAGTTCGTTACGGTTAGCTGTCCGAGCAGTTGTTCGCTTGCCTCATTAAGCGAGGTGATTTCTGTAATCAGATGGGGCTTTACGTTACCGCGGGTTCCGCCGCCCAGTAAGCAGGCAATAACCCAAATATTGGGCTCATCGCAGGCTTGAGGCACACTTCCTCGCTCATTATCGCCAAATTTAATCTCATGCTCCGCTGCGTCGAACAAGAAGTGCCGATCCGTGGAGGTCGAGTTGTCGAAGTTATCCACTTCGGTCCAATCCTCCCACAACCAACTTCCGTCTTGAAGCCTACGACCGATCTGGAGTGTAAATCGATCATTCTGCAACGGATAATCATAGACAACCAGCTTCTGCCCCGGTAAACCGTTGCTCTGTCCGATGATACACTGCTCACGGAAAGTCTCGGTCTGGGCGATCACCCGCAAGACCGTCTTCCTTTGCTCTGGAAGTGACGCCCGACTTGGGCTTCCATCTCCGGTTCTCAAAGTGACAACCGCTTCACCCGTTTCAATATTCTGTTGCAGCTCGTAGTCTGACGCTTCCAACAGATCGATCCAGCCGCCTGACTCGTGCATGGATTGCACGCGTATGAAGCCGTTAGCGGCAAGGTAGGACGAAGCAATCATTTCATCCTTGTCCCCGCCTGTCAGATCGGCGTGGAACAATTCACTGAATGTATACTGTTGGACGGCTTTCACCGTATTAAACGCAATATGTTCGATGCGCGGCGGATTCTCATAGCCCGATTGCTCAACCGTGCAGCAGAACCAGTAGCGCCCTCTGTCATTAGCCGGATGGACCATGACCGGTCTCATTCCATGAGGGACGCGGAATGTGATCATTCCGCTATACATCAGCTGAACGGTATCATCATGGACAAGCTCGAGCGGCATCCACGCGGAAGGTCCGCTGCCGGCAGCGCCGATCTCCCTTGCTTGTTGACCGTTCTCTGCACCTGTTAGTTCAGACGGTGAACCGTTATTTCCATAAAATTTCCACGATACCTTGGCAGAAGGTACGATTGCCTTGCTTGCGTCATCTACGGGGATAAGCGGAACCAGCCCATCGTCGAATAACGAGATCGCCATGGTCAGCTCATCCCCGGGCATCAGCTCAAGGTCAAAAGCGATGTACAGTCTGCTGCCTTGACGAGCTTCAGGGCCGAATGCGTAGAAGGAAACACCGACATGGTCGTTAGTGGAAGTGTAATCATTGGCCTCTTTATCCGTTCGAACGATAATCCGGTCGATTCGGGCCGGATGCAGCCGGATCGGTTCCGTCGTTTCGAATGGTTGATCCTGGGCCTGCAGCTTCGTGCCCTTCGGCAGCATAAGCGGCCGATTCGCGCCTTGGAAGCTGACCTTCGTGTGCGCGCGATGGGCAAGCTGCGGCTTAGCGCCAAGCAGCTTTAGAAACTTAAGCTGGTTGCGCTCCGGCACTCGATTGATATAGAACTGCTGCATTTCGCTTAACCATGCGAACAGTTCAATCATCGTAATACCGGGATCATGCGCATTCTCATCCGTCCACTCCGGCATAAACTTCGGAATCGCTTTACGCGCTTCTTCCACGATTTGCTGAAATCGACGATCGTCTAAATTGGGGACCGGCAGCAAGACGTGCACCTCCTTTCTTGTTCGGTGCCTGAAGGCACGCTCGTATCAGCTCGTTGTCACTTTCACGGTATGCGTGCCGCTGCAGAGCAAAGCATGCGGATACATAGATTGTTTGGACGGATCAATTTCGATCGAAGTGCCGTCCTCCACCTTTAACATGGAGATATAAAGCTTATCTATATTTTTGATCGTACGAACGGATTTGAGCAGGGAATAGAAGAGCGATTCGTGCAAGGTTTCGCCAATCTCCCAGCCATGTCCGTCCAGCTTGCCGCGAATCGGATCCAGAAATTGCGCAAGTCTTGTTTGGCATGCAGACTCCGTAGGCAGCACATCCTCAAGAGACTCAACTGTAACTGAAACCGTAACCGATACATACAGAAATGCCGGAGCAATGACTTGAACCGAAGGTTGATGAGAAACCGTGTTTGCCGCACGTTCAATCAAATAAGCTTCAATTTGACGTTTCAACGCGGGAAACAAGGCATACCCGGAATCGCCCGGCTCCGATAAGGCTACGAGCGTAATCGAGCCTAAGCTGCGTTCCAGATGCACGTTTCGATTAGGCAGACATTTTACTTTGGCCAGTCCGGGATATGCCTCTCTTGCGAGCCATTCGAAATCCTCTGCCGTTACCGCGCGGCCTTGATGCTTCAGTCGCTGCGGCCCGCGCAGCAAAGCTGCATCGAGGTTCTCTGTATGACAGCCGCCGCCGGCTGCGCTTGGGTTCGTTGCACCAGCGATGAACGCGATGGATTGCAGCAGTCCTGTAATCTCCCCGGCCCCAACATTACCTTCTGCTCCTGCCGTTACTTTGTAATTCACGCGAATGCTATCCGGACCGCCGCCTGGTACGGCGCGACCTCTTATTCCTTCACCAAAGGTAACGGTTCCTGCAGAACCATCAAGTACATAATGACGATCAAGCGCCGATGAAGTAAGGAAAGACTCTACCCCGCTCCATTTGACCCACACGCGCTGCACTTGCCCTTCGCTGTCATACAAAACCTCGATATCGGCGGGAGCTTGCAGCAACTGCTCGTCCAACTCATGCTTCGGTATCGTTTCGGTCTCATCGACCCAAACTTCCTCCGCAATGACCGGCGACCTGGATAGTCGATACACGCCGCGTGTGCGCTCCGGCGTCTCTCCGGTAATGGTTCGCTGCTGCAGCACTTGCACGGCGTTCATATCCAGCCGTTTGGCAGCAGGTTTTGATTGGTCTGCTAAGTCATAACAGCCATCACGATTGACCGCACGTAACCAATAACGTTCTCTGCCATAGAGCAGCGTCTCATGAAGCTCCGGCGGACCAGCAAATTGGACTAGGCCGCTTTCGGTAAACCCGTTCGTTTCATCTATGACAGATAGAGGCTTCCAATGCACCGTGGTACCTTCGCGGACGAGTGCCTCCCACTCGATCCATGGCCGCTTCGATGCATCCCGCTTCGAAGGCTGGAGCGTAACTTGCATCGTAATCGGCCCTTTGAGCGGAGGTGAATCAAAGCCAAATATAACGGCGGGATAGCTGCAATCAATAGGCTCAAACGGACGAAACGGCTTGCCGCCGCCGCTTGCCTCTCTCGTCACTTCCTTCATCGCTGCATTGTTGAACACGATGGCGGAAGCTGCCGGGAAAGTTCGGTCCTCGTAATGATATTGAAGCTTCAATTCGTCCAACCAGGGCGTGACATAGATCATTTCCGGCGCGTACATGTTATCCATCGCCACGACACGGACACGAATCCAATAGTCAAACTGTGCATTGACGAAGGTTTGCTCTAAATCCTGAGGGCAATGCAGGGAAACATTGCAGCGTAGATCTTCATGCTCGGGCAGCTCGCTAAACAAGGTTTCATAACGTTCGCTTCCGGGAATTCGCACCCATCCGCTGCCGTTCCAATATTCCCACAGGACGCGCTGAATCCGAATTTTCGGCGGATCCTTCTTCTCCAGCTCTGAACGGCGCATAATCATCCGCCAGCGGATTTCCGGATCCGGTGCCGTGCGCAGAGCACTCGGCAATGTTTTCATCCTGAAGCTCACATCAAGTCTGCCTTCTCTCTTGCAGAATGCTTCTTCGCTGCTGATATAAAACGTAGAATAAGGCGCAAAATGCTCACCGAACGGATAAAATCCGTCGCTGCTCAGCTCCATATCGTTGTGAATAAGCATCGTTGGCGGAATGCCGTCAACGCCCTGGTTCGGGTCGAACGCAGACGTTAACGATAGCTGATCCAATTCTATATCTTGAGCCAGCAGCGGATTGGCGCTTGCCTCCGCCACTTTGAGCCTGCACCGAATATAGCGGCCTCCGATGCCGCCGACTTCCACCGAATCGATCGGTCGAACTTTTGTTTTATGTAAGAAAACCGTGTTCCCGGTGCGCGTAATCTCGTCGAAAGGCACCCATTCGCCTTCGGAATGATACGTCCATTCGAGCAGCTCCGTATCTGCCATAGCAGCAGCTAACTGCGGCTGCTTGTATCGTTTGGCGGAATGGAATAGATTTACGCGGATGATCGCGGGATGTGTCGCTAAGAAGAGATCATCCTCGCGCAAGTAGATGGCGTGCTCCTGCAGGTTAAGGCCATAAGCTGCTTGGAAGAGCGGTACATCCCCTTTTCCTTCGGCAAGCTTCTCGTGATAGGATTCAGCAGCTAACGTAATCGCATCAAGTGCCGGACTAACGCTAATGACATCCGTCAGTTTGGCCGGCGTTACGAGCATCGCGCGTTCACTTTCGAAGAGCAGCTCTTCGCCGCCGCTGGGCGACGGAGCCGTTAATTGCGTGCCTCGCGGAATCCATACCGGCTCGGTGGCACCTTCATTGATGCGAAATACGACATGGGTACGTGCAGGACGTGCCGACTGAAGCTTCGTTTCCAGCATGTTTAGGAATGCGATAAAGTTCTTCTCAGGCGTCCGGTTAAGCCGTTTCGCATTCTCTTGCAGCATGTTCGCCGCCAAATAGAACAGCGCTGTACCGGGGTCCGGGTCTTCAGGCGAGAAACGCCACTCCGGGGTATAAAAGGGGGCCGTTTCCTTCATCCAGCGGGCAAGAGCAGCCAGATCGCGCTTATCAATTGCCTGCGGCGCGCCTGCCCCGCTTCGGGTATTGTTCATCATGGTCTCCTGCTCCACCCTTTGTCATCTACTTCGTGCCTTCCTCCAAATAGAAAGGATAGACCTGATTGAACAGATTGTTCGTGCTCCGGACGACATACGAAATATGGAGCAGCAGCTTGCCGGCCCCAGCACCGTCCTGCTCCGCGTGAACCTCGACCTCATGCACGCGAGGCTCCCAGATTCGGATCGCCTCTTGAATGTTGGTCTCCAATAATCGCAGCGTCGTTTCGTCCGTCGTCTCGAACACGAACTCGTGAATGCCGCAGCCGAAATCAGGGCGCATGACACGCTCCCCTTTATTCGTCCACAGAATAATGCGAATGGCCTCCGCGATGTCGTCTTCTTTCTCCGCCGTCTTGATTCGTCCCGTGGTGGAGTCGACTTCTATGGGGAATTTCCAGCCTCTACCCAGAAATGATGCCATAACCGCCATCCCCCTTCTGCCTGTCGCAGCCTAATTGATTTTGACCATCGCGCCTTTGATGTTGACGATGCCGTCCGATTTGATATCGACGGTTCCGCCGCCTTTAAGGTTAAGTGCCGCGCTGGCTTCAATCTTAATCTGCGTCGATTTAATCGTGACTTCCTTCGAACTCGAGATCGTCACATCACCGCCGCCGGTAATTTCGATCTTGGTGGATGAACTTGTTAACGTCAGCTTCCCTGTTCCGCTTCCCACGATGGTAAGATTGTTCTTACCGCTCTTGTCGGTCAGCTTGATTTCCTCGATGCTGTCGGTGAATTCGATCTTGCTGCCCTTCTTCGTCTGCAGCGTGACTTTCTCTTTGGAGGACGTATCGTCGAAAATAAACTCATGTCCCGCTTTGGATTTGATTTTGCGGATATTGTTGTTCTCATCGCCGGCCGGCGCCGGATTGCTCTTGTTCCACAAAGAACCGATGACATACGGCTGATTGAAATCGCCCATATGAAACGCAACCAACACCTCGTCGTTCACTTCGGGAACAAACAAGCTTCCTCGATCTTTGCCGCCCATAAAAGTAATGCAGCGCACCCAGTCCGTCTCTTGCGTGATTTCGCGATGCGGAAACTTCAGCTTCACGCGGCCGATTTTGTCAGGGTCCTTATTATTCGTGACGACTGCGAGCATAACCCCTTCTATACCGCCTGAACCGCCGGAGCCGCCGCCGTACATGCCGTTACTCATATTGCATTTCCCCCTACCTCAAAGCTTGTCGTATATCCGGATGCGGAGATGGAGTGGCTGACTTCAGTGAGATACATCGGTTGATTGAATTTCGCGCCAAGTCCATCCAGTTTGATATAGCGTCCGGCACGGATTTCCGGAATCCCGATGCTTTCGCCTGAGCCTGTGACCAGATCCATGGCCCGTTCATTCATCATCGCGTCTGCCAGATCCTGCGCTTCCTGCATCGTCGTCGCATTCGTGTAGACATATTCTTTGGTGTAATCCGCCAGCGAGCGCATAATGTCCTTCCCTGTGCGGGAATTCGAACCGATAATATCGACTTGACCGGATGTAGCTTCGATAGCCGTGGACGTTTTCGGATCAAACCCTCTGACGATAACTTGGCTCACCTGATTGGAGATATCAACGCTGGTGGAGTAGCTGCGCAGGTTTTTACCGTACATCAGCGTGATGACCGGAGTCTTGGCATTCTTCGATTCGCGAAAATATAGCGTCTTGCCGACGACGAAAAAATCATAATCGTTCGACTTGGCCAGCTGTTTCAGAAACTGATAGTCCGTCATCCGAATTTGCTCGATGATCGGCCTCATCACCGTCGTTGTATCGACGGAAAGCTTCGCACCGTATTTCGCTCCGATAACCTTGACCACGTCGCTGTCCTTCTTTTCCTTCCATGAATTCGAATGGGAGCCCTTCATCATGAGGAAAGAAATATCCATGCCCGATACGCTGACTGTCGGATTGCCGTCAGACGGATATTCCAGATCCACCGACGTAATGATGCCGTAGAACACGGTCTCGAGCTTATCGGTGTAGCCCATCTTAATTTCCACGTATTTGCCGACAGCAAGAAAGCTGTTGATCCATTGAAACTCACGGCGAACCGGGTCAAATGCGTTCTGTACCGTAAAATGAAAGGAATCCGCCTTCTGATTCACCGTCGTATTCACCTTTACCGACGAAATCGCGACACTTTGCCGAATCATGCTGTTGCCATCAATGACGATTTCAAAAGCCGGCGCAAAGAAATTGCGATACTTCTGCTCCAGCGAATCAAATTGATAGGTGCTGTTATCGAACTTTACGTCTGCCATAAGCTAGTCCAACCTCGGTACGATAATTTTGCGGCCTGTCCGCAGCTGTCTTGGATTGTCGATCCCATTCGCTTCCGCGATCGCCCGCCATTCCCCCGGATCCTCGTACTCCTCGGCAGCAATCATCCAGAGCTGGTCTCCTTGCTTCAGCGTCTTCTGCTTCGTCCGGTCAGCGGACTGGCGCGGAATGTTCTGGTACTGCTCCTTCATGCTTTGCAAGGCACGGAAGGTAACGTTTAATGTAGCTCGAACCGGAAGTCCCGAATCGAGAAACATCGTGAATTTCTGCGAAACGCGTTCCACTACGCCTTTAAAATCCAACGAACCCCATACGAAGCGGCAGCTCGGCGGTGCATGCAAATCCTTATCCACATCGAGCAGTCTGGATACCTTAGCCGTAAGTAATCGTACATCCGTTGCTTTCTCGTACGTGTCGAAGAACAGGTCCATACTGAGCGTAGTCGCTTCACCGCTAATAAATTGGGCAATCGGAGTTTGTAGCCCCGGTATGGTCTGCCAAGCAAAAGTATTCGCTGATTCCAGCGAATACTCGCTGGGATTGAACAGCACTTCAAGCTGCTCTTGACCTGTACCCTTGGTGACGATGATTTTCGCTTTCTTCAGTGCCATACCGTAATCGCTCCTCCTATCCCGTTATTGCTAGTAACCGCTTCTTCGCTGCTCGAATTTCATTTTCTTCTCGAATACTTTAAACACTTTATCCGCGATCGCATCCGGCTGGAGCTGCGGCATATTCATTAGCATCTGCTGCACTTGCTTCACATCGATGGTTGGCGCAGCCGGCGGCTTCATTGCGGCAAAACTCTGCCTCACCGTTTCGGCAGCAGCGGCCGCCGCAGCTGCCTTAGAAGCATGATGCTGCATTGCCGGCGAAGCGATGCTTCGCGTGAAATCGGGCTCTGCCTGATTCGAAGGCTTTGCAGCGTAATGAAGCGTAGGCTGAGCCGGTAGATTCATAGACTTGCTCAGTGGTTGTGAGTCCGCTTGTCGCTGGACGAACGGGGCTTGTGTCGATGCCATCGATTGCTGCGACGATGATTGATTCTTTACCAGCACACTAGCAGGCTTGAACGACATCGACGCTGCCTGCGGACGTGCAGCAATTTGTCGCTGGATCAAATTCCCGGCTTGTTGAGCTGCAATTGCCGGTGCAGGAATTGCCGGTATCGAAGCAACCGCCGGCAAGTTCGACGAAGCTGCGTTCCGCTGTGCAGCAGAAATTCGTGACGTCGCGGCTGCCCCCACTCCGATCGAACCGGGAGCTTGTGCAATTGCTCGATGCTGAAGCATTCTCCCCGGTAGCGCTAATACTGAACGCTGCGACGATACGTTAGGTGCAGCAGCTTGGTTAGACGATCTTTGTTGTCCAGCTTGGCTGGAGCCGGCAGTCGATAGAGCTTGTCCACGGACCATGGTGTCTCTAATTACGTCTGATTGCGCAACCGCACGTCGCTGTATTAGCTGACCGCTTGGCTGAAAACCACTTTGCGTTATCCCCGTTTTCGATTGATGGATAACCTGTGGAGCCAGACTCCCGTTGATTGCTTCCGTTGGAGCCGATTCTCTCGAAACTGGCATTGCTTGGCGTCGCTGTACAAGAATTGATCGAGACGTATCACCTGATTGTGGGTCGAAATTCCTCTGTCGACGCTGTACAAGTCTACCTGTGAATTTAGGTGCAGCGGATTGATTAGTATCGTTATGCTGCTGCGTAATGATAGATTGCATAAGCTTACCGGATCTATAGATGATTCTGCCTGAAGCTACAGAATCAATGTCAGTTCCACTTGCTGCATTTGCACGCCGTTGAACTAGTGTCACAGCCGGGTCCGAAGCCGATGGAATTGAAGCTGAGTCGGGCTTTAATTGTGCATTCGTTCGAACATCGCTGTTTTGCTGTCCCTGAACTCGATGCTCCAATCCTGATGCCTTGTTCGCTTCACTTGGTTGAACGATTCGTTGAATTTGCTGAATAGAATCGCCAGGTGAAGAAGCTATATTTCGTTGCTTCGTCGCAAGGACCGGTGTGATCGCATTTGCCTGCGTGGACAGACGGCGCTGTATCAAAGCCAGCGCTTTATCCCTCACGCTACGAGCGCGATTAACGAATGAGCCTCGCACAGATGCTGCTTTTATCTCCATACCATCATGGAACTTCTGTTTACTAGCAGAAGCAACCCGAGCCTGCAATTGCTTCAATTCCGAAATAGCTGTGCTATTCCTTGTTTGATTCCTCGCTGCTCGCTGACTAGATACACCTGCAGGCGGTGGAGCTTGGAGGCCGGAGCTCATAGCTGGTGCTTGCTCATTAGACGATGCGGCAGAACTCCGCCGTTGTACCAGGATTAAACCCTGATCACCAGCTTGTCTCACTCTTTCCGCAAGCGTACCGCGAGCGCGATCCAACACGATCTCCGGTTCTCTATGTTCCTGCTGTCCTTCAGCTTCCGAATCATTGGGTAGCATTCTACTTTGCTTCTTACCTGTGATAGCTAAGGGTGGAGCTTCCACGATCTGCTGTTTGTCTCTACGATCGAAATCTATTGTTTTGTTCTGCATCTTCTCATCATCTGAGCGTGCTGAATCTATATGTGTTGATTTCGGTGTCGTATTGTTGCCCGCTAATCGACGATTGACAATCCGTTCCGTACGAACGCCCCCCGGCGTTGTTGGAGTTGTCACTGTTAGTAAGCGAAGGCGATTGACAAACAGGATCGTGCCCCATTTTGCTCCGCCCGTTAATGCCCCTTTTGCCGAAGGCCCTGCGTTTATTTGTTTTGCAGCTGTCTCATCGGCAGCAAGAGTGCTGGTAATTTGATGTTTCGTGTTGTTCGGCAGAATGAATCTTTGTATAGCACCGGATCGGCTCGATTTTGCTCTAATTACTTGATTAGAAACACTAGATTCAGAACCGCTTGCCGAAGTATTATTCGCTGGTTGTTCAACTGGATCTGAATTCACAGCAGGCAACTTCGGGTTTTCGCGATTTACCGAAAAGGAACGGCTCCCCATAGGGCGATCACGATGAAGGATATGCGTTGGAGCGATTCTTCTCATTTCTGAAATGATCAGCTTGCCGTGAACCGTCCGTAGCTCGCGACGAACAGCTTCGTGAAGTACGGATACCGTAAGTAACGAATCCGTTCGAGCCGAAGCAGCCTGAAGAACTCGGATGTGCTTTCCGGACGCAGGCAGTATAACAGGACTGTCTAATCTAATTGCGGTTCTGCGCTGAATAAATTCAGATGCAGGATGAATTCTTCGTTCAGCAGTTCTATTGGTATTCGCTTGCTGAAAAGGAGAACGGTTTTGATTGGCTGCATTTGGAAGCATTGGGGCAGCGGCGCGATCAGCGCGATTAGCCTGGCCTTCATGAAGCTGTTTCAAAGACCTGCGAACCATCGACAGCCTCTCAGCCGCCAAATCGCGGTTGGTAGAGTCAGACTCCCCCAATCTTCTGCGGAGTGTCATCGTTACCGGTTTGCGATTTAGTCTTTGTTCACGCTTAGCAGTATTAAATGGCTGCAATTGCATCGCATCGGGAGGTGCTGTTCCATCAATTGGCACCACCTTGGATGTATCCGCTGCTGCTTGTCTATTGCCCGCCACTAAAACAGCATTACTAATCTCTCTTGTTTGCGGTTCTAAAGTTTGTTGAGCAGCTATAGGTATAGCGGCTGTTCGAGTAGTTCCGGAGGCAGCTTGTTGTCTATCTCGAACCAAAGGCCGTGCTTGCTTCGCTTTCTCGTCGCGCGCGGCCAGCGCTGCAGCTAAAGGCAATCCTGCATCTCCGATGCGCCCCAGCAATACGCGTACCGCGCCTTCCATCCAATTCGGCTGTTGATGTTGTTCGCCGATAGAAGACATCCGCCAAACCATGCCACCGGCATCACGCTGCCATAACGGCTTCTGCGTCTGCCAGTTCAGTTCTCCGCGAACTCTACCAACTTCAGCCTCTGATTGGTCATCGGATTTCAAGACTGGACTACGACTACCACTTATTCGGTTAAGAGGTGAGAGAGACGTTCCCGTTCCGCTGTATCGGTTAAGCAGAGCCCCGATTTGAAGCAAAAGTACAGCTGCTTTCCCTTCATCCTTCTGCGCCGATCGTTGACCGGTTACCGGAGAAGCTGCTAGTGCTCGGAGTCTGCCTGCCATCCTCTTCGTTTCCGTCCAGTCCAGCACATCACCGAACAAATCCGCTACGCGATGGTCCTGTCCAAACTCCGCTTGCTCATTCAACGTGCGACCGCGAACATCATCCCTGGCTCGATCAGAACCTCGAAGCTCAGTCCTCGCTGATCCAGCACGCTCTTTACTAGCAGCTTCGGTCCGCATTTCCTCAGCCAAATTCGTATCTGACCTCGCCTGTTCTGTTCGCGCTGCTTCCGTCCGCGCATGCTCAGTTCGCGCCTGTTCCGACTTTACCGCTTCTGACTTCGTCTGCTCAGCCCGCGACGCGTCCGGCCTCACTTGCTCCGCCCGTGCCGCTTCCTCCTTAGACAAATCGCTCCGCGACTGCGATGCATTAGCGCTGTTCGCACCTGTCCGTTCCGCTCGATCCCGTTCAGTCCTCGCACTAGCATCAGCACCGAAACCGGCACCACGAACTTCCGCACGCCTACGCTCAGATCTACGATCCTGATTGCGAGGATCCAATCTCGTCCCATCGGAACCTGCAATCTGCCGTTCACTCGCTTCATGATTGGCAATAGCCTTCCGCTCAGACTCCTGCCTAACTTGCACGGCAGCTTGACGAATGATCTTCTGCGCCAGCGTCAGCCATTCGCGCTCTTTGGCCTCCCACTGTACATGGAGGGGCATGAGCAGCTGCAGCTTCAAAGCAATTTGCTGCAGGATCGTCGGCGGCAATTGTGGGACGAAATCCCCGCCGAAATCAGGCTCGCGCAGCGTTAACGGTAATCGTCCCCACTGGTCTCGGCGCACGAAACGATACTTATCGCGGATCGATGCTCCGAAAGCCTGATGTGCTTCCGCACCATCTTGTCGCAATGGGAGTGGATTCCCTATTCCTCCGCGCTGTTCTCGTCTCATTCGCTCGCCTCCTTCCAGCCTGCACGCGCTGACTATCTTCTATCACGATTTACTTCTTATAAATGGTTTTCAACCCGTTATGTACGAGCTCTAAGGTTTCGATCGCGACATCGCTCTGCGACGCGTTCAATGTTGGCCCGCTCCATTTGACCGGATAGGCATCAAAGAAATTCCATCGGCATAGCTCTTCGCCCGACAAATGCTGCAATATAATTGAACCGCTCTTGCGCACCACTTTGCCGGCCATAACGCCCGCATACCAATCCCATAAACTGCTGGAGCTTGTAATGCCGCGTCTGAGCATGATAGGCGAGAATCGGGTCGACTTTGGCAGCTTATGTACGAAACTGTTCTGCCCGCCTTCGCGAAATTCTTCGATTTCGACCTCAGCCTCCAAGCCGCTAACTTCGGTGAAACCGCCTGCAAGAATTCCGTCCAGCTCTACCCAGAAGCGAAATACGCCTCCGACGACATTAACTCCATGCGCTGCAGCACTCAACCGTTATCGTCACCTCTTCTTAAACACATCAAATACGTTCGGTTTCTCGGAATCGTCATTAAGCTTCCGGTTAATCCGCGAAATTTCTTCACACCATCTGCGCCGCTCCCGATGTTCCATATTCATGATGTCATCATGCGGCCAATGGAAGTAATACGCGATAAAGCCGGATTCCTCATACAATTTCTCAATCGGATAGCCCGTTAAAGGCTTTCCGTTACGGACAAAAAATCCACATCCACCTCGAAATCATGCTCGCATTTCGGGCAAGCGGTATGCACCTTCGGTGCTTCCATATCATTGATTTGACGGTACACATGCTGTAGGTAAGCGAGATCGGCCGTGAACAGCCGCTCGATAATTTTCGTATCAATATGCTTCAAATCACCTAATCGCGTAATGACGCGGGCAAGCAAAATCACAGTCAAATAACCCGGGTTTTGCTGAACGCGCGGGTCGCGCATCGGTAAAATTTCATCAGCTGCTGTAGCAAGCCGAATGACGCCGCGCTTATGCAGCGTGCCATTATCATCTACATAGCCCCGAGGGAGCTCAAATTCATATTCCGTTTGAAACGCCATGCTTGGTTCCCTCCGTTATCCTTCATCAAAATACAAATTACCAAGATACACCATGAACGAGGCAGAAGCGGAAAACAAGAGATGCGCGGAGCTTCGATACGCCCGCAACCATCCCTTGTTCTCGTCAAAAAGCTTCTGTATTATCGTTGCTGTTACGCTGTGCGTGTCATGCCTTCATGCGCCAATTCCACGAATTCAATCGCAACTTCAGCGCCGGTACCGTTAAAGCTAGGAGCCGAATATTTGACCGGCCATGCTTCAATAACCTGCCATGTAGCAACGTCGCCGCCTTCTTCATCAATGGCGATAATCGTTACGGTTTTGCGCTCGATCGTGCCTTCGATGCACTCCTGCATCCAATCGTACAGATCCATCGAATCTGTTGCGCCCCATTTAAGCGAAATGTTTCCGTATTTCGCTAGGCCCGGAAGTTTGCGCGGAGTGATGACTTCATTGCCTTCACGGTATTCGATGACGTCAAGTGACGCCTCAAATCCGGATACTTCGCTGAAGCCGGCTTGTTGAATGCCTTCAATTTCAATTCGGAATCTAAAATTGCGGTATGGATCATTACGTTCGCCTGGCATGGTTATCCCCTTCCATCAAAATGAACTGAACTGCGCCAATTGTCTATTCGGAGCCGGTTTTCTGCGTGATGCGGAAAATAACGAACTCTGCCGGTTTCACGGGAGCGACGCCGATCACGCAAACAAGTCGGCCGTTGTCGATATCATCCTGTGTCATCGTTTCGCGGCCAATGTTGATGTAGAACGCTTCCGAAGCACTGTTACCCAGCAAAGCGCCGTCACGCCAAACGCGTGTCAAGAAAGCGTCGATCGTCCGTTGTACGCGTGCCCACAGCTGATCATTGTTCGGTTCGAAGACCACCCAGTTCGTGCCGTTCTTGATGGATTCCTCCAAGAAAATAAACAAGCGGCGTACGTTGACATATTTCCATAAGCCATTGGACGAACAAGTACGTGCACCCCATACGCGCGTGCCTTGACCGGTAAAGTGACGAATCAAGTTAACGCCGGCCGGGTTCAGAATATCCTGTTCCCCTTTGTTGTACTGCACTTCCAAGCCCACTACGCCGCGAAGCACTTCGTTGGCCGGAGCTTTCTGAACGCCGCGCGTCTGATCGGAACGGGAGTAAATCCCGGCAACCGTACCGGATGGCGGAATGAAGATATTGCGCTTGTCCAGCGGATCGAACACTTGCAGCCAAGGGTTGTACATCGCGCAATAGCTGGAATCGAAAATATTCCGGTGCGTCATGACGTCCGCTACTTTTGTCTTCTCGCGCGGGATATCAAGAATCGCAAAGCGGCTGCCAAGATTCTCGCAATGGGCAACAAGTGCCAACTGTACGTTCGGATCGGTTACACCCGGTACAGCCATGATGCTGACAACGTCGTTATCGATGAACGCCTGAATACCCGTTCTCTTACCCGGACCACGGTCTTCACCCATAAAGTCGCCTGCGCTGAGGTTAGCAAGGGAGCCGTCGCTGCCACCGCCGAAGATCACATCGTATTTGCCCGATTCTTCAGGCAAGCCGCTGATGACGGTGAAAGGAGCAATTGCTTCTCCTGCCGTACCTTGGCTCAAATCTTGCGCCGTGACGATTCCGGAACGAGCCAGGATTTTGTCTACATGGTTAGCGGCGGATACGTTCAGCGACAACTTCTCGAAGGTCTCGATCTCGTCGCCGGAGAAAATATGAATCGTAAACTCGCTTGTCGTCAGCACTTTGCTCGGAAGCAGCTGGTTGTCAACAACGTCTGCTTCGCCGGCAAGCGGCGACTCAAGCTCGATTAGGTTGTCTTGTGAGGAGAGGATGCGATTGTATTGCTTGCCTATGCCGTCATCGAATGCAACAACATCGCCGGGGTTAAAGCCAGCATTGTTCTTGACGCGGTAACGCTTCGACTCGCCCGGCGTACCGAGCACTTCATAAATTTGTGTCTTTGCTTTGCTTGACGGAACGATTCCGACGCGTATCTGATTGCCCCACGCACCCGGGTTCTTAGCCGTAAATGCAAGAACTGCCGATTCCGGTGTCGTGTTGCTGGCTGGCTTAGCATCCGAAGGTGCTACGCGCATGACATAACAACGTGAGCCCCCGTTCGTAAAGAACTGATCAACTGCGTAAGCTAGAAAACGATACGATCCGAAAGCATTCTCGGACAAGTAAGAGCCGAACACACGCTGGAATTCAGCGATACTTGTTACGAGCTGCGGCAAGCCTTCCACGGCACCGCGTTGCGCAAGACCAATAAATCCGGCCGTGCTTGTGCTTGCCCCTTCAAGCGGCTGAGCACCACTCTCAAACTCTTCGACATACACTCCAGGCGACAAATATTCTGCCATATGCCCCTCCCGCTTACTGTACTTTATTTAAGATAAACTGATACCCCGCACCCACGGGCACTGGACGGCATCAATGAACCTACACACATGTCAGATGCTGCTCTATGTAAGAATGAATGGATCTAGAACTTGATTTCGCCTTGCTTGAAGAATGTGCACGCTCTCATGTTTGAGCTGTTGACTGCTGGCGCGAACTTCAACCTTGAATGCGGAGCTGGCTATAGGAGGTCGAAAGACGATATGGAACTCTCCTGCAGCATCGCTGATCGCGGTTATTACCGGCAGCAGCACGCTTCCTCTGGGAACGGCAAATTGCAGCGGATTGGATAACTTCAACTTCCGTCTGTCCGTACCGAAGCCTACAATCTTGCATTCTTCTATCCATTGCCCGTCTCTGCTGCGAATCTCGTAACGATCCCCTTCGGCAACTTTCCCGAGTATAGGGGCTGTTTCAATTTCGGCTGAACCGGGTAATGCATCAGTAGTAAGTCTGGCCTTCGCGCCACGCTCGTCACAGAGAGCGGCCTGCACCGTAACGCCATCAAGGGGCTTTCCTGCTGCGCTAATTAAAATCCCTGATAACACAACGGCATCCGACGGCAGCGGATACGAACGTCCGGGAATTAGTGAGACCGTAACGGTTGGATCAAGCGGGTTAAGCTCTGCCAGATTAATCGTGAGCACTTGCTTGCTATAGATCGGCGAGTTAATTGTGATGATTGCCGGATCTTGCACCAAATCGGCAAATACCCATATTCCCTCTGCCATCTTCACAATCGGTTTGGCGGAATAAGCACCCTCCACTTGAAGAGAAACAGAAGATGGAGCAGGCTTCAAGCCTGTGTATGCATCCCGCAGCAGAAGCACTACAGAGCAGCGCGTCTTGTGTATTCCCAACGAAACGCCCTCCTTACCCTTTCTCTTCGAGCTTGATATGACGTTCCACGACACGTGTAGTCGATTTCAATCGGGTAGAATCAACGTTCACCGGTCCTACTCGTATAGGCAGTGACATCTTGTATGGCATATCGCCGAAGTTCCAAAGCCCTGTCAGAATATCTACGGGAAGCGATTCCACGACGACCCTCAATTCTTCATTGCTTTCGGCGAGCGACCCTTGCAAGTAGCCCCCGCGAACGATTGCATGATCATGCAGCACCTGCATGGCACGTCCGATTATGACATGCTCGTCAAGCGTTCTGGAATGTAAATCTGCGCTGGAGTAGGGAGTCAAGATATAGTGCAAATCTACTGCCATTGGCGGGAATTGCAGCATACCGCTTCCCCGGGCTTGCATCTCATTGCGCCTTGCCTCGCTGTTCTCCGTAATTCGGTAGAGATAAAGCGATAGAACAAGATCGCCTTTATCGGCAGGCGATGCCATTCCGATCAGTTCGGATTGCGCGACCGGCTCCGGTGTCATATTCTCTCGCAGCAGCTTAAGCAGCGATGCACCGGCATCTGCGATTGCGGAATAAGTCCCGATAACGATCCCTCCGTAGCAGACAATATGTAATTCGTCATAATTCAACAAAGTTCAGCAAAATATACCAAACTATTTTCCTATTATATCGCTTAAAATGTCGGATGACCACGGAAATTTACTAGATTGCTGGCAATTATTAAAAAAAGCTGTCCCATTCGCTGTTCACAAGAATTTTTCCTGTTTTTTTCAGTTCTTGGCGTGCGGAAGCGACCAATTCCCGCATACCGACGGGGCGACCAGCGGCTGCAGCCATGAAGGCTGCCGTAAGCACAATATTTTTGATATTACCGCCCGCAACCTCAATTCTGGCAGCTAAAGCAGCGAAATCCACATCGCTCGCAAGCGGCGTCGCTGCCGGGAACATCGTACGCCACAGCTTCTCCCGGTGCTCGGCGTCCGGAAACGGAAACTTAACGACAATGTTGATTCTTCGCAGGAAAGCGTCATCTATATTTTGTTGAAAATTCGTTGCCAGAATGGACACGCCCTCGTATTCTTCCATCTTTTGAAGCAGGTACGCGGTCTCCACATTGGCATATTTGTCATGTGCGTCTTTTACCTCGGATCGTTTGCCGAACAGGGCGTCAGACTCATCGAAGAATAGGATCGCATTCGTTCGCTGGGCCTCCTTGAAGATGTCATGCAGATTCTTCTCGGTCTCCCCGATATATTTGCTAATCACCTGCGAGAGATCGATTTTGTATGCTTCAAGTCCCAGTTCGTTGGCTGCAACTTCAGCAGCCATCGTTTTACCTGTTCCGGGCGGTCCGGCGAACATCATGCTGAGGCCTTTGCCATAGGACAGCTTCCGATCAAATCCCCAAGTCCCATACACATCGCGCCGGTACTTCATCATATTACAAGCCTGCCGCAGCAAATCGAGATGCTCATGCGGGAGAATGAGATCCTCGAACGTATAGCGCGGATTCAGCTTCTTCGCTTTCTTCTCGAGCTCGTGGTTCAACTGCACGGCAGCCCCCCGCTCGAAATGCACCTCTTCCGTATATTCGGCGCCTTCATGCTCGGCAAGCCGCTTCGCCTCAAGAACAGCACGCTTGATTTGACCCGGGGAGAGTCGAAACTTATCGGCCATCGCTTCCGCCGATTCGGATGCTGCCGCGCTTTCCTCTCCCCAGATCCGCCAGAGCATGCGCTGCTCTTCGATGGTCGGCGGCGTAAGCTCTACCTGGTAGATAACGGACCGGCTCGGCACGGGCAGCTCGCTGTAATGAGCCCGTTCCCTCGAAAGCCACAACAACAGCCCGCCGCTTCTACGGATCCACTGCTCGATTACGGTCCGGTACATCGTCAGCTTGCCGTCCGGTGCCATGAAGTGATCGCCTCCGGCAATGCCGACTATGGCATCCGTCAGCTTCGCTTCCCGGAATATTTGATGCAATACCGTAACCGACTTCATACGCTCGGCTTCCAGGCTATCCCCTTGCAGCAGAAGCAACGGACGGTTTAATGACGCGGCCAAATGCTTCGCATGCAATTGCTTCCCTGATCCGCCGGCACCATACAGATGAAGCACGGCAGCTTTGCCTGCTTCAAGATGCAGCTCCGCAAAGCGGCGCATTTCACCTTGCTTGGAAGCACCGATTAGAAGCGGCTGAAGCTCCTCTTCTTTGCCGCCATCTTCGCTTTCGTCGTCACCGTTGACTCCGCCTTCGAAGCGACTGACCCACCCTTCCAGGCGGCCATCGCTGCGCTCCGCCTCGAGCAAGAAGGAAACGATCCGTCCATCCAACCGCAGCGGCCGGGCTAGCGTCGATGCTCCATCTCCCTCGTCAGCTGCGAGAAGCCAGCGCTGCAGCGGCTGCTCCGCTTGGAAAGATGTCCGTGCCGCATATCGCTCCGATTCGTTATCGCATAACAGCCGCAGCGCCAAATCAACCGTCGGAAGCTTGCTTGTCACATCATCCTGCAAATAGCCGTACAGCTTCTCATATTTGCGGCTGTACTCCGGCGCAAGCGCCAATACAATAACTTCCCGTTCGAACCGATTGAGCTTAAACCGCTTCACAAGCCGCATTAATGCAGGCTGCCAGGCGCTCGTTGATTCTTCGGCTAAACTTAACCGCTCCACTATGACTTCGTTAAGCGCTGTAATTTCGTCTTGCATCCCGGCTAGTGTCGGCGGAAGCTCCCCTTTGCTCCCCGCTTCATCTTTGCCATTGGTCCGAAGCAGACGCATCACTTCATCGTCCGTAATGAGCAGTCCTCGCATGGGATCGAGCGGATTGTCATCGCCTTCCAGCTCTATCTTGCATTGCAGCTTAAAGGCAATCATGAGATCGAGCTTACGAAGCTCGTCACTCCAATGCTCAAAGCCGCTCGTATAAGGTTGTAGCTTCATCGCTCTTCTTCGACTCCATTCATATCCTTTGTCGCATTCCAACTCTAACGATTGTGACGGTGGTTATTGGGCATAAAATTACCCTTTTTATATTCTAACGGTTGCGAGTGGGCTTATTTGAACCTTTACCACCGGGAATCGGCCAATTTGGTGCAAATAACTTCTGTCACAACCGTTAGAAATTCAAAAAGACTTATCTTCAACAAATAGCCAGGGTGACAACCGATAACGCTCATGAAGCATAGAAAAAAAGGCTGTCGAGACGATCTCGGGCAGCCTGAGCGCACGCACTCTTAGTCATTGAAATTGACTCCGTTCATTCCCAGCCATCAGCTCAGCTTAAATCCGTTTAGAACGGCATGCAGATCATCAGCCAGCTTCGTCAGCTCCAGCGAAGCCGATGAAATCTCCTGCATCGTAGCCAGCTGCTCTTCGGTTGCCGCCGAATTGTTCTGACAAGATGCAGCTACTTCATTGCTTGCCGCGGCAACGGTCTCCGCCATCCGAACGATGCTGCGGCTCGATTCGGCCAGCTCGCCGGTCGTATCCGACGTATTCTGAACCCGGGTTGATACGGCTTCAATGCTTGTCTCGATGGATTGGAACAATCGGTCTACCTGCGTCGTTTTCACAAGTCCGCTGCCCGCTTTCTTCGAAACATTGTTCATGCTGGCAACAGCCTGATTCACGCGGCTTAATATCTCTTGAATCAGCTCTGTAATTTGCTGCGCCGACACTTTCGACTGCTCGGCCAGCTTCCGAATTTCAAGCGCAACTACCGCAAACCCTTTGCCATGCTCGCCGGCGCGCGAAGCCTCGATCGATGCATTAAGCGCAAGCAGATTCGTCCGGTTAGCGACTTCGGAGATCATGCTCGTTATGCCGCCAATCTCTTGGGACTGCTTCTCTAACGATAGAATAACACCGGAAGCATCCTGTACACGGTCATGGATTTCTTTCATCTCATGCAGCACTTCTTTGATCGAATGGGTCCCCTGCGTAGAAGATTCGGATGCGGCTGAGGCTAGCTTGGCTACTTCCTCATTCGCTTCCGATACTCGGCTAATGCCTTCGGACATTTGGGCAATTGCGCTAATAGCAGACGCCAGCTGCTCCTGCTCACGTTCCGCGCGGATCGCAATAAACTGCGTCGCCTCTACAATATTCTCCGTTGCCCGCGACGTCTGTTCCGCGCTCTCACTGAGCTGCTCGGAGGAGAATGACACTTGCTTGGCCGTCCCCATCGCCCGGGAAAGTATCGTCCTTAGATTGGCTATCATTAGATTGAAGGATATCGCCAGCTCCGCCAGCTCTCCTTGTGTGCGAATTTCGATATCCCGGCTTAAATCGCCGCGACCGTCGGCAATTTCACGGAGTTGCGTATTTATTAATTTAAGCGGTCTTGTAATGGAACGAGTGAGCAATAAGCCGAGAATAATTGCAGAGAGCAAAGCAGCTGCGAATAAACTCATGATCCATCCATTTTGTGTTTTCGCCTCGTGATCGCGGTCTACAACATCGGCTGTCATCTCGGAATCGAGGCTCGCGAGCAGCTCATCGTTGATCTTCTCGATTTCATTGCGTGTCGACCGTTCCTCGCCAAGATGAAGCGCCAGTGCCTCCTTGCTCTTACCCGCATTTATTAGCTCCAGCGTCTGAGTACTGGAATGTCCCAATTTCTCAAACGTCACTTTAATTTGTTCAATGACTTGCCTATTCTCATCATCTAAAGTCGGATTCGCGAGGATCTTCGCAAGCAAATCTTCTACTGCTTTGTTCTTATCCGCGATTTGGCTTTCAAACTGCTTATCCTGTGACAGTAAATAAGCCCGTTCATCGTTGGACATGCCGGTAATCGTATTTTGCAATGATTTAAGCTGATACCGAACTTCCCCATCCTGCAGCATCTCCGTATAAGCCGACTTCGTGTGAGTCATGTGCGTATAAGCAAGAAGACCCAGCGCAACCATCAGAACAATTACAATCGCAAAAGACCCAAGCAGCTTCGTACGAATATTCATACCCAATTACCCCCTAGTGTTGACTGACTGGTTTAGCCTTGTATTTCCTCGGGAATGGAATCTATGGTCTGCCGCAATACGCGTTGAACCTCCAGCAATTGCGTTTTGCAGCCGGCTGGGTTCTCGATCAATACCTCCTCGAAGAGCACAGCGGCTTGCGCGAGCTCATCCGCCATTAAGTTACGGGCAACCCCGATTAATGTATGTACATCGCGTTTCACTTTCGTTATGTTTCCTTCTTCCAAATCAACAAGTGCATGTCCGGTAAAATGTTCGTATTCCTTCTTAAACAGCTTCAGCACATGAACCATGATCGCTGTGTTGCCATCCAATCGCTCTCGCAATTTATCCAGTGGAATTCCCGCAGGAGCACTCTTCATCGGAAGCCATTTCTGAATTGCGGACAGCAGCTGGTTAATATCAAGCGGCTTAAGTATTACTTCATTCATCCCTGACGCGATGTACAGATCATGATCTTCTTTGAGCACATTAGCTGTCAGAGCCACGATCGGAATCTGTTTAAAGGCATCCTTGCAGCGAATTCGCGCGGTTGTCTCCACGCCATCCATGTCGGGCATGAAAATATCCATCAGAACCAGATCCACCTTGGTCGTATCCAGCAGCTCGATCGCTTCTTGCCCGGAACTGGCCACGGTTACTTGAAAACCATGCATAAGCAGTGTCTCGCGCGCTACCTGCTGATTAATATAGTTGTCTTCAACGAGCAGCAAATGGATCGACTTGCTCTTTACGATGAATGAATCGCTATGCTCTGAACGATGCTTCAGCGATGGATACAGCAGCGAGTTTAAAGTGCGGAACAGCTCCTTGCGGCTAATCGGCTTGATCAGCATATCGTCGGGGTAATCATCCTTCATCATGGACAGCAATTCTTCACGCGCATAGGCTGTCGATAACGTAATGATATGTATCCCTCGTTTTCGGGTGATGCGTATCAGCTCTTCCCAAGAATAATGGCCGTACATATCATCGATTTCCATATCCAGTACGATACATGAGACCGGTCCAAGCACCTCGTTCTTCTCTTCCAGCTTCTTGAACATGCTGCTCCAATTGCTTGCCGCGGTGACCAGACAAGAGAAGGACTCCAGCATCTGACTTAAACTCTCCTGCGCGACCTCATGGTCCTCGACTACAAGGACATGAAGTGGTCCGCCGATCAAGGTTAGATCCCAGCTGTCCGGGTTGCAATTTTGCACAATCGGGAACTCCAGCGTAAACGCAAACTTGCTCCCGACTCCCCACATACTTTCTACTTGCAGCTCACCGCCCATCAAGCTGACCAGCTGATAAGCAATCGACAAGCCAAGTCCTGTCCCGCTATGTTGATTCAAATAGTTACCCTGCCAGAAGGGTTCGAACAGTCTGCTGATCTGCACTTCCGATAAGCCGATTCCGGTATCCTCCACTAGGAAACGCAGTGACAGCGCACTGTCAGTCTGCTTCACAAGCTCCACTCGAATGCGAACATAACCATGCTCCGTAAACTTAATCGCATTGCTGCATAAGTTCAGCAGCGTTTGCTTCATTCGAAGCGGATCCCCCAGTACAAGGTCGGGAAGCTCCGCAGGGGTGTCCAAAATAATTTCGATATGCTTTTTGTCCATTAATACACTGAGCGTATTCGTAATTTCACTTAGCATGTCATCCATATTGAACGAGATCTGCTCCAGCATCATCTTGTTCGCTTCGAGCTTGGAAAGGTCCAAAATATCGTTAATCAATCCGAGCAGCAAATGCGAGGAAGTAATGATTTTATCCGTGTAATCCTTCTGTACAAAAGACAACTCCGTATTGAGCAGCAATCGTGATAGTCCGATAATGCCATTCAGCGGCGTGCGAATCTCATGGCTCACTTTGGCCATGATTTGGCTTTTGGCCTTATTGGCTTGATCGGCTTCCTGTCTTCGCTTTAACGCCGATAGGTCGTGCAGCGTCGCCGTAAGGCCGACAACAGCCAGATCAGCACCCAGAATCGGCGAGAGCGTGACATAGTAATCGATGGTTTGCCCGGTTTTCACGCTAAATTTTGTTTCAAACACTTCTACTTGTAAGTTGGAAAGCGCACTTGTAAATTTCGCGTTCCATCCCGCCCAATCCTCAATGTCGAGCACCTCATGCAGATTGCTGAACGGCGGCATTTCATCGCATTCGAACACGCTCATGCCTTTCGCATTAATGGAGATAATCTCTCCTTGCGGAGTTAAGCTTACGATGCAATCCTGGGAGCTCTCTACAATGACTTTGTAACGCTCCTCACTCTCTTTGATTCGATCTTGCGCTTCTTTCAGTTCCGTAATATCAGTTACAGAGCCTATCACGCTGGTAACGACTCCATTGGTATAGACAGGGCACAATCGTGTCATGAAAATGCCGCCTTGAATACTCAATTCATAGCTTTGCATGCTTCCATTCCAGGCATCGACATAACGCTCTTCGAGGAATCGGTTCGTTTCTTGAGAAAGGGCGGTTACTTCTTCTATCGATTTACCCAGAAAGTCGGACGGCTTTAATGCGATATGCGGCAGCAGCTGTCCCCCCATAACGGAGAAAACGAAGCTGTTTTGACTGCGGATCAACTTAAAGGAGAAGCCCGGCTGATTGTTCAGCATTTCGGATAAATCGGTTTTGACCCCTTGAAGCTCCGCTCGATAAGCATCTGAACGCAGCAGATAATGCAAGAACGACGCAACAAGAGCGCCTCCAAACAACACATAAAAAGCCCAAAACAACAAGCCGGATTCTGTCGTGATCGCATCAAAGAGCAAATCATAAATGAGAATAATCAGTAGTGGGGAAATAATCATCAGACACCAGCGCGTCCAATAATGTACAACATAGCGGAGGAGAAGAATACTGCTTAATAGGATGAAGAAACCGACGCTTACGATGTGGTAGAAGTAATTGGCGTTATTCACGGCTCGATACACCATCATCGAGGCGAAAGTGAGAATAGCCGCATACGGCCCGCCAAGCTCTGCGGCTGTGAAGACGGCAATCGTCTTCATGTCGACGGAAATGCCGCGTCCAATTTCATAACCGAATTGGCTTAACAATATACCAGCGAAGCCGTTGGCAATTCCCATGACGATGATGAGCCGTAAACGTGAGCCGGCCTTTAGTTTTACATATAACCTCGTAATGAGAAATACACATAGCCCCATTAAGGTAAAATTAAACAATAAATCCTGATACATGTAATTCCCTCCTCTTATTCGACGCGAAAGGAGATAGACTGACACGATTCGACATTATATAATAATACATACAACGATACTTAACCTGTCCGAAAAATACAAGACTATGTTTATGTGCAAGGGGATGTTATTGTTTGACGAATTTGTTGATTGTTGAAGACGATATCATTTTCGGCGATATGCTCTCTCTTTATTTAAGAGAAGAAGGCTATAACGTGACGCGGGTACCGACTGCCGCGAGTGGAATTGCTTCCCTACAGTCTGAGCCGCCGGATCTCATTGTGCTTGATTTGATTTTGCCGGACACCCAGGATGCGAATCCTTGTATTTTGTTTAGACAATTTACGCCAATCCCCATTATCGTCATATCCAGCGAAACGAAAGTTTCCATGAAGATCCATTCATTGACCGAAGGGGCTGACGATTTCATATGCAAGCCTTTCAGTTTGCAAGAATTGAAAGCTCGTATAGAAACCGTGCTGCGCCGGACTTCACCTAAGCCCGTTGAAGCCGACAATGAACGTCTGGCTAACGATGCCACCCAACGTATTAACTTGGATATGGACAGCAGACATATTCTCATCCATGGCGATATGATCGAAACCACCTTCTCCGAATTCGAAATCATGCGTCTGATGTTCCATTCACCCGGGAAAGTCTTCAGCAGAGAGGCCCTCGTGAACAGCCTGCGCGGATATGATTCCTTCATAAATGAACGCTCCATTGATTTCCATGTGACGAACCTGCGTAAGAAGATTGAAGAGAATCCGAAGCAACCCGCCATCATTAAGACGGTTTGGGGCGTCGGTTATAAACTAATCATGTAACAAGATGACCAACATTGCTGCTCTTATAAACAAAGAATCCAGTAACATACCGTTACTGGATTCTCGTGTACTACCGATTTCAAGCTTCACTGCTAGACCAGCTGTTCCAGAGCCAGCAGCTCCGATACAGCTCCGGACTCCATCGGATGGCCGAACATATAGCCTTGCATGGTCATGCAGCCGTATTGGAGCAGCAGCCCGCACTCTTCTTCCGTTTCGACCCCTTCGGCAATAACCTGCAGATTCAAGTTCTCCGCCATAGTAATAATGGTATTGACGATGGAAGCATTTACGTTATGCAGGTCCATCCCCTTCACGAACGACTGATCTATTTTCAGCTTGTCGATCGGCAATTCGCTAAGATAGCTCAGTGAGCTGTAGCCGGTTCCGAAATCGTCGATGGCAATCGACACGCCCAGCTTCTTTAAATTTCGCAAGAGCGTCAGGGCATGATGTTTATTCATCGTCATGCTCTCCGTGATTTCGATGACCAAATACTCCGCCGCCAAACCTGTCTCATTCAATATATTCTCGATGCGTTCGATGATTTTTCCGTCGTTAAATTGCTGTGTCGATAAGTTGACCGCGATCGGAATTTTCGGCAACCCTTCATTCTGCCACCGTTTGTTTTGCCGGCAAGCTTCCAGCAGCACCCATTCCCCAATCGAATGAATCAATCCCGTTTCTTCCGCAATCGGAATGAATTCAGCCGGCGATACCCTTCCGAGCTCCGGGCTTTGCCAGCGAATTAAACATTCGAGTCCCGTAATAATACGATCTCTGCCATTGAGGATCGGTTGAAAATGCAACAGAAATTCCTTGCGTTCTATCGCTTTGCGAAGCCGGTTTTCAATATCCATTTTACGATGGATTTGTTCATGGAAACGCGGCTCATAGAATTGCAGACGGTTGCCGCCATCGCCTTTCGCAATATTCATCGCCATATGGGCATACCGAATGAGCATCTCTTTGTCTCTGTGATCGCCCGGATATTGGCTGATCCCAATACTTGCCGTCATATGAATCTCTTGACCGTCAAGCATGACCGGCGTACGAATCGTATCCAATAAATTCTGTGCCTTCTGATAGGTAATTTCCGCGGAAGCGTCGGCTATAATGCAAATAAATTCGTCGGTGCCCGCCCGAATGATCATTGTTTTATCATCCGTAATCCGCTTCAGGCGTCTGGAGAACAGCTGCAACAACGAATCGCTCTTCAGATGTCCGATCGAATCATTGATCAGCTTAAAGTGATCGAAATTGAAATACATGACAGCAAAGCGATCATACAGCGTAATGACGCGATCCATTTCGTCATGAAGCTGATTCCGGTTAGGCAGACCCGTGAGCTGGTCGTGATTGAGCAGAAAATGAACCTTCTCTTCCATTCGCTTCTGATCCGTCACTTCGAAACAAACGCCGATAAGCTCCTTCACGACCCCATTCACCCGCAAGGGCCGCAACACGAGCAGAAAGCAGGCTTTCTTCCATTCCATCTCAAAGCTGATACACCGGTCGCTCTCCCATGCCCGTTGAAACTGCTCATTCAATAAGGAAGCATTCTCAGGCTGAAACACACGATCGATCGGTTGTCCGACGAAACTTTGACTGGATTTGCCAAAGCGGTACAACAATTCCCCTTTGAAGTCCATGAACGTAAATTGGCCATTCACTTTAATCACCGAAGCATAGATACCATTCAACAATCTCATCGTACGGTTTAATTCTTCATGAACCGTATTCTCACCCACCAGACAGCCCGTCATAAACTCCAGCAGCAGCTTAAATTCGCGATTGGTCAGTTCATCCTGCTCAAGTTTCTTCCAGAACGGTTTCGCCTCGATTGCCGCATGGCAGCGAAGCAGAAACTCTTCTTCTACCTGCTCGTTGTGAGGGAATTGAAACAGCGTATCTTTATGAAAAAAATCTGCGGCACCTTTCGAAAGTGCCGTGAGCGCAGGTGATGACCCTTCATCCGTATAGCTGCTAAGCATGATGACGGGGATCGGATAATGGATCATCAACTGGCTTAAGGTTGTAAGCCCATCTAGCACAGGCATTTCGATATCCATCGTCACGAGGTCAGGCTGGAGCTCAACCAATTGGTCGAGCGCCTCCTATCCGTTTGCCGCCGTACCCATGACCCACAATTTCGGATCTTTCTCGATTAACATCGTGATCATGCGCCGCATAACGGCGGAATCATCAACGACCAATACACCGTATTTCTCCGGTCGTTCCATCAGACCCAAAAATTTACGCATGGATTAGATCCCAGCCCCTCGACCTCAGCATTCTATCGAGTTTCAAGATGATAACAAGTTGGTCATCGGTTTTGCATATGCCACCAATATATTGTTCCGATATCATCGCGAAATCCTTCGGTGCTGATTCTATCTGGTTTTGCCTCACGTGCAGCACTTCCTTCACGCGATCAACCAAAATACCGATATCCCGCCCATCCTCGTTTAAGATAATAATGCGAGAATGCTGGTCGGGTTCGGTCGGATACATACCCAGGCAAGTTTTGATGTCTATAACCGGTAACAGCTCACCGCGTAAATTCATCAAGCCGAGCACTTCGGCAGGCGCATTAGCCATTCTTAGAATCGACGGTACCTTGATGATCTCTTTCGCGCGGTTAATATCAAGCGCATAATGCTCTTTCTCCAAATCGAAGGTAACCAGTTTAACTTTGCGGCCGGAAGCCTGCTGTTCACTGCTATCGCTCTTCCTGATCGTTGCGCCGGAATCGCGAATAACGGCATTTACATCCAGAATTAATGCAATTCGGCCGTCACCGAGAATCGTTGCACCTGAAACATAAGCGACTTGTCCCAAATATGAACCGAGCGATTTCATGACGATTTCTTGATTGGCGATCAGCTTATCCACATAGAGACATACTCGCTTCTCAGCCAGCCCGATCATAACGGCATACCCTTTGGCATTGCTGTCATTCTCCGTGGTGCCTAAGCGACGATGCATGCGAACGAGCGGCAATATTTCACCGCGAACGACGCAGACTTCCTCCCCATTCACAATCTGCACGTCATTTGGCGTTAAACGGAAGGTTTCCACTACGTTCGTTAGCGGAATCGCCAGCGTATGCTTGCCCATCTGCACAAGCAGGGAACGAGAGATGGCTAAGGTTAGCGGCAGCTTGATCGTAAATACGGTACCTTCACCGGGCGTTGTCTCGATATTGATAATCCCGTTCAGCTTCTCGATATGGGAACGAACGATATCCATACCGACTCCGCGTCCTGACAGCTCTGTTACTTGTTCCGCCGTCGACATGCCCGAGTGGAAAATCAGACTGATCGTTTCTTTATCCGACAGCCGCGCTGCTTCCTCTTCGGTAATAAATCCCTTCTGAATCGCTTTCTGCTTGATCCGATTCAGGTCGATTCCTCGTCCGTCATCCGCCAGCGTGATTACGATGGCATTCTCTTGATGACTGGCGCGAAGCAAGAGATTCCCTTTGCGGTTCTTGCCAAGCTTCTCGCGTATATCAGGCGTTTCCAAGCCGTGATCGATCGCATTGCGAATGATGTGAATGAGGGGATCGCCGATTTCTTCGATAAGCGTACGATCCAGCTCGGTTTCTTTTCCTTCCAGGACAAACGAAACTTCTTTGCCGGATTGATCGGCTACGTCACGTACCAGACGTGGGAATCGATTGAACAGCTGTTCAATCGGCATCATTCTTGTCTTCATCGTACCTTCTTGCAGCTCAGCGATCACGCGGCCCAGATGATCCGTAATTTCGCCTAATAACACCGTCTCCGGCTCTTGTTTGAACCGTTCCTCGAACCGTCTGCGCACTTCCCTGATGCGAGTGTTGTCGATAATCAGCTCTCCGACCAAATTGAGCAGATGCTCCAAACGATTGACATCTACACGTACCGTATGCTGAATTTGCACTTTGGCATCTGATTGCACAGCTCCGGCCGCTGACTGATCACCTAAAGAGGATACGCCTGGTGCTGCTGCAAATTGCTCCACGCTCAAAATAGGCTGATTCACAATCTTCGTTGGGCTTGCAGCCTGCGCACCTTCTACCATCATCGACTTGACGCTAAATTCAGAGATTTGCGATGCTTCTTCAACTTTACGAATAATGTCCGATTCCGAGGATACCGTGGCAAGCAGGAAATATATCGGTTCCGCGCGCAGCAGATCCTCTTGCTCCCACATGCCGATTGGCGGAGTAGTTCCTATCACTTCCCCAAGCTCGCCGAGATTTCGCAGAATAACCATAGCTTTCACCGTCGGCATGTCCACATGCTCCGCCAACGTAATACTTACCTCGTAAGATGGAATACCTTCACTCTGCTTCTCGTTACGAAGTGCGATCTCCGAGTCGCTCCACCCTTGAAAGAGCTTCACTTCGGTTCCGGTGTTGGTATTGCCGGCAGACACATGAACCGTTTCGGGCTGGTCGTTCATAATGCCGTCCAGCAGCTCGACAAGTGTTTCAATCGGTTCATCGTTGAAATCGCCTTTACGAAGCGTTTCTTTCTTTGCCTTCAAATAATCGATGCATTGGAATAACACATTGATTAACGGTTTGCTGACCAGAAGGCGATTCTGGCGCAGCAATTCGAACACACTTTCAACCTTGTGCGTCACTTCTTTCATGGAGTGGAAGCCCATCGCAGCGGATGAACCTTTCAATGTATGTGCTGCCCGGAAGATCGTTTGAATCGTCTCGGGTGAATTACCGCCATTCTCAAGCTCAAGGATCGACTCGTCCAGCACCTGCAGCTGTTCTTCCAATTCATCCAGGAATACACCAAGATAGGTCATTGCGAAAGTTTCGTTCATCCCAGTCCACCTCCGGTGTTAAGAATGGCCGGCAAGTGAAGGATGCTGACCAATTGATCGTTAATTTTTCCAATCCCGGACAAATAGCCGGCGTTAGCACCGCCTATACCGTCCGGCGTAGGCAATATTTCCGAGAAGAAAGCGACTTGCTCGACACGATCAACATAAAGTCCAACCGGTTCCCCATCCGGTGTCTGCACGATAACGATTCTCGAAGCAGCGGAAGGAGCGCTCTCCATCATACGGAATTTGGATCGAAGTCCGATGACCGGCACTATCGTCCCTCGCAGGTTAATGACCCCTCTGACATGCGCCCTCGCAGCCGGAATCTCAGTAACTGGCATATCCTTAATGATTTCTTGAATAGCTGTGATCGGAAGCGCAAACTTCTCTTCATTCAACCCTACTACGATATAATTCGACACCGTCTGGACCTCCTACTGGTTATAATGGAAGATTTATGGCATGTATCTCTCGGAATCTTTCATATGAGCAACGTCAACTGTCAATATTGCACAATCGAATATATTCATGATCTCGCTTCTGGCACGATGCACATAACCCAATATGGAATGCTCCATCTTACTGGTGCATAACGAGGCATTGACCCATATTTTCTGGTTCATGATCACGATCGACATCTCATTGTGAGTCGGATAGCGATATACCTCATCAAACACATTCGTTTCGGCGTACATATCGGGCAAAGCAACCGAGAACATGAGAATCGGAGGTTCGTCCCCCATATCCGTTATGCGAAACTGCTCATGAATCGGGTAATTTTCTTTGGTCCATCTGAACCCATGCGTATAATCTTCGTCGACTTGCCAAACAGGTTCAAATCGACTCGTAGCTTCATCAAACAGGTCTTTATAGAAATCAAGCAGCTTCATGACTGTTCACCTATACGCATGCTCTTTTGAGTCAACATTGCGTACCTCCTTCGAATGACCGCTACACTGATTATAGAACCTAAATATTTGGTAAGTTCTTAATCGTCGTTTGAATTGTGTGATATTCCGACGATTTTATTTGGAAAGTGTTAGTGTAAGGTCCGCAAATCAAAAAAAGCCCGAGCCTCTTCCGCGAGGTTCGGACTTACTCATTGAAAACGTTACATCTAGCCTAGCCTATCGTTGAAAACCTAGGTACCGGGTACCTTGAAATGTGAGCTTTCCGAAGTCGCCTTCAGCCAGCAGGCCGGATTCCTGGCCGCTCACTTCGAATTCCATGCGATCGCCGCTCTCGACTTGGAAAGTGATGTAATAGTCCGTGCTCGTGCGGGAAGAATGGTTGTGAATCCCATCGTTGTCGTGGTGATGATGCGTAGTGCTTCTCACATTCGTCCGCTTATTCACGATGTTCGCCTGAACAGTTAAGATCGGCTGCTTGTTATTGCGCTGCGACTGACGAATCGAAGCAATGATGCCGTAGATGATCAAACCAAACACAAGTAGAAACATCAGAGGAAAAACAATGCTCATGAAGCTGAACATGCGATCTCCCGCTGTAAAAGGATCCATCGAACCCATTTGATCACCTCTCCCTCATTTGTAAGAATATACCTCTATTACGAGCGATTCCCGCAGAAGGTTACAACTTCATCGTAAGACAAATTGCCGCCAAAAATATCGAGCGCACTGCCAATGGTAATATCAAGCTTACCCGACGTTAACGAACGGAACAGTTCCAAATCCTCAAACGACCTGGCCCCACCGGCATACGTCGTAGGAATCGTCACCCAGTCGGCAAGCTGCTGCGCCAAGTCTGCCAAAATACCGGTCCGTTTACCTTCGACATCCACGGCATGAACCAAGTACTCGTCGCAATATTGAGCCAGCTCGCGAAGATGCGCTTCATTGACGCGGAACTCGCTGAACGTTTTCCATTGATTGGTTACCACGAACCATTCGTCATCCCGCTTCTTGCAGCTTAAATCGATAACCAGCCGTTCTTTGCCTACTTCGGAGACGATCTTCTGCAAATGATTCATATCGAGCTCACCGTCTCGGAATATATACGAGGTTACGATGACGTGAGTAGCTCCTGCTTCCAAGTATTGCGCCGCATTCTCAGCGTGAATGCCGCCGCCAATCTGCAACCCGCCGGGATACGCGCGCAATGCGGATAAAGCCGCTTCCTCGTTGCCGCCGCCCAGCATGATGACATGACCGCCGGTCAGCTTATCGCGTTTAAACATCGATGCGTAATAGTCCGAATCATACTCCGATACAAAGTTCTCGACCACCTGCTTATTGCCCGCTCCAAGCGTTTCTCCGACAATTTGTTTTACTTTGCCGTGATGCAAATCAATACAAGGTCTGAATTTCATGGATGTCCTCTTCCTCTCTCTACTGCTCGTTCTTCTTCATCGCTAATAATGCATTCAACTCAGATAAGGAATGAATGATGAAAGTCGGTTGGATCGTCGGATCAACTGATCCTCTTTCGGGATTAAAGTAGCAGAAATCGATTCCCGCGTTCCGCGCGCCAGCGTAATCATCGGTTAAAGAATCCCCGACAAACAGCACCTGCCGCCGATTCACGCCAAGCGCTTGTATGGCCAGATCGAATATTTGCCGCTCCGGCTTCCGGCAGTCTACTTCATCCGAAATAAACAGATGATCAAAGTAATGCGACAGACCTCCCGCAAGAAGCCGTCTTCGCTGCGCCTCCCCAACTCCGTTAGAAATGACGCCAAGCGGATATCGGCCGTGCAGCGCGGAGAGCAGATCCTGCGTTCCATCCATAAGGTGGCAGTTGGAACAGAAGAATTCCCAATACGTCTCTGCTAAATCGATCGACAGGGTATCGTCATGCCCCATTTGTACGAGTGTATCACGAAAGGAGTAGTTCAGCACTTGCGAGATATGAAGCTTTCTCTCCGTTCGCTCGCTCCAATAGGTCCAATTAATCGGTGCATACAAGGAGCGAAATCGTTCTTCTTCAAAGCCGGCAAGTTCGATGAGCCGATGATGCATGATCGTGTTTTGCATCGACTCGAACTCGCTTGTATTATAGTCCAGCAGCGTTTGGTCCAAATCAAACAGAATCGCTTTATACATCGCTAGCTCACCCGCCTCCGAATCAAGCTGTAGAGTCCCGCTCCGACAAGCACTCCCACCGTGTTCAACAGAATATCATCAATATCGAAGCTGCCTCGGTGAAGAAGCAGCTGCAGCAGCTCGAGCATGAACAAAGCTGCGATGCTAAGCAGCGTTAGTCGTACGATTCGAATACGGTATAAATAAGGAATTGAAAGTCCGAATGGGACAAACACCGCCACGTTGCCTACGATATTAACGAGCCAGTGGGTAGGCGTAAAGCTGTCCGCATGATCGAAATACAGTCTGATCGTCCGCATCGGAACGAGATTATAGCGGTAGCCGGACCACTGCGTTCCCGAGCGGCCAAAGCCGATAAACATCCAATATAAAAGCAGCATTAAGTAGAGTATTGTAATAAGGCCGACCAGTTTCTTCGCCATAAAATCCGTCCTATTAATCGACATCGACAATTTTCCAGCCGGTATGATTCACATTCGAAAGAGCATAGGCATGCACCTGGTCATCCGCCTTATATGCAAAGACTCGCATAATTTGATTCGAAATACCAGGCTTCTTATAGGTTGTTTCTCCTTGATAGGTTAGCTTGGCATACGAGAGTTCCGGTTGTGAAAGGATGGTATCGATAAACCATTTCATTTGCTCATTATCGGCAAAATAGTCGTCCCATATTGGGGCTGAAGCTTCTGGTTTTGATTGAACCGTATGTAAATAATTAAAAAAGAACGCAATGACATCACCGGGAATTTCCTTATCAATGAGCGCCGCTTGCTCACTTTCCTTGGTAAGCTGCTCTTTCTCTGCCGTTAATGCCGCAACCTTACCTTCCGATTCCATCAGCCGGGCGGCGAGCTTGTCGCTTGCTGCCTGCAAATCCGTTAGCTGCTTCTGCTGAGAAATGAGCTGCTGTTCCAGCTGTTCCGACTTGTCGGTGCAGCCGGCAGCTGCTATCAGAATTACGGCTGCAATTACAAAGCTACTTGCGATGCTTTTTGGATTGCCTCGATTCATGCAGCATCCCGCCCATACAAGTCATTTTCGAATGCGCGTTACCTCAATAGCTTCTGAAAGGACGCCAAGTCAAGCCAGCGGTCGAATTTGTACGCAATTTCTTTATAGCATGCAACTTGTTCGTAGCCGAGCTTCTTGAACAACGCCATACTGCTGTCGTTCTCCGTGCAAATTAGGGCTACCAAGGAATGAAACTTCAATTCCCTCGCAACACCTTCAATAAACTCCATGGCTTCACGGCCAATTCCTTTACCGGTAAATTCCGGATTCAGATAGATGGTTACATCTGCCGTCACATTAAACGCCGGGCGCTTCTTATGCTGCGTCAGCAGTGCATACCCCGCATATTCCCCATTCAGCTTCACAATATAGGAACGATAGATATCGGCCGTCGGCTCGATTAACTGCTTCATCTGTTCCGAAGAATACGGAAACATATCGAACGAAACGGTCGTATTTTCCACAAAATAATTGTAGGTCCCGCGCACTTGTTCCAAATATTGGTCCGTATAGTTCTCAAACGCTAGTTCTCTCATGATAGTTGCACCTCGTAATTCGAATCTAATTTAGTTGCAAGGAAGGCAGGCAGACCGCTCCGTTGGAGCTGCCACCTGCCCGCCTATGTTTTATTCATTCTATTCCCAACGTTCAATGCTGTAAACCTTGAACGACTTATTGCTCGTATTCTCGGTAACCGTATAGATCCAATTGTACTCATTGATAGAGGAGCGGCCATCCGCATAATAGATGCCTATTTTTTCGATGATATAAAACTTGTATTCACCGTTGATTTTCTGGATGTTCATAATTTGATAGCGAATGAGCTTTTCTTTAATATTCTTATCGCTTAGCCGTCTAACCAGGCTTTCTTGCTGCTTGTAGAGGGGGCCGGCCGGATCCAGCAGTCCTTCCACCAGAGAGAATCGTTTCTTATTGATAGCCTCAACCATCGATTCTTCATAAGCGTTCATGACGCGATTGGCGCCCGTCTCTTGATAGTCGATTGGGTCCCCGGTAACCGGCCCTTGATCATTATCAGGTTTTTCTTTCGCTGTACAGGCGCTAAGCAGAAGAAGTAAGCTTAGCAGCAAGCAAAGCGTCGCCGTTCTGTACATGTCATGTATGCTCCCGTCTTCTAATTTCGTTGTCATCCATCTAAATCGACGGTTCGTTCATAAATCATAATGTCTTTACCATCAGGCAGCACGGCAGGTTTAACGGGTACACAGCCATTACGCTGCCAGAAAGCGTGAGCTGCCGCATTCGAAGCCAGTACACCGAGCCTGTGGGAGATTATGCCTCGTTCTCGCATTATGGTATCGTATAGTTCCAGCGCAGCTTTTCCGTAACCGCGGCCTTTGTAGGCCCCATGAATAACAAGCAGCCCAATCCACGGACAGGAGTCATTGGGGTTAATCATAACAAACTCGAGAATACCGACAGCGTTCCCTTGCTCGCGGATGATATATCGTTCAGCTCCGACATGCTCCGCATCTTTCAAATCAGCGGCAATGTCTTCTTCGTTCAGCTGCTCTTTATCTTTGGAAATGAAATTAAAATACGGATTGGAGTTCAGTACCTCAAGTTCACTTGCTATATGTTCATGCGTTGATTTCATCAGTGAGAGCATGTCAACATTACCTTCGCTTCCTGGTTATCAAACTAAGACACGTGATCTATTTTAACACGAAATTGGCTGCAACAGGAATGCCCTTAAGATGTATTCTCTCGCTCCATCGATCGTTATTACTCTTCCCAATAAGGATTCAGCAGCACCATATGTATATGGTCCTCCCATACTCCGTTTATTCGGAGGTAATCGCGCGCCAGCCCTTCTTGCTTGAAACCAAGCTTCTCCACCGCTCTGAGAGAAGCGGTATTTCGCGGCATAATATTCGCCTCGATGCGGTGCAAATTCAACTCTTCCCATGCATAAGCAATCGTATGGGCCAACGCTTCTTGCATATACCCTTTGCTGCGCTCCGCAATATCCATCCGATACCCCAGGTGACAGGATTGGAACGCCCCTCTGACGATATTGTTAAGGGTGATCGTCCCTATGAGATCCCCTCGCGGCTGATCGTTTTTGCAGATCCAGAACTTTACGCTTTGCCCGCTGTGAATGCTTTGCATATCGCTTTGTACAAGCTGTTTCTGAAACTCCATCGTATAATATTCGTCGCTTCTGGCCGGTTCCCATGGAATAAGCGCTTCTTTGTTCCGCATGACAAATTCATGCGCTTTCGAAATGTCGGATTCGTCAATCATCCGCAGCGTCAGATGTTTCGTTCGCAGCATGACATTTAATTTGTTCATTGGTCCATCATCCTTCATGTTGCTTTGTTGATTACATAGGGTGTCGTGATATTACGACGAGAATACCTGATAGAGTGAATATACCCCGAACGCCAGTAAGACGGACGCCGAGATTTGATTGATGACGCGCATGGCGCTGGCATTCAAGGTTTGCCTGATAGCTCCGATGATCACGCTCAAGAACAACCACCATATCATAGAGCCTATAAACACTCCGAGTACAAGTGATACCGACTCCGCGGTTGAAGACTGCATGATGTTAAGCCCTGCAAAAATACCAAGGAACGACAAGATCGTCATCGGATTTGTAATGGTCAGCAAGAAGGTCGTAATATAAGCCGCTGCAGCATTGCGACTCATTCGCGGTTCTGCGCTGGCATCTGCCGCGCTGGATCGGAAGGATTGATAGCCCAAATAACAGAGGAATAACCCGCCGATCAATCGAATCCACAGCTGCTGTGCGACTAACCCGCTCGTAATCGCATCGAATCCGAAAGCAGCAATCAGCCCATAGATGCCATCGGCTGTCGCTGCTCCCATACCGGCAATCGCGCCATACAGGCGGCCTTGATTAATCGTTCTCTTCATGCACAAAATGCCGATCGGTCCCACCGGTGCCGCAATCGATAATCCGATTATCATTCCTTTTATAACCATGCTCATTTCGTAAGACCCCTGTATCTATCTGGATGTATATATTTTTAAACTTATTCTTATTGTAACCGAAAATCATACCCATGAGCATCTACTTCCCATATATCTCATTCCACGACGATTAACTTCGGCCAGAGCGTGCGCCAAGCTTTCCGCCCAATACGCTCCAAATAATAGGCTTTATCTTCAAAATAGCGGCTTTGCCTCACCTGCATCCGGAATAGATCGGATAATCCATTCGGGCAGCACAGCTCCAATTGACCGAGGTTATCCAGGCGGGCACCGATTGAAGTGACCGTCTCCGGCCAGCGCATGAGTGCATCCTCCGTTGAGAGATACGGTAAACTGCCGTTACGAATATGCATTCTGGCTTGATTCTTGACTGACCATTTCACATTTCCGGTGCCGCTCACTAATTGATGCTCTATTTCCCGGTCCTTCTCTTCATCGAGATGCTCCGGATCAAAGTAAACGACATCAATATCATCATGCGTCGCCCGGTAAGGATAACCATGCAGATGATCCCAAACCATATTACGGATGTAACCCGCTGCAATGTAACATTGCGGAAGCCGTAAGCCGGATACGATCTGAAGATCATGCATGATGGATTCATTTTCCCGCAATATCCGCTTTAACTGTTCCGCGAGCTCAGCTTCATTGTCCAAGTCGAGTTCTTTATGCAGCTGAATATCACTGCTTGGGATGCTCCTACTATCACTCTTCATCTGTTGCCAGCTCCGCCCCTATTGGTGTCAGGTAGCCGTCCATGCTGGTGCTGTTCTTGTTAGCGCGATATTGCACCAGCTTCTCTTCTCCTTGGTTAGCCGCCCATTTGAGAAGCAAATCGCGTTCACCCTCATACGAATAATACGGGATACTGAAGCCGCAAGAAGTTTTCACAATATCGATATCAGCCACGATAATTTGCCTGTAACCGGGGTACAATTGGAACGGCGCCGCTGTCTCCTCCCACTCCGGGGAGCTTGGAAGCACAACGCGACCTGTGCCATACAGCCTTAGAATGAGCGGCTTCCCTTCAAAGGCTACGAACATAAACGTAATCCGGCCGGTAGCCGTCAGATGAGCGCTCGTCTCGTTCCCGCTTCCGGTCAAATCCAGGTAAGCCACTTGATTAGGAGACAAAATGCGGAAGGCATCATGGCCTTTCGGAGACAGATTGACATGACCTTCAGCAGCGGCCGTACCGACAAAGAACATTTTCTGATTCGAAACAAACTCGGCATGCTCTGGCAGAATGGATGAATAGGCAGTTCCCACATGATCACCTCTATGAATTAGTCGTCCTCTTGCGCTTGTTCTTGCTTGCGCCTTGCTCGCAGATCCCGCTTCAAGGCCTCTTTGCCCGCGTCACGTCTCGGTGGTTTCGGCAATTTGTTGTTTATTTCAATTAATAAGATAACTATGAAAATGAGTAAAATGACAATTACAACGTTCATATTACCGCCCCCATGCTCCTACAAACGTTAGCTCTCCTTCATACAACATTTACGGAATCCCGAGCATTCAAAAAAGCGCGGATCGCCTCGTAACAACCCTCTCTCTCCGTCCCCATTAGGTCATGGCCAGAGCGATGAAATTCCTCCACTTTCAGAAGCCTGAACTTGTTTCGATATCGCTGCATGTCTAAATCCTTAATTAACGATCCTTCCAGTGTTCCCCGCAGAATGAGTGCCGGCAACGGAGACGGAGAATCGAGCGCAACAAGCCGGGATTCGCGCTGAATGCCCCACACGGCCTCTGTTCGGATATTCGAGGTCCGCTGATACGGAATCAAATAATCATGGATGTATTCATCTGCCCAGCCGCTTGGCATTTGACGATGCTCCGGCGGATAATCGCCTAACAGGAGAGAGCGAATATGTAGTTCGTTAGGAGCGGCGGCGCAGCCAAGCGCATAAGAGGCGCCTCTCGAATGACCGAACAGATGAAACTGCTGTAGTCCGAGCGTACGAATGACGGCTTCAATATCACTCCTATGCTCATCCAAATCATAGCCGCGTTCCGGCGTGTCACTATTCCCCCTGCCTCTGAACGAGAGGACTATGCAACGTCTGGGCAGCAGAAATTCGAGTAAATCGATATATTCTTCCGCCGTTTCCGATAAGCCGGGACATATAAGAAGGGGAGCTACGTCTGAATCTGCGAGGTTGTTTGAATCAAAATAATGAATGCGAACTCCGTCGTTATCAGCAAATCCACCTATGAATCTCACGCGCATCTCCTCCTCACAACCCAATTTCATTCCCTTCCTTGCGCTCTTCCGCGATGCGTTTCACTTGTAAATTCCGATCCTCAAGGAATCGACGCATATATCGTTTCAATACAAGCCGTTCCACAGCCCAACCGAGCGGGCCAAGCGGGGCGGCAAAGGTTAATCGATCTTTCATAAGCGTCTTGCCTTCTACCGTTTCGAGCCTATGTTCATGGCGCAAATACTTGAAAGCGCCTCGCTGCGTCTCGTCCACAAAGAAATACGGGGCGCGAAATTCCGTAATTTTCGAAGTCAGCCTCTGTCTCACGAAGAAGTGGGTAGCTTCGAAGGTGACCGTCTCGTTTAGTCCGATCGGACCGCTTGTTACCCCGGCGACTGCTTTCTCCTTCGTATGCTGCCATACGGTGCGGGTATGCACATCGATATCTCTGGCTAAGTCAAAACACACCTCAATAGGTGCGTCGATCAGTACTTCCGTTTCTACAGTTACCATTGCGAAGTCACCTCGTTCATGATTGCCGGAACGTTTCTATTGCTTCTAGCTGCTAAAGAAAGCATCAGGGTATCTCAATTCTCCACCCTGCAAAGCCAGTAATGCACCATCGGTCAATTCTATTGCCATGAATACTTCATCCGACACTTCAAACTGTTTGAGTACAAGTCCGAATGTACGTGCTTGCCGAAAACCGAATCGAGGATAATAGTCCGGATGCCCAATAAGCAGCACGCCGAGGTATCCAAGCTCGCGGCTGCGCGATAACCCCTCTTCAATCAACTGTTTGCCTGCACCTTGCTTCTGAAACGCGGGAAGAACCGCAATCGGGGCGAGCACGATGACTTCATGGACCGTATCCCCTGCTACGATGCTCGCTTTACTGAATAATGCATGGCCGACTATGCCCCCCTCCGATTCGGCAACCAGAGATAAAGACTCGATAAATGAATCCGACTTCCGAATGCGCTCCACCAGCTTGGCTTCATCTTCCCGGTTGCCGAAGGCTTCCACATTCACCTGCCACACCGCTCCATGATCGGCTGACGTTTCCGTACGTAACGTGTTCAATCCGTAGGTTCACTCCTCATCTTTTAAAAGACTAATCATTCCCACTAATTACCTGTTTTCCTAGCATACTTGACCACTCCGCAAACGTCTATAGGCATTGTAACGCCATCATCTGTCTCGGGTACTACTGTCTCAAACCAAAGACATTCTCCCTAAGGCAAATGCCCAATTGTGAGCGAACGAGGGCATCTGTCCAATCGTTGTACCTCAGTTTTCATACAATACTGTATACCGAGTGCCAAGAAAACCAACCACGAGTTGCACAATCTGGCGCCGGAAATTACCTTTAAGGGAGGAATTTGCATGTCCGGTATGCACGGAGGCTTTACTTCTGCTGGCGTGATCCTGGTACTTTTCATACTGCTGGTCATCGTATCCCGCGGGTTTATGTACTAATCCTGTAGGAATATAGCCACGATCTGATATGCAAAAACCGTCGAGGGACGTAAGCCCTTCGACGGTTTTTCATGTTATACGAACGCATACGCTTGTAAAGCAGCTGCAACGCCATCTTCTTCGTTTGAACGTGTAACGACATCCGCCGATTCCTTCACACCGTCCGGTGAGTTGGCAACCGCAACGCCGAGCCCCGCAAACTTCAGCATACCCACATCGTTGAAATAGTTGCCGATTGCCATGACCCGGCTTGGATCGACACCTCGCACTTCGGCCAGCTTACGCAGCGCCGTTCCTTTGCTTGCTTCCTTGTGCTGTACATCGATGAAATAGTCGCCGCTGCGGATATGCTGCAGCCCATGCTCCCAGCCATTCCACTCCGCCTCAATGAGATTGAGATCTTCAATGCTGCCGAACAACGTAAACTTCACAAGGCCATCCGGCAACGGATCCTTCGGATCACGCATGACCGGCTTAGCTTCGTACTTCCTGTACATTTCCGCCGCTTCCGGGCTTATCCCTTCCACCAACATGTCAAATGCGGTATTAATGTCAAAATGATGGCCGCCTTGCAAGCTGTAATCACGGAAACGAGCGACTTCAGACGCGTCAATGCTATATTGGTGCAGCACTTTACGCTGCGCCGCATCAATGGTTGCAGCACCATTGTGAGTAATCATCGTGCCCGATAACCCGAGTGCATCCAGTACAGGAAGCGCATTAGCCGGCCCCCTGCCTGTGCATAAGACGATTTCCGCGCCTCGCGCGTGAGCTTCTCTGACGGCCTCTCTCACGGCAGGCGTCAGTACATGATTGTCCGTTAGCAGCGTTCCATCAACATCCAGTGCGATAATATCATAGTTTATCTTTCCCATCCTGATGTCAGCCTCTCTTTGTCTCAGTTAATCTTCCGATGCATCTGCCTTCTTATGGACGGATTGCAGCTGCAATAATTCTTCTTCTGTGAGCGGACGATAGGAGCCAAGCGGCAATTCCGGATCGAGCTGCAGCGGTCCCATGGCATTGCGGCGAAGATAGATAACCTTCTTGCCGACGGCTTCGAACATCCGCTTGACCTGATGAAATTTGCCTTCGTGAATGGTCAGGGTGATCCGGCTATATACGCCGTCTTCCTTGGTTTCCTTCTCGCCGATGACAAGCTCTGCCGGCATCGTCTCATAACCGTCATCCAGTGTTACGCCGGCAGCGAATGCCTCTTGATCGCGCGCATCCACGTCACCGTGTACGATTGCCTCATACAGCTTCGGAACATGCTTCTTCGGGGATAACAGATCATGTGCGAGCTTCCCATCGTTGGTCAGCAGCAGCAATCCCTCCGTATCCTTATCCAGCCGGCCGACCGGAAACGGCTGCAGCACCCGATCCTCAGGATCCAATAAGTCAATTACCGTGCGGTCCCGCGTATCCTCCGTCGCGGAAACAACACCTTGCGGTTTATGCAGCATGACATAGATCGTTTCGCGGTAGATTACTTCCTCTTCATCGAAGCGTACTGCCGCTGCCTCCGGATCCAGCTGCAAACCAAAATCTTTGACCACCGCACCATCCACGGTCACTCTTCCCAGCTTCACGGCTCGTCTGATTTCACTGCGCGTTCCAAATCCCATATTTGCCAGCAGCTTATCCAGCCGCATACGTTTCGCCATTCCCTTTACGCCTCCAACATCCTTCATCTTCAACCATTGTATAATAAAGCCGCTATCTTGACCAACACCTGCCCTATTTCTCCCCATCCAAACAAAACAGCCCCCGTCTGCAAACTACCGCAAACGGGGACTATCCTTTTTAACTGCTTGCGCTCGTATAAGCCCGCAATGCCCGCTTCCATAACAATCGAGCGGCCAATAGAAACAGCATAGCCAGCAGCAGCGCGCCAATTGCGTGCGAAGCGTCGAAGCGGCCGATCAACGCCTCAGCCGGAACCGTCGTCACGAGTCCGATTGGCAAGACATATAAGAGTGCGAGGCGCAGAGCTCCCTTATAGACGCTTACCGGATAACGCGAGGTCTCGAATAACGAACCGAACAAGAACGCCAAATTGTCGACCTTCACCGCCCAGAAGGACATCACCATCATGCCTGTCCATAATGCATAGATAATGACGAGCGATGCCATAAACAGCAAACCGAACATCACAACACCGCCAAAGCTTGGCAGTCCCATTAACCGCCATACGGCATAACCGGTCAACCCAAGTCCTAAACCAATATCGGCGAAACGCCATAGCACGATATGCCGGAAGCTGACGAAAAACTGGCTGTCCACCGGTTTCAACAGGACGAAATCGAGCGTCCCTTGCCGGATATGCGCAACCAGCCGCGACATATTCGGCTGCAGAAACAGCTCCACGAAACCATGAAGCGCATTGAATACGCCAAGAAGGGCAAGCACCTCATCAAAGGACCAGCCGCCGAGCGAAGGAGAACGATAGAAAAACAATACGACCGTCAATATCGACATCGCCAGCGAAAACAAGGTAGAGCCCAAGTTTGCCGCGAAGTTAGCCCGATACTCAAATTCTTCTGCCAGGCACGCATGGAAGAATGTCCGAAACAATCGATAAGCCCGCCTCATGTCCGCATCATCCTCCCGACGCTCCGTATCGTTTAAGTCCTTGCCGCCACATGACACGGAATAAGAGCAGCAATGCGAGGAGCCACCCCAGCTGCTGTGCAAAGCCAACTATGATTTGCTGCGGCTCTCCCTGCAATCGACCTGTAAGCAAATCGACAGGGAACGCAACCGTTACATAGAAAGGCAAATACTTCGCCGCATAGGTAACCCAATCCGGAAACATCGACAGAGGCGCGATCCGCCCGGATAGAAACAGATGAACGCCTTCATATAAGGCATAAATCGCAGTCGCCCGATTACTCCAGAACGCCAGCAGGCCGAACATGTATCCGATCATAAACCGCAACGCCGACGAAAGCGCAACAGCGAGCAGCACCAGACCAAACGTGCCAAGACCAACCGACGTGCGCATGGAAGGAACGAATAAGGCAAGGACAAGCCACGACGGAATCATCAGCGCGGCGAAAAATACTTTGTAGACGAGATTTCCGTTAATGCTCCAATGAATCGGATGAAAAGGCCGAAGCAGCTTACCGGAGAAGGTGCCCTGCCGGATATCATTATCCAGCTCGTAGACATCCCACGAACGCGTGAGCCGGTCTACGACCAGCACCGCGCAGAAATAGAGCACATAATCCGACGCTCGATACCCGGCAATGGAACCGCTGCCGCTGAGCGATGTCCATACGGCCAAGCTGACAAGCGGCTGTACAAACGCACCGAACATCCAGATCAGACTCTCGCTGCGATAGGCCATCATGATCGCCCAATCCGCTTTGAATACGACCGCATACTTACGCCAGAATGCCCCTGCCGCAAGCATCATACCCCAATCTCCTTCGGCAGCCGAGCCTGCTCCTGCTGCGGTTCTTCTACATTCGCATAGGCCATTCCGATGACCGATTCCAACGAAGGATCTTCGATCGTCAAATCGACGACCGGCAGCGAAGTGAGCAGCTTCGCCGATAAGCCGGTCACATCCTCGCGCGGCGCTTCCACTTCGAGCTGCGGATAGGCATAGGATACAAGTCTTCCGCCGCCGCTGCGTACCGCGGCCTCAACGGTTTCAGCCGCAACCGGGTCACCTAATACCAAGGCAATCCGCTTGTAAGGCGAGAAGCGATCAATGAGCTTGCTAATCGCACCGTCATAGAGGAGCTTGCCATGATTGATGACCAGCACCCGCTCGCATAACGCGGACACGTCTGCCATATAGTGGCTTGTCAGTAGAATCGTCGCTTTATAATCTCGGTTATAGGAAGAAATAAACCTGCGCATCGCTTCCTGCATATTCACATCGAGTCCGATCGTCGGCTCGTCGAGAAATACCAGATCGGGCCGGTGCAGCAGAGCGGCTACCAGCTCGCATTTCATTCTTTCCCCCAGTGACAGCTGCCGTACCGGCTTATCAATCACTGCCGAGAGATCAAGCATTTCCGTAAAATAATCAATCCGCTGCCGGTAATCGGCCGGTGCGATATCATACACTTCCTTATGAATCAGAAATGTCTCTGAAGCCGGAATGTCCCAGATCAGCTGGCTTTTCTGCCCCATTACGAGGCTCACGCGTTTCTTGAACGCATTTTGTTGCTGAAACGGAATAAAGCCGCCTACTTTGATCTGTCCCGAAGTCGGATGCAGAAGACCTGTTAGCAGCTTCATTGTCGTTGTTTTACCCGCCCCGTTCGGCCCAAGAAATCCAACAATCTGTCCCTCCGGAATATGAAAATCGATACCGTCTACCGCACGCACTTCGCGATATTCGCGATGCCATAAGCTTCGAAGGGAAGCGGCAAAGCCGGGCTTCCTGACATGAACGCGGTACACCTTCGTTAACCCCTGCACATCAATCATCGGTTAATCCTCTCCATGAAGACGAATTTCAAACGGAATTTCCGCAAGCGCTTTCGCAAGTTCGCGCAGCCGGACATCGAGCACAACAAGGCGGAAAGGAGCAAAAGCAGGCGGCGCCTCACCAGAGGACGCAGCCCCTCGCTCCTGCCACGCTCGAAGCGGTGCCAAGCTTTGGCCGATGTCAGCCCGAAGCTGCTTTAAGTCCAGTCCCATCAGCTCGTCCGGATAATGGACAAGCTTGTTCTCCGCCTGCGTGAACAGCTTTACCGCTCCGGAGAAATTGTCATTGCGGAAGTGGTGCAGACCGACTGCCGCCTGCAGAAGCCCTTGATAGAGGACGTTGCGGCCCTCCTCGAGCCACAGTTCCTCCATCACTTCATGGCATTCGAAATAATCTTCATCTACATTAAACAGCACTACAAAGTGAACGAACCTCTCATCATACGCATGATCCGTTCCCACTTAGGTCGTGCCGCCTTTCTTCGCCCGATTGATCGCTGTACGAACTTCATCGGACAGCATCCGGATCCCATAAGCGTCTTCCTGCTCCCATAGCTCGTTAAACCGCAGCTGGAACTGAACGGCTTCGCGAACGCGATGGAAGAAATACAGCTCCTGAATATCGCTAAGTACACTGGATACCATATTCGACTTCTCTTCGAATTCCCGCTGCGCGTTAAGAATTTCTTTGTGAATGCTCGACATTTCCGTATCCAGCACCGATGCCGCTTCAGCTGCTTTCTTCAGTCGATCGCGCACCTCATCCGGTAAGCTCTCTTTATATTTATAATTGAGCGAGTGTTCGATCGTCGCCCAAAAATTCATAGCCAGCGTACGAATTTGAATTTCAGCCAATACTTGCTTGAGCCCGATTGCCGTTTGAACCGGGTACTCGATAATCATATGGTAGCTTCGATAACCGCTGTCTTTGAAATTCGTAATATAATCCTTCTCGTAGACAAGCTTCAAATCTTTGCGCAACCGAATAAATGACGCTACGCGATGAATATCATCGACGAATTGACACATGATGCGGATGCCCGCTATATCTTCAATGCCCGTATCGATATTCTCCATCGGCACCGACAACCGCTTCGCCTTCTCCAATATACTGGAGATCCGCTTCACCCGGCCGGTTACGAACTCAATCGGCGAATAAGCTTCCCTGTTCTTGAGTTCCGTGCGAAGCGTCTTCAGCTTCACCTTTAATTCTTCTACCGCTTGCTCGTAAGGCTGCAAAAAAAGTCCCCAGTCTCTACCGTCCATCCGGCCGCCTCCTGTCTAAGACCGATGATCTGCTCCTACTGCTTCAATAATCGACTTAAATCCATCTCTGCGCAAGGCATCTTTCAGCCCGTCCGCAAGTTCGCGCAGCAATTCCGGCCCTCGATAGATGAGTGCCGTGTAGATTTCAACAAGACTTGCACCTGCGCGAATTTTATCGTATGCATCTGCCGCGGTAAAGATGCCGCCTGATCCAATAATAGGCAGTTTGCCGCCTGTTTGTCGATATACCTCGCGAATGACCTCCGTTGATCGGTCCTTCAGCGGCTTTCCGCTTAAGCCGCCCGTTTCTTTAGCATTCGCATGCTGCAGGCCATCTCGGCTGATTGTCGTATTAGTAGCTATAATACCGTTAACGCCGCTCGCTTTAATCGTATCGACTGTATAGCCGAGCTGCTCGTCCGTCATATCCGGTGCGATTTTGACCAAAACCGCCTTGCGGGTACCGCCGTTCTTCTTCGCTTGAACAGCCATTTCTTCCATTACGGTCGACAATAGAAGTCTCAATTCATCACCATGCTGCAGCGCGCGTAAATCCGGGGTGTTCGGCGAACTGATGTTGACGACAAAGAAGTCGCCGTATGTATATAAGGCTTGCAAGCAAGCACGGTAATCCTCGTGAGCGAGTTCGTTCGGTGTTGTTTTGTTTTTTCCTATGTTGACGGCTATCGGTATACGTCTGTTCGTATCCTGTGCCAGTCTTGCTGCCATCGCAGCCGCACCTTCATTATTAAAGCCCATTCGGTTAATGAGCGCTTCATCGGAAGGTAACCGGAACAATCGCGGGAGATCATTGCCGATCTGCCCTTTAGGTGTAACTGTACCTACCTCTGCAAATCCGAAGCCGATATTGGCAAACATATCGACAGCCTTTGCATTCTTATCCAGTCCTGCCGCAAGTCCGATCGGATGGGCAAAATGGAGGCCAAACAGATCGACTTCAAGCTCCTTCGCTTCCGGCACACCGTACATCGCACGCATCAGAGCCGGTATTCCAGGTACTCGGCTTGCGGAATGCAGGCCATCGATGACCATATGATGGGCTTTCTCGGGGTCCATTCGGAAGAAATAAGGCTTGGCCAATTTTGAATACAACAACGTAACTCACTCCGTTCTTCGTGTTAGCTCTACCGAACAGTTTAACGTGTTGGAAGGGAAAAAGAAAGAGCCTGCCGCGGCTTTCCTGCGTGCAAGCCCCCTATTTACATGCGGCAGAGTAGTTGTATCCAAGCAAGAAAACGATTACAATAAGGGTACAAACCCACTTATAGTAAAAGAAAGGTTGATCCACGTGAGCCAAGCCAAGAAGAGACCCCCAATTATGAAGAGCAAGCCCAAGGAACAAATCAATAAGAAGGCGCTCATTTGGATTGGATCAATTTTCAGCGTTGTCGTCATCGTGATGGCTGTGCTGCTAATTCTTGATAATAAATAGCATCTCGCATTAGGTTAACCAACGATAAACAACAGCGGTGTTCGTCTCGTCCTGCACCGGCTTCAAGCGGAAACGCTCAGCAGCCGGAGTCGCAGCGCCGGGGAGGACATCGTTTTTTATTTCTACCTTTGTTCCGAGCGGCACCAGATCATACAACTCCTCCAAATCCTTCTTGTTCATCCGCACGCACCCATGTGACTCATCCTTCCCGATGCTATCCGGTTCATCCGTACCATGAATCGCGTATAGGGTATTGGAGAGCGTCATGCCGCGGCTTCCGAATTCGCCGTCATCCCGGCCGTTCGGATTTTTCACCTTCTCGCTGATGAAGAACTGACCTGACGGTGTTTTCTTACCGCCAAGGCCTACCGTATAGCTGCGAACAATAACATCACCGGAGACGACGGCTAGCTGATGGCTGTCCTTATCTACAATAATCGATAAAGGTTCTTCGGAGAGCTTCGACTCCGACGTATTCGCTGCGGTGGATTGGGAGGCAGAAGTGGAATCGGAGCTTTCGCCTTCTGCTTTGCCTGCATGCGAATCATCATCTCCACTTGAGGGTTTGCCGGCTCTTCGTTCCTTCGCTGCCTGCAGCAACTCAGGAAACAGCTTCTTCATCTGCGGGGATGTTCCTGACAGGACATTATTCGGGTACGAACGCGTCAGATCATCCATGCCGGTAGGCCAAGACTTCGTTCGATCGTGATAGTGTGCAATCGCACTTGCCAGCGTCCAGCGCATTTCCTGCTCGCGGCTCCACTCGCTATAAGCTTTGAAGGCCGAGGATGCGTTTCCCGGCTGACAATCGCAAGTTTGACCATCAAGGAGTCGGACCGCGGCCGCCTCCGCTTTCCCATCCCGCTTCGCCTCAGCCAAAATGCGAGTCTCCCCGGTCCATTTGCGCCATTTCCCGTCCTGCTGCAGCATGACGGCTAATCCTGTTTGCGATGCATTCCCTTCGCCTGTTAATAGAGCCCCCAGTGCATTTCCTAATGTTTTCTCCCTTGCCGGTTTAATGAAGGCCACTCTAAGCCCATTCTTCGCAGCTGCCGGCGACTTCACTTGGACGGTTTCCTTGCTGCTATCCTGCTCTGCCTCATCCTTGGCCATACCGAAGGGTGCTGCCAGTATAATCCCGAGAAAGACTACGGAAGCAACGGAGATGCGGATCAAGAGCCGGCTAATCCTTCGCTTCTTGTTCCACTGCTCGAGGATCACACTCGGATCATGAGCCAGCTCATGCTGTTTGCGTTCATAGGCTTCATACACGCTGCCGGACTGCAGAAAACAGTAGTTGGCTTTTGCTTCCTTGCCTTCTTCCATATATTGTTTGCCAAGCAGATACCATGCCATTCGATTGGTAGGATGGTTCTGTACGTAGCGCTTCAAATAAGATTTATCATTCTGATCCTCAAACATGAAACTGAACCTCCGATTCTTCGCATTGTTGTAGCTACTATATCGGCAAAAAAAACTGTACGGTTTGCACCGTACAGCTTTTTTGTGAAAATTTTAATGTTCGTCCTTTAGAACTTCTTATTGCGCAGCAGGACTGCCCGGGTATCGGATAACCACTGGACATCAAGTCCAAGCTCCTCCGCGAAGAAACGGACCGGCAGGAACAATCTGCTGTCTGACGTGAACGTTGCTGAACGAAGCGTCAATGTTTCAGTCGCCCCGCTCGAAAGCTTCTTCATGATTTGAGCTGAACCGCTCTTTACCGTATAGCTGACACCATTGTGCTCCAGAACGGCCGATCCACCTGCATATTTCACTTTGAAACCAAGCTTCTCCGTCAACACTCTAAGCGGTACGAACGTTGTACCGGCCTTAATGATCGGTGCTACATCGGCATCCAGCACGTTCTGATGATACAGCAAATGGATGCGTCCATCCGCTTTCAACTGCCCCGGAACCGTATAGGGGATCACAACTCGAATCGTATTACTGCCTGCATCGGCAATTGCGAATGCGCCGTTTTCCATCAAGGCAACATCGGTCGGCCGATTTAGCGTCGCATTTCCCGCAACTCCGCTGGTTCTGCCTTCTTCTCCGGGTGTACCTGCAATTGTGGATACCATGCCTTTATACAAATACCGGATAACATGATTAAGCGAATCCGCAATCAGCACGCCGCCTTCCGGCGTAACGGCCAAACCACGGGGTGTTTGGAACTTCGCACTGGCTGCATTTCCATCCGCATATCCCCCTGCACTGTAAGGATCGTTGGTTTGGTAGTTGATTGCAGTTCCGGTTACGCCGCCTGCAACGGTCGTAACCGTCTGTGTTTTGAAATCAATATAACGAATGCGATTATTGCCTGTATCGCTTACATATAAATTGCCTTTCGCATCTAAAGCAAGGCCGCTTGGTTCATTAAACTTCGCTTGACTGAGCGGGCCGTCCTCATAATCGCCGACTCCTTCAACGACACCGGGGAAATACTCGACAATACGCGTAGAAGCCGCGTTCAACGTCGTCACTTTACCTGCTTTGATCTGGCGAATGACATGATTTAGCGTATCAGCTACATAAATGACCCCATTACCCGAAACGGCTACATCCAGCGGATGATAGAAGCGAGCTGCTTCACCACTGCCATCAGCCGAACCCATTACCCCATTACCGGCAATCGTGATTACTTTACCTTCATTCGTAATTTTGCGGATTGCATTGTTCTCTGCATCCGCAACATATACGGCACCGCTCGCATCTTCAGCTAAACCGGACGGACGATTAAATGCAGCTTCCGCAGCGGAACCATCAAGCAAGCTTCCAATCGGCGAGTTAAGCTCGTCGTCTCCGATGTAAATCCCGGCTGCTGTTGCTGTCTGCGAAGGAGTTACAACGCGCAAATTCTGATTACGGGAATCTGCCACCAAGAAGGCATCCGCGCCGGAGTCATACAGCAGCGAGGTCGGTTCACGAAATGCTGCAGCAGCGGATTTGCCGTTTGTCAATTCAGAAACGCCGGTGCCTGCTGCCGTATAGACTTCATAAAGCGGTTTGTTTCTGAGCACGGAATCGGCCGCAGCAGCGGCGGATGTGGATGAAGCAGCATGCACGCTGCCGCTGAACGAACCAAGCAGTACAGCCGCTGCAAGTGTCAACGCGGCTGTTTTCTGTTTATTGATCATGAGATGCTTTTCCCCTTACGTCAATTTTTGGCGGGTTTAACTTGAAGCGTCAGCTCCGGCCCTTTAACCGTTGCCACCGGAGCACCGGCAGCATCTACGGCAGTAATGGACTTGATCCGAAAATGAACCGGTGCTGCCATTGTATCCGGACCAATCTCTTCATTAGCAGGCAGTATCGCTCTGACCAAGAACGGCAGCTTCACGACCGATGCAGCATTCGTGATTTGAACCGAATCCCCTGCGAATTTCGCAACCGTATAAACTAACGTATTGCTAGTTTCGCCTTCCACGATCCGGTAGTCGTCTACACTGTTAGCGCCGGTTACATGCTGTCCATCAGGCTCCACTACGAAGCCTCCGCCGCCTGAACGGTAATTCAGCGAAGTGGATACGCCATCAAAGCTGCTCGTATCGAAAGCGGCTGTCCATGCATCGTACTCGATCTCGATTTGATAACCATTGATTTTACGTGAATCGCTAAAACCGCTGAACTCGACTTCAAGATCGACTGCTCCTGTAGGACCTGAAATAATGAGCGGCGAGGTAGCATAGCCTACTTGGCTGAATTTCAAGCTGGCAAGTGCATTCGGTGTTATAGTCCCGCTATTACCGCCGCTTGAGCTATCTTCTTTGATGGGCGGTTTCTCGATTTCTTCGCGATTGGCATTAAACTTATCCTGTTCGGCTTTCGTCAATTTCTCGAAGTAGAGCTGCTCCAGCTTCTTCGTGAACTCTTCCAAGGCTTTCCTATTCTCTTCTGCGATCTTAGCCTGCTTTTCTCGTGCCTTCTTTACGGCCTCTGCCAATTTATCCTTCTGCTCTTGAAGCTGCTTCTCTTTGGATTCGCCCAGCTTCTTCTGCTTCTCCTTTAGCTCTTCGGCTGCTTTCTGCTTCAGCTTATCCGCTTCCGAGAGTTTCAGTTCGGCAACCGTGTCGAGATCCAGCAGCTTCTCTTTGGCATCCTTATTGATTTGATCGATTTGGGACTGATCGATCTTTTGCTGTTCCAACGCTTCGCGAGCTATGAGCGACAGGAGGTTCGTCAGATTATTGGCCGCAGCCTCCAGATCCTCTTCCGAATTAATCGTCCCGCCGAAATTATCCTTGCTCGCGGCTTCGCCCAGACTGTCTTTGGCTTTCTGCAGCATTTCATCTTGTTCCTTGCGAATGTTAGCTGCGTCCGCCAAGATAGCTTTGATGATGTCCGGAGATGCTCCATTAATGAAGTTGGTAATATCCATAATCGAAACGGAAGTCGTCAGCCCTTGTCCGTCTGCGTTGTTGGCTTCATCAAGCTGCTCCGACGGGTACAACGTAACCGTGTTATCCTTCGCCGGTGTTCCGTCGGTCTCAAGACGAATACCGCCGGTAATAGCCTCAATTACTCCCGCTGCCAAGAAAACGCTCGTCAGCCCCGTTCTCGGATTGACGCCGACATAGAACTGCGTGCCGCGAACGCCCATGATGGAGGTTGGCGTTTCCACTTCGAATTGATCATTCGCATTCGATACGGATTTCACCTTCACCCACAGCGAGCCCGCCCACACGCTCATCTTGGTTTTGGTACCGCTGGATTCCTTTAGTTTCGTGAACGTAACTTGTGAGCTGGGACCGATCGTAACGCTGTCCTTGTCCGCATCATCGCTCGCCAGCTGGAGTACCACACTACCGTCTTTACTTGTGGCAATCTGGTCGCCTTCATTTAAACTCATGTTTTTAAATGCCGCGAACGGTTTGGCTCCGCCTGATTTAAGAACCGTAACGGAACCTTTCATCGAATCGACAATGGCAACGCGCATCACTTGAGCCGAGGCTTTGCCTGCACCCGCAAAAAAAGATGCCGGCCCGATCGCGAGCAGCAAGCATAACATCGCGAGCAGCCTGCGGTTGTTTGTGCTGATCATGTTCCTACTCTCCCTTTCAGCTGATCATTCATGATCGCTTCCTTAATCGTTGTTTCCGTCTGCGTATGTTCCTCGGCCTCGCCTAACACTTCCGTAACCAGGACAGGCCGCTCTTTCCCTTTCACCTTCACTTCGCCGATGGATTGCGTAATGAACTTCCCTTTTACCCGAGCGAGTGTTTCTTCACTGATCAGAATTTGCCCTGGCTTCGCATTCGACTCCAACCGCGCCGCCAAATTGACGGTGTCGCCTATCGCCGTATAATCAAGCCGAAGCATCTGAGAGCCGATGTTGCCGACGACGGCAGGGCCGCTGTTCACGCCGACGCCGAAACGAACGGGCACGCCGATCTCTCGCAGACATCGTTCCTCGAGCTCCGCTGATTGGCGTTTCATCTCCAGTGCCGCACATACGGCGAGCTCAGGATGGTTGGGTTGCGTAATCGGTGCTCCGAAGATTGCCATGACACCATCGCCGATGAATTTATCGAGCGTGCCGTTCCACTTGAACACAGCCTTCGTACAAATATCCAAATATTCATTTAGCACTTGAATGACCTGCTCCGGCTCCAGCTTCTCTGACATCGGAGTAAAGCCGCGAATGTCGACGAATATAACGCTGATGTCGCGGCGTTGACCGCCTACCGTCACTTCCTCGCCGGAAGCAAGCATTTCATCCACGACCGTTCTCGGTACGAACCGGCCGAATATATTCGTAACCCGGCTGCGCTCGCGTCGTTCCGCAAGATAATGGCTGACGACGGACCATATGAAGACCGTAGTTAAGGCCAAGAACGGATATGTAAAGGTAATAAATAATGATTTAAGCTGATAGAGCTCGATCCACACCAATATAAATACGGCTGCAAGCACTCCGTATACCGCGAACGCTTTATTGCCGGTAAACCGTTCAAACAGAATCGTAGAAAGGAATGTCAGTAGAAAAATCAAAGCGTAGTTCACCATGGGACTTGCTTTGGTCGAGAATTTCCCGGCAACCAGCGATTGAATCATGTTCGCATGAATCTCAACCCCGTACATCTTCAGCGTCGTGCTGAGCGGAGTAAAATACTCGTCCTGCAGGCCGGGTGCGTAAGGTCCGATCAGAACAACATCGCCTTGATAGTAATCCGCGGGAATGTTTCCTGACAGCACGTCGAAGAAGGATTGCGAATCATATCCTGTTGCAAGGCTCATCTCTTCGCGAGGCTCCGTGTAGAACTCCGTGGCAATCTGATTGCGGCTGTCAGCCGGAATCCACTGCTCTCCGCGGTACCAGCCCTGCTTCTCCTCATTCCACGCGATTTGATGCTCTTGATCCAGTAAATAATTAGCCAGCTTCACGCTGAAAGCCGGAATTACTTGAGCTGTATCATCTTTCAGTCCGATCGTCAGCTTACGGACAGTACCGTCTTTATCCTGCAGTACATTGATATGTCCTAATTGATCCGGCCCTGCTTCAATCGTCTCGGCAGGATAGGAAATCGATTCCGTCTCCAGTTCGCCGGCTTCATCTTGTCGGGCCTTGAAGTTAAAGACGACAGGTAAGATGACATTGGGGTACTTCTTCATCGTTTCCGCCATCAGCTTATCGCTCTCCGGATCATTCCCCGGCTCTGCCAGCACGACGTCCAGCGCGATCGCTTTGGCGCCTGCGTCCGCCAGCATCGAGATAAGCTGTGCATAGAGTCCGCGATCCCAGGGGAATTGCCCTAAATTGTCGAGCGAGGCTTGGTCGATTTTGATGAGTTTAATGTTCACATTCGGTGCACGATCCGCATCTGCCTTCTGCATGATCTTATCTTGTAAAACGGACTCTACCAGTCCCAGTGTGCCTCCAGTTCCCAAACTGCTTAGAAACGACCAGAACAAACAGATCAACAGCCCGAGGGCTGTTGTAATCAACCACTTTCGCCTAAGCATATTTTCCCCCTAGTTCCCCGAAAATCAGTAAATTTTTCCTAGTAATCTTCCTTCTATTCTAGTTCACTTCCAGAAGAGAAGGCAATATAAACATGTCGAAACAACAAGAAAAATCCCACCTCTTGTCGAAACAAGAAATGGGATTATTCTTCAATCCTATTTAGCCGAATTAGTTATTAAAAGGAGCGTCTGCGATTTTGATGGAATCCGTCGGGCAGCCGTCTGCCGCGTCTTGCAAATCATCATATAGATCCGATGGGATTTCTGTGTTGCCGTGGTTACCGTCGCTGCCGAAAATAACCTCTGCTAGACCTTCATCGTCGTAGTCATAAATGTCCGGTGCCGTTGCTCCGCATGCTCCGCAAGCAATGCACGTATCTTTTTCAACCCAAGTAAACTTCGACATCGTATTCCCTCCTATTAATTGTAAGCCAAGAAACTTACGATTGTGTGGTTTTTTAGCGAACAACCCTCACTCATCACTATATAACATATGCTCGTCTGTTTGCAAGGATGTCCCCCTAATTCGTTTGTTGCGAATTAATGCCGACGGGTCGTCTCCCAGCATGCCCGCTGTAAGCACCGCATCCTCGCCAAACTTATCGCGAAGCATATCCATAGCCTTCGTTAAAGCGGCTTTCTTAGGCTGTTCTTTATATTCGAACAAGTCTAGCTGAACCGCCGTTTCAACCTGCAATGATAGATTCTGCAGCGTAATTCCCAGAAGTCTTACAGGCTCGCCGAGCGGCCAGTGTTTATCGAATAGTTTACAAGCTTCCTTATGAATATCTGCTGCGGAATCGGTTGGAACTGGAAGTGTAATCGATCTGCTTACCGTTGTCATATCCGGTTTGCGGATGACGATCTGTACAGTGGAGGCCATCATTTTCTGATGACGCATTCTGCGGCCGGTTTGATCAGCCAGATTCAGCAGTATTCGATGCACTTCCGGGCGGTCTTTCACGTCTTTAGGCAATGTCGTCGTATGTCCGACGGATTTGTTCCGTTCTCTGGCCGCATTGACCGGTGAATGATCATATCCGTAGGATGCCGACTTCATCCATGTACCGAGTACGCCGAAATGTTTCGTCAGCATGACTTCGTCGGCTTCTGCCAATTGCCCGATTGTTCGTATATTCAGTTTCGTGAGTTTGTCGGCCGTCTTCCGTCCGATACCGAACAGCGAGTCACAGGGTTTATCCCACAGCAGCTTCGGCACATCACGAATTCGGAGCACGGTGAACCCGTTCGGCTTCTGCATATCGGAGGCCATCTTCGCCAGCAGCTTATTCGGCGCTACACCTATCGAGCATGGAAGGTTCCATTCGCTGCGAATCCGTTCCTGAATGGCGTGCGCAATCTCCAGCGGTTCACCAAATGCGGATGAGCCCGTTATATCCATATAGCATTCATCGATAGACATCGCTTCAACTAATGGTGTGTACTGCCGGGCAATCGACATAAACCCGCGAGAATAGGTCCGGTACAGATCAAAGTCAGGGCGAATGAGTATCAAATCCGGGCAGCGCCGCATCCCTTCGCGTACCGTCATCCCCGTCTTGACCCCTTGCTTGCGGGCCGCATAGGAGGAAGTGACGATAATGCCTTTGCGCAGCTCCACGCTGCCGGCGACCGCTGTTGGCTTTCCTTTATATAGATGCGGTTCTTCCGCTTCATGCACGGAGCAATAGAATGCATTCATGTCCAGGTGCAAAATAATGCGGTTCTTGGCAGCTGGTTTCTGATGATCCGTGGGCATGACCGACTTCCTCCTATTCCGCAGAAAATGCTTCTAGTCTCAGCATACAATTGCCGATAGAGGCAGTCAACTTGCGGCATAACGGGCGCGTTAACCTAACATTTACGCACCGCACAAGTAATGCTATAATAAAAAATTATGACTACGCATAGGATTAGTAGTGAAGGGGGCTTCTGCAAATGATGGCAAACACAATCTCCATTTTCGACACTACGCTGAGAGATGGCACGCAAGGCGAAGGAATCAGCCTCTCCGCAGACGACAAAATAAAAATTGCCCAGAAGCTTGATTTACTTGGCGTTCATTATATTGAAGGCGGAAATCCAGGCAGCAACAGCAAGGATATCGAGTTCTTTCAACGTGTCAAGCATTTGAAGCTGGGAGCTAAGATCACCGCGTTCGGCAGCACAAGACGCAAAAATTCACTGGCAGAGCAAGACAGCAGCCTGCTGCGAATTGTCGAGTCCGGTGTTCCTGCGGCCACGCTGGTCGGCAAGTCATGGGATTTCCATGTACATACCGCTCTGCAGACGACGCTTGAAGAGAATTTGGCAATGATCTACGATTCCTTTGCCTTCCTTAAACGCAATGACGTTGAAGCGATCTTCGATGCGGAGCATTTCTTTGATGGGTACAAGCATAACCCTGAATATGCACTCTCTGTCCTGCGTAAAGCGCAAGATGCCGGTGCAGACTGGATCGTGCTTTGCGACACGAATGGCGGTACATTGCCGTCCGAAGTACATGACATCGTAACACGTATCCGAATGGAGCTTAACGCGCCGATCGGTATTCATACGCACAACGACTGCGAGCTTGCCGTAGCGAACACTTTAGCTGCCGTACAAGCCGGTGCCCGGCAAGTGCAAGGAACGATCAACGGTTACGGCGAGCGCTGCGGCAACGCGAATCTATGCTCGATCATTCCGAATCTTCAAATCAAAATGAACTATCGCTGCGTGAGTGATGATCAGCTTCAATCGCTTACGAAAACAGCCCGCTATATCAGCGAGATCGCGAATGTCCACATGCCTGTTGCGCAGCCTTATGTCGGAAACGCAGCTTTCGCACATAAAGGCGGCATCCACGTTTCCGCCATTATGAAGGACTCGAAGACGTACGAGCATATCCGTCCCGAGCTGGTCGGCAATAAGCAGCGCGTACTCGTCTCTGAGCTTGCCGGTCAAAGCAATATCATCTCCAAAGCGCAAGAGCTCGGACTTGATATCAATGCGAATAACGACAAGACCAAACAAATTATGGAACGAATCAAAGACCTTGAGCATCAAGGCTACCAATTCGAAGGTGCGGATGCATCGCTCGAGCTGCTGCTGCGCGATGCCTTCGGCGAAATGAAAGAAATTTTCAAGCTGGAATCACTCAAAATGATCGTCGAGAAAACAAACGGCAATAACATGAACGCCGAAGCGATCGTTAAAGTAAATGTCGAAGGCCAAACCGTATACATGGCGGCTGAAGGCAATGGTCCTGTTAATGCATTGAATAACGCGCTTCGCAAATCACTGGAGCAGTTCTATCCAAGCATTAATGACTTCCACCTCTCCGATTACAAAGTTCGGGTCATCGATGAGAAGGACGCAACGGCGGCTAAAGTCCGCGTGTTAATGGAATCCACGGACTTCAAGAACACTTGGAACACGGTCGGCGTCTCGAATAACGTTATTGAAGCGAGCTGGGAAGCGCTGGTCGACAGCATCCGTTACGCGCTGCTCAATATGTCCAAGATTGATAATGCCATGGATGAACCTCGCGAACAGTTCGGATTGGTTAATCACTAAACGGCAAGAACGCCGTATCCGCCATAATAGGCTGATACGGCGTTCTTTATTTTACGCTGGAATGGTGGTTATGTGCCTGTATGCTGCTCTTCTTGAACGTCAATCCACTTGTCGATGATCGCTTCCCATTTGCTCTTAGAGATGACCCCGCCTATCCGCTCTCTTACAATCCCATTGCTGTCGATCAAGAGCGTGGTAGGGAACGTGTTCACTTTGTACAAGTCAGTCGCTTTGCCGTCCCGATCCATCAGGATAGGGAATTTCAGCTTCTGCTCCGTGACGAATTCCCTTGCCTGACGCTCTTTATCCAGGCTTGTTGCATTGATGCCGTAAAGCTCCAGCTTATCGCCATACTTCTCCGAAAGTGCCTGCATATCCGGCGCCTCCATCTCGCAAGGCCAGCACCATGAAGCCCAGAAATTCACCATCAGCAGCTTCTCGCGTTTACCGCCGATCGCGGTTGCTTGGTCCGTCAAGTTCGGAAGCTCCAGCGTGGGAGCCGTATAACCCGGTTTGGGCAGCATATCGCCTGAAGCGGCAAGCGCTTCGTTATGTTTTCCTTTATTTTGGTAGACTGCGGCACCGGCCAACACCAGCACGATGACGATCAGTACAATCGAACGTTTCATCCTTGCGCCTTCTTTCTTATATGCGATATCTGTTTCGGACAACCTCCCTACATGTTACCACGCTTGGGAATGGATGCTCAAGTTCGTGGGAACATTACCGTCGAGATGACACAATTTCGCCATGGGAGCTGTTCTAATGAAGCAAGCAACAAAATCCGGTTGGACCCAAGGGAAACCGGGCAGGCTGCGCACAAGCGGAGCGAGCAGCGGCAGCAAGAACAAGGCTAATCAAGATGAACAGGGCAAAGGAAAATGGTTTCAATACTGCGCGCTCGCTACTGTGCCGCTCGTGCTTGTATTGGGTAACTCCATGCTCGTCCCGATTTTGCCGGATATGGAGAAGGAGCTTGGCATTTCAGGATTTCAAGCCAGTCTGGTCATTACGTTGTTTTCGGTTGCAGCCGGTCTTATCATCCCAATCTCAGGATACTTATCCGATCGCTTCACGCGTAAAGCCGTTATCCTACCCTCTCTTGCACTCTATGGAATAGCCGGTATAGTAGCGGGCATCGGAGCGGTTACGCATGCCTATTGGCTTCTCATTACGGCACGCGCGCTTCAAGGAATCGGCGCTGCCGGCACTTCCCCGATTGCGATGGCTCTGGTAGGGGACATGTACAAGGACGGCAGTGAAAGCGAAGCTTTAGGCCTCATAGAAGCTTCGAACGGCGCAGGCAAGGTCGTAAGTCCGATTATCGGCTCTCTACTCGCCTTAATGGCTTGGTATGCTCCATTGTTTGCTTTTCCATTATTTTGTGCAGGGTCGTTCTTCGCCATGATGTTCTTGATTAAAGAACCGCCCAATGAAAAAAAAGAGAAAACACCGGTTAAGCAGTATATTGCGGGTATCGCAAAAGTCTTCAAGGAGAAAGGACGCTGGCTCATTTCCGCATTCGTTTCCGGTTCCCTGGGGCTTTTTATTCTGTTCGGTGTCCTCTTCCGGCTATCTGACGTATTAGAAGAAGCTCCCTATAATATCGACGGTGTGGCTAAGGGCGGCGTTCTTGCGATCCCGCTCCTCTTCTTGGTTATAACCGCATACGTGACCGGCCGCAAAATCAAAAACAACGGTGCTCTCATGCGACGGCTTATGATCATCGGGTTAGCTGTGATGGGCTCGGCATTGGCAGCTGCTGCTTTCATCCACAACAGCGTATATGCGTTAATCGGCTTCGCGGCGCTCAGCAGCGCCGGCACCGGCCTCTTGCTTCCATGTCTGAACACGCTCATCACCGGTTCTGTAGATCGCGAGCATCGAGGCATGGTCACTTCGCTCTACAGCAGCTTACGATTCTTCGGAGTCGCCTTTGGACCCCCTTTATTCGGCTGGATGGCCAAACGTTCCGATACGCTGCTGTACAGCGTTGTAGCCGCACTTTCATTCGGCGCTTTACTCATCATTATTTTTATGGTCCATCCGCCTAAGACAGCCGGAGATGCTTAATGCCGCTCACTGTTTTCCGAGGATCGGAAACGATATAATGAAACAATGACCTTCGATATGAAAAGAGGCATTGTATGAAGAACACCATCATCCAAGCTAACGAGGCAGAACTCGATTCTGCTCCGGCTCAAGTATTCATTACGTCCGAAGCCTATCAATTCCTTATCGAACGCTGTCGCAGAGCATTACCGGAGGAAGCATGCGGGATATTGTGCGGGACTGCCAGTCAGGCACAGCAGCCATTCGTAACCGTAACAAGCATCCAAGCTGTTCGTAATGGATCGCGGCAGCCGCTTAATCGGTTTGCGTTCGACCCCGAGGAATGGATTCAGGCTTATTACGGCATGCAAAAAAACCGACAATCGCTTGTCGGCTATTTTCACTCCCATCCATCGTCCATGCCGATCCCAAGCACTGCGGATTGGAATGGTCTGCACACGACGGCAACGGGCATCAATTATTGGATTGTTTCGCTCCAACAGGCAGACCGTCCGTACATTCAGCCTTATTGGGCAGAGAATGGCAGCTTCACACCTTTAATGCTGACTCAAATAAGCATATAAGTCCTCAAGCGTAATGACGTTTCGATCATGCATACGCCGTAAATAATGTACCCACAGTTTGGCTGTCATAAGGGAATCCTCCAGCGCATGATGCCGCTGCGTAATCTCGATCCCGCTTAATGTCAACATATCGTCCAAGTTATAAGTAAGCCGGTTAGGCTCCAGCCATTTCGCCACCAGCATCGTATCCAGCACGCGATGTGTCAGATTCACTTTCGATGTCCGCCACAGCGCTGCATTGAGAAACTGCTTGTCATGGCCGCTGGCGTGGGCGATCAGCAATCTTTTGCCGACGAACTCCATGAAATCATGAAGCACCTGCATGAGATCCGGCGCATCCTGGGCCATTTCATTCGTAATTCCGGTTAGCTCCGTGATATGCTTGGGCACTTTCCGTTTAGGATTCACTAAGCTGTAGAAGGTTCCGCCTTCTCCTTCTACCAGTTGATCTCCTTTCACGAGCACGGCTCCAACCGAAAGAATCTCATCCCCGTTCGTCGGATAGAAGCCGGTCGTCTCCAGGTCGAAGACAACGACCTCCATATCGTGCAGGGACTGATCCATCATCGATTCCTTGCGCTGCTCCTTCGACATCGAGCGGATGAAAGCCATTTGCTGCGCGTTTTGAGCGCCCATCATCGAAGCAATCGCCGGTGTAATTCCGCCCATTTTGTATAAATGCCACATCCTGCCTACACTTTTCTGCTCCTTCATGGTTCTCCCTCCGCTGCTCTAGAGCCTTCCCGTCGTCTGCTTTTGAACGAAGCGTTGCAGCTTCTTTACTCCCTTGAGTCCGGATTTCAGCTCCTCGATTAATTCCTTCGTTAGCTTCGCATGCGGCAGCTTCCCATTGTTCATGTACAGCCCGTCTTCACGCTTCTCCGTGCTCATCAGCCGAAGACGCATGAACAAACGAAAAATGTCCGCGTACATCATGCAGTCTTCTTCCGATATGACCTCCAACTGGCGTAAACGATTAATACGTGCAAGCGTGGAAGTCTCTCGAACACCAGCTTGAATGCTTAATAATCGCATCGCATTGACCATTGGAATATAGGCACCGTATTTCAGATCCAAGCTGCCGGCGTCTGTGCCGTATTGTTCTTTAAGCAGCTGGCCGAACACGCCAATCAGCACCTTATGACGCATCGTATTATTAAGCATGTGACGAACGATAACACGGTGATTTAACATATCGGTATAATAATGATCCTTCAATAATTGCAGCAGCCGGTGCTGCCCGTAAATCATCCGACTATCGGCTACGATGAGAAGATACCTGACACATTCCCAATCCGGATCTTCAAACCAGCTGTCCAGCTTCTCTTTCCACTGTGAGAGGGATTGGCACCAGATCGGATTGGAGCTGATGACCTCACCTTCACATGGCGGATAACCGAGCTTCTGCAGCGTGTCGACAACCGTGTCGGCAAAGGTTCGAAAATAAGCCGTTACTTGCTCCCGCTCCGATTCTTCCTTCGGATCGTCGTAAATCAATCCGCTGTCCTGGTCGCTTGACAGCGTTTGTTCCGCCCTGCCTCCGCTGCCGAACAATAAATACGCGTAAGGCACGGGAGGGGAACCGTGCCCCAGCCGTGCCATTTGCGCTTCTGATAATGAGATCGCCCGACGTATAAACGCATCATGTACCTCATTCAGATCCGTATTAAATTGTTCAATCGGCTGCTTCGCGTGCAGAGCTTCCATCCGCTCGTGGATTTGATCCCGCAAGCCGCGCAGCGTCACCACATCGTCGGTAGTCCCGATGCGTGTAAGCAGCTTCGCACGAACCGGATCGCTCATGCTGTGCTCACCCCTATGTCAGTATCGAACAACTTATTCAGGCTGCGTTTTTGCTGCTTACAAGCTTTGTTGTGCTTTTTTCATTTGCTCCGGATAGCCGAATGTACCATGCTCGGAAAGGTCAAGACCGATAATTTCTTGTTCTTCCGTAACACGAAGACCCATAACGACTTTCATGATTCCGAGCAATACGAAGGAAACAACGAGTACGTAGCCGCCGCAAACGAGTACGGATTCAAGCTGTACCCACATTTGATGCCAATTGCCTGTGTCGATGATACCGCCTTTACCTACATTAAGCTTTGTTGCAAGCTCATCCGTTGCAAAGATACCATTCGCCAGCGTACCCCAAACCCCTGCTGCACCGTGAACGGAAAGCGCATAGATTGGATCGTCGACTTTGATTTTCTCGAAAAACTTAGCACTGAAGAATACGAGTACACCAGCAAGCAAACCGATTACAACAGCTGCCCAAGGATCTACGAACGCACAGCTTGCAGTGATGGCTACGAGACCGGCAAGCGCACCATTCAATGTTGTAGGAATGTCTGCTTTGCCGTTTACAAGCCAGGAAATCAGAAGCGCCGCTACTGCGCCGCCAGCTGCGCCGAGTTGGGTGTTGAATGCAACGTATCCGAAGAAGCCGTCGCCTACGCCAAGTGCGCTACCTGCGTTAAAGCCGAACCAGCCAACCCATAGTATAAGAACGGACAAAGCACCAAATACTTGGTTATGACCTAGAATTTCATTTGCGGAGCCGTCTTTATTGAAGCGGCCGATACGCGGCTTCAGAAGTACGGTTGCCGCAAAGGCTGCAAGCGCACCGGTTAAGTGAACTACCGTGGAACCTGCATAGTCTTGTGCGCCTTCAGCGAACAACCAGCCAGTTGGGCTCCAGATCCAGTGGGCGATAACCGGATAGATGAGTGCAGTAAACAATACGGTAAATACGAGGTATGCGGAAAGCTTAGCGCGTTCTGCGAAACCGCCCCATGCGATGGAAAGCGATACTGCGGCGAAAGCCAGTTGGAATACGAAGAAGATCGTGGATGGAAGTGCTTCGCCTTCTGCAGCTGATACGGCAGGAGCGAATAAGTAGCTGCCCCATCCGATAAATTTACTGATTGAATTCTCAGCGTTATCTGCGCCGAAAGCAAATGCATAACCTACTGCCCAGTAAACCAAGGTACAAAGTCCCAATGTGAAGATTGTTTTACCGGCAATATGCCCGGCATTCTTCATTCGTGTCGAACCGGATTCGAGAAGGATAAATCCACCTTGCATCAAGATAACTAACACTGCCGCGACCAGAACCCAGATCGAGTTCAACCCCATGTTCAGTGTTCCTGCAGACGGGTCGTCTGCGAAAGCCATTGCTGGAAATAACAACATAAGAGCACCTAAAGATAAAATCAACTTTTTGACCACTACGACCACTCCCTAATGTAATGTTTCTTGACATGCTAGGAAAGACTTAATGTCATTATAGTCAGAAGTACCACATTTGACAATACAGTTTTTTCATTTTCTCGAAAAAAATCTAACATTCGCTTCTTCAAATGAATCGAATGTTAAGTTTTTTCACAATTTTAGCACCGAAACCGCCTTTTCACCGCCTTATCCTTCGCGTTTTGATCGTTTTTCTCTCCTATCCTATGTCACACGCCCCTTATAAATTACGAATATCCTTCCTAGTAGTAAGGTCTCATGTCAGGTTTTATACTAACAAAATTCGTCAAAGCATTACGTTTGACTGTATGGTTATAGATTCTGTATCATAGGTACTAGAAGAATTAACGCCAAGAGAGAGGTGATTCCATTGTCCGAACATGTGCTGCACCGGATTGGCGAACTATCGAAGTTAGCCGGCGTAAGTTCACGTACAATCGATTTCTACACATCAATGGGTCTGATCGAACCCGAACGCCGCTCAGCCAAAAATTATCGTCTCTATAGTGATGAAACCTTGAATCGGCTCAAACGTATAGTACAGTTGAAGAAAGACAAATATACGCTCGATGAAATCAAGGCAAATATGGCAGGCTGGCGCAAAGTTTCAACCGAGGAGCAAGTGTCCGGAAGGCTTATGGAGCTCCAGCTTCATCTAGAACAGCTGCAACGAGAAGTTCAGGAGATTGAACCTGTCCTGAACCAATTGAAGCCCCAGCAGGCGAAGCAGGTGTTTAAACGGCTGGTGCCTCAAACAGCCGCCTGCGTTGAAGCCTTGATGCTTCTCATTAACAAAGGCGGCATTATGTAGGATTTCAACACTAATGGAGGGAACTATTTATGTTTTTTCACCCAATGGATTTTCTAATCATTATTGCCTTCCTTTTATCGTTATGGGCACAGTTTAGAGTTCGCGGCACATTTAACCGCTGGTCTGAAGTTCCAATCAATAGCGGCCTCACAGGATATCAAGCCGCAAGGATGATGCTCGATCGCAACGGACTGCATGATGTACCGGTTGAACCCGTACCTGGAACGCTCTCTGACCACTACGACCCGATTCACCGCGTCGTAAGGCTGTCAGAGCCCGTCTACTACGAGAATTCAATCTCAGCGGTTTCTGTAGCCTGTCACGAGGTCGGCCACGCCATTCAACATAGTGTGCACTACCCGATGCTGACGCTGCGCCATAAGATCTTCCCGGTCGTGAACTTCGCTTCCGGTGTTGCACCTTTCTTGTTAATCGCCGGTTTTCTGTTTCAAGCCACTGGGCTAATCGGAATTGGTATCTTGTTCTTCTCTTGTGCGGTAGCTTTCCAGCTCGTTACACTGCCCGTAGAGTTCAATGCCAGCAGCCGCGCTCGTGAAATTATGATTTCCGAAGGTTTCATCACGAATGAAGAAGAACGCGGTGTAGCGAAAGTCCTTAATGCCGCAGCGTTAACGTATGTTGCAGCAGCATTGATTTCCCTGCTTGAGCTAGTCAAGTACATTATGATTTTTACGCAAAGCCGAGATTAAATAATAAGTAGAAATTGTAAAGAGGCGGGGGATTGGATTCCCCCGCCTCTTTCTTGTTATTCCCATGCAAAAAGGCTGACATCGGACAATCGATGTCAGCCTTCCTTGTTTTCTTAGGTGCGGAAACGGCTAAGCGTTTCTTTCAGCCCGGATGATACCGTCTCGAGTTTATCGGATAGGCGAACAAGTCCCTCACTGATGCTGTTTTGCTCATTGCTCAGCGATGCCACTTCCTCGGAAGTAGCGGATGACTCTTCCGCTACTGCGCTAACATTACCCATCGCTTCGGAGAGAACCACCTGCGAACGCTCCAGCATGCTGATGGAATCAGTAACCGAGCTCAGGCTGCCGACAAAGTCGCCCATTTGACCTTGAACGGTCAAGAAAATTTGGTTCGCTTCTTTAACGGATTGAATTTGCTCCTGGAAGATCGGGTAGGCATCAGACAAGACATGTACAGTTTCGTCGATTTCCTTCTGAATGGTCTCTGTAATTTGACCAACAACATCGATGGATTGACGGGATTGATCCGCCAATTTGCGAATTTCATCAGCCACGACCATGAAGCCTTTGCCAGCTGCACCTGCACGAGCTGCTTCAATGGTTGCATTCAGAGACAAAATGTTTGTTTGTTTCGTCATATTATTGAGAACTTCCAGAATCTTACGAATGGAACGCGTGCTTTCTTTGAGGCGGTCGACTTTCTCCACCATCGAGCGGGTCATTTCTTCCGTCATCCCGGTTTTCTCGATTAAGCTGTTCATGTAAGCCGTACCTTGGCGACTTGCTTTCTCTACCTCGCCGGCAGCCTGTCCCATGTCCTGGTTTGCCGTCATCACCTGCTGCATCTGCTGGCTGATTTCCGAAGTCAGGTCACTGCCTTTCTCCGCTTCCATCGCAAGGCTCGTTGCCCCGTTTGCGATTTCTTCAGTCGCTACAGCGATTTCGCGAGCGGATACCGCTGTTTTCTTCGAAGCATCCGATAGCTCCCCTGCTGTAGCCAGAACATCCTGCGCGGACTGATTCGTCTGCGCGACGAGCACGGTGATTTGCGTCATCATCTGGTTGAAGCTTTGAGCCAATTGACCGATTTCGTCTTTCTTATTGATCGTCGAACGAACGGTCAAGTTACCGCGTTCACCTTCGTTCATCAGATTGCGCAAACTAACAAGCGGCAGTGCAACCATACGGATGACGAGCAAACCGATACCAATCGCAAGCAGCGCTGCGATCCCTGCAATAATATAAGTTGCGTTGCGGATCTGCTTCGCATCCTTAACAAGCTCATCTACCGGAATCGATCCAACCAACTTCCAATTCACCGTCGCGAACTGGTTGTACATCGCAAGCACTTCTCCGCTGGCAAGTTCTACTGTTGTCGAACCGGACTTTTCTTTCTCAGAAAGCGTAATCGGAGATGGTTTGCCGATTTGCTCCAGGTCTTTGGTGTAAACCAAATTATTCTCGCTGTCAACAATCGTGACATCACTGCCATCGCCGATCTTGAGATCCTCGAGCTGCTTGGAGAATTCTTTCAAATAGATCTCAACGATCATAATAAATTTGCCTTCATTCGTCACCGTGTTCTTCATAACACGGCCCATCGCAATTGTCGGCTCCGATGCACTGCCGCTGTAGCCTTTCACTTGAGCCGGAAGCCACATCAATTTACCGCCGCCATCGATTATCGTCTTCATCCACTTCGTATCCTTCGCATCTTCTGTACTGATGCTTGAGGATCCAACCGTTACAGAAGCCGCATCACTGCCAATCGGAATAATCGCAGCTCCGACAATAGTGGAGTTACCGAGTATGTATGACTGAATGGAATCACTTAGTTTCTTCATTACATCGAAACGCTCGTAGTCATCAGTAGTTTGGTCGTATTTCAACAAATTGTCTTGAACAATCTTATCGAGCAGAATCTGCATCGACAGCGCTTCATAGTTCTTAAACATTAAATCAAGCTTGCCCTTGGACTGGGAAATGGCTACCGCGCTCGAATCCGCTACTTTATTCTTGATGATGCTCTTCGAGGTCGAGTAGGAGAATAATCCGACTACCAGTACGCAGACGAGAATCGCGCTGAAAATAATTAGGAATAACATAAGTCCGACAGACTTAATGGGATTCGTCAGCTTCACATTCTTGATCCCATTTATGGAGGAAGAATATAAGGCTTTCACGTTTGCCCCTTTACCTTCGACTTCTTCTGATTGCGTTTTCATCTTATTTTTCTTCTCTTTCAACTTCAATTTCACTTCATGACACCACCTAATCTGAGGATAATTTCCGTGTGTGGAGCTGGTGCGTTCGTGTGGGTATGTGTCTGTTGACTTACACTAGCTGCTTAATGCCTACGTCACGCAAATCCATAATTCGACAATATACACGCAATATCCTTAATATCGGCTTTACATCTCCGTATTGTTAGGGAAACAGGGAATATTTTCTCAAAAAAAATAATCCCAATCGATCGCTCGACTAGGATTATTTGGGTCCAAATGCTTATTAACGCACTCGTTTACGCATCATGTCCATCGGTTTTACCGGATGCTCCGTCTTCAGCACGATGTGCTGCAGCGGATGTCTTGCCGCATCCAGCGCATTGCCGCTTTCGTCCGTGATGGAACCAACGGATTGTTTAAAGAAAGTGCCGTTCGGTCCGAAGAATTCTACTTCCTGCCCCGGCTTGAAATGATTCCTCTGCTGAACAACTGCAAGTCCCGTTGCCTCATCATAAGAAATAACCACTCCTGCGAAATCATAAGGAGCCGCTTTGTCTTCCGGTCCATAAATATGATCTTCAGGACCCGGAGTATCGTAGAAGAAGCCGGTATTTACCGGACGATTGGCAGCTTTCTGAATGTCATCCAGCCACACTTGCTTCAGCTCATAATGATCCGGATCAGACATGTACGAATCGATCGCTTGACGGTAAGCATTCACGACTGTTGCAACGTAATGCAAACTCTTCATCCGGCCTTCGATCTTGAAGCTGTCAACGCCAACCTCGATTAAGTCCGGAATATGCTCGATCATACATAAGTCTTTGGAACCCATCGTAAATTTATCCGCTTCGGGACCAACCATTTGCAGGTCGTCTTCATAGATATCATACTTCCAGCGGCAGGACTGGCAGCAGCCTCCGCGGTTGGAATCCCGGTCCGTGAAATGGTTCGAAAGCACGCAACGACCCGAGAAGGAAGAACACATAGCACCATGAATGAACGCTTCGATCTCAATATCGACATGCGCTTTAATTTGCGAAATTTCTTCGAGGCTCGTCTCGCGGCCTAACACGACACGCGGCAGCCCTTCGTCTTTCCAGAACTGTACAGCCTGCCAATTCAGCGTCGATTGCTGCGTGCTCAAATGAACCTCGAGCTTAGGCGCTACCCGCTGCGCGGTTTCGATAATGATCGGATCTGCAGCAATAATCGCTGCAATACCGGCTGCTTCGAGCTCGCGCAAGTACTCTTCAAGACCGCCAATATCCTCGTTATGAGCATAAATATTGGTTGCCACAAACACTTTCGCGCCATACCGTTCCGCGAACTCAACGCCTTCCTTCATCTCAGCAAAGGTGAAGTTGTCGGCATTGGAACGAAGGCCATACTTCTGACCGCCGATATATACCGCATCTGCGCCGTAATGGACGGCAAACTTCAGTTTCTCCAAATTACCTGCCGGAGCAAGCAGCTCCGGCTTATCTAAACGATTTCTCTTCCCCGTAAAGCGGGGGGATGTTTTTGTGGTCACCTGCTTCACCTCCACAACTTCTTTAGGTGACGATTAATATACTTGTTCCTTATAGAAAAATCCGTACGAAAGCTCACGGGACGGATCCTGTACTTTCACAATGCTATCCAACCATTCTTCGTTGAAGGCGTAACCTTCCGGATCCTCGCAATAGGCATCAATTGCAGCACGATACGCTTTAACGATCGTTTCATTGTACTCAATTGATTTTAACAGTCCTTCAATCCGAAAGCTATCGATATTAACTTCCATTAACTCATGTAAGTTCTCGAGCATGCATAGATCATCAGAGCTCATAATGTGAGTTCCGCCAGCATCCTCATAGATTGGGAAACGTTCATCCGGCCGTTCCGTTTCCACTAGGTACAAGCCATCTTCCCGCTTGCCGTGAACCGGAACCTCGGTCGTTTCACCATCCTTCGTCTGATGCTGGAAATAATTTTGAACAAGCGGACGCTTGGAATGATAAATATTGGTTAAACCGTGCACCTGCACCTGTACTTCAAGCGTCGTATTGGTTTTCACATCGATCACTTGATCCATGTTAAGCTCACGCGCCAGAACGAACCTAGTGGCGCCGCGGCGTCCCCAATAATTCGCTGTCGCATAGTTTGTGGAAGTCATCTCCGCGTTCCAGTGCAGCTTCATGTTTGGCGCTTCAACGCGCGCAACCATCAATACTGCAGGGTCGCCGAATACTAAGCCGTCTACGCCCGCTTCGGCCAAACCTCGAATGTAGCCGGGCAACGCACCAACGGTTTCATTGTCCATTAAGTTATTGACTGCTGCATAAACGGAAACTTGATGCGAATGAGCAAGCTTTACTGCTTCTGCCATTAGGGCCAGATCAAATTCACCCGACAGGCGCATGCCATAACGGGATTCACCCAGAATGAAAGCATCCGCACCCGCAGCGATGAGCCGCTCCATATCAGCTAGAGAACCCGCATCAACGAGCAGCTCCGGTTTTGTTGCCATTGTAAATCCTCCTATTGTCCAGCCGTTTGATTGCTCTTCTCGATGTTGCGATTATGCTCCTTGAGCGTTTCCGCAAACAGATGCTCGTGGCTGCCGTCTTTCTTCGTTACATAGAAATAGTATTCCGTCTCTTTCGGGAAAAGCGCAGCTTCGATCGATTTCAAGCTCGGAGATGCGATTGGCCCCGGAGGGAGACCATCCACTTTGTACGTATTGTAAGGGCTGTCCACCTTCAAATCGTCAATCAGCAGCCGTTCCTTCTGTTTATCGAGCAAATATTGTACGGTCGCATCGATTTGAAGCGGCATGCCTTTCTTCAGTCGATTATAGATAATGCCTGCAACGATTGGACGTTCCGCATCCACGACAACCTCACGCTCCACGAGAGACGCGATGGTCATCATGCCGTGAAAATCCACGTTATTGGCCGCAAGCGAATCCTCCCAATTCTCGGGAAGTGTATCCAGCTTATGATCCAGCTCTTGAAGCAGACGTTTGATGATCTCCTCCGGCTTGCTTGCTTTCACAAGCTCATACGTATCCGGGAATAAGTATCCTTCCAAACGATGGCGAAGGTCAGGATTCTTCGGGATGTTCTTCGCTGCATCCACGTCGCTCCATGCTTGATCCTTATCCGCAAGCGCCATGAAATCCGCTTTCTTCGCATAGCCTGCTTTATCTAGTGTTTCCGCTATTTGCTCAACCGTAAACCCTTCCGGAATCGTGAAACGCATTGTTTCTTCCTTCAACGTCTCTCCGGCGTTTAATTTAGCAATTATGGCGTCCTTGTCCATCCCCGGCGACAGCTCGTACACGCCGGCTTGAAACCGCGGTCCTTCGTCCTTGTAGCGCAAGTAATATTTAAAAATAAATGCATTCCGAATAACCCCTTGATCTTCGAGCACTTCAGCAAATCCGAATGGAGATGTCCCTTTCTTCAGCTCCACTTGAACAACATCGCCTGTCGGTGCAGGCCGCAAGCCATTCCAGATGTAGAGATAAAGACTTCCCGCGGAAATAAGCATTAATCCGAGTATGGTCACAATTACCCAGAACGTAATGCGTCCGCGTCTTGGTCCGGAAGGCCTTATGGCTCCCTCTTCCGGCAAATCTTCTGAATTCTGATGCTCTGCTCTTCTCAAGCGACCTATCCTCCATTTCTATATCAGCGCGGAAAAAGGGCGGTCGGCGCCGCCCTTCCGTACTCCTATAAGTAAAACCGGGCTCTTGCCGCCCTGTTTAAAGCTAGAGGTGCATGTTAAGGCTGATCTTCGCCTTCGAACAACAAATCGTCATACGCTTCAGAAACAAGCTCCCACTCTTCATCACTTTCAATGGATTCCAGCTCCGGATCGGAGCCTTCCTTGAAAGTAATGCGGAAGAATGCGATTTCGTCTTCTTTCTGCATATCATGCGATTGCAATCCGGCATAGGAACTGTCTCCCATTAGGAATTCGGCGATAATTTGGAATGGTTCCGTAGCGCCTTCTTCCCCAATGAGATCCACTTCCGTGCCGTAGATGTCCTTCAGGACGGAAATACGTTTTACTTCAGACACGCGTTAAGCTCCCTTCGACTATGGTTCATCGTGGATTCAACAAATCCAAAGAACTAGTCGTTATCGTCAATTTCAGCAAGAAGTGTGTTAAAGGTTTCTTCTACCATGTTCCACTCTTCTTCATCTTCAATGGTATACAGTTTCAAATCATCGCCGTCTTCTTCATAACGGAAAGCGTAGACTTCATCGGAGTCTTCGTCTTGCTCGTCTTCGGAATCCACGTTGAGCGGAACTACCATCATATATTTCTGATCGGAGCCGTCTACCTCGAACTTCATGACTACCTCGAATTCTTCTTCGTTGCCGTCTTCATCCGGAATGTAGATGATTTCCGGCTCTTCAAACTGCATGTTGTCCTTTGTCATCGTTACCCTCACCTTTTCGTTTTAGAATCGAGATAATTTTGCAAAATTAGCGCTGCCGCCATTTTGTCCACCACTAACTTTCGCTTCTTACGGCTAACGTCGGCCTCGAGCAACGTACGCTCAGCGGCAACGGTCGTAAGCCGTTCGTCCCAAAGGTGTACGGGTACATTTAGCTTTTGCTGTAAATGTTGTGCGAATGCGATGCAAATTTCGCCACGCGGCCCGATGGTGCCATTCATGTTCTTCGGTAAACCGACTACGATCTCGGATACTTCGTGTTCAACCATAAGCTTGGCAATGACTTCGTCTTCGCTGTTATCGCGGCGTTTCTCAACGACGCCCAAACCTTGCGCGGTCCAGCGGAATGCATCACTGACGGCAACGCCGATTCTGCGATCACCGTAATCCAATCCCATAAGACGCATACGACAGATTGCCTCATTTCCTTGAAGGTAATTATTTGCTGTGCTGACTTAGGTAGGAACGGACTAGTTCTTCAATTAGCTCGTCTCGTTCTTTCCTGCGAATTAAACTTCTGGCATTGTTATGCCGTGGAATGTATGCGGGATCTCCGGACAATAGATAACCCACGATCTGGTTAATCGGGTTATAGTCCTTCTCGAGCAACGCATCGTATACAGACAGCATAATTTCCCTCGAGGAAGCTTGAAGCCCTTCCGCCTTCACGTCGAATTTCATTGTCTTGTCCATCGAATTCATCGCCAGCACCTCACTTTCCAAGCCGCTTAACAGCCGTTTAATACTCTTATCATATCACATTTGTCTGTGATAGAACCAGTTCTTCGGCAATTTGGAGCGCTTCACCCAATTTAGATGGATCTTTGCCCCCGGCTTGGGCCATATCAGGGCGCCCGCCGCCGCCGCCGCCGCATGCCGCGGCTGCTTCTTTAATGATTTTACCGGCATGGAAGCCTTGCTTCACAAGCTCCGGCGAAACAGCTGCAACAAGGTTTACCTTATCCTCTGCAACTGCGCCAAGCACGATTACCGCATTGCCCAGCTTCGTTTTCAGCTCATCCACGATACCGCGGAGCGCATCCATCGACGGAGCATTAACCTCTGCAGCCAGCAGAGTGACGTCTCCTACTACTTTCGCTTTCGATTCCAGGGAACCCGCTTCGATACGGCTAAGCTTGCTTTGCAGCGATTCGTTGTCACGCGTCAGCTCTTTCACTTGACCGTGCAGCGCTTCGATGCGTTTCGGAACATCTGCCAGGTTCGACTTCAGCTGCGCAGCTGCTTGCTTCAACAGATCCAGCTGGCTTTCCATGTACAGGTACGCATTGCGGCCAGTTACGGCTTCGATACGACGAACGCCTGAACCGATACCGCTCTCGCTCACCAGCTTGAACAAGCCGATTTGCGCTGTGCTCGTAACATGGCAGCCACCGCATAGCTCCAGGCTGTAATCGCCAACGCGAACGACACGCACAACATCGCCGTATTTCTCGCCGAAGAGTGCCATCGCGCCCATCTCTTTCGCTTCCGCAAGCGATTTGTAGTCGATTTGGAGCGTCGTGCCCAACCAAATTTGTTGATTGACGCGGCGTTCGATTTCCGTAAGCTCCTCTTGGCTGATGCTGCCAAAATGCGAGAAGTCAAAACGAAGGCGATCCGGTTCAACCAGGGAGCCCGCTTGATTGACATGCTCGCCGAGTACATCTTTGAGCGCGCGGTGCAGCAAATGCGTTGCCGTATGGTTCTTGATCGTATCTTCGCGCGTTTGCGTCGAAACAGCTGCTTGCACCTCATCACCGACAGATACGGAACCGCTTGCCACTACGGCATGATGCACCGACTGGCCATGCGGAGCTTTTGTGACATTCTCAACCGTCAACGTGAAGCCTTGGCCTGTAATCGTACCGCTATCGCCTACTTGACCGCCGCTCTCTGCGTAGAATGTTGTACGATCCAAGATCACAAGAACATGGCTGCCTTCAACCGCTGAGTCCACAAGAGCATCGCCATTAACGATCGCAATTACCTTAGCGCCTTCCAGCGTCAGATCCTGATAGCCCACAAATTCCGATTTCACGGTGAAATCAGCAAGCGGCCCGCCTTGCACATTCATACCGCCAGTGTCCTGACGAGCTGCACGTGCGCGTGTACGCTGCTCTTCCATCGAAGCATCGAAGCCGTCACGGTCGACGGTCATGCCGTGTTCAGCCGCGTAGTCTTCAGTTAAATCGAACGGGAAGCCATACGTATCGTAAAGCTTGAACGCATCGGGACCGCTGATCAGCGTTTCTCCGCCGGCCTTTGCCGTCTTCACAAGCTCGCCCAGAAGCGCTAAGCCGTCCGAAAGCGTTTCGTGGAAACGTTCTTCCTCTGTACGGATAACCTTCTCGATAAACTCGCGTTTCTCCACAACCTCCGGATAGTGGCCGCCCATGATGTCGCCGACGACTTTCACCAGATCATGCAGGAACGGACGATCTACGCCGAGTGTTTTGCCGTAACGCACTGCGCGGCGAAGCAAACGACGAATGACATAACCCCGACCTTCGTTGGAAGGCATGACGCCATCGCCAACAGCAAAAGCCACGGTACGGATATGATCGGCAATGACTTTCAGCGCGATGTCCGTGTCCGCATTCGTATGGTACGTTACTTTTGCAATTTCGCAAGTGCGGTCAATAATCGGACGGAACAAATCCGTATCGAAGTTGGAGTCCACGTTTTGCAGAATCGAAGTGATCCGCTCCAGACCTGCGCCTGTATCGATGTTTTTATTCGGAAGCGGAGTGTAGCTGCCGTCTTTATTATGATTATATTGCGAAAATACAAGGTTCCATACTTCCAGGAAACGTTCGTTTTCTCCGCCGGGCCAGCATTCCGGATCATTCAGATCACCGAAAGCTTCGCCGCGGTCAAAGAAAATCTCGGTACAAGGACCGCATGGACCTTCGCCGATATCCCAGAAGTTATCCTGCAGACGATAAATCCGCTTCTCCGAAAGGCCTATTTTCTCATTCCAGAAGCGGAATGCTTCTTCATCCTCGGGATAAACCGTGACGGACAGACGCTCGGGATCGAAGCCGATCCATTCTTTGCTGGTCAGAAACTCCCAAGCCCAAGTGATCGCTTCTTCCTTGAAGTAATCGCCAATCGAGAAGTTACCCAGCATTTCGAACATCGTTTGGTGACGACGCGTTTTACCGACATTCTCAATATCATTCGTACGAATGCACTTCTGTGAATTCGTAATCCGCGGATTGTCAGGAATAACGCGGCCGTCGAAATAAGACTTAAGCGGTGCCATCCCTGCATTAATCCATAGCAAGGAAGGGTCATTATGAGGAACTAATGAAGCGCTGGGCTCAATCTTGTGCCCTTTGCTCTCAAAAAATGCGAGCCACTTGGAACGGATTTCACTTGCTTTCATCACGGTTCAGCCTCCAATTTATATAATAAAAACAAAAAAACGCCCCTAAAAAACAGGGACGAATCATTCGCGGTACCACCCTGGTTATCGCCCTAGCTCCCTCATGAGCAGCACAAACGATCTCCTTAGACAGACGTTAACGGGTCTGATCCGGTGAAGTTCATTCACACTCCGAAACCAGCCTTCAGTCATCCTTCACCCCTAGAATTCTCTCAGCCAGCGCGGAGCCTAATCGGCATACGCGAAGGAATTCTTTCTCTGCTTGGCGGTCTATGACCTACTACGGTTTCATCAACGATTTTTATTGATAGTCAGGCGTAATTGTCATAAGTATAGCGACTTTTGGCATGGTCTGTCAAATCGTCTTTCGCCTAACATAATACGCGAAGATATGCTGCACAATGACCTTCACAGCGGCAAAGATCGGCACTGCCAAAATCATACCGACAATGCCTGCTAACTCGCCTCCGACCAGCAGGGCAAAAATGATCGACAGCGGATGCATATGCAGCGTTCTTCCAACCACTTGCGGCGAGATGATGTTGCCCTCGAGGATTTGGCAGACCGAGTTCACAACCGCCACCAGCAGCATCATTTTGATCGAAACGGTAGAAGCCACAATGAGCGCAGGTGCTGCGCCGAAGAACGGTCCCAGATACGGAATAATGTTCGTCACCGCGACAACACTCGCCAGTAGAAGCGGATACGGAATGCCGATGATCAAATACCCGACATAGGCCAGCGTTCCGACAATGACGCAGACGAGAAACTGCCCCCGAATGTAACTGCCAAGCGCATGATCGATATCCTTAAGCAGCCGGACCGCATGCTTACGATGTGATTTCGGCACATAAGTGAGCAATGTTCGTTCAAACACCTCGAAATCTTTCAAGATGTAGAACGCGAGGAACGGGATAATAAACGCAATAAAGATCACGTTAATCATTTCGCCAATATTGTTGATGAATGCAAATATGGCATCGGAGCCCTGTTTCTCCAGCTTGTACAGCGACTTCTCTATTCCTGAACGGATGCTCTCCGGTAGAAAGGAGGAGTTGTTCAGGTCGTTCACCATACTCCGCGCCTGCATGGTGATATCCGGCATATGCCGGTTCAATTCCTTGAGCTGATCCATAAACATCGGAATGGCATTCACGAGCACAACCGTAAGCGACGCACAGAAAACGGCATAAATAAGCAGCACCGCGATCGTGCGCGGCACTTTTCGCTCATTCAGAAGGCTGACTATCGGATTGAGTACATACGATATAATCATCGCAATGAGAAACGGAGCCAGAACCGCGCGCAAAAAAACGTAAATGTGGATGATGATCGGTTTTAGCAACAGCAACAGATATAGAGCCGTCAGCCCCAAAATGAGATAGACAAGCCATGCAAAAAGACGGTTGTTCGTAAACCGTTCCACGGCTTCACTCCCCCTCGACTCGCGATACCCTTTACTGTCAGTATATGTACAAGTTGTTCAATTCATCCTTCGGATTCTTCAGGTCCGTTTGTAAACACAAAAAAGGCGACCCCGGCAAGGTCGCCTCTTTCACTATTCTCCGCTTAGTTCGCATGAACCTGCGGCATTTCGTCTTCGAAAAACAGATCATCCAATGAACTCAGTGTGCCGTCTTCTTCAACTTGATAGACCGACATTTTGTCACCGTTAACCGTCAATTCAATGAAGCAGCCCCAGCAGTAATACTGGTGTGATCCGATCTTTCCGATATCCTTGGAACTACAATTTGGGCATTTCATCATTCATTTCTCCCTATATCCGACTCAGAAACTGCGACCGGTGAGAGAAAAGCCTCACTTCCGGCCGGTACTATGATTACATTTTCGCCAAGCATAACCTCATCAGCTTGCCGCGGAGCAGGAAGCCACTTGCGACCTTCCATAATATCCGCGATAAATCCGTCAGTCAGCTCATATCCTACTATTTGTGTACCCTGTATCTCGTCAAAATAAACATCAGATACACGACCAAGTTGTTCTCCATCCACCGTAATGACGGGTAGATCCTTCAATCGGATCGATCCGGTATGAAAAGAGCGCTGAATTTCGGCTTGTTTGGTCCTCCGGACGGATGCTTCATTCATAATGATAACCGCATCCTCACCGCAAACCATTACTTCATTCCAGATCACTGATTTCATTGCAGTCAGAAACCGTCTGCCGGCGTCCAAAATGATTCCGCCAAGCTGCCAATGCTCATCAAACCATGCATCCTTCACATGTCCGACTTGCTTGCCGGCATTCATTTCGATGACAGGAAGACCAATCAAATGCTGTAAACGCAACATCGATGGCAGAGCCTCCTAGGCATTAGTACGAACACGCTCCATAAAAGTTTCAACTTTCTTGGCGGCCAGTTCGAGTTCCTCCATAGTATTTCCCAAACCAAAGCTGAAACGTACAGCGGATGCTTGTCTTTCTTCCGAAACATTCATCGCTATAAGCACATACGAGGGTTCGATGGCTCCCGACGTACAGGCTGACCCACCGGATGCCGCAATTCCGGCTATATCCAGATTCATCAACATCGTCTCCGTGCTAACTCCTATAAAGCTCACATTCAGAATGTGAGGAGCATAGTGTTCGGCATGGCCGTTGACGATAAGTCGGTCTGACCCTGCGATCTCACGCAACCGTTCTATCCATGTATAACGAAGCTTGTCCAAGAAAAGTTTCCGTTCTTCCATCGAATTCACAGAAAGTTCAAACGCTTTGCCGAATCCGACGATACCGGCGATGTTCTCGGTCCCCGCACGCCGTTTGCGCTCTTGCGAACCGCCGCTAAGCAACGGTTCCACAGCCGTGCCTTTACGGATATACAAAGCGCCGATACCTTGAGGCCCGTTAATCTTGTGAGCAGAGAAGCTCATGAGGTCGACGGGAAGCTGACGCAAATCGATCGGAATAGTGCCTAACGCTTGTACCGCATCAACATGTACAAGCACGCCACGAGACCGGGCGAGTTCACCGATCTCAGCAATCGGTTGAATCGTTCCGGTCTCATTGTTTACATACATGACGCTAATAAGCGCTGTATCGGCTTCAATAGCTTGTTCTACATCCGAAACCTTCACAAGGCCCTGCTCGTCTACCGGCAGAAACGTCACGCGAAATCCTTCGCGCTGTAACGCTTTGCAAGATTGGAGCACTGCCTGATGTTCGGTTGAGGACGTAATGATATGGGATTTGCCTTGTTTGCGGGCAGCTCTGGCAGCGCCGATGAGCGCTGTATTATCACTTTCCGTTCCACCGCCGGTAAAAACCAGCTCAGCGGCCGTACAGCCGATTCCTCGCGCAATCACATCGCGCGAACGATTCACAAGCTGTCTTGCAGCACGGCCAAAGCTATGCGTACTTGAAGCATTGCCGTAATTGCCGGTCAATACTTCAAGCATGGCTTTCGCCGCTTCGGGATGCATGGGCGAAGTTGCTGCATGATCATAATAAATGCGATCCATTATACAATCATCCTTAAATATAGAACATGTAGGAGTCCTGAGGCTCCTCTTCTTTATAAGTTACGAGATCCGCGAGCGTTGTCGAATCAAGCACTTCTGCAATGCTGTCACGGATTCTGAGCCATAGATTCCGCTTCGCCGGGTCATCCTCTTCCGTGAAATCGACAGGCGAAATAGGTCCTTCCAGAATACGAATGACATCGCCTGACGTAATTTCCTGCGGTTCCTTCGATAGAATGTAACCGCCGTAAGCGCCGCGGATACTCTTAACTAGCCCCGCATTACGCAGTGGCGCAATAAGCTGCTCGAGATAATGCTCTGATAGATGATTCCGCTCTGCGATGCTCTTCAGTGATGTTGGACCTTCTCCGAACTTACCTGCAAGCTCCATCATGATGGTTAGACCGTACCGGCCTTTGGTTGAAATTTTCAACTACGACACCTCTTCCCGGGCTAAACTGTATCTTATTTAAAGGCTGGAGCAATCATGGATTACAATTCATGGTATTCCCATATCATATCTATGTTAACATACCGGAAACAGAATTTGTTGAAAAAACGATGACACTTTCATGAAAATCATACGCAATCTATGCTACAATAGATAAATTGAATCGGTCGCACGGTGGAATTGACCCTCCGCAGCGGCTTTGAACTATCAAGGTGGTGGCATTTGAGATGAGCAATTCTTCTATTCGAGTCGTTGTCGGCATGTCCGGCGGTGTGGATTCGTCCGTTACCGCATTGCTGCTTAAACAGCAGGGGTATGATGTCATCGGCATATTTATGAAAAACTGGGATGATACCGACGAGTTCGGCCATTGCACGGCTGAAGAAGACGCGGAAGATGTTCGCCGCGTCTGCGATCAAATCGGCATTCCTTATTATACGGTAAATTTCGAGAAAGCCTATTTCGATAAGGTGTTTGCCTATTTCCTCGATGAATATCGTAACGGCCGTACGCCAAATCCGGATGTCATGTGCAATCGCGAAATCAAATTCGGCGACTTCCTGCAGAAAGCGATGGAGCTTGGCGCCGATTATTTGGCAACCGGCCACTACGCTCGCTTGGAGCGTACGGCTGACGGAGAAGCTAAACTGCTCCGAGGCGTGGACTCCAACAAAGACCAAACTTACTTCCTTCACGCCCTTCGTCAGGATCAGCTTGCCAAAGCGATGTTCCCCATCGGCCATCTTCCGAAGCCGGAAGTCAGAAGAATCGCCGAAGAATTCGGTCTTCATACGGCTAAGAAGAAAGACAGCACAGGCGTCTGCTTTATCGGCGAACGCAATTTCAAAGAGTTCCTCAGCGGCTACCTGCCTGCTCAGCCCGGTCCGATGATTGACATTGAATCAGGCGAAACGAAAGGCCGTCATGATGGCCTTATGTATTACACGCTTGGGCAGCGGCAAGGACTTGGCATCGGCGGGTCCGGCAATGGCGAGCCTTGGTTCGTAGTTGACAAGGATTTGAAAGAAAACATTCTGTATGTCGTGCAAGGCGATCAGCATGCAAGTTTGTACTCCACTAGCCTGACTGCAACCGGAATCAACTGGATTTCCCCGGTTAAACCGGAAGTTCCAATTACGGTGACGGCGAAATTCCGGTATAGACAAGCCGATCAAACCGTCACATTGACGCTGCGCGAAGATGGCACAACAGGCGATGTCGTGTTCGAGAAACCGCAGAAAGCCATTACACCGGGGCAAGCTGTAGTCTTCTATGACGGCGATGTTTGTCTGGGCGGCGGAACCATTGATATCGTGAATAAGTAGACTCTGAATGTATACGCAGAAGCATCTCTGATCCTACGATCGGAGATGCTTTTATTTTGCATTGGCGCGTAAATGTTTTCACTTAATCGTTTAAGTTACACGCGAAATATGATATTCTACTACTTGAAAACAGGATTGAGTCGTCAGTTCCCATTGAAAGCGAGATGATTTGGACTTATGCGTAAAGCAACGATGAAAGATATTGCCGAACAAGCCGGCGTCTCTGTCGCAACCGTCAGTTACATCATTAATAATGCCAGCAACCAGTCCATTCCGGAATCCACACGGGTAAAAGTGCTGCAAATCGCAAAGGAAATCGGCTATGTGCCCAATTTGGCCGCCCGTTCGCTGATCAAGAACAAAACGGGTCTGGCAGGGGCACTCATTAACAAAACCGGCAAGCCCTCTTCGAGAGCAACGTTTGAGCAATTGGCATTTATAAGCGAGTTGGAGCTCCTCCTCACCGCTGCAGGCTATCATTTGATCATGTTCACTTTTGACGGGACAGATCCTGCCTCCTTGAATGTTATTACGGAACGGAAGCTCGACGCCGTGTTTCTGCTCGATGTAATGGATGATATTTTCTACACGGTATCCGGTAATTTCGGAATAGGCGTCCCTTTAATTCTAATTGACAGTCTAATTACGGATAACCTGTTTAAACAAGTTATTTATGACTATGAAGCTGCACTGAGTAAAGCCGTTGAAGCTCTCGATGCACCGCATTGCTTGTTTATCGAGAAGAGCAACAATGTGGCTTACATGACATACATTGAGGATTGTGCGACTGCCCTCCGGATTCCCACCTATTCTTATGGAAACTTGGCTGAGTTGGATGCCCTGCTCGTAGCGGGAGCAGCATATCGACAAGCAATCGTCATGAATGAATTTACCGCGAACCATATCCGAAACAAAGAGATTATGGAGAAGCTTGCCGTAATTTGTACATGCGGTTGTCCCGAAATCCTAAGAAACGACATCATTCCCGTCACCTTCGGCAGCAAAGCAGCACTTGCTTATTCAGTAATGACCAATTTGCTAGCTAGGGACGAACAGTCCGTACTCGAAGAACAAACTGTGTTTAGAGTAGCTCTGCAATAGATTTTTTTGATCGTCACTTAAACGTTTAAGTTCCTATTCAACAGGAGGTATCCCCAACATATGTCCAATATGTCCATCCCTACAGCATCTTCAATGGCATCACAGCAGCCGAGTTTATCTCGCAATATTCCGTTCATCCATCTTTTTACCGCTTACACGTTATCGATTTTCGGTAATTCCTTCCACAGCATTGCCATTAATCTATGGGTACTCAGCGTCACCGGAAGCGCGAAGCTGATGACCGTCATGATGGTGACCAATCTCGTACTCAGTGCTTTGCTCGGAACTGTTGCCGGAACCGTAACCGATCGTATGAACAGACGGACCGTCATATTGGTCGCCGATCTGCTGCGCTTTGCCGTCGTGCTGCTCATCGCGTTCTGCGTGGCGATGCCGCATGCACCTTTTGCAATCATTGCCGTCTTATCTGCATGTGTCACCGTACTGGGATTGTTTCAATCCCCGGCCTTGCAAGCCTCAATCACGCCTATCGTCGGAAAAGCGCACATCCAGCGCGCCGTAGGCTTGATGAACATTTCAGATAACATTGCTCGCACAATCGGCTTTGCGGTCGGTGGCATATTCGTAGCCGCTTTCGGCGGTGCTTGGGCCATCACCATTGATGCTGTAATGTACTTAGCATCCTTCCTGCTTGTATGGAGCGCCGGATCCCTGACCCGAATATCCGTTTCAGATCAAACAATGCCGAGCACTTCCGGTTCATCATTCCGAGCAGCCTTTATGGATGGCCTCCGCAGCGTACGCAGCAATCCATTCGCAAAGTCCGTTATGATACTCATCCCGAGCTTGCTTCTGTTCTTCATGACTGCTTTCATGCTGACTCAAGTGATGGCCGTCAAGGTCTGGCATGCTTCTCCCTTCGAATTCGGCCTTATAGAGGCTTGTATCCCCATCGGCTATATGGCCGGCTCCGGCCTTATTGTGATGCTTGGAAGCCGTATGCGGCATCGGGGTAAATGGATTATGATCAATCTCATGCTCCTGGGTCCGCTCTATATGCTGCTGGCAAGAACAGAATCAGCTGCGACTGCGATTCCGCTTATCGTGCTCATCGGATTTATGTTTTCCTTCTGCACGCTTCTTATTAACATCATTCTGCGCGTTGAAGTGGCTGAAGAGCTGCAGGGCCGCATGTTTGGCACATTAGGCTCGCTTACAGGTGTTGCGCCTTCGTTAGGACTTGTTCTATCTTCCTATTACGCAGATCTGTATGGTTCCGGCGTAATCATGCTGATCGTCGGCGGTTTGATGCTGCTGTTCGGCTTAGCCGCGAATTGGCGGCTGTCTGTAATAAGAAATTATCATTGAGCCAACCCCAAAAAAGCTGCCCCAAAAGTCATCTTGCACTTTTGGGGCAGCCTGTTATAGGTATGATGGCAGTTAGCCGGTTTCTGCTTGCAATTCGATACTCTCTTCTTCGATTTGACTTCCTTGCTTCCGGATGATGATTCTGGATATCCGCAAGTGGTCTGTCTCTTCGATCACAAACTCAAAGCCGTCCGGATGCACGACACGTTGGCCTTTAGACGGAGGATTCTCGATTTGTGCATAGAACCAGCCGCCGATCGTATCGTAATCGTCGCTTTCGATTTCCAATCCGAAGTAACTGTTCACCTCTTCAATCAACATCATGCCGTTGATGGAATGCGATTGGTCATCTCTTGGCTCGATATCGGGGCGTTCTTCATCAAATTCATCCTGAATTTCACCGACGATTTCTTCCATGATGTCTTCGAGCGTTACCAGACCGGACGTACCGCCATATTCATCGATAAGGATGGCGATTTGAGTCTTCTTCTTCTGCATCAGCTTAAGCAAGTTGCTGATTTGCATGGAATCAGGCACCGTTGTCATTGGTCGCGTAATCGTTCGAATATCTAGCAAGCCTTGATGCGTGACTTTAAGTAAATCCTTAATGTGGACAAAACCGATGATATTGTCCTTGTCGCCGTCGCAAACCGGATATCGAGTATGCATTTCTTTAAGCGCAATAGCCTGGTTCTCGTCGAACGTCAGATTGGCATACAAGCATGTCATCTCGGTACGTGGAATCATAATCTCCCGCGCATGGGTTTCGGCAAAATCAAATATATTATCGACAAGCGTTAGCTCCGTATTATCAATTAGTCCGGATTTATGACTTTCTTTCATCAGGATGCGAATTTCTTCTTCGGTATGGGCGGATTCATGTTCTGCAGCAGGCTCGATACCAACGCGCTTAAGCAACCAGTTGGCTGTACCATTGAGCAGATAGATAAACGGATACATGATTTTGTGAAAACCTATGAGCGGCATAGCCGTCCACAACGTTACCGTTTCAGCTTTACGAATCGCAAACGTTTTGGGAGCCAATTCTCCAAGTACAATGTGAAGCACCGTAATGATCGTAAACGCGATAATAAAGGCAATCGTATGAATGGCGACTGGGCTAAAATGGAACTTCTCAAGCACAGGCTCAAGCATCGCTGCAATGGCAGGTTCACCGACCCAACCAAGACCAAGTGATGCCAGCGTAATTCCAAGCTGACAGGCCGACAGATACGCATCCAAATTGCTAGTTAGCCTGGATGCAAAATGAGCACGGCGATTGCCGTCCAGCGCCAGTGAATCAATCCGGCTGCTTCTTACTTTTACCATGGCAAATTCCGCAGCTACGAAAAAACCATTCAAAAAAACGAGAAAAACGATTAAAAGTAAGTTTAAAAATATGGGTAACGGGTCACTACTCAACGATTCCCTGTTTGCCGCGATTGCGACGAACAGGTGCACCTCCTTCTGGGACTTAAAATTATAAAGAAACGTTATAATACTAGAGTAGTCGATGAAGCAAGTTTACGTCAAATGCCGTCATCCCACCTTCTGGCCCGTATTCGCGGTTCTAGTTATGTTTATTCCATAAAGGTCGGCCTTTATGCGCTATTTTCTAGCTCCTGCTAACGTTTTTGGGGATTCAGAAGCTTTTTTGGTCATTTCCGCCGCTCCTGATTTTGTCGAATCTTGTCCTCCATCCCCTGATTGGTGGCATGATAGAATGTTTTCTTCGCAATTCGTTCAGGCAAATACACCTGTTTCACATAGTGTCCGGGGTAATCATGCGGATACTTATAACCTACATGCCCAAGACGCGCAGCACCGCTGTAGTGGGTATCTCTCAGATGATGGGGTACCTCGGCTGCTCCAAGCTGCTCAATGGCATTCATGGCATTGCCGATCGCAACAGCGGCGGCATTGGACTTCGGACTTTCTACGGCAAACAGAATCGCCTGGGCGATATTATATTTCGCTTCCGGCCAGCCAATTTTGTGATACGCGTCCATGGCCGTCACCGCTTGAACCATCGCCTGCGGATTCGCAAGCCCGATATCCTCGCTGCAAGCCACAATCAGCCGCCGTATGAATGTCATGGGATCCATGCCCAGCTTCTCAACCGCATACAGAAACCAAAATAAAGCCGCGTCGCTTGAGCCCCTAACGCTCTTGTGGAAAGCGGACAGCACATCGTACTGTGTCGATTCATCTGCGCGGATGGTCGGCTTGCGAATGGACTCTTCCGCTACTGCCAAGGTCACAATAACCGAGCCATCAGGCTGTGACGGTGTCGTCACCGCTGCAAGCTCAAGCGCATTCAGCGCGCGGCGTATATCTCCGCCTGCCATGGATGCCATATGCTGCATCGCTTCATCCTCGACATTCAAATCCATGAAGCCGAGCCCTCGATCACGGTCTGCCAGCGCACGGCGCATCGCAGTAAGGGCATCCTCGCGCGTCAGAGCCTCCAGCTGAAAGAGCGTCGATCTCGACAGCAGAGCTCCGTTCACATAATGAAACGGATTCTCCGTAGTAGCCCCAATGAAGATGATAATCCCCTGCTCGACGGCCGGCAATAAAGCGTCCTGCCTGGCCGAATTGAAACGATGAACCTCGTCTAAGAACAGGATTGTCTTGCGGCCATACATCGACTTGGTTATCCTTGCCTGCTCGATCACTTCCCGCACGTCTTTAACGGACGCATCTACGGCATTCAGCTTCACAAACTCCCCCTGCGTTCGTTTCGAAATGATATGTGCAAGCGTTGTTTTGCCGCAGCCCGGAGGTCCATACAGCAGAATGGAGGTGATTTGATCCGCTTCAATTGCGCGCCGAAGCAGCTTGCCCGGCCCGACAATGTCGGACTGCCCTATATATTCTTCAATCGTTTGAGGGCGCATGCGGTCTGCGAGCAGCTTCGCTCTTGGCGCTTGTTCCTCATTCTGATAGGTAAATAAATCCATCGCTCACCCGTTCCTTTCCTGCTTATCATAGCACACTAGCACAAACGTTCGCTATTGCTGTGCGTGCCTGCATGCAAAGAAGACCTTCCCCAGTGCGGAGAAGGTCTTCCGATTCGATTGGTTTTCTTATCCAAAAAACGTCTGGTAAAGCAAATAAATATTCAATCCGGCAATGACGATTGCAACAAACCAAGCGAGCACTTGAAGCCAAAGCGGATTTGCAAACTTACCCATCTTCTGTTTGTCGCTTGTGAATTTAACAAGCGGTATGACGGCGAATGAAAGTTGCAGCGACAAGATGACTTGACTCAGAATGAGCAGCTGCGCCGTTCCGCTTGCACCGTACAACCAAGTTACGATAACAGCCGGGATGATCGCGATAAGCCGCGTAATCAGTCGTCTCAGCCATGGAGCCAATCGGATGTTCAGGAACCCTTCCATGACGATCTGACCTGCCAGCGTGCCGGTTAAGGTTGAATTCTGGCCTGCTGCGAGCAGTGCGACACCAAACAATACACTTGCTGCTGTTGTTCCCAGCATTGGTGCGAGCAGGTGGTATGCTTCACCAATCTCCGCGATCTCGGTATGGCCAGCCTTGTAGAAGGTGGCCGCTGCGATGATGAGAATAGCTGCATTAATGAATAATGCGAAAAATAAAGCAATGGTGGAATCCCAAGTTGCATATTTGATCGCTTGGCGTTTACCAAGCTCGGTTTGTTCGAATTGACGCGTTTGTACGATAGACGAGTGCAAATACAGATTATGCGGCATAACCGTCGCACCCAGTATACCAATCGCGATATAGAGCATCGCCGGGTTCGAAATAATCTCCGTGCTTGGAATGAAGCCTCTCATCACTTCGCCCACTTGAGGCTGCGACCAGAAGAGTTCAACCAAGAAACAACCGCCGATGGTAACGATCAGAACGATAACAAGTGCTTCAATATATCGGAAACCCTTATTTTGCAGAAGCAGTATTAACAATACATCCAATACCGTTATGATGACCCCTGCTATAAGCGGTATGCCAAACAATAAATTCAGAGCGATCGCAGTTCCGATTACTTCCGCAAGATCGCAAGCAGCTATTGCGAGCTCACAGAGCACCCATAACGTCATCGCAACCGGTTTGCTGTAATGATCTTTACAAGCTTGGGCTAAGTCGCGTCCTGTGACAATCCCCAGCTTCCCAGCCAGTGCTTGGAGTAGAATCGCCATTAGGTTGGATAATAAGATTACGGATAAGAGCGTATATCCGAACTTTGAGCCTCCCGCCAGGTCGGTCGCCCAGTTACCCGGATCCATGTAGCCAACGGCTACGAGGTAACCCGGTCCGGCAAAAGCAAGAAACTTGCGAAACCACGAACCGGTCTTGGGAATCTTCATGGAACGATACACTTCGGGAAGGGTATTCGATGTCCTTCTATGTCGCCAGCCTTTCTCTTGTGCGGCCGATTGATCACTCATTGTTCTCACCTCATGTAAACATCAAATGTATCGTACACTCCTTACACATATGCAGGAGTGAAACTGTTGTTGCCTAATTTCATTGTACACATACAAAAAAGTTTGTCAAAGGCAACTTTTGTTGACTAGGACAAAACTCCGACATAAAAAAAGCCCGAATTAGCAGGAAATACTGCATAATTCGGGCTTTCTCACGTTATTTATCCGATGGACGTTTATGCTGTTTCGCCAGCTTTTCCGCCATTTCATTGATCCGTTTCGCGCGCGTCACTTCTTGCTTCGCTTCATTGATCCAGCGAATATATTCTTTGCGATGCGAAGGAGCGAGCTCTGCGAAGAACGATGCTGCTTCCGGTTTCAGCGTAAGTGCTGCAGTTACATCATCCGGAATAACCAGTTCCTTCACCGCTGTGGTCGTTGTACGTCCGATATCGGCCGCGCGGCTGGCTCTCGCAGAAGTCTGAGCCATCCCTACCGGGCGGAAACGCATGGCAGACCATGTCTCATCTACTGAAACGAGGGCAACGCCTTCCCAGCCTTCTTCCTTAACGACTTTCCAGCCGCGGTCACGGTTGATGTCCGTCCGAATCTTAGCCGTTCCTTTCGGATAACAGATCCAGAGGAGCCCCTCTTTCTTAACCGCTTTGAGCGCCTTAGGCGCATGTTCATTCAAGCTCGCAATGTCTTTGGCGAACAGCATGACAAAATCATACGTACCGGCGTCCATTTCATCAAATGGCTCGTGATCTTCAACGCCGAGTTCTTCCTCGTAGGAAGGAGCAGGCGCTTCCAGTACCGCGATGCGCATATCGAGCGATAGACGTAATTTGTTAACGAGTTCCGCATTCATCTAGGAAATACCTCCTTTAGCGAGCAAGTCTTTCACCACTACGCTCACCATGATTAGTCCCGCAACCGGAGGGACAAAAGCATTGCTGGACGGCGGCTGCTGCGCCTTGCGAATTTCAGGCGCATTCTCAGGCACGATACGCTGTGTGACATCCTCCCGCGGCTTCATCGGCTCTTCGGTCGAGAATACGACCTTTACGCCCTTCTTGATGCCGTCTTTGCGCAATTTCTGGCGGACGACGCGTGCGATCGGATCCATCGAGGTTTTGGAGATATCCGCTACCTGGAATTTGGTCGGATCCATTTTGTTCGCCGCACCCATGCTGGAGATGATCGGGATATTGCGCTCCAAGCATTGTTTGATCAAGTGGATCTTGTAGGATATCGTATCCGAAGCATCCACAACATAATCCAGCGGATATTCGAAAAGCTTCTCGTATGTTTCTTCCGTATAGAACATCCGCAGCGAAATCGCATCGCATTCCGGATTGATAAGCTTAATGCGGTCGCGCATCAGGTCCGCTTTGGGCTGGCCGACCGTCGTCGTAAGCGCGTGGATTTGACGATTAACGTTCGTAATATCCACGACATCTTTGTCGATCAGGATAATGCGGCCAACGCCTGTCCGCGCGAGCGCTTCTGCGGCAATGGCGCCGACGCCGCCGATTCCGAGCACGGCAATCGTGCTGCCTTTCATCAGTTCCAGACCTTCCGGACCGATGGCGAGCTCCGTTCGTGAAAATTGGTGCAGCATAATGGAAATACACCTCTTGGCTTTAATTTGTACCTGCTATAAACATAAATAATCCGGCTCTCGCCGCTACACGCGGACGAAAGCCGGTCGTTGGATTAGTTAGTTTGCTGTGCGGAAGCACCGGCTGCCGCAGCCTCAGGCTGTTTCGCAGGCTTCTGAATAGTACGGATATGCAGCTGTTGGAGCTGGGAGATATCCACTTCGGATGGCGCATCGCTGAGCAGGTCGGTTGCACTTGCTGTTTTAGGGAACGCAATCGTTTCACGAAGATTCGTGCGTCCGGCAAGCAGCATGACAAGGCGGTCGAATCCGAATGCAAATCCGCCGTGCGGAGGCGTTCCGTAATCGAATGCATCGAGCAGGAAGCCGAATTTCTCATGTGCCTCTTCAAGGGAGAAGCCAAGCGCTTTAAACATAAGCTCTTGTACGTCACGTTTGTAGATCCGCATCGAACCGCCGCCTACTTCGTAGCCGTTAAGAACAAGGTCGTAAGCTTGTGCGCGGATTGCGCCAGGATCTGTCTCGAACAATGGCAGATCGTCATCGTTCGGACGCGTGAACGGATGGTGTTCCGCTACATAACGCTTCGCTTCTTCATCGTAGCCGAGCAGCGGGAAGTCAACAACCCACTCCAGCTTGAATTTGGACTCATCGATCAAACCAAGCTGTTTACCGATTTTGAGACGCAGGTTGCCAAGTACATCCGCAACGACTTTCTTCTTGTCGGCGGAGAACAGCAGCAAATCGCCTTCTTCAACGCCAAGACGCTCCGTCATCGCCGCGATTTCTTCAGGCTTGAAGAATTTCACGATCGGGCCGCGCCATTCGCCTTCCTTCACTGTCACCCAAGCCAGACCCTTACCGCCATAACGCGCTGCGAACGGCTGCAGATCGTCAAGCTCTTTACGGCTCCAGCTCGCACAGCCCTTCGCGTTCAGCACTTTAACAACGCCGCCGCTTGCGCTGACGGATGCAAATACTTTCACGTCGCTGTTGGCCACGATATCCGTGATGTCTTCCATCTCCATGCCAAAACGAAGGTCAGGCTTATCGGAGCCGTATTTGTTCATTGCATCCGCATGCGTGATACGTTGGAACGGAGTTGGAATTTCAACGCCAACCGTTTCGCGGAACAATTTCACGACGAGCTCTTCCATCAGGTTCAGCAATTGATCCTGCGACAAGAAGGAAGTTTCGATGTCGACTTGCGTGAACTCCGGCTGACGGTCTGCGCGAAGATCCTCATCGCGGAAACAGCGTGCGATTTGGTAGTAGCGCTCGAGTCCGCTTACCATCAGAAGCTGTTTGAAAATTTGCGGCGATTGCGGCAGCGCGAAGAATTCGCCCGGATGAACACGGCTTGGCACCAAGTAATCACGTGCGCCTTCCGGCGTGCTCTTCGTCAAGATCGGCGTTTCCACGTCGATGAAGCCTTGACCGTCCAAGTAGTCGCGGAACACTTTAGCCGCTTTGGAGCGAAGCAGCAATGTCTTCTGCATTTCAGGGCGACGCAGATCCAGGTAACGATATTTGAGGCGAAGCGACTCATCCACTTCAACGCCATCTTCGATTGGGAATGGAGGCGTCTTCGCTGCATTCATAATTTCGATTTCCGTCACGCGGATTTCAATTTCACCGGTCGAAATGTTTTTGTTAACCGTCTCGGCATCACGTTCCACCACTTGACCGCGAACGGCAAGCACGAATTCGTTACGAGCACGGTCTGCGATCGCAAGTGCATCGCCGGAGAAGTCAGGGTTGAATACGATTTGCACGATACCCGTACGGTCGCGCAGGTCGATAAACAATACTCCGCCAAGGTCGCGGCGGCGTTGTACCCAGCCGTTCAAAGTAACCGTTTGTCCTACTTCCGCTTTCGTCAGTGTTCCACAAGAATGAGTTTTCAACATCATGATAGGTTAGTGGCTCCTTTTATAATGGGATTATGGGGCGTTTCCTTATTTCAGAATTACATCTGCAAGCTGATCAAGCGCAACGGCTTGCTGCTCGCCGGTCGTCATGTTCTTCAGCATGATCTCGCCGCGCTCCAGCTCGTCGTCGCCGAGAATGGCGGTGAAACGAACTTGAAGGCGGTCAGCGGACTTCATTTGCGCCTTCATTTTACGACCTTGATAATCCCGCTCCGCTGAGATGCCCCGCATTCTCAGACCGTGCAGCAGCCGCGTCACTTCGCGATCGGCCGCCTCGCCGAGACCTACCATGTACACATCAACCTGATGCAAGTTATCCAGCTGTACGCCTTGGCTCTCCAGCAGCATGACCGTACGCTCCAGGCCGAGTCCAAGACCAACGCCCGGTTGATCCGGTCCGCCGATATCGGCTACAAGCCCGTTGTACCGGCCGCCGCCGCCGATCGTATCGATGGCGCCAATGCCTTCAGCTTTGTACTCAAACGCAGTATGCGTGTAATAATCAAGACCGCGTACCAGACGAGGATTGATGGAATACGGAATGTTCATACCCGTCAAATGCATTTGCAGCGCTTCAAAGTGCGTGCTGCACTCTTCATCCAAGCTATCCAGAATGGAAGGCGCACCTTCAAAATGATGCTGATCGTTCTTACAATCCAGCACGCGCAGCGGGTTGCGGTCCATACGCGATTGGCAATCCTTGCACAGGATCTCGCGTTTAGGCTCCAAGAAACCAAGCAGCTTCTCGCGGAATGCCGCCCGAACAGCCGGCGTACCCACGGAATTGATTTCCACGCGAACGTCCTTCAATCCCACTTCAGCGTAGAACGTATAACCGAGTGCAATCACCTCGGCATCCAGCGCGGCATCCACAGCGCCAAGCGCTTCAATGCCGAATTGGTGGAACTGACGATAACGTCCTGCTTGCTGCCGCTCATAACGGAACATCGGTCCGATATAGTACAGCTTCGTCAGGTCAGGCTCGCCATAGAGCTTGTTCTCGACATACGCACGAACCGCGCCTGCCGTTCCTTCCGGACGCAGCGTTAGACTGCGATTGCCGCGGTCGGTGAACGTGTACATTTCTTTCTCCACGATATCGGTCGTTTCGCCGACACCGCGCTTATACAGCTCCGTCATTTCAAACATCGGCGTGCGGATCTCACGGAAGTTAAAGCGACGGCAAATCTCACGCGCTTTGCTCTCGACAAACTGCCATTTCTCTACCGAGCCCGGCAAAAAGTCCTGCGTGCCCGGAGGCTTCTGAAAGCCCATGTCCATTCCCCCTAAAAGTACTGCAATCCAGAATAATCATCAAAAAAAGCCCTCGTCCTCCGCCTCAAAAAAGGCAAAGGGACGAGAGCTTGTTAGATACAAAGCTACCGTGGTACCACCCACATTCCGAATCAACCAAATGATTCGCTTCAATCGGTTAACGCCCCGACTACGCATTACAGCTAATGAGCAAGCGCTTAAAGCTCTTGCAGGTTCACCGCATGTCCTCTGGGAAGTCTGTCCGCTCAAGCACGCCAAGGATTCTTCCAGCCTAGGAATCCCTCTCTGAATCGGTGCGGGTAGAACGAATCGGTCCCTTCAACGGATCGACATAATATAACCTTTATTGTATCGTGCACTTCACCATGTGTCAAGAGATCAACACACAATCATTTCCACTCATTATACCCGCCTTAAGCAATTGCATACCTGCTCTGCCCTTAGGCCGCGATAGCGGCCGTCGCTCTTGGCTCTTGGCTCTTAGGTCGCGATAGCGGCCATGCTCTTCTCCCTTCGCTCATGCTCTTAGGTCGCGATTGCGGCCATCGCCCATCGCTCTTCGGTCGCGATAGCGACCAACCCCCAACTAACATCCCCGCGGGCTACGAGCGGGCCTCCAGGTTACCGTGCGAGCGGCAAAGCCGCGAGCACCTGGTAACCCTATCGCGCGCCGAATGTAAAGCGTGTCCCGGACGGGACGAAAGCGAGCACTGCACGCACCCGATCACATGCGCCTCTGAGGCGGACTACGTTATGATGGTCCCGGAGGGACACCAGGTCGATAAACCCGGCCAAAAGTTAAGCGTGTCCCGTATGGGACGAAAGCGATCCTCCGCACCAAATATAACTCGCGAGCGCTTCTCTGTTACTCCCACGTTAGTCACATTCCGGGTGTCCAGAGGGACGGGTCCCTCGGGGTCCCCCTTGTAGGGGGATTTAGGGGGTCTCCACCACCGCAAAGAAAAAGAACCCACAAACAAGTTGTAGGTTCATCAAAGTAATATATTCAAAAAAGGGGGTCGGGTTTCATTATAGCCCGCCTATGTTAGAGTATCATTTTAAACACATTACAGTTTGGTTACAAAATATAAAGCGATTTCTTGCCGTTTCCGCAGCAACCGACAGCAAAGGACGGAGTGCTTCGACGAAGAGGCAGCCCGTCCTTCCTGTATCGTTACATATGCTCGCCAACCGGCGAACGTCTGGGTGTTGCAGCGAAGCCGCCGAAGTCAGCCGATGCTTCAATATTTTCTTCCATCTCTGCGAATATAAGCGCTTCGCGGCGATCCGCATGAAGCAGTCTCCGCGATATCCGTTCGACACTCTGCTCCTTACGCGACTGATGCATAACGAGAATCCCTCCACCGTTGTCGTGCACGAATAAAGCTGTGCACTTCTAAGGCTAGTGTTCCCGTTCGAAGCTATTCTAACACTCAAACCATCAGAGGCCTGGCTTAAGCTTTACTGTCGATTATCAAGGTAACCGGTCCCCAGTTGATCAAGGACACGTCCATCATCGCACCAAATTTGCCGGTCTCCACAGCCAGTCCGCTCGATTGAAGCTGCTTGTTGAATGCATCATACAGCGCTTCCGCTTGTTCCGGTCGTGCGGCAGCCATGAAATTCGGCCGTCTGCCCTTACGGCAGTCGCCATATAAAGTAAACTGCGATACCGAAAGAATCGCGCCGCCCACATCCTTGACGGAATGATTCATTTTGCCTTCTTCGTCCTCAAAAATGCGCAAGCCCGCAATCTTCTCCGCCATCCAGCGAATATCGGACTCATCATCCTCATGAGTAATGCCGACCAGCAGCATTAGCCCCCTATCGATCGAGCCGACCTTTTCTCCATCTACGGTAACGGAAGCCTTTTTGCTTCGTTGTACAACAACTTTCATAACCTTACGAACTCTCCCTGCCAAGCGTAATGAAATATCAGATCTGCCGTTATTGCATAATCCGCTGCACGGAATAAATATCTTTCACCCGTTTGATGCGCTCCACCACAGACTGTAAATGCTCTATGTTCCGAATCAAAACCGTCATATGAATCATGGCGAGCTTATTCTTATCCGAACGTCCGGAGACGGCAGATATATTCGTTTTGCTCTCAGACACGGCTTGCAGCACTTCGTTGAGCAATCCCGGGCGATCATGTCCGGTAATTTCGATATCAACGCTGTAGTTCGCCTCAACCGATTGTTCCCAATCTACTTCAATAACGCGAGCAGCCTCTTCACCTTCAGCACTTGGACTTACGTTCAGACAATCCAAACGGTGAACCGACACGCCGCGTCCGCGCGTGATATAGCCCACAATAGCATCGCCGGGCACCGGATTACAGCAACGAGCAAACCGGACAAGCAGATTGTCTACCCCTTTAACGGAAACGCCATGCGTCGGACGAGATTTACGAAGCGAAGGGGAGGATTTCATCTCCTTCATCTCATTCGTCAGCTCGATCTGATTCGCTTCTTCCGCTTCCTTGCGCATTTTCTCTGTCAGCTTCGTCACGATCTGAGCAGCGGTAATCCCGCCGAACCCGACAGCAGACAGCATATCGTCGATATCGTTAAACGTGAATTTATAGGCGGCTTCCTGCAGCTGAGAATCCGACATAAAGGCTGACGCTTCAAGTCCGAGGCGTTTGAGCTCGCGCTCAATGTTGTCACGGCCTTTAACTACGTTCTCTTCGCGTCTTTCTTTTTTAAACCACTGCTTGATTTTGCTTCGCGCATGAGACGATTGCGCAATCTTGATCCAGTCCTGGCTAGGGCCGTACGAATGCTTCGAGGTCAGGATTTCAACGATATCCCCGGTCTTCAGCTTGTAGTCGAGCGGAACGATTCGGCCATTAACCTTGGAGCCGATGGTGCGATTCCCGACCTCAGTATGAATCCGATAGGCAAAATCAAGCGGTACCGCGCCGGCCGGAAGCTCGAATACCTCTCCTTTTGGCGTAAACACAAATACAAGATCGGAGAAAAAGTCCATCTTCAGCGATTCCACAAATTCGGAGGCATCGCTGGCTTCATGCTGAAGCTCGATGATTTCGCGGAATAACGTCATTTTCTCTTCGAATGAACCACCCGGAACGACGCCGCCTTCTTTGTAAGCCCAGTGGGCAGCGATCCCGAATTCAGACGTGCGATGCATATCCCATGTCCGAATCTGCACTTCCGTCGGCTCGCCGGTAGGACCGATGACTGTCGTATGGAGAGACTGGTACATGTTTGCTTTAGGCATCGCAATATAATCTTTGAAACGGCCGGGCATCGGCTTCCATAACGTATGAATGATACCGAGCGTTGCGTAACAGTCTTTAATATTATCAACGATGATCCGAATGGCGAGCAGATCGTAAATTTCCGTAAACTGCTTGCTGCGCGCGGTCATCTTCTTATAAATGCTGTATATATGCTTCGGACGACCGGAGATGTCGCCTTCGATCCCCATATCCTCAAGCTTCTCCGTGATCCGGGTAATGACATCCGCGATGTATTGCTCCCGCTCCGCACGTTTCTTCTTCATGAGATTGGCGATGCGATAGTATTGCTGCGGATTCAAATAACGAAGCGCAATATCCTCCATCTCCCACTTGATGGCCGAGATGCCGAGCCGGTGAGCGATCGGGCAGAATATTTCCAGCGTCTCGTACGCGATACGCCGCTGCGCTTCCTCGGATTGATATTTCAGCGTCCGCATATTATGAAGGCGGTCAGCCAGCTTGATCAGGATAACCCGCATGTCCTGTGCCATCGCAACGAACATTTTGCGGTAGTTCTCGTTCTGCTGCTCTTCCTTGGAGCGGAATTGAATCTTCTCCAGCTTCGTAAGTCCGTCTACAACAGCGGCGCAAGCCTCACCGAAACGGGTTCTGACCTCTTCAAGCGGGACAGTTGTATCTTCAACGACATCATGAAGAAGCGCAGCGATAATCGACAACACATCCATCTGCATGTTGACGAGAATTTCAGCTACGGCGACAGGATGTAAAATATACGGCTCTCCCGATTTACGCACTTGCCCGTGGTGGGCTTGATCGGCAAATTCGTATGCTTCTTTGATCCGTGTCAGATCTTGCTCCTTCATATAGGTCGATGCTTTGTCGAGTAACTGCTCTATGCCCATGAATGTCCCTTTCCGGAAAAGCACGCTGCCTCGCGTTTTGCTTCCCAAATCATTAAAAGTGATGAACCTAACTTCGATAATCAGATTCGCCCGAGTTTTCCTATTATTATGCCTGTTTTAAAGCCTTTCCGTCAACCTCTCGCAATCCGGCCGTAAAGGCAGGTACAGAGAACGCCGGACAGCAGAAGGATGACCCTTCCGTGTCCGGCGTTATCGTGTCTGGCAGAGATTAATACGTCATTAGCGAGAAAATGTCGATTCCATCCAGCTTCTTGCGGCCATCCAGGTAACCCAGCTCGATCAAGAATGCAGCTCCAACCACTTCGCCGCCCAGCTGGCGAATCAGGTTGATCGTGGTTGCAATCGTTCCGCCTGTAGCAAGAAGGTCATCGGCAATCAGCACGCGTTGACCCGGCTTGATCGCATCCTTATGAATAGCCAGCTTGTCATTGCCATACTCCAAATCATAGCTGGCTTCAATGACTTCGCCCGGCAGCTTGCCGCTCTTGCGAATAGGGACAAAACCGACACCAAGCGTTACGGCAAGGGGAGCACCGATAATAAAACCGCGGGCTTCCGGTCCGGCAACCAAATCGATTTGTTTGTCGGCAACGGCTTGACGAATAGCGTCAATTGCATGCGCGTAGACAGGACCGTTATTGGTCAATGTGGTGATGTCCTTGAAACGGATTCCCGGCTGCGGGTAGTCAGGGATAATGCGGATGTAGTCTTTGTAGTTCATGAAATAACGACTCCTTCGTTTAGGTGTAATAATGAGTTCTGTACTTCCTTGATAATCCAATCGGTTAACCCTTTGATCGGCGCGCTGATGATTTCGTTGAGTTCGGCAGTACGCTGTGCATCGCGGTACTCCGCCGAATGCGACAGCTCACGCTTCACCGTAACAGGGCTCAGCTGAACCAGCCCTTCTTCCGTGTGAATAAATTCCAATTCCGTAAACACCTTTAACATGAACGAAACGGTGGATTCGGTAATACCGCTCAGCTTTGATGCCAATTGTTTACTTATGCCCTCTTCATCCATCGGGCATTCGCGGCGCAGCAGCTTATACATGTCCCCGAATTGTTCCCGTGTTGGAAATGCCGGTATGGCTCGGCTTATATCGTAATGAAGATGGACCGCTTCAAGTCCTTCACAAGCCGCCAGGGCATAGGATAGTTTCTCTGCGGATGGAGGTCGGCCGAAAACGAATAAGTGGGAGCATGGGACCTTCTGCTGCTTCACAAATGCATCATAAGTCATGTACGAAACATCTGCTGCTTCCTGCGAAGGTTGAGCTGCTTCGAGCCAAACCTCGCTTGGAACCAGGACAATTGGTACTCTGTACTTGCCGGCAGTAAGCTGTTTCCTAAGTCCGGGAAGCGACTCGCTGCCGGCATCCCCGCGTTTATCGAAAACTTGAATATGCGGCACTCGCAAATCGTTCACCATAAACTGTGCTTTGCGCTGACCGTTCCACTCATTAACCGAAAGCTCCCCGACCAACTCAATGGCAGCGCCATGGGAGAGATGCTCCGTCAGATGTCCGTTCCCGAAACAAACCGCATCGAGCATTTTGCCTTGTCCGCTTATGGACAGCTTCAGATGTTTGCTTTCTTTCCCCATCGCTTTGCGATCGGCAAGCGTAACACCGGTGAGCAGCAGCTTAGGGGCTTCATTGCCGATTCCGAATGGTTCCAGGTGAGCGAGCTGCTCCCTGACGCGCAAAGTCGCATCTTCCATTTTGCAGGTCAAATCGATCATCGTTTTCGGAATCCAATCCTCTTCCGTCAGCCAGCTGTCCGCAAGCGCGCTAAGCTGCGCTTCAAAGGCTTCCAGGTTGTCGCGGTGCAAGGTCATGCCGGCCGCAGCTTGATGGCCCCCGTAATGGTCCAGCAAGGCATCGCATTCGGTTAATGCCGCATGAAGGTCATACCCTTCAATGGAGCGAGCTGAGCCTTTGCTTTTGCCCGTTTCACCGTCGATGCCGAGGATCAGTGTCGGTTTATAGTACTTCTCGATGAACTTCGATGCCACGATGCCGACAACGCCAACGTTCCAGCCTTCGCCTGCAAGCACGATAACAGAAGGCTCCGGTTTGCCTGCTTCTGCGGCAGCTTTACATTTGGCCCCCCACATGTCCTGCGCTTCCTGCACGATCGTCTCCACGATGAGCTGTCTTTGGCGGTTTAACGCATCTAAGCTGATCGCACTCGCTGCTGCCGCTTCATGATCGGTTGACGTGAGCAGTTCCACCGCCTGTTTGGCATGCTCCAGTCTGCCCGCTGCATTGATGCGCGGCGCCATTCCGAATGCCACATTGGATGATTGCATAGATGCCAGCTCGATTCCTCCGACCTCGGCCAGTGCCCGGAAGCCCGGCTTCTCGGTTTGGCGAAGCTGTTCCAGCCCCAGTCTGACGAGCACGCGATTCTCATCCTTAAGCGGCATCAGGTCGGCAATTGTGCCGAGCGCAACGACGTCCGTCCATTCAATCGGAGGCTCGTCCAGCAAAGCTTGCGCAAGCTTGAACGCAACCCCAACGCCGGCCAGCCCTTTGAACGGGTAACTGCAATCCTCTTGCTTCGGATTCACGATGGCGTAGGCTTCCGGAAGCTGATGAGGCGGCTCGTGGTGATCCGTGACGACAATATCGATACCGAGCTCGTTCGCATACGCGATTTCTTCTACCGCACTAATACCGGTATCGACGGTAACGATAAGGGTAATCCCGCTATCGGCGGCGGCACGTAATGCAGCTTTATTGAGTCCATACCCTTCCAGCGTCCGATGGGGAATATAATAATCAAAATTCAGCTCCAGCCGCGTAAACAAGTAGGTCATGAGTGTGGTCGACGAGACGCCGTCACAATCATAATCGCCATAAATCCGCACTCGTTCGCCGTTCTGGGCTGCCGCTCGAATACGAGATACGGCTTCATTCATGCCCTTTAGCAGAAAAGGATCATGCAGACATTCGATGCCCCCGTTCAAAAACTGACGCGCAGATTCAACCCGGTCATAGCCGCGCTGAACCAGCAGTCTCGCGACAAGCGGTGAGAGGGACAAGCTGCGCGCTAAACCTGCTGCACGCGCCTCTCCCTCCAAATCAAACGAAGCGAGACTCCAGCGTGTTTTGGATTGCATCAATTGGCCTGACACCTCTTTTCTCAAAAAAAATCAACGCTGCTGCTATTGCAGTAGCGTCGGTAGTTGTTCCTGACTTGGATCATGATTTGTTTTGTACGGATAACCCGGATCATACGGCTCCACGTGCACGGTCACTTCCGTCATGTGACTGAACCGTTTCATCAGAAAATATTTCACGCGTTTCGCGATCTCATTGCCTTCCAGCACTGAAATGCGAGGATTGACGCTGATGACCACATCAGCAACCGCATAGTGACCGTGCTCTCTTGCACGAAGCACCTCGACGCCGATTACACCTTCCATGCGAAGCACGACTGCCTTAAGCTCCGACATATCCGCCGGCTCTACTTCCAGGTATCGGCTGCGCATGACGGAAGCGGAAGCGACTCGGTACCCGCTGGAGAAAACAATCACTACGATGATGAGCGATGCTGCCGGATCCAAGTAGTACATGACGGGCATGCCAAGCGGCTTGCCCAGCATCGCACCGCCTGTTCCGACGAGCGCCGCAAGCGAAGCGTATAAGTCCGCTCCCCGTTCCTTGATCGGGAAGCGAACCTCTTTAAGAATAAATGCAAGAAACACGACAAGAGCTGCCGGCCAGCCAGGTGCTTCATCAACACCGTCTGCGATGGATTTGATGGCAGAGATGCCAATTTCCAAACCTATAATCATAAGCAGTATGGATGCCAATACGCCGGTTGCTGCCTCCGTTCGCCCTCTGGTAGCCGGTACAGGCGCGTGAGGTGATCCCAGCTGCCTGCAGCGGCGGACACCCGTTAAGGAGACGAATGAGGCTGCTGCATCCGAAGCGGAACGGCATGCATCGGCCATTAACGCTTTGCTGCCTGCCAACATGCCGATTCCGCCTTTAATTACTGCTATACAACCGTTACCTATAAGACCGGTCCATGCGGCAGACTCGGCTTTGGCATAACGTTGGGTCGCTGTCATGGATGCCTCCTGTTCAAGCCTGTTCGCTTAAGTTTAGTACATGTGGATGAACCCGATTCGGCCCCACCCTCTACTTATCATACTACGATGCAGCCGGAGACTTGACTGCTGCTTTCGGTTTTTGTTTGTTTTTCAGGACAAGCCAGAGCTGACTCGCGATAAAGATGGACGAATAGGCTCCGCTTACGAGTCCAAACAAGATAGCCAGCGAGAACAGTCTGATGGATTCGCTTCCGAAGATAAGCAAGCAAAGCGCAGCCACGACAACGGTCATAACCGTATTAATGGAACGCGTCAACGTTTGCCAGATGCTCTCATTGACCAGTTTAGCGATATCCGCGGCATTTTTGAGTTTCGCGAATCGCAGGTTCTCACGGATCCGGTCAAAGATAACGATCGTATCGTTGATGGAGTAACCGATAATAGTCAGGATCGCCACGATGAATGGCAGATTCACTTCCAGTTTGAAGATCGAGAACAAGCTGATGACGATAAATGCATCATGCAGCAAAGCAACGATCGCCGCAATGGCAAAGCGCCACTCAAACCGGATGCTGACATAGATAACAATCCCGATGCTCGCAACCAGCATCGCATACAAGGCATTCGTCTGAAGCTCTTTGGCAATTTCAACGTCTACCGTATTGACTTCGGCAGAAGCGTCCTTGTCAAATTTCTCGTTAAAGCCTTCCTTCAGCGTCTTTTCCTTCGCATCTGTCAGTACATCGTCGAAACGAAGCGTAACACGGCTTGTCCCGACTGTTAAACCAGGTTCACCGAACCCACTATCCTTCAGGTACTTCTCGATCTCGTCCTTCTGACCCGTCAAATCTTTCTTCACTGCAATATCAACGCTGGAGCCAGCACGGAAGTCAACTCCGTAATTCAAGCCATGGATGCCAAGTGTAACAATACCAAGCACCGTAATGACAATCGAGAAAATGAAGAAGTAGCGAGCCTTCTTCACGAAATCGAATTTACGATCCGAAACCTCTGCAAATCCACTAAAGCGCACGTACTTCACTCTCCTTGACACCGAAGTAGGATTTCTTCTTCACAAGACCGCTGCGGATAATCAAAGTTAGGAGCAGGCGCGAGAAGAACACGTTCGTTAATACACTGATGATGATACTTAGAAGCAGGATTACAGCAAACCCTTTAACGGAACCAACACCGATAAAGAACAGCACGAGCGCAGCGATTGTAGTTGTCACGTGCGCATCGATAATGGTGCGGAACGAATGCTTGGAGCCTGCTTTCTGCGAGGACAGAATGCTCTTGCCGCTGCGCATCTCTTCTTTGATCCGCTCGGCCATAATGATATTGGCGTCCACCGCCATCCCGATTCCGAGAATGAAGGCTGCGATACCCGGCAAGGTCAGCGTGGCATCAATCAAGTTGAAGCCAAGCAGCAGCAGCCAAATGTATACGATGATACAGAAGCTCGCAATAAGGCCAGGCAACCGGTAAAACACCATCATGAAGAGTAAAATCAACACGGTACCGATGGCACCGGCAATAATTGTCTGTTGCAGGGACAATTTACCCAGTGTCGCACCGACGCTCTGCGTGTATTTCTCGGTCAGCTTAAGCGGCAGCGCCCCTAAGTTGATTGTATTTTTAAGGTCATTCGCTTCTTCACGCGTGTAGTTACCCGTAATAACCGCTTCGTTGCTGTTAATTTCAGCCGCAACGTTCGGCGCGGACAACTGCGTCTCATCCAAATAGATGGCAAGCTGGTTGTTCGGGCTCAGCTTGGCAATTTCGCGTGTGATTTCAGCGAACTGACTTGCGCTTTTAAGCTTAATCGCAATTTCGTAAGCATTCAGGTTCGTTTGGTGAACCGAAGCTCCGTTTTGTTTGAAGTCACTGCCGTGAAGCTCGATTTTACAGTATCCTTTATCAGCTGCGCAGCCGCGCGCGCTGCGGAATGTCAATTCGGCAGGTTTCTTGAGGATGTCCCTTACTTTGTTCTCATCGGAAACTCCGGCAATCTTGACGCGAATCCGATTGCTGCCCTCAGTCGTAACTTCCGGCTCTGTTACCCCCGTAGCATTGGCACGCGACTCAAGGCTCTTAGCCGTCTCGATCAGAGACTCCTTCGTCACTTTCCCGCCCGCCTCGATAGGCTGGGCTTCATACAGGATTTCAAATCCGCCTTTCAAATCAAGTCCTAGTTTCACGTCGTTGAAAAGCCAAGAGCTTGTTCCCGCTACTACGCCGGCAGATAGCACGACGATGAGTACGAATGCTAACAGACGATTCATAATACCCTCAGTTCCCCCTTAAATTCTCTTGTGTCAACATTCCTATTATAGCGATGCCTCAAAAACGAGTCAAAAAAAAGAGCCCACTCGTTAAAAATGGGTCCCTTTATAGGCACTTACCGTCAAAAAGTTCATAAATTTTGTCACTTTCAGCGACAAGATATCGTTGACGACCTGATGCATGGCCGGTTCGCCTGTTTTGGTATACCGGTCCTTGACACACTGCCAAATATCATTCCCGGATACATGCTCGTAACCGATCAATCGGAATTCATCCGCTTTGCTATCACATAAATGCTCGATGGTCGCGATCCATTCTTCATTCGTTAATGGTAATAGTTCGCCTGTCATACTCACGACCTCCTCACGTTACTATGCCCTTTATCCTATATTCATTCGCCGCCCTCTTGCCACTTTCCTGCTTCTCGGATCAGCATTTGAAAAATTGACATGGATTCGGACATGCTGCGCATAAGCATAAGGATAGAACAGGACAGGTCTTGCTGGTAATGGGAAGTGAAGGAAAGGGATCGAACGTAAAGGGAGAGGAACCGACTGTGACCAAGCAATCTTTTATTAAAGGCGCGTTAATTCTGCTGCTTGCAGGCATTGTGAATCGAATCCTTGCCTTTGTACCGCGTATTGCGCTTCCCCGCATTATCGGTGCCGAGGGAGTAGGGTTGTACCAGCTCGGTTACCCGTTTCTGATCGTCCTGCTCACTTTGATTACCGGCGGCATTCCACTGGCCGTTGCCAAATGGATTGCGGAAGCCGAATCCAAGGGCGATTCCAAGCGGGTCAAACAGATATTCCGTTCCGCGATGGCGCTGACGGTATTGTTGTCCCTCCTGCTTACCGGTTTATTCGTATGGCTGACCCCATGGATCACGACGCGGCTGATGACTGATCCGCGAGTCTATCAAACCTTCCTCATGATGAGCCCGCTTCTGCTCATAATCGGGATCTCTTCGGTGTATCGGGGCTATTTTCAAGGGAAGCAAAACATGATTCCGACCGCGCTTTCACAGACGCTCGAAACGGTGATTCGCATCGTATTTGCCCTGTTATTCGCAAAATGGCTGCTGCCTTATGGACTAGCCTGGGGCGCTGCGGGAGCGATGCTCGGCGTGGTCGTGGGTGAAATCGGGGGGCTGGTCGTTCTGCTCTGGCAATATGCGATTGACCGTAAACGAGTGAAGCTTGCAATTATCCGCGAGGAATCCGTTACGGAGCTTGCCTCATCGGACATTCCGTCTGCTGCAGCGAAACCACGATTTCATATTCCCTTTCATAAACGGCGTGTTCCGGTGATGCGCCGATTGATCAGTTTGTCTGTGCCGGTAACGGGCAGCCGGATGATCGGCTCATTATCCTATCTGCTCGAATCCATATTGACCGCAAGAGCTTTGCTCGCAGCAGGGATAGCTGTCGGAGCGGCAACCTCTCAATATGGTGCGCTGCAAGGGATGATTGTCCCAATCCTCCTGCTTCCGACGGCACTCACCTATTCCCTTGCCGTTTCGCTCGTTCCCTCCCTTTCGGAAGCAGCAGCCAAAGGAGACCGCGCAACCATCCATAAACGACTCCATCAATCCATGCGTCTATCTCTTGTTACGGGAGCTCCTTTCGTAGTGGTGATGCTCCTATTCGCAGAGCCGCTTTGCCGTATCCTCTACGATCATGTGGAAATTGCTCCAATGCTGCAATGGATGGCCCCTGTCGGCTTATTCATCTATTTACAGGCTCCGCTTCAAGCGGCGCTGCAGGCGCTCGATAAGCCCACCACAGCACTCCTGAACACCTTTATCGGTGCCGTCGTGAAGCTGGTCCTCATTGTTGAGCTGGCATCCAATCCATCCCTCGGGATATACGGCGCCTTAATTGCCATCAATGTCAATATCGTCCTTGTTACCGCGCTGCACTGGATCGCCGTTGTTCGCTCTGTCGGTTTCAGCATGGATCTGCTTGATTTCCTTAAAGTCGGCGCCGCGATGTTCATTATGGGAGCCGCGTCGTTGTGGGTGATGAATCTTCAGGCGCTTCCTGCCTTGTGGCATAACTTGATTCTCGCTTGCACCGCAGGCATCGTCGTCTATCTCGTTCTCATGGTGATGATGCGCATCATCGACCGTTATGATGCGGAGCGCATCCCCTATCTCGGCAGATGGTTCAAATCCTAAGAAAACACCGGCTTCTGTGAGCCGGTGTTCGTCACTTACTTATGTGGATTTTTGCCTCTTCTCGCATCGAGAAAGATTTTGCCCCGATGATCAATCGTGCATAGGAAGACTTGCTTCGGATCGGTAATTCCGCGCTGACGCAGCTGATTGTTCAACCAGAAGCGGTCTTTGCCGAGCTGCTCCAAATTCGTTTTCTGAATCTCGCCATCCATGATGAGCGGTACGGGCAGCGTTTCGAAGCGGTAATTTTTGGGGAACGGCTTAGGGAAATGGGCTTCATGGCTTTGCCCTTGTCCCCCATGCTCACCGCCCGATGATCCCGGATGGTGATGATCTTTCCGATCCTTCTGGATAATGGATAGTTTGCCTGTCGTCTCTAAGATGGCAAACTCGACATCGGCGATATTCGTTTTATTTTCCCGAAACTGAAGCATCAAGTCATCCAGATTATAGCGCTGCTTGCGCATCGCTTCTCGATTGAGCTTACCGTGCTCCACGAGTACAACCGGTTTACCGTCAAACAGGATGCGCAGCTTACGGCTTTTCAGCGTAATGACGGCAATGACAATCTGAATGACGAGCAGAAATACCATTGGCAAAATACCGTGGAGTAACGGGCGTTGCGTATCCTCGATGACGAATACGGCAATCTCGGCAATCATGACGGAGATGACTAAGTCAAAAACGGACAGCTTGCCGATCTCCCTCTTCCCCATAAGCCGCATAATGAGAAACACGATAAAGTAGATGAGAAGCGTCCGGAACATCAGAATCAAGTATTCCACTTGAGCCGCCCTCCTTGGATGTAGTGCGAGGCTGCTGCATCCCCGCATTCGCATCTGGCTGATTTATCGCTGCCAGCTGTAGTTGTTTCATGCCAGCACAAAGTACAACTATTGTCACCTGATGCAAAGTACATCATACGAAGGCCGATGTTCGAATATTTGGTAATCAAGCGGAGTGCCTGCTGCTGCGGGCCAACTTGTACTAATCTGCTCAGCTTGACCATATCTTGTAATAATCGTGAACGCGACCGTAAATAATTGGAGGGATAGCGATATGAAACCGATCAATGCCATGAAAAATGTTCCTAAGGTACACATGGCTTCACCGATGCTCGCAGGCATTTTGTATGCATCCATTTGGCTTGCATTAGGGGCGATTCTTCTCTCTTCTATGCTGAGATGGGGCAGCATGCAGGAAACCCAGCTGCCGCTTTACAGTTTAATTGTGCACGGCTTTTCCTCGCTTGCGGGCGGGTTCGTATCCGGCAGAAGATCCGGAATGCGCGGGTGGTATTATGGAGGCATGCTCGGCATTGCCTACGGCCTATTGATTCTGCTTGTCAGCTTTCTTTCCACGAACACCGGAATTAGCGGCAGAACGTTTACGATGCTGGTCGAAACCTTGCTTTGCGGCGCGTTCGGCGGCATGATCGGCGTGAACACCAAACGGTCCTGACAGCTTGTCCCGTTTGTGAACACTTTTGGAAATGGTCTCACTTGGGTATAGTTTGTGATATACTAGATCGAGCTGAAATTACGAAGGTGCTTTTAGGAGGAAAGAACGTATCATGACTTTGTTTGACAACATGACGACGGTCGCGATCTATTCGGCCATTACGGTGACGCTTCTGATCTGGTATGGAGCCGCAACGAACCCGTTCAAGGTTGGTGGATTGTTTCTCAGAGAGATGGCACTAAACCGCAAATATCTGCTGCATTTCGGCGCTTTGATGTTGATACTGTTCCTCAACAAGCTGGAGATGCGCATCGAACATCATATGACGTACACTTATGATTTCGCAACGTTCTTCCAATCGATTGAAGGAAACTTCGTCGCCAATCTTCAACATATGTTCGAGAATCGTTATTTGACTGTGTTTCTGGCTTTCATGTATGTGGTTGTCTTTCAAGCGATGCTTATTGCATCCATCGGGATATACTCCAAACGCAGCAAAGACAAACGGATGTTTTACGCATTATGTTACGCGATTATGATTAACTATTTAGTCGCGATTCCGTTCTATTTGTTCCTGCCGGTCAATGAAGTTTGGTATCATGATCCGACGAACGTTTCATTCCTTATGCTGAACGTGTTCCCGGATTTCGAGAACCAGTATCGGGCTTTATCAGGCCTTGATAACTGCTTCCCAAGTTTGCATACGTCGATATCGGTTACGCTTGCGATATTGGCCGTGCGTTCCGGTATCAAACGATGGGCATGGTTCTGCTGCATCTGTGCCGTCATCATTATCTTTGCGATCTTCTATCTGGGTATCCACTGGTTGATCGATATGTGCGGCGGAGTGGTGCTTGCTACATTTGCTTCCACGATGGGCATGCGTCTAAGCGCGATGAACCTGTCCCTGCGTCGTGGTCGCCGCAGCGGTTCCGTTACCCCGGGGAACATTACTTATCTTCGCGAGGATGCGAAATAAACAAAAGAGAGACCGTCGGTTCATTCCATTGTGGGAACCGACGGTCTCATTTTTATTGATAAATAAGCGGTCTAACCTCATCGATTAATTGCTGCAGCTGCTTGGAGCAGGCAGCATATTTCTGCTTCTCGTTTTCGTCCGCCGTCAGCAGTCCGTACATCTCCATATCCGCTTCGCATTTCTTCAATGCCGCAAGCAGTGTCGCTTGATTCTGGCTCTTCGGCTGCTTGACCTTGTCATCGTACAGATCGATCGTCAGCGTGCCGAAATCATCAATTTGGGCCAGAAACACATCCTCGACGCGAAGATCCGATTTCTTGAGCTCTTTGACCAGCCAGGCTTCGTTAAACCCTCTCACTTGAAGGGGATCCACCAGCACGACACCATCCATGACTACCGCGATTGGCTCTCGCTCAGGTGTCACTTTAATCCCAAGCTGCTTCGGGGTTAAGGGTAAATTCTCGGTCTTGAGGAGCACATTGATCGCCCCGCTTGCCTCCATGATGGCAAATTCAACGTCGGCTGCTTTGAACACATCCTTCATTCGCAGCTGCTGCATCAGCTCATCTGTGGTCAAGCGCTCTTTCTTTAAGTTCTTCTCTAGTATTTTGCCCTTCTGAATCAATACGGTCGGGGTCCCGTCAATCCAATTTCGGACTCTCTTGCTCTTTAATTGAAGCAGCTCAATGCCGAGCGACACGGCTACCCATACGCCTAAGGACAAAAAGCCCAAATACCATTTCTCATCCGTATCCAGCGAAATATACCCTGCCAAGTTACCTATAGTGATGCCCGTGATATATTCAAATACGGACAGCTCGGTAACCTGGCGTTTCCCAAGCAGCTTCGTCATAAGGAGCAAGAAGACGACTGCCATTAACGTCCGCCACGTGATCTCCATCCAATTACCCACTGTTCTCCACCTCCATCGGCGCCTGGCATGTACGTTCATTATGCGCGTAAATGCTGGAAATTATGAATGAATCTCGATCCATGTCCACTAGCTTATAATTAAAAGAAGCCGGAACGATAAGGGCTCTAAGTCCCCCTCGTTCCGGCTTCTGTTACCAGCTGGATTAAGCTTTAATGTTCTCTGCTTGATCGTCTTTCTTCTCTACTACAGGCGCAGATGGTGCTGCAGATACTGCCGCGCTTGTCGTAATCGTGTTAATCGCGCTGCGGTCGAATGTAATCTTCGTTGCATCGTTGACGCGAAGGACAACGACATCATCCGAGATTTCCATAATCGTTCCGTGCATACCGCCGATCGTTACGATTTTATCGCCTTTCTTCAGCGAGCTAAGCATCGAGTTGCGCTGCTTTGATTTACGCTGCTGCGGACGAATCAGAAGGAAATAAAATACCGCAAACATAAGTACAAACGGGAGTAAAGATGCTGCTGATCCCATATTAGTTCACCCCTTTCCTTAAAATCCTTTATCATTCTCGTGCAAGCCGTACTTATTAAAGAAGTCATCACGGAAGTCAAGTAATCTGTCATCCATGATTGCTTGTCTCACGCCTCGCATCATCTCTAGAAGGAAGTGCAGATTGTGAATCGTAGTCAATCGAATTCCGAACGTCTCGTCAGCCTTGATGAGGTGACGCAAGTACGCACGGGAGTAATTCGTACAGGTATAGCAGCTGCATTCCGGATCCAACGGACCGAAATCTTCCGTGAATTTCGCATTGCGGATAACTAATCGTCCCGAGCTCGTCATCGTTGTACCGTTACGGGCAATTCGAGTAGGCAGTACGCAATCAAACATATCGATGCCGCGAATAGAGCCTTCGAGCAATGCATCCGGTGAACCTACGCCCATTAAATAGCGCGGCTTATTGGATGGTAGCAGCGGAACCGTACAATCAAGCACGTTGTACATCAGATTCTTCGGTTCTCCGACGCTCAATCCTCCAATAGCATACCCCGGGAAATCCATGGAAGTCAACTCTGCCGCGCTCTGACGGCGCAAGTCTTCGTACATGCCGCCTTGTACAATCGCGAACAATCCTTGATCATGCGGACGTGCATGAGCGGCTAAGCAGCGCTCTGCCCAGCGGGTCGTACGCTCCAGCGATTTCTTAACATAATCATAGTCGGCTGGGTACGGTGCACATTCATCGAATGCCATCATAATGTCGGAGCCGAGCGCATTTTGGATCTCCATCGCCACTTCCGGCGACAAGAACAGCTTGTCGCCGCTGAGATGACTGCGGAACTCTACGCCTTCTTCTTTGATCTTACGCATGTTGCTTAAGCTGAATACTTGAAATCCGCCGCTGTCGGTCAGAATCGGTCGATCCCAATTCATGAATTTATGCAGTCCGCCCGCTTTACGAACGATTTCATGTCCGGGCCGGATAAACAGATGGTAGGTGTTGCTCAGAATAATATGAGCGTCCATCGTCTTCAGCTCTTCCGGGCTGATCGTCTTGACTGTAGCTTGCGTGCCTACCGGCATGAAAGCGGGTGTTTCAATAACTCCGTGAGGCGTATGTACGCGTCCAAGGCGCGCCCCTGATTGCTTGCAAGTTTTAATTAACTCGTATGTGATTGCCACTCGTGCACTTCCTCTTTCTGTCCTAGTAAATAAACATGGCGTCGCCGAAGCTGAAGAACCGATATTCCTGTTCAATCGCTTCCTTGTACGCCTTCATAATTGCCGTCCGTCCGGCTAATGCACTGACGAGCATCACCAGCGTTGACTTCGGCAGGTGGAAATTCGTTAGTAACGCATTAACCAGCTTGAACTTGTAGCCCGGAAAAATAAAAATGTCTGTCCAGCCGCTGCAAGCCTGTATATCCTCATACGTAAACCGAGACGCAACGGTTTCAAGTGTTCTTGCAGAAGTTGTGCCCACGGCTACTATTCTGCTTCCTCGTTCCTTCGCGGAGCGGAGCATTGCTGCTGTTTCTTCGCTTAACTCGTAATATTCGGAGTGCATGGTGTGTTCTTCGATCGTATCCACCGACATCGGCCGGAACGTTCCGAGCCCAACATGCAGCGTGATATAACCGATATGTACCCCTTTGGCCTTCAACTGATCCAGAAACAGTCTGGTAAAATGCAGCCCGGCCGTCGGTGCCGCGGCTGATCCTTCATGCTTGGCATAGACCGTTTGATAACGCTCGCGATCGTCAAGACGCTCTTTAATATAAGGCGGCAATGGCATTTCGCCTAGCCGGTCCAACAGTTCAGGGAAGATGCCTTCGTAATGAAACTCGATCTCGCGACCGCCCATTTCACCTTCCGCAACCACCGTTGCTCGCAGCAGCGGTTGACCGTTTCCGTCATCCCCGAAGGAAAGCTGCGCGCCAACCTTTAACCGCTTGCCCGGCTTCGCCAGCGTATCCCATCGATCCCCTTCAAGCTGCTTAAGCAGGAGCAGTTCGACTTTAGCGCCTGTATCGGATTTAATCCCCATCAATCGTGCCGGCATAACGCGAGTATCGTTTAAGATTAGGGTATCCCCCGGCTGAAGCAGTTCAGCCAGCTTAGTAAACGTATGATGCTCCACTGCGCCCGACTCGCGATTAAGCGTCAGCAGCCGGGAGGACGTGCGGTCTGCAAGCGGAGTTTGTGCGATCAGATGCTCCGGTAATTCAAAATCAAATTCATTTACATTCATCGACTGGTTCTCATTCCTTAACGATCGTCACGTCTTTGTAATAGTATTGCATTATATATTTATAGTCATACCCAAGCTCTGCCAACCCGCGCGCTCCATACTGGGACAAGCCTACGCCATGCCCGTTGCCTGAACCGACGAATCGGAAGCCGGGATCTTTGGTTGCGGCTCGCAGTTCCCCATCGCCATTGAGGATGAAGACATTGCGATCTTTCAATTCCTTGGTTTGACCATCGCCGCCGATGAGATACATCGTACCGTTATCGGTTGCCGTCGGGCGTTCACGCACGGCTTGATCTCCGCCTTTAATGGTCATTCTGGCTGTTTCGTCAATTTTGAACAATGTGCTTGGCAATCCTCCGAATGCGGCGCGATAAACATCCGGATATTTGACCTGCAGCTTCTGTCCGTTCACCAAAAGCTCAATGGGACGCCCGGACGGTCCGCTCTGGCTGACTTCCAGTGTCGAGATCTTGCCTGTTATAGGCTTCTGAAGCTTGCCGTTCGTGAATGCAAGAAGCTCTGCAGCCGTGTACGTTCCTCTTACCCAAGACATCTCATTGGATTGCGGAACTTTCTCCAACCGGACAACCAGCGTTCCACGATTAGCCTGATCGACGACAGGTACATTCTCTTGAATAAGCGGGATTGGACGCAGCTTCGCTCCATCGGCATTTACGCGCAGAAGGGCTTGTCCGGCCTTTGATTTCTGATCGGTAGCATCCAGCAAGTCCTCGCGCATGTAGCCAACGGATCCATTCGGGAGGGCAATCCGATACCATTGGTACAGCCCTTTCTCTGAGGAAGAATCCGGACTCTGCGCACTCTTCAAGTAATTAATGCTATTGCCCCAAATCTCACTCGAATCGGCTGTAGCGCCCCCAGCGCTTGAAGAGAATACCGCCTCTATCACTTTGCCGTTGTACGTGGCCACTTCGCCGTTAGTCGCATCAACCGCTGCGATCGTCGTCGGTTTCTCTGAACCGATGCCACCATAGGCTTGACTGAGTGTAGTATCTACCACATGCGCGATTTGAAAACCAAATCCCTGATAGATTGCATATGTACGCGCCGCAACCGCCTGCGACTTCAACGCTTCCGCCGGCCACGATGCCGGCATCTCTGCACCTACAACGGCGTACAGATACTGCTCGAACGGCAATTCGTTAATGACAGCAAGCTTGTTGTTTAATCCGCTTACCTCAAACTGCCCGCGATAGCTTCGATTATATCGTTCCATGAGCTTAATGCCTGTAGGAGCCGAAGTTGAAATCCATAGCTTCGCTCCGGTAGTTGGTACCGAATAAAGCGAAACCGGCGGTTTAGAAGCAGAATCAACCGTAGTATAGTCGTCCCGGATTACAAAATAAGCGGAAGTCGCATCCGTCTGACGCAGCGCCAAAGCACCGTTCACATTCAACGCTTGAGCTTTGACTTGACCGAGCGCCGTCTGATCACTCTCCGAGCCGACCACGACGGTAAACACGCCTGCATCCATGCCGGATTGTTTGATGGCGGCATACGCTTCTACGCCGCTTGCCCCGAGAGACTGCGCTGCTTTCACAGCTTCGTCTTTGGAGGCATAAACCAAACCGGTATCCAAATGAAGCGGACCGACCAGCTCTGCTTTAGTTGACTTGCCTGCATAACCGGCAAGCGTAGCATCCTTCAACCAGCGGTCTCCGGCAGCTTTCGCTTCTGCGGCTGTGGCATATGACCCTTCTTCGATTTGATAAACCTTCCCGCGAGAGTCGTTCGCCGCAGTCATAAAACCCGCTGCTCCCATTGCCTTGAGGCGTTTATATGCGGCCAGTGCCGTCATATAATCGGTCGTCTCAAGCAGCAGTGGTTTATAGTCGTCCAGAGTAAACCTGGTCGTTTCTCCGTTTCCGCTTTGAAACATCGGGACTACGCCGGAAGGCTGGCGAACGCCGACTTGCAGTGCAGCGGCCGAACTGAAGGTGGCTGCAGCCGTATCGAGCTTATACTTACTTGTATTCAGGAAGATGGCTACACGAATATTGTCGAGTTTAGGTACCGCCGCGCCGTTTGACGGTACGGATGTCCAAACGGAGAGGCCTACAACCCCGGTCAACAGCAGCGTAATTGTTCGCATCGTCTTCGGCAGCCTTGATCGTTTCACTGCCGGCACTATGGACTCGTTCGATTGAACGACGTTTATGCCCTTCATCGGCAAAACATCCATTCCCCCTTCACCATTAATCTTTTTTGGGTAACGCACAGACTCCTTCATGACAGCTGTCATCCGTTCGGCCGAACCAGTCATAACGTTTCGCCGCAATCACGCGGTAGATTCCATCCGCGGCGATTCGCAGACCCGGCACACGGTACAGCCATGCCAGCCATCTTAGCCCTCTGACCGTCCGCAAAATCCGAATGACGCCTGCAGCTCCCGCATGCAGCGTCCCATCCGCTTCAACGACATGCATCTTCGTCAGCAAGGTCTCTGTATTTAACGAAGCGAGACCGGGAATTGTTTCGTAGGTTTCGTCTAACGACTGAACCGGAATGAATCGCAGCACGGCAGTCGACTGCAGCTCCTTTAACTTACGAACGCTGCCCAGACATAAGTTGCAGGTACCATCATATAAGACAATAAGCTTCTCACGTTTGCTCTCATCCGTGCTGCGTTCTTTCTTGGCCATTATACGGAACTCCCTCCCTCACCATTGTCGGCGTCAGCTCCGGGCTGCTGCGGCACGGGAAGACCCAGATGCCGATAGGCAAGCGGTGTGACCATGCGGCCGCGCGGAGTGCGCTGGAGGAAACCGATCTGCATCAGATAAGGCTCGTAGACATCTTCAATCGTTTGACTTTCTTCGCCGATCGTGGCTGCTATCGTATCGAGCCCGACGGGACCGCCGCGATAGATGGATATCATGGCACGGAGCATTTTGTGATCGATGCTGTCCAGGCCAAGCGGATCCACTTGGATAAGTCCAAGCGCAGACTGGGCGAGTTCATGCGTAACAATTCCATCATTGCGCACTTGAGCGAAATCACGTACCCGCTTCAGCAGCCGGTTCGCAATCCGCGGCGTCCCACGGGAGCGCATCGCAATTTCTTGCGCCGCTTCACCGATAACGCTGACGCCGAGAATTTCGGCTGCCCGCGACACGATAAAAGCGAGCTCATCCACCGAATAGAACTCCAACCGGCTCACTACGCCGAAACGGTCGCGCAGCGGCGCGGACAATAGTCCGGCCCGCGTCGTAGCGCCGATCAGCGTGAACGGCGGCAGTTCCAGACGAACCGAACGCGCACTGGGGCCTTTGCCGATCATGATGTCGAGCGCAAAGTCCTCCATCGCCGGATAGAGCACTTCCTCCACCGTGCGATGCAATCGGTGAATTTCATCAATAAACAAAACATCGCCTTCCTGCAAATTCGTCAGAAGCGCGGCGAGATCGCCCGGCCTCTCAATCGCAGGGCCGCTAGTGGTTCGCAGATTAACGCCAAGCTCGTTGGCGATGATATTCGATAACGTTGTTTTGCCAAGTCCCGGAGGACCGTAGAGCAATACATGATCCAGCGCTTCTTTGCGCAGCTTTGCCGCCTCAATGAATACTTTCAGATTCTCTTTCACTTGAGTTTGACCGATATACTCGGCCAAATAGCGAGGGCGCAAACTCAGCTCCACCGCTTGATCTTCCATCATGAGGTTGGCGGAAATAATCCGATCGTCCATTCACGCGTACCCCTCTCTGCTAGCCTTTAAACAATTGCTGCAATGCCCGTTTCATCAGGGCATCCACGGATTCATCGGCTGCCGCATGATCCTTCATGCCCTGCCATGCGCGATCCAGCTCTGCTGCCGTATAGCCGAGCGTCGTAAGCGCTTCGCGTGCTTCCTTCCAGTTCTGATTGCCGAACAACGTTCCGCTGTCCGCGCCATCATCGAGTACAACGCTTGCCGCCGCGAAGCTGAAGCCTCCCGGTATTGCATCAAGCTTATCCTTCAAGTCAAGAACCATCCGCTGCGCCGTCTTCTTGCCAATGCCGGGCAGCTTGGTCAGAAACGTCAAATTCTCCTGCTGGATGGCAGCCGCGATCGTCTCCGGCTTACCGCCTGCCAGTATGCCGAGCGCGACGCGCGGTCCAATGCCTGACACTTCAAGCAGCTTGCGGAACATCGCCTGTTCCTCGCGGGTAGCGAATCCGAAGAGCAGCGTCGCGTCTTCCCGAACATGATGATGGGTGTAGATGGTCACTGCATCATCGCTCTTGGCAAACGCATACGGGTTTGGCGTAAACACCTGGTAGCCGATATCTCGCACATCTACTACAACAAACTCTGTATCCAAATGGACGACGCGTCCTCGTACATAATCGATCATTTCCGGTTCACCCCGTTAATTTTATCCGTCAGAACGGAAGAATGGGCGTGGCAAATGGCCACCGCAAGCGCATCCGCTACGTCATCCGGCTTGGGTATCGCGCTCAGCTTCAGGAACATCCGCACCATCTCCTGTACCTGTCGCTTCTCCGCTTTGCCATATCCGACAACCGCCTGCTTCACCTGCAAAGGGGTATATTCCGTCACAGGCAATCCCCGCTGGGCCGCTGCCAAAATCATCACGCCGCGTGCTTGACCGACAGAAAAAGCCGTTGTCACGTTCTTATTGAAAAACAGCTTCTCTACAGCGACGGTATCCGGTTTGTAGCGATCCATCAGCGCACAAGTAGATTCATAGACCTGCTTAAGACGCTCCTCTTGAGGCGTATGCGCTTCGGTTTGAATACAGCCGTATTGGACGGGAACCAGCTTACTCCCGATTTTGTCGATGAAACCAAATCCAACGATCGCAATCCCTGGATCTATCCCTAAAACACGCAAGCCTCTTCTCTCCCCATGCCAAAAAATAGTATGTTCAAAAATTGGCTTCCATCTATTATAGCAAATGATAGGCATGATGAGAACACGCGTTTTGTCTTTCGGGCAAGCTCCTTACCAATATAAAAGACGAACGCTGCGCGCGTCCGTCTCTCCACTGTTTGAATATTGGGCTTAGCTGGTATTGTTATTGGTATGACCTGCAGCTAGAAGTCTCGTTTCATTACTTTCTCGGTCCGATCGACTGCATAATCGCTGAATGTGGACAACACGCTGTTGTACTCGTCTTTGTCCGTTATCCGAATCCCGTTCACGAGCTCCTCGATCCGTTCCTTCGGCAAGCTGCTCTCCATGTAGTTGACATCCAGTTGAAAAAAGGTTCGCAGCACCTTTTCTTTCTTCGGCGAACCGTCGAATAACGTTAAGTTGCCTGCTTTGTCCATACTGATATAGCCGTTATGCTTGCAGGATTCCGACAAATCATCGATACGCTGCTCCATTACGACCGCTGATTCCGTATCAAGCACAGCCGTCCACTCCGGATGCTCTTTGAGTAACCTAAGCGCTTCCCTGGATGTCATCTGTCCTAGCGTGCTCTTCTCCTCACCGCATAAGAAAATACGATGAAGCTTGACGGTCACCTGCTCTGAAGGTGAGGCCAGCACGTCGATAACGCTTCTTGAAGGAGGATGCCCCTGCTTCATGGCTTGTACGGAACGAACGCTTGTAAGTGACAGTAAGGTCACAGCAAGCAGGCAGCCTAATTGCCACATTGGCCGTCGATTCCGGAGCAGCTTTTTTTTGATTTTCTTCCAGAGGCTGAATTCCATCATCGGGAACTCCCCTTTTTACCTTTTTTGTTAGTCTCTCACCTCGGCTGGAGAATTATGCACATTTTGCTCGAATATGTAGAAAAGGCTGCTACACCCGCCACATCACGTCACAAAAATAAGCCCGGCATCATCCGCGCATTTCTCCATGCGAGGACGGCCGGACTTATTTAGCGACATCGTTTAGCGATTAATCCACGGTAAACTTCCGCGGCGTTTCGGTTTCACGGTGCGCGTTTGACGAACGACAACCTTTTTGGCCGGTTTACGCGGGGAGGCCGATTTGCTCGGGGATACATTCAGTGTATCCTCTTCTTCGAACTGATCGACTTCATCCTCGCGTTTCTCATGGCAGCCGCAGTTGCAATTTTTCTTGCCTGTTGAAGCTCCTGCTACGACAGGCGCCATTTGACCGCCGCCCATGTAGCCGTAACCGCCTTGCGGGCCCATATTGGCCGGAGATACCATCGATGGATCGTAGTAGCCGTAGCCGCCTTGCGGACCCATATTAGCCGGGGATACCATCGATGGATCGTAGTAACCGTAGCCGCCTTGCGGACCCATTTCGGCAGGGGATACCATCGACGGATCATAGTAACCATAGCCGCCTTGCGGGCCCATGTTAGCCGGGGATACCATCGACGGATCATGGTAACCATAGCCGCCTTGCGGACCCATGTTAGCCGGGGATACCATCGACGGATCGAAGCCGTAGCCGCCTTGCGGACCCATGTTAGCCGGGGATACCATCGACGGATCGAAGCCGTAGCCGCCTTGCGGACCCATTTCGGCAGGGGATACCGCCTGTGGACCCCAACCGTAGCTCGGAGCTCCCCATGGCAATGTTACGGGCGGACACCATTCCATGTCTTCTGCAGGACTAACTGCAGATGGATAGCCATATCCGCCTTGCGGACCCATCTCGGCAGGGGATACCGCTGACGGATAACCGTAGCCGCCCCCCATCGATGCAGGGGATACCGCTGACGGATATCCATAGCCGCCTCCCATCGATGCCGGAGATACAGCTGAAGGATAGCCGTAGCCGCTTCCCATCGACGCCGGAGATACGGCTGTCGGCTGCCCATAGCCGCCCCCCATCGATACCGGAGATACGGCAGTCGGCTGCCCATAGCCGCCTCCCATCGATGCCGGAGATACGGCAGTCGGCTGCCCATAGCCGCCTCCCATCGATGCCGGAGATACCGCTTCTGGCATTTTCGGCATATCATAGAGCGACATGACCTCGGTAGCCGGAACGCCGTATTGTTTGAATAAGTCAACATGCTGCTCATAAGAGTTGTAAACCGGATATTTCTTTTCTGCGACCGGCATGATTTCCGGCAACGGCATCGGCATTGGAGCCGGCTCCGGCATCGGCGTCGGAGCAACTTGCTCCGGTACCGGCGTAGGCATCGGTACCGGCATCGTGTTCGGCTTTTGCCCAGTCGATTTCTTGCCGCCGAGCAAGGAAGGCGCAGTCGACATCTTGCCCATCAGGCCTTGAACGCCTTGCATCACCGAGGAAGGGTGGAGCGGATGATGACCTGATCCCGAATTCTCGTTTACGCTTTGCATGTGCGTTTCATGCATAGGATGTGCTGCGCCTGGCTTAGGTATATTTACAACTTCGCCGGTCAGCAGCACGTTTGGATTTTTCAGCTGCGGATTGGCTTTAATCATATCACTGAGCGGGATTCCCCATGCTTTGGAGAGCTTCCACAATGTATCCCCCTGCTGAACAACATGCTGGTGCATAAAGTCCGTATTTCCCGTATGGGAAGCAGGTACTTTGATCTTCATTCCGACGTCAATCATGTCCGGATTGGTGATAGCAGGATTCAGTTTAATGATTTCTTCCTGCGACACATTATACTTCTGGGCAATGAGGTATAGTGTATCGCCTTTTTTGACAATATGAATTTTCACCCGTCAAAAACCTCCTGTCACGTTTGTACGCCTTGGGCAGACGTGGTAAACGCCCGTTATCAATCCCTACATCCTATGCATGAGATGGGCGAGTGTCACCCTTCCTTACAAAAAAAAGTTAAAGCCCCGCCTCCATTACACGAGGCAGAGCTTTAACTTTCCGAACGGACCAACCACGCATGAACATGTCCATGACACCTTTACGACTACTCAGACGCGGTATATTTGAAGCTTGGATAACTTCCTAGGACGCGGACTTGACAGCCAATCGCTTCGATTTCAGCAATTGCGGACGGCAGCAGAACCGTATCCAGCGACATATCGATGTCGATCAGGAAATAATAATTGCCAAGCTGCTTCTTCGTTGGACGGGATTCAATCCGCGAAAGGTTGATGCGGCGCCAAGAGAACGCCGAGAGCACCTGATGCAGCGCACCCGGATAGTCCTCCGGCATCGTAATGAGGATGCTCGTCTTATGGGACTGCGAATCACGAAGCGTAAACGGCTCAGATCCCACCAACAAGAAACGAGTAAAGTTGTTGTCATGGTCAGTTACCGCTGTCTCCAGAACGGCGAGTTCATTATCGGCAGCGGCAGACACTTGTCCGATAGCCGCCCAGCCGCGGCCGGGGTTATCGCGCACAATGCGCACAGCTTCCGAAGTACTGCCGACATGCTCAAGCTCCGCATGAGGGATATGCTTCTTCAGATACTGCGTACATTGCGCCATTGCCACCGGATGGCTGAGCACCTTAACGATCCTGTCGTAAGCAAGCTCGCCGTCAGTCGTAAGCTCATTCGCTTCGCCGATCAAGTTCTGAATGGAAGGGTATACCCACTCCGCTTGAATCGGCAGGTTTACTTCATCCACGATCCAATCGGTATGCAGGCCAACGGAACCATCGATTGTATTCTCAATCGGAATGATAGAGTAGGTTGTCTTGCCTTCCGCTGTGGAGAGAAACACATCTGCAATCATGCGATGATAGGAATAGTGAATATCGGCACCATGGCCGTTCAATAAGTACCGTGCTGCTTCGTCTGATGTTGAGCCTTTCGTCAAACATGCTACGCTAATCATGCCCTGACTTCTCCTTTAATCCGTTCCATGAATAATTGCTCCAGCTGCTTGCTGCTCACCGTGATCTCAGGACCTTCCGCACAAGGCTTCAGCCACATCGTTTGCGCCTGAATGCCATGTTTACCAAGGGTTTCACCGAGAAATGCTTCCAGCTCCGCCTTGCGCGGGCTGTTCTTGTGAACGAGCGTAAGCAGCGTTGGACCCGCTCCGCTAAGCGCCACGCCTAAAGCACCGTGCTCCGTAGCTTGATCCAGAATTTCCTCCATACCCGGAACCAATGCGGCCCGGTAAGGTTGGTGAAGGCGATCACGCATCGCGAAAGCGATCAAATCCAGATTGCCGCTTGCGAATGCCGCCACGAGCAGCGAGCTGCTGCCTACATTAAAGACGGCATCTTTCATTGAAATTTGAGTTGGAAGTGCATGGCGTGCCTTCTCTGTCGATAACTGGAACGACGGAATGGCTACCAGCACGTCCAAATCGGCATGCGGTTCTATCCGAACCTTCTCCGCACGCGATCCGTCCCATGCCGAGACGACAATCCCGCCGAACAAGGATGCACCGACATTATCCGGATGGCCTTCAAGTTCGCTGGCGATCTGAAACAAGGCATCGTCGCTAAGCGGGTTGCCGATTAACGCATTCGCGCAAGTTAACGCCCCGATGATGGCGGATGCACTGCTGCCAAGACCGCGAGTAAGCGGAATGTCGCTGTACATCGCGATATGCAGCTCCGGCACTTCCACTCCCGCTGCCTCAAACACCTGCTGCGCAACTTTATAGATCAAATTGGATTTATCGGTTGGAATGCCCTCCAGCCCGTCTCCATGCAATTCAATAACCGTGCTTCCATCACTTGGGATCGTCATTTCGATCCAAGTGTAAAGCGACAACGCCATTCCCAGCGTGTCAAAACCCGGACCGAGATTCGCCGTGCTGGCCGGGACCTTTACCATCACCCGGCGGTTCATCATTTTGCCGCACCCTCAAGCTGACGGATCGCGTTCATAACCGCTTCTTCGTTGTCTTCTACCACGATAGGCTCGGCTTGTACACTCTTAATGGCGATGTTAGGATCCTTCAAGCCATGGCCCGTTAATACGCAAACTACCGTTTCGCCGCCTTTAAACTGCCCTTCGCGCTTCAGCTTCAGTACGCCGGCAATGGATGCAGCCGATGCGGGCTCCGCAAAGATACCTTCGCGGCGTGCGATCAGCTTGTACGCATCCAGAATTTCTTCATCCGTCACATAGTTGATTTGGCCTTGGGACTCTTCCGCTGCAGCCACAGCTGTTTTCCAGCTTGCCGGGTTACCGATCCGGATAGCTGTTGCAATGGTTTCCGGTTCCGCGATCGGCTCGCCCTTCACGATTGCCATAGCGCCTTCCGCTTCGAAGCCGACCATCTTCGGCAGCGAAGAAATTTTGCCATGTGCGTGCAGCTCCTTGAAGCCTTTCCAGTACGCCGAAATATTGCCCGCGTTTCCAACCGGAATCGCCAAGTAGTCAGGCGCTTCGCCTCCAAGCTGGTCCACAACTTCAAATGCAGCCGTCTTCTGGCCTTCAATCCGATATGGGTTGACGGAGTTCACGAGCGTAATCGGGTGCTTCGCCGTAATTTCGCGAACGATTTCAAGCGCACGGTCGAAGTTACCGTTGATCGCGATAACTTTTGCACCGTAGATAATCGCCTGAGCCAGCTTGCCAAGCGCGATATTGTTATTCGGGATCAGCACGATGCAGTTCAAACCGCCGCGCGCCGCATAAGCGGCAGCCGCTGCCGAAGTGTTGCCTGTAGACGCGCACATAATTGTTGTGCTGCCTTCTTCCATCGCTTTCGCAACCGCCATAACCATGCCGCGGTCTTTGAACGAACCTGTCGGGTTCAAGCCTTCATATTTGAAGAACAGGTTCAAGCCAAGCTCCTTGGACAGGTTCTCTGCGCGTACAAGAGGCGTATTGCCTTCTTGAAGAGTCAGCATCGGTGTGTTTTCGTTGACGGGCAGAAATTCTTTATACGTTTCGAGCAAGCCTAGATATCTCATGGAAATAGGACTCCTTTATGTGAAATAATATTTAGCCTTCTACGCGGTACACACTCTTAATGGCTTTCACGACTTCCATGCCTTCCAGCGCTTGAAGCACTTTCTTCGCAGCAGCTTTGTTCGCATCATGCGTAATGATGATGATTTCCGCTTCCGGGATATTCGGGTTCGGCTGTTGGAGCACGGACTCGAGGCTCACTTCGTATTCGGCAAAAGCTTGCGTAATGCGCGCAAGGACACCTGCACGGTCATCCACATGGAGCAGCATAAAATATTTCGAAGCGATTTGCTCGTCGGTTTTGAGTTTCTTCTCTTTATAAGCAAGCTTCTCTTGTTTACCGTTCACACCAAGCTTCAGGTTCTTCACTACAGCGACAAGATCCGCTACTACGGAAGTGGCAGTCGGCAGCTCGCCTGCGCCTGCTCCGTAGAACATCGTTTCGCCTACTGCTTCGCCATATACATAGACAGCGTTGAAGACGCCGTTAACCGATGCGATCGGATGAGAAAGCTTGACCATCGTTGGCTGCACGCTGACACTGATATAGTCGTCCTGACGCTCAGCAATGCCAAGCAGCTTCACTTCGTAGCCAAGACGCTTCGCGTACAGGATATCTTCCTTTGTAATCGAGGAAATCCCTTTTACATCCACGTCTTCGAGTGCAACGTTAGCGCGGAAGCCAAGTGTCGCAAGAATGGTCATTTTACGAGCAGCATCCAAACCTTCAACATCCGAAGTCGGATCGGACTCGGCATATCCGAGATCCTGTGCTTCCTTCAGCACATCGCCGTAAGCTGCGCCTTCTTTGCTCATTTTGGTAAGGATATAGTTTGTAGTACCGTTTACGATACCCATAATCTTCGTAATCCGATCGGACGAGAAGCCTTCCACCAGTGTACGAATGATGGGAATCCCGCCGGCAACGCTTGCCTCGTAGAGGACGTCACAGCCGTTCTCTTGCGCTTTGGCCAGAATTTCCGGTCCGTGCAAGGCCATCAAATCTTTGTTCGCTGTAACGATATGCTTGCCGCGCGACAACGCTTCAAGAATGTAGTTCTTCGTAAGTTCAATGCCGCCCATAACTTCAACGATGACATCGATATCCGGATTATAGATGATTTCCCAAACGTCCTCTGTCAGCTTCTCCGTAGAAACGCTGATGGAACGGGCTTTGTTTTTGTTTTGCACGAGCACTTTCTCAATGACGATCGGGGAACCCACTTGGCTTTCCAAATCGGATTGATGTCCTTCCACGATGCGTACCACACCTGTACCGACTGTTCCCAGCCCTAGCAAACCTACTCTGATCGGCTTCATTGTTCTGTTATCCTCCAATTCAACTCTCGAATTCTCTATCCTTGCCCAATAATCGTTGCTTTGCGTACACCGTCATGCTTACGGATGCCGTCGATTAGTTCTGACAGAGCTCCGTTCATCATCGAGGTATCTACGGAAATAATGACATTGGCAAGACCTTGCAGCGGGATGGTTTGGTGAATCGTAAGGACATTTCCTTCCGTACCGGCTACTAGGCCAAGCACTTTGGAGAGGACGCCCGACCGGTGGTCGAGATCCATGGAAATGGTTACGATCGCTTCCCGTTTCAATTGATTCTGTGTGTAGACGCCGTCTTTATATTTGTAGAAGGCGCTTCGACTTAAGCCTACCCGTTCCGTCGCTTCATGAACGGTGGCGGCTTCGCCGCGCCGGAGCATCTCTTTCACTTGGATCGTCTTCACGATCGCTTCCGGCAACATGTCCTCGCGGACGACAAAATATCGTTCTTCCACTTGCCGTCCTCCCTCAAGAGACATTTGTTCTTCCATAGAGGACATTATATCGAATAATGGCGAATGCGGCAATAGGCAATCGAGAAACACAACATTCTCATTATACCTATTTTATCCTTGGAATGAACAAAAAACTGCCGCAGCATGTCTGCATGTTCATGCACAGACACCGCCGCAGCAGTTTCACTTTATTTATTCGTGATAGGAGAAATCGCTGCCCTCGAAGAACTCGAACGTATAGTCGCCGATTCGAACGATATCGCCGTCTTTCGCACCGATCTTACGAAGCTCCGCGTCAACGCCCATCTTACGCATCGTACGTGCAAAACGCATAATCGCATCGTAGGAATTGTTGAGGTTAACCCGCTTCATGAATTTCTCGATCGTGGCACTTTCCACGTAGAAGCCTTCGTTCTCTTTGCCTACTTTGAACGAACGATCTTCTTCTTGCTCGAGCGTGTACACTTTGCGCTCGGCTACATCCTTCACTTCCTCGATCAAGCGGGTATCCGGAACGGTTGCCAGCAAATCGGCAGCCTTATACAGCAGCTCTTGAACCCCTTGCTTTGTAAGAGAGGACATCGCAACCAATTGATGTTTCTCGGCGTCGCCGCTTGCTTCAAGCTGTTCACGGAACAAAGCAAGCTGTTCCTCTGCATCCGGCATATCCATCTTGTTCGCCACAATAATTTGCGGGCGTTCCGCCAGAATCGGATTGTACATCTCGAGCTCTTGGTTGATCTTCACCCAGTCATCGTAAGGATCGCGCCCCTCCGACCCGGACATATCAAGAATGTGCAAAATAATTCTCGTACGCTCGACATGCCGCAGAAAATCATGACCGAGACCGACGCCTTCACTTGCGCCTTCAATCAGTCCCGGAAGATCCGCCATCACGAAGCTGCGTCCATCACCAACATCTACTACGCCAAGGTTCGGCGACAGTGTCGTAAAGTGATAAGCACCGATCTTCGGCGTTGCAGCCGAAACAACCGATAGCAGCGTCGATTTCCCTACGCTCGGGAAGCCCACAAGCCCAATGTCCGCCATTACTTTAAGCTCAAGCGTAATGGTGCGCTCTTGGCCTTCCTCGCCGTTCTCGCAGAAATCCGGAGCCGGATTGGCTGCCGTCGCGAAACGGCAGTTGCCGCGTCCGCCGCGTCCGCCCTTGGCCACAATGATTTCCGAGCCGTGCTGCGTCATATCCGCGATAATGGCTTCGGTTTCGTCATCAATGATGACCGTCCCCGGCGGGATACGAACGATCATGTGCTCCGCGTTAGCGCCGTGCATCGTTTTCACTTTGCCGCGCTCGCCTCGCTCGCCTTTGAAATGCCGCTGGTAGCGGAAATCCATCAGGGTACGTAGCCCTTCGTCTACGCGGAAAATAACGTCGCCGCCTCTTCCGCCGTCACCGCCGGCCGGTCCGCCGTTCGGTACGTATTTCTCCCGGCGATAGGAAACGATTCCGTTTCCTCCGTCGCCGCCTTTTACGAATATCTTTGCTTTGTCGACAAACATGTCCTAGCCTCCGTTTATTTCCCAAGCTGCGCTTGCAGCATGACACTTGCTGATTGCAGGCCATTCTCCGCCAGCTTAAGCGGTGATTTATCAAGCGCCCGCTTGCATTTCATCTTCCAATCATCCATCTCTTTAATGATACCTTCACAGTGGAACGATACGCTTAGCTGCTGCTCGTCCCGCGAAATCCGTACAACGAGCCGCTCAGCATCACCCGTGCCGGGTCTGATGGCGAATCGATAGGCATTGATAATGCCGACGATCGATTCCGCCGCAAGCTCGCCGTCAAGCGGCAGCTCCGCCAAATTCACATCACCGTCAATCTCCACATCAATTACCAATGAGTGCGATATCGTGCGAAACGACTGTATAAACAAGACAAGCGACGGAATTCCGAGCTTCGCGATCTTGCTCTCCGTTAACATCCGTTCTCTTATCTGTTCCACGTACTGAACGGTCTTATCCGCTTTGCCCATTCGAATATATCCGTATATGACCTGCAGATCATTCATCCAATCATGGCGATGATGATTCAGCGTTCGAATGGATGCTTGCTGCATCGCAGAAGCAGCCCTTGCCATTCGCGATTCTTGTTCCCTTCGTTCCGTAAGAACCCAGAACGCAGCTACAAGGACAAGCCAGACTATAAACACAGCCAGCAGCCAGAGTTCCGCCGGCCAAATGAAAACAGCAGCAGCAGGAACCAAAAGGGATGCAGCCGCAAATTGTTTGGTCATTCCGATGCGATTCATAAGCCGAGCCTACTTTCCTGTTCTTTCCTAGCCTTAAACAGTATATCACGAGAAAGTAGAAAGATCATCTTTGGTTATCGCTTTGTTCATAAAAAAAAGAAAACCCCGGTCTGCATGCAGACCAGGGATCTTTCACTATTCTGCTGCCGCTACCGGAGCAAGTGTAACTGGGTAAACGCTGACTTTCTTACGATCGCGTCCCCAACGCTCATATTTCACAACGCCTTCCACTTTCGCGAATAGCGTGTCGTCTTTACCGATGCCAACATTGTTGCCCGGGTGAACTTTCGTTCCGCGTTGACGAACTAGGATGCTGCCAGCAGTTACCGTTTGACCGTCAGCGCGTTTAGCGCCAAGACGTTTGGATTGGCTGTCACGTCCGTTCTTCGTGGAACCTACACCTTTCTTCGAAGCGAAAAGCTGAAGATTCAGTTTCAACATGGATGTTCCCTCCTTTATTCCCGAAATTGTTGACGAATATCAACATACTTCCCGTACGAGGCTGCAATGGAATTCAGCATGACGATCATACCCTCCAGCAGCAGCTGAGCTTTCTCGTTAGAGCTCGCATCACTCGTTACCGGAATATCTGATCGGAGCCAGCCGCTCTTCATGGAAGCAGGGAGAGCAAGTCCCGCCAACTCCTCAATCGCGTTCACCGTGCCGACCGAAACGGCCGATACGCCAGCACAGACAATATCTTTGCCCGGCTTTGCAAACTTGGCATGTCCTTCTATTGCAAACGCTACGATCCGTGTATTAACGGCGGATTGCCGTTCAATGGTGACCGTAATCATAATTTAACCTCTTAAGCTTGGATTTTGCCAATCGTTACTTTGGAGTACGGCTGACGGTGACCTTGCTTACGGCGGTAGTTTTTCTTCGCTTTGTATTTATAAACGATGATTTTTTGACCTCTGCCGTGTTTTTCGACTTTAGCTGTTACAGTAGCGCCGGAAACAACCGGAGCGCCAGTTACTAGCTCGTCGCCTTTAGAAACAGCCAAGACGCGGTCAAACGTTACCTCTTCACCTTCAAAAGCATTCAGCTTCTCAAGAAATAGAACGTCGCCCTCTTGAACTTTGTACTGTTTTCCACCAGTTTCAATAATCGCAAACATATGTTGCACCTCCTTATATCGAAGACTCGCCTGATTCAGGTGCCGACCTCAGAAGGTCGAGCTTAGAAACCTGTTCTGCGCGGTATTTGACTGCAGATCAGATATCCTCTGCAGACACCATAACATAATAGCACATCCAAACGCCCAATGGCAATTCCTTTTTTATAAAATCATTCACATGCACGAATGATGGCTGCGTGGTAGCGGAAGATTCGTTATCTAAATGACGGGTGAAGTTGTTTGCTCCCGTACCTTCTTGCGGGTAATTTCGAGCAAACCGAGCCTTGTCCAGCCGACTACCTGGCATTTGGTTCGATCAGCGCGAACGAGCCGCTCAAGCAGCTGCATCACTTCGTCCCGATGTTCTTCTTTCTCCATGTCGATAAAATCCACGATAATGATGCCGCCGACATCTCGAATCCGCAGCAGCCGGGCGATCTGCTCCGCCGCTTCCAGATTCGTGCGAAAGACCGTGTCTTCTAAATTGCTCGTTCCGACGAATTTACCAGTGTTAACGTCGATTACCGTTAGAGCTTCCGTCTGATCCCAAACCAAATCACCGCCGCAGCCTAAGCGAACACGCCGCTCAAACGCTTCATGCAGCTGCTCATTGATTCGATAATGCTGAAACAGTCCCGCTTGCCCTTGTTTCTCGAACAGCCGCAGCCTTGGCAGCATCGCCGGTGCCATTTGCTTCATAAGCGCCTCCGTTTGGAGGTAGGCCGTTCGATCATCGATCCATAGCTCGTCCATCTCCACTGTCAGCAAATCCCGCACCAGTCGGTGAACGAGATCGGCTTCGCGATGGAGCAATGCCGGCGCGGATGAGGACTTCCCTCGCGCCTCGATACCTTGCCACAGTTCCCGCAAGAACTGCACATCGTGCTGAAGTGAATCGCTGCTCTCGCCGATTGCCGCGGTGCGCATAATGACGCCTTCTCCGGGTAATCGAATCTGTTCGCCAATGCCTCGCATTCGGAGGCGCTCCGCTTCTCCGATCACCTTCTTAGAGACGCCTATGTAATCGGCAGCAGGCATATAAACGAGAAATCTGCCTGGCAGCGAATAATGCGTCGTAACGCGGGCGCCTTTGCCGCCGAGCGGCTCCTTCATTACTTGAACAATCAGCTCTTGGCCGGCAGTAAGCAATTGATTAATTTGCGGTTTTTCCTTACTCTGCCGTTCCAGGTGAGGATGCAGCACGTCGTCGATGTATAGAAATGCATTCTTCGTCAGCCCAATATCAACGAATGCGGCCTGCATCCCCGGAAGCACGTTAATGACCTTGCCTTTGTAGACACTGCCCACTAATTGACCGGCATCTTCGTTCTTTTCCATATAAAATTCGTGTAATCGGTTATTGTCCACAACGGCAATTTGCAGCCAATCCTTCTGCTTGTGTACCAGCATTCTTCTCATCTTTCGACCTCCCGTCCAGTCGGTCTTTACTGATACTTATATTACATGAAAAGCTCCAAGACTGCACGGTCAGCCTTCCCATCTTCAAGAAAACCGTTCACGATTCGCTGCTCCGGCACGACACCGAGAATATCCCCTTTATCCTCCATAATGACGATTAAGTGATAGCTGTCCCGCTTGAACAGCTGTAATGTGCTTTGAACCGTATATCCCCTCGGAATAATGATGGGCATCGCCCATCCCCCTCTCGCAACGATTCGCGACGAGGCCATAGCCCTTGTCGTTAAGAACCGCAGAAACAAATAGGGGATATTCCGATAGGCTGTCCAATTTGTGAGCAGCAAAAACAACCCGACCGCGAACAAATTCATGTGAATATGGACGGCATTTCTCTCCACCAGAGCGGGGACAAAGGCATACAGCAGCATGATGCAGCTAAAGAGCAAGCTGACACGCCCGCCCCAGATAAGCGTCCCATAGAAAGTAAGCGCACGGCTAAGTGCCGCTTGCATCAGCTTCCCTCCATCCAGCGGCAGGATCGGCAGCAAATTAAACAGGCCAATCATGACGTTAGCTTGCCATACATAGTCCGCCCATTCATGACTCCATATCCCAAGCTGGCCTAAGAGCCAGGCAACGGCGGCCATCCATACATTCTGGAGCGGCCCTGCTATGGCGACGATGGCTTCTTCTTTAGCCGGCACGCCGCTGCCCTCTTCGACCTCCGCTACGCCGCCAAACGGCAGCAGCTTGACTTCTCGAATTCTCCAGCCGAAACCTTTTGCCATCATAACGTGGCCAAGCTCATGAACCAGTACGATCGCAAATAAGGTCAGCAGCTCAACAAAATACCCGGTCACTACGGAGGCGAGCATGACCAGCACGAAGAGCGGATGAACGGACCAGCGGATGCCGCCAAGTTTAATCAATCGGGACGACGTCCGCTGGATCGACGTACTGGCCTTTTTCCTTCACGGCGAAATACAACAGGCTTTGCTGGCCTTCCTCCGCTACCGGCAGCTTGCCTATCGTTTTTCCCGCTTCGATCCAATCGTTCACGGCTACACGGACTAATCCCAGATGACCGTAGACCGATACTCGATCATTGGCATGCTGCACAACTACCGTTTCGCCCATTTCATCATCTTTAGATACGACAAGCACCCTGCCTGTCTCTACGGCAAGGACCTCTTGGCCCGGCTCACCCGCCAGCTCAATCCCACTTAGTGTTTCCGCAAACGTTCTGACCACGGTACCGGAATGGAGCGGAGACACGATGGGAAGATCGACAGCGCCTTCGGCCAATTCGGACTCCTCGCCATTATGGTCGCCGAACAAGGGGATGAAGGACGGCGCACCTGCAAACCAATCCTTGTACAATGCGGCAGCAGCATCGAAATTCATTTCCTCCGTCAGCGCAGACGTCACCACTTGCTGTCCTTGCTTGGCAGCAGGTACATCCAGCTTGAAGAGCGCAAACACGATAATGAATATAGCCCCGGCAATAGCCGTTTGGATGAACAACCCTCGGACGATGAATCGAAAATCTCGCGGTGGCGGCGCTTGCGGTCCCCCTTGCTTACTCGCTTTCACATCTTTGCTTGGCAAAGGCGCAATCCTCCAACCAGCGCTTTCCCATGGATTCGGGTTCGCCTTCCACAATCGCTCCGGATCATCTTCCAGATCTCGCTGTACAGATGAGGAAATGGAAGCTGTCTTCATTGGGGAATTGGCTTGAGGTTCGGCAGGACCTGACAAGGGTACCAGATGAGCCTGAGCTTGGGGCTGCTGCATAGCCTGTTTAAGCGGAAGTGTGCTGTTGTTATGTTCCATGATCCGGCGGATACGCTCTTGTCTGCGCTCGCGGATACTTTTTTTCGTATCCATACTAATCCCTCCATCTCTAATCGCTAATATATATGAGCATGTGGGACTAGTTATGTTGTGACGCGCCGGTAAACGGCAAAAAGCCGCCAAGCTGGTTGCTTGAGCGGCTAAGTGGCCATTTCGTATTTCTCTTGATGCGCCTTCACGCTGAATACAAGACCGATACAAAGCATATTGAGCAGCAATGAAGTACCGCCATAGCTGATGAATGGCAGCGTAATGCCGGTTATCGGCATAAGGCCGATCATCATGCCGATGTTCTGGAAGACTTGAAAGACGTACATCGAGACGATCCCAATTACGATGAAAGAGCCCTTCAAGTCATAACACTGGAATGCAATGATGATCATGCGGTATATCAGCAAGAAGTAGAGCATGAGCACGACGGCGGCTCCTTGAAACCCGAATTCCTCACCGATAACGACAAAGATCGCATCCGAATACGGATAAGGAATAAACTTGCGGTTCTTCGACTCGCCTTTCATATAACCATCGCCCGTTAATCCTCCGGAACCGATCGCAATCTTCGCCTTCTGGGCTTGATAGACTTCTTTCTCGGAGGCTGTTTCGGGATTAATGAATCCGTTAATACGCTCGTACCAGTGGGTCTTCTGGTGTTCTTGCAAATAGTCGTGGATTTGTTTGTTATACGCATTGAACAGAAACATGAATAGGATTAGCGAGCCTACCGTTATCCCCAGACCAAGCAAAACATGCGTATATTTGACATTCCCGATCCATAGCATGCCAAGGACGATAACCAGATAGATGATGGCATTACCCAGATCCGGTTGAATCATGACCAAAGCGAAGGGGATAAAAGAGAAGAACGCAATGACCAGCAAATCCTGACGGACCCGCAGTGCATCTCCGTTCCTTCTGCCCATGAGGTAAGCGACCGTGATGATCAGAATGATCTTGACCATCTCGGCAGGCTGGAACTGGAGCCCTCCGGGCAGCTCGAACCAGCTCTTGGCACCGTTAATCTCAACGGCCGTGAAGTAAACGACAACCAGCAATACAATCCCCAGGCCGTAAAGAAACATCCATGCTTTCAGAAACACGCGGTAATCGAACAAAGTGGCTACTAACGCTACGAAAAATCCCAATCCGTAAAATATGACCGTTTTCACGTCGTAATTGGCGTAATCGGGATTCCCGTAAGTTGCGCTGTGTACCAGCATCGTACTGACTACCATGAGTGCCAGCAGAATGATCAGCATGCCAAGGTCAACCTTCTTCAGTTTGTTTAGCACCTAGCAATCATCCTATTCCAAGAAACTTGCGGAACCGCTTAATGACGCCCGATTTCTCCTCGAGCGGCATCAGCGGCACCATATCGCCGAGCATACGGCGCGAAATATTCCGGTAAGCAATCGCAGCGCGTGAGGAAGGATCCATCACCGTTGGCTCGCCTGCATTCGCCGAACGAATCACCTTCTCGTCATCCGGTACGATCCCCAGCAAATCAATAGCCAGCACTTGGCAGATTTCATCGATATCGAGCATCTCGCCGCTGCGCACCATATTGGCGCGAATGCGATTGATGACCAGTCTTGCAGGCACATGAATCTGCTCCAGCAAGCCAATAACACGGTCCGCATCGCGAACAGCCGCATTCTCCGGAGTCGTCACGACGATGGCACGGTCAGCACCTGCCACTGCATTGCGGAAGCCTTGCTCGATCCCCGCAGGGCAATCGATAATGACATAATCGAAGTCTTTCTTCAGCTCAAGAATCATATCCCGAACTTGTTCCGGAGTCACATCTGATTTATCTTTCGTCTGGGCAGCCGGGAGCATATAGAGCTCCTCGAACCGTTTATCTTTCACCAGCGCTTGATTCAGACGGCAGCGTCCTTCCGCTACGTCGATCAAGTCATAAATAATCCGGTTCTCCAGCCCCATGACGACATCTAAATTGCGCAGGCCGATGTCGGTGTCGACCATGCAAACTTTTTTCCCCAATAACGCAAGCGCCGTTCCAATATTCGCTGAGGTCGTCGTCTTGCCAACGCCGCCTTTACCCGATGTGATTACGATCGCTTCTCCCATGACTCAACTCTCCCCGCTCCAGCCATTGGTACTGCTGCTATACAGACCTGCTGCAAAATGATTTCCCGCTATTGCTGCGCTAGCTAGGCTCGAAACACGACCGGCAGCTTTCGCAGCCGCTGCAGCTGTGTCATTTTGTCGATTTTCATGACGCCTTCGCTTAAATACGCAAACTCCATCGTTGCATCACCGGTCATCCACTCATCCGGCGGTCGACTGATGACTTCGCTGATACGAAGCTGTGTCGGCCGAAGCAGCGATGCCGCGATAATCGAATCTTCTTTCCCTTTGTAGCCGGCATGTGCCAAGCCCCGAAGAGCGCCGAGCACATAAATATCACCTGTACACAGCAGCGAGCCGCCCGGGTTCAAATCCCCCATAAGCAGCAAGTTGCCGTCATGCTCAAGTGTCTGGCCGGAACGGATAATACCCGTCAATACCTTTAAATTGTTTCCGTCTTCCACCTTCGGCTCCGGGCGGGCTTCGCTTTCAATCGACTGCACAAGCAAATTGCCCTGATTCCGGATGGCCGTTCGAATTCGTTCCTTGTCTTCCTCATTCACTTGCCGGGTGCCGAGCTTCACTTGAACGTGAACAATGGGACCTGTCAGCAGCTGTTGGTGCGACTTTTCCAATTTGAATTGCAGCTCATCCAGCAACGCGGAAAAATCACATGTGTCGTCAAGAAGGAAAATCAGACCATCTTTGACGCCTTTGATCGTAATATGCTGCTTCTCGGCCACGCTCGTCTTCACCCCTTCTCTATACGATTCTTGCACGGATGCGTATTTTCCTGCCTGGCATTCGCTATTCTTCTTCCTCTTCCGACTTGGCATTGCTGCCCGTTCGTTCAAACCATCGCCTTGCCGGGACATAAATCACTAATGCAAACAGAATTTGCAGAAAAACGCTCGGAATGATGTGATGAGATACAGCCCATTCAAACGTCTGATCGGTCAACCGGAACACGCGATAGATGAAATATACAATGGTATCGTAGGCAAGAGTGGACATGCAGATCATGAGCAGCGCCATCAGCAAGGTGCTTCTTTTGCGCTCCAGAAGAAAACCGGTCATATAACCGACCAGTCCCATAGAGAATGAGTGAACCCCGAGAATCCGGCCGTAAAAGGCCAAATCCTGCAGAAGTCCAAACGCCAATCCAAGGATAAGCGCCGTATGTCTGCCGCGATATAATCCGGCAAAGAGTACAAACGCTAATGTGAAATGAGGGATGATCCGTCCTACCATACTATCAGGCAGCAGCCAGTAGAACCATGTACCTTCGACAAGGAAGAACAGCAGAATGACGGCAACGATACGCTGCATACTCATTCTGCGTTCTCTCCAGTCTCGGGCAATTGTACGACAAACACTTCCGTTAAATGGTCAAAATCCGCAGCCGGCGTAATCGTGGCCGTGTACGTTAAACCGAAGTCACCGACTTGGCTGGAATCGACCGTACCGATAACCATCCCCCGGGGGAATACATTGCCCTGTCCCGAAGTAATGATGGTATCGCCTTTAGTGAGCGGATCATGCTCGGAAATTTTGGACATGGACAGCTTGCCTGTGTCGGAATGATAGTTATCCACGATCCCGAAGGAATCTTTCTCTTTGCCAAGCACAGTTGCGGCGATCGCCTTCGTATCCGGTGAAGTTTCACTTAACTTCGTAATCGGCATCACCGATGAGAAGAAAGGATCTACGCGATTGACAAGGCCGACGAGGCCTTTGTCTGTAACGACCACCATGTTTATCTTGATGCCGTCCTTGGAGCCCAAATTGATGCGGATTGTCTCCGAGTAGGGATCGTTGCCAACGGCAACAACCTGCGCGATCAAATACTTATAGTTATACAGCTGCTTCTGCCGTTCCGTAAAGTTCAGCATTTCCTGCAGCTCTTTGTTCTTGGCTTCTACAAAATTATACTTAATGCTGTCCCTTGCATAAGCAGCGGCCGCAATGCGCAGCTCCTCGTTCTCCTTGTAGATGGCGTGCAGGTTGGATAAATCCTTGAACAGCTCGGCCACATAGCCGGCTGGTCGATACATCCATTCCTGCAAGAATGCCGTGGAATCGAGCGAGAAGTTTTCCGGCCATGTCAGCTTCTTCCGGTCACCGATGGAGAAGCCCATGACGGCCACGAATAGGATAAACACGATCATCAATACAAACATCCGCTTATTACGCATCCAATTAAACAACTTCTCTTCACCCGCCCATTCCACGCTCAATGCTCAGGCGACTCTGTGGTTCGTACAAACCAAACAAAGTCGCTCATCCGTTTCCCCTTAGAAAGCTATCCGGATATTATCGCTTCGAACGAGAAACCGGGCCTCCACGTGTCTTGAACAGCTCAATATTGTCCAGTGCGCGGCCGGTACCGATCGCAACACAGTCCAGCGGATTCTCTGCCACTATAACAGGCATGCCCGTTTCGCGGGAAAGCAGCTTGTCCAAGTTCTTCAGCAGCGCGCCGCCGCCCGTAAGGACAATACCGCGGTCCATAATATCCGCAGACAATTCCGGCGGACATTTCTCAAGCGTAACCTTAACTGCATCTACAATTGCATTAACCGTATCGGACAGCGCTTCGCAAATTTCCTCCGAAGAGATCGGCAATGTTTTCGGTAGTCCGGACACGAGGTCACGGCCGCGAATTTCGATCGTTTCCTGACGGTCCAGGGACAGTGCGGAGCCGATCTCCATCTTCAGCTGCTCGGCTGTACGCTCACCGATCATAAGGTTGTACATCCGTTTGATGTACTGCATAATCGCCTCGTCCATCTCGTCGCCTGCGATACGGATCGAACGGCTCGTTACGATGCCGCCAAGCGAAATAACGGCTACTTCCGTCGTACCGCCGCCGATATCGACAACCATGCTGCCTGTCGGCTCCCATACCGGAAGATCAGCGCCGATCGCTGCCGCAAACGGTTCTTCAATGGTGAAGGCTTCACGCGCGCCTGCTTGAACCGTCGCATCTTTAACCGCACGCTGTTCTACCGCTGTAATACCGGAAGGTACGCATACCATTACGTTCGGATGGCGAGGAAACAGAGAACGCTGCTTCTGTGCTTGACGGATAAAATATTTAATCATCGTTGACGTTGTTTCGAAGTCTGCGATAACGCCGTCCTTCATCGGACGAATCGCGCGAATGTTGCCGGGTGTACGGCCAATCATCTTCTTGGCATGCTCACCTACAGCTTCGATAGTTTTCGAATCCGTACGTATCGCGACTACGGAAGGCTCTCTTACCACAATGCCTTTGCCTTTCACATATACCAGCGTATTCGCTGTACCAAGGTCAATACCTAAATCTTTTGTGAATCCACCAAACATGTTTAATCTTCCTTTCTTCCTTAAGACAATACTTCTTATTATATTACATATGGCCTTGCTCCTTCAAACTTATAAAGCGATTGTCACCTATTACCAAATGATCGAGTACATCAATTCCGACAAGCTCTCCGGCTTCTATGAGACGCTGTGTCAGCGCTATGTCTTCCGAGCTCGGCGTGGGATCGCCGCTTGGATGGTTATGTACGCAAATGAGAGAGGCACTGCTGCATTTAATCGCGGCCCGAAATACTTCCCGCGGATGCACCAGTGTCGCATTCAGTGTTCCGATCGACAACGTTTCTTTTAAAATAACCTGATTCTTCGTATTTAAAAACAAACAGACGAAATGTTCCTGTTTCAAATAGCGAAGCTCCTCCATTAGGAGGTTCGCCGCATCCGCAGGCTTTCGAATTGTCGGCAGCTCTCCCTGCTGGCTTCTGGCAATGCGGCGGCCAAGCTCGATGCCGGCTCGCAGCTGAACGGCTTTCGCCGGACCGATGCCGCGAATCTTGGTCATCTCGGCCACGCTCATATCGACAAGTCCGTGCAGGCTGCCGCATTGACCGAGTATACGGGATGCGAGCAGCAATGCGGATTCCCGCTTGGTGCCGGTACGAATTAAGATCGCGAGCAGCTCGGCATGGCTTAATGCTTCCGCCCCAACGGCCATCATCCGCTCTCTTGGCCGATCGGTGGTCGGAATATCCTTCAGTACGTAGGGTTCTCGTTGCGATTCCATCTCTGTTCCCTGCCTTCCCGCGAACTGATCGGTCAAATAACCTCGATATGAAATTCAGCCAGCATGTCCGACAGCAGAGATAGAGAAAGTCCTACCACGTTAAAATAGCAGCCATCGATGCGGTCAACAAGTGTTGCGCCAAGTCCCTGTATGCCATAACTGCCGGCCTTGTCCATTGGCTCGCCGGAAGCGACATAACGTTTGATTTGATCATTATGCATAGATTTCATCATTACCCGCGTCATGCGATGATGAACCAGCTCTCTTCCTGAAGAGGTATCAACCAGAGCAATTCCTGTATATACTTCATGCTCCCGGCCCTGCAGTTCGGTCAGCATACGGATCGCATCCTGTTCGTCCACCGGTTTGCCGAGCACTCGTCCATCGAGTACGACGATTGTATCCGCACCGATTACGAGCGAATGGGAGGCATCGTCGTCTTGCAGCATCTCCGCTGACGCTCGTGCTTTACGCAGGCCAAGCTGCTCGACGATTTGGGCCGGCAGCCAATCTGTTGGGGTACTTTCATCGGTATCGCTTGACAAAATGAGAACCGGCAAGGAAAGGTCAAGAGCTGCGACCAATTCCCGCCGGCGAGGAGATGATGAAGCCAGCACAAGCCGGCGAACGTTCGATGAACTTGTAGGGGGTACAATCATGGATGCAGCGCTCCTTAACGCGTTGTGTCGGTTCCCTATAGCTTGCGGTAGATCCATATTGCTGCGATCAGTCCGATAATGCTTAAGAGACTAATCTCAATCCGCAGCGTAAACGAGTAGCTCAGAACGAGTAAATCCGCAGCCGGCGACCATACGACAGGTGACGTTTTGGTTAGGAAAGCCAGTCCCGGCACCTGAGACAACCAGCGGGAAACAAGTGCGCCCGTGAGCAGCCCGATCAGTATGAAAAGCAGCAAAACCCAGAAGTTTTTCTTCATCTTCCAACGTCCCTCGCCATATTTTGACACGTATACTTTATTATACGCGCCACGGGAACGCTTTACAATGCATCCATCGATTCAAACCAGGCTTTCTCCGCGAACACGGCTTTCATGAGAGAAGCCTGCATCGACCATAGGTAAGCGTCGGATGGTTTCTTCGTATATTCATCAGCAGCCACAGCCGCCGTGTTAATCAATTGGGTTAATTTCTGCAGCGACGACTTGTTCACTTTATCGGTTAAACCCGCTGCAAGCGCATTAGCCGAAGTAATCCACTGCTGGTGCAGCTCTTTCCAGTCTCCCGCATCGTTCGTCGTGCCGCTCAGCCGCTCTACCGTGAGGCGATTCAAGCTTGCGATCAGTCCGTTCGTTTGCTCGAAGAAATCTTCCACCGCGGCAGCGTCACCTTTGAATGCAATGCTGGTCACCGCGGGAAGATCGATTTGCTTGACATATACCTCCATGTTCGTCAGCAAATGTCCAAGCATCTGTGCTTCATCCCGATCCGGCGACATACCTACATAGACCCGATAGTCCTCTTGGGTTGTAAGTGGCGCGGCTGCCAGCCCTTTGGCGGCAAGCTCATCGACCGCGGCATTCAAACCTTCTTGATTGCTGAATACGCCGTACTGAAGCATATAATAGGAGCTCTCCGGAATGTTTACTTTAATCATCGATTGAGCTGCCGAAGAGCCGCTTCCGCTTCCGTTATCGACCGTACTGTTGCTGTTAGTCGCTCCTGCGGGAGATGGTTCGTTGACCTTATCGTTTGCAGCGGCGCTACCGCTTGGACCGTCAGTTGATTCTGCCCCATCTGTTATAGAGCCGCTAACGGAAGCCCCCGGCTGATTCACGGAGCTATCCGATCCAAACGAGCCGTTACCCGTAAACAACGCCAACACAAAGTACCCGAATAACGCGCCTGTCGCAATCGCTCCGGTTACCGAAGCAAACACCTTAAACCATGAAGGCCCTTTGGATGGCCGTTGATTCGATCCGCTCATATAAGAGCCGAACGAGGTGCGGGCTTGCATTTGCAGCTCGCTCCGTCTTCGTTCGCGCTCTTCCATTTCCTCGTCGAGAATCGGATACATATCAATCACATTTGGGTTCGCTTGGATCCGTTTACGCGGTTCCTCATATTCATCGCCCAGCAGAATCGTTTCCGCCTGTTCCATATGCGGTGGCAGCTGCTCTTGCGCGGCATCGTATAATGGATCGTCATGCTTCTTCGTCCGTGCCGACTCGTTCGAGCTCGGTTTGCGCGTTTTCGGACCGTCAGCTTTCTGTCCGTCCGCTTCACGAATGAGCTGCTCCAAGGCATGGGCATCATTTTGAAAAGGGCTGTTCCATGATCCTATTTCGGACGTGAATTTCATTTCCTCTTGAAAGAAAGGGATGACATTCGCGGAATTCCTCTGTTCTTGCTTCTGTTCCGGTTTCTGCTCTACCCGAGCACCGCTCTGCGTATCGAAACGGTACGTAATGCGTCCTTTAGCACTCATCGCATTCTCTCCTTGTCCACATACTCTAGTAACAGTCTATGAAAAAGTTAAGAGGAATATGACCCCCTCTCTATGCGCTGCGAGGTCGGACCGTCTGCATTCCTTGACCGGTATATTCCTTCTAAGGTATATTCAGTTTATGAATGCCACAATGAGCGCTCTTGCCGAGCCTAATCGGTTACGTATCGTCGAGCTCTTGCGGGACGGCCCGCTTACGGTTGGTGAAATTGCGGAACGGCTTAGCCTTCATCAGCCGCAAGTGTCTAAACATTTGCGCGTCCTTCTGGATGCCGGTCTCGTCGAGGTTCACCCCGTCGCCAACAAGCGTATCTATAAGCTCGGGACGCAACCTCTCCGGGAGCTCGACGATTGGTTAAGCACCTTCCGCCGGACATGGGAAGAGAGATTTGATCAATTAGACGAATATTTAAAGAAGCTGCAAGCGAAAGATGAGAATGCTGAAGAGTAGGAGGGGCGGTCGTCGATTAACCATAAATAGATATCTGCAGAGGCTGTCTCTAAAGTGCACTAATCGGCTTTTGGGGCGGCTTTATTTTGTTCCTTACGAGATCGTCTCACGGCAGTAACAGCCCGCATCCGCTCCGCAAATCAGCACTTTCGTCAAAAGCCCCCTCTGCTTAGCGGCATTCCAGCTCTAACGGTTGTGCCAGTGGTTATTTGGCATAAATTTATCCTTGTTATTTTCTAACGGTTGCTAGCGAGCTTATTTAACGTGTTTCACTGGGAACTGACCATTATGCTTCAAATAACGTCTGACACAACCGTTAAAACTTCAAAAAAGCTTATTTGCATGAAATAGCCGTGCTGACAACCGTTACAGTTTTGTTCATGATGCATAGACAAAGAAATCACTGCCTGAGATAGTCACGACATCGCCTTCGTTTGAGAGTGGGTAGATAAAACTCTAAAAACCAAAGAGAACCCCCACTCTCAAATGGAGAGTGGGGGTTCTACAATACCGGCATTCACGCCGATACCTACATCATGCTGCTACGCTCTGGCCCGCAGCGTCTTCGCAAGCGAATCCGCTACCTTCCAAATATCGCCTGCACCCATCGTAATTACGAGATCGCCCGGCTGCACTTGATCGGTCAGAACGGCCAGTACCTCATCCTTCGTAGGATAGTAGGTTGTGTTGGCATTACTGTTCTTAATGATAAGCTCCACGAGTTTCTTCGAGTTTACCCCTTCGATCTGCTGTTCGCCTGCCGGAGAATAAATATCCGTGATGAGCACCTCATCCGCTTCCGTGAAAGCACGGCTGAACTGATCCAGCAGGAAGAAGGTTCTCGTGTAACGCTGCGGTTGAAAAACCGCGATAATCCGTTTGCCCGTCGACTTGGCTGCGCTGATTGTAGCCTCGATCTCCGTCGGATGATGCGCGTAGTCGTCAATGACCAGAATATCATTTACTTCCCCGAGCACCTGGAATCTGCGCTTGGCTCCGCGGAAATCGACGATCGCTGCCGCGATGGCCTCGAACGAAACACCAGCTTCCAGACAAGTGATAACGGTAGCCATCGCATTGTACACGTTATGACGCCCCGGAACAGACAGCTCGATTCGACCGAGCAGCTGCCCATGGCGCGTCATATCGAAGGACGCTTTGCGATCGCCAAGCGAGATGTTCTGCGCACGGTAGATCGCCTCATGGTCGATACCGTAGGTCAGCACGCCTTCACTGCCGAGCGGGCCTGCAATCAGCTCAGGGAGCATCGCTTGCATGTTCGTGTCGTCCGAGCACACAATCGCGCTGCCGCCATCCTTCACTTGGCTTAGAAACTGCACGTAAGCCGCTTTCAATTTATTGAAATCACCGTCATAGTTTTCGAGATGATCCGGTTCAATGTTCGTTACGATTGCGATTGTGGGATGGTACTGCAAGAATGACCCGTCGCTCTCATCTGCTTCCGCTACGACATATTCGCCTTTGCCTGCCTTTGCATTCGTGCCGACGTTGACGATTTCGCCGCCGATGATATACGTGGGGTCGAGTTTGCAGTTTTCCATGACCAGCGCGATCATAGAGGAAGTCGTCGTTTTACCGTGCGCTCCCGCAACTGCGACGCCTTTGCCGTTATTCATCAATCTTGCAAGCATTTGAGCGCGGTGCAAAATAGGAATGTTCAGCTCTTCTGCCGCTCTGCGTTCCACATTGTCCCGAGACAGCGCCGTCGAATAAACGACCAGATCCGCTCCTTTGACATGCTCCGGCTCATGACCGATGTAAATGCGTGCGCCTTTAGCCGCAAGCTTCTCCGTAAGTTCTTGCCGAGCAACATCAGAGCCGGTCACTTTAAAGCCCATCTCCAGCATAACGCGCGCGATTGCGCTCATGCCGTAACCGCCAATTCCGATGAAATGTACGTGTTCTGCCGTATTCAAAGACGGTTCACCAACCTTTTTCAGAATCCTTATTATAGAGCAATTGGGAGCGGACGTCGGCAATCAAATAGAGCGTTCCGGTTACGACTGCCAAATCATCCGCATTCGAGAGCGACTGCAGCCGCTCCAGTGCAAGCTTCCAATTCGGTTCGATGATGAGCTCGAAAGAACGGCCGATTGTCTCCTCCCGAATTTCCTGAACAAGCGCTGCCAGCTCTTGCGCCGGCAATGCTTTGCGAAAATCCGGCTCGGTCACGACAAGCGTATCCACTAGAGGTAGTATATGCCGCAATGTGTCACGATGATTCTTGTTCGCGAGCATCCCCATCATGAGATGAAGTTTGTCGTACTTGTACGTGCCGCTCAGCGATGCCGCCAGCATTTGCGCGCCTTCCGGATTATGTGCGCCGTCGATCAGAAGACGCGGCGAAGTTGCGATCATTTCAAGACGACCGGGCCAAGCAGCCGCACGAAGCCCTTCTCTTAAATCCTCGTCTTCGAGAATAAGCGCATAGTATTGCCTCATAACTTCAAGCGTCATGACCGCCACAGCGGCATTCGACTGCTGATGTACACCGTTAAGAGTAATCGTGAGCGGCTCTATCGAACGGAACAGGCCTTCGAAACGGAAGGTTTGTTCATTCTCCTCCACATGCAGCGGCTGAATATGAAAATTCCCTCCGAGCATATAAAGCGAGCTATTCTTAGTTTGTGCCGTCTCTGTAATGATCGCGGCCGCTTCCGGCTGACTGACGGCACTGACGACCGGAACACCGGCTTTAATAATGCCGGCTTTCTCTCTTGTCACCGCCTCAATCGTATCGCCGAGAATATCCATATGGTCATGGCCGACATTCGTAATGACCGAAACGAGCGGAGTCACGATGTTCGTCACGTCCAAACGACCGCCAAGTCCGGTCTCCCACACGACAAAGTCCGGGTAGGCAACTGTGCCGTAATACAAAATAGCAAGCGCAGTCGATACCTCGAACATCGAAGGAGAACCGAGTTCCGTCGCCGCGATCTCTTCTACCAACGGTTTCAACCTGTTGGCGAGCAGCAGCAGCGTTTCTTCCGGAATATCCGCTCCATTGTATTGGAAGCGGTTTGTGAATTTCGTGATATAAGGGGACGTAAACGTCCCCACATCATACCCGCAGCGAAGCAGGACACTTGTTAGATAGGCACATACTGACCCTTTGCCGTTCGTACCGGCGACATGAATAAATTTAAGCCGGCGCTCCGGATGACCCGTAAGCTCCATCAGCTTCTCAATTCGTTCCATGCCCGGACGGATGCCGAAGGCGACGAGTCCTTCGATCCAATCTCTTGCTTCTTCATAACTGGTAAGCGACGCCGCCGCATCCGACTCCGTAGTTAGCTGTTGTTCTGTCATGATTCTCTTCCTTCTTCCCGCGGTCAGGATTAACCTTTAAGCTCGGCAATCCGCGCTTTCACCATATCACGTTTTTCCGCATAATCAGCCATCTTGGCGCGCTCTTCCTCAATTACCTTCGCAGGAGCTTTCGCAACGAAGCCTTCATTGCCAAGCTTCTTCTCTACCCGCTCCACTTCGCTCGTCAGGTGAGCAATTTCTTTCTCAAGACGAGCAATCTCTTGCTCGATATCAATTAAGCCTGCCAGCGGCAAATACATTTGGGCTCCGGTTACAATCGCCGTCATCGCTTTATCCGGCGCAGCCAGATCCAAGCTGATGGTAAGCTTCGACGTACCGCAGAAACGGATAATGAATTCTTCGTTGCGTGCCAGAATGGCTGCTTCGCTCTCGCTGGACGGTTTGATTTGAAGCTCGACCTTCTTGCTCATAGGGACATTAACCTCGGCACGGATATTCCGAACCGCGCGAATCATATCCATTAGAAGCTCCATCTCGGCAACTGCCTCAGGTGCTTCAAGCGCTTTGTCATAGACCGGCCACTCTGCGAGTGTAATGGTCTCGCCTTCATGCGGCAAGTGTTGCCATATTTCTTCGCTGATAAACGGCATGAACGGGTGAATCAGGCGCTGCGTGCGATCAAGCACGTAGGCCAGCACCGATTGCGTCGCGCGTTTGGCATGCGCATCTTGCCCATTCAGGTTGAGCTTCGCGAACTCGATGTACCAGTCGCAGAGATCATCCCAAATGAAGTTATACAGAACGCGGCCGGTTTCGCCGAAATCATAGCTGTCAATCAAACGGGTAACGTCAGCAACCGCAGCATTCAGGCGGTGCAGAATCCAGCGGTCGGCCGTGCCGAGCTTCACGTTAATATCAATATCCGCAGCCGTTACGCCTTCTAGGTTCATCAGCGCAAAACGGGATGCATTCCAGATCTTGTTCGCGAAGTTACGCGCTTGCTCTACACGTTCCCAGCGGAAACGCAAATCCTGTCCAGGCGTGCTGCTGGTCGAAATCATATAACGCATCGCATCCGCGCCGTATTTCTCAATCACATCAAGCGGATCAACGCCATTGCCGAGCGACTTCGACATCTTCTTGCCGTTCTCGTCGCGAACGAGACCGTGCATCAATACGTCTTTGAACGGAATTTCGTCCGTAAATTCAAGGGCGGTGAAGATCATACGAGCAACCCAGAAATAGATAATGTCATAGCCGGTTACCAGTACGTCTGTCGGGTAGAAACGTTTCAGATCATTGGTTTGCTCCGGCCAGCCCAGTGTCGAGAACGGCCACAGCGCTGAGCTGAACCAAGTGTCGAGCACGTCTTCATCTTGACGAAGCGATTCGTTTCCGCAAGCGGAGCATGCGCTTTGATCTTCACGGGCAACATGCATAGCGCCGCAAGAATCGCAGTACCAAGCCGGGATGCGGTGTCCCCACCACAGCTGACGGGAAATACACCAATCGCGTACGTTCTCGATCCATTGCAGGTAGATTTTCTCGAAACGATCCGGAACGAAGTTTACGCCTTTACCGGATTGCTGCGCATTAATTGCAGCTTCCGCGAGCGGCTTCATATCAACGAACCATTGTGTCGACAAGTACGGCTCAACCACGGCGCCGCTGCGCTCGCTGTGACCGACTTGATGAACGTGATCTTCGATTTTGATGCAAACGCCGCTCTCTTGCATATCAGCTACGATTTTCTTGCGGCAATCCGCACGATCCATGCCGTTGTATGGACCTGCTTCGGCATTCATCGTACCGCTCTCATCCATCACGACGATTTGCGGCAGGTCGTGACGCAGGCCGACTTCAAAGTCATTCGGGTCGTGAGCCGGTGTAATCTTAACCGCGCCGGAACCGAACTCTTTCTCTACATACTCATCTGCGATGATTGGAATTTCTCTGCCGATAAACGGCAGTACGAGCATTTCGCCGATTAGGTGCTTATAGCGCTCATCCTCCGGATGTACCGCAACCGCCGTATCGCCAAGCATCGTTTCAGGACGCGTCGTAGCTACCGTAATGAACCCGGAACCGTTCTTCAGCGGGTATTGCAGGTGGTACAGGTGACCGTTAACCTCTTTATGTTCAACCTCGATATCCGATAACGCCGTGCGGGCGGCCGGATCCCAGTTAATGATTTTCTTGCCGCGGTAAATAAGGCCCTTCTCATAGAGGCGAACGAATACTTCACGTACCGCCTGCGACAAACCTTCGTCCAGCGTGAAACGCTCGCGCGAATAATCGAGCGAGAAGCCCATTTTGGCCCATTGCTCGCGAATGGTTTCGTTGTACAGCGCCTTCCAATCCCATACCTTCTCCAGAAACCTCTCACGGCCAAGGTCATAACGGGACTGGCCTTCCTCGCGCAGCTTCTGCTCTACCTTTGTTTGCGTAGCGATACCTGCATGGTCACTGCCCGGCAGCCACAGTGCGTCATAACCCTGCATCCGCTTCGTACGAATCAGAATATCCTGCAGCGTAAAATCGAGCGCATGCCCGATATGCAGCATGCCGGTTACGTTTGGCGGCGGAATCACGATTGTATACGGCTCTGCCGAAGGGCGTTTGCCCGCTTCGAAAAACTTGCCTTCCATCCAATATGGATACCATTTCGCTTCTGCCGTCTTCGGATCGTACGTTGTCGGCATTTCAGTCGTTGCTTGTTTTTGTGTCATCAGCTTATCCTACCTCCACTGTATTTCTAATCCATTTAAGATTTCAAATACGCATAATTAACGAAAAAAAATAAACCTCTCGCCCTTAATTCAAAGGACGAAAGGTTTAGCTTCCGCGGTACCACCTTTGTTCCGAACCGTGCATGACGCAATCGGCTCGACAACTTTAAACAGATAACGGCTGCAGCCGGCCGGTACTTACGAAGAAAGACGCTTCGTTCATCCAGCAACTCCGGGGCGACAAATCGCAGTTCATATCCTACAGAACCTCTCAGCGCAGCGGTTCTGCTCTCTGAAGGCATTCCTGCCAATCTTCCCCATCAACGTTCATTATAATAAAGTATTACCCTATTTTTTCTATCATACACGTTATTATTTGCATACGTCAATCCCAGCAGGATAGCGGCCTAATTCAAGCTTTCCACAACTGGCAAAAAGCCCCTTCAGGGACCGGTTGAGGTCATTCCCAAAAGGGCTGGTCATTAAGTATAGCGAGCCATCGAAATTATGCATGCCGGACTATGGAATATAGAGCACCTGTCCTTCACTGACGCTTTGATCTGAGAGTCGGTTGTATAGCGCGATCTCGCGGGCCTGCAGCTGGTAGCGCCCGGCTATGACGTCTAGCGTCTCTTCGCGCTGCACGATGCAGATGCGCAGCTTCCGGAACGATTGTTCATCGCCTGCTCTGCCGTAGAACAGGTTCTTCCACTCAATCTCGTCGCCGCTCGATTTGCGGGCTTCCGCGGCTTTCGCTTCCGCGACCTGTTCGGCGGCGGCTCTGGCTTCCTGCTCCCTGCGGCTCGATTGCAGCAGCGCTCTGAACCCGACGCCGCCGGCAGATTGCTGATCGGCTTCATCCTCGGCTTGCTTGCTCGCGAGCGCGACGCGCATCTGCTTGCGGGCGGATTCTGCCTCCGAAGCGGAAACATCGCCGTACTGCTGCACATCTGCAGTCACCGCGGCGGCCTGTGCTTGAGGGCGAACCAGCGGTTGTTCCCGCTCAGCAGCAGCCGGAACGATGACCGCCTCCTGCTGTTCGGATGCACTCGCATTGACCGCGATCTGGCTCGGTTCATAAACAGTCGGTTCTGCGATTGGAACTTGAAACAAGGCAGCCTGCGATTCACGATTCAGTGCTTCCTGTCTCTCCTGTTCCCTCGCCCAAGCCGACGCTCGTGCCGCGATCGCCTCATTCTCGGCTGCCTCGCGCAAAGCGGCTTCTTCTACCGCTTGCCGTTCATATTCCGCCGCTAACCGCCGCTGCTCGTAATCATATTGAGTGAGCTGCGGCGCTTCATCGGCCTCCCTGGAATGAACGACTGTTATGGGTTCTTCGCGCTGCCAAGATTCTGCGGGCTCTGATTGCTCGATCTCGATACCTAATAAGGATAGAACCCCCGTAATGTTGAGCGTTCGGGTGGAAAGCAAATCCACGTCAAAGTTATCGATCTCAACGGAAATGTCATCCAATCGATGAATACGATTCAAAGGCAGCGTAATTTCGACAGGAATCCAATGCTCCAGAGATTGTTCGGCTAAAGGCTCATCCTGTGCGCGATAAACGCCTGTAAGGAGCAAATGGCCTTTTAATAAAACCTGCTCGTCTTGCTGAACAATCCCGATTCGCGGCACAAGCTCGATCTCATCAAGCTCGTCGATCGCCGCTACCTCTTCGGGTAAATGTACACGTTCATAAATGTCAAATCGCAAACCACTAGACGGACTGGGCACGCTTGTCGTCCTCCTTTCCCCTTGTCAAGAAGCTTGGTTACAGCTTTCTTCCCTATTTATCTATATGGCAAGGGGTGGGTAGGCATGACTACGATTTTCCCAGAGAAGCGTACCGTTCGCGGACCTCCGTAAACCAATCCGGCTCGGATGCGGACAATATCGTCTCCTCATTCGTCCATGGGTGTCGAAATGTAAGCTGCTCGCCTCGGAGAGCCTGATGGCGAAGCTTGCTGTCCGAGCCGCCATAGAGGGCATCCCCGACAAGCGGGTGACCCAAATGGCTCATATGTACGCGAATTTGATGCGTTCGCCCGGTCTCGAGCCAGACTCGGACAAGGGAAGCGCGTTTGTAGACCGCAATCGTTTCATAATGCGTAATCGCGTGATCGCCATGCGGCGAAACTCTTCGACGGCCATTAGAGTGACGGTCTTTGCCAATCGGCTCGTTGATCGTGCCGCGGCTCCGTTTCAATGCCCCTTGCACCAGAGCAACATACTGCCTGCCGATGCCTTTCTCTCGCATCGCCTCGTCCAGCCGCAGCTGCGCCAATTCATTTCGTGCGTAGAGAACCGGTCCGGCCGTATCGTCGTCAAGCCGATGAATATGCTTGGCAGGCAAACCATCTCCGCGAAGCAGCCCTGCACGCGCCGCTTCCTCGTCAAGCGTTCCTCGCTGACCGGGAACAGAAGGATGTACCGGCATACCGGCAGGTTTGTCCATCACAAGGCACCAATCATCGTAGTAAAGAAGGCCGGCTTTCAGCGACGCACCAGAATCGGCATCTCCTTGCGAGAGCGAACGAAAGATAGCATCACTGCTTGCATCCGCAGCAATAAAGGTGCGCAGCAGAATGCTGCTCCCCTCCATCTGAATGCCGCCTACCGAGAACAGCCGGTTCAGCCATTTCTCCGGAAATAAACCAAGGGCCAGCAGCCACTGCCGCACATGATGCGGATGGCTCCCGGCCTCTATTACTGGAACAGCGGCGGAACCGGCGAAGCTGGCCAGCGTTTCCGCCGACAGCTTCAGCCACTCTCCGCTGCGTTCATAGTTCATCGAATGTCCCATTATGGTTCAGCTCCTACAATACGCTTTCTTACAAGCGACGAAACGCCTCGTCATGCGCCGCAATGGTCGCATCAATGGCTGCTTCATCATGAATGCCGGAGACAAACATGCCTTCGAACTGGGAGGGGGCAATGCTGATACCGAGATCTAACATGGCTGCAAAATAAACCTTGAAGCGCTCGAGATCGGAAGTTTTCGCCGTATCGTAGTTGATGACATGCTGCTCTGTAAAGAACGGGCAAACCATCGATCCGACGCGGTTAATCGTGCTCGGAATACCGTGCTTCGCCGCATTGGCTTCGAAACCGCGCTGCAATCGAACCGCCATCCGCTCCATGCGCTCATAGGTTTCCGGTGTCAGCAGGCTAAGCGTTGTATAGCCGGCTGCCATCGCAAGCGGATTGCCCGAGAGCGTGCCTGCTTGATAGATCGGGCCGCTTGGCGCCATCATCTCCATAATTTCGCGCTTACCGCCGTATGCGCCAACCGGCAAACCGCCGCCGATTACTTTGCCGAGGCAAGTGAGATCCGGCGTTACGCCATACAGACCTTGTGCACAGTTCATGTGAACGCGGAAGCCGGTCATCACCTCGTCAAAGATCAACAGGCTGCCGTATTGCTCCGTCACCTCGCGCAGCCCTTGCAGGAAGCCGGGAAGCGGCGGAACAACGCCCATATTGCCGGCAACCGGCTCAACGATGATACAAGCGATTTGTTCGCCGAAGCTTTCGAATGCCAGCTTCACCGAAGCAAGGTCATTGTAAGGCACCGTAATCGTATGGGAAGCTACGCTTTCCGGTACGCCCGGGCTGTCCGGCAGCCCAAGTGTCGCTACGCCTGAACCTGCTTTAATAAGCAAGCTGTCGGCATGGCCGTGATAAGAGCCTTCGAATTTTAAAATTTTGCTGCGTTTCGTATAACCGCGAGCCAGGCGAAGCGCGCTCATGGTCGCTTCCGTGCCGGAATTCACCATACGTACAATCTCTACGGATGGGACGCGTTCGCAGACCAGCTCGGCCATTAGCGTCTCAATCTCAGTTGGGGCGCCGAAGCTGGTGCCTTTCTCCGCTGTTTTCTTAATCGCTTCGATCACTTCCGGATGGGCATGGCCCATAATTAGCGGACCCCAGGACGCCACGTAATCGATATAGCTGTTACCGTCGATATCGTAGACTTTGTAGCCTTCGCCGCGGTCCATATAGATCGGGTTTAAACCGACGGATTTAAATGCACGAACCGGAGAGTTCACGCCGCCCGGAATTACTTTTTTCGCGCGTGCAAAAGCTTCTTTGGAACGTTCGTCCGTTCTTTTCGGATTCTTTTCGCTCATTTCTCGCACCTGCCTGTTAAATTGTGACTTTGGTATGGTAAACTGCTAGGAGATTATCAGGTTGAAACTGTCGTGCAATGGAGAGGGAGAGGCTGATCATACGTGCTTGAATTGCTTAAGAAAGTACAGCTCTTTGAAAATTTAAACGTCGAACAGCTTCAGCGTATAATGTCGATTGCTCGCAAGCAATGGTTCACAGCCGGCACAGTGCTCTTTCAAGAGAAAGACTTCGGCGCAGCCATTTATATTCTGCTTAAAGGCTCCATTAAGATTTATACCCGCAGCACTTCCGGCGACGAGAAAGTATTATCGCTTCTCCAGTCCGGCGAAAGCTTCGGCGAGCTGTCGCTGCTCGACGGCCGTCCGCGCTCAGCATCCGCTCAAACGCTGGAAGACTCGACGCTGCTGGTTATCTCCGGCAACGACTTCCATGGGCTGCTTCGCGAGCAATTCGAGATCACGCGCCACATTATGGCTCAGCTATGCCGCAGACTGCGTGATACCAATCAGCATGTCTACGACCTCACTTTCGTCGATTCACGTACGCGAGTGCTTAAGAATGTCATTCTGCTGGCTAATCGACACGGCTCAAGAACCGGGAACATCATTACGATTAAGATGCCCCTCAACTACGATGAACTCGCTCAGATGGCCGGTGTAGCCAAGCAGGAACTCTCCCAAGTGTTGAGGGACCTCGAAGATCGCCATATATTAACGTTTAGTCTAAATGCATATAAGCTCGACTTGGCCCGCCTGAACGGTTAAACCCGTCCGGGCTTTTTTTTATGGCCGGCCGTTTGTTAGGCTTCGCCTCTCAGCCAGCGGGCTGCATCCAAAGCATGATACGTAATGATCAAGTCGGCCCCTGCGCGCTTCATCCCCGTTAACGTCTCCAGGACAACTGCACGCTCATCGATCCACCCGTTTGCCGCAGCTGCTTTTACCATGGAGTATTCGGCACTCACGTTGTAAGCTGCAACCGGCAGGTCAAAATGCTCTTTCAGCATCCGAATGACATCCATATAAGCAAGCGCAGGCTTCACCATGAGGAAGTCTGCCCCTTCCATAATGTCCGCCTCCGCCTCACGCAGCGCTTCGCGCGCATTTGCCGGGTCCATCTGGTACGTCTTGCGGTCGCCGAATTGCGGCGTGGAATGTGCGGCTTCACGGAACGGGCCGTAGAAAGCCGAAGCATATTTGACCGAGTAGGACATGATCGGCACCATATCGTAGCCTGCCGCATCCAAACCTTCGCGGATCGCTCCGACAAATCCGTCCATCATATTGGATGGCGCGATAATATCTGCGCCGGCTTGCGCTTGCGAAACGGCTGTTTTAACCAGCAGCTCGAGCGATGAATCATTATCGATAAAAGCATTTCCCGTGCGGGCATCATGATGGATCATGCCGCAATGGCCATGGTCCGTAAATTGGCATAAGCATGTATCTGCAACAACCAGAAGCTGCGGCGCCCATTCTTTGATCGCTCTTGTTGCTTGTTGAACGATCCCGTTCGGATCGTACGCCGAAGAACCGACTGCGTCTTTCGAATCCGGCACGCCGAAGAGCAGCACAGCCTTTACGCCTGAATCAACTACTGCCGCTACTTCTTGCTGCAGCAGGTCAAGGGAAAGATGATAAACGCCCGGCATCGAAGAAATTTCTTCCTTCACCCCGGTACCGTGTGTAACAAATAACGGATATATAAAATCGTCTACGGACAAATGCGTCTCGCGCACCAGCGAGCGCAGCGCGCCTGATGAACGAAGTCTGCGGTTTCTCGTAATCGGAAATGCCATAATTAGAAAGCCTCCTTCTTAGTTGCGATGCACGAGCCGTGATTGGGCTATGGCATCAATAAGTCCGTCAATGGTTGCATCCTCCGGCTGTATCGTAACCTTCAGACCGGCTTCTTCAGCCGTCTTCGCCGTAATCGGGCCGATACAAGCGATCTCGATCCCTTGCAGCAGCTCAAGAGGATCATCTACCCCCATGCGGCGCAATACTTCGAATAAATTGGTAACGGTAGAGGAGCTGGCAAACGTAATGACATGAACGCTTCGTTTCTGAAGCAGTTCAAGCGTCTCCTCATCCTGGTTGTCTGCCAGAATCGTTTCGTACACATCGATTTCTACAGGAGTCAGACCCTTCGCCTTCAGCTCTCGCGGAAGAACTTCGCGAGCGAGATCACCTCTTGGCAGAAGCACACGCTGACCTTCGACTAAGTACTCGGACAAGCTATCAAGCAAATCATCAGCTTGGAACCTTACCGGCAGCACATCGACGAACAATCCGCGCTTCTCCAGCGCTTCGGCTGTTTTCGGCCCAACTGCGGCGATACGCGCCTTATGGAACCGTCTGATATCAATACGCAGCTTGTGCAGCCAGTTGAAGAAATAGTCTACACCATTGACGCTCGTAAACATAATCCAGTCGTAGTTCTCTGCTTCATTCAACGCGCTGTTAACCGTATCCACGGATGCTGCATCCGTAGGCTCACGGGTCTCAATTACAGGGAACTCGCATGGCTCCCCGCCAAGCTCTTCAATACGCTCAGCCAAATCGCTGCTTTGCGCTCTGGCTCTAGTAATCAGCACTCGTGTTCCGAACAGCGGCTTTAGTTCATACCACTTCAGTTTCTCGCGCTGTTTGACTACGTCACCGACGACAATGACTGCCGGCGGCTGGAAGTTGGCCGCTTTCACGATCTCCTCGATCGTTTCCAGCGTGCCTGTAATCGTTCGTTGTTCAACCCTTGTCCCCCAGCGAATGAGAGCTACAGGCGTCTGAGCAGGCTTACCATGCTTGATAAGCTGCTCTGCTATATAGCCGATCTTAGCAACACCCATTAAGAAAACAAGCGTACCCGTAGCAAGGGTAACCTTATCCCAGTGAATGGATTGATCAAGCTTGTCCGGACTCTCATGCCCGGTAATAATCGATAACGATGATGCCAAATCTCGATGTGTCACAGGGATTCCCGCATAAGCAGGTACTGCAATGGCAGAGGTGATGCCCGGTACGATTTCGAACTCGATGTCATTATGGTACAGCAATTCAGCCTCTTCGCCGACACGGCCGAAGATCGTCGGATCGCCGCCTTTCAGACGGGTCACGATCTTGCCCTCCAGCGCCAAATCCACAAGCAGCTGATTAATGTCCTCTTGCTTCATGGTGTGCCGGTCCGGTAGCTTTCCCACGTACACTTTCTCTGCTCCCGGCTTTAAATACCGGAGCAGTCTTGGACTGGCTAGTCGATCATAAACAACGACATCACATTTGCTGATGCATTCTTGTCCTCGCAGCGTAATCAGCTTTGGATCGCCGGGTCCGGCTCCAACCAAGTAGACTTTCCCTTTGCTCTTCCCCTTCAGCAAAACGTTCATCCCCTTACTTCTGCTAAAATACGATCTGCTCCTCTTGCCTTCAGTGCTTCTGCAGTTTGCAACCCCAATGCAATCGGATCTTGTCCGCGCAACGTTTCTTTGAGTAAAATACCGCCATCCGGCGAACCGACAATACCCGTCAGCTCGAGCAGACAAGTTTCACCATTCTCAGCTGTCTCCACGATCGTAGCATGTGCCCCAATCGGAATCTGACAGCCGCCATTGAGTGCTCCGAGGAAGCTGCGTTCAGCGGATACGGTTAGTGCGGTAAGCGGATCGTTCAGGAGTGACAGCAAGTGACGTACTTGCGCATCCTCTGTTCGGCATTCGATGCCAAGTGCACCTTGACCAACCGCAGGCACGCATAGATCTTCGGGCAGATAGGAAGAAATTTTCGATTCCCAGCTCATGCGATGCAGTCCGGCTGCTGCCAGCACAATGGCATCGAACCCTTCGCTCTCCAGCTTCTTGATTCTGGAATCGATATTGCCCCGAATGGATTCGATCTGCAGATCCGGTCTCGCATTCTTCAGCTGGCTGGAACGACGCAGACTGCTTGTTCCGACCTTAGCCCCTTTAGGCAGGTCGGAGAACGTTAAACCGTCCGCCGTAATAATACAGTCCCTTGGGTCTACCCGCTTAGGAGTCGCGCCATTCATCAAACCGTCAGGAAGCTCGTACGGCATATCCTTCATACTATGTACCGCTAAATCAATCTCTTTATCGAACAGCGCCTGCTCGATCTCTTTCACAAACAGACCTTTCCCGCCGACCTTGGATAACGTTACATCCAGTATACGATCGCCTTTAGTCACGATTTTGCGAATCTCAAACGTATACGGCAGCCCATGCTGCTCGCTTAGTGCTTGAAGCTGATCTATAACTTGACCGGTTTGCGTCAAAGCAAGTGCGCTCTGACGGGTTCCGACTACAATGACTCGGGGTTGTTCGTTTCTGTGGGACATGTTTATTTGCTCCTCTCAGCCGCTTGCAGCAGCCTGCTCATCCATTCATCGATCTGACTTTCTGTATAGGTAAATCGTACTTCATTTCGTTCGGCTTGCGAAGCAACCTCTTCTGCAGCCATTCGCAATAAGGAGGTTCTAAGCTCCGGATTCAAGCTGCTCGACAGCACTCGTGCTCGCAGTAATCGAAGCCCTTCGACGGAATCTTCGAAGCTTTCGTCAAATTGCTTCGCTAGCCGCCGCTTCAAGATTGCTGCCAATGCCGGGCTTGCTCCCCCTGTCGTAACCGCTAGGAGCAGCTCACCGCGTCGCACGATCGAAGGCGTAACGAAGCTGCCTTCTTCGCCCAGATCAGCAACATTTACGAAAATACCAAGCCGCTCTCCCAAGGCTGCAAGCTCTTTATTTACGTGACGATTATTCGTCGCAGCAACAACAAGCATCGCTCCTTGAAGATCCCCTTCCCTGTATTCCCTTTGCACAAGCTCGATAGACCCTGCAAGGGCCAGCTCTTGAAGAGCGGAAGAAGCAGCGGGCGCAATAACCTCTACCTGATCGGCTCCCCCATCCAGCAGTCCTTGCACTTTACGCTCCGCAACAGAGCCGCCTCCAACTACAATACAGCGTTTCCCTTGAAGCTTCACCATCATGGGATAATAGGTTTTCATGAATGCAACCAACTCCTTGGCGCCCCTTAAGACCAGCCGTGAAAATTCGAGGCTTGATTCATCAATACATTGAGCAGCATGACGCCGTAGCTGATCAAATTAAGCCTGGCGAACTTCCAGCCTGAACCGTCAAACCAGCGGTGCCCTAGCAAATTCCAGATGTAGATGGCCAAAGCTATAAAAGATGAAATCACCTTTAAATCAAGCAATAGTTCATAGCGTCCTTCTATAAGAATAGATGTGACCGCCACAGCCAGCGATAACGTCAGCAGCGGCGTGCCGATCAGAGCGGCTCTGAACATGAAGCGATCCGCCACATCCAAACTCGGCATCCTCTGCATACTCTTCGTCCATTGCTTGCCTTTGAGACGAGCGAAGAGAAACATATACATCCCTGAGAATATCCCGCTGATCGTCAGCGCGGCATAGGCCAAAATCATCAGAATGATATGAACGACCAGCATGTTCTGCGCCAATTCCCATCTCGCTAGAGAAGCGCCTGAGCCAATGCCGAACAAATTGACGGTCAAAACTGCGAACCCGATAACATTTACGAAGAAGACGATAAACTCCATCCTAAAAAAACGGCTCATCACAAGTGAAACCGTGATAAGCAGCCAAGAAAAAACGAGCAAATATTCAAACAATGAGATGTTAGTCATGTCCAGATGCGAGATGATGCGATGTACGATGAAGCCTGTTTGCAGTACCCAGACGAAAATAAGCAGCCCTGTTCCCACTTGTTTCGCTTGCCGATTTCGATCAACGAAATCGGAGAAGTAAAACAGAAGGCTCAGGGCATAGATATACAGCATTCCATCATAAAACCAATTTTGTGTAACCATAGATGGCCTCCGCAAACTTTGAACAAGTTATCTGATAACCTAAATCCCGCTGCTTATCTCCGGGATGTTAGGTTGTAATTGCCGCAATTGTACTTTTGAGTACCGGCATTGTATCTCCGCTTGGAGCGACTTCTTTAGTCCCAGCCGGATTACGCTGCTCTGCGTTGTTCTTTGTTTGTTCCAGCGTGTCTTCCAAGGCGAATAGTTTCACGAACATATCCATAGCCTCGTCGGCATGCTTCTCTCCTGCCATTTCTTTAATTCGCAGAATCGGATCATGCATCATTTGGTTCACGATGCTCTTCGTCAGCTTATGAATGACCTTAAGCTCGCGATCGCTTAAGTCCGGGAGCTTGTTCGCCAAGCTGTCCATCGTTTCCGCATGAATGTCCGTCGCTTTATCCTGAAGCGCACGAATCAGCGGTGCAACGCCTAATGTTTTGTACCAACCGCGGTACACATCGAGCTCAGCTGAAATCATCGTTTCAATCTTAGCAGCCTCTGTACGGCGCTGCTCCATGTTGCTCTCCACGATGCCTTCCAGATCATCGATATCGTATAGGAACACGTTCTTAACCGATGCAATAGCAGGATCAAGATCACGCGGTACCGCAATATCAATCATAAAGAGGGGACGGGATTTACGTTTCTGCATCGCAGCCGCAACCTGTTCGCGGCCCAGTACATACCCGTCTGAGCCCGTAGAGCTGATAACGATATCCGCTTCATGCAAACGAGAAATCGCATCTGCCATCGACAGCGGAGTTCCGTTGAACTTATCCGCCAGCTGCACGGCACGGTCATAGGTACGGTTAACGACGAATACTCGTTCCACACCGTTCGCGTACAGATGCTTAGCTGTTAATTCACTCATCTTGCCGGCACCGACGATCATCACCGTCTTGCCGTTAAATTGTCCGAAGATCCGTTTGCCGAGCTCGACTGCAGCATAGCTGACCGAAACCGCAGCTTCACCGATTGCAGTATCGGAATGTGCCTTCTTCGCAAGCGTTACAGCTTGTTTAAAGATCGTATTAAACAATGTGCCTGTAGTCTTCTGCTGCTGAGCAAGAAGGAACGCATTCTTGACTTGACCCAGAATCTGAGTCTCGCCAATGACCATGGAATCAAGTCCACAGGTGACACGGAACAGATGGTCGATCGCCTTCTCATCCTCATACATATATAAATCCGAGGTAAACTGCTGTCTCGGCGTTTTAAACCATTTCTCCATGAAACTGCGTATATAATGTCCGCACAACGTCGGACGGTCAACAACAGCATACAATTCAGTGCGGTTACAGGTCGCAACAATGACACCTTCCATAATGCTCTTCGTTTGCTTCAACTGCTCAAGTGCCTCAGGCAGATCTCGTTCGGAGAATGTAAAACCTTCTCTGACTTCAACCGGTGCTGTGCGGTAATTAAGACCGACGACTATAATGTGCATGCGCGTTCACCTGCCCTTCACTAATCATTTTTTCATCATTTAGTATAGCACAGTTAGTCTTGATGTACCCCTGCAAATATGAAAATTGTTTGAAAACGCGCAGTTTGGTTTATGCCATCAAAAAAGGCCACGGATTTCTCCATGGCCCCTCTTTAGTCATATGAAAATGCTACACAAGCTCAACTTGCTTCATATCCGCTTCCACGACTTGCAGTTCACCCATACCGCGAACAAGTTTCTTAGCATGTGTTACTTTTGGTTTCAAAACAGACATCATGTAGTCAATCGCCAATTGCGGATCGACTGTTTCTCCACATGTATAGCAATCAAGAGCAGCGAAGCCTCTCTCAGGATACGTGTGAATGGAAAGATGACTTTCTGACAGCAGTACGAGCACTGTTGCGCCTTGTGGCTCAAATTGTTTGGCTTGAACTGAGAGTACTGTAGCGCCGCATGCCTCTGCAGCTTCTACCATTTGGGCTTGTAAAAATTCCGCGTTGTTGAGCAGGTCAAAATCTACACCCCAAGTGTCAACAGCAACGTGTCTTCCGAAAGTTGAATATTCCATCTCTCGGTTCCCCCTTCCTAGGAATAAAATGTTTTGTAATTTCATCCGCTAGGACCTACGTCATTCACTGCCCGAGGGACTTTCCTCTCGCAACATTACCATGTCCTGAGTGAATCCTGGTTCCTATTCATTGCAACGAAAATAAAAATAACATCTATCGCTCAGAAATGCAACAGTTTTTTTGGGCAGATTTAAGTTGACAACATGCAGTAAACTCCAGTAAACAACGTATGTACGTTTAGTTGAGCTGGTGATGGTCCTCTGCAAAATTTAATATAAATAAAAAAAGCCGCAAATGAGCGGCTTTCGAAGTATGATGCTCTACGGCTTTGCTTAAGCTTCCATTAAGAACAGCGCTCTTGCATGCTGTGCCAGCCGTTGATCGATAAGCGATATTTGCCCGCGATCACTGCATTGGTTGCGTAAATCGAGCAATTGATTAATCGCAACTTGCACGATTTCAATTTCCTTCTCGATGTCGTTCACGCGGAAAGTCGCTTCAAGCTGACCGACGGTATCTTTGAATTCAAAGATCACTCTCGACTCATTGTTCTTGATTTCGACAATTTTGCGAACAGTTCCTTCAGCATAATGATAGATCATCGTATAATGTGGATAAATGCGATTGACGACTGCATCTCCGCGGAACAACGATACCGCTTTGCGCATTGCGTTCGTAAGTCTCGGATGTACAATACGGCACGAAAGTGCGCATACGTACAAGTCTTGCTTACGTTCGAAAGTAAGGCGGACTTCTTCTCGTCCTGCGTCGTCCTCGAGAACCATCTCGTGATTGCCGTTCTCTAGTACCCGCACCTGCTGCTTAATATGCTGGTCTTCAAAAAACCGGACAAATCCCGCCATCTCTTCAGCCGTTAATTGCAGAGAAGCATTGACATACTCCGTGGCTATCCGCTGAGCCATAAAAATCTCCTCAATTCTATAAAGTAACGCGTTTGTAAATCAGTTGCTTACCTATATTATACCCGATCGAAGCGGTTTATTCCTGCCGCCCATTCGCGATATTCACGCATATTTCTGAATAATCAAGGAGATTTTACGAAGAGTCGTTGCTTTTATGCGTTATCCTCACTTTTCGATTGAAACTTCTTCCGTTTCTTCCGCTTCTTCGCTTGTTTCCGCTATCGTTTGATTTATGATTGCCCAAAGCTCATCGCGGCCGAGGCCTGTCTCAGAAGAGAAGAGAACATGGAAATCCCCCGTCTGGAAGCCCAGCTTCTTTTTCACCATCTTCACATGCTTATCCCACTTGCTCTTCGGAATCTTGTCCGCCTTCGTCGTCACGACGCAAACCGGAATTTCATAATGCTTCAACCAGTCGTACATGAGGCAGTCGTCCACGGATGGTTCATGGCGAATGTCGATGATAAGAAAAACCATCTTCAGCGGTTCACGGTCGCTTAGGAAGGTCTCGATCATCGTGCCGAACTGTGCACGCTGTACTTTCGATACTTTGGCATAGCCGTAACCGGGGAAATCGACCAAGTAAACTTCTTCATTCACACGGTAATAATTGAGCTGCTGCGTCTTGCCCGGCTGCGAGCTCGTTCTGGCTAACCCTTTGCGCATAATCATCTTATTGATGAGCGATGATTTGCCGACATTAGAACGCCCTGCCAGAGCGAACTCTGGCAAGGCATCTACAGGATATTGATCCGGCCTTACGGCGGAAATAACAAATTCAACATTCTTAATCTTCACGTTTAAGCAACCTGCTTTCTTAATGCGTCTGTACCGGTGCTGCTGCCTCCACTTTGACAAGCGCGTGCTTGATAACCTCATCCATCGAGCTGACGGGAACGAACTCCAAATCGGCTCTGACGCTGTCTGGTACATCGCGCAAGTCACGCTCGTTGTCTTTGGGAATCAGCACCTTCTTGATGCCCGCCCGGTGCGCTGCGAGCGATTTCTCTTTGAGACCGCCAATCGGCAGCACGCGGCCGCGCAGCGTAATCTCTCCGGTCATCGCCACTTCTTTATCCACCAGACGATTCGTTAAAGCAGAAATAAGTGCCGTCGCCATCGTAATGCCCGCTGACGGTCCATCCTTCGGAATCGCACCTTCAGGAATATGGATATGGATATCATTTTTCTCATGGAATAGCGGATCAATCCCAAGCTCATTGGCACGGGAGCGCGTATAGCTGAAGGCTGCCTGCGCAGATTCCTTCATCACATCGCCGAGCTTGCCTGTCAACGTGAGCTTCCCGCTTCCCGGCAGCACCGTTACCTCAATAACGAGCGTATCGCCGCCAACTTCTGTCCAAGCAAGGCCTGTAACGGCGCCGATTTGATCTTCGACCTCCGCCATGCCGTACCGGAACTTGGACGGTCCGAGCCATTCTTTAATTTTCGCGGAGTCCACCTTAATCGGCGTTACGTTCTCGTCCGTCACGATGGCTTTCGCAGCTTTCCGGCACATCGCCGCAATTTGCTGCTCCAGATTACGCACGCCGGATTCTCTTGTGTACTCGCGAATGATCTGCAATAATCCGTCTTCTCCGAGATCCACTTGCTCTTCAAGCAAGCCATGCTCGCGTTTCTGTTTCGGCAGCAAGTAGCGATTCGCGATTTGCAGCTTCTCAAGTTCTGTATAACCGGGAATGTACAGCACTTCCATCCGATCGAGCAGCGGCCTTGGAATGTTGTGGATGGCATTGGCCGTCGTCACGAACATGACGTTCGAGAGATCGAACGGCACTTCGATAAAATGATCGCTGAACGTATTGTTTTGCTCGGGATCAAGCACCTCAAGCAGAGCAGATGCAGGATCGCCGCGGAAATCCATCGCCATCTTATCGATCTCATCAAGCAAGAACACCGGATTGAGCGAACCTGCCGTCTTCATGCCTTGAATAATCCGGCCCGGCATCGCGCCGACGTATGTACGGCGATGACCGCGAATTTCAGCTTCGTCGCGTACGCCGCCAAGTGAGATTCGCACAAACTGTCTGCCAAGCGACTTCGCGATTGAACGAGCCATCGAGGTTTTACCAACCCCCGGAGGGCCAACCAAGCAAAGAATCGGGCCTTTCAGCTTCTTCACGAGCTGCTGTACCGCTAAGTATTCCAGCACGCGTTCCTTCGGCTTCTCGAGTCCGTAATGATCCTCGTTAAGAATAGCTTCCGCTTTTGCCACATTCAAATCATCTTCCGTCAGCTTGTTCCAAGGTAAGGAAAGGAGCCAATCAATATAATTGCGGATGACACCGCCCTCGGCCGAAGTCGATGGCATCTTCTCCAGACGGTCGATTTCCTTCTCGACCTTCTCTTTCACTTTATCCGGAATACCGGAGTCCGCCATCTGTGCGCGAAGCTCTTCCACTTCGCCGGCACGGCCTTCTTTCTCGCCGAGCTCCTTCTGAATGGCTTTCATTTGCTCGCGCAAATAGTATTCCTTCTGTGTCTTCTCCATCTGCTTCTTCACACGCTGACTGATCTTGCGTTCCAACTCCAGCACTTCGCGCTCGTTGTTCAGAATATCCAGCAAGCGCTCGAGCCGCTCCCGCACATCAATCGTTTCAAGAATATCCTGCTTATCCTTGATCTTAAGCGACAGATGGCTGGAGATCACATCGGCAAGCCTGCCCGGCTCATCAATATCCGAAACAGCTGCCAATGTCTCCGGCGTCACTTTCTTCGACAAATTGATGTAATGCTCGAACTGATTAAGCACCGTCCGCATGAGAGCATCAATTTCCGGATCCGTCGATTCCGCCTCCGGCAGTTCTTTAATCGTGACCTCGTAGTAATCGTCATTCGGCAAATAATCGACAATCTCGGCACGGACAACGCCTTCCACCAGCACGCGGATCGTACCGTTCGGCAGCTTAAGCATTTGTCTGACTCTTGCGGCCGTGCCGACCCGGTAGATATCTTCCTGCGATGGCTCTTCAATATTCACTTCCGATTGCGAACATAGCAAAATCATATGATCGTCCAGCATGGCGCGATCAAGCGCGCGCACCGACTTCTCCCTGCCTACATCCAGATGCAGCACCATGCTGGGGTATACAAGCAGCCCCCGTAGCGGCAGCAGGGGCATACGACGACCTTTCCATTTAGCAGGTCCCATTCCAGCACCTCCGTCTTTGAAGCTTCCTCACAGATCTTTCGTAACCGATTCCTTCGGCCTTAAGTCTTAGGGCTTTCATCCATTTTATCACTCAACGGAATCCGCCTGCAAATAGGGCAGTCCTGTTGCGATAAATACGTCGGCTGCAGGCGCCTGCGAAGCAGACTGCATTTGCGTATCTTCAGCACCAAACACATGGCGGAACACCTCATCCACATGCTCGACAGGAATAACCTGCACACCTTGCAAATCAGCGAAGATAGCCTGCCAATTTTCTCTTGGGATCAATACCGTATCCGCTCCGGCTTGGAAAGCTGCCTCGACTTTGGCCAGCACGCCGCCGACAGGCTTCACATTACCATGGATACCTACCTCACCGGTCATAGCAAGCTTATTGCTGATCGGCTCTCCTTTAATGGCAGAGGCAATTGCCGTAGCCATCGCGATACCGGCAGACGGGCCGTCAATCGGTGTTCCGCCCGGGAAGTTAATGTGCAAATCGTAATTTTCCGGTTTCATGCCCATTCTTCTTAGGACCGTAAGGACGTTCTCGATGGAGCCTTTAGCCATGCTTTTGCGTCTGAGCGTTCTGCTGCTTCCGCCGCCCAGTTCTTCCTCGTCTACAACACCTGTGATTGTATATACACCTTTTCCGGCTCTGGCTCCGATTGCGCTAACCTCGATCTCCAGGAGCGTTCCCATATTCGGTCCGTATACGGCCAGTCCGTTCACAAAACCTACTTGCGGCGCTGTCGGCACCTTACGGTCAGGACGCGGCGGGATTTGACTGCTGTTGACGACCCACTCAATGTCGGCGGCCGATATCGTATCGCGTTTCTCCGACAGCGCGAGCCCTGCGGCAAGCTGGATGACATTAACGGCTTCACGGCCATTCGTTGCATAACGCGTTACGACGTCAATGGCTTCTTGGGACGGCGGCAAGCCGATCTTCTTCAGTGCATTGACGGCAATTTGGGAGATCTCATCGGGCAGCAGCGGGCGGAAATAGATTTCCATGCAGCGCGAACGAAGCGCCGGCGGCAGCTCCTGCGGTGAACGCGTCGTAGCGCCAACAAGGCGGAAATCAGCAGGCAAGCCATTTTGGAAAATGTCATGGATGTACATCGGGATATTGTTATCCTCGGAATTGTAATACGCGCTTTCCAGATACACCTTGCGATCTTCCAGTACTTTTAACAACTTATTCATCTGAATCGGATGCAATTCACCTATTTCATCAATAAACAGCATCCCGCCATGCGCTTTCGTGACTGCGCCGGGCTTCGGCTGCGGAATACCGGCGACGCCCATTGCGCCTGCTCCTTGATAAATCGGATCATGCACGGAGCCGATAAGCGGATCCGCGATCCCGCGTTCGTCGAAGCGAGCCGTTGTCGCGTCGATTTCCGTAAATTTCGCATCCTGCAAGAATGGAGAGCTCGGATTCTTCTTCGCTTCCTCCAGTACCACCCTTGCTGCAGCGGTTTTCCCAACGCCCGGAGGACCATAGATAATGACATGCTGCGGATTCGCGCTGCACATCGCCGCTTTGAGCGCACGCAGGCCGTCCCGTTGCCCCACAATATCATTTATCGTTTGCGGCCGTGTTTTCTCAGACAAAGGTTTCGTCAGCGAAACCGAGCGCAGCTTACGTAATTTATCCATTTCTTTACGGGACTCTCGGTCGACAGCCGTTCGATTTGTTTTCTGATTGCGCAGCAAATTCCAGAAGTACAAACCAATCACGATAGCGAAAAACACCTGGATCAACATCAAAATCAAACTTAAACTCATAGCAATTACTCCTCTCTTAAGAAGACTAGCGGCGAGCGCGGTTTCGTTCCTTCTCGGGCTGAAAAGAAAAGAAACGGCTTACGCCGTTTTTCTTCATACAAAAAATCCGGCTTTACGGGGCTCATACTGTTCAGTATTGCCCCCGGCCGGATGGAATAATCGCTATGAATACGTAAAGTTTGAATGGCTTTCCTATGTCGTTACATGAGGTCCGGGCTGATGCTTGCGCCCCGGAATTTCGCCGGTCTCTTCAAACACGCGGACAATCTCGTCAATTTCCTTCTTCAGCTCGGAGAGAAGCTCGGCTTCAGGCACTTTACGAATCATCTCTCCGTAACGGAAGAGCATGCCTTCGCCTCTTGCGCCCGCAATCCCGATGTCCGCCTCGCGCGCTTCACCCGGGCCGTTAACTGCGCAGCCAAGAACGGAAACCTTAATCGGCACCTTGATTTTGCTGATGTACTCCTCCACCTCATTGGCGATAGAGAACAGGTCGATATCCAGTCGGCCACATGTCGGGCAAGAAACCAGCGTTGCAGCGTTCGTAATCAGACCGAAGGTCTTCAGCAATTCACGCGCTACTTTCACTTCTTCTACAGGGTCCGCGCTAAGGCTGATTCGAACGGTGTTCCCGATGCCCATGGCGAGCAGTGCACCAATACCGGCCGAGCTCTTAATCGTTCCCGTATGAAGGGTTCCGGCTTCCGTAATGCCAAGGTGAAGCGGATAACGAATAACTTCGGCAGCCATACGGTAGGCTTCAATCGCCATCGGCACGTCAGAAGCTTTAAGCGATACGATGATATCGTGGAAATCAAGCTCTTCCAAAATTCCGATATGAAAAAGTGCGCTCTCCACCATGGCTTCGGGAGTAGGGTAACCATACTTCTCAAGTAAGTGGTTTTCCAGCGAGCCGGCATTAACTCCGATACGAATCGGAATGTTCTTCTCTTTGCACGCCTTCACGACAGCTTCGACTTTCTCGCGGCGTCCGATATTGCCCGGATTGATCCGAACCTTATCTACACCGTTCTCAATCGCAGCAAGGGCAAGGCGGTAATCGAAATGAATATCCGCAACAAGCGGAATATGAATGCGTTTCTTGATCTCTTTGATTGCCTCAGCAGCTTCCTTGTTATTGACGGTAACCCGAACAACTTGGCAGCCTGCTTCTTCCAGGCGCAGAATCTCGGCAACGGTAGCCTCAACATCCGCTGTTTTGGTCGTGCACATACTTTGAATAATAACTTCATCACTGCCGCCAATCGTCAGCGGACCGACTTTGACCGGCACTGTATCTTTGCGCAAATACATCAGGTAACCTCTCCCATGAACGTCAAAGTCCACCCCTGCGGTTAGCGTTGCCGCGCCGCAGGGGTGGAAGCATTTGAGGTGTTATTTATTGGATCAGGCGCTTTCTTCCTTCTTCTTGCCCTTCTTGGAAACAAGCTCTGGCATGATCCGGTCTTGAACGACCTTCTCTGTAATCAGGCAGCTGCTAACATCGTCGCGCGAAGGTACTTCGTACATCACGTCGAGCATCAGCCCTTCAATAATCGCTCTCAATCCACGTGCACCTGTATTACGCTTGATCGCTTCTTTCGCGATTGCATCAAGTGCCGCAGCTTCGAACTCAAGCTTCACATTGTCCATCTCAAGCAGCTTCTGATACTGCTTCACGAGCGCATTCTTCGGCTCGGAGAGGATACGGACAAGCGCGCCTTCGTCAAGCGGCTCCAGTGTCGAGATGACCGGTAAACGGCCGACAAACTCCGGAATCAAACCGAATTTGAGCAAGTCTTCCGGAAGTACCATCGACAAATATTCACCCGGCTTCAGATCCTTCTGACCGTCTCCGGCAGCGTTGAATCCAATAACCTTCTTGCCAATCCGGCGTTTGATCAACGATTCAAGACCGTCGAATGCACCGCCGCAAATGAACAAGATGTTTGTCGTATCGATTTGAATAAATTCTTGGTGCGGATGCTTACGGCCGCCTTGCGGTGGTACGGAAGCAACTGTGCCTTCAAGAATTTTGAGGAGCGCTTGCTGTACGCCTTCACCGGAAACGTCACGTGTAATCGACGGATTCTCGGATTTGCGCGCTACTTTATCAATCTCATCGATGTAGATGATGCCGCGTTCAGCCTTCTCCACATCGTAATCTGCAGCTTGAATCAGTTTGAGCAAAATATTCTCAACGTCTTCACCGACATAACCGGCTTCCGTAAGGGAAGTCGCATCCGCGATAGCAAACGGAACGTTCAAAATTTTAGCCATCGTTTGAGCCAGAAGTGTTTTACCTGAGCCTGTAGGACCTACAAGCAAGATATTGCTCTTCTGCAATTCAACATCTTCGAGTTTATTCTGCGAGTTGACGCGTTTGTAGTGGTTGTATACCGCTACAGACAGCGACTTCTTCGCTTGTTCTTGACCAATAACGTATTGATCCAAGATGTTGCGAATATCGCGCGGCTTCGGAATATCTTTCAGATCCAGCTCTTCTTCATGACCGAGCTCTTCTTCAACGATCTCCGTGCATAGTTCGATACATTCATCACATATATAGACGCCAGGTCCGGCTACGAGCTTGCGAACTTGATCTTGCGATTTGCCGCAGAACGAACATTTCAACTGGCCCTTTTCGTCGTTAAATTTGAACATGAGTTTTCACCCCTTCTTGTTGATTCGCGCGACCTACAGAGATGTTACGACCTTATCGATCAGACCGTAGTTCAACGCCTCTTCAGCACTCATGAAATAGTCACGATCCGTATCACGGTCGATTCTGTCATAAGGCTGACCTGTACGATCCACTAAAATCTGATTGAGCTTCTGTTTGGTCTTCAGAATCCAATCCGCGTGAATCTTAATATCCGAAGCTTGACCACGCACGCCTCCAAGAGGCTGGTGAATCATAACTTCGCTGTTTGGCAGCGCGAAACGCTTGCCTTTGGCTCCTGCCGTAAGCAGAAGTGAACCCATGCTGGCAGCCAAGCCTACGCAGATCGTAGATACGTCCGGCTTGATAAACTGCATCGTATCATAAATACCCATTCCTGCGGTAACTGAACCGCCGGGCGAGTTAATGTACAGATGAATGTCCTTCTCCGGGTCATCGGCTGCAAGGAAAAGCAACTGCGCAATGACGGCATTGGCAACATCGTCGTCGATCGCACTTCCCAGAAAAATAATCCGATCCTTCAATAAGCGGGAGTAGATGTCGTAAGAACGTTCTCCCCGATTCGTTTGCTCAACGACCATAGGCACCAGATTCATGCGATCAACCTTCTTTCGTAATCGACTTTTTGAAGAATTCCACCTAACCGGTGATTAACGGCTAAAGCTTTTTCTTCTAATCCGTTCTTATTTTAACATGTTCCAGTTGTAATGTCATTTTTCTGACTATTACATTATACGATACGGGCAAATACATATGTATGTTTCGGTTTCCTCCGCCTGCCGCGAGGCCGCGATGAGGATAAAATAAGGCACGTAAATACGTGCCTTATCGTTTCATTTCTTATGCAACTACTGGAGCTGTTTTGCTGTTGTCAAGCAAGAACTTGATTGTTTTGCGCAGAACAAGATCCTCTTGGATGTTTTCCAAGTTGCCGTTAGCTGTGAAAATCGAACGAATCTCTTCAACCGAACGGCTGTATTGTTTCGCAAGTTTCTCAAGCTCTTCGTTCAGATCTTCTTCGCTTGTAGTGATGCCTTCGTTCTTCGCGATTTGCTCAAGAACAAGGTTGTTGCGAACGCGTTTGATCGCGTCAGCGTGCATTTGAGTGCGAAGAGCTGCTTCGTCTTGGCCGGAGAACTGGTAGTACAGATCCAAGTTCATGCCTTGTTGGCGAAGACGATTCTCGAAATCGCGAAGCATGAACGAAGTTTCGGAATCAACCATTGCATCCGGAATTTCAACTACTGCCGCTTCAGCTGCTTTCTCAACGACTGCTGTTTCGCGAGCTGCTTCGTTTTCTTTTGCTTTTCTGTCAGCAAGTTTAGTTGCCAGGTCCTGCTTGTACTCTTCGAGCGTATCGAACTCGCTTACGTCTTTCGCGAACTCATCGTCAAGTGCCGGAAGGCTCTTACGTTTGATTTCGTGAAGTTTCACTTTGAATACCGCAGGTTTGCCTGCAAGGTGAGCTGCATGGTATTCCTCAGGGAAAGTGATTTCGATATCCTTGAAATCGCCGGTAGCCATACCAACAACTTGATCTTCAAAGCCCGGGATGAACGCGCCGGAACCAAGCTCAAGGGAATGACGCTCGCTCTTGCCGCCATCGAATGCTACACCGTCAACATAACCGTCAAAGTCGATTACTGCAGTGTCGCCGTTCTCAGCTGCGCCTTCTTCGATCACGTTCAATTCAGCGTGACGTTGTTGCAGACGAGTAAGTTCAGCAGTAATTTCTTCTTCCGTTACTACAGCTTCAGCAGAAGGAATTTCGATGCCTTTGTACTCGCCAAGCTCAACTTCTGGCTTAACGGTTACTTTTGCAACATACTTGAACGTTTGGTCTTTCGCGAATTGCTCAACATCGATGTCAGGACGATCAACCGGGATTACGCCGGTTTCTTTCAGTGCCGCTGCATACGTGTCAGGAAGCAAAATGTCGATTGCATCTTGGTACAAGCTTTCGATTCCGAAACGCTTCTCGAAGATACCCCGTGGTACTTTACCTTTACGGAAACCAGGTACGTTTACTTTCTGAACAACCTTCTTAAATGCCTTGTCAATCGCTTCATTAACTTGTCCTGCCTCAACCTCTACGTTGATGGAGACAAGATTCTTGTCTATTTTTTCCCAAGTTGCTGTCATGTTATGCTTTCCCCTCCAAATTAAATAACGCTTCTGCGTCAGATCTTACCCGTAATAAACCATTCTATTATAATCAACATTTTCATTAATATCAAGACTAGCCGCCATCACCGTCCAATTTTAATTGCGCGATTTGCCGTAACGACCTGCAAGCCTGCTCATAACGGAACCGAAGAGCATCGGTAATCCCGTAAGTTTCCCGCACATCGTCGTCATCTACTCTGCCATAAAGTGACAGTTCAAGCACTTGATGCAGTGCAGCCGAATAGCAATCCACGGTCTCATCGTCGTCCGACAAAAGCCGACTGTAAGCCGTCGTGCCGTACAAGCATTGCAAGCATTCTTTCCACAGCTCTCTTGCAAAATGGGGCATCGATGCTTCCTGTACCTCTGTTACCGATTCTACCCGTTCTACGACCCTTGTAACCACCGGCGGAAATTCATCCATCGAAAGCGGCGTCGCTTCGATCTCGAGATCCACCAGCTCCCCGAGACGATCCAGCCTGATTGCCCCGGTTACGCCGCGCTTCTTCAACGATTGCAGCGCCTTGAATTGAAGTGCCGGATGCAAATCCGTTCGCGTCAGCCATGTGATGATGGTTTCGTCGACACTTGGATGATTGAGATAAGCCGCGCGCTCCAATGCCAAAATTTGCTGATCGGCAACAGGATGATGCTGCATGATATAAAGAACCTGCTGCACGTAAGCTTCGTCGTGCTCGCCTGAACTCAGCGCTTCCCGGCGAAGCGACTCCTCATCGCCGTCCGGCTCAGCGGAGTCCATATGTATGCTGTCGTTCGAGTCTCCATAGCCCGGGAAAGCAACATCCAGCCATGATAATAAATTGGTCCATTCTTCGTAATGACGCTTCTCTTCGCCTTGGCAATTCAGCAAGAAACGAAGCAGTCCTTTAGCTTCTCCATATTGTTCGGATTCAAGCATGCGCGTCAGTTGGTTCTGATATTGATCCAGCATATTCGGAAACAAATATACATTCTCTCTGTTATCACCCTGCGAGGGGCCTGAGGTTGTAATAGAATCACCGCCTTATCAGTCAAACTGCCTGCAGAAATGCGTATTATGTACAGTTAGAGTTCGATTATATCACTCTCTGCTGTTGATTTCCATTTTAGGCTGTGCTATTATTTGTCTACTTTGTTTTTTCCGTGCGGGTGTAGTTCAATGGCAGAACGCCAGCTTCCCAAGCTTGAGGCGAGGGTTCGATTCCCTTCACCCGCTCCATGATTTAACAAATACATAGCATTTTAAATTCTTTTCAAAAAAAGTAGTTGCACTACCGGAACACTCCGTGATATACTCCTTCTTACGTGTCCCAGTAGCTCAGTTGGATAGAGCACACGCCTTCTAAGCGTGTTGTCGGGGGTTCGAATCCCTCCTGGGACGCCATTTTTACCTAGCGTTTCAGACACTTATACTAAAGACAGCCTCCTGTTGGATGGTGCTTAGGCACTTTCCCGGGAGGCTTTTTTGTTTTCTATTCCTCTCCCGACAACTCGACAACTTCATTAATTGAGAATCAAGTTTTCGAGCAGGAGTGCCTCAGTTTCCCCAAATAATCATGTTGCCATTAACGCAACATGATTGGGGTTTCTCTACGTTGACGGCCGAAATGTTGCTTGTTAAGCAAAATCCCATCCTAATCAACGTAACTAAAGGCTCATATCAATGAAAATGATGCATGCTAGGCAACAAATTGTGAAGTAACGCCGCTGAGACGGTTAATAAGTTGCAATTTGAGCAGCATTTCTGTGGCCCATGAACAGAGTTGAATTCATAACGAAGCCAAGATCGCTATTCCGGCAAAAAGGCTTAATGGACTTATCGAACAACAGCATCTCCGCAAGGCAATCCCATTATGGAGTCTTCCTTCCAGCCACAAATTTTAGTTCATTGCACACTGCAATAATTCCCATGATTTCTCTGAAAATGTGGTACTATTAGTCTATCATTCTAGCGAATAATGACTATCAATGTCGGAGGCTGTCGAAATGAGCTCATTTGCCGATTCAAATCGCCATACGCGTAAACCCGCTTCGCCCATTCAGCGTGAAAGTGCCGAACAGAGCACCCGTACAGCAGCCTCGTCGGCTAACAGTCGAGAAAGCGATTCGGAACCCGGAAAGCTGCTCCAGATGCAGCGCGCTTCCGGCAATCAGGCTGTGCTGCAGATGATGCAGTCAAGCAAAGGTACGATCATGCGTCAGACCGGTGCGGCTCGGATGGGAAGACCTGACCGTGTAAACAGTCCGGCTTCATCTACAGTCCGAGCGACGCCGGCAGCTGCTCAAGCACCGGTAGCGGCGGAGCAGCAAGCGCAAGAAGCGGCCGCCGCTCCGGTGACGGCTCCGACCGTTACCGCAAGCGCACCGGCGGCTCCCGCAGCCCCTGCCGCGCCTTCAGCTCCGGCCGCCGCCGCTGCGCCGGCAGCGTTCACCCCACCGCCGATCCCCGCCAATTTGAGGGGCAAGGCAGGGTACAGCGAAGTCTACGGCTGGCTGAAAGAACAAGCCACTAAAGAGAAGAAAACCACGCTCTTCGCTTACTTCGACGCCTTGACACCGGAACAGAAAATGTCGGCGATACGCGCAATGAACGGCGGCACCAAACGATTCGTCGATCTGGATAACGTCAAGAAAACGATGGTGAAAGGCCTCATTAGTAAATCGGTCGATTGGGATAAGTTCTCGGTTATCTCTCGGGATGCCAGCAAAGCCGATACCAAAAACTACAATGCGGATACGGACAAAGACTATCTCGGTTACGCTGCAATCGGCACTTCCGCTTCGACGGGCGGCGCCGGCGGTTCGGCTACCATCAGCGCCGGATTAGGGGCAAAGGATGCCCTGCCTGTTGCCGAAGGCATCGGACCTGCCGCCGGAGCGCTTAGCGGACTCGCCTCGATCTCGCAGATCTACAATGCCACCGACAACTATGACGAATCGCTGAGCAACACCGGCAAAGCGCAGCAAATCGTGGGAGAAGGCGGCGCCGGCGCGGCCGATCTGGCCCGTTTCAGCGCAGGGACGGTGAACAGCGTTCGTACCGTTGCGGACATGGGGCTCAACGCCGGCGCGACTGTCGCTGCCGGAGCTGCCGGTATTATCGGCGGCGCGGCCTATATGGTCAGCGGCGTAGCCGGCTACCGCGAGAACAAGAAGAACGCCAAGAACCTGCATGAGATGGAAGACAAAATGAAACAAGCCAGCGATACCCGTGCCGCCGATCTCGGGCATGCCGCTAACCTGGGCGGTTCGACGCAGGAAATGAACAAAGACAAGAACAAAGCAACAGCCGTCAAAGGAGCGCTCATGGTCGCAGGCGGCGCTGCCCTCCTAATCGCCGCCGCTTCCCCTGCCGGCCCAATCCTCATTGCGCTTGCTGCGATTCTCGGCGGTGTCGCCGCGATCGTCAAATTTTATAAGAAATATAAACGGAAAGAATCGTTCGTCGATCGTGTCCTTAAAGTCGACGAAGCGATGAAGAAGCCGGAGAACGAGAAAATCGGCAAAGATACAGTCAGGCAGCAGCTCATTGAAGAGAAGGGCTTTAACAGCGTAAGTCAGTGTTATGCCCAGATCGTCACGGATCTGGCAGGCATGCTGTTTGAGTCCGGGGTACGCGGCGACGATGCGGACAGCAGATCGATTATCGAGAGCATCGGACTTCGCGTTGACAGCGCCAAGCAGAAACCGACGAAAGAAATGATTGCGAAGAAACTGCACAACTAGCGAAGGAGACTGACCCGAATGTCCTTGCAAGAAGACGTGATCAGTATCGATTACTTGAAGCGAACGCTTCGTTTCTACGAAAATATTGATATCGCATCCCAGCTGATGGGACCAACCGATGATGCGCCATACACCTCTCTCATCATCCGTTTTACCGAAATCGGCGAACGGGAAGCAACCATCGATTTGGAGATGAGCTTCCTGCCGGGCTTGCAGGAGCTGAACCAGGAAGGCGTGTATCTCTTCCAATCGTTCGCCGTGCTGGCTCCTCAAACTTCGAAGGAACATGAGGCCCAGCTGCTGAAGGCGATCAGCATCCTCAACATCCAGCTGCCGCTCGGCACATTCGGCGTCTTCCCTGATGGCGGGGCCTTGTATTTGAAGCAAACGGCCATGTTATCCCGCGAAGGGCTGGTCAGCGGTAATGCGGTTAAACTGTTGGATCAGCAGAACGGCGTTCTGCTGCATCAGCTGCATCAATTCACCGATTACCTGCTGGATGTCTCCGCGGGCAAACGGAATGCCGAATCAACCGTGCTGTAATGACGCAAACTACTCCTTGGAAAGGAGTGGTTAACAAGATGACATCCAACCAGCAAGCACCGCAAAGACCGACCTCATTCCCGCCGCAGCATCAGAATCGACAGCCCGGCCTTGAAAGCGAGATGACCCCTCGCCCGCAGTTTGAAGCACCGGCCTATAAGGCGGCAGGCAAGCTCTCGGGCAAAGTTGCCGTCATTACCGGAGGAGACAGCGGTATCGGCCGAGCAGTCGCACTGATGTATGCCAAAGAAGGCGCAGATGTTGCGATCGTCTATTTAGAAGAAGATGGCGATGCGAATGAGATACGAGGATTGATCGAAGGATTAGGCCGAAAATGCTTGACCATCGCAGGCGATATAGGGGATCCCGAGTTTTGCAAGAAGGTCATCTATGATACGACCTCACAATTGGGAAGTCTTGCTATTGTCGTGAACAACGCGGCAGAACAGCATCCGAAGGATTCGCTGGAGCTCATTACGCCGCAACAGCTTGAACGAACGTTCAAAACCAACGTATTCGGCATGTTCTATCTGACTCAAGCCGCTTTGCCGCATCTATCCAAAGGCGCGACCATCATTAACACGACATCGATAACGGCCTATCATGGCAGTGCGAATTTGCTCGATTACTCCTCCACCAAAGGAGCTCAGGTAGCTTTCACCCGCTCCCTCGCGATGAATCTTGCCGCTCAAGGCATTCGCGTTAACGCCGTCGCTCCGGGGCCGATATGGACGCCGCTCATCCCATCGACGTTCGACGAGAAGACCGTAGCCAAATTCGGCTCCGACACACCTATGAAACGTGCGGGACAACCCGAAGAACTCGCACCTGCGTACGTCTATCTCGCTTGCGAGGACTCCTCCTACATGAGTGGACAAGTCCTCCATGTGAATGGCGGGGAGATTGTGAACGGATAATCAGCAGCCATGCAAACAAAGGCCGACCGCCAAGTTAGCTCAAGTCGAGTTAACGCAGCGGCCGGCCTTTTCTCTATCTCAGATTCGTTTTAACAATCGCGCTATCGATCGGTCCGCCTCACGGAGTACCGTTCGTTTATCAACGGTTCTTACTTTCCCTCGTTCCACGACCATCTTGCCGTCGACCCACACATCGGACACATTGCTTCTTGATGCCGCATAGACGACGCGTGAATATGGATCCGCATCATAGGACGGAAAGGTATGAAAATCATTCAAATCCAGCAGAACGAGATCTGCTTTCTTGCCCGGTTCAATACTGCCGATCAGATGATCCAGTCCAAGTGCCTCGGCCCCGCCGATCGTTGCCATACGCAGCACCGTTCGCGCATTCATCGACTCCGGACCACATCGCACTTTATGCAGCAGTGCCGTTAAACGCATCTCCCGAAACATATCCAGCGTATTGTTGCAAGGCGCGCCATCCGCACCGATTCCCATCCCAATCCCCTGCTCCAACAGCTCGGGAACTAATGCAATGCCGGATGACAGCTTCAGATTGGATCCCGGACAATGGGTCATTTTCGTTCCCGTTCGCCTGAGAATATCCTTTTCTTCATCATCCAGCCAAATGCAATGTGCGAGGACAAGCCGCGGCGAAGTCAGCCCGATATGATCCAAATATACGATGTTGCGCATGCCGCGCTGGCGCATAACCAGATCGATTTCCTCGCGATTCTCAGCCGCATGCGTGTGGACGAGCACCTGATAGTGGAACGATAAATCCCGCACCTCTTTGAGCAGCTCTTCCGAACAGGAAACGACGAAACGCGGACAGTAGGCGTAACCGATTCGGCCATTGTCATAGCCATGCCATTTCTCGAGCAACGCCGTGCTTTCTTCAACCGAACGTTTCGTATCTTCCTGCAAACCAACCGGCACATCGCCGCCCGCATCCATCATCACTTTGCCCGAGATCGCTCGGATCCCGCTGCTTGCGATGGCTTGGAAGGCAAAATCCGTATGGCTCACCGTCTCCATATCCAGAATTGTCGTTGTTCCGCTGCGCAATAATTCTCCGATGCCAAGCATCGCGGAGTAATAAACCGATTCCTCATCATGCGCCGCTTCCAGCGGCCAAACCCGGGTCCGCAGCCAATCCATAAGGGCCATATCGTCCGCGCGGCCACGAAATAACGTCTGACACAAATGGATATGCGTTTGCACGAAACCGGGCAGCAGCAGCCTTCCTTTGGCTTCAACGACCGTCGTCGCGGCGGCATCATAACCGCTCGTAATCTGGCCGCCAACAGAGACAATGCGATCATCCTTGAACAGTACATCGCCTACTGCAATTTCGTCCTGTTTATTCATGGTGACAATCGTTGCATTTCGTACCAAGGTTGTTCCCATAGGCTGCCTCGCCTCCCTCACTTGGACTACGTGGTATGGTTTGTCAGTTATGCTTACATTGTACCATGAGGAAATGTGAAAGAGGCAGCATTTTACAGCATTAGGACCAATCCATTAATCGGCCGATCTCCGCCCGAATCCCCGGGAACGACAGCACCTGTTCCTTGAACGACTCCCGCTCCCCCCAATCGGTCTTCATCGTCGGCGTATCGAATAATTCATCGGTGACGTTAGTAAAAGCATGATGCATATTGTTGTCGTACCAATCGATTTCCGTCTTGGCATCATTCTTGACGACCGCAATCATATCGTAATCATTGTCCCGCGAAGCGCCAAAATAAGCGAGCAATTCAGGCGTGCCCGCGTCATTGGTATGAACTTCGATTTCACAGCTGGGAACTCCCTCGCGCTTCACCGCGCGTCTGACGCGTGCATCCGTCACGATCATCTCAAACTCCCCTCTGGAAACAATCCCATCGTGGCAATATGATTCTTCGTCTCTGTTGTGCCCAGCTCGTACAATAGCCGATAGACATCTAGAAGAATCGCATCTACGCCTGCATTCATCTGCTTATCGCTTGCCGAACTAAACGGCGTTGTGGCATATTGGCTCGCTTGCAATTCATCCATCGACGCATATTCCTCAAACAACTCTTGCAAACGGTTTAATTCTTCTTCATTTGCGGTAATCGCAAACTCAAACGAAGTCGCTTCTGGATCCTCTAAGATTGAGCCTGCCTGTACGGACACATAATAGGGTTTACGTGCGTAAAATGACTCATCGTGATCATTGACCATATCGAAAACACCCTCCTTCATTGCTCTAGCATCCCCCCACGGACAGACATTTTATCCATATTTTTCGCATAACCATCATAGTATCGCTGTTTGAAGCTCTAAGAGAAAGGAATGAGCACCATGTGTGGATTCACGGGCTGGATCGACTGGACCGATGACCTGACAAAACAATCCATCACTCTCGAGAAAATGACCGGAACGCTGGCAAACCGCGGCCCGGATGCATCGGGTACCTGGATCTCGCCGCATTGTGCGCTAGGCCATCGGAGACTCTCCGTTATCGATCCTGCGAACGGTGCACAACCAATGGTACGTACGTCTGATGACGATACGTATGTCCTTGTTTATAACGGGGAGCTGTATAACGCACCCGAATTAAAGCGTGAGCTCGAAAGTCGAGGCAGACGGTTTACAACGACCTGCGACACGGAAGTATTGCTCGTGGCCTACATGGAATGGGGTCCTTCCTGCGTGGAGAAGTTTAACGGTATCTTTGCTTTTGCCCTATGGGATTCCAAGGAACAGCAGCTGTTCATCGCCAGAGACAGACTCGGCGTTAAACCGTTCTTCTATGCGAAACAGCTGGGGCGCTTCGTATTCGGCTCCGAGCCGAAGGCGCTGCTTGCGCATCCCGCCGTCAAACCGGAGATTGGCCCTGAAGGGTTAGCCGAGATCTTTATCGTCGGACCTGCACGTACGCCGGGGGTCGGCGTCTACCGGGATATCGGCGAGCTGCTGCCGGGACACTGTGCCATCTATAACCGTTCCGGCTTAAGCGTCCGTACTTATTGGAAACTAGAAAGTAAGCCCCACGCCGAAACCGTGCAGGAGACGGCCAAAACAGTAGGCGATCTGCTGAAAGATACGGTAGAGCGTCAGCTCGTATCCGATGTTCCGCTATGTACGCTGCTCTCAGGCGGCTTGGACTCCAGTGCGCTCACTTCACTTGCGGTGAATTACTACAATGAAACGGGGCAAGGCGTCGTCCATACGTTCTCCGTCGATTATGTAGATAACGATAAACACTTCAAAGCCCATGCGTTCCAGCCTAATGCGGATGCGCCTTGGATCGAACGAATGACCACTCATCTGGGCACGATCCATCATTCGATGGTATTCGATACGCCTGATCTTGTTGCTTCGCTGCGTGAAGCCATGCAAGCCCGTGATATGCCGGGGATGGCGGATGTGGATTCGTCCCTGCTGCTCTTCTGCCGCGAAATCAAGAAGGAAGCAACCGTGGCGATTTCCGGAGAGGCTGCGGATGAAATCTTCGGCGGTTATCCATGGTTCCACCGCGAGGAAGCGCTGAATGCAGGTACATTCCCTTGGTCGCTTGCAGCAGGCATGAGAGCGGATCTGCTCTCGCAGGACGTTGCCGCATGGATTCGGCCGCTTGATTATCTCGGGGATCGGTATTCGGATGCGATTGCTGAGGTGCCGCACCTGGCCGGCGAAGACGCAGCAGCTCGCAAAATGCGTCAAATGTCGTATCTGAACATTACGCGATTCATGCCGACTCTGCTCGACCGCAAAGACCGGATGAGTATGGCGGTTGGCCTTGAAGTACGCGTCCCTTATTGCGATCACAGACTCGTGGAGTATGTATACAACATTCCATGGGCGGTCAAAACAGCCGGTGACCGGGAGAAAGGAATCCTCCGTATGGCACTGGAAGGCGTGCTGCCACATGATGTGCTCTATCGGAAGAAAAGCCCTTATCCGAAAACGCACAACCCGAACTACCTCAACGCGGTGCGCAAGCAGGTTCTGGAGATCATCCATGAAGGCACCTCCCCGCTGCTGCAGCTTATCAATGTGAAGAAGATTCGCGAGCTCGCAGAATCCGAAGCAGCAAGCAGCAACTTGCCTTGGTTCGGTCAATTGATGTCCGGGCCGCAGCTGTTCGCATATCTGTTGCAGGTTGATATGTGGCTGAGGGAGTACAAGGTGGTAATACGCTGATTTACCGATCCGCTTGCTAAGAGGCTGTCTCCAAAGTGTGTAAGCAACCACACTTTACGAGGCGGCCTTTTCGTTGTGCACTGCATATAGCCGCGCTTCCGACGACACAAAAAGACCGTCCCCCTGCCGTAATGAGGCAATGGAAACGGTCCACTTTCGGTTAGGTCTTCATAAATGCCAGATACGCGCGCCTGATTAGGATGATCGACTGCTCTCTTGTTGTTTTGCCAAGCGGATCGATGCGCCCGCCGCCTACGCCGCCCATGACGCCTGCATTAGCTGCGAAGTGAACCGAGTTTTTGGCCCAGGCCGCAATTTTCGCCTCATCCGCGAATGTCGTTTTAACACTCGTATCGTACTTGCCGGCTGGTTTAGCCGCTTTAATCGCCCGGAGGAGCATCACGCACATTTCCTGCCTCGTAATCGTCGCATGCGGCGAGAACTCCGTTAACGTCGAACCAAATACAATGCCCAGTTTATTCGCCTTCAGCACATCCGCATTCACGGTATCGGTGAATGGATTCGAGCTGATCGGACCCGTCATTTTCCCGCTTAAAGCTTCGTACAGCTTCACGGCAATACTTGCGAATTCCTCACGCGTAATCGAATCCTTGTATCGGCCTAATACCGCGTTCGTTGTTAAATTAAGCTTAATCGCATCTTTCACGTCATGCTTCGCCCACTCGCTCGCACCTGCCGCGAGCTGCTCCAGCATCGCTTCCGTAGGCTCTGCCGGCGGCTGCGTTGCCGGGGGAGGATTCGCCGGCTCCTGTTTGGTGCCGCCGCCTCCGGTAAGATCCGGGAGCTTAATCGGGCCTTGGATTTTATCATTACCGATTTCGATAATCAGTAAGACTTTTTTGGTTTTCACGATAAGACTCTTCTCGCCGGTCTTCAAGAAATCAGGCAGCTTGAATTGATCGATCACCGGCAGGACGGAATAGACATACACCGTATCCGAACTCGTCTCTTTATCCAAATACGTTAAATTGCCGGTGTGCTCCATCGTGTCGCGAACATAGAAGATTTTCTCCTTGCCTTTTCCTCCGACGCGTTTGATTTGATAGTACGACTCCATGTTGGTATTGTCCGACCAAGACAAGGTAACCGAACCATTCGCATGGGAAGTCGCTGTGAGATCCGTTATCCCGCCCGCCTGTCTAATCTTAAATGGGCCTAATATGGTTCGGTTGTAACTATTCGAGCCGATTAGCGGGGAGTATAACGTCTCCAACATGATTTGCGCCGAGGTAAGCGTTGGATCCTCGGGCAAGCTGAAGGAGCCGTATGTGCCAAAGCCCGGGTCATTCACTTTCAGATCCAGAACGGGTTTCCAATTCAGCCCGTTGTCCGCCGAATAAGAAATTTTGGCATATTCCAGACTGGTTCCAAGCGCCCGGTCATCGCCGAAACTAAAGTCAATCGTGTCTCCGGCGAGTAAATAGGGTAAACCGTACGTATCGAGTTCAAACGCAAGCACTCTCACAGTCGCATGTGCCCGAGAAGGAGGAATGACAACCAACACAAGCATCATAGACAACATCATGAAAGCAAGCCGCTTGCCAAAAGAATGCCGAAAAGCCACCACACCAACCACTCCTCATCCTACTTCATGCTAGTTGTCGTTTGACACATAGCTGTCTTTTAAGATGTATATGAACGGTCCAATGATCTGATTAACATTGCCTCCGAAGCCGTAGACCATGATGCCGTCGCTGCCTTGCAAATCAATATCCACTTCCGTAACCTCGTCCTTTGCAAGATGAATATCTTCCGTCAACTGCTGCTTCTTGCTGTTATACACTCTGACGGTCAGATCATCTTTACCTACCAGCATCAGATGCAGTTTATTGTACATCGAACCAAAATCCATCTTCACGTTAAAGCTCGGACTATCCGTCAAACGCCGGCGCGTTTTCCGTGAATTCGGTTGGATCAGCCGATGCAGGCAGAGACAGAATTCACCGGGGTTTCGCGGCATCGTGCGGCAGTCCATCAGAACGAACCTGGCATCGGCTCGCTCGGCAAGCCGGCGATATTCAGCGAGAAGGAAGCTTTTGCCCGCGCCGCCTGTTCCGTGAACATTCAATATGCGTCCTTTCGGCGACCTCTCCTTCAATCTTTTCCGAAATAATCGGATCTCGTGCTTTCTGCCTACAAAATAATGACGTTCCAGCTGTTCAATACTTCGGGATACAGCCGGTGGCAGCTCTTCTTGCATGGACATAACCGATCACCTCTTAACCGCGAATAAGGTTTCCGCACACGCCTCTGAAGTTTAATCATTAATTCTGTAAGGAAGGATCATTTACCTCTTAGCGGAAAACAGCCTATAAAAAAAGAGTCCGCAAATTTGCGAACTCCTTACACGTAGCTGCTATGGCGTTCTGCCGCTACTCGCTTACCGCAATCTTCTCCAGCAGTTCAACGAGGGCTGTGCCGCGGTGGCTGATCGCCTGCTTCTCTTCCGTCGTCAGCTCCGCCATGCTTCTGTCTTGCGATTTCAAATAAAACAACGGATCATACCCAAAGCCGCCGTTTCCTCTGGGACGGTCCATAATATATCCGTTAACCACGCCTTCACTTTCAATAAAAGCTTCTGTGGCCGGATCATATAATGCCAACGTGCAAATGAAATTCGCTTCGCTTAGCAGCTTCGTGCCATCCGCGAGCTGCTCCCGTTCGGAGTCTGCCGGGGTTAGGCGAGCCAGCTCCTGCAGCAGCTTCTCATTATTGCGTGCATCTGTCGCACCTTCGCCCGAATATCGCGCGGAGTACACGCCGGGCTCGCCGCCGAGGCGCGCGACTTGAAGACCGGAATCGTCGGCAAGCACAGGCAGTCCCAGCGCCTTGGCAACTGTCTTCGCTTTCTTGCGGGCATTCTCCGCAAACGTCGTTCCGTCTTCCACCACATCCGGCAGATTGGGGTAATCGAACATGCTGACGACCTGCATGCCGAGCTTGCCGAAGGCATGCGCAAACTCGCGCACCTTGCCGGCATTTTTGGTCGCTACAACTACCGTGTCGCCCTGCTTCATGCCTTAGCATTCCCGATACGGCTGCCCATTGCACCCAGCGCATCGCGCTGCTTGGCAATCAGGCTGGCAATACCTTCTTCTGCGCTGGCCAGAAGCTCGTTGAACTCTTCACGCGAGAAAGGCGACTCCTCGCCGGTTCCTTGCACCTCTACGAACTTACCCGCTCCGGTCATGACCACATTCATATCAACCTTCGCTTTGGAATCCTCATCGTAATTCAGGTCAAGCAGCGTACGCTCGCCAATCACGCCTACGCTAACCGAAGCAAGAAAATCCGTCAGCGGGTATTTGGCGAACTCATTGTTGCTGTTTATCTTATGTACGGCCAGCGCCAGAGCTACGAACGCCCCTGTGATCGATGTCGTGCGTGTGCCGCCGTCTGCTTGAAGCACGTCGCAATCCAGCGTAATCGTCCGCTCGCCAAGCGCTTGTAAATCCACAACCGAACGCAGTGCGCGGCCGATCAAGCGCTGAATTTCCATCGTGCGGCCCGTCAGCTTTCCTCTTGCCGATTCCCGTTGATTCCGCACTTGGGTGGCACGCGGGAGCATGGAATATTCCGCGTTGATCCAGCCTTTGCCTTGTCCTTTCATGAAAGGCGGAACGCGCTCTTCGATAGAAGCCGTGCAGAGCACTTTCGTATCGCCGAATTCAATCAGCACGGAGCCTTCCGCATATTTATTAGGATTCATCGTAATTGTAACCGGCCGCAGCTCGTTTGCCTGACGTCCATCTATTCTCATTATGTGTAGCCTCCATCTTTCTGCAGCAATTTCATGTGCCATATCTTGGCGCAAGCGCAATCTAACCTATTTTACCAAACTGGCGCTCGAAAAGCACCCGTCCCCTGAAACAGGGCAAACGGTGGCGCAACAAAAGAAGACCTGCCGCGCGCGCCATTCGCGCATCGCGGCAGGTCTTCTTTTCAAGAGGCTTGATTAGGATTTAAATGCGTTCACATGCTCAGGTCGGCTGACCGGCTCGCTGTAAGACTGGTTGTTCGTATCCACGAAGTCTGTTTTGCCATTGAGCTTGATTTGAACCTTGCTCATTCCCGTGTTCTCGGTCAGAGCGAGTACGACTGCCTGCAGCATTTCGGCCGGTTCCTGCTGACCTTGCTGGTAGCTGTCATCTTGCAGCTCGACGGTCACAACGTCATTCTTCTTCGTGACATTCTTGACCAGTACATCAGGCGTCATTACGGCTTTAAGCGGCAGATCGTTTAGCGGTCCGCTAATCAGCTGCTCGATCGCTGTTTTCGCTTTGTTGTTCGAGCGCGTCACGAGTCTTGTCACCGGTACATAGTATTGTACGTTATCCGGTGTAACAGCGGAGAAGTAGATCGTAACCGGCGTCGATTGGCTGTAATCCACATTATCCGCTGCTTCAAGGTTAATGCCGACCGCACGCGTCAGCTGATCGTCGATTGGCAATCCATCCTGCGGCATTTCGCTCAGCTTCTGCCCTTCAAGATCGATTTCGACGTTTTGCACGCCTTCAAGGCTTGTCAGCGTCCATGTTATGGCTTCAACGATTTTACGCTCGTCCGATACATTGTAGTCGGCGAATGATTTCGTGAAGTCAACAACGGCAAGCTTCTGATCCGGAACGATGTTCAGCCCCTTCACCGTTGTCCCTTTTGGCAGCACCGCTTCGAAGCCATCCGGAATTTCACTTTCGTAAGCGCCGCCTTCCACCATCATCTCAAGCGCCTTCTGTCCCAGCTTCTCGTCCGGTCCGAGCGTTGCCATTACCGTGACCGGTGCCAGCAAGCCGTTGCGGTCCTTCAGATACAGCGTCATCTGCGATTGATCGCCCTCGGTTACAGTTTGTCCTGCATTAAGGTCGGCGTCTACGTTTTGCGTACTGTTTTGCGGTGGATCGATCGATTCACTGGCAGGCTGAGAGAATAATCCGCAGCCGGTCGTCAAAATGGGCAAAGCAAGCACTCCGGCGAGCGCAGCCCGGCGCAACAGTCGATTGTAAGTCATTGTTCATTTTCCTCCCCATTTGAATAGTTCGTTTGCTTTGGTACAAGTTCTGCTTTTGTAGTACTATATATACGAGCCCTCCAAATCAATTAGACCAGTTTTGTCCACCATTTTGAGACAAGGGGTGTAGCGATGACGAAGTCCAGTGAATACCGCTTAAATAGTACGAAAATCGCGGAAGCGACGCGGGAATGGCTCACAAAACGCGGTGTCGAGATCCCGCAAATCGCAGAGCTGGTTCTATTTCTGCAGAAGGATTATTATCCGGAGCTCACGATGCAGGAATGCGAAATGTATGTGGAAGCCGTGCTCACCAAGCGCGAGGTGCAGAACGCCATCTTGACCGGCATCCAGCTGGATCTGCTTGCCGAGGAAGGCAAGCTGCTGTCGCCGCTTCAAGAAATGATAGAAAATGACGAAGGGCTCTACGGGTGCGATGAAATTCTCGCCCTGTCCATCGTGAACGTTTACGGCAGTATCGGCTTTACGAATTTCGGCTATGTCGATAAATTAAAACCAGGCATACTGAAGCATCTGAACGATAAAGAAGATGCGCAGTGCCACACGTTCCTCGACGATATCGTGGGCGCCATCGCGGCTGCCGCAAGCAGCCGGGTCGCTCACCGAAAGCAGGCGGAGCGTGAAGGGAGAGTCGGGCCTCCGATCGATTAATCGAAACCCCAATCAAAGAAGCTTACCGCGCACCGAGCATACTCGGCGAAGCGGTAAGCTTCTTCTTTTAACCCCAACAAGCTAATGCGGAGCCATGTCATTCATGCCGGAATGGAGGATATTCACCTGAACGTTCACCTTCTTCAAGGAATCCTCCGTCAACATCCGTTCACCGCCGATGCCCGATGCGCTAAGCTTTTTCCACTCTTTATTCTTATTCCGATATAGAGTCTGCTCCAAACCAAACAGATCTACATGTTTTGCGATCCCGCTCTTAAAGGTGTTTAGAACTTCATTGCGTATTCCCATTTCGGCCTTCTCCCTAATGATGTCGACCGGCGAATCGTCCAACATTTCCTCAATGATACCCGTGAACTTCAAATCCATCGTAAATACCGGCTTTCCACCCTCAACCGCAATATGGATTTTCTTTTTCGGATTGAATAGGGTAACCATTCCGATTGTTTTATGATTCCGTACAACGGGGATAACGGCCCGTTTCATCTGCGGTTGGATCCACTTTACGCCATTTAATTGTTTTTCGGTGAAGCTATGCTGCGCTTTGCCGTTATTCAATGCAAATGCACCGTTCATGAATAAAACAGGCTGTGGCTTATCGTTATCCTCCCAATCTTTCTTATCGATACTTAATGTAGGAATAAGATCCGTTTCTCCGGGCTCCCCTTCATTGGCCAACACTTTATTCAGCCGAATCGGTGCGATAACCGACAATTGCTTATGAAGCACTACCGGATTGTGCAGCAGATTCGAAATGGGGGAGAAGTTAAAAAAAGTGGAATGCTTAAATAACTCATCAATGGACTCATGCGTCCCGAAGATCCATGAATTATACCGAATCTGCGGAAATCGGGGAATCGAATCAATAAAACGGTTGATATCTTTCTGGAGCACTCTCTCGCTTAAAACAATCGCCATCAGATGATCCCAATACAAGCTTTGCTGCCCCGTTTTATATAATTCATTTATTGCCGCAAACAGCGTCTCTCCTTCGCTCTTGCCTACCCAGACCGTCGCTCGTTCTCCCCCGCCGTCTCCGCCTTCATCTTGATTGCTGATCGAGCCGAAATCCATTAACTCCGTATAGATCTTATATTTGCCTTCCGAATAATCAATGCCCAGTGCAGTTACGAAATTATAGTCGGAGATCGTCTTCACATCCCAACATCCCGTAAGCATTATACAGGCGCATAGGGTCATACCTAGAACTCCGACTGATCTGTTCATGTTCCTTTCTCCTTTCTATCGCTGTCTCCCGTTCTGTAAATGAGGGGTCTTGTGCGGTTAAGCGTTCTCGGTTTGGTCATGAGTGCCATAAGCAAATCTTTAAATACCGGTGGCGACATGGGAGCCAAATATGGGACGCCAAAGGATTCGAGTGTAGATGTATACAAGAGAATCGCGAGTAGCCCCAGAAAAAAACCGTACATACCCAAAAAAGCAGCACAACCTAAAACAAACAATCGCAGCGCCGTAACCAACCCGCCAAGTGATTGATTGACCAACGTATAGGTAGCGACCATCGACATCGCGGTAACGACCAGCATTGCCGGAGAGGTCAAACCCGCCTCGATTGCAGCTTGTCCGATGAACAGTCCGCCCACGACGGTCACCGTTTGTCCAACCCCTTTAGGAAGTCGGATTCCCGCTTCGCGAAACAACTCAAACGTGATTTGCATAAGGAAAGCTTCCAAAGGCGCCGGAATTGGCAGGCCTCTTCGAACGTTTATTACGCTAGCTAAGGTTGTAATGGGGATTTGATCCATATGAAACGTAGTCAGTGCAATGTAGAAACCGGGAACCAATATTCCCAGGAACAGTCCTATATACCTCAGTAGAGATTCGAAGGCTACATATAGATAGGAAGCATGAATATCTTCAGGCGTCTTCAGCAAGGAGGACAGCGTAGTAGGCGCAATTAACACCATTGGCGTTCCATCCACGATTACGATAAATCGTCCCCGCAGCAAGGCTTCCACCGCAAAATCCGGACGTCCGATGTAATCGACTAAGGGGAACAAGCCAAACGGCGAATCCGAAATCGATTCGGCGAGCTCTTCACTGCTGACCAGAGCATCAACATCAATCTTTTGAATCCGTTGGCGTGCCATATCAATAATATCCGGATTAATAATATCGGCTTCGTAAAGAAGAGCCACCTTGGTCCGAGATCTTCGGCCAATCACATAGCTCTCACAGCACAACGATTCCGTGCGAAGCCGTTTACGGATTAGCGCGATGTTCGTAGAAATCTGTTCCGTAAAACCGTCCCTTGGACCTTTAACCGATACTTCCGTGTTGGATTCCTCCGGCTGGCGCTGAGGGGGGTTGGCGATATCCAGCATAAATAAGGAGCTGTTGTTATCGAACAATAGCAGGAGCTTTCCCGAGAATACGGCATCTACAATGGCCTGTTCCTTGTTTTCCAGCGGTTGGAAGGATAAGTTCCCGATCTTACCGTCCACAACTTGATCCACCGATAGCTTCTCCAGCTGCGGCATTACGATTTGATCGATCAGCTTGCTGTCCGATAACCCCTCGCAGTGAATCAACAGCACTTCCCAGCTCTCATCTTCGCTCAATAAGCGAACACGCTGGATGATGACATCCGAGCTGCGATTGAACATTGTACGCAACGCTTTTTCGATAGATTGATGGTCCAGCTCAACCGCCATTAACTCGGATTCACCCTTTCTTTCACGCGTACGATGATGGAGAACAAGAACAACAAAGAGACCATGACCACAATTAGGAGCAATAAATACGAATAGTAAAACTCACGCAAAAACCATACGAACAATGCATCGCTGATCGGCAGGAACGGAACGATAAACATAATGATCGTAATCAAATAAAGTATCAGCTTGCGAATGGCAGCCTTCTTCAGTTGAAGAAGCTCCACCATCAAATACATGCACAAGGAGATTCGGATAAAAGAACCGCTTAACCATTCGAAGATCGATAAGAAATCCAAATGAGAGACATTTTTGCCCAAAGTGACAAGTCCCCACTGCTCGAAGGTCGGAAAACGCTGTCTTGCCGCTTCGGTGGGTCCGAAGTCTAAGATGGATTCCAGCAGCGGCCCGAGAATCATACCAACGGTAATAATCAGCAGAATAATTAATGAGCTATAGCGCACCTTCTCCTTCAAGTGCTGCTGGATCAAGAGGAGCAGCAGGATCTCAAGGACCCCATTGGTTGAATAAATGAGTCCATGCGACAAGGGAGCAACGCCATTTGCCAACATCGGTGTAATATAGTGAAAATTTTTAAATTGAATATTCGCTGTTACCATAAAACCTTCGAACACAAAAACAAACGGAAGCAAAATCCCCGCACAAACCGTGATGGACCACAGTCCGGCATAAGCGGCAAAGAAACAGATGGCGGTCAAAGCCGCGGCGATCACGAAACCGGGCGTCTCCGGCAGAAACGTCACATCAACCCAATTGGTCGTATCCTTTAATGCAATGAGAGAACTCGAGAATAAATAAAGAAATAGAATCAGAACGAGACACACACTCGCGAAAGCGCCAAAATTACGTTTTACCCATGGAATAATAGCTTCTTGAGCGGTCGTTGTCATAATATGCTTGATTACGCCTAACAAAAGAATGCCGGGGACAAAAGCCAACAGGACGCTTAACCACGCATCTCTTCCGGTGGAGTCCAGAAGCAGCGGGACGATCATATTTTGATTCGTTATCACCGTAGTAGTTAGAAGGAGTAGAGCTACTTGTAAGACCGAGAGCTTCCTTTGGCGCATGGTTCGTTTCACACCTTAACGATATTTGTGTTTATCTTTACCTGAATTCCCAAATTAATCCGAAGCTAGATATCGACGCGCACAAAAAAAGAGCGTCGACGATGTCGACACTCTTTCGTTATTTAGAAGTTTGTATAAGATCGCCGCCACCGTCTTACTCGTGATGGCGGTCTTCTATTTAAATTCGCCCAACAGCGACTTGTAGACGCCTGAAGCGGCTTCTTTCCCTTGGCGGATGCAGTCCGGCAGCCCGACACCATCGAATGCGGCGCCGGTTAACCATACACCGGGCATCTTCGCACGCAGCTTCGTGCGAAGCTGCGCGGTCTTCTGAAGATGACCGACCGGATATTGCGGCATGGAATGATGGAGACGAGTAATCTCGGTGAACAACGGCTCAGCCGTTATTCCCATTACCAGTCGAATGTCGCTCCGAACGGCTTCTTTCAATACATCATCCGGCAAATCGACGACGGCTTCGTCGCCGGCGCGGCCGACATAGCAGCGAAGCAGCACTTTATTGCTCGGGCTGGCATGCAGCCATTTGGCCGATGTCCATGTGCAAGCTGTAATCGTAGTACCTTCCGAGCGCGGTACAACAAATCCTGAACCATCGAAATCTACGCCAAGCGAAGCTTTATCGAAGGCCATGACGACGTTCGCTACCGATACGTATCGAATGTCGCGAAGCGCATCAACATTCATGTGCGGCTCCAGTAAGTCCGCGGCATCATAAGCAGGCGCTGTAATGACAATGCCATCTGCCTCCAGTATCTCGCCGTCGCTCAGCAGCACTTCATAAGGCGCGGAATCTTCACCATGCTCGTCGGGATCGTTCTGGCGGAAAGCGACTGCCTTCCGTCCCATACGACGTTCCACCTTGGACAGCGCTGAGTCCAGCGCTTCCAGCATCGTGGCAAGTCCGCCCTTAAACGTCAGGAACATGCTGTTCTTGACGGCTGCAGGCACTCTGCTCACGCTTGGCGGCGCTGAAGCAGCCTTCCGCTTATTGGCGCGCATCCCTCGAATCAAGCTGCCGTGCTTGCGCTCCGCATCCCGAAACTGCGGGAATGTCGCGGCGAGGCTCAAATTCCGCAGCTCGCCGGCATAAATACCCGCAAGCAGCGGCTCCGCAACCCGCTCCATGACTTCGCTTCCCAATCGACGAGACAGAAAGTCTCCGATCGATTCGTCGCCCGTTTCTTTACTCGCAGGCAATACGAAATCCATCGCGGCACGAAGCTTGCCTTTCCATGTCAGCAGGCTCGTCTTGGCAAAAGGTGCAATTTCCGTCGGTATTCCAAGCACGAGACCCGGAGGCATGGCATGCAGCTTACCGTGATGAAGAATATAGGTTTTCTTGGCAGCCGGGTTGGTGCCGGTCAATTCATGCTCGATGCCAAGATCGTAGGCCAAATCAATAATCGGCGTCTTACGTGCCAGGAAGGAATCCGGACCACGCTCGATGATAAAGCCGTCGCGCCGCAGCGTGTTGATTTTGCCGCCGATTCTCTCCGATGGATCCACGAGCGTAATGACCGCTTCCCGGCCGCGCTGCTTCGCTTCCCTGAGCAAATAAAAAGCGGAGCTGAGTCCGCTGATACCGCCTCCGATAACGACAAAGCGATCAAGCTTACCGTTCCCCCGCATGCGAGTCATCTCCTCTGTAATAACGCTATCCGCTAAGCGAAAACCGCTCTTGCCGCGTCCTGAACGGAATCGGCCAAGGTGTCCATATAAAGCGGATCTGTGCCCAGCATCTCAATACGCTGCAGCTTAATCCCCAGTTCACGGGCTTCGGCTTGCGCTTCAATATCAACATCGTAGAGCACTTCCAAGTGTTCGGATACGAAACCAATCGGAGCAGCCAGCACGCCTTTATAGCCCGCAGCAGCAGTTTCCTTCATCGTTTCGAGGATATCCGGTCCAAGCCATGGCTCACGGGTGCGGCCCGCGCTCTGCCATGTAAACTGCCAGTCCGTCACACCGGCACCATCCGCGACAAGCTTGGATGTCTCCAGCAATTGCTGCTCGTAAGGATCATCCATCTCGCGGATTTTGACCGGCAGGCTGTGCGCGCTGAACAGCACTTTCACAGGCTGAACGTCTTGCAGCGCTTCATAAGCGGTTTTGACGCGTGTCACAAGCGCTTCGATCAGCTTCGGATGCGTATGATAGCTGTCTACCGTTGCAAATTGAATGCCGAACTCTTCCGCCTTCTCTTGCGCGCGTTTCATATAGCTGCCGACGCTCATTGTGGAGTAGTGCGGCGCCAGTACGATACCAACCGCATGTTTAATGCCATCTGCTTCCATAGCTGTCACGCCATCTTCGATATAAGGCCTGGCATGCTTCAAGCCTTGATAACAGCTATAACGGCCGGGTGCCGCAGCGTCAAGCGCAGCCTGCAAACCCGCCACTTGACGATTTGTATTCTCGCGCAGCGGGAACACGCCGCCGACGATCGCTTCGTAACGGCTGCTCAGCTCAGCCAGCTGTTCCGGTGTCGGCGCATGGCCTCTGCGGATATGGGTGTAATATTCTTCGATTCCGTCCATGCTCTCCGGCGTTCCGTACGACATCACGAGCACGCCGATTTTACCGTTAGCCATGGCGAAGCTCCTCCTGCTTGCCGCCTAACGCTTTGATCGCCTCAGCGGAGTAATCATGCACATATTCGGTCAACTCGCGCAGCTTGTCGAGCGACGCTTCCGGGAATAAACCATGTCCCAGGTTGAACACGAAGCCCGGCTGCTTGATACCTTCATCAATAATTGCTTTGGCATGTTCCTTTATGACTTCCATCGGTGCAGTGAGGACATACGGATCTAGATTCCCTTGAACGGCGAAAGAACCGCCAAGTCTGCGGCGTCCTTCATTAATCGGCACGCGCCAGTCCAATCCGATCACATCGGCTTTGACATTCGTCAGGGTTGGTAGCAGTTCACCCGACGCTACGCCCGGGAAGTAAATTTTCGGCTGCGGCAAATCCGACAGCTCGCTGAAAATCCGTTCGATCGTCGGCAGCACGAACGTCTTGAAATCATGCGGAGCAAGCGCGCCTACCCAGCTGTCGAACAACTGGAACGCCTTGCCGCCGGCGCCGATATGCGCGCGAAGATAAGCAATGACCATATCCCCAAGCTTGTCCATCAGCTTGAACCAAACAGCCGGTTCAGAGTACATGAGAGACTTAGTTCTGATGTATGACTTCGACGGACGTCCCTCGATCAAGTAGCTGGCAATGGTAAAAGGTGCGCCTGCAAACGTGATCAGCGGCACGTCAAGCTCGCGATCCAAGATGCGGATTGTCTCCAGGACATGCGACAAATCGCCTTCCACATCGATCGGCTTCAGCTTATCCACGTCCGCTGCCGAACGGATCGGGTTCGCAATGACAGGGCCAACATTAGCCACAATGTCAAAATCGATACCGATTGACGCGACCGGGTTCATAATATCGGAATACAAAATAGCTGCGTCCACACCGAGCTTCTTAATCGGCATGAGCGTTACCTCGGCAGCCAATTCCGGTCTCTTGCAAATTTCGAGCAGCGAGTAATTTTCTTTTATTTTACGGTAATCGGGATCGTAACGTCCCGCTTGTCGCATATACCAGACGGGTAAGCGATCGACTTGTTCTCCTCGGCACGCGCGGATGAATCGGTCGTTGTAGCTCATTGAAGTTCCCCATTTCTATCGTTTTCCCTACGTTTCCATTATGCCCTTTTTGCCGAAGTGTAACAACCGCCCGCCCCCTGCTATCATTGACAAACATATGACAATGTTAGGTTTCGGCTATGTTATACTGTCGTTACGATGTTTACAGCCTAACAAATCTGAGACTTATGATTGGAGAAACGCAATGGAACAGTGGAAGAAAAATCTGGCCGTCCTCTGGTTCGGTCAATTTCTCGTCATGGGCGGAATGACGATGATTATCCCTTTTTTGTCGCTCTATTTGCAGTCGGAACGCATCGGATTAACCGATAAACATGAGATTGCGACTTGGGCCGGCGTCATATTTGCAGGCAACTTTGTGACGGCTTTCCTCTTTCAACCGCTGTGGGGAAAACTATCAGACCGCTATGGACGCAAAATGATGCTGCTTCGCTCCGGCTTCGGTATGGCCATCGTCATGATCCTTATGGGTTTCGCTACGTCTCCGTGGCATTTGCTGCTGCTGCGGATGGTCAATGGCACCATCTCCGGCTTCAATCCGGCAGCCGTCTCGCTCATCTCGGTGTCGACGCCGAAGGAACGGATGGGCTTCGCTATGGGGACGCTGCAGTCCGGCGGAATCGCGGGCAGCATCCTCGGGCCGTTCATGGGCGGATTGCTCGCGGATGCTGTCGGGTATCGACCGATTTTCTATTTAACCGGCAGCTTGCTGTTCTTAGCTTCCTTACTGGCCTATTTCATCGTTCGGGAGCGTTTCGATCGGCAAGAGGCGGCGGCTCGTCCGAACCTGTCGGTCATTGACGGCTTTCGCCAACTCTCGCGAGTGCCGCAGCTGATGTCCCTCTTCGCCGTAACGTTCCTGCTGCAGTTTGCGATAATCGGGCCAATGCCGCTCATGCCGCTCTATGTGCAGGATTTGCACGGTACGGTCGTCAATCTGGCGTTCTGGGCCGGATTCGTCGGCTCCGCGGCAGGGCTCTCCAATATGGTCGCCTCACCGCTGCTCGGGAGGCTGAGCGACCGAATCGGCCAAGAGCGCATCCTCGGCATCTCGCTGATTGGAGCTGCGATGATGTTCATCCCGCAAGCATTTGCGGGTTCCGTATGGCAGCTGCTGCTCTTCCGATTGCTGCAAGGCTGCTTCTTGGGCGGCCTGATCCCGTCGGTCAATTCGCTCGTTCGCCGATTCACGCCGGACGGCATGGAAAGCCGGGCGTTCAGCATCAACAGCAGCATGCTGTCGCTCGGCAACATGATCGGTCCGATCGTAGGCGGCTTCATCTCAGGCTGGACAGGGATTCGCGGCGTATTTCTCATCTCCTCGGCCTTGTTTGTAATCAATGCCGTATGGGTCAGACAGACGCTGGTATCCAAGCGGGCTGCGTCCGGCGGCGCAAAACAGGAATAGAAGGCTGGCACGGGGGGAGCCCTGTGCCAGCTTTTTGCTGTTGGCGAAAGTTGTGATTAGCTCGCGGGGGAGCGGAACGTTCGAGTGCAGCGTGCCAGGCGCTGCTTGCCGCGTCCCTCCGCCAAGCGGCAAATCGCATACCCGCGCTCGCATTCCTGCATCTCGCACTTCGCCTCCACATCTCACATCACACTTTCCAGCATCTCACACTTCGCCTCCACATCTCGAATCACACATTCCCGCATCTCACTTCGCATCCACCTCCCTGATCTCGCATCCTCGCCTGCGCACTCTGAATCACGAATCGGTTAATTCGCACCGTCATCTCTCCAACTGCGAACGCTAACGAATCGTAGAAGCCTTATTCATCGCTATTTCGGGGCTACGAGATTCTAACGAATCGTAGAAGCCTTATTTGGTTCCTGTTGACTCCTCACACTGCAAAAACCACCAAATAAGACCTGTACGATTCGTTAGCTTTTTATCCGAGCCATTTATGGACAAATAAGACCTGTACGATTCGTTAGCGCATTCTGCATTCTGCATGCCCGGTGCACTAGCAACTAGCCGAACGAAGCACCTCGCATAACGGGGTTCCCTCAATTCCAAATCAAACAAAAAAAGTGGCTGAGCATCGGATATGCCCAGCCACTTCAATACTCCTACTTCACAACCGCAACAGCGAGGCCGTCATAAGCCGGCAGCAGCGTACCGATGAGCCGCTCGTCACTCACCATCGATGCATTGAACTCGCGCATAGCGAGAACCGAAGGTCCGTTCTTCTCCGGGTCGACCGTTCTGCCGTGCAGCAGCGCATTGTCTCCCGTGATCACAGCGCCCGGGTTGGCGAGCTTGATCGCCCACTCCAGATAGAGCGGATAGCTCTCTTTGTCCGCATCGATGAAGAAGAAATCGAATTTGCGTCCTTCTTCCGCGAGTACAGCCAAACTCTCTTTGGCATCCCCGACGCGGTATTCCACGCGATCCCCCAGACCTGCTGCTTCCAAGCTTCCGCGCGCCACATCCGCATAGTTCTGCAGCAGCTCAAGCGAAGTCAGGCGCCCGCCATCGGATAAGCCTCTGGCAAGGCAAATCCCGCTGTAACCGCCAAGCGCTCCGATTTCCAGCACATTTTTTGCACCGGACATCCGAACAAGCATCGTTAGCAGACGGCCATAACCGGCCGCAATCGAGATCTCCGGCATCCCTAATTGTTGAATCGTCTGATGCACCCGAGCCAAATCCGCATCTTCCCCAAGCAGTCGTTCCACATACTGTTCCGTCGACATCGTTCCTGCTCCTCTCCATAATAACGAATGTAATGTTTGTAATTAATCCCTTGGATGACCTATACTTGATTGTATGATTTTTATGGACCGGAAACAACCGGAGTCGTGAAGGCGGAGTGATACACGAATGGACAAACTGCAGCTGATTGCAACAGCACCTATGGGGCTGGAGGCGGTCGTCGCACGCGAATTGTTGGAACTTGGTTATACCGATCAGAAAGTGGAGAACGGACGCGTTATTTTTACCGGCGGGCTGGCTGATATTTGCCGCGCCAATCTATGGCTCCGCACCTCCGACCGCGTATTGATCAAGATGGCGGAATTTCCCGCCAGAACGTTTGAAGAATTGTTCGAAGGCACCAAGGCGGTCAATTGGCCGGATTGGATTCCCGAGGATGCTGAATTTCCGGTGGAAGGGCGCTCGCATAAGTCGCAGCTGACCAGCGTGCCCGCCTGCCAAAGTATCGTGAAGAAAGCGATCGTCGAGAAAATGAAATCGGTCTACGGCACCGAGTGGTTCCACGAGGACAACGGGCAGCGCTACGTCATTGAAGTATGGCTGCTGAATGACGTGGCGATGCTGACGCTGGACACTACCGGCCCCGGCCTTCATAAGCGCGGATACCGCAAGCTTGTAACGGAAGCACCGCTCAAAGAAACGATGGCGGCGGCAATGGTTCTGCTCAGCAGATGGCGTCCCGAACGGCCGCTGTATGATCCGTTCTGCGGTTCCGGCACCATCCCGATCGAAGCCGCCATGATCGGCTGGAACATCGCACCGGGACTTCGCCGTACGTTTAACAGCGAGGGCTGGTCCATCATCCCGGAAGAGCTGTGGGAGCAAGCCCGCGAGGAAGCTTTCGACTCGGTGAAGGACAACGTCCCGCTTCACATTACGGGATCGGATATCGACCCGCGCGCGCTCGAAATCGCAGAAGCTGCCGTGAAGAAAGCAGGCTTCGCGAAGGAAATCAAGCTGCAGCAGATGGCGGTTTCCCGCGTGAAACCGGAAGGCGACTATGGCTGCATCATCACCAACCCTCCATATGGAGCACGGCTTGGCGACGAAGACGAAGCAGAGAAAGCGATCAGACAGCTCGGACTAAGCTCGCTCTATATCCCGACTTGGTCGATGTTCGCTTTGACGCAATCCCGCACGTTCGAGGATACGATCGGCCGCAAAGCGGACAAGAAACGGAAACTATTCAACGGCCGCATTGAATGTACGTACTACCAGTATTTTGGACCGCTGCCTCCGCGCAACAAAACGGACAGTCCTTCCAAATCGTAGCTGCTCTGAAAGGAATTACCCAATCGATGACTATACCATCTCGAAGCATAAAACGGCGCCGGCAACGGACGTCGTTTTATGCTATTCCCCTCCTTATCGTGCTTGAGCCGCTGCTCTTCATCGGACTCATGCTGATTAAGCTTGTTTTGTTCGACCGGCTGGTCCATGTGCCGAACATGGCGATGAACCGCGATGATGTAATGACCGCGGCCGGAACACTGGCGCTCGCATCCTTCTGGACCTTATGGCTCCCGCCAAAGGGCCGCAGAATTACGCTGATTTTGTTAAACGTCATCCTGACCGCAATCATCTATTCCGATCTCATCTACTTCCGTTACTTTCAGGATCTCATCTCGATTCCTGTATTAATGCAAGCCGGACAGGTGGGTGCACTCGGGGAAAGCATTGATTCCTTACTAAGCCGTGTAGACCTGTGGTTTTTCGCGGATTGGGTGCTGCTGCTCCCTCTTGCCGTGTTCACCTTCTTCCGGATACGGATACGTAGAAACGCAGGAAACCAAATGCAGCTCTCCTACCTTAAACCGAATCGGCTCCGTATCGCCATTCGTCGTTTGGCTGCAGGACTGGTCGTATTTATCATCGGATTTATGCTCGTTTACGTGCCTGTTCATAAAGCCAAACAAAGCTGGGCAGCGGAGCTCTTTACGGGCAATTGGTGGAACCTGTCGCTGTACAATGTAACCGGCGTCCTCGGCTTCCATGGCTATGATCTGTATCGTTATGCGAATGAGCATTGGTTGCAGGACAGCACCGTTACTGCCGAGCAGACGGCGGAGGCGAAACAATGGTTTGAGACTCGCGCCGCTCAGCGCAAGGCACTCGAATCGGATGCTCTGTTTGGCAAATATAAAGGCAAGAATGTTATTCTGCTTCAGCTGGAGGCCTTTCAGAGCTTCGTCATCAACCAGCGCATTAATGGCGCCGAGGTAACGCCGAACATCAATAAGCTGCTTGGGTCATCGGTCTATTTCAGCAACTTCTATCATCAAACCGCTCAGGGGCGCACATCGGATGCCGATCTGGCGGCAAATGTGTCGCTTCAGCCGCTGCCTACGGGCTCCGTCTTCATCCGTTATGCCCAGCATGACTTCGACAGTATGCCGCAGACGTTGAAAGACCACGGTTATACCGCCAACGTCTTTCATGCCTACGACGGGGGCTTCTGGAATCGCAACATGATGTACGACCGATTAGGGTACGATACCTTCTTTAGCAAAAACGCCTATCAAATCGATGAGCCCATCGGCTGGTCGCTGGGCGACAAATCCTTCTTTAAACAGTCCGTGGATCGGATGAAGGACGAGAAGCAGCCTTTCTATTCGTTCCTCATTTCACTGTCAAGCCACCATCCCTACCAACTGCCGAAATCAGCGCAAACGCTGGATGTAGGAAGCTTTAAGAACACCATCTTCGGCGACTATCTGGAGGCCGTTCACTATGTGGATGCTGCGATCGGAAGCTTGATCGATGAGCTCAAGGCAGCGGGATTGTGGGATCAATCGATATTCATGTTCTACGGCGACCACGATAATTCCATCCGGGAATGGGAACCCTTCGAAACGTTCCTCGGTCATCCCTTAAACGAGACCGAACAATTCCGAATTCTGAAAGGCATTCCGTTCGTCGTGCATTTGCCCCATGATGAGAGGGCAGGTAACTACGAGCAGGTCGGCGGGCAGCTGGACATTACGCCAACCGTTCTCCATCTTCTTGGAATCTCCGGTGCCGATAAAACGATGATCGGAACGCCGCTGATTACTGCGCAGCCCGATGCGCAGCAGCATCAGAAGCGGATCGTGTTCCGTAACGGTGCATTCACGGATGGAGCCGTCCTCTATCTGCCCGCAGAGGATGGACTGCCTCAGCATAGTAAGTGTTACGCCTTCACTACGGGACTGGCCGTATCTGATCCGAGTGCGTGCACCGCTGGTGCCACGGCTGCGAGGCTTGAGCTTGAAGCGTCTGATCTCGTGATCGAGCATGACCTGGTCAAGGCGATTCACAGTCCATAGCAGCGTTTCGCCATCGCGTTAATCGAAAAGAACCCCCGGCAAGCTTCACTTCAGAAGCCTACCGGGGGTTCTTCACTTTATTTCTTCACATATTTGCGTGCCTTCTCGATAACTTCATCCTCAGTAGGCGCCGTAATATAGCGGCCGTTAATGAAGACGAAAGCAAATCTCGAGCATGGACCGCAGTACGATTTGCACGCGACTTTGATTTCCGTGCCTGGTGCCATCTGCTCAAGCTTCGGCAGCATGGATTTCGTACGCATATGTTTGCATTTATCGCAAATGAGAATATCGTTAGCCATGTTTCTCTCCCTAACCGTTTACAAATTAATGGTCGCCGTGGTTGCCTTTAGTCGGGTTGGAAATCATGAAGCCTTCCTGAGGTACGTAGAAGTAGTCGATTCGGACACCGTCCAGCAGCTCTACACCTTTCTCCAGCACAACCTTGATGTCTTTATCCGTCTCAATGATTTCGTCATTGTCTGTAGCATCGTCCATCTTCATGCCGTAGTGGGCATGATCGCCGTGCGAATGCGTAATGAAAATACGCAGAAATTTACCTTCGTTCTCAGGGTTGTCCACTTCTTCACGAAGCACTTTCGCGGCGTTGCGCGTAATTTTGCATTTCATCTTCGAGTCATCTCCTTATTTATGGATGCAGCCGTATTGCGTTTATCCGGCGTTCCTGCTTTTATCATCTCTCCTATTGTAAAGAAACGAGGAGCATTGTTCAACCGCTATCTCAATCGATCGCTGTATTTGCGTTCCATGTAGCGTGTATACCATTCGGCGGCAATCATCGTTACCGCGATATCATCGATTGGCAGAAACGGCAGCACGTCAGGCATAACCCAGTACAGCAGCACGGGAATAATATAGAGCAGCTTGTCCGTCAGCCGAACTTCCCTTGCGATAAGCAAGCGGTAGATTCGGACAAACACAGTCCGCCAGTGGCGGAGTGAAAGCAATTTCCTCATGGGAACCGCCTCCTTCTTCCGTCTATTATAGCATATCCGGAACGGACGCCTCCATGGCAGTAATGAGCAGCGGTTTAAGCTCGTCGTACAGTTCGTGAAACGATGACAGCGGCAACGGATTCACCCCGTAACCGACCTCAACGGTAAACCCCGGCTTCCGGTAGTCCTGAATAAACCAATCCTTGTAGCCGGCATCGCTGCCTGTCAGCTTCACCGATTTATAGCCGCTCGCTTTGGCCAGCTTCGCTGCAATCAACTCCGCCGCAGGCGGTTCGTAGCCGCGATAATTCCAATAGATCTCCTGCCCCTGCGTATGCAGCGCAACGACGAGGTCGAATTGCTCCTCCTCGGTAAAGGCGGCAAGCGCCTGTGCCTCCGGCTCCGATAACGGCTGCGGCCCGGGATAATCCCGCGGACCCGGTCCTGCCGCGTCACGCCGCTCCGCTTCGACTTCCCAGAAAGCCGGAAACTGATCATTCAAATCGACGCCGCGAATGTTCGCCTTCCACTTCGAGAACCGGGTTGAACCGCGGTTCCAGTCCAGCAGCTCATGATAATACGGATGCTCCTCGCTCATGCCTTCCTGGACCAGCTCCGCTCCGTCGGGATTAACAAGCGGCACAAGCCATAATGTAACTTGGCGCAGCAGCTGCCTGATGTCGGCGCCGCATATTCGGGTCCCAGACGCTGCCGCCCGGGCCAGATCCTCTGCGAATGTCATTAAGAGCGGTGTCGTGATCCATTCATTTGCATGCATACCTGCATTGATATGCAATTTGGAAGCTCCTTCGCCGAGGCCGATCGCGGTAATCGGTTTGCCCATGACGCTCTGCCCGATTCGTCTGCGCAGCAGAAACGGATAGCCGTTCCGAAGCTGCTCGATATCCGTCTCAAGTTCTCTTGCACCATATTCAGCCTTTCCATTCACGATGCGATCAGTGTCTCCTACCGGAATACAAATGAGCTGACCTTGCTGTAAGAAGGTGAGATCGATATGACTGTTCACCGCTATGAGCGCATGAGTGGAAACAGCAAAAAGAGCCGCAATACGCAGCAGCGTATCACCGGCGTTGACCCGATAAGTAAAGGTTGGCTGTGCGGGTACTGCAAGCAGCAGTCCGGGTATCAATCGTTCACTCGCAAGTACACGCGGATTAGCGGCTAACAGAGCTTCGGGATTAATGCCAAAGCTGCGCGCAATTCGCAGCAGCGTATCACCGGTTTGAACAACATAAGGATGCAGCATGTGATCACCTCTGAATTGGTCTAGTCACATGCTATGCCAATGTTCCGCCCGGCATGCCAATTCATAGGAAAGAGCCGCCTCGGTCATCATGTGACTGTTCGAGGCGGCTCTGCTTGTTGGCGGAACATCTATACGATATTGGGCACCTGCCACACGACAGGCGTTAGTTCGATTTGCTCACCTAACCATTGTTGGGCAATCTTCCTAAACATGCGGGGGTCCCCGCTGCAGAAGAATTGATGCACGGGTAGATCTCCGTCTCGCGTCAATCGATTGCGATCATGCAGAATCGTGCTGATTTCGCGAGCGGTTTCATCCGCCGAGCTGATCAGTGCCACATCATCGCCCATTACCGAAGCAATCGTATCGGATAAGAACGGATAGTGGGTACACCCCAAAATTAACGTATCGATGTCGCGTTTCTTCAGTGGGGCCAATGACGATTCCACCACTTCTTGCGTTTCTTTCGAGCGGAAATTCCCCTGTTCGACAAGCGGAACAAACCGCGGACACGCCAGGCTGATCACTTCGATGTTCGGTGACAGCTGCTTAAGCGCATATTCGTAGGCGCTGCTGCGAATCGTCCCTTCCGTACCGATGACACCGACAATCCCTGTTTGCGTGCGGCCATTTGCAGCGCGAGCGCCGGGATGAATGACGCCGACCACGGGAATGGCGACACGGGAGCGGATATCTTCAAGTGCGACAGCCGTTGCCGTATTACAGGCGATAACAATCATTTTCGGTCGATATTGGATTAAATACTCAACGATTTGCCTAGTAAACCGAGTCACCTCTTCAGCTGGCCGCGGGCCGTACGGGGTACGGGCGGTATCGCCGAAATACATGATTTTTTCCCGGGGAAGCTGGCGCATGACCTCTTTGACGACTGTTAAACCGCCTACACCAGAATCCAATATTGCGATCGGTTGTTGCACAGACACACCGCTTTCTTGAACGTTTTGGCAGGACTTCAATAGAATATGAATACGATGCTGAAAAGGTACCTACATCTTAGCGCAAAACTAGACAAGGTTCAACAATCGTCGCCATGCCGGTACATCCCCGAAAATAAAGCAAAAGCCGCGCCAACTGCCAGAGCATCTAATTGAGCTCGAGCAGCCGGAGCGGCTTTGTCTATAGGTATGGCTTATTTGTAAGCTGGAAGCCAGTCGCCATGTGCCACGATCAGATCATCGCACATTGCTTTGATATCATCCATCGAAAGCTCTGCGCTTGTATGCGGATCAAGCATTGCCGCATGATAGATATGCTCGCGTTTGCCTGTCATCGCAGCTTCGATTGTGAGCAGCTGCGTATTGATGTTCGTGCGGTTAAGCGCAGCACATTGCGGCGGCAGATCGCCAACGAATGTCGGCGTTACGCCATTGCGGTCAACAAGGCAGGAAACCTCTACGCAAGCTTCTTTCGGCAAGTTGGTGATTAGGCCCGTATTCATGACGTTACCGCCGATTTTGAACGGAACGTTCGTTTCGATCGCTTCGAAGATATACGAGGCATACTCATGCGTGCGTTTATGCTGCAGTTCCGGATTGCTGACAAGCTCTTGCTTCAGCTTCTTCCAGTTGCCGATCTGCTCGATGCAGCGGCGCGGATACTCGTCGAGCGGAATATTGAAGCGCTCGATCAGCTCCGGATAATTGCGCTTGATGAAGTACGGGTGGTACTCGGCGTTGTGCTCGGACGATTCGGTAATGTAATAACCGAAGTTGAGCATCATTTCGAAACGGACCATGTCCCAGTGCTTCTCGTTTTGCTTCTCGCGAGCGCGGCGCTTGATTTCCGGATACAGGTCTACGCCGTCCTTGGAAACTTCAAGCAGCCAAGCCATATGGTTGATACCGGCGATCTTGGATTTCACGCCTGTCGCATCTATGCCAAGGTTGTCGAAGAGGTGATCCACGCAAACCTGAACGCTATGGCAGAGGCCGACCGTGTTGATGCCGCCGTACGTGTTCATCACGTTGGTCAGAACCGCCATCGGATTCGTGTAGTTTAGGAACAATGCGTCCGGACACACTTCTTGCATATCCTTGGCAAAATCAAGCATGACCGGAATCGTACGCAGGTTACGGAAAATACCGCCAATTCCTACTGTGTCCGCGATCGTTTGGCGCAAGCCGTATTTCTTCGGAATTTCGAAGTCTGTGATCGTACATGGATCGTAGCCGCCGACTTGAATGGCGTTAACGACGTATTTGGCACCGCGAAGCGCTTCTTTGCGATCCGTGTACGCTTTAATAGTGGAAGTGCTTCCGCACGTATTCTTGATATGGTTCAGCATCGTTTCGGAGTCGGACAGGCGTTCTTGGTTAATGTCAAACAAAGCGATTTCGAATCCTTGGAGCGCCGGTGTATGCAATACATCACCAAGTACGTTTTTTGCAAACACTGTGCTTCCTGCTCCGATAAAAGTAATTTTCGGCATCGTATCCTCCTTGAAAATGGTCCGCCTTGTAAGCGGATTAATGTCTTCTTCTCTTCTCTACTATAGTGCAGGGAATAGCGGATTGAGTAGGAAATAAAGCATGTTTTATATGTACATTTGTAGTTTTTTGATCTACAATTATCCTACTGAATTAATGAGGATTGGGGCGCTGCACATGCCAACCGCAAGCAGTAAGAATACAAATCAGCACCGCACTTCCGATCATTATAAATTTACGGATTATAACAATACGCAGCCGGCTCAAGGTGAATTGTCGCTGCTCTTCAGCGGGGAAGGCAAACCGGTTGCCGGCCATTTCATCGGACCTGCCGTTCATAACTATTACCTCGTGCACACCGTTCTCTCCGGCCGCGGAACGTTCGAAATCGACGGTGTCCGGTACTCGTGCGCCAAAGGCGATACCTTTATTATTTTTCCGGATGAGCTGTTCACGTATCGAGCCGACGAGAAAGAACCGTGGCATTACATGTGGGTTGCCTTCAAAGGCCATATCTCCGAGCATCTGCTGCTGACGCTCGGTTTCTCCCCCGCACGCCCCATCGTTCATACGGACGATGTTCGTCCGCTTGCAGCGTTATATCGCAAAATTCGAGGCGCGCTGGAGTCAACTCCGTTCCCGGAGCTTGCCGATTTGGAAGCCAACGGGCTGCTGCGTATTTTCCTGAAGGAGCTTGGACTGTTGAATGCAGGCAATCTCGCCTTTAATACCATTGCCATCGTGTCAGACATCGACAGGCAAATAAAACAGGCGGTGCGCTGGTTGTCTTACCAATATGCACAGCAAATTTCGATCGAGGATTTATCGCGAAGCCTAGGCTACCATCGCACGCATTTATCCAAAATGTTCAAGCAAGTTACAGGCGTGTCTCCGATGCAGTTTCTGCTCAAGGTACGGATGGAGCGAGCGAAGGAGCTGCTCAATGGCCAGAATCACTTGTCGATCGACCAGGTCGCTTCTTCCGTTGGCTACACCGATGCCCTCTATTTCTCCAAGCAGTTTCGCAAAACATTCGGGTACTCGCCGTCCGAATACCGTCTGCACGCCAGAAACTTCAAATAGCATACACGCAAGAAGGCTTCGCCGCATAATCGATGCGGCGAAGCCTTCTTGGTCTTGCACAATGTAAGTAGTTGCATTAGCTAATGGTTTGAAGCTCTTCTTTGCGGTCTTGCGTTAACTCTTCAACCTTATCTTGAACGGCTTCTCCTGCTTCTTGCACCAGGTCTCCGGCATCATCCAGCACTTCTTCTACCTCTTCTTTGCCGGCTTGGCGCCAGCTGCGAACATTGTCAAGGACAGTGCTTGCCGTTTCTTTCGCTTTGCTTGCCGCTACCGTTACGCCGCCGCTTACTTGTTTGGCGATACGAGTCGTAGAGTCGCCTACTTGACCGGCTATACGAACGGTGTGCTCGGAAACAACCTGTGTTCCGTCTGCGATATCTTTACGAAGTTCACGGCCTGATTTAGGAGCGAGCAACAGAGCTGTTACGGAACCAATTACGCCACCTGCAATTGCACCAACCAAGAAACTTTTCTTTCCACTGACTTTTGCCATCTTCAATACACTCCTTTGGTACAGCGGCTTGCGCTGCTTTCGAACACGCAGCAGCATAGCGGCTGTATAATTAGTTAGTAGTATCCTGCCCTTGGCCATAGCTCGAGCATGCAGAGGAGCGGCTATCTTTCCGTTTGTTTTGCCAAAACTGCCACACCGCATAACTGACCTCAGCCCAGTCAAGCGCTTCCGTGATGCCATGCTTCACTTTCTCGCCTGACTTTGCAGCATGTCGTTCCACCGTTTCGTTCAGGTCTGTGGAAACCCGATTCACGGTGAAGGACAATTGATTCGCCGCATCGCCGATTCGTTTCGTCGCTTCTGCCACTTTGGACATGCCGTCCAGCTGCTTCTGCACGGTTCTGACAGTTGCGGTCACCGGATCCATCAGCGCAGTCACCTGAGCTGCCGCATGCTGTGTATACTGCTCCATCGCTTCGGCTGTTTGAATCAGCTTCCCCAGCTTGCGATCCGCTGAACGCAGCCAGAGCAAAATCCCAATTACCAATGCGACGAAAGCAGCAACCGCTGCTCCCTCAAGCCATATCCGATCCATGAGCGGACACCTCCTAACGTACTGCCTTGCGGGCTATTGCCCATTTCTTACTGACATAATACCCAGCATGGGCTTGTTTTGACACAACACGCGAAAAAAAAAGAGGCGTTAGGACCATCTCCTAACACCTCTTTATGCTTATACACCTGCGATTCGGTAGCTGCACTTGCCGCCGCCTTTAGCCAAACATTCCGTGCGTTCCACGTCCGTTCCAAGCAGCTGCCGGAATAACGACAGCTCACATTGGCAGGCCTGCTGATAGCGATTCGCGACCTGAGCGATAGGACAATTGTATTCGTGCATCACAAGTCCGTTCTCGTCGTTCTCGAGCGATACCATGTAACCGCCCTCGTTCTGAATCGAAGCAAGCTCGGTTACTTTCTCCTCCAGCGACTTCCCATCCATGCGATAGGCATAACGTTCGATCAGCTTGCGTTTACGGCCTTCAAACAATCGGTCAACGATAAGAGCCGTCTCGGGATCATCCTCCAGCTCTTCCAGAAAGTCCAGTGCGAGAACATGGTAGTTCTTCGGGAATAACAGCTCGGCTTGTTCCGTTAGACGGAACATATGGGTCGGTCGCCCCATTGCCTGACGCACAATGGTCGGCGCAATAAGACCGTCCCGCTCAAGCGTGCTGAGATGGCGGCGCACAGCCATTTCCGTAATTTGCAGATGCTTTGCCAGCTCACCGGCATTCATCTGTCCGTTTGTTTTGAGCAGCGTAAGGACGGTTTGCCTTGTCGAGCCTTCCAGCCTAAACAGAGGCTCCTTCTGCATGCTCATCGGAGTTCCATCCTGTTCCATTCCCTCACCACCTTCGGCACTACAGCGCGTTCTAATGTCGTCATTGTAACGCATTTTCGCTGATTCGTAAATCGACAACAGCCTCCGGCAGTTAACTGCCCAGCTCTTGGACGAGATACGCTTCTACAGCGGATTTGAACGCCGTCAGCGTTACCGGCAGCAGCGCCGTTAAGGGATGGAGCTCAGATCGGTTCCATTCAAAATAATCCTGTACAAGCGGTTTGCGCAGCCGAACAAGCTCAATCAGCGTCTCTTGCAGCTCCGCCGGGAATACGCGCTCCCCTTCGATAATCGTTACGATGTCTTCATAGCTGCTTGCGTCGCGCATAATAAATCCGTCAATCAGATAGCTTCCGATATCTGTCACGGCTTCAATGGCCAAATGCAATGCGCGCTCCTGAGCAAGACCTTGCATCAAGCCGCCATCCCAGTTCTTCTCCAGCTGCGTCAGCGCAGCTATGACGTCCGGAATGACGGACAGCCGCACAGCCAGCTGCTCGCGGTTCACATAATACATACCTGCAAAACCCCTGTTCCGTTATTACCTCTTGTTCTTACGTGCTTTGCGTTTCAACCAGACCGTCATGACAATCGCACTGATGATCACGACGATCAGGTAGGTCATCATTTCAAAAACATCACCCATGATTTAAATCGCCCTTTACCCTTTTCTTAGCTCTCGTAGTCCACGGATGCGGATGCTTCACGAACCTCTGTCATATGCGCGATGACTTCCTTATGTACCGGATGAACCTGATAAGCAGCCAGCGCGTCCATCGATTCGAATTTCGTTACAAGCGCGATGTCATACGAACGCTCCGAATGCAGCACATCCGTGCCCACTTCAATGGACAGCAGCTCATCGATTTTGCCTTCCATATTTTTGAGCACTTGAACGGTGCGGGCAACGCTCTCCGGGCTGCCGTCCTTCAATTTGAACAATACGATATGCGTTATCATAATAAGTTCGCTCCTTCGAGATTGGAATGGGATGCGAAGCATCCTTTTGTCACATAATAACCCAAGGTGCCGACTATCGGCAATCTTCCAGCAAAGGAGATTCAACGCATGCGCTATCCGGTAACGATTGCAGCAACGCTTATCGGCGTCGCTTTATGCCTTTATAACTCTACGGGCTACGATCCGCACAATCTGGTGTTCTTCATGTTCAGCGTCCCTGCATGGATTACAGACATGATTGTGGATATTCATGAGGTCAACGTGTACCTCATGTATGTGCTGACGATTGCCAGCTGGGCTCTGCTTGGCTTCATCTGCGATTACGCTGTAGCCAGAGGGCGCAGAAGCCGTCGCCGCTCGTATGATTGAAATGGAACTGAATTTTAAAAAAAGGAGCCGTTAGCGGGCTCCTTTTTGCTTGTTATTCAACGATTAGAACGGATTTCATCTCCAGATGGCCTGTTCCGCAAGCAACGGCACAGTGCATCTCGTACTTACCCGGTTTATCGAATACCACTTCTTGCTCCATCTTGTCGCCTTGAAGATCAATGCCCAGATCAGGAATAGCAAGACCATGCACGCCACTCTTATTGATCAATTTGAGTTTTACTTTATCGCCTGCTTTTACTTTGTACTCTTCTTTGTCGAATACGAAGTCAGATGAGGCTTCAACTTTCAATAATGTAACGCCCGGCGGCAATGACGCTGCCTCGTCAACCGGCTTACCCGGAAGCTGAGTCGTCAGCAAGTATACGCCCAAAACCGAAGCTGCTGCGAAAACGATGAACATAATCCACTTATGCATTGCTTCTTGCTCCCCTTTTCATCAAATGTCTACTCCCTATATTACATAAGATCGTCCGTTCTTCTCAACCTTAAACCGCTTCTGCAAATAAACTTTTTTCGGCTTTTTGACAAAATGATGAACGTCACTTCGTCAAGTAGCTCTTCAGCAGCCGCTCGGATTCAGCCTTCACGAAGGTCCATGGCATAGAGAACGAGTGCCGGTAGCCCATGCAGCTGTATTCCGCGCAGAGCCCTGCCGTGCTTCGTTTCTCCTTATCCACGCCGATGCCGCTGTCCCGGAATTGTCTGCGCATGGCAGCCAGCTCCAGCAGCACGCGGTCTTGGAGCCCTCTGATCATCGATTCATAAAGCCTCGGCAGCTTCGTAGCTGTCGCGCCGATGATGCGAATATCATGGTCGAGAATTTGATTCACGATACCAAGCAGCACGTAGCGTTTCACTAGTTCCAGCTCCTTGCCGATCTGAACGGGCGGTGAAGACCCCACCATATCTACAGCCATACTGACCCCTCCAAGCACTGCGCATAAGAACATTTGTTCTCATTATAACAAGTGCCATTTGAAGTTGCAAGACGTGTCGGCGGTGCAAGGGGAAGAAAAAAAGACCATCCCAAACAGGATGGCCTCAAAACAAGCGAGCTATACTTTACTTTTTGTTCTTAAGGACTTCTATGAGTTGACGGAGGCGGTCGGGCATGGGAACGCCGATCCTGCCTAAATTTTCCGTAATGGAAATCAGTTCATTTGCCAAATAGAAGTAAATGGCTCCGCCCATTGCAATGCTGCTTAGCTCCAGTAATATGTCAATTCGGTGCGCCAGCAGAATCACGACGAGCATGATCCCTTTTCTGGCTATTCCCCATGAACCTATGGAACTGTTTAATTTCTTCTCCTTAATAGCAGCCGTTATCCCCGTGATATAATCCGTCCCCATCGCAACGAGAAGGAGAGTCAAGGATTCCGGCCACATTCCGAAAGAGAAGGTTACAAGTGAACCAAACAAAGCCGTGATGGTGCAGACGATGGTGTGCGGCACAACCTCACTCTCCCTTCGTAGTGCGCTTACAATCTATCATATGCGGGAGAGTATGAGGTTGTCCGTCAAATAGCCCTTTAAACGTATATCGTTTGTATATGTTTTGGCACAGATCTCATGAGAACTATGCTTGTGCTGTAAATCGGTACACCGTGCTGAAAAAATCGCCGCGCGGATTGGATTTGGCTACACCGGCATACATCAGCTCGTCGCCGCCGGCCACCTCATCCGTTCCAATCCAGGCATAGCTGTAATCACTGCGCAGACCTTTAAGCTTCAGCCTGCTAAGCGGCGCGTTCGGCTCATTAAGCTCGACAACATGGACGACCAGCACTTCCCGCTGATCCGGCGACACGAACATCCAAGCCGTCTCGTTGCCCTCGAACGGGCTCAGAAGCCTGTAGAAGGTGCCGTATTGAACCAGCTCGCGCACTTCCTTCACGAGCGCGACTTGGCGTTTCACTTCTTCCTTCTCCGCATCCGTAAATACCGTCAAATCAAGCTCATAGCCGAAATTGCCGGACATCGCCACATCCCCTCGCGTCTTCAGCGGCGTAACACGGCCAACCTGATGGTTCGGCGATGCCGACACATGGGCGCCCATCGAGCTGATCGGGTACACGATGCTTGTGCCGTATTGAATCTTCAGCCTGCTGATCGCATCGGAGTTGTCGCTTGTCCAGGTTTGCGGCATATAGTACAGCATGCCGGGATCGAAGCGGCCGCCGCCGCCGGAGCAGCTCTCGAACAGAACATGCGGGAATGCAGCCGTAATTTGCTCCAGCACGTTATACAGTCCGAGCATGTAGCGGTGCGCCGTTTCACGCTGGCGTTCCGCCGGCAGCAGCGCCGAGCCGATCTCCGACATGTTGCGGTTCATATCCCATTTCACATACGTGATCGGAGCGCTCTTCAGAATCGAGCCTACTGCCTCGATAATGTAAGTCTGAACATCTTCGCGGGAGAGGTCGAGAATGAGCTGCTTTCTGCCCTCGGAACGGCGGCGTCCCGGGACATGCAGACACCAATCCGGATGCGCGCGATAGAGATCGCTGTCCGGCGATACCATCTCCGGCTCAAACCATAGGCCGAACTGCAAGCCGTGGCTGCGCACGCGCTCAGCCAAATCCTCCAAGCCCTGCGGCAGCTTCTTCGGATCGACGATCCAATCGCCGAGCGAGCAGTTATCGCCGTCGCGTTTGCCGAACCAGCCGTCATCGAGCACGAACAGCTCCAGTCCGAGCTCGCTGCCCGCTTTGGCAATCGCTTCGATTTTGTCAGCGTTAAAGTTAAAGTAAGTTGCTTCCCAGTTGTTAACCAGGATGGGCCTTACCGCATCGCGGAAAGCGCCGCGGCACAGACGCGTGCGGTACAATTCGTGGTACGTATGAGACATAGCCCCCAGGCCGGCCGAGGAATAGACCATAACGGCTTCCGGAGTTTGGAACGAGGCTCCCGGCTCCAATCGCCATGAGAAATCAAACGGATTAATGCCAATATAGGCGCGTGCCGTGTGGTACTGATCCACCTCGACGCCTGCCGTGAAGCTGCCGCTGTACACCAAGCTGAAGCCGTAAACGTCGCCATGATCTTCAGTTGCACCTTCGCCAAGCAGCGCGAAGAACGGATTGTTGGCGTGGCTGCTTGATCCGCGGCGGCTCTCGATAGCCTGTACGCCCGGCGTAAGCGCGCGCTTATGGATATAACGCTCGCGCGCCCATGTGCCCGATAGCTGCAGCAGCTCGAATCCATCATGCGGCAGATCGACGCTGACGCTGAGCGCTCTGGTCAACTGCATGACGGATGGGCTGTCATTCGCGATCCGGGCGGAACGAATGACCGCGTCGAACGCCTCAAACACCGTATAGGAAAGTTCGACGGTTAGTCCGGCAAGCTTGTCCGCCAAGGTCACGATCAATGTCTGTGCTTCCTCATCGGATTCCGCATAAACAGCCGGCAGTCCTTCCAACGCCGGTTTGCCGTTAACGATACGGTGCGAAACGTAGAGCAATTCCGTAACGGTTGTCCCGTTGGATAGCTGCACCGCATACGCCGGGTTTCTCAGATCGCTGGAACCATAGCCGGGATATTCCTGCGGAAGCGTATCGAGTGAAATCGTACGGTCTTCCGGAATTGGATTCGGACTGAACGAACACCGTTCCATGCGTTGCAGCAGGCGTGAAGCATCCGGATTATTAAGCTTGCGACCCCAATAGAGATGAGTCGGAAACCCTTCCAATGCTTGGAAAACATAGCTCATGGAACGCGTCTGAAGGTGAAAGAGATTGGTAGCGGATTGGTAAATAATCGACATGAGCAGCTCTCCCTATTATGGAATAAACGATTCTATTTAAAGTTCGTTTGAAACGACTATACCGCAGTCGTCTACCAGTATAGGGCCTTCTGTTCCCTTTCAATATGGATGCTTTTAGCCGTCATATGGATGAATGTAGGATACTGACCCTAAGCTTACTTCATCTCGAAAACGCCTGCATGAATGATTTTGAAGGATACGCTCACCTTGAGGTCGTTCTCATGCGGATGCCAGCCCCCGGCTGATGCTGTCTTCTTCCACTGCCGAAGATGGTACCGATACAGCGTCTCTTCTAAATTAAACAGATCTGCGCCTCGCTCTACTCCGGCCGCGTAAGTCTGATTGATCTCGGTTCGGATGATCTCTCGGATTTTCACTTCAAGCTGCGAAAGTGTCAGCGAGTTGCCCATTTCCGTCAATTCGCCTTTGGCTTTCACCTGCAGTTCGAATGTCGGCCGGCCATTGTTCATCCTTACTTTTTTCTTCACCTTCATATGCCGGATCGTAACGACATCGGTGCCATCCCCTTTGTTCTGCACCGCATACACCGCTCGTTTAAAACTATTACTCGCAAAGCGGATGCCTAACGTTTGCTTCAGCGGCAAATAGAGGGGCTTGTTCTTGCCTTTGAACGCAAACACGCCATCCAGCTCCTGCACGGTAATCGGTTTGGCATTCTCATGCCAAGTATCTTGCGTAACACCGATGCTGGGCAGCAGTGCGGTAACCGCCTTCTCGTTATAATCCGCAACGAATGTCTGCATGGTAACCGGCGGTACCGAGCTGCTCTGTTTGGCCTGCGTCTCCGGGCTGTACATGAGGCTGTACAGCTGAGAAAGGTTAAAGAACGCACTCGAGGTCAGCAAGTCCATCATCTCGCCTCGCGTTCCAAAAATCCACGAGGTATATCTGGTAACCCGAACGCGATTGACGGCATCCAAGATCTCATCCATTTTGACCATTGCCGGCTCGCGTACAATGACTACCTTCACTTGCTCAAAATTAAGGGTGCTCTGCGTCGATATGGCAATTTGATTCGTCGCTGTATGGATACTCTTCCCGCGGCCAACCCCTACCCAAACGGAAGGTTTCATGGATTTGGGGCTCTCTGATTTGGCGATCGAAGAGAAGTCCAGCGTTTGCACATGGACCACGTACTGCCCATCCTGATAATCAATTCCCATTGCCGTGACAAAAGCTTGCGCGCTAAGATCGGTCGTGTCTCCGCATCCGCTCAGCATGCAGGTAAGCAACAGCGTTGGCAGCAAAAGCAACAGCGCCTTGCTTAGCCTAGTCATGATACATTTCGCTTGGCGCGGTATTTCCAAGGCAGCTGCCAAACCGCGGTAAGCATTTTCTTAAACTGGAAAGGAGCGATCGGCTTTAAGAACGGCATGCCAAACGACTCCAGCGTACAGAAGTAGAGCATCACCGAAAAGAACGAAATAAAAAAACCGAACAGCCCCAGAAACGCGGAAGCGACAATAATATAAAATCGGATTACGGTGGCAGAGCCGTTCAACGATTGGTTCACGAGCGTAAACGTCGATACGGCCGTAACAGCGGTTACGACCAGCATGGTAGGTGACGTCAAACCGGCGCGAATGGCGGCATCGCCGACAATAAGCCCGCCTACAACCGTAACCGTCTGGCCGACTGCCCGCGGCAGTCGAACACCGGCTTCACGGAAAATTTCAAACATCAGCATCATCAAAATCAACTCCATCTGCGGACTGAGCGGCAGCCCGATTCTGGACATCGTTACCGTAGCAAGCAGCGCAAACGGGATCTGATCGTTATTGAAAGCGAGCAAGCCCAGCCAGAAGCCGGGGAGTGTGCCGGACATCACGAAGCTGATTAGCCGCAGCGTCCTCTCGAAGGCGACGAAGTAGAACGGCTGATACGCATCCTCCGGGGATTTGACCAGTAAGGAAACATTAACCGGGGCGATCAACGCTGCCGGGCTGCCATCCACCAGAATAGCCACGCGGCCGTTCATCAAGGACTGGACGACAAAGTCCGGCCTGCCTACGTAATCGATAAGCGGCACCAACGCAATGGATCGGTCCGAGATAATGTCTTCCAGCTCTCCGGCTCCATGCAAGGCGGCGATATGAACCCCCTTCAATCTCGTCCTGGCCTCATCGATGACGCTCTGCGAAGTGACGCCTTGCATGGAGAGCAAACAAATTTTCGTCTGCGTCTCCGTTCCTATGGTAAACCACTCTACATGCATCTTCGGCGTGCGCAGTCGTTTTCGAATCAACGCCAAATTGGTTGCGATCTCTTCGACGAACCCATCGCGGGGTCCCTTCACCGACAATTCCAGCGTGGACTCTTCCGGGCTTCGTCCGGGCTGATGCGAACAATCGATGGCATAGAATTGTCCGCTTTCCTGTTTCCAAATGATTACGTGTCCGGAGAACAAACGATCGAACAGCTTCATTCCCTCCGGCCCCGGTTCTACTTTCATGATTAGCGGGCTCTTCTCCGGATCTAACTGCAGGCGGCTTCCGTCTGAGCCCAGCAGGTCCTGCAAAAGATGAGTATCAATCAACCCTCCGGAATACATCATTGTAAAATGTTCGGGCTCCCCGGTCCTGCCCGGGTCGCGCTGCAAATGATGGATTTCCACATCGCCGCAGCTGCGGACTGCCTCAACCAGCCATTCAGAGGTTATTGGTTGCTCCGGCATCAGCTCGTTGTTTCGATTTTTCATCAAGGCCGCCCTCCTTCGGAACTCCTTTGAACGATAACAACCATAACCACGTGGTTACGAAAACGATAATTCCGATATCCAGGATAAAGGTAAGCTGGACGATTTGCTGCGCGGCGTTTAGATGGGCCAAGAGGATTTTGCAGAGCACGATATAAATCAAACTTACCGTAACGATGAAGGTCAGTCTCGCCTTCGGTTTACGCAGCGGGATGAGTTCCATTACAAGTGCTATTCCAAGCGAAATCCTTATGAATGCGCCGGAAATCCATTGATATATGGCGAAGAAATCCACATGCTCGACATATTTCCCAATGGACACAAGCCGCCACTGCGTGAATGCCGGATAAAGCAGCTTATCCGCTTCAACGGGTCCGAACTCGGTAATGGCACCTATAGCCGGCCCCAGCATGAGCAGCATAATAAAGCAAAGCTGAAGAAGCAGCTGCCAATTCTTCATCACGCCGCTGAAAAAGTGCTGGATAAACAAAAGCATGAACAGCTCCATCAAACAGCTGGCGGCGTAAACGGCGCCTTGCAGCGGAACAAACCAGCCGTTCTCCATCATCGGAAGCAAGAGCGCGTAGTTCTTGTTCGGCATATTGGCACTCATGACGAAATCACCCAGAAAAACGACTCCGGGCAGCAGCAAGCAAGACATATAGGCTATGGCTCGCAATCCATTCCAAACTGCAAACCCGATCAGCGTCATGAAACAAATCATCACGACTAACTGAGGCGTTTCCGGTAAATACGTGGAGGATGTCCATGAAGTGGTTTGAATAAACGATTGGAAGCTCGTGTGCAGGAGGAAAAGAATAACAGGCGTAATTAGGATCCACGCTCCGAATGGGGATAACCGCGTCCGCAGCCATTGCCGTATATTAATTTGTTTCGTACGTCTCATCGTCCCGGTAATGAAAACCGTTGCCCACGGTACGAGTACGATAAAGGCGATTATGCCGCACATCCATGCATCCCGGCCGCAATATTCAAGCACGGTCGGCAGCAGGATGACATGAGATGAAAGCCCGACCGATAAGGTCAGCATCATGAATACCGGCCAGAAGCCGAGCGATTTTTCCTTCATAGGGGATCGGGCCCTCCTTCCATTTCGGCATAGTTTTTCCAAGTTAAGCACAAAAAAACCGACCGCCGCCGATTATTCATCGGGGCGAATCGGTTTCGTGATTGCAAGTTAGGCGATAACGCCTTTCTTGAGAATGAGATTTGCATATAAGGCACTTTCGCTTGTAGCGATAATAGCATAGGCTTTGCGCGCACGATCGTAGAATTCGAAGCGCTCGATCATTTCGAATGTCTCGCTTTTCCCGGTCCGCTCTTGGATGATCGTTTCGAAGGTGCCCCAGATCGGCGTCTCTGCCTTGTCGCCCGGCACAACCTGCATAAGCGTTACCGGCTTCTCGACGTATTGATCCAGCGGGAACAATTGCAGAATGGCGTTCAGCACCTCCGGCACATTATGACCGTCACAGCGTACAAGACGCTGTGCGTTGCTGGCTGCCGGGTAGTTGCCGTCTCCGATGACGATTTCGTCGCCGTGGCCCATTTCCATTAAGATCTTGAGCAATTCAGGTGAGATGATGTTAGGAATGCCGTATAACATGGTTTATCCTCCCGGTAGTCGTTCTCTTATTTGTATAGTGCTCCGAAATTGCTGCATGCGCGGTAGTCGGCGCTCTCCGGATTGTCCGTGCCAAACAGCGACCAAGCGCGCGGACGGAAAATGTTCTCTTCAGTCACATTGTGCATATTGACCGGAATACGGAGCATCGAAGCCAGTGTGATCAGATCCGCACCGATATGGCCGTAGCTGATGGAGCCGTGGTTCGCGCCCCAATTGTCCATGACATCATACACGCTGCGGAACGCGCCTTTGCCGGTAAGCGTTGGCGCAAACCAAGTTGTCGGCCAGGTCGGATCCGTCCGTTTGTCGAGCGTATCATGGACATGCTCCGGCAGATCGACCGAATACCCCTCCGCGATTTGCAGAACCGGCCCGATTCCCTTCACCAGATTGATGCGGGACATCGTCATCGGCATACCGCCTCGGGTCAAATAATCCGAAGAATAACCGCCGCCGCGGAAATATTCCAAGGAAGCCGGACGCCATGAAGTGGCATCTAAGCAGCGCTGTGCTTCCTCCTCGCTGATTTCCCAAAACGGCTTCATCACCGGTTTGCCATCGCGTTCCTGCTGACCGGTGCCGTCCAGCGTGGCGGGACCGGAATTGATCAGATGCAGAATGCCGTTCTCGGCATGGCCTTCCAAACGATGGCCCGTCACGCGTTCAACGGAATCCGGGCTCCAGAACGTCCGCACATCGGCGAAGATTTGGGCCGTATTCGTCAAGAGTGAGCCGAACAGCATCACTGCGCCGTTTAGACTGTCATTCTCCGTAGCCACGATGTAAGGCGCACGAATGCCGTTCCAATCGAAGGAGGAATTGAGCATCGCCTCCAAGAAGTCGCCGTTCGGGAAGTGGTCCGTCCATGCCCGCTGCCCCTGGAAGCCTGAAACGATGGCGTTATGGCCAAGCGCTTCTTCGCCATACCCAAGCTCGTCGAGCCTTGGATTGCCGACCATAAGGTCACGGGCAATCTGCGTCATTTTGACAACCGTCTCCCAATCCTTGTCTTTCTGCTCGCGGGTTGTACGGATGGAATCCGGATTGTTGTCCGGCCCTTCCACGCAGTTCTTCTTCACCCATTCCAGTGCCAGCTCATACTCAGCAGGATCGTAAATGCCCTGTTCCATGCGGCGGACAAACTCCGTCATATCCACATAGTCGGTACGCATGCCGAGGTATTCCTGGAAGAAAGCATCGTTGACGATCGAGCCTGCGATCCCCATCGAAACGGAACCCATGGACAGGTACGTCTTGCCTTTCATGTAGGCAACTACAAGACCGGCACGGGCAAATCCGAGCAATTTATCACGAACATCCGACGGAATCGACGTATCGCCGGTATCTTGCACTTCATTCCCGTAAATGCCGAACGCGGGAAGTCCCTTCTGCGCGTAACCGGACAATACTGCTGCCAGATATACCGCACCCGGACGCTCTGTCCCGTTGAAGCCCCAGACGGCTTTGGGAATGGACGGGTCCAGATCGATCGTTTCCGTGCCATAACACCAGCAAGGCGTTACCGTGATGGAAACGCCAACATTCTCGCGCGCAAATTTGGTGCCGCAAGCCGCAGCTTCCGCCACGCCGCCGATGCATGTATCTGCAATCACGCATTCCACCGGTTCCCCGTTCGGATAGCGCAAATTCTCCGAGAACAATCTCGCTACAGATCTCGCCATCTCCATCGTTTGTTCTTCGAGCGATTCGCGGATCCCCTTGCGTCTGCCATCAATTGCGGGTCTAATCCCGATCTTGGGAAATGAGGACTCAAATCGAGTACGGATATCTGCCACAGCTAACCCCTCCATTGTCCATGTTTAAAATAATGTTACCGATAACATTAAAATAGCAATGAAACCGCTTGCTGTCAATCCGTTTGTTGTATATTATAAGTGCATGATTTGTCGACAAGGAGCACGACTGGCATGGTTACAATCTATGATATTGCGGCACAAGCGAATGTGTCGGCTATGACCGTTTCGAGAGTTATCAATAACACTGGCAAGATCAGCGAGAAAACCCGTTTGAAGGTCAAAAAGGTGATGGATGAGCTGGGGTACGTGCCTAATCAGATGGCGCGAAGCCTCGTACTGCAGCAAACCCGTATCTTATTCCTGCTCATAACGGATATCATGAACCCTTTCTACACGACGCTCGCACGCGGCGCCGAGGATGCCGCGCGCAAACACGGGTATCGCCTGCTGTTTGGAAACAGCGACGAGAGCTTGGATAAGGAAGGGGAATATATCAATACGATTCTGACGACACGGGTTGACGGGGCGCTGCTTGCGCCGGCAGGCGATCCTTCGCTCCCCCACCTGGAACAGCTGCGAAAGCACAACGTGCCGTTCGTTCTCCTAGATCGCGAAGTGCCAGGCATCGCGTGCGATATCGTGCTCGGCGACAGCAAGGAAGGCGCCCGCTCGTTGGTAGAGCATCTTGTGAAGCAAGGCCATCGTCGAATTGCACTCGTGAACGGCTCCTCCTCGATCTCAAGCGCTCGTCTTCGGTTGCAAGGCTTCCAAGAAGCGATGAAGCTGAATGATCTGACGCTGCGCGAACGGGATATTCATGAAACCACCTTCGGCCCCCATCTGGATGTGGAGGCTATGGGGCAATGGATCGACACTATGGTCATGGACTCGATGCCTTCTGCCATCATGGCGGGTAACAATGTCCTAGCAGTCGTCCTTATCCGGCTGCTGCGCGCGCGGGGACTGCGCATACCGGAAGATATTTCGGTTGTCTGCTTCGATGATTTCGGATTAAACTCCGAAATGGATCCGTTCATCACGGTGGCCGCGCAGCAAGCCTATCAATTCGGTTATCTCGGCATGCAGATGCTGATCGAGCGCATTCAGGAGCGGAACAGTCCGCCTCCGTGGAAGCGAATCATGCTGCCGGCAGAGCTCATAGTACGGAATTCGGTCAAGACGCAGGGTTAGTGCAATTGGAAGAGACGGGTGACTGGGCAGCGATCGTTGCGTTAACGGCGATCGGCTGTGTCAGCTGCGCGTCTTTTTTGCTTTGTCCTTATGATGAGGATTACTGTATGCTGTGAAATGGTGCAAAACGATGTCGATTTTGGTGAAAGTATACTTTGATTTGAAGCTAGTTTGTCCCTTATCTGAACGGTAATTTATTCGCTCATGCAGCAAATACTGCATTGAAAACGCCTTCAACAAAGTATATATTAGTATGTGTAAGTATACTTACAAGGAGGTTATTTATGAAGAGATTAAAACGTTGGATGATTTGGATGACTTGCTTGGCGGTTCTGATTCCGTTCATTCCGGGTCCAAAGGAGGCCGAAGCGGCCGTGCTGCAGACGGATATCGGAAGCTTCGAAGCCGGGACCGATGGCTGGCAATGGGGAAGCAACGTCACCGGGCTATCAAATGTAACGAGCAGCCTGAATGGTCCGCAAACGCCATACGGCGGCAACCGCATGGGCGAGCTGTCAACCTCATCCGTAGCGGGAACGGCTTGGCGTTCGACCTACAAGAACTTCTCCCCTGCCCTTAACGTTTCCGCAACCCCTTACTTCCACGGCGCTTTCAACACCTACGGCATTAATCCATCGCATACGCAGTTTGAGGTTAGAATTACGTTCACCAGCGGGACTCAAACCTTAGTCTCTACGCAAGCCATTGCCGGCGACTCTTGGAATGAGCTAAGCGTCGACTTAAGCGGCTGGGCTTACCGGACCAATATTACGCAGATTGAAGTTGCATACCGCTCTGTCACTTACACGTCCGCATGGAACGGCAAACATCAGCTGGATCATATCGGCTTCTCCGCTTACCCTGCCGCTTATCCAGGCTCCATAAGCTCCGTGTCCGCCGGCTCTACGCAGATCACAGCTGCCGGAACCTACAGCACCGCTTCTTCCGTCCAACTGGACCTCATCGAGCTTCAAACCTACGAACAATACAACATCAATACCACCTACACGCCTGATGCTACCCAAACCGTAACGCCTAGCGGCGGGGTTGCCAGCTTCTCGCTCGCCACCGCACGGTACGCCTCCTCCCGCGACAAAGCCTACTCCAAGTTTGTGGTCATCAACCACACCACCAAGAAACTCGTAGCAAGCCCTACTTATGTCACGCAGCAGACTGCCTCCGTCAACACCTTCGCTTTTCCGACAGCAAGCTCGATCAAAGGCCTGCAAGTGCAAACGGTCGATGACGCGCAGAAGCTCGGCATCAGCCACGCAGCGCTTAACGTGTCCTTTAACGAGCTGTTCCTGGACAATGCAACAGGGGCCATACCGTTCGTGATGGACGGCACTACTTATTATTTCAAGCAATCCTACATTAACGAACTTGACCATGACATCAAGACATTATCCGATGACGACGTGATCGTGAGCCTTATTCTGATCATGTACAATGCTGCAGGCACGATTAACTCGAAGCTCCTTCATCCCGATTATGCCGGCGGTACTGTCGCGGCCATCAATACGACCAATGCAGATGGCGTCCGGTATTGGAAAGCGGGCGTAGAGTTCCTCGCAAGCAGATACACAAGAAGCGACGAGCTATACGGAAGGGCCGTAAACTATATCGTCGGCAACGAAGTGAACTCGCAAGCCTATTGGTACGATATGGGCAACAAGCAGCTGCAGGATTTCGTAGAGCAGTACGCCCGAGCTTACCGCATTGCGGAGACTGGGGTGAAGAAGTACTATTCCAATGCCAGAACGTATATTTCCCTCGATCATTTCTGGAACGGAAGCGTCGGATCCGATGCGCTGCGCACCTACAAAGGCAAAGGCATTATGGACGAATTCAACAAGCGGATTACGGCAGAAGGCAATATCCCTTGGAATATCGCCTACCATCCGTATCCGGAGGATCTGTTCGATCCGACCATCTGGAACGATACGTCCGTCACGAACAGTCCGAACTCGGTCCGAATCAACTTTAAGAACCTGCAAGTGCTTACGGACTACATCGGAGCGTCGAACTATTTGTATGGCGGGAATAAACGGCGCATTATTTTGTCGGAGCAAGGCTTCCACTCGCTCAGCAACTCGCTGGCAGATCAGAAAACGCAGGCAGCCGCTTACGCTTACTCCTACTACAAAGCCAAATTCCTTGGCGGCATCGACTCCTTCATCCTGCATCGCCATGTTGACCATGGCGGAGAAGGCGGCTTGAACCTCGGATTATGGACGCGGGATACGACGAAATCGGTGTTATATGCGCCGAAGGATCAGAAGTACATCTACAGTGTGTTCCAAAAAATCGATACGAGCGATTCCCAGACGGTGACGGATTTCGCCAAAGCGATAATCGGCATTAGCGATTGGGCCACGGTCATCCCGGGTTATAACGCTTCCTTGCTGGCCGATCGGACACCTCCGGTAGCTGGAACGCTCTCGTCTGTAGGCTCGATCACGCCGACGGCTAACGTGTCTACCTTCGAATCCTCCGCGGATGGTTGGGCCATCTCCGAGTATTCGCAATCGGCCGCGACCGTTTCCGGCTTTGCCAATAGTCCGGGTACACCGTTCAGCGGCACCAAAGCATTCGAGATTAACATTAATAATGCTACGACCGGCGACGGTGAAGGCGGTGCGCGGGCAGAGAAAGGCATCACGAAGGTGTTCGCTTCGCCTATCAACGTGACGAGCGCGCCGAAGTTCCAATTCGCGCTCGATTCGTACGGAGCTTGCCCGGGTGCCACGCAGTATAATGTAACCGTCCGGATTTACAGCGGCAGCAACATCATTGAAGGGAAAGCGACGATGACGCCCGATACGTGGAACAAGTATTCAATGGATTTAAGCGGCTGGGCGTATAAAGGCAGCATCGACAAAATCAAAATTTGGTTCAGCGCCAACTCCACTTCGATCTGGAATGCATACTACCAAGTGGATCAGATTGGATTTAGCTCTTAGCTCTTAGGAAGTAATAAAAAGACCGGGAAAAGCTTCTACAGCTTTTTCCCGGTCTTTTTGCATTTTCTTATTCACGTTCTCTAAGTACCTGAACATGCTGCTCCACATATTCTCGGACTGCATTCGCGTCTTCCAGCTCCAGCACTTTGTCGGCGAGGTCTGCAAGCTGCCCCCGATCAAGGATTGAAATGAGCTCGCGAGCCGGCAATACCGCGGATGCACTCATGCTGAATTCGTCGAGACCCATGCCAAGCAAGATGGGCAGCGCCATCGGCTGGCCGGCCATTTCTCCGCACATGCCTACCCATTTCTTCTCCCTGTGGGCGGCCCGGATAACCATACTGATTAGCCGCAGCACCGCCGGATGCAGCGGATCGGACAAGTAACCGAGCTTCGGATTCATCCGATCGGCAGCCATCGTGTACTGCACCAAATCGTTCGTGCCGATGCTGAAGAAATCAACCTCGAGCGCAAATCGGTCAGCCAGCAAGACTGCTGCGGGAATTTCGATCATAATGCCCGCTTCAATCCGCTCATTATAAGGAATTCCTTCCGCAAGGAGCTCCTGCTTACATGATTCCAGCTGGCCCTTAGCCCTTCTCCACTCATCCAGCGTGGCGATCATCGGAAACATTACTTTCAGATTGCCGTAGGCGCTGGCCCTCAGAATCGCCCGCAGCTGCGTCTTGAACAAGTCGGGACGATCGAGCGAAATTCGAATTGCCCTGTAGCCGAGAAACGGATTATCCTCCTGCTCGAGCTGCAGACTCGGCAGCTGTTTATCCCCGCCGATATCCATGGTGCGTATCACGATAGGCGCTTCGCCGCCGAACACTTCCGCCACGGCCCGATATGCGGCACACTGCTCTTCTTCCGTCGGCAGATCCGGACGTCCCATATACAGAAACTCGGTGCGGAACAAGCCGACCCCTTCAGCGCCTTGCAGTCGTGCTTGCTGCGCATCCTGGACGGACCCAATGTTGGCTACAAGCTCCGCGCGGTGGCCGTCGGCACTTACCGTCGGCAAGCCAAGAAACGCATTCAGCCGCTCCCGCTTCGCCGCCTGTTCGACCTGCAGTTCGCGATATTGCGCCAGTTCGCTCTCTGTCGGTTCCACCAGCGCAACGCCTGCTTTCCCGTCTACGATCACAAGCTGGCCATCCTTCACTTCGTCAAGCGCCGTGCCCGCGCCAACAATCGCGGGAATGCCAACGGATCGGGCGATAATCGCCGAATGCGACGTATTTCCGCCAATCGCGGTCACGAATCCAGCTACCGATGCCGGGTCTAGCTGCGCCGTATCGGATGGGGTCAAATCATGCGCGACCAAGATCGACTTTTCGGCGCCATTCTGCCCGCTTGCGATGCCGGCAGTCTCCGTTCCGCCGCTCAGTACGCGAAGCACTCGGCGGCTCACGTCCCGTATATCGGCCGCACGCTCCTTCAGATAAGCATCATCCAAGCTGGCCAGCAGCGTCGCTACTTTCTCAGCCGCATCGGACATGGCCGACTCAGCCGTATACCGCTCCGTGCGTACGGACTCCTGCGCTTGCCCAATCAGTTCCTCGTCCTCTAGCAGCATGAGGTGCGCTTCGAAAATTTCGGCTTCTTGCTCGCGTCCGTCCGACGCCATTCGGCTGCGCAGCAACTCCAGTTCGTCAGCAGCTCGAGCGACTGCCGCAGCAAATCGCTCAAGCTCTGCCTCCACATGGCCAACCTCTATATATGCCTTTTCTTGAGGGCCGGCCTCCTCGCGCATGACAACCGCACGACCGATCGCCAAGCCTTCAGACGCGGCAATCCCCTTCAATTCCCACTGTGCCATGAACTCAAGCCTCCTAGTGTACTTCCACGGCCGCGAACACCGCTCCAATCGCCTCTACTGCGGCTTCCGCCTGCTCTCCTTCGGCGCTTACCGTTACCGTGTCCCCAAGCTTCGCACCGAGTGCAAGCACATTGACGAGACTTTTCGCGCTTACCTTCTTCCCATCCTTCTCAAGGAACACCGTGCCGCCGCACAGCTTCGCTGCCTCAACGATTTTTTTAGCCGGACGGGCATGAATGCCCGTCGGGTTCACTACTACGAATGATTGTTCCATCCTTATTTTTCTCCTCCTCATCGAATCCTTCTGTGATCGACAGCATCTTTTACATCTTGCGTTTAATTTGCTCTTTCAATCGCTCCGACTGCGTGCCGAAGATGGCTTGAACCGCGCCTTTGCCCAGCCTCATGACGCCTGATGCGCCAAGCTTCTTAAGCTCCGAATCGTTGACGGCTTGATCGTCCTTCACGACCAGACGCAGACGGGTAATGCAGGCATCGATGCTCTCGATATTAGCCGAACCGCCAAGCGCCGCCAGCACCCGCTCGGCTTTATCATCCTCGGTAGCGCCGCCGGGCTTCGCAACTGCGGCTTCTTCGGCAGTATCGTCTTCACGTCCCGGCGTTTTCAGATTAAGCGCAACGATCATGACGCGGAACAGCACATAGTACACGATTGCATAGACCAAGCCTATCGGAATCAACAGAAGCGGCTTGGTTGCGAGCGGATAGTTAATGGCATAATCCAGGAAGCCTGCCGAGAAGCCAAACCCGTGATGGATGCCAAGCTCGGTGACGACCCACGCGGAAACCCCGGTTAGTATCGCATGCACGATGTAGAGCAGCGGTGCCACGAACATAAAGGCGAATTCCAGCGGCTCGGTAATACCGGTCAAGAACGAACAGAGGGCCGTACCGATGAAAATCGAGGAAACCATCTTCCGCTTCTCGGGTTTTGCCGTATGGATGATCGCGAATGCAGCTGCGGGCAAGGCAAACATCATAATCGGAAAGAAGCCCGTCATAAACATACCTGCCGACTTGTCCCCGGCGAAGAAGCGATGCAAGTCCCCGTGCACCACATTGCCTGCCGCATCCGTAAAGTCGCCGATTTGGAACCACGCGATAGAATTAATAACATGATGAAGACCGAATGGAATCAACAATCTGTTAGCCGTCATGAAGATGAACGCGCCCAGGCCGCCAAGCCCTACGATCCATCGGCCGAATTCGTCCAGCGCCTCTTGCACCGGACCCCAGATCAATCCGAACACCAGACCGACCACGACCATAACGAACGAGGTGATAATCGGCACGAACCGTTTGCCGCCGAAGAAGCCCAGCCAATCCGGCAGCTTGATATCATGGTATCGCTTGTATAAATACGATGCGACCAGACCAGCAAGGATACCGCCGAGTACACCCATATTCAACTTCGTTTCCGGATCGACCATGGTCGTAAATACGGTCGGCACCTTCGTTAATACATTGGTCAACACCAGATAGGCAATGACCGCGGCCAGCGTAGCAACCGCATCTCCGACCATGCCAATGGCGACCCCGATGGCGAAGATGAGCGGCAAATTGTCGAATATCGCAGCGCCGCCGGCGGCCAAGAACGGAGCGATGTACTTGTTCAGAAATTCGCCTGCCCCGGCCATATTGAAATCCTTTACATAATCGATATTACCGAATCGCAGCAGCAGCGCCGCTGCCGGTAATGCTGCCACGGGAAGCATCAACGACTTCCCTATTTTTTGCAAGAACGCTAACATGGGAATCTTTCCTCCTATATCCTCTCGAGTTTATGACGATTTCAACGTCACCTTAATGACTGCCGAATCGCCGGCTTTTACCGTATGGAACGAACAATCCACCTTGTCCGCTCCTTCATCGTTAACGACAATGATTGGCGTTACCGTTGAATATCCGGAATTGCGAATGAACTCCGGATCGAATTCGATGAGGGGTTGACCGGACTTCACCTTATCGTCCGTGTTGACCAGCGCTTTGAAGCCTTCACCCTTCAATGCGACTGTATTAATGCCGATATGAATGAGCAGCTGAAGCCCGGACGAATGCTCCACGATGATAGCATGATGCGTATCAATTACATGGCTGATTACGCCGTCAAATGGCGCAACGACTACCCCTTCCGACGGTTCAATCGCGACGCCTTCTCCCATCAATCCTTGCGCGAATGCATCATCCGGCACGCTCTGCAAAGGAACAAGCTCCCCGGTCGCCGGTGCTGCGATGTCCACTGTTTTTTTCGAGGCTTTTCCGCCAAAAAGTTTGGAAATCATGCTGCCCACTCCTTTATTCTGTTCTGGTTGTTATGATTGAACGCCCATATCGATCGTGCGGTTTAAACGGTATAGGTGCATCATGAGATATCCGATTTCATCCTGAGGGACCTCCACGCCAAGCCCGTCATGAATCATCTGTGCCACTTGTCTAGCCAGCTTAAGCTCGTCCGGGAACTGATCCCACTGCTCCTTCACGAACGGATTGTCGACCACTTTATGCTGGACGATCCTCTCGAGCGCGTACCTCAAGTGAGTGATGAGCCTCACGTAATCGCCGCTATCCCTGGAAATCGGATGTCCGCGCCAGCTCTCGATTCGCTCTACGATCGCATGCATCACTTCCGTTAGCCTAACGAGCTGTCCAGCCGATACGGCACCCGATGCCGAATGGATGTGAAACGTCAGAAAGCCGATTTCATCCTCGGGTATGACGACATCGAACCGGTTGCTGATCATTTCCGCCGCGCGGGTGGCGACGTCATAGTCCTTGGGGTAGCACATTTTCGTTTCGTACAGGAAGGGATTCGTGATGTCCATGCCATTGCGAAGCCGATACACCGCAAATTGAATATGGCTCGGAAGCGCGAAATACACTTTCGGATCAACCGGCGAGCCGCGCCGTTTCTGCACGTCGTCGATAATCTGCTCGGAAATTTGGATGACCGCGGGATCCAGCTCCTCAAGCAAAGTGTGATACTGCCGGACTTGATCTTTATCATCGAGCCGGTACCGTTTCTCAATTCGAGGGTCCTCCGCATCGATGTGTTCGAGTCCTTTGAAGGCAAACCCGATCCCTTTGCCAAACAGCACGTACTCGATCGAAGATGCCGGGTCAATCGTCAGAAGGACATTATTGCCAACGATGCGATCAATCCCCAACAAACCCTTCAGCCCCACGTCGAAACCCTCCTTTGCCCTTAAAATCCCCACTTGAACGCAAAAAAACCAAGGAAAGAGACACCGGATTGCTCCGGTGTTCGCTCTTTCCTTGGCTCATGCCTAGTCGGGCTAGTAACACGCCAAATGGCTTGTGTATATGCACAATGAAATTAATATAGATGATGTAAGCGATATCGTCAAGTGTGATTTCGTGGATCGCCGCTCCGTTTGCATGCAATCCGAGCCCAGCTGGACAACCTACAACCATTGGCCTTGCAAGGAGCGTGGAAATAACGATGAATGTGTTGACCTTTGATTCTCAGGAGAAGTTTAACGAAGCCGGGGCAAATATTATAACCAGCCTCGTTCAGACGAATCCGCATGCGGTGCTTGGTTTAGCTACAGGCGGAACGCCGGTCGGCATTTATGAGCAGATCGTGAAGGATTACAAACGCGGTCTTGTCAGCTTTCGCGGGATTACCTCGTTTAATTTGGACGAATACGTCGGATTACCTAGCGATCACTCCGAAAGCTATCGCACGTATATGCAGGAGCATTTGTTTGCCCATGTGGACCTGCAGCCGGAGCAGACCCATATCCCTAATGGCAACGCCCCGGACCCGGAAGCGGAATGCCGCAGCTATGATGAGCTGATCGAGCGTGTCGGTCCGATCGATCTTCAGCTTCTCGGCATTGGCCATAACGGGCATATCGGCTTTAATGAACCTGCCCATGCTTTGCTGCGCGGCACGCACATCGTGGAGCTGGCGGAAGAGACGCGCAAGGCGAATGCCCGTTTCTTTGATCAGCCGGCGCAGGTTCCGCGCCAAGCCATCACCATGGGAGTCGGCACGATTTTACAGGCTAAGATGATCGTTCTCGCTGTCCGAGGCGCGGACAAGGCCGAAATCGTACATCGGGCACTGATCGGACCGATAACGACGGAGTGCCCCGCGTCGCTGCTTCAAACACACCCTCATCTCGTGGTGCTGCTTGATGAAGCGGCCGGAAAACAAGTTAAGGGGCTCTTCAAGTAGCTTGGTTATCATAATGCATTTGCCTTGTGTGCAGCTCTTTAGAAAATAGAAAAAGAGCCGTGTTCCGGTCAGTCCGCTTGGAAGCGGTTGGCCCGGCACGGCTCTTCGTGTTTCAATCATAATTCATCGCTGATCCCGATATCGTCCATCATCACTTTGCCTTGAGTGCTCGTGAAATAGAAGGTAACTTGCGTCAGCTCCTCAGGGTCGAATTCCGGATTCGCTTCCTCGAACCGCTCGAACGGCAAATTGTACGTCTGAAATACCGCTTCAGTAGGCACTTTATACTTCCCGTTCTTGATCGTTTTCTCCAGCCACGGAAACCGAGTAAAGATGGTATAAGGCAGCGGCGTTACCGGCTTGAATTCGTCAAGCGGCAGGCGAACCGTTGCGCCATCCTCGCTCTTGAGCTCGACATCGATGTCGGGAAGCGGGATATCGAGGCCTTCATCATCATCCTTCAGGTCTTGCTCAAGATTGGTCATCGAGAAAATGAGCTGCTGGTTCTCGTCCGCTTCGCCTACCTGCTCCCCGACTGTGTCCGGCAGCTCGAGCGTAAAGCTGCCATCTTCTTCTTTCCACTGGAGCACGACGCCGCGGGAGCCTTTCTTATTACCGTCTCGGTCCTCTGCGCCATCTTCAGACCACTGCAAATTCTCCGCTTTGGCCTTAACGCCGCCGCTCATCTTCGCCTTGTCATAGTCTTCGTCTATTCGGGCAAGCGGCAAGAAGCTGCCGTCCTCATATCGGTTAATATACGACGCTTGCGGTAGCCACTCCAACCCTGTGCGATAATCGCTGAACAGCGGTTCGTATTCCTTCTTTCCATACAACGCCGCTTCCAGGAATGCGCCAATATACACTTTGGCGATTTCACGCTGATCGTCTGCCGGAATCATCCCGCTTCTGCGCAGCAGCAGACCGCCCGGCAAGCTATCGTCCATCGTTCCCCAGTCCGTGTTAAAGCGACTGTGGTTCGCTTCCCCAATATAGAGCGTCGCTTTGAAACGCTCCGAATCGGGCGAGAACGAAGTGCGAATATATTGACGTTCCCCGTTAAAGGTATCCACATCGCCGTCACTAGCACCTTGCAGCGACAAATAATATTTATCCTTCAACTCCGCCTTCATTTTATCGACATTCGTATCTGTCGGCGCCACGCCAACAACAGCCTGTATGTTGATGTTGTTCATGCTTGCCAACGTCTTGTCATCCTTAAACCATTTGTTGCGGTCCGCCGCCATCGCAACGGCCTGCCCGCCCCTGGAATGGCCGATTAACGCCACTTGCTGCAGGTTCACCGCTTGATAGAACGGATTATCCTTCTGTTCACTGAATACGGCAATTTGCTGCAGATGCTTCAGCAGTATCCATGCCCGGACCTTCATATCATTGTTCGGGATGTTGCCCCAGAAGGAGTAATTGAGGAAATTCTCATCGACCGAAACGGCAACAAACCCTCTGCTCGCCAGCATTTCACCGAGGTACTCATAGCCCCCGTCCGAGAATTGCTCCATCAGATGATTTCCGTGAACGATGAGTACAAGCGGATAATTCCCTTTCTCCTCCGGCATCCATACCCGGCCGTTCAAAGGCAGCTCTTGCTGATCGAATCCCCAGAAGAAATGACGCAGCCAATTCCAGCGTTTAATGTATGTCGAGGCATCCACGGATTGCGATGTAAGATCTACGCCTGAGCCGAATTCGTCGCGATGCGTATCATTCCCGCTGCCGTAGGTGAAGCTACGAACACGGTACAGTCCCGGTTCTGCCGGATTGTCGGCTTGCAGCAGCTCAACTCCCGCAGATCCTGCATCCTCGGAAGGCACTACAGTTACAGGAAGCGCAGCAGACTGAACATTCATCGGCCACTTATCGAAGGTCAACCCGGTCAATGTAAGGGCGATAACAAGCGTCACCTTAACCAGGACGGCGATCCTCCGGCTTGCGATCATACCGATGAACAATCCGCCTAGCAAGCCAATCAAGGCAAAACTAGCACTCATAATAATGGATAACGGATTTCCGATATCCGTTTCATCGCAGATTTTATACATAATTACTCCGGCAATGCCGAACACGGCTAGCGTGAGCCGCGGCACAGGCACATAACAAAGTGTCAGTAAATAAGCACCTATCACACCTGCCGCACCTATTACGATTACACCGAGCAGAACGATTAGCACGCAATCGAAGAGGACACCAATCCCCGTCGGCATCCCAAGTGCCGCAATAATGAGTAATGTACTGCACACGATCCACACGCCGACTAAAGCATAGCGCCAAATGGCAGTGTCATATTGAAAGGTATGTTTAGCCCGATCCAGCAGCCAACTCGCAAGTCTCTTCAAGAAGCTCTCTCTCGCAGGAGGCGCCGGCATCGGCGTTATGAGTTCAAGTTCCATAGTTGGCTCCTCGGATTCATAGATTATATCTCGATTATACGCCGCATTTGAGACTCAACCAACAGCTATTTGTTGTCATTGCTGGGACTCGCGAAATTTACCTGAATGGATAAAATCTCGCTCCGGCTCCCAACCCGAATCGGCGGCCCCCACGTTCCGAACCCGGAAGAAACAAATGCATGCAACCGGCCTTTAAGCAGATAACCGTAATCCAGCTCAAATATCCGTCTGGTCACCAAATGATTCGGTGCCATCTGCCCCCGATGCGTATGACCATGCACAGAAAGATCAACGACTCCTGTTTGGGCAATTTCACCGATTGAACTAGGCTGATGATCCATAAGAATGAGCGGCAGCGAGTAATCAAGTCCCTCTATTATCTGGGCTACAGGTTTCCGGTTATGGTCGGATTTATCTTTACGCCCAATGATGTAGAACTTATTGTCAATGAGCTGCGTTTCATCCAGCAGCACCGGAATGCCAACCTCCTTCATTTCCTTGACATAAACGGGAACGCCGCCTCCATAATTCTCATGATTGCCGAGTATAGCAAACGTACCGTTTTTCGCTTTGATCTCCGCCAGTTTGCGTCCATATTTATGTTTCACGAAGGGCTCGACGGCATCGTCCAATACATCGCCCGGCAGCAGCATAAGGTCCGGCTTGAGGGCATTCACTTGATCCACAAGGCGCTGTAAATGCCTTGCGCGCACGGTCGAACCGAGATGTAGATCCGAAGCGACTGCAATGTGAAGCGGCAGCCCATCTCCTGCTGCCTTCGGAATCGTAACCTCATAGCGCCGAACAATCGGACTCCAAGCATTGAATGAGCCCACAGCCAGAATGATGCATACGATTGCGATCACTGCGGAGCCGGTTATTAGGATCGAATCTCCGTTCGAGAACGCCCCGGCGCGAAGGCCCCAAGCAGCTAAATCCGCGAACGGGAGCAGCAGCACCCCATATTGCATCACGGCAATCCAGTAGGAACCGATCCATTTCAGCCCTTCTGCCATAAATCCCGGTAAAGCCCGGCGCAGCAGCCTCGCTAAGAGATAAGAGAAGGCTACAATTCCAAACAACGGCCAAAACAACCCAGCCGGGACATCACTCCCCGCTGCTGAAATAAACAATTGCAAATGCCAACCGATGAAAAGCTGCAAACCCAAAAATATCGATAAAAAGATGGTCAATCTGACTGCCATAGTGCCTCCCCGCATGGAGCTTATCCACGATTTCTTTTTTCACTGAACCTCTTAAACTCACTTCTATCAGTATACCGATTCCATATGAAAATAGCGATTTTACTAAAGCCGTCAAACTCTGTAAAATCACAAAAAACTGCGGCATTATGATGCGCAGTCTGCTTAGAAGTTTCGTGAACGCAAAAAACCGGCCAAGCTCTGCTGGGGGGCGAGAGCCGGACCGGGTGATACCGCGGTTATGTTATTGTTTCCGGAATAGTCTTGGCGGCAAGCTGAAACGCTTCTTAAAAGCACGTTCGAAATGCGGCAGCGTATTAAAGCCTGATGCGAAACAAATTTCCGTGACAGGCAGCTGCGTAGTCTTAAGCAAAGACTTGGCAAATTGCAGCCTCAGCTCCTGAACGTAGCTTTGGAACGTAGAACCTGTCCCTTTACGGAAGCATTCGCTGAAATAATTAGCGGACAGTCCGCAATAGGATGCCACTTCCTCAAGCGGAATGGCCTCGCGGAAATGATGCTGGATATAAATCAGCGCTTTGCGCACCGATGATTGAACCGGCTGCATGGGATCGGGTGTCGAAACCAGTGTAGGCTGAGTTCCTTTGCATTTGCGTGACAAGTCGATGAGCAAGCGCTCCACACTGCCTTGGATCAACAAATCGCTTCCCGCTTGCCAGTGCAGCGTTTCATCCCAAATGCGCTCGTACTCCCGTTCAATCGCATCGATTTCATCGCCGACATACCAGTAGGTATGCTCCGTATTCGGACCGAACAGCAGCTCGAACAGCGGTTCGCGGATGAATTGCTCTTTGAAGATAAAATCGTAAAGCTGGAGCGTCTCTCCCGGATCGGACTTTAAGCTATGAAAGTCAGCCGGAGTCAGCAGAAAAGCCGAGCCTCTCGTAAGTCGAGTAGGCACGCCATTGAGCACATGCGTACCGCTTCCGGAAACCACATAGCCCATTTCAAAAAACTCATGCCAATGCGTATCGATCAATCCGTCTATGGAATGCTTGAAGAGGCGGAAGGGAGCAGACAAAGTCATATAACTGTCGTTTAATAATCGTTCTGGGCCTTTATAGACGCTCATCTCACTCTGCCTTTCGCCTGTTGGTGTTGGTTTGGTTTCGATTCGAAGTTTCGAATCATTCGGTTCGTTATCCGTATTATACGTTAACGAAGTCACTTCCCGCGATATCTTTACCGCGAGCAAGCCAAATCTTGAAGTTCGGGTTCTTCTCCGGAATCACGCGTGCTTCCGTCGAGAAGTAACGCATGGTGTATCCGCAGCGACGGAATGGGCTCGGGTTCGGCGTAGCGCCGTGAATAATCCGCGAATCGTGAATCGAGCATTGTCCCGGCTCAAGCTCGAAGTATACCGCTTTGGATTCATCGATATTCTTGATTTGCGTGTTGAAGATGCTGTCATCCGTTTCCACGTCTTCATAATCGGAGAAGCCATTGTTGTGAGTACCCGGAATAACGCGCATGCAGCCATTTTCTTTCCAGCTGCGGTCAATCGCGAGCCATACGGTTGCGATCTTGTCATAGCGGCTCAGGCGGCCTTTCCAATACGCGGAATCTTCATGCCAAGGTGTCTGTTTACCGATGAGCGGCTCCTTGCAGATAAAGTGACTCGACCACAAACCAATGTTCGGCCCAATGATCGGCTCCACCAAATCAAGCACTTCGTCGCTAAGCAGAAACTTCAACAGACGCTCATCGCGGAAATGCGGCGTGTCGAGCTCGCTGTTCAAGCGACGGCCGACCAGTTCCCACTGTTCCTCGAAAATAGCGGACAATTCAGCTTGCTTCTCGGAACTGAACAGTTGGTTCTTGTATAGGGTATACCCATTTGTATTGTAAAAATCCACTTCTGCTTGTGTCAATCGACCATTTGCGATATTGGACATGTGAATGCCTCCTAAGCGATATCATCTTTGAATCTATTATCGCTTGATCCGCACACTTCTGCTTCGCATCTTCACCGATAAACTATGCATATCTTCGGCAATGACTGTAAACCGCAGCACCGGACGGTGCTGCGGCTCGCATAATCAGCTCATTAATGATACGTAAATTCTCCCATTTCCACGCCGCATGGACCGCCGTCCGGATTTCCCTCCAGCTCGACCTTTGTTCCGTCTGCTTTGTAGAGCGGGTTATAATGTACGTTTATCCGGCTCGCGGAAGAGTTCGCATAATGACAAATGAACGCACGGCGGAATTGGTCCTTCGTTTTGTTCCGATAAGAGCCGTGGATCAAATTCCCGTTAAAGAACAGCACATCGCCCTTCTCCATAATGACCGGCATGACAACGCCGTCTTTAGGCGGCTTCACATAGTGGGTCGTGAAGGATTCCGTCGTATCCGCCTCATCCGGACATGAAATTTCATGTGCATGCGTCTTCGGAACAACGAGCAGGCCGCCATTCTCTTCATAAGCATCATCGACTGCCGTCCATGCCGCGATGCAGTTGCCGGGTTCAACCTGTAAATAGAAATTATCTTGGTGCAGCGCTTGGCCTCTGGAGCCGGGCGGCTTGTAGTAGAACATACTTTGCGCCGCATACGCTTCTTCTCCGTATAGATCAGCCAGCACTTCCATAACCGGTTGATGGAGCATATATTTCATCGCCGTTTCGTTATACCGATGCGGATGCATGACACGCGGATAACGCTGCAGCGGATCGGTAACACCCGGCTGGAGGTTAGGTTCGAAATAACCCGGAATCGTCTCATGACTCATCGTATCAAAGTTCTCTACAATTTCAGACAGGTCTGAAGGTGCGAATAACCCTTTCACAATGAGATAACCTTCCTTATCGAATTGCTTCTTTTGTTCTGCTGTGAGAACTCGCAAAGCGTCTGACATTCCTCTTCCCCCTAGTAAATAAGTAGATGATAACAGTACATCACTGTATCTTTATTGTAGTTAATCTCATGCGGAAGCAGAAGTAAGAATGTTGCTAATAACTCCTACTATCCTGCTATAATGAGTGTCAGAGGAGTGAGCCTGTCATGAGCGCAAAAGGACCCGAATTGCCTTCCTATATCAAAGAACAAGGCGGAAGCATGGTCATCGCCGAGCATTTTCAACAGACTGACAACTACACCATGAAACGGTCTGAAGGAATGGGCGATTGGCTCATCACCTACACGATTGCCGGCGAAGGCTATTTTCAGATTGATGGAGTGGAACGATTCTGCCAGACAGGCGATGTAACCTTGATGCAGCCCGGCGTGCCCCACCAATACGGCACTCGCAGAGGCAGCACATGGAATTTCGTATGGGCACACTTCACGCCGCGGTTCATGGAGACAAGCCTGATGCCAAACGAGAAATTGCTTATTCATGCGATCGACAGCAACGTGGCGAGAAATCGTATCCATCAAGCCTTCAACCGGCTGATCTCCGATTCGATCGAGCGCAGCTTATACTGGAACGAATTATGCGAGAGTACGATGCGCGAAATTCTGCTGCTGCTCGCTCAGCGGCTGTCCAAGCAAGTGGATCCCCGCATTGAGGAGATCCGGCACTTGCTTTCTACGCGTATGCAGGATCCGATTCGAATCGATGAGCTGGCCCGCGCAGTCGGCCTATCTCCATCGAGACTGTCGCACTTATATAAAGAATCCACCGGGTCATCTATAGTAGATTCGCTTAATGACATGCGCATCCGCCAAGCCGCCCTCCTGCTCGAGCATACCGACCGGCAGGCCTCCGAAGTCGCGCTCGATGTCGGCTTCCAGAACTACAATCACTTCTCTGGTCAATTCCGCAAACGCTATGGCATGAATCCACGAGCGTATAAGAATCGCGAGTTGTAAGTTGTGGGTGGCTTGGCAGCGCGGAGTGGGGAACGTGGGAGCGAGGAACCCAGATGTACGGAAGGCTGGAGTAGCGGATAACATCTAATGAAAGAAATGTTGCATAACATGCAGCATTTCACCGCAATATCCACTCCCCCCCTCCTGTTTGTTGCTCAAAAAGCAACATTTCACCCCTACGGTTACCTAAAATGGCCTCGTTCAGCGAAAATGTTGTTTTTTGCGCAACATAGGGTCCCGCTGAGCAAGTAACGGTCTGAAATGATGCATGATTAGCAACATTTTTTACGGACCTTACCTCACTACTCGCTGACAAACGACCACCTTAAATGCACATCCGATCGACCAACTATTTATCCCTCCTGCTTCCATATGCTATACTGAGCCTAGACGAAGAACGTCCTTTTAGCCGCATGCGGCAAGGGGCGTTCTTTTTTTATTTTCATACGTAGAAAGGAGCGTTTGTATACATGTTGGATTTTGAGGAAGAGCATGCAAAGTTTCTGGAACATCATCTGTCCAAACGATCGGGCGAGCGCAAAGGCAGATTATTAAGAGGGCATCAATATGCGGAAAAACTATTGCTCCAAAACGTTTGGTGGCCCCTTTTTGGCAGCTTCGAGCATCTGCATCCTGAATATGAAATTTATGATTGGAATCGCAAATCGCAATTTCTAGACTTCGCGTTTCTCCCCCCTTACGGACGGTTTGGCTTGGAATGCGACGGGTATCAAAGTCATATCAAAGATATGGATCGAGAAAGCTTCAGCTATTCGCTCAATCGCGATACCTTTCTCACGGGAATAGGTTGGAAAATGATTCACTTCTCCTTCGACGATGTGCATAAACGCCCCGATGTATGCCGAATGCTCCTGCAGCTGGTTATCGGCCCCTACTTAATTCGGCCTCATTCACCCGAGTTACTTCCAGCTGATGAGAAGGATGTGCTCCGGTTTGCACTTCAACTGAGTAGATCAGTACGACCTAGGGACGTCATGCTACATTTTCACGTAAGCTTCCGCAGCGCTCGAAATCTTCTGCAAAACCTGGCTCGCCGTGGTCTGATGCAACCAATAACTCGTAACAGCTATACCACCAGCTACGAGTTAACCGACAGTGCGGTTCTTCAATTGTTGTAGCTGAATAGATCCAAGCAGATGTATCCTATTCAATAGCAAAATGTTGCGAAATAAGCATTATTTCAGCCTACTCTCATTCGACTCGGATCAAATGATGCGCATAATGCAACATTTCCGCTGGAATATTGCCTATAAGGCTTATTGTAGAGGAAAATGTTGCATTCCAAGCATCATTTTCAAGTTTTAAGCTGAATACGCATCTATTTGCTGCATGTTATGCAACATTTTTTTATTGCACCTTTCGGTGCGGAGCACCTGTGAAAAAAACCAAAAAGCCCAAATCTAAACTGGTCCCCAAGTCAAGAACACTTTAAAAAAGTGTTCTTGACTTGGGGACCAGTTTAATCTCGGGCTTTCCATTAATTGATTATCCTTCTGAAAAAGTCGCTTCCAACTGTTCATACACGCTAACGCGGTTACGCGTCTTCTTCGCTTCATAGAGGCATTTATCGGCGTAAGCGACCAGCATCTCTTCGTCTTGCTCGTAAGCGGGGATCAACGTCGCAGCTCCCAAACTGATCGTCAGATAACTGCTCACCGTCGACTTGCTGTGAGGGATGCGGTTATTCTCCACGCGTACCCTTACGAACTCCGCCAATTCAGCCGCCTCTTGTTTCGTTGTATTCGGAAGCACGATGCCGAACTCTTCGCCGCCATAACGAGCGATGAAGGAATCCGGAATCAGGAGCGAATCCCGGATTTCTGAAGCGACCGTCTTGAGGCACATGTCGCCGCCTTGATGACCGTAAGTGTCATTGTAGCTTTTGAAGAAATCGATATCCAGCATAATGAGCGACAATGGCGCACGATCAGCCACATGTTTCTCCCATTCCACGCGCAGCTGCTCATTGAAATATCTCCGGTTGTACACGCCTGTCAATCCATCCAAGGAGGATAACTTCTTCAGCTCGTCGTTAGCCCGTTGAAGTTTGGATTCCACGGCGATTCGGCCGGTAATATCCGATAACGAAACCAGCACGCTTGTAAGCTGCCCGCGGCTGTCCATAACCGGCGCTGCGTTACAGGATACGATGACCGTGGTCTGGTCAGCCCGTTTATACACGAATTCGGAATTGGCTACCACTTGTCCCGTTCGAAACACATGCGCGACCGGATAGTCCTCCTTCGGCATCAGATTTCCGCCAAAATCATACAGAACCCAAGCCTCATCCGCGTAGGTTCGACTGAGAATGGCTTCCTTATCGAGTCCGAAAATATCCTCTGCCATCTGATTGGCCATCGTAATCTGTCCGGTATTATCCACAACGACAATCGCATTCGGGACGGTTTCGATAATCGTGCTTAGACGCGATTCGCTGTCTTTGGCCGCTTGCTCGAGTTCCTTACGCTGCGTCACATTCTGGAAGTAGATGGACAACCCATCCTTCGAAGGGTAAATATGCACGCCATACCAGGCTTGCATGAACGGAAGATATTCCTCCGTAAACACCGGCAACTGCTTCTCCATCGCTTCGTGATAAGCGCTGAATACGGCCGTACCGACGATCTTAGGGAAGCAATCCCATAGCAGCCTGCCCATAATGTGCTCGCGATTCTTGCCAAGAATCCGTTCTGCTTCACTATTTACATAAGTGAACGTCCAGTCATTATTCAGTGCCATAAAGGCATCCGTAATGCTTTCCAAAATATTATTCAAACGGTTCTGTGTCGCCTTGAACGCTTCTTCAGTTTGCTTCAACAGCGTAACTTCTCGGCTGACGGAAACGACACCTTTCACTTGACCGCCGTTATCCCGCAGCGGCGAATACGAGGTTTGATGGTAGGTAGAGCCGGTTGGCGAGCTGATCGACCAATCCAGCACGGAGTTTCTCTCGAGCAGTGCCTTCTGCTGGGCCTCTTCATGAAGCATCGCGTTGTCTGCATTGAGCAGCTCATGGATGGTTTTGCCGGAATAGAACGCATGTGCATCATGGATAATCGAATCCATGGCTCTGCCGTACACCCCTGTGAGCTTCAAGTCCGCATCGAAAGTGGATACCACCTCGTCCATCGACCCCACCAGCAGCCGGATCCGCTCTTCATTCTCGATCAAAGCCTGCTCCACCGAACGCTGCTCCGTAACATCGATGCCAATGCTAATTATCGAATCACGTTCGCCCAGCGATCCTTTCAGAATCGTATTCGACCAAGCAATCAGCCGAAGCTCTCCTCTCCGTGTCCGCCAATGATTCTCGTGGCGAGTCTTTTCGTTGGCATTTGCAAGGTTATTGAAATGTACGCGTACAGCCGGCTGTTCTTCCGGCGGAACGAGAAATTCAAAGATCGAGCGTTTCTCCACCTCTTCGAAAACATAGCCGGTAATCTGTTCGCAGCTTTGATTGAAACGAATGATATGACCATCCGGATCGATAACGACAACAAGAGAAGCCGCTGTCTCGATGATCGAAGAAACAAAGTTTCGTTCCGTACTGAGCGCCCCGATCTGATCCAATATCGTATCCGACATCGAATTATACAATCTGCACAGCTGCCTAAATTCCAGCGTCGCGTTATGGAACACTTCCGGTTCGATGCGGTAATGGTAACCGCCTTCTTTGATCTGTTTTACGCCCGTTAACAGATGGTCCAGCGGATCCGTGATCTTCCTGGCGGTTCGGAACATAATGAAGACCGACGCCGCCATCGCGAGTAATATGAACAGACTCGTATATTTGAGCTCCGTATACAGCGAGGCAAACACATCCGCCTTCGCCGCTTCGCCGATGACAAGCCATCTGCCGTTATTCGCATAGGTATACGCACCATAGACGGTTTCACCGCGGTAATTCGTATAAGCAGACTTGGACTCGCTGCCCGTCTTTGCCCTCTCTAAAATGGCGGATTGAATGGGCTTCGAATCGAATTCACCTGTCCCCGCGCCTGCTCCCGTAATTAACATCCCTGCCGAATCGGCGAGATAGGTTTGTCCACTCTTCCCATAAGCGAATTGCTTCATTAAACGTTCAATTGTCGTCAGATCAACCGTTCCGGCGACAAGGCCCATAAATTGCCCTGTCGCGTCTAGGACCGGAGCTGCGAACACGATGATCCTCTTTCCATCCATACGAGACACAATCACATCCGATATGGATTCTTTGCCTTGCCTGGCAGCGATAAAATAAGCCCGGTCCTGCACGTTCAACTCACTTTCAGTTAAGGCGCTGAAGCCGGCTTTGTCGATCAAACTCAGCGCCTTAAAATCTGTATGTTTGCTTTGGGATAATTTCAGTATGGCTCCTATCTCATTTTCCTCCCACCTAGTTACTGTAGGCAGACTTGCGATCATGCTCATTTCCGACATTCGGTCGGACATCCATTTATCAATATACTGCTGCTGCAGCCGAATCGTTTGTTCCAGTTGATTATGAATATCGCGTTCTTGATGATCCTTCTCGAAATAAGAGAAGATCGCCGTGCAGAATACGCCGACTAGGAGTACAAATATGACACCAAGCATACGGAGCCTGCTGTTTAACATGTTGATACTAAATCTATTATGAAGAAAGGCTTTCATTGGCAGTCAACCCCCTGCTGTAAGTCGTAAACATATTTATCCTTCTTTTAGCATTTATTCGACATTTGAGAGTCCAATCCTCTAATTCAGACCTACATTTCTGTCGACTTGTGTCGAGTGAATGGGCATCAAAAAAGCCCGCACAAAGCGCGGGCCTTCTCCTTCTATTTCTCGCAAGCAATGCCGTCTCGATCTCCGTCAAGCTTCGTACTGTAGCCGGGATCGCCTTTGCGCAGCGGTGCTTTGCCGGCTTCCTTCACGGCAGCGCAGCTCCGATATACAACGGCCTTGTCTGAGGCAGACTTGGCATCCTGTGCAGCATCGGAATTCGCTGCTTCATCCAGCGGCGAAGTAACTTCAAGCGCATCCTCCGCGATGATCGGCGTTATCGCTAGAAACCCTCCCGTGTCTTCCCACATTTCTTGAAACTGCGCTGCGAAGGACTCCGCAACCTCGCTGTTTCGAAGCACCATCAATACTTCATCATTATCGGTGCTGGCTGATTTCGAATAATTGAACGAGCCGGTTGTCGCAATTGCGCCATCGGCAATGGTCATTTTCAAATGCATCAGCCCGCTGTGTTTGTTGATTTTCATCGGAATGCCCGCGCTGCCGAGCAGCTTGAGCGCTTCCTTCTGCGCTTTGCCGCCTGACTGCGTCTTATCGGTGATGATCCGAACGTTAACTCCGCGTTTCTTTGCTTTCTTGATCGCATCGACGATGTCCGGTTTCGTCAAGCTGTAGATCGCGATATCAAGAGAGGTTTCCGCGTCATTGATTACCTTTATAAGCAGTTGATCCGGCTGTCCGCCATCCTGCGTAAAAGCCCATTCCGCTTCGATATCCTTCACGGTAGCGGGCTGAGAGGACGAGGAAGAGGCATAGATGACGCCCACTGCAGCACAAGCTGCCAGAATAATAACGGAAAGGATGTATTTCATGATTTTCATGCTGAAGAGGCTCCTTCACTTACCCGTTTTATCCTAGTCTACCACGAAGCGGCAAAGATCAGCCAATGAACCGTTGAGCTAATCCTACACCAAACAGCCGCTGCCTCTTCTATTTGCATAAAAATCCCAGCCGTTCTTCATACTAAGCTAGGCTATTATAGGATACGAAGAAAGTGTGGAATTTCTTGTGAAGGATGCTGCGAAGAACACCGAACCTGAACTGCTTAGCCGGACGCTTCAAGCGCTTAACCATTGTGCCGACCTCGTCCATCAGAAGTTTCCCCTTCATGCCATAGATCTGGTTTATTTCGCCCATCTGACGGGAAAAGAACAACTGCGCAAAGACGTGATCGAGCCATTCGGCGCGGCGGACAACCATCAAGCGCAAATCGAGGAACAGCTGACGCAATCCCAATATGTACAAGCCACATCATCTGAGCAGTTAACGCAAGGCATACTTGGCGGGCAAGTTGCCATTTACTACAGCGGACAAGCTTATTTGTACGACTCCTATTCGCCGGATACCCGCTCGATCACATCATCGGAAACAGAAACCGTTATCAGCGGACCGCAGGATTCTTTCACTGAATCTCTTAGTACGAATTTGTCCCTTATCCGCAGACGACTTCAGGACCCCCGATTAAAATCGCTGTCATTCAAGCTAGGCAGCGAGTCTGGATCGACAATGTCCCTGCTCTACATGGATGGCGTTGCCGACCCTGACGATTTGCAACTAATGTGCGAGAAGCTGCAAGGCATTCATACCCACACCGTTCTCGATACGAACACGCTCACGCAATATTTGGATCCAAGACCTTTCACGGTTTTCCCGCAGTTTCTGACAACCGTTCGACCCGACGTAGCAGTGAGTAAGCTCGCCAAAGGCAATCTGGTAGGCCTGCTGGACGGGAGCCAGATTGCATTCAGCGCACCTGCTACCTTCTATGAATTTTTCTCCTCACCAGACGATTATTACATGTCATGGCTAGTCTCTTCAGCCATCCGGCTTCTGCGGTATATCGCACTATTTATTACGCTGGGCTTTACGGCGTTCTATGTTACTGTCGTCACCTACCACTACGAGATGATTCCGCCTTCGCTGCTAAATAACTTGATGGAATCCCGCAACAAAGTTCCGTTTACGCCATTAATGGAAGCCATCATTATGGAGTTTACCATCGAGCTGCTCCGTGAAGCAGGAGCCCGTTTGCCAACCAAGGTCGGGACAACCATCGGTACCGTTGGAGGTATCGTCATTGGCCAAGCTGCCGTACAAGCCGGGATAACAAGCAATATTCTCATTATTTCCGTATCGATTTCCGCAATTGCTTCCTTCGTCATTCCAAGCTATTCCATGAGCTCGGCGATCCGGCTATTTCGGTTTGCCATCATTGTGCTGGCAGGTTTGCTTGGCAACTTTGGACTCGTTATCGGGCTCGCCTTGTTCGTCATCCAGCTGTCTGGAAAAAATGCGTTCGGTGGTGCCGGTGCATACATGTCACCTGGCAATTGGCTCGATATGATCGTTCGCGCACCTGTGCAATGGATCGATAAAGCCAGAAAGCACGCCAAATCGTCTTCACGCTAGGAGTTCCATATGAATGCAAAACTAACCTTTTCACAAGTCATCATCCTGGCCATGACGTTGCAGTACGGCATTATTTCGTTCGAAATGCCGCGCCTTCTCGCTGAGCAATTCGGCTATAACGGGTGGATATTCTTATTCGGTTTCGGTGCGATGAGCTCCTTAAACCTATGGCTGATTGCTTTAGTCTATCGATACGGCAAAGGCGCAAGTATTTATAAGATCGCGAGCCGCGTGCTGCCCTCCGGTATTGTGGTTGCTCTCTTCAGCTTGCTTACTCTACTATGGACCGTAATAGGTGTCCTTATCAGCAAGCAATTTTTGCTTATATTGCGCTCCACATCGTTTCCGACGATTAACCCGCTCTACCTGTATCTCTTGCTCGGAGTACTCGTTCTATTGCTGGTGAGCAAAGGCATCATCAGTATCGCTACGTCTACCGTGATTTTCTTCGCTTGTATGTTTTGGCTGCTTATCCTGGTACCGCAAACGTTGATCAATCAATTCAGCTTTACCCGATTCACACCTTATATGTTCAAAGATACAGCGTTTACCTTTCAGGGTATTCTTCACATCTATTTTGCATTTCTAGGCTTCGAATTGAGCCTTATGCTATTTCCCTATTCAGGGAAAAAAACTCGCTTAATGCTTGGTTTTCAAATCGGGAACTTCTTTGTGACGCTGCTATATTGTTTTATTGCGTTCTTAACCTTCAGCTTCTATAGCTTTGAACAGTTGAAGCAGCTCGTTTATCCGTCCTTAAATACGTTATCTTTTATCCGCTTCCCGTTCGTGCAGCGCGTAGATGATTTCATCTTCAATCTCTTCCTGCTGCGAGCCCTAATAATAAATAGCATGTATCTTTGGGCGGCGCTTGAATTAGTCAAAAATATGATCACATCCGCAAAAAAGCGGATTATTCCGTATTTGGCATTGGCACTTCTAGCTGCGGCCGTCGTGATGTGGAATCGCGGTGATTTGCAGAAGACCGAACGATGGCTTCACTACGTGGGAATTACGGAAATCGGAGTCGCGTTTCTGCTGCCGGCGTTGCTGCTCATTCTACTTTATATCTATCATTGGAAGGGGCGGCAAAAACATGGTTAGACGAGGATTCATGCTGCTTCTGCTCCTCCTGCTAACAGGGTGTATCAAAGAACAAAAGCTTGAGGACCTGGGTATGGTAAACAGTGCTGCAATCGATGCAGCAGAACAAGAGGACGGCACCACAAAAAGCAAGAAAATCACCGTTGCCGTCGCGATTCCCCGGATTGGCCCCGGAGGGCAGACACTAGTGACCAATTTGCAAACGGAATCGGAGTCTACGAAGGAAGCGCGCCGCAAGCTTTCACTCAAAACGAGCCAAATTCTCGTCTCTGGTCAGCTTCAGAATTTAATTTTCGGCAATGAACTTGCAGCAACCGGAATATGGAAATACTTAGATTCCTACCGCCGGGACTATTCGGTTGGGGAAAAGATCCGTATCGTCATTGCGAATGGGAGCGCGGTTAAATTACTAACCCATCAATACCCTGGCATCCCCTCTATTAGCGATCATATCAGCGCACTCGTCGAGCAGGAAGGTAAAATAAACGAAGTGCCTCCCGGCGGCCTATACGAATTTGTGCGCGATTATTACGATGACGGCATCGATCCGATCCTGCCAATCATTGCGCAGGAGAAAGACTATGTCGAAATCGACGGGATCGCACTGTTTAGTGGCGACAGCTACAAGGGTAAGATGGGATCCGACCAAGCAGTTCAGTTCTTAATGCTGCTTAAGAACATAAAGAACGGCGAACTGCTTATCAAATTCACCAATAGCGTTACCGGCTCGCAAGAAAGAGCCATGCTCTCTCAATTGATTACGAAACGCTCGATCTCCGTCAATAAGGCCGGATCCTCGCAAAAGGTCACGTTAAACGTCCGAGTGAGCGGTGTAATCCTCGAATATGACGGCAAACAGCATTTGGAGAAAGACAACCCATTCACGCAGCTGGAGCAAGATATGTCGAAGTCGCTGCGCGAAGAATTGCAGCTAATCGTTACCCGGCTGCAATCGCTAGGCACTGACAGTTTAGGTGTCGGCATCGCTGTACGGAACAGCATGTCTTATGAAGACTGGAAGCGCCTCGATTGGAAAACCATTTATCCTGAAGTGCCTGTCAAGGTTAATGTCCAAATCAAAGTCCGAGATGCGGGGATGATTGAATCCTAAACAATATAAGCAGGAACAAGGATAGCAATAAGTTATCCTTGTTCCTTCGCATTTCTATGAAATGATTATTCCGCCCAAGTTCATTCCCTCTACGTAGAAATCCTCCGGCGACACCGGACCGTTCATCGAAGTAATCATCAGCTGCTCCCCGGGAAGCAGCGTCAAATAATTACGATCCAGATGGATAAGCTGACTGGCATCACGCTGGATCACATACACGCCAATGGCAGCCATCTCTGACATATTAGTCAATATAAGCTGTTCCGGCCGGTCGCCTTGCCGCAGGCGAACCTCCGCCGCGGGCAGTCTTCTCAAAGGCTCAAGAGGACAAGCGGCATTCACGGTAAACAGATACTCATTCGTTGCAATCTGTTGATTATGCTCGTCGCATACAGCCAATCGCAAGATCAGCAATGAGCCGGGCACATCCTCCACTTGCCAATCGAGCTTGCCAACATAACCGTTCAAGCGACCGACCTCAGCCAAAAAGCGCTGGCTTTGAAGCACCGAGCCGTCCGCCTGCACGAGCTGTGCATCCACTGCAAAAGGCACGAACTGCTGATCCGCCCGATCCGCATGCAGGAAAATTTCGCTGCCAAACGAATCGCCTATACGGTAAGAAAGGCGATCATATTGTACAGATACATGCAAACCGCCAAACACTTTCTTCATGGCATAGTAAACCGGCTTTGGCATCCCGTCATATTCAAGCATGGAGGTATTGGCATTATTGGCGAACGGTTCATTGCCCATCCAAATAATAAAGCCCGATGATCGCGGCTCTCTTCTACGTGTCGCCTCCGCCATGTACCGCAGCGATTCCAGCTGCAAATATCGGCTGGCCTGACAGTACTGCTCCAGCTCATCCCGCTCCTTATCCCAAGGACCAAACATATCGCTGAGCTGCTCCCACTGAATCCACCATGCGCCGCGGTGCAGCCAATAGGCATTTTCCCTTGTAGGTGGCCAGGAAGACATACGATCAGCCAGCCCGCGAATACGCTCCACCCTTGAGGTTCCGGGCGTTCCTGTCTCCGTCTGCACCAAGCTGTCATTGTGATTGAAGAATCGATAGTGGTTCTCTTCCCCCAGATAGAGCCATGGTCCATGGACATCATGATGAAGTCCTTTGTCGAACTCCTCTTCGGTCGCACCGAATCTCGGGCCGGATGCGCTTGACGGGAAGAACGCACGACCGGGGTCCAGCTCTTCCACCAGCTTCTTCAGCATCGCAATATTCCCGTGTCTCTCGTCTATAGGCGAAAAATTCTCCCACATCAGCTCATTGCCGCCGCACCATGCCATCAAACTTGGATGCGAGCGCTTCTCGATGACGGCCGCCCGCGACACACGAGCCAGCTCTTTCAGGAATACAGCATTATCCGGCGGACAATTGTTCAGCCCGCTTGAAGACTGCAGAAACTCCTGCCAGACGAGCAGCCCATTACGGTCACAGTACGCGTAGAAGTCTTCCTTCTCCGTAATCGCTCCGCCCCAAACTCGAAGTACATTCACGTTCATCGCCTTGAATCGACCCAGGTAATGCGCATAATCTTCGCTCGTTACGCCACCGAAGTAAGGTGAAATCGGCACCCAGTTCACGCCATTCAAGAATACCCGCTCACCGTTCACCAGCAGCGTATAAGGCAGCGCACCCGCAGGGGAATCCTCGTTCTGAACAAACCGAAGCGTGCGAAAAGCTACTGTCTTCCCATCTGCCGCACATACTCGGCCTTCCTCATCATAAACCGTAATCCTCGCCTGATAGATTGGCTGCTCCCCATAGCCATTCGGCCACCAGAGGCGGACAGCTTCGATGGACATTTCATGCTCGATTCGATGTATGCCGCCGCGACGCAGCTCATAGGTATTCTTGGCACTATGTAAGATTTCGCCTGCTGCATCGACGAATTCACAAGCCAGCGTGTAGCTGCCCGGCAGCCAAATCTCAGCTTCCACCCCATACTGCACCACGCCGCCCTCACCTTCCTCGGCAGGAACAGCCTTCGGATAGAAATCAATCAGCTTCAGCGCAGAATAAGTCCGCAAACTTACATCCTTCCATATCCCAACCGGTACCATGCGGGGGCACCAGTCCCAGCCGTAATTGAACCGCGACTTCACCTTGCCGATCTCATTCGAGTAGCCGATCTGCCCATCCACCTCAGGACTCGGCAGGAATATAAGCTGAAGCCTGTTCTCGTTTCCCGCCCCTACACGGAGCTTAGCCGCAACATCAATTGTTACCGGTAGAAACATCCCTTCGAACGCGGCAATTTCCTCGCCGTTAAGATAGATGAATCCACCGTAATCCAATCCTTCGAACACCAATTCGCAGCGATCCAGCACCCAGCCTTCCGGCACTTCGAACCTTCGCTCATACACCCAGTCCCGATGGTTCACCCACTCCAGCTCCATGCTGCGCAAGCCTTCGTTCGGATCGGGCAGCCAGCCTGCCGCGATTAAATCTCTTTGCACGGCCCCCGGAACTACAGCCTTAACTGCCGGGAGCATCGGATTGATTGCAAAACCCAGCTCCATGCTCATGCCGAGCTTCCACTGATTGCGATTCCATCCCGTCACTGTCCATTCCGTGCCGCTAAGCAAGATGCGATTAGTCATAAACAAGCCCCTCCCGAGAGTTCGTGTTCAAAGCGGAACGGTTGTCCGCCTTCTTCTGCCGCTAGAATGAAACATGGAAAAGGCGGGACAATGCCCCGCCCGCCTTCTCGCTTCCCTTACTTGCCTGCTGTAAACGCTGCATATTGCTTATTCAATTCGTCAACGATGACTTGTCCTCCTGCTTCTTTGGCCGCATCCACAGCAGATGCGAATCCTTTCGAGGAATCCAGTACGCCGAGTCCGAGCGGCTTCAGAATATCGGTTTCGATCGGCGTCGCTTTGGCAAGCTCGGTCTTAATGGAATCGGTGTTGGCTACAAAGCCATCGTACGGAGATGCCGTAAAGTTGTTCGCATCACGCGCATAATCGAACCATTTCTTGTCGTCCGGCATCATGGTAACGGAAGTACGAACAAGCGTCGGTCTCCATGTCAGCACGTAACCTGGGAAAGAATAGCCGCTGCCTTCTACGGTTTCATACTGATCGTCGCCGACCGCTTTCCAATGCTTGCCTTCAATGCCAAGCTCAAGCAGGTCATGATTCTCTTTCACGGATAGCCAGTCGGACAGCGCAAGCACTTTCTCCGGATGCTTCGAATTTTTGTTCACTACAAGGAAGTTCCATTGTTTAAAGTCGGAATAAGGCTTCGGCGTACCCAAGTTATATGCCGGTACGATTTCCAGCTGCGCGCCCGGAAGCTTCAGCGCATCCAGATACTTCTTGCCTTCCTCGCCGTCTGCAACATATTTGATCGCAGCGAACTTGCCCAGATTGAAGAGCGAAGGAGCATTCTCTTCTTGGGCGATATTATTGGAGAAGATGCCGTCTTTATAGAACTTCGTCATTTTCTCCGTAAAGGATTTGTATTCCGGTACATCTGTCAGCGCCGTAATCTTGCCTTCGGAAGTGCCGACGAAGAACGATACGCCGATCGGCATGTATTTGTTCAGCGCTTCCCACGAAGTTTCGGAGAAGTAGTTCTCCCAAAGCAAGCTGGCATCCATCGCGTTCATGCCGAATGGCGTGATGTCCTTCTCATTCTCTTTCACTTTATATAAGAAAGCTTCCATATCCTTCAGGCTCTGGATTGGACCTAATCCGTATTTCTCTCTAAGGTCTTTACGAATGACGAAACCGTTGATTTTCCCTTGCGCGATCCCAAGCGGAATACCGAAAATCTTGCTCTCAAACTTGTTCGCGTCCCACATTTGCTGCGGAATCGCCTTTACCAGATTCGGCGTCTTTTCGCTATTGATGTAGTCATCGAGCGGAATGATCGAGCCGCTTGTTATCATTTGGTTCATATGCAGCCAAGGCGCATCCAGGAACATATCGAAATCTTCACCTGCGGATGCTTTAACGGAGACAAGATCGCCATAGTCCGACCATGGAATAAATTGAATGTTTAATTTCACGCCGACGTTGTCTTTCGCCAGCTTCTCGTTCACTGCCGAGAGCACCGTGTCGAAATCCTGCGGGGTATCTCCGGGGAATAACCCTTTTACCTCTACCGTTTCAGCCGAACCCTTATCTTCTGCCGGTGCGTTCGCATTCTTTGCTTCAGCTCCATTAGATGCAGCAGGCGCATTGGCTTCATTATTACCGCCGCAGCCCGAGAGCGAAGTCGCAATCAAGATCAGAATCGTTACCATGACCAGCATCGTCGTATGTTTCTTGAACCTCTTCGTAGTTGCAATCATCGCGAAATCCCCCTCTAAGATATATACGCTAAACTGAGCCTAAACCCAGCAACAGCCGCCTGTCTAGCCTTTAATGGCGCCAATCGTCAATCCTTTGACAAAATACTTCTGGAGCAGCGGATACAGCATCACGATCGGCCCGATCGTGATAAGCGTCGTCGCCATTCGAACGGCGAGACTTGGAAAGTCCGTTACATAATTCGCACCAGCCGGCATCAGCCGCTTGGATGCTTCGATGTTCGAGATCAAACGTCGCAGCACGAGCTGCAGCGGAAACTTACTGTCGTCGGTGATGAAGAGCAGACCCATAAACCAATCATTCCAATAAGCCAGTGCAAGGAACAGCCCCACGGAAGCGATAATCGGCTTTGACACCGGAACAATAATGCGGAAGAACACCGTCAGCTCGTTTGCGCCGTCTATACGTCCCGCTTCTTCCAGATCATCCGGAATCGTCCGGAAGAAACTTACCATGAGGAAAACATAGAAAGGCTGGACTGCAATCGGCAGAATAAGCGCCCACAACGAATCGGACAAGTGAAGCCAGTTGGACATCAGAATATAGAACGGCACCATGCCGCCTTGGAAGAGCATCGTGAAGTAGACGTAGAAGCCGATGCCGTTACGCAGCGGATTCCGCCTGCTCGCGATGGAGTAGGCCAGCATGGAACTGACGGTTAGACCGATCAAGGTACCGGTAATCGTTATGAACGCGGTGACCATATAGCTGGACTTTATGACCGGCGATCTCAGAACCGCTTCATAAGCAGCCGTTGACAGCTCCTTCGGAATTAGCGAGTAACCGCTTAACAGCAGCTCCTTCTCCGTGCTGAGTGAACCTGCTACCATGAGCCAGAACGGAATGAGGCAAAACAAGGCAAACAAGGCGATAAATAAGTAAGAGATCAGTTTAAAGGTTTGATCGCCGCGGCTTTCTTTCATGTTGCATTCTCTCCTTCTTTAGAACAGTGCGGAATCTCGTGAGAATCGCTTCACGATGCCGTTAGCAAGCAATACGAATAAGAAACCCATCACCGACTGGAACAAACCGACCGCCGAAGACATACCGAAATCATGCAGCTGTCTCATGGATCTGTACACGAAGGTGTCAATGACATCCGTAGTCGGGAACAAGATGGAATTGTCTTGAATAATCGCGTAAATCATTCCGAAATCCGCGTTGAAGATCCGACCGACCGCAAGTAAGATCAGAATGGAGACGGTAGGCGTTAACAACGGAAGGGTAATGCGCCGCATGATTTGGAAGCGGGAGGCACCGTCAATTCTGGCTGCTTCGTACATATCCTCGGGTATGCCGGAGATGGCGGCTAAGTAGATAATGGCGAGATAACCCGCTCCTTGCCAGACGCGGATGACGGTTAAGATGTACGGCCACAGCTCGGCATTGAAATACCAATTGACTTCAGGCAAGTGAAGCGACGTCAGCCAATGGTTCAAGGTAGGCTCCTGCCCGCCGAGGAAAGCATTCACAATCATGCTAATGACGACCCAGGACATGAAGTAAGGCAGGAAAATCAGGGATTGGGAGACCCGCTTAAACCATTGCACGCGGATTTCGTTTAACAGCAGTGCAATTGCAATCGCGAACACGGTCGTTGCCCCGATGAATAAAGCATTTAGAAACAGCGTGTTCTTCACGACGAGAAACAGCTTATCCGAGGATAAGAAAAACTCGAAGTTCTTGAACCCCACCCACTCGCTTCCCAGTATGCCTTTGGAAATATTGAAATTCTTGAAGGCAATGAGTATTCCGTACAAAGGAACATAGTTGAATAGAAACAGGAACAGCATCCCGGGCACCGCCATCAGAAATAAGAACGGGCTCTTCTTCATCGTCTTCCATACGTTAGCGTACATGCTCATCGTTTCCTTTCGTGCAGCACTCATTGTGTCTGACCTCATCGTTTCGGTACAACCACAGCCTATCAATTCAGCCATCCCATGAATATTGCCGGGATGAGCAGATTTATCTTAATTGCACGGATAACCGCATCTGAAAAAGACAGATTCATCAGATAAACGCAGATCATAAAACGAGACTCATAAGAAATACTAGGCTTTCGCATTAGCCGAATACGATTATGCTATAATTAGCGCTAGCATAACAGCCTACGGAGGGGAAAGAACTTGGCGCGCAAACGACTCTTATTACGCCTACAGAACAGACAAACCTACTTGCGTATCCTGCTCTATTTTGTCAGCATCAGCTTAGGTGCAATGACGATCAGCACATTCTCGATCTACACCATGTTCTCTCGCTCGGCATCCGGGGAAATCGGCGATCACTCCGTTGTATTAATGAAGGAACGCGCCGGTATCGCCTCCTCTTTGCTCGAGTCCACCGCGACTTATGCGATCAACTGGAGCCGAAATACCGATTTCGAAACCTATGCCCTGCAGAACTTCAATGACGCCTATCGAGACAATCAAATCTGGATGAAGCTCAAGGATGTGCTGAAATACAATCCTTTTATTGACTCCGCTTACATTGTAAACGGGTATACGAATCTAGTACTGACTTCCAATTACGGACTGCTGCCGATAGAAGGCTTCTGGGACAAAGAGGTGCTCGCCAACATTCGCGCGACGGACAAGGTGTATAATGTGTCGTTTCTGCCGCGTCAGCTCGCGAAGTTTCCGATTGGCCATCCAGCGCCTAAGAACCTGCTGTCTATCATTATTTCGTATGAAACGAATCGCTCCATCTCTTCCTTCGTCTTAAACGTCGATATGAAGAAGCTCCATTCTTACATCGGCAATGAATTCCAAAGCGGCGGATCCGCGAATGAAATCGCGTTCTTCGATGAGCACCGGCAGCTCGTAACAAGCACCAATGCACAGCCGCTGTTGCAACAGCTCCCGGTCCTATCAAAACCGGCTGAAGGTTGGACCAACGTGGATATTGGCGGCGATGATTACTTGCTCGCGTATGTCGATGTTCCTTTCCAAGGCATCAAGGGTTGGACGATGACAGAACTCATTCCAAAGAACAAACTGTTCAACCATTTACATCTCCTGCGCAATTTAACGTTTGTGTTCTATGGAATATTCTTCTTAGCCCTGCTTATCACCATCTGGCGGTTGTCACGGCGCATTTACTCCCCGCTCGAAGAATTAATTGCGGATGTGAAGAAGAACCATGCCAGTCATAGCCTCACGCAAGAGGATTCGAATCAGCAGACCGATAATGAACTCTCTTATTTGTCCCAAATCTTTAATCGACAGAAGAGCCAGTTGGGCCAGCTGTCGAACTATTGGCGGGAAAATCGGCTTGCCTCCAAGGAATCCGTACTAAGAGAACTGCTGCTTCATCCGGCGGAGAATCAATCCAATCGCATTCTTGAGCGGCTGAGGGAGCAGGAAATCTCGCTGAACCCGGGTCGGCTGTGCGCTGCCATATTCCGGATCGACCATTACGCGGCATTCTGCGAATCGAATAACACGCGCAGCCAGCGTCTGATCAAATATGCGATGCAAAATATCGTCAAAGAGGATCTTGCGTCTCTCTTCGTTGAAACCGCCGGAATGGACGACGATCATATCGCAGCTGTCTTCAACCTTGAAGATGATCAAGAGCCCGCTGATCTGCTGCCACAGCTCGATCAAATTCAAGCTCATTTCAACCAGTATCTATCATTATCAAGCACGGTCGTGATCAGTGGCATCTGCAATTCCTTCAACTCGCTCCATAGCTCGTATTCAAATGCACTGGAACGCTCGAACGAGCGGTTTAAGAGCGGCAGGAGGCGGATTTTCTTCCTGGAGGCGCAAAGCGAGGCTGCAGCTGACTATATTTATCCGGAAGAACAAGAACGTGCCGTATTGGCTGCGCTGAGATTGGGGCATCAAGAGGAATGTATTTCCCATCTGGAGCAGTTTGTTAAACATTTGGCGCCTTATTCCTACTCCGAGTCAAGACTTGCTTTAACGCATTTCATGATTAACTTGGGCAAGACCGTCCGGCAAATCAGGCATGATTACAGCGATCCTCATCTGTGGAGTCTCACGCATATCGAGATGCAGTTAGACAGTTTGGAGACGATTGATAACGTCATGGAATGGCTGCATTCCGTTATCGCATCCGTGCTGGAAACGAATCAGAATGCCAAATCAAACCGTCATTCCAAATTAATGCATGACATTCGCACGATCGTCGAATCGAATATCGGCAATGTGAATCTCTCCTCCAAATTCGTAGCCGATGCACTGGGAATGTCGGTTCCATACTTAAGACCGTTATTCAAAGAAATCATGAATCAATCGTTATCCGATTACATTACGGGGCTGCGGCTGGAAGAGGTCAAACGGCAGCTTGTCGAGACAAACCGCACGGTTGAAGATATTTCAAGGAATGCCGGATTCTCGGCACTCAATTCCTTCTATGCGATCTTCAAGAAAAATTACGGCATCACGCCCGCACAATATCGAAAAGAGAACCAGGCTATGCGAGATGACAGGGTTACAGGATAACAAAGAAAAGGATACAGCCAGGACGACATCGTCCCTGCTGTATCCTTTTTCTTCATTAATTGATCGTAATTTTATCGAGATTACCTGCTGTAATAAAGCTGCCGCCCATCGTGGAAGCATCGTCGGCATCGATTTGAATCTTAATCGTTCCTTGAACGGCTCCGTTCACCGTAACCGTGCTGAATGTATTCCAGCTTCCGGTCGGCGGCAGTACGATCTGCGCCACATCCACGCCATTCACATATAGACTAGCTCGTCCAGTAATAGTGGAGCCATTCGCATAACGAACCGTAAGACTGCTGCCGCTCGCTGCTCCGGTGAACGTCAGCGAACCGCCTTGGTAGAAGCTTCCGACGATCTGTCCGCCGGATGCGCCTCCATTCGTGAAGATTGCAGCCCCGCCTGCCAGCGCAGCTGCCTCCGCCTCGAAGCTGCTTTGACCGCCGCCTCCGCCAGTGCCGGACACCGTGATTTTGTCAATGTTGCCCGCAGTCGTAAAGCTTCCGCCCATTGTCGCCGCATCGTCGGCATCAATCTGAAGCTTAACGGTTCCGCCTACGGTGACATTCACCGTAACCGTACTAAACGTATCCCAGCTTCCGGTCGGCGGCAGCGTCACTTGCGCGACATCCGTGCCTCCCACATATAAGCTTGCCTTTCCTTGTACAGTCGAGCCGTTCGCATACCGAATTTGTACTGAACTGCCGGACGCGACATTGGCAAAGCTGATTGCGCCGCCCTGATAGAACGAACCGGCAATCTGCCCACCTGAAGCATAACTATTCGTATAGGTTGCTACCCCTCCGGTCAATGTTGCGCTTTCCGCCTCATAATTGCCTGACGGTGGTGTAGGTGACGAGTAAGCCTTCCATGTTGCCGCCAGATCGACCGGTCTTAAGAAATGATAGTTTCGTCCTCCTGCATTGTTAAGCATAATCGCCTTCGCAAGCGCAGCATCCTCAGACGGATCTCCCGAGTGGCCTCCATCTCCAACCGAAACAACGACGAACGCAGGCGTTCCTGCAGCGGTGTGGTCCGCTACATATTTGGCGGCATTGGCAATCTCTTGCGGTGTTGCCGTAGATTGCGTGGAACCGCTAATGGTCGTGTCCGGGATTTGACCGATGGACGACCAAGAAACCGGATTTCCGTTCGTTGCCCCTTGATAGCCGCGAATGGAGAAGTAAGGATTAATCGTGGTAATGATGTTATTCGCCGCAGCCGAGGTGTCAAAATAGTTCATCGATCTGAACAGTCCATTGGAATTGCTCAGATAATCTTTATACGCGGTTGTGAATGCCGTTTCGCCTGCGGCCGTGTTCGGCGCGCTTCCATCATTGTAATTGGCAATCAGCTCATAGTTGTTATTGTAATTGTTCGCAGAGAGCCACTGCAGCTTCTTCGGATACAGATCAAGCAGCATCGGCGGCAATGACCAGCCCATAGGCACTTGTCCTTTATATCCGGAATTGCGCCAATAGTTGTGATGGTTGTACTCCGCAATGCTCAGGTTGTCGCCATCGGTGACGTAGAAGGCAACGTAGACGCCGTTATTGTCGATGGTCGACGCTACCGGAGCAGCCGGCGCTGTAATGGCCGCGGGATCGGATGCGTATGAGCTATGGACGGAGTAATTCGCACCATCGAGGAAGGTGAAGAAATAACCGCGGTCCTCGATTTCCTGCAGCTCCGAAAGCTCGCCGTTAATCTCGCCCAGTACCGGTGTACCAGCAGGGTAATTGGTCGTATTCAGCAAGCTCGCGACCTCAGCCCTCTCATTGGTTTTATTAGCGTCAAGGCTATAGATGAACGCTTTGCTCGCCACAAAATAGTCGAAGGTCATCGGAACAAGCGCCGGACTTCCGCCCCAATACTTGAAACCATGTTTGGCTACGAATGCTTTTGTCGTATTCGCATTAAAGTAGTTCGCTTTCGCCCAGCGGAATGCGTCGATTTCATTCGCAAAGCCTCGTGTATCCGCAAGCGATGTATACGTCTTGCCCTCCGTTGTTGACAAATAGCTCTGAATAGCCGAAGACAACGGAATCGCATCGGTTTGCGCCGCTGCCGTAATCGCCGCCATTACCGCACTGTCATTGACAGTCGTGGACAAGCTTGGGTATAAGACGCTTCCTTTAATATAAGATGCGTAATTTTGCACCAAGTAGCTGAGTACCGGGAACCGCTTGGATTGATTCAAGGTCGGGTACGTCTTCGTACCGGGTACGAGCCCATCATCAAGCGCCCACTGATCTGTCGCAGGCGGATTCCAGATCCCCGTCCATTTCTGCGGCGCGTTCACCAAGTAGATTTTCGTACTGCTCGTACGATTGACGATGCCTTGAATCGTCGTGATTGCCAGCAGCGCCTCCGTGGATTCCCACGAATGCTCGCTCTTATCCTTCGTAATGTCCAGAACAACAACGGCCGATGTCGGCGGCATTTTGGGCAGCTTGGCCGTGTAGCCGGCAGCTTCAGCTTTCGAGCCTTGATCTACAGTAAGACTAAAACCAAACAAAGTGAACACCATGGAGCAGGCCAATAAAACAAGCGTCATTTTCTTCTTCATTGTTATTCTCCTTTGTGATTCATAGAGTTGGTCCATACGTCCAATACTTTCTTCCCTCCATGCACCGCCCTTCTGCATCTGCCAAAAAGTTGCTATGTATACGCTTTCACAATCACATCATAGTTTTTCTATGGCATTCGCAGCAACTCTGTTTTCCATAGATTCATCATTTTTCCGAAGCTCTTCTACTACGAATAACACGGTTTATGGCGGTGGATGCATAAAAAAGCCGAGAAAGTCTCATAGACTCTCTCGACACGCGTTCGTTAACCTATCCCTGCAAGAACCAGCGTAAGTACACAGAGCAGTACATTGACAACCATAACGACTAGCTGTGTAGGTTTTCGCTTCACTGCTGCAATGAATGAAGCGAGCGAATCGTTCCGCAGGTTCTGTTCCAGGTAGCTTTTGCAAGAAATTTGAAAAATCCCTGCAACCGTCAAGCTGTTTGCCCGCATGATCAGCCATAATCCCGGGTTCCACGCTCCAAGCACGATTAGCATTGGGGCAATAAGGACAGCCATATGATAGAAACCGATTTGCTGCTTGAATTGGTAAATGACGAAGTTCCAATTCCACAGGGTGTAGGCAATCGCCCAATAGATCATCGCTTCGTTTGTCGTGACGTAATACGTTCCGAGCCACTCTCCTTGAAGCACGAAAGATGAACCTAACAAGGCGATGCCTGAGATCACGTTGTAATAGCTTCGATTCTTGTAATCGGTCAGTGCCGCTTCCAAGATATTGAGGCGCAGCAGCCACACGATGGTCGGGACGAGCCAGTTGTCGGGGAAGAAACCTAAGAAGGTCACGACAACCAATATTCGGCCGATCAGCAGCGTGGAAAGCTTCATCTTTTCAAAGAAATCAGCCTTCAAGACCAATAAAATAACGATCGGTACGACGACATTAATAATACCGTTCCCATAAAGCGGCGAGAATGCGGTGATCACCGTTCCACCGACGATTACAGCCAGAATAATTTCAAATAGAATGGATTGCGGAAGTGGTGCCGGCTTCATCGACATCTGAATTCCTCGCTGTTCATGTGGGTTGTGAAGCTATTTGATTGATATCATCGCTTTCAATGAACGGAGTTGCATAACCATGCCGCGAAACTGCGATCATGGCGCGTCCGACTTTATCCGAAGATGTCATGGCGCTCTTGAACCCTCTCTCCAGCAGCGGATAGAACGGTCTCATGATGATGTATATCGCTTGGTAAAGCTTGGTCTTCGACCTTACGCCATGACGAGGAATAATGCCGCCGGGACGGAACATGTACGCCGCTTTAAAGGGAAGCTTCAACAGATCGTTCTCCGTTTTCCCCTTTACTCGCGCCCACATGCTGCGGCCTTTCTCCGTGCTGTCCGTTCCCCTGCCCGTCACGTAGATGAACGTCATCTGCGGATTCAATCGCGCCAATGTCTTCGCCACGCTAAGCGTCAGATTATAGGTAATCGCAGTATAACGCTCCTCGCTCATCCCCGCAGACGATATGCCGAGGCAGAAGAAGCAGGCGTCGAAGCCCGTTAATTGATTCTCGATAGTAGAGAGGTCGAGCAGATTAGCCTGCTTGATCTCCGTCAATTTAGCATGCTTCTGACCGGTCACATTCCGACCGACGGAGGTGACCGCCGTAACTTGCGGATCTACCAGACATTCGCGAAGCGCGCTTTGCCCTACCATGCCCGTTGCGCCGAATAATAGTACGTTCACAATGAAATCCCCCTCTCGTATCTTCATCTGTTATCTACCAACGATAGCAAATTAAACGATCGCTGAACAGTAGATTTCAAGGGTGATCGCGCCAATCTGCAGCATTGCTTATCAAAATAAAAAAAGCCAAGCAGGTTTACCCCTGCTCGGCCGGCGGATTAGCCACACATCTATCGCAATAGTTCTGCCTTCAATCGTTCCGTATCCTTCACCAGTGCATCCATCTCCTGCACTGCGGATGCTAGGATGGTTCGCTCCGGCGATAGCAGCGCGTAGCTCCGATGAATGCGATTCGCCAAGTCTGCGGGACTAATAGGGAAACGCGCACAGGCGGCAACCGCACCTTTCTCGTTCAGCATATACGTCCGATTGAGTGCGAATAACACCTGTGCCGTACAGCTCACCGTGCGAAACAAATGACCTGCAACATAAGAAACGTCGCCGCGCTTCACACCTTTATGCGCATTGGCTATCGAGAAGCCTGCCTCCCACATGAAGGTATCCGCAACCGCCCTCTGAAGCGCATCCGGATATGGATGACACAAGCTCTTCAACTGCTCGATCCGTCCTTGCGGGTCCCATAAGATGCGGCAAGCGGCTGCCTCCCCCATGTAGATCGGACTGCAAAAGGCATGCGGATGCCCCGGTTGATAATGTACGGATATGTTTCCAAGCTGGCAATCCATCGCTATGGCTGTTACTTTATCAAGCTCCCGATAGAGTAAATCGACGGCAATTCCTCCAATGTGGAGCCAGCCGCCGCCATTAATCCATGGCCCCCAGCCTCCGATTGGCGTAACGAGCTCTGTTCTCCCGGAGTCGTCCAACTCAGTCGCAACCACGGACAACGCTGCGATATCGATAGGTTCAGCCGCATCATAATAGAGGCCGATATCGACATCGGATTCTGCAGTATGCGTTCCCGTAGCCCGAGAGCCGCCGAGCACAATGCCCGCAATGCCGGGAACCCGCTTCAATCGCTCTACGATATTCGTAAGTCTTTGCTCCATTTCCATCATCATCACCTCAAACTAGCTTCGTTCTTCCTGCTAATCATTATGCCCCTTCAATCCCAATCTCTTCAACGACGCGGATGTCCGGGTTGTAGAAGAACAGCTTCTTATCCAAAATATGAATATAATACACCTTATCGTCGCTAAGCTTCTGCGTGGTGCGATCCGATAGATTCATCCGGTACAGTTTCTTGCTGTATTCGCTATAGTTGCTGAAATAGAGCCGGTCACCTTGCCTATTAAGATTGCGCGCATCCAAATCCGATAGTTTCGTTAAGGCCGTTCCATCTGTACCCATCGTGTACAGCTTCCCTTTGAAATTGAAATACAGCGACTGGCCCTGCACCTCAACCCAAGTAATGTAATTCCCGGTGAGCAGCTTCTTCTTATTGCGTCCATCGCTATCCATCACGAATAACTTCTGCGCTTCAATCGTATAGTAGATTTTTCCATTCATCACCGCAATGCTGGATACCTGATGGTTCTCAAGCAGCTCCCCGGATGTCCCGTCCAGCTTCATGCGATAAAGCGGTTTATACATATAGGTGCCTTGCGTGTAGTAGATCCAGTCTCCCGCAATGGATACAAGGTTTGCTCCCAGCCCAAAATCATGCACAAGCGTTCGGTTCTCCCCATCGATACCGATTGAGAAAAGCTTATTGTCGCTTGTATAGTACAGCTCCTGCCCAACTAGATTCAGAGCCCCAACATACTTGTCGTCGCTGACCAGTTGATTCTCCGAGCTGTCATACTTCTCTTTGTACAGCCTGCCGCTATCATCCTGATTGTTGTAATAAATCCATTCTTCGTCGCTCGCATACCAGCCGCCATTATTGAGATTGCCAATGGAATTGCCATGGATAGGTTCGGCGACCGCTGTGTGGATGAGAACTTGATGATTCACATAGTGAACGGTGGCTCCGAATACCTCAGAGAGAACACGAAGCGGAACGAGCGTTCGCCCGTCTATTAATCTAGGCGCTGCTTGCAGCTCGAGCTGCTCCTCATTGATCAGTATCGTTTTGGAACCAATCTTCATACGGATCGTTGCGGTTCCTTTCGTGACGGTTACCTCTTTGTTGCTCCAGCTTGTTATTTGACCGCCCAGCTCATCCGCGACAAAACGAAGCGGGACAAATACGGTGCCATGATCATTCATCGGTTCGGTATCAAAATCTATCGAGCGATCGTTCACAGTAACTGTGATGGCAGCGGCAGCTTGCGCCTCGGATGTTTGGGCAAAGCCTGTTCCGGTGCCTACGAGGCACGTGCATACCAGCATGCCGATCAACCATTTCTTCATGTTTCGAACACCTCACCTCTTCTATTGGTATGGATAGGTAGAAACAGTCTCTTTCCTATCTAGACGAAGCTATGAGGAGATTGTTGCATCGCACGGACACGGGCAAAATAAAAAGCCGTCCCGAATGCCGTAATCGGCACTTCCGGGACAGCCTCTCACTTGCTCCTATAAGGTGAACTCTTTGCCGCCCGCGCTGACTTTCACGCCGGAAGCATCACCATACAGCACCTTCACGTCGACTTCATAACCGCCATCAATCTGCTTCTGACTGTATGTTCCCCACGCTCGCCCCGTGCTCCAGAAGCCGGTATACTCTGCTTCATTAATGACCGGCGCAAACTTCATTTCACCGCGAGCCATATCGAATTCGAAGCCGCTCAGCGCAATGAGAAGTCCCCAACTGGACATCGACCGTGCATAGTGATGACCGCATTCGACTTCATTCCAAGGGCTGCGGCGGAACCCGTCTTGACGGTCGCGCACCGCTTTGACAATCGTGAGGCCTTCTTCGATGAAACCTTCGTAGATCAGATGTGTCGCCACATGATACTCGATGCCGGTCCACACTTCATCGGAATAGACGAAAGGCAGCTTCGGACGTCCGCCTTCAGGCCATGAGCACAGCACTAAGCCCTTCTCGTCATTAAGCGTGTACGTCCGCTGGCAATTGACATGGTTGTAGAAGTCCTCTTTGAAGTTATGCTTGAACACCGCATGAATCGCGCTCTGCACACGTTCCTTCGGCAGCAGATAACCGAGCCCGTACAGATGTGCAAGCTGCTGGCCGAGCAGCTGATCCGACAAACAGCCGATGCCATGCTGATACTTATGCGCATCCACATCATCCAGACGCTGCACATAGTACTCGCCGTTCCAAGTCAGCTCATCAAGTCGTTTGGAGCTCGTTTCGAACGCGTCTGCATATTTCTTCGCGGTTTCTTCTTCGCCAAGATAAGCAGCCATCTCAGCCCCCGCGCGAAGCGCGCCCAAGAAGAATACGCCGGTCAGCGGGTTCGGACCATAGAATTCGATATCATACGTGTTATGCTGCACCCCATCAAACACCAGGTCGCCATCGGTATCCCAGTGCAGCGGCGCGTAATTCAGCGTCTTCTGAATCGAAGGCCACAGTTCACGCAGAAAATCATCATCGCCTGTCAGCTTCCACTCGCGGTAGGCGCGCATGATCGTGCCCATCTGACCGTCGGCTGCGGCAGGTGCAGAAGTTCCTTGCCACGTCCATTCCGATTGGAACATCTTGAATGCTCGGAAATTCATTTTGCCGTCTTCTTCGACTTCCGTCAGAAACTCCGTTCTGCGCATGCTCTGCTCCAGCTCAGGGAAGAGGAACGCAAGCGTTTGAGCATAGTTCCACACATGCGTACAGCTTCCGTCGCAGCAGCCTTGATGATCGAAGCAGCCCTCGTAGCCGAAGAATCTCCCATCCATAAACCGGAAGCAGGTTGGACTGCGAAGCACCGTGATGTTGCTTGCAATGGCATCAAGTACATGCGATGGGAGCGTGGACGCGAACAGCGCACCGTGAAAGAGTTTCGTTTCTTGCGTCAACCGAGCTTGGTTGTTCACCAGATAAGAAGCCGCAGACCAAGCGCTGTCGAATAAACCTGCGTAATAGTTTTGCGTAATTTGCCGTCCTTCTTCCTTCACGCAAATATGATCATTCCAGCCGTTGACGCGGTTAGGAAAATGCCATGCCAGCATGAAAGCAAATGTCTTCGTCTCTCCGGGCGCCAACGTCTCGCAGACGCCAAGGGAGCCGGTATCCGTCCGATTCTTCTCGGAAGGCGTATCGTAGCCGAGATCATTCAGCTGGCCATCCTGGACAAAATCATCCCAGAACTCTTGCAGAAAATCGTACCAGCCGCCGCGAAACCACGCGCGTTTATAGGTTACCTTCGGATTCGTCGTCACCAGGGAAAGGCTGCCGAAATTCAGATCGCCCTCGCCGAATGCATTAGAGGTAAAGTTCAAACCGGTGAAACCATGATCCTCGCGGAACTCGTTGAAGTTTCCCCCGGTGTTTCGAACATCCAAGTTACCGAAGGAATCATAATTCAATCCGCCGATCGGATTCATCAGTGAGCCTGCGATCGTAACATCAACCGGCTTATTCGACGTATTGGTGACGGTGTAAGTCATGTATGCGCCGGGAATGCCGGAATCGTTCGCATTGAGCGGAATAAACGGCGTGAACGCTTCAAGCGAAACCTGTACGGGCAGCTCTTTATCTTCAAAATCGACCCAAGCGAGCGGATACTCGCCGCGCATCGTCGACTTCTCAAGACGAGGCAGTCCGGCGCCTGTAATGGGATGATAGCCATGCGATCGACTGTGAGGCAGCGGCAGTCTCGACTCCAGCACTTTCGCGACGGGCGCTTCCCCTTCTTGCTTCGCCCAGATGGAGAAATACGTATTCGGCAGCAGGTCTCCTTTACCCGGGCGGTTAAAGATCTCCCAATCTCTGAACTCGCCGCGGCTGCCGATTGAGATATTGCCTGTACCGATTCCGCCTAACAGAAAAGCTGCTTCTTTCGCTTCTTCCGAATACGTGCGCTGCCCCGTTGAATCGAATAATTGCTCTTTCGAATAAACCATTTGTCGATCGCTCCTTATAGGCTCGTTTAGGGTTCGGCTATGAATGAGGTGATGTTCGTTCAAGAATGAATGTTTGTAATCGACTTGCACGGAATCACCGTGCACGTGAACGTTTTTAATTGTAACAGCCATGTATATTTTTGTAAACGCTATTATTTTGCGGTCAAACTTGATTTTTGGCCTATCGTGCACATGAACGGATTGACCTGAGCCCACATTCTATACTACGATTATCGCAAACTATGAATCCAAAGTCGGGGGCTGCCGGAAGCTGATGAAAGTGACAAGCAAACAAATCGCGGAGCTGTGCGGGGTAACTCGGGGAACGGTGGACCGTGCGCTTAATAACCGTCCCGGAATCAATGAAGCTACACGTGAGAAAATCATGAAAGTTGCCGGTGAACTGGGATACCGACCGCATTTTCTGGCCCAAAGCTTAGTCAAAGGACAAACCAAGACGCTCGGCATCGTGCTGTTCGATATGTATAACCGCATCTTCTCGCAGCTGTTTCACGCCTTCGAAGCGGAAGCAAGAAGACACGGTTATTTTGTCTACCTCGTGCTGACCAATAAGGACAAAGCTCTTGAACTCGAATATCTCAACAATCTGCTGGACCGCAAGGTCGACGGTATTGCGATGTCACCTGTCAATATGGGCCCGACGTTAGATTCATTCTTGAAGGCATCCGGCGTACCGGTCGTCACCTTCACCAATCGGGTATCGGCAAAGGTGCCGTTCGTCTGGATCGACGACAAACAAGCGATGAAAACAGCCGTTCACCATATCGCATCCAAAGGCTACAAACGCATTCTGTATGTAAGCCCACCGCTGCGTTACAAGGGGAAGAGTAATATTTACGTGCCGGAGCAGCGCTATAAAGGGTTTATCGAGGCTTGCGCCGAGCAGCAAGATATCTCTTATACCGTAATTACGGATTATGATTACTTGGAGAGCTTGCTGCGGCTGATAACGGAATCGGACGAGAAGCCCGCCATTCTCTGCAGCAGCGATATCTACGCCCTCGACATTATGCGGTTTCTGAAGGTGAATGATATTCGGATACCGGAGCAGGCCGGCGTGATGGGCTTTGATAATATCGATATTTTGCACTATGTGGATCCTGCGCTGACCACGATTGATTATCACGTTGACGAGATCGGTCGCAGAGCAGCTGAACAACTGATTGCCAGCATCCAAGGCCAAGACATTCCGCGACGTACCCATGTTGGCTACGCAATTATTGAACGGGATTCGCTTTAGCATCAGGCCCTTACAAGGGGTGAAATTGGTCTTCTTGCCAGGCCGTCGCTCATACATATAGGGGATATACTAGAGACGTATAGGAGGAATCGAGTTCATGACAAATCCTACCCCGGACGATAGGAAGCCGTTTCACATTCCGCAGCCGATCCGAAGCGATGGCGCGGGCGGTCTTGATTTAGGGCCCCGCGATATTATGAGAGATATGGAGAATCCGGATATGCTGGTGCCTCCTGCAACGGATGCAGGCTTGGTGCCGAATATGAAAATGTCGTTCTCCGATACCCACATGGTGCTCAATAAAGGCGGCTGGTCGCGTGAAATTACGGTACGGGATCTGCCCATTGCAACAACGCTCGCCGGCGTGAATATGAGTTTGACGCCCGGAGGCGTTCGAGAGCTGCATTGGCATCAACAAGCGGAATGGTCCTACATGATACGGGGCTGCGCGCGCATTACGTCCATGGATTGGCAGGGGCGCAATTTTATTGCCGATGTCGGTCCGGGAGACCTGTGGTATTTTCCGGCGGGTTTGCCGCATTCCATTCAAGGGCTGGAAGAAGGCTGCGAATTTCTGCTTGTCTTCGATGACGGGTCTTTCTCCGATTTGAATACGCTATCCATCTCCGACTGGTTTGCCCATACGCCCAAAGACGTGTTGTCCGCCAACTTCGGCGTACCGCAAAGCGCATTTGACGCCATTCCGGACGATCAGGTTTATATCTTCCAAGATAATATTCCAGGTTCGATCGCGGAACAGGCCATCCAATCGCCTTACGGCACCGTCCCTCTCACCTTCAAGCACAGCTTGCTCGCCCAAACCCCGGTCAAATCTTCGGGAGGCAATGTCAGAATCGTGGACTCCACCAACTTCCCGATATCTCGAACCGTAGCTGCGGCACTGGTCGAAATCGAACCCGGCGGCATGCGGGAGCTGCACTGGCATCCCAACAATGATGAATGGCAGTATTATTTGACCGGTCAAGGGAGAATGACGGTATTCACCGGCAACGGCGCAGCGCGGACCTTTGATTACAGAGCGGGCGATGTCGGCTACGTTCCTTTCGCCAACGGCCATTATATACAGAACACAGGCAGCCAATCCTTGTGGTTTCTGGAAATTTTCAAAAGCGATCGATTCGAAGACATTTCATTAAATCAATGGATGGCGCTGACGCCTCGGAATCTCGTGGCGCGTAATTTGAACGTCGGTCCCGAGGTGCTCGACGCGCTGCGCAAGGAAGAACAAGCTGTCGTGAAATTCCCGGGTTTCACTTATTACCCGAAGTAAATGTTGCATGCTAACGACGTCGCAGCCGATTATGATCCTGCTTCCTGCTTCTTCTGTTTCTTTAAGCTGTAATTGAACATCATCCGAAGAAGCGGCGGCACCGCGAAGAAGATAAAGAAGGTGCGAAACAGCTGATACCCCGCCACCATCGACAGATCGGCCTGAATTTCATGCGCGATGATGCCCATCTGGTCCATGCCTCCCGGCGCAAGACTGAGCAGTGCTGTAGGCATGGAGATCGGATGAAGTTTGGTCAGCACGACGCCGAATCCCCATGCCCCTAAGATCAGCAAGAGCCCGCTCCCAAGAGCCAGCGATATTGTCCGCAGCTTATTCGGCAGCTGCTGCGGTTTCAAGAGCAGCCCTACATACGTTCCAATCATGAACTGAGCTGCATCTATCAGCAGGGAAGGCAGCGGTGGACCCTGCAATCCGCTGAGCTGAAGGATCGCCGTTCCAAGAGCCGGTCCAAGCAAGTAGGCGGTTGGGAAGTTTACCTTGTTGCCGAATACCGCACATGCAACGCTAACTGGGGCGAAGATAAGGATATTCGGAAACATGCCGTCCCATTCTGCTGTTGCGGCTAGGGTTTGCGACACCGCTGCCGCTCCTTCGGAATGCGCTTGGCCGAAGAACGGATTAAATACGAGCAGCGGCACGCAAATAATGATCATCATGAGCCGGATCACCTGCGTCACCGTTACGATCGTCAGATTAACTCCTTTGGTCTCTTCCGCAAGCGCAAGAACCTGCGTTAACCCGCCGGGCACGCTGCCCAGCAAAGCCGTTTTGAAATCCGTATGCGATAGTTTAGATACGATATATGCAATTCCCGTACAAAACAGCAATAATAATACGATCATCAGCATCATGGAAGGAAGCTGATAGGAGATCTCCCGCAGCGCCTCTGCCGTCATCGATAAGCCGATCGCATAACCGACGATGATCATGCCGGCATTTCTTGCTTGCACCGGCCACTTATACGTTCTGCCCAGCAGATTTGATCCAAGTAATACTGCGATCATCGGTCCGAGCAGCCACGGGATCGGGGCATGCATCAGCTTGAATGCGACTCCTCCGATTAGTGCTGTCAGCAGCGTACTCCACATTCACTTCCACCTTCCTGCTTCTATAACGTCTTTTTACAATACAACGACTTCCCCCTTTAACGCAAAAAAAGAACACGCCAATAGGCGCGTCCGGCAACTTGCGGGATGATGCATTTTTTAGGAAGGGAAACACGTTCCAGCCGCAACCGACATAACATATCCCATGCCAAATGCCTATTATACAAAGAAAGCAGGGAGTGCTATGACGGTTTCATACATGGACTACACGTCTCCGTCGGTCCAATTTACGTATAATCTCAACAACAATACCACGTTCAGAAAAGATGCCCGCAATTATATTAATACATTATCCAATCAACAATTGAATACGCTTGTCGACGTGTCGCTGCTGGATATCTTCATGAGTAAAGGAAATGTCATCGAGCCCCACTATCATCAGAATGCGGCCGAACTCGTTTATCTGATCTCCGGCGCGATGGTTGTCTCGTTAATCAATCCTTTTACGAATGAGCTGCTTAACTTCCCGATCAGCCAGCCGGGACAGGTGGTCAATATTCCGCAGGGATGGTGGCATTACGAAGTCGCAACGATGGATAATACCCATGTATTGGCCATCTTCGACGCACCTGTTCCTCAGTTCATTGGGGGATCCGACCTGCTGAGACTGACTCCGGCGAATGTTCTTGCACATACCTATTGTCTCAACGAAGCGATGGTGAAGGAAACGCTGGCGCCAATTACGCAAACCGTGCTTATTGGCCCGCCTAATACGTGCAACAAAGCAGGACAAATGGTGCAAGGCGTGGCGGCTGCGGCTCCCAGCATACCTGCACCAGCACCCGTACCTGTAACCGGCTATTCTTATCCGAACCGAACCGTCATCGGGAACGGATGGTATCAGTATTAATTATTAGAGCTGAATAATCGGAGAGGCCAGCAGAACGGCTGCGATAAAAACAAGCTGGAGGAGCGTCCTAAGCGGAAGTCCCGGTACAGGTCGGCCGCCGATGGTAAGCTTCTCTCTTGCTGCGCGCACATTCGCCGGGAACATCGCGAGGAATAGAAGCGCCAAGCTGATGGCTGCGGCAGGCGCCGTCAGCGGAATTAGAATGGCCGCTGCACCGGCAAGCTCCAGCCATCCGGTTGCGGATACGATCCATTCCCGCTTCGGCAAGGAGGGCGGTACCATCCGGATCAGATCCGGCCGCCTGCTTCCCCAGTGCGCCGATGCGGTCAACAGCAGCATTAGGGCAACCGCAGCTTGAAGCGGCGTCTGCCATCCGTCAAAGTAGGACAAACCTGCCAACCCCAAGCATCGAAACAATAACCATGAACCTGCCAATACAATAAAAGGTGCCATAACAACATTCCTCCTAATATTAGGTTGTAGGTTTAAGCATGCCGGTAATCAATTGCACGAATTGAACAGCTGTGAATTGGCCGTTTACGATGGAGAACGAGGATCGGACTCGCAGCCCTAATGAAATCAAGACAAACAGCTCTGCCGTACGATCCGCATCGATTGCGGCCGGGATAACGCCATGCTGCTGACCCGCGGTAATCCAGCTTCGCGACAATTGAACGGAGCGGTCATAGAATTGATTCAGCGCCTCCGCTACGGCCGGCTCTTCTTCCTTGCCCAGCAAATAAACAAACACTTTATTCGTAACGTCATCCGATTCTTCCAAGCTGTTTAGACTACCGGCAATACTGCCCATCGGCCCCTCAAACTCGCCGCCTTTTCTCCCCACTTCGCTCATAAACCGGTTGTTTGTTTCCTCAAGCCGCTCCAGCAGCACCCAGGCAAACAATTCATCCTTGCTCTTCACATAATGAAAGATGGCCCCCTTCGAAAGCTCCGATCGCTCCATAATGTCCTTCAGCGTTAACGAAGAGCAGCCTTTCTCGCGAACAAGCGATTTGGTTGCTTCCAGCAATAAGCGAATCGTTTGCTCTCTGCGTTCCTCTTGCTTCACCTTCGACATCTCCTTGTTGATGTAGTTGTTCGTGCATTTCCAGTTGTTGGTTGTTGTTTTTATTATATAAACCGACCATCGGTTTGTAAATAGGTAAATAGCAAAGGCCAAGCATTTTTTTCAGATGCCCGGCCTCCCTATGCTGCTTCCGCTATCCAATCGTCACATATTCTCGTTTACTGCCATTCACTTCGATTGTACAATCGGCATCGCTTATAATTTCAACTACTCGGTTCCCTTCCAAACGAATGCCGACAAGAACGCCATCTGTTATCGTGATCTTATTGCCTCTAAAGGAAAAGCTGCAGTTGATTCGCGATTCCCAGCGTCCTGTCATCGAGAGCACGGCATTGTCGCCATCGTAGGATACTTTGCTGATCGTATTCGGCGGGAGATCCAGCTCTCGCGCATGCGAAAGTGTAACCAATAAGGTTTCAAAATACGACGTAAGCGGCATTTCAAACGAAAAATATTCCACGTTCAATTTGCTAACCCCTATGATGTCGCCATCATGAATCAACGTCGTTTCGCCGGCTAGCGGCGTTAGCGGGAACATGTGCATCTCGATTTTGGATTTGGCGAACCAAATATCCCACTCGACGTATTCATAATCGCCGGTATAGAGCTTGCCAGCGCTCGGGTTAACACATTGAGCGCCGGTTAATTGCTCGAATTCACTGCGAATATCACGGCCTTCCACGGTACACTGCGCCGGCGGGCCGATAAAGATCACTCTTCTCCCCGTAGCGGCATACCCTTGAATCGATTGCCACGCAGCCTCCGGCAACATCGTCGGCCATAACACGATTAGCGTATCGTAACGCTCCAAATCTGCTTCACTCGTCGGAATCAGGTCGATCTCGAGGTGCTCCTGCATCATTTTATCGAGAACAGCCTTCAAACTGAGCCTGTGGTAATGCATGTATTCATTGTTGAAGTAGGCGACCGATTCCCAGACGTACATCATCGCAAGCTTTGGCTTGCTGACTGCTGTGCCAATGAACTGCTGGAACGTTTTCTGCCGCTCCAAGCAAACCTTCGTATCGTCCCAGGTGCTGTGATCGGGATATCCGGGGCCAAACGGCCCTACGTAGCCGTATGCATGGCCGACCCATCTCACATTGCGGACTGCCAGCAGCCGCTGGTAATAATCCAGCTTCCCCTTCGTTGTATTTCGATCCCAGCACATATTGTAGGCATGGCCGCTCGCAGAATATTTGGCAAGCGACTCGGCAAGCATCGTCATGGAAACCATCGTTCGCTCGGCATCAAATTGTGCATCTACAAACCCGCCGCTCAAATTGTCCGTCAGCCTGAAATAGTCGATATTTCCTGCCCACAGATCGCCTGAGTTGCCTTCCCCCCACCAAGTGCTGTGGAAGCCGCCGAACAGGTTCTCGCCGAAACGCTCCGTGTAGCGGTCTTTTACGTATTTCTGCAAGCCATAGGTCAGGTCGATCGTCAGCTGATAGTAATCGTAACGCACTTTTCCCGCGCAAGCATCGACCGCTTCATTCTTCAGCAAGTAGACTCGGTCCAGCAAATCATAGCCATATTTGGCCTTGAAACCTGCTAGATAATGGCCCCCGACAAAATACACGTCCTCGCTCGATCTGCAGCCCGCTCCGAATTCATCGATCGCATAGCCGTCCAGCGGCAAACCTTCATACTGCTCCAAGAACGAATCTACCGATTTGTGCATCCCGCTATAGGCAAAATCCATATAATCCGTATCATACCTCGCATACACGAGAATTTCTCCATCCTGCTCATAGGTGCCGGCAAGTGTAGTCTCGATGTTCATGTCGATGGCGAACGTAATCCGGTCCGTAATGTCGGTGGCTTCTATAATGCGCCGACTTGCGTCCCTGATGATATGGAAAGCTTTCGCGACGCCTCGTACTCTTGGATCGGTATTGATGAATCCGACATTATGCACGCGCTTGATCGCTATGGAGAACCGCTTATCGACGACTTGCCCCGTATGCTCAACCGCCCAAGATTGGCGCGCTTCCGGATGCTCCTTGACGATATTCGGACCGAGCATGGGCATGATCATCAGAAATTGCAAGCCTAGCCGCGTGCACTCCTCTGAGACTACTCGCACCGCCGCTTTGCCCTGCGGATCGTATTCATCATAAATATTATTGCGGAACTCCACGCAAACCGTATCAAAGCCTTTCTCGTAAATATCTGAAACCGCCTGCCGAATGCGATGATGATCCATTGTCATGCTGGTATCCAGCAATAGCATAATCGGTGCCGAGTACATGAACGTTCCCCTTCTCTCCCGCAGCATTAGCTGCTCCGCGTTAACTAATGATTAGCAGTCCATCCCTCTCAAAAGGCGAGCTGCCGACGAATTCATTGCTGTCGAACTGATCGGACGCCGCAAGGCGTTCTCCACTCTCCGGGTTCCACCAAATTGCCGTCTTCCCTTCCACTTCCAGCCCGCTTACATCCAGACAAATCTCACACTTCTCCGGCAAATAAGCCAGCAGCAGGCTGCCATCCTCCGTACTTGCCACTGACACTGTAAAAGGATGTTTGCTGCGCACTCTCTCAGCTGTTGGCCTCAGGTTGAACCATGGCAACGTTGTGAGCAGCTGCTTCATGCGAACCAGATCATAGGCGCCGGGCAGCTCGATTGCATCTCTCCAGCAGTATGCTGATGGGGCTCCGCCAAGCGGAGCTTCACCGATCTTCGCCCAATTCCAGATCCAATAGGCACCGTAAGTGATCCCCGTTAACGACCCCTCCAGCACACTCCGCCAGCCCGCGCGCCGAACCCCATAACGGTCGAAGCGCCGTTCGCGTCCGCTCATGGGATGATGCTCGTAGCACGGCTCTGCGTTAAGCACCGGCTTGGACGGCTGTTTATCCCATTCCTCCCGAATAAGGCCCAGATTATATTCTTGATTCAGACCATGACCGCTTTGCACCATATTAAAATCAAGCCAACTCGCATGATGGTACGTATCGCCGGATTTATGCACCGGATGAGTCGTGATCAGCCGTCCGTATGGCTCGGCTTCTTTCATGGCAAGGCCGACCTCGTTATAGAAGGCCGCGACGCCTTCACCCTTGAATTCATCGTCTCCGCTAACGATCCATACTATATTCGACTCTTCCAGCTTCTCTATCAAATAAGTTCCGTAACGGATCGCCTGCTGCACCGTCATGCCCGGATGAACGGGGATGACATCCAGCCTCGAATTCGGGACATGCTCGAACCAAAGCACGATAAGCGCGATAACCATCCCTTTGTCATTGGCATACGCGATCATTTTCTTCAGCCTGTCAAAATACGCATCTTGAATCGCATCATAATCCCAGTTGAAAATCCGGCCATCCGCGCTCTCCTCATTTAGAAGTGCGAACGGTCGGCAGTCTCCTCGAAAAATCGGCTGAAATGCATCATGCTGGGGCAGCGAATTGAGCTGAATCACGTTAAAGCCTTGAGCGGACCTGATATCCACATAGTCCACCCATTCCTTCCACGTCGCTCGTCCCGGACACGCCCAAGCCGTATCCCCCAGCCAAAAAAACGGCTTCCCTTCTCCGTCTTGGAAGCTTCGCTGATCAGCTGCGATTTGCAGATACCCCTTAATTGCCACTGGCGTACATCTCCTCTTGCTCGATATTCGCTGATTTCGCTAGCATGTAGACCTCTGGATGGGCTTCTTGCGCGAACTCGCATGCAGGTCCTGCTCCTGCATCTCGCTTACCTATGCCGGTCGACTCTCAGCTGTAGTAACATCACTAGCAGGTTAGTTTGCGTGCTGAAAGTCGGGTTTTACGACTCTCAGCATCATTTATCCGGTGTTTGGCAACTGAGAGTCGGATTTATCGACTCTCAGCATCATTTCGGACTTTACGCAGTTTAGAGTCGGTTTACTGAATAACTAATTCCTCACGTTGCCCGACTTTCAAATCCACTTCCACCGTTGCCTTGCCCGCTGCAGCATCATATTGCACGCTCGCGCTCTTGCCCCCGATTGTGACGACGGGTTCTCGCTGCGCGATCAACTTCAATCTGCTCGTTCCCGCGCCTTGCATCTGCGCGCGAATGACGCCGTCTTCATAGGAATAGTCCGACAGCTCGATGCCGAACGCTTTCTGAATGCTAACCGGGTAGGGATTCGCTTGAACTCGGCGCACCGTTATCTGCGAAGCCGCATCCTGCCCCGCTCCCTTCGCAACATCCACAGGCAGCTTGTTAGTCGCTTCGAGCAGTTGACCATCCACTTCAATCGACTCCAAGTACGGACCCGAACCTATCATCGCGATATCTAGTCGTTGATCGCCATAATATAGCCCTTCGAGCGTCATTTCTTCCCCGGCATACGGATGGAAGGTGAAGCCTCCCGCTTCCATGGAAACGCCGACCACGCCATGAATCGCTGCTTGATACCAGCCTCTCATGGAATAGGCATGCCAGGTGCCGTTCTCCGTATTCCAACGGTCCACGTCCGGTTCGGCCGTATCGATATAGCAGGAAATGCCTTCCGGGCATGTCAGCTTCCCGGTCCAATAGCTCACCCAGCCGATCCATTGCTCAATCAGGTCAGGACGATTGCCATCGTTAATCAGCTGCATGAAGTATTCGCCGGTTACCGGCCACCAACAGTGCAGCTGGTTCGCATCCATATCAAAGGCATCCGACCAGACCGGAATTTCACGCAAGCCCGCTTTGCAGACGATATGGTTCGCGAAGAATTCAAGCGCTCCCGCATTCACCTTATCCATCAAATCACTTAAATAATGGCTCTCCCATTTGACCGCGTTGGCGTTGAAGGAATTGCGCTTCTGCAGCGTCCGCGAATCGATGGAACTAACGACGAACTGCTTTTCTTCGTCATAGAACAGCGGCAGAAAGTTCTTCTCAATCCCGCTGAAGACGGCTTTCGCGCGATCCTTTGTCTCCTGATCGCCTACGAGCTCTGCCAGGTACTCCATCGAACGAGCCGCACAGTAGAAAATCGTGTTGTTCAAGCTGCTAATATCGCTGGTCCCCGTTTCATGCATGAACGCCGGAAAATCCGGAAACAAGGAAGCCCCTTCGCAAAAGCCCGTTCCTTGCACTTCCCGCGTCAGAATGAGGTTGAAGATCCGTTTGACAAAATCATAGCGATCCAACACATCCTGCTTATTGCCCGTCGTCGCATAATACTGCTGAAGCAGCGAAATATACATGCTCTGCGCCGGAAGCGCGCTGACGCTGTTCAAGCTCATGTCATGGCGATAGCTGTGCGCAATGCCCCATTCCGCATCTGCCGTCTCTTCGTAGAAGCGAAGCATGTCGCCGATAAACGCTTGATCGCCCCAATAGAGCGAGGCGTAATTGCTCGTAATGCCGTCCCAGCCCCATACCCAGTACTGTTTGTTTTTCGCTTTAATGGCTCCGGGAACGTCCGTAACTTTGCAGGATTCGTGGTACAGCGGAATTAGACTCATGAAGTCGTTTAACCCTTCATAAGGGCTGTTCAGAATAGGCGAACGTTCCCGAATCCGTTCATACCGGGCAAATTGCTTCGACACGGCTTCCTCGATTTCAGCTGACATCACATAGGCTTTATTCAGCAGCGCTTCCTTATCGCAATCAAAACTGATTATGAAGCTGTAAGTCCGGTTTGGTTCTAAAGCCTCGCTGCTAGTGAGCATATACTTCGAATTAAGCGGCCTCTTGGAATAGCCAATCGGAAAATCCGCACCAATGCTAATAAATAGAGGAACCGGCTCCTCGCGGTCGTATTTACTCACATCCGGATTATTGATATTGATATCATCGGGATGGCCGGCTTCCCGCTCTTTCTGAATCTCCAGGAACGAGCCGTGCAGCAGACTCGCTGCTTCATCGTAGGACCATTCCTCCCACACGCGACTTGTGCCGCCGGCGCTGAACCGGAAGTCCTGCGAATCCGCCGGGATTAAGGCGAAGTCTTTGTAAAACTCCATTTTGTAGCGAAAAGAAAGCGGGAGCTCCGGAGGTGTCGTCACTTGAAATACGATCGACTCATCTACCGCCATCATCCGGTGCTGAAGCTTTACGCCATGAACCTCGCACTCGGATTCAACGCCAAACGGCCATAGGTTGGAATTCGAATAAGAGAGCTTCTGTGTTACGCCATCCAGCTCGATAAAATGTCTAAACCCATCCCATAATCGTTGCAGAAATATCGTGTTGCATCCGCGGATGGCAAGCGGGTTGTGATAATTCACCTGGGTCACGGCATTCTGATCGATTTGAAAATTCAATCGGCTGTCCGAGAACCATCTCGGCGATTCCGGGATGCCTTTCTCACTTACGATTACGCCTCTGTTTACGCTATAAGCCGTCTTCATCTCGTCAATTCTCCTCTTTCACTCGTTTTAAGCTAAGTATCCAATCCTCATGATCCGGCGTGAACGTTCTCCACATCATCCCGCTGCCATAGCCGTGATACTGGAGGTCTTCATTTCGGACCGCATGCCACGCTCCCGTACGAGGATTCATCCATTTCCCTTCGTAGGTTTCGCCGCCTTGTTTTGCGCCCAAGACCATGACGAGGACCGGGACCGGAGCTTGGCCGCCTGTACAATAGACGATGTATTGCTCCCTAAGAATGGCCGCGCAGTACACATTGCTTTCCGCCACCGTACTCACCCACTCCGGATGAGGCTCAAGCTCCCGCCAATTGACCGTTTCCATAAGATCGCGTACATGCTTCATCTGGCCAGACCCGGGCAGATTCAAATCATCCTGCCATAAATCAGGCCTCATTTGATCCGTCCATTTATCCTTCTGCTCCCCGTTATATAAGGACCAAATCCCATGCGCACCATAAGTCTGCCCGATACAGCCCTGCAGCAGCGGAACATAAGTGGCGAAACGGATATGTTGATCGTTTATGCGAATGCCGTCATCCAGCACGCAGTTGGGATGATTCTCATACCAGGATTCGCTCATAATCGAGGGTTTGGGCGGCTGCATCTGATAATCGAGATAAGGCAGCATTTCCATGAAATTTTTGAATCCGAGCACATGCCCCACTTGAATGAGGTTGAAATCGTACCACTCTTCCGCATGGTAATGCCGGCTGCCGCTGTGCGGTGCGACGGAGTGAACCGAGGTCGGATGACTGTAAGGATCACTGCGATGAATTTCGTTCCCCAGCTCGCGCCAGCCTTCCACGTCATCCGTGAACAGATATTCGCCTGCCGGCGACCACATCACGTTGAATGCGGCATATCGTGCGACAAGATAACGGAGATAATGCTTGGCGCCTTCCACCTTAATGCCTTGCAAATCCTGGCCCCACATGGCCATTAAACAAGGAACGAATCCCATGCTGAGCATGAGGCGAATGCGCAGGTCCAAATGGCTGAAATAGGCTGGATTAATGAGCGAGTACCGCTCCAGATACGGCGCTCCTCCTTCATTGAGAAAATACTCCGGCTCATATCTGACATAGCTGCTTGTTTCTTCGCTGAATTGGTCTGCTGTCGGATGGCCGACAACCAGCTGGATCACATTGAAGCCTTTTTTCCTGCGGTCTTCCAAATAGGCCGGAAGCGTTTTCTTCAAGTCGCAGCGCAGCGTATGCGCGGACCATAACGTATCCCCCATCCAATAGAACGGCGTTCCATCTCCGTATTCGAACCATCTGCCCGATTCATGAATGCGCACGAAACCTCTTCGATTTGGATTATGCTGAAGCTCCTCTTCTTGCCAAGCGGCAGCTGTTACGATGCCCGTATGGCCGTGAAGTCCGGCATCCGCTTGATCGGAGCAAATCGTCGTATAATGCCATTCTCCCGCAGTAACCGGAGCAAAACGGACCTTCCACAAACTGCCTCCATCCCAGAAGCCGGGAATCATCAGCGTCTCTCCGTTTGGACCGATAAACTGAGCCTGCAGCTCGACTTCCAGGAAGGGATTATCGTACCTTTCCGCTGCTTTGAAAACCAGCTCTGCGCATTCCCACACTTTCGCGTCCATATTGCGGTTCAAGCCCGTCACCTCCTCCATAATAACTTCCGCTTACTTGTCGCCAACTCTATTCTAGTGCAAGCGCTATCAAGGAAAATAGTGAATATACGGCTAACTTATGCTGCAATCTGGAAATGTGAAAAACCAAAAAAACAGCCAACCGGAACATTCCGGTTGACTGTTTGGAAGAAAGCCTTAGTTGGTAATAAGCGCTCTGTCCGCTACTACCCATGTGAAGGAAGAGCTTGCGTTCTTCGTTCCGGTCACGCGAACTTTAACGGTATGGCTGCCGCTCGAGAGCGTCGGGCTGGTGTAGATCAGCGTATTCTTGAGCAGTGTCGCATTGTAGAGATCCACCATGGTTTCGGTTCCACCATCAATGGAAATCGCTGCAATACCGGAAGAGTTGTATTTCTGGCCGTACAGCTCTACCTTCGTTCCGGTGAAATCCACTTGATAATAATCATTCGTATTGCCGGAGTAGTGCTCATCATCCAAGTAAGCGCCTGTGCTCGCTCCTGAACCCCATGAGCCAACGAATTCGAACTGGTTCAGTCCCGTACCGGTCACAAAATCATTAACCGTTGTCGTAATCGTATACGCAGCACTTGCTACGGACGAGTCCGACATGCCGGACTTGATGGCAATCGCCTTCAGCGTCATGCTCGACGAAACGCTGACCGGACCGGTGTACAGCGTGGAAGAAGCTGTCGGCGTGCTGCCGTTCGTTGTGTAACGAATATCGGCGCCGGAGGTTGCCGTCGAGATCGATACCGATTGCGTGCCATTATACGTGCCTGCTGCAAGGCCAAATGTCGGCGTAGCCGCAGGCGTTGCCGAAGCGGTTACGACGATACGATCCGCAACGAGCCAGTAGGCCGATGAGCTGGCATTCTTCGTACCCGTTACGCGGAGCTTCACCGTATGCGTGCCGCTCGTTAATGTCGGGCTTGTGTAAATAAGCGTATTGAGCAGCAGCGTTGGATTGTAAAGATCGATGTTCGTTTCCGCTCCGCCGTCGATCGAAACCGCGGCAATACCGGAGGAACTATACTTCTGAGCATAAACCTCTACCTTCGTGCCTGTGAAATCGAACTGATAGTAATCGTTCGTGTTCCCCGAGTAGTGCTCATCGTTCTGATAAGCACCCGTGCTTGGACCCGAACCCCATGAGCCGACATACTCGAATTGATTTTGCCCCGTACCCGTTACGGTATCATTCACTGTCGTCGTTCCCGGCAGGTTAATCGTATACGCTGCAGTAGCTACCGCAGAGTTCGTCATGCCCGCCTTGATGCCAATCGCCTTCAAGGTCTGAGATGACGAGACGTTGACAGCTCCTGTATACAGTGTCGAAGAAGCTGTCGGTGTGCTTCCATCGGTTGTATACCGGATATCAGCGCCGGAGGTAGAGCTTGAGATCGTAACCGACTGCGCAGAAGTATACGTTCCCGCAACAGGGCTGAACGTCGGCGTTGCCACCGTTGAAACGGGAGCTACATAACCCGGAACCCAATCCGTGCCGCCAAACTCATAGGCTCCGATGTCCGGTGCAGTGCCGACATATCCGTCTGTTACCCCGGAGATGACCGCTCCGGCATCTTTGGCCGGCGACGAAGTCGTGATGCGATATTGCAATCCGCCTGTACCGCTGCCTACGAATAGCGGGTTAGTCGTTTGGAAGATAGAAGTCGTCGATGGATTGTAGTTGATGACTTCGTCGCGGAAAATATTATTTTTCATATTATCCGTCGCTTCATTGGAGTAGGTTACGTAGGATGCATAACCTGATGTTGCTAACGTGTTGTTGAAGATCTTCTGAACATCGGCGGAGGAAGTATGTTGAATATAAATATCCGCAACTACGTTGTTCCACAGCACGTTATGATCGATCTGAGCCAAGCCTGAACCTTGGTCAAAATAAATACCTACTTGGATGCCTTCTCCCGTCGACAAAGCCGAGGAGTCATGAATCCAGTTGTGGTGGATGCGCAAGCCATCCGTTACATAGTCTCGGGAGGAGTAGATCGCTCCCATATCCATATTCAGCATCCCGAAGTTATACATATCGTTGTAGCCGACATTCACGTTCTGGCTGTTCATGAAGTCAATGCTCGCGCGGCCGGTGCGATAGATGGTATTGTTGGTAATCGTTTGGCCATTCGTGCCATCTACAGGCATGACTGCACTCGCGTACGTACCCTCATAGTCAATGTCGTGGATCTTATTGTTGTTCGCTGTCGTGTTCGAGCCGAGTGCAACGCCTACGCTGGAGCTGTAAGCAATTTCGCTGTTCTGAATAATGCTGTTCGCACCCATCAAGCGAATGCCCGTACCTACGCCTGTCACGACTTGACCTGTATGCGTATATGTGACATCCGAATCTGTAATCGTAACCCCATGATTGATATACTTCGCATTCAGTCCGTCAAGCGTAATGTTCGTGCTGCTCGTGTTGGACGTAATGGAAGCCGCGAACAGCTTCAAATTCCGGATCGTAATATACGATCTGCCGCTAAGGTCAAACGCATAGTTCCGTTTCTTCACTTCCACGTTCGTCGGACTTCCTCCGCCCGGCGCATACAGATAAAGCTGCGTGCCATCGTAGAAAAATTCCTTCGCAACGTCCAGTGCGCCAAGGCGTCCCGTTAAGTAATAGTACTTCCGCAGTCTGTCATCGCCGCCGATGATGCCGCCGGATAAGGTCAGCTGTGTTCCCGTTTGTGCCGTAATGGTACGAGTCTGCGAGATAAACCAGCCGTTTACCCAAATCGTGCCGCCAACCCAGCCTCCGCTGATGCTTGGAATGCCGGAGTCATTTACCGTTTGCGCTCCTGATGTTGACCAAGTGCCAAGGGTACCGTTGCGGAAATCGTTGCGGTTAAACAGATCGTTCGAGTCCGGCAGGTTCGGCCAGCGGGCTTCGATCATCATTTGCCCGTTCACGAACACTTGATTGGCGAGCAGTGTCGTGTTGTTCGTCATATTCGCGTTATAGCCGTTCGTCATGGAGATCGTTTTCTTATAAATATTGCCGCTGTGCACCGACCAGCCGCCATCCGCTGTATCGGCACCGCTGACCGTGACATCCGCGCCGCCATCCGGCTCATAAATAATCGGATTGCCGGCCGAACCGGAATTCGTCGGCGTAATCGTTTCGCGGTAGATACCGGTGCGGATCTTAACCGTGTCGCCTGCAGTTGCAACTGTCGACGCTTTCTGAATGGTCGCGAACGGCTGGGACGAAGAGCCCGGATTGCTGTCCGAAGCGCCGGTACCGCCTACGTAAAAGGTGGCGCCTGCCGCAGCCGCATGCTGCGGAGGAGAAATAAAAGGAATGCTGAGTGTTGCAGTCATTGCCAATAAGACCATTTTGCGAAGAAAGCTGCTGCTTTTCATTGAAAAGTTCATACGCACATAATCCCCCTCGAATGATGTTATGCTTCACTTGGCCTTTCACTGTAAAACTACCACATCTCGATTCTCTCTCAAATGCAGAGAGTGTAAACGCTTACTTCTTCTGGAATCTCTAAAAAAGCTGGTTCATTATTCACCCCCTTTATCGTACGTCTTCATATAAAACGGGAGGTCCCATGCCCTATAATTATGACGCAGGACCTCCCGGTGAAGCTGCTCTCTACTAGTTCGTAGTGTTTAACAGGAGATCAATTACTTCAGCTGCTTGCGCTCTGGTGGCTTGAAGCTGCGGCCCAAAGCTGCCATCCGTGAACCCTTTGATCAGGTTAAGCTGCGCAGCGAGTTGTACGGAATCGGAAGCCCAGCCGCTGATTGCCGCTTGATCCGTGAAGGTGGAAGCTGCTGCCGGGTCAGGTTTCGCACCGCCGTTTGCATAGAGATAAGCTTGAACAACGATTTGAGCCATTTGTTCACGTGTAATGACGGCATCCGGCGCAAAGGTTGTGGCCGATGTGCCTTTCGTGATGCCTGCCTGGTTCGCAGCATACACGCTGTCCATGTACCATGCGGAATGCGAAACATCCGTGAATGCTCCCATCGATGAAGCGGATGCAGCCGGAAGCTTCAATGCGCGTGCGATCATCGACACGAATTGAGCGCGAGTCACGGTAGCATTCGGCTGGAACAATTGCTCGGATACACCGTTTACGATTTGTTTGGCAGCCATTCGTTCAATAGCCGCTTGCGCCCAGTGGCCTTGAATATCGCTAAAGGACTTGTCGGATTCCAGCACGGCATATGGTGAGAAATGATCCAAATCAGCGCTAACCGTATGGTCGTTCGTCAACGTTCCGCCCACATACTCCCACTTCTTGGTGGCTTTATTAAAGTAGTAGACCCCAACCTTGTCTTCATCTTCAATTTGGGCAGCTTCTACAGTGAACTGAACCTTTACCGGTTTGCTGAAGGCATGGACAGGCTTGCCGTCTACGGATAAATCGAAATCAAACACGCCTGAGATTTGCTGCAAATCATCTGACCCCGGCAGGTTGCCCGTCGTTGACCAGCTCAGCTTCACGGCATCCCCGTTCTTCACTTTGAATGAACTTGGATCAAACTGCAGCTGCACGCCGTTACTCTGAATAAGGATCGGTTTGCCGAGCTCGGCCGCTTTGGCAATCACTTCTCCGGTGAGTTCAATTTGTACATGCCCGACAGACTCCGACGCAGTCGCGTCGATCGTCAACTGTTTCTCAGTCCCGGCTAATTGCTGAAGCAAGTAGGACGTTTTCGTCGTAACGGTCAATTGGGAAATTCCGCTGACATCTTTGCTTATTTGTTTATCGCTCTGAGCCGTGGATGTTGTCTGGCCCGGCGATGATACCGTAGGCGTCCCATTAATCGAAATGGCTGCACTGCTGTTCACGGCAAACACCGTCTCGCTAAGCTTGGCATCCAACAGCTTCATCGTTTGCAAGGTAACTGCGGCATCGCCGGTTTGCTTAGCCTTGAATGTAATGCTGCCAATGGCAAAATTGCCTTGCTGCACGGCTGCGTTTCCCTTCTGTGTGGCTGCCATCGTAATATGATTGCCCTCTACAATCGCAGGGACCATAAACCCTTCAATAGCAGACTCCGAGCTTACATACTCCAGTTTGCCGGAATCAAAGGTTAGTTTCGCTTCAAAGGCATATAAAGCCTGAACATTCTTACCGGATATCTCGAAGGTGATGGAATCACCGTTCTTGATGGTTGAGGGGCTGGACTTAAGAAGGAAGCTCGTTGCCGGATCGGCTAGCGCAGCGCCGGTGAAAGAGAAACAAGCAGATAGCAGCATCGTGACGAGTAAATAAGCGGTTAGCTTGAGCTTCAACATGGAACACTCCTTAAACGTGAAGGTTACGGGAAGGCCGATGAATCGGCCTTCCCGTACATCGTACTAACGAAACATTTTCATCGCAATAAAGGCCAGTTCGTAAATTCCGATTTCTCCGTCGCCATTAATATCTGCGCGCTTAATCGAATTCCAGTTTGCATCGGCAGAAGTAGCGCCGTAGTTGTAGGAAATGATGCCAAGATCTCCGACGTCATAGCCCGGCGTGCTGTTCAGATCGCCTGTCGTAGCCGTGATGATCAGCGACTGGAAGTGCGTAAGTGCGTTAGTCAAATTCGTAGTGGCTTGCGCAACTTCTTGCGTCGTCGCCGCGCTGTTGTCGCGAACCGCTGCGGCAGCATTCAAGGCTGTAAGCAATGCGGCCTTCGTACCTGCCGGATATTGATCAATCTCAACGCCTTCAACTGCATCGTCATATACGCTTTGTGCGTTACCGATAAGTGCGATCAGCTCTGCTTTATTCGAAGTAACGGTAATCGAATGGCTGACAGGAGCAGCTTGAATCACATCTCCGTTGCCATTGGACAACCCGGCGCTTGTGACGGCAATTGCGCCAGTTCCGGATACCTTCGGATTAAACGTAAGCTTCAGCACGTCTGCCGCGCCTTCGATTGCTCCGTCATGCCCAAGGCTAACGACTGCCAATCTAACCGTTCCAGCCTCTTCATTGTGAACGGTTTGTTGAATCTCCGTGCCTTCCTTAACGGAAGTGGCGCCGACAAAGGTGAACAGATCTTTGTCATAGCTGATCGTGATGTCTTGCGCTGCAACGGCTTCTACGTTCTCGACCCTGTAAGTGAGGTCGAAATCCGTGCCTTGAACAACAGCATCTGTTCCTGTTAATTTGACTGTGCTGCCAGTCTCTTCCTCACCTGCGATGCTGATGTAGTCGATGTTGATAAGTCCCGTATCGCCTGCATCCTTCTTAATGGCGATCGTATTCTCGCCTTCGGCAAGCGTCAGCTTCACGGTTCGGTTGCCCCATGTATCCCAGTTTCCGGTGCCGGAGTAGTGAACTTGCTTAATCTTCGTACCGTTTACGTAAAGCGATAAAGTTCGATCATCGTCTCCATCAGCATAACGGATGGTCACATCTTTGCTGCCTGCAGCAGCTGCATTAACCGTAAAGGTAAGAGATGGAGCATCTCCGTTAAAGCTGTCAACAAATCCGGTGCCGGAATAACCGGGATGATCGGTGTTTTCTTTGACATTCCCACTAAATGCGGAAAGTTCCGCTTCATACTTCATGCCCGGTGCATGTTCTTGATTCGCATCCAATGGAATGCTGATGTTATCGACGTTTACAGCACCGGTATCGCCTGCGTCATATTTGTAGGTAATGGTATTCTCACCGGCTTGCAGGACCAATTGCTCGGTTTTGTAACCCCAGCCATCCCAGCCGCCGGTTCCCATCAAACTCGTTTGTTTGATTTTCTCGCCATTGAGATAAACGCTCAGCGACCGGATATCCGAATCCCCGTTGGCGTAACGCAGCGTAACATCCTTCGTCACGGTTGCGAAGGTATTTACGGTGAAGGTTACTGCTGCTCCTTGACCATTGAAACTATCCACGAAGCCTGTGCCCGTAAAGTCGTCATGATTGGTTGCCAGAGCAGTTCCGCCTTCAAGTGTGGCTTCCTCTGCTTCATAGATAACCCCTGGATCCGGCTCCGTCTCTGCCGTTGGTACTGGCGGATCTGTCGGATCTGTCGGATCTGTTGGATCCGTCGGATCTTCCGGTGTTGGCACCGTCGTAGGCGTCGGCTCATCAATCGCTCCGCTAGTTGTAATGACGATTCGGTCTGCGGTCGTATAGGTGCCGCCCGAGTTCTCATTCTTCTTCCCTGTAATTCTCACTTTCACCGTATGCTGCTCCAGCGGTAAGCCTGGGCTCGTGTACAGCAGCTTATTGGCATCGCGTGAAACATTATACAAATCAACGAGCGTTTCCAGCCCGCCGTCTACGGAGACCGCAATGATACCGAAGGCATCGTTCTTCTCCCCGTATACTTTCACTTGCGTACCCGTAAATTTAAATTGGTAGTAGTCATTTGTTGTCGCGTTAAAATGATCGGTTTCCATGTAAGCCTGACCATTCGCGCTTGCATTCCAAGAACCAACAAACTCATACTGGTTCTCGTCCGTACCTGTATCCGTATCGTCGAAAGTTAATGTCTGCGCAGGCTCAGTATCACTGCTCGTAATAACAACACGGTCTGCGGTTGTATAGATGCCTTTCGATAATGCATTCTTAAGTCCGGTAATTCTGACTTTAAGTGTATGGCTTCCGTTAGACAACGTGTGGCTTGTGTAAAGCAGCGTATTAGCCTTACGTGTCGGATTGTAGAGATCGATCAGCACTTCAGGACCGCCGTCAATCGATGCGGCGACAATACCAAAGGCATCGTTCTTCTCGCCATACATTTCGATCTGGGTGCCCGTAAATCTCACTTGATAATAGTCGTTTGCCGTTCCGCTGAAGTGGTCGGTTTGCAGATACGCTTCAACATTTGCGCTTGCATTCCAAGAGCCTACAAATTCATATTGATTCTCATCTGTACCGGTGTCATCATCGTCAACGGTTGTGGTTTGCGCATCGACGGAACCAAGGATAACAACAACTTTATCCGCAGTATGCCAGTAACCGCCGGAGCTCTCGTTCTTCGTTCCGGTCAATCTAACCTTAAGCGTATGCTCGCCCTTTGGCAGCTCCGCGCTGGTGTAGAGCAGCGTATCTACAATTCTTGTAGCGCTGTAGCTGTCTACCAGCGTTTCTTCGCCACCGTCAATCGAAAATGCCGCAATACTGAAGGAATTGTTTTTCTCCCCGTACACTTGAATTTGCGTGCCGTTAAATTTCACTTGATAGTAATCGTTAGTAGTTCCGCTGAAATGATCGGTCTGCATATAAGCTTGATCGTTCGGACTCAAGTTCCATCCGCCTACAAACTCATACTTATAAAGACCTGTACCTGTCTCATTGTCATCCACCGTCACCGTTCCCGTAGTGACGACTACACGATCGGCAGTTACCCAGTTTCCGCCGGAGCTTGCATTCTTCTCTCCGGTCAGTCGGACTTTCAACGTATGGCTGCCAAGCGGAAGCGTCTCGCTGGAGAAATGCAGTGTATTAACCGACCGTGTCGCACTGTACGTATCGACCATGGTTTCCGGTCCGCCATCGATGGAGAAGGCAGCAATGCCAAAACCGCTGTTTTTCTCGCCGTACACGCGGATTTGCGTTCCGGTAAATTTCACTTGGTAATAATCGTCAGCTTTGTTGTTGAAATGATCGGTTTCCATATAAGCTTTGTCATTTGCGCTTGCATTCCAATCGCCGACAAACTCGTATTTCAATTCAGCCGACCCTGTCTCTGCATCGTCAATCGTGACCATGCCGAGCACAGGAGGAGGCGTCGGAGGCTGAGGTGTTGGTTCCAGCGGTTGTTCCGTAGCGTAATAAGCCGGTACATAACCGTCGGCTGTGTAGCCCGGTACCCACTCTTCGCCGCCTAGCTCGTAAGCTCCGATATCGGGAGCCGTACCTACAAATCCATCTGTTACTCCGGCAACAATGCCACCTTTATCCACTGCAGGCGATTCTGCTTTCAGGCGGTATTTCAGCCCGCCATGGCCATCATTGACGAATTTAGGATCTGTCTTTTGTCTGATGGTATTGATCGCATTATCAACGGACAGAATCGCATCACGGTGAATGTTATTCTGATTTACGTCAATCGCTGGGCTTGTGTAAGTGGTGTAAGACGCTGTAGCCATTGAACCGAACGTATTGTTATAGGTATTAAAAATCTTGATGGGCTTGCCCTCGCCAAATTCATGTTGGTTGTAATAGTCAATCATATTATTCCAGAGGACGTTGTGATCGACTTGTGCCGGACCCGATCCTTGATCGAGATAGACACCTGTTTGGATACCGGTATCCGGGATGTTATAAGGCGCTTTGTTATCATGGATCCAGTTGTGGTGGATTCGCGTTCCCGTCAGATCGGAGGATCTGGAAGAGTAGACCGCACCTAAGTCCATGTTGGCTAAGCCGTAATCGTACATATCGTTATAGCCAATCTCGACATTCGGATTGTTGTACATGTCGATGCTGGAACGACCTGTTCTGTAAATGGTGTTGTGCGTAATCGTTTGGTTCCCTGTAAAAGGTTTCGGTACGATACCGCTCGCATAGGTTCCATCATAGGCAATATCATGCACCAAGTTGTTGTTTGCCGAGTTGCCTTCGCCGAGTACGATACCCGCTCCGGAGCTGTACTCGATTACGCTGTTATGAATGCTGCTTCCCGGACCGATCAGCCTGATTCCCGTTTCGTCCGAGTGAGAGTAAGTCAAATCCGGACCTGGCAGCGTTACGCTGTGGTTGATATATTTGGCTTTCAGCCCGTCAACCGTAATGTTCGAGCTGCTGCCATTCGTCACCAATGAGGCTGCTTCTACATGGATGTTATTTATCGTAATATTGGATTTGTTGTTCAAGTCAAAGGCATAGTTGCGTTTCTTCACCTCGACGTTCTCCGGACTGTTTCCATCGGGAGCCCACAGGTAGAGCTTCGTCCCGTCATAGAACCATTCCTTCGCACTGTCGAGCGCGCCCAGCTTACCCGTGAGATAGTAATAATCACGGAATGCTTCAACTGTGTTCTTCGATAGCGTCAGCTTCGTACCGGTCTGAGCCGTGATCTGTGCGGTAGACGGAATAAACCAGCCTGTCATCCACATTTGACCGCCAACCCAGCCGCCATCCATATTCGGGATCTCGGCATCGTCTACGGTCATACCGGAACCTGCTGTAGCCCAAGTGCCATGCTCGGCGCCTCTCCAATCCGCGCGGTTCATCAGATCATCCGAGTTCGATACGTTCGGCCAGCGTGCTTCGATCATCATTTTGCCATCGACGAACACTTGGTTCGCCATAAGCGTATCGTTAGTGGTCATATGATCGTTATAGCCGTTCACCGGAAGAGAAATCGTCTTCTGATAGATATTGCCTTGATAGACGGACCAATCGCCATCCGCAGCATCCGCACCGCTGATGGTTACCACTGCATCGCCATCCGGTTGATACACGATCGGACTGCCCTCAGTACCGGAATTGGCCGGCGTAACGGTTTCCCGATAGATACCCTCGCGGATCAATACCGTGTCGCCGGCTGCGGCAACACTGGCTGCTTTCTGAATCGTTGCGAACGGCTCCGCGGATGTTCCGGGGTTGCTGTCCGAGGCGTTGTCACCGCCTACATAATAACCAAGCTCTTCTGCTTGGACCTTCTCAATAGGTGCGAGATAGGGGACGATAATCGTCATTGCCAGCAGCGTGGAGCCTGCAGCTCGCAGCAGCTTCTTCTTATTTCGTTGCAATGCGGACATGCTCAAACCTCCTAAAAATTTGTAATCGCTTTCACGATCGAACGATTTTAAGGCCATTTTCACGAAAATAGGCAAAAGAGATCCCTGGCTCTACATGAAGTGAAAATTCATATAAAACCAGGGAGTGTCATTCTTAGAAGCTACTTATTACGGCAACATACCTTCGTTGCTCTTCAAGAAGTAATCATTGATTTCTTTCAGCGTTTGATCATTTGCACCGTTCTTCGTTGCAATGTCGCTGAATGTTTTCCACAATTCTTCGAATTGAGCATCGTCTTTCGCAGCCATTGTTTTCGTCAGCGCTTTCTCGAATGCATCTCTGCCCTTCCAGAATTTATCTGCGCTCGGTACCGGACCGAAGAAGTTCCAGATCGCCGGGTCTACTTTAATGGTTGTCGTAATCGTAGAAGTTGTGTTGTTAGGCAGGTTGCCAGGGTTAAAGAAGCTCAGACCGTCTGCCGGAGATACCACTCTGTCGTAAGCATAGCTAGGCGTTACAGTGGAACCACCCCACATGTAAGTTGGGTATGGCGGCCATTGTTTAGACGAGGAGCCGAGTCTGTTGTTGTGCAGGTTGTATTTGTTGTTGGCGCCGTTGTCTTTGTTGTACACCATTGCATCTTCAAGGTCTTTATCCTTAAATACGCGCTTGCCGTCTGTCTCATCGAACAATCCTGCACTTCTTGGACCCCAAGTGTACATTTTCTCGCCGACTTCAGAGACCATGTAATCGAGGTAATGAATGATTTGCGGCAAATCTTCTTCCGCTACTTTGTCTTTGAAGATCAGGATGCTTTGGTTATTGCCGCTAGGTCCTGTTGGGGAAATGAACGTATCCGTATTGACCGGCGCATCCATGAACACTTTTCTGTATCTGAACTTCTTGCCGGCTGCTTTCAGTACGCTCTCATCCGGAGTATCCCACAGATAAGCGACCGCATATTGACCGTTGTTCATTTTCTCCGTATGTGTCGCTTGGTTCTCAAGCAGCGATTTAGGATCCATTACTTTATCGCGAACCAGCTTATTGAACTCCAGAAGCGTTTGTTTAAACCATTCTTGTTGGAACATGAACTCGATTTCTTTCGTTTTCTTGTCATAGTACGTGAAGTAGTTGTTATTCGCAGGAATGCGGTTAATGTACGTTTGAAGCATAGTCAGCGTACTCCAGTTGTCGCCGCCGCCGAATGCATAGGAGGTTTCAACCGGCTTGCCGTTTTCTTTAATGTTTTCTTTCTTAATCATCGCTTGCATGTCATATAGGAATTTGTAGAAGTCATCCTTCGATTTGATCGGCACATCATACAGTTCTTCTCTCGAGAACTTGCCGCCGTTTTTCACGTATAGGGCATCGATTTCATCCTGTGTTTTGGCTATTGGGTACAGCTTCTTCAAGAGGTCATCACGTACCCAGATCGAGCCCAAACCATCCGGCGCTTGTTGGGAGTTTGGACTGACGAACGACGGATCAAGCACCTTCAGCGTATTGTCCGGATCACCAAGCTCAAGCGGGAATCCGTAGGTTTTGCCATCCAAATTTTTGACCGTAATATTTTCTACGACTTTGGGAAGCTTGTCGAACGGCGTTCTCTTCGCCAGATTCGGTGCATACTTGGCGATGACATCCGTCAAATCGTATACCTTGCCTGCTTTAACGAGGTCAGCCAATGCCGTTGTATCCGAACTCATTACGATATCCGGCCAATCGTTGGCCGCGTTCAGCATGCCCATCTTCACATTCAAATCCTGACCGCCGTTATCGAAGGAGTTTTCTTGGTCGATCTCAACGCCGGTAACCCGCTTAGCTTCAGGCGTTACAACGTCTTGCTCTGCCGAATTATGAGTAGGCTCGCCTGTACCGTGGGAATACCACATTTTCAATTTCAGCTGTTTCCCTTTCCAATCCGGGAAGTCCGAGCTGTCCGTTACTTTATCATACATGTCATAGTAGAATTGCTCAGCAGGAGCTGCATTCTCAGTCGTGTTCGCTGCATTCGTTGTATTGTCTGCAACAGCTTCTTTATTCGTGTTTGTGGCAGCGCTTGCATCGTTCTTCGCAGGTTCATTATTATTGCTCGAGCAGCCGGCCAGCATGGCCACAGACAATGCTGCTGTCAGCGATAGGCGTACGCCTGTTGATAGTTGCTTCTTCACACATAATCCTCCCTTATTTATGTAGCCGTTTATAAAATTAGGTATGGAATGAGCTTACAAAGATATGCGATAATAGAAGTGCTACAATCTCAAGAACATATTCATGAGATCGGCCGGCTAGTAGGTTTGGCGACAGATTAGCCCGCTTTCACTCTTTGATATGTTCTTTTTTCATGGCCTTGCAACCGTATGATCCCCTTATTCTTACATGCTTGATTTCCCCATTACTACTCTATCACAGACAACTGTAGGCCTCACCACCTTTAATAGATGACCTGATTGAACGCGTTACTCTTTCACGGCTCCGAGCGTAATGCCTTGCACGAAATACTTCTGCAGGAATGGATAGATAATGACAATCGGGATGGTCGTAATGATGATATTAGCTGCCCGAATCGCAGCCGGCGTCATTTGGCGCGGCGAACTCGTTGCACCCATCGTGCCCATTCGAATGGCTTCCTCCATCAATTTCGTGACTCTCTCGCCTTCCCTCAAGATTTGCATCAATATATATTGAAGCGTATACAAATGCTTGTCGGTTATAAAATACAGCGTTGTCGTCCAATCATTCCAATGACCTACCGCACTCCATAATGCCAGAACCGCGATAATCGGCATGGATAAGGGGACATAGATTCGGAACATAATGATGAACTCATTCGCTCCGTCAATACGTGCTGATTCTGCAAGACTTCCAGGGATACTGAACAGATACGACCGGATAATGACCATATTATATAAGCTGAAGGAAACCGGGAGCACATACACCAGAAAGCTGTTCAGCATGTGCATTTTGGAGAAAAGCAGGTATTGCGGGATCAATCCTCCGTTAAAATACATCGGGATCATCAGAAACATCAGGACTACCGCTTTGCCTTTGAAGTCCTTAATCGTAAAGGCGTAAGCGCACATATATTGGACAACCAGCGCAATAAGCGTCCCGATGATCACCCGCAAGACCGATATGCCGGTCGCCGTAATCACATCTTTGTTCTGAAGCAATACTTTGAAATTATCAACGGTGAATACCCGCGGCCAGAACGTGATGCCTCCGAATTGCGAATCCATCGGATCGTTAAACGCGATCGCGAGCACATTCACATAAGGAAAAATCATCGCTACGACTAAGATAAACAGGAGGCTGATGTTCCCGTATTTAAATACTTTGTATGCATTGGATTCGTGACTCATCTGGGCCTCCTACCATATCGATACGCCTGATATTTTCTTGGATATTTTGTTTGCAATGATGATTAGCAGCAATGCGACCAACCCTTGCGCGAATCCAACCGCAGTAGCTAAAGAGTAGCTGCCTTGTTGAATACCCGAGGAGAAGATAACGGTTGCGATAACATCGAAGTTAATAAAAGCGTTCTGCATCCCGTAGACGAGCTCGAAATTGCTTGCGAACAACGTTCCGAGTGTGAAGAGCAGCAGCAGAATCGTCGTTTGCTTCAGCCCCGGCAATGTAATATGCAGATGCTGTTTGAACCGATTGGCGCCATCCATCTTAGCGGCTTCGTAGAGATGCGGGTCGATGGAAGTAATCGTTGCGAGATATACGATCGTTCCCCAGCCGACTTCCTTCCACACGCTTAGCAGCAGCAGCAAGGGGAGGAACAAGCCTTGCTGGGACAGGAACATTTCCCGCTCCGTATCCGGACCTAGCACCGCAACTCTCAGGTCGTTCAGCGGTCCGTAGGAATCGAAGAAGGAGTAGCAGAGACCTACAACGGCGATCCAGGACAAGAAGTGAGGCAGATAAGTCAGCGTTTGAACACTTCGCTTGTACAAGCCGTTCTTCAACTCATTTATCATGAGCGCCAGTAAGATCGGCGCCGGGAATCCGACGAGAATAGTGAGCACGCTCAGCTTCAGCGTATTAATAATGGAACCCCACAGCATTGGAATTTGGAAGATTTCCTTGAAATGAACCAATCCCACCCAATCGCTTTTCCATAAACCGGCGAACATATTGTAGTCTTGAAAGGCTGACAATAATCCTGGCATCGGCAAGTAGGAAAATATGAAAGTCAAAACGATGGAAGGCAGCATTAGCAGGTAACCGAACATATTCGTCTGAATGTTTTTAAACACTCTGGCACGTACCGTTTTCTTCACAGGCACTTGAGTCGCAATCGTTTTCAACATATTCCCTCCTCTCTCGTCACTTGCTTTTCTCTTGTATGTTTGAATTATAGAACGCTTTCATTTCTGGAAATAGTAAAAATACGGATTACAAATAACAGAATAAGGATCTCCTTATTTTCACAAAAATGACCTTATCCCGATATCGCAATCGGAATAAGGTCATTGTTAATTACGCTGAAATGGCTTTTACATCCATCCGATCGGCACTGTAATTGGATGGTGTCGTAAGAATAACCTTCGTTCCTCGTCCGGGCTCGCTTTCGATTTCAAGACCGTAGCCTGAGCCATAATAGGTTTCCATCCGATTGCGGACGTTCTTCATCCCGTAGCCGCTGTATTTGCTCTCTTCCGCACCTTCGAGTATGCGCTTAATCTTCTCGGGTCCCATTCCAAGTCCGTTATCTGCAATTTCGAAGCGGATCGTTTCGTTGTCGTCATTTGTGCTGACGCGAATCGTAATGAGACCGCCTGATTCTCGTCCGCTTATCCCATGCAGAAACGCATTCTCCACAATCGGCTGAAGTAAATTCTTGAGCACCAGCTGCTGCCCGGTGTCCGCCTCGATGTGGATGTCGTAATCGAAATCATTGCCGTACGCAAACATCTGCAAGCGCAAATACTCGCGGATCATTTCCGTTTCCTGCTCAATCGTAATGATACTGCTTCCTTTGTTCAATGCAATGCGGTAGTACTTCACCATTGAATCCACGACCTCATGAACCTTCGGATCGTTATAGATCCATCTGAAGGTCGAGAGCGTATTGTACAGAAAATGGGGGTTGAACCGTTCCTGCAGCAGCTGCGTCTCCAATACGGTTTTCTCCAGCTCATAGTCGGTAATTTTGCGATAATATTCCTTGATCCGCATCGTCAGCTCGTAGAAAATCCGTCCCATTTTCCCGAATTCATCTTCCGTTTCCTCGAAAGGCACGAAGCTGTCGCTGCTGATTAAGCTTTCGACATTGGTGTTCATTTTTCTAAAGAGTGCCTCCAGCTTCTTCGTCAGGAAATAAGAAACCATCTCGACCGTAACGAACAGAATGCCGATGAGGAAAATGAAAATAACGAGCACCGTGATCAAATAACCCTTTAATCCTTGGAATACCAGGCTTTTCGGAACGAACATCGAGATGTCGCCGATCCCCGGCTTCAGCTCTTTGTCGATAATATAATAGTCGTCGCCGGCCGAATCCCCCTCTGGGATCGACTCTTCCTCCTCGCCTATCACCCATTGCTTCTTCCCGTCGACCTCGTAAACGATATAACTGCCTTCCGGAATTTCATAGGTGAAGAAGTTCGTAATTTGCTGTATCGGAATTTGCAGCTCAATAATAGCCAGCGGTTTGCCAAGCGACATGATCTTCTTGTAGCCGAACAGATAATTAGATTCCACATCGCTGAATTGGGCTTTAATCGTCCGGTATTTCCATAAAATTTGGGAGTCGTCATACTGCAAAATTTCATCCTTCAAACTGACGCCGTTCGTTACCCGTACGTTCTCCAGGTTCTGAATGCTTCGCAAATAATCCCCATCATAGTTCGTATCTTCGATGGCATAAATCTGGAAATTCACATCCCGATTATCCGACTTCATTGCATTAATGACGCTCTGCAAATAGTCACTGAAATTCATAACCCCAACAAGGTTCTGATCGGTCTTGGTATCCAAATAATTAAAAATATAGAAGTTGTTATTAATCGCCATCAACTTATCCATGTTCGAAGACAGCAGACTGTTTATCCCGTTCACGCTGCTGGTCAGTTGAATGTCGTTCTTGTTAATAATCTCTTGTACTTTGGCGCTCCATACTTTCTGAATCATCAAGGAACCGAGAATAATCATAGGCAGAAAAGCAAACACGAAGATGATCGCGGCGATTTTATGGCGATACGACAGCTTCCCGATCATAAGACAACCTTACTCTTGTATTCAGCAGGCGTCATCCCGACGTTCTTCTTGAATGCAAGGCAGAAATACGACGTATTCATGTAGCCGACCTCTTCGGCAACGGACGCCACTCTGCTGTCCTTGTCCTTCAGCAGCTTCTTCGCCGCATCAATGCGTACTTCAATGACATAGTCGAAAATCGTTTTGCCAACTTCTTTCTTGAACAGCGCGTTGGCATATCTGCCGCTTAAGTAGACTGACTTTGAAATATCCTCGATCGTGATCTGCTCGTGGTATTTCGACTTAATGATCCCTATAATCGTATCGACGACCTTCGTATTCTTACTCGTGTTCTTCTCAGACAAACGATCGATAATGGACATCAGCCATTGGTAGATCTTCTCGCTCACATGGATCGGCGTATCCGGCTGGCTGAATTGTTTCCATATTTTCATATCGTCCTCCGCCAGATCCCGGAACGTTTGATTAGCTTCCTGTAAAATAATTCGCGTAATATTCATGACCATGAACGCAAAGCTCTTCACATAATTGGCATCATGCCGGGATACCCGATCGCCCAGGTATTTATCCACAAACTCTCTGACGTCCGCAGCCGTGCTGTAGATCATCAGTGTTTTCAAATCCTGATAAACCGCTTCGAGATTGGGGAGATCCTCGAACGGGACATCCGTGCGGTCTTCGATTTCTTCAAAGGTGATGATCGGGTTGCTGCCGCTGTAGAATCGGGTGTGGACGGCTTTCTGTGCCTGCTTATATAGTGTTGAGATATCCGCGATCTCCTCGGAAACTTTACTGATGCCTGTAATAGCGGTAAGCTCGACTCTTCTGCTGATCTCCATGCTGATTTCTACGGCTGTATTCATGATGTTGTCTTCATCATCCGCTTCGAAGATAATGGCGGCATAATCCAGGGGGGAGAATTGAATCGGATAGATATAACGGTTGCCTGTGCTCAACGAGGTAATGCTTCTCTTGACGGAATAGGAGACGAAATACGCATCCGCCACGCCATGATCGATCGCTTTCTCTTCTGCTTCGTGAAGCTGGATCGACAGCACATGAATCCGGTCATGCGGCCGGACTGCAACCTTCAGGAACGCCATCCGTTTGATAATATCGGCTTCGTTATGGAAATTCCCGAGCAGCAGTTCTTTGAAGAACTGCTCTTGTACGAGCGGCAGCATCATTTCCAGCTGCTGCAGCATGCGTTCTTTCTCCATCGATTGCGAATGCTTGATATCAATATCATGGACGAGTTTCTTGACCGCCGTCACGAGCTCATCGGCAATAATCGGTTTGAGAACATAGCCGTAGATGCCCAAGTCGACGGCGGACTTGGCGAATTCGAAATCGCTGTGACAGCTGATGAAAATAACTTTTATATCGGGATACCGCTGATAAATGTGCTCCGATAACTGGACGCCGTTCATAATCGGCATCGCGATATCGGTTACGATGAGATGCGGCTTGAGTTCATCAATTCGTTCCAGCGCCTCCGCGCCATTCGGGAAAGTTGCCACCACTTCGATGCCAAGCGATGCCCAATCAATATGATTTTTAAGACCATTACGCTCGTACTTGTTGTCATCCACGATGAACATCCTATACATGCTAGTCCCCCTCAAACCCTTTTTCTGATTCTGTTACCCTAAAAATATAGTGAAAGCGTTTTAATAGCAAGATGTTTTTGGTGCGCTGAATTGTGGTGCAGAGCTTAACCTTTGGCTGACGCAAGCCGCGGTAGCCTCTAACGTGTGGCTGCCTCGCAGGCTCGTCGCCGTGCAAATTTTCTCCACTCGCCGGATTCTCGTCGATGTAGATCCCTAGGCGAGCTACTATCTCCCATTACTCCAACTTTACGCCGTCGTAGATCCCTGGAGGAGCTTCTTTCTCTCGTTTATCCAAATTTCTGATGAAGAGGATCCCTAGATGAGCTACTTATCTATTGAGCTATACCGGCGGCGCAGTACCTCTCTTCTACCTCAAACCGCCAACTCTTGCTCAAGAGCGGTATCCAGTACCCTCTCTTCTACTTCGAACTACCATTTCGCGCCAAGAAGTGGTACACCGTACCTCTCTTCGATCGTTACCCAATGAAAAAAGCTGCCCCTATCATCTAAACGATGATAGAGACAGCTCTTGATCCAAGTGAGCAGTAGATGAAACTCCTAAGATTGCCTCTTGTTCCTCTGCAGCAAAGCTGCTACACCAACCTCTTGCCAATCTCCCAATGGTGCCCGAACGGGTCAATCAGCCGTCCGATTCTCCAGCCGTGGCCCTCATTGACTGGCGCAACTACCTCAGCACCTGCCGAGATTGCTTGCTCAAATAGTGCGTCCGGGTTAGCCACGGTAAGAATCATCCGAACGGAGCCCGGCACATCCGGATTCGGACTAGATTCCGGATCCTCTTGAATCCAGAAGCCCGCTCCTTGCACCGACAGTTCCGCTAGAACCGGCTTTCCCTCTTCTTCCTCCAGCCTGTAGAGCTCAACCGCGCCGAATGCAGCTTCGTAGAATGCTAAAGCTTCAACCGCACTGCGAACCGAAATCCATGGTGCGATTGATGCTGCTGTAGATTGCGACCGAACCTGCGACATCCGCTTCCCCCCTCATTGACAATCCTATTCCCGTACAAGTGCTTTCCAGTAATTCCATGCTTCCAGATACGCCGGCAGATCATGAGGATGGTGTAGCAAGCACACGCCAATCCGATAATAAAGCCCAACCACGACCTCCCATACCAGCTCCTCGCGCTCCATCGGCTCATGGTCAAGAAGCTCGAATGCCGCAAGCAGCGTTTCCATCGTCAAGTCGTCCGGCGAAGAAACGAATGCGAAGATGAAATCATAGAGCAGCGGTCCGGCCATCGGAGTCGGATCGATAACCCCCGCCAGCTGCTGTTCGCGGTACACGAAGTTATGAACGCCGCAGTCGCCGTGAAGCCAATAATCGGGACGTGCTTCCCTGTACACGAGCAGCTTTATCGCAATGGAAACCACCAGTTCAAAATCGGCTTCCGGGAGCAAGCTTCCCATTTCGTTTTTTGCAAAATCCAAACCATTCAGCGTATGATCATCCCATACTAAAGAAGGGTCCGACTGCTCCACTTCCCGGTAATGATTCAACAGGTTCACCGTTAAACGAGGCAACCATTCTTGCTTTAGTCCGCGCTCGTCACCTGTTGTGCCGGGCACGAATGCATAGACGATATAAGAGTTATCCGGGGCTGTAAAATGAACCTTAGGCAGCAGCGCACTAGCCGCATAATCACTCAGAAATTGCGACACTACTGACAAATACTCCGCTTCTTCCGACTTCAGCACATAACGCGGCTGCTCGTCCACCATTAGGATGTAAACGCGCCCTTCTGTCGTGCCGCTCACCTGATGCATAAGCTTGGTATCCGGATGGATGATGTGTTTGACTGCAAGCTCTTGAATGATTTTACAGATATCCGGACTCGCCGTCTGCTCTGCTTCCATCTTGTTCACACACTCCATTCCATTATCGAATTTCAACCACTCGATCTATCATTACCAAGAAGCAATGCAACCGTCTGTTCTTGGTTCGGTTCCGCCAATCAGGACGCCATTCTCATCCCGCCATATAACCTGTCCACAGCCATACGCTTTACGATCTCGCACGATCCGAATCTCATGGCCCTTGCGCTTAAGCTCTTCTACAATATCATTCGGCAGCTCACCTTCAACGGCAACCTGTTTGCCTTCCATCCACTGCCATCTAGGCGCGTCAAGCGCAGCCTGCGGATTCTGATGATGATCCAATAAGTGAGAGATCACCTGCAGATGACCCTGCGGCTGCATAAAGCCGCCCATTACGCCGAATGGGCCGATCGGTGCTCCGTCTTTCGTAATAAAACCCGGAATAATCGTATGATAAGGCCGTTTCCCCGGCTCCAGCACATTGGCATGAGCAGGATCAAGGGAGAAGGAAGCTCCTCTGTTCTGCAGGCTGATCCCGGTTCCCGGCACCACAATCCCCGAACCAAATCCCATGTAGTTACTTTGGATAAAAGAAACCATGTTCCCCTCTCCATCAGCAGCAGCCAAATAAACGGTTCCGCCCTTAGGCAATTGCCCCGGTTCGGGCATCAAAGCCCGTTCTCCGATCAAGCTGCTGCGAAGTGCGGCATAGGAAGGGGACAGCAGCTGTTCCACACTTGCTTTCATTCGGTTAGGATCCGTAATATAATGCTTCCCATCTGCAAAGGCCAGCTTCAGCGCTTCGATCTGCACATGATATCTGTCAGAGCTCTCATAACCGGATAGATCCAGTCCATTCAACATATTCAAAGCCATCAAAGCGACAAGTCCTTGCCCATTCGGAGGCAGCTCCCATACGTCATAACCTCGATAAGCCACTGAAATCGGGTCCACCCATTCCGGTTGAAACGGTGCAAGATCGGTGCTGCGAAGCAGCCCTCCGCTCTCTCTGGCATACCGATCGATGACCTCTGCCAGCTCGCCTCGATAAAACGATTCGCTCGCGGTTTCCGCAATCAGCCGAAGCGTCCGCGCATGATCCGGTGACCGCCACATCTCGCCGGCCCTCGGTGCTCGTCCATTCGGGGCAAAGACACGAAACCACTCTGCGAAGTCAGGATCATTCCCGCTTCTCTGCGAATACACCTCGTGAGCACGCTGCCATTTCAACGCGAGCTCCGGTGAAACCGGGTAACCGCCCTCGGCATAATCAATTGCGGATTCGAGCAGTTGCGCGAATGGCAATGCGCCGAATCGAGCGGATAAACCGGCCCAGGCAGCCGGCGCACCGGGAACGGTCACCGGCAGCCATCCGCTTGACGGCATTTCCGCCTCGAATCCCCGCTGCCGAACCGCTTCCGGCGTCAACAGCTCAGGCGCTCCTCCACTCGCGTTCAATCCATACATTTGCCCTTTATACCAAACTATCGCGAACGCGTCGCTCCCAATGCCATTGCCTGTCGGCTCTACTACCGTAAGACATGCAGCGGCTGCAATCGCCGCATCAATGGCATTTCCGCCTTGCTGCAATACGCGAAGTCCCGCTTGAGAAGCGAGCGGCTGCGAAGTGGCAACCATTCCTTTCTTAGCTACGACTGCCGTCCTTCTCGATGGATATGGATACTCCGATAGATTGAACATGATAGGCTTCCCCCTTAACGTGTAGATCGTGAGATTTGCACCGCTTAATTGGCATTACCCATTTCCTGCGACATCGCAATAAGCTTCGTCAGTGTATTCCAGTTTCGTACGGTCACCGGCGCGTTCAGCTTGTCCACTTGTACGGAAAGCTTGGAATCCCGCACGCTTTGGCGAAATAACAAATAAACATCCCTGCCTGCGATCACATAACGATCCTCTTTAAAATCATAGCTCTCCAGCTTTTCAATTTTACTCGCCTGCGGTGTATCGAGCATCATCGCAATATAGAGGCATTCCCCTTCAAAAGAAGCTTCGGCTGCCGCCACTTCTTCATCCGAGAATGGCCGATTGGCAGCCATTGCTACAAGTTCATCTGCTGTGCGAATAATGACGCGAATGGACAAACCAAATTTGCTCTCAATCAGAGCCTCGATTTTCCCGCGCAATGCCGGTTCATCTTCATCCGACTCAAACAAAATATTGCCGCTCTGAATATACGTTTGAACTCGCGATAACCCCAGTGTTTCCAGCGCTTCCCGCAGCTCTGCCATCTTAATCTTGTTCTTCCCACCAACGTTGATACCGCGCAACAAAGCAATCTGAATCGCCATCTACGCTTACACCACTTTCTGTAAAAGCTATTTTTCAATAGTCTACCATATTCGCGCGTCTGGGGCGTATAGGTTCAGGAGGAATTCATTGACAAATACAAATGAGAACGATTATCATAATCGTAGTTTAAAACCATAGGTCAGGAGAAACGCCCATGCTCCCATTTGATCCATCTGTTATCGTAAACCGGCATAAGTTTAATTTCGGCGCGCCATCCGTCGATACGAACGTATATTCATTTGAAGGAAATGACACTGCAATACGGATTAAAGAACTGGTTGACCGATTTGCCTCACAAATTAACGCACCGGACAGCAAGACGGTCGGCATGTTGTTCTGGAAACGATATTGCGCTTTATTTGCCGGAGCGGTCTATACGTGGCTGCATCATCGCTATCCGCTTGATCTCTCGTTTAACAATCTCAATTTCGTTCAGAGCGGCGCCAATGTGAAGTTCTATGTGCTGAGTGATGCAGCTGTGGTGCAAATCGCCGTATTGGCTAACGAGGAGGAACAAGACGAAGCCTATCTGCGGCATCTTTTCCACGACCATGCGTCGCAAGTAATAGCAGCTGTCGTAAACCATACCGGTGTTCCCACAGCCGGAATGTGGCATACGATTGCTTATTTGCTCGCCCATTGGAAGCAGACCTGGCTGCGCGAATCTCCTTCTGAGGCGGTTACCGCACGCATTGAGCAATGGTTCGAATATGCGACAAGAAGGCTTGAGCCGGCTTGGCTGCCCGGCCGCAACGTCAATCCCATGTCCTGCACCTTTCGGGCCGTTGAAGATCCGCTGCATGAGGGCCGCAGTATATTGGTGCGCAGAGCCTGCTGCATGAATTACAGACTCCCGGGCGATGACGATCCTTATTGCTACACCTGCCCGCTTATTACCGACGAGCTGCGCATTGAGAAATTCCTGAAATCCCATGCATAATCAGCCAAAGAGTTGCCCTACAGTCACATAAAAAAAGCGGCTTGCTTACGCAAGCCGCTTTTTTTATGCATGAACGAGTCCTAACGATAAGGATCTGCCTTTCCCATGCGGGATACACATCGGAGTACCAAATAAGGGATCGGGAATAATGTCTGCTTTCATGCCGAAGACAGCATCGATCATGCCGGAGGTTACAACCTCCTCGGGTGGTCCCTCTGCAAAGACACGATGATTCTGGATCGCCACGATATGATGCGCGTAACGGCAAGCCAGATTAATGTCATGCAGCACCATCACGATCGTGCGGTTCTCCTTTGCATTCAGCTCAAACAGTAAATCAAGCACTTCGATTTGATGCGTTAAATCCAAATAAGTGGTCGGCTCATCCAGCAGTATGATATCCGTGCCCTGTGCCAGAACCATGGCAATCCATGCACGCTGCCTTTGTCCGCCTGATAAGGAATCAACCGTTCGCTCCGCCAGATCCGTTAACCCCGTCGTCTGCAAGGCTAATGTGACATGGCGCTCATCTTCCTTCGACCATTGCTGGAGCCAGCTCTGATAAGGATAACGTCCTTGTTTTACGAGCTGCAGTACGGTCAGTCCCTCGGGTGCAGTCGGTCCCTGAGGCAGAAGCGCCATCCGTTTGGCCACTTCCTTCGTCGCCAGCGAAGCGATGTTATCGCCTTCAAGCAGCACATTGCCGTGCTGAGGCTTCAGTAAACGCGCCATCGTGCGCAGCAATGTAGACTTCCCGCAACCGTTGCTGCCGATTAGCGCCGTGATTTTACCTTGTTCGATCGCGACATTCAAGTCCTTAAATATAAATTGGTTCCCGTATGCTACCGATAATTGGTCGGTCTCAAGAGCATTCACGCGGCGCTCAACTCCTTCTTTTACCATCGATTGTATGAGCATACGATCATCATTGTCAATGCAATTGAAAATCATTATCACAAAAGTATTGAAAATGGTTCTCACTTGAACTAAACTAGCTTAGTATTGTTTTCTTAATTCCATATTCTCACTCCTAAGGAGGAATCAGGTTGAAACGCTATTTCGTCATCGCCATTGCGGCGGCCGCATTAATGACCGCAGGCTGCAATCATACACCTGGCGCAGATCGTTCGCTCACGGGCGAACAGAACGATAACGGTAAAGCAGTATCCCAGGAAGCAGCACTACTGGACGCACAGGAAGCGGAGGCAAATGCAGCGGAACCGGAGAACGTTGAGGCTGAAGTTCCAGCCAATGACGCTGGTACCGAGGAAGCTGTCGTGACCGATGCCCCTGCCGTAACGGAACAGGATAAAGGCGATGACAAATCGTCCGAAGTAACAAGTGAATCTCCCAAGTCAGATGTAAAACCGGCAGAAGAGAAACCCGCCCCGCCCAAGAAAACAACGAGGGTCGAACAGAAAGTAAAAGAAGCTACGAAGAGTAACCTCGATGCAAACAAAGCCGTTACGGATTCCATTATGGACAACAGTGCGGATCAGAAGGCGGCAGCGAAGCAAGTTTCCGAAGCGTTCAAGAAATCCATCGAACAAATCAGATCGCAGGTGAAAGACTTAAAGCAGCATGCTGAGAACAACGACGCTGAACAGATCTTATCCGTCTCCGATCAAATCATCGCCGGCTGGCACGCTATGAAAGCAGATGTCAAAACAGCAGCTCCTGATATGATTAAATTTCTGGATGAGAAAATCGTCAAGCTGTCCGAGCTGAAAAGCGCTGACACGATCGATCAGACCGCCATGCTGCAAATCGACTATGAGCTGTATCAAGGGTTCCGTCAGCTTGCAGATAAAGCCGGCGTGAAGTAATATTCACCCTTCCCTCCATGGAAAAATTTGTATTGACATCGGAAGTGAACTTGTACTATCATTCTTCGTGACAATGATAATCATTATCAATATAAATCGAAAGGTTGTGCACTTCCCCCATGTTTAAACCCGTATTCCGTACGCTCGCTTTATCGCTTACTTTCATTCTGGCGATCGTTTCCATTCCGTTCACCGCAGCGGCAGAATCACCAATCAGCGTCGTTCTTGACGGCAGCAAGCTTTCCTTCGACGTTCCGCCGCAAGTCATCAGCGGCTCCACTATGATTCCTTATCGTCTTATGTCCGAGAAGCTGAATGCGAAGATCGGCTTTGATCAAGCCTCTAAGAAACTTAGCGTTACTCGCGGCAAAACGACCGTGCAATTGACGATTGGCAGCAACCAAGCGACAATCAACGGCAAATCGGTTACCCTCGATGCGAAAGCCGTCGAGAAGAACGGCCGCACGCTTGTCCCTCTTCGCTTCCTTGGTGAAGCATTCGGCTTGTGGGTCAATTGGAACGGCAGCTCCAAGACAGTCAACCTGGAGAGCAAACGCACCATCACCCATGCTATGGGCAAAACAACGCTCAATGCTGTACCCAAACGGATTGCCGTCTTGTTTAACGGCGGGGTCGACGTTTCCCTTACGCTCGGCGTGAAACCGGTCGGTGCAGTTGAATCTTGGGTTCAAACGCCTTGGTACCACTACCTCCGCGCGGATATGGCCGGCGTTACAAACCTCGGCAGCGAGCTGCAGCCGAATATGGAAGCCATCGTTGCTCTGAAGCCGGACCTGATTATCGGCTCCAAAACGCGCCACGAGAAAATTTACGATCAGCTCTCCGCTATCGCTCCTACGATCTTCGTTGAAGAAGTATTCGGCTGGAAAGCGAACATGCAGATGGCTGCACAGGCTTCCAACAAAGAAGACAAAGCCGCTGCTTTCATGGCGGACTGGAACAAACGCGTTGCTGACTTTAAATCCAAGCTCGGCAGCCGCGCAAGCACGCAAGTATCGATCATTCGTTTCCAAGACGATAACACGGCTCGTTTCTATGTAACCGGTTTTGCCGGCAATATCCTGGAAGAAGTTGGCTTGCAGCGTCCTAAAGCCCAGAAGGTGGATGGCAAGGTGCTTGTGAACCTGACTTCCCAAGAGCAAATTCCGCTTATGGACGGGGACGTCATCTTCGATATCACATCAAGCTATGGTGAGGGCGAAGAGTTCAAATCCCAACAAGAATGGCAGAAGAATCCGCTTTGGAAGAATCTGAAGGCGGTTAAGAACAACAAGTATTACAAAGTCAATGACATCACATGGAACATGTCCGGCGGTGCAACTGCCGCGAAAATGATGCTTGACGATCTCTACTTCTACTTCGATCTATAAGAGACAGCATCTACAATAAGTACGTCTGAGAGAATGGGCCGACCGGCTCATTCTTTCGTGCGTCAGGGGACTGGAGCGACGAGCATGGAAAGGTTGTTTGCCGGCATTCCGGCTAAGATTACAGGTCTACTTCTTGGATTCGTTATAATGGTCCTCTTTATTATTGCAAGTATGGTATTTGGCGCAACTCCGATTTCGATTTCGGATGTCTATCATTCCTTCACTCACTACGATGAATCCTCGAACGAGCAGATCATTGTCCAAACCTCGCGTGCGCCAAGAGCTTTCGTGGCAGCCGCCATCGGGGCGAGTCTGGCCGTTGCCGGGTCGTTGATCCAAGGATTAACGCGCAATCCGCTTGCTGATCCGAATGTGCTTGGCATCAATTTTGGCGCATCGTTTGCTGTTGTATTCACCGTAACCATGTTATCGATCAGCTCACTGCCTATTCTTACCGGCGTTTCCTTCCTTGGTGCCGCAGTCGCTGCTTTGGCGGTTTACCTCTTAGGATCAATAGGCCGTGACGGTCTGACGCCGCTCAAAATCATACTTGCAGGTGCAGCACTAAGCGCCTTATTCTCCTCCTTCACGCAAGGCATGCTTGTCCTTGATGAGCAAAGCTTAAACGAAGTCATGTTCTGGTTAACGGGCTCCGTTGCCGGCCGTTCCCTGGATATGCTTCAGGCTGTGCTGCCGTTTATGGCGGCGGGCTGGATTGCGGCATTCTGGATTTCACGGCATATGAACGTGTTAACCATGGGCGATGACACGGCGCAAGGACTGGGGCAGCGGACGATAATCATAAAGCTGGCCGCAGGCATCATTATTATGGCGCTGGCGGGCAGCTCCGTCGCTGTGGCAGGACCCGTCGGCTTTATCGGACTCATCATTCCGACGATTGCCCGCTTATTTGCCGGTAACGATTATCGCTGGATTATCCCTTACAGCGCCTTGCTTGGCGGTATCCTGGTACTTGCAGCAGACATCGGCGCCAGGTTTATTGTGCAGCCCGAAGAGCTGCCGGTTGGCGTCATGACCGCTGTCATAGGGATTCCTGCGTTCATCGTGATCGCCAGAAAGGGGATCGTTAAATCTTGAGAAACTTTACTTTTATCCGCTTCAGTAAGATTCCGGTATCCTTTTTCCTACATAAAAAGACGGTCAAGCTCACGATCGGGCTGCTGCTGGCAAGCTTCTTGTCTTTACTGGTCAGCACAGCGCTCGGCGATATGCGCATCTCTCCAATGAACGTTATCCGAACGTTGGTCGGCGGAGGAACGGAAGAATATAAGCTCATTATCCATACGCTCCGTCTGCCGCGCATTATCGCTGCTTTTCTGGTAGGGGCTTCGCTTGCCGTCGCCGGTGCTATTTTGCAAGGGATCATACGCAACCCGCTTGCTTCACCGGACATTATCGGCATTACGAGTGGTGCATCTGTTGCGGCAGTCGCCTTTATCAGTTACCTCTCAGGTACGCTTAGCATCGTGTGGCTGCCGGTTGCGGCTATGGTCGGCGCAGGCATAACCTCGATCCTGATCTACTTGCTCGCTTGGAAGAAGGGCGTAACGCCAATACGCCTCGTGCTCATCGGCATCGGCATCAATTTTCTGCTTGCATCGGTTACGAAGGTCATGCTCGTTATGAATCCGATCTATACCGCTTCGCAAGCTTATGTCTGGCTTACGGGTACAGTCTACGGCACCGATTGGAAAATGGTATGGACCATCTTGCCATGGGTCTGCGTCTTTATCCCCCTCTCCTTCCTGTTCGCGCGGAACGTCAATGTGCTGCAGCTCGGCGATGATATTGCCAAAGGGGTAGGCAGCGCCGCGCAGCGTCAACGTTTCGTGCTGCTCATGATCAGCGTCGCGTTAGCCGGCGCGGCGGTTTCGGTCGGCGGGGCCATCTCTTTCGTCGGGTTGATCGCACCGCATATGACTCGCAAGCTCGTAGGCCCGGCCTTCGGCGGCGTACTTCCGATCGCTGCCTTGATCGGCGGACTCATGGTCGTACTAGCGGATACAGTCGCCCGCACCGCGTTCTTGCCGTACGACATTCCGGTCGGCGTCTTTACAGCAGGCATCGGAGCGCCGTTCTTCATCTTCTTGCTCTATCGCAATAGAAATGCATAGAACCGGCGTACCTGCTAGTTGAACACTCGCAGTATAACCTTGCATAAAAATATCGTAAAACTCGCAGCCAACCTGCCGTAAGGCGGCGGCCAGACTGTGATAAGACGCGCACGACCTTGAGTCCTGCGCGTTTTTAGTTGGGGGCAAATAGCGCGTTGTTTCACCTGCGCAGCATAGCGCAACTCGCATCTCTCATTCCTGTCTCCGCGTCACGACACTTCACAAATCACACAATCTACATTCAATACTCACATTCCACATCACATGTCACACATTCTACATTTGCAATCCATATCCAAAACTCCCATTTCACATCACACGTCACGAATTCTACATTCGCAATCTACATCCGTTATCCGCATTCCACATCACACGTCACACATTCTGCACTCCACCATCTACTACTAGAACTCGCATTCCACGTCACACGTCACACGTCACACGTCACACATTCTGCACTCCACCATCTACTTCTAGAACTCGCATTCCACGCGGCGCGAAAAGCTAACGAATCGTAGAGGTCTTATTTTGCCGGATTTCGAGGTTCCGAGAATCTAACGAATCGTAGAGGTCTTATTTCGGTGAAATCGACTTCCAAATGCCCAAAAACCCACAAATAAGCCCTGTACGATTCGTTAGAAGTTTATTTGGGCTAATTTGGGGCAAATAAGACCTGTACGATTCGTTAGAGTTTTTTGGACTATTTGGGGGCAGGAAAATTCATATTGCCAATATAAAAAAGACGTGCCCACCGGCACGTCCCCCGCTATTCTCGCATCGCGAGAACGATTAATATTTGAACTTCTCAACCGATTCATTAAGCTTCGCGGCCATATAGGACAGCTCCTGCGAGGAAGCGGCCGTCTCTTCCGCTGCCGCTGCGGATTGTTCGCTGATCGCCGCAACCGAGCTGATCGATTGCATAACTTCGCCTGATGCAGCGGCTTGTCCCTGGCTGTCCTTGAAGATTTCCTCGACTTTGCTAGAGGTCATCTGCACATTCAGGACGATATCACCGAAGGAATCTCGCGTTCTGGCAAACTGGGCCACACTCTCACCGACCGCAAGCACGCTCTTCTCCGCGCTGTTCTGCATGACTTTTATGATTCCTGCGATTTGTCTGGTCGCGTCGCCGCTTCGTTCAGCCAATTTGCGCACTTCATCCGCAACGACCGCAAACCCGCGTCCCTGTTCGCCTGCACGTGCTGCTTCAATGGCCGCGTTCAAGGCCAACAGATTCGTTTGCTCCGCAATATCGTTGATAACCCCGCTAATATCCCCGATTTTGCGCGAATCGCTCTCCAGCTGTGCCATATGCCGGTTCACTTCGTCCATCTGACCGATCGTCTGATTGATCAGGTTCGTGCCTTCTTTTGCAATGTTCACCGTTTCACCGGATAGTGATTTCGCTTCCCTTGCGCTGGTCGAAACGGATCGGATGGAGTTATCCAGACTGCCGAACAATTCAGACATAACGCCTGCTTGCGCTGCCTGATCTACACTGCCTTTGGCTACCTCATCTGTACTGATCGTAATTTGTTCAGCGGAAGAAGCAACACCCACAGAGGCTTTCGAAACCTGCTCGATCATGCTGGATAACCCATCCAGCATCCCGTTCATATGGGCGGCTAATTCACCCAGTTCATCCTTGGAGCGAATTTCGATTCTCGGACGGAAATCGCCGGTCGACAGCTTCTTCACCATCGCTGTAATGTAGATGATCGGCTGAACCATTCTGGTAGTAAACGCATAAATCGCGATCAATGCGGCCAAAGCCACAACGAGCGCCGTGATCAGCGTAGTGCGCATCATTTTATTGATGGGGGCCATGAGTTCACTCTCCGGAACGGCAAGCATGGTCACGAAGCCGGTTTCGGTTCCGTAAGCGAAACCGATTTTCTTCACGCCGCCAAATTCATAGGAATAGGCGGTTGGTTTCCCTTGCTTCGCCGACTCAAACGCCGCAGTAATCTCAGGGACACCTAGATCAGCAATATTTTTCTTCATGATATAAGAGGCATCCGGATAATAGACTAATGTCCCGTTCATATCCAGCAGAACTGCATAGCCGGTGTCTCCGACTTTCGTATCACGGATAACGCGCGTAGCTTCATTGATTTCAATAGCCGAGGAATAGAAACCGTAAGTAATGCCATCCTTCATCAGCGGAGCTGCAAAAGGAACAATCAAAGTCGACGGATCGGCCTTGGAACGTGCAGGAGGCGCAATCGCCGACTCTCCGTTTCTCAGTTGGGGAATATAAGTTCTTCCCGATAGGTCGATGCTCAAACCCGTACTTAAAACGGCGTTCTTGCCCTCCAGATCCATTGAGATGGAAACGCCTTGCCCAAATTCTTTGTGCTGCGAAGCAAAGGCTTTAACCAGCTCCAAATGGCGGGCTTTGTCAGGGCCAAGCAGTTGCGCGTAGCTTGCAATGGACTCCAGCTTGGTTAACTCTACCTGCAGGTTATTATCAAATGAAGTGGCTATATTTTCTGTCGTTAACGCCAACTCTTGATCAATCTGATTACGAAACAAGGTGGAGTTTGGCAAGAAAAGTGCGATTGACATGGCTGCTACGATGGTAATCATGATGAATAGGGTTACTGCTGAGAACCGTGTTGCTAACTTGCGGAATGTGAACAGTTGAAGTGCTTTTCTAACCATCTCTTGATTTGCCCCCTACTTGAAGTGAATAGTTTCTGGTTGACTCCCAGCTATCTCCAAGTTTAAGCGGTAAATGTTTAAGAAGGTTATGCTTAAAAATTAGATCAAAACGAGTTTTATCAAAAAAGTTAAGGAAATGTTAGTTTATCATCCGAATTATGTAGGCTAACTGCCTATAGCAAGTCCATCTCCCCTTGGATCCGCCGCGCCGCTGATGATGCCGTCGCTGCCAATCAGGATACCTTGCGCCTGACCCATCATGCCGTCCCAGCCTTCTACCACATCGACTTTATGTCCCCAAGCTTTCAATCGCTCAGCGGCATCGCCGAGATCGCGGTTCTCCACTCGAAGCCGATCACTATCGTCGCCCCAAGTGCGACCGTACACCCACCGCGGTAAGCAAATGGCTTCTTGGATCGAGCAGCCGTAGTCCAATACTGCGGTAATAAGCGACAGCTGCGTCTGCGGCTGCCCTTCTCCGCCCTGCGTGCCCATCAGCATAATCGGCTTCCCATCCTTCAGCGCCATACCGGGCATAAGGGTGTGGAAGGGACGTTTTCCCGGTGCCAATACATTAGGATGAGCATGATCCAGAGAAAAGTAGGAACCGCGATTTTGCAAAATAATGCCTGTCTGTCCAGCCGTATACGCGGAGCCGAAATCATAATAGAGGCTTTGAATGAATGACACGGCATTCCCCTCTTCATCGACTACCGCCGCATATGCGGTATCTTGACCTGCGGGCTCGGATTCAAATTCACTTGCCTGCGCGGGGTTATTCCGTATCTCGTCGACCAGCTGCTCCGCCAATTCTCTGCTTAGCAGCAGCTCCAGCGGAATCGAGCTGAATGCCGGATCACTGAGATGCATATCCCGGTAACGAAAGGCCCGCTTCACCACCTCGGTTACCAAATGATAGAAGGCGGAAGAGCTGCGCGGAATACGCTTCAGATCAAACAGCTCCAGCATATTCAACATCATGAGGAGGGAAAAGCCTTGCGAGTTGGGGGGCATTTGACAGACCTGTACCCCTCTGTATTCCACAGCAAGCGGCTCCACCCACTCGCTGCGGTGCGAGGTGAAATCCGATTCGGCAAGTAACCCGCCATCCGCACGCACCGCATCGATGATCGCTTTCATCAGTGAGCCTTCGTAGAAGGCATCGCGACCTTCCTGCATCAGCGTGCGCAGCGAATCAGCCAGCTGAGGCTGTTTGAGCTTCGCCCCTTCGGGCCGAATGGTGTTCATTATTGGATCGATGTACAAGTCGCGCAGAATAGGATCAGCTCGCAGCAGCTGCTCATCGCGAGTCATCCATACATGCAAATTGCGCGAAATCGGTACGCCTTCTTCCGCATAACGGAGCGCAGGCCGCAGCACATCTTCCCATGGCAGCTTGCCGTATTGCGACCACGCCTCCCACCATGCATCCACCATGCCGGGAACCGTTATCGCGCTCTGCACACCGCGATCCGGAGGGCGGCTCATCCCATCCTTCAGGAAATGAGTCGGATTCGCGGCCGCTGCTGCTCGACCGCTGCCGTTAAGGCCAACAAGCTTACCTGCTTGCGCGGAGTAGATCATGAAGAAGCTGTCACCGCCAAGCCCGGTCATATGCGGATACACGACTGCGAGTGCAGCGCTGACCGCCACGGCAGCATCTATCGCATTGCCGCCTTGAATGAGAATCGCGCTTCCCACTTGACTCGCCAAGTAATGCGGTGTCGTCACCATATCGCGATAAGATCGAGGCATTAGGTTATGCATCCGGCTTCGCCCCTTCCGCATAAATAAAGAGCGCAGCCGAGATTGCCGCACCCGGAGCAATGCTTGCGCCGTGCAGGGGCAATACCGCTTCGAGCGCTGCCAAGCCAAGCAATATATTGGATTTGCGACAACTGTACCCCATCGTGCCGATCCGCCAAATCTGACCCTTAAGCGGGCCGAATGAGCTCGCGATTTCGATACCGAAATCCGCTAAGAGCTGGCTGCGTACCGCTTCCCCGTCTACACTTGAGGGAATGCAAACGCAAGTAACGACAGGCATCTTGCAGCTATCGTCACCGTATCGCGTTAGTCCCATCGCTTCGAGCCCCGCAACCAGCGCACGCTCATGCAGGCGGTGACGCGCAAACCGCTCCTCCAGCCCTTCTTCCAGCACGAGACGCAGCCCTTCGCGAAGTCCATACAGCATCGCCGTCGCTTCGGTATGATGGTTCAGCCGCTGCGGACTCCAATAATCCTGCAGCTGCGTCAGGTCCAAGTAATTGCTGCGGATGAATAAGGAGGGGTCCTCCTCGATGTATCCTTCCGGCCGGATGCCCTTCTCAATTCTTTTGCGCCGCATGAGCTTCGCCTCTACCCGATCGTTATACGTGATAGGCGACATGCCGGATGGAACAGATAAGCATTTCTGCGTTCCGCCGATCACGGCGTCGAGCTGCCATTCATCCGTCTCAACGGGAACACCGCCGATTGTCGCAACCGCATCCACGATGAGCAGAAGATCCCGTTCGCGGCAGGCTCGGCCAATCGCCTCAAGCGGCTGCATGCGGCCCGTCGAAGTCTCGCCATGTACGATGGCTACGAGATTCGGCTTGAGTCTGTCGATGGCATCGATGACTTCGCTCGGTTCAAACACAGTGCCCCACTCCGTCTCGATGGTCACGACTTCCGCGCCGCAGCGCTCCGAAATTTCGGCGAGCAAATAGCCGAATCGGCCGAAGATCGGTACGAGCACCCGGTCTCCGGGCTCGATGAGTCCGGTTAGCACCGCCTCCAGCCCTGAGCGGGAAGTACCGTCTATGGGGTAGGCCCATCGGTTGGACGTTCGGAAGAGCTCGCGCAGCATTTGCATCGTCTCATTCATGAGCGCCGTGAACTCCGGATCGAATTGACCGAGCATCGGATAGGAAAGGGCTCTGGAAACACGCGGATCAACCTCGACGGGACCCGGTGTCAGTATAATGCGGGGCGAGGGAGATAAATCCTTATATCTCTTCATGGGAGTCCTCCACATAGGCAAGTTGATAGAGTAGTTCAGTTAACAGTTCCGTGCCTCGTGCAATGGCTTCCGGGGCTGTATATTCCAGCGGTGAATGACTGATGCCGCCTTGACTCGGGACGAAGATCATCGCGCATGCGCAGTGCGGCGCGAACAATCCCGCGTCATGGCCGGCCCCGCTGCTGAGCGTCATATGCGAATACCCTTTCCATTCGGCAAGGCGAGCTATGCGTTCTTGAATCACAGCGTCCATCGGCGCAGGACGTTCATTCAGCCAACACGACATCGTCATCCCGCAGCTATGACGAGCCGCAGCCTCATTGAATGCTTCAAACGTCCGCTCGCAGAAGGCGGTAATCACGGCTTCATCCCGGTGCCGAATGTCTACGGAGAAGCGAACTTTACCGGGTATGACGTTGGCGATATTGGGTGAAACATCAAGCTTCCCAACCGTTGCCACAAGACCATCCCCTTGCTCTACGGCAGCTTGGCGCAGCCAGACGAGCATTTCCGCTCCCGCTGCCAATGCATCCTCGCGGATCGCCATTGGCGTCGTGCCCGCATGGCCGCTGCGTCCTTCAATAGCTACGAAATAGCGCCGCTGTCCGCAGATGGCATCTACGACACCGATATCGCATTGCGCCCGCTCCATCACTTCACCTTGCTCAATATGCAGCTCGATATACATGCCGATGTCCGTCCGCTTGCTTTGCCGATGCGCATCCGGATCGAATCCCGCGCCGATCATCGCCTCGCGCAGCGAGATGCCCTGGGTATCCTTCGCTTCCAAAGCTCCATCGAAGCGCTTGCTGCCCGTAACATTGCCCGATCCCCAATACGCCAGCGGGAACCGGCTCCCTTCTTCCTCACAGAACGATACCACTTCAAGCGTCCGGCGGGGCTGTCCATGCTGCAGCTGCAGCTGTGAGAGCGCCGCAATGCCGGCTGCGATTCCCAGAGCGCCGTCATAATGTCCTCCGCAGGGCACCGTGTCGATATGCGAACCGGTCAGCACATGCGACGCCGCGGCATCGGATCCGGCCAGCTTCCCATATACATTGCCGACTTCATCGATGGCGACAGCGAGCCCGGCATCAGCCATCATACGAGCAACCGTTTGCTGCGCCTGGCGCCAGGCTGAATCGTATAGCAGCCGAGTGACGCCTCCGCGCGGATCTTCGCCAATCGTCGCGAGCTCCGCCAACAGCCCTGATGTCCCTTTGCTTGCCTTCAATACCGACGCCCCCTCCCCGCCTATTCAAATCCCCGAAGCACGCGGCCGAAGTCGCTGACCCAGCGATCGGACAGTTGTATCCTTGTCACCTGCATCTGCGCTTCTGTTATAGAGGATATTCCCGCGCAGCAGAGTCATGTCTACTTGGCAGCCAAACGCATAACCGACATATGCGCTGTGCCGATGCCGATATTTCAAATGCTGCTCGGTAAGCACATAGGGAGAATCCAAATCCACAATTGCCAAGTCGGCATCAAATCCGAGCGATATCTGCCCTTTCTTTTCCCCGAATCCGAATCGTTCTGCCGGCGCTGCCGACATGGCCCTCGACAACACGTGAAGCGGAATGCCGCGTTTCAACCCGCCCTCGCTCACGATGCTTTCAAGCAAGCTCTGCGCGCCAAGGATGCCTCCCCAAACGCCGAAATAGTTCCCATCCTTTACTTCCTTCATCGCCGGCGGGCAAGGCGAGTGATCGGAAGCGATAATAGTGATCGCACCTTCAGCGAGCTGTCTCCATAATGCTTCGCGCTCGCGATGGGAACGTATCGGCGGCGAGCATTTCGCACCGGCGCCAATCCGTATCACATCCTCGTCCGTGAAAACCAAATAATGCGGACAGGTTTCCGCGGAGACATCGAGTCCCGATTGCTTAGCCTCACGAATAAGATCAATCGCCTCAGGCGTACTGATATGGACAAAATGCAGCTTGCAGCCCGTTTGCTGCGCCATATGCAGCGCCTGCTTTACCGCCTCCCATTCAGCGGCCGGCGGCCTGGCATCCAAATAATCTCGCATGCTCACCTTGCCTTCCGCTTGCTTGGCAGCAGCCAGCGCCGATACAATCGCTTCATCCTCCGCATGCAGCGCCAAGATCCCGCCCAGCGAGGCGATCGCTTTCATGCCTTCGAGCAATGTCTCGGCGTCCACATTCATGAAGCAGCCATCACCCGTGTCCCCGGGGTAGGACATGAATGCTTTGTACCCGACCACTCCCGCTTCCGATAGTGCCGACAAATCGCCGATATTCCCGGGGACAAGCCCTCCCCAGACGGCAAAATCCACGCGCGAACCGTTCTCTCCGGCTGCTGCATCCAGCTTCAACTTTAAAGCGGGTAGGTTTACGGTTGGAGGCAGCCCATTAAGCGGCATATCTATGAACGAGGTGCAGCCACCGGCAGCCAGTGCCGCAGTCCCGGTAGCGAAGCCTTCCCAATCTCCAAGCCCGGGTTCATTGAAATGCACATGGGCATCCACTACGCCGGCAAAAATATGCTTACCTGCTGCTGAAATGATGAGCTTCGCAGCCTCCGTTGATAGATTCGATGCCAAGCCGGTTATTCGTCCATCCGTAATCCCGATGTCGAGTACCTCAACTCCGTCCGGCAGCACGACGCTGCCGCCTTTAATGAGGAGATCCCATTGCTTATCGTGCATCTCGTCTACCTCCTTTTTTATCAAGAAAGGCGGCAAACCTCGCCTGAAACCATGCTCAAAGTTTGCCGCCTTGCTATACTTAAATTCGATGCGTTAGATTATATAACATAAAACTACTTTTAAATTAATATTATCTTGATTTTTTCGTAATGTCACTGCCTAATTCTTATAACTATTACCTTATGCGGCTAAATCATCAACTAGAACGAGCTATTTCATGGACATGCAGGCAATTCAGCGTTACATAGTCTTACATAATAAAAAAGAAGAGTCACGAAACGCGACTCTTCTAAACGAATCTATTCATGCAGCAGCCCGATCCACTTCCAATAAGGAACGGAAACGACAACGGCGAGCAGCACGGCAAGCGCATACCCGAAAGCAACCTTTTGCCCCTGCCGATGACTGAACGCTCGCTCCTCTGAGCTGAAATAAGCGGTCAAATAAGTAGGCGACTGATAGCTGAAGAAGAATGGATCTGTCGATAGCAAGATGACAAACACCAAGATCCAAGGATGCACGCCTGCTTGCTGGGATAACGGAAGGAGTGCCGTCACCAGCAGGATTACCGCAGGATCATCTCTGACGATCAGCGTCACGATAAAGCACAGTACAATAACGGCTGTCAGGAATAACGCGGGCGAGCTGATAAAGAAAGACATGTTGGAGCCCAGAAAGTCCGTCAGCGACTCCACGATTCCAAGTTCATTGGCCACATTCGCGAAACTAAAGGCGATGCCAAGGAAGATCAGGAACGTCCAGTCGATGCCGCTGATGAGCGACTGCCTGTCAAGCACGCCGCTAATGACCAGAACCGAGAAACCGATCAGCATAATCCACGTGCTGTCTATGCCATGCAGAGGCTGCAGCATCATGAGCACGATACATCCGACCACGGTACATACCGATATGCGTTCCTCGTTGGTCAGCGGCCCCAGCAGACGGATTTGCTCATCGAGCACTTTTCCGGAAACTTGTTTGACCGCAATCGTACTGCCTCTAAACATAAGCGACAACGCTACCAGCATAACGGCCCCGAAGACAACAAAAGCAGGCAGCGCATAGAGCGCCCATTCCAACCAGGTGACCGGCACTGCGGCTCCCGCCAAACTATAGGCCATGACGTTGGTGTAGGATCCGGTTAGCACGAAAGGCGCCGTAAATCCGTAGAACACCATAGCCGCGAGTCCCAAACCGGCAGCGCCATGGCTGCGATCCTTAAAGCCCATCGACTCCGATAACGTTTGGGCGATCGGAACCCCTAAGGAAACTTTGGCCGAGGAGGATGGAATGAGCGGATTCAGCACGATGCCCCCGGCTACGATCCCCCAGAGCTGGCCGCGAAAATGCGGCGGGAATCTTTTTAACGCATGTAGGGACAGCCGATATAGAATGCCTGATTTCGTAATCACAACGCTGATCGACATGATGAAGATCATATACAGCCATGTAGGGGAAGCGAATCCCGACAAAGCCACTTCCGGCTTAACGACGCCTCCGAGCACCCACAGCATCGCCATTCCCAACGCTACAATATAGTCCGGTATAATATTGACGATCCATAGAATAACCGCGGCGATGGCGATTCCGATGAACAGCATGCCTTTGTCAGTTAGGCCGGCGACCGGCGGCATGAAATAGAAGAGCACAATCATGCTGAGCGCCATAACGAGCGCGAGCCAGCGAGCCCATTGACTCGGATGAATGAGGCGGCTTGCCCGCTCCGCGAAGAACATGCTTTTGCGATTCGTCAGCTTCTGCTGGGCAAGCTGATATTCCCGTTCCTCGTCTTGAATCGCCAGCGGCCTGCGACCTGACAATACCTGAGCTGCTGCTTCTGCCAACTGCAGGTACTCCAGCGCCTTATGCCGATTATGCAGCAAGCGGCTTAGCTCAGCTCCCCATTCGTAAAGCGAAATCAGCTTCACTTTATTGTCATTCAGCGTGCCTTCTCTCACGGCATGTTCCACGATCCGCAAGCCCTCTTCCGGGCCATGAAGAAAACCTAAGCGAACAGCCAGCTCCAGTGCATCATAACAGCGCAACAATACCTCGACCGGACATTCCAAGAGCAATCCGAATGCCTGCGTTTCTTCCCGCTCCGACATCGCTTGCTGCCTTATGACGGTGTGTACAACCTTATCCCAGTTGCCTTCATCTTTGTACATAACCGCAAGAGCCAGCCACTGCTCCTGTTCGGTATAGAAGGCCTGCGCATCTTCGATCCATTGCCGTTTCTCCTCGTAGCTGTAAGCAGCGGTTGCCATTTCGATCAAGGCTGACTTGGCTTCGAGCTTGATTTGGCTCCACTGCGGCTCATTCATTCCATCATCATCTATGGATAGGAATTTGGTAAGGACCGGATATTGCTCCATCTTCTCTTGAAGGGAGAACCCGAAACGCAGCTCGATCAGCCCGTTGTGAATCGTAGCCAGATGAGCGGACCAGAGCAGGAATTCGACAAGCGGCTCCGGCAGCTGCTTCAGCTCTTGCATGATCCATTGCGAACGCATTTCCTTCGAATCGCGCAATCGTTCATTCGTATGCATTAAACGCTGCGAGATCAGTCGGATAAAATACGCCGAAATCGTCGGATGCTCCGTAATAAGCGCATCAAAGGTTTCTCGATCCAGCTGCATCAATACGACATTTGTTGTGGCAACCGCCATGGCCGAACGAGCCTCGCCGGTCAGCAGAGCCATTTCCCCGAGCGTGTCCCCTTCATGCAGAAAAGCTAGCGAATGCCGCATCCCATCCGAACGTGTAAACAGCTCAATCGTACCGCTGTCGATAATGTACATCGTATCCCCGGGATCCCCTTGTTCAAACAAGGTAGCACCGGCTTGCAGCGTAAGCCTCTCCAGCTTCCCGAGCAGCTTCGCCAGCTCCATATTGGAAAGCTGCTTGAACATTTCAATTTCAATTAGTTTCATGGACCCTCTTCCCAAACTTTTGACCTATAGCTTCCGATAATCTTCTATGATTTACGACATAAACCGCCTTGTTCCCTTCTTTTGCCCGCGATAATTTCGGAGCATCGCGGTTACCGCCTTAGCAAACAACAAAAAACACGCCGCATTCGGCGTGTTCGATGGCTTCTATATCGGCACTTGGACGCTTAAGAAGGTATGCTTTCCAACATCTCTTTGGCTCTTACTTCCCGCTCTTCCGGCGTCATGCGCGGACAAACATAACATTTGGTCCCGTCGACGCGGCGGTCAAACAGGCAGCAGGAAGAACGCATGACCCAGTTCTCGTCAGGTTTCAAAGGGTTTGCCACATAGCGGCGGGTCCACTGAAACGGATTCCGTTTACGGCTGAAGACTTCCGTAGAAATCGACTCGGTAAGGAGCTTGAAATGATAGTTGAACCCTTCTTTCACTTGCTCCGGCAGCTGCATGGCATGGACAAACTCCATCATCATGCCCGCTAATCCGCCAAACTGCTGCCATATCATCTCCGGTTTCATGGACGCCGCACTCGCGATCGCTTCGACTGCCGGCCTAACCGCCGTAACGATGAACTGCTCCCAGTCCGCCAAGACGAAGGCTTCCCCGTTCTCGGCCGGAATATCTTGCGCAATGAGCTCGTTTATCTTGTAACCCAGATGAGCGTGTCCGTGTCCCTCTTCATAATCGATCTGGAACGTGAGATGCTCCAGGGATAAGTCCAACACCTTGTTGTACGCCGATAGGAAATACAGCTTCGTAATGCATAGATTGCAAAGTGAAGTGCCGAAGAATGAGCCCGCCAGCTGGTTGTCGGTCGCTTGAACCGTTTCCCCCGTCTTGCGCAGCATGTCTTCCAAGCGAGCAGGCTGAAAGAAATCCGTTGCCGGCATTTCATCCAGAATATGATCGGCCCCCTCAGGCGAGATATGTAAATACATATTAATTAAAGAAAAATCATAAGGAATTGTCATCTCTTCACCCCGGCTATGAAAATGATTATCATTGTCGTCATTTTATCATGACAACCACTTTCCTACAATGAAATAAAGAAAAGTCCACGATTGATGAGATCGTGGACTTCAACTTCTCTATTCCGTTCTGGCCCATGTACACGGTTCCCCGTCTTTGAGGCCGAGCGCCGTTCGTATCATGCGCTCCACAACCGAATAATCCTCGGGATTCTCCCGATTGAAATTCATTCGCTCATGCGTCGGTGCTACGCGGTTACACATGAAACGCGGAACGCCCAGCTCATTATCGGATGGAGCGTGATACAGGAACGGATGGCAGATTACCATGTCGCCGGGACCGCCTGTTGTCTCCACTACGCGAAGGGAGTAACCGTCCGGATCTTCGTAAGCAGTATCCATAAACTTCTGCAGGCGCTCCTTCTTCGCTTGACGATTGTCGGAAGGCGTCTCGGCATAGATATCATCGGAGACAGGTTTGTTTTTGCCAAGTAAATCTGCCAGCCAAGGATGTTTATTGCATTCGCGAATCGCCTCGCCAAGACCGATCCCTTCCGGGTGCTTCGCCAGCATCTTCGCTACGATATTATGGGAGCCTTCGGCCACCAATGTCCCGGATCCGCCTTTGTGAACCTCAGAGAACAAGCAAACCAGGAGCACGCCTTGTTCCCAGCTGTCCAGGTAATGACGGAAGTGGCTGCCGTCGTAATGCCAGTTGCCCGGCACCTCCGGTCCGAAGTTAACGATGTAGCCGCCCCAGCTGACGTTCTCTCTTTCTTTGCCCAGCTGCCAGCGGCCTTCGCCGATCAAATCCTCGATCGCGCCTGTCAGCCGATCCGAATTCAAACCGTTGTGGATCGGATGCACGTAGTCGCCAAGCCGGACGACAGGCTGCGTCCATGTGCTTGAATCATCTCGATTCACGCCGCGCTGCGCCAATTCCTCCCACAAGAAATCCTGAACCTTAAGCGCTTCTTCCCGCGGATAGGCTTGCTCGATCTTTACCCAGCCTTTGTCTATAAAATGCTTCACTTGTTCTTCCGAAAGTACTTTAGGCAATCTAAACACTCCCTAGGTTGTGAGATGATTGAACTCGCTTGTCCTTATGTTAGCGCTTTTAGAGGTTCAGTGGGAGAGAGGATTTTCATTAGCTACTGGGAATATCGTAGGAAGCTCTGCATGACTTCTAACAATTATCGGAGGTTCTGAACACAAAATTCCTACCCTATGGGCTGATAACATTTCGCCATCCGGAACGTCTATAGTAATAGCGGAATACATGCAATGAAATAGGAGGAACACAATGAAACGCATCCCCAAGTCCGTAATTGTAACTGTCATCTGCTTTGCCGCCTTACTCACCGGACTTCTTCTGCTTGGCAATTATGTGCTGCAACTAGACATCGTCAAAGAGAATCGAGCTTTCACCGTCCGAATTGATAACAAATCCAGCTTCGACCTCGTCACCGTTGAAACCGGTTTACTGACAAGCGGCGATGCCGGGAACACGATCAAGGTTCAACCGAACTTACACGCAGAGCCTATTCGCAGCGGGACAAGTCGGCACATCAAACCGAAGTTAAGTTCCGTCGGCGAAAGCAGCATCTACCTCAAGTTCACCAATTCAAACGGGGAGTCCTTCGAGCGATCCGTTTGCTCCTATACGGAACATCTTACCGGATATACGAAAGTGAAGGTAACCGATAAAGAAATCACAGTAGATGAAAGCTGTTATTAAGGCTGACCATAAGAACGCAACAAAGCTGCCGGTACCAGCCGGCAGCTTTTTATTTTGCCTATTTATGCTCTTGGATAATTCACTTGCATGATGTCCATGAACGGAACCTTCTGCAAGCCCTCGGCAGTTTCCACATGCACCCGACCTGTCCGTGAATCCATCGTGACGATTTGACCTTGGACAGCCTCTTCTCTTCCCCACACCGATAACACGATGATGGATTCCTCTTGGTACGCTTCAACCAATTGATTACCCAATTCCTCCAGTACGAACTCGTCCCGAGTCGGTCTTTTTGGAACCTTAGCTTTTGCCACTGCCGTCACTCCCTATCTATATGAAACCGTCATTTCTGTTGTTAAATGGCTCTACGAGCGCCTAGCAAGTGCCCAGACATCCTATTATACCAAATAATTTCTACTACAAATAAAAAACCTTTCGGCACTAGAAAGAGGACGAAATAGAAGTGCATAAATATCCCAATTTGTCGCAAAATAACCAAAATGAGTGTAGTGGAGGTGTTCAGCGATGGGGTTGTTCCGCAACATACTTCGAGGCAAGCGGCAAAACAGCCGGCAGCACAAAGCAGCACCTCAACCGAAGAAGCAGCAAGCAGCGAAGCCGCTAAGCGCCGAAATGGACGCCAACATTGCTGATTTACAAGCGCTGCTCACCCAAACTCCCGATCTCATTACTCGACGTTTTCTCATCAAATCGACGCAAGAGCGGGCAGCTCTCGTCTATCTTGATAATATGACGGACAAGGTTGCTATCAATAACGATGTGCTTCGCCCGCTCATGCACGAGACAGTGGCCGATGCTGAAATCGAGCATATCATTACCGTCGGCGGAATTCGTACGGCAACAGATTTATATCAGATCGAACAATCCGTTTTGCAAGGAACAAGTGTCTTATTCGTGGATCATAGCAGCACGGCTACTCTTCTGGATACGCATGGCTGGCCGCAAAGAGCCATCGAAGACCCTCAAATGGAAGCTTCATTAAAAGGGGCTCACCAAGGCTTCGTGGAAACGGGCTGCCAGAATATCGCCCTTATTCGAAGATACATTCCGAACCGGGAATTGAAAATAAAAGAAACCAGCGTCGGAGAACGCGGGATGACGAAGCTCAGCATTTTATATTTGGCTGACGTGGCTAATCCTGAGTTGCTGCAGGAGTTAATCGAACGGATCGATCAAATTGATATCGATGCGATCCTATCCTGCGGCGAGCTGGAGGAGTTCATCGAAGACAACTCGTACTCTCCCTTTCCGCAATTTATTACGACAGAACGGCCGGATTCCGTAGCATCGCATATTTTGCAAGGACGTTTAGCCATCGTGATCGATAAGTCTCCGGAGGTGCTGATCGGCCCGGCTAATTTTGCCATGTTCTTCCAAACGATCGATGATTACAGCAATCGCTGGCAAGTCTCCTCCTTTATTCGGATGCTGCGATTTCTTGCTTTCTTTATTACGATCTTCTTGCCGTCATTCTATATCGCGGTCATCTCGTACAACTTCGAGGTCATCCCGCTTCGGCTGCTGTTGTCGGTTGGACAATCCCGGGCAAGCGTTCCGTTTCCCCCGGTACTTGAAGCTTTGATTATGGAGATTACGCTTGAGATGCTGAAGGAAGCCGGGATTCGACTGCCGGCTCCGATTGGTCAGACCGTCGGGATCGTCGGTGCGATCGTCATTGGACAAGCGACAGTGCAAGCAGGAGTCGTGAGCAATATCATGGTTATCGTTGTTTCGCTGACGGCGCTATCTTCGTTTATCATCCCGAATAACGACATGTCCTCCGCCATCCGGTTAATTCGCTTCCCCATGATGCTGGTTGCCTTCATTTACGGTCTGCTTGGCGTAGCCATTGGCATGCTGGTGCTCCTAATCCATTTGATAACACTGGAATCGCTTGGCACGCCTTACTTCAGCCCCTTCAGCCCATTAAGGTTTAAGGACTTGAAAGACTCCTTCATCCGATTGCCGATTTGGAAAATGACAACGCGTCCGCTCAGTGCCAGAGGCATTCAGAGTAAGAAGCAAGCTTCTGACCGAGGTGATAAAAAGTGAGAAAATATGCGCTCAACGAAATAACCGTCATGCAATATATTTTTATGATCCATGGCGCACAGCTAGGATTTGGCTTATTGTCGCTGCCGGCAGATTTAGCGATGTATGCCGGATCGGACGGCTGGATTTCTCTTCTAATGGGTTGGGCGATTTCCGTTCTTGCCAGCATTCTTATTATTCAGGTGATGAAGAAGCACCAAGATGACACCATCTACGATCTGATCTTTCGCTACTTCGGTAGAGGGATAGGCGTTATTCTAAACGGTTGTATCATCGTCTACTTCATGTTCGGATTTTATGTCACTTTTATCGCATCCATCGGCTTCTTCAAAATGGAGCTGCTGGCCAATACACCCAATTTCCTTATGGTACTCTTGTTTGCCTTGCCCACATACAGCCTTGCCCGTAACCATATTCGAATTCTCGCCAGATATGCGGAAATTACCTTTTGGGGGTTAATTTGGATTATGCTTGTTTGCCTATATCCCTTGAAAGAAGCCCACTGGCTTTATCTGCTGCCGGTCCTCAAGGATGGCTGGATGCCTGTGCTGCATGCCGTAAACACGACAGGCCTATCCTTTCTCGGGTTTGAAATCAGCTTTATTCTGTATCCGTTTCTCAAACATAAAGATAAAGCGACGATTGGCATTATCGCCGGGAATAGCATTACGCTTGTCATTTATATGACGGTCATCTTGATATGTTTTCTGTTTTTCTCGCCTGACGACATCACGTCCTACAAATATCCGACCTTAAAGGTATTGAAGATTATTGAATTCCGCTTCTTGGAACGGATCGAAATTATCGTCTTGGTTGCCTATTTGTTCTTAATCTTTCGAGTGTGGACTTATTATTTGTACGCATCTACGTTTGGGATCAGTCAAGTGCTGGGAAAACAAGACCATGAGCCGTACGTGAAAATGACGATGATCGTTTTACTTCTATTGTCGATATTCTATAAACCCACCAGTAATGCACACCATTCGCTCCTTATGCTATTTGGCCAGACAGGCTGGTATGTTGCGTTCCTCTTGCCGTTGTTCCTGCTGGGGTATACCAGAATTATGAGACCTAAGGGGGCGGTTCGATGACCCGCTTCATGAAACTCCTGGTCACGGCCACAATGTTCGTTCTGCTGCTGCCCGGCTGCTACGATCAAATGAATTTAGAGGATGCCTCGATCTCCCTTATGCTCGGAATCGATGTAGATGAGGAGAATCATATTATCGTCTTCTCGCAGAGCCCGGTCTTCTATAAGGAAGCGCAGGAAAAATCCGAAACGGCATCCGTACACGCGAATTCGATCCGACTCGCACGCGCTGAATTCGATGCCAAGCTAACAGGGATCACTACAGGCGGGAAGCTTCAAACGATTCTAATCGGGAAGCGGCTGCTGCAGCAGAAAGACTGGTATTCGTTATTCGATCTCTTCTATCGCGTGCCGAAACAGACGGAGACCCCGATCGTCGTCATCGTGGATGGCCCGGTAAAGAGCATATTTGACTTAAAACCGATTGATAAACCCCGTCTCTCCCTTCATGTGAGAAAACTGATTGAAACTTCGTTTAATGGCAACATCACGGTATCCAGGAACCTGCAGGAGCTGCGCCGCGAGATGAAGGATAAAGGAATGACAGCATCCTTAACGCAAGTGAAGAAAGAAAAGAAAAACGTCATTGTCACCGGAACTGCATTGCTTAATAAACAAGGAGAGTTGAAGGAGCATTTCTCGCTTCAAGAAACGACGCTGTTTCATCTCTTGCTGAATAAATTCCAGGGAACACCTTCATTAATCTTGAATTTGGCTGAAATGAATCCGGAAGAAGGAGAAGATCGAGACCATGCCGTTCAAAATGTGGTTGCATTCGATATCTTAAAAAGCAATCACATTGTAAAAACCGATGCAGCCAATGGTAAATTCAAGTTTGATGTCTCGCTGAAATTCAACGTTGTCATCACAACCCTGCAATCTGATGATCCTGAATTCACGGCGACTTCCAATCCGAAATTAGAGCAAACCATCGCTGCGCAGCTAGAGCAGCAAATTCAACAAATCATCCGCAAATGTCAGGACCAGAAGATTGATCCATTCGGGTTCGGACTCTACGCGAGAGCGTACCAGTATAAAGCATGGAAACCGATTCAGAATGAATGGGCGAACGCATTCTCCGATGCAGAGGTAAACATCAAGCTGAAGGTGTCTATCAAGAGCACAGGGGTTGTGGATGATTTGCACAGTCCTTTGTAGCCTATATGTAGCGTGGCACTCTTCACCGCCATAGCCGGTATTGGCGAAGACCGTGTAATTAATCTACTGTGGCGGATCGCATGACCATCATCCAGAGGACTCTCACAATTTGCAGTGTAAAATGTTGCTTTATTGCTTATATGCAACTAGGCGCAACATTTCGCTGTCGGTTCTCATACTTAGGGTAGAATGTTTGCAGCTCATGCAGCATTCTACTGGTCACAAATGTCCGCTAAAGGCCAGTAAACCTAACATTGAAATTTGACGGTCATAAATGTCCATTTGAATCCAAAACCTGCTTCAAAACGCTATTGATTCAGCTCTAAGGGACAAAAATAACCGATACAGTCAGACTAATTGCGAAAAATGGATGTAATGCCCATTTATGACCGTTACAACTTTTCAGGTTATGCCCGCCGTTTGCGTCACATCACGTGTACCCACCAGAACCACAAGAACCACACGAACCACGCGAACAGAGACATCGCACGCTCATGTTCCCGCCGCCAACCATTTTTCATGCAAAAGAAAGCTGGCTCAAAAGTCGGATTCCTCGGGACTTTTGAGCCAGCTTTCTTTATCGTTTTATTTGGCGAAGCGATGATGGCCAATTGTCGTAATCACGTCCAGACTGGACCAGAACGATCCTTTGGAAACGGCTGGATTGAAGAAATAGACGGCATCCTTCACGTTATTCTTCCCGTTAAGAGCATCCTTGGCTGCACGCAGCGCACCTGCATGCGGCTGGCTCTTGTCGAGCATCCCGTTGTGGGCCGGCGGAAATTGTCTTCCCGAATAAATAACATCGCGGATCGAATCCGGGAACTTCGAATCCTTCACCCGATTCAAAATCACATTAGCTAATGCAAGCTGGCCTTCATACGATTCATAACCGGCTTCCACCATCGTAATCTTGGCAAGCAGCATGAGATCCGCTTCCGTGAATGGTTTGGCAGCTTTATGAAAGAAAGAAGGAACAACAACTTTTATCTTCTTGTTCGCGGCAATCTTCGACTCGCCGGATAGACCGTTACGCTTAAGGAGCTCTTCCTTCGTGACGCCGAATTGCTCACTGATTTGGTCCAAACCAAATTCGTCCGTAATCTCCGCCGGTTCAACCGTCTTCAGCTCGATCACATCTGTGTCGGCATTCCATTTCAATTCGGCATGGAGCAATTCCGAGAGCTGACGCAATGGCACATAAAGTCTATCATCCGCCAGAAATGGAAGCGCCTCCATCCGGTAACGTGCACCGTTGAAATAAACGACCGGGACTTCATTTCCAAGCACAATCTTATCGCCTAGCGCCGTGTTTATCGTTAATTCCTCATTCGCTTTGTTCCAGCTTGTCTTAGCGCCGAGCAGCTGCGCAACGCGAGCTACGGGTATGTAAGTTCTGTTCCCTACCATAATTGCAGGATCGGCCAGCTTCACCGTCTCGCCATTCAGTTCAATCGCAATATGGGTCTTATTAGTAGTTTCCGCTGCTGAAACGATGGACATTGGCCCAATTCCAATCAGAAGTAATGCCAAAGCCATCGTTACGATAAGCGGCTTGAATGGTCTGATCATGAATACCTCCAAGCTCATCAGTAGTATAATCTGCCAAACTTGCTCTGGGCAAAATTATAACACAGCTAATTGCACCTGTAGGATTAACATTTTCACAGAATTAATAAAAACTTTAACTTTGCGATGAAAAATCACCCTTCTTCGATGTCTGCCACGAGGTCGCTTGCGACTTCTACCATCTTCGGAATGACCGCTTCATTCGTGCCGGAAACGTACAAATCCCCTTGATAATGACGGAAAGGGATCTGGATATCGCCATAGCTCCACATGAAGAAATCACCTTCTATGGACATGGCAGTCGCTCCTTTCACGGTAAAAACGGATGTATAGGTGAAATCCGGCTTGGACGCAAAATACTGCTTGCACTCCTCCAGCGAAATGGTGGAAGCGGCAGCATCCTCATGGGCTTGTAACGATCTCGTAATGCGGTAACGCTGACTCATAATCGGCCTCCAATATAAATTGATGCTTATATTTTAGCAGAAATAAACCCGACCTGCTAAGGTCGGGCCGGGACTGTTACGAATGGAGTGGCTGGTACTGGAGCGATTAGGCTTTCGGGTAGATACCGCTTAAGCTGGCTCCCTCTGCGAAGAAGCGCTTAATGTTCTCCTCCACCACGGGATCCTGCAGCAGCGGCGGTGCTTGATGCGGCTTCGTGCGGGCGTCGATAATCACATTATCGCATGCCCAATGCTTGAATTCGTAATAGCTGTTTACGCCATAGATATCATGGGAGGGATTGCTGCGCGTGAAGGTCGCCCACAAGAAATTATTCAGCGTTTCGCTTACGAATCGGCTGTCGTCACAAACGATAATCATCGGACAAGCATGGATCGCCCCTCTGGCATGAATCGCCTCGGACAACGCCTTGAATTGCTGCTCAGCTTCGGCGTAATTGCTGAATGCTGGCCCTTGGATGGCGACAATGCCCGGCATTACAAGCGAAGCATGCTCATATCCGGGAAGATCTTTCAAGACCTCTGGAACCTCTTGGCACAGCACTCTCTTCTTATCTCCCACCGCGGCGAAAATCACCTTGCTGCCGGTATTTAAGCCGGTTCCGGAATAATCCAGCGTATCGATCGTCGTATTCGTGTAGAAATGGATATCGCGCCGGAGATCCATTCGTTCCAGGATATAGGTAAGGAACCCTTCTATATCATGCGTATCCACCGGTTGATCCTCTTCTGCGGTAATAAACAAATACTTCGCCAGACTCAATTGCCCCGTTCCGAGAATACGGTTCGCAATCGTGAGAATCTCCGCAGGCTGCTTGACTTGTGTATAAGGCGTGTACCTTTCACTGCCAATCGCAAATAGCAGCGGATGAACGCCTGCGGCATCGACAGCATGAACTTCTTTGACGCCGGGAATTTCCTGCTGAATCGCATCCCCCGTCAGTTCATGAATGAGTGCGCCGAATGCCGTGTCCTCTTGAGGCGGGCGACCGACAACGGTGAACGGGAAGATCGCGCCCGGTCTGGCATATACTTTATGCACCTTCATGACCGGGAACTCATGGGTGAGGCTGTAATAGCCCAAATGATCGCCGAAAGGTCCTTCCGGTTTGGTCTCACCCTGATGAATTTCTCCGGTGATGACAAAATCGGCATCATTGCTGATACAAAAGCCATCGATATAGCTGTAGTGGAACCGACGCCCTGCGAGTAATCCCGCGAACGTAAGCTCGCTCATGCCTTCCGGCAGCGGCATGACCGCAGAAAGCGTATGCGCCGGAGGACCGCCGATAAAGCAGCTTACTTTGAGCGGGACGCCCAGCTTGTTTGCTTTCTTCTGATGCACGCCGATTCCGCGATGAATTTGATAATGAACGCCAATTTCTTTATTCATTACATAATCGTTCCCGCTAAGCTGAATCCGGTACATCCCCAAATTGGAATTCATTATGCCCGGTTTCTCGGGGTCTTCCGTATACACTTGCGGCAAGGTGACAAAGGCACCGCCGTCGTCCTGCCAATGTTTGATCAGCGGAAGATCGCTGATTTGAATTTCCTGCATGGCAACAGGCTGTCCGCCGGACTTTCGTACCGGCAGCGCTTTCCGAGCGGCAAGGCCTGTCCCGATATGTTTGAACGGGTTCTTAAGAGCTTGCATAGGATCATTGCGCAGCGCAATGACGTTCTGAACCGAATCCCAGGTATGCCGAAAAATAAATTTACTGCGCTCCACCGTTCCGAAGAGGTTGGAAACGGCCCGAAACTTCGAACCTTTGACCTTCTCGAATAATAAGGCAGGACCGCCGATTTCGAACATTTTCATATGGATCGCCGCCATCTCCAGATGCGGGTCTACTTCTTCCCGAACACGGACCAGATGGCCGTTTCGTTCCAGATCCGTAATGCATTCTTCCAAACTTCGATAGTTCATCGTATGACTCCAATCTCTGAGCTTCCTTTGCTATCTTTCATTATAGCCTTATCGTTAGGAAAATAAAGAGCGTGCCGAGTGGTCTCGGAACGCTCTGTAAGAAGTGCTGGCCGATATTATACCGTAACCGCTTGCTGCTTCTGCTCCAGCCAAGCTGTCATATCCCGAGCCGTCATCGGCTTACTGTAATAGAAGCCTTGCATGACATGGCAGCCTCTGGACTGCAGGATGTCGATTTGATCTTGCGTCTCCACGCCTTCGGCCACTACTTCGAGGTTCAAGTTCTTGGCGATGGCAATGATATTGCTAATGATCGCTTGCTTGGACAGCTGCGCGCTCTTGTGAATAAAGATTTGGTCGATCTTCAGCGTATCCACCGGCAGCTCGTCCAAAGTACCGAGCGAGGAATATCCCGTTCCGAAATCATCAAGCGATACCTTCACGGCCAGATCGCGGATGCTGCGCAATTGCTCAATAATATCGTTAACATCACTCTTCGCAATGGATTCCGTTATCTCCAGCTCCAAATAGTGGCCCGGCAATCCCGATATCCGCAATGCCTCGTCCACCATCTCGAACAGCAGCTGGCTCTCGAAAATCCGAATCGACATGTTCACCGAGATACAGGTGTGAATGTTATCGTTCTCCTGCCAATATTTGTTCTGCTTGCACACCTCTTGCAGCATCCAGCGTGTCATCGGAATGATCATGCCCGTTTCCTCTGCTACCGCAATAAATTCACTTGGCGATACGGAGCCCAGTTCAGGATGCTGCCAGCGCATCAAAGCTTCCATGCCGCTCAATTGGTCAGAGCCTGTATCCCACTTCGGCTGATACATGATCGTGAATTCGCCGTGAACCATCGCTTTGCGCATATCTTTCTCCAGCACCAGCTTGCGAATCTGGTTGCGGCTCATCTCTTCGTCGAAGATGCGGAATCTGTTCTTGCCGTCCACCTTCGCCGCATACATCGCCGTATCCGCTGCTTTCAGCAGCGAAGAACGGTCAACGCCATGATAAGGAGCATGGCTGATTCCGATGCTGCACGTAACATACAGCTCATGCGCTTCAATAAAGTAAGCCTGTTTGATCTGGTTCAACAAATTATGAGCCAGCTGCTCCAATACGGCGATTTCCGACGTTCTTGCCACGACCAGGAACTCGTCGCCTCCGAGCCGGAATATCAGTTCCCCGTCAGTAGCGCATAAGCGCAGTCGATCCGCTACCTGCTGAAGCAGCATATCGCCAACGTCATGTCCGAGCGTGTCGTTAATCATTTTAAACCGATCCAAATCAATAAAGAGGAATGCCCCCTGCTCCAGGCGATCATTCTTCTCGTTGAAAAACCGCTGAAGGTCATGCCGATTAGGCAAGTTGGTTAACTGGTCGTAATAAGCCATCTTCTCCAGTACATGCCGATCGAAGAAAACCGCGCCCCACGAAACAGCCAGTATAAAGAAGGTCGATACGGTTACGCCGAACAGTAGAAAAAACTGCGGTTCTCCGCTGCCCATCGCATGATGGATCTCCCCGCTTGAAGTAAATTTCGCTGCCGCCATGCCCGTGTAATGCATGCCGCAAATGGCGATACCCATTACGATTGCAGAAATGAGCTTCCATAAAGTGAAATCAGGAGAGTAGCGAAGCTTGTGGAACAAATAAAGCGCAGCGTAAGAGGCTGCCAGCGCGATGAAAGCAGATAGTAACCATAACGGTACATCGTATGTAATTTGTCCCGGCATGCGCATCGCGCTCATGCCTGTGTAATGCATCGCCACGATGCCGCATCCCATAATCAAACCGCCTAAAGCATACCTCAGCGGGCTGGACTGGCTTCTGGCCGTAATGCGAAAGGCGATAAACGATGCCAGGATGCTTCCGAGCGACGATAGAATCGTCGTAGTCGTATCGTATGTCACTGTCGTATCCATGTGATAGGCCAGCATCCCGACAAAATGCATCGACCATACGCCCATCCCCATGACCACTGATCCTGCTATCAACCAGATCGTACGTGTTCTGCCACTCGATCGTGTAATTTTACCTGCTAGATTCAATGCTGAATACGAGGCCATAACGGCAATCGCAAATGATAGAAGGACAATCCATATGTTATAGTGACCCTGCATACGCTCTATGGGAACCCCCTCTTTTCGGACGAATTGATATAAGTACTCCTATTATATGTTATTCGACATTTCTCTGATAGCAGAAATATTTGATGTCAAAAAAGATCAAAAAAAGCCACTTCCGGTCGAAGTGGCTTTCTTGCTTAACTTCCTCTATCCTCGGCTGACGAAAAACGGCAGCTTCTCGATACCCGCAATTCGCAGATAGATAAACATTTGACCTTTGTGATGTATTTCATGATCCTTGGCATTCTGAAGCAAGACGCTGCCGCGAAGGACATTGCCGAAGAAATCGATCGGTTGATCCAATTGCTCCGGCATGATCGTTCTCAGAATCGATTCCGTTTGCGCAGTTTCAGCTTCAATATTGGCTTTCAACTCTTCAATAGTCGAGAAGGGTATCGACGGTACTGCCGGCGTATAGGCTCCGTTCTGTACCGTTGAAGCAAACATCCCCATCGACCCGGTGATATGCAGGACAAGACCCGACAAGGACATGCCCTTCTCCCAGGGCTTCATCCCGAGCTGCTCGGTTGTTACGTCCGTCAGCATGTGGTGCAGAACTCTGCGATGGCTCAGCCAGTCTGAAATAAATCCGTTGATCATTGTCATCTGAGTCGTGCTCCTTAGGTTTCTCAGCACGTAGTATATGCACTATGTCCGGCGCATATAAGCTTTTACCGTTATTGGCGCAAAGATTGCCACAATCACAGCAGCACCGATAAGGGAGATGACCAGATCCCAGCCTACCGTACCTTTGTTGGTCAAATCACGGACGGCCGAAATGAGATGCGAGATGGGATTGATTTTGACAAACCATTGGAGCCAGTTCGGCATTGTCTCCGTCGGTACAAACGCATTGGACAAGAACGTAAGCGGGAACAGCACCAGCATCGAAATCCCTTGTACGCTCGAAGCGGTACGGGCGATGACGCCGAAGAAGGCGAAGATCCAACTCATTGCCCAAGAGCAAGCGATAACAAGTACAGCAGCTAAGGCAACATGCTCCAAACCGCCCTCAGGGCGATATCCCATAATGTAGCCCATGCTAAATGTAAGCACCGTGGCAATGGTATACCTTATGGTATCGGCCAGCAATGCTCCCGCAAGCGGGGCAATACGGGCGATCGGCAGCGATTTGAATCGGTCAAACACCCCTTTATCCATGTCCTCCCGCAGCTGCACCCCTGTGACGATGGAGGTGGTAATGACCGTCTGAACAAGAATCCCGGGAATGATGACCGGCAAGTAGCTTGCAACGTCGCCGGAGATGGCTCCGCCGAAGATATAGGTGAACATCAGCGTGAAAATAATCGGCTGCAGCGTGACATCGAACAATTGCTCCGGCGTGCGGCGAATCTTCAATAGTCCCCGGTAAGCCATGGTGAGCGAGTTGCGCAGCGTCTGACCGAGGCTGGTATGGTTCTTTAATTTAAGCTCTGCTGTTGATTTCATGGATGTGCCGCTCATGCTCTTGCCTCCTTCGCTTTGTACACTTCATCGGATGCCTGCGTCGTTGTGGCATCTTCCTTGACGCCTTCGCCTGTAATCGTTAGGAATACTTCGTCAAGCGTCGGTTTCTGCACGCTCATCTCGGACAGATGAATGCCGGCCGTACGCAGCGCTATCAGCAGATCGGTAACGAGGTCGGCATTTGCCATTGGGGCTGTAATTTTGCCCGCTTCGGATGAGATTTTGGTCGGAACGCCCAGCACCTGTTCAATAATTTGGCGCGCACTGTTGTTATCCCCGAGATCCGCAAGCCGCAGATGCAGCGATGAAGTACCGACGGAAGCCTTCAGTTCATCTACGGTACCTTCCGCAACCACTTTACCGGTATCGATAACCGCAATCCGATCAGCCAATTGGTCGGCCTCATCGAGATACTGCGTAGTCAGCAGGACCGTTGAGCCCGTCTTCACAAGCCGGCGGATCGTGTCCCACATCTGTGAACGTGTTCGCGGATCCAAGCCGGTAGTCGGCTCATCCAAGAAGATGAGCGGCGGCTGCGCAATCAAGCTTGCGGCCAGATCCAGCCGGCGCCGCATGCCGCCCGAGAAGTTCTTAAGCGGACGTTTCGCAGCCTCGGACAAACCGAATTCCTCCAGCAGCTCTTCTGCTTTACGGCGCGATTCCGCCCGCCCCAGCCCAAGCAGCCGAGAGAAGATAATCAAGTTCTCGGTAGCGCTAAGGGACTCATCGACAGAGGCATACTGGCCGGTCACGCCGATCAATTGACGGACAATCTGCGATTCCTTCACGACATCATGACCGAATATTCTCGCCGAACCCGCGTCCGGACGGAGCAGCGTAGCCAGCATGCGAATCGTTGTTGTTTTCCCCGCACCATTGGGACCGAGTACGCCATAGATCGAACCTGTACGCACTTTCAGATCCACCCCATCTACTGCACGGTTATCGCCAAATGTTTTGACGAGCCCTCGCGCTTCAACGGCCCATTCGCCGTTTGAGCCGCCCTTGTTTCCATAAACCATTGCAATTCCTCCTAGATAACTGATTACTTAGGATGTTATCTCAACTTTATGAACTGAATGTGAACCATCAGCGGGCGGATCGGATTTTGCATAATTTCCCTCTTCTCGTGACACAATTTATGGAGGAATTATAGAGAAAAGAGGGATTAGAAGTGAGTACAGTCCCAGAGTTTTGGAAGGAGCTTGGTGAATCCGCGGATTTCGTTTGCTACGAACATCAGATGAACGCGGGCACTTTGTTCATCGGCTATTTTAAATCTCTCACGGAGGAAGAAGTCTTGCAGCAGCATATCCTTAGCTGCCTAAGCAACCATTCCGACATGTCCTTCGAGGACTTGTACCACTGTGTCCCCGTAGCGGAAAAAGAAATATCCTCCGATTGGGATCTTATCGAAAGCAAGATCTATCGGGGATATGTTGCGATTCAATTAGGCCGGCAAAGCCATCATTGTATCTTGATCAATGCGGCTGCATCCAAAGGGCGCAATGTCACGATACCCGAGGTCGAATTCACCGTGGAAGGACCCCGAGAGGCCTTCGTTGAATCCTTGGATGTCAATCTTAACTTGATTCGCAAGCGCCTTCCCTATCCTGATTTACGTGTAAAAGAGCTCACTGTCGGAAGTATATCCAAATCGAGGGTTGCGATTATTTATATCAAAGGCATAGCGAACGAACAATATTTAAATACGTGCATACAGCGCATTAAGGATGTGAAATTCGATCAAATCACGGACACCACGCTGCTTCAACAAATGATCGAGGATAATTCCAATTCCATCTTTCCGCAGACAATCGGCACAGAAAGGGCCGATTATGTAGCCTGGGCCGTTTCCTCGGGGCAACTATGTGTAATGAAGGACGGGTCCCCGACTGCCTTTTTTGCCCCGGTCAACCTATGGTCGTTTTTCATCACTTATGAAGATTATTATTTGCCTTGGATCGTCGGTTCCTTATTACGGATGATTCGCGTGTTTGCGGTGCTGTTTTCCGTCTATGCCTCCTCGTTATATGTTGCTGTTATGACCTATCACGGACAAGGTATTTCTAATGTCTTTCTGCCAACGATCGTATCCTCGAGGATCAATGTCCCTTTTCCTCCTATCGTAGAAGTGCTCATTATGGAGCTTGTCATCGAATTGTTACGGGAAGCCGGCGCCAGATTGCCTACGAAAATCGGACAAACCATTGGTATTGTCGGAGGTATCGTGCTCGGAACGGCAGCCGTAGAAGCCGCGCTTACAAGTAATTTTTTATTGATCATTGTGGCGTTATCGGCGTTGGCTTCCTTCACGACACCTATCTTTCGAATGAGCGCGACGATCCGCATTTTGCGTTTTCCATTTATCTTCGCCGCGCAGATATGGGGCTTATTAGGCATTTTCATTTGCACGTTTGCCTTGGTTGCCCATTTATTGCGCCTAACATCTCTCGGGATGCCTTACTTGGTTCCGATCTATCCGTTTCGCACTTCAGACTTATATGATACGGTCGTTCGTCCACCCTATTCCAAGTTTCATCATCGATTTAGCTTCTTGAGATCGCCTAACCCCGTAAGATTCGACAAGAAAAATGCAAACAAAAAGAGGGACCTAAAAAAGAGGGACATCGATGAATGATTAGCTCTGGGGGTGATACAACCATGAAGTCAAAGGAACATCTGCGTTTTACCATATCCCCTTTTCTCGTTTTTATATTGATTCATGCCATGCAGTTCGGGCCGGAATATGTCTCTATGTCGACCAAACCCATTCAATTGGCAGGCCAAGATTCATGGATTTCTGTCATCCTATGCGGAATCAGTTTCCATATTATTATTTGGATGATGTATCGCATTCTCAACCGGAATGAGACTGACCTTATCCAAATTCATAAACGATTTTTCGGGAAATTGTTAGGTGGAGGTCTTAATTTTATCTTTATCGGTTACTTCCTGCTTATAGCAACTTATCTACTACGCATGTTTATCGAGATTATTCAAGTCTGGCTGTTTCCTGATCTTAATACATGGCCGTTAGCGTTGGTGCTGCTCCTGCTCGTTTATTACATCGTCGCGGGAGGGTTTCGTGTGATCGTGGGCATATGTATGTTTAGCATGCTGAGGTATATTACGATATTGTCTTTGTTTTTCCCTTCGACTTTTTATCATTTCAGCAATTTGTCGCCGGTTCTGGATCATTCGCTGAATGAAATCGTCCAAGCAAGTACGACGTTGACATTTCCTTATTTAGGCGTGGAAGTGCTCTTGTTCTGCTACACCTTCATCCGAATGCCCAAAAAATCCGAAAAGTGGGCTCATTTGGCCAATGGAATTACAACCGCTTCTTATTTAATCATTATTTTCTTTTCATTGCTGTTGTTCAAACCCGAACAATTATCGACTGAAATATGGCCGCAGTTAAGCAAGTATAAATTTGTACATTTTCCGTTCATTGAACGATTTGAATACATCGGCGCTACATCACAGATTTTATGGGTGATTCCGATCATATGCCTCAGTCTCTGGGCTTCAAGTCGAGTGTGCAAGCTGATTTTCTCCGTAAAACAATTGACTGTCCTTCCGATCTTATTAATTGTGGTCTTCATTCTTGTATGTCTGATTCCGGGTCGGACTCGCATTGAGGCCTTACAAAACCTGTTATCCGAGATCGGATTCTATATGATTTATGCGTATATTCCATTCGTATTTATCGTCGACGTGGTCAGAATGAAAGTGAGAAGAACCGTATGATTCGATGTTTTTCCTTATTCCTGCTTACCTGTTTTCTGCTGTTGCTGAGTGGGTGCGTCAAGCAAGAAGTGTTGGAGAAAATAACCATTACTTTTGTATGCGCCTTCGATGAGGCGCCGAATGAAGATATCGAATTTACGATAGCGGCGCCTAAATTTCATGCCGGCAAATCCGCTACCGTTACCAATATCTTGTACTCCAAGGTTGGCCACACGACCAAGAACATTACAGAATTAATGGACATGCAATTAAACCGTCCCATTAAACCCGGAAAAGCTTCCATAATCCTATTTGAACAAGAGTTGGCGGCAAAAGGATTGGCAGATCAATTGGATGTCGTTTTGCGGGATCCTCTCGCTTCACGAAGGATGTATTTAGCTGTTGTTGATGGAAAAGCAAAGGCGCTATTGCAATCGAATTTCAGTTCCGATGAGGAGAAAGGGATGTTCTTGTTTAATTTGCTCGATACGAACGTGCGGAACGGACTTGTTCCGAGGCAAAATCTTCATGATTTCGAGTACGCTTATCTGGGAAAAGGAATGGACCCTTTTCTGCCGCTCATTAAACTGCAAAACAATCAAGTGATGATTTCCGGTTTAGCGTTATTTAAGGATGACAAATATATCCTGTCACTGAACGAGAAGCAGATGCGAGTCATGAAGCTGCTTATGGAAAATGTGAAGCATGGCGGTATTCTTGAAACCAAATTGGACAACGGATCTTACATCGCCTTGAAAAATGTAGGTTCGAAAGTGAATTATCGCGTCGGGAAAGATACGCAGCATCCAAAGGTAACGATAAATTTAAACATGAACAGCGAATTAATTGATTCGAGGGGGATTCGCTTAACCTTGCTTGAACAGCAGAAGATGGTAGAAAGCTTTGAAGCGGATATAACCTCAACCGGAATGGATCTGATACAAAGGTGTAAAAAAGAAGGGATAGACCCGTTTGGGTTAGGGGATTTCGTTAGGAGCAAGACGAGAAATTGGAACGAAGCGGAATGGAATCAACAGTATCCAACGATGGACGTAAAGTTAAACGTTAAGGTTATGCTTTCGGAAATGGGAATCCGAAAATAAATCGGATGACCTCGCTTTGTAAGCACACAAAAAATCCGCCTGAGAGGGCGGATTTTCGTTTATTCCTTATTCAGCATCATATCGAGAATCAGATTATCGATATCCGAGGTCGCTTCATTCCCGATCCGGCAGAAGTTATCGATCGTTTTCTCCGCATCATTCTCGATAAAACCATTGGTCGATGAAATGGTCATCCCTTTGGAAGCCAGAAGCGCGGATTGAACGGCTGCGCTTGTGCAGGTCGCAACTTTCATGGCGCAGCCGCCTTTGGCACCATCGCACATCATCCCGGTTACATTTCCGAGCATGTTCTGGATCGCGCCTTTGATCTCCGATTTGCCGCCGCCAAGCAAATAGGTGATGCCGCAGCTCGCACCCGTGCCGGATACCGTCACGCCGCATAATGCGGATAGGCGGCCAAATTTCGATTTAATATAAATCGTGACTAAATGGCTGAGCGCAACTGCGCGGATCAATTGATCCTCCGATGTCCCCAGCTTCTCTGCCGCTGCGATTACGGGATTCGTCGCGGCAATGCCTTGATTGCCGCTTCCCGAATTCGCCATAACAGGCATCGAAGATCCGGCCATACGAGCATCCGATCCCGCCGCTGCCAGAGCCATCGCGTGAGAGATTAAATCATCGGACAGAATGCCTCTTTGCACATTTTCTTTAATCGTCTTCCCGACTTCAAGCCCGTAGGAATGAGCTAATCCGTCCAGCCCGGCTTTTCGGTTCAACTCGATGCTTTGCTTCACCAGATGGAGTTCTCCCGGATCGATCGCATTCACAAAATCCACAATAGCATCGATGGATAGCGAGCCGCGTTCTTCCTTGGAGCTCTTGAAGCTAACATTCGCGCAGCCGCCTGACTCTACGACCTTCCCATCTACTTCAATAAGGGTAATATTCGTGTGATTGTCCGTAATCACAACCTTCGCATAGCGATCTTCCGTTTCGGCAATAACCTCTATATATAATTTTCGAGGCGTGTCTGCAAGCTCAAACGTGGCCGTACCTTGCTCCACCATGGCTTGCGCCGCAGCGATATCCGCAGACGTAATGTCGGCGAGCACTTCCAGCTGCTTGTCGGCATTACCGGCCAAGGCACCTAACGCAGCGACAAAATCAATGCCGGTCAGCTCCGTACCGGGTATTCCCACAGCCAATGCATTCTTAATGATACCTGCACTCGCTTTAACCGTGATGCGTACAATCGGATCAGGCAAATAGGTTTTGGCTTTTGCCGCAGCTAAGGCGATCGCAACCGGTTCCGTACAGCCAAGCGCGACGACAAGCTCATTTTGCAAGATTTGAATGAAACTGTGCTTCTCCAATTCATGTCCTCCTAAAACACCTAAAGGCACCGTACACCTTCGCATAATTCTAAAAATATACTATAGGTTGCTCCTCGGAATCAATCATATTCTCCAGTAAGTTTTAACCTTTCCGAAAAATGAAAAAGGACTGCTTATCGCTAAGCAGTCCCTCTTGTTATTTTGTAACGCTTTGCTTCATCAATTCTTCCGCGTAAGCCGTTAATTCAATCGATTTGCCGCCATCAAGACGGGACGCTTCGGCAGCGAACGCCATTAGATGGCTGCGTACGGAAGCGACTGCTGAAGTTAACGTCTCTTGACCGTGATAGTTCCGCACATCGGTCAGGAAACTTCTGACGATACCGGCATCACCGCCGCCATGTCCGCTCGATTGCGAAGGGATCGTAATTTCTGTTTTCTGATGCGTCAGGAAATCAAATAAGGTGATCTTATCGTCATCGCCGCGCAGTTCGCCGCGCGTACCCATAATTTGAATTCTGCGTTCCTGCTCGAATGTAAAGCCGCACATGCTGAACATCGCCGTTGCACCGTTCGCAAACTCCATGCCAACGACTTGATGATCGACCACGTTATTATCGCTCTTATACACGCAGCGACCGTAATTCGTTTCGCGCAGGCCTTGGACGATATTCTCTTTGGTAAGCTCCGGAGTAAAATGTCTGGCCCAGCCTTTAAATTGCTCGCTTAAATAGAAACGAGGCGCAGAATACGGACAAGTCGTTTCAACCGCACAATCGAGACAACGATCGGCCGACCCTTCCGGTGCGTTCGCTTCATTGAAGTGCATGAGCGATCCGTAGGAGTTCACACGCACACACGGCTGATCCATGAGCCAGGACAGAACATCCATGTCATGGCATGACTTCGCCAAGATCATCGGACTGGAGGTGTCGGAATTGTTCCAGTTCCCTCGGACGAAGCTATGCGCGATATGCCAATAGCCTACATTCTCGTTGAGCTGGATGGATACGATATCGCCGATATGCCCATCGCTCAGAATTTGCTTAATCTTACTCCAGAACGGAGTATAGCGCAGCACATGGCAGATGGATAACAAAACATTATTTTCGCGAGCCGCTTGTTCCATTTGCAGACACTCCAGCGGGTCCGGGGACATCGGCTTCTCCAGCAGAACATGATATTTGTTGTTTAACGCCTGTATCGTTGGGTGAAAATGCATCCGGTCCATCGTGCAAATAACGGCAATATCCGCAAGCTTCGGATTCGCCAGCAGCTGCTCCCAAGATTCGAAGCTCATCTCCTCCGGAATATTATGCTGCTTCGCAAACTTCTCGCGGCGATTCGCATCCGGCTCGGCTACCGCAACGAATTTCAATTCATGCGGATAGTCCAGGGCAAATGGAGCATAGCTTCCCGCTCCCCGTGCACCTGCCCCAATTAGTATTGCAGTAAGTTGAGCCATGTTGTCTCCCCCATTGATTCCCAGAATGAATTCTCTTCCCTAATCCGCAGTTAACCCAGCACTGCGCTGTCTTGCAACTTGACGACAGGCTCGTTACAACCATGCAGCTCGAAAATAATCAGTTCATTCGCACCTTCACGAAGCAGCGGTGCCGGAATATATAACGTCTGCTGTGGTCCAATCTCCCAATAACGACCCAGATTGAAGCCGTTCACATATACAACGCCTTTCGTCCAGCCGCTCAGAGCGAGGAAGGTATCCGCCGCTTCATCAACTTGGAAGGAGCCCTTATAGAACGTAGGCTGCTCTTGCTTCACGCTGCTCTCATGATAGACCAGCTTGCGGAGGTCATCCAGAGGCAGCGGGCGGATCGTCCAATGGTACAGAAATTGCTGGCCAAGCCGTACGCCTTCCGTAATACCCTTCGGATCTTTCATATAGGGACCATAATTAATGCGGCCCATATTCTCGACCAGAATTTCCAGTGTCGACCCTTCTGCCGGGATATCGAGCAGCACATCATGGTTTTTGTTATTGCGTTCGATCGTGCCTTTGTATTCCCCATTTAAGAATATAAGTGCGCGGTCATGCACATCCTGCAAATTAAGACGGGAAGCGGTGATCGGCCCGATCACTCGCGTCGAATACAGAATAAATCCGTAATCCTGCCCAAGCTGCTCCATCGTTTCCGGGCATGTACGCGCTACCGGAACGGAAAGCTTATCTAAAGACGGGAAGAGCGGAGCTTGCTCTGTCAGGGTAACGCTGCCGTAGGTTTTCTTCTTGATTGGCTCCGGGAGGTTAAGCGGTCCAAGCTCCACATACTTCGAAATAACCTCGCGGAATTTATAGAATTTGTCCGTCAGATCGCCGGACTCGCTGATTGCCACGTCATAGTCATAGCTTGTAATCGTCGGTTGGTGTTTCTCCTCACCGAAGTTCGCGCCATTATAGAAACCGAAGTTCGTTCCGCCGTGATACATGTAGGCATTTACCGAAGCGCCTATCTCCATCATATCATCCAGCACGCGTGCCGCATCGTCCGAATCGCGCGTATGGTGCTGCTCGCCCCAATGGTCGAACCAGCCATTCCAATACTCCATGCACATCAGCGGTTGATCTTGCTGATATTCGCCTAATTTATCGAATGACTCTTGCACGCGTGACCCGAAGTTCACGGTCGCCAGAACATCCTCCACCATGCCGCCCTGCAGATAGAAATCGCCCGGTCCGTCGGAGGTGAACAGCAGCACGTCGATGCCTCTGTTCTTCATGCCATGCTCCAAATACTTCAGGTACTTCTTGTCGTTCCCGTAGCTGCCGTATTCATTCTCAATCTGCATCGCGATGATCGGGCCGCCGTTGGTCGAGAGAAGCGGCACCAGCTTCGGCAGCAATACGTCGTAATACGCATCCACTTTATCGAGAAAAGGCTGATGATAGCAGCGCAGACGCATGCCGGGATCAGCAAGCAGCCAAGCAGGCAGGCCGCCAAACTCCCACTCCGCGCAAATATAAGGACTCGGGCGAACGATGACATGCAAGCCCAGCTCACCGGCAATTTCAATGAATCGAACGAGATCCGCAATGCCCTCAAACACGAACTGCCCTTCTTTGGGCTCGTGAATATTCCAAGCTACGTAGGTTTCAACCGTATTGAAGCCGCCTTCCCTTAGCTTCCAAAGGCGGTCCCGCCAATATTCCGGTACAACGCGAAAATAGTGAATAGCCCCTGACAGGATGCGAAACGGCTCGCCATCGAGCAGGAATTGTTGTTTGTCTGTCGTCAATATTGGCATAACTATACCTCTCTCCATCTATATGCGGTAATGTTGTGACAGCCCGAACCACCTAGGTTCGGGCTGTCTGTTATGGAATCACTTGCGCTTATTTCCACTCGCCTTGGACATGGTTAGCTTCTAATTCTTTATTGACTTCGTCAATCATTTCTTTGCCGCCTTTAGCCATGTACTCCTCGACCATTTTATCCCAATCGCTGAGCGGTCTTTCGCCGAAGATCATCTTCGTCGTTTCATCCGTAATATACGTCTGCAGCTCTCCGCTCTTCTCCATGAGCAGCGGCGAGATGATCCGGCTTGTCGGATTTACGTAAAACTTCATGCTATGCAGTCGATCGGCTAACGTTTGTTGGAACTTCTGATCCTCAGGCGTCTTCGCGATCTTGGCAAACGTGAACAGATCTTCGTCGTTCATGAACCATCCGCCTTCGGTAATGTAAGCACCCGGAGCAACGTTCGAGCGGTTCTCCGCGATTGGCTGTGCTACGCCGTCCACCATTTGATAGCCTTTTCCTTCTCCGCCGTAGAGCCAGTCGAAGTATTCGTTTTGCGGGTTGCGCTCTTCGAACGTGACCGGTTTGTGGAAGTAATCGATCATTTCGAGAATGCGTTTTACTTTCTCCGGCTGATCCTTCAATTTCGCCGAGATCATATACATCCGGTACCAGCTGCCGTTGATGGTGAGTCCCTCAGAACCATCCGGAGCTTTGAACGGCGGAATCGGCTCTATCACCGCATTCGGAGCGTTTTGTTTCAGCACATCGAACAATACGCCGTTGTTTCCGCTGTTGCCAGGCTGTTCATACCAAATGCCGACTTTACCCGCATTAAACGCTTTGAAAATATCCTTGTATGCCGTTACTGCCCAGTCCGCTTGCAGGATGCCTTCTTTTTGCAGATCGGCAAGGAAAGTGACTTTCTCTTTATTACCGTCCGCGATAATGCCCGGGATCAGCTGACCGCTGCTGTTCTTGTGATACCATACCGCATTGCCGTAATAAGCCCCGAACGATGGATCGTAATAAATACCTTTGGCCAGACCCAGACCGATCGTATCCGCTTTGCCGTTGCCGTCCGGATCGTCTTTGGTGAAGGCGATGGCAACCTTTTTAAGCTCTTCATAATTCGTCGGCATTTTCAGACCCAGCTTATCCAGCCAGTCCTTGCGAATGATCGGCTTCTTGCCGCCTTTCGAGGAGAAGTAGGTTGGGATGCCATACACTTTTCCTCCTACTTTCAAAGAGTCCCACGAATAATCAGGCACGGCCTTGGTCGACTCATACTGCTTCAAGAACTCGTCCAGCGGCAAGAATGCCCCTTGCTTCGCCCATTTCGTATAGTTCGCGTTTACTTCTTCCATCCCGATAACATCAGGAATATCGCCGGAAGCCATTTTCACGGCAAGCTTCTCTTCATACGTATCAAAAGGAATGTATTGCGGTTTAAAATCGACATTGAATTTCTCGTTGATTTTCTGCACGGCTTCGCTGTTCCCGGTTGGAACCGGGTCTTCCCATGTGCCGTCGAACCAATCAATCGTCAACTTCTCGGCATGCGGATCTGCTGTCGTCGCAGCACCGTTGTTGGTCGTACCCGCGTTGGAGGACGTATTCGAATTGGGATCCTCATTGCCGGATGAACATGCTGCAAGAATAGAGCCGGATAGTGCAACTACCAGAACCGATGAAACTAGTTTGTTACGCATACTTTCGACCTCCTCTTTATGTTGGGCACAGCGATGATCCTCACTTACATGAAAGCTAGCCTTTCACGGAACCGAGCATCACCCCTTTCGCAAAATGCTTTTGCAGGAACGGGTAAAGCGCAAGAATCGGAATAGTTGCGATTAGAATTGCTGCCATGCCGATCGTTTCAGCCGGCGGAGAAGCATTCGCGAGTGCGGCTTGCTGCCCGTCCGAGAGAGAATCGAGACGCTGGCTCAAGATGACAATCTGCCGCAATATGACCTGAATGGTCCATTTGGTCGGATCGCTGATATAAATAAGTACCGTAAAATAGGTGTTCCAGCTGGTCACCGCATAGAAAAGTCCGAATGCGGCGAGCGCGGGTTTGGACAACGGAAGAATGATGCGCGAGAAAATCTGCAGATCATTCGCGCCATCTAGCACCGAGGCTTCCGTAAGATCATTGGGGATGCCAAGAAAGAACTGCCTGAGCACGATCAAATTAAAGGAATTGATGGCCCCCGGAATAATAAGCGCCCAGTAGGTATCGAGCAAATGCGTTTCCTTTACAACCATATAGGACGGAATAATACCCGCTCCGAAGACGAATGTAAACAACACAAGGAAAAGAAAAAATTTCTGCCCTGTAATTCTCCGCGACAGCGAATAGGCCATCATGGAGGTGAGCAATAAACTGAAGAGCGTACCTACCACCGTAACGCAGATGGTGACGATGAGCGCCCGGACAAACACCTTGGAATGGAAGATGTATTCATAAGCATCCACGACCCATTTTTCCGGAAACAGGATAAACGGCTTGGCAGCGCTCTCCGAAACCGATGTAAATGAGGTCGCAATCATGTAATAGAACGGAAACAGCATCGCAAGCCCGACCGCGGCAAGCAAGATTACGTTAAGGGCATTTGCAAATTTTTCCGAAATGGAATGAGTTTTAACCACTGCTCCACCGCCTCCTTAGTAGATTCCTTCTTCTCCGAATTTTTTGGATAACTTATTCGCTCCAACGATTAGAATCAAACCTACGAGTGACTTAAACAGCCCTACCGCCGTTGCAAAGCTGAAGTCCGAATTCTCGATCCCTTTGTAATACACGAACGTATCAAGCACATTCCCAATCTCCTTGTTGAGCGGGTTCAGCATGAGGAAGATTTGTTCAAATCCAACATCAAGCACGCTTCCGAGTCTTAGGATGAGCAAAATAATGATTGTACTGCGGATCGAAGGCAGCGTGATATGCCAGATCTGCCTCATTCGACTTGCGCCGTCGACGACAGCCGCTTCGTACAGATGGGGGTTAACCCCGGCTAATGCCGCGAGAAAGATAATCGTCCCCCAGCCGGACTCTTTCCAAATCACCTCGAGCACAATGATCGGCATGAACCAATGGGGCGACGTCAGAAACGGAATCGGTTCGGTTCCGAAAGCCATTTGAATGAGCTGATTAATAATCCCTTCGGATTTCAGGAATGTCGTTACAATCCCGATGACAACGACCCAGGATAAGAAATGGGGCAAATAGACAAGCGATTGAATGACTCGCTTATATCGTTCGTTGCGCACCTCATTAAGCATGATCGCCAGTACGATCGACACCGGAAAGGCGAAAGCAATTTGAAGGAACGAGAGATACAGCGTATTCCAGATGACTCGGATGACTTCGCTATCTTCGAAGATTTTCTTAAAATGTTTCAGTCCGACCCAGTCGCTGTGCAAGAAACCTTGAAACGGACTGAAATCCTGAAAGGCGATAACGTTTCCCAGCATCGGAATATACCGATAAATGATAAAGTATAAAAGTCCCGGGAGGAGAAGCAGGAACAGGTAGCGCTCATTCCACAGCTTGTCCACGAAGGAACGTTTTCTTTCCCTGTGAGCCATAACTGTTACCGGTGCGTTTGTACCTGGATTTGTATAGTTATTCAATGATGATCCCCCTCTGATTATTTGTAGCGGATGAATCTTGATTTTTCATTCCTAGCGCTATACTATAAGAGTCACGCCTTGAAGAACATCGGAAATATGACCGATTTCCCGCGAATTTCAAGGTTTTCGTAAAATTGCACAGTTTTCGATAATAAGATCAGACCAGGGCAAAAGGGGTTTATTCATGAGGCAGATTTTGCAATTGAAGATTAATACCCGTTCGATCTTAACCAAGATGGTACTCAGCTTTATGGCGATTATTTTGTTATTTGTTTCCTTTAATTTGATCTCCCTCACCTTGTTTAGAAAAAGCATTCACGGCGAGATTATTACGTATAACGATGCGAATCTGTCCCATACAACGAGCGGATTCGAACAATACTTCGCGCTGCTGGATAACGTTATCGTGGGCATGTACTTGAATGATCATCTCAATGACTTGCAGAAATCGAAGCCTTATTATATGGCTGCCGGGAACATCATCGACGATTTAGAGCAAATCACGGTGAATCCAAGAATTTACTTGAACAATTTATTTATGTACGACGTGAAGCATCATTACATATTAGACAAGTATCGCGGCAGTTCGCTTGATGTCATGTTCACCGAACACTATGTGAATGGTACCTACACGCCGGCCTTCTGGGAAAAGGAACTGTCCACAGCCGGCTCCGCATCCAAGCTGTATCCGGCCGCTGTATTCAAAAGTCCGCCGCCGACCTATCAAGATTCTCAGCCCGGCGTCGTCATCCCTTACTTGTTCCGAAGCCAGCTGTATCCCGATTTCAAGTTCCTTGCATTCATTGATGCGGATCAGCTGTATCGCAATTACCATCAATCGATTAACAACACGTTCTATATTCTCAGTCCGCAAGGGGACACGATCTATACCTCCGATCCGGCATTTCACGAAGCTTTACCGGAATTGAAGCCCGGGAGAAACTGGGTGAAACAGAACGGCTACTATTTCTTCTATCAGAAAGGCACAACATCCGAGCTTACTTATGTGAATATCATTCCGGACAGCAGCGTATCGAGCAAAATCGTAAAGCTCACGGTTACCCTGATCGTGCTGCTCGTCGTCACCTCTATAGTCAGCTTGGTTTTATCCGTCATCTTCAGCAGACGGTTCAACAATCCGGTTCGTAAAATCGTGGAGTCGATCCGAAGTTTAAATGAAAATAAGGAGCTCGTTCGCGGCGCTGCGAATGACTTTGAGCTGATCCATGCCAACATCGGCCACATGATTAAAGTGAATCAGGAAGCACAGCGCAGTCTCGAAAGCAGGAAAAACCATCTGCGTCATTATTCGCTCATGAATGTATTGAAACGCATCCGCATTGAATATGAGGACTCGGATCCGGCAGCCGAGCAGGACTACAGGCCGTTTCGTTTTATTCTCTTCCAAATGAATTTCAAACAACGATTCTGGGATGAGATGCCCGAAGAAGAAGAACGGACAATTGCTTTTATCCGCGAATATATGATTCAGGCGATCGGACGGGAGATGGAAGGCGCGCAAACCTTCCAAATCGAAACAAACCAAATCTTATCCGTCATCTACATGAACGATGAGGATGACAACCGCCTCTCTGCGGTCCTTTCGGACATCAAAACGGTGCTGGAGACGGATAACGCCTATAGTTTCTGTACCATCGCCGTGAGCTCGTCTTACCCGCATTCTTCTCAGATGACGAGTGCTTACGCGGAAGTGCTGAAGCTTGTGAAGCTGAGGCCTTTCGATGATACGACATATGTGTCTCAGGCCGGCGAAACGAACGAGAAGCCGATGCTGACGACTTCCATTCTGGAGCAGGAACTGAATGTAAGCTTGCAGGAAGGGAATGATCTGCTTGCCCTGCAGTCGCTGCGCCGAATGCTGGCCAAGATGAAGAAACGGAACATCCCCGCCATCAAGTTCCATCGTTTCGCGGAGGAGACAACCGACAAGGTCATGCGCGTGCTTCATAGCATGCAAATCGATACGGATGAATTGTCCTGCATGCTGCCTTCTATCGAGAAGCAGCATACCATTGAAGAATTGGATTGTTATCTGGAGAAGCTGGTGAGCGAGGCCGGACGGCTTGTTCGATTGAAGAAAGAAGAACGCGATCCGATCATCAGCTTTACCGTCAGCTATACGGAATCGCATTACGGTGAAGAGCTGTCCCTGGACCTCATCGCCGGCAAATTGAATATTAGCGGCGGTTATCTCTCCACCTATTTCAAAGAGAAAATGGGGACGAATTTCGTGGACTTCGTGAACGAGGTTCGCGTGAAGAAAGCGAAGGACTTGTTGCTGCTGTCGGAGATGAAAATACAAGAGATTGCGACCTCAGTTGGCTATACGACGCTCAGCTCCTTCAACCGTTCCTTTAAGAAAATTTCCGGCGTTACGCCAACGGAGTTTAGACGCAATGCCGCTGTTGGTGAGCGGTAAAGCGTCTTATTGGTTAGAGCGGTTCCCCCCTAAGTTTGGGGGGCTGAGAGTTCGCATTTGTGACTCTCGGCTTCTTTTTCCGATGGGGGTTGGTGCTGAGAGTTCGATTTCGAGGCTCTTGGCTGCTGACGGGGTTGAGATAGGGTAGTTTGGGGGCTGAGAGTTCGCATTTGTGACTCTCGGCTTCTTTTTCCGATGGGGTTCGGTGTGGAGAATTCCTTGTACCTGAATCGATCAGCTAGACAGAGGAGGCGTGGACAACGGCGTTATCGGCCCTATCAAGTGGTCAATCTTGACCATTAGAACGAAAATAACGTACATTCACTGTATTTATGGTCACAAATGACCATTAAAAGGAATACTTCACGGTTTTCTCTGTCTTTTCCCTCGCTTATGGACACTAATGACCGCATGAAAACAAAAATGCCAGTTATTCAAGGTTAACGGTCACTAATGACCGCATGAAACTAAACTATATAGCTGAGAGTTCGCATCTGAGACGCTCGACTTCTTAATAGATCCACCTCTTCGTCCAACCACTGAAAATCTGGAAATCGAACTCTCAGCAATCAAATAGAGAGAAAGGTACATCCAAAGTAAATGTTGCTTATTCTGCAACAATTATCGAGAAACGGCGAGCTCCGAGATAAATTGTTGTCTTCTATGCAACATGTACTGCTCCAAACGCTGTATGGCTGCCAATCCGAGAAATAATGTTGCCTTCTGTGCAACAATTGTCTACTTTCAACCATCCACAGAGGTCAAATGTTGCAGATCCTGCAACATTACCGTCGGCAATCCTGTTTCAACTTTTCGCTGATCAATAAAAGGGACTATCCTAACGGACAGCCCCTTTTTTCTGTTTTAGTGAAGCATGATGCCAGCTAGTTCCAAGCTACTTGCTGAAACGTATTCGTATCCGCGGATTCATTGGCTTTCAGGCAAAGCAGCGCGCTCAGCAGTCCATCGTCGAGCGAGGTGGATGAACGCTCTTCTCCGTTCACGATCCGGAAGAAGTTGCGCAGCAGCATGCCATCTCCCCCGCCATGCCCATCCATCGCATTCAAGTCGAACTGATGGGTTTCCACTCGCGCCTCATGATGCATGAAGACCCTCAGCTCACCTGTGTACCAGTCGAATTCCAGCGTTCCTTTATAACCTAACAGTCGAGCTCCGCGTCTCTGTGCGCCTCTTCTTGCGAAGAAGTTCTGCGAGTAGGTGACGTGCATGCCGGATTCGTAACGAATCAAGGCGCTGCCGGAATCTTCGTTGCCGGTATCCGTCGCAAAGCTGCAATAGCTCCCTCGATCGCGATTCACCGGCTTGAGCGTGCTTTCCTCGCAGGAATGCTTCTCGTCGCAATCGCGGCACATCAGGCCGGCAGGCTTATCGCCTTTGAATATTTGTTTCGATTTCATGGCCGATATGGCGGTCGGATTCGCGCCAAGCAAATAGTTGATATAATCGAAATCGTGTGTCGCCTTCTGCAGAAACAAGCCTCCGGTTATGCTCTCATCACGGTACCAGCTGTGATAGTAGACGCCGCCGTAAGGCACATTGTTCACAGCCTGCACATGCTCTACGGTTCCGATTTTGCCTGAATCTATAATTTCCTTGGCAAGCTTTACAAGCGGAGTATTGCGCAGCGGGAATGAAACCACTACCTGCGAGTCCGAAGCCTCGTAGCCCGCTTTCAAGCGATATAAATCTTCATAGGTCGTGGCAACCGGTTTCTCCAGGAATAATGGCAGGCTGCGTTTTAATACTTTCAGTGCCATCTCCGTATGCAAATTGCAGCGTGTACCGATTACGACCCCATCCAGTCCGGCGTTATCCAGCATATCATCCGCGTCCGCGTACCATTCGATTTCGTTTGCTGCCTCGCCCATACGAGCGGCCAGCTCCTGCTCGCGGGGATCCGCAATGGCGACGATTCGGCAGCCCGTTTCCTGTTCATCCAATTTGCCAAACAAGCCGCTGACTCTGAGTCCATACCCGATAATTCCAATTCGTTTTGCCATGTCGCAAATCCCCCATATTAATCAATTGTCTTAGTTATAGTTGTTTATTGTCGCTAACTAATTCGAATGATACTATAGGTTCTATAAGATGTATTTACTCGATATCGCTATAAAGTTGTCTATAATCGACTTTTATCCGGATTAAGGGGCATGGACGCAATGGCACTATCTTCATCAGACAACGGCAAGCCCGATAACTTGACTTGGATGCCCAGCATTCACTGGGCCCAGTACCAGGACTCCGCCTATTATCAAGGCAATGAGCGGCGTCTGTACGACTTCGAAGTGATGGTCGTCATTTCCGGGGAAATGATCGTCCATTTCATCGATGAACCCGAGTCGATTCGTTACTTCCCCGGCGACCTCTTGTTTCTAAGCACCCGTGAAAGACATCGCATTGAAATTCCAACTGCTGCCGGTGCCCAATTGCTCGGCGTTCATTTCGACTTCTATGATGAGTTCGAGCTGACGCCTGAGATCCATATGGTTGTAGATGAATCGCGTGTCCAAGAAGCCTTGTTCTGTCAGCAGCCGCTAGGTCCGGGCGGCGAGCGGCTTTTCACCCGTAAATATTCATCGCTGTCCGTTGATATCGTGAAAGGCATGGAATTGATCTGCGAAGAGTTTACAATGGCAAGGACCGGTTATGAGCTGGTCTGCCGAGGAGCCATGCTGCAGATGCTCGCGTCGATTCTAAGATTGCAGAGCGCTCCGCGGCGAACCGCCTCCGCGGCTTATTTGAAGGCTCTTCGGGAGCTGGTCGACGAGCTCAGCGGCAGCTTGCATTTGACTTGGCCGAACACGGTGATGGCGGAGCGTCTGAACGTAAGCGAGGATCATTTTATCCGGCTGTTTAAAGAACAGTTCGGCGTAACCCCCAATCAATATGTTCAGCATCTCCGCCATCAAGAGGCCAAGCGGTGCCTGAGAGAAACGGATATGAAAATCGAGGCGATCGGCATGCGCATCGGTTACGACAGCCTGCATCAATTCAGCCATGTATTTAAACGATGGCAAGGGGTTTCGCCGCGGGAGTACCGGAAGCTGTGCAGCATTTTATAGGAGGGAGCTCCCTTCCTCAGGGATTAGCTCATTCGTACGACCCCTTTGATGCCAATTCGATCAAATTGAACGGAAACCACTTGTTCAGGAGTAAATTCATCTGTGATCAGGCCGCTCAACGTGCCGGGATAACAACGCTCTACTTGCCCGATCCGATCGATCGCACGGATGAAATCCGGTTTGGAAGCATTAACCGAACCTACCATGCATTGATTGCCGATGACGAAATTCTGATTAATCTGATCCATCGGCACCTGAATGTGGCGGTTCGTCGAAGAAATACCGAGCAACCCGATAATTCCGTTTCGGTTAAGCAAGTGCGTCGCTTCAATAAGCAGCGGAGTGAATCCGGTGCACTCCAGCACGATATCAAAATTCAGATTTCGTTTGTTGCCATAGTGCCTTGCAAGTCCATGGTCGGCGGCATCATCCGAAGCGTCGTTATACGCACTCTGGAATTGAGCGCCGATCTTGGACAAAACATTCGCTTGAAGACTGTCTTGGGCATGCAGCGACCACACATGCGTTTCAATGCCCATAGTCCGAAGCGACAAGGCGGACAGCAAGCCCATCGGACCGGAACCCAGCACCAATGCCCGCTTAGGCTTCCAAACGAATCTTTCTTGGAAATGGGCGATCGTCGACCATAGTTTCTCGAATATGCTTTGCGGCTCTACCCATACGCCCAAATGTCTCATCCCATCCGGAACTTTTACGACATAGTTGGCATCCTCAACCACGTATTCACACATAAATCCGTGAGAACCTTTGATGCCTCTTTCGATGTAGTTTCCGCTCTGGCAATAGTCAGATCGGTCTGCGCGACAATTCGGACAATCCGGATCCTGACATGGCCTCCTTACCAACACGGTGACAGCATCTCCAACGTTAAATCCGGAAGCGGCTCCGGCTTGTTCCACTACACCGATCAGCTCGTGACCAATGATCAGGTCTTCTTCTCCCTCCGGCGGCACGCCGTATCGATGCATAATGATTTCCTTATCGGTACCATCGAGTCCGACGCTAAGCACTTTGATTAATACTTCGTGATCGGCCGGCGATTCCGGGCGAAGTTTTTCCGTTAACGTGACTGCCGCTGATTCAGAATTGGCATTTTTCAATACAATCGCTTTCATCATTTCAGAATAGCTTAAATATTGCGTGATTTGATTGGTAATGAAATGAACCGATTCCCGAAGCTCGTCCAGCCCGTTCACGCCATCTTCGATGGAGATCCAGCCGGTGAACTTCTCTTCTTGCAGAATCCTGAAGATCATGCCGTAATCGTTCATGCCCTTGCCAATGACGCCATGCTCAAGTGCATGGGAGTAGCCTTGGTCCATAAACTCGCGGATGTCATCCATCGAATAGCCTTCTCTTAAATAGCGATCGCTGGCATGCATCGTTACCACTCTGGATCTGACCTGCTCTAACAATCGAATGGGATCATAGCCGGCAACGATCGCATTGGAAGGATCATAATTCACTCCGAACCAAGGCGATTCGATCTGACTGATGATCTCTAAATAAATATCGCATGGCAAAGCGAATTCCGGCGCTGTCCAGTAACCGTCCTTATAGTGGTTCTCCATCACGAGGACAACCTTCTTCTCGGCGGCATATTCGAGCAGCTCTTGGATGCATTCCACGGTCCAGCGAATGCCGTCCTCCCTGGAAACTTCAATCCGCCTTTGTCCGGACAGCACTCTGCAGCTTCTGAAATCTTCCGGACCGAGTATCGCCATGACATCGATCATCGTCTTGATATGCTGAATTTCTTCTCTTCTTAACGCAGGATCCGGTTGCGTGAAATCCGGTGACGAGCACATCATCGGGATGGCTAAACGCGCTTTGTCGCACGCCTCTCGAACAGCTAAAAGGTAGGACGGCTCCGTGCTTTCCAGAAAACGCGGATACATCTCCAACCCATCTGCACCGAGCATGCCGGCTATCTCGATCCATTCCCATAAACTCATCGTGCCATCCGACAACTCATTCATAAATCCTTTTGGAAAAAGCGCTACGCGGGCTGTCGTTGTCATCACGTCACCCCTCGATCCTATTCGCTTTAACGCGGGACACGAATTGCTGCAAGATCCCTTTCAACTGCTCACGGTCCTTGCTTGGTTTGAACTCTTGCTTATCGATAACGAGGGGAGCGCCGATTACGACCAGTGGAGCGCCATTCTTCGGCATGTCTGCGGCTTGGTCGATCGTAAGTCCGCCGACAGCCTGTACAGGAACATTCACCGCTTCGACTACGGCAGCCAGATGATCGTACGGCGTACGTTCCTTGTCTTCTCCGCGCTCATCGAAACTGGTATGGACGATAATGAAGTCGACCCCATTAGCTTCCAGCATTTTGGCGCAAGCCACAGGATCCGGCGAAGCCATAATATCGCCCATTACCTGGATACCGTAATCGCGGGCTGCCTTAACAACAGCACGAATCGTCGCTGGATGTGCCACGCCCATGACGACTACGTGAGTAGCTCCGGCTTTGGCCATCATTTCGGCTTCCAGATAGCCGCCATCCATGGTTTTCAGATCGGCCACGATCGGGTGATTCGGGAAAGCTTGGCGCAATGCCGCAACAGCATGAAGACCCTCCCCAAGCAATAGCGGCGTCCCTGCTTCAATCCAATCCACGCCTGCTTCTACGGCAATCTCGGCCATTTCCAATGCTTCTTTGATGGTTGTTAAATCCAGTGAAATTTGTACGATCGGTTCCATGATAGTCGAATCCTCCCCTTCTATCGTGTAACTGCCTCCAAATGGGAACGCTTATGTTAGTTCAACGCGCGGCCGGACACGTACACATACCTCTCAAATCGCGCCATTACATGACTCTTCTGAGTAGGGAAATTCTCGTACAAATAGTCGATGAAATGTCCCGGATGCTCCGTGTTGCCCTCGAACATGTCGTAATGCGCCGGAATAACGGTATCGATCCCGGCCGCGACCGCAAACTCGGCTGCCTCGCGAAAGTTCATGTTGCCAACGATATTACGCGCAAGCCGGAACGGATCGCGTCCGTTAATCGGCAGAAGCGCGCAGTCGACGTTTTCTGCTTTCACGGTATCAACGAGCCCGGGATAAACCGTCGTATCGCCCGCATGGTAAAACGTAACCCCGTTTAAGTTAAGCACATAACCGACGAACCGGTGATCAAGCGCGGAATCGTACTCCAATTCTTCATGAGCCGCCGGAATCGGTTTGTAGCGGAGCCCTTTGAGCTCCCGCCATTCGCCTGTTATCGCATGAATTCGCCGCTCCGGTGACACGCCGAATTCAGCGAGTGCATCAAGGCAGTAGCCCGGCGCCACATACACCGTATCGCTGCGGTTCTTCGCCATCGCGGGTATCGTGTCCGGATCCAAGTGATCGATATGTTCGTGTGTAATGAGCACGCAGTCGGCGTTCGCCGCCTCCTCCGGACGAAGGGGAGGCTTAAACCGCCGATACGGAGAATCTGCCAAATACGGATCGATATAAACGACCGTATCGCCTCCTTTGACAATGACACTGACCTGCCCAAGAAACCAAATGGCTAGCATGCCGTATGGAACACGGGTTTCGTCGATCTCCCGAATTAGCGCCTCACCTGTACGTACGTTAGGAATATTCATGTTTCTTCTCCTCCGTTAGTCAAGATCGTACTCCTTCATCTTCTACACCGGATACATGTAAACCTTCTCACTCGAAAAAGCCAGGACTCCGTCGTAAGGAGCCCTGGCTAATTCGTTTCGCAGAATGGCAGATAACCATCCCCTTATTCGGCTGAACGCGTCAGCGTCTTCTCCAGCATGCCCCGGACCAGTCTCTCCAGCGCATCTTTGTGAATGAATGGCGCAATAGCGGAGAGAATATCGGCGCCCAGGAATCCGGACTCCACATGCAACAGCAGCTTCTCCATACTCCCCTTCGATAGGAACGGGGCGAGTCCAATAATTCGGTCGGCATCGATGGCACCATCGGCAATCCGATCAACTAATCGGTCCAGCGTATCCCGGCTTATAAATGGCGCCAGCGCTTGTACGATGTCCCAATCGACCGTGCCTTCCTCAGCTTGCCGGACAAGCCGGTCGATCTGTTCGGTGTCCAGGAAAGGTGCGAGTCCTACAAGCTGCTGCATGTCGAACGTTCCGACAATGGCCTTATCCACCAAACGGGTTAATGAGCCTTTACTAATAAAAGGTGCCAAGCCTTGAATGGCGTCAGCGCTCAGACGACCTTCCTCTACGTAACGGAGCATCTCATCAATCGTGTCGCTGCCCAGAAACGGTGCAAGCTGCAAAATCGCATGCAAGCTCGGATGCGAGCCATCATCATCGGATGCGTCCGAACCATCCTCCTGCTCTTCGTCCTGAGCTTCGTCCTGAGCTTCGTCCTGAGCTTCGACAGGCTCACTATCTGCTACTTCTTCATCTGATACTTCGATTTCCTGAACGGTCTCGATGCTGTGAAGCTCCTCACCTGCAGCAGCCTGTACGGATGCTGTTTCCTGCGCAAGCACAATCCGGCTTTCACCGGCCAGCAGCTCATCGATGGACGTTTCGAGTAACCGGCTGATTGCCGGCAACATACCGATATCAGGCAGCGACTCGCCGCGCTCCCACTTTGATACGGCTTGATGACTTATTCCCAAACGCTCGGCGAATTCCGCCTGCGTCATCCCTTTTTCTTTTCTTAGACTGGAGATGAAAGCACCGATCTTACGCATTTCCATTGTAGAACGCCTCCACTTATTCGATTGTACAGTGCGCACTGCCCTGCAATCAGCATAGCACGCTTGGCAGCTCTACTCTATCAATAGACAGTTGAACGCGTCAATTCAACTGACGGTTGAATCCATTCTATTCGGGGTGATTATGCGATTCCGTCCCAAGTGCAAAGGGTGTCGTAATCCCTTCATAGGCGAGATGCATCGACATGCCAACCTTGGCGTGATCCAGATTATGACAATGATCCATCCATATCCCTGGATTATCCGCGAGAAAAGCGACCTCATATCGCTCGCCCGGGCCGACATACAGCGTATCGGACCACCACGGGCTGCCGCTTACCGACTTGCCGTTACGGCTCAATACCAGCATATGATGTCCGTGCAAATGCATGGGATGCTCGACCATACCGCGGTTAACAATGGTTGTTTTGACCAAATCCCCCTGTTTAACCATGTACATCGGCGTTTTCGGGAACAGCTTGCCATTGATGGTGTACAAGGCGCCGAAGCTGCCGTTATAGAAACTGAATTGATTATCCAAGACCATCAGAAACTCTCTGTCAAAGTGACTGTCTAAACTAAAGGGCAGCACTTCCGGTGTTCCGTAAACGGACGGATCGAATATCGTAATGCTCTTTGGCAAATCAAGAGGTTCGCCATTGCCCTTCCCGCTAAATAGAATGCCCTCCTTAGCATCATCGCCGATGTTAATAAAAACCGGCGTCTCCGGCATTACGAAGGTCACGTCATACCGGCCGCCTGTCGTTACTTCAAGACGAGTATTACTGCTCAAATCCGTTGGTCCGTTTAGTTCCGTACCATCGATCGCCGCTACTTGAAAAGGAACGCCTACAACGGTGAATGCGCGCTGTACCCAGTTCTCGGTATTAATCAGGCGCAGCCGCACGGGCGTGCCCGGTTCAGCTTGCACTTGCTCGAGGAGCTCCGAATCCGCTCCTTCGCCAAAGGCGAAGCCGCTATTTTTTAACGAATAGGTCATGATCGTCCGATCTATTCCATAGTTAGTTGCAGGATCAGAAGGATCCTCCACCACTAATGCGCCGAACAACCCTTTCTTGACCGCCTCTGCTGAATCTTGGTGAGAATGGTACCAGAAGGTACCGGTTTGTTCCGCGATGAATCGATACGTATGCGTTTGCCCCGGCATGACCGCATTCTGGGTCGCGCCTGCGACGCCATCCTCTGCATTGGGAACATCCAGACCATGCCAGTGTAACGTAACGCCTACATCTACGTTGTTATTGATCAATGTAACTTCGATCAGCTCCCCCTGCCGCATCCGCAGCTCCGGTCCGGGAATTTGACCGTTATATGTCCATGCCTCCACCATTTTGCCCGAGCTGCTTCGAACCAGCTTCTTCTCTGCCGTCAGCGTGAAACGGCGATCCGGTTCTCCCTCTTCGGGGCCGGTTAACGTCTCCACGCTGACATCGGCTTTCCCGCCCGCAGTTACAGCATGGGCAGCATGCTGATGAGCGTTTTCGCTTTCAATACCTCCGCCGAAATCGGATGATCCGGTCATCATGCTCATCGTTTCCGGGAGACGGCTTGCATCCCGTTCATACATCCAGCCGCCGACGACGATCAGTATCATGATCAGGATTTCGGCAACTCCTTTGGCTACACGCAGCTTACGTCCCAAAGGTACCCAATTCTCATGTTGATGGATGCTCTTGCTGCGGTTAAGCACACGGTAAGCCATAATCGTGATGAACGCCAGCAGTACGAGTAGAACCGTTGCGGCATCCAACCATCTAATCGGTACAACCGGTACGAAATAGAAAAACAAACTGGCCAATGCGGTGTATTTGATTGCTTTGAACGGAATGATCAGAGAGGAGTCGCCTGCCAGACGATAAGCTGCCGCATCGAGGGGCGTATCTTGATTCTCGGCCGGCAACCGCATGATGCGGATGATTCGAGGAATGCCGTAGATCCCGCTTGCCATCATTGCAATCAGAAGAGGCGGAAGTTGGAGAAGAATGCGATCCTGCGAGAATAGCCAGCCAAATTCCGTGTACAACTGCTGCGCAATGACGATTTTACCTGCCAGCGCCAGCACGGATAAGCTGAACAAAACCATAACGGTTCTTGATTTATGTTTCAGTTTCTTGTAGGACGAGCTGTAAACAAGTCGGCCTGCCTTGCCTCCGGCCATCCAGCCGAAGACTACGAGTAACACCGTAGCGAGGGCATCCAGCCCATAAAGTAAAGCATACATCGAACAAATCCCCTTTGGCATCATGAGTTATGCCAACATATTACGGGAATTCGAGGATGACTTTAACAGACTGAGGTTTAGTTTTCCCCCAGTCTAAGGTCGGAACCGGGTCTGGTATCGTTAGAAGGCCCTATCGCACTACATGTACCTGCACGGTCAGTTTGCTGTCTACGGTTGCCAGAATCACGTTTTTCACTAAGACGGGCTGAATTTCCGTCTCCAGCCATACATGGTCCTTGCCGATTTCGCGCAGCAGCGCGTGCTCCATATGGCCATCGGTTATGATCGGTTTAGTCAGGTTGAACGGTTCCGTCGTTAGTTTCAGGTCTGCCGGAGTCACGGGTTGATAGTCCGTATTGACGAAGACAGATAACGTACCGCCCGGCTCCCATGCAGCAAAAGCAACCTTCGTGATATCTTCCACATTCGATTTGCGTAATTCTGCGTACAGGAATTCAATGGCGAGCTTCGCTTTCGAAAGATTCCGGTAATCAAGCTTCCCATTCTGGATAAGGGTGATCGCCGGCGGATCGAAAAATTGTTTAAGCAGCGGCACTTTCAAGCTAAGCCAGATCGCTGCTAAGTACAGCAGCACAAGCGAAATCGTCGTTATCATCGACCCTTTGAGCCCGAGATGCTCATCCGACAGCGGATGAGCAATAATATTGCCGAGAGTCAGCGCGATAATGAAATCAAGGAATCGAAGCTGAGATATGGAACGCTGTCCCATCATTTTGGCAGCGATTAACAGAAAGACAAATCCAACGATGCTGCGCAAAATCCAGCCCATTGCCGATAGTGACTCTTGACTTTTGAAAAAATCCACGCATTCTTCCCTCCGCAACCCTCATTTCAGTCCGATATTGTCCCCCAATTGTTCCCAATGCATACGCATGGACTTTTCTCTGCTCGTTCGGCAGTTGTTTATCCGGGGCGGCCGGTTTAAGTGACTTTAATATTCAGCAGTCTGGTCTTCGTAACCATCCCGGCGCTTTCCAATGTTAATTTAGAAGCTTCATTATAATACCAGCAGCCGCATATAGGCGTTAAATGGTGCTCATAACACCATTTCTTCATTTGTACAATGATGTTCCTCCCAATCCCTTGCTTCCGATACAACGCATTGGTCATCATCCCAATGCTGGCCACGCCGGCAATCAGCTTGGATTGCTCCATCACCCCGATGCCAAGCAGCAAGGAACCTCGATAATAAGTGAATAGTTCCCCGTTATGGATTCGACGCTCATAGTAATCGAGAAAATCGCCGCAAACCTGCTCGATTTGCCGTAAATCGCCAGGTTCAGCGGGGCGGAAGGAATCATCCTCGGAAACCTTATTATCGGAAAGCTCCGCAAGACTGTCTTGAAAGAAGTAAGCTTGTTTATCTACCTTGAAATCCTTATCGATAGCCAAGCTTAGAAACAGTTCATCGCAGGTCGGAACGAAAAGCGTGGTCAGCGAGTTCTCTTCAAGCACCTTGCTAAATAACGGCTGAGCATGCTTGCGGTAGGGACGGCTGATGTAGAACTGGGTAAGCGTTTCGTTATGATGGATCGCAAAGTAGCCGATGGCTGCTGTCCCTTCTTCAATAATGTAGAACGTCGATGCCAGAATATGCTCCTCCAGAAAGGAGTCGAAAGGCGAAGACAGTTCAGCAATATAGGCATCTGCAAGATGTTGAATCTCATTGATTTGACATGGTCTCGTGATCATCCCAAGCAGCCTCCTTTCTTCTTAAGTGGTAAACTGAATCTCCGTCGTTTGCTCCTCGCCAACCGCGAATTTCAACAAATGCCTTCCTTCTTCGGCCAGTTCGTCGGCTTCCCGTGAAGCGAGTTTCCTGAATGGTTCAATCGTTAAAACAGCTGTTCCGCGCCTTTGACTCAGGTTCCATATGCCGCTAACAAATCCATCAACAAGAATAACGGATCGGATGATGCCGTTCTTCGTGAACACTCGATTACGGTAAGCATCGTCGATCATCCGTGTGCGATCCCCATGGGACAGCAGAATATTGTCAAACTCACCCAGATATCGAGGTGGAGACGAACACTCCGCATCGGGCCGCGGTGCATTCGGCAAGTCGAACAACTCATTTCCTTGCTCGTCACGGTAGCTAACGAGCCTGGCTCGGAGCTTCTCGAACTCGCTGCGCAGCCCCGTTAATCCCGACCACATCTGCATGTCTTTCACGGAAGCCGGGCCAAAGGCAGACAAATAGCGGAGAATCATCTCCTCTACCGACGGTTCCGGCGATAGAGGTTGACCTAGCCAAGCTTCTGCAGAAGTATGGATGGCTTGACCGCTTTCGCCCCAAACGCCGCGCGGCGGCAATTGCACCAGCGGCACGGCATTTCGAATGGCGGCCGCGAGGGCTTCGGGATCCCTGTCCGGCCACTTCTGATGAAGTCGTTTGCCAAGCTCGCTTGCTGTCATCGGTTCCGCTTCGACGATTGCACGGCCTGCGTCAGCGAGTTCTTTCGGATCTATACCGACAAGACTTTTACCAAAGCTGCCTTGAAGTCCTCGGGTTAGGACTGGTTGCAGCGCTGGACGCAGCTTCAAAGCATCGCGAGCAGAAACCAAATGCAGGGTCGAGCGCATCAACGCCAAGCGGACTACTTGCCGTTCTTGAATCAGACGGCTCAATTCTTCCTGCCGGAAACCTTCGAGCCGCGCCCACAAACCATAATAAGGGGAATGCGGAGCTTGAGCCTGCAAACCGACTAACTGCTCGATCGCATCCAATGCCGGTAGATCGACGCGTTTCAGCAGCTGCTGTCTGGCAAGCAGCGCACGGTTCAAAGCGCGTTTTCCAAGTACCGGAACCGTATCACTCTTCATGTCTCATCCTCTTTTCAGCCACTGATCGTTTCGTTCGGCTCTTTGCAAACAACTTCTCTATGATTTGCTGATTTCCTCTACTTGTTTCATATCCTTTTGTGTCTGCTTAGATGGAAATTTCTATCAGACTATGAGAAACTAGTAGTGATATCAAATTCGAGGAGGATGATTGTAGAAATGGCAGAAGAACGCAAATATTCCATAGAAACATTAGCCGTACACGCTGGGCAAGAGATTGATCCCGCGACCATGTCGCGTGCAGTACCGCTATACCAAACGACTTCTTATGGGTTCCGCGATTCCGAGCATGCTTCAAATTTATTCTCGCTACAAGAATTCGGCAATATCTACACGCGCATTATGAATCCGACAACAGATGTATTTGAGAAAAGAATTGCAGCGCTCGAAGGCGCGCCGGCAGCATTAGCTACTTCCTCAGGGATGGCAGCCATTACATACTCCATTCTGAATATTGCCGAAGCAGGAGATGAAATTGTCTCTGCAGCGAGTCTGTACGGCGGCACTTATAACTTATTTTCCACTACATTGCCGAAGCTTGGCATTAAAGTTCATTTCGTAGATCCAAGCAACCCGGACAATTTCCGCAGTGCCATTAATGAGCGAACAAAGGCCATCTTCGCTGAAACCATCGGCAATCCCAAGGGAGATGTGCTTGATATTGAAGCCGTAGCCTCCATTGCCCATGAGAACGGTCTTCCTCTGATTGTAGATAACACATTCCCAAGCCCCTACCTGCTTCGCCCGATCGAATACGGAGCTGATATTGTCGTCCACTCCGCAACCAAATTCATTGGCGGACACGGCACTTCGATCGGCGGCATTATCGTAGATGGCGGTAAATTCGATTGGAAAGGAAGCGGTCGTTTCCCTGGCCTGACGGAACCGGATCCGAGCTATAATGGCGTCGTGTATACGGATGCTGTGGGACCGATCGCTTATATTATTAAAGCACGCGTGCAATTGCTGCGTGATATGGGAGCTGCCATTTCACCGTTTAATTCCTTTATGCTGCTGCAAGGCTTGGAAACGCTGCATCTGCGTATGGAGCGTCATTCCGCTAATGCACTGGCAACGGCGCAGTTTCTGGAAGCGCATGAGTCCGTAGAGTGGGTCAGCTATCCGGGCTTGCAAAGCCATGCGTCCTACGACAAAGCGCAAAAGTATCTGCCTAAGGGCCAAGGCGCTATTCTGACGTTCGGGATTAAAGGCGGTTTGAATGCGGGGAAAAAAGTGATCGAGAACGTGAAGCTATTCTCCCACTTGGCGAATGTCGGCGATTCGAAGTCGCTTATTATTCACCCGGCAAGCACTACACATGCGCAGCTTAAGGAAGAGGAACAAATTGCGACCGGCGTTTCCCCGGGGATGATTCGCTTGTCCATCGGTACGGAAGGCATCGCGGATATTCTTCATGATCTGGATCAAGCGATTAAAGCGAGCCAGCAATAATCGCTAAGCTTGCGAGCAATAGAATAGGGCATCGATCGCAATAGGATCGATGCCCTTTATTTTAACTATTTCAGCTTCGCCTCGAAGTTCATGCATGGCTTGCCGGATGAAGTGAGAACGGCAGCACTGGGCATCGCCGAAGTTTTGAACTTAAACGCTTTGCAGCCACGGGGGAACTTCGGGTCCCACGTAACATAATAATGGAGGCATCGCATACAGTTGATTCGCGTCGTCGAGCTCGTCATATCAATCCATCTCAATTAAATCGTTGAATAATAGCTTCGATGGCTTCATCCGCGGATTCGTACGATACTTGGCAAGTTCCGGCAGCTTCATGTCCGCCGCCGCCGAATTCTCTCATTAAGTATCCGACCTGAACGCCGCATGACCGATTCACGATGCTATGTCCGCAAGCGATCGCACAATTCTGTTTCTGGAATCCGTCCACGATCCACAGCGATACGTTCTGCTCGGGATGAAGAGCGTATACCAAGAAACGATTGCCCGGATAGATGGTTTCCACGCCTCTTAAATCGGTAATGATCGCATTTCCTTCTACGCGCGTATGCGCGATAAGCATGTCACGGAACAATTCATCCAATTCAAAGTACCGCTCCACACGTTGTCTCACATCTTCATCCTGCATAATCTCTTCCAGCGATTGTTCCAAGCAAAGCCCAACCAACTTCTCCATCAGTTGGTAGTTGCTTATACGGAAATCGCGATAACGTCCAAGCCCCGTGCGGGAGTCCATAATAAAGGAAAGTAAATCCCAGCCTTGCGGATTCAAAATATCCTCTCTGGTAAACTTTGCGGCATCCGCCTTGTCTACACCTTCCATGATGCTATCGAAGAAAGGACCGAACTTGTCTCGTCCCCCATAGAAATCATAAACGACTCTCGCAGCGCTATCCGCGATTCTAATCTCGCCTTCGTATGTAAATCCCTCTTCTTGCGAACGCTTCAACTCGCTGGCATGATGATCAAACCATAAGCCGCAGCCTTCTATAAAAGGAACATTCGTCAATATATCGTTACTCGTAATCTCGACTAAGCCGTCTTGCATATCTTTCGGATGAACAAACTTCATATCATCGATCATGCCTAACTTTCTGAACAGAACCGCCGTAACCAATCCATCGAAATCCGATCTTGTGACTAACCTCATCCCGATCCCTCCATGTAGTAGATCTATTAGCCTATCAATAGGTCTATTATACCATACCGCTATTAGGAAGGCGTACAACCTAAAACATTTCAAGCTTGCCATATACTTCTTTATCGATAACTACGGTTGCATGCTTGACCAAATCGTCAACGTAAGAGGCAAACTTCTGTTCTTTTACGGCTAGTGCGATAGAATCATTAACTTCCTCCAGTTTATTGAATCCCTCTTCTGTTTTTTCGATGCATTTAACCACATAATAAGCTTTGTTGTACTCGAAAACCCCACTCACCTGCCCTACAGCTAAGCCAACGGCAGTTTCGGTAAATTCATGCGTTGCCGGCATATAATCGTCATGACTGGTCGTAGAATCAAAAATCTGTTCGCCGGATTCGATGGGAATTGCGGAATTCTTGCCATACCGATCGGATAAAGCCTGAACATGATCTCCATTAGCGAGTTTAAGCTGTGCTTCTTCAGCCATTTCCTTTGCAGCTGCCTTACTCTTATCATCTCCGGCTGTAAATAGGAAAGCTATTTTCTCAACCTTTACTCTATCTATCTTTTTATACTTGTTTTCGCTGATGGCTTGATCATAATAATGCTTGATCTCTTCCTCCGATACCGGATGTTGTTCATTTACTTCGTCCATTAACTTATGGGTCATGTCTGTAAACAATTTCGAGAAATAAACGTCTTCCGCATACTGCTCGGGACCGTATATCACTTTCTTATTTGCGACAGCCGTTTTCCGTCTTTCATTCTCTGAATGAAGATCCTTGAGAAATTGGGAATAGCTGATATCCTTCACCAGTTCCTTTTCTTTGCCCGCGATTTGCAGCACTTTTATCGTGATGCACTCATCCAAAGCAGCCTTTTTCAGCATTTCTCCGGGTATCTCGCCATCGAAACTGCTCGTCCAGAACCCTTTATCAGGTTCAACGTTGTGTTTCTTCTTAAAATACGCCAATATTTCAGAGCGATGCTTGACGAGTTTGGGCATGCACTCTTCCACGGTTATAGGCTCATCGTCTACCGTAGCGACAACACTAGACTCCCAATTGTTATCACTGCTATTGCCTGCCAGTATAAAAGCGGTACAGCAAACCGCAATAACTGCGATCCATAACCATAGATAAGTATTTTTGAAACGATACCGTTTGTTTATAACACGCTTCCCCATGCCTAATTCCTCCTTTCAGGAGACGGCTCTTGGAGTAAAAGAGCCATCTCTTGAATGAATGAGTATTCTAATATCGTTTCTGCTGTGACATTACTTCGTTCTAGCAAACATATTCCAAATGACAACAGCTGCTTGCGCCCTTGTTGCCACATCCCGCGGTGCGAAATTCCCATTTCCTACACCGTTGATGATCTTGGCTTGTTGAATAGCCGCTACCGCATTTACGGCGTATGCCGCGATTTCGGATTGATCGTGGAAGGAAGCTGCTTCTCCGTTCACGTTAAAGTTAGCCTTTACCGCTAATCCGACGTTGTAAAGCATGACGGCCATGTCCTGTCTCGAAATCTTTTCATTAACGCCAAACGTACCGTCCGATTTGCCTTTAACAATACCGAGTTGTTGTGCCGATGCGATTGCGCTGTAGTACCAAGTATCCTTCTTCACATCGCTTAGCGAAGTTTTGGCGTTGCCGTCAATCAAATCGAAGGCATTCATCAGCATCGTAATAAATGCTGCTCTTGTCAGTTGATCATTGGGTTTAAAGCTGTCTCCCCCAACGCCTTGGATAATGCCTCTTGCTGCCAATGCTTCGATGCTGTCTTGCGCCCAGGATACGTTGGCAATATCGTTAAAGCTTACTTCGTTAAACGCAATTGCATATTTGCTGAAATGCGCCGTACTGAATGTCACTTGACCGGTTGCGGAATCGAATTTGCCGTTCTTTACGATTTCCGGCTTTCCGTTATCATTCAGGTAATAAATGATGATCTGATTCGGGTCTTCTCCGGACTTCAACTTGTAGTTCAGCTTCACCGTCACGGCTTGATCCCCGAATTGGCTGATTTTCTTCCCGTCGATGCTGAGGTTGAAGTCGTAGACCGGATGGCTCCCAACCGCTTCTTTCGCTTCATCCGATAGTGCCGAGGAATCGACATTCGTAACGGAAAGCTGCACATTGCCGGAAGCTCCGTCTTGCTTCTTCAACAGTTCCGTCGATATCGAGATCACGGCAAGTCCGGTATTGATATTGAACTGCTTGATCTTATTGTCAAGAGCGGTATGAACTGCATCGCCGGAGAGATTTACGGTCACCTCTTTGGCCGATTCCGCTCCTTCAACGATAATGTCTACAATGGATTCTTTCGCATCAAGCAGAGCGGCCTGAAGCTCATTTGCCTTCACCTCGACGACAGCTTTACCGTTTCCGTCAGGGATGGCTGCAATTTTCACGGTCCCGGGCTGCGGGGACGGTGTCGTTGACGGTATCGTTGGTGGCGGCGTTGGTCCAGCCGGCCTGTTAAGCACAGTGATTAGTACATTTTCAGATACGGTGCTCGTTCCATCGGTTACGTTAAACGTGACCGTGTATGCGCCTGATTGCGAATCTGTAGGCGTCCAGCTGAAAACACGTGATGAAGCATTGAATGAAGCGCCTGCAGGCAGATTCTCCGCACTATAGGTCAAAGAATCTCCATTCTTATCCGCTGCATGAATCGTGAACACCAGCGGGTTGTTTTCACGAATCGATTTGTCCCTCATCGGATAAAATTCAGGTTTGCTGTTTGCATCGATGACTTCAACGAGGGAGAAAGGAGCTTCCACGCCCCACCAAGGACCCGACCCATCTTCAAAGCTAGAGTTCTTGATGAGGTTCTCCCCGCCGGGTGTTCCTAAGAACACATCATCAATGAATATCGTACTGACTGGTTCCGTCGTTTTGATACTGACATTAATAACGGAATCCGTTCCGGGATTAAAGTCGATGATTACTTCTTTCCATTCGTCGGTCGCGGTCGCGGTCGCGGTCAGGTCATACTCGTAATACTTAGACCAATCTGCAGTGTATGCGAATTTAACGTTCCCGCTTCCTTTCACCCATGCCTTGAATTGCAAAGCGGTATTCGGCGTAACCGCTATATCGTTGTACCCCATAGATTTCCAGTTGTGTCCAGACGAGTTATGATCGACTTTAATCGCAAAATCTCCACTGTGCACATCAGGTGACGGAGGCGGCGTTTTCTCCTCCAGGGAGAATGGTGCGCTCACGCCCCACCAAGGACCCGACCCATCTTCAAAGTCGGAGTTCTCGATGCCGTTCTCCCCGCCAAAACTTCCAAAGAAAACATCATCTATGAACATCGTAGTGGAGGCATCCGTCGTTTTGAGCATGACATGCATAACATTATTAGATCCGGTATTAATCTCACCTTCACCTTCAACCTTCCCGATGTTTACTTCGGTCCATTCGCCCGTTGCGGGTAAGTCCTTCTCGGCAAGTGTAGACCAATCCGCGTTGGCTATGACGACTTTAACGCCTCCGCTTCCTTTCACCCATGCCTTGAATTGCAAAGCGGTATTCGGCGTAACCGCGATATTGCTGTACCCCATAGACTTCCAGGCACTTCCAGCCGAGTTATTGTCGACTTTGATCGCGTAATCGCCGCTGTGCGCTTCGTTAGGTACCAGCGGCGGTGTTGTCGGCGGCGCTGTCGGTTCGCTTGCATTGGTATCCAAGCCAGTCATACGGAAATAATCGAAATCGGCAATGACGTTCGTTCCGTTACAGTTATACAGACCGATCCGTTTATTGCCGGGGAAGTAAACGGTATAACTGCCTATTTTGGTATAAACAGTACCGTCTTGCGAGTAGTACCCCGTATAAGTTGCGCCTCTCTTCTCCAGCTTCAGGTAATAGTCGGGGTTATCATCGTCGGAATCGTTGATATTCGTGTAAGTACCGCTATTCCATACGCCGGCTTGCTTATAGCCGAACTGGAATTTCAGTTCGCCGTCATGTACCCGGTTAAGTTTAATGTGGTTTGCGCCATCGATATAGACCAATAATCCAGTCTGTTCCCAATCCGCCGTCGGGATTGCGGATATTTTGGTCTCGATCGTAAAATCGCCTTTAGGCGCCCATTGGAGCAAGACGTTTTTCGTAGAATCGACATCTCCGCCGCTGCTCGCGATATTCATTTTCCCCGGATTCGAGGACAGGCTCCATTTTAACGGATCTTCTGAAATCCACTTCCACCTTGCGTTTAAATCGGTGCTGTCGAAATCATCATTCACTTGTCCCGCCGTTGTCGGCAGTTCAGGCTCCGGTTCCGGCGTCGGATCATCAGGATTTGCAGGTGCAATAGTATGGTACAGCGAGAATACATTGTCTATTGTCCACGGCCTTACGCCATATTCAAAACTGCTGTTTTCGAGCAAATTCGGACCGTCGGCGACGCCCAGAAACGCATCGTCGAAGTACGCTGTTCCGGCCGCTCCTCCTGTCTCTGTCAGCGCATAAACCAGCGTCGAGGAATTTCCGCTGTTCACCGGCAGCTGGATTTGAGTCCATTCATTCAAAGCTTCAAAGGATATCTCATCGATAACGGTGGTTCCATCGCCAACCGATAACGTATACCCACCAGCGCCTTTCACCCAAACCCTTGCCTCGTAAGCCTGATTCGGTTGTACACCTGAAAGGGTTTGCTTCATTTCGTTATTCGAAGCTGTGTCTGTAGAAACGGCTTTCACCGACCATCTTCCGGCGTGAATAGCCGGATCTACCGCATCAGGAATAATCAGCGGTTTGGGAGTTACGGTCACCGCTTCCGCTTTGGGACTGCCATACTCATGTGCACCAATATCCGGAGCGCCATCAGAGAGCGCATTGCCCCAGAAATCTCTGCCGCCGTTATCCGCAATGACTGTTCCCGCGTTAATATACGGAGACTCCGAGCTCAACTTGAATACGTCGGCGCCTTCCATGCCATCCGTAGGAACCGCCGGAATAGGGTCGGCAAATTTCGGATCCGCAGTGATGGCATGCAAGTCTTCAACCGGCGCAATATTTCCCGTTCCAAAGTAGCCGTTATAGTCAAAAACGTTATTGGAATCGGAAGCCGAAGGATAGGTCGAAGCTGCGTTCGCATAGAAAATATTGTTCTGGTAATAAATTTTAGCCGTTTCGGTTGCAAGCGACTTGATATGGATTCCTTCATCTTCGATGTTGTTGTAGAACACGTTATTGTAAATGTACGATCCTTCCGAACCCGCGTGATTGATCGATAAGGTCGTATTTTCGTTGACGTTGGTTTTATGGTCGTTGAAGCTCACGTTGTATCTCACGGTCGCGCCTTTGTAGTTCTCCTGGGAATTGCCCATCACCAGCAGAAAACCGCCCGCGTTGTCATGGCTGTAATTATACTGGAACGTCACTCTGTCAATCGTAGCGATGTCGGCGTCGAAAGCCTGCGAATCCCCGTCGTCGTTATCTTGCAGCGGGTCATGATTCGTGTAGGCGACTTCGTTATTTTGGAAAACCGCATTCTTGCTGAGCCATTCCCACATGGAAACGGTATACCCGTACCCTTCGAAGCCGCCGCCCTGATCGTAGGAAGTATTGTATTCGATCAAAGGAGAGTCGCAAAGGCCGACGACGATGTCTCCATTGCCGTTTCGTTCAAAGAAGTTGTTTCTGATCACTACGTTTGTATAAAGCGTACTCTCTTTGACAGCTGCATCTCCGTCGCTTTGAATGCCATGGCTCTCATTGTCGTAGATATGGCTGTCCGCTATAAGGAAGTCATCATACGATGAATTGCTTTTATAAGCATTGAAGCCTATCGCGGCCGACCAGAATCGTAAGCTGCCTGCATAATTGCCTTTCACATTATGAATATCCAAACTCTCAAAGTGCAAACTTCTTAATGTTCGGCCAGTATCGTTCGACACAAAAATTCCGTAACGATGATCATTTTTCGGAGCATCATTCGTAATTTCCAGATTTCGGATCGTTACGTATTCCGCATTATGTAAGAAGATTGTTTTCGGAACGCCGCCCCCCGCAATAATCGGTTTCGGACCTTCACCATATTTGTCAAATGTAATGCGGTTTGCACCATAGCCAGAGTCATCAATGGTCAAATGACCATTCCAACTGCCGCCTGCTTTGAACAAAATCTGATCTCCCGGCACAAAATCCGTGCCGTTTACCTTGTCTAACGTTTTCCAGGCCTGACCTTGACTCAATCCGCTATTGCTGTCATTTCCGTTAACTGAATCCACATAGTAAGTATTTAGAGACGATGCACCGGCTGCCACTGGATGTATACTTAGTAATGATGCAAACAGAGTAAGTATACAGAATAACGTGATGACCTTGTTAAACCTTACCATTTAACGATCTCTCCTTTTAATGGATAGTCGAGATGAAGAAATGTGAGCGATTTCATAACGGTGCACCATTTCTTCACCAGCCTATTTATCATATAGTTGATCGTCGCATGTAAACTACGAAGCAGCATGACCCCATTAACGTTTATATGACGAAAAACAATGTAGTCGGATTTATACATGGATTCGAACGTTAGGCTCGCAATATCCCAGCAAAAGCAAAAAGGCAAGACTCCACAACTGAATGTGAAAGTCTTGCCTCATACGATCGATCAAATAAGTAAACGTACTGACTAATGATTGCTCTATTCCGTTCAGGAAAACCGCCCCGGTAAGAAAGCGTGATAATCTCCCGCCGCTTCCCGCTTCCCTTCGACCCAGTCCGCAGCCAGCTTGGCGGTTGCCGGACTGAGCAGAATGCCGTTGCGGTAATGCCCGACCGCAAACACGACGCGGTCTGTGCTGTCGATTGCACCGATCAGCGGGAATCCATCCTGCGTGGAAGGGCGCAATCCGGCCCAGCGATGAAACGGCTCCCGCTCGCCGAGAAAAGGGAACACCTTCTTGTTCCATCTTGTAAGCCGCTCGATTCCCTTGGCCGTTACGGTAGTATCGAAGCCGGCAACATCCTCGGAAGCACCGCACACGACGGTCCCGTTTTCTTTTGCCACCAGATACCCCTGATTGCCGAAGACCATGTGCTGGACCGGCTTTGCTTCTACTTCATACGCACAAATTTGTCCGCGAATCGGATATACGGGAATTTGGATGCCGAATGTATCTGACAGCTCTTGCGCCCATACTCCTGAGCAAACCAGTAAGCGATCGCCATTGAAATAGCGTCCATCTGCTGATTGGATGCGTATCTCGCTCTCCCACTCATCAACGCTGACCCGCTGGAGATTCTCATGGATACATACCCCTAACACGCGGCAAGCTTGCTCCAATGCTTTGACATAATGAGGGGCATAGAGATGGCTCTCCTCCGGCGTATGCAGCGCAGCCCTTACATTCGTCGACAGATGGGGCTCCAGGCGAAGCAGCGCATCACCCTCGACTATACTGCCGGAAGAACCGTACTGACTCTGCCACAGCAATCTGCCTTCCAGTGCCAGCAAATCCGCATCATGATAAGCAATATAGAGACTGCCGGAGTTCGTGTATTCGAAGGTCTGCCCGGAAATCTCCTTCACGCCTGCTTGCCATTCGGGATACAGCTGCAGACTTTCTAAGCAAAACCGAAAAAAAGCATCGGAGCCTTCCACATTCTCGGAATATGGCGCCAGCATGCCGGCAGCAGCGCCGGATGCCTGACCTCCGCAGCGATTGATTTCCAGAACCGTGACCTGATGTCCCCGCTGCTGCAGCTCCAATGCGCAGGATAACCCGATGACGCCGCCTCCCATGACCACAATGCTCTCTTTCATTTCCAACCCAACTCTCCCAAGCTCTCACTCGTTCCGGCTCGCTTATTTCAATTTATACGCATCCAACCCGCTGCTCGCCGACGCATACCGCTTCTTCTCGATTCTACCCGATAGATAAGCAAGGCGGCCTGCTTCGATGCCCATTCTCATCGCTTGCGCCATGCCGACGGGATTTCTCGCTTTGGCAACAGGCGTGTTCATCAGTACAGCCGATACCCCTAGCTCCATCGCTTGCGTGACATCGCTCACCGAACCAAGGCCGGCATCCACGATGATCGGCACTTGCGCATCTTCAACGATCAGGCTTAGATGAAAGGGATTCAGTATGCCAAGTCCGGTTCCGATCGGAGCTGCACCCGGCATAACGGCCGCTGCGCCCGCTTCTTCAAGTCTTTTGCACATAATCGGATCATCCGTGATATAAGGAAGCACCGTAAACCCTTCCTTGACGAGAATCTCGGTCGCTTTCAAGGTTTCGATCGGATCCGGCAGCAGCGTGCGCTCGTTCGCGCTAATTTCGACTTTAATCCAGTCGCTTAGGCCGGAAGCACGGGCCAATCGGGCAATACGAACCGCTTCATCCGCCGTCCTTGCACCGGACGTATTAGGAAGATAGATATATTCGCCATCCTGCAAATGCTGAAGGATGGAATCATCCTCCGTTGATTCTAAGTTAATGCGGCGAATGGCAAAGGTCAGCACCTCGGCACCCGAAGCTTTGATCGCTTCCATTTGCACATAGGGATTAGGGAAAAGTCCTGTACCGATAAAGAAACGAGAAGATAATTCACGGCCGCCAATCTTAAACACATCCTGCTTCATTCGATCCGTCAACCTCCTCCGACAAAATGTACAAGCTCGATTCGCATGTCCGGACGTACTGTTGCGGTCTCCCATTGCGCGGCCGTAAGAACATCCCCGTCCGCCTCAACCACGATCGGCTTGCCGGCTAACCCATAATGGGCAATGACGTCCTGGATCGTCAGAACATCCAGCTCCTGCTTCTGTCCGTTAATTACAAGCACCATACGCTCACCCCTATTTATTCAGCTTCCCGAGGAACGCTTCGCAAGTCCCGCGCACATCGCTGCTCCCTACAATTCCGCTAACCACGCAGATACGCGTAGCTCCGGCAGCCAGTACTTCATCTACGTTGCCAAGTTTAATGCCGCCAATTGCGACAAAAGGAATGCGGATGTTCGCAGCGACATCGCGTACATACGATACGCCTACCGGATCAACGACATCGACTTTGGTCTTCGTAGCGAAAACAGGACCGACGCCGATATAATCCGCTCCGTCTCGTTCTGCCTGCAGCGCTTCCTCAAGCTTGTGCGTCGAGATGCCGATGATTTTCTCGCCAACGATCCGTCTGGCTTCGTGCAGCGGCACATCATCTTGACCCAGATGAATGCCATCCGCGTCGACCGCCATCGCAACGTCGATGTGGTCGTTCACGATAAACGTAACGCCATGCTTGCTAGTAAGCTCCCGAAGCGCCTTCGCTTTCTGCAGCAGCTCTGCTTTACCGCTTGTTTTATCCCGCAGCTGAATGATATCTACGCCGCCGAGAATCGCTTCCTCCATGACCTCGATCATGTCTCTACCCGGGTGAAATTGCTCGCCTGTAATCGCATATAAACGAAACTCTTTCATTCTACTATTCCCTCCCTATTTATGATCCGATATAGCGGGCATACAAAATCTTGGCGCGAACCAAATCATCCGTTCCCTGCACAAATACACGACCATCCGGGAATAAGACCAGTCTCTCTCCCTCCGGCAGCTCCGCCCGAAGCAAATAAGCATTCACACTCACCTGCACCACCGCAGGCGCAAGCCGCGCTCGCCATATCTCCAGATCGATGGGGCCATTCCCGGCCATTTGCACCGTTTCTCGTCCGCACAAGGAGATCGCCGAGTCTTGCTCCGCCTGATCCAGAGCGGGATATTGCTTTAACCGGCAGCAAGGGCAGTTGTTTCGCGGCTCACCAAGCTTCATATCGTAATAGTGATTCGCCCACAGATCAAAGGTCGCCAGGCTGTTTCTGCGTTTGTCATGCGCACCGACAAGAAACTTCATCGCTTCGACGGCTTGATAGGATGCGACAATATCGACGACTGGCGCAATGACGCCGATCGTATCGCAGGTTTGCCCGCTGGCATCGGCGGATTGAATGAAGCAGCGCAGGCAAGGCGTGCTCCCCGGAACCAGAATCGCGCTCATCCCCCGCGAGCTGACCGCACCGCCATACGTAAACGGAATGCCCCTCTTGAAGCATGCATCATTGAGCAGAAATCTCGTTTGAAAATTATCCGTCCCATCGAGCACCAAATCGATTCCATCCAGAAGGGATTCGATATTATGAACGGTGACATCGGCCACGATCGCTTCGAGACGGACATCGGAGTTGATTTTGCGCAATTTCTTCTCTGCCGCTATAACCTTCGGATATCCTTGCCGGACATCTTCCTCATCAAATAACATTTGCCGCTGCAAGTTGCTCTGCTCCACATAATCGCGGTCCACAAACCGCACCAAGCCTACGCCGGCTCTTACCATATGGTTAGCCAGCACCGTGCCCAGCGCGCCCATGCCGACAATTAAGACCGCACTTTGCTTCAGCTTCTGCTGACCGGCTTCCCCGATAGGCGCGAACAGCATCTGCCTGGAATATCGTTCATTCATCTGTCCGACTCTCCTCGCCTTACAAATTGCGGAATGCTTCTGCTGCCTTAACGTCCTTCGAGATCTGTCCTTGCTCTGTCAGCCAAGTAATCACGTCGTTCCAGGATTGCTCGGACTGACTGGCAAAAGGTTCTGTCCCTGCATCCATCAGCGGCAGCAAGATTGCTAAGCTTTGCTTCTCTACGGCAGCATCCAGAGGAAACTCCTCGCTCTGCTCATCCAGCAGCAGCTGCAGCGACTCATCCGGATGGCTCGCCGTATACGCCTGCCCTTTGGCAGCGGCCTCTATAAACTTCTTAATCGCAGCGCTCTTATTGTTCAGCCCTTCTTCACTAGCGGTAAGCACCAGCTCGTAGTAATCCGGTACGCCGTATTTAGAAGGATCGAAAGCAGTCAGCTTCTCGCCTTCTTTCTCCAATAACAGCTTCTCATGATTCACATAACCGCCGATAATGGCATCAACCTTCTTCGTCGTCATCGCCGGAATCAGATCCCAGCCAACGTCGGTATACGACAGCTTCGATGGGTCGCCGCCGTCTGATTTCACCATCGTATTAACGATCGCTTCATCGAGGGGAATCGAAGGGTACCCGATTTTTTTGCCGATCAGATCCTTGGGACTGTTAATTCCTTCAGAATCCAGAACAAGCAGTTGATTAAGCGGATGACGAACGATTGCGCCGACAGACACAATCGGAATCCCTTCGGAACGTGAGATCGCCACCTGCATTTGATAGCTCAGCGCCAGATCCGCTTTCCCGGTTGCCACCAGCTTCAGCGCATCGTTGGTGTCCGCCGGCGTTTGCAGATTCACTTTCAAGCCTGCGTCTTTAAAATATCCCTGCTCTTGCGCCGCATACAGGAATGTATGCACCGCGTTCGGATACCAATCGAGCAGTACCGTAATTTCCGTCTCCCCGTCAGCTGCTTGCTTATTGGACCCGCAACCTGCAACCACCAGCAATACCAGTGCCAGAGCTGTCGCTTTCCATGTGCTTGTCGACCATTTACGTAGATTCACTGTCATTTCTCCTTTAACCTTAACTTCTGCGATGAACAAGGCATGCGCGCTCTAACCATTGAACCGCGAGGAACAAGATGATCCCCATAGCCGACAGCAAAATCACGCCCGAGAACACCGCTTCGCCGCGCAGCATATTGGATGCCCGCTTCGTGTACATCCCGAGGCCGTTCTCGCCTCCGAGCCATTCCCCAAGCGTAGCGCCTCCGACACTGATCGCGGCAGCCATCTTCAGCCCCGTGAAGAACCCCGGAAGTGCGGATGGAATCTTCCATTTCGTAAGAAGATCGCGTTTGCGAGCTCCCATCGTTCGCATCAGCTCCCCGATATCGGGATCTGCCGAGCGAAGCCCATCCGCCGTATTCACAGCAAGCGGGAAGAAGGTGAACAACACGACAACGGCAATCTTGCTCCAGATCTCATAGCCGAACCACATCACCATAATCGGCGATAAGGCGATGATCGGAATGGTCTGGGAACCGACAATAAGCGGGTAAATCGTCTTCTTCGCTAACCCGGAGCTTTCGATCCAAGCGGCAGCCAGCGTTCCGAACAGCACCGAAATTCCCAGTCCGAGCAGGGACTCTCCCAGCGTGACGCCAAAATGTTTCCCAAGCAGCTGTTTATTCTCCCACATGGAGACAAACACGTCAGATAGCTTCGGAATGATGTAATGCGGGATGTTCATAACCCTTGTTCCGACTTCCCATAACACAGCCAGCATCAGCACGAACAGCAGGACAGGTACATTAGCGATTAAACGTCGTTTCATGACCGGCCTCCTCCGTTCGAGCCGCCTGCACCAAAACCGATCCAATCCAGCAGCTGTCGCTTCAAGCCGATGAACGTCTCATCCAGCGCCACTTCATAGCTGCGGGGGCGAGGCAGATTTACGTTCAGCTCACGAAGAGTCGTAATGGGCGATTCCGCGGCGACAAGTACCCGATCAGATAAGAGCAGCGCCTCATCAACATCGTGCGTGATGAACAGAATCGTCTTGCGATGCTGCTCCCATACTTGCAGCAGCCACTCCTGCATGCTGATCCGCGTCATGGCATCCAAGGCGCTGAATGGTTCATCCAGCAGAAACAGCTCTCCGCCGCCCAGAAGGGAACGCAGAAACGATACGCGCTGGCGCATACCGCCGGATAGTTCATGCGGGTATTTGTTTTCCGTTCCTTCAAGCCCCAGACCCGGCAGCAGCTCCAGCACTTGGCGACGGGCCTCCCGCTTGGAAGCTCCGCGCAGCTCCAAGCCAATTGCCGCATTATCCTGCACGGATCTCCATGGGAGAAGGCAGTCCTTTTGCGGCATATAGCCGATCTTCCCCAGCTTCGTTGCCTCTGTCGCGGAGTCGCCCCCTGCGCCAATGGCAATCGTGCCCGCTGTAGGAACAAGCAGACCGGACAACAGCCGGAATAGCGTTGTTTTGCCGATCCCGCTTGCTGCCAGAATGCTGACAAACTCGCCTGGTTTCATATCGAAGTTCAAAGCTTCGAACAAGGGTGATTCTTGCGGAAAAGAGAAGCTAAGTCCGCGTACCGATAACGCGGCTTGCTGTTTTCCTGTTTCTACTGTTGTGCTCAAACCGGCCACTCCTCTTGCCGATAGGCCATATCCCAGAACATATATTCAAGCTTGGAAGCCATGAGAAATCGCTCCTCCAGCTGCGCAAGCTCTCGTTCAGGCAGGCCTTCTGCCAAACGATCCATTAAACCAATGCACCAATTCGTCAATGCCTCGAATTCCTCGGAGCCGTACATTATGATCCACTCCCGATACAGCGGATGATCCAAGGCCCCCGGAATCTTCATGAACGTTGCCCCGATCTCCTGGTAACTCCACATGCAGGGGAGCAGCGCCGCTACAACTTCCGCGAGCGAACCCTGTTGCGCGACATCCAGCAAATATTTGGTGTACGCAACCGTAGTAGGCGCAGGATGCGTCTGCTCCAGCTCTCCTCGCGTCACGCCGAAACGCTCCGCGTAACCTCGGTGGAGCTCCATCTCGACATGCAGCGTGGAATGGAGCAATTCTGCGAACTTTACCATCGTTTCCATATCTCTGGCCTTCATGCTGCCGAACGCGAACAGCTTGGCGTAATCGATCAGATAGACATAATCTTGCTTCAAATAATAGATGAACCGCTGCGGATCAAGCGTCCCCTCCCGCAATTCCGTCAGAAAAGGATGCTGATGGCTCTTCGCCCAAATCTCATGCGCTGAATGGTACAGCCTTTCACTAAATCGACTCACTGGTATTCCTCCATCCTCTTGCAAGTTCTATCCTTCATGGCCCGGCTTTCTCCGATTACACCAATCCGCGATGAAGCCGATCATGACTTTGACGTAATCCACCAGTTCCTTCATGTCCGTGCTTTCATTAACGGCATGCGCATGCTCAAGCTCGCCGGGACCGTAGATGACCGTCGGTATGCCTGCCCGCCCCAGCCAGCCTGCATCCGTTACGGATGGACTCATGCCCAGCTGCGGTTCGGCACCTAGCACTTGTTGGTGGTTGGCATACAATGCCTTCAGCCCTTTGCTCTCCCTGTCCAGCTCCAGAGATGGGAATATTTCGCCGCGTTCCTCGATCATCGACCGCCCACCCCATCGGAAAACAGGCGGATTGTTCCGCAGCCAAGGATCGGCTTGCGCAATGGCGAGCAAATGCTCCTCGATCTCGGCAGCAACCGTTTCATAATCCTCATCGGGATAGAAATGCACCGTGATCCACAACGCGCATTTGTCTGCAATAAAGGCCGCGTGGCGACCTCCTTCAATAACTGCGGGATTGATCGTATTCGAACCGGCCGGAAAGCCGGGGTAAGATTTGGTCACAGCCCAGTGGCGCTCCAGCTCTTGAAGCCCTGTAATCAGTTTGGCCATCTTCTCGATCGCGCTGGCCCCTTGAACGCCGCCGCCGGCATGGATCATGCGGGCTCGCATGCCATCATGATAGGTAACCGGACTTTGAATCGTCACCCAGCCGGTGATAACCCCGCCTTGTCCTTGTATTGCCATTCCGCTTGTATCCGCCACAACGGCGAAATCCGCCTTATAGCCGCGTTCCATGCAAGCACGCGTCCCCGCTTCACCGGCCTCTTCTCCGATAACCGAATGGAACAGCAGATCGCCTCTTAGCTCTGCTCCCGCTTCGGTTAGCAGTTTCACGGCGAATAGCAGCGCGGCGAGCCCGCCTTTCATATCCGCTGTTCCCCTGCCATAGGCTCTACCCTCTTTCAGAGTTAGCCGGAACGGAGTCTCTTCCCACTCGCTGCTATCTCCAACCTCAGCTACGTCCATATGGCCGTTCAGCAGCAGACTTTGATACGTCTCCCGCTGCGTGCCGTATTTGATCGCAGTCACGTTTGGATCACCGGGATAGACCTCCCACAGCTCCGTCTCAAATCCATTCGTTCGGAGATAGTCCGCCAAGAACTGCTGTGCCTTCCACGTGTTTCGCGCAGGCGGGCTGACCGTCGGGAAAGCGATCAATTCCGTCAGCAGGGCAAACAGTTCATCCTGTCGTTCCTCTACCTGTTGCTGCACATGTGAAATAAAGGAATCTTTCATTACCTATCTTCTCCTTTCCGTAGGAAAGCAGGCACGAACAACAGAAAAAAACCATTCGAGAATATACGAATGGTTTGAATTCGATACGTTCTCTACGCCAGCATTACCTGGTTCAGATTAACGGTCAGGGAAATAACGTTCCCTATCTCAGCCAGACTCCATCCAGCACCCGTACTTTCAATATGAAATTATCCTCACTATAGCCTATTAAGCTGCAATTGACAACAAAAGTTAAACTTTAGACGATTCGTTCACATGAAATCTCTTTACGAGATCATTCAACGTTACGCACAATGCATTGAGCGCATCCGCCTCTTCCACGACTTTCCCGAAGCCCTTCACCTGCTCTGCCATCGTTTCCGATACTTGCTCGGAGGATGCCGCACTCTCTTCCGAGATAGACGACATCTCATGAACCTCGCCGGCTAATTGATTGGAATCTCCGGATACTTCGGTGATGAACGCGCCGTTTGTTCGAAGGATTTCCGTAATTTGATCGATCGTGCCCGACAGCATCCCGAATGCCTGACTTAGCTGGTGAACGGCTTCGGATTGCTCCAGCGATCTCTCCTTCACTTGCTTCATGGCACCCACCGTATGATTTGCATCCGACTGCACATTCAGGATGATTTCGCTGATGTCTTCCGTCGATTTCCGCGACTGCTCCGCCAGCTTCCTAATCTCGCTCGCCACGACAGCGAAACCTTTCCCGGCTTCTCCCGCTCTCGAAGATTCAATGGATGCATTCAGCGCCAGCAAATTTGTCTGAGTCGCGATATGGGTGAGCTGCTCGATGATCGTGCTGATGTTTTGCGTTTTGTCATTTAGATTAAATATTTCCCGCTCGATATTGGTAATCGCCGATCCGTTATCTTGATTAATCGCATGCAGATCTTGCATGAGCGACATGCCGTTCTCGTTGCTGACCTGCATGCCGTCCACGACTTGAAGAATGACATGCGTATTGTCATACAGCTGCTTAAATTTATCCGATAGATTCGCGGATATTTCGGAGCTCTTCTCAATCGAATACGATTGCATCTTATTGCCTTGGGCAATCTCGTGCAGGGAAGCCGATACTTCTTCCGAAGACGCCGTTACTTCCTCCGCTACGGATGCGAGGGAACGAGATGAAGCATGAATGTGTCCGGATACCGTGCGGATACTTCTTGTCAGGGTCTCCAGCTCTTCCACCATGCCGTTGAAATTCGTTCCAATCTCGCCGATCTCATCCTTGCCGAGGATGGATGTGCGGATCGTAAAGTCGCCTTCCTTGACCCGTCTCATATCGAGAATAAGAGTCTTCAGCGGCTTTGAAATTCTTCTGCCCATCAGGTAAGCAACTAGAGCGGCTAGAAGCACAACACCGATTAATACGATCATAATGCGTTTCGTGAGCGTGTTCACATCGCGATAGATATCGCTTTTCGCAGAATCGATAAGCAGTGTTTGGCCGTTGGACAGCTTCGCAAAGGAGATCATCTTGTCCTCGTTATTCTCTTGCACTGTCGTAACACCCAGCTCTTGCTTCTTCATCTGTTCCGCCAGATTGGCATGAATTTTAGCGAGATTATCGGTTTGCTTCAATTGCGGATGAATGAGGAAATCCAGATTCGCGTTCAGCAAGGCGCCGTAGCTGTTCTCGTAAGGTTTGATGCCGGATACGATATCCGTAAACAAGTTAAAGTTAATGTCCATCCCTACGATGCCGATGGATTCGCCGTCTTTGAAGATCGGTACGACGTAACTGATCATTTTGACGTTGATATTTTCGTTCATGTAAGGATCCAACCATACAGGCTTACCTGCGTTAACCGGGATATAATACCACCCCACATGAGCCAGATCGGTCGGGTCATATTGACTGAAATCTGTCGGCGTCAACTGTTCGATCTTGCCGTCTCCGTCCGAATCCGCATGGAACAGCCCAGATGTAGGAGCGGTAAAATCGGGATTGAAACGAATATAGAATGCCATGGCACCCTCGGTATTTTGTGAAAACTGTTCGGCCAAAGGCCTTATTTTCTCCTGGAGGTCTTTCACGTAACCGGCGTCGCTCTTGAACTTCCGTACATCATCAAGCATGGAAATCGTCGAGACGGCCAGCCCATTAACCGACTGCTCGATCGCCTCGATCGTAAGATTCAAGCTCTTGGCTTTAGCATCGACGTTCAGCTTCGCCGCCTCATCAGAGGATTCTTTAAGCATTTGATTCGCCGTATTGATGCCAATCAATCCAACAACCAGCACAGCGACGACCGAACACATAATAATGGCAATCATAATCTTCGTTTTTACGGTTTTCATCTAGATGTCCCTTCCTGCTTATGCATGTATAATCTCGCAAACCTAACAAAAAAACCTCTTATTAGGTAAGAGGTCTTGTAAATAGGTATGTTTGCGTATCTATTATACTAAAATATGGATGCATAACAAGAATATAATCCAACAATTTGAGTACAAATTTCAATAAAATGCAAAGATTCCTCAAATTTAGGTTAAGTAGTGATCCATTTAACCCATACTGCTAACTTGAGCTGCTGCATGCGGGCCTCTTCTTACCAGAAAGAAGTACGCCAGCATCGCGGTGAAACTTGTCATTAAAATAATGACGCCCAGCGGAACGGCTGTGTCTTCTCCCGCAATACCGACGAGCGGAGAGACGACCGCCCCGAGTAAGAAGGGAACAACGCCAAGCAGCGCAGCCGCGCTGCCCGCCATATGCCCCTGACTCTCCATGGCAAGCGGGAACGCTGCCGTTGACGTGATGCCGATTGAGGCCACGAAGAAAAACAGCGGAATCACCAATGCGAACAATGGACCATGTGCGATGCCTACTACCAAGACAACGACGCTCGACGCAAAGGCAAGCCATAAGCCGAACAACAGAAAGGTGTGCTCGGATACGCGATGCGCCATCCGGCCGACCAGTTGGGAGCCGATGATCAGGCTGATGCCGTTTGATCCGAACAATAGCGCGAATACGGTCGGCGATGCCCCGTAAATATTTTGATAGATAAAAGGCGTTCCCGAAACATACGCGAAAACCCCTGCGATCATGATGCCTTGTGCCAGCATGCAGCCGAGAAACTGGCGCTCTCGCAGGAGCGACCCGTAGTTCCGCAGCTGCTCCATGAAATTGCTGGGCCTGCGGAGATTCGATGGCAGCGTCTCCTGCAATCCCCATTTGGTCATCGCCAGAAGGTAGATGCCCAGCAGTCCTAACGCTACAAATACGCCGATCCAAGTACTGAAAGATAGGATTCCGCTGCCGGAAACCGGTGCCACGAGCGGACCTAAATTTCCGACAAGCAAGAGCAGCGAGAAAAATTTCGTTAGTTCATGTCCGCTATACAGATCGCGTGCGATGGCACGTGAAATAACAATGCCCGCCGCTGCGGAGAACCCTTGCATGAACCGGAAAACAATCAACAGCCCGATATTGGGCGAGATTGCGCAAGCTAACGAGGCAGCGACATAAACAGCCATTGAGATAAGCAGCGGATTCCGTCTTCCGTATACGTCACTGAGCGAACCCATGACCAGCTGACCAATGCCGAGCCCTAGTAAACATGCGGTCAAGCTGAGCTGTACCAGTGAAGCTGTCGTATCAAATTGCTTCACGATCTCCGGGAATGCAGGTAAATACATATCGATCGTAAAAGGCCCGAGCGTCGAAAATAAACCGAGCAGCATCGCTAATCTAAACACGTTCCGACTGTTCTTGTTCGTCATAATAAAGCCAATCTCCTATTCTTCCATCCATATCTGAAACTCTTCTATTCCGAGCCGAGAGTCTGTTTCTCATCCTATCACAACTGGACGGATGCCGACAATAAATGCGGATGCAAAAAATAAGCCAACCCGTAGCCAAGGATTGGCTTACCGATACCTGCTCTCCAGCCTTGCCCGCAGTAAAAAATCCCCCTACAATGAAGGTATCCTATTCGAGAGCGAGCGTGATTGCAATGGAAACCATGCAACTAATGGAGTCTGCGGCCCTAACGAACAACACTTTTAGGAGGTTCTATGACAACTACAAATTCCGGCAAAATGCACAATAACGAGGTTCAGATTGACGCCTCGCTGGTGAAACGGTTACTCGAAGTACAATTCCCTCATTGGGCGGAGCTTTCGCTCACTCGGATCAAGTCCAGCGGAACGGACAACGCGATCTTCAGACTTGGCGAGGAATTAGCCGTACGACTGCCTCGCATTGATTGGGCCACGGGACAAGCGGAGCTCGAACGAATATGGCTGCCCAAGCTTGCCCCACACTTGCCGCTTGCCATTCCTGCCCCGATCGCGATTGGGGTTCCCGCTGAAGGTTATCCATGGGAATGGGCAGTCTATCGGTGGTTCAAGGGCGAGGATGCGATTGTCGGGACCATTGACGATCTGGGTCAAGCTGCAACCGATATCGCTCAGTTCGTAGACGCCATGCAGCGCATCGACCTTGGCAGTGAGATTACGCCTCCGCCATCCTCGCGAGGCCTGTCATTGGCACCGAGAGATCTCGGCGTTCGCAAAGCCATCGCCGAACTGGAAGGCATGATTGATCAACGGTCGGCAACCTTAGCATGGGAAGAGGCGCTGCGAGCACCCGATTGGCAAGGAGCCGGCGTCTGGATTCACGGCGACATTCATGCAGGCAATTTGCTCATCGAACAGGGTCGCATTAGCGCCGTGATCGACTTTGGCTGTATGGGCCTCGGCGATCCGGCATGCGACATGCTGTTTGCCTGGAGTATTCTCACGGGCGAAACGAGGCCAATATTCCAAGCAGAGCTGCAGCCGGATGACGCAACCTGGGCTCGCGGCCGCGGTTATGCGCTGTCCATGGGCTTGATTGCATTGCCTTATTACAAGGACACTAACCCTGTATTTGCCTCCGTCGCCAAACGAATTATTAATGAAGTGCTTACGGATTTCAAGAACAGGAACCAAGAATAACTTGTTCCGCGGAACGTATGCCAGCACAACACACAACAAAAACCGCATTGCAACCTTCTGCTGCAGGGTACAATGCGGTTTTCTCTATACGTCCGACTAATGTTTCGGCGACGCAACAGGAAAGCCAATCTTCTCATTTCGCAGCAACCGCTGTGCTTTCACCGGCAGCTGGTCGTACGTTTCCTGAGGAATTTGGATCGTGCCTTCCCGCTGCCTGTTCTCCGAGTAAATTAACGCGATATTCGGTCTGTGCTTGTTCGACTTGTTCGGCGTGCCGCGGTGCCATACGCGGTCATCCCGAATTAAGATCGAGCCTGCCGGCATGAGCATCTTAATGCCGTGCATATGCTCCGCGAGCTTGGATTTGTTGAATGCATTCGGCGCGTACCAGTTATCCGGATGCAGATGCGTCCCGCCCGGCCATATCTCCATCGGACCGTTATTCTCATTCACATCCACAAGCGGATAATTGACGATCAGGTTCGCAATCGGCAGATTCGCTCCATATTTGTCCCCGTAGCGCGAGGAAGTATCCGCATGCACGGGCTGTGATTTCTTACCGCCGGGCATGGAGGTATTCGTCGCAAAATAGGTCATTAAGCAATCCTCGCCCAAGATCCGATCCACGATTGCGGTCACGAACGGGTTCGCAATAATCGCCTCGTCGCAGAACGGCTTCTCAAACGGCAAATACAGACGAACATGATTCGTACCGTCATTAAATCCGTTTTTCGGATTAAGAATCTCTTCGCGATGCTCCTCGAAGTAAGGATCCAGTATGGCTGCGTAGCTGTTGAACAGCTCCTCCACTTGAGCTCTCGGCAATACTTCCTCGAATAACACATACCCGTTGACTTTGATCAGTTGAATCGCAAGCTCTAACGTTTCCGGGGATAACTTGCCGCTTTCCAATTCCTCGGCGCTTAGTCTCATCGCATACCAACCTCCGCTTGAATAGTTATCGAATCGCTACTTAAACGTTTAGGATCATCCCAAGCACAATGAATACAGCCATATTACAGTAACCGCTTAGTGCTCTCCCGTACGATCAATTCATTCTTGAGCACCACGTTGTGGTCGATATCCGTTCCTTCCAGCATCTCGATCAGCAGCTTTGCCGATGCCCAGCCCATCTCGTATTTGTTCTGATGAACGGTAGTCAGCTTCGGCGAACAGTACGAGGAGAGAATGATGTCGTCATAGCCGACAACCGATACGGAGTCGGGGACCTTTCTCCCTCTCTTCTCAAGTGCTCTCATCGCGCCAAGCGCCATTAAATCGCTGGAGCAAAATACGGCCGTAACCCCAGGATGTTCATCCAAAATGCGCATCATCGCTTGTTCCCCGCCTTCTTCGGAGAACTGCCCATCGAAGATTTTCGAGGCATGAAAGGGCAATTCGCGCTCCATGAGCGCCTTCTTAAAGCCTCTTAACCGCTGCTCGCTGACATGTGCTTCGGCATAGCCGTTAATCATCGCGATATTCGTATGGCCCCACTCCATCAAATGATGAATGGCCAATCGAACCCCTTCGATATTGTCGGTCGTGACATTCCCCAGTATTTCGTTGGAGAACGGGATATCGATTAGGACGCACGGAAAATTAGACTTCTTAATGACTTCCTCCAAGTACGGATCGTCCACCTTTAAGCCGAATATGATCGCTCCGTCTACATTTCGTTCCTTGCATAAGTTGTAGTAGGATTTGATCCGCTGTTTGGACGGACTGGTACTGAACAACAAGATATCGTAATTCATCTCATTGGCCCGATCGTTGATCCCGCATAAAATCTCGAAGGCGAGATTATCTTTTCCCCCCGTATATTTGAGTCCCGAGAAAATAACGCCAATCGTGCGCGTCTTGCTCGATACCAAGCTTCTCGCTACCGCATTGGGGGAATAATCCAGTTCCTCGGCAATTTCATGAATTCTTCGTTTAGTATCCTGGCTAACGTCATCATATCCGTTCAGCGCTCTGGAAACGGTAGTCGTCGACACGCCGGCCATCCTTGCAATATCTTTAATCGTCGCCAATAGCACTCACCTGCCACAATAAGAATAAGTTCAGATCAGCCTTTCACGCCGCCGCTGACCACGCTTTGCTGCACCTGCTCCTGAGCCAACATATATAAAATTATGCTTGGCAGCGTCACGAGCGTCAGTGCTGCGAACAGCTGGGTGTAATTATAAGAGAATTGTTCCGTGAAAAACTGCAACGCGACAGGCAGCGTCCGATTCTCCGCGGATGCGGTCAGCATGAATCCATAGAAGAACTCGTTCCAGTTGCCAAGAAACATGAGAATGCCTGCAGTGGCCAAGCCTGATTTGGCAAGCGGCAAATTGATATAGAAGAATACCTGCCAGAAGGTAGCTGATTCCATATAAGCTGCTTCGTCGAGCTCTCTTGGAATGGATAGAAACGTAGCCCGCAAGATGAACAGCGATACGGCAAGTCCGGCTGAGATGTATACGACAATAAGCGCCAGTCTCGTATCGTACAGTCCGGTTAGGTTGATGAAAGAGAAAATCGGCTGAGCCGTTGCGTGACCGGGAATGAGCAGCGTTATCGAGAACAGAACAAACAAGATATGTTTGCCTTTGAAATCGAATTTCGCGAAAGAATACGCCGCCAGCGCATAGAACAGCAGCGCGATCAGCGTCGAAGTGACCGAAATCAAGACAGAGTTCGTTGTATTGCTTAAGAAATTGTTCATCTTCAGCACGGAATAGTAGGCATGGAAATTAATGTCCACCGGTAGCGCGAAGGGCGTGTTTAATATCGCTTTATTGGATTTAAAGGAGGAAACGACAATCCAGAGCAGCGGGACGAGCGATATGCAGACTGTGAATAAGAGCACCAAATAACTGAAAACCCCTACCAGGCCGCGTTTCAAAGGTTCAGCCTTCATAAAGCAGGATCACCCCCTGTCAGTTGTAGACACTTTTGTTCATTTTGAACACTTTGGTCGTAATGGCCAGCACGCCGATCCCCAGTATAATCATGATCGTAGCCACCGCATTGGCATAGCCGAATTGATAGTTGATAATGCCATCGTAGAGCATGACCGAGATATTATAGGTGGAGTTGCCCGGCCCGCCTTTGGTCGTCAAGAAGATCGCTTCGAACATCGTAATTCTCGCAATGATCGATAAGATGACTGCCGTCCCGAGCGAACCGCGAATCAGAGGCAAATTGATCCTCCAGTGGATTTGTCCTTCGGTTGCGCCGTCAATTTTGGCCGCTTCATGCAGCTCCTTAGGAATTGCCATCAGGTCGGATAACACAAGCAGCGTCACGATTACCGCATAGAAGACCCAAGTCAAGCTGATTGCGGAAAACGCGTATTGCTGATCGAAGAACCAGTTCGTATGAAAGTTCGTGAAGCCGAGCTTTCTTATGAAATTGTTCAGCAAGCCCATCTGGTCATTGAAAATAAATCGATAGATGATCGCCCATGCCGACACCGCGATTACGTTGGGAATCATGAATACCCCGCGTACAAATCTCCAGCCTACCGGCCGCTTAAAGATAATGAATGCGACAAGTGCACCGAACGGGACATGGATGAAGGTGGCGATGAGCGACCATTTCAATAGATTCATTAAGGAGACGATAATGGAGTTATCGTCCAGGAAGATCATTTTATAATTATCGAATCCGATAAATTTCGCCGTATTAAAGCCATTCCACTCCATGAATCCGGTTGTAAACACGGTTAGGATCGGAACAAAATAAAAAGTCAGAAAGACAAGCAGAGTAGGCAGGATAAAGAGATACACCCACAGCTTATTGTACTTATACATGACGGAATTCCTCCCCGAAGAGCGGTAATCGATGCATGCCGGTCAAGATGGTACGGGCAAGAAGCGCATTGGCGATTGCCATACGCTTCTTGCCGGCCCTATCCTGCCTGCATTATTTCTTAAACTTCTCGGCTGCGTCTGTCATCGCTTTACAGAACTGTTCGGGCGTCATATCGTTTGTTGCCAGCAGCGGCAAGTTTTTAGCAAACAAATCCGCAACGGATTGCGGTACGATATCATAGATCAATCGGTTGAGCGTTTTCATTTTCGAACCGACTTCATCGTTTAACTGTCTCAGGATAGGATCCAGTTTTGCTTTCGCATCATCCGGCATCGGCATTTTGGGGGCAAAGCCGCCTTCAGCGACCAAGAAAGCATTCAACTCTTCCGGTGAATAGATGAATTTGAAGTATTCGATCAAACCGTCCACCGTTTCCTGCGGTGTATCCTTCGGAATGGAATACCAGTATCCGTCAGCAGAGCCGAGCGCAACCCCGTTCGGATAAATCGTCGCGCCTACTTTACCTGCGAAACCATCAGAGGCTTTGTCGGGATTGCTGAAATCCCCAACCATCCAAGGACCGTTCGCGATCATCGCCGTATTATCGCTGAAGAATTCATTCGCTGCGATGGAATACGTCGCGCCAAGCGCGGACTTTGTTGTGTAATCCGTCAGCAGCTTTTGCACCTTGGCAAAGGTATTAATCCATAGCGGCGAATTAAAGTTCGTTACGATATCGCCTTTCGCCAGCAGATCCTGACCTTCCGGCTCCGAGGCAATCATGGCCGAAGCAAGCAGCATCGTCGTCCAACCATTCTCGCCGGTCATGAGCGCTAACGGGGTAACCCCGGCCGCTTTCAATTTGTCCAGATCGCTGAAGAATCCGTCCCATGTCGTCGACGGCTCCGTAATGCCTGCTTTCTGAAGCAATTCCTTGTTGTAATACAGGCCGATCGGACGCTCGAAGGCGAGTGGCAGCGATACGATTTTGCCGTTCTTGTCCGTGTTATATTTCACTGAATCCTCAATCAGAATAGAGTTGATTTCCGGATTGTTGTCGATGTAAGGTTTCAAATCGAGGAGATCGCCGTTGTTAATCATAATGTCGGCAAGCTCTTTATCGACTTCGATAAGCGGTGGGAGTTTCTTCTGCTGGTAGAGGAGTTTGATTTTCTTCGAGTATTCGTCTTGCACGATTTCCTCGATTTCAATCTTGTACTTGCCTGCATATTTCTGGTTAAAGCGTTCAATCTGAGGAAGGTAGAAGATGGCTCCGACGTTGTTTCCGGTTTTGTAGCTTGGGAACTTTATGACTACCTCTTTGCCGGTATCCGCTTTGTCAGTGCCGCTATTCGAGTTTGCGGTTTCGCCGCCATTATTGTTATTGCTGCCACAAGCCGCCAACGATAGAACAAGAAGTAATGCAACGAGTAAGAAACTTATTTTCTTCACAGATAAACCTCCCTAATTTTAGCTCGTTACTTCCGCTTGAGTGAAGTATGACTGAAAATGCGGTGGGTATCAGTTCGAATCGGCACCATACTGTGTCCCATAGAAAGTTGGAACCCAAGCACTCCTTTCCGGTTCAAAATGAACGAACGCTTCTTCCGAAACGTTTAAGGAAGACTGCGCCTTCATTATAATTACAGTTGAAAGCGATTACAAGACGGTTTTTGCCATTCGATCGAAGTTGTTAAGATTCGACAAAATAGGCTTTCGGCAAATAAAAAACCACTTCTTGTCGAAGTGGTCAACACCTTTTGCATGTTCATTTGATTCGCCGGCGCCCGGCCTATGTCTATGCATCAAGGACAAAACTTTAACGGTTGCCATCGTGGCTATTTGATGCAAATATGCCAATTTGAAAGGCTAACGGTTGTGACAGACGTTATTTGCAGCAATTGGCTCGATTCCCGGTGGTAAACGTTTAAATAAGCTCGCTGGCAACCGTTAGCTTCGTAAAAGAGCAAAATCAAACCAAATAACCGCTCTCACAACCGTTAGAGTTGGAATGTAATCAGCGATCAGCGCGGAGGTACAGAATTAAAAGAAGATTGTCCTCGTGCCGGGTCCGAAGCGATAACCAGACGTTATATCAAACATCGGAGTCTGCCCGCCCTAACAAAAAAGCGTCCACAAGTGGACGCTTATCTTTGATTTATCTACGCTTTCGGAGACTGGCCCGCTTCAAGGAGACGGCGTTTGGCTTCCTCATAAACCTCTGCCGAGAGCACGCCTTTCTGCGCAATCTTAATGTTTTCCGTCAGATGCTCCGGACTCTTGGTCCCGACGATCGTTGTCGTCAAGTCGGGGTGACTTAACGTAAAGCGCAGCAAGAACGCCGTGCGGCTTTCGCCCTCGTCCAACAACTCGTCCAGCTTGGCCTTTTCCCAGGCAGCCCACTTATCACCATTGCCCAGGCCTACGCCAGGTTCACCGCGTCCAACTCCTCCGCGGATGATGGTTCCGGCGCCTGAATGGGCTGCAGCTGAAATCACGTTTTCGTGGTCTCGCTCTAATGCAGAGTAAGGGATTTGGAAGCTGTCGAATACGCCGGTTTCGATGTATTTCGTGATATGGGGAAGCGTTGAAGATACTCCGATCCACCGCACTTTGCCCGTGGCTTGAATTTCCTTCAACACATCGATTAATTGTCCTTCATCGGTTTGTTCAATGGTAGGATTATGAAGCTGCATGAGGTCGATGTAGTCGGTTTTCATTCTTCTTAAGCTGACATCCACATTACGCAATAAATTATCTCTTGTCCATACATGAGGCGTCTCGTCATGATCGCCTGCATCGACGACCGTACAGCCGCATTTGGTAGCTAAGAAATATTCGCTGCGCCGATGGCTGATAAACCGTCCGATGTATTCCTCACTTCGTCCGTAATCATAAGCGGTATCAATAAAGTTGATCCCGGCATCCAGCACGGCACCAAGGATCCGCTCCGCGTCGGAATCCGTAACGGGACGGCCGCCCCAGATCCGGGGTCCGCGAATTTCCATTGCACCGAAACCCAGTGAGGTCACTTCCAGTCCGGTACGTCCCAATTGTCGTTTTTGCATCCATTTTCACTCCATTTCTGATTGTTATACAGATCGGATGATGTGCTCTGGATCACGCCTTGCATGGTGTTTTTCGTTCACGAATGTCTGTCCTAAACGTCCCATTACTAAGAATATAAACAACAATGCCGAAATTGAATAGTACGCACTTTAACTTCAGTAGGTTCCCTTAGGGTTAGTGGCACCTACCCAAGCTTCGAAATAAATAAAGCCCACGAAACTAATCGTGGGCTCCGAGAGCAGCCTATCCAAATAGATTGGACAGATCATCTGCATATAAACTAACCACTCCGGCAGCTATCAATAGGTTTAACAGAGCCGGGAATAATTTGGCGAATGGATGTTTGACTCTAAGATGCGCAATCAGGGCTACGATCATCATAACGCCGACCAATATTCCTGCCAATGCGGCATAGCCCGCTGACCAGTAGCCGATAATGAGTCCAACGCATGCAGCAATTTGAACGATGCCCGTAATGACGCGGAACCACTGGGGAAGTCTCACCGAATCAAATAGGTCGACTTGATGCTGGGCTCCCGCCAGCTTGCTTCCGCCGAAGAATGCCATGGAGAACAGCAGCCAGCTTTGAAGAATAATGGCTAGTATATGCACGTTAATTCCACTTCCTTTATTCGATTTATAATCGGACACCAATAAGTGTCCTAATTTATAATATAACACCTTTAGGTGTCCTGTAAAGCATTTATTAGCAGCCATGCGCTCCTAAAGAAAACCACGCCCAATGGACGTGGTTGAATCGTTATAGAGCTGAACCCTTATCCGGATCCTGCCAGACATTAAATTTGTTCCCATCCGGGTCATTAAACTTAAACTGAAGGCCGCATCCGCCCAGATCAACGATCGGTTCTACATGGGTTCCGCTCTTTCGAAGGGACGCGTGAAGAGCAATAATATCATCGGTCTCGAAGGTGAGCGAAAACATTTCGTAATTGTCGCCTTCCCAATCATCCGTCACAAAGTTTGCGTTTTTATTGCTCTTGGACTCGAGAAGAAACAACCATTGACCATTGCCAAGGATAAGAATCCCGCCATCGTTTCTTGGTGTGCGATTATCGCTAATATGCTTTAACCCGAGGTATTTCATATACCACGCTAATGCTTTTTGCAAATCGGAAACCGGCAAATAGTTATGGGATACTCGTTTCAGAAGCGGTTTAACCGCTTGCTCTTCCTTCTCTTTCATTTTCAACAATTCCTCATTCATGCTCATCATCCTCCAATTGATTATTCAATAAATAGACGAACGCCAATTCGAAAATCCGTCATTCCATTTGAAAATTATTGGGATTGATAGATGCCAAAGCGATTGTTGTCCGGATCGTGGAAGAAAAAGTGTTCGCCCGTCATTACATTTTCTATTTCGCCAACTTGAATGCCATTTTTCTTAAGTCGATCATACACGTCCGTAATATGATCCACCTCAAAGGACAATACGGGCATATTCGCGTCGTCGATTCTGTCTATGGGTTTGAATGGCAATAAGTACAGGATTTGTCCCGATGGGAGGATGAGATCGCCATTCCGATCCGGAAACAAGCCAAATTGCTCAACAAACCAGTTTGCGGTCCGCGTCTTGTCGGATACGGGGATGTAAAAATGGCCTGCCCTTTTTATTATATTAGAAGTTACCTTGGATTTCATCGTCTGTACCGGATAATGATTCCTTAATCCATCGAAGTAAACCTCCATCAATTCTTGCTTTAACAGCTTCCGCGTTCTTCGATGGCAGCTTTCGACCGCACTGATCGACATATTAAGAAATTTCCCTATACTCTCCATGGAAAACCCGCTTATATGAAATAAAACCATAATGATTCGGTTACGTTCATCCAGACCGTTTAATGCTTTCCAGACCTCCGTTTGGATTTCCCGCTTCTCCACGATCTCTTCGAATGAAAGTGAATGGTCTAGGCCAGCCGCCCCTTCAAGCGCTTGTTGAGACTTGTCTAGTTTTCTCTTCACATCCAGGCTTTGCCGATAGGTAATCGCGTATAGCCAACTCCCAACCTTTGCAGCATCCTTTAGCGCATGCAATTGAAAGTAAGCCTTCACCAACGATTCCTGAACGATATCTTGTGCCATATGGAAATCACCGATGACGCCGTATGCAACCGAGCAAAGTGCATTGGAATACTTCTCTACCAATGAAGCAAATGCCTGGACATCCCCTTCAACGGTTGCCGACACAAGCTCTTCATCATTTCGTATATAAATCCCCCCTTGCTCTCCGGCATAAAGTAGTTCCATAGGCAAGGATCATAATCCTTCTAAGCACAAAAAAGACATTGCCCTTAAGTGGACAACGTCTTATCTGCTTACCCTTTTACCGCGCCAACGGTAATTCCTTTAACGAAAAATTTCTGGAAGAATGGATAGATCACCATAATCGGTAAAACGCCGAGCACCGCAACGGCCATTTTGATCGCTGTTGAAGGTAGACTTGCGGACAAGCTGCTGCCCATTCCGGTTGAAGCGCTGCTCATCAGGAATTGAACGTCCAGCAGCATTTTATTGAGAAGAACCTGAATGCTAAACAGATCAGCGTCCGTGACATAATAGAGGCCGTTCAGCCAATCATTCCAATAGGACAAGCCTACGAGCAACCCCAAGGTCGCCATGATCGGCAAAGACATCGGAAGAACCACATTTAGTAAGATTTTGGACTCGCTTCCCCCGTCTATTTTTGCGGCTTCTATGACTTCGTCGGGGATGTTCGTCGTGAAGTAGGTACGCATCATAATGATGTTAAACGCCGTGAGCAGCATGCCCGGAACGATCAATGCCCATATCGTATTTTTAATTTCGAAATATTGCGTCCACATCATATACGACGGTACCAGCCCTCCGCTGAACAACATCGTAAAGAAAATAAAGAACGAGAAAACGTTTCTTCCGGGTAAATCCTTTCTCGATAACGGATACGCCATCAAGGTCGTTAATAGGATATTCGTTACCGTGCCGAGTATCGTTACGAACGCGGTGACCTTATAGGCGTTTACGATGGAGTTCGAATCCTGCAACAGAAACTTATACGCCGAGAAATTAAATGCCGACGGAATAAACGAATACCCGTTTTGAATCAGCATCTTCTCATCCGTAATGGATGAAACGAGCAGAAGCACGAATGGGAGCAAGCAAAATAACGCTAGCAGAATCATCATGAGATGCGCGAAAAGCTGAAATCCTTTATTATTGTCAACCAAGTTGATTCACTCCGTTCCGCTAAAACAAGGCGCTGTCTTGATCTATTTTTTTGACAACATAATTGGCTGCGATTACGAGGACGAATCCCACAATGGATTGATAAAACCCGGCTGCCGATGCCATCCCTACATTGTTGAGTTTCGTTAATCCCCGATACACGTAAGTATCAATGGTGTTCGTAACGTCGATCAAAGCGCCGCTATTCATCGGAACCTGGTAGAATAACCCGAAGTCAGAATAAAAGATTTTACTGATACTCATTAATGTCAGGATGATGATAATGGATTTAAGTCCGGGGAGCGTAATATGCTTCATCTGTTTCCAACGGCTCGCCCCGTCGATCACCGCGGCTTCGTAATAAGACTTGTCGATGCCGACCAGCGTCGCATAATAAATAATGCAGCTATACCCAAAGGACTTCCAGATGCTTACGATAACGATGATATAGGGCCAGTATTTTGCCGTCGAATACCAAGAAATTGGATTCAAGCCGCGCGGCTCCAAAATACTGTTATTGATAAAGCCCGATTCCGAGCTCAGAAAAGCGAACACCAGATAGCTCACGACAACGATCGAAATTAAATGGGGAAGCAGAATGACCGTTTGATAAGACTTCCGCGCCGCATTTTGACTAATCTGATTGAGTAACATGGCGACGCCTACCGAAATAACGGTCCCCAATACGATAAAGACTACATTGTACAGAATCGTATTTCGGGTTATCGTCCATGCCTCATTCGTCTTGAACAGAAATTCGAAGTTTTTGAACCCGACCCAAGGGCTGTCCCAGATCCCGATCTGATAGTTGATCTTCTTGAAGGCAATCACAAGACCGCTCATCGGGATGTAGTTATTGATCAAGATATAGATACATCCCGGAATGAGCATCAAATAGAGCGGAATAAACATTTTGAATCTATCTATCTTTTTTTTGGTGAGCAGTAACATGGCACCCTCCGCTTATCCTCTATCCGCCGAATAGGTCAAGATCTATTATTTATTCGCCGCGAGCCATGCATCCAGCTGCTTTTGTTTTTCTGCGATAATTTTGTCTACGCCGGCAGTCTTTAATTCTTCTAAGTACTTAGGCAGCGTCTTCTCAGGATCCAAGGTACCCGATTCCAAAGCCAGAGCGAATTTCGCGTCAACGTTGCTTACCATCGTAATTTCATTCGCCACGCTTTCAGCATTGAAACGGAAACCTTTCGCCGGAGATTGGTGTGCGGAGCTGTTATACTGTTGCAGATAGTCCCATTTATCCTCAGGCTCGCCTTTCCAGATATAGGCGATCGAAGCGTTAGGCGTTGCCCATGGCAGAGACATCCAGCCCGTATTCCCTCCGTCTACACCTTGCGGATAGTCGATTATGCCCTTCGCTTCATCCACCATCACGTAGTTACGATCTTTGACGCCATAGACAAGCAAGTTTGAAATATCCGCATTCGTGTGCACCAGATTCAAGAACTCGATCGCTTTTTCCGGATTTTCACTGCTGCTTGCAAGCGACCATCCCATTCCGGAAACGTGCCCCGTAATCGAGAACGGCTTCGTCAGTTCAATGACGGTGAATGGTTTGCCTACTTGCTTTGCGATGTCATCGACGTTGCCCGGATTCAATCCGCTGAAGCCCCCCATCACTTTGCCGGCTTTGAGCAGGCTGATTCTGCTTTCGGAGTTGTTGGCTGCGTCCGGCATGACCAGACCGCTGGTCGACCACTTGTACATATGGTTGACGAAGTCTTTATAGCTGTCCGTTTCGATCATGTTAACCACTTTCGTGCTTTCTCCCAATCCGTCGATAACCCCTGAGCCCGTGCCTAGATTATCTTCCGTGCCCGGACGATAGACGTTCGTGAAATCAAGCCCGATCGGATACATCTCGGGATGCAATTTTTTCGCTTTCGTCATGATTGCCTCAAGCTGGTCATAGGTTTTCACTTCTTCAGGCTTGAAGCCAACTTCGTCGGCAATTTCTTTCAGCATAATATAGCCGTAATTCGTCGCTTTTTCTTTTGCGGTCGGGATTGCGTAGATTTCATTGTTAATTGATACTGCGCGACGATCGCCTTCGCTCAAGTTTTTCAGAATGTCTTGTCCATGGCCTTCAAGCAGTTTCGTCATCGGCAAAATTTGACCGCTGCTCGAGAGCGAGCTGATATCCAGGGCGAACGTAACGAACAGATCCATCTTTTCACCGGACGACAACGACAGGTTAGCCTGTTGTTGGAACGACCCGAAACCGACTCTTGTGATGTTGACGTCCGCATTGATGAGCGGTTTCGTAATTTCACTGATTTCATCCTCTACGGCTTGAACGTCTTCCTCCTTGCCGTCGCCTACCATCAAGAGATCAACCGTGTATGGTTTCTCCGCGACCGCGTTTTGGGACGGCTTGGCGTTCTCGCCGCCTGATGTGTTGTTGGTGCCGTTGTTGCTACCGCAAGCAGTAAACAATGCAGTCGACAAAGCCAATACCGAAAGTAACGTGAACATCTTTTTCTGTTTCATTGCTGCAGACTCCCCTCGAAACCTTAGTATGTGATGAAGCTGTATTCATCTTAAATAAAATACAGGTTCTCTCTCTACCGATCTTGTTACGTTTATTATCACTTTTAATCCTAGCCTGCACCGAAGCAATGGCCATTGTTGTAAATGTATCTTTTCGCTGTTCAATTTGTAACTTCAAAGCGAATACCCTCTCGCGCGCCAGCAAGCATGCGGAGGGTATTCCTTTGCTTTCACTATTGCCCGCGATCCTCGGCGGGCGTGACGTTATACGTCTTCTTGTACACCTGAGAGAAATGGGAGAAGTTCGCGTAACCGACCTTCATCGCGATAATGCTGATCGGCAGCTTGGTGGATTTGAGCATGGCTTGTGCCAGCTTCATCTTCTCCGTCACGATAAATTCCTTCAGAGACGTACCCGTCTCAGATTTAAATAATCGGGACAAGTAATTCGGATTCAAATAAACTTCCCTGGCAATATCCGTGCGCCGGATATCTTGATCGATATGATCGCGGATGTACTGGATAATAAGATCGACTTGATTTTTCATTTCTTCTTCTGATTCGGGAAACAGCTTGAAAAACTTCGTCGTATAGGCAATCAATTCTTTCATATCGTCCACGTTCGAATAAGAGTTTAACCATTTCTCGAGACGGTGCTCGTCTTGGAAAATGCGATCAAGCGGAATATCTCTCGTCTCCGCGGTCGTATATAGCATCTGCATAAACTGCTGGTAGAACCGCTTTAGAAATTCAGCGTCGATTTTCCCGTCGATCGCCAGTTGATTCAATAATGCACAGGCTTGGTCGTGAACGACTTCCGTATCGCCTTGCTCAAGCAATTTGCTCCACATTCTCACGTTCGGAATCGAATAGGAAACGGTCTGTTGTTCGATTCGATCCTTCAAATGAAACACTTTGCTCGCGAATGACACATTGTTCTGCATCATCTCGAGCAGCTGTCCTGCCTGCTCGGGCGCTTCCGAAACGACGATTCTGTCGCCGGTATAACAGGCGATGTCGCAGCCGTAATAAGCATGGTAGACCTCGATCAATTTATTCAACTGCCGCAAAACGCCCTCTTGATCGATCAGCTGCCGCTCGGGGGAATACACGAGCAACAACAATTTTTCGTCTTCGATTTGGGCGACCAGCACCTGCTGGCCGTATCGCGCGAACAGCTCCGTTACGATATTGCCGATCGTAAATTTCAACATCCCATTGCGCCAGGATTCCATCGTCTCCTTCAAACGAAAGACATTCATCGTCACGAGGTAGACTTGATCTTGCGGATCCAGCGAAACCTGAATTTGGCTAAGTTCCTTGATGAAGCTTGCCGAATCTTTACTTTTGCGGAATATCCAATCCTTAAAAATATTATCCAGCAGTATCTCTTTGTTTTGCTGAAACATCTTACCATAAGCGTAATACTTTTTCGTTTCGTTCTTCTGAATGATCTTTTGAATGGCGTTTCGGATCGTGCTTTCGATTGTTTCATACCTCGCGGGTTGGAGAATATAATCGAATCCCCCCAGCTGCATCGCCGTCTTCGCGTATGTAAAATCGGCGTGCGCCGTTAAAAAAATGCATTCGATATCGATCTTCCGATCCCGTGTCCACTGGTATAAACTCAGCCCGGTTTCAGCCGGCATTTCAATATCGCACAGCATGATATCGATGGGGCGGCTGCTTAGAATTTCGCGCGCTTCGAAAGCATTATAAGCTTTCAGCACGTCCTTTACGCCGATTTTCGCCCAGTCGATTCCGAAGAACAAGCCATCTACCACTTGCGTCTGATCGTCTACGATGAGTACGTTCACGTGGAAACTCTCCCTTTCTCTTCATCCGAATGATACGGAATAAATATATCGATGCAAGCACCGCCTGAAGTGCTGAATAAAAACGTGCACTTATTCTGATAAATCACATTGCATCTTCGGATCACGTTCAATATGCCGACATGGTCCTTCGAAGAAGACGGATTCGGATCATTCAACAGGACAAGCATCTCATCAGAGAACCCGGCTCCGTTATCCATGACCGTAATGTTAACGAATTTATCTTCATTCGTTTCAAGCAGAGCAGCTTTGATCGAAATGATTAACGGGCCATGGATGGAAACGGCATGTTTAACGGCATTCTCTACAAACGTCAATATCGAAATCGGCGGAATCCGAAAATCCTTTAACCGGCCGTCTACGTTCGTTTTGCAAATCAATTTACGAGAAGCGCTCATCTGCTGTAATTGCATATAGTTCTCTACGCTTACGATTTCATCCGCGAGCGGGACCAAGGAAGAGTTCTCTTGGAACATATATCTTAAATGCCGCGACAGTAAGAGGATCATTTCCTGTATTTGATCGTATTTCTTCTGTTCCGCGATCCCGAACAAGTTTTTAAGCACATTCAAGTAGAAATGCGGTTTAATCTGAATTTGCAAAAATTGCAGCTCCGCCTGCTGCTTCTTCATCTCTTTCTCATAGCTTTCGATTTTCAAATCTTTGATTTCCGTCATCATTTCATTGAAGGTACTGCTCATTTGCCTAAATTCGTTGACGCCGGAGCTTGTACTCATGGTCGCATTCACATGCCCGTTTTTGATTTGTTTCATCGTGGCCATCATTCTCTTCAGCGGTTTAAAGTAAGAACGCTCCAATAACAGGAACGAAATAAACATCAGCAATAAGATGAACACGGAGCCGACCAAGAAAGCGATTTGGACCGTGTCCAGATTGAACAGGAAACCTCGATACGGCATGATATAAATATAATTTAATTTGGCAGAAGCCGAGTAGTTCTGCACAATAAAATACTTTTGGGGACTGCCGGAAATATAATGGGTTTCATTATGCTTTCGAATTGCTATTCCCTTGTCCTGAATCGTAGCGATGGAAGTCAGCGGCACACCCTCTTGTGTGGCGAAGGCGAAGAAACTGTCTCCTTGCTTTTGACTGAAATGCTGCGGCATGATCATGTCATTGAAATCGATCATACAAACCGTAAATGTATCCCGGGATCCTAATATACGGAACAAATAATAGCTGCCGTTGATTTCTTGCGGGAACCACCCCCGCGACCGATAGTTTTCTTTCGTTTGAAGGACGGCTTTCAAAAAACTTTCGGTACCCTCTCGTACGTCATGGGAATAGTTATGACGATACGTTTTATAAAAGAGGTTATTCGGCTTGGAATAAACGAACATGCCCCCGATAATTTCATTCGTCTGAAAATAGCCCTGGTATTTCTTCATCATGTCTTGCGCATAAAATTGCAAATCTATCGGATCCTGTTTAAACATTAATTTCATAAAACTGGTGTCGCTCGATACTAAATTCGACATATAGGTATCCGCATTGCTTAGATTTTTTTCGAACGCGTTCTGATACAGCATAATGGAATTCCGATTCGTTTGTTCAATTTTGTTATTTAATACGTTGACTACATAAATATTGTAAATGGTTAGCAGCAGTACAAGCGGGATAACAAAAATCATCATGATAAACACAACTTGCTTCTTTGAAGACAAACTCCATTTCACAGCCAACATCATCTCACCGTCTTATCTCCATTATGTCCCACAACTACAGCAAGTCTGATTATAGCATCTTATCAAAAACGACCTCTCAAAACGACGTGCGATTCCGCCTCGAACTAACTAGGCCATTCTCCCTACCGATATAATCCCCTGCTCCCTTGTCACCCGTCATTATACAAAATTATCCTTTAATAATAGAAATATAGCCCTATCCTAAATTTACTAATAATCTTATTCTGAAATAGATACATAAACCATATTGGGAGGTTCATTTACAATGAAAAAGAGACTTCTGGTCCCAGCGCTTAGCGTAGTACTTGCGTCGACAACGGTCTTAAGTTCAGCTGGTGCGGCAACAAAATCCGACACCATCGTGATCAGACATACGCAATTGGGCGAGGCGAAACAACAACGTTTCAATATCCTTAAAGATGTCTTGAGCAGGGTTTCAAAAGAAGTTCCCGGCGTGAAATACAAACTGGACGGCGTAGATTCGGACGTCAACCGCAAAGAGAAATTACGTTCCGAGATGGTCGTTAACAAAGCGCCTGCAATCTTCGATCTGTTCGGAGGAGCGGATACGCAGCTTTACGTTGAAGCAAACAGACTGCTGGATCTTACGCCGATTCTGAAAGAGCTCGGCTTGTCTAATAAGTTTATTTCCTTGGACGAATTTAAAGTGAACGGCAAAATATACGGTCTGCCAATCGGCGGCTACCAAGAAGGTTATTTCTACAATAAAGAGTACTTTAAAGCCAAAGGTCTGAAAACTCCTAAAACATTGGCAGAACTTGAGACATTAGCTGCAACGATCAAAAAAGACGGCAAAACGCCTTTCGCGCAAGCATCCAAAGCCGCATGGGTACCGTTAATGACAGCCAACACCCTGTGGGCCCGTTATGCAGGTCCGGACATTACGAATGGCTTCACTACCGGTAAAACGAAATGGAACAGCGCGCCAATGGTGGCAGCCTTTACGAAGTACCAAGATTGGGTGAAAAAAGGCTACTTTAAACAAGGCGAACTCGGTTTGGATTATGCCGAACAACGCAACCAACTCATTCGTGGCGAGGCTATTATGATGTATGACGGTTCGTGGGCTTCCAGCGTATTCGCGGATCCTAAACAAGCCGGAGATTTGACTAACAAAGTGGGCTACTTCCCATTGCCGTCGGTAGCCGGTGGCAAAGGCAGCCAAACAGCCGTTAACGGTGGTTTCTCCAACGGTTACGGTTTCTCCGCCAAAGTTAAAAACGACAAAAAACAATTAGCGTTTGTTAAATCGTTCATCAAGAACATGTACAATGATGAAATGCAAATTCGCGGGCTTGAAGCAGACGGCGTCCTGCCTTCGATGAAAGTAAACAGCACGAAATTGGCTAAAGCCAAAGCTTCCAACCTCGTAAAAGAAATTATCGAAGTAGGCAACAAAGCAAGCGGCGCGTTCCCGGCATTTGACTCCTTGGTTCAGCCTGATGTCAATACGGCGCTTAGCGAGGGCATTCAAAAACTAATCGGCCTCAAAATTACACCTAAGGCCATGCTGGACGGCGTGCAAAAAGCACAAAATGCAGCAAACAACGACGATTTCTAAATGATAGAAGCAAGGAAAGTACCACCCGCCTCAGAGTGGGTGGTGCTTTTTTTATAACAACGCTTCATGCAGCCAATGTCTGATTATCGCGGAGGAAACGATGAATAAAACCTTAAGAAACCCTTGGACGTATGTCCTGTTTTTACTGCCTCTCCTTCTACTCTATCTCTTATTCTTCATTTATCCGATGATTTCTGCTTTCACTACGGGCTTCATGAAATGGAACGGTCTTACCGAAGCCAAGTTTAATGGACTGACAAACTTTAAGCATGCGTTTGGAGACGTATTATTCTGGGACTCCGTTCTCAATAACGGGAAATTCATTCTGTTCTCGGTTTTCGTGCAGGTGCCTCTCATTATCTTCTTCTCGCTCTTAATCAGTAACGTAAAGAAACTCAAGGGTTTATATAAAACGGCCGTATTCGTCCCTTCCGTCATGTCCACTGCGGTCATCGGAATCTTGTGGAGTTTCATCTACGAACCGGACATCGGCTTGTTCAATCAAATTTTGACTAAAATCGGATTACAGCCTGTCATGTGGTTATCCGACACCAGTTGGGCTATGTTTTCGATCTTGATAACCAATGCGTGGCAGTGGACGGGATTCTACGTCGTGATGGTCCTTGCCGCCATATTATCCATTCCAAGAGAAATTGATGAAGCCGCAATTGTCGACGGGGCCAGCGCTTGGACCCGCGCAACCCGAATTACGGTGCCTCTTATTATGCCTATCATTTCCGTAGTGATCATGCTTTCCATCTCAGGTGCGATGAAAGCGGCAGATATCATCATTGTAATGACCGATGGCGGCCCGGGCGGGGTAACGGATGTCATGGCAACCTATCTCATTAAATACGGAATCACGAACGCGAAATACGGATATGGCAACTCCATCGGGGTGTTGATTTTCATTTTCTCTCTCATTCTTACAGCGCTGTACCAATTTTTAGTTGCCAGAAGAGTCGAAAGGGTCGAATACTAATGACGATAACACTAAGATCAGTGAAGAAAAGTATCCCGCATATTATTTTATTAGGTTATTTAGTCGTGACCCTTTACCCGTTTCTATTCGTTCTCTTCTCGTCCATAAAGTCGGATAATCAGGCGATTGCAAGCAATCCGTTCGGCTTCCCTTCCGCGTTTCATTTTGAAAATTACTATGAAGCCTGGGTGAATGCGAAAATCAGCGTTTACTTCCTTAATAGCTTGTATATCGCTACGCTGTGTTCCATCGCGACGATTATCTTCTCCTCTATGGGAGCATTTGCGATTACACGGATGCGTTATAAGAAAATGAGCAAAGGATTATACCAATTCATCCTGATCGGCTTGCTCATTCCGAGCGGCGCGTTACTTCTGCCTATTTTCATCTTATTGAATAAGTTGGTAATCTTTGGTCAACCTGTGCTAGGCACCCATATGGCACTCATCCTCCCTTACACCGCCGGGGCGATCCCATTTACGGTTATCATCTTGTCGGCGTTTATGAAATCGATCCCGAGTGAAATCGAAGAAGCCTCTGTCATGGATGGTTTGAGTGCAAAAGGGATATTCGCCAAAATCATTATGCCGATCACAGTTCCGGCGTTGGTAACCGTATTTATCATCAACTTCATCGGAAACTGGAACGAGTTTCTAATGGCGAACTTCTTCATCTCCACCGATGAATTGCGAACGCTGCCGGTTGGAATGGTCGGTTTCCGCGATATCTATAACACGAATTACGCTCAAATGTCGGCGGGAATCGTATACAGCATCGTGCCGGTCATGATCATTTACGCCGTCCTTCAGAAGCAAATTATTGAAGGTTTAACCGCCGGTGGCGTTAAAGGGTGATTGATCCCGATAGACAAGAATGCTCCTATAGAAGAAGCCCTGCAGCCTGTTAGGCTGCAGGGCTTCTTTTTTTATTTTACACTTCTGAAGTCAGTTGATAGGAAGCTACTTTTAGTTGCTGCGAGCATATTTCGTCATACGATTGGTCGATTATCATAAATTTGCAGGAATAATCAGGGAAGTAAAAATCCCTTGCGTCCGCAGCCTACGACCGTAATGTCCCGATATAATAATCGCAGCCTAGCTTTCAAATAAAACCGCATGCTGACCAGCGCCGTAGATCCCGTCCCCGCAAAGGACCATGGCGCCCTTCGGCACGTCGATCATCACATGCATGGCTTCGAGTTGTTCAGGCCGACGCTCCGCGCGAACGGTCAGTACTCCGAATGCCGTCGGAACGGAGCCTTCCGCCCACATCATCCCTTCGGGAAGCAGAGGCTTAATCCTTACCAGCCCATTGGCGGCTTTGAGGGGGCGGATTCCGAGAATGACATGAATAAACGCGTATACCGGCATGCTGCCCCATGCGTGGGACGCGGAACTGAAAGCAATTGCGCCTGACTCGTTCTCGTAGAACAACTCCCACCACTCCCAGACCGAAGTGGCGCCTGCATCGATCATTTTGCCATACCGCTCCCTCACAAGCTCCAGCAGCCGCTCCTCTCGATGCAGCTTGAGCAGCGCCCGGAAAACGACCATCATAAAGAACGGACTGGCCTTGATCGCTTGCGCATCTGCTTCCGGAGCGAAGACGGCACTGTAAATGGCAGCGCTGCGTTCGTCTTCCGCCTCGTGCAGCAGCACCAGGCCCAGCGCATTGCACGACTCGCTATAGAAGTCGCTAAGCGCGCCGGCTACGCGGCAATCGGCGTAAGCACCGATTGCCGGATTCCATAAGTCATGCCGAATGCGATCAGCCAAGCGGCTGCATGCCGTTTTATAGTGCGTTTCGGCCTCCGTGTCTCTCAACTGTTCGGCGTATATCGCCGCGGATTGCATCGCTTCAAGATAAAGCAGGTTGAGCGAGGTTACGATCCCCCCGCGCTCGACATCGGGCCATCTGCCCCGAGGAGCTTCCCCGGCATCGATGTAAGCCCAGTAGGGCACATCTTCCAGCAACCCCTGATCATTCTCAAACCCGGAAAACCAGCGAAGTGCCTGAATGATGTTCGGCCACCATTCTGTAAGCAGGCCGTCGTTGCCGTATGCGCTCACGTACTCCCCGAAGGAATTGATCCAATGCAGGCAGAACGAGGGGATCGGCGGATAGTTATGGTGTCCGTCCGGATATCGCTGGGCTGTCATGCCCTGCCAATCTTGGGATTGACCGATCTGCTCGAGAAGCTTGCGATGAAGCCTTCCGTCTCCGGAATATATCGTTTGGTAGAGCGCCTGCCAGCGTCCGTCTCCCATCCACTGCTGCTGCTCGCGGCTTGGCGAGTCGACGAAAGCGTCCTGCATGCAGATGCGAATGGTGTGTTCGGCGATCTCCCATACCTGCTGCAGCCTTTGGTCGCTGCACCGGAAGACGGCCGGCTGCTCTACCGGGTAGCGACGCGTCCGGATTCCGACGCGATGCAGGCAGATTGGCCGAGAATCGGCATGCCGGATTCTGAGTTGCACGAACCGGCAAGCCTTCCAGCCGAACCGCACTTCCAACTGCTGGCGGCCCTCCGCGAGAATGAATCTATCCATGGAACGGTTATTGTTCAGGTTCAGGTATGCCTTGCCCTCCCACAGCTCCTCCGCATATACGACATCCACGATCGTTCCCGCAGTTCCGGTCACCTCGAGCTGCAGATAACCCGGTTCGATTCGGCCGAAGTCATACGTCAATACCTCATCTTCTTCGGAGCTGCCTCCCCGGGATGAAACGTTATAAGGAACGGAAGATCCCTCTTCTTCCGCAATCACAATGCCCTTCGTTTCCTCGATCATATCCACGTGCAGCCGTCCGGTCGGCGCCGGAAGCCGGCTTACCGAGCCACGGCTTGCCAGCCTGACCGCGTCCAGCTCCTTCTCTTCCAATAACGGAATCGGTCTTGCAAGGAAATTCCAGAACGGCGACAAGCCGATGCCCCGCATCTTCGCGCTCTGCCAGTCAGTCTCCGAGAATTCAGACAGCTGCCAGCCTTGAAGCTCGCGTCCGGCGTCATAGACCTCCACCGGTCCCTGGCAGCCGTTCACCCGGGGAGCTTCGGCATCGTAAGCGTCCGATTTCCGGCAGGACCATGAGGAATCGGTTCCGATGACAATCGGCGCGTTCCCGGGAACGTCTGTCCTCAGCTCCGCGGCCAGTGCGGGAATACGGTCGATCGACTGACCGGTCCCATAGCCGTAATACAAGACTATAACGGCAAGCACGTTTCGTCCCGGCCGGAGCAGACCCGTAACGTCGAGCTCGTCCACGTACTGCCAGCGAGGATCGCTTCGGCAAGGTCCCCTGCCCGCATATACGCCGTTTACGTAAAGCATGTATTTGGAATCGGCAAAAATGTTCAGCGTCCCCGTCGCCGCCCCGTTCTCCGGCAGCTCGAAGCATCTGCGGAAATAACAATAGGATTGCATGGGATGCTCATAGTGAGTTTCGACCTCGTCCGGATGCCAGATAATTCCCGTTTGCGGCCCCCATGCCAGGTTATCGGGCCGCTTACGGGCAAAGCGCGATACTGTCATGCAAATTCCCTCGCTTTCTATAATGTTTTGCTGCGAATTCCGGCCAAGGCACCGCGCTCGTCCGCGATGTCCGAATGACCGCGATATCCGTCCGCGATTTCGTTTAAATGATCTCCTTAATAAAACAGGATGCCAAGCGGCTGGCGCTTCGCATCCTGTCTGAATGACAGCTTATCCCTGCTTCGCAAGGAAGGCGTCGATTTGGCTTTGCAATTCCGTTTGGATTTTGTCGATGCCGGCTGCTTTCAGCTGTTTCTGAAGCGTCTCCAGACCTTTGGCCGTATCCGGAATGAGTCCGTATTCCAGCGGCACGCCATAACGCATCATGACGTTGCCTACGTTTGTCACTTCGTTCAATACCTTCGATTTGTCGAAGACGAACGTTTCCAGCGGGTAGTGGTAGACTTGGTCTGCCCACTTCTTCTCGATGTCTTGGGCCGCTTGCGGATAGTTTGTATCCACGCGATTCAGTGGGGAGTTCCAAGCCCAATTGGAGAAGCTGTTGAAGTCGTTGTACTTGTCCGTTTTGGTGAATTGATTGTCGCCGACCGGCTCGTAGTTCGTACCGGCGATGCCGTACATGATCAGGTCATGAAGCGGTTTGTCGTATTGCAGCAAGTCTAGGACCATAAGTGCGCGTTCCGGATTTTGAGAAGTCGCATGCACAGCGATACCGTTTTGGGTCGAGATCGCAGCGGATTTCTTGCTGCCCGGCGTAAGGTCGGCCAACGTGACTTTCCATTCCGGATGAGCCTTGTTGACTTGGGCCTGAATGCCGCCGAGTGCCGTCACGTTATGGGACATCACGGCTACCTTGCCCGCTTTGAAATCGTCTCCCGTGTTGCTCTTGTTCGTCAGAACGTTGCGCGACCAGCCGCCGTTGTCGGCAAGCTCCTTGTAGTACGACAGCAAGTCTTTGAATTCCGGCGTGTCATAGAGGTTGAACACTTGGCCTTTTGGATCGTCGAATTTATACGCAAGCGGCGCATCGCCAAGAATGCTCCATCCGTTCTTCTGCTGCAGAAGCAGCTTATCCAGATTATGCAATTTGGTATCGCTGGATTCGATCCCGTACGGCGTAATGCCTTTCTCGTTCTTCGCGACCGCTTCCAGGTATGCTTTAAACGTCTCCGGACTGTCGATCGGCTGCAGGTTGTATTTCTCGCGCAGATCGTCGCGGTACAGAATCAGCTTGTCCGTGAACTCTTTGCTTTGGTTTTGCGGTACCATGTACACTTTGCCGTTGATGCGCGCTTGATCCCATTTCACCTTCGGCATCGCAGCCCATGTCAGCGGCATGTATGTGGACAGCAAGTCGTCCGTTAGCTCAAGGAAGCCGCCTTTATTCGCTTGGTCGGTGTAATTAGCCCAGTTGGAGGTATAAATTAGATCGAAATCCTCGCCTGCCGCGAATTTAAGCGGATACTTCTGACCCCAGTCCGACCAGTCCAGGAACTCGGCATCGATGGTCGCATTGACTTTTTCTTTCAGCTGCTTGTTGATCTCTCCGAACACTTGGTCGTAGTCGGCCGGTTTGGGCCCGAGCATGACCATCTTCAGCTCGACCGCTTTGGACGTGTCGATGGCATCGTCCGCAGCTTGCTTGTTCGCCGCGTTGCTGTTGCCGTTCCCGCTTCCGCTGCCGGAATTGTTCGCCGCCGAATTGGTATTCGAACCGTTGTTGCTCTGACCGCAGGCGCTGAGTATCATCGACGCCGCCAGTACGCTGGTCAATACGAGACCCAGCTTTTTCTTCTTCATCATGTTGATTTCCCCCTTACTTGGATGAAAAACAGTATAATAAATCGGGCTTCCCCGAATTTATCCTTTGACCGCACCGATCGTCAGGCCTTGCACGAAATATTTCTGGATGAACGGATAAGCGAACAGGATCGGACCGCAGGCGACGACCGTCATCGCCATTTTCAAGCTTTCGCCGGGAATAGTCGCGGAAATGTCCGTCCCCGAGCTGAGCATGGCCTTGCGCATGCCCTCCAGATTGCCGAGCATCTGATACAAGTAATATTGCAAAGGCATCAGCTTGTCGTCCGAGATAAAGAGCAGCGCGCTGTACCAATCGTTCCAATGGCCCAGCGCGAGGAACAGTCCCACGGTTGCCAGCGCCGGCTTGGAAAGCGGAAGAATCAGGCTGATAAAAATGCGGAAATCGCCGGCACCGTCGATCTTGGCCGATTCCGAAATCGCATCCGGAATGCCGGCGAGGAACGCCCGCATGACCATGATATAGAAGACATTGACAAGCGTAGGTATGATTAGCGCGGCAAGCGTGTTCTTCATATCCAGGTAGTTCACGATCAACAAGTACCACGGTACGAGTCCGCCGCTGAACAGCGTGGTGAAGAAGAAATAGAATGCGAAATGATTGCGCCACTTAAAATCCTTGCGGCAGAGCACGTAAGCCGTCATTGCGGTCAGGAATAAGCCGAGGGCCGTTCCAATGGCGGTGACGACGAGCGTCACCCCATATGCCCGTATGATATCGTCGGGATATTCGAAGAGCATCCGATAGGCTTCCCCGGAAAATACCTTCGGAATCAGCCCGAAGCCGTTCATGCGAATCGTGTTTTCATCGGTTAGCGACGACGACAGGATGATCACGAACGGAACGACGCAGATGAACGCCATAACCCCCAACATCACGTAGCCAATGAGCGACAGAAGAAGCCGGTCCTTCTGGCTGCCGCTTCGCACGCTCAGTCCATGCATAGGTTTGTCCCCTCCCTGTTTAGAATAATGCGCGATCCTTGTCGTATTTGCGCACCGCGTAATTAACGGACAAGATGGTCACGAAGCCAAGTACCGACTGATAAACGCCGGCTGCCGAAGACATGCCGAAATCGTTGGTGTCCATGAGAAGCCGGAAGACAAAGGTATCGATGACGTCCGTCGCCGAGAACAACATGCCGTTATTGCCGATCATGTTATAGAACATGCCGAAGTCTCCGCGGAAAATATTGCCCACCGCCAACAGCGCGAGGATGATGAAGGTCGGGATTAAATTCGGAACGGTTACCTTCATAATGCGTTGGAAAACGTTCGCGCCGTCCATCTCGGCCGCTTCGTACATCTCCGTATCGATGCTCGTAATGGCGGCCAAGTACATCACTGTGCCGTAGCCAAGCAGCTTCCACGTATGGAAGAATACGAGGATATAGGGCCAATAGGCCGGCGTATTGTAGATGTCGATGCGTTCCATTCCAACCGAAGCCAGTACGTTGTTGATTGCACCGACATCATAACTGAAGAAATTGTATGCGATCGAGCCGACTACGACCCACGAAATGAAATACGGAAGGAACAGCGCCGATTGAATGATTTTGCGGAACCATTTGCCTCCGACTTCGAACAGCAGAACGGCTGCCGCGATCTGCAGCAGGTTCCCAAGCACCAAGAAACCGATGTTGTATAACGCCGTATTCCGCGTGACGCGCCAAGCATCGCCGGATTGGAAGAAGAATTTAAAATTGTCGAGCCCCACCCAAGGGCTTCCGAACACGCCGCCGGTGTATTTGAACTGCTTGAATGCGATCACAATCCCGGCCATCGGAACGTACGAAAATAGCAAGACCAACAACACGGCCGGCGAGATCATGATCAGCATCGTTCGATACTTCGCGACGTCGCGCCAGAAGGAATGCCGTTTCTCTGTCATCATGCCTCTACTCCTTTCTTATCTACTGGACTCATTATAAGAAAGAGACAGGATTCGACATAAGTAAGCGGGGCAACTATAACTAAACGAATTCAACGATGGACTTCATTTTATTTATTTTTCCGATATTCACCCGGCCACCCTGATGCCTCCTTTAGCTTTGATTGCCGGGATAACTCGTATCTTCCCGCAGATCCGATCCTTCCGTCTGAATGGGAAGCAGCAGCCGGACGGTCGTCCCTCCGCCGTACACGCTGGCAATTTGCACGCCGTATTCGGGACCGTAACGAAGCTTGATCCGTTCCTCCACGTTCTTCAGCCCATAGGTGTTCGACTGTGCTGCGCCGCAAAGCAGCCGGTCCACCTTATCCGGACGCATGCCGATGCCGGAGTCGATAATTTTCAGTTCCAAATCGTTCCCGACCCGCTTGGCCGTCAGACGTATCGTGATCGTCTCTCCAAACCAAGCATGTTTGAATATGTTCTCGACGAACGGCTGCATGAGCAGTTTAATGATTTTCACATCTTTGACCTCAGGCTCCATGTCCACGTATACCTGAAAGGCGTCGGCATATTTGACTCGCTGAATATCGAGGTAAGCCGACACTTGCTCCAGTTCATTTTCGAGCGGAATGATCACTTGACCGTTATTGAGCGTTAACCGGTAAAATCTCGACAGCAGCTTCACGGTTTCGGTGACTTCCTTCTTCTTGCCGAGATTATTCAGGCTGCTGATCGTCGACAGCGTATTATACAAAAAATGGGGATTGATTTGGGCTTGCAGCGCTTCAAGCTCCGCCTGCTTCCGATGAATGCCTTGCAAATACACATCTTGAATCAACGTCTGGATGCTGGCCGCCATGCTGTTGAACGAATGGGCGATCAGCCCGAATTCGTCATTGCCGTTCGCTTCGAGCCTGCGATCCAGCTTGCCGTCCTGAAAAGCGCGGATGAGCGAGACGATTCGCTTCATCCTTCGACCCGACAAGGCCGCCACGGCGAATCCGATGCCCGCCATGACGGCGAAGCTTAATGCGCAGATCAAACCGAGCGTCCGCTGAAGCTTCTTCGCATCCTTGCTCAAGTACTCGCGAGGCACTTGCACCTCGATGGAGAACGGCGTCTCCGCCGCCTCCTCACGCAAGTTCAAATAGGCCTTTCCGGCCGCTTTGGGTAACGCGGAATCGCGTTCGTACATCGCCTTGCCGGTGGCGCGGTCAATGACGCGGATGCCCATGCCCTGCTCTTTCGGATATTTGGTCAGATTGCCGATCAGGCTGTCAATGTTGACGGTAATTCGGATATAACCGATCGCAGTACGATAATCGCCGAATGAGACCAGCTTGCGAAATAGCGAAAGGTTGCCCAGCTCTTTGTCCGAATCGGCTTGAATCCAGATGGTCTTATCCGTAGCGGAAGCCTGCAGCTGCTGAAACCATTGGCGATTCTTCAGGACATCATACGATTGCACCAAGAATTCGCTTTTCGTGATCGGACTTGCGGCATTCGATCTGCCCGCTTCCCCGATTAGCGGGTTCACGGCGTACAGCGTCAGACGGATGGGACTTCCGAACAGCTCAAGCGGCGCTTGCAGCTCCGGAAAAATGTCGTCGATCATCGTGTAATACATGCTTAGCCGGTCTCCCTGGCGCTGCAAGGCTCGCTGAAACGCCAAATTGCCGAATAATTGATCGGAAATGCGCCGAATTTCGGTCATTCGGTAATCGACGTTATTCCTGGTCTGCTCGAGTGCCGCCCGGATGCCGGACTCAGCCACCTCCGTACGCGACTTGACGAGCATCCCGTACGAAACGTAGCCGATCGCGAAGTCCGTGACGAGCACGAGCAAGAGGTATGAAATCATCATTTTGTACGTGAACGGCAAATAATTGCGAATGGATAAGAAACGCGCCATAAGGACACCCAGTCTCGTAAGGGGTTGCCCGGGTTCCGTTGAACCGACGGAAACACCGGGGAAAAGAGAGAAAATACCATGCGTTTATCATTGGGAATCTTGCAAGAAAATATTTCGCACGTTCAGTGTAGATCAACAAGGCTTGCGTTGAACACGTATCATTGCAACGAAATCTAAACCGAATCAACGACATCAGCTTGAAATCCCTAGACAGCAAAAATACCGCTTAGATCGCTCTAAGCGGTATTGCAGCTTCACTTATTTTGCGGTCTTCTTAGACTCTCCCGCGCCTTTGGCTCCTCCGAAACGATTTCCGCCCGGCATGTCTTTCCCCATATTGCCCAGCTTCGACATATCGACAGCTGATGCGTCGATCAGCTTACCGGAGTCCGCTTTTTGGCCTTCAGTCGTAGTCGGAATTTCGCCGTTCAGCTGACCTTGAATACTTTCAGCTCGCAACGTTCCAAGTTCAGTCAACTCGGTAATAGCCTGCTTATACGCCTCGTAAGTCGTAAAGGAGCTTGGGTCATTCTTCACATGATCCGCAATGAGTTTATCGAGGTTGGCAACCGTTTGTTCGAATTTCCCGTTCGCAAAATAGTCATCCATCATTTGTTGTAAATAAGCATGATACTTTTCTTTATATTCCGGAACCTCCAACAGCTTGCCAAGCAGTGGACGATCTTTAAGACTGACACCCGATACAGGCGTGTCAATGGCAAGATTGACGACATCCGCTGCGGCGCCTCCCTGGAAGCTGCCGAACGCTAAATTGTAATCCCAAGGCAAGATGCTGATCTGTCCGTCATTCTCGTACAAATAATAGTTGTGACCCATGGTGGATGTGTAGCTATCCGAGTTGACGACAACCGTGTGAGCTGCAAAATATTTCAATACCGCATCAACATCCACATAAGTGTCCAAATCTGTGCCTTCATTTAAATGCTTAAGGGCCGTAATGACTCGCTTATGATCCTCTTCGGTTGTTTTTGTTTCAGCATTGTCAAAAATGGCGGAATAGCTGCTTATGGCATCATCGGTATACGCCAGAGAAACGCCTTTCTGTGCGCCATTCATGCCTCCCGGGAAACCCCGCCCGCCTTTTTCACCAGTAGGGAGCTGCATGTCTGCAGGAGGTTCCATGCCTTCAGGAAGCTGCATGTCTGCCGGCGGCTGCATATTCTCAGGCGCTTCGCCGTTAGCCGACGCTCCCCCTCCGCCAAATCCACCCATATTGCCCATGTTCCCATCGTTGTTAGGTTTGTAAAGCTCGCCTTCGCCTTCTTTCGTTCTGTCGAGATAAGCGCTGTCCAGCACCTCAACAGCCAGATAGAAGCCCCATGCCTTCCCATTTACCCGGATATCCGCAAATGCGTTCAACGGTGCATCAACGCCGATCGTGCTCATAATGTCGTAGCTTAGGTATTCCTTCATATAGCTGTTATCGGCATCCATGTTATTCACGACGATTTCATCAAGTCCAAGCCAGGTTTGATCGTCTACATACTCATCAAACTTTATTTTAAAGCTGAATCGGTCTGTTTTATCGTTGTTTACGATTTTCATTAAACTGGAATTGCCCTTCGGGCGAATGCCTACATTTTTGACCGTTGTGCCGTTAATGGTAACATCAGCGGAGATATATTCCTCTTCCGATGCTTTATCCAGCATGTCTTGCCATTTGGCTTCATCCACGTTTATGGAAAAGGACATAATTTGGGTTTTGTCCATCTCCTTCACATAGCCAAGCGTATTCGATTGCGTACCTGTTGTTTCCGATACCGATGCAGCGGCAGCATTAGTCGTTTCATTCACTGTCTTAGCTGTATTTAGATTCTCACCTTCACTGCAAGCTGATACGGTCAACGCCATGCACAATACAACAGCGGCCAGATTCCTTTTCGATTTCAATCGTTGTTTCATCGTAGTTCATCCCTTTCAAGAATAATTTAGTTATCCGTGCTTCCGCCGGGAACTATCGTTAACGAAAGATCCAAATTGCCGTTTCGGCACCGAATCGCATCAAGAAACGCCTTCTGGTTAATGGAATCGTCAAGCGTTACGTTATAGACCAGCTCGTATAAGCTGCCAAGCTCGGTCGTTCGAACCTTCCTGAGTTCATATCCAACGCCAAATTGCTCGAACACTTCGGCGAAAGCCTCTTCGTATCCCAAATTCTCCGGGATGGTCACTTTAAGCAACTTCTGCGTCTTCTTGTTCACCGCAAAATTAAACCGGTTCAGCAGCACCATCAGCAGGCACAGGATCACCGTAAACAATACAGCGTAACCAAGCGCCCCGACTCCGCATGCAAGTCCCGCAGCCATCGTAAACAGCACATACGCGATGTCCCGCGGATCGCCCGGCGCGCTTCTGAAGCGGATAATGGAGAAAGCCCCCGCAAGACTGAATGCTCTTGCAATGTTGTTGCCGATCAAGAGAATAATCATCGCGACGATAACGGGCAAAATAATCATCGTTAAGGTGAAATTTTGAGAATAACCCGTCGGGTTCGTTTTCATATATGTGATACTGATGAGGCCTCCGAGCACAATAGCTATGACAACGGTCACGATGGCGCTCGAGAAGCTCAAGGTCGTGCTCGTTAGCGTTTCATTAAACAAAGAATCAAGCATGCAAGACACTCTCTCTTTCTGGAATAGTGGTGGATTTCATCCTTTTTTTGTACTCATTCCCGTATTTGGAGAAGCTCATCCGGTACAGACCGTGCTTGGAAAGCAATTGGGACAGCCAGAGCGGAATCGTCTTCTCTGCTTTGACTTCCATCAGCCACTTGCCATCTTCGACGAGCGGCTCCCCAAAATCGCCTTGCTCCATATTGAGCGCATATCGCCGGCTTCTGATATTCGTATCGAACGTAATTCGTAAATCACGGCTTTCTCTGGAGAACAGCGCTTTGCGCTCATAAGCCAAATACACTTTCGGCTGTAAGTCATACCGCCTAAGCAAGTACCCAATCTCCTCAAGCACCTGTTTATTCATGTAAGCGCTATACTCAGGCACAATGCCGGTGCGGACAAACTCATACGCCTCGTGAAGCTTCAGTGCCGTTCTTCTTTTGTTCACCAATCCGAATACCTTCTTCTTAATTTCCAAGTACACCTTTGTTTCTTCATTCGGTATGCCGTAAGCACGCAAGCGAAGCTTCTCCTTGTACTTCGGCTTCGCCAGGCTGTTGCGAATCAGCGAATCATGCTCCGTGTCAAAATATAGATTTGTAATGGAATAAAATTCGTGCTTCTTGTTGTAATCGTCAAGCTCCATAAAGGCAAGCAAATCGTGATAAAATAGTCGGTATGCAGCATCATCGAGCAAATATTTGTTCTCATAACGGTTAAATACTTCAATGGCCATCTATCGTTCCTCCTTTACAATTCGTTAATATCGTTTCGCATGACCCTATGTTAGCCGACGAACCTTGAACGAATCTTAAATGGATGCATTCAGGTTCATTCAAGGTTCGTTTGCTACAATTGCGGTAATAAACAACAAGACAACGAATGCAATGGGAGGTAGCTTCATGCGGATATTAGTCGTTGAAGATGAGGAGCGTTTAGCCGAAGCCTTGTCTCAACTATTAAGAAAGCAAAATTACTCCGTCGATGTCGTTCATAACGGCAGCAATGGGCTGGATTATGCGCTAAGCGGCATTTACGATCTGCTCCTACTCGACATCATGATGCCTGAATTGGACGGGATTAGCGTGCTCAAGAAACTCAGAAGCAAAGGAGTCTCTACTCCGGTCATTTTGTTGACGGCTAAAAGTGATGTGGAGGATAAAGTAAGGGGGCTCGATTACGGTGCGGATGATTATGTCGCGAAGCCTTTTTCAACAGAAGAGCTGCTTGCCCGCATTCGTGCTGCTTTACGGCGCAAGGAAGAAGTGATTCCGGAAGATGGGTTGAAGTTCGGGGATATCGAATTGAATACGGCGCAGCTGAAGCTGACCGTGCAAGGGAAGGAATTGAAGCTGAACCTAAAGGAAAGCGAGCTGCTGGAGCTGCTGCTTTCACGGAAGCAAGCCATAACCTCGAAAGAACAAATTATCGAGAAGCTGTGGGGCTATGATTCCGAGGCAGAGTATAACAATGCGGAAGTGTACATTTCTTTTTTGCGAAAGAAGCTTGTCTTCTTGCAATCGGCAGTGCGGATCAATACCATTAGAGGGTTAGGTTATATTCTAGAGGTGAACGAATAATGTTCAATAAGCTCAAGAGCCGGTTCTTATTGTTGAACCTGGTTATTATTTCGGTCATGATGCTTGTTTCCTTCGCCACGATCTACACGGTTACTTATCAAGATGTGCGGCGTAATATCGATATGGAGCTGCGCAAAATATCGGATTTTTACCGAATGCCCAGAGGTAATTTCGCTGCGCCGCTTCCTGACCAGAACCAGCCCTCTGAGGCGATGCCGGAAGGGTCGCCTAACATGCCGAGGCCGGGAGCCGGAATTGAGCCGCCGGAACGATCCGTCGCTTTTATGATACGAACAGATCGCAATTGGACGATGAAATCCAGCGACTCTTGGTTTACTATCGACAGTGATCTGTACACGTACGCGCTCAAGGAAGCGAAAGACGAATACAAGAATATAGGGCAATTTAAGCTGAAAGGGAACGATTGGGCATTCATCAAACAGCCGGTTGAAGACGGGTATTTACTGGTATTTCTGGATGTAACCGATCGCCAAGGCATTCTAACCAATTTAATTTATACCTTTCTCGTTGTAGGGTTTGTCATGCTCATCGTTATTTACTTTATCAGCCGATTTTTTGCGAACCGCTCCATCGCCCCGGTCAAAGACGCCTTCGAGAAGCAAAAACAATTCATTGCAGACGCATCCCATGAGTTGAAGACGCCGCTCGCCGTCATTCAGACGAACACGGATGTGCTGCTGGCGAACCGTGAGGACACCATCAGCAATCAAGCCAAGTGGCTGCACTATATTAAGCTTGAGACGGAACGCATGGCGAAGCTGACTAACGATCTGCTGTATTTGACCGAAATGGAAAGCGCTCGCACCTCCATGCTTTATGCGCCCTTCAATTTGAGCGAAGCAGTCGAAACGATCCTGCTAACGATGGAAGCCGTTATTTTCGAGAAACAGCTGCAATTGGACTATGACATTGAGCCCAATCTAATGGTGCAGGGCAGCAGCGAACAGATTAAGCAGGTCGTTCTCATATTGCTTGATAATGCCCTCAAGTATACGAATCCGAATGGCTCAATCACCATTTCACTGAAGACGCAGCATCATCATGAAGTTGTTCTTACGGTGTCCAATACAGGGGAAGGTATTGCGCCAGAGCATCTCTCCCGGATTTTCGATCGGTTCTATCGTACCGATGCATCGAGATCGCGCAAGCGAGGCGGCTATGGACTTGGTCTGGCCATCGCAAAATCCATCGTCGAGCAGCACAAAGGAAAGTTGTACGCCAGGAGTACGGTAGGCGAAGCGACGTTATTTTATTTGCAACTCACTAGACTGGATAGTCGCTAAGTAAAAACAAAGGCGCCATGGGGGATCGAACTCGAATCGCCCCCTGACCGCAGCGCTTGACTACTGGTACGCCCGCCTAGAAAATGATTGCCAAAGCTGAACTCATGAAATATACTAATGTAAAATTATGTATCGGCGTGAAGCACATGCCGCTTTGATTCGGAATCTCTTGGGGTTCCGGATCAAGGCGGCATTTTTATTTTCCGGATCGAAGAAGGGAGTACCCATGAGTGCATTTGAGACGAAGATGAGCCAGTGGCTGCACGATCAACTAGCAGTGGAGAAAAATCCGAGAAGACGCCAAATCCTTCAAAAGGAAATTGGGCACGGCACGAAAGAGTTTCTGAGAACGATATGGTATCCAGCCGTAGGGAACTTTAATCATTGCATGCGGAATGGGAAGTTCGGGATTACGCAACCGATATCGTTATCTGGATCTGGCCTATATGCCCGGCGGAACCAAAGGCTGCATCGAAATCCATGGTTACCGGTCTCATGCCAGAGACATCGAATCATGGCGATTCAGGGATTTATGCAAGAAACAGGCGTACCTTGTATTGGGTGACTGGCTGTTCCTGCCTGTTGCGTACTTATCGATCGAGGAAGAACCGAAGGTTATTCAACAGATGGCTTTGTCATTTGTCGGTAAGTTTGTGTCGATAGCAACCCCTCATTCGCTCAGTTGGATTGAGGCAGAGACTTTGCGGTTTGCGCGCGGAATCATTCGGCCTTTTCGCTCAGATGAACTTTCGTTGCACCTGAATCGCTCCACCCGACAGACGAGACGTATATTAGACAAGCTTGTAGAAATGAATGTATTCATGGTTCAAAATGGACAACAGCGTTATCGGACCTACCAAGCGGTCGATTTTGACCGTTAGCACAAAACCAGCGTACATTTGATGTATTTACGGACATCGGTGACCTTTAGATTGAATAACTCACGGTTTTCGATGACAATTCCCTCGCTTACGGACACTAGTGACCCCCAAGGGAGCTCGTATTTCAAAAAACCGTCGCTAACGGTCACGAATGTCCCCCTCAGAAGCCTATACGACGCAGACTACCTTAGTTAGCGGTAGCTTCCGCCAGCGCTGCGCTCCTCCGCTTCGTTCCGACCGCGCGGGACAGCACCCAAGCGGTTCGCCCCCATTGGGGCTACTCCAATTGGGCTGTCCCCGCTCCATTGTTGCAGCCCCCGTCCCCGTCAGGGCTGCCCATACGAAAAACAGCCATCCCGAAGGATGGCTGTTCAATCTAGTATGGAGCCTAGGGGGATCGAACCCCTGACCTCATCGCTGCCAGCGATGCGCTCTCCCAGCTGAGCTAAGGCCCCGCGATAAATCAGTGACAAGCGTTATCTTACCACGAGCCTGAATGCGCTGTCAACGCATTTACAATGCTTAAATCAAAACGGAGCAAACCTAAGCTTGCTCCGCCCTGTCTCCTATCTTAATAATCCGAGCTCAGGGTACCCGAAACTCCTACTTATTACTCTCCGTAATGATATACTCTACGAGCTCATCAAGCGGGACCGTGGCCAGACCGATAGCCGTGTCCGTGCAGCCATAGTAAATATAAAGCAGACCATCCTTCACAACGTTTGCCGTTGGAAATACAACGTTTGGAATAAACAGGCCGAATTTCTCGTAATACTCTTCCGGCTCCATAATAAAGCCCGGCGCACGCGCGACCACTTTTTCCGGATGCTCCAGATCAAGCAGCATCGCGCCAACACGGTAAATATGATCCGGACCTACGCCATGATAAAGCGTCAACCAGCCTTTATCGGTCTTAATCGGCGGCGTGGAGCCTCCGATCTTCTTAAACTCCCATTCCTGCTCTGCTTTCGCAATTAAGATCGGAGCTTCCCAATTCACCATATCCTCGGAATATGAAATCCACATCGCCGGCTTCTCTGTGCCGTATTCTTCGCCGATGTACTCTTCCGGGCGACGTAGTAGCGCGTATTTCCCGCCGATTTTCTCAGGGAACAAAATATTATCGCGATCATTGATATCAAGCGGCGTAGTATCGCATAGGAACTCCCAGTTGATCAGGTCCTTGGAGGTTGCAATGGAGGATCGCGTCAGCCAATCCTCCGGCTTGCCCCAGCCATTCGGGTACTCCGGCTTGGCGTTGTTCGGAAGACCGACGCCCGTCGGATAGTAGCTCATCGAGCAAGGACGCAGCGCATAGTTCATATAGAACGTGTCATCAAACTTCACGACCCGTGGATCTTGAATGCTGCCATAAGGGAAGCCGAACTGCTCCGGGTGAATGACCGGCGTATCCTGCACATGGCGGAAGTTGATGCCGTCGTCACTTTCGAGTAATCCTAAGAAGCATTGGAACGGATCCAGACTGCCCGCCGTCCGTTCTATCATATAGAATTTATCGCCTTCGATAATAACGGCCGGATTAAATACCGTCGCTTTGCGCCAGTCATACAGACCGGGCGTGACGATGGGGTTTGCCGCGCAGCGCGTGATCTTCATCGTGGATCAACCTCTTTCATGATGAGCTGAATGCGAATTAGCTTCTTCCATCATCCATTCGCAAATGTCACCCCACTATATCATGCCGAACACAGGGTGTGAACCGGTTTCGGGCAAGTTCAAACCAAAACAAACCCTATTCAAACATTTTTCCCCCTATTGCACGCCCGATCACACCTGATTGCCCTTCCGGATGGCAGCAACGCTCCCTTGTGTTAAAGTCTAACTCGTTCTCCCTCCATAATGGGATGATCGCTGTCCAGAACGATCGGCTGCTGCTCGAATATCCCGCCTCGAATAGCGGCCGTCGTATCGTTCTCGTCCATCACTTCGATTGGAATGCGCGCCACATAATAAGCATTGCCGAGCGGACCTTGCTTCTCCTCGAAGGTGTAGATATACGCGCCGCCGCTGTCTTCATGAACGGCTGCTTTAGGAACGAGCATTTCGCTGTTCGGATTCCCTTTCGTAATCACCACCTGAACTCGTTCTCCGCCGCGAAGCGACTTCTCCTGAACGGTAAAGACAATCGAATTCGTTGGCATCCCCCCGCTTTTGTCCCCCTCGGATTGAACGGTTCCTTTGATTTCGGCAACACGCCCTGTCAGCACCGCGCTCTCCTTGCCGAGCTTCAATACATCCAGCTTCTCTCCCACTTGCAGCAACTCGCCAACATCAGACGGAACAGGTAATTCGAATCGATACCCCTTCGCCGCATTCGAGATCCGGATATCCGGTGCCCCATCCCCCTTCAAGCCCACCTCGGCGTGAATGTCTGTGACGATTCCATTGAACGGCGCCGTAATCCGGCTGTTCGCTGCGGCGGAAGCTTGAAGCTGCTCTATCGCGAGCTTCTGATCGGCGATATCAAGCTTGGCCGTTTCAATCGCAAGCTTGGCTGCGATCTTGGCCGAAGGATCATCGGAACTGCTGGCCTGGATAAAATTGTGCTGAAGGCCTTCGATCGACATCTCCAGCTTCTTGAGCACGGATTGTCCTGCGGCTATTTGCTGTTTCGCTTCCGTATCGTCGTATTCGACAAGCGTTTGCCCCCTGTGTACGGCCTGATCCTTCTTCACATGTACTCGGGTGACCGTCCAACCAGCCGGGTTCGCGATCTCTCTTTCGTCATAGGGAACTACCGTCGCTGTCCCTTCATAGCTATGTGACAGCTCTCCTTTGCTTGCCTCTATGGCATAGACCTTGGTTAACGACAGCGCTTGGAGCGTATTGCCGGCCAGCGTTAAACCGACTAATCCCACTAGAAACAAACCTGCAATCAGGCGAATGCTGCGTTTTCGAGAACGCAATTTCTCATCTTCCATAAGCTCACTCCTGAACTAACCTTTAATACCCGACAATTGAATGCCTTCAATAAAATAAGACTCCGCATAAAGAAAAAGCAGGATCATCGGCGTCATATACAAGGCGGAAGCGGCGAACCCGATCCCTCTCGCCTCTTGGTCAATTTGGGCGAGATACAAGGACAGCGGCTGTTTCACCGCATCCTGTAGGAAGATCAGCGGCTGCTCGATCATATTCCAATTATCGACGAATAGCAGAACGGTCAGCGCGGCCAATCCGGGCTGAACGAGCGGCAGAATGATACGCGTGAAAATCACCCAATGGCCAGCACCATCCATTTTGGCCGCTTCCACGTAAGCGCCCGGAATATGCGTCATGAATTGACGCATCATGAAAACCCCGAATGCGCCGAAGATGCCCGGCAGAATGATCGCTGGGTCGCTATTCATCAGCCCAAGCTTATTCACAACCAAATAATTCGGCACCAGTGTCACCTGGAAGGGCATAAGCATTGTCATGATATAGATCATGAACAGTTTCTCGCGTCCGGGGAATCGAAGCTTGGCGAAGGCATAAGCCGCAAGCGTCGCTACCGCCGTCTGACCCGCGATGATGGGCACGACAAGCGCTGCGGAATTCCAGAACATATGGAGAAACTTTGGTGCCAGAATGAGCACCCGCGCATACTGAGACCATGACAGCCAATCCGGAATCAGCTTTAAATTGACGAATTGTTGCTGTCCCCCAAGTGCTGTATCCGTCATTTGACCAATGAGATGATAATTCGAACTAATTTCCTGCTCCGTCATCAGCGAATTCGTAAACGTCAGCCCTATCGGAACCAGCATTACGATGGCTGCAGCTGCAAGCAGCATACTTAGCAAGGCTTGCGGGATTCTCGTTAATGTCTTCATGCCTACCTCCCGCTTCATTCCATATACGTTCGGAAACGACGCTCTGCTTGCAGCAGTCCCGTGACCAGCACAACAATACAGCCTACCATCAGTGTCGCAGCAGCCGTTAGCTTCTGGATATCCAGCTCGAAGAACATGTTGTTCATATAGTGCTGCAGCATGTAGATGCGATCATACGGATAATTCCCTGCGAGCAAATAGGTTTCACGGAATATTTTGAACGAATTAATAATCGAAATCAGCACAACGAAGACCATAGTGGGCGTCAAATAAACGAGCGTAATATGGAACAGCTGCCTGAGCCGCCCCGCACCTTCGATCCGCGCCGTCTCGTAGTAATCCTTGGGGATCGATTGAAGACCCGCCAGAAACAAAATCATATCGTAGCCGATGTTTTTCCACATGTACATCATCACAAGCACACTCATCGACCACTTGGACTGCATCCAATCGATTCGCTCGTAGTGGAGGGCATGCAGCCAAGCATTCAGCGTTCCATTCCAATCCAAGAAAATTTGACAGACCAACACAACCGAAGCAACCGGAACAACCAGCGGCAGGACAAAGGCGGTCTGGAGCCAGCTGCGAAGCCGGAACTGCCGGTTCAGCACCAATGCCAGCGCCAAAGAAACCACTATCAAGAGCGGGACACCGATTCCGGTAAAGAGAAGTGTATTGGACACGGCCTTTCGGAAGGAGCCGCTGGCCAGCAGCTCCTTGTAGTTTGCCAAGCCAACGAAATCGCCGCCAAGCGCTTGATCCATGAATGATTCGTAAACCCCGATCACGAAGGGAATGACATAGAATACCGCGAAACCGGCCAGGCTCGGAGCCAAGAATAACACCGCTCTCCAGCCATCACCGTATCGGATCCTCTTCCTTAGCTCCCTATTCATTCAAATACGTGGTCACTTTGTTCTGAATGAGCTTGGCGACATTCTCGGCGGATTTCTGTCCTTTGAAATAAGCTGTCGCGGATTCAATAATGACCTTGCCTACCTCGCCGCCCACCTTGGTGGAGTCGCGCTCGACCGGATGGACTGCTCCGTTCACGTAAGCCTCGAGCTTAGCCAGTTTCGTTTGATCCACCTTGAAGGTTAATCCATGAAGCGGACCTTCCTTATAAGCCTGCACGGTGCCTTCCTTCTTCAATTGCTCGATCTGCTTCGCGAACATCTTCTTATTGATCGGGAATCCCGCTGATGTAGGCGGCGTCGGCACCGCAGCGGACATCATAAATTTCATGAAATCCCACGCTTCCATCTTTACAGCTGAACCGGCGTTAATCGCAACATTGCGATAGGTTTGAAAATAGCCGCCGGCCTTCGTATCCTGTGCGTGCGGTTTCGCATACAAGCTCGAATTCTCCCCGACCTCGCGCAGCGAAACCAGATAATCCCACGGCGAGTTGATTTGGATGTCCTGGAAGTAGGAGGCATTGCGGCCATCGGAATTTATCAATCCGTCATCGAACATGCCCTTGACCTGTTTCATCAGCCCCGTGAAAGTCGAGGAATCGAATGAGGCCTCCTTATCAGCCGTATCGACAAACAAGGAATAATTGTCATTGACCATATTGGCGAGCATATATTCCGGACCTCCATAGACCAATGCCGTTGAATAGCCGCCCTTGGAGGTCATTTGCTTCGAGGTCTGAATAAAGTCGTTCCAAGACCACGTTTTGTCATCGAACGTAACGCCTGTTTGAGCGATCGCGTTGTCATCGCCGGCAAAACCTTTGAGGAAGAAAGCTAGCGGCATGCTGTAAAGTCCTTCGCCAATGCGTACATTATCGAGCACATTGCTGAAGAAATCCGCCTTCTTGAACGACTTATCCGCTTCCATGATCGGGACTAAATCAGCGAGCAAGTGATGGCTGGCATAATTATCGATGGGCAGTATGTCCATTTGGATCAAATCGGCCCCTTTACCCGCCAGCAGCTCCGTGTTCATTGTGGTCACATATTTCTCCATTGCAGCCTCCAGATGAGAGTCATCCACTTCGACATCCTGCAATTTAATCGTGATATTCGGATGCAAGGCTTCGTATTTCTTCTTGGCTTCCTTGAATCGATCGTCAGGGAAGAAGGTGGAGAATACGATTGTTTTCTTGCCGTTGTCGGTTCCAATGCCATTCTCCGGTTCTCCGGCACCAGCATTCCCCGGATCTTGAACCGTGCCGCCGGGCTGATCGTCTGTGAGTGGCTGGGATTGATTCGATGCAGATGCATTCCCTTCGCCGGTGCCAGCCGATTTCAAACCGTTGTTCGTGCCGCTGCACGCAGTCAAATTGAAGAGAAGCAGCAGACCGGCGAGCGCGTAGATTCCTTTTTTCATTGCAAAATTCCCCTTTCCGTATATAGCAAGACCAATATAACTGCTCGTTCGACGACTTCTATACTTTAAGCCATCGATGTCACCGGCACTTCCTCAACTTGTAAACAAGTTGTCACGAGGATGGAGGCCAACGCCAAAAAAAGCATCTTGTCTCTGGCACCTGCACCCCTCACGGATGCGTCCCTTCAACAAGATGCTTCATAATTTCGCTCTTCACTGGAATTGTATGATTAAAGGGCCGCTGTCTTGCGGTTCGACTGCAGGAGCTGCTTGTGATGACGATGTTTCATACGGCTTGCGCCCCGTTACGAGCAGTCGGCTCCCATCCGGACTCCAACCCATATCCGTCGGCACAAGACCGCGATAGATCGTCTGTTCCTGCAAGACGTTATTACCTTGCAGCTTCGCTGCTTTGATTGCGACCTGATCTGTCGTGAATGCGATCCATTTGCGATCGTTCGACAGGGCGAAGCTCCCGACACGGTCATGCAGCACATTGATTTCAGCATTCCGCAGATCATACACAAACAGCGTATCGTCCGTGCCGACGAATGCCACTTGATTGTCGTCCAGCCAAGCCGGCCGCGTATCGTAACTGATCCTGTGCTCATAGCTCCGTTCAAAGTGATCGCCTTGCCAAGAACCGATTAAGAGCCCGGTAGACCCGTTCTCAACCTTCATGATGCAGACATTCCGACCGTCGTCAGACATCTTGACCGATTGGATGCTGTAAGAACGATTCCACTCCGGAATCGAATAACGTTTCTGCGTGCCAAGCTTCGTGTCATAGACGCCGATATAATCGCCGCTTTCATCCGTACCAACATAGGAGACATAGTTGTCAGTCCCCGACCACATCAGCCGTCCTGTCCCAAGCCGTGAGAACTGCACGGTCTGAACCAGCTTCTTCCGATAATCAGCTAATGAGATGATCCAGAGGGACAAACCCTCCCTCGTCGATGAATACCCGGAAACATAGCCGCCATCAGGAGATATTTCATCAGCCTGTATCGATGCGTCCGTAAGCACGGGCAGCTTGTTCGATTCGGAGTAAGGCGGGGCAAAACGTTGATGCGCCAGCCCAATTGTAGTGATATGGTCAAGGGTATGAGGACCGCTCCAACCGTAAATCCCTTTCTGACCGGATAACGGGAGTCGGTAGATCGTCTTCACCTCGAACGGCTGGCTTTCTGGTAAGCCGGTATCCTCTTCCGCCGAATCCGGAATCGTAATCGTTTCCGATTTGAGACCGCCCATACAGCCTGTCAGAAGCGCAGCAAGCAAGAAGAACGCAAGGAAGATCGCATTAATCCGTATGTTCATTCCGGTGCGCCCTCCTCTCTTAGATAGGGTAACTCTACATAAACGGCCGTTTCTCCAATTTTGCTGATCATGTCAATGCTTCCGCCTATCTCGTGGACAATAGACTGAGCAATGCTGAGGCCTAGCCCAACGCTGCCGGCTTCCTTCTGTTTGCCGTCCCCATCCGCAAGGAAGAACGGCTCGAAGATGCGCGCCAGTTGTTCCGCGGCAATCGGCTCTCCTTGATTCACGATAGCGAGACGTATGATCCCTGTAGCGTCCATCACGGCGGTTATGCGAATCTCCGAATGCGCGAAACTGTATTTGATCGCATTATCGAGCAAGTTAATGATCAACCGGCGCAGCTTGTCCGGCTGAGCCAGCACATAAAGGCCTTCCCCGGCTTCTAAGGCAATTGTTTTCTTGTATCGCTGCGCCTTAAAAGTCATCGCTTCGCAGACATCGCGCAGTATGAAGCTGACATCTACGCGTACCCGATCCTGCCAGCCCTCTCTATCTTCCGAAACCTCCAGCAGCGAAAGCACCATGCTATGCAGCCGCTGACTCTCCTCGACAATATGATTCATCCCTTTGTGAAAGAAAGCTTGATCGCTCTCGCCATTTTCCCGAATCAATTCCGCATAGCCCAGGATGGAAGTAAGCGGCGTTTTCAGCTCATGGGTCACCTTATCGAAGAACTGCTTCCGCTCCGAATTCAGCGATTCCAGTCGATCGCGGTCTCGTCCGATTCGCTCGATTTGGCTGCTGATTCGTCCGATCATCGCGTTGAAATTGCCGGCAAGTAACCCGATTTCGTCTCTGCGCTTAATCGCCAGCCGAATAGCCAAATTCCCGTTTTTCACTTCTTCAGAAACTTTGGCCATCTTAACCAACGGAATCGTGATATGCCTCGACAGCAAGTATGAGAATAAGAACGCAGCGGCGAAGATGGCGAGCGCAAAGTAGAAGATCGCATCCAATATGCGGCCGCTCTGCTCGTATAGCAAGTTGAAGGATTTGGCATATCGCAGAATGCCCACCTTTACGCCGTCTATCATAACGGGATAGGCATATACGACGGATGCGGTGCCCTTATCATAAGAAATCGTATAGGCTGTCGCGCCGCGCAAAGCTTGTTTGAGATCATCCGTCGATGCGCCTGTAAAAGCGATCGGGTTGGTCGAATGCAGCAATACACCGTCAACTGTATATGCGCTCACTTCGCTTGAGGTTGCGTAGTGCAAATCACTTGCGATCTCCTCGGCAATTTGCCCGAAATAGAGATCATTGTTCGAAAAATGATTAATTAAGAAAGCCTGACGCACATAGCCGTTACTGTTTTTCTTTAGTCCAATCAAATCCTCGGTAATAATATTGCGATTACTGGTCTGGATGATTTGGGTGACGGTCTGATTAATGAGCACGAACGCGATGCAGAAAATAAGAAAGAAACCGACAATGAACTTAGCACGGATAGAACGGAACATCTACGTCGTCCCTTTCTCAAATTTATAGCCAATGCCGAACACGGTCGTTATGTATTCATTCGCGTCCAGCTTCTTCCGCAGCCGCTGAATATGGTTGTCGACCGTTCTCGTTTCTCCCGCATACTCATAACCCCAAACCAATTCCAGCAGCTCTTCGCGCGAGAATATCCGTCCTCGATTGCTGCACAGCTTAATCAGCAAGTCGAATTCCTTCGGCGTTAGGTCGATGAGCTCTTCACCCTTTCGGACGATTCGTTCATTCTTTACAATAACGACATCGTGAAACCGAAGCGGCCGCTCCTCTGCATCTTCCGATCGATTCGCATTCGCAAAACGGCGAAGAATGGTACGGATGCGTGCGATGACTTCTCGCAGATCAAACGGTTTCGTAATATAATCGTCGGCTCCGAATTCCAAACCCAGAATTTTGTCCGTAATATCGGATTTTGCCGTAATCATCACGATCGGAATATTGGATTCTGCTGTGACGCGTTTACATATATCAAGTCCGCTCTGATCCGGAAGCATCCAATCCAGCAGAAGCAGATCGGGGTTGAATTCCCTCAGCGCCTCAATGCCTTCCGCACCGTTTGGGGCGATTCTGGTCAGGAAGCCTTCTCTCGTTAATCCGTATGCGAGCAGATCGGCAATCGCCGTCTCGTCTTCGATGATGAGAATTTTCGTTTTATCCAAGCTTGGCAGCCTCCTTCCTCGATATTCACCTTATTATAGATGTAACCCTTATTCATCCGTTCTGTCAAACGATGAGCTCTGCTCCTTCTGCCTATTACCCCTATTGACCAATGAAAAAAAGCACCCTCTCGGGTGCACAAACGAAGCAAATCAACCATAAGAAGATTCCATCTCTTCCATTGCCCTGCGCATCATCAGGACGTGCTTCCATTCTTCGCTTTGCGATTCATGCAGCTCTGCTATGGCTCTCTTCAACTCCGCATGTTCGTAACGGGAGAAATAGCGCTTAAGCTGTTTCGAGGTCTCGAGCAGCATGGCCAGCACCGCCGTTTCCTTGGAAACCGGACCCTCGGCCAGCAGCTCGGCCCGAAGTCGCCGGATGATGCACTCCTTGTGTTCGGAGGTGGTGATATAACGCCGATATGGAAAGATATAGAGGAATTTCTTCTTCTTTATCGTAAGTGCCTCTTCATCGAACAACGATTCCGTAAGCGGTCCGAACATCGCGCGACGAGATTTGACGTACGAGTAGAAATAAATAATCCAGCCCTTTAATTTCTTAGGTTTACGCGCATTGCGGATCAGTTCCTCCAACTGGATGGAGCAGCTATCCGACTGACCTGTTGATTCGTTATCCATCACAAGCAGATACCCCTTAGGATCCACCGAAAGCCGATCCTTCATAATCAGCTCCATGATGGCAGCACCTACCACGTATATCTCCAGATAGCTTCGGCTTAGGCCATACATGCCGCGTGCAGGGACATCAGCGGCTGCGATAGCAAACTGCTCTGCAAGTCCATATTCACGGTTCACCCAATCCCCTCCCTCATATTACATCCTATTCACGCCACGAACTTGGGATAAAAAAACCTGCAAATCACGACGATCGCGGATGCAGGTTTCTAATGCTCGTCCAAGCTGCCTTAATTCAAAGGATGCTTGTTCAGCAGGCTATTCAATTCCTTCATAAACATGTCGATATCCTTGAATTGGCGATAGACCGACGCGAATCGCACATAAGCCACTTCGTCAACCGGATACAGCTGCGACATGACAAGCTCGCCGATTTCGCGGCTCTCCACCTCAGCTTGAGCTGTCGTGCGAAGCTCCTTCTCCGCTTCGGACACGATAATTTCCAGCTGATCTACGGATACGGGACGTTTCTCGCATGCACGGATAAGTCCGCGCAAAATTTTGTCGCGGCTGAACTCTTCCCGGCTGCCGTCTTTCTTAATGACGATCAAGGGCGTTTCTTCCACCATCTCAAAGGTCGTGAACCGCCGCGTGCATTTCTCGCATTCACGGCGACGGCGTATCGATTTATTTTCGTTAGCGGGTCTGGAATCGAGCACTTTCGTCCCAGCATAATCGCAATACGGACATTTCATCGTCTAAAGCTCCTCCGTCTACATCCATAGTGAATACGAAATAGCACACTATTTATCGTTTCCCAATCGTTACCTGTAATGAAAAATGGTCTAACGCACATAATACAGTTACCAACCGCAAGGAGGTGAACGACAAATGGCCAACAACGGTAGCAGTCAACTCGTTGTACCACAAGCAGGTGCTGCATTAGACCAAATGAAATATGAGGTCGCACAAGAGCTGGGTATCTCCCTTCCACAAGATGGATACTACGGTAACATCACAACGAAGGATGCCGGTTCCATCGGGGGTAGCATTACCCGTAAACTAGTGCAAATCGCCGAACAATCTCTTGCAGGTCGATAATCGAAGATAGTACATTTCAAAGCTTTGGCTGGTTGCCTGTGGGCGGCCGGCCAAAGTTATTTTATTAGCTTTGCAATAAATCCGGATAAAGCGCCTTGTACTTATTATAATAATAAATGACCCGCTGTATATAGTGTCTTGTTTCCCCGAAAGGCACCCGATCCACGGTTTCCAGCTTCCCATCCCATGTTCCGTCAGCAAGCCATCGGCTCACGTTGCCGGGTCCCGCATTGTATGCAGCGATCACAGTATACATATTGCCATCGAACTGCTGATTTAATGCATTCAAATACCAAGCCCCGATTTCAATGCTCACATCTGCCCGATTCGAGATCGCTTCGGTCGATATTTTCCCAAAGCCGCCCTTCTGAATAATCCAGTTTGCTGTGTCCGGCATCAGCTGCATAACGCCAATAGCGCCTTTACGCGATACAACCCCAGTCTTATAATTGGTTTCTACTCTTATAATGGCGGCCACCAAATGTGGTTCCAGCTTATAATTATTCGCACTGATGACGATATCCTCTCGGAAATGGACAGGATACATCCAGTGGCTCATCCACTCCGATCGGACAAACAGCAGTACGACAAATGCTAACGTGATAATCAAAATAACTCTTCTTCGTAATTTTCTCATCGTCATCGCTGTAATCCCTGCCCACGCCAAAACTGGTCCACTTGCTGCGCCGTTTCGGCAATCGTTCCACTGTTGTCAATGACGATGTCCGCAAGACGCCGTTTCTCTTCGATATCCATTTGCAGCGCCGTGCGCTCCTCCGCCTGTTCCCTGGTTAGCGAATTACGCTGCATCAGCCGCTCGATCTGAATCTCCCTTGGTACATATACGACCATCACAGCCTCATACAACGAAGCTTGTCCGGTTTCATATAATAAAGGAATATCGGCTACAATCAATTGATTCGGATCTTCCGCCGCATAGGCGTTGATTCGCTCCCACATTCGCTCGCGAATGGCAGGGTGCAGAATGCCTTCGAGCTTCGTCAACTTCTCGCGATTGCCGAATACGACCTTGCCCACTTCAGCACGATTCATCGTGCCGTCTTCATTCAAGACCGCTTGTCCGAATTCAGCAACGATCGCTGCCAGCGCCGGCTCGCCGGGGAGTACGACCTCCCGGGCGACCTGGTCGGCATCGATCAGCTTGGCGCCATGCGACACAAGCATGGCGCTGACGGTGCTTTTTCCACAAGCGATGCCGCCGGTTAATCCCAGTATCACTACGTTCACCTCAAATTCTGTCCTACACCTACATTAAACGCATAACGCCCATTACAATCAGCATAATACCGGGCAGCACCGACAACGCACGCATACCGCGCCAGGCTGCGAAACGGAAACCCAGCCGCATACCTGCAAGCAGGAAGATTCCGCTCGCCCCGGAAATGACCACCGCAGTGAGCAGTGGATTAAAGCCTACCATCGCTGCGCCAAGTCCCGCTCCGAAGCTATCGAGCGACAATGCGAATCCGAGCAGCACGGCCTCGGATGCGGAAATAATTCCGGATCGGTCGACGTCGGCCATCTGCGGCGTCCGTAAAATTTGAATGACAATGCCTAATCGCTTCAATTCGAGAATCACGATCGTGGATGCCGCCATCCGAATGTTGCCTGAAGCCATTATAGCGCCGGTACCATCAGTCCCGCCATTCTCGGCGGAACCGGATGAAGAGGCGTCCTCGGCATCCTCCGAGTCCCCTTCCGTTCTGCGCTTCCAATACTGGACCAGCGCCCAAACGCCGATCAGCATCAACAGAATCGCACCAATCCATTTGGCCACATCCGGCGACATGTATCCGGTAAGCAGCGCGCCAATCTGCATGGACAGCCAGACGACCAACCCGGAGCAAAAGGCAATAATGACAATCGACGGCACCGGAATTCGAATGCGCCGAAGTCCGTACGTAACGCCTACGCCGAATCCATCCAAGCTAACGGCAAAAGCAAGCAGCAGCAATGATGCAGCATGAATGAGCAACTTGATGTCCCTCCCATGATGACGAAAGCGCAGGTTCTGTGCATTCGCCCAGAAAACATGAATGGTACATCATATGCACGCTGCCCAGAGTCGTTCCTTATTTAGACGACGGCTTGGCTGCGTTACTGCCCCGCTTCTTCGGGAATGGCTGGCATTTAAGACAAATATGTGTGCCTCTGCCGCCAACGACGGTCTTATCTATGCTTGCACCGCACTTGCGGCAAGGCTCGTTCTTGCGGCCGTAGATGAGCAGCTCGTGCTGGAACATCCCCATTTCGCCTTGGCCGTTAACATAGGACTTAATCGACGATCCGCCTGCATCGACTGCTCGCGATAGCGTCGCTCGAATCGCTTCATGAAGCTTCGTCCATTCTGCCGGTCTAATGGAATCCGCTGTGCGCTCGGGGTGAATGCCAGCCGTAAAGAGCGCTTCGTCCACATAAATATTGCCGAGTCCGACGATATATTCCTGGTTCAGCAGAAGCGGCTTGATCTTCGTCGTACGATGAGCAACTTCTTTCTTGAAGGCTTGCAATGTGAATTCTTCGTTTAACGGTTCAATGCCTAATTTGTTAAGCGGGGGAAGGACTAAGTCCTCGCCCGGCGCAAACAAATGCATCGTGCCGAATTGCCGTACATCTTTATAGCGCAGCTCCGTACCATCTTCGAAATGAAAACGAACATGAGTATGAAGCTCCACCGGTTCATCTGCTTCGTAAACGCCATAACGGCCTTCCATGCGAAGATGCGATACCAGTACAAGGCCATCCAGCAGAATTCGCAGAAATTTACCTCGGCGTTCCACGGATTCGATGGTATGACCCGCAAGTGCAGCAGCAAATATCTCCGGCTCATGTGGTCGTTGTATAATACGCGGAAGCGACACGGTTACCCGCTCGATCCGTTTTCCCCTAATTAACTCGTTCAACGTTCGCCGAACGGTTTCAACCTCAGGTAGTTCCGGCATTGCAAATTCCCTCCCAAGCCATGGTTCAGACCTCATTATACCTCAGCAAGGCCAAATCTCCTAGCCGTCTGCCCCACTTGAAAGCCATCTATTCACGGAACCGCAATTCCGTACAAAAAGAAGCCTTCCACGCTGATACCAACAGCAAATTGAAGGCGTCTTCGAGTTCATTCGATCGCATCATTCGAGATCTTCTAATGGTGCTAGCCAATAGCATTGACATTAAACGCTCTCTATTCTTTCAATTGGGAAATAAAGTGCCAGTTCTCCTTGATTAGCTTTAGGATTGTAGAATTCTTGAACGGCTCCGGCGAGTTTGTAGGCATGAGCCGGCATATACTCCGAAAGCATGCGATGGAACGTTTCGTTATAAGTATCTTGTGTGCAGCTAACTACAGCATATTTATAAGCAGGTATGACCCACTTGGTCCATCCGCTTGGCGCAATTGCATGATCTGCAACTTCGCATCCCGCTAAATACTTGCCCTCATCTTGCCAGCGTTCAAAGTGTTCATCAACATCACTCATAGCGCCCCAAATTCCAACGATATTTCCATCGCTATCTACCTTCGCAAGGCTGCTTATTTCATGAAAATTACGGTCGGCTTCTTGCCACAAAGGCGCGATCCATGCCGTTCCTACATTTGCAGGGCCCTGTCCCACTTTGCCAATTACCGCAAATGATTGTTTCTCCATGATTTCGACCACGTTTTCCCCTCCGGTATTCGCAATAAAACTACCTATCAAACGAACATATGTTCTAGTTATATTTTACCAGCTTCCATCCCGGAAAACAAGATTGCAAATAAAGAAAAGCTCCAGAACGTCCCCGCCGCACTATGCGGCAGAACGTACTAAAGCTTTCTAATCATCATTTTCTATTGCTGCGAATCTCTATTTCGCTTCATACCAGTTATCGCCGAAGCTCACGTCTGCTTTAAGCGGTACATCCAGCTTCAGCGCGCCTTCCATAACCTCCGGTACGAGTGTCTTCATCAGTTCCAGCTCTTCGGCCGGCACTTCGAAGACGAGCTCATCGTGTACCTGCAGCAGCATGCGGCTGCGGAGTCCGCGATCGCGAATCTCCTTGTCCATGTTCACCATCGCCAGCTTGATGATATCCGCCGCAGTACCTTGAATCGGCGTGTTCATCGCTGTCCGTTCGGCGAACGAACGAAGGTTGAAATTCGACGCTTTAATTTCCGGCAAATAACGGCGGCGCTCCAGCAGCGTCGTCACAAAGCCATCGGCGCGGGCTTGGGCCACGATATTGTCCATGTATGCCCGAACTCCCTGGAATACTTCAAAATATTGCTCGATAAACTTCGCTGCATCTTTCCGCGCAATGTTAAGGTTGTTCGACAGACCGAAGTCGCTGATGCCGTACACGATCCCGAAGTTAACCGCTTTGGCTTGGCGACGCATATTCGCATCGACTTGGTCCGCAGTAACGCCGAAGACGTCCATCGCTGTTTTGGTATGAATATCGGTATCCTCGATAAAGGCAGTCTTCATCTTCTCATCGCCGGAAATATGCGCCAGAACGCGTAATTCGATCTGCGAATAGTCGGCTGCGAGAATCGTCCAACCCGGCTCTGACGGCACGAACGCTTTGCGGATACGGCGCCCTTCCTCCAACCGGATCGGAATGTTCTGCAGGTTCGGGAATTGGCTCGATAGACGTCCGGTGGCAGCAATCGTTTGACGGTAGAAGGTATGCACCTTGCCCGTATCGCGGCGAATCTCCTTCAGCAGACCTTCTACGTACGTGGATTGCAGCTTGGCCAACTGGCGGTAAAGCAAAATGAGCTTCACGATCTCATGGTAAGGCTCGAGCTTCTCCAGCACTTCCGCATCGGTCGAATAACCTGTTTTCGTTTTCTTCCAAGCGGGAAGGCCCAGCTTCTCGAAGAGCACCTCTCCCAGCTGCTTCGGCGAGTTGATGTTGAACTCCATTCCGGCATGCATGTAGATGTCGCTCATGTATTGCGAGATGTTCTTCTCGAGCTCAGCGCCGAGATCCTCAAGCACCGAGGCGTTCACCTTAATGCCTTGCTTCTCCATGCCGGCGAGAACAACAGCCAGCGGCTGCTCCAGCTCATAGCAAAGCTTGCTCATATGGCCGGTTTCCAGCTCTTCGGTCAGCATCGGAACAAGTCTGCGGACGGCATCTGCCTTGGCAGCCAGATGGCCAGCGAGTACTTCCGAAGCCGGCACTTGGAACTTCGCGCCTTTGCCATAAACGGATTCGTCCGTTTGAATGGATGCAAGCCCATGACGCTGAATGAGCGCAGCTAACGTTTGGCTCGATTCGGTTGGATCCAGCAGATAGGCGGCAAGCAGCGCATCGAAGGTTGTCCCGCGCAGCTCAATGCCGAGCCAGGAAAGGACAAGCTCTGCCTTATGCAGATCGTAGCCCTTCTTTGGTGCTTGCTCATCCTGGAGCCATTTGCGCACAGGAGCCGATATTTTCGCATCCATCAGCTCGTCGTAAGTAACGACGACGACGCGTTCGCCGCTAGTCACAGCTAGTCCGATGAATCGTGCTTGATGCGGATTGTCGCCAATCGCTTCAATATAGAAGCTTTCAGAAGTCGCAAGCAGTTCCGTGAGAGCACCTGCTGTCAGCTCGCTCGCGGTCACAACCTCATAGGTTGCTATTGCGAGCGCATTAGCGTCGGCTCCGCCTGCTTCAGGAAGCTGCAGCCGCTCGATCAGCGACTTGAACTCCAGCTTGCGGAACATGTCGCCAAGCGTTACTTCGTCATATCCGTTATATACAAGCTCATCCGCTTTGTTCTCAAGCGGCACCTCGCGGTAGATCGTAGCGAGCTTCTTGCTCATAATCGCACTTTCCTGATGCTCTTCCACCTTTTCCTTCATCTTGCCTTTAATTTCGCTCGTATTGGCAAGCACGCCTTCAACGCTGCCGAATTCGTGCAGCAGCTTCAGTGCGGTTTTCTCCCCGACACCCGGAATGCCCGGGATGTTATCGGATGTATCGCCCATCAGACCTTTAAGGTCGATAATTTGCAGCGGCGTTAAACCATATCGTTCTTGGATGCCGGCTGGATCGTAGCGTTCCACGTCCGTAACTCCTTTGCGCGTTAGCGCAATGGTGACATGGTCCGAAGCCAGCTGCAGCATATCCTTGTCGCCCGATACGACGACGGTTTCAACCCCGCCCTCATCTGCTAATCGGCTGAGCGTCCCGATAATATCATCTGCCTCATAGCCCGGCAGCTCGTATTGCGCAATCCCGAATGAGCGCAGCAGCTCCTTGAGCACAGGGAATTGCTCGGACAGCTCGGACGGCGTTTTCTCCCGGCCGCCTTTGTATTCCGCATATCCCTCATGACGAAACGTGGTCTTGCCCGCATCGAAAGCAACAAGCATATGCGTCGGCTTCTCTTCCTCCAGCAGCTTCAGCAGCATGGTTGTAAAACCGTACACCGCATTCGTATGCAGCCCCGACGAATTCGTAAGCGGCGGCATCGCGAAGAATGCTCTATAAATGATACTGTTCCCATCAATCAATACCCATTTATCCATCCGACAAGCACACCTCACCTTATTATTCCTAGTGCTTATCATAGCATAAAGCGAACACACTTTCCCAGGCAGATTGCTGCGCTGAAAGTGAGTTTCGAAGCAGCTTGCTGACGGGCAGAGCATGTTGCGCTGAAGAACCCTGCCCCGCAACTCACATGCCACTTGCTGCACTCCTTCGCCGCATATGCTCATCCTACGAGCTGTCCGTATACTGTATTCAATCTTTCGCACACGAAATACCACTACATTCCGCACGCAACCTTCCACATTTCAATCCACATGCCACCACAACTCCCAATTCACATGCCGCGAAAAATCTAACGAATCGTAGAAGCCTTATTTTGCCGATTTTCTCGTCTACAAGAATCTAACGAATCGTAGAAGCCTTATGTGAAGGAAAACGGCTCCAAAATGCCTAAAACCCATCAAATAAGTCCGCTACGATTCGTTAGAATTTTTTGGGGTCTATTTTGGGGCAAATAAGACCTGTACGATTCGTTAGCGAACTCTGCCCCGAAACTTACGTGCCACCTTGCCGCATCGCCTCGCGACATATGCCGCAACTCACTTGTCCCCTGCCACCTTGCCTCACTCAAGCCGCAACTCACTTGTCTCCTCCCGCATTGCCTCGCCGCACACGACGCAACTCACCTGTCGGAGCGCATATCCCGGCGGCATACACGCAGTCGGCACCCTGAGGATTTACAGCGGAACGTGAAATGCGCGCGGCGAGGGAGTCCAGCACTTCTTCGCCGAGAGCGCATATCCCGGCGGCATACACGCAGTCGGCACCCTGAGGATATACAGCGACACGTGAAATGCGCGCGGCGAGGGAGTCCAGCACTTCCTCGCCCCTAGCCTTGCAGCTACTACGCGATAATCCCCCAATCACTTCAAATTGCTGCGCTACGCAATGGAAGGCTGCGGTCTGCCAAGCAAGTACCCTTGTGCGTAGTGAACGCCGATGGACTTGATATAGTGAAGCTCGCTCTCTTCCTCGATCCCTTCCGCTACCAGCGAGATGCCCATTTTGGCAGCCAGCTCCGTAAACGTTTGGACCAGATGGGCCTTCATGCTATCCTGATGGATGCCATGAATGAGGGAGCGGTCGATTTTGATGTAATCCGGCTCCAGCTCTACGATGGACTGCAGCGACGAATAACCAGCTCCCGCATCGTCGATGGCGATCTGATAACCTTGCGTGCGATAATGCTGCAGAATCTTCTTCGCCGCGCCGAAATCCTCAATGGAGCTGCGCTCCGTAATTTCGAACACGACATGATGCGGAGACAGCCCGTATTGCTCCAGCAGCAGCATAGTCCGCCCTGTAGTGAAGGAAGGGTCGTTCATGATCTTGGCCGTGATATTGATAAACAGCTTCTGCCCTGCCGATAAGCCCGCGCTGCCTTCGATCGCCCGCTCCCGAGCCAGCCGGTCCAGCGAATAAGTCATCCCCTCTTCCGAGGCAAAATCAAACAGCTGCAGCGGTCCGTCAAACCAGCGTCTGTCGGGCAAGCGAGAAAGCGCCTCATATCCGTATGCAGCCTCGGTCCCGCATTGCAGCGAGATTATGGGCTGATAAACCGGATGAATGAGCCGCTCCATGAGAATGTGCTCCAGCGCTCTGCGCTTCAAGCTGCGTTCCGTTGCGCCGGAAGGCTGTCCGTGAATGATCGCGCGTTTAATGCCATCATACAACCGCTCCTCTTCCGACAAGATGCTGCCATCCAAGAAGGAAACACCTGCATGAAGCTTGAGTTCCGGAATCGCACCACCGAACGCAGCGGCCATAAACCGCTCTTCCCAGTCGAGCTTCAGTCTGCTGCCTAACGTCAAGAGCTCCTCTTCCGGTGACCTGAAACGTGAAGGAGGAAGGGCCAGGCATACAAACAGGTCATCGCGCATCCATAGCTTCGAAAGTCCGGTTGTACTGACAGCATCTTGCTCCGTCATCACCTGTTCGGCGAATCCACGCCACTTGGCATCCAGCTTCACCTTTACGTCTTCCTGCTCAATTGCTTTGCCTTGCCAAGCGAAATATATAATGCCCATCCGATTGGTTTCTCTAGTTACTGTCACGTCGTTCCCTCTCCCAGCTGCTCTCCGAATACATCGCTGGCCACATAGGCACTGCCGCGAATTCCTTTCGCCTGCTTCTTTACCCGCGCCGCCGCTTGCGAAATAACGGCTGTTGTTAATGGAATGGCCCCATTCCAGCTGAGCAGCGACAGCGATAAAGTGACGCCTTCTTGCTGCACCGCCACCCCGCTGCGATCAACAACGTTCAATACTTCCGTTGGCCCGTAGTAGGCTCTAACGCCGCTATCGAACCTTGCAAGCAGCAGACGACACAGCTTCTCCGATTCCAGGCGATCGGTCAGCATGATGAAATCATCCCCGCCGATATGGCCGATAAAATCGTCCCGTTTCCCGCCAACCTGCGCGACCTCCTGCAGGACGGACGCAAGAAAACGGATCAACGCATCCCCTTGGCTGAAGCCGAAGCAATCATTAAACCATTTGAAATAATCCAAATCCGCATAAATAATCGTGAATGGCCTGCCTGCATCGATCCGCCGCTGCATTTCGCGCTGAATGGACGCATTGCCGGGCAAACCCGTAAGCGGGTTCGCAGTCCGCGCTTCCTCCGTGCGCAGCTGCGTCATGCACTCCAGAATCGAGCGCACCGATGCCGCGCCGACAAATTTGTCACCTCGCGTAATAAGGACGAGATGATAGAGACGGGAAATATCCCTGGCCATCGCAAGCTGTACCACTTGCTCCACCGGCAGCTCCGCATCAACGACAAGCGCTTCCTTGTCCATGATTCGGGCAATCGCCCGATTCCAATAGAGCGGCAGACCAAATTGCCCTGCCAGCAGCTGATTCATATTTTCTTTCATGACAAGCCCAATCGGCCTGCTTTCTTGAACAACAACCGCGCCTTGAATATGCGGATTGGATTCGAACATGCGCGATAGGTCGGAAACAAGCGAGCCCGGGGCAAACATCGGAACCGTCTTGGCTAAAGAACCTATCGACACAGACGAAGGGACGCTGCTGAAGAACTCTTCCTGCCGATGCTCCTGCTGATCATCACGCTCGCCTGACCTGAGGCTGACCACCATCTCGCAGGCTTCCTTGATTGCTTCATACATACTCACTTCCATGGAGCGGCCATTTGCCGATGAAGGAAAGGAAACGGCATGTCCTACCGCAAACTCCGGTTTCCCATCCAGTTCTTTCAGGCTGACGATCCGAATAGCCTCGAACGCTTTACATAATTTCTCTTTCAAATGATCGATTCCAAGTCGAAGCCGCGACTCCAGTTCTGTAGCCCCCGACAGCCCGCAAGCTAAGAAATAAAACCGGTCATCCCCCATCGTGCTGTGCCACACGAGCCCATCCTGTACGCTCACCCATTCATTCAAGACCTCGTCAACCGCGGCAGGCGTGCCCTGAAGCAGCTGTAAGGCAATCACACCAATGCCATCCTGATGCCAACTTTCCTGTAAACGATGCAGCATTGTTTTGTCTAATAATCCGTAGCTGATTTCGTTCATATGAATCCCTCTTAGGCCTGAGTCTTTTTGACTATCCCATATGTTCCATTGTAGGAATAAAGTGTGATGGAAGTATTGTCCTATTGTTAACTCCACGTAAAAAAAACCGGTGCCGCGCATCATGCGCAGCACCGGCTTAAACCAATGAATTACATATTCAAATCGGGACGTTTGCCCGTCACGAGAAATACGACGCTTTCCCCGATATTCGTGGCATGGTCGGCGATCCGCTCAATATAACGGCCGACGAAGCTGATCAAGCTGGCTTGCGAAATGGTCTTCGGATTCTCGATCATCACGGCGAACAAGTCACGGATCACTTCCGCGAAAAGCGCATCCACATGATCATCGTCCTTGGCCATCTTGCAGGCGAGATTTACATTTTCCTGTACGTAGGATTGGATGGATTCGCGAATCATTTGGCCCGTAATCTCGGCCATGCGCGGAAGATCAACCAACGGTTTCATGAGCGTCTGCCCTTCAAGGCGTACGACGACCTTCGCGATATCGACCGTCAGGTCGCCCATCCGCTCCAGATCGGCCGCCATCTTGAAGGCGATCAGGATGCGGCGCAAGTCCTTCGCGACCGGCTGCTGCGTTGCAATCATCCGAGCACCGATCTCGTCGATGCTCTCTTCCAGTCGATTAAGCTTAATATCCTCCGCAATAATAATGCGCGCCGCTTCAACGTCTAACTCCTCCAGCGCCTTCATCGCGCCGGCTAATCCCGTTTCAACGCGGTTCCCCATCTCAATGAGCTTCTGTTTCAGCAGCTCCAACCCTTCGTCCAGCTCTTTTCGCTTGATCATCTGCGTCGCCTCCTGCGATGGATTACCCGAAACGGCCCGAGATGTAATCATCGGTAGCTTTCTCGGATGGATTCGTGAAGATTTTGTCCGTTTGATCATACTCCACGACTTTGCCCATATAGAAGAACGCGGTCTTGTCCGATACCCTTGCCGCTTGATGCATATTGTGAGTTACGATGACGATGCTGAAATCCTGCTTCAGCTCCGAAATCAGCTCTTCCACCTTTGCAGTCGATACCGGATCGAGTGCTGACGCGGGTTCATCCATCAAGATGACTTTCGGTTTAACGGCGATCGAGCGAGCGATGCACAGACGCTGCTGTTGGCCGCCTGAAAGTGCAAGCGCGGAGTTGTGCAGCCGGTCCTTCGTTTCATCCCAAAGCGCTGCCTTGCGTAAGCAGTCCTCCACGATTTCGTCCAGCTGTTTTTTGTTCCGAACGCCATGGTAACGCGGTCCGAAAGCAATATTTTCATAAATGGATTTATGAAAAGGGTTCGGGCGCTGCCAAACCATGCCGATCTTCTGGCGCAGTTGAACAACATCGACGCCGGCCTCGTTCACATTCTCGCCATCCATCCAGATCTCTCCGGATGTGCGAACACCGTCAATCGTATCATTCATCCGGTTCAAGCTGCGCAGAAATGTGGATTTACCGCAACCTGAAGGCCCGATCAATGCCGTTACTTCACGCGCGGCGAATGCAAGCGATACGCCTTTGATTGCTTCTTTCTCTCCATAGAATACATGAAGGTCTTTGGCTACCAATCCTTCTGTTTGCATGTTCATCACCCTTCCTTATTTGGTTGCTGTAAATCTACGATGCAAATATCTTCCAAACCATCTGGCCGAGAAGTTGAACAGGAGAACCATGATGAGCAAGACGGCAGAAGCACCTGCAGCGATTTCTGCGGCATCCGGAGCCAAACCTTCACTGTTGATTTTCCAAATATGCACCGCCAGCGTCTCTGCCGGACGGAACGGATTCAGCGGCGAGAATGGGCTGAGCGGATTCCAATTCGTGAAATCCAGGCGCGGCGAGCTCATGCCGGCAGTGAACAGCAGCGCAGCCGCTTCACCGAATACACGGCCCGAAGCAAGAATGGTACCTGTGACAATCGTCGGCATTGCGATCGGCAGCATAACCGATGTGATCGTCTTCCAGCGCGATAAGCCAAGCGCCAAGCTCGCTTCCTTCTGCTCACGCGGCACTCCGCTGAGCGATTGCTCTGTAATTCGAACCATAAGCGGCAGGTTGAATACGGTCAGCGCGAGCGCACCGGAGAACAGCGAGAACCCGAAGCCGAATAAGTTGACAATAACGAGGAGTCCAAACAAACCAACTACGATCGAAGGGAAAGACGAAAGCACTTCGACCACCAAACGAATGGAATCCGTAAGACGGCCCGGCTTTGCGTATTCGCTCATATAGATCCCGGCACCAAGTCCGAGCGGGATTGTGATGATCAAGGTCAATACAAGCAAGAACAAGGAGTTAAAGAGCTGCGGTCCGATACCGCCTCCGGCCTTAATGGTTTGAGGTGCGGAGGTCAGGAAATCAAAGCTGATATGGCCTATTCCGCGGAATAGGATAAAACCGAGCAATCCCGCCAAAATAAGAACGATGAGTGAGGCGACGGCGATAATGACACCTGTGGCAATTCGATCTGCGGTTTTGGCGTTCATCGTTGGTTTCTCCTTTCCAAGAAGCGGACTATGAATACAAAGACAAAGGTCATGCTAAGCAGGATGAGCGCGAGCGACCACAAAACATTGTTGTGCGTGGAGCCCATAACGGTATTACCCATATCGAGTGTGATGACACTCGTCAGCGTTGAAGCTGATTCAAACAAGGAATGCGGGATATGAGGGGAGTTACCGATGACCATTTGTACAGCCAATGCTTCACCAAAGGCCCGGGACATCCCCAGAACAACCCCCGTTAAGAGCGATGGCAGCGTGGTTGGCAGTACAATGCGGTAAATCGTCTGCCAGCGTGTAGCACCAAGCGCGTAGGAAGCTTCCTTCAACCCGCGAGGCAATGCAGCCAGCGCATCCGTAGCAATCGTCGTTACAGTTGGCAAAATCATAAGCGAGAGCACGATGGATCCCGCCGCAATTCCGATACCTTGGCCCGGGAATAAAGCCCGAAGCGCCGGTACGACAATACTTAATCCGACAAATCCGAATACAACAGATGGAATACCGGCGAGCAGCTCAATAACTGGCTGCAGCACCTTCTTACCGACACCGGGCATAATTTGCGTCATAAACACGGCTGCACAGATACCAAGCGGTGCTGCGAGCAATGCTGCAAGAAGCGAAGTACTGAATGATCCGAAGATGAATGGCAACGCGCCATAAAGCGGAATATCACCTTCCGGATCCCATTTCAAGCCGCTTAGCAGCCCGCCGAGGCTCACGCCATCCATAATAAACGTAGTCAAACCGCGGGAAGAAACGAAATAGACAATAGCTGCAATCGTGATCACGAGGACTAGAATACACAGCGTTGTATATACTTTACCTACCCATTCCTCCATGACGTGCGGTTTCACAATAGCTCTTGTTGACTTCCCCGTTTGAATCCGTTTCTTATCTGTACGAGCGGGCTGCTCCATGAATGTTCTCTCCTTCAACTAGCATTCTCATGACAGGCAATTAGAGGCGGAGTGTATCCACCTCTAATGACTGTGCTATTTGTTTAGGGTTTTACTTATTTCGTGATATTGCCGTCAACATCGCGTTTTACTTCCATTTTGCTCATTGGGATGTAACCAAGTTCCACAACATCGGCGTTTTGAATATCGTCGCTTGTCATGTAGTCCAGGAATGCTTTAGTTGCTGCGTCCGGCTCGCCTTTTGTGTACATGTGCTCGTAAGCCCATACCGGATAAGTGCCTGTTACGATGTTTGCTTCCGTAGCTTCTACGCCTTCATATTTCACTGTTTTTACAGTGTCGTCGATGTAGGAAAGGGCAAGGTAACCGATAGCGCCAGGTGTTTCGGCAACAAGCTTCTTAACCGTACCTGAGGAATCTTCTTGGATGGAGCCTTTAACGTCTTCGGATTTCGTGCCCAGTGCGTATTTCTCAAATGTTTTACGAGTGCCTGAGCTGCCCGGACGGTTTACGATCGTAATTTTCTCATCTGCGCCGCCAACTTCTTTCCAGTTCGTCACTTTACCGGTGAAGATGTCTACAAGCTGTTGTTTAGTCAGGTTGTCTACTGCAATGTCTTTATTGACTACGGTTGCCATGGCGATAACCGCTACTTGATGGTCGACCAATTCTTTTGCTTTATCCGCATCTGCATCCGTGAACTTCTCTTCCGCGAAAATATCGGAGTTACCGATTGTTGCTTGACCGCCGGATACTTGAGTCAAGCCTGTGCCGCTGCCGCCGCCTTGAACTTGAACCGTGATGCCCGAGTATTTCGCGTCTTCCATGAACTTCTTGGAAACTTGCTCAACAAGCGGTTGAAGTGCGGAAGAACCTGTTGCCAGAATCGATCCGCTCAAAGCTTCACCGGCGCCTGCGTTATTCGTACCGCTATTTTGTGAGTTGGTGTTCGTGCTCTCTTCATTCTTCGAGCCGCAAGCCGCCAAACCGATCGTCAACATAAGTGCTACAACAATTAGTAATGCCTTTTTCATTTCAGTTCGTTTCTCCTTCCGCTCCTGCGCGGTTATTTGTTTTACAAGACTTAGTATAGATGTCCCGTATTAATCTGATATTTTCGAAGTGTTAACGCAATGCAAAAACTACATAGAGGAATTGTATAAAAACACTGCTTAATATAGAATTATTAAATAGCAAATCGAAACTGGAGCGTTATTATTATGAATATATTAAGATTGCAGATTTTGGTATTGATCGAGCGGCTCCGCAAAGTGACTGCAGTTGCCGATGAGCTTGGCATGAAGCAGCCTACGGTGAGCTTTCATATGAAGAAACTCGAGGAAGAATGGGGAATGCCGCTCTTCGAGATGAAAACAGGAAAGGTGATGCTTACGGAATCCGGCAAACTGCTGTATCAGTATGCCGAGGGCATTGACCGCCTCTTTCGCGAGGCTCAGGAGCGTTTCGCTTCTTACCGGGAGCAAGGGAAACATCAATTCGTCATCGGCTGTACGGATGCAGCTTCCTCCGTCCTATTCGGCGGGAATTGGTATCGACACGCCGAGGAAGCTTCATCTTTACAAATCAACCTCATTACCGGTCAAACCAACCACCTGATTGAGCAGCTGCATACAGGGAAACTTGATCTTATTGTGTATGGGGATTCGCCGCGCTATCAGCGGGAGCTGCAAGGCTGCCAATCGGAACTGCTGCTTGAGGATCGGCTGTCGCTGTATACGACTAAATCCCATCCTCTGCTTGATGCACAGGGCGGTACCGCATCATCTTATTTGCTTCAAGGTCAAGCTTATGTAAAGCTTGCCGATCCCTCCGTTGAGGAAGCGGTAAGCAGCTGGTTTGCGAAGGAACAGCTCAAACTTAGCAGTCCGCTTTCGACGGATCGTATCGATTTGGCCTTGAATGCGGTCCGAGCCGGTTCCTTGCTGGCGCTGCTTCCCAGCTCCGCAACTCCTTCATTGTCCGGTGGCATTCTACGACTCCCTCTTCCCGGCCAGCAGCAAAGCTGGAAACTGGTTGCCGCCTGGCGCTCGGATTATTGGAATCCGGCACAGCAGCAGCGCATGGTCGCTTTGCTTAAAGAGCTCCTTAAGCTGCAAAAAACAGCCGATTCGAAGTAAAGTTACGCTTCGAATCGGCTGCTTTAGGGCAGCTGCTTTAGGGCATGCTATTTAGAGAAATAAGGGCTGTTTGTGGATTAGGAGTTCAAGTCCGGTCTCGAACCTGTTACCAGGTACACGACGGATTCCCCAATGTTCGTTGCATGATCCGCGAAACGTTCGATGTAACGTCCGACGAAGCTAAGCAGATTGGCTTGGGAGATCGTTTTCGGATTTTCCATCATGAGCGAGAACAGCTCACGGATGATTTGCGAATAGAGCGCATCGACCAGATCATCGTCTTTAGCCATTTTGTAAGCCATGTTGACATTCTCTTGAACGAACGATTGTATCGCTTCATAAGTCATCATCTGCACGATCTGCGTCATTCGCGGCAAATCAATCAAAGGTTTGATCAATACTTGCCCTTCCAGTCTCAGCACGACTTTTGCTACGTCTACTGCCAAATCGCCCATCCGCTCCAAGTCGGAGGCAATTCGGAAAGCGACCAGGATACGTCTTAAATCCTTCGCAACCGGCTGCTGGGTGGCAATCAGCATCGCACCTAATTCCGAAATTTTTTCTTCGATTTTGTTGATCGATTTGTCATCTTGAATGATCTGCTTGGCTGCAGGTACATCGATCGTTTCCAATGCGTTCATCGCCTTTGCGATAACCGCCTCTACGCGTTGACCCATATCTACGATCAGCTCGTTCAATTCCTCGAGTCCATGATCAAATTCTTTGCGCTTCGTCATCATCACTTAAATGCTCTCCCTCTGTCGTTTAGGAATTAGCCGAATCGGCCGCTAATATAGTCTTCCGTGCGTTGATCGCGTGGATTGGAGAACAGCTTCTCTGTCTCCGAGAACTCCACTACTTCACCATTGAGGAAGAATACCGTCTGATTAGAAACACGTGCCGCTTGATGCATGTTGTGCGTGACCATGACGATCGTATATTTATCTTTCAGCTCTTGTGCCAGTTCTTCGATCTTCAGTGTCGAGATCGGATCAAGTGCGGAAGTCGCTTCGTCCATAAGCAGAATATCAGGGTTAACGGCAATTGCGCGCGCAATACATAGACGCTGCTGTTGTCCGCCGGAGAGGCTAAGTGCCGAACGCTTCAGATAATCCTTTACTTCATCCCACAATACCGCGGAACGAAGACTTGATTCCACGATTTCGTCGAGCTTCTGTTTGCTGCGAATGCCGTGCAGACGCGGGCCGTAGGCTACATTATCATAGATGGATTTCGGGAATGGATTCGGCTGTTGGAATACCATGCCGACTTTCTTGCGCAGTGTTTCCACATCGACTTCTTTCGAATAGATGTCCGCACCGCCGATTGTGATCTTGCCTTCGATTCTTGTGCCTGGAATCATATCATTCATCCGGTTAAGCGTACGAAGCAGCGTCGATTTCCCGCAGCCCGAGGGTCCGATGAAAGCCGTGATCGCTTTCTCCGGAATATCCATCGTTACGTCCTTCAAGGCGTGGAATTGTCCATAATGTAAATTTAATTTATGAATATCGATCAAAGTCTGGGAAGCTGTTGATTGCATGGCTTATTCCTCCGTATTGGGTGGACTTCTTAACCGTCCGTTTCAGGCCTTCCATGAACAAGGATAGCGTGAATTTGTTTATCGAATATGTTCGTTTTGTAAACGCAGTATTAAAATTTACTCTTTCACTTGCAAATCTTGGATCAAATGCTTCATTTGCTCCGTTACGCGCTGCGATTGCAAATAGGCTTGGTTCGACAGCTTGCCGATCTCGCCGGAGCTGTTGCTGCTTCCTGCGGCTGCATGGAACAGCTGCTGGAATACGTCCGCCGCTTCTTTTATGTATACTTGACTCGTATCTGCTTCCGCCTTGCCCAAGCTAACCAGATGAACCGTTTCTTTGACCGCTTCCATAATGGAGCCAATCATCCGATTGATATCTTCCGCGGACTCCTTCGTCTGCGTAGCAAGCTTCCGAACCTCATCGGCAACAACCGCAAATCCTCTGCCATGCTCACCGGCGCGAGCAGCTTCGATCGCTGCGTTAACCGCCAGCAAATTACATTGATCAGCTAAGCCTCGAATCAGCTTCGACACCTTGTCAATCGATCCGGCACGATCCTGCAGATCGCTGATTTGATTTTCCTGAACGTCCGTGCGTTTCGTCAGATTATGAAAGGCCATCGATACTTTATCGAGCTCGTTTTTGCCTTTGAGCGTCAATTCCAGCATGTCCCTGGACATCGATTCGCCTAACAGAGAAGCTTCCTGTACATGGACGATAGAACGGTCGATTTCTTCGATCATCACTTCCGCACCGTGGATCATGTTCACTTGAGCTTTTACGCTCCGCTGCTGGAGCAATCGGGACATTTTCAGCAGATCCGCCATGGTCAGCATGCCGATAAAACGATCATTCTCCGTAACAAGTACACAGTCGTACAAGGTTTTCTCTTCACGGCCAAGCGCGCGATCAAGCAGCTCCTGCATGGAAATCCCTTGATTCACGATAAGCGGCTGCCGATCCATCAGCTTCGCAATCGAACGGCCGTAATACAGCTCTCTGCCGAATCGATGCGTCTGAATGACGGTGAGTTTATTTCGCATGACAAGTCCAATCGGTCGGTCCATGTCGTCGCAAACCACGACGCATTCATGATCCGGTGTTAACGCGAATTGCGAAATGACATCCTGGCAAGTATGAGATACGTTCACGATTGCTGCTTCCCTAATGAAAGCTGTCAATAATGCATGATCTGAAGTCGTTACCTGTCCTTCTGCGGTCGGCATATTCATAAGCAGTTCTTCAGTTGTCAGCCGTTCCAATACAGCAATTGTCATGCATATCTCTCCTTTCAATTCGGCAAGCTTGCTGGTTTAACGTGTTCTGCGCGCATTCAGCCACAGCGGCAAACGGAAGACGATATTAATGAGCAGAACGACGAAGACAAGAACGGCAGCCGCTTTCTCCGCAATAAGCTGCGCATCAGGGACGATGGCTTCTGATTGGACATACCACAGGTGAACCGCAAGTGTCGCACCAGGCGAGAACAAGCTGAAATCCCACATTTCACCGGAGGACGAAACACCGGCAGTCAGGATGATAACGGCACTCTCGCCGAAGGCGCGGCCCGCAGTCAGACAGATACCGGTAATAATCCCGTTCAGTGCAACCGGAATTAGGACGCTGCGGATCGTTTGCAGATGCGTGCTTCCCAGTGCGAACGAAGCATGCTTCATTTCCTTCGGTACCGCACGAATCGCTTCTTCCGTAACCCGAGTCAGCACCGGCAGGTTCAAGAAGGCCAAACTTACGGCACCGCCAATGATCGTAAGCCCAATATCGAATGCTTCCACGAACAACGCGATACCGAACAGACCGAAAATAATCGAAGGTACGGAGGCAAGTCCTTCCACGCAAATCCGAATAAAGGCGATAAACTTCGTGGCAGGCGCGAACTCGGCCAAGTAAATACCGGCTGCCATCCCGAGCGGGATCGAAATGATAAGTGAAATCGCAAGCACATAGAACGAGTTGAAGATTAACGGTCCGATACCGCCGCCCTCTTCAATCTCACTCGGCAGACCGTACAAGAAACCCCAGTCGAGCTCCGGCAGCCCTTTTTGCAAGATTAGAAACAACAATCCGCATATAAATAGAATGGTGCACATCCCGATAATCCAGACCACTGAAGTAAACAGCCTATTGCTCAGGTGATTGAATCCTTTGCGTGCCGCAAACGGATTGGGAACCGATGTCCCTTTGCCATTACTCATCGTTATGATTTCACTCCTCTGCCTTGGAATAGCCTTACGATAACGATCATGAGGAGCGAGATAATGAGCAGGATAAAGCCCATCATATATAGCGCGTAGTTCCATGCGGAATCAAACGGGACATTCGCGATTTGCATGACGATATTACTCGTCAATACAGCCGTCGGCTTGAACAGTGCATCCGCCAGCTGAGGGGTATTGCCGATAACCATAACGACGGCCATCGTTTCGCCGATCGCACGTGCCATGCCCAGAATGACGGCATACAGGATACCGCTTTTCGCGGCAGGGAGTACGACTCTGACAATCGTTTGGAACCTTGTTGAGCCTAGGGCATAGGAAGCATCCCGGAATTTCTTCGGGACGGCTACGATGGAATCGTCCGTGATCCGGCTGATGGTCGGCAAGGTCATAATGGTGAGCACGATAGCTGCGGCCAGAATGCCATCGCCCATATTCGTTCCTGTAACGGTACGAAGCATCGGAATGAGAACGGTCATACCTAGAAAACCATAAACGACGGAAGGAATACCGACGAGCAAATCAAGTACAGGACGCAGCATCGTCTTCAGCCATGCCGGCGTCATTTCGGATAAGAAAATTGCAATTATGACGGACAGCGGTACGGAAATCACCATTGTCAACAGTGTTAAGGCGAATGTACCGAAAATAAAGATAAATGCGCCGTATTGATCATTCTCGGGTACCCATTCCGTAGAGAAGAAGAAATCTTTCACGGAAACCGTCTCGAACGTCAGTACGCCCGTGCGGCCCATCAGAAATAAAATCGAGAATAGAATGACACATACGAAGACAGCACTTGCGATACAGATGATGCGGAACGTACGGTTATAGAACGAAAGCCGTGCTTTGCGGCTGAATTTGCGACCCGATGAATGTTCAAGGCTACGTCCCAATTCGCTGGATACGGGGATGTCAATCATGCTCATGACGCTGCTCTCCTTTCAAGTGTTCAAAGTTAGAGCCGGCCTCGCATTTGCTAATGCGATAAGCCGGCTCCGCTGCATCTTATTTCATGGCCGAGATCGGGATAAATTTAAGCTTCTTCAGTGATCCGGTTTGGAACTTCTTGCTTTGTACGTAGTCGATGAATGCTTTCGTTGCGCCGGTTGGCTGGCCTTTAGTCATGTAGTAGCCGTAGCCCCACACCTTGTAAGTACCGTTGATTACGTTAGCTTCTGTCGGTGCAACGTTGTTGATTTTTACTGCGGTCATTTTGCTGGTCACATAGACAAGGTCGATATAACCGATTGCGTTTGGCGTCGTTTCGATGGCTGTTTTCATATCGCCGCTCGATTTTACTTCTTTATAGTTAGAGCCTTTTGTCATGAAATCCGTACCATTGAGAGCCTTGATTTGGAAGTTAACGCGCGTACCGGAACCGAATGCGCGGTTTACTACGATAATGTCTTTATCCGCTCCGCCGACTTCTTTCCAGTTGGTGATTTTACCGGAGAAAATGCCTTGCAGCTGTGCAGTGGACAAGCTGCTTACGCCTACATTGCTGTTCGTGATTGCCGCGAAAGGAATAACGGCTACTTTATTGGCAACTTGACCTGTGAACGCTTTGAAACCAGGTACATCTTTCGTTGCATCCCAGTCTACTGCGCCGATGTCCGCAATGCCTTTACGTACCGATTGAGGACCCGTGATGGAGCCTGCAGCCGATGCGGAAATTCTGACTTTCGGATTGAGCTTCTTGAACTCGTTAGCGGCTTGCAGCGTCAGCGGCAGAAGTGCCGATGAACCGTTGATCACGATACGGCCGCTCAATTTGCTGGATGCGCTGGCAACGGATACGGAACCGAATGCGACTGTAAGTGCGATAAGGGCGAAGCTTAAGCTTTTAAACCATTTTGTTTTCATCTGTGGAAGTTCTCCTCTCAATTTAGAACACTAAGATTGAATTAGTTCGTTACTTTCTTCAGGCCACTGTCCGATTTCACATAAACGGCATCGTCGATTACGAATGCGATTGGCGTTCCGGCTGCAGCTACAACTTCGCTTACGTTGCCTTCTACTTTGCCAAGCGTTGTTACTGCTCCTGTAGCGATGTTTACTTCATAAGCGCTAGTTACATCCGCGGAATCCGCAAGTGCGTAAATTTTGTCGCCGACCACGATAGCTTGCAATACATCTTTATCGCCGATCAGTTTCGTTACTGTTTTGTCCAGTGCTACGGCTACGAGCGAGGATGGCTTGTTGTCTTCAACGCTTACGTAGAATGCTTTGTTGCCGTCTGCCGCTCCGCCCACGAACACCTTGTCATCTGTTGTAGTCGTCAGTTTTACAGGCTTGTTGTCTTTCACCGAGAAATCAAAGCTGTACAGCTGCGGCTCCGTACCTGTGTTGTCGATTGCCACATCATCATCATCAACCGGTTTGGTTGCATCAGCAGTTACGGCGCCCGGTTTAATCACGGTGTAGAAGAACTTCTTGCCGTCAGCGGAAACAGCCAGTCCGGATTTATAATCCACTTTGTCGTCCAATACTTTCGTAATCACGCCGTCAGCAACGTTCATCTTAGCGATGACGGAACCTTTATCGCCTTGCAGGAAGTAGATCGCGGAGCTGTCAGCCGACCAGACAAGCTCTGGTTTAATGGAGTTGTCTGTCGATACCACTTTAGCTGCCGGCACTTTGCTGGTCAGATCGATAACATTTACGATGCCATCGCCGTCTGTATAAACAGCCAGCTTGCCATTAGGAGCTACAGTCAGGTCGGAAGCCGCAGTGGAAACCAGCAATTGCGTATATGCACCTGTGTGAGCGTTAACGATATAGTCGATACGGCCTTCTTCAGTCAATTGGGATGCCAGCAAACGATCTGCATCGATCCAACGAATGTCATCCGCGTGGACTTTAGCAACTGCATCAATAGCGATCAAGCCGGAAGCATCAGTCGAAGAATCTACGCCAAACGCGCTTACAAAATCCTCAAGCGCTACATAATAGCTGCCGTTTACGCTTTGAACAGCTTGCTCTAAACTTACTGCCTCTCCGTCAACCAATGCAGCATTCGAACCTGCATGAAGCTCGATCGCGTGGTTGTTGAAATATGCCGTTACGCCCGATTTAACATTGACCATGAATTGCACGCCTGCCGCTGTTCCCAAATCTCTCAGCGCGTAAAGCACTGTATTGTTTGCTTGAATGGAACGGACATGGAATGCCGTGTCATTGATTGTGATATCTACCGTCGTTGCGTTTGTTACGGTTGCGGCGGAGACTACACTCACTGCCGAAGTACTCAGTGCTGCGGCAAGTGCGGAAATCATTAGCGTTTTTTTCATAGACATTTAGCTCGTATCACCCTTCTGGAATGGTTTATTGTCGTTTTCGTTATGTACAATTCTGATTATAAGTACCCATTGTAAAACGGCAGTTAATGGTGAGGCTGGTATTGTAAAGCAGCGGTTAATGTATTGTGAAGGATTTGTTAAGATATGCCATTTGGCCTAATTGATCGGTTTAGACAAACGTAAGATTGGGTAAACGGCTTTCAACTTTCGAACGCGCCAAAAAAAAACCGTCTCTCCCGCCTGTCGGCATTGGAGAAACGGCCTTGTTATACGTGATGGAAGCTTAGGTTGGCGTCGACTTGGTAAAGTTAATAATCTTGCTGGTCAGATAACCTCCGTTGCTGATCCCGATTAGTCCGATAAGCTCCTCCGGCAAGGCAGGGAAGCTATCGATCGCATCAAGGTCTTGCGTCATCAACGTCGAGAAGATTGTCGTGGTGTAGATCATTAACGCCATCATGGTAAAGAGGAACATCTGCACCTTGGCTATGTCGATATAGGCATGGTTCTGCATTTCTTCCCCTTCAAAAATATCGCTGAACTGCGCGTCCTTGTAAGACGGATTCGCATACAGCGTACCCTGCATGCTTGTTTCGATTTCCTGCGCACTCTTGTTATAGGCCTCTGCGGCGCTTTGCACGAGCTGATCCTTAAGGGAATCGTCAATCGCGCGATTCTTCTTCGCTCCGTTAATCATGGGACTAAAAATAGCCGACACGCTGCTGATGCCCATAAGAGCGAGGACAGTGGAGTCAAACTTGAGCTGAAGCGGATGCTCCGGATGGAGGGCGAGATTTCCTACAAGGAGGGTAAAATAAGTCGATGTAAAAAGCACCGTCCAAAGCGTGATCTGCAGCCTGGACAAACTCATGAGGTTTCGTTCATTTATCAGGATGCCAAGCGGATGGTTCAGCTTGCCCTTGCCAATGGCGATGATCATATAGAACTCGCATAGAATGACAGCAGATAGATTATAGCCTTGAGACAGATGCCATGCACTGAGGAACTCAAGCACAAGCGCTATCGTCAAATGGATGGTCACTTTAAATGAATTCCATTGCGGCGGCGAGCTCGGGAGCGGATTGAGTCCGCTAATTGTGACCCTCGTGCTCGGCTCTGCTTTGCTTGGCATATCTCCCCCTCCTCCTTTAGTCCCAATTTACCAGAAGGAGGGCGAGTATACTGTCAGTCGGTGAAGTCGAATTATAATCAATTCGGGGAACTCGAGTCGGCTAATCGGTTTGATCGATCAGCCATTTGTTGTTTTCTTGCTTCAAGACGTACATGATCGTCGTAATCATCGGTTTCTTCTCTAATTTACTGTCCAGATCTACATAAGCCACATATTCGCCGTATTGATTTTTGCCCACGTTGCGTAATTTGGCTTCGGATACTCGAAATCCGGGTGTAAACTCGCCAATTCTGGTTTTATAGCCGGATGTCAGGATTGCTTTATTGGCGGCATTATCCTCTTCATTCATATAATTGATATTCCTGTTAATGAGCTTCACACATTGTAAAATCTCACCTTCGTAATCGCTCTCATCGATGTAGGCGACTTGCTTGCTATCCGAAGACGCACTCGGCTCCGCTTGAGCACGGTGTCCGAGGATAGCTGCAATGAGGATGAAAGTCAGCAGCGCGGCCGTTATTCGATTGCCGTTCATAGGTTTAAAAGCCTCCCTTTGTTATTCAATATGAACAAGAAGAGGCGATCTTAATCCAATTCGATTACTACGCATTTGCAAAATGAAAAAAGCTGTCTCGAACGTCGCAAGTTGCGCGTTCGGAGACAGCTCTTGTTCATTAATGCGAGGATGTGCCGTATTCACTGCTCTCCGCCATAGCGTCGAGCTTCTGGCGGCCCATGAAGAAGGCGAATGCCAGCGCAAGCACGGATGGAATGATCGCCCACATGAAGGTGTAGGTAATCGAAGATGAAAGTGCGGCGACGATCTTATCCAGCACGTCGGCCGGGATTTGGTCTCTCGTTTCCGGTGTCAGAATGGCACGCGGATCGCTGAGATCAAGACCCGGCGGCATCGCCGCTGCATCGCCTCCCGCTCCGGCGAAGGAGTCTTTCAATTTATTCGTCATCACATGGCTTTGGACGATACCGAATACGGTAATGCCGATGGTCATCCCGAGCGAGCGAAGGAAGTTAAGCGTTGCGCTTGCCGCACCGCGTTCTCTTGGGGAGAAGGAGTAAATGGCGGCATTGCTAAGTACCGAGAACGATGCTCCTATACCAAGACCGACCAGAATCATAAACAACGTTACGATAAACCTCGTCGAATCGACACCAAGCGTCGTAAGAAGCACGTTACCGACAACCAAGATCCCTAGCGTAGGAATCATGATGGAACGGAAGGTCATCTTCGTCATCAAGAAACCGCCGCCCGTCGCCGTAACGACCGTACCGAGCATCATCGGCAGCAGGACCATGCCGGCATTCGTTGCTTTTCCGCCGAGTACGCCTTGAATGAAGATCGGAATGTAAACGGATGCCGTAATGAACGCCGCGCCGCTGAACATCGCAATTGCATTACTGCTCCAATACAGCCGTTTACGGAACATGTTGAACGAAATGATCGGCTCCGACACTTTACGTTCAATCATGATGAAGGCGATAAGCAATACGGCGAAGCCGGCAAACAAACCAAGAATCATCGAAGAATCCCATGCATACTTCTTGCCGCCCAGCTCAAGCGCGAACATCAGGCACACGATGCCCCCAACAAGCGTGAAAGCGCCGCCCCAGTCGATGCGCTGCTTGGCATGCTCAACCGATTCTTTATAGAAGATAGCAATCATAAGGAAAGCAATCAGTCCAAGCGGCAGGTTGATGTAGAAAATCCATTCCCATGCGATATAGTCTGTAATGTACGCACCGAGAAGCGGTCCGAAGATACTCGACATACCGAACACGGCGCCGAATAGACCGCCAAGCTTACCGCGGCTCTCAAGAGGCACGGCATCGAACATAATGGTAAAGGCAATTGGCACGAGCGCGCCTCCGCCAATCCCTTGAATCGCACGGTAAATACTAAGCTCGATAATGGAATGCGCGGTACCGCAAAGAATGGAACCGAGCATAAAGGTTAATATTCCGAAGATAAAGAACCGTTTGCGTCCGTACATATCGGACAGTTTGCCGAAGATCGGCATGCCCGCCATCTCAGCAACCATATAAGCGGATGTGACCCATACAAATTTGTCCATGCCGCCGAGGTCATGAACGATCGTACCCATCGCCGTGGCTACGATGGTGTTGTCCATGGATGCCATAAGAATGCCGAGCAGCAAACCTGCGACAACGATACCTACATTACTTCGTTTTGCCATCATTTTGGTAGTTCCCCTCCATTTGTGTACATCTTTGTTCTGTCCAGACGGTTCATCCGTCATGCATCGGAGTCTTCGTCATCCATAGGTGTCGAATTAATCCACACCTGCTCCCCATCCTCCAGCCTCGTCAAGACGCCATCCTTAATCTCCCGGATAAACGATCGCAGCCAAGCGAGCTCTGCCTCCAACTGGTTGACGATAAACTCCTGCTCAATAATGAAAATCCGCGCTAGTCCTTGTGAAACCGCATAGTCGTTCCCCGCACGTCGCTGCACGATATCCTTCTGCACGAAGATAATTCGCTGCTCCAGCAGAGCAGCTGTTTCCTTCGGTGAAATATGGCCGATAAACGATAATGCCACAGGCAAATGAGGATATTCTTTCACTGGGGCATATATCAGCTCTCGGATCCAATCGTGAAACTCCGCAACACCGGCATCCGTCGGCGCATAAATCGTCCGCTCCGGATGTTTTCCTTCCCGCTGGGTTTCCAGCGGCACGATCCACGCTTGCTTCAGCAGCGAATCCACTACCGAATAAAGCGACCCGTTGTTGAGCTTGATCACATCCGGTATTCCGCGCTGCTTCATCGTGGCGGCGATTTCATACGGATGCATCGGTCGTTCATTAAGCAGCGATAAGACGGCTAGAGCCAGCATGTTACTTACTTTTCGATTGGCCATCCTTCACAGACTCCCTTAAGAAAACGAATCAAACCCGTATAGTCCATTTCGACTATACGGAATAGAATGGTTACTGTCAACCGCCTACAGCATGAGAAAACAAAAAAAACCTTGGGCTGATGAGCTATAGGATTAAGCTCCCCCAAGGTTTACATGTTCTATAAAGTCAGTTTATAGAAGGCTGCCGCATTGCCGCCGTATAACGCCTCCCGCTCGCTTTCGCTAAGCGTAGCGGGCAGTGCTTCATCAAGCACATCGCATACATCCTTATAGCTTCCGGCGAGCAGGCAAACCGGCCAGTCGCTGCCGAACATGATGCGCTCCGTACCGAACGCCTCCACAATATGTCTCACATAGCTCGAAAATTGCTCCGGCTTCCAATCATCATGTGCCGCTTCCGTAATCATGCCTGACAGCTTGCAGTATACACCCGGATATTGCACAGCCATCTCGCTCATTTGAGCAGCCCATGGCTCGACGATTCCCTCACGGATTTGCGGTTTGCCGATATGATCGATTACGGCATGCAGACCAGGCACTTGCTTAAGCAAGGCAAGCGTAGCAGGCAATTGATGCGAAACAATAAGCAGATCGACGGGCAGCTTGATCTCCGCCAAGTAACGCAGCGCCTCCAGCGATTGCGGATGCAGCGCCTCGAATGGGTCGCTCATTTCTTGAATCATCACGCGGATACCGACAAATTTCGGGTGTCGACGGAAGCCGTCTAAGACGCTGCGCCAGTTCGGATCCCGGAAGTCCAGCCAACCTACGACGCCGGCAATGGATTCCGCATCATCGCTGAGCGATAGCATATAAGCCGTTTCTTCGTGCGTCGCCGCCGCTTGGACGACGATCGTGCGTGCTACTCCGGCAGCCTCAAGCGCCGGCTCCAAATCCGCAGGACCGTAATCGCGGAATAAGATTGGTCCCGCTGCCGGTGTCAGCCAGCCGTAGTCACCGCGGTCTAATTTCCAATAATGCTGGTGGGCATCAATTCTTATCATCGTTATTGAGCTCCTTTAAGAATCAATTAGTAGTTGTGAGGTGAAACGCTTCCATGGTATATTTTGGCTTCACGAGTCCTTATTGCTTTGAATTGATATTGATTGGAGGAACACGAACATGAAGATCATGACGTTTAATCTGCGTGTCCATGTTGAATCAGACGGCAACAACGCGTGGCCCAACCGAATTCAAGAAGCAGCCGAAGCGATTAAGCAAGCGGATGCCGATGTCGTTGGCACGCAGGAAGGCACTGCTGCCATGCTGCAGGATCTGCAGGCGCTGCTGCCTGACTATCGCTGGCTTGGCATCAGCCGCACCGGCCAACTGGAAGGCGAATATTGCGCGATATTCTATCGGCATGCATCGTTTGAGCCCGTAGAAAGCGGGCATTTCGGGCTTTCTGAAATTCCGGAGCAGCTGGGCTATTCAAGCTGGAACTCCGCATATCCCCGCATGTGCAGTTGGACTAAGCTCCGTCAACCAGACGGTGCGGAATGGGTCGTGTTCAATACTCACTTGGACCATATCAGTGCTGAGGCTCGTACGAATGGGGTCAAGCTGATCGTAGAGCGAATGAAACAGTCATCAGCCCTTGCCGGTGATATCCCCGCTGTGCTTACGGGAGATTTCAATTGCGGACCTGACAGTGATGTCATCGAAGCCTTAAACGAGCTCGAACTCGTAAATGCCTACACATCGCTTGCCGGGGATGCTGTTGGCCTCACCTTCCACGACTATCGCGGCGGAGATGAAGGCGTTCCGATTGATTATATTTTTGTGACGCCTAACGCCCAAGTCCTAAACGTCCATATTGACCGAAACCAGTATAACGGCCGCTTTCCTTCGGATCATTATCCGGTCGTTGCAACGGTCGAACGCCGATCCTAAAAAAAGGAGTGCCTAGGCACTCCTTTTCTCTTTATTCAGCGTCTGCTACGAATCGGTTCGTCAGCGCACCCAGCTTCTCGATTTCAATCGTTACTTCGTCGCCAGGCTTCAAGTACACTTGCTGCTCAACCGGAAGTCCAAGCACAACCCCTTCAGGCGTACCCGTCAAAATAACATCGCCCGGCACAAGCGTCATATGCTGCGACACATAGCTGACAATCTCATCACAGCCGAAAATCATATCGGACGTATTGGAGTTCTGGCGCACTTCACCGTTTACGGTGGACTTGATCCACAGATCATTCGGATTGCCAACTTCATCGGCAGTTACAAGGTAAGGACCGAGCGGGCTGAAATCGTCGCAGGATTTGCCAAGCAGCCATTGCTGCGTGCGAAGCTGCAGGTCACGCGCGGACAGATCGTTCACGGCGCAATAGCCGAATACGTGAGAGAGCGCGTCTTCTTTGGCCACATACTTGGTTTTCTTGCCGATAACGATAACAAGCTCTGCTTCATAGTCCAGCTTCTCCGTAACTTTCGGAACGGCGATGTCTTTCAAATGTCCAGTCAATGTGTTGTTGAATTTATTGAACAGAATCGGATATGCCGGAATCGGAGCATTCGTTTCTTCCGCATGTTTGCGGTAGTTGAGGCCGATGCAAATGATTTTGTTCGGATGCGTGACGCAAGGTCCCCATTCGATTTCGCTTTCTTGACGAACATAAGCTTCGCCGCCGGCCACTTGAAGGGACTCGATGTAGTTTCTTAGGGAAGCTGTTGCAGCCTCTCCGCCTTCAATGACCGCCATTACCGTCGATGGTACTTCCGCGCTTGCGCTTCCGGCAGATGCCTGAAGGGCTGCTTCCACATCTACAACGCCGTTCTCTGTCACTACGCCAAGTGCATTGCGACCTTGTTTGGAAATGCTAATAAGTTTCATACGTGAATTGGCCTCCGATCTCATAGTAGAAATGAATGAATAGCATTAGCTGCGATAAGCAGGGGTTCGCTGGTTACAATCAAGCGTTCTTGCCGAATACAACGCCGCCGTCCACGTAGAACGGAGAGCCCATTACGAAGGAGGACTCATCGGATGCAAGGAACAACGCTGCTTTGGCAACATCCTCCGGCAAACCAAGCTCTTCGCTCAGCTGACGTTTCTTCAAGCCTGCAATCGCCTGTTCCGGATCGGCGTAAGAGGTTTTCAAGTAGTTCTCTACGAATGGCGTCATGATTGTACCCGGCAGCAGGGCATTAACGCGAATATTGTACTGCGCGTAGTCTACTTGCATGGATTTCGTAAGCGCTAGGACAGCGCCTTTAGTTGCGGCATAAGAAGCACGGCGAGCCAGTCCGATCTCGGCGATACACGATGACATGTTGATGATCGAACCTACACGGCGCTCCATCATGTGAGGGATCACATATTTGGAAGGCAGGTAGACGCCGCGAATGTTCACGTTAATGACGCGATCCCAAGCTTCCGGCTCGATCTCATGCAGTAGGCCGACGCCGCTGATGCCTGCGTTGTTGAACAATACGTCGATGACGCCATAGTGAGCGATGACCTGATCAACCATGGCAGATACTTCGGCCGGATTGGTGACATCCGCACGGATAAAGATGGCTTCCCCGCCCGCTTCTTGAATCTCCTTCACCGTATCCGTTCCGTTCTGCTCGGACAGATCGTTGATGACAAGCTTCGCGCCTTCACGCGCAAACAATAGTGCAGTGCTCTTGCCGATGCCGGAACCCGAGCCTGTAATGAGAATTACTTTATTGTGCAACCGCATTCTCTCATCTCCCTTATAGGTTGTGGTTGGGTAGCGATAATCGCTGTGCAAGCCCCGTCATTTCTTCGATGGCTTGGTTCGATTTAACCTCCCATTGGTGAAGCAGCATGGAGCAGCTAACCGCTGCGGCTTGGTTCGCGTTCGTGCCGGCCTTTATAGGAGCTGCCACGCAGCGGAAGCCCATGACCGACTCTTGGTCGTCCAGCGCATAACCCTGCTTGCGAATGACATCCAGCTGAGCAAACAGCTCATCGCGATTGTCAATCGTAAGAGGCGTAAGCTTCGGCAGCTCCGGCTGCGGGTACAATGCAAGCCGTTCTTGCTCGCTCAGTTGCGAGAGCATGGCTTTGCCGAGTGCCGTTGCATGAGCGGGAAGACGCATCCCCGGCTCGGATTGCAGCCGGACCGGCGAAATCGCTTCCACTTTGCCCATGTACAGCACCTGGTCATCGATCCGTTTCGCGAGCTGAATGGTCTCCTGCAGCCGATCTCGAACCGACACCGCCTCGTCCAAGAAATATTGATGCAAATCATACTGCTTCAAATACGAGGAACCGAACTCGGCAAACGTATGGCCAAGCGCATACGTATCGCCTGCCGCCCGCTTCACCCAGCCGAGACTTTCCATCGTGCTCAGCAAGGAGAACATCGAGCTCTTGTTGATTTCAAGCTTCTTCGATAAGTCGATCAGCTTATGCTTGGCTGGTTCCTGCGCGATGACGGCCAGCACTTTATCCGCTTTCTCCAGCGCAGGCACCCAGTACTTGCGTTCCTCAGACACGCCAATCGCCTCATCCATTGATGAGTTGGTTTCGTATATAAAACCAACTTCTTTATAGTAAACCTGATTGATACTTTCACTATAGCTCGCCTAGTATGGAATTTCAATAAGAAAATTGGAGATTTTGGATTGGGTCGGTTGGGGCCGGGTGGCGGGAAGGGGAGGCTTAGAGCGGCGTTGCATCTTTGAAGGATGCAGATTGCATGAATCCGGTGCGGATATGAGGTGGTTTTGGTGTTCTTAAGCGGTATATCCGCTTACAGCAAGGATGTTGTTGCTCTCAAAGCAACACATCTGCAGAAAGCTAACTATTCAAACCACAGTGTTGCTCTCTGAGCAACACTTCTGCAAAAAAACTAACTATTCATGCCACTGTGTTGCTCTCTGAGCAACTCATCTGCAGAAATCTAACTATTCAAACCACAGTGTCGCTCTCTGAGCAACACTTCTGCAAAAAAACTAACTATTCATGCCACTGTGTTGCTCTCTGAGCAACACATCTGCAGAAATCTAACTATTCAAACCACAGTGTTGCCCTCTGAGCAACACTTCTGCAAAAAAACTAACTATTCATGCCACTGTGTTGCTCTCTGAGCAACTCATCTGCAGAAATCTAACTATTCAAACCACAGTGTTGCTCTCTTCTTCAGAAAACTAACTATTCATGCCACTGTGTTGCTCTCTGAGCAACTCATCTGCAGAAATCTAACTATTCAAACCACAGTGTTGCTCTCATAGCAACACATCTGCAGAAGATCGCCATTCCGGAACATCAATAAGGTACCAGTTACCTCACTTCGAAAAAATCAGATCATTCCAGCTTAAAGAGCGGTAACATATTCCCTACATTCAGCTTAATGAGGCATTTTCGACTAAAGAGCGGTAACCATTACCTCTCTTCGATGCACCAATCTCACAAAACTTAAGAAGGGTTACCTTCTACCTTCCTAATACCACAGATGATTACGGCGCCTCTAATTACTGCTTTCAAGCGCAAACGCAAAAAAAGCGAGAGCAGACAATCCGCTCTCGCTGCCAACTCATCACATAAATGGACTTAGCCGCGTCACTTAAACGGACTCGGCTCCTGATTCAGCTTAACGGTGCTGAGGAGGCGTTCCTGATCGATTTTGTAAAACAGCTGGTTGTTTATCACTTCCGTGATGACGGTATATGCCTTCGTTACTTGCTTGTACGTACTATCATCCCCGGGGTTGATGACATTGTAGCGCACGGCGACTTCATAGATCGGCCGGTTCGCGGCATCCTTGCCTACCGTCCTGCCGTCGATTATCTTATAGCTCGAAATGCTCCGCATCGATGAGCCTACCATTCCGGAGAACGGATGCCATACCCGCACATCATCCTGAATCGCCTGCGCGGAGAGCACGAGTTTGAAATCTTCATCCGCATCATACGAGCTGGAGAAAGCCCCTTGAAGCGCGGCCATGTAGCGGTTCACTACGTTAATGACGCTGTTGTACTGGATATAGCCGGGGAAGGAATCATCCTTCCATATATCAACCGCACCGCTTCCTGCGCCTGCGATGCTGACTTCCTTCTTCGCCGAATTCCATGCCACTTCTCCGCCTAACTGTTCCGAAACAATACGAAGCGGCACATATACGCGATCATCGCGCAAGTAGGCTCCGCTATCTTTGACGGTTACCCCATTTATCTTCAGCGACAATTGACCGGCGGCGTATACAGCCGTCCCGGTTGCAAGCGAACAAACGACGCACAATATCGCAATCCATTTCTTCTTCATCCTGACAACTCCTCGCATCCCATATAATCTAACCTTTCTACTATGGACGCTTCTAAGTACCAAACAGTTGCGAACCCAGCCCTTTCGCAGCAAATCTATTGCACCAAGTGCTGCACCTCAGCAATAATATACCCAAAGGACATCGTATCCCCTACGCCCTATTCGAAACCACCGCAGAAAGGAAGTCCGCCGGATGCTGCCTAATCAAAGCGGTTCCCCAATCGTCAACAGTATTGGCGATATTATCGTGCAAGCAGGCGGTCACCATGTTGGACCACGCACCATTATCGACTATGAGCTGGTCTATTTTCCCGAAGGATCAGGTACGCTGTACGACATCCAAGGGATCCAGCATCGGCTAAGCGCACCTTGTTTCGTGTTCACGCAACCGGATACCGTGCACCGGTATTTGTTTGACCGCGACCGCAATGTCCGGCATCTATTCGTCCACTTCGACTACGACCTCCTGCGAGAGAAGGATCCTCGATTCAGCGCGCTGCTCAGCACCATTCATGTGGTTCCGGCCGCACCCGGCAGCTTGATCGGAGCCATTATGCATCAAATCGTAGTGGTCGCCAATCATCAATCCCACCACTGGCGGCGCAGGCTCTCCTCCCTGTTAACGACGGCTATCGAAGAATTGGCAGCTTACGCCGATAAAACGCCGGAATTCGCAATGAGCAGCTACCCTGTGCAAATCGCCAACAGCATCGCCTACATGGAAGAACATCTCACAGAGCCGATCACGATCGAACATATTGCTCATCAGTCCGGCTGGTCCCATGCGCATTTTACGCGGATGTTCGTCGAAGCAGTCGGCATGTCGCCTAAACGAATGCTGCTCGAACGCAGGCTGCATCGCGCGGAAGAGCTGATGATGAAAGGAGCGGGTACGGTCAAGCAGATTTCCTACCTGGCCGGATTCGGCGATGAGCATCATTTCTCTAAAATGTACAAACGCATCCGCGGCATTACCGCTACCGAATATATAGAGCGCTGCAAAGGTCCGATTTTTCGCCATACGGCAATTGGCGCCGATCCGGACCGCACTTTCGTCAATCGGCATATTGTTGTCAATCCGGATATCAAATAAACACATCGAAAATCGTTTTCCTTCCATTGAAACCGCTCTCTTAATATTGCACAATAAAAGCATATCATCTCGTTACTGGAGGAATAGAATCGATGGCAACTTACTATACGCCTAAGTCCCGTGAACGGGTTGACCGTTATTTGGTCAGTGTGGAGGAATATGCGCATTATCATCGCAACGGTTACCTCATCGTAAGAGGCTTGGTGTCAAAAGAAGACATCGCCGAGCTCTTCGAGCTTGCCGAGAAAACAAGAACGAAAAGCAAGAACTCGGCTCGTGAATCCCACAGCCATAATCCGCTGGACGAAGAATTCCTAGATGCGACACGCGTGCACATGCTCTCTCGCATCGAACCTTCCGCAGAACGCGGCTTACTGAACCCGCGCATCCTGGATGTGACCGAGGCGCTCATCGGGCCGGATGTGTATGCCGTACAATCCATGATGTTCCTGAATCCACCCGGCCGCGGCGGCCAAGGCTGGCACCAGGACGCTTGTTATATCAAGACGCATCCGGACACCCTCATCGGCGCATGGATCGCACTCGAAGAAGTCGACGAGGAGAACGGCTGCCTCTGGGTGGCACCCGGCTCTAATCATGAACCGATCTATCCGCCTGCCGAAATCGGCGGCGGCAACGTGCATGCCCTGGATGCCTTCTCGAATTTGAACGGCGTGCAGAATGTAAGCCACCTCGACGATGAAGTCAATACGTTATCGAAGGTGGTAGCCAAGTACCCGCCTCCGATCTCGGTACCGATGCAGCCGGGCGACGTTTTGTTCTTTCATTCGCATCTGTTCCATCGCTCTTATCCGAACAAGACAACGGACCGCTTCCGCCGCTCTTACGTCTGTCATTATTGCAATGCCCGCTCCTGGATACCGTGGGATCATGACGGCTACGAGGGCGATTCCGGCAACTACCGCCAAATACTCGCCCGCGGCCGCACTCATCTTCCTTATGCCGAGCCGGTTTTCGGCACTGAGGTGTACCTGTACGAAGGCGTTGACACGGACGGCAGCGTCAGCATGATGGGCATGGACAACGGCATGATGATGCCGGTTGGCCAGAAGAAATAAACCAAGAACGGCTTCTCCTCACAGTTCATGTGAAGAGAAGCCGTTCTTTTTACCCCGAACAGATCATAATGACGTTATCATCAGGATCCTTCACCGTGAAGAAAGCCAGACGATCGCCATACCGTTCAATTTCGGTGAACACAGGCACGCCTCGTGAGACCAAATAAGCGCGTGCCCCCTCAATATCATTCGATACCAACATAAATAACGTCTCATAGGTATCGCCATGCCGATAACGGTTGTTATCGATTAGAATATCGCTGCCGCTCCTCATCTGCAGGCTATAGATGGAGTCATCCGATCCAATCTCTTCTAAGCTGTATGCCAAACCCAGCGCCTCGCTATGAAACCTCACGGCCCGCTTCATATCCGTAACATTCAGAAAAACACTGCCGATCTGATTCAAGATCGGACTCTCCGTGCCTGCTTCGCGTTCCACGACCTCCGACTCGTAATCCGATTGCGTAACCATGACCGAATTGCGATCCGGATCCTCGAACCGGAAGAACGAAAGTCCCGGATGCGGGCGGTCGATTTCGCTTATGTCGCTTATTCCTCTCTCCTCCAGAAATCGGCGAGCTGCTTCTATATCTTCGGTTTTATACATGAATTTGACATGCGGTATATCAGCAGGCGTGTTGCTCTTGTTATCATCCAGTATGAGGCCTGTCCCTCCTTGTAAGGCCAACCAGTAAACATTGCCTCCGTTTAGACGCTCCTCCAATACAGGCAGCCCCATCACCATGCTGTACCACGCGGCGGATCGGCGGAGGTCCGAAACATGGACAAACACGCTTCCCACGACATGTTGAATCGGACTGATAACGTTAACCATCTGAATCCACTCCCCATATACGATCGTTAGGTTACGCCCTTTGTCCCAGCCCGTTCAGCGTCTTGCCCCGGCAACTTAACGTTAGTTCCATTATAACAAAGGAAAATGTTTCCATTCTATATGAAATCGACGTAAATCGCTTCAAATGTTGCGGATTTGCTTCAATAAAGGTACTATCAGAACATTGAGTATTGCCTTGCCCCTATTAATTATGCGAGACAATGTATGAGAGGAATTGAACAGACACACATGATTATCAAACCAAGAACACGCGGGTTTATCTGCACGACCGCTCACCCAACGGGCTGTGCCCTTCAAGTGCAGGAACAGATTGATTATGTCAAAGAACGCGCAGCCATCAACGGGCCTCGCAATGTACTCGTCATCGGCGCGTCCGCGGGTTATGGCCTTGCAGCTCGTATCGTAGCGGCATTCGGTGCCGGTGCCAATACCGTCGGCGTCTACCGCCAAAGCGAAAGCAAAGCAAACCGCACGGCATCGGCAGGCTGGTACAATTCCGCTGCATTCGAACAGGCTGCTCAGCAGGCAGGCCTGAAATCGTTCAGCGTGACAGGCGATGCTTTCACGGATGAGACGAAGCAGAAAGCGGTTGACCTGATCAAGCAGGAGCTGGGTCAAGTCGATCTGGTCGTATACAGCGTCGCTTCCGCGCGCAGAACGGATCCGAAGACAGGCGAAACGGCAAACTCCGTGTTGAAGCCGATCGGCGCTACTTACACGAACAAAACCGTCAACTTCCACAGCGGCGAAGTGACATCGATTTCGATCGAGCCTGCGACGGAGCAGGAAATTCAAGATACGGTAACGGTAATGGGCGGCGACGACTGGCAAATGTGGATGGACGCCTTGCAGCAAGGCGGCGTACTTGCCGAAGGAGCAACAACCATCTCCTATTCCTATATCGGATCGCAGATTACGCAAGCGATCTACCGTGAAGGCAGCATCGGCCAAGCCAAAGATCATTTGGAAGCCACAGCGAAGAAGCTCAGTGAGCAGCTGAGCTCAATCGGCGGACGTGCCTTCGTTACAGTCAGCAAAGCGCTTGTCACGCAGTCCAGCTCCGCGATCCCTGTTGTACCGCTCTACATCTCTGCTCTATATAAAGTGATGAAGGAGAAAGGGCTGCACGAAGGCTGTATCGAGCAAACCTACCGTTTGTTCACCGAACGCCTATATGCGGGCGGCGAGGTACCGGTAGACGCGGAAGGCCGCATTCGCATTGACGATTGGGAGCTTCGCGAGGATGTTCAAGAAGAAGTGGCGAAGATCTGGGAAGCCATTACGACGGAAAACATTGAGCAGCTTTCGGATCTCGAAGGCTACCGCAAAGAGTTCTTCCAGCTCTTCGGTTTCGAAACCGAAGGCGTCGATTATGAAGCAGATACCGATCCGAACGTGGATGCACCTAACATCCTTTAATCCAAGAATAGTAAGGCCGGGCATCCCGCTGCTAGCGAGGTGCCCGGCCTTTTCCGCATTTACTTACTGATTGTAAACTTCAAACTCATAAATAATAGGTGCATAGCTGGTTCCCGAGGTGTAATAGATGCGGGCTTTACTGCCCGTTACCGCACTGAACGTAATGACCTTCGGCACACCGCTTGCTCCGATGGATGTTCCCGTGTAAGCCGTCACCCACGAGGAGCCGTTCCAATACTCGATGCGGTATCCCGTCGTTCGGCTGTCATACTCGGTGAGCACTACCTTATTGAAGGTGGTATTCGCGCCGAAGTTGACCTCCAGCCACTGGCCGCTCCAGCAGCCGCTGCAGGCTTGCCAGTTGGTCGCAGTCGTGCCGTCGAAGGCTTTAGGCGCTTGTTGGTTGGCATCCCACGAAGAGGAACTCGAATACGTCTTGCCGAGTGCCAGGTTCGGAACATCGTAATAAATTTCAAATTCATAAATAATCGGAGCATTCGCCGTCCCTGAAGTGAAATAAATTCTCGCTTTGCTGCCGGTTACTGCACTAAACGTAATCGTCTTCGGCACGAAGCTTGCACCGATACTCGTACCGGTATAGGCCGTCTGCCACGTGGAGCCGTTCCAATATTCGATCCGGTACCCTGTTGTCCGGCTGTCATACTCGGTGAGCACCACTTTGTTGAAGGTGGTGTTCGCACCGAAATTCACTTCCAGCCACTGGCCGTTCCAGCAGGTATTGCAAGCCTGCCAGTTCGTCGCCGTTGTGCCGTCGAATGCTTTAGGCGCTTGCTGATTCGCATCCCACGAGGAGGAGCTGGAGTAAGTTTTGCCGAGGGCCAGATTCGTTAAGTTAGGCGCCGGCGTCGAAGTCTTCTGAACAAGCAGCACCCAGTCGTTCGAATCCGGCTTGGCCGGTATGTTCCACTGTCCGGATGAAGCTTGCGCACTGCTGCTAATCGTGGTGTAGCCGCCGGTTCTCGGATTGAACCAACGAGCATTGTACAAGAACGCATTATCCATCTGCTTTAATGTACCGGTGCTGGTTGTACCGTTAAAGAAGAATACCGAATACACCGAATTTCCGTCGGAGGAAAGCAGCGACCTCGAAGTATCGTTGAATGCGCCCCAGCTTGCATCATCGAATCGAGGAACGAGCTTCCACCACTCCAGCGACGTATAGTAGTTTTTGAAATACGTCAATTGGTCCCCTGTGACATAGTTCGCCCCATCATACCACCAGGTGTACCTCGCCGGAAGCTCGTAACCGGTGCCGAAATCTTCTGCGGCGCCTGACACGGAATACACATCGTTCCACGTGCCCGAAGCTCCATACCCGTACCCGTAAATCCCGTACTGGAATGACTTATACGCGGCACCCAAAGCACCGCGGGAATCCGTCCAGAAGCCGTCGTATGCGCTTTCATACATGACCGAAGGTTTGGCTGTCGTAAAGTTCCAGAAGTCCTTCGCCGTGCTCATGCCGGTCATATCCCCTTGCCACTGAACCGCCCAGCCATCATGATAAGCCTTGCTCGCCCAAGTGGAATTCGATGCGACCGATGTGCCGGTGTTCTCCATATGCGGCATGAGCGGCTGGTTATACGCATCATTGTCGGAAATGCTCTGACCGACGGCATACCATTTGCTCATCGTCGTCGTGTTGTAGTTGTTGTACATGTTGCGGTCGATCTCCTGGGCAATCGTCCAGATCACCGGATATGAGCCATACCTCGCAACCCAATATTTAGCCACCCGCGCCATGTAGGCATCCGTATACACGCCGCTATAACTAGCCGGATCAAGTGCCCAAGATACTTGCGCGTTGGCATGGACAAGACCTTGATCGGCAATATACTTGAATTTCCGATCCAGGTTATCAAAACCGGGCAAGTCGGCGCTCGAGAAGCCATCGCTCAGGTTCGCTACCGCTTCTTCATCCGCTCCGGTATGCGTGCCTCCGCCATGCGGCTGCCAAATCGGCTCGGATTGATAGACCGTGAAGCCTTGGCCTACGCGTTTATCCACCACATATTTGAACTGTGAGGCCACTCCTGCCTTATTCGAGGTCGAGAACCGTTCATGCGGCAAAATCCAATGCGTATCGCCTAAGTAAAAGAACGGTGTGCCGTCATTGTACGTGAGATAACGGCCATTGCTGCTTACCTTCAGGAAACCCTTCTGATAGATCGCCTGGCTTCCGGAATAGGCATCGGCTTGAATCGTTTTCGTTACATTGTGCAATCCGGTGTCCGTCGTATCGTTTGCGGCTGTCGTCATCGTCCATGCACCGGTCGCCGTCGGGGCAAACCGAACCTTCCAAACGGCTCCGCCGTTCCAGAAAGCCGGACGGGTAATCGTAACTCCGCCGGGCCCGCTGAAGGTCGCGGTCACATCCACATCTTGAAACGGGTTTGTGTACGTCTTGGAGCTGGTTAATGAAATCTCGACCGTCTGCCATTTCTGCACCGTGTAATCTGCTGCGAATGCTTGCTGCGGAATGACAAGTGCCCCCATCATGATGGCGAAGGCCAGCAGTATCGAGCTGAACCGCCGCTTTCTCAAACCTACGCGTAAACCGGTTAACATATCATACACTCCCTCTCGGATCATATGTTAATACTTCGGTTTCCAGCCGCTCACTTGCGGACGCCGCTTCCCTCCTTTCCTGCATGCCGACCAGCCTGCTTTCGTATCTCCATCGCAGGCACTCCCCTCCTATGCTCAGTATAGAAAATCGTCGGCCGCCGGAACATTGCTGCATTTTTCTATTTGTTTGCTTGATTCGGCTTCTTCTATTTACTCTGCCTTCCCGGTATTATTTATGATCACAGTGAAGCTGCACGTTGCTTTTACTGAAGGATAAGATTCCGGCCAGTTCAGCTTCTTCCAAGCGGCATAACTCATATGGTTACGTATCGGAATGCCCATTCCAAGGCTGTCAACACGGTTCTTCTGCATATACGCAATCAAATTCTGCCCCCGCTCGGTCAGCTTCTTCGCAACCTGCTGCTCAATTCGTTTCCGGTCACTAGGTTCAGCGAGCGAGAGCTTACCGGTATATTCAAGAACCGATCCTTTGAGCTTAATATGAATGTGAACCGAAGGAGCCCCGGTTGAATCACGGCCAATCTTCACTTTCCGGCGGCTTATGAGAGAGCTGAACATAATGGTATCGCCCGTACTCTGCTTGCCATTCAATTGGACGCTGACCTCTCCTTGTTTGAAGGAACCTCTTAGAAATGCAAAGATGAGCCCTTCTTTAGCAGGAATCATGGTTATGTATCGATCATCTCGAAACAAGCCCACTCCGTCGATATTAATATGCTCACCGGAATCTCTGAGAACAGGCATAACGGGATCAATTCCGTCATCATATAGATCTCGTGTAAAGGAGTAGAGCGACGTTAAGGGAATCGTCCTTCCCATCGCTTCCTTATCCAGAATGCCATCGATGTATTTACCGGTAATGGGATGCTGCTTATAATCCTTCTGCAGCATCTGTTTGGCATTCCCGTTCACGATGGATAGTTTGAGCCGCGGAGAAATAGAAGGATCACGTAGAAAAGTGTCCAAATGCTTGATCATTCCGCTTTTTGCAAGTGTCATACTAAATAACGCATTACGCAGCTGACCGCTGACCAGCAGCAGATTGGTCAGTTTCGCAAGCTTAGTTCTGGCCTCCTTCCCGCTCGCTGCGATCGCACTCAGCACCTCGCGCTGCGTGCGTGCCTGCGGATCCGCCTTCGGCATGGAAACGGCAATCTCAAGCCTATTGTTATCCAACAAATCATAGCTGCTCGTTTGGGAGAAACCGAGCTTCTCGAGAATCCGCTGATCGCCGCAGCCCGTTAAGGGCATTGCAACAGTCAGCGCAACCAGCAGCAGCATTATTTTTCTCATGTTCAGCTTCATGCGGACGCCACTTTCTTCCGCGCGAGTACCAACACAATGATGAGCAGCAGCGGTAAGGTAAAGGCAATGACGCACTCCACGGTACTGAACATTTTGAGCCATGTCTGCACATCGCTTAACGTATCGGGAATGTAGGCGACAATATAGGTCAGCAGTACAATTACGCCGGCAAGCACATTTTCTTTCATTTTCGGAAATATTCTGCGCCCTGTCTCCTTTGCCGACCATAAATACATGACGACTGTAAGCACCGTCGTGAATAGGAAGAACCCGTAGAATAAACTCTCCAGCCGCTCGACGAACGGGAATTTTATATACGCCATGAGGTCCAGCAGTGGATACAGCATGCGGTTCAATTGTTTCGGGCTTAAGAAGCCGAATGCGACAAAGCAAATATAGGTATAGAATACCGTTGTCAGCAGACTGCCTATGATGCTTGAGCGAAGAAATTTAGTCTTGGCATCGGTCGAAGTAAAAGTAAGCAATACTAGCTCATAGCCGAGATAGGCCGAATATATGCCGACAAAGTCTGACAAAGAGCCTGTTCCGCCTTTAAGAAAGAACGGCGTTAATCTCGAAAAGCTGAAGTCGCCATAGAAGAAAAATACCAGCAGCAGCATCCACACCGAGAACCAGAAGAACATTGTGGCGGCTTTTGAAATATTGTACAGTCCCTTGATCATTAGCCAGAATATCAGCACATCCATGACTAACTTGAACACCATCGGATTAGTCGTAGGAAATGCCAGCATTTGAAAAATAAGCACGTATTCCTTGCCAACCAAACAACCCAACATAGCCCACACGCCGACAAGAAACAAATAAAGCGGCATCAACAGCATTCTGGGAATCGCATGTTCCAAAATATCGAAGATCGACTTCCCCTTGCCGAGCTTATAAACAGCCCCGATCAGCAGCAAATTGATGATGACAATCAGCCCATAGCCGGGCAGTACAATCCACCCATTCGTTCCGAAGGTTTTGCTCAGCATCTGCGGAAGCATGAAGATAACGACGCCAAACTGCGTCATGAAGACAAGTATGGACATATGAAATGCAGACAGCTTCTCTGACCCATTCATAGGCGGCTCACCTCTTCATCTTGTTTCTTATCTTATTCTTCGTGCGCGTCTGAGAAGGACGGTAGTTCAGTTTGTTGAATGGAGCGCGGAATAGCACATCACGCCACTCCATGGGCTGATTAGGTGCGATTGGAGTCAAGTAAGAAGACCCGAAGCTGGTCATACCGCTCAGGTGAATAATGACAGCAGCCAGACCCATTGCCAGTCCGAGGTTCCCCCAGAATCCGGCCAACAAGATCAGACCGAATCGGATGAGACGTATCGAAGCGCTCATGGTATAGTTCGGGATAACGAATGAAGCAATGGTTGAGGATGCAACTGCAATAATGAGAATATTACTGGTTAAACCTGCCTGCACACCGGCTTGTCCGATAACGATACCGCCGACGATACCGATGGTTTGCCCGATTTTCGTCGGCAATCTGGCGCCGGCTTCACGGAGCAGCTCGATCGTAAGCTCCATCAGCAACGCCTCGTACACGGGAGGGAAAGGCACTCTGCTGCGGGATTCCGCCAGAGTCAAAATGAGGTTTTGAGGTATCATTTCGTAATGATAGGTTGTGACCGACACGTAGAGCGCTGTGAAGATCATCGTGATGAAGAGGGCAATGAACCTTAAAATTCGCGTGGCCGAGCCGAGCATCCAGCGCATGTAATAATCGTCAGATGAGGAGAAGAATTCAACGAATGAAGCGGGTATGCTGAATGCCGTCGGACTTCCGTCCATCAAACCGACCACGCGTCCGGCTACCAGTTTGGAAGCGATAGCGTCCGGACGTTCAGAGGTCAATATTTGCGGAAATAGAGCGTAAGGACTGTCGTCAATAAGCTGAATGAGCATGTTTGTATCCAGCACGGCATCGATTTCAATGTCCTGGATTCGTTTTTTCAGTTCGTTAATATACGACATATCGGCTAAGTCTTTGATATAGAGCACATAAACATCAGCTTTCGTAACTTCTCCTACGGAGAGCTTGATTACTTTAAGATGGGAGCTTCTGATCCGCTTGCGAAGCAGACCCAGACTGACACCGGCGTCCTCTGTGAACGCATCATGCGGCCCTGTAATCGTTGTTTCCTGTTCCGATTGGGAAACCGAACGCCCCTCGTTGCCGGAAACATCGACGACATAAGCGTTGCCTTCATAGAATATAGCTGCTCGCCCGGATAAAATGCTGACAATGAGTTCTTTGCTGTCCGTCATCGGAACAAATTTCGAGTGCTTTACGAACTGCTGCATCTGCTCTTGATCCGCAGTTTCGATCAAATTGATCAAATCTCTGTACAGCTTATCCCCTGCTATCAGGTTGCCGATAAAAACAAGATCAACCCCGAGGTTAGGAACCGTGCGGTGAATGAGATCACTGCAGTCCTCGAACTCATGCAGGGTATGTGATAGCGTTGGCAAAGTATGCTTTTGAGTTGAAGTCATAGTTATACCTCCGCTGGATGGTTTTTCCGTTATTATGTATCGAATGGGAGGACTCTAACCGAATAAAAAAAAGAGAGCCCGCCACATTGGCAGACTCTCTCTCTTCCTTCCGGCTTTTGTATGTTACAGCTTAATCTTCTGTCCCAATCGTGCACTCTCGACTGCGCCGAACACCATCGCGACACTCTTAATATTATCGTGGCAGTTCGTTTCTGCCGAGCGATTCTCCTCCAGCGCTGCGAACATTTCATCCATGCAGCCGAAGTGACCTTCACGCCCGCTCCATTCTTGACTGCCCTCCACCCGCTTCATTTCACGAGTGAAACCCTCAGGCTTTGAACGGTCTATGCATTCGCCGTATAGCATCGTTGCTCCATCCCAGCGCGCGCCACCTTCGCTGCCGGTGACCCGCCAGTTCGCTTCCCAGGAAGTGTTTAGACCATCTGCGCACCAGGAACCGTTATACGTAAATACGGAACCATCGCTCATTTCAAAAATACAAACCGCAGATGCATTTCCTTTGTACCAGGAGCCCGGAGGGTTATATTCATGGCAATAAACCGAAACCGGATCAGCACCGCTTAGGAAGCGGGCTTGGTCAAAGGTGTGAATGGCCATGTCCACGATCAGCGGGTTATCCATCAAATCGCGGAAGCCGCCGAAATGCGGCCCAAGGAAGAAATCCGCATGAATCGAGCCAACCGTTCCAATCGCACCTGACTTGATGATATCCAGGAAAGAACGAATGTGTTTGTTATAGCGGCGATTTTGCATAACGGCGTAGCTCTTTCCTGTTTCCACGCTGACGGCAACAATCTCTTCCGCGTCTGCATACGATTCTGCCATCGGCTTCTCGCCTAATACGTTACAACCTGCGCGCATTGCAGTTGTCACGATCTGCTTATGGCTGGCCGGAATGGTAACGTCAAAAACCAGATTCGCATCCGTCTCAGCCAGTGCTGTTGCAAGATCCGTAAAGGTCGGTACTTGCAAGCCTCGTTTAGCTGCCTGCGCTTTGGCACTCTCTTCATAAATGTCGACGAACCCGACAATCTCAGCATTTTCCCGTTCCATCGCGTAATCGATCCATGTATTGGACATGCCGCCGCAACCTGCTACCACAATGCGATGCTTCATCGTTTATCGAACTCCCTCTATACCGGATTAGGAACAAAGTCGCCGCCGCGGCAGCGTTTCAAATAGTTGAGGCCGTGCACTTGACCTGTCATCTCGAGCTCATCCCTGTAGACCGGATCATGCCAGCCCTCGATATCGATGCTGCCTTTGTAGCCGGCTTGACGCAGAATGGAGATAATATCCGTCCAGTTGGAATCGCCAAACCCCGGCGTCCGGTGCCACACAAATTCGCGCGGACCGTGAATGCCATATTCCTTCACAACATCCCATGCGATTGTAGCATCTTTGCCATGAACGTTGAATATCTTGGATGTCCATTTGCGAAGCTGCGGAATCGGATCGATCAGGCTCACCATCTGATGGCAAGGCTCCCATTGCAGGCCGATGTTGTCTGCCTTCACCGTATTGAACATCATTTCCCATGCCGTCGGGTTATGCGCAATATTCCATTCGCCACGCCCCCATGTACCGCCCATATCGCAGTTCTCGAACGCAATCCGAACGCCGCGCGACTCCGCCCGTTTGCTCAGCTCACCGAACACTTCACCGAATCTCGTCATGGACTCATCGATGCTGCCGGGCATTCTTCCCGTAAATCCGGTGACAAGGTCCGTGCCAAAAGCTTCTGCAGCATCTATTAACCGCTCCCAGCTGGCTAATGTATCATAGTTGTCGCCTGCGCCGGTGAGAGGATTGCCGAATACGCCTAAAGTCGAGATCGCAATATCGCGCTCTGCCAGCTGCTCTCTTACTTGAAGCGCAAGCTCCTTTAAATCCGTGCCTTGCGTGGTTTGCCAGAACGTTAAGCCAAATGATTCGAAACCATGTGGGATAATTTGCGGGATGACCGATGCTGCGGTGCTGCCGTTAACAAGTGTTCCAATTCGAATATTGTTCACGATTTGTTCCATCACCTTTCCGATCGATTCCAGATGCTGTATCTGCTCCTATCGTACCGAAAGTAAGAGGTTGAAACTAGAAACAAAATTGCGAACTATTCATACAATCTTACGATCATTTAGACAATAAAAGCGATTCCAATTGAGATTCAACCTGCTTATGACGTAAAATCGTACGTATAGACTGGAGGCTGTCCCTATGACCGTAAGTCCGTTTAAAGAGAATACCTGGATTCCCGACCGCACTTTTCCCATCAATGTGTTTATCGTGAAGGACGTGCATTTACATTGGCATGATCATATGGAGTGGGTGTATGTCAAAGAAGGACGCGCCCGTGTGCAAGTCGATGCGTCGTTTATGCCACTACAGAAGGGCGAATTGGCTTTTATTAATACGAAGCAGCTTCATGGCGTTGTGACCCTCGAGCCGGATACTGAGCTTATTTGCATCGTGTTTAACGAGGCATTGGTGCGGGGAAGCGGGCTTGATATTACGGAGCATCATTATTTTGTGCCTTACTTGCAGCAGCAGGTGAAGTGGCCAAGCTTGATGCAGGCGACAGCCCCTTACATCGATGAGATGAATCATTCCTTCGCGAGACTGGTCGAGGAATTCCAAGGGAAGCAGCCGGGGTATGAGCTGCTCGTGAAAGCGGAGCTGCTGCGAATCTTCGGGCTTTACTTTCGCTATGCCCAGCAGCACACCGACTTATCGCTGCCGCGCGCGCAGAAGCCCTATGATTTCTCCCATCTGCTCCAGACGCTGCGCGAGCGTTACCAGGAATCGATCAGCGTGAACGATGCTGCACGTATGGTGAATCTAAGTCCGACGCATTTCTGCAAAATCTTCAAGCAGGTGACCGGAAAGACATTAATTGAATACATCCATATGCTGCGCGTGCAGGAAGCCGAGCGGATGCTGCTCGATACCGATTATCCTGTCGCCGAAATTGCCGAGCGTGCGGGCTTCTCCAACATGACTTATTTTGGTAGAGTGTTTAAAAAGGTTCGCAATTTGACGCCGTCAGCGATTCGCAAGGGGCATCTGTCGCAGCTATGATTAGGAGGGACTTATCTGTTTCCGAGATTAGAAACCGAAAGACTGCTATTACGAGAGTTGACTTACGAGGATGCGGCCGGCATCTTTGCTTGTTTCTCAAACGCGGACGTCACGCGTTATTACGGGCAAGAAACGCTTGAACGGCTGGAGCAGGCAGCTGCTTTTGTAGAACTCTTCGCACGGAATTATGAGGAGAAACGCGGCATTCGGTGGGGAATCCAGCTTAAAGACAGCCCGGATAACCGGATTATGGGCACGATCGGATTCAATGCATGGATGCCCAAGCATCGGAGAGCCGAGATCGGCTACGAGCTCCATCCGGATCACTGGCACAAAGGCTATGCGACGGAGGCTGTTTCAAGGATCGTTGCCTACGGCTTTGAACAGCTTGAGCTGGCAAGAATCGGTGCTGTTGTTTTTCGGGAAAATCAGGCTTCTCAAACCTTATTAACGAAGCTTGGCTTTCAGCAGGAAGGGATACTGCGCGATTACATCGTGCAAGACGGCAAGTCTTATGACACGCATGTCTACAGTATGCTTCGTCATTCTTCCAAGTAAAAAAGCCCGCATCTGCAGTCTGCGCACTCTTCAAATCAAATGTTGCTTATTATGCAGCATTTTTGATCATTCCGGTCCTCTTGAGGGGAAATGTTGCATGGAATGCAGCATTTCCCCCTACGACTGCCACTTTGAAGCATTTTCCCGCCAATTGTTGCATTTCGAGCAGCATTTTCGAGAATCTGAGCTGCCAATGAGCATAATGCTGCTTATTTCGCAACATTTCCACTTCCAGCATTCAGTTAGTAGAATTGGGAACAAGCACTGCAGTAGTTCTAACGATACCAGAAGCCCTTAGTTGCCCGAAAAAGCATCCCCCCGGTCTGACGAACCGAGGGGATGCTATTAAAGAGGCTGCGTTTAAGCTTTCTTCACGTAAAGGCGTCCCGTCTCTTCCCAGATCTCGCCCGGAGCAAGGCTGTACAAGCCGATTTCATCAGCAGGCAAGTCCACATGCGGCGCGTTCACGAGGTTGATTTGCGGCTCTGGGCAGAAGAAACCTTCTGTAGCGCCGTTATTCCAAATCATCCACTGCTTGTACGAAGTGCCGACATCATAAACGAGCGTGATGCCATGTTTCGTATCGGTCAGTTCCATCCGGTTGCGGCCATTCTGTGCCACTGCCGTGTAATGGTTGTCCAGCGATTCGAAGAAAGGATACACGCCGTCGCCTTTCATCAGCTCTTCGTTGGATGATAGCGGCTGATAGTTGCCTGTCGGAAGCATGCGCTCGCTCATTTCCCAGCGCTCGCCGATCGTCAGCTTCAAGCGGTAATCCTGCGCAGAACCGCCCGGAACGAACGGAGCATTCACCGAGGTGTGGAACGCGAATAGACATGGCATAACATCGTCGCCTTCATTGCGAACCATGACATGCTGGTGCAAACCGTCGGCGCTGATTGCATAACGCAGCTTGATTGTAAATTTGTGAGGCAGGTACGTGTACACGGCGCTTTGCTCGTTCACAACTAGCGAAACGACAACGTAACTTTCGCCGGCTGTCGTGCCGAATTCTTCAACTGCCCAAGTCTCGCTATGTACAAAGCCATGCAGATGGTTGCCCGTCGCAGGCTCATTAACCGGGAATTGGTACGTACGTCCGTTCCAAGGAAACTTGCCATCTTCGAAACGGTTCGGAGGAAATAAGACCGGGATACCGTGAATAAATGGTCTTGCCTTAAACGATTCCATCTCATCCAATGTCGGTTCATGCAAATATTGAGTACCGCTTGCCACATCGCGGAAAGCGATCAGATTTCCACCGACCTCGGGCAGAATTGCCGCCTCATAGCGGTCATATTTCAACCAAATTGCCTTTTCTCCCTGATAAGTGCCTTCAAAAGCTCGATTCTCGCTCATCGTCATTTCTACTCTCCTTTAGCTTCTTGGATCGCTCAGACTACCTCACTAGATTAACATAGCCTATAGGGGATAATCACCCGTATTCTTCAAAAAAACCTCCCTTGCAAGGAACGTCCACATTTCATGTGGACAGCTCACTTTCACAAGAGAGGCCTTGTTCCATTCCCTATCTTAATAACCGTTTCGCTTCAGCCAAAGTCCGCATACCGTCGTCCAGTTGGCCACATGCGGGTCTGCTTCCGCAAGTCCCATACCATGTGCGCCTTGCTCATACACATGAAGGTCAAACGGAACTCCTGCACGGCGCAGCGCCATCGCAAACAACAAGCTGTTCTCGACCGGAACCGCAGCATCATCGGACGTATGCCAAAGGAATGTTGGCGGCGTGTCCGGCGTGACCTGCAGTTCGTTGCTCAGCAGCTCAACCAACTCGGCGGGCGGATTCGCGCCCAGGAGATTCAGACGGGAGCCCTCGTGTGTAACCGGAGACTGCATCGTAATCACCGGATAGCATAGAATCGCCAGATCGGGTCGGCAAGACATCCGTTCAATCGGATCTTCCGCTTCCGGATTGCCGGCATCATAGTGAGTGCCGGCCGTAGAGACCAGATGTCCGCCGGCCGAGAATCCCAATATGCCGATCTTCCCGGCGTTTACGCCAAGCGCTTCCGCATGAAGCCGAACATATCGAATGGCCCGCTGTACATCATACAACGCACTCGGGTATTGATAAGGCGCTACCCGGTAACGGAGCACGAAGGCCGATATGCCAAGCCCATTTAGCCAAAGCGCGATCGGCTCTCCTTCATGATCGGCACGCATGCCGTACCCGCCGCCCGGACAGACGATCACGACACTCTCGCTGCCTTCAACCAAATAAGGCGTAAGCGCGGGGCGATCCTCGTCAGTCGTTCCAGTCGCCAGCGGTGCGCCTTCCGGCCATAGCTCAATTAGCGTGTCCGCAGATCCAGCCATTTAACTTCCTCCGGCGTCAGTGTAATCGTCGTCGCTTCCAAACAGGATTTCATTTCCGCTTCATTCCGTGCTCCGATAATGGCAGCCGTTTGGAAGGATTGGTTCAGCACGTAAGCAAGAGCGATCTGGATGGTAGAGAAGCCTTTCTCTTTACCCAGCTGCTCCGCACGGCGATAACGCTCCCAGTTATCGTCATTGTAGAACACCCGCACCAAATCAGCATCCGTGCGATCTTCAGCCGTAAACCGGCCCGTGAAGAAACCTCGTGCTTGCGCCGACCAAGACAACAGCGGCAGCTCTGTGCGCTCATGCCAGCCCAGAATCTCTTCATCGACGCTAATGCAGTCTGCCCAATAGGGTTCTTGAGCTTTCGCCAGACTCAAGTTAGGGCTGCTGAATTCAAAGCCGCGCAGACCGTGCGCAGCTGCATATTCATTCGCCTCTTGCAGACGAGCCGTCGTCCAGTTGGAACCGCCAAACGTACGAATACGGCCAGCTTCGATATGCTCATTGAGAATTTCAACGATTTCGCCGACCGGCACATTCGTATCATCGCGGTGAAGAGCATACAAGTCGATGTAGTCCGTGCGCAGACGCTCCAGGCTGATCATCAGCTCGTTGTATATGGATTGTTTATTCACTTGCGGACCCAGGTGATTCGGGTGACCGCCTTTCGTCCATACATTAATGGATTCGCGGTTTTTGCGCTCTTCCATCCACATGCCGATTGCTTGCTCGCTTTTACCGCCGGCATATATGAAAGCCGAATCGATGGTGTTTCCTCCGATTGCCGTAAACGCGTCTAAATTTGTACACACCAATTCATAAACTTCCGGTGCAAAATAGTCCGATCCCATGATAAGCTGAGAGATGCCCTGCTTAACGCCGGGTAGTTTGATTTGTTTCATCGTTTGTTAAACCTCCTGCTTCAATTAGATGCTAACCCGAGTACGCGAGTAAGCTGATTTCAAACAAGCATCGATAACTTTCATATTGGCCACGGCATCGGCAGGAGTAAAGGAAGCTTCTTTCTCACCCCATACTACACGGGCAAACTCATCTGCTTGCAGTGCATATTGATTCAGCTGCGGCTGCGTCACTTCGCGCTTGCCGTCTTTGGAATGAACATAGAAAGTAGGATTGCCGATATACGCTTCAGGCACTTCGATACGGCCGTTTGTTCCGATGATTTCAAGCGTGTTGCGGAAAGCCGCCCACATGCCGCAATCGAATGTCAGCGCTACGCTGTTCGGGAATTCCAAAATACCCGATGCCATCATATCGACATTGTCGTGCTCTGGGGAAATCAATGCATGTACGGTTGCCGCCTCAGGCTCAGCACCGAGCAGCAATCTTGCTGCGCTGATTGGATAGCAGCCGACATCATAGATCGAACCGCCGCCCCAGTCTCTGCGGTATCGTACGTTCTTGGAATCTCCTGCGTTATTGAATGTAAACGTGCCGTGAATCCCGCGCAGTTCGCTGATTTCGCCGGAAGCGATAATCGCTTGAATCTCTTCGTAACGCGGGTGCTGGCGGTACATGAACGCTTCTGCCAGATGAACGCCGTTCTTCGCAGCGGCATCGGCCATGCGGGCAGCCTCTTCCGCATTAAGCGCAATCGGTTTCTCACAGAGGACATGCTTGCCTGCTTCCATCGCACGGATGGACCATTCCATATGCAAATGATTCGGCAGTGGAATATAGATAGCGTCGATATCCGCATCATTCAAAATTTCTTCATAGCTTCCATAAGCTTTGGCAATGCCGAGCTTCGCTGCGGTTTCTTCCGCCTTTGCCAAATCGCGGCTTGCAATCGCTGTCACTTCTCCGGTTTCGGATTGTTTCGTGCCCGGTATAACGGAGTGTACGGCGATTCCGGCACAGCCGATAACGCCCCAACGCAATTTACGTGTCAATGTGATGGCCACCTTTTTCGATAAATTGGATTCGAACCTAGTATAGTCCATAATGAGTAGGGAAGAAATATAAAACAACTTCATTTTCATATAACAAAAGCGTACTCAAGCGACACCAAATAGTCTTGAACCCGCATAAGAAAGTAGGCTGCACCGCTTGGAATATCTATTAGAACTGCTTATCTTCCGCTATGGATATATCGGATTAACGTTCGCCCTCGCGCTTGGTATAGTCGGCGTGCCTGTCCCGGACGAAGTGCTGCTCACGTACTCCGGCTATCTAGCCGGCAACGGAACGCTGCATCCACTGCTTGTCGTGTTATGTGCCTTTCTGGGCTCGGCTCTGGGCATTACCTTGAGCTACTTGATCGGCATCCGATTCGGTCTCCCCTTCCTGCTCAAGTATGGTCCCAAAATCCACATCTCCGCTGCCAAGATTGAACGTGCGCAAGGGTGGATGAATAAATACGGAAATTTGCTGCTTATCCTGGGCTTCTTTGTACCGGGACTTCGTCACATAACGGCATATATGGCAGGGATATCGAGGCTGAAATTCAGTACGTTTATGCTATATGCTTACACAGGTGCGCTGTCTTGGAGCGTTCTCTTTATTTATATCGGCTTCCTGCTGGGGGATCGCTGGCTGCATGTCAAATATTACGTCCATCATTACGGACTTGCTTTCTTGCTCTGTGGTGGCATCGCGATATTCGCGGTGCTCAGCTTCCGCATGCTGCTCGCGATGAGGAAAGTGAAGACGTAACCGAAGAAGGCTCTACCGCAATCATCGACTGCGAGTGGAGCCTTACCAGACTACGATTCCATTAAAGCTTGATGCTAAAATATTTCTCCAGCGCTTCATCAAACTCTGCTTTCGTCCCCGCATTAAATACAACTGGCGCACCTTCGCCCGCGAAAATACGGAACTCCTCGCCGGATACCGTATTGCGTCCTTCCTTCGTTCGAATGGCGAGAATCGGAGCTTTTCTAAATACCGAATCCGGCGCATTCTCGCACCAGAACGTGGCAAACTCATAATCTCCCGCAAGCTGAGGTTCTTCCGTAAAGGAATAGATACGGCTCCATTCCCCGCGCTTCAACTCGCACAGAAACCACCCAAACTCACGGTCACGTTCCATCCGGTAGACTTCCTCGCCTTGTGCTTGCTCCAGCTTCTCTATCAGCTCGATCGGCCGCCTCGGTACGATGCCCCCAACACCGACATCGACTAAATAGGTACGACCCTCGGCCTCCACCTTTAACACGTGGTGACGTCGTTTTGGCGGCAATGAATCGACATCACGCCAGAAACGGGCTACGAAATCCGTAACCGGATACCCCAGCTCCCGCAGCAGCCAGCCGAACAAGGCATTCAGCTCAAAGCAGTAACCGCCGCGGCGACGGTGAATGATTTTGTCCTGGAGGGAATCGATTTGCAAGGAAAGCGGGATGCCGTTCATAATATCCAAATTCTCATAAGGCACTGTGTGAAGATGACATTGTTGCAGGTCGGCGAGCGCTGCCGCACTGCCGTCAAGCGGTCCTTCATAGCCGATCCTCTCGAGATAGGCTGCAACTTCAGGTTTTACGAGCGTGCGATCATTCGGCATCTTACGTCTGCTCCTTTGCCCTTACATCGTAAGGCATAATACTACTAAGTTTAATTTTGATCGGCGAAATGTTCAACACTTTTCACCCTAATATTGGTGCTGCGGCGCCGAGAAGGTTATACTGGACTATAGCATGATTTAACAATTGGATAAGGGGTTACATAATGAAACAGCTGAAAATGATCATCGATGCAGATACAGGAATTGACGACGCACTGGCCATCCTCTATGGAATCAAGTCAGGAAAAGCGGATATCGTTGGGATTACAACGACTTTTGGCAATATTCCCGTCGAGCAAGCCACCGAGAATACATTGCGAATTTTAAAGCTGGCCGGACGAGAGAACGAAATTCCTGTCAGTCAAGGTGCTTCACAGCCCCTTACTCGCATCGTGAAAGTGTTCCCTACGCATGTTCATGGCGTTAACGGGATCGGCGATGTAGAGCTTCCCGCTTCTGCGCAGCGTCCGATCTCGGAACCCGCTGACGATTTCATCATTCGCACGGCGGATGAGCTGGAGAACGAACTGGTTATCGTTGCGCTAGGCAGACTTACGAATATCGCGCATGCGCTGAAGAAGGACCCTGAGCTTCCTTCGAAGGTTAAGCATCTCTACTTAATGGGCGGTGCGGTTCATGTTGCCGGCAATGTGACACCGACTTCCGAAGCGAACATTTGGGGCGATCCGGAAGCAGCCGACTTCGTCTTCCAATCCGGCTTGAAGATCACGATGGTCGGATTGGACGTCACCTATCAAACACGGCTTCGCCAATCTCATCTGGATATGCTGGAGCATTCCTGCAAGCCGGAGAATCGCGAGATTGTCAGCTTCCTGAATCGGTCCATGTCCTACTATTTCAATTTCTACCGCCAGTCGGATGCCTTGCAGCAATGTGCGCCTATGCATGACCCTCTTGCCGTGCTGGTTGCACTGGAGCCCGGTATCGTGCAGACGCAGCAAATGCATCTTTCGGTGGAATGTAAAGGTGAGCTAACCCTGGGTATGACCGTTGCTGACCTGCGGAGAAAACCGGTCGCCGGCTCCCCGGTTGACGTTTGCATTAACGTTGATGCGGACCGCGCGATCGATCTTATGCTGGAAGTGTTCGTATAGTGGGAGTCAAGGGACAGGGCAGAATTAGCTGCGCTGTCCCTTTCGATTTTGTTTCATTGACTAAGAACGAACGTTCCCTTATCATGAACTTGTATGAATCTTCCTTAGAGGTGATCAGGTGAGACAGCTGAATATTTCAGTATTGCCGGAGAAGAGGGCTCAACTTGTTGGTCATGCGGAAATGAAATTGATCGGCATCCCTTGCATTGGTCTCCAGGACATGGGGAGCAAATTCCGTCACGCGAAAGAAAGCTTGCTTGGACTTGCCGCACATATGCCTCAGATCATGGATGCTTCTGTCCAGTATGGGATGTGGCCGCAGGCTGCCGAACAGGATGTCCCGAATACGCATGCTTATCTGTTATCCGTAGAAGTGACTACGTTTGAGGGAATACCGGAATGGTTTGCGCGCATGACCGTCCCCGCTCAAAGCTGTGTCGTTGCCGCCAGCCAAGATGGTGATTTTGAAGGCGCCGGAGAAATTATCGATGCATTTATTGCGACGAACGCATTGCAGCCTGATCCGCAGCCGCGAGATTATATCATCTGCGAGCGCTATCGTTATAATGCCGAAGGTTTCGCTCGATATTCTTATCCAATTCTAATGTCCTAATCATTATTGAATATAGAAGTCCCCCTCCAGGAGGAGCCCATGACCGTATTCCGAGGTGAAAATTACTTCCATCAGGAAAATTTCCCCTTCCATATCGATCGCTACACGATCCAGAAAGGTGAGCATATCCCTTCGCATACGCATGACTTTGTGGAGCTTGTCTTCGTCGTGGAAGGCAGCGCGCTTCATGAAATGTCCGGCCATACCTACCAGCTTGTTGCCGGGGACGTATTTGTGCTGGAGCCCAACGTCTATCACAGCTATACCTGTTCATCGGAGAAGGAAACGATCGTGTACAATGTGCTCTTCGAAGCCTCCTTTCTTCAGCGCGAGATGGAAGTGCTGCAGCAGATGCCTTCGTTCGTCAACTTCTTCTATCTGGTTCCCTTTCTGCGCAAAACGCAATCCTTCGTTCCCTATCACTCCCTTCAGTCCGGTCAGAAACTCCAAATCCAATCCCATCTGCAAACCATCTACGATGAATTCCGCCAGCGGCGGGAGGGCTATCAGCTCATCATCAAGACAAGGTGGATTGAATGCCTCGTCTGGCTTAGCCGCTTCCATCACGAGAACCGCAAAACGCTGCAGCCCGTCGCCGTCAGCGATAAAGACTGGATGGAATCCATCGTCAACTTCGTGGAGCTGCATTACTATCAGCCCCTCACCTTGCAGCAGCTAAGCCAATTATGCGGCATGAGCGTCTCTTCCTTCACCGCCAAGTTCAAGGAAACGACCGGCCTCAGCCTGCTCGACTACAAGCACGCCGTCCAAATCCGGCATGCCGTAACTCTGCTCGAGACCACCGACAACAAGGTGCTCAACATTGCCCTGGACGTCGGCTTCAACGACGTCAGCTTCTTCAACCGCATGTTCCGCAAGCACACCGGCCAGACGCCCGGCGAATACCGCCGGCGGTTGAATGGGCGAACTTAGCTCGACCGTCCCAAGTATGGGACGGTCTTTTAATTGGGCTGGACGCTAATGCGATTGATGGCGCTCCTCGTGCGGCAAAATAGTTTTCGCCCATTAATAAACGGTAACGATTCCCCTTCTTTTGCTGGCGATCGGCTTTTTTGTTCTTTGTACGGTAACTGGTACCTCTCTTTTACTCACAACCGACTCTTCTGATCTTTGAGCGGTAGCTGGTATCTCTCTTTTACATTTAGTTAGTGTTTGATGGTAATGTGTGGCCACTAGAGCAACACATTCATAATTAGTTAGTGTTTAATGGAAATGTGTGGCCCTTGGAGCAACACATTCGCATTTAGTTCGCGTTTACTGGACATGTGTGGCCCTCAGAGCAACACATTTGCATTTAGTTAGCGTTTACTGGACATGTGCGGCCACTAGAGCAACTCATCTGCATCTGGTTGCCACCTTTTTCGCTGTTCCGTGTTAGCTCTCCCTCTCTGAATACCACTCACCTTCGCGCTACTTTGCACCAGCCCGTCCCCCATGCGCCATAAATGTGTGGCCCTTGGAGCAACACATTCGCATTTAGTTCGCGTTTACTGGACATGTGTGGCCCTCAGAGCAACACATTTGCATTTAGTTAGCGTTTACTGGACATGTGCGGCCACTAGAGCAACTCATCTGCATCTGGTTGCCACCTTTTTCGCTGTTCCGTGTTAGCTCTCCCTCTCTGAATACCACTCACCTTCGCGCTACTTTGCACCAGCCCGTCCCCCATGCGCCATTCGACTGCAAGCCACTCGGCACAACAAAAAACCTCCTACACCCAAAGGTGTAAGAGGCTTATTTGTCTTGCATGTCTTCTCGCTTGTCTTGCTAATCCTTACTTCGCGCTCCAAAGCTCAACGCGGTCTTGCACGTATTTGGTGTAGCCTTCTTCCATCTTTTTCACACCGGCTTTGTCGAGGTCTGCCATGTAAGCATCCCATACTTTGTCGAAGTCAGCTGGTTTAGCCAGGATCGCTTCAGGGATACGTTTCCATGTGATGTCTCTCATCTTCGTGCCAAGAATGGATACTTCGTCTTCGCCCGGAATCGAGATGTTCCATGCAGCGCCGTATGCTTTAACTTTGAACTCGTCCTCTTTCGGGAACAGGTCTTTCCACGTTGTTGCTTTGTAAGCGGCAAGCGTTTCTTTCTCTACATCGCTGTAGCCAAGAACGAGCTGCTCAGGGAAGTTCTTCGTGTAGTAGTTGCCGGATGGATCTTTGGCACCATCGCCGTAGTGAACCATCATGTTCCAGTAGAAGTTGATACCTGATTCTTTCGTGAATGCCGTATTGTCGTTGTTGATGCGATCTTGTACTTCTTGCGGTACAACGCGCTTGCCGTCTACTACATTGTAATGCTTGCCTTCGATACCCCAGTTGTTAAGCACTTGGAACTCATCGGAAGCCAGGTAATCCAAGAATTTAATCGTACGAATCGGATCCGGATTCGTGCTGGAGATGGAGATGCCGTAGCCGCCCATGAAACCGGTTGGCCAGAACGATGCTTCTTTGATGTCTTTGGACATGGTAACCGGATAGTGACCATAAGTTTGATCGAACTTGCCGGCTGTTTTCAATGCTTGTTGACCATCATTGTAATCCCAGTCTTGGTCGATCAGACCCAGAACGCGGCCAGTTGCAACTTTTGCTTTGTATTGATCGTATTTTTGAACGAAGCTTTCTTTGTCGAGCAAGCCGATATCGTTCATATGGTTCAACCAGCGGAAGTATTCTTTCTCTTCCGGACGACGGAAGTGGTAGATCGCTTCATGCGTATCTTGGTTGATGAAATACTCCCCGTCATCGGAACCGCCAGTTGTAGCTACGGCTGGGTTCGTTACGGAAATATACATATGCCAGTCATCGGCATTCAAGGATACACCGATGTTTTTGTTGCCGTTCTCGTCCGTAGGGTGCTTCTCCAGGTACGATTTGATGACATTCTCGTAGTCTTGAACCGTACGGATCTCAGGGTAACCCGCTTCTTTAACTACGCGGTGCTGAAGCTCGAAGCCGCCGCCTGCAACAAAACGCTGCTCATCCGCTGCTGCCCATGTCGGGATCGCATAGATCGCTTGATCATCATTCGTATATTTAGCGCGCACCAGGTAGTCACCCAGTACTTTCTTAATGTTCGGAGCATATTTATCGATCAGGTCAGTCAGGTCGATTACAGCGCCGGCATCAACCAGCTTGCCGATATCGCCTTTAGCCGAAATGATATCCGGATATTCGCCGCTTGTTGCAATTAGCGCTACCTTCTGCGCCGGATCGCCGACTGCGAATTCCGCATCCAGCGTTACGCCGGTTTTTTTCGTAATCTCTTTACTGACGTCATCTTGCATGTTATTCCAGTTCGGATTCGGGTCTTCAGCAAACATGGAGAACGTGATTGGAGACGTATCTTCCGCTGCAGCGTCCTTGTTAGCGTCAGCATTTGCGGCATTCGAATTGGCATTGCCTTCCGTTGTTACGGCAGAATTGCTCGTTTCGTTGTTTTTCTCATTGTTGTTGCTACCGCACCCAGCAAGTAATCCAGCAAGCATTGTAAGCGACATTAGAATCGAAGCTGTTTTGGCTGTCTTTCTTTGCATGTTGCAAACCCTCCCATTATGGTAAAAATTATATTGTATAAACAGGAAACCTGCTAATACCAAAGTCTGGTGATTCGAAGCTAGTTAGCTTTTTACCGCACCAAGCGTCATCCCTTTGACAAAATAACTCTGCAAGAACGGATACACGATCAGGATCGGAACCGTAACGATAATCGTAATGGCCATCTTTACCGATTCCGGCGAAATCTGCGCCATCACCTCGACCATGTTGCGGCCGCGGAAATTATCGACGTTCGTAGTCGTGCTCTGAATGACCTTCATGAGCTCGTATTGCAGCGTTGTCAGATGATCCTTCGAGCCGTTGTACAGATAAGTATCAAACCAAGAGTTCCATTGACCGACTGCAAGGAATAGGGCAATCGTGGCGAGTGCCGGCTTTGTCAGCGGCAGAATGACACGCCAGTAAATGGTGAAATCATTGGCGCCATCGAGCTTTGCGGATTCTTGTAGTGCATATGGTATCCCATCGATAAAGGACCGAATAACGAAGACGTTGAATGCGCTAACAAGTCCGGGCAAAACATAGACGGCAAAGGTGCCCATCATGTGAAGATCCTTGATCAGGATGTAGAACGGAATCAAGCCGCCGGATACATACATCGTGAGAGCCAAGAACGTAGATACGAATTTGCGTCCCTGGAAGTCGACTCGGCTCAGCGTGAACGCCAGCATGGAAGCGCTGATGAGACCAAGAATCGTGCCGACAACCGTCCGAAGAATGGATATTTTGAGTCCGGTTATTAACCCGGAGAAGGCAAATATGGTTTCGTAGTTCTTGAGTGTGAATTGACGCGGGAAGATGGTGATGCCGCCGCGCACACTGTCTGTTGAATCGTTAAGCGAGATCGCCAGGACGTTTAGAAACGGATAGAGCGTGGCGATAGTAACAATGATAATGGCTGTGTAGACAACGATATCGAAGATGCGGTCGGACCAAGGCGTACCGCTGGATAGTGAGCGAGTTTCCATTTGGCAGCCTCCTATATAATGCTTTCTTTCGTAATTTTCTTGAAAATGCCGTTAGCCGTGAAGAGCAAGAGAACACTGACGACGGAGTTGAAGATGTTAATCGCGGTACCGAAGGAATATCGTCCCATTCCTAACCCGTAGTTAAGCGCATACAAATCGAGCGTTTGTGAATAATCCCGGACTAGATTGTTGCCGAGCAAGAACTGTTTCTCAAACCCGATGCTGATCAAGTGACCGATCGAGATAATAACCAGAATGATGATCGTGGAGCGAATACCCGGCAGCGTAATGTTCCAAACCTGCTGCAGCCTGCTCGCGCCGTCCACTCTTGCAGCTTCGTACAGCTCCGGTCCAATGCCGGCAATTGCGGCCAGATAGATGATCGTGTTCCATCCGGTTTCTTTCCATACATCCGAGGCGGTGACGATCCCCCAGAACATATTGCCTTTGGCCGAGAACTGAATCGGTTCGCTGATGATGTGAAGACCGACTAGCAGGTCGTTCACCGCACCGTTATCGGTGGAGAGCATTTTGGTTACGATGCCCGCTGCCACGACCCATGAGACGAAATGCGGCAGGTACGAGATCGTTTGAACGAAACGTTTGAACACTTGAATGCGAACTTCATTAAGCAAGATGGCGAAGATAATCGGAATCGTAAATCCGGCAATCAAACCCATCACACTCATCGCCAGCGTATTGCGCAGCGCTTGGAAGAACGAATCGTCTTGGAACAGTTCCTTGAAATACTGCAATCCTACCCAGTCTTGTTCGAAAAATGATTTGGCGGGCTTGAACTTCTGAAACGCCATCGTCCATCCCCAGAGCGGCAAATAGCTGAATACGAACACCCACGCTATAAAGGGAAGAGACATGAGATACAAATATTTTTGCTGCATAAATGTGTGCCAGAAACGCGGCTTCCGGTAGTTCATAAGCAATTCCTCCTTGCTGTATGATCTAATGATAAGGAAAATAAAGCGTTTTCAATACCCTAACAATTTTGCTCAAAATCATATAAAAATCTCACATTTTCCGATAAGAGGACGGTGAAGTTCCGACGTATTTTCTAAATTTGCTATGAAAATAATCGACATTGGAGTACCCGACCTTCTCGGCAACCAGATACACTTTCATCCCTTGACTGAGCAGTTCTTTCGCTTTCTCGACCCGGACTTTATCCAGATAAGTGTTGAAATATTCGCCTGTTTCGTTCTTGAACAGCTTGCCGAGATAGGCGCTGTTGTAGTTAAATACAGCCGCCAGCGCATCCAGCTTCAAATTCTCCACATAGTTGCGCTGAATCAAATCCAGCATCTTCTTGATTTGTTTGTCCGTGCCGACAGATGCCGATTCGGGCTTTAAGCCTTGCAGAAAAGCAATGACATGCTGCTCCATCTCGTTGTAGTGCGTTTGCTCGAATATGGCATGGATGCTGGCAGAGAGCTGCCCGCCCCTTGTCTGCATGTCAGGGTCATGCTGCGACAGCTTGCTGATCACGCAGGTAACAATTTCGGCAAGCGTGGCTTTTATCGTTTGCTCCGAGCTGCCGCACGCCAACAGAAATTTGCCCTTCTCCGCAACCAATTCCGCTATCGCTCTCGCATTCCCAATATCGATGGCAAAAAACAACTTCGCAGCCGCTTCGCCGCAATCGATCACGGTTTCTTCAGCCGCTGCATCGATAATTGGAGCAGTCTGTGCAATTGGTGCCGTTTCTGCCGTTATTAGCTGACCGCCCGCATAGAAGAATCGCATGCTGACGAACTTCGCCGCTTCCTCGTATGAGCTGCTGATATCTTCCAATCGATTCACACTTGATCCCGCCGCTGCAGTAACTGCCAGATCCTCTTGCGACAATAGCGCAACCATGTCTTTGAATAATGCCTGCCGCTTCTGCTCCAAGCTCAGATCCTTCTTCACGAGCAGCCCGATAAAGGAATCCATGGTAAACACAACGCCTATACCCGTCTCTTCAAAGGCTTGAATGAACAGCCCCTTCAGCTTCATCAGCTGTCCATGCTCGATCTCATGCCCCTTGCCCTGCAGCTTCAGAAGTACGACGGTGTAGCTGTCCCAATTAAGGTCCGCATCCGTCAATTCGTTCTCCTGCAGCGCAACAGGCACCTGATTGCCCGGAATCAGATACGACTGCACGACTCGTTCGCGATTCCAAACTTCCTTCATCTCGTTCTTGACCTTCTGCGCCGATTCTCGCATCAGCGTGGCGTGCAGCTTGATCAAATAATCAACCAGCTCGTCCTCGTCAACCGGCTTGAGCAGATAGCCGTCCGTATCCAGTGCAATCGCCTTCTTGGCATAGTCGAAGTCCGCATAGCCGCTCAAGATTAGCACATGGACGGACTGTTCGTTCTTGCGCAGCTGATCAATCAGCTCAAGCCCGCTCATTCCCGGCATTCGAATGTCCACGATCATCAGATCCGGCTTATGCCGATCATATTTCGCAAGCGCATCCTTCCCGTTTGCTGCGGTATCCACCACTTCATAACCAAGTCCATTCCAGTCAATCAGCGTTCGTAAGCCTTCGCGGATCGTAGGTTCATCATCTGTAATGAGCACTTTATACATAAGCAGAATCGCCTCCAATTGGAATCGTAAATTGCACTCTGGTACCAATGCCCGGCTCGCTCCAAATATCGAGTCCGTACTCGCTGCCATAGAGAAGCTTCAGACGCATATGGACATTTCGAAGCCCGATGCGGTTGCCTTCCCCATCCTCTTGATCGCCAAAGGTGTGCAGGACTTGTTCCAGCCTCTCCCGTACCATGCCTTCGCCATTATCGATGACTTCGACGTGAATCATATCCCCCAGCAATTCGGCTTTCACGCGAACGAGACCGCCTTCTTCCCTGTTCTCAAGCCCATGAATAACGGCATTCTCCACCAGCGGCTGAATAATAAGCGGAAGAATCGGTGCCTGCTCCGCGGCCGGGTCAACCAGCAGTTCATACATGAGCCGATCTTCATATCTGAATTTCTGGATGTCCAAATAACAGCGAACCATATCGATTTCATTGCGCAGCATGACGGTGCGATTGCCGGCTTCGAGATTTTTGCGCATCATTTTGCCCAGCAGCCTCACGACATTCGAAATCTCTTTCTCCCCCTTCAAATGGGCCTTCATCCGAATCGATTCGAGCGCATTGAATAAGAAATGGGGATTGATTTGACTGGCCATCATTTTGAATTTGATTTCATTTTGCTTCGACTGGATTTGCACCTTCTGCTTGTTTGATTCCTGCACTTCGATGAGGAGCTCGTTAATGCTGACCACCATGGCGTTGAACTGCCTGGACAGCTGTCCAATCTCGTCCTTGCCGTCAATTTCGAGCGCGATATCGAGGTTACCGGTCGCAACCTTCGTGATGTGCTTGCTTAGACGCAGCAATCGATTCGAAAGAAACGTCGCAAAACCATAGATCAAGCCGATTGCCACTACGAGACTGATCGCAACAACCGACAGCGCCAGCACAATAATTTGATTGGCTTCCTTCACGATGCTGTCGATCGAAAAGACCGAAATAATCCGAATCCCGTTCAAGCTGGAAGCCGGGACGAGCTGTTCGATTTGAATTTGGGAGGATTTGCCGTCCACGACTGCTTGGAATCTCCCGCTTTGCTTATCGATGACGTTCGGATCAAATGAAATATCGGCAAGCGTCTTCCCTACCCGATTCGGACGATTCGCGGACACGATATGATTATCTTCATCCACGATCATCGTCTCGAAGGTTTCTTGATTGAGAATCGAATCCAGCATTCGCCCGTTCACATTGATGACGAGTATGCCGATGTTATGCTGATTCAGAAAATCGATTTTGCGGATTAAGCTCAAATAGGGCAGATGATCGCGTTCATCCTCGATATAATTCCAGCCGATCAGCCCGCTGCTGTTGATGGCGGTTTGATACCATTTCGACCGTATAATCGCGCTTGTCGGCTGAATGAACTCCCAGTTGTTAAGCAGCGTCTTATTATTGATGTAGAAACGGATGTTGGTAATCTCTTTATACAAGCGAATGTATTCTTTAATATCCGGGTAATCCTTGTACGCCTTCACGACGTCGTAAACGGTTTCATATTGACCATTCGCGAGTCCGGCGAGCCGGCTGTCATTGGACATCCGATAGGAAATATCATTCGAGACATTGATCACCTCGGCCGTCCGTTTCTTTACCCGCTCCACGTTTGCGGCAGTTTGTTCAAGGGCATTCTCCAGCGCCATATGCCGCAGCTCACTCGTCAGGAAGACCCCGACCATCATGACCGGTACGAAAACAACGACGATACAGGATAAAATAAGCTTTGTTCTCAGTTTCATGTCATTCATGCTGCGGATTAGGAATCGGAACATAGCGAAGCCTTCCCTTCTGTATATGAGCTATCTATTTTCTGGAAGCGTTTTCAAAACAAACGGTTATTTCTGATGCTCAAAAGCATATTCTCCATTCTAATCAATTGAAACTCGAAAGAACAGGTAAAATTTGTTCCATTTTTCATGTAATAATTAGTGATTTTGGTCAAAAGCAAAAAAGAACGATACCGGTTGGTATCGTTCTTTCGGATTGGATACTTCTAAATCGGCGACTGCACAGGTGCCGGTTTGGGTGAAAGTGCAGCCACGGGCGCTGGTTTGGGTGCTGGTTTAGGCATCGGTACCGCTGATTGCGCGGGTGGTGCCGGTGGAGACAACGCAAGCGAGGTTGTCGTGGTGTGCAGCGTATCTTCGCTGAAACGCTGTACTTCCTCCTTTAAACCCAGCATCCGCTTGTCCAGTGCACCGATCATATCGGCGGTTTCCTTCAGTTGATCGCGAATGGAAGCGGGCATATCATCGTGAAATTGATAATAGATCTTGTGCTCCAAGCTGGCCCAGAAATCCATAGCGATGGTCCGCAGCTGGATTTCCACTTTCACATGCTCGATGCGATCCGATAGGAACACCGGAATTTCAATGATCATATGCAAGCTTTGATACCCGTTTGGCTTCGGATCCTTTATGTAATCCTTGACCTCGATGACCTTCACATCACCTTGTCTGAGAATCATCTCGTAGACGCGGTAGACGTCGGTTGTGAACGAGCAAATTACGCGTACCCCGGCGATATCCCGGATATGTGCGGCCGCATTTTCTTTGGACACTTCCACGCCTTTGCGTTGCAGTTTCTCCACGATGCTCTCCGGCGATTTGATCCGCGTTTTCACATGCTCGATGGGGTTGTAATGCTGAACGAATTGCAGTTCTTCGTTGAGAATCGTCAGTTTCGTGCTTATTTCATCCAGTGCAAACTTATAGCTCATCAGCATTTTGGCCCACTCCATGACCATTTGCTTGTCCATCATCTCTCTCACACTCCTTGTTGCTCTCATCTGTATTACCCACTACAAGATCGGCGATAACAGCCGGACGCAGGATTCCCTGAATCTGTGAAACGTCGATCGTTGCGTATAGGCTTCATAAGTCAGCTCCGAGCAGACCTTCATGTCATCCTCGAATATACGTTTCAGCTGTGACGCCGTTTCGGTATCATATAGAATTGCATTGACTTCAAAATTCAATTTGAAGCTGCGAATGTCCACATTGGCCGTCCCCACAGAGGCGACATGGCCATCCACGACGATCGTTTTCGCGTGAAGGAAGCCCTTCTCATAGAGATAACATTTCATCCCTTCGCTGAGTAAATCGCCCAGGTACGAGTACGATGCCCAGTACACCATTTTGTGATCCGGCTTGCTAGGCAGCATCATGCGCACGTCGATTCCGGATAATACGGCCATTTTCAAAGCGGTCAATAAGCTCTCATCGGGTATAAAATAAGGCGTTTGGATAAAGATCGTTTCCTTCGCGGAATTGATCATTTTGATATACGCGTTCTTGATTTGCTCCAGCGTTTGGTCCGGTCCGCTCGATACAATCTGAATGCCCGCGTTTCCCGTATTGGCGGTCGGCGGGAACAGCTCCAGCACATCCCTTGTAATCGGTGACGAGGACGCCATGTTCCAATCCAGCATATAATGCGCCTGCATTTGGAGCACCGCATGGCCGGTAATGCGCAGATGCGAATCCCGCCACGCCCCATAGCGCTCATCCTGCCCTAAATATTCATCGCCAATATTGAAGCCGCCAATGTAGCCGATTTGCCCGTCGATAATCGCGAGCTTGCGATGATTGCGGTAGTTGACGCGAATGTTGAGGTAGGGGATTTTGGAGGGGAAGAAGAAAGCGACCTCTCCGCCCGCCGCACGCAGCCGATCAAAGAAATGACGCGGAAGCAGCGAGCATCCGATGTCATCGACTAGAAATCGGACCTTGACCCCTTGTTTGGCTTTGCTTGCAAGCACATCGAGCAGGCGATTGCCCAGTTTGTCGTTCTGCACAATATAGTACATGAGATGAATGTGGCTGCTCGCCCGCTCAATATCATCGAACAGCGCACCAAATTTATCATTGCCGTCGGTATAAATTTCAACCTTGTTGTTCTGCGTGTACAGCGCAAAACCGCTCGTCAAATTCATATAGATCATATCCGCGTAATTCGCCGCAGCCGCGTCGTTAAACACGACCTGATTATCCCGAAACTCCCGCCGCTGATTCTCGATCATCGCGTTCATCGTTTCTTTCGTCCGTTTGTTCAGCTTATAGATCTTCTTCTTGCTCAGGTTCTGCCCGAGCACCAGGTACACCACGAACCCCACCGCAGGCAGAAACAATAGCACCATCAACCACGCCCACGTCACGCCCACGTTTCGCCGTTCCATGAATATAACCGCAATCGCGAGTGGAATATTAACAACCATTAGATAAGTAAAAAAGTTTCCAAAACTAAGCATCGGCAGGCCTCTCCTCGAATGCTTGCAGCATCTTTGCATTCCCTACCCAGTATAAACCATTTTGGGCCGTAGGCCAAAATGGAGATGGGGCCGATGTGTAGCACCAGGCGTTACACTTGAGCTACATTCGCCAACTAACCTCTGATGTGTTGCTCTGGAAGCTACTCTTTCGTTAAATTTGCTTACTTACTCCCAATGTGTCGTCCTGTGAGCCACTCTTGAGCTATATTCGCCAACTAACCTATGATGTGTTGCTCCGGGAGCTACTCTTTCGTTAGACTAGCTTATTTACTCCCAATGTGTTGTCCTGAAAGCCACTCTTGAGCTACATTCGCCAACTATCCTATGATGTGTTGCTCTGGGAGCCACTCTTTCGTTAAATTTGCTTACTTGCTGCCAGTGTGTTGTCCTGAGAGCCACTCTTGAGCTACATTCACCAGCTAACTTCTGATGTATTGCTCTGGGAGCTAAGCATCACTTCACAATACGTGATCGGAGATTATAACTCATAGTCCGACCAGTAGGTGAGACTGAAGCAACAAACAACCCTTTGCTAACCAGTGACTGCAGTCCTTTACGTGCGGTTCTTTTCGTTGTCCCTAATGACTTCGCAGCATGCTTTAATGTCAGTTCGCCCCAGCACTCCTGCATCAAATGCAGGAGTGCTCGTTCGTATACGCTTAGCTCCTCGCCGGCGGGGCGAGTGATGCCGCCCCATTTGGCCAGACCCATGAGCAGCGTTTGTTGGCATCGGCGGGGTTTCTCCATGACCTCGTCGTAGGCGAAACGCAGCAGTTTCCAGCCTTCGATGAGCAGATGATTTTGACGGCTTAAGTCATCCGCGAATTTCCAACGAGAAATGTCTCGCCAGTGTGGTCCGAAGCCGTCAACCTCCAGTAATAGCTGATAAGACAACGGCGGGCAATAAGCGAAGTCTGCGAAGCGCGTCCCGCCTTTCAAATCCACCAGCTCATACTCGGGATGCAAATAATCTAAGCTCCCTACAGCCGGCCACCACACATACTGAAGCAACGCTTTCTCTGCTTCCCCGTGCTCTGACAACCTGCGTTTGCGCTCCGCGCCTCCACTCTGCCTCGCCTGCTCCATCATGCGCGTATAGGCCTCCTCGAACTCTTGCTCCATCATCTCACTCACTCCTCCGACAAATAAAAATAGGCTGCCCGCTCGGAAAAACTTCCGAGAAGAGCAGCCTGTGCTTCAGGACTAATTAAGTTTACACTTATGCTTCAAATTATAGTGGATGTAACTAATGTGCGCCAGAGCGGCGATGTTGCGGTTGGATAGTAAATTGTTGCGGCTTGTCCAATGTTATTTAACCGACCGCTTCAAACTCATCTAGCCGATAACGCCGCACGTCACTTATTCGTGGCTACTTCGTCCCAAACCGCTTCACCGAACGGATTTTGGCGCGTTCGATTTCGACTTGGCGATTACGCGGTTCGGCATTGGTTACCAATGAGCTAAGCAGCTTCTGCGCAACTGCGGAAACTTCGTCAATCGCGGTGTGGAAGGCGGCTTCGTTCGCTTTGGATGGTGCAGTGAATCCCGAGAGCTTACGGACAAATTGCACCGCGGCCGCATGAACCTCTTCTTCAGTGGCAGGCGGGTCAAAGTTGAACAGCGTCTTAATATTACGGCACATAGCGAGTCTCCTTTTGTTCGAGCGTTATTCCTTATTTTACTACAACGCAGCCACAGTCACTAGTCTCGAACTCCGCTCATGTACCCATTCACATGCAGATGAATAAGGTAGACCATCTGATTGTTTTCAGGAGGTAGCTACAGCCAATGATACCCGTATACCCGTATTACGGAAAAAAGACGGTCTGCAAAGAAGAGCCGATCGCGTTTCCTCCCCAACATCAGCCTGTTCAGCCCGGGCTTGAGTATGAGATGGTACCAAGGCCGATATTTGAAAATCCTTCATATAAAGGCAGCTGCAAACTGCAGGATAAGGTGGCCATCATTACCGGCGGTGATAGTGGCATTGGTCGCGCGGTTGCCATTGCTTTTGCCAAAGAAGGCGCTCACGTCGTCATCCCCTATCTCTATGAGCACCGAGATGCAAACGAAACCAAACAGAGAATCGAACAGCTCGGCAGAACTTGCCTGCTCATCCCGGGTGATTTAAGATCCGAGCAGCACTGCCGGGAAATCGTCAACTTGACGATGCGGACTTACGGCAAGATCGATGTCTTAATCCTTAACCAAGGCGTGCAGTTCCCACAAATCAGCATTATGCATATTTCCACCGAGCAACTGTACAACACGTACAAAACGAACATTTTCCCCATGTTCTATATCACCAGAGCAGCGCTGCCGCATATGAAACCCGGTGCTGCGATCGTCAATACGGCCTCCATTACCGCTTACCAAGGGGCACCTCTTCTGATTGATTACTCTTCTACCAAAGGCGCCGTCGTTTCTTTCACTCGATCCCTTGCCCTCTCTCTGGTGCACCAAGGCATCCGGGTAAATGCGGTCGCGCCGGGACCTATTTGGACGCCGCTTACCGTGTCCAGTTACCCTGCGGATTACGTGTCCACCTTTGGCCTGGATACGCCGATGAGACGCGCAGGCCAGCCATTCGAGCTGGCACCTGCTTATGTCTACCTCGCGTCTGAAGATTCGAGCTACGTTACAGGCGAAGTCATCCACGTCAACGGAGGAGCAATGGTCACAACCTAGCATCCTCATATGCAAAACAAAATGCCCGCCAAGATCATAAACCTGATCCCGGCGAGCATCAATCCTACAAATGCTTCAACAAATTACTCACCACATGCACAAGATGCTGCTTCATCCGTTCGCCAGCGAGATCGGCATCCCGGCTGGAAATCGCCTCATAGATTGCGAGATGCTCGCGATACAGCCGCTCGGAAACCGAGCGGTTCGCGTAAATCTCGACCCGGCGAATCTCGCGGATAGCCATTTCAAGCTGGCTCACGATGGAATCGAACAGCCGCACCATAATGGAATTATGCGTCGCTTGTGCCAGCGTCGCATGAAACTCCACATCGGTACGTTCCCCCTCCCGATCATCGCCGACCGATGCTTCCATCTCCAGCATGATCCGATGCAGCTCGGCCAAATCCGCGTCCGTCGCCTTCAGCGCAGCGATGGAGGCGTTCGATACCTCCAAAGACTGCCTTGCTTCAAGCAGCTCGAGCAGCGTCTCGCGGTTCATCCGCAGCGACTGCAATTCGGGCAGCTCCACTTCCGGCGGCGCGCTGTTAATAACGGTACACCCGCCGCCCTGTTTGATCTCGATATAACCCATAGCCTTCAGCGCACTAAGCGCCTCGCGCATGGTCGAGCGTCCGACGCCGAACTGCTCCGACATCTCCTTCGTCGAAGGCAGTTTGTCGCCGACCTTCAGCTTGCCGTCAATCACCAAGCGCTTGAGCTGCTCGGCAATCTCCTCATAATGATTGCGTTTCGATAAACGGGTAACTTCCATCGGTAGAATTCCCTTCTATTAGCCAACAATGATCGCGTAGACGACACCGGGTCCATGTACGCCAATCGTCAGGTCGTTCTCGATATCGGCAGATCGGCTTGGCCCGGATATAAAATGAATACCTGCCGGCAAGTTCGCGCGTCCTGCCTGATCAAAGTTTATCAAAACTTGGCCCAAACGTGTATGCAGCCGGTCAATCGGAATAATCGCCATGAGTACCGTCGGCAGCAAACTGACGGAACGCCCTTTGTCCTTCGATGACGTGACTGTAATCGAAGCCGTGTACGCTGCTGCATAATCAGCCACAACAACACCGAAATCCGCTTCCGCAGCACGTGCTTTCCAGTATTCCTCGGGATCGCTGTTCCAAACGGATATCTTCGCATCCGGAATGGCCGCTTCCAGGCCAAGCTCGTTCAGCTCCGGTTGATTTTGGCGGATCACATATTTCGCGCTCATCTCGGCCGCTTTGCCCGCAATAAACGACTTCGCTTCTTCCATATTGGCAAGCCGTACGGTATGTCCTCCGACGGCTTTGAAATTATCCATAAATTTCGCGACGCGCTCCTCGAGCGGCCACTCGAACGTGTGCCAGAAATCCGGCGCGCCGCGATACGGATGCGCCGGCGGCTCGATCTCGCGCGGACGTCTCAGCTTCGCGGAGATGCCGTCGATGAAACCCGTCTGCTTCGCGCGCGACTCCGCGTCAAGTCCGTCGAGCCATGCTTGATGCTCCTTTGACCTAGCTGCCATGTCCACCATGTCCTCCTTTGCCTGTTCCGCGTTCTTTCACGATCGCTTCCATCCGGAGCTTCATCGCTGGATCCATTTCCTGCAAGCCGCTGCGGATTTCCGCTTCCATCGTAGGCCATTTCTCCCTGAACGATTCCTTCGGCAAGCTCGGCGCAACGCGGTACGTGTTCCAGCCCTTCAACGGACCGACCTTCGTGCGGATTCCGCCATCGCGAACGACAAGCTTTTGACCCAATTGACCGATCTTCAGCACGGCTTTAAACCGCTTCGAATTCTTCATCACCGCAGCGAAGCCCTTCATGCCGAGCGCTTCCAGCTTATCGCCGCGACCGCTCTCCAGCTTGCGCCGGCGCAAATAAACGAGCATTTCGTGCAGCGGAATCTTCACCGGACAAGCCTCGTAACAGGCGCCGCATAAGCTCGAAGCATTGGCGATATCGTCCCACTCCGCAACGTTTTTCTTCAGCGCCGGGGTAAGCACCGCTCCAATCGGTCCGCTATACGTGCCGCCATAAGCATGACCGCCAATGTGGCGATAAACCGGACAAGCATTCAGACAAGCGCCGCAGCGAATGCAGTTCAGCAGCTCTTGGAATTCAGGATCGCCAAGCTGAAGCGAACGCCCGTTATCCACGATAATAATGTGCATCTCATCCGGACCATCCGCATCGGCCTCGCGGCGCGGACCGGAAATAGCCGACATGTACACCGTAAGCTTCTGCCCGGTCGCCGAACGCGGCAGCAGCGTCGCCATCACTTCCAGATCGGCGAAAGATGGAATAATACGCTCCATCCCCATCAGCGTGATTTGCGTCTTCGGAACGGTCGTCACCATCCGCGCATTGCCCTCATTCTCGAACAAGACCATTGATCCCGTCTCGGCAATGGCGAAATTACAGCCTGTCATGCCAATGTCCGCTTCCAGAAACCGTTCCCGCAGCTTGCGGCGCACGAAGCCGGCAAGAATCTGCGTATCCGGCTCAAGCGTCTCCCCGGCATCGGCCGAAAGCAGGTCCGCAATCTGATAGCGATTCAAGTGAATAGCCGGAATGATAATATGGGAAGGCGTTTGGCCTGCCAATTGAATGATATATTCGCCAAGGTCGGTCTCGATCGCCTCGACCCCGATCGATTCCAGTGCCGTGTTGAGATGAAGCTCCTCCGTCACCATCGACTTGGACTTCACGACCGACTTAGCCTCAACATGCTTCGCAATATCAAGCGAGATCTTAACCGCATCGGCTGCCGTCTCGGCAAAATGCACATGGACACCGTTCGCACGCGCATTGTTCACAAACAGATTCAAGTAATAATCGAGATGCGCAATGGTATGCAGACGGATTTGCCGCCCGCGCTCACGCCAATCATCCCAGTTGCCATGATCCTCAGCTGCTTTCTCCTTGCCTGTACGCAGACGCTCTGTCGTAAACCGAACCGCTTTACGCAAAAAATCATTGTTCAGCGCAATATCCGCCCGTTCCTTGACCGTGTTGCCGCCAACCGCTCCTGCTCCACTCATGCGCCTTTCACTCCTTCATAAAGAAGCTCCGCCAGATGCATCACGCGCACAGGCTTATCCCGGTAACGCAAATTGCCCGCAATGTTCATTAGGCAAGCCATATCTAAGCCGACAAGCACTTCTGCCTCTGTCTCCAGCACATGATCGCTTTTCTCGCTTACCATCGCACCTGAGATATCGGACATTTTTACCGCAAACGTACCGCCGAACCCGCAGCAATCATTCGCAAAAGGAAGCGGAATCAGCTCCATCCCCTGCACCTGCTTCATCAGCATGAGCGGCTCCTCCTTCACGCCCAGCAGACGACTGCCGTGGCAGGAAGGATGATAAGTGACTTTATGCGGGAAGCTTGCGCCGACATCCGTAATCCCCAGCACCTGTACCAGAAATTGCGTAAACTCATAGGATTTCTCCTGCAGCTTAATCGCTTTCTCAAGCATGACCGGATCGTTCTCGAACAGCTTCGGATAATGATGAATCATACCGGTACAAGAACCGGATGGAGAAATGACGAAATCGCAATCTTCAAAAGCAGCCAGAATCGTAGCCGCCGTCTCCCGCGCTTCTTTCCAGTAACCGCTGTTGAAAGCAGGCTGACCGCAGCAGGTTTGCACAGTCGGGAACTCCACGGTTACGCCGTATCTGGCTAACAAACGGATCATCGCTTCACCGACCGGAGGGTATAAGGCATCGCTTAAACAAGTTATAAATAAGGAAACTTTCACGTTCATCGGCACCTCGCCTTATGAAATAGTTATGATATCATTTTATCAGGTTGTCAGACATGTTGACAATATAAAAATGCGGAGACTTGGCCGACCAATCTACTGTTTACAACACATCTACTTGGAGCGATCCCTAGGAAGCGATAAAAAAAGATGACTTCTGATTCGATCAGAAGTCATCTTTGCTGCCTACACGGTCAAAACCGAAATCGAAGTACGATCCGCAAGCTGCAGCCGCATATCCTGCGGAAGCCGCTGATCCGTAATGATCCGATTGATCTCGCTGATGTCCGCGACATGCGTAAACGCCTGAACACCGAACTTACTGGCATCGGCCAGCAATACTACCTCGTCCGCCATACCGATCATTTTCTGCTTGATGCGCGCTTGCAGCTCATTCGACTCGCTAATGCCGCGGTCCAAATGAACCCCTTTGCAAGAGAGAAATACTTTATCGACATGGTAAAGGTCGAGCGACCGCTCTGCAAGCGGACCGACAAAAGATAACGAACGCTGCGCCAGCAAGCCGCCTGTCGAAATGACTTCAATGCGCTCCTTGCTGCTCAGCTCCGTCGCTACTTTGATCGAATTGGTCAGCACCGTCAGCGGAAAATCCGGCAAATACGAAGCCATATACCACGCGGTAGAGCTTGCGTCCAGCAGGATACGGTCTTTCGGGCGAATGAGCTTGACCGCCTCCTGCGCGATACGCTTCTTCTCCTCCGCGTGCGTAATTTCCCGCTCCGCATACGGAATTTCCGGCTGCTGCTGCTGCGGCAGATCCTTGACGCTGACCGCGCCGCCATGCGAACGACGAAGCCTTCCCGCTTGCTCAAGCCGATCCAGATCGCGGCGGATCGTCTCCTCCGTTACCTGGCACAGCTCGCTGAGCTCCGTTACCCGGATGCTGCCCCGTTCATTTACCAGTCCCACTATTTTCTCATAACGCTCTGCAACCAGCATAGTCATCCTCTTCTCGCGAACTGCTCATATTGCCATCTTCTATTAGATAAGTCCCGTTAACACACGGAATTTCCCATATGCATCATCCCATAATTGGCGTTCCTGCGGCTCGTACACCACGACTGGGAACGACTCCCGGATCACCTTGCGCGCTTCCCAAATATCGGAGAGCTCGCCTTGCGCAATCCATTGTACAACGAGGTTGCCCAGTGCGCTGCCTTCAACCGGACCGGCCCATACCGGCTTGCCGATCGCATTAGCCGACCACTGACACAGCAGTACATTTTGAATGCCACCGCCTACCATATGCAAACCGCTGAACGATTTGCCTGACAGCCGCTCTGTTAATTCAAGCACATAACGGTATTTCAGTGCAAGACTTTCCAGAATGCAGCGGACGATTTCGCCCGGCGTTGCCGGCGCCGTCTGCCCCGTCGACACGCAATATTGACGGATTCGAGCAGGCATGTCTCCTGCATGCAGGAACATCGGATCATCCGGTTCGATGAGCGCACCGAATGCCGGCGCTTTCTCTGCCAAAGCAATCAGCTCAGGGAAAGTGTACGATTGACCGGCACGTTCCCATGCTCTGCGGCTTTCCTGCAAAATCCACAGCCCCATAATGTTCTTGAGCAAACGGTAGGTGCCGTAAATGCCGCCTTCATTCGTGAAATTCAGCTCCTGCGCAAGTTCGTTAATGATCGGACGATCGATCTCCGTCCCCATCAGCGACCAAGTGCCACAGCTTAAGTAGGCAAAATCTCGCTCCAGCGCCGGAACCGCCGCAACCGCAGAACCCGTATCGTGTTCAGCTGCCGCGTACACCGGAACTGCGCCGATGCCGAGCTCCTCCATTAAGGATGGCCGAAGTTGACCTACTCGAGCCCCCGGTTGAACAACGTCGCCGAACAGCGACGGCGAAATCCCAATCGCTTCAAGCAGCGGCTGGTCCCAGCGTGCTTCGAGCGGATTGTACAGCTGCGTCGTTGTCGCATTGGAGAACTCGTTATGCATCTCGCCGGTCAGGAAGTAACGAAGCAGATCCGGAATCATGAGAAACCGTTCCGCGCCTTCAAGCAGCGGTGAGTTCGCTTCCTTCAGCGCCGCAAGCTGGTAAATCGTATTAAACGGCAGAAACTGAATTCCTGTCCGGCCGAAAATCATCTCCGTCGTCAGGCGCGCCTTCGTGCGTTCCATCACGCCATCGGTATGATGATCCCGATAGTGATACGGATTACCAAGCAGCTCGCCGCCTCGGCCGATGAGTCCGAAATCGACCGCCCAGGAGTCGATGGCGAGGCTTGCCGGCGTTTCGCCGGCATGTTTCGCCTTCAGCAGTCCTTGCTTGATTTCATGAAACAAACGGAGAATATCCCACTGCAAACGGTCGCCGACGCCGACCGGATCATTGCCGAATCGGTGAAGCTCCTCTACCTCGATAACGCGATTATTTAATCGGCCGAGCAGCGCTCTTCCGCTGCTGGCTCCAAGGTCATAAGCCAGAATGCTTGGCAAGCTGCATCCTCCTATACGTTAGATTCTGCTGCTTCGACCGGTTCTTTGCCCCGCTGCAGCAATACTGCTTGCTCGTAAGCTTTCACTTCGGCAAGCCATGCTTCACGCACAGGCACGCCGTTCTTCTCGCAGTAATAATCCCAAACCGCGCCGAACGGGTAAGATTTGAATTCCTCTTGCAGCGCAAGGCGAGTCGTATAGTCGCCATCAAGCTCCGCTTGACGCAATGCTTCTACCGGATCCAGCATCGCTCTCATCAGCGCTTTGATCGTGTTGCGCGTTCCGATAACCCAAGCGGCTACACGGTTAATGCTGGCATCGAAGAAATCGAGGCCGATATGCGTTTTGCTAAGCAGATCGCCGCGGACAAGCTCACGGCCGATATCAATCAGCTCATCGTCCATCGTCACGACATGATCGCTGTCCCAGCGCATTGGGCGGCTGACATGGAGCAGAATGCCATCCGTGAACAATGAAATCGCAGACAGTTTATTCGAAATGACTTCCGTCGGGTGGAAATGGCCGGCATCCAGACAGATCAGTTTATTGTTCTGCATCCCATAGCCCATGTAGAATTCATGCGAACCGACAACATAAGCTTCGGAGCCTAAGCCGAACAGCTTGCTCTCCACTGCATCCAGGTTATGAGCAGGGTTCAATTCTTCCTCGAATACTTCATCGAGCGCATCCTTCAACCGTTTGCGCGGTGCCAAACGATCAACCGGCGTATCCTTGAAACCGTCCGGAATCCATACGTTCGTGACGCAGGTTTGGCCGAGCTGCTCGCCGAAATAAGCGCCGATTTTGCGGGATGCTTTGCAGTGGTCGATCCAGAATTGACGAATCTCCGGATCCGGATGGCTCAGCGTGAAGCCGTCCTTGGACTTCTCGTGGGAGAAGCAGGTTGGGTTAAAATCAAGGCCGAGTCCTTGTTCCTTCGCCCAATCGACCCATTTCTGAAAATGTTTCGGTTCGATTTTGTCCAATTCGACTTGCTCGTTCGTATCTACATAAATCGCATGCAGATTCAGCTTGTGCTTGCCGGGAATCAAGGAGAATGCCAGCTCCAAATCCGAGCGAAGCTCTTCCGGCGTACCGGCAGCTCCGGGATAATTACCGGTAACCGAAATGCCTCCTGTCAGCGCTTGGCCTTTGTTCAGGAAGCCTCGTACATCGTCTCCTTGCCAGCAATGCATCGATATTTTAATTTGAGCCAGCTGCTCCAATGCCGCATCCACATCAATACCATGGCGTGCATACAGCGCTTTGGCTGCCTCATAATTGGCTTGAATTGTTTGGTCCATCTCACATGCTCCTTTTATCGTTATTTTAGAGGATGAGCTATGACTGACATTAATGCATTCTCCGCTTGCGTTGCATCCAAACGGCTGTATTGCACGATAATCGGAATATCGCTCAATACCTCGATCGCATAAGGAACGCCGACCGGAATGAACTCTCCGCCTGACGACAGGGAAGAGGTACGGATATGTTTGGTTCGTCTGCCCGGTACGACAACAAGAATGTTTTCGATGGGATTGCGATCCTCGAAGAAAATGGTCATCCGAATCAGTGCGTCTTCCGATGCACAGTTGAGTACGCATACCGATTCATGGCTTTCGAGTGAACCTTTGCTCGTTGGAGGAATGTAGCCGTCCGGAATAATCCAGTGCTTCTCGCCTCTTGCTTGATACATGCCCGCACCAACCTCTCTTATCGTGTGAATGCTGCCGGCACGCCGCCGTCAATCGTCAACATGCAGCCAGTCGTCTTATCGGCCTTGGATGATGCAAAGAATGCAACGCCTTCAGCGATATCGCGCGGATAGATGTTAACGAGCAGCGTCGTCCGTTTACGGTAGTACTCTTCCAGCTGGTCCGGCTCAATGCCGTAAGCGGCTGCCCGCTCGTTGCGCCAGCTGCCGTTCCAGATCGTGGAGCCTTGCAGAATCGCATCCGGCAAAATCGTATTGCAGCGAATGCCGAACTCTCCGCCTTCTGCCGCCACGCAGCGTGCCAAGTGAGCCTCCAATGCTTTTGCCGAGCTGTAAGCCGATGCGCTCTTGCCCGCGTACACGGAGTTTTTGGAACCGATGAAGACCATGTTGCCGCCGATCGCTTGCTCTTTCATCAGCTTGAACGCTTCACGTGCGACCAGGAAGTACCCTGTGCCAAGCACGTTCATGTTCAGATTCCATTCTTTCAAAGATGTCTGGTCAAACGGACTCGAGGTTGCAAGACCTGCGTTGTTCACGATGATGTCGATGCCGCCGTACGTGATGGCTGTTTCCGCGATAGCCGCCATAACCGCTTCTTCGCTTGTCACGTCCATCTTCACGGCAGCCGCACGGCCTTCGCCGTACTTCCCATTAATTTCGCCGGCTACCCGCTCCGCACCTTCCAAATTCAGGTCGGCAAGCACCACATGCGCACCTTCGGAAACGAGGCGGCGAGCCGTTTCGCTGCCGATACCGCCGGCACCGCCGGTAATGAACGCGACTTTGCGGGAGAATTCCGCTTCTGCAGGAGCAAGCGACAGTTTGTACAGCTCAAGCGGCCAGTACTCGACGTTGTAGGATTCGTTCTCGCTCAGGGAGACGAAGTCGCCTAGCGCTGTTGCGCCGCGCATAACAGCAATGGCACGGTGGTAAAGCGCGCCGCTTACTTTGGAGTTGGACCAGCTCTTGCCTGTATTAATCATGCCGATTCCCGGAATGAGAATAACGCGCGGCGCCGCTTCGAACATCACGTCGCCTTCGTTCTTATTCCGTTCGAAATAGGCTTCATATTGTTTCTTATACGCAGCGACGCTTTCTTTAAGAATCGCTTTCAAGCCATCGATGTCTGCCGGGTTCGGCGTCCAATCGATGAACAGCGGAACAACCTTCGTGTGAACGAGGTGGTCCGGGCAAGCTGCGCCGACTTGGGACAGCTCCGGGGATTTCGCGCCGCCTACGAATGCCAGTACATCGTCAGCATCGTCGAAGGTCAGAATCATTTTCTTCGCATCGCTTACTGCGCCGCGAATCGTTGGCATCACTTGCGCAGCAATGCTTCTGCGCACATCGGCTTCAAGCGCCGCGTGTTTCACGCCGCCGAACAGCTTCGCTTCGTTAACGCGAGCTTCGATGAAGTTTTCCGCTTCGGTGATGATTTTGATCGTTTGCGCATATGCATCTTCGGACGTTTCGCCCCAAGTAACGAGACCGTGTTTCTCCATAAGCACGAGTTCTGCTTTCGGATTCGAGAGCACGCCTTGCGCAATCATTTTGGATAGGGTGAAGCCCGGGCGTACATAAGGGACCCATACGAAACGGTCGCCGAAAATTTCTTTCGCCAGCTCTCTGCCGTTATCCGCGCAGCACAGGCTGATGATGGAATCCGGGTGCGTGTGATCCACGTGTTTGAACGGAAGGAACGCATGCAGCAGCGTTTCGATGGAAGCGCGCGGATGCTTGCTGTCGATCATGCAGTGTGCCAGGTAACCAACCATTTCCTCATCGGACATTTCATCGCGCTCGAACAGCGGACGAATATCCTCCAAACGCAAACCCGTGAAATTGCCCGCTTTCATCGTAGCAAGGTCAGAGCCGCTTCCTTTCACATACATCACTTCAATGTCGCGACCGCGGAAATCCTGTACCGTCGTCTTGCTGGACGTGTTGCCGCCGCCCCAGTTGCATACCCGGCGATCCGTACCGATGATGTTCGAACGATAAACCAGCTGCGCAAGTCCGCCTTGCAGCTCCGATGCTTTCTCTTGCTCCCACAAACTTTGTACCATTGTGAATACCTCCGAATGAGTTTGATAAATGATGTTGAAAATAGTGTAACATGTTTGTTTGTTTTTGAATACAGAAATTCAAACAAAAACAAAAATACCCGAAACAGCAGCGAACGAGCTTCTTCGCAGCTGTTTCCGGGTTAGTTTATCGGGCCGGGGCGCCGACTGGGGTCCCCAGTCTGGTCCCGTGATGCGCTTCATGCGCTTGATTATACGAATTTGCTCCATGTAGATCCCCTGGTGCCCTTCTTTCGTTCAATTCGCTCAACTTGCCGAATTTGATTTTCAAGCGAAAGAGCTGCTCCCAGAGCAACACATTGCTGGAAACTAAATTAGTTTTACGAAAGAGTAGCCCACAGGGCAACTCATTGCATGTTAGTTCGCGAATCGTGCCGATGTGTAGCTCCTAGAGCAACTCTTAGGCGAAAAGCAAGCTAGTTTTACAAATGTGTAGCCCCCAGGGCAACACAATGGATGTTAGTTGGCGAATCAAGACAAAGAGTTGCTCCCAGAGCAACTCTTTGGCGGAAAGTAAGCTAGTTTTACGAAAGAGTAGCCCCCAGGGCAACTCATTGCAAGTTAGTCGACGCATCATGCGCCTAGCTCCCCAACCTACACCTCATCAAACATCAAAATAATCTTATTAAACGCATTCGGTTTCGTTTTGGCCTCATGGAAGGCATGGGCGATGTCCCGGAACGGCATCGTCGCCGTAATGAACGCTTCCGCCAGCTCGGGATTGCGGCTGAGGAAATCGATAATGAACGGAAATTGATCCACGCTGTTACGGCTGCCGCGGATTTCGACTTCTTTTTTCGTAAACAGGATGCCCGGAAAACTGACATCATCGGAGGTCAGACCCACAATGACGATATGCCCGCCTGCGCTGACCAAATGAATCGTCTGCTCCATCGTGCGCTTGAGCCCGGCCACCTCGATGACGGCATTGGAATATTCCCCGCCGGTTAATTCCTTCACCCTCTGCACAGGATCCACTTCCAGCGGATTGATCAAGACGTCCGCACCGAATTGCTTCGCGGTCAGCAGCCGCTCCGGCACGACATCGACGGCGAACACGCGCACAGCATATAGCTGCTTCAGCAGAATCAGAATCGTCAGCCCGATCGGTCCCATGCCAAGAATCGTGACGGTCATGCCATCCTTCACGCCAGCCTGCTTGACCGCCTGTGCCCCGATCGTGAACGGCTCGCACAACGCGCCGATGCGGTAATCCATCTCATCGGGCATCGGATGAATGCATCTCTCCGGCACCGCTACATAGTCGGCAAACCCGCCCTGCCCGCCAAAGGAGCCGACGAATTTCATATCGATGCAGCAGTTGTATTTCCCGCTTCGGCAAGGATAGCAGCTCCCGCACGGAATCGCCGGTTCAATGATGACGCGGTCACCGGGCTTCGCACCGGATACCACGCCTTCGCCTACTTCCTCAACCACGCCGGACAGCTCATGGCCGTATATCGACGGATACCGAACATACGGATGTGAGCCGTCATAGTTATGCAGATCGCTTCCGCATATTCCTGCCGCCTTCACGGCAACCAGCACTTCGCCGGGACCGGGCTGAGGTTTCGCTACTTCGCTCACAATAATTTCAAATGGTTTACTGAATACCGCCGCTTTCATCGCAATCACCCTTCACCTTCAACAATCAGCCCAGATGGACCACTTGCTGTTTCTCACTGCTTTCATAAGTGGCAAAAGCTAACCGCAGCGTCCGCAAATTATCGTCCCCGCTCGTCTGAAACGGGCGACCCGACTTCAAACAGTCGATAAAATGGGACTGCAGCCGATAATGGCTCTCTTCATGGTCAAGTTCCGTACGCTCGGCCACGACTGTCTCCCGTCCATCATTATCAAGGAGCACGATTTTTCCTTCATGGCCGTACATCTTAAGCGTAGCCCGGTCCCCATCCACCACAAAATGCTCCACGAACCTCGCATCCACCTGATCTTCGATAATCGGCCCTGTCAGCTCACGTCTTGAAACCCAGCAAATGTCCATGAGGCCATAGAAATCGTCATATCCAAGGGTGACGACGCCGGAATCATCGCCGATCACGTTCGGGCTAAATGACCTCAATTCGGCATATAGCCGCTTCGGCTCCCCGAACAGAAATCGCCATGTATCGTACCAATGAACACCCATCTCATAAAACATCAGCTGTGGCATCTTCGTCAGGAAAGGCTGCGGCAAATTCGCCCCCGGAATCATTCGTTCGGTAAAATAATCCGAGTGGATAAACCTCGCCACCCGAATGTTTCCAAGCACGCCGGATTCGAGCACCTGCTTAATGGTTTGAATCGGCTGCAGCCAGCGCCAGTTCTCCGTAACCATCAGCCTAGCGTCATACTTGCGAGCTGCAGCAACGATCGCTTCCGCTTCTTCATAAGAAGGCGCGAAAGGTTTCTGGCACATGATGAATTTCCCCGCTTGGGCAGCCAGCCCCACCAGATGCAGATGCGTCTCTGGCGGCGTAACGATATCCACGATATCAATGTCCGCTCGATCCAGCATTTCTTCCATCGAGCTATACAGCTGATCGTGCGGCACGCCGTATTCATCCGCTTTGCGAAGCAGCTTCTCTTTGCTCCGATTGCATAACGCGGCAATCTGCACATTCGGAATGCGCTGCCATGCCTTCAAATGTTTCTCCGACCAGAACCCCGTCCCGATTAACCCGACTTTATACATGAGCATCCTCCCATTATGAGCCCCCTTCGGCAGGCAAGCAGGCTGCAATGTTCCAGAGTCTTCGATAATAGGACCAGTCCGCATGCAGCTTCTGACTGTTCGTCACCAGGCATCCGGCCCTGCGTGATTGAGGATCCAGCATCAGCATGCAGCCGGAGAAGCCCGGATGACCGACAGCCCGCGGCGATACGAAATCACCGAAGCAGCCGTAGAGATCAAGGGAGCTTTTCATCCAGAAAACAGGCGTTTTGGAAAACCGCCCTCCCGTCACTTCGGACAGCATGGCATGCACAGCCGCTTCTGAGAAAATCCGTTTTCCATCGAACATTCCGCCGTTCAGCAGCATCGCCGCAAAATGAACCAGGTCCCCTGGAGTCGAATACAATCCGCTCTCGCCGGTCACGGCCAGACCTTCAAGTTCGATAGCAGGACCACGATTATCCAAATCATATGGAAGCGAATAGTTGCCGGGCTCCCAGTCCAATACATGAAAAGTCGTAAGAATCATGCCAAGCGGAGTAAACAAGGTTTCCTTCGCAAACGATTCGAGCGATTGCCCGGTTACCTGTTCAATGACATCCATCAGAATGAAATAACCTTGTGAAAAATAAACCGCGTTCCGATCCGGCTGTTCAGCCAGGTCACATTCGTAGATCGAAGCTCGGCAAGCTGCCAGTTCTTCCGGCCGGGGCCATTTCCACGGGTTCTTCCATTGCAATCCCGAAGTATGCGTCATAAGCTGGCGGAGCGTGGTCGCGTGTCGATAGGCCGGCACAAATCGGGAAACCGAATCATCCAGCGAAAGCTCCCCCTGCTCGGCAAGCTTCAACATTAGGGCTGCCGTTATGACTTTCGTGACCGAGCCGACATTAAACGGCCGACTTCGATCAGGCAGCATGCTGCTGCAATTAGACGTTACAATTCGCCCGCCGTAAGCCTCGCCGATCCGGCCGGCAACTTCGTAAAATGCCGCAGCATAGCAACTCGTTACACCGGACTGCAGCAGCCCTTCCAAGTAGAGAACCCGAGCATCTTCATCAGGGAGAAGTTCATAATCCGGCCGCAACATCTGAGAATGAGATATCAGCATAACCGCTAACGCTCCCTTCTGACCGTGCTTCCTCCAAAATACAACGTTTCCCCCACTTCCATATAAAGCGCTTCGCGCGTACCTGTCGTATCATACTCCGGCACCAGCGCCAGAAACGCATCCACATCCTGCTTTTCAAGCGCATTGGTCAGATCGAGATAATGGGAAGCTATCGCATAATCCAGACCGAGGAACTCAGAGGCAATAGCCGCTTCCTTCGGCGACATCTCGCCGGTCAGCAGTTTTCCCGCTTGAACCGCTCTAGCCAGCAAAGCCTGCGAATTGTTGCAGCCCATGAGTCCGATTGTCGGCGCGTAGAGATCGCGAATCAGCTTCATATCGCCGAAAATAGCGGTGTCTCCGCAATGGTAAATACGAATGCCCGGTTCCGGCTCCACAATGAAACCCATCGGCACACCGGATACATATTGTCCGTCCTTCAGCCTGGTTTGCGACCAATGATGGCTCTCTACCGGCCGCACGATGACTCCGTTCACCTCGACCACAATCCCCCATACCGTAGCTTGCACCTGCTCTGGCGGCAATCCCGCTTCGAACAGAACCGCGCGCACATCACCGCCGCATACGACTGGTGCTCCGGTTCTTAAAGCAATAGCCGCGGTATCGCCAAGATGATCATAAGCGGCATGAGTCACGAGAATGACATCAGGCGTTTCCAGTTCTTCATGACTGATCGGAGCATGGGGGCTGCCGGATAGGAAAGGATCAATGAGAATTCGCTTGTCGGGTCCAACGATTTCGTAGCCGGCCATACCTAGAAAACGAATGCTTGTCGTCAAGCTCTCCAGCTCCTCTCAAGTCCTGCAATCATCGCGACCATCGCTTTGTTGAGCGGTACAGGGACGCCGGTCTGTTCCGCCGCGCGCACGACTGCGCCATTAACGACTTCCACTTCGGTTTTGCGTCTTGCTTCCGCATCCTGCAGCATCGAGGATTTCCCTTTACCTGCGTTTTCCAATATCGTATGAATGCGGTCAATCCGCTCTTCGCGTTCGATCTCATAACCAAGCGACTGCGCAACGGCAACCGCCTCCGCCGCCAAATCATCAACGAGATCAAGCAGCTGGCCTTTCTCTCCTTGATAACCTGCGCATAATCCGGTCAAAGCTGAAGTTGGCAGTGTTGCGGCGTTTAAAATGAGTTTTTTCCATATCTCCGTTTTCACCGCTGCGGTTACCGTCGTTTCGATTCCGGCCTCATTCAGCAAACCGCCGATCCGCTCTGCCGATTCCAAGCTCGCTCCTTCGCTATACGGTCCGACGAAGGTAGCTCCGAAACCGGTATGCCCGACTTTGCCTAGCTCAAGGACGGTGGCACTATGATAGGTGACGCCAACAATGATATTGCCCTCCGGGTAGACGCCGGACAGCACGTCGGCATTGCCCCAGCCGTTCTGCAAGCTGACAATGGCAGTGTCCGCACCGATCATAGGCCTTGCATTCTCTGCCGCGGAAGCCGTATGATGCGCTTTGATAAAGAAGAACACGGCATCCTGAACGCCGATTTCCGCAGGATCCGAGGTTACGCGGAGCTTATAGTTCGCACTTCCTTGCCCTTTCGTATCAACAATCAGCCCGTTCTCATTCACTTGATCGATCAGTGCTTGGGATACGTCGATCAGCGTTACATCGTTACCGGCTGTGGAGAATTTTACGGCAAGCATGCCGCCCATGGCTCCTGCCCCGACTACAGCGATTTTCATTGCGAACTACCTCCGATTGCGTTGAATTTCCGTACCAATCTCACAAGCGTTCCTTCATCGCCAACGTTTCCCGGGACGACACAGTATGGAATCTCCCTCCCGTTTCCCTTCGCCTTCAATAGCCACAGCGACACACCGGGTTCCAGCTGCCCCGCAACATACGCGGTGTCAGCTCCAAGCCCTACTGATGCGACATCTGCAGAGGTGATGCCTCCTTTAGCGATAACGCCATCGCAGTAGGGAGCGACCTGCGCCACCACATTCGTAAGCGCCTTCATAACTAGCGCTCCGATGGCCAGATCGCCATGCTCGGCAAGCCTAACCCGCTCCGTCGCCACGATCGCCAGCTTGCTTTCATTCAGCTTAACCGCTAGTCGCTCCGCGATTTCTGCAGCAGCGATCTGCTCATGATGGAGCAATTGCTGCGTTGGGAGCACGATCGCCGTCTCCCCGGTATGACGCTCCAACTGCTTTAATTGCCTGGAAGAAGCAGCTGTATGCGAGCCGCACACGATCAGCAACCGTCCGCTTCCGGGCATCGCCACGCGTTCCATCGCCCGTGACTTCAAGCCGCAGCGAATCGAAGCAAACGTGGAAGCGCTGCGGACGATGACCTCCTTACCTTGTTCTTCCGCCATGCGAAGACCATCCGCAACACGGAGTAAATCCTCGTAGGACTGAGCGTCCGGCACAACGACCGTTCCCTGCTCGGCCTCCAGCAGTGCACGGCACACCGCAGAAGCGATCCCTATGTTGGCGTAATCATCCAACGTAACGCTTTTCAACTTCCAGCTGCCGTGGCTTACCTCTTCTACCCACTCCTGCATGGTTGCGCCTTTGTAACCGAACACGGGATCCTGCGCAAATTCCGTTGCGGCAACGGGTATCCAATTCGTTGTTGTCGCATCCTCGTTCGAATTCGTGAGCAGATAATGCACGCCGCCCCGCGTTACCCGGCCGCACTCGGGAAATGCCGGTACAAACAGCGCTGTCCCTCTGATGCCACCGCTAAGCGCTTCCATTTCCGCAAAAACGTGCCCGCGCAGCGTCGAATCGCTCCGCAGCAGAAAACGCACGGCGACATTTGCTTCGACTGCCGCGCGCTCCGCATCCGCTTTGATGCGAATCAGCAGCGCTACCGCCTGAGCCTGCGGAAGTGCTCTTGTGTTGGTGAGCACATAGAGCGCGTTTCCTATAGGACCTTGAACCAGCTCGCTCCGCAACGTTTCATAATCCGGCTGCAGAATAACCGATACGCCGGATACGGACTGCGTACCCGTCGGGTCATCATCCAACACGATCGTTATTTCCTTCTGAGATGTCGATTCCGATTGATTCCGTGAATCCATTTCGCCCCTCAACGAGCCTGCACCTCACTTTACGGCAATCCCTCTATTGCTCTTCATTCCATTCCTCGATCAGCAGCTTCAGCCTCGAAGATGCGGAGTCCATATGTGCATCCATCGCCCGCGCCGCGGCTTCCGCATCGCCTAACTCAATTGCCTGATAAACGGCCAAATGCTCCTTATACGAGAATTGCGTGCTTCCTTCGGAGGCAACAACACTCTTAATCCACACGCGCAGCAGGGATCGAATGCTGGTGAGCATGTCGCGCAGCACGGTATTCCCTGCAATCTCCGCAAGCTTCATGTGAAAAGCAATATCCGATTCGGTGTACGCTTCGAATACGCTGTTCGTATTGCCTGTCGTATCGAGCTGATCGACAATGGCCTTCAATTCCAGCAGCTGTTGTTCGTCCCGCCTTACCGCAGCGAGCTTGGCAACTGCGACCTCGATCGTTTGACGTGCTTCGATGAGATCCATCGTCCGTTTCTCGCCCAGCAGTAAGCCCCATTCAATGACCCGCGGCAGCAGCTCCGAATCGGCTCTTTTCAAATAGGTGCCATCTCCGTGACGTACCTCAAGCAAACCAAGTACAGTAAGCGCCTTGAGTGCTTCGCGAAGGGAAGAACGGCCTACGCCAATCGCTTCCGACAGCTGGCGTTCGGCCGGCAGCTTGGCTCCCGGTCTTATTTTGCCGGACAATAGGTAGCTGAGCAGTCGGTCTGTAATCTCCATGACCATCGTCTTGCGTTCAATCGGTTCAAAATCCAGCCCGCTCGCATGGGTCATGTTCGTCGAGTTCGTATTTGTCATTGTGATGCCTACTTTCGTCGTGTCGTTATGTACATCTGGTTGCTGGCTTCATTAGCTGGCCGTATCCGCCTTTGCTTCCGTGACGAACGGTTCCAGCTCCGTTAATTCTATCGGCACGCTGTTCGGTTTTGCTCCAATAAAACAAGCCCTGCGGCGTCTTCCGCCCATTTTCACTTGAACGTTGTGTTCTCCCGGAAGGCTGCCAAGCGTTGCCGGAATGTCTTCAACGCCGAAGCAAATGTGCTGCAAACCTTCGCCCTTCTCTTCCAAATGCTTACGGATTGCCGTTTCGCCAATTGGCTGAACGAGCTGAATCATCACATTGCCCGCTTGCAAGTAGGCAAGCCGTACACCTGCGGAAGGAAGCATTTCATCCTCAAGGAGCGACAGGCCAAGCACATCGGTATAATAAGGCAGAGATGCGTCAATATCCCAAACTGCAATCGCAATATGATCGATTGTTCGGATCAAAATCAACCAGCTCCTCTCCGTGTGCTTACACTTTCCAACCGGCAGCAACCGGATTGACCAATTGGCCAATACCGTCCACCTCTACGATCACATGGTCTCCAGGCTGTAAATATTGAGCCGGATTCATGAAGGCGCCGCAGCCGGCCGGCGTTCCGGTCGAGACGATGTCTCCGGGATTGAGCGTAAACATACCGGTTAAATATTCGATCATCACCGGAATGCTGAAAATCTGCTTCGACGTATGACTATCTTGGCGAAGCTCGCCATTGACGTATGTGCGGATGCGCAGCTGGGCAGGGTCTGTCAGCTCATCCGTTAATACGATTTCCGGTCCGATCGGGCAGAACGTATCTACGCCCTTGCCGATCGTCTCGTGCTGCAAGCGGAATTGACGAGCCCGCTCACTGACATCATTCATGACGGTATATCCGAATATATAATCGAGCGCCTGTTCCTTCGGCACGTTCTTCGCTGTTTTTCCAATGATAAAAGCTAACTCCACTTCGTAATCTGCCTGGCAATCTTGTGTCGGTATGACGATCGCTTCACCCGGCCCGATAATCGAGGAAGGCAGCTTGGAGAATACGGACGGTTCTACCGGCAGCTTCGCGTGCTCATCCTCTTCCGAATGTGCGGCGTAATTAATGCCGGAGCACAGGATTTTGCTAGGCGATGTTAGCGGGGCAAGCAGCTTCAAGCCTTGCTGCGGATTGCCGCTTTCGAGCAGCGCTCTGGCGTTCTCGATCCCTTTCTCGCCATCTTTGATCAGATCCTTCATGTCTGTGTAGGCAGTCAGAATTACTCCATCATTCGTACTGACACCTACTCTGGGTGCGCCATCAAATTCGACCGTCACGAGCCTCATTGTGCGTCATCCTCTCCTTCACCACATGAAATTGGACGATTGGTCGACCAATTTGGTTTTATTATAAAATCCATTTCCAAATCTGTACAGTAGCAACTTTTCGTCCCCTGCAACTACAGACGATTTTCCACCTTTGCAAGACCTATTTCCCTCCTCCCATGCAGCGCATTTCCGTTATGATTACAGGTGTACTCTGCTTGCTTGTTTGCTGCAGGGCACGATTGAAGCGGCAAAGGGGAATAACAGATGAATCCACAGCGATTATTTAACCGATATGGACTTACAGTGACTTACGAAAATGGCGATACGCCTGTTTATGACACAGCAGGATGGGTGCAAGGTGACGGCGGTGTGGACGAAATGGGCCGTTACGAAACGTACTTGCTGCCTTTCCGGGACGCGGAGGAAACAAGCCGGCTGACGCTCGAGCTTCGTTGTTACGAGCACACCGTGAGTGCTTATATGTCGGTGCAATTAAAACAGGATGTCTTCGGCGTGACGCATGCATTGGCAGCGGATGCCGGCATTTTGCTGTCGGTCGGCGAGCCTGTCGGCAGCTTGGAAGGCGTACTCGCCCACTATAATGCGTACAAATGGTGGTGGACCCGGCCTTATATGGCGAAGAGCACTGCAGCTCTCCCGGAGAAAACGCAGGCGCTGCTCTGGAAAGCGGGCGGCCGCTACACGCAGCTGTTCCCGCAATGCTCGAATGTGTTCAAAACGACGATGCGCGGTGACGGCGAAGGACTGCAGTTTGTTATTTCTCCGTTGCTTCGCGGTGTAAGGACGGGCCGCGAGCTGCTGTTTGTTCTTCATGAAGGTGACAACGCATATGCGGTTGTGGAGAAAGCCGCAGAAGCGGTATTCCTTGCTCGGCAAGAGCCGGTTCGGCTTCGCGAGTCGAAGCGTTACCCGGAGGTTTTCGAATATTTGGGCTGGTGCACATGGGATGCGTTCTATCATGATGTTTCGCAGAAGGCCATTGAGGAGAAAGCGGAGGAGCTGCGTGCTAAACAGGTTCCGGTCAAATGGGTGATGATTGACGACGGCTGGTCTCCGGTGCGCGAGAAAGCTCTTGTGTCGTTCCAAGAAGATCGCTCGAAGTTCCCGGATGGTCTTGCCGGTACGGTAAGCAAGCTCAAGAACGACTATGGCGTCAATTGGGTCGGCGTCTGGCATGCGTTCACGGGTTATTGGCATGGCGTTGATCCGGAGGGCGAAATCGCTATTAAGCATCGCGATCTGCTGCAGACCGACACTGCCGGTCGTTTGGTTCCGAGCACGGATGCGAAGATCGGCTTCGGCTTCTGGAAGCAATGGCATAGCTGGTTGTCCGCGCAAGGCATCGACATGCTGAAGGTGGACAGCCAGAGCTCCGTGATCGAATTTGTCAAAGGCCAGCAGCCTCTAGGACAAGCGGCGAAAGGATTGCATGAGGCGCTTGAAGCATCGGCATCGCTATATTTTGATGGTCGCTTGATCAACTGCATGGGCATGGCGCAGGAAAATGTGTGGAGCCGCGTTAACTCCGCTATTTCACGCAACAGCGACGACTTCTATCCGGCGAAACCGGAATGGTTCCGCGAGCATGCGCTGCAGAACGCCTACAATTCGTTCTATCACAGCACGCTGTATTGGGGCGATTGGGATATTTGGTGGACGTCCCACGCGGATCGTACGGATCATGCCGTTCTCCGCGCGATTAGCGGCGGCCCGGTTTATGTCAGCGATAAAGTCGGGGAGACTGATGCTGACGTGCTTCGCCCGCTTATTCTGTCTGACGGCCGCGTGCTTCGCGCCGACAAGCCAGGCGTGCCGACAGAAGATGTGCTGCTGGTGAACCCGGTCGAAACCGCGGTGCCGCTCAAAATCATGAGCCGCTCCGGCGACAGCGGACTGCTCGCATGTTTCCACATTCATGCCGATGCTGCGCCGATCGATGGCGAGTTCCGCTTGACGGACATCGCTGGGATGGAGGCTTCCAACGAGTATGCTCTCTATTCATACTTCGGCCGCAGCGCCTCCTTGCTTGGCGAGACCGTGGCGGCGTATGGCTTCACGGTCGAACGCGGCAAACCGCAGCTGTTCACGGCCGCTCCGTACCGTAACGGCTTTGCAAGCTTCGGCTTGATCGACAAATACGTGTCGGCGGCAACCGTCAAATGGATGCTCGCTCAACCGAACCGCGCAACTGTGCTATTGCATGAAGGCGGCGTGTACGGTTTCGCGTCGAAGACCGCGCCGGTATCCGCCACTGTGAACGGTCAAGCTGTCGAAGTCCGCTCCGAGCAGGGCTTCTACTCTATCGCAAGCGATTCAAGCACCACAGAAGTACTCATCGAAATCCGTTTTGCTTAGAAGAAATGGGCTGCCTCACACAGCGCGCATTTATGCGTTTGCGGTATGAGGCAGCCCATTTTGAATTGTTGGTTGTTATTTCGCAGGTATTCCTACATGGAGCGGTAACTCACCTCTCTTGTTGCTGAATCGCCGCTTTCCCGCCTAAGTGCGGTAACTCGTTCCCCTCTTGTTGACCAATCACCACTTTCCCGCCAATGTGCGGTACCCAGTACCTCTCTCGTTGCTCAATCACCGAATTCCCACCAATGTGCGGTACCCAGTACCTCTCTCGTTGCACAATCACCGAATTCCCGCCAATGTGCGGTAACTCGTTCCCCTCTTGTTGCTCGATCGCCGGTTTCCCACCAATGTGCGGTAACTCGTTCCCCTCTTGTTGCTCGATCGCCGATTTCCCACCAATGTGCGGTAACTCGTTCCCCTCTTGTTGCTCGGTCTCCGGTTTCCCACCAATGTGCGGTAACTCGTCCCCCTCTTGTTGCTCGATCGCCGATTTCCCACCAATGTACGGTACCTGCTACCTCTCTTGCTACTCGATCACCGATTTCCATCCGTCTGTTCCTGCAGATGTGTTTCCCTGGAAGTTACTCTTACTCAAAACCTCACTACTTCCACCAAGTCCCGAGTTTCGCACAATATAGATCTCTGGATGAGCTACTTTCTCTCGATTCGCCGATTTTCGACCGATGTAGATCTTTGAGCGAGCTACTTTCCCTCATTCTCCCACATTGCCACCAATGTAGATCTCTAGGCGTGCTTCTCTCTAGATCCACCATACTTCCACCAACGTGTTGCTCTGAGAACTACACTTCACTCATTTGCATTAGTTCACGGAGAATGTGTTGCTCTGGGAGCTACACTATACTCAATTCCACCGAGTTTCGGTGAATGTGTTGCTCTGGGAGCTACTCTTTACTCATTTCAGCCGAGTTTCGGTGAATGTGTTGCTCTGGGAGCTACTCTTTACTCATTGCCACCTAATTTCGGTGGATGTGTTGCCTTGGAGCTACTCACTTCTCTTTCGGACTGAGATTGGGGCCTTGAAAAGGAGTAAAGGCCTCTAACGGTTAAAAATGTCCGTTAGAAAGAAAGAATTCCAAAATAAGAACTTTAATGGACAAGACTGTCCGATAGAACCGAAAACTAGCCCAAAGCACTAATGGATTCAGCTGTAACGAACAAAAATGACCGTTACAGTCAGACTAATAGCGATAAACGCCTGTAACGGCCATATATGTCCGTTATATCCGTCATTGTATGAGTAGGTAGGCTAGAATTCAAAATGTGTGGGTGCGCGACGCGATGCCGATTCCGTGGTTCATGGGTGCGTGTGGTGCGTGGGTTCGACGGGGTGCTGGTGCGGGGGGTCGTGGGTGCGGGGGGTGCGGGGGGGGTCGTGGGGTCGTGGGTTCGTGGGTGCGGGGGTGCGGGGGTGCGGGGGTTCGACGAGTTCGACGGGTTCGATGGGTTCGACGGGTTCGACGGGTTCGACGGGTTCGACGGGTTCGTGGATTCGTGGATTCGTGGATTCGTGGATTCGTGGATTCGTGGATTCGTGGGTTCGGGTGGTGCGAGGATGCTTGGTGCGCGGGGGCGGAGGGCATCGTGTTTGAGATTGCAAATGCGGCGAGTGACTCCCTCCACAACAACAAAAACACCCGCGAGTCAACGAATCGACCAGCGGGCATCTCTACATCAATCTATGTCGTTACAGCATCCTTCTTCGCTGCACCGGTAAGAAACTCCAGCACACGAGGCAGCTTCATGTTCCAGTAGCCCCACTCGTGCAAGCCTGTTTCTTCCTCATACGTGAGCTCGATGCCCAGCGTCTTGATATGGTTTAAGAAGCGGATATTGTCGGCATAGAGGAAGTCCTCCGTGCCGCAGCATTGGTACAGCGCAGGGAGCTCTTTGCCGGATTTCGCTGCGACATTCGCAAGGTGGAACAAGTCGTCCTTATGCTCCTTCGTGCCTGCTACATCACCGAAAATATCGGCGAACTCGCTGCCTTCAAACAAATTCTCAATCGCGCGGATATCCAGCGCGCCGGAGAAGCTTGCCGCGGCAGCGTAACGCTCCGGATAAGCCAGCGCCAGCTTCATTGCGCCGTAACCGCCCATCGATAAGCCGGCTGCAAAGGTATCTTCTCTGCGGTCCGAAATCGGGAACATCGCTTTCACGATCTTCGGAAGCTCCTCGCTCACATACGTCCAATACTTCCGGCCATGCGCCATATCGGAGTAGAAGCTGCGGTGCACGTTCGGCATGACGACGAACATGCGGTATTTGGAAAGCTGGTACTCCAGGGTCGTCTGGCGTAGCCACGTGTTTTCGTTATCGCTCAAACCATGGAGCATGTACAGCACCGGCAGCTTCTCGCCCGGCTGCACGTCCTGCGGCATCACGATGGACACCGAGGAGGTCATCCCCAATACGCTTGAAAAAAAATCCATATGAATGACTGCCATCGTTCATTCTCCTCCTGTAGCTGCGATGGAATTCGCAATCGTTTCTATAGCGCCTGAGCCTCATCATAACGAAGCAACCGTACTCCGCCGCTCTGAACCGTGTCCAATACACGCTTATCCGTAAACATCAAACGCTCCCAGTGGCGATCTTGCGCAACCTTCGTACCCGGATAATCCGAATTTCCCCAGCCCCGAGTCTCTTCATCGTCATAGCCGGGATGGCCGACGATCAAATACTGCCCCGGCGCGGCGTGCTTCAGCCGAGCGACGAACTGATCCACCGGATCCCCCGCCTCTACGTCTTCGCCCGCACCCTGACCTGTACCTGCGCTCGAACCCGCTCCCGCACCATCTCCGCCAATCTCAGGCAATCTGCCCGTAAACGGACGATGACTGATAAGCCCCTCTTGCACGCACCATGCGTCTAAAGCCGCATCAAGCCCTTTAACCGCCCACTCGAAGAACATATGCGAATCGGCATACGTAATTTCAAATCCGGCTGCTCGAAGCTTGTCCAGCTGCGCCTTCATCTCGTTTAAAATCTGCTCGACATCCGGCGGCGCGGCAAGCCACAGCCCCGGATGCTGCATGAAATAACCATCGGCATCGACAAGTGTCGATACTTCCGATGCCGGGAGCAGCGGCTTCCAGCGGAACGTCTCCCATTCCGCGTTCATCGTAGCATGAAGACCGAAGCAGATGCTTCGGTCTCCGGCAAACAAAGCCGCCGCGTGATCAAGCGCGGCGCCTGTCGCCATCACGGAGACGTTGCGCACGATGCCGTGCTTGCAGCTCTCCGCGATCGCTAAGTTATGGGACTCGCTATTGCCGCAATCATCGGCTCTTGCAATTAAAGAAACTGCACTTTCCGCAATCCCCGTACCATTCGTACTGTTCTTACTGTTCGTCATGAAAGATCCTCGTTTCCCGTTGGATTTATTCTTTGACAGAACCCATCGTTATCCCCGTGATGAAATAGCGCTGAAGCAGCGGATAAATAATGAGAATCGGCAGCATCGTTACGGCGATTTTAGCCGAATTAAGCGTCTCGCTCGATACTTTCGTAAGCTGGCTTACGTTCTCTGTGGTGATTTTCGTCGGATCGATCGTTACAACGACCTGCTGCAGATACGTTTGCAGTGGAATCAAGTTGCTCTTCGTCACATAGATCATCGCCGAGAAGTATTCATTCCAGGTGCTGACGATGTTAAAGAGCGTAATCGTTGCAAGTACCGGCAGCGATAGCGGCAAGTAAATGAGAACGAGCTTGCGCCAAGCGCCCGCTCCGTCCATACCAGCCGATTCGTCCAATTCCTTCGGCAGGTTACGGAAGAAGTTCATCACCAGAATAGCGTTATACACGTTAACTAGACCCGGCAGAATCAGCACCCAGAAGTTGTTCATCATGCCGAGGGATTTGATTGTCAGATACGTAGGCACGAGACCTCCGTTAAACATCATGACGAATACGAATACCCACATGTAGACGTTCCGCGATTTGAACTGTCTGGTTTCCCGTGATAGCGGGTACGACATCAATACAGTAACGAGCAAGCTAAATCCAGTATAAGTGACGGTACGTTTTACCGAAACCCAGAAAGAGAGAAAGAATTGCTTATCCGTGAACACTTTTTGATAAGAGCTGATATCAAAGCCTTTCGGCCACAGAAAAACTTGTCCGGCCATAGCGAAGGAAGCTTTACTCAGCGACAACGCCAGCGTATGAATAATAGGCGCAACGGACAGAAGAGAGATAACTGCCATGAACAGCAGCAACAGCACATCGAATGACCGCGAACCGAGCGTTTTATTTTGAACCATACCTTTTCACCTCGCTTGTATACACTAGAAGATCCGATAATTAGCAAATCGATAGGCCATCGTATAAGTCAAAATAACCAGGATGAAGCTCACGACGGAATTAAGCAATCCGATCGCGGTTGCCATCTCATACTGGGCGGACATCAGCCCTGAGCGGTACACATACGTATCAATAATATCGCCGGATTCCATGACCAGTACGTTGTACATGTTGAAGACCTGGTCGAAGCCCGCATTAAGTACACCGTTAAGACTAAGTGTAGCAAGCAGCGCGATGGTCATCGCAATACCCGGCAATGTAATATTCATTAGTTTTTGGAAACGTCCTGCTCCGTCAATTTCAGCCGCTTCATACAGCGAAGGGTTGATGTTGGTGAGAGCCGCTAAGTAGATAATCGTAGAGAAACCGAACTCTTTCCATACGTTGGATGACACGATGATCGTGCGGAACCATTCATTGCTCCCGAGGAACATTTGCGGATCCAAGCCAAACCAGCTGTGCAGCACCCAGTTAACGGGACCGCTAAGCGAAAGCACATCTTTGAGAATACCGGCTACGACTACCCATGACAGGAAGTGAGGCAGATAGACGACGGTTTGCACGGTGCGTTTAAACCAGCGCAGTCTTATTTCATTGAGCATCAGTGCGAAGATGACCGGCACAATAATGAGGGTAATGATTTTACCGAACGAAATAATTAAGGTGTTGCGCAAAATCGTGGCGCTTTCCGGGTTGTCGAGCACGAAGAGAAAATGCTTGAAGCCTGCCCACGGCGAGCCCCAGATTCCTTTGGTAGGCACAAAATCTTTGAATGCCAATACGATGCCTGACATCGGATAGATTTGAAAAATCAAGACCAATGCGAGTGCAGGCAACAGCATGATATGAAAATGTATGGATTCCTTCTGCCACAGCTTTGCCATCTCTATAATCCTCCCATCCCGCTTAGGAAACGAAAGGCGTTAACCGTTAGGATTAACGCCTTTCCTTCACCATCCGCTTGAACTTGCCTTAGTGCGTTTTTGTATATTCCGCGTTTACTTCTTCCGTGATCTTCTCGCCGCCCAGCTTGTTCCACTGCGTTACGAAGTTGTCGAATTCCGAAAGATCCTTCTTGCCCATGATGATTTCGAGGAACACTTTCGTTTGCAGGTCAGTAAGCGTCGTGTTGCTTTGTTCCATGGTTGGTGTTGTGCCAGTGAATTCGTTGAATACGTTGTTAAGCTTGTTATGCGATACTACGCCGTTACCTTCCATCCAAGCCAGGAACGTCTTGTAGTTGTTCAGGTCTTTCTTCGGATTGTCCTTCTCGGATTTCACTTGATCGAAGATCGGTTTCTCCGCGATATCAAGAATGCCTTCTTGTGCCGTACCAGCGAAAATCTCATCGAATTTCTTAACCGTACGAGCTGTTGTATCCGGGAATGCCGGGGAAATTTGCGCGTTCAGACCCCATTGGTTTCTAGTCGAATCGCTTGCTTTGTAGATGCCTGTCGTTTCAAGCTCAAGCAGCTCAGGAATTTTCTTCGTCGAGTTTGCTTTCATCGTGTTCATGATTTTCACGGCAAGCTCCGGGTGTGCATAGCCTTTCTTAACAACCATGAAGGAATTGGAGTAGAACTCGTTACCTACGTTAACATGGTCGCCTGTCAGAATCGGATAAGCTTTCCACTCGCCTTTAGGGTTGTTGTCGATGGCACCGCCGATTGGCCAGTACGGGTTCCACCACATGCCCATCATCATACCAGCACGGTCGCTAACCAGGAATTCAGCTGTCTTGTTACCGTCACGAAGCGCGAATTCGCTGTCGATCGAGCCTTCTTTGTACATTTGCGCCAATTTGCCAAGCGCTGTTTTCATTTCAGGCGTTGTCGATCCGTAAACGAGCTTACCGGAAGCGTCTTTGACCCACATGTTCGGGAACGCGTTCTCTGCCCATACGAAACCTGTCAACGTAAACGGATCGTTGTTGAACAATTGAGCGCCTTGCACAGCCAGACCAAGCGTATCTGCTTTGCCGTTGCCGTCCGGATCTTGCTCTTTGAACGCTTTGGCAACAGCCATCAGCTCATCCGTTGTCGTAGGAGCTTTCAATTGCAGCTTGTCCAGCCAATCTTGGCGAATCCAAACCATCTGTGCGTTGTTCATATCGTTAACGCTTGGCAGGCCGTACAGCTTGCCGTCGAACGAGGCGTTCTCAAGCGCTTTGTTGTCTACCGATTTATTAACTTCCTTCACCGCGTCGCTTGCATACTGCTCATAAACCGTAGTCAGGTCTTCAAGCATGCCTGCATCGTACATCCGCTTCAGCAGTGTTTTTGCAGGAGTCTTGTCGATGTTCTCTACAACGAAGATGTCCGGCAGATCGTTGCTTGCGATCATGAGGTTGAATTTATTGGAGTAAGCCGATCCATTCGCTTCCCAAAGCGGCGTGGATTTTACGTTAAGGGATGTTTCCAAGTAGGACTTGTATTTATTGTTTTCGAAGGATTCCCCTTCAGGGAACTTCTTTGCTGCCTCAGGGTTGTTGTTTACGATTGTCGTAAACTCAACGGTTTCTTCGTATTTGCCAAACGGATCCGCTTTCTCTACCGGCGTGTTTGCCGGTGCGTCCGCTTGTGTGTTATTCGAGTTGTTCGAGTTTGCGGTCTCGTTTGTTTTATCTCCGCAAGCGGTTACAACAAGCATTAATGCTACTGCCGACAACAATGCTGCCTTTTTCAATGCTACCCCTTCTTTCGGCTGTTTAATGTTATTTGGTACATGACCATCATACCGCCGCATCAAGCCGAATCGTGAGAGAATCGGGACTTATGCACGGGAGAAGAACGTCTGCCTATCGGACAACATTGTCGACGCCAGACGACTTTTTTCTCACCTGCATTCGTTTTTTTTCTACCTTACCGCCGTAATTGACGTTCTCTGAACTCCGATGGCACCATGCCGGTTTGCAGCCGGAATATCTTACTGAAGTACTTCTCATCTTGGAAGCCTGTCTTCTCCGCGATCCAATAGATCGGCATATCTGCATGCCGGACCAGCATCTGCTTGGCTTTCTCCAGCCGCGCTTCCTTAACCGCTTCATGAAAGGACTTGCCGATGATCTCTTTGAATATCGTACTGAAATAGCTCTGGCTGAGATTCACTTTCGCGGACAGCTCCGTACGATTGGCGCTTTCACCTGAATCCGTATGCAGCATCTCAAGTGCACGCATGATCGCGATAAACACATCGTTCGAGAATCCGCGACTTCTGGCGTACTGCGTGATGCTTATTGACGCTTGCTCGAACCAGCGCTGCCATTCAACAAGCGTGGTGAAAGCCGCTGTCGCCATGCGCCAGTCCGGCCACAACCGATTGTTGACGGCGATCAAATCCCAAGCGGCCGCCAATTCTTCGAACATCGTCACGACGCTGCGATAGGAAGGCTTGTTATCGCGGATAGCCAGCAGCAAATCCTCGAACTCTTTCTTATCAAACAACCAGCGCTGATTGCGCCAAGCTTGCCGGATATCGGCAGGCACATCCATCGTGCTTGGCTTCTCGCCGATGAGCTCCGAAAGGGAAACGATATATTCATCGTTTGCATAGGACTCATAAAACATGCGTTCCTTCAGCACCGGAAGCCAATCCGAAGTTCTCGGCTTATCCGGCCAATTCGTTACGCGCGCGTAACAGAGTTTGTCCGCTTCGCCTTCCCTTTCGATCCGAGACAGCAGCGCATCGATTTCGGAACTGGTTTTGCCGGGAACCATCCAGATCGAATCTTGAATTTGAACGGCGCCTTCCAAACCTGCCGGTCGTGCTCGCGGTGTAACCCGCTCCGGTATCATAACGACCAGAGACTCTCGGGATTCAGCCTGCTTCGCCTGCCCGGATGCTTCAGCCGGACCGCCTTGTGCTTGCTCCGCCGCGATTCGCTCGGATATGCGCAGCAGCATTTCTTCGAGCACATTATCGGCAATGTCGGTCTTCACGACATAATCGATGGCGCCGAGGCGCATCGCATCCTGCAGAAAATGAAAATCCTGATGACAGGTCAGCACAACGGTCCGTACCGCGGGGTGACGCTCCTTAACAATGCGCATTAATTCAAAACCATCCATGACCGGCATCGTCAAATCGGTCAGCAGCAGGTCGATCGGTACCCGATCGATAATGTCGAGCGCGCTCTCCCCATTGTCAGCCTCAGCAACAATTTCAAAACCGCATTCCTTCCAAGGAACGGTAAAGACCAATCCTTTGCGGACCAAATGTTCATCGTCTACGATCAATGTCCTAATCATCCCACACCTCCTTCACCGTGATCGGCAGCAGCAGCCGCATTTCCGTACCGACTCCGATCGTGCTGGTTACCTCGAGTCCATACGGATCACCGTAGTACATTTTCACACTATTATTGACAAAATTAAGCCCAATCCCAAGACCGACCTTACGGCGGTTGGGGTCATTGGAATGAAACAGCTTCTCGATAACCTCCTGCGACATGCCTTCCCCATTGTCCTTCACACTGATGAACAGATGCTCTTCGTCTGCCCTGCTTACCCTTACGGTAATCGTGCCATCCTTTTGCTTGAAACCATGATAAAGGGCGTTCTCAACAAGCGGCTGCAAAATAAACCGAGGCATTTCAATCGCGCTTGTCCCCTCGTCTACCTCGATCTCCACGTTAAACTTATGGTTGTATCTGATTTGCTGCAGCTCCATGTAGTCTTTGACTGTCTGGATTTCATCGCCGACGGTGACAATCTTGCCTTCCTTGCCCAGATTGTAATTGAGCACGCGCGTAAATATCATCAGCAGCCGGACAATTTCGTCCTGACCGTTAATGCGAGCGAGCCACTGCGCCGTATTAAGCGTGTTATGGATAAAATGCGGGTTCATCTGGTACATGAGCTTCTCGACTTCGAGATGTCTTTTCCGCGATTCCTTCTGTTCGATCTCTGACATCAATTCGCGAATGCGCTGGCGCATCTCATAGAAGTGGTACAGCAGCTCGTCAAACTCCTTCATATGAAGGGAAACCGGCGGCTCATTGAAGCGGTTCTCGCCAAGCAGCTTGAACTGCTTCCGAATGCGCTGCAGCGGTCCATAGATCATGCTCCAGATGATCCAACCAATGACTAAACCGATCACAAGCGATAGAATGCCAATAGCTGCGAAGCGCTTCAGCCAAGCGTTCATCTCTTTATGGTAGTCATGACGGTCAATCACGACTGCGACTTTAATGCCAAAGTTGCTTGAGGTTTCAAAGAAGACAAATCGATCTCCGAGTCGATCTTTAATGGAGGTGATATCGGCACCAATCGGGAACTCGGTGTCTTCCTGACTGTTATAGATAATGTGGTCTTTCGCATCCAGCATCAAATGCCGTACAGGCATCCCATAGGGATCATTGTTGAACAGGCTCGTGATTGCCGAAACATTCGTCTCAATATAGACATAGATCGGCACGGTGCTCTTGTCACCGGAGCTCGTTTCCGTTTGCCGCATAATCGAGAAGACGGAATTGCGGCTGTTCGTATATAAGGTGCGATGCGGGCCGTGAATCGTAAAATTGGTCGTATTCTGGTTGATCTTCGCAAAGTCGTTTATGTCGAGCTTGGGGTTGATATATAAATTCTCAAACAGAAACTGCTTCGTATCGGGCAAATAATAGGTCGTTAACCCGAGCAGCGGGTTCGTGTAATTAATCAAGGAGATATAATCCTCGATTTCATCGGCTAATTCTTTGCGGTCGAGCGGATCGGCTGTCGTCAGGTAGCTCTTAAGGTCTTTGCCGACCTTCCCTTCGAAAGCGAGCTGGCGGGAGGAGTAATCCAAGTTGCTTAATATGGACTCGATCCCTTTGCGCTCTTGCTCCAAGCTCTTCTCGACTCCTTTCTCCACCTTGTTCTGAAGCACATTGTAGATTCCATAGAAGGAGATGAGTCCAATTAGGGTCAGCGGAATAATAACGGACAGCGCCAGCATGGCGAACAGCCGGTGCTTCAGTGTATAAGGCAGCAGATCAAGCTTGCGTTTCGAGCTTCGAAATGTCATAACGTCCTCCTTCAAATAAGAAAACCTCCATGCACGCAAAGCATCAGCTTTACGAACAAGGAGGTGAGGATGAGCTTATGGTTGATCCGCTCTGCCATTGCTGCTTGAAGGGGCTCCTGATGCTTCAACTATTTTACATCTAGTTCATGCATTGAACAACTCCGACAGCTTCGGTAATGAAAGTATTTGCAGGCGAGGAATCATTTATACTTACGTCCTGCTGCGTATGGGCTAGTTTAGGCTGCTTCCGGCTTTCCGCTTCACCGTTCCCGATCTGGTCGCCGGCAGGCTGATGCCGATCAAACCCATGAACATCAAACAAGCGCCAACGAGTTGTCCGGAATAGACAGGCTCTTGGAAAAATAACACGCCGGACAAAGCTGCCGCAAGCGGCGTCAAATACCGATAGAAGCTTGCCTTTGCTGCGCCGATCTGAGGCATGGCTTTATTCCACAGGAGGAAGCAGATGATCGTGATGACAAAAATATTGCATGCAAGCGCCCCGATTGTTGACCAGCCCATCCCGGTCCAATCGGTTGCTCCCCAAGCTTTGGTTGTAAAAGGCAGCATAAACAAGGTACCGAAGCTGAACATCCAAGTGGTCATCCGCAGCGCCGAATATTTCTTGAGGATCGGTATACAGGCTGCAGAGTAGAATCCACCGCAGATGCTAACGGAGAACGCAAGCAAATTGCCAAGCAGCAGGTCCGAATCCAGCGAGAAGCTGCCCCCTGCCAAGATGACCAGAATGACGCCCAGCATCGATACCAAACCGTATCCGATCAGCGATCGCCTGATGCGCTCCTTCGTAAAGATCGGCGCAAAGATCGCCGCGAAGATCGGCCATGGCGCGATGCTTAGAATAGACGAATTCGCGAGCGTCGTATAATCGATGGATACCACCACGAAGCTCTCCAGCATGGTTGTGCCAATGATTCCAAGAGCAACGAATTTCCACAGATCGCCCGGGCTAATGCCAACGCTGCCTTCCTTCCATCTGAGAAGGCCGAACATAAGTATTGCGGACACGCCGAAGCGCAGAACCAAGAATAGCATCGGATCGAGCGACTCCAAACCCACCCGTACGACTGCATAATTAAGCCCCCACAGAAACGCGATAATACCAAGTAGAAAATATGCGCTCACGCCTTGTCTACCAAGCGGAGCAAGTGCTGCCTTTGAAGGTTTCAACCGCTTCATCTCTCCCGTCGCCAATCGTCCCACTTATTGTAGGTCATCCCCTCCTCCCCTGCCAATGTCAAAAGCAAAGAGGAGATGGCCGGCTGCAACAGCTCAGCAATCTCCTCTTCTGGTGAACTCTGTGATGAATAATCCCGGCGCCGCTTCCACGTCTCGAACTTCCTCGAAGCCAAGCTTAGCGTACAGTCGTTTCGCCGGTGTATTCGCGGCTCCCGTTGCTACGATGAACGAGTTAGCCTGACTCCGAAAGGCTTCCAGGACAAATCGGACGAGCCTTTCGCCGATTCCTCTGCGGAAATAATTCGGATGGACAACGAGTCGATGGATATCAACTACGCTGCCATCCTCCTCTAATTTAAAGGAAATCGCGCCGGCCAATTCCTCTTCGACATCGCAGCCGAAGAAGGTTTCTTGGCATTTCCCAAGCTTCTCAATCGTGTCATGAAGACCGGGAATGCCATCGAAGCCGATAAGCTCGGCTTCGATTCGGTAAGAAGGCAATTGAACATCCAGGAACTGCTGCGCAACGGATGGATTCGTGAGATCGAGCTGCTTGATCATAGCGTCGCTTCCAACACGCTTTCTTGTGCCCCTGCTTCGTCATCCTTCTTCGTCACCAGCACTTCCTTCTTCAAGAGCCAGCAGATCAGGAAGGATACGATAGCGAGTACGAACGAGATCCAGTAGAGATGCGTAAATGCGTCGGCGAAGACAATTTTGATTTGTTCGAGCAGCGTAGGATCGATATCTTGGGGAATCGCCCCCGTCGAGATATCGCCCAGCTTTGCCGCTTGATCTGCCGTCATGGAACCGGCCAAGCCCTTCAGTCCGGACGTGACATTAGCGGCAAGTACGGAGCCGAACAAGCTGAAACCGATGGTCATTCCGATGGATTGGAAGAGCGTTACGGATGATAGCGCAATCCCGCTGTGCTCCTTCTCAACCGATTCCTGTACGATCAGCTGATTGCCGAACAACGTACCGAAACCGAGTCCGAGAATAATGAAGTAAATGACGAAAATGTAAATCGGCGTATCCACATGCGTCGTCGACAGGAGATAGAAACCGATGACCGGAAGAATAAACGAAATGCCATAGATGTTGCGGTAAGGAAATTTGGTCATCAACCGGCCTGCTACTACGCTTGCCGCGATCGCGCCCACCATGAGCGGAAGCGTCAGGTAGCCTGCCGCCGTAGGCGTCAGCCCCAGCACGTTTTGCGCAAAGAACGGGAACGAAGACAGTGCGCCCATTACGGCAAGGATGAAGACGAATACGAGCGATGACAGCACGACGAAATTGCGGTTTTTGAAGAGATGAAGCGGCAGGATTGGCTCCTTCGCCTTGGATTCCACGAAAATGAACAATCCAAGCAAGAGCACTCCGACTCCCATGAGACTAAGCATGACAGGTTCTGTCCACGCATAGCCCTCTGTCTGATGCAGCACCGGTGTTAGCAGCAAACTGACTAACGCGGCAACCAGAATTATGGCCCCGTACCAATCGACGCTGACTTTGCGCTCCACCCTCGTTTCCTGAAGTCCGAGCGATAAGATGAACGCAGCCAGAACGCCGACCGGAATATTCACGAGGAAGATCCAGTGCCATGAAATATGCTCGGCAAAATATCCCCCGACAAGCGGTCCGAGCAGCTGCGGAATAAACATGACAGCACCGAATAACCCTTGAATCTTGGCCCTTTGTTCAACCGGGAACGTATCGCCGAAGATGACCATCGCCAGCGGCATGAGTCCCCCTGCGCCAATCCCTTGAATCCCCCGTCCAATGAGCAGCACCTCCATCGATGGCGCCAGGCCGCTAATAATGGAGCCTCCAATGAATAAGCCCATGCTAAGTAAGTAAATCTTCTTGCGTCCGTACAAATCGGCCAGCTTGCCGAGTACGGCCATAAAGGAAGTCATGGCGAGCATATAGACCCCGCCAACCCAGCCATACAGCGCTAATCCGCCCAGATCGCGGATAATCGTGGGCATCGCCGTCGAAACAACCGTTTCGTCAAGCTCTGCGAAGATGACCCCGATCATCAACCCGATCAAAATTAATGTTTTATTGCTTTCTTTTTGCTTCAAAGCCGTTAAGCCCCCTTTTCTTGATGTTCATGTTCCATCGTAATCCATCTTTGTGAACGGAATATTAACAAAAGACACCAGCTCATTATACATTATAAAACGACCGGACTTCCTCCGCCTCACGAAGGATGTTCCGGTCGTTTTATAGGATGCCGTTTTAAGATTTGGAATATAACGTAGGGAAAAATTCTTCGTTATCGAATTTCATTCCGGGAATCGGGCGCGCACTTAAGTGAATCAGATTAGGGTGACGTTGACTGTGCTCACGGAAGTACGTATGGCCCGGCATCAAATGCGCAACGACAGATAGCCTTGGATCCGGGCTGTAGTTGGTACTTGAGCCATGGAAGGTGAGCGCATGATGGAAGCTAGCCTGCCCAGCCTTCAGAATACACGGCTCCTCAACCCAATCCCGCGTTGCAAACTTCGCCTTCAGCTTGCCCATGTCTTGATCGAAGAACGTATCGCTGCCTTCTACCGCTCCCCACTTATGCGAACCGAGAATCGTCATCATCCCGCCGTTCGTCATATCCGTATCTTGCAAAGCGATCCAAACGGTACACATATTGGCCGTGCTGCTGCAGCGCCAGTAACCGTAGTCTTGATGCCAGCCTACATTTCCCGCGGACGTTTCTTGACCGTTTGTGCCCGGTTTATAAATAACCTGGTCATGCCACAGCCGAATCGATTCCTCATCGAGAAGCTCGGCAGCCATTTTACCTAAGTTGCGGTCGGTCACGACGGAGCGGATCTCATCGTTAATCCACCAACCATTGTCGAATTTACGCAGTGCGAACGGATTCTCCTGCATGTGGAAGTGGTGCATTGGCATGCCATGGCCGTCATATTTTCTGCTCCATACTCGTTCATGTGCATCACGCAGCCGTGCAATTGTATCATCATCGATCAGCTTTGGACTGATCCAGTAGCCATCAGTATTAAAGCGTTTCTTATCCTCTTCGGTAATGTTGTAATCAATAACTCCCATTACGTAAGACACCTCTTTCACTCTCATCATAGTTGTTGCAACTGCTTTCATTGTAGAGCATGGCCGCTGTCGTTGACTTCCGAAAACCTATCAAATAGGATTAGAAACATAAGAGATAATTAGACACGAATGGAGCTGCGATTCCCTATGGCTAAAGTCAGAAACGATGCGGTTCGCTGGGAGATAAACGATCACGCCGCCAATCGTCGGATCGACTTTCCCGAGCTAATGATGCTGGGCTATGACCGTTTCCAGGAAGCCTCCCCGCTTGCGGATCATCAACACGATGGCTGCTACGAATTTGTGTACGTCGATAATGGCCGGGTAACGTGGGAAGTCGATGGCGATTACTATCCCTCCTTTACGGGACAAATCTTCCATACCCGCCCCGGAGAATGGCATCGCGCACGACTGAATTTTATAGAGCCGTGCAGTATCTGGTGGTTCATCTTACGCGATCCCGCCGACTATCCGGGCTGGTTGTCGTTCAACGATGAAGACCGGCATCAAATCCATCAAGCCTTGCAGCAGCTGCCCCGCATTGTTTCCGTAGACAGCCGCGTGCGCGAGCAATTCTACAAGCTCCGCAGCCTGCTGGAAGCAGAAGAACACAGCGCGGCGTTCCGCGTGCGTCATCATCTGGTCGATATTCTGCTGCAGCTGCTCTATCCGCCTGCCGCAGCCCGTCAACTTCCGCTCGATCTGAAAGAATCGATGCTTGCGCTTACCGCCCAAATCGACGCCGCACCCGAGCGTCGCTGGAGCAACAAGGAGCTCGCCGCACTCGCAGGCGTCAGCGAGTCGCACTTCTATCGGCTGTTTCACAATTTGCACGGCCAATCGCCGGCCAACTATATGGACCGTATACGAATCAACCGAGCCTGCGAGCTGCTTCGTCAGCCCGGCGCCAACGTGACGGCAGTCGCGCTCGACCTCGGCTACAAGACCAGTCAGCATTTTGCGACGGTGTTTAAGAAATATATCGGGGTGTCGCCTTCCAGCTGGCGTTCGTCCTCCTAAATGGGAGAGCTTGGCGCTGCCAATGAGGCCTCTGTGGCTGTGTGGAAAATTCCGGGTCTCCCTCGATTCGCCGTAATCGAGTATAATGAAGGCTTATTGTGTGCATTTCAACAGGAGAACAACAGGAGAACCCATCTATGCGTATACTTAATCAATACCCGAAGGAAATCAAAGTTTTTCTTGCTGCCAGTCTGATTAATGCGATCGGAAGCGCGCTGATGTGGCCGCTTGTGACGATGTTTGTCTTCGATGAGCTCGGACGCAGCATGACCGATGCCGGATTTGTCATTCTCATTCAATCGATCGGCGGTATCGCCGGACAGCTGCTCGGCGGCGCGCTTTATCACAAAGTCGGCGTGAAAAAGCTGATCATCGGCGCACTCGCTCTAAATGCGGCAGGTTTACTGTTGCTTCCGGTGCTTAGCCATAATTGGCCTGTCTTTATCGCGATGATGGGGCTGATCGGATTGTTCAACGCACTGTCGATGCCGGCCATTCAAGCGTTCATCGGCTTCCGCTTCGCGGATCGGCGTGGTGAGCTGTTCAACATCGTCTATGTCGCAAACAATATCGGTGTTGCAATCGGAACTGCGCTAAGCGGCTTCCTTGCCGACATTTCCTACTCGCTCAGCTTCTCGATGAACGGCGTAACGTCGGCTATCTTCGCCATCTTCTTCTTGTTCTACTTGAAGCAAGTGGGAACTGGCAGCGATACGGCAGCGGTGAAGATGAAACGGCTGTCTCCCCAAAATGAAAGTGTTTGGGCGCTGCTCCTGGATGTGCGGGTCTATCTGTTCATGGCGGTTGGCGCCATGCTGCTCAATCTGGGCAACAGCATTTGGAATACCGGGGTCTCCCCGTTCATCATCAGCGAAGGGCTTCCGAAGCAGATGTTCGGCTACCTCTGGACGCTGAACGGCATTCTGATCTTCGTCGCACAGCCGCTGATCAGCCTGATCAAGCGGTTAGCCGCTCAAACCATAACGGCTCAGCTGACAGCCAGCGCCTTGTTCTATTTATCCGGATATGCTGCCATTCTCATGTTTCACAGCTTCCCGGGTATGGTCCTCGGCATGGTGCTCACCACCTTCGGCGAGATGCTGATCGCGCCGGCCATTCCCGCATTCCTAAGTGAGAACGGCGGCAAGCAAGCTCCGTTCTACCTCGGAATTGCCGGCGGCATCGGCTCCGCGGGGCGTGTCCTCGGTCCATACATGATGGGCCATCTGTACGATATCGGCCAATTGACGCCGGTAGCTTGGCTGGCTGTCATTACTGCGACTGCATCGGCGCTATTCTTCGTTATTCACTCGCTGATTAATCAGCGATGGATGAAGAAACAAGCGGCGACTGAAATGCAGCAAAACACAGCCACAGTATCCCGTTAAGCGATTGGAAGCTGGGAACACGGTTATCCGTGCGCTCAGCTTCTTTTTTTGGTCTAAAATCGCCGCTCCCTTATTCTCGTCTCCAGCCTTCCACTCCGATAATGACCATAGAAATAGTTGCTACCGTCTCTCAAACTAACCCATCTCGAGCCCTTTGCACTCTGCCTGGCCCCGCTCGTTTCTCAAACTAACCATCTCGAACCCTTTGCACTCTGCCTAGCCCCGCTCGTTTCTCTAACTAACCATCTCGAACGCCTTTGCACTCCACCTGGCCCGCTCGTTTCTCTAACTAACCATCTCGAACGCCTTTGCACTCCACCTGGCCCGCTCGTTTCTCTAACTAACCATCTCGAACCCTCACAAAAGAAGTGTACATAGTAAACCAACTCCATCACGTATTCCACACACTACCCATATTAAGCTTTCCGATCGATAATCTAAACAACAATGGGGGGTTAGGCGTGTTGCCGGAGCAGGGATTTGAGGTTAGTTGAGATGTCGAAAGTTCCATTTGGCGACTTTCAGCTGCCGGAACGGGAGATTTGAGGTTAGTTTGGACGCTGAAAGTTCAATTTAAGAACTTTCAGCTGCAGGAACGGGAGGATGGAGGTAAGTTTGGATGCTGAGAGTTCGCTTTGGAGACTTTCAGCTGCCGGAACGGGAGATTGGAGGTTAGTTTGGACGCTGAGAGTTCGATTTGAGAACTTTCAGCTACCGGAATGGGAGGATGGAGGTAAGTTTGGACGTTGAGAGTTCGATTTGGAGACTTTCAGCTACCGGAATGGGAGATTGGAGGATAGTTTGGACGCTGAGAGCTCGATTTGGCGGCTCACTGCTGCTCGCCTCGAATTCTAACGAATCGTAGAAGCCTTATTTCGCCGAATTTCATGCCTCCGAAAATCTAACGAATCGTAGGAGCCTTATTTGGGGTGAAACGGCTCCAAAATACGCAAAAACCGTTAAATAAGACCTCTACGATTCGTTAGAATTTTTTCAACGTTATTTCGGGCCAAATAAGACCTATACGATTCGTTAGAGCATCCTGCTTGTGAAATGGAGGGAGTGAGGCGGTCGCGGCGGCGGGGTTGGGGTTGGGGTTGGGGTTGGGGTTGGGGTTGGGGTTGGGGTTGGGGTTGGGGGTGGGGTTGGGGTGGGGGGGGGGGTTGGGGTTGGGGTTGGGGTTGGGGTTGGGGTTGGGGTTGGGGTTGGGGTTGGGGTTGGGGTTGGGGTTGGGGTTGGGGGCGACTATGAGTGGTGGCGGGGCGCGCACGTCAAACCGCGAACACAAACACACAAAAAAACGGAGCAGTAATAAAACCTGCTCCGTTCCCAACCTTTACAAATCCAATTCTTTTTCAATCTTACGACGCTTACCTGTCAATTCATAAATGACCGGTACCACGATCAGTGTCAGCAGCGTCGACGTGGTCAAACCGCCGATTACGGTAATCGCAAGACCGCCTGAGATCAGGCTTGTTGTCGATTCCGAGAGCGCCAGAGGCACAAGCGCCAGGATCGTTGCGCATGCCGTCATCAGAATCGGTCTCAGCCTTGTTTTCGAAGCTTCAACCAGCGATTCGCGAAGCGGAATGCCTTCCTTGCGGTTCTTCTCTACGCGGTCAAGCAATACGACTGCGTTGGTTACTACGATACCTACGAGCATCAGCATCCCGATCATGGAGCTCATCGATAACGATTGGCCTGTGATCAAAAGCGCACCCAAGGAACCAACCGGTACGAAGAGCAACGAGGAGAGAATGATCAGCGGCGTCAACAATCCGCCGAAGGTCATGCTCATCACCAAGAATACAAGACCGATCGCTGCTGCCATCGCAATACCGATGCTTTGGAAGCCGCTGTTGATCATATCCTGGCCGCCCCCGATTTTCATTTCTACATTGCTTGGCAGCGACAGGCTGTCGATATCGTCCGTGATCGTTTTCGTTACGGCTGCCGTCTTGTCGGCTTCCTTCACGTTGCCCGTCACTTTCGCGGACATTTTGCCATCCTCATGATTGATCGCAATCGGAGCAATCGTTTCAGTCAGCTCAACGAGATCCTTCAGCTGCTTCATGCCGGCTGCAGTCGGAATCGTAATAGCTTCCAGCTGCGCCTTGGATGTAATTTGCTGCGCATAAGACATCGTAATATCCCAGTTCTTGCTGTCAAGCACGTAGCTGCCTACATCCGTCGGACGCAGCTGCTCGTTTACGGCACCCATGATTTGGAACGCAGACACGTTCAAATCCTTAGCGGTTTGATTCAGCGAGATGACCCATTTTGGCGTCGTTTCCTTCAGGTTATTCGTAACATCTTTCATATCCGTATTCGCGCTCATCAGCTTCTCAATTTGCTGCGAAGCTGTCGTGAGGGCAGCCATATCCTCGGAATACAAGCTCACTTCCACGCTGGTACCCGTTGGCGGGCCGTTCTGTTCGCCTTCTTTGACATTAACCGTGGCATCAGGTACATCTTTGGCCAACAGCTCTTTCAGATCCTTGCCGACATCGTCCATCATCGTGTCCATCGGCGTTCCTTCTGCGAATTGAACCGTGAATGCGGCTCTGTTCGAAGTGGAACCGATTTGGATGAACGGATTATCCGCTCCGCCAATGGAAGCCTGATAATTGTCGACGCCTTTCAGATCCTTCAAGTAACCTTCTACTTTCTCTGCAGCCTCATTCGTTTGCTCAATGGTGCTTTGCGTTGGCAATTTCAATTCGATGCCGATCGAAGGCACGGAGCCTGCCGGCAAGAACGCTACGCCAAGCAATGGAATCGTTCCGAATGAACCGATCAAGATCACAATGGAGGCGATTAACACCAGTACTTTGCGTTTAAGCGCACCACGGATCAGTTTCTCGTAGAAATCCATAAACTTGCCGCCTTCTTTATGCGGCTTGATGTGGTTAAAGAATTTCGCGCCCAGCACCGGAATGAGCATCATCGCAACCAGCAAGGAGCTGACGATCGAGATAACAACCGAGATTGCGAAAGGACGGAAGAACTCACCAATGATCCCGGTAACAAAAGCAAGCGGTAAAAACACGACTACTGTTGCAATTGTGGAGGAGCCCACAGCGCCGATAACTTCCTTGGTCGCTTTGTAGGCAAGCTCCTTGCCGTTCATATCGCGGCCCTTCTCTTGACGCCATCTGTAGATGTTCTCAATAACAACGATACTGTCATCCACAATCCGACCGATCGATACCGCGATACCGCCGAGCGTCATAATGTTCAGGGTATAACCCATTTCGTTCATTAATGCAATCGTTGCGAAAATGGAGATCGGCAGCGAGATGATCGAAATCAGTGTTGCCCGTATATTGCGTAAAAACAGGAATATAATGATGACACAAAACAGCGCACCGTACAGTCCTTCGCGAATTAGCGAGGAAACCGACTTCTTGATTTCAGCGCCTTGGTCTTGAATCAGGTGAATATCAAGGTTGGCTTTAGTCTTGTAGGTTTCCAATACGTCTTTCACTTCATCGGATACTTCTGCTGTATTGGCATCCTGCGTCTTCACGATTTGAACGACGAAACTGGCTTGGCCGTCAAAACGAGTGATTTCATTCTGCGTGGAGACCGTAGTGATCTTAGCGACATCCGACAGTTTGACCTTCGCCGCAGGTGCTTGTCCTCCTGCACCAGGTGCTCCCGCACCTGCTCCGGCGCCAAGGCCTGCTCCGGGGCTTAGTTCAAGATTATTGATTTGATCAAGCTGAGATAGCTTACCGACAAGACGAATCGGAATCGATGTGCTGTCTTGACTTACCGAACCAAGCGGAAGCGCATAGTCCAGCTGCTGGATCGCCGTTTGGATCGCATTTAGCGAAATGCCGTGCTGCGCGGCTTTATCTTTGTCGACTTCGATGCGAAGCTCTTGCGATACGACGCCTTTCAGCTCAACGGCGCTAACGCCGGTAACCTTCTTCAGCTTCGGCACGACTTGCTCTTCAAGCACCTTCTGCAAGGCAGCCGGATCGTCCTTCGACGAGAAGATGGCCGCTTCATAGATCGGCGCCGCGTTAATATTCAGACGTTGAATCGTTAATTTGGCTTTCTCGGGTGTTTGAAGCTTCGCAATTGCCGCCTCAATATCCTTTACTTTATCATCCATGTTCGTTCCGAACGGATACTGCAGAATGACGCTTGCGGAATTCTCGGAAGTGGTGCTCGTTAAGGCATCATATCCTTTGAGCCCCTGTAAGCTTTCCTCAACAGGCACCGTAATCTCGGACTCGATTTCTTCCGTTGAAGCTCCCGGATAGACGACTTGTACGAATACGGCCGGGAATTCCACGTCCGGGAAGGTTTGCTGCTTGATCTGGGTGGCGGAGAAGAAGCCAAACCCGAGTACCATCAAGCAGAGAATAACGACTGCTACACTGTTCTTTAGACTGAATCGACTTAACCAACTCATGAATGTTATCTCTCCTCTTTCTCTATCTAGAGGTCAGTATACAGGAGAAGTTTGAACTGAATATGTACTGGACATTACAAATCACGATACATGGCCATCAGCATGCAGCGGCAGTCGCACCGTAAATACCGTTTCTACGCCCGGTGCGCTTGAGACCGTGATCTCGCCATGATGCAGATCGACAATTCGTTTCACAATTGAAAGACCCAGTCCATTTCCTTTAACAGCATAATCCCTGGATTGATCCACTTTGTAAAAAGGGGTGAATATGCGCTGCTGCTCCTCCGGCGGAATTCCTTTTCCATGGTCTCGTACCGTTATTACAGCCAGTTCGCCGACTTGCTTCAGCGTGATTTCAATGCAGCTTGCATCCTGTGAAAACTTGATACTGTTGCTAATCAAATTATGCCACACCTGATCCAAACTATCCTTGTCCCCGTGGATGGTCAAATCTTCAAGCTCCAGCTCGAATTCGATCCCTCGAACGCTCCACTGCGGCTCGCTTGCAATAATGATGCGGCGAATTTGCTCGTCCAGCCGATAATAGACGGGATGTACCGGACCTTGATCCTGCTGCAGGACGGATAACCGCAGCAAATTCGCGCTCAGCCTTGCGAGCCGCTGACTCTCCTCTTCGATAATGGTCAAGTAATGCTGGCGCCCGGCCTCATCCATCGGTTTCGTCCGCAGCGCCTTCGAGAATCCGGTAATGGATGTCAGCGGCGACTGAAATTCATGCGCGACATTGTTTACGAAGTCGGATCGCATCTGATCCAGCATACGGAGCGACTTCGCCATCTCGTTGAAGCTGGCGGTCAGAGCGCCGATCTCGTCCTTGCGTTTGGTTTGGAGCTTGATGCCGAAGTCGCCTTGCGCCATCCGTTTCGTCGCCCGTGTCAAACGCTGCAGCGGCTTGACGATGAACCGCGAGGCAAGCAGGATGAGCAAACTTCCCGTCGCGAGCACGCTGAATAGAACGGTTAACATCACGCGGCGGAAGACGTCAAGCAAGTCATTTAGCTCCGGAGAAATAAACAACGCATAGGGACGATCGCGGAATTCAAACGGCAGCCCGATCAATGTCGTCTCCGGGCCATGTTTATCCTCTTGATTCGCTAGTAAAGTACCTCTATAGATGCCGCCTTTAATGACATGTCCGTATTGTGCGGGCGTAATCGAGAACTGAGCCTTGGGATCGATTTCACTGCCGTATTTGACGGAAGCGCCCCGTTCGTCGACTATTTTCACTTTAAAGACCGGAATCAGCACAATGTTGCTCGTGACTTCATCCAGGCTGGCGGCAGATTGCGCTTCGGGCGCTTTCTGAATCATCATAATGATGCGCTTGCCGCTTTCGATCAGCTGCTCTTCCCCCAGCTCTTTAATACTGTTGCTATATAGCCTTGTAGCCAAGAAGAAGCCAAAGATCAAGCTCGCGATGACGACTCCGACGAAGACTAATACCGTTCGCACATAAAGCGACTTAATCATTCAGCACCTCGAGCCTGTAACCGAGTCCGCGAAGTGTCACAATTCGGAACGTAGTTTCATATTCTGCAAAGCGTTCCCTTAATCGTTTGATATGTACATCCACCGTTCGTTCGTCACCCTCATACTCGAATCCCCATATCTGCTCAATCAACGTCGCCCGCGTAAACAATTGCCCCGGATGGCTCGCCAATTTATACAGCAGCTCGAATTCTTTCATCGGTATGGTGACGGCCGTGTCCGTATCTTTATAAATGACTTGATAGCCGATCCGGTCGAGTACGATGCTCCCGATGGCGACCATCTGGGAAGAAGTAATCCTATATCGCTTCAGCAGCGCTTTGACCCGGACCACCAGTTCCATCGGGTCGAACGGTTTCGTTAAATAATCGTCGGTACCCAGCTGGAACCCTTTGATTTTCTCCTCGGATTCCCCTTTGGCCGTAATCATGAGAATGGGCATATCGCCTGATTCCCGCAGTTTCTTGCACAATTCATAGCCATCCATGCGCGGCATCATAATGTCCATAATGACCATGTCCACGGGATTCTCCTTGACATATAGCCAGGCTTCTTCGCCATTTGCGAATTCCACTATTTCGAAACCCTCGTCGCTTAAATAAAGCCGGACCAATTCTCGGATATGTACATCATCATCGACTAGAGCAATTTTAACCATTCCTGAACCGCCTCACGTTTTTGTATGCTTTTGGTGCTTGCATCCGCAACCACAATATCTTATTATTACAAGATTGCTAGTAGAGTTGCTAGAGTGCCTACAAGCTTTTTTTCAGGGGAGGATCCAATGAAACGTTTTTTGCCACTGATCAGTATGCTCATTTTTCCGGTAATGGGCTGGCTGTATGCTTTAACGAATCGACCCGGCGCCCAAGTCTACAGCTTGGTGACTGATCTGGATCGAGCGATTCCGCTCGTTAAAGTGTTCGTCCTGCCCTATTCGGTTTGGATTTTTTATATTTATTTGTGTTTGATCTATTTCTTTATCAAAGACCCCGCCGTATACAGGCGCTCGCTTATTACCTATGTGGTTTGCGCGCTGATCTGTTACGGAATCTATCTTGTCTTCCAAACGACTGTCCCTCGGCCTGAACTGGTCGGGAATGATCCGTTTACCCGCCTGCTGGGTTATGTATACGGGCGAGATGAACCATTCAACTGCTTCCCGAGCATTCACTGCTTCTCCAGCTACATGGTGATTAAAGCTTTGTATACCAGCAGCTTCCGCAATCGAATCAATCAGACACTGATTTACGGTATGTCTTCGCTTATTATTGTCTCAACCTTCTTTGTCAAACAACATGTCATCTTTGATGCATTCGCCGGCATTATTCTTGCCGATGTCGTCTACCGACTCGTCATGATGATCGAGCGCACCGCTACGGTTCGCAAGCCTAAACCAATGACGCAGCGCGCAAATATGTAAACGAGCAAAAAGCTGCTCCCCATCGTCTAATGACGCCGGGGAGCAGCTTTTTGAATTAGTCGCCGTTTAGTGTCCCATCATCATAGCAGGATCAACCTGCTCGGCACCTGCAATGTCTTTCTGCGGCTTCGGTTTGCGAAGCAGAAGGCTGAACAAAATACCAAAGACGGTCAGACCAAACGATAACATAAAGGTATCGCTGTAGGCATTAACCGCAGAATCGATCGGATTGCCGCCGGCCGTCATATGATCGGTGACGCGGGTTGTCATATAGCCAGTAAGGCCGGCAACCGCGAAAGAGGTAACCACTTGCTGCGCTGCCGTCGTAAGCGGCGTAACACGGGAAACGAGATGACGCGGCGCGGAGTTAAGCACGTGCGTGTTCAAGGACATCATCGATAACCCCATACCCGATCCGATCATGAAGAGCGGGATAATGATCATAATCAGCTTCGTATCCACGTTGATGTTATGAAGCATGAACATCGCTCCGCCAACGAGCGTAAGACCGACCAATGCAAGCGGACGAGCACCGATCTTATCAAACAAACGGCCGCCAATCGGCATGAAGAGCATCGAACCGATTGCTTGCGGAAGCATAATAACGCCCGTTTCGAGCGGAGAATAATGACGAATGTTTTGCAGGAATACCGGCATGAGAATCATGGCGCCGAACAAGGCGATTTGAACGATCCACACCAGCAATGTGCCGCGTGTAAAGTCGGACGAACGGAAAACGCGCAATTCGAGAAGCGGTTGTTTGTGACGAAGCTCCACGATAATGAACAACAGTAAGGCAATGCCGCCGACGATCAAACCGGTCAGTGTATTATCCGCTGTCCAGCTTGTGCGGCCGCCTTCGCTAACCCCGTAAGCGAGCGATGCAAACGCGATTGGCGCTAGAATCATCCCAATGATATCTAGGGCAGGCGCTTTGTTCTGCTCGAAATTCGGCAGATATTTGATGCCGACGATCATGCCGACGATACCGATCGGCAGGTTAATCAAGAAAATCCAGTGCCAAGAGACCGCTTCGATCAGCCAGCCCGAGAGAATCGGTCCAAGTGCCGGCGCAAGCAGCATGGGGATTCCCAGCATCCCCATGACCGAGCCGCGTTTCTCCTGCGGTGCGAGACGGAAAATGATCGCCATACCGATTGGCATAACCATACCGCCGCCTAGCCCTTGAATGACGCGGAACGCGATAAGCTGTTCAACCGTTTGAGCAGCTCCGCAAAGCACGGAACCGATCGTAAATAACGCAATCGTAATCAAGAATATACGTTTAGACCCGAACTTATCGGTCATCCAGCCGGCGAGGGGAATAACGGCGGACAAGGCCAGCGTATAGCCGGTAAATGTCCATTGAACCGTGTTGATGGTCGCATCGAATTCGGTCTGGAATTTCGCCAGCGCTACGTTCACGACGGTGCTGTCCAGAATGACCATGATCATCCCGACGATTACTGCCATTAGCGGTGCGATGATGGCTCTGATCGAAAACTCGGATGATGATGTTGTTGCTGTTGGTGATGACATCGTTCTACCTTCTCTCCATAAAATCCTTATTGTAAATACTGTGACCGATCGTTTTTATTGAAAACCGATTGGTCACGATATATAATATTCTCAACACCGGACAGTCACTTGTCAATCTTTTTCTGAAAAGAGGAGCGCTTTTGAGCTTGCTTAGAGATAAAATCATCGGATCTGCGATGCGGATATTTGCACAGAAAGGCTTTGCCGCTACTTCCATTCAAGATATTGCGAACGATTGCGGAATAGCTAAAGGGTCTTTATATAAGTTTTTTGCTTCCAAAGAAGATTTGCTCGTGGAGGTCTATCGTCATCGCATCCAACTTATGTTCGATCAAGTAGATCGCATTAAGGCAGATGCAACGCTTTCGCCTAAAGCGCGTTTCGTGCAAGAAACATTGAACCAATTCATCAGCTTTAAAGAATTCAAATCCAGTATAAAAGACTTTTATGAACTGAAGATTAACGATACCGGTGTTTTTGCAACATTTGTTCAACAAATTCGTTCACAAATGTTTGTCTACTTGGAGGAAAGTCTTGTTCACGCGTACGGTCCGGTCATCGATAAATATAAATGGGATTTGATTGCGCTCTACATCGGTATAATTAAGGAATATATGGTGATGACGGAGCTGATAAGCAGTCCTTTCGATTATGAACAAATGGCGGCTTTCGTTGTCGATCGCATGGACGAAATGGTTGCAGGCCTTCTTCAATCGAAGAGTGCGCCGATACTGGAGTCGTCCGTTATGACGCAATTTGTTGCATGCGGGATGAAGGGGACTGCCGTCCCTGCGGAGGAACAGCTGGGAGAAGGGCTCAACAGACTGCTAAGCACCATTCAGGAGCTCCAAGCTACGAACGCGAGAAAGACGGAGCTGAATGATGCGGCCATTCTTCTGCAGGAAGAAGCGGACGCGGACAAGCCCCGAATGGTGCTTGTCCGCGCGCTTATCGGTCTATTGCACTCCCAACATGAATTAACGGCCATTCTGGGACAGCTTGAGAAACTGTTCGAATTGAAAGCCGCTTCTTAACACTGGGTACTGTCTATTCGGCTTAATATTGATTCGTCAAACTAACGAGATTGCGCATCGACTCTCCGTCGCCCCTCAGATAAACGCCAAGATTATGAACCAGAATATCAACCGCTCGGTCGGTGTAATAGATCGAGTTGCCGGAATTGTGCGGCGTAAGAATGACATTCTCGAGCTCCCACAGCGGATGAGCAGCCGGCAGCGGCTCCTGCTCGAACACGTCCAGCCCTGCCCCGGCAATAATGCCGGACTGCAGCGCTTCCACCATATCTTCCGTTACGACCGTCTGTCCGCGGCCGATGTTAACGAAGAATGCGGAAGGTTTCATCTGCTTAAATTTCGCAAGGTCGAACAAATGGTGCGTATCCTTGGTGATCGGCAGCGTGACCACGACATAATCGCTTTCCTGCAGCACGGTATCCAGTCCGTCGGAGCCGTACATCTGATCTACAAACGGGGATGGCTTACCGGAATTGCGAACGCCGAGTACACGCATATGAAACACCTGCGCAAGCCTCGCAAGCTCCTCGCCGATCGCACCAACGCCGACGATCCCGAGCACTTTGCCGTGAATTTCGCCTAAACCGCCGAGCCAGTCCCACTTCTTCTCCACCTGATTGCGCATCGTCAAATGCAGCTTGCGCGTGAAGCTCAGCATCATGCCAAGCACGGTTTCCGAAATTCCGTTCGCATGAACGCCGCTTGCATTCGTCAGTGTTACTCCATGCGCCGCAAACGCTTCGAAAGGCATCTGCTCCACGCCAGCCCCCCAAGCCTGCACCCAGCGCAGCGAAGTGCCCGGCCGAAGCGCGCTTGCAGCCGCTTGATCATCCCAGCCTGCTACGATCTCCGCCTCAGCCAGATGAGCCGACATCCCCTGTTCATCCGCATCACCGCCAAATACAAGCTTAAATCCCGGCGCAGCCTCGCGAATTCGTTGTCTATGCTTCGCTTCCAAATCATAGACGCATACGAGCTTCCTCTTCATCTATAGCCACTCTCCCTCATGTTCACCTATATCACAAAGAAGAAGCCCGTACCAGCCCAATTGGACGGTACGGGCTTCTGCCTATGCCTAGCAGAATGCTCCATACGAAGCTTTGGCTCGAAAGGAAACCAATCTGCTTACAGTTTTACTTCCGATCCTGTACGAGCCGATTCATAGATCGCGGACAAAATTTTGATCATGTCTACGCCTTGATCGATGGTGAAGATCGGTTTCTCGCGGCCTTGAATAACATCGACGAAGTGATACAGGTTTCCGCCGTGTCCGCCGTTGTCTTCGCCTACGTGAGGAACCATGTCCGTTACGACGCCTTGGTCTTCGCCGAAGATGCCAAGCTTGCCGTTGCTGAACTTGAAGCCGGCTTTCGTACCGCGCAGCTCAACGAAGTTCTCTTCTTGCTCGATGTTCGAAGCCCAGCTGAACTCGATTTGAAGCGATGCGCCGTTGTCGAAACGGATAAAGCCGATTGCCAAATCTTCAACGTCGAACGTGCCTTCGCCTTCGGATTTGGAACCGAATTTGCTATGCTCAGAGCCGGCGATATCTTCCGCATCGGCGAATTTCGTGTACGTAGCGCCCGTTACCGATACCGGCTTCGGATTGCCCATGAACCAGATCGACAAGTCGATGAAATGAACGCCCAGATCGATCAACGGACCGCCGCCGGACAATTCTTTCGTTGTGAACCAGCCGCCTTTACCCGGAATACCGCGGCGACGTGTCCAACCGCAGCGGCCTGCATAAGCTTCGCCCAGGTTGCCTTGGTCGATCCAGCGTTTGATGTACTGGGAAGCCGGACGGAAACGGTTGTTACGCATAACCATCAGCGTTTTGCCGCTTTTCTCAGAAGCTTCTTTCATGCGAAGCGCTTCTTCCGGATTGACGGCATCCGGTTTTTCGCAGAATACATGTTTGCCGGCTTCAAGAGCCGCAACCGCGATTTCGGAGTGGAACAGATTAGGTGTGCAAATATCGATAATGTCGATGTCCGCAATCGCGATTACATCGCGGTAGTCGCTGAAAGCTTGCGGAATGCCGTGCTGCTCTGCAGCTGCTTGCGCTTTCTCCAGATCGATATCGCAGATTGCGACGATTTCAAGCTCCGGGTGGTTTTTCAAAGGCTCGGAATGCGCCCATTGGAAAATACCGCCCGCACCGATTACGCCAACTTTAAGTTTCTTCGTCATCAATAACATCCTCTCTCAAGTTGAAAGTAACAGGCTCCGGCCGAGCGGCCGGAGCGCTGCAAATGGTCTACATTAGTTCAATTTCTTCAAGAAGCCCTCACGAAGCTTGTAATATTTCATCCAAGCATCGGTTTGTTTCTTAATGCCGTCGGCAATATCGCTTTCCGCCAGTACGTCTGTATATTCTTTATACGTTTTGTCGAAATCAGCAACCGGGCTCGTGATGGCTTTAACAATCAGGTTGTCGAGCTCATCATTATGAGGGGCAATCAGGTTGTTGTTTAGATCGTTGGTAACGGTGTCGTACTCTGCACGTGCTTGCTGCGTTGCTTCGTCAACAGGAAGCTCCGCGTAAAGCGACATGTTCTTCATGTTGTGCTGCTGCCAAGCTGTGTTTACAAGAGTAGATTGATCGTAGTTGCTTACGCTGAATGGGTAGACGATTTGCGGCGAGTATACAAAGCCCATTTCGTCTGCCATTGCAAGGCCGTAAACCTCTGGGTTAGTCATTGTGTTGTCTTGACCTTGAATGCCGTAGTACCAGCCATCGCCTGTTTCATCTTGCTTGCCAAGCAGCTTGTACTCTTCAACCTTCTTGAATTCCGGTTTGTAACGGCGTTCCATACCTTCGCCTGTGTACATGTCCGGAGTTCCCCATGAACGCAGATCAGCTGCTTCCAGGGAGTTATTCCAGTCGATCCAGTTCAATACTTGTGGAACCATATCGTCCGTAACCTTTTTCGGATTAATGGCTTTGGAGTTCCATTTTGTCGTCAACGGGAAGTACTGATTAGCTGCATCCTGATTACTTGGGTCAAGCTCGGTTGCGAAGATTGGATAGAATCTCCAATCATAGTTTTTGCCTTCTTTTTTCACTTTTTCTTGGTTTGCGGCAATTGGAGCCCACATATTAACGACTGCATACTCACCATTGATTACTTTGGCATCGCGCTGTTCGTTCTTTTGAATGTAGAATTCCTTGCCGAACAAGCCATCTTTGAAGCCTTTGTTCATAAACGAAATGTACGATTTCCATTCCGGTGTCAGCTCATAATCCGCGAACAGGTTTTTGGACTCGTTGATTACGAGTGGATAAGCTTGGCTCATATTCAAGCCGCTAGCCGTGAACAAGGACCATTGAAGCGCGCCTCTGGTGTTATCCAATTGAAGGTGACCAGGTGTAATGGTTTTGCCGTTTTCTTGAATGTTCAACGCTTTTACTTTTTCCAAGTAAGCATACAAGTCATCCAGATTTTTGATCGGGATATCCATGATTTGCTCAAGCGACAATTTACCTTTGTTCTCAACGGCCAGCTTCTTCAGTTCAGCTGCGCTCATTGCGTTCGGGAAGATTTTTTTCAAAATATCGTCGCGCATCCAAACGCCATATCCGCCGTTACCCAAACGGGAATCGCCGTAAGGTGTTTTGCGGTATTCTTCTTTCAGCAACGGGCTTGGCAGCGAAGGAATCGCCCATAGCTTACCGTCAGTTGGATCTACGCTTGCTTTGTACCATTGTTCCATCGTAACGCCCAGCTCAGATAAACGTGCAGCCGTAAGCGGCATATACTTTGTCATTTCATCAAGCGTGATTTCGCGAACCATGCCTGCCTTCTTGAGCATTTCCATGTTGTCGGCATCGTCTGCGATCCCGTTTTGGTTCGCGATTACCGCTGGAACGGTGTCAGCAAGAATTTGCATTTGCAGCCAGCTTTTATAGTCCGTGCCCGCCGGAATTTCAACGAAATCAGGAATAACTTTTGTTTTCTCGCGCCAGATTGGCGTTAGTTTGTCTTCAACCGGCTTACGTGGGTTTGTCGGCAATTGGCTAAGTACTTCCAAGTGGATTTCCTTAAAGTTTGCCGGATCAACCGGAGCGCCCGTGTTCGAGCCCGTATTGTTCGGTGCGTTGTTTTCGTTCTTGGAGCCGCCGCAGCCAGCCAGAGAAACAGCCAGCAGAACAGCAAACATAATCATGACTACCTTTTTCATAATACCGTAAAGCCTCCCTTTGATGGTGTTTGATTAACTATGGAAAAGCAGCGACTTATTAAGCCTTAACTGCTCCAGTTAACATCCCTTTAACGAAATACTTCTGGAAGAACGGGTAAACGAATAGCAGCGGGAACGTTACTACGACCATGACGGTCATTTTAATAACCTCAGGTGTAGGAACGGTGTTGTTTTTCTGAGCCAGAAGTCTGCGCGCAGCAGCCCCGGAAGTCTTCGTGAAATCGATCATCGTGTTCGCTTCCGCACGGTTGATGATTTCGTACAATACGAACTGCAGCGTGCTCAAGCTGCGGTCTGTAACGTAGATCAAGTTCGTGTAATAGTCCAGCCAGTTGCCCACGACTGCAAAGAAGGCAAAAGCGGCAATAACCGGCATGCAAAGCGGGAAAATAATTTGCACGAAGATGCGGACATAACCGGCACCGTCGATGAAAGCCGATTCCTGCAGCTCAGCGGGCAAATCTTCAATGTGCGTACGCATGATGATCATGCTGAAGAAGCCAAACGCACCCGGCAGAACGTAAACCAAGAAATTGTTGACCAGATCCAGTTTCGAAATGACAACGTAGTTGGAAATGATCGTCCCGCCGATAAACATCGGGATCATAAAGAAGAAGAGAATCGACTTACGCCCCGGCAAGAATCGCTTCGACAGCGCGAAGGCTGCCAGCATCGTGACGACTACCGACAGAACGGGTCCGATGATACAGCGCAGCGTCGTTACGATAAACGCAGAGTGAAGACGATCATATTGAAACACAAAGGCATAATTCTCTAGCGTAAATACGCGTGGGAAGAACCAGATCGGGCCAGCGGCCGCATCGGCTCCCGTATTGAAGGACATCACCAAGATATACCAGAACGGATATATCGCGGTTATCGCCCAGATCAACATAAGTAGGATGTTGAAGACATCAAATGTGCGCTCACCTGTTGTTCGTTTAATTCTGTTCGCTTTCATAAGGTTCCGGTAACCCCTTCCTTTAAATGATACCTACGTTACTGAGGCGCTTCGTCGTGTAGTTAGTAGCCATAATCAGAATAAAGGAGATTACGCCTTGGAATAGACCGACCGCGGCAGAGTACGAATACTGTCCGCTTACAAGACCTTGGTAGTACGTATAAACGCCGATGGTATCCGTATCCAGACGAATCATTTTATTTTGCAAGTTGAACACTTGGTCGAAGTTAGTTGCAAGCAATCCGCTGAGCGAGAAGATCAGAAGGATACACATGGTTGGGATCAAACCCGGAAGCGTGATATACATCAGACGCTGCCAGCGACTCGCGCCATCCACCTGTGCGGCTTCGTATTGCTGCGGGTCAATGCTCGTTAGCGCTGCAAGATACAAGATCGTGCCCCAGCCTGTCTCTTTCCACACTTCGGAGATGACAAGCACAGGAAGGAAGTTCTTCGCATCCTGCATGAACGAAATACGTTCCGCTGCCGGATCGATCAGTTGACGCAGGTTATTGATAATCCCCGTAGCATCAACAGTAAGGAACATGTAGAACAAACCGGCAACCGTTACCCATGATACGAAATGCGGAATATAGGAAGTGGTTTGAACAATGCGTTTGAAGCGTTCGCCGCGAAGCTCATTGAGCAGCAGCGCGAAAATCAACGGCGCAGGGAAGGTGGCAATCATCATCGTCACGCTGTAAAGCAGCGTACGGCCGATCAATGTATAAAATTTATGATCCGTCAGGAACTTGGCGAAGTTGTCAAACCCGACAAACTCGCTGCCAAAGCCGAACCAGCCTTTGTTGAAATCATAATCCAAGAACGCGATGTAGTTGGAAAACATGGGCAGGTACGAGAAAATGAAAGTTAATACCATCGCAGGAACCAAGAACAGATACAGGATCTTTATGTTCTGCGTTTGCAGCCCACTGCGTTTTTTGGGCCTTACGTTTTGTTTGCTTGTTGACATAGCCATCGGTAAATCCTCCTATTTCAGTTGCGTATTAACCACACCTATTATGTCCCAAACCCGCAGGTCTGACCGACTGCCGACACGACAATTTCCATCGAAACGATTCGACGGTTTTATATCATAAAACGATCCAAATGAACCGCTTTCACAACCAAAAAAGGTGTTTTGTTCAGGATTTGATTCGCATTCACAAATAGTGACAATTTTCGTCATTCACTTTGTCGAAACGTTTCACAAAACCCATATTAGCACATTGTTCTCGATGGTAAAAGGCTTTCATCTTAATTTTTATAACTTTTTTCGTGCAAATTTGTCACGATTTAGCCATCGATTCCTGTTTTTGGTGAAACGTTTCAATTAAAAATAGAGAAAAACCCCGATTTCTCGGGGTTTTTCGTTTGTATAAGACTTTAGTCTACCTCCAAGGTAGCGGAAAGAATTAGTTTACGCAAATCGAACGGTGAGTTGGTCATCCACTTTAGCATGCTTCCGCGATACGACCAGCTTCAAGCCGTCTTGTTCCTCTACCGAGTAATCCGCACTTGGCAAGATCTCGCGAGCTGTATCGAGCGCGATAATATCTTCTGCCTGCGTCAATCGGAAAGATAACGATTCCTGGGAAACGGCTGTTATTTCAGCGGTTGAATAGGCGATTCGCACCTCGCCGAACGACATCCCGATCGGCAGCATGACGCCGTCTTTGCTGGCAATCTGAATGCTGCGACCGCCAAACAGCTGCTCGCCGCGGTCTGTGAGTTGAAGCTCTTTATCGAAGCCGTCCAGATTAAGGATATGCACGAATCGTTCGCCTTCGTTATTAACCGTCGACGTGGTGAATATCCCCAGGTAGCGATTATCATGCGTCAATCCCGCTTGCGCACTTAAACGCTCAAGCGCTGTCTTGAACAACGGCACATCGCCGCTGTAAGCCGTCGCAATAACAATGGCACGGCCGCGTCCTGCTGTTGCTTCGACGCCGCAAACAAATCCGCTGTTATACAAACGCAGGAAGACATCGTTTTGTCCGGGCGCCAGACGCTGTGCGAAATGCGTATGAACCTCAGGTCGGCCGGCTGCCCAGCCTTCTGCGATGATAGATGGCCAGGAGTGAGGTCCGTTCTGAACGATGCCTTCCACTTGAATGCCCAGCGCGTCGCTAAGAATCGTACAAGGTTTGCCTTCCATATCAAACTGAGGCACTTCACCGTACAGCAGCAACCCGCCGCCGTCAGTTACAAAGTCCGCAACTTTACGCTGAATAGCCGCACTTAAGTATCGAGCACTTGGCAAAGCGAGCACAGGCGTAGCCGCAGGATCAAGAGGCTTATTCTGAATGTCCACCGACGTGAATCGGTAGCCTGCGAGCAGCATGCCGCGGCCCATGATTTCCCAGCCGCCGTAAGCACGGTTCGCTTCGATGTTCTTCAGAATCTCATTCATCTTATCGCTCTTCGGATACCGATATTCCGTCATGTAGTAGTCGGGAATAAATGCAAAGGCTACTCCGTCATGCTCCTCGTTCATAACAGCCAGCTTATCCTTCACAGCCATCATCGTCTTGATTGCGCGCTGCATCCGCGGATAAGTATAGTTGAGCTCCCCTTCCGGGCTGACCGGAGCCGCGAAGCCATGGCGTTCGCCGGTGAAAGCGACGCGATCATTGCCGTCGCCGAGCTGCTGATCCATCCGGTAATTGATTCCGCCGGTCATCAGATAATAGTTGATCATCCGATTCCCTTGTGCGATACACATCCGGGTTTTGAAGTCCGCAGCCGACACGTCGTAACGACCGCCGAAGTTATTGCCATAGTTGCCGTCACCGCATTCAAACTCCAGCGATGTGAGCGGTTGATCCGGCATATGCACCGCATCCATGAACCCGTTAATCAAGTACAGGTCTTGGAAATTGCTAACCGTCAGATCGCCAAAATAAATATCAGAGCCGGACAGATAACCCGGCGCCTGCGTATAGGCTTCGTACAATTGGCTGATGCCGATTGGGTACGTGAATCCGCGGCCGCCGCCGGTGCCGTGAATGTTCACGAAGAACGGCACATCGCGAACACCGAATTCTTCGGCGTATTCGCGCAGCACGGCAACATAACGAGCAAATCGGTTACGCATATAGTAGCCCAAATCATGCAGAAGCTCAGCGGCGTAGCTTTCTTTCGGCGAACGGATGGCCGCCAAACGAACGTCAGCATCACTCAGCTGAAACGGATACCGCTCTTGCAGCTTATCTGCCTCATAAGTACGACCGAGCCATTCCGTAAAGTCGCCTACGACATGCTCCGTCAAATCCGGGCAGTTGCTTACCCAGGACAGCATGCCAATCTCATTATCAAGCTGAACGCCAATGATGCTGCCGCCTTGTCCATGCAGTCGAGGTGCAACGACAGCCATTACGGCAGCGTACCAGCTGCGCGCTGCAGCCAAGAAGCCCGGTGCCAGGTAATCAAGCGTCCGTGTCGTCGCTTCCGCACCATCCCAGCCATGCGGGATGACCTCCGGATGTTTCTCGTAGACCCAGAACGGAATGCCTTCGTTCTTCATCTCCGCCATAATGAACGGACCCGGACGAACGAAGAAATATAGTCCATTCGCTTCGCAAAGATCAATAAATCCGCCAAGATCAAGCTCCGGACGCGTGTGTCCGTCCAGATCAAACTCCCCTTCGAGCGGTTCATGGCATAACCATGGGACATATGAGGCAACCGCATTGCAGCCTGCGTCCTTCAGCTTATCGATCCGATCCTGCCATTCATTGCGAGCAAGGCGATAATAATGAACCTCGCCGCACATAATAAGCTCAGGCTTGCCATCAATTACAATTTGTTTATTTATGATTTCAATCATGGGGATACGATTCTCCTGACTCTGACTGTTTGAAGTTTTAGTATAGGTATAAGTTTGGTTATACGTTCAGTGCTGTCGATTTGGACGCCGCGATCACTTCTTCAGCCGTCACTTCCCGCTCCAGCTGGTCGGATAAGTAAATCCCTTCGCTGACCAGAATGGTTTGCAGGGCAATTTCCGCTGTTGGCAGCAGTTCTACTCGTCCCTGCAGGGCTGCAATCCAGTGCTCCTGCGACGAATCGTATGCATCCGTATTCTCCCGAAGCTGATGCCAGCGGTAATTGGCATTGCCAAGATCGAACGTCGCGTCCATATCCATATCGCTCAGCTGAGTATGATAGCTGAAAGGCGTTTTACCTTGACTGGTATGTCCCGGGAGCCGCACACCGCCGACATTGCCGACCAGACTGCTTCCTTCGAAGCCGTTCAGATGAATGGCCCATGCTTCGATAATGTCCAGCGTCAATCCACCTTCGAACCGGACGAAGCCGACGCCGAGCTCTTCCACATCGAAGCCGCTAATCGCTCTGCGCGTCTCATCCATCTCCACTTCCTGATACGTCTTGCCGGTAACGGTTTTCACTTTCGGCAATCCCATCAAGTAGAGCAGCTGCGAGATGCGATACACGCCCATATCAAACAAAGCGCCGCCGGATGCGGTGGCCTTGCTATTAAATTCCTTCGTCGCATATCCGTCTACGAACGGGCGCCCGCGTCTGCGGTGGCCGGTCGAGCGGGCATGATAGAGCTTGCCCAGCTTCCCTTCCTCAATCAGCGTCTTCGCCGCAATCGTCTCAATGAGATAGAGGAAGCTCAGCTGCACATGCAGCATTCGGCCTGCTTGCTTGGCCGCATCGAGCATCCGTTTGCCGTCCGCATAAGAACCTGCAATCGGCTTCTCGCAATACACATGCTTGCCGGCTTCGAGCGCGGCAATCGTAATCGGTGCATGGAGGTTGTTGTGCAAACACACATCAACCGCATCCAGATCATCGCGCGCAATGAGCGCTCTGAAATCCGTATACGTATTCGGAACGCCGAACTGATCTGCCATCTTCCTTAGCTGCGTCTCATTGATGTCGCAGAGCGCCACTACTTCGGCACCCTCGATTTTCGCATATCTCTCCAAATGTTCCTTGCCGATCAACCCGGCGCCAATAATACCGATTCGGATGGTCTTCACGCTCATGCTCCGAGCACCTCCGCTTGTTTCGCTTGCATCAAAGCCCAGGTATTCCGCGCTGCCGCAAATTGCCACGCCACTTGTGCATATTCATTCTTCGACGAGTGATGTTCAATGCCAAGATGCCCCTGGTATCCGGCTTCCTGCAAGATGCTGATCTTCTCTTCGCAGGCAGGAATGACCCATGCCGCCAGATGCGTATGGAAAGCATACTTCGCGCAGAGGCGATCTCCGTTCTCCTTATCCGTATCCCAATTCTCAAAGTGCAGCAGAATGCCGAAATTCGGATGATCGACGGCTTCATACACTTTGCGAATGTTCTCGGGCACCCGCGATGAGCCCCAATGGTTCTCCGGTCCAACCATGAAGCCGTGTTCTGCTGCAATTGCCGCATATTCCTTATACCGCATGACGGTGTAGTCAAACTGCTCCTCCGACATTTCCCGCTCGCGACCGCCCATATCGATTCGAACGGTCCGTGCGCCGAGGATGACAGCGGCATGGAGATTCTTTAGTCCATTCTGATAGAACTGCTCGCGCTTCATCGGGTCAACATCCCAGACCTCGGCTGCATCCACGCAAAGATTGGCGACATACATTTCCTTCTCATCTAACGCTTCTCTCAGTTTCCGCAAATAATCCTCGTCATAGCTCTCAAACATCATGTTCCAAATATCGGCGCAATTCAGATGATACCGGTATTTAACCGTTTCGAAATAGCCGAAGAGGTCGATCTTGCCTTCCCTGTGTAAACCGTGAAACGAATAAGACGGAATGGAATATTTCATATGCCTGCCAGCCTCCAAATCGCGTTCTATGAGTGCTGCTTCTCACGAATTTCGCATTTCATCAAGCCTTCTTGGACATAACGGTTTTTCATAAAATAGTTCCAAACCAGCCTGCTCCTGTAATTCTCGATCATGAGCAGCGTGATCCCTTTGTCGATGCCGATAACATCGTCCGCGAACCACGCCGGTGTTGCATCTAAGTTGTAGCTGTCCTTGAAGCCGTATTGGCCCCATAGCTGCGGGTAGTTCTCATAATAATTCCGCAAGGCGCTTATCACTTCCTGCGGCATGAACGGAATTGATCCTGCAGCCCCAGCCGGCGGCACCGTACCGTCAGGTACATGCTGATCGTTCGCACTGTCACGACCGGAAGGAGCTACGCCGTAACGGCCGCTGTAACCTGTTGGCCCGTCACATGCGGTTAGTCCCCAAGCGTCTGGTCCGAAGGTGCGGAATACCGTCTGATTGGCGATGCAGTAATCCCGGTTAACTCTGGTAGCGACAACGGAGTTCTCCCACCAATCGATATTATTGCGGTCTACCATGCCGCGAAGATCAAACCAGGCATGAGAGAATTGGAAAGCAAACAGCGAGCCTAACCAAGTATAGATAAACGGCGGATTACTGCCATACGTCCCATATTGGCGGCCAAAATCATAGAACATGCTCGGATCAACCGGATGCGTTGGGGATGCGGCAGCGAGGAAATACATCATGAACTGCTCCGCATAGAGATCCCATCTGCCGAAGAAGCCGCGTTCCGGAGCATACCCCATGTAGAACTGGTTCGTTTCCGGATCCCGATACCAATTCCAATCAATGCGCTCATAGAGCCTCTGCGCTTGCTCTCTCACATCGCAGCCAAAATATTCACCGGCGGCAATCGCACCGCAAAGCGCGATCGCGGTATCGATAACGGAAACCTCGCAATCGCGATAACGCTTAGCCGTACGCATATCAAGGAAATGATAGAAAAATCCGTTCACCTGCTCCGCATGCTCCAGCAAGGTGTTCAGCGTGCCCAGCGCCCGTTCATAGCCTTGGCTGCGGGAAATCCACTCCCGTTCCACGCCAATCATGAGTGCGGTCAAACCAAATCCCACCGAAGCTACACTGCACATCGAAGCATCGCCCGGCGCACGGTCCACGATTAAGCCGAATCCCGGACTCTCTTTATCGCTATTCGCCTCCTCCCAGAAGAAGTAGAAGCTCCGTTTGCTCTCCAGCTCCAATAGCTGTTCATCCGTCAATTTCACTTTGCAATCCTCCTTGATCAGGTAAAACTCGTACGCGCTTATTTGTTCATAAAAAAAGAATCCTTGATGCGGCAGATGTTCGGTATCGCCCTCACTTCATGGACGGCGATACCGGAACACCACTAACGCATCCCCTTACAGTTTAACTTCTGATCCTGTACGGGCGGATTCATAGATAGCAGATAAAATTTTGATCATATCCACGCCTTGATCGATGGTGAAGATCGGGTTCACGCGGCCTTGCACGACATCCACGAAATGGTACAGGTTCTCGCCATGTCCGCCTGTGTCTTCGCCTACGTGAGGAACAAGATCAGTTACGGTGCCATTGGATTCACCGAAGATGCCAAGCTTGCCGTTGCTGAATCGGAAGCCGGCCTTCGTGCCGCGAAGCTCAACGAAATTCTCTTCCTGCTCGATGTTGGAAGCCCAGCTGAACTCGATTTGGAGCGATGCGCCGTTGTCGAAGCGGATAAATCCGATCGCAAGGTCCTCCACGTCGAAGATTCCTTCGCCTTCCGATTTCTCGCCGAACTTGCTGTGCTCGGAGCCTGCGATATCGTCTGCGTCCGCAAATTTCGTGTAGGTTGCCCCGGTGACTGAGATCGGCTTCGGATTACCCATGAACCAGATCGCCAAGTCGATGAAGTGAACGCCAAGATCGATCAACGGACCGCCGCCGGACAGCTCCTTGGTCGTAAACCAGCCGCCTTTGCCCGGAATACCGCGGCGACGAGTCCAACCGCAGCGGCCTGCATAGGCTTCGCCGAGGTTGCCTCCATCAATCCACTCCTTGATGAACTTCGATGCCGGACGGAAGCGGTTGTTGCGCATTACCATCAGCACTTTACCGCTTGCCGCCGCTGCTAGCTGCATCTTGATCGCTTCATCCGGATTTACCGCATCCGGTTTCTCGCAGAAAACATGTTTGCCGGCTTCAAGCGCCGCAACTGCGATCTCGGAGTGGAACAGATTCGGCGTGCAAATATCGATGATGTCGATCTCTTCCATCTTGATGACATCGCGATAATCGCTGAATGCTTGCGGAATGCCGTGCTGCTCAGCCGCGGCTTGCGCTTTCGCGAGGTCGATATCCACGATGGCGACGACTTCAAGCTCTTCATGGTTCTTCAGCGGAGCGGAGTGCGCCCATTGGAAAATGCCGCCCGCACCGATAACGGCAACCTTTAACTTCTTCGTCATCTTAAACACCCTCTCAAATTCGTCTGAGATTCATTCGAATTACTCGCCCGTAATACCGGTTTTATCTACTACTTCCACGAATCGTCTCTGCGCGAACATGTAGAGGATAAGCAGCGGAAGTACGATTAACAGCGTTCCGGCCATGCGGATCGATTCATTGATATTCTTCGTCTGACCGCCGCCAACCGCTGCCCCGCCGCCATACAGCTTCGTGAACGAGTCATTGAACGTTTTTAATTGCAAAGGCAGCGTCGTCATGCTCTCACCCAAATAGAGCGAGGTCAGGTACGTTTCGTTCCAATGCCATACTGTCGAGAAGAGCAGCACAACGACGATAGCCGGTGTGGAGATTGGCAAGATAACCGTAAAGAAGGTCCGGATAAAGCCGGCTCCGTCCATCTGCGCCGCTTCTTCGAGCGATGCGGGGATCGTCCGGAAAAACTGCGTATAAATCAAGATAAACAGTACGCCTTTAATCCCTTGCGCGAAGATCGTCGGCACGATGAACGGCAGCGATGAGCCAAGCATATGGTACTCATTGAACATCAAGTAAAGCGGAATCATAACGACCTGGGACGGTACGATGAACGTAATCATCATCAGCCCAAGTACGATCGATTTGCCCGGGAAACGGAATTTCGCAATCCCGTATCCAACTACCGCGCAGGAAACGGTTTGTCCGATCGCCGGAACGACGGAGTTCAAGACCGAATTCCAGAAGGTGTCCATGTAATCAAGGACATGCCAAGCTTGCGTGAAGTTCTCCAGGTACAGCTTCTGCGGCAGCCAGAGCACCGTTGGATCCAGCAAGTCGGATAAACTCTTAAAGCTTTGCGAGACAAGATAGAGAATCGGATACAAATAAACGAACCCGATGCTAATGAGCAGCGCGTAAACTAACAATTTGAATACGATTCCGTCGTTGCCCTGTCTTCCCATCAGAATACGTTTGCCGCGATTGAACGTACGAAGCAGAAAAGCCTTCTGCAACTGCAACTTTGATGTTCGTTCCATTAAGCTCTCCTCCTCTTCGGTCTCACATTCACGTCATCGTTGTTACGGAACAGCAGCAGAATCAAGAGCAAGAAGACAAATATGACACCGAAGTAGATCCAAGCGATTGCGGTTGCGTAACCGAAGCCGGTTGTCAGGTTGAACATATTCTCCTTGATTAACTCTATGACATCGCTGAACGAGTTTGTGAACAAATCAACCGTCGTATAAATCATATTCACCGCGATAAACGGCTTAATGGCAGGCAATGTCACTTTCCAGAAGCTTACCCATGGCGATGCGCCATCGATGGAAGCAGCTTCATAGACTTGCTTATTGACCTTCTGCAGACCTGCCAGGAAGATCAGAATTTGCACACCCGAGAACCACAGGATCAAGATGAGCTGTTGAATCAGGCTTATGATCGGCGAAGACCATGCCGGGCTCAAATTATCTTTAATAATCTCGATAATTCCATACTTCTCGACAAGCGGGATTGCCGTTGCCCCTTGACTGAACAGCTCGTTGACAACCTCGCCGCTCGTAATGACGACCGGTAAGAAGAAAATCGCTCTGAACAGTCCTTTCATTCGAATCGGCTGATTAATGAGCAAGGCTACGAGCATCGAGAATACGATAATAATCGGGATCATGCCGACTGCCGATTTAACAAACAGCAGCAGCTTCTCTACAAATTCCGGATCGGACAGAAACGCATATTTGTAGTTATCCCCTTTGGTATATTCAGTTACGATGCCATCTGCGCTGATGGTGACCTTGTGTAAGCTCAAATATACCGAGTAATAAATCGGATAAGCCATAAATAGGATAAAGCCAATAATCCAAGGCGACACCAGTGCGTACCCGGTGAGCGCCTCCCTCATTTTTTTGGTCACTTTCAACTTACTCACCCCCGATGACAGCGAAGCTCTTCGCCTTGACGCTGACTTCGTTGTATGTGTAGTCGCTTGATGTGTAGTTCACTACAATTTCCACGCCGTTGGAATACTTGACTGCCGAGATGCCGTAGTCCGGCACGACGCGCGCTTCAATCGTTGCATCCTGAACCTTGCCGAGCGCTTGGTTCACGGCTTTGTACGTTTCCTTGATCGGCTGCTCCAAATCGGTATATTGCGTTGTCAGCAAATCTACCGAAGGCGTGTCTCTCAGCTTCCAATACGGCTCATGCGTAAGCAGGTACGATGGATATTGACCGAAATCGATCATGCGCAGCGTATCCTCGCGCGGACTCGAAGCCGAGTTGGACGGCCAGCCGAAATAATCGATGTAGCCATGCAGGACGATTTGCAGGAACGGGATCGTATCCGTTTCATACATGTACTGCGAAGCGCCGGAACCCATGCCGAACATCGTATCCGTGTATTTCCACAAGTAGTCGTTGGCCTGATAAACCGCCAGCTCGCTCAAGTTGTCCTTGAAGTTAGCGGCGAGCTCGCGGTACGCGTTGGCTGTCTGCTCGCGCGTAAACGGATGCTTCTTGTTATAGTCGGAAACGAGCGTGCTGCCCGTAATATCAAGCGCCAGCCCATCTACGCCCAGATCCTTCATATCCTTGGCATCGTCTTTGGCAATTTCAACCGATTTGCCCGGACTAATGTCCCTTGCCATAATATCGGAGAAGAAATCGCTGTCGCCCCAGCCGAAGAACGGGAACTCGTTAATTTCATTGTTAATCGCGCGAACGGCGTCTGATTTGAAATTGAGCAGATCCGAATTTTCAAAAGCGACCGTGTAGTTATTATAAAGATAGACCGGAATGTCTTTCCCTTCCAAGTACTTCTTCAGATCCTTCAAGCCCGAATTACCGCCAAGTTTGGACTCCACCGGGAACTCGGCAGGACGTTCGCCGTTCAAGCCGCCGTCGTTCCAGCCCTCCAGCACCGTCTTCAAATTCGTAATGCCGTTCTTCGCCAGACTGTCGACAATCGTCTTCGCCTGATTAAACGTCGTCATCGGAACGACCTTGGCGCCGAATGCGCTCGCTTCCGTCTCTCCGCCCAGCAGACGAACCTGCATCGGAACATCGGCTTTGCTCTTCGTCGATTTCTCTTTGACGAGCTCGCCTTTCTCCTGCAAGTACGTTCTGTACGTCTTCGCCATGCCTACATAATCCGCTTCCTTGCCGCCAAGAAACTTGTAACGGACTTGACGGTCCGTCTTCAGCGCATCCTTCTGGAACGTGTTGTAGCCGCCCATCGATTTGCTCGTCGGCTGGAAGTAGCCGTAGCGGATTTCGAATTTCGGAGCGACCCAGTAGAAGTCCGTGCTCAGCCCGCTTGGATAAGCGACAATCTTGGCATTGAACCGGCCGTCCTCAACGATGCCAAGGACGCCGTTCTGCCCGCTGCCGTGCACGATCCCGAATACCGGAACCGATGTACGGCCGGTATTCATGTTGCCATCCGAAGTGTAGTCCGTACCGTAAATCTTGCCGACGTACGGTTCGTCGAACCGGGAATGCGCTTTGCTGAAACGAATCAACGCGCCTGAACGGTCCGGAATAAACAGATAGCCCGGAATATCCGCCTTGTGCACCGCGCCGAGGAACGGATACGCCTGAATGGAAGCCAGCTTGCTGACGCCTTTCTCCCACATGGAGTCCGATGGGATCGAGACAACGAGCGAATCGTTCTCGATCTTGACTTCGAGTGCGATGCCGGCGTTCAGCGTTCCGAACGTCAGCTTCACGCGAACCCCTTGCTCGATCGGCTCAACGCCGTCGACTTTACCGCCGAGCGACAAGAAATTCCCCGTGCTCAGCATCTCTTGATCGTTATAATACTCGAGCAGCACCGGCGATTTAACGGCGGTCTGCCACTCATCGTTCAGCTCGGCATTTTGCAGATCGGCGTCGTTAGGCGTGGATGCCCACACATAACCGCTCTCCTTGTTCTTCACCATAATGGCAAGCGTTGCATTCGCCATATACAGCTCCAGCGAGCCGGATTCGCCGATCTTCTTGTAGTCGGACGGAATCGTCCGATTCGCAATGGCGCCTGCTGCCTTCTCCGGCATCGTATAATTGTTCGAGCGATAAGGGAATGAGCCTTCCTGCTTATTAAGAACGATTTTGCTCTGACCCTCAGTTGATTGATGCTCAACCGTAGCCCCATATGCGAACTGATACAACCCTACCGCTGCAAGCGCAGCAGACGCGACCAGGACAATCGGTTTCTTGTTAATCGACACGCAGATTCACCTCTTGGAATAACGAGTAAACAAATTCCCACACCTGGTTCGACAAGCCGAACAGGATAAACGCAACAAAGGCCATAATTAGCATGCCGATGATCGTGAGAACGATGTTTCTAACAGTCTCCTTAATTTCGTAGCCGTGGATCTCCTTCACCATAATGAAGAGCAGAAGCGCACACCACAGAATGACGATATTGTAGGAGTAGTTATAAATGACACCCTCCATCAGGGTTAGGCCACGTGACATAATCGCCAGCGGAATTGCAAAAATAATGTAAGGGGACAGCGCATAAATCGTCCCTTTATAGATGTTCTTGAAGCTGCCTTCGCCATCGTTGATGACGCTGACGAGGTAGTTGGAGATGACCCACGCAAACAGCGGGATGAGCAGCTTGAGCAGCTCGGTCACGATGTTAATTTGCAGCGGCTCCATCGTTGCGAACAAGAAGTTCGTCGTATAGAGGCCGAACAAACGAACGCCGAACAGTACGACCAGCAAGACGGTAGCCGATGCTACCGAAGCTTTGTTGTTATGCTCCAGCTCGTAATAGCCCTCAATCGGATGCCGCAGCATACGGAAAATATGAAGCAGCTGCGCGGCGAACCATTGTCTCGTCACCTTCAGCCAAGCGATAACGACCGGCTTGCCGAAACGATACTTCCGGTAAGCAAACCGAATGGCCATCAAAGCAATAATGGCGCCCAGGATGCTGAACGCTACATCAACCGCGTGTTTCATAATCCATTCGCGCCGGAGTTCCCAGTACGCGTTGGAATATTCCTTCTTGTTTTTGGAAAACTCGAATTTCTCGAATGCTTCCTGGTATTTGCCTTCTTTGAAGTAGGCAAGGCCGATACCGGTGTGTGCCAGCGAGAACAAGCTGTTCTGACGCAGCACTTCATTCCACGGTTCCCGGCTTTGTACGTATTTGCCATCCAGGTAAAGACCCAGCGCTTCGTGTACCAGCTTCGTGAACGCCGTCGGCTGGAACACCGTAACGTTGCCGCGTTCGCCGCTCAGGACAAGCAGTCTGCCATCGGATGTGACGGCAATTCCCGTCGGTGCCGCCAGCAAGCCGAGACGTTGTTCACCCGTGTCGTTGTAACTGAAGAGGAACATCAAGTTACCGTCGCGGTTATATTCCAGGATCATGCCTTCACCGGCATCGACCGCATAGATATTGCCCATGACGTCGGTCGTAATATCGGAAACCTGATTAAGCGACCACGTTCCGCCGAGCAAATCCTTGCCCGCCACGTTCAGCTTCTTGATGGCGCCGCCGTTAATCCCTGTCGTACTCGTATAGATAAGGCCTTCGGAATCAACCGAGATATTCGTCGGCGAAATCGGCATTTCCCGTGTCATTTTGCTAAGCTGAGCTTTCGTATAGAACATGCGCTGAAGCGTCTTCAGCAGGTTGAAGCCCGCGCGGTTACCGCCGAAGTAGCCAAGGAATTTGCCTTCCTTGTCCAATCGGACAAGACCTTGGATAAGACCTTCGCCGATAATATAAATGCTGCCGCGTTTATCGACGATGACCTTCTGCGGCTTGAACGGCGTATCTTTGCCGTACAGCTTCGACTTCGGCTTGCCGATCGTCTGCTTCAGCTTGCCGTCTTTTCCGAAGACGACAACGCTTTGTTTGGCATAATCCGCAACGTAAATATCTTTATCTTCCGTTACGAAAACGCCTTTCGGCTGCTTCAATTCCCCTTCGCCGATAATTCGGATGAAGTTCCCCCATGAGTCCAATTCCACAATTCGGGCGTTGCCTGTATCGGCAACGTACACATGGTCTTCGTTATCTACAAAAATATCCTGCGGGCTATTCAGCTCCACTTTTCCGTTGCTTAGCGCTTCATTCTCGCCAAAGATGCTGTACCCGTCGATTGCGCCTACCGGCATGTAGGCGTTCTGCATCATAATGCCATGACCTTTTTCATCGATCGTGAAGGTAGGATAAGGCACGTCCGCATAAGCAGTAGTCGAACCAACCAATAGCGCAGCGGCAACGAGAAGTGTGAGCCATCTGAATCTGAACATTGTTCTCCTCCTCACTTCAAACCGGAATGCGCCATCGTATCCATTACTTTGCTTTGCATGAATATGAAGATGGCCAAGTTCGGAATAAACATCAGAAGCGCTGCCGCCGCTGCCATCCCTTGACCGGCAATATTATTTTCCATCGCGGTAGTCGTCGTCAGCGTACTCATGTAGAAAGCGAACGTCTTCAGCGTTTCTTTGCTCATGAATAACGAAGAGGTTTCCGCATTGTTCCAAGCCAATTGGAACGATAGAATCGCTACGGTCGCAAGCGCCGGCATAATCATCGGAATAACGAGCTTGCGGAATACGTAATAATCGTTCGCTCCGTCAAGCTGCGCTGCCTCGATGAGCGCATTCGGGATTTGATCGACGAATTGCTTGACCAGGAACACGCCTACCGGCAAGGAAAGCATCGGCAAGATATGACCTAGGAAGTTATCCGTCAGCCCGAGCTTCTCGATGACCAAATAGCGCGGAATCGTAACCGCTGCCGGTACAAACATCAGCGCGATGATGTTAACCTCGAAGACGACCTTCTTCATCTTGAATTCTTTTTTCGACAACGCGAACCCGGTCATCGAACAGATCACGATGGACAGGAAGACGACTGAGCCTGTCACAAGGATGCTGTTGAACAAATATTTCGTCTTCGGCACCGCTGAAACGTCGCCGACGCTGAACAGTGTTGCGAAGTTGCTCCACGTCGGATGCTGAACAAACAGCTTCGGCGGATATAGAAACAGTTCGTCTACAGGCTTAAGCGCCTGAGAGAAAATAAATATAATCGGCAAGATCATAAACACGGACAGCGATACGAGGAAGAGAAAGAATTTCCATTGCCCGAAGCTGAACCGATCCGGATTGATTTTATTACTATGAAAAGAAGCCATTTACGCAATCACCTTCTCCCAATTCGTGATACACTGCGGACTTAGTCGGAGTCGCCGAACAAGCGCCAGCACAGTTTAGAAAATCCGTAAACAATAATGAGCAAGACGACGGAAACCGCAGAAGCGTAACCCATGTCATAGCGCAGGAAACCATAGTCCTCGATATGATTGATCATGAGCTGCCCGGCATTTTGCGGTGTAGGATTGGCGCCTGAGAGCTGCACGCCAATGGCTCCGGCTTGGAATGTACCGACGACAGCCATAACGGCCCCGAAGAGCATTTGCGGCTTCATGCTCGGAATGGTGATGTACCAGACCTCTTGAAGACGGTTGCGAATGCCATCGATATAGCCGGCTTCGTACATCTCGCCGTTAATGTTGAGGATACCTGCGAGCATCGCCAGGAAGCCGACGCCCATACTGTTCCAGAGCGATACGGTCACCATGATCGGCATCAGATAATGCGGCGATTGTGTCCACTGAATCGGCTCGTTGATAATCGCCAGACTCATTAAGAAGTGATTCAAATAACCGGAAGCATTACCGCTGAAAATAACGAGCCACACGACAGCCATCGCTACCGCTGCCGTGAGCGATGGCGAATAGATCGCCAATGCGATAACGGTACGTGACTTCTTCGGAATTTGCGCCAGCAGCCAGGCGAGCCAGAAGGATAATAAATATCCTCCCGGGCCGACCAGAAGCGCAAATTTAAGCGTATTGGGCAAGACGAACATCATGAAGGCATTATCTTGCGTAATCAGGTTTACATAGTTGGTCAGTCCGATAAACTTAGGCGTTTGGATCGAGTTGAAATCGGTAAACGACAAGTAAATGGCAGAAACGACCGGAACTACGACAAGCAATGTGAAAATGATAAAAAACGGACTAATGAATACAAAGGCGTTAAATTCGTTTTTTATGGCTTTTGCAGTCGCAGGCTTCACTTTTCATCACCTCGTTTGGCCATGTCTGACATATTCGGCATAATCGGCACATAGAGCGGTTTGACAACCTTCCCGTTCTTGAGATAACCGAAATCCGTAAGCTGTTTCTTAATTTCGCGATTGCCGTTAATGACGGCGTCTTCCATCGCCCTTCGCGCATTGTAGCCGTCGAAGACGACCTTATTCCAGGCGTCGCTTATTTCCCGCTCGACCATGTAATCGCCGAAGAAGCGAGGAATATCCCATAACCATTTCCATTGCTCTTGAATGACTTCAATATCTTCCTTCGGCCAGGAAAGCTGGCTGAACGCTTCAACATTGGCCGTATTCCACTTGTAAGTCGGACCATAGATCGCTTCCAAATTGTTGCCGAAGCGAACTTGAGCCTCTTCGGAGGTCCACCATTTCAGGAACTCCCACGTGTTGTCTTTCTTCTTGCTGCTGTTGAACATAATCGCTGTTGCACCCGTTCCCGGAGCAGTCCGGTTTACGACGCCGTCCTTGCCTTTGACACCAGGGTAAGGAGCGATTTTCCACCAACCGGCAAGCTCGGGAGCCGCCGCTGTCAATTGGATATAAGTAGAGACATCAGCAATACCGATCGGCAAGCTTCCGTCGCGGAACTGGTTATAGAAGCTCGGTACCTGAAGCGGAACGCTGTATACCGTAAACATGTCCGTCATTTGCTTCAATCCCGCCAATGCCTCATCCTGATCGATCGCGGTGCGGAGGCCATCATCGGTGTACAGCTTGCCGCCTGTTTGATAAATAAACGGAACGGTGTTGTTATAAGGCTTGAATCCGCCCGTTTGCGACAGCGGCAGGTAGAAGTTCATCCCGAAACGCTGCAGCTCCGGCAAGATTTGTTTTACCTCGTCCATCGTATCGGGAACAGGAATATTCAGCGCATCTAGAATATCCTTCCGATAGAACAGCACCCAGAAGCTCTGTGTTTCCGGTAATGCATACAGCTTCTGATCGAAAGTGACCGGAACCAAGGCACCCGGCGAGAACCGTTTCTGCACTTCGTCAAAGCCTTCGAATTGATTCATGTCCGCTAACGCTCCGCGCGCGGCAAGGCGGAAAGGAATGTAGTTGCTGACGCCGAGTGCCGCGTCTGGCGCATTGCCGGCAGCGCTGGCAAGTACAAGCTTTCCTTCATCCGGCATAATGGAGAGCGTTACTTTAATGCCTGTTTTCTTCGTGAATTCTTGATTAATCAGCTGCTGCATCTGAGTCACGTTCTGACGCGAACGGTTGACCCATACTTGCACGGCGTCTTTATCGTCAGCGTTTACTTTGGAGTAATCGCGCGTGAACGATTTGAAGAACGCGCCGATGCTGTTCCATAACGATTTGAAGAAACTCGCCTTCTCGCTTGGCAGCTTGCTGTCCGAATAAATATAGAACCGATCCAGCTGGAGCGGCTGTCTTGGCAGCTTCGTGTTGATGACACCTAGCGTCTGCAGTACAGAGCCTGAACCTTCCGACAGTCGGTTAAATTGATACGGGATTTTCTCCGGTTCCTTCGACATTCGCTCCAGCGTTTCCGCCGCAACGAGCAAATTACTCGCTTGGTCCGGATTAGCGCCCGCAAGCTTCTTCAGCGCGGCGTATTGCTTGCGCAGAATCGAAGCGAAGCCTTCCAGCTTCTGCGGCAAATCAGGCATCTGCTTCGTAATGTCCCAGTCCCGATTCACGTCCATCGTATTGCCGGTCGCCATCTTAATCTCTAGCGCCAATGTGTTGATATCCCACATGACATTTTTAATCGTTTGAATGACTTGTCCATAGGGAGCAGCGTCGGCGCGGAGCGAAATTTCATGTTCTCCCGCTGTAAGCGCGAATTGATACGCTTTGCCGTCTTTGCCTGACAAGACCTCATTACGCCATTCATCCGTGTACGGGAAGGCGTACTCGTTCACTTCTTTGAATGGCACTTTGCCATCTATCATTAAAGTGCGATATACGGGCATGCTCGTTTTGCCTGTCTGCAAATACTTGAATGCCAGTTGGTAAGAGCCCGCCTTATCCACTTTCACTTTCCAAGTAGCCCGCTGTCCGCCCACTTGCCACGCCTGTTCGTTCTCTTCGGCATTTCCGCTGGTTGCAATCGTTTCTCCACCGAGTGTATTTAACGTGACTTTACCGTCTCTATGAGGAACAACAGTTGCATCTCCGCTTGCAATCGCGCGAATCGACGGCTCCGATTTCGAAATCGGATGCTCGGCTTCCACGACAAGGATGGATGAGTCCGCTTTAGACAAGCTGTTTGCTTTCGCATATTGCTCGTACTGCGGCAGTACTTCCGGAGAAGAAATGACGATTCGGCCAATTAGCGCCGCTTCGCGCAAATTCATAAGTTTGATGTTGTTCGTGCCTTGTTTCAGATAGAACCGCAGCGGTTCCGCCGTGAAATAACTCGCATCCATCAATGGAGCCGTTTGCCATTGCTTAATTTGCTTCTGGCTTGCCGGCGTCTCATTCCCGAGCGCATCTCGGTCGAATGTCGCGTTCTCATCTGTCCACAGCTTCGGTAGCACAACTCTTCTGGATTCGAAAAACGGATATTTTCCGTTTACTTCAATAGCCCGCTCAATCGGAATAATTTTATCCGATGTCGAGTAATAGTCGATATTAATTTGATAGAGCCCATCTTGAGGCGCAGTTACATTCAAATCGATCGCATCTAAGTCATCTGTCCATGAAAACACCGGCTCATCGTAGCCGTTCGAATCCGAAGTCAGTGAAGCCTTGCCGTTCGGCGTTACAAATTGATTAGGATGAATAATGATATCCGTTGCCGCGTCTTTGATCCCTTTGGCCTGCCATGCTTTGAGCACGTCGCTGTAGGCATCCTCTACGACCTTCTTAACAGGGGAGTCTTCTTCCTCGTCGCCTGCCGTGTCCTTTACTTCGTCCTGCTTGCCGGCACCCGAAGAAATTTCGCTGCCGCCACCGCCAAATAAACCATCCAAAATATCGTCATTATCTTGTTTATCTTTGTCAGGCGCAGCAGCCTCATCAGCCTGCGCGATGGAACGACCATCGAAGGAAACAGGTACTGTTGTCGCCAGGAGCGAAACAAATATAATTGCAGCTAATAATGGTTTGAACTTCATGCTTTCACCCCAGTAGAACAATTTTTCCTCCCCTAAGAGGGGAGGAAAAATTGTGATTACTTGCTTTTATTTTGTTGCTTCGGTAATTTTAGCCATCGCGTTGTTGTAGTACTCCATCGATTTCTCTTGAAGCTCTGCAGCTACGTCTTCCGGTCTTGCTTCGCCTTTTTGGAACTTCTCGTTGTACTTGTCTTTCACTTTGGATGTGAAGTCCGCAAAGCCCGGTTGGTATTTGAAAGTTTCAAGCACGCCGGTTGGGATCGATTTAACGATATCTTTAACGCCCGGCGTTACGAAGTCTTGCGCCAACCATGCTTCCCATACAGTTGGATCGTTAACAAGCGGCATGGAAGCTAGAGGAGACTCGTCTTTAATACGTGCCAACCAGCCGTCTTTGGAATAAGTCATCCATTTCAGGAACTCAACAGCTTCTTTCTTATGTTTCGAGCTCTTCGTTACGCCTGCATAGTCCGTTACGAGTCCGGCTTTTTGTTGTTGACCGTCATAGCCCGGAACCGGAAGGATATCCCAGTTGAATTTCAAGTTTTGTTTGTACCAAGTCAAGCTCCAAGTTGCATCGAACACCATACCGACTTTACCGATGTTGAAGCCGCTGATGTCTTTGCCGTACCATTTGTCTTTTTGTTCTTTCTTATAGCTTTGAAGCGACGATTTGTCTTTCATACCGAAGTTCGTTGCCCAGTTAACGGCTTGCGCCCATGCCGGGTTCGTGTAGTTATACTGCGTGCCGTCCCATGTCGAAGCGCCCAGCGTATTATCGATGTTAGGGATCAATACGTCAGCCATGCCCGCTGCACCATCTATACCGAATTGCTGTTCGTTAAAATTCGTAAGCTTCTTGGAAATATCCTCGAGATCAGAAACGGTCCAGTTAGCGCTAGGAATTGGAATATTCGCTTTTGCAAACAAATCTTTGTTAATGTAGACGCCCCATGAGAAGAGTCCGTGCGGCAATGCAAATTGCTTGCCGTTATATTTACCTGTGTCGGCCAAGTTGCCGTAAATTTTATCAGGAGCAAAATCAGGATCTTGTTCCAGGTAAGGAGTCAAATCTTCAAGCCAGCCGCTGCCTACAGCGAGAGGCACGTTAAACAACCAAGTTACGTCGGGAAGTTTGTTAGCCGCTGCTGCAGCTGCCAATTTCTCATCCCAAGGCCAATCCATCGATTTATCGATTTGTACTTTAATGTTCGGGTGAGCGGCTTCGAATGCTTTGATACGTTTCATCTCAGCACCGTTGTCTGCTTTATCGCCCCAAGTTCCGTATGTGATCGTTACAACTTCATCCGTTGCGGCAGGCTCTTCCGCAGCCGGCTCTTCCGCTGGCTCCGTAGTCGTGTTTGTCGCCGTATTATTCGTCTCTGTTGTGTTGCCCGTATTTGTGTTCGTTGCTGTGTTGTTCGCAGTGTTGTTGCTGCTGCCGCAGCCGGCAAGTACAAACGATACAGCCAGTACCATTAGAAGCAACATGCTAATTGACTTTTTCATTCCAATTCTCCCCCAGCTCGTGAATGTAGATTTGGTGATTCTTAGTCGACTTCCCCATTAACACAATCAAGCTTGACTTGCTCCTTTACTGCCCGGTTAACCCTGGTTTCGCCTCCCTTCATGGAATATATAGCTTTCTTCATTCTCATTGTGAGTGCCCTTGAATCCACAGGATTGTCGAATGACCAGCTGTGTGGGAAGCAAGATGGAGTTCTCTTCCTTCTGCACATTGAACACGAGCTGTGTGGCAATCGCTCCCATTTCATATTTAGAATGGCCGATTGTCGTTAACGAAGGTCGAACGAACGGTCCAAAACTAATGTTGTCAAAGCCTACGACGGCAACATCCTCCGGCACTCGAACGCCGCCTTCGCGAAGCGCTCGCATAGCGCCGATCGCCATTTCATCATTCGCTGCGAAGATGGCATCCGGCAGCCGTTTGCATGCCATCATGACCTTCACCGTCTGATAGCCGCCAGCTTCCAAGTAACGCCCTTGCAGGCTGATCTTTGGCGGGACATGCAAGTTATGCTCCGTTAGTGCGCGCTTATAGCCGTCGTAACGTTTGGAATTGTCATATGCTGCGAGCGGCCCGCTGAGGAATTCAATTCTCCGGCGTCCCAATTTAATGAGATGCGTAACCGCATCATAAGCACCTTGTTCGTTCGTGATTAGCACGCTGTGTACGTAATCGCTCTTAAGCTCTCGGTCGAGTACGACGATCGGGAATGACTCAGCCGCTACCTGAAGAATTAAACTGTCCGGTATCGCTGTACCCATAATAATGGCGCCATCCACGAACTTTTCTCTCAGAAACCGATTGGCCGAGCTGTTCTCACCGCCATATGTACTGCAAACAATGAGATTGTAATCATGCGAAGCAACAACTTCCTGTACACCTTCGATGACTTGACTATAGAAAGGTCCGCCCAGATCATTCAGGAACAGTCCGATCGTTTCACTCTTGCGCTTCTTCAAATTTCGTGCCGCGCCGCTTGGCCGATAGCTTAACTCTTCTGCGGCTCGAATTACTTTCTTTCGCGTTTCCTCACTGATCTTCGGTGAGTTATTCAGTGCGTAAGAAACAGTTGATACGGCAACTCCGGCCATTTTCGCAACATCTTTGATCGTAGCAGCCATCATCAATTCCACCTCTGGTTCAGCCTGTTGAAACGTTTCGAAAGAATAAAGTAAAATTCCCCCATATGAAACGCTTACATTACTTATCAGCGCTCAGACTTAAATTCACAGTCATAGAGGGGATATTTATTTAAAGAACTACCCTTTTCACTCGTAGAAACGTTTCACAAACACATAATAGCACAGATTTTTGGAAGTGAAAAGGCTTTCAACAAATAAAATAGATCTTTTTTTTGTTAGAAATTTGTTAGTTCCTGGCTTGAATTCCCAAATGAATATCTAACAGCGTCGAAACGATTCGATAGAAAATGGAAAAACCCCCGAAATATCGGGGGTTTTCCGCAAGATGATTTAAATGACTTCGAATTGCCCTTCCAAACCTTCCGCGCTGCTTGGGCCGATCCAGAGCTTAAACTTCCCTGGCTCTACCACGAATTGATGCTCTTGATTAATAAAACCGAGCTCTTTCTTCGCCAGCTGGAACGAAACGGTCGTGCTTTCGCCGGCTTGCAGCGTAATTCTGCGGAAGCCCTTTAGCTCTTTCACAGGCCTTGTCACGCTTGCTGCCTCATCGCATATATACAGCTGTACGATTTCGACGCCTTCGCGAGTTCCCGTATTTTGCACCTTAGCAGATACGTTCAGCGTTTGGCCCAGCGGAAGCTCGGCTTGCTCGATCTGCAGCTCTTCATAGCTGAAGCTTGTATACGTAAGACCATGGCCGAACGGGTACAACGGTGTGATATCGGCATCGACATAACGTCTCATATGCGGTCTGCCTGTTTTCTTCGCGTTGTAGTAGATCGGCACTTGGCCTGCATGTCTTGGGAACGTGACAGGCAGCTTGCCGCTTGGGCTTGCTGCGCCAAACAAGATATCGGCAATAGCCGGGCCTGCTTGCACGCCGAGCTGCCAAGCTTCAACGATAGCCGGAATATTCGCATCCGCCCACTCCAGCGTAAGCGGACGTCCGTTTGCAAGAACTAAGACAACCGGAACGCCGGTCGCATGAATGGCTTCAAGCAGCTTCTGCTGGCTTGCCGGAATATCAAGCGATACGCGGCTGTTGTTCTCGCCGCTCATATCGGCATTCTCGCCAACTACGAGTATGGCGATATCACTGCTGAGCGCAACCGATACCGCTTGCTCGAGCTCTTCGGCCGTTCCATCAAGCACGCCTGAACCCCGCGCATACACTACTTCGGTTTGATGCTGATGGGCAAGTGCCCGAATGCCCGCCAATACGGTAGTGACATCTTCCGGTCTTCCTTGCCCGCGCCAGCAGCCCAGCTGTGCCTCGCGATCATCGGCAAACGGACCGATAACCGCCAGCTTGCGGACAGACGGCTTGAGCGGAAGCGTGTCGTTCTCGTTCTTAAGCAGCACGATCGATTGACGCGCCATTTCACGCGCGGTTTCCATATGCTCGGCATGCAGCATAAAAGTGCCTGCCAATTTATTGTCTACATAAGGATGCGTGAACAGGCCAAGCTGATGCTTCACGCGCAGAATACGGCGAACGGCATCATCAATCTCGCTCTCGTTAACCTCGCCTTTCTCAATCAACGCAGCCAGATGCTCATGATAGATGAGGGAGTGCATGTCCATGTGCATGCCTGCTTTGATCGCTTGCAAGCCGGCTTGCTCACGGGTTGCGGCATAGCCATGCTGAACAAGCTCATCTACGGATTCCCAGTCGCTGACGACGAAACCTTTAAAGCCCCACTCATCCTGCAGCACGTCCTTGAGCAACCAGCGGTTGCCGGAAGCCGGTACCCCGTTAATTTCATTGAATGCCGCCATAATCGTGCCTGCCCCGGCATCAAGTGCCGCTTGAAACGGCGGGAAGTACGTTTCGCGCATGCGCGTCTCCGACACGTCGACCGTGTTGTAGTCGCGGCCGCCTTCCGCAAGTCCGTATGCGGCAAAATGCTTCGGACAAGCCATTACATGCGGCCGGTCCGTCCAATCATTTCGCTGAATCCCTCTAACGCGAGCTCCGGCAACGGAAGAAGCCAGGTAGGTATCTTCCCCTGCCCCTTCCGCGATTCTTCCCCATCTTGCGTCGCGGGCGATATCCACCATCGGCGCAAGAATCCAGTTGATGCCGTCCGATGAAGCTTCCCGTGCCGCAATCGCTGCCGTTTCTTCCAGCAGCTCCGGATTCCAGCTGGAAACCTCAGCAAGCGGAATCGGGAAAGTCGACCGATAGCCGTGAATGACGTCATCCGCGAACAGCAGCGGAATACCCAGTCTGGACTCTTCAATCGCAATACGCTGCAGCTCATTGACCGTATCCGCTCCGCGAACGCCAAGAATGGAGCCTACCATGCCTTCTTCAATCAGCTCGCCATCGGACTCTTCGTCAAATGTACCCAGCTGCGTCAATTGGCCGATTTTCTCCTGCAGCGTCATCTGCGCAAGCAGCGACTCGATTGCGGCTTCCTTCTCCTCATCCAACAGGAATGGGGTTTTCTTTATGTTGCTATCCATAGTAAGCCGCCTTTCTATTCGAGTTCCGCGATGCAAGACTTCAGATAGGCGATCGACTTGGCAGTCGCTTCTGCGAGAGTACTCTTCGCGCCTGTGCCTTCCTCATGCACCAGCTCGAATGTCAGCCAGCCTTTATAATCGATGTCGGATGCCGCTTGCAGCAGCTCTTTCATGTCGATGTCACCAACAGTGAGATCCTCGCTGTAGATGCGTCCGTTCTGATTACGGAAGTGGAAGGCATAAATGCGATCCGAATACGTCCGAATCATGTCCACGGGGTTCAAACCTGCAACGTGCGCCCAGCCCGTATCTACGCAAAGACCTACTTCTTGGCTTGCGTACTCGATAACGGCACGCAGATCGCCTTCCGCGTTGTGTTTGTCCGAAGCATGGTTGTGCAAGCTGACTTTAAGACCCAGACCGCTGACAGCTGCCGCGATGCGGGACAAATTGTCGCCGATTTGCTTGAATTCTTCTTCCGTCTTCGCCTGCGGAGCATCCCAGCCGCCCTTCGGATCGGCATTAATGACGAGATCCGTTCCGCCTGCTTCCGCTACACGCTTAGCGACAGGTATAACCGTTTCTTCCATGTTCAACGTTTCGAACGGCTCATGCAGCTGCAAACCAACGTATGCACCGGAAATCGCTAAACCGAATTGTTTCGCCAGTGCTGCCAGCTCCGGAGTTGGATCCAGCTCAAGCGCATTCATGCCTGCTTCCGCGCAGTTGCGGAAAATTTCTTCCATGGACGGGTCTTTGCCATCCTTCCAATATTCACACTGGTAGCCATAAAGCCCCGTGGAGAAGCCTTTATTCGTAATCATGCTTATTTCCTCCTCAGTACAACTGCCTGTTGACTTGCAGCAGCATCATAGATCGATTGTAAACACAAGAAATTGAAGACAGCCTGTTCGTTCACTACCGCCGGCGACTGCTGTCCTTTCACTTTCTGATAGAAGAAGTGAATCGGATGGTCCATATAACCGATCTGACCTTCGTACGGAATCGTATTTTCGTTAGTTATAACTTCACCATTCTTGTCCGATTTAACCAGAACTTGGTCGGTCTCGAAGTACGGCGACCATTTGACTGCGCCTTTCGTGCCTTCGATTTCGACCGTGTAATACGGTTCGCCATGCGTACAGGAAGCGCGCTCGTATTGGACCCAGACCGATTTGCCGCTGGCTTGCTGGAATTTCAGCATAGCGCCTACGTGACCTTCGATGTCATACACGACATCCTTCGGATCAATGTCGGTTTCCGGCTTCGCTGTCCAAGCAGAAGCAACCTCAACGCTCACCGGCTGCAGCATATCATTCAGAAGCGTGAAATCGTAAGGACCCCAGTCCATGACGATGCCGCCTGCGGCTTTGGATTTATCCAAGAACCAGCGGCTCTCGGGTTGATGCTCAATACCGGGACGACCGCGTTGACCGCGGAATACGAACGAAATTTTGTACACATCGCCGAGCTCGCCCGAATTCAAAATGCGTTTCACTTCATCCGTCTTCGGTACCTGCAAGAATCGCACACTGCAGCAGCCGAGCATGCGGTTATTCGCTTTGGCGATTTCAAGCAGCGCTTCTGCTTCTTCGCGATTCATCACTAGCGGTTTCTCGCATAGCGTATGACGTCCGGACTCCAGCGCCATTCGCGACAACGGAAAATGGGTAAACGGAGGCGTGCCGACGATTACGATATCGTCTTCACGCGGCTCCTCGTTCAGCATTTCCTTAGCATCGGTAAACGTCGTAACTTGCGGGAAGCGCTCAGCGAAGCTCGCAAGCGCCGCTGGGTTCGGATCCGCAACTTTGATCTCAATGACTTCTTCGCCTTCGATCTTGTAAATCGCTTCGGCGTGGGTCCGGTTAATAACACCGGCCCCAATTAAATAGAATCGCATGATTGAGCGAGTCCCCTTCCTATTCCCAAGGCATTGCTACTGGTTGACCAATGCGGAAGTTACGGTATACTTCTTTTTCTTTCGCAGTCATCGCATCGTAGGTTTCGCGCGGAATTGGAGTATGCGTGCTGGAATTGTACCAATGACGGTTGAAGATCATAGCCAGGTTCGTACGACGATCGTCGGAACGGTTCGGCGTGCCGCGGTGCCACATACGGATATCGCGGATAACGATGGAGCCTGCAGGCATGAACACTTTCTCCGAAAGCATGCCTTCCGCTGCGCGAACGATGTGCAGGTTCGGGTTGATGCTGCCATCAAGCGTATCGTGGTTCGCATTGTCCGGATTCAGGTGTGTACCGCCCGGCCATATTTCAAGCGGACCGTTCACTTCGTTTACATCAACAAGCGGAATGTTCACGACAAGGCTGAACGCCGGAAGCGGAATTGTAAGCTCCGGGAACAACGGCATGATGTCGCAATGTACAGCTTGATAATCGGAACCCGGCATAGGTGTATCGGATGCAAAATACGAACAGTGGAAGCCTCTGCCGAGCACTTTCTCGATAACGCTCATTACAATCGGGTGAGCGATAACTTCGCTGTCATTGAATGGCGCCATGAAAGGCAGGAACATTTGTGCACGGTTGGTACCTGTGTTGTAACCGCGTTTGTCGATAAACTCGTCGAAGATCGGATCGAATGAGTCCCGGATTGTTTTGATTTTCTCGTCGCTAAGTACTTTCTCAAACAAAATATAGCCGTTAACTTTCACTTGCTCTGCTGCTGTCTCCAATGTTTCCGGGTTAAGCTGTCCAGTTGCCAATTCTTGCTCTGTCAATTTGATTCTCATATCCATCGTCTCCTTTAGATGTGTTGTATAAGATCAATGGCGGTTAGCCAACGATTCCAATCCGATAAGTACGGGGGCAAAAGCCGCGGAAGCCACATTATCCCTCGATTAGCATCGACATCCGGAACTGCAGATATGCGGCGCCAACAGAATAGAAGCTTCATTTCTCCGACGAAGCAGCCACTCTCACAACTTCATAACCTGTGAAAGTTGATAAGCTATCATGGACCGTCCCCTATCGGACCTACCATGACGCTGTCAGCTCCCTATGAATAATATACATGTTTTTGGCGACAAGTGAAACGTTTCGACAAATTAATTAAGACAGCCATAATTGACCGCAATTAGCGGGTGTGAGGAAGTCGGTTAGAGCGGCGATTATACTGGTCATTTCACCGATGAGCGGCTACCAACTCCTGAAAGCGTTATCTTACTTCACAAATCAGGATATTGGCAACTGCTGAAATGCAGCGAATGGAGGAGAAAAATGAAGGGTAACGAACCCTACAGCTCTTATTTAATGTAAAAACGCCCAAAAACCCTCGCATAGTGCCGCTGCGATTGGTTAGAGCATTTCATAATCCCCACACATTCTCATTCTGCATTCGCCATTCACCTTTCACGCAGTCAACCTTCCACGCTTCTCTTTCAGCATGTTTCGAAATTCTAATAAATCGTACAGGCCTTATTCGGCCGAAAATCGGGGCTTGGAGATTCTAACGAATCGTACAGGTCTTATTTGGGGAAAAGCACCTCCATTTCATTCAAAAACCCCTAAATAAGGCTTCTACGATTCGTTAGAATTTTTTCGGAGCTAATTCGGCACATATAAGGCTCGTACGATTCGTTAGAACGAATCCACCATGACCTCCTCCATCCACCGGACCTCCGGGAAACAACACAAAAAGACCATCCTCCACTCAGGATGGTCTTCGTCTCGAACTCGATTAGTAGAATTAGTTCTTTAGATCGCTGGCATGACGTTTCCGCCGCAAACGGGAATATAAGCACCGGTAATGAATCCGGCCAGATCGGAAGCCAGATAGGCGACAGTGTTGGCAATATCCTGATCTGTTCCTCTCCGCTTCAACGCAACGCTTTTCTCATAACCTTCACTGCGCTCTGTGCCATTCGCACGGTCGCGGTCGGAAATCGTCCACCCCGGAGCTACTTGGTTAACCGTAATCTGATGTCTGCCAATCTCCTTGGCCAGAATCCGATAAACGCCGTCCATCCCCCGTTTGCCTGCGACATAAGCGGATTGGGTTTCGAAGTTTTGCATCGCACATTCGGTGTTGATGCCGATGAACCGGCCAGCTTGTTTCTCAATCATGGCCGGCGCAAAAGCTTTGGCCAAGTATACGCTTTGCATCACGCAGGATTCAAACTGGCTGCGATAGTCCTCAGGCGCCTGTTCCAGAATCGATGTCCAGCTATATTGAATGACGGCATTCGCGACCACGATATCCACATGGCCCAGCTCTGCGTTCACTTGATCTCTCATGGCAACAATGGCATCCAAATTCGTAATGTCCGCTTGGACAATAGCAGCGCGTCTGCCGGTGGCGATGATTTCTTTCTGCAACTCCAGGGCTTGTCCCTCGTTACTGTTATAATGAATCGCAACATCCGCCCCACATGCGGCTAATGTGCGAACCATAACTCTGCCTAGTTCTCCGGTTGCCCCGGTTACGAGCGCAGTGCGCCCGGTCAGATCGATTCCAATCATGACTGTGCCTCCTCTTCTTCTTCCGGCAAGGTTGCGGCTGCTGCGTCAATCAAGCTGTCAAACAGATCATCATCCTGCTCGATGGCAGCTTCAACTGCATTGATTTGCTCCTCGGAGCCGGGTTCTTTCGCGAATAACAAGCTGTAATCCCATGTCGTACCGCGCAGACTGTTCAGCTGGAGCGTAATTTCGTAGGGATGTTTATGGCCTTCGACCTCGAATTGGACGCTTCCTTTGTACCCATTTTCCTTGTCGTGCGTCATCGCTGCGTGAATAATCGTAATGTTCATCGTTCGTTAACCTCCAAAATGGTGGACATGCTTCCGCCGGTGCGCACCTCAATTTCGCCTCTAATAATGCCTGCCGGTGGAATGACTTGCCTAAATTATACCATGCCTGCTGCAAAATGCGTAAAAACGGGCAGCATCAGCCGCCCGTTAGCATCAATAGCCTCTCTATTCGGTCCGTCCTGTCAGAAGCGGCTCAACTGATTCCCGTGACCAAGGCCCGTCATAGGTAGGCTCATTCGCATAACGAGACATCATAAGGGAGAGGCGAATCGCTGCACCGGGAAGCAATTCTACCTGCAGCCACTTGCTGTTAACCTGTATCGTTTGTCCCGCCTGACCTTCAGTATCCAGCACCGTGGCCGAAATAATGTCATGCTCCCCGAATGTGCCGCCTTGAATGACCACCGTATGCGACTCAAACATCGACGTATTCACCAGATGCAGCGTTGCAGAGTCGTCGCCTAGCTGCTCAACCAAGGCTGCCGTGTCTTGCGGTAGCCCCACTCGTTTGCGATCGCCATCGAAATAGCGGAATCTCCCGTGCTGGAAGCCGCCATGCGAAATATGCATCGGTCCGCCGAGCGTCAGCTGCACGAGACTTTCCATGTAGACCGGACACAGTTCCTGCCAGATATGAATACTGGAGAAATCATCATCGTTGTAGGAGGTTGACCACTGCGCCGGATCACCCATCGGAGAATCCATCCGGTCCAGCTGCTTCATGATCAGCTTGAAATTCGCATCAAGAATGCGATCCGGATAATCCGGCAGCTCACCGTTCATATAGCGGAACCAAGGCTCCGTATTGCTTATAAAATGTTTCGTATCCCGTCCGGTCAGCGCATCCTTGCCGGAAACATTCGGAATTACCACTTCGTCCCAGTTATAGCTCTTCGGAATGCGATTAATCCGCTCGAGATCCTCTGCAGCCATGGAAACCGTCCACAGATAGATCGGATACCGAACACTTGCTTCGCGGAAATCCGCCCAGCCCGCGTCAAAATGCTTATAAGGCACCACTGTTCGGCCATCCTCCGATTGCTTGCGAAGCGACCAGTTCAAATCGATCTGCCTGCGCGCTAAGCCGAGCTGCTCCATGTCACCTGTAAGCAGAACCGCGTTCATCGTCGCATTTGTGATCGGCTCAATAACCGTCATGAAACCGTGCGGCCAGCGATAGCCATAATAGCCGCCCCACCATTTTCCATCGTTATACTCCCCGATTTCATCATTCAAGCCTACGTTATCAGGGATTAATCCTCCGTTGCGTGCGGCGCGCTCAGACCAAGCCGCCAAGTAGTCCAATACCCATTGTTTATACTTGTCATCGGCTGTGTGCATGAACGCATTTGCGACAAGTCCCGTGGCATTTAAGTTCAGCGGTACGTCACCGCGGTTCATCCGTTCATTCATCATCGATAGCAGATGGGCGTAGATCGTATCGTCACTCCACTTGCATTTGCGCGATGCAAAATCCACACCAGGTATATCCTCATAAGGCGCTAAATAGTTATCCAAAATGCCTCGATGCGTAGACCAATCCTCTGCGGATGCGATGAAACGCGGTCCTTTGCTGCCATTGAGCGGAGATCGAATCAGCTTCTTCTCCTTGTCATAGTTCGGCGCTTCCGCGTCATCGCCGGTATACATGTTAGCGAATCGCACGGCTCGCTGCCGATCTTTCAAGAGCGCAGGCCCGGAGAGTCCCAGAAAATAAAAGTATAAATACCCTTCGCCGTGATGCATCCAATCATAATAAGCGTCAAACTCGCGATGAATTTGTCCATATTCCGTCCACTGGAAGGTGATGCCTTCCCAGATTCGGCGGGACGCTTCGTGCAGGAAATCGTCGCCTCCCAAAGCGTGAAGCAGGGCCAAATTCATGAAGCCCTCATAGGGATCGTCAGAGCCGTCCATCCCCGGCCAATCATTTCGCCAAATGAGCGTGCCGTCAGGCCTTGTATATTTCGCAATGAAACGTTTCGCGGATTCATTCAGGAGATCGAATAGTTGCCGTTGTTTCACAGCCCAGCCCGGTGCGGTACCGCGACTCGTTGACTTCAAACCGGTTTGCAGGGGAAGCGGAAGTTGAAGTGGACTCAAACTCACTTGAAACACATCCTTCTGATGAATTTATGTGATTCGTTCTAAAGCGCGGTTCGTTTCAATCCTTGGTGTTCCCTAACGTAAACCCGCCTTCTATCGGGATCAAGGCGCCGTTGACCCAGGATGACTCTTGGCTGACGAGAAATGCGACAGCGCTTGCAATTTGCTCCGGCTTGCCTACGCGGGGATCGTCATAACTCCGATCAGCCGCTTGCTTCGCTGCTTCGGGATCGCCTAGCTTCTGCTGCAGCCATTGCTCTAGGAGCGGAGTTGCGACGCCGGCCGGAAGCAACGCATTAAACCTTACCCCTTCCTTGCGCAGCTCGAAGGCAAGTCCGCGTGTCATATGGTTTAAAGCCGCCTTCATCGTGTCATAGACGAGATTGTCATGCGCATTGATTTCTCCGTTAATCGAGCTTACATTGACGACAGCGCCTTGCGTCTCGCGCAAATAAGGCAGCGCCGCCTGAATCAGAAAGAAACCTGCCTTCACGTTGACCGCAAATAACCGGTCCCAATCTTGATGGGTTACTTCAGCAAGCGGCTTGCTGCACACCAGCGCGGCATTATTCACTACGATATCAAGCCGTCCCCATTGTGAAATCGCAGCCTGCACGAGCTTGCCCGGCACCGATGGATCGCTTAGGTCTGCCTGCACGAACAACGCCTCTCCGCCTTGCCCTATAATCTCCGCCGCTACCTTCGATCCTCGTTCCGGATCCCTGCCTGTCACCAGCACTTTGGCTCCAAGCTCTGCCAGCTTATATGCCGTTGCTTCGCCGATCCCGCTGGTCGACCCGGTTATAATCGCTGTCTTATTATGTAAGCTCTTCATACCTGCGTTTCACCCTGCTTCTTCGGATACTAGATTTCCCCGCCACTGCGAATGATGACATTTAAGATATTTTGCCTGGAGTACGCCAGATGTTTCGTGATCGCTTCCTTCGCTGCTTGAAAGTCTCGCGCCCGCAGCGATTCGTAGATCGATAGATGCTGGCGAAAAGCAAGCAGCATCATCTCGTCCGTCACATGCGGCTCGCCTAGATTCAAGTAACGATAGTGCATCAGCGATTTGTAAATCTCCACATTTTTACGATTGCCGCTCATTCGGACAAGCTCCAAATGAAACATCAGATCGAAATTGGATTGCAATTCGATATTAATGCCCGGTCCCTCAGAAATAGAGGCTGCAGCATGCTCAACAAGCGCATCTAAGGCATCGAATTTGGAAGCAAGCAATTCTTCATCCATGACGCTCAGCTGATCAATGGTCCATAAATCGATCATGAGACGACTGTTCATAATGTCATTGACGTTATCCTCGAGGACGGGATTGACGAAGGTGCCTACCTTGGATACGGTGCGGACGAGCCCTTCCATCTCAAGCCGGTTCAGTGCATCGCGAATCGGAGTACGACTGACGCCAAGCTGTTTAGCCAGCTCAGGAATCAGCAGCTTCTCGTTTGCGCCAAAATGCCGGGCTAGTATTCGCTCCTTAAGCACTTGATAGGTTTGATCCCAAATATTACTGACAACCAATTTCTCTAACGGCTGCGGTGGAAGCTGACTTGAGGACACGATGCTAACCTCCTGCTTTTCTATATGCGAATTGTCATGTTGTATGTTGTATACAACAATATAGTAATGAAGCTGGATAATTCCGTCAATCCTTTTCTTGGCAATGCCAGCACCTTTCAGCAGATAAAGCCCGGGAAGCAGCATGCTGCCTCTCCGGGCTTTCACCATTGTGTGACCGTAACATAAGCGTACTATTCGCTCTCTATCATTTCCCCGGAAATATTCGACTTTTTCTTCCGCTTCAAGCTGTCGAATCAGTCGCTCTAAATGATCGCAATCGTCTTATGCTCTGCTGCACTCTCATAGACGGAGAAAGCCAGACGCAGTGTAATCAAGTTATCCTCGCCGCTGGTTTGGAACGGTTCGCCGTTCGATAAACATGCAATGAAATGCGATTGCAACCGGAAATGACTTTCTTCGTGATCGAGCGTTGTCTCGTCTTTCACGACTCGCTCCGAAGCTCCGTCTTTCGAAACAACGGTGATTTTGCCGTCAGTGTACATTTTCAAGCTGCCGTTGCTGCCGTCAATGACAAACTGTTCCAAGTGCACCGCCTTAACCTGCTCGCCAAGCGGACGGTCAAGCTTCTGCCTGGTCGCCCAGCTCATATCCATGAATCCGTAGAAGCCTTCATGTCCAAGCATGACAATGCCGCTGTCTTCCCCGATAATATGGTCGCTGACCCGCGTCAGCTCTGCCGTTAAGCGCTGCGGTGTCCCGAAGAGAAACCGCCAAGTATCAAACCAATGCACGCCCATTTCGTAGAAAAGCAGCTTGGGCATTGTACGGAAGAACGGCTGCGGCAGCTCCGCTTCCGGCTCCATGCGCGGGGTGTAATAATCCGTATGCATGTATCTTGCAACATGCAGCTTTCCTAATTCGCCGCTGTCGATGACTTCTTTTATCGTTTGGAACGGCTCCAGCCAGCGCCAATTCTCCGTAACCATGAGCCTGACGCCATTTCGCTTTGCGAGCGATACCATCTCTTCCGCTTCTTCCATTGTCGGTGCAAACGGCTTCTGGCACATGATATGCTTGCCCGCCTGCGCTGCTTTTCGAACGAAATCGACATGCGTTTCTGCGCCCGTTACGATATCAATAATGTCTACGTCGGCATGCGCAAGCAAATCGTCGATATGACTATACAATTGATCGGAAGAAATGTTGTATTTTGAAGCAGCCTTCATTAACTTCTCCGGAGAACGGTTGCAAAGTGCCGTTATTTGAACACCCGGAATTCGACTCCATGCCTGCAGATGCTTATCCGACCAGAAGCCGGTACCGATTAGACCAACCTTCCACATGCTTCTATCTCCCTCTCTGTCATGTTGAATTATTTCAGGGCAGGCTTCTCATCCAGATGCAGCATGAGGCGCAGCACTTCATCCAAAGATTCCTTCGTAAACACTTGCTTCCAATCCGGTTTGAAAATCTTATCGTAACCGTAATTGATCGCAATCTTCGCAGCATCGGAGAACGGATTCACATTATTGAAGGCGATGGCGAGCGGTATCTGGATATGACCCAGCATAAACGATCTGGCCGCAGCTTCCGGAACGCCCATGCGGATAACTTCATCCATCGCTTCTTTCATAATACAAGCTGCCGCTGCCGCGACGACTTCCGCCGCTGCAGGCTCCAGCAGCGCCATATGCTCGACTGTAATGCGGTGGCATTGCGTGACCGGCGCAAACATTCGAATGCAAATCTGCTCCGCAATATCGAAGTTTTCCTCGCTGCCTTGCTGAAGCGCTATGACAATATCCTGCTTCGCCGCAATGCCGCCGAACATATCTTTACGTGCTTCCGGCGAATCCTGCTCTTCAAACAATGCCGGGTGACATGGATGCGTAACGACAAACGTGCAATCATCGCGCAGTGCGACTTGCTTCGCATAGGCTGCTGCCGGATCGAGCAAGATGACCGTCGCACCCGGCTTTAGCTGCGATACGATCTTCTCGCTTAGCGGCCCGATTACGGCATCCGGCACGGCGAGGATAATGTAATCAGCTACGGCAAGCGCTTCGTCGTTAGGCGTAATGGACAATCCGCGCTGCGCGATGCGGGCAATACCATTCTCGGCTTGCTCGCACAATAGGAGTCGATAATCCGTTTGCTTCAAATTATCTGTGATCCGGCAGCCCATCTTACCTCCGGCACCAAGCACGGCAATTGTGATTTCATTGGGTTGGTTGCTCATTCATCCTGCTCCTTATTAATAGAATAAGTATTATTGAACCTAGCATAACTGATCGACATTCGACATTCAATACAAAATGTATACAATACATATATATTTATTGCCGTCCTCTAAAATAACTGGTATTCTAAGTTCACAAATGCTAGGGAGGAATTCTGTGTGAGACTTGGACTTAGCTCATTCACTGTAACTTGGTCGATCGGCATTCCCGGCTACGAGCGGCCGGCTGAACCGCTTACGCATGAAGGTCTGATTAAACTTACGCGAAGCTGCGGACTCGATCTGGTGCAAATCGCGGACAACTTGCCGCTCCATCCGCTTTCGTCAGATGAGCTCTTACAGTTGAAGCAAATCGCGGATGAGCAGAACGTCTCCATTGAGGTTGGCACACGGGGAACGGATCCCGCACTGCTGCTGACGTATTTGGATATCGCTCGGACACTGCAATCCCCTATTGTTCGCACGATTATTACAACTCCCGATCTTGCCGCCGCAGAACAACAGCTGCGAGAGGTACTTCCCGCCTTCGAGGAAGAGAACATTGCACTTGCCATCGAAAATCATGGCTTGCATACAACGCTACAACTGGTACAATTATTTGAGAGCTTGAACCATCCGCTTGTAGGCTGCTGCCTCGATACGGTGAATTCTTTTGGCGCGCTGGAGAGTCCGGATGTCGTTATCAAACGGTTAATTCCCTATCTGGTAAACCTGCATATTAAAGATTTTGATATTAAACGGGTTGACCATCAGCTCGGCTTTACGATCCTCGGCGCACCTGCCGGAGCAGGCCGGCTCGATTACGAGCTTCTGCGAGCATCGATTCGGGAACATGACAAAACGTCAGCCACCGCCATACTTGAGTTATGGACACCGTTCACGGAGTCTGTGGAGCGGACGGCTGCACTCGAACAAGCCTGGATGGAGCAATCGATCGCGTATTTGAAATCTATTCATTTTATAGAAGAAAAGGATACTGACTATGGCAACCGTAACGTTGAAAGAGAAAGCGTATGAGCAGCTTCGTGCCTACATTTTAGCAGGAACGATTAATTCCAACGACCAGCTGACGGAAAAATATTTGGTGGAGCTGCTCCAGATGAGCCGCACGCCGATCCGATCCGCTCTTGAGAAGCTGGCTGCCGAAGGCCTGCTTAACATTGCGCCTAATAAAGGGCTGAGTCTTCCCGAATTGTCACTGCAACGGGTCGCGGATTTCTTCGATTTCCGGATTGCGCTGGAAGGTCATATCGTGAAGAAGCTGGCAAATCGTAAGCTCCCACAGGATGAGATCGCTTGGTTCCGCGCTAATTTGCTGATTCAGGAGCAAACTGCCGCGCAGCATGACTATCTGGCATTCACGCATGCGGATTCCGAATTTCATCGTCGCCTGGCACTCGTATATGAGAACACCGAAATGGTGCAGATGATGGATAATTTGCAGGATCGGCTGTTCCAGATGGCACTCAAGGTGCTTCGCAAGGACTCGAACCGTATCGGGATGTCCTACCGCGATCATTTGGAAATTTTCGAGCTCATTCTCGAAGGCAACGCCGAGGAAGCGAGCCGTCGAATGGTCGAGCATTTGGCGTACGGAGCGCGGATATTAGTACTTTAATGAGTTGCTGAGAGGCTGTTTCTGTCATCGCTTCGATGACGGGGCAGCCTTTTTCTGTTGGATACTTTAGAAGAGCGGTACGAGTTACCGTTCTTTGGCGAAAATGGTCCGAATCGAGGTCATGAACGGTACTGGGTACCGCTCATTGGGGAGAAATGTTAGTTTTAGGCTTAAGAGAGGTACTGGATACCTCTCTTGGCGTTAATGTAGTTTCATCGTGGAATCTATTTATCGGCGGGAATTTACGGAAATGAGAGAATGTAGCTCATCCAGAGATCTACGTGATCCAAGCCAGGTTGAACGTTATCTTCATTGACGTTCAGCCTGACTTATTTATGTTGCTTACCACGGACACGCGCCAATACGGGCAGGCTGTATGGTTCATAACATAGACCAGCAGTATGTCGGAAGGAGGCATCGCGGCCATGTTCTGCTGGATCGGAAAAGTCATCATCGTGAAGAACAACGGCACTGTCCTGTTCGGCGATGCCAATATTTTACCGGAGTTCGGTGAGAATCCAGAAGCTGAGGAAGAAGTAGACGAAGATCTGGACGGAGAAGATGTCCTCGTCGATGAAGAAGTTACCGCAAACCGGCGGAAGTCGAAGAAAGGCAAAAAGACCGCTTCTGCCATTGGCAAGAAAAAATCCAAGAAACGTTGAAAGATGATCAGAAAAGAATTGCGATTTGCGGTTGATTCTCTGCAAGTCGCTTATCAATTGGTCCCTTGTCCCGCGATTTCCAGGCATGCCTAGCGTGTCCCACCTTCAAACAAGCGACCAATCAAATATAAAGCCAAGCGAATAGTTACGCTGTTCGGCTAGATCCTCATACACAGCAGCCGCTTCCTTCGGGGAAACGACTTCGTACAAGCCGTCTACCTTCACCTTTCCGGCTGCCAGCCACTGCAGTGCCCCTGCCAGATTCGTGAAAATTCCCGGCTCGACCGAACTTACGGCATGGGTCGGGATATCCCATTCCCAGCCGCTGCGCAGCACCACATAGTTGTAGAAAACATGCTGCAGCAGCTCATGCGCATACGTTTCGGTCTGCTTTCTCCATGGCACGCCGACCATTACGACCTCGCCGTTCTTGCCAACCATCCGGCAGCCGTCGAGTACCGCTTGCTCATGCCCCGAGCATTCCACGACAAGCGCGAATTTCCCCCTCTGAGCAGGATCATCCACCGGCGGCAGATTGGATACCATCGCACCGCTGCCTGCTCCTGCTCCTCGAGCAGCAGCTTCACGCTTCCACGCAACCGGATCGTAAGCCGTAACGGAATAACCACTCGCCGCGAATAGCTGCGCCGCCATATTGCCGACCAGACCCAGCCCGCTTACCATCACCCGCTGCGGCGGCCTCGCCTTTGTCGTCGATAACGTCGACATGCTGACGCTCATCATTCTCGCGAAGACTGCCGCTGCCGGGGACAAGCCCTCCGGAAGCAGCAGCGCTTCCGTCTCCCTTACGCGCTGCACAGAGCGATGCGGTCCCATGCAGAAAGCCAAGTCTCCGGGCTTGAAGGCTAGCACTTCACTGCCAACCTCTTGAACCCGGAAAACCGCGGCATAGCCCGGAATGTTCGTAAAATCAGCCCGTCCAAGATACAACGCGAGCTCGGTACCGGTACTGATTAGCGTAAACAACGTCTCACCTATGATTTCGTTCAACTGCAACAGCTCAGCCCCGCGATCCATCGCTTGAAGTTCGATTTGGCGAATGCCAGCCAGGACAAGTCCTGCATCCTTCCGATGCGTCATCCCAGCAACACCCCAATCGAATCCGCTGTTGCCCGAATATAGTCGGCGGCCAGTCGGTATTCGGAATCGCTGTCCAGATGCTCCAGCATGAGCGGCACGTCACGGTCCAGCTTCGCTAATTGACGCAGATATTGCGCATAATCAAGCTTGCCCTGCCCCGGACGCGTTTCGTCCAAATGAACCACCATCGACGATCCGAGCACGATATCCTTGGCATGGCAGCTGCGAATATACGGGCCAAGCTTGGTGAAACATTCCTCGATCAAAGCACCGTTGCGGTAAAACAGCTGCGGGCTTGTCACAATGTTGACGGGGTCCAAATGGACGGCGAAAGCTTCCCGATCAATCGCCTTAATGAGCTGCAAGTAGCTGTCGACGGTGTCCGGATACATCCACGGCATCATTTCCAGCGTATAATACGTACGCTCGGGTTTCACGTGATCAATGATGCCGCGGACCGTTTCTACAATCAGCTCGAAGGTGTCCGCTGTCAAATTCGCCGGATCATGACCATCCCACTGCTCGCCTAACGAACCGGCAATGTTGACGCAGCAGCGCGCCCCTGCCAGCTCTGCCGTCACGAGCTTCTTCTTGCAGTAGCGGATTGCCTGCTCCCGCACCTCCGGGTCTTGGCTTAGCGGGTTGCTCCACGCCCCCGCTTCTGCAATGACGATGTCCGCCTTAGCCGCAGCGCGTACATAATCCTCGATTCGTGCCGCATCATCCACATCCGGAAAATAAGCTGCCGTATAACCGCGTTCGACATGTGCGGCAATCCAGCGCTCCGGATCAAGCGTTTGCCTGGCCAATATCGGGCCTCCGAGCCTCATGAGGGATCAATCCTCTCTGTATTATTTTTCCTATTGCAAGTATTCCGTCAGTACAGCCCGAAATCCTGCCCCGAGCGCCGCCATTACCGGCAAAAAAACAGCAGAAACGGTCTACGATCACCCGCTCCTGCTGCCTTCTTACACTCTTCTACTTCGCGACATCAATCACGACCATTTGATGGCAGTCGATTCGATCTACGGTATACGTCAGCTTCCCGTCTTCCTGCACGAACGACAAGGCGGTTTGCTGCGGAGCCAAGTAGACGTTCTTAACCTCTTCCTGCAATTGCAAGGAAACCTTCGTAGCATGGACCGGTAAAATATCCTCAATAATTTCAATCCCATTGCCGCGTTTCACCGGTGTCGCATACAGCAAGTGGTTGATGTAACGGCCTTCTGCCGGCTGCTGCTGAAGCGTCACTATGCCTTGCGCCGGCAACGAGGTTTCGATCGTTTTGTTGCCGCCCAGCAATTTATTCAGGGCATAGAGCACCGTTTCGCGCAAGATCAAGCTGCCTTTCGTCCCGTAATCCTCGAAGACATTCCAAGCGATATAGATGCCGTCCGGCCCTTCCACCATGCCGGGTCCACCGTCGCGGCGCGAGCTTGGCGTATGCTGATGCGAGCAGAAGGTGAAGACGTCCCGGTTAAAATAAGGATCCTCCCGCCGACCAAGCGCTGCTCCGCCTGCTCCTTCTTCAAGTTCAATCCGCTGGCCTTTGCCATAGAATATAAATGCGGCCCGGCCGAGATCCTGCACCTCAAACGCCGGACGGAAATAATCCGGCTGAAAGCCGTTCTCGCCCAGCCATCGAGCGCCGAATTCAAGGCCGAACCCGCTCCCGTCTTCCTTCAAACCCGACCGTCCTGTTGCCAGCACCTTACCGCCATTATTCAGATAACGCTTAAGGCTGGCGGCTAACTGACTGCCCAGCAATACTTCGTCAGGCAAAATAATAACTTTGTAGCCGGAGAAATCCGCATCCCTATCGATAACGTCAAACAGTATTTTGCCTTCCAGCAGCATTCGCACCGCACCGGCATCGGAATGCCCGGTGAAATCCACTTGCCCCGTCGTCTTGTGAACCCCGACAGCCTCAAGAGAGAGCAGGGCAACATCGGCTACATTCACGGTATCCGTGCACCAGGCTTCCTTCTGCTCCACCTCGCGATAGGCGCGACCAATCAGCTCATAAGTCGCCTCATCCATGATGCCGTCCGGATGGAGCTGGTCGCCGATTGAGCAGCGAGCCCCATTCGCGATGCTAAGAGCGGTCTCGTAGCGCAGTGCGTTCGGATGCTTATAGCCGCCGAATTCCCCCCATGACGTATGGAACTTGCCGGTCATGCCCAGGTAAGGCATGCCAAGCGTCTGCGAATAACGCGCCGACAATGGGAAGTGATCATACCCCCAGCCGCCGGTAGGCAATGATTCCAGCTCCAGATGCGTGTTCAACTCGGCCAAGTCACGTCGGCCGCGGCGAATATGCCCGCCATTTTGGAAGATAGGCATGCCCGGCTTTAAGCCATGGATCAGCTCCTTCACCGTTTTCCCATAATGAGCGTAAGTGCGTTCGCCCAGCGCCAGCACATCTTCCGCATTGCGCGGGTCTTTGCCTTCGCGGCGCAGATCCGCCACGCAATATTGGCAGTAGCATTGGCGGACGCCAACGATATCAAGGAAGATCCCATCCGCATCATAGCCTCGAACAACCTCTTCGATCTGTTTCAGCAGCATCTCCAGGTAAGGCGTGTTCATGCAGAACTCATGATAACCCGGCTGCATGAAATGTTTGACCCAGCTCGTTCTCTCTTCCTGATCGCGGAACAGCCACTCCGGATGGCGCCTGGCCATCTTCTCATCCAGCCCCGCGGAAATATAGACAGGCGTCATGACGCCGATTTCATGCGCCGCTTCAATCATTGCGCCAAGCAAATCAAACCCCAATCCGGGATGGCGCTCATTGGCTTCGCTCGGGTGGTAAGCCCAGCCATGATGGCATTTGGAGAACACCGTAATGGAATCAACATGGCCTTTGCGCAGCATCTCTTGGAACTGCTCCTTGGAGAACTGACCGCCAATGCCCGGAATGGCCTCTGAGGTATGAAAATCAAGATGAACCTGTCTAAACCGCATGCGCTTCGCCCCTATCCTCGTAGTCAATCTTTCTTCACTATTACATAGACGTTGCACGGGAGGATAGAGATGGAATAGACTTGTTATAGCACAAAATCGACCTATTGGGAGAGAACCCTCCACGATGGAATGTTTACAGCTTCCGATCCCTCCGCTTCCGCAATTCGTAACCGTCGGCCATTCCATATGGCGACCGGGCAACCAGCATTTCAAGCGGAATTTTCCCATGTATGACATGCTGCTCGTTATCAAAGGTACCATCTATATGACGGAGGATGAGCGGCCTTATGCGGTTGGCGCAGGGGATCTGCTGCTTCTGGAGCCCGGCCATACCCATGTCGGTCATCGGCCCTGCGACGAAGATACCGAGATCTATTGGATTCATTTCTATCACCCGATGCCTGCCATCTCTCTGAGCAGCCACCAAATCTCCTGGTCCTCCATTCTTGAACCGGGTACAGATGCCGATTTCCTTCCGCGCAGACAATCGTTGTTTCTGCCGAAATGGGCGAATATCGATCCGAAGCCGCTGCTCCCTATCCTTCGCGAAATGCTGACGATTCAGCAGAAGCTGAATTTGGAGAATGCGGCGCGCCTGCATGGCTTGCTCGTTCGATTGCTGGAGCAGCTGCAGCAGCTAACGATAGAATCGACGAAGCCGTCGCGCTCGCTTACATTAAGCCGCCGGCTGGAGGAGTTCTTGCCTCGCTTCATTAAGGAGCCGTTTCACTCGGCTTTACTGGAAGCACAGTTTCATTTTAACGCCGAATACCTGTCTCGCTGTTTAAAGAAACATACGGGCAAAACAGCTGTCCAATACATTCGTTATTTGAAGATCGAAGAAGCCAAGCTGCTTCTCGCGGCAGGCGAGCTGCCCGTTCCCGTCATAGCAGAAGCCATCGGCGTTGAGGACTATAATTATTTCATCCGAATGTTCAGGGAAACGACCGGTCAGACGCCGGGAGATTACCGCAGTTCGCGACAAGGATTAAGCTGAGGGCAGGACATTTCGCTTGCGAAGGAGAATGTATGTAAGAGTGAGAATTTCAGTGAAATGAGGGATGATGGTGGAAGCGAATTTATTGCTCAATCTGCTGCCGGAACGGACGATGCAGTGGATGAACGAACCGAGTTATACGGAGCGCGGCGAGAACGGTGAACTAATCATTGAAGCTCCGGCGAATGCTGACTTTTATCAGGATCCGGCAGGCAAACACATCGTCAGCTCCGCACCATTCCTGTATAGGCCGGTTACCGGGTCTTTCGTACTGACTACCCGATTAAGCGCCTCCATGACGCACAAATATGACTCGGGCTGTCTGATGCTGATGGTAGACGACCGCAATTGGGCGAAGCTATGTTTCGAATATGACGGCGAATACCCCACCGTCGTGTCTGTTGTCACGAAAGATGGCAGCTCAGACGACTGCAATTCCGAGCGCGTCGATGTAGAGAAGCCGTATTTGCGCATAACGCGAGACGGTAATTGTATCTCCTTCCATTATTCAGCGGATGGCGAGCTGTGGCGGCAAATCCGATATTTCGGCATGAATCTCCCTTCCACTTGCTTAGCTGGCGTAGTCGCGCAATCGCCCCAAGGGACGGGCTGCCTCGTGAAGATAGATGAACTGACTTTAACCGCTTAGCCCCTTCCTAATCGACAGCTGCGATCCACTGACTCCGACCAGTTCTTCCATCCATACCGTCTGCGCCTATTGACTTGCCTATTCCGAAAATGAATCCCTGGAGTGAGCGAATTCATGAATGAGAAGATGAATGAAATCAATCGGTTCTTCGACATGTATCAGAAAGAAATTATACATAACTGGATCAAGCGGCTGGAGCAGAATTATCCGAATCAGTATGACACCACTCAACTTCAAGAACAAGGCGAACGCTACATCATTCTAATATCGGATATCCAGATCCCAATTGAGGAGCATCCCATATTTGCCGAGTATAAAGACTGGTGCGACCTGCTGTTCAATAAAGGGATCCCCATTGATCATATTTTGAAAAGCTCGTTATTTTTCCGGGAAGCGTTTCTCGAGAAAATAGCTGTCATTGAGGTCGAAGTTTCTCAGCTTGCCGCTATTATTTCAACCATCATCACCAGAATCGATGCCTTCCAAGCGACAATTTACACTTACTTCTTCGATCATGCCCGCGGCAAAATGGAGCTGCAGGATAAATTGATCGAGGATATTCATGCGGATAAGCTCAACTTAATCGGCAAAATGGCGTCCAGCATGGCACACGAGATTCGCAATCCTCTGACATCCATCAAAGGTTTTCTCGTCTTAATTCGTAAGTCTCTGCCGCTGGATTCGCTTGGCAGCATCGAGAAATATCTGGACATCATTGACAATGAATTCCGTAATATCGAAATGCAAGTCACCGGATTTCTCAGTTTCTCCCGCAAGCCGATCGCGGATGAGCAGCGCATCCTCATGCCGCTGCATGAGGTCATTGAGAAAACGCTCCTCCTCGTCAACCCGCTGCTGTTGAATGAGAATATCGAGCTTTCCTTGCGGCTGCAGGATGATCTGCAGGTGGAGGTTCAGAACCTTGCCATTATTCAGGTGTTCTCGAATCTGCTGAATAATGCCATTGACGCGCTGCGCGAAACGGACATCCATCATCGCAAAATTACGGTGCTTACCTTCGCTGACGGAGCCCATATCTACATTCGTTTCATCAATACCGGGCCGGAAATTCCGGCAGACATTCAATCGACCTTATTCGATCCGTTCGTCACGAGCAAATCGGACGGTACCGGCCTTGGACTCGCAATTTGCAAGCAAATCGTGGAACGCAATAACGGCACCATCACGTTCGAAACGAACCGCAAGGAAACCACGTTTACGCTGCGGTTTCCGGCACTTGCCGATTAGCTCCCGGTCAGCAAGAAGCCTCCTGCACGCAACCGAAGAGGTTCGCTCAGGAGGCTTTATTATTAATCAGGTTGAGATTTCCGCTTCAAGTTGTGGATGGTCTCCATTCCGATTTCAGCAAACCATAGACCAGATGATCGTGATACTCCCCCTTGTTATACTCCGCTTCTCTGATGATTCCTTCTTGCGCAAATCCAAGCCGCTGCGGGATGGCTTTACTCCTCGCATTATCCACTCTTACTCGAATTTCGATCCGGTTCAGCTCTAATTCCTGAAAGATATACGCAATCATCTTCCTGCAAGCCTCCGTCATGAATCCCTTTCCTTGATGCTCCGCACTCAGCCAATAGCCGATCGACGTCTTTCTGTGTTTCCAGTTAATATCATGGACGCTAATATTCCCTATGTAACGATTCTGATAGAAAATACCGCAGGAGACGCCGTTGTTGCCGGTGAATCTCTTCAGCTCATATTCAATATAGAGCTTCACTTCATCCACGCTTGCCGTCGTAAGCGCCCAAGGCAAGAACTCTCCGAGATACTCTCGATTCTTCTTAATCGCGGCATAGATGTCATCGGCATGATTGATCTGCAAGATTTGCAATTTCAAGTCCGCGTTTATCGGGTAACTGAACAAAGACTCACGCTCCTTCGAAATCGAGATGCGGTAGAACTTATCTTCAATTAGTATATCAGGAACCGGAAAATGAGGGATAACAAAAAAAGATCGAAATGTCCAAACCGACACTTCGATCTCTCGCAGGCTACTGGCTGTTGGTAACAGCGTTGCCTGTGTAATCGCACTCGATATCCAATTCCCGCGCTTCAGCGAAGGACCTTTGCTCGCCGCTCGGCAGCGTGAGCGTAACCGGAATGCCGGCCGGTCCATTCACTTGAATGGTGAAGCGGCTGCCTTCCAGCTGCCAGCCTACTTCAACAAGGCCGTGAGGCGTTGATGCGCTTCCTTTCGCCCAGTTGAGCGGACCGACGACCGGTGCAATACCGATCTGGGCAAATCCGGGTGCCAGCGGTTTGATGCCGAGAATTTCGGCAGGAAATTCATAGAGCGGCAAGGCGCCCCAGGCGTGGCAATCACTGCGCTCAGAAACCGGGTCTTCCACCCAAGCCGTCAGGTGCAGATCGACCTGTCTGCGCCATGAATCCCACAGCTCGAACGTTTGCTCATACTTGCCCGTCATCGCCAGTGCACGGAACAGATAGTACGACATAGCCGTCGAGATTTGTGCCAGATCAGCTCCATCTCCGTCCCCATCCAGCATCCGTGCCGTCAGCGACTTCGCTTCATTCCCTTTTACCGTTCCAGTGAGAACGGCCCACACCTGCGCATGCTGGCTGTAGGCTTCAACCGCCGGCCCGTCGCGGAACAGCTGACGCGATTCCGACCAGCAATGAAGACGAACAGCTTCGAGAACGGATGCTGCCCGCTCGCGGTATTCCGCACCGGTCTCGTTTCGCCCGGTCCACTCATTCATCTCCGCCGCTTTGACCAGCGCATCCGCATACATGAGATTGTAGACCGTTAGCGGCCCGCGGCGTGCCGCATGCGGAGCGCCGGCATTGTCCTTCCATGCCATCGTCCAATCCACGAACGACCAATACGCGGTCGGCATTTGCCCAACAAGTCCGCTCTCCTCGCGGCGATTCTCGAACCAGCCGAGCACCGCATCCATCGTCGGACGATACGCTTTCACAAGGGAAGCATCGCCATAATGTTTGTAGTGATCGTATACCATCATGAGCCAGAACAAGGCAAAGCCCGGAATGACCTGTCTGTCGACGGATGGATAGCGGCTTTGCAGGATGCCGCTTGGCAGCAAGGAGCTGTGGAAGTCGCGAATCGTCTTGCGGCCGAGCTTGTCATCCCCGCTTACGGAATAGGTAAACAACGCTTGCAGCCGGCTGTCCAATTCATACTGCATTTGCTCATAGAACGGGGTGTCTTCATACGTTTCATGCATACAGCCGCGCAGCGTATTTAAGCTGATTTCCCATAACGGCGCGAATGTAGGATCCGATCCGTCAAACGCCGCCAATTCCTCCAGCGGATATCCGCTTTGACGATAATCGATTCCTGCCAGCGTGACGGGTTCATCTGCAGCTTGAAGCGTCAGACGGATAAACCGAAACCCTCTGCGGTGGATAGGCTCGTACGCTTCACTTTCAGCCGTACTCGAATCGCCGACTCCGGCAAGAGAATAGTAATCCTCGAAGCCATACAGCGACTTGCCTTCTTTATCATCACGAACCCCTTTATGGCGAGTTCCGTCCCCCTCCGGCGGAAGCTCATAGGATTCTGCATAAAGCACGGAAGCTTGCGCACCTCTGCCTCCATAGAACTGAACGCGCGGATATCCGCTGGTCATCCGTGAAGCATCCAGCTCTACAATCAGCTTCTCTCCCGGAGCCAGTACCACGCCGAACAACTGCTCCGGCGAGACGCCTTCGCTCCATGTCCGCTCCCCACACGAAGCCTGCATAACGCGGGTGAAAGAACGTGCGGTCTCTCGCATGAACGGAATCGACCGTTCGGTTAACTGCCAACGCGTCAATTGGCCATACATCCCGTCCATAATCTCGCTGACGACAACGGCATTCGTCCATTTGCTATCATCATAATCGACATTCGTGAAACCGATCGGAAGGTCGCTGCCCTTCACGCGTTCTCCGCCGCCGATAAACAATGTAAACGTTTCCCTTTCAAACGTGAACGCACCGGCTCCAAGACGCATGGCCTGCCAGCGTGTATCCGTGCTGACATCCTCCAAGACGTTGCCCGCTCCATCCGCCAATTGACCATCCAGCAGGAAAGCGCCCATATCCGACCGCCATACGGAGGCAGGTCCGGTTCTCCCCGCATAATAAATCACTTGAGCCGCCCAAACATTCTCCCCTTCAAGGAGCTTGTCCGTCACGTCGATCACTTCATAGTAATGGGTATTCATGTCCCCTTTAAGCGGACCGCTTACAAGCGATTCTCCGTTTAGCCAGAGCCGATAACGGCTGTCTGCAGATACGCGCACAGTCAAACGGACATCCGACTTATCCGAAACGTGAAAGCTGCGGCGAAAATAAGCCAGCTGCGGCTCTCTCTCACCTGCAGCCTGCTCGAGACCGTTCCGATTCGGCCAAATCCATTTTGCCTGCCAATTAAGGTTCTCTTCCATGCTTGGTTTCCAACTCCTTCTCATCGCTCAAGTTCGCCAATCTTCTAAGTGAGTTGCCATCAGGCTGTCATCTTTCATTATAAAGAAATTCGCGGATTCCATCAGCAACAATCTCTCTACATCAAGTTCACGAATAAATTAGCCGGATTAGCCAATAAATGGATAGATAGATGTGACTCTCGTACCTATTATTCGTGTATACTCATTCACACGCTGCAGAATCCAATGGTATAATAATCATTAAATATTACGAAATTGTTAACCTTCTTTTATTCGTTTATCTAAAATTCGTACTCGACCGGGAGGATAACATGTCAGCTACAATCAAGGATGTAGCGAAGATGGCGGGCGTTGCCGTTTCGACCGTCTCCTACGCACTGAACAACTCGCCTAAGATCAGTGAAGAGACGCGCCGTAAAGTCGTTCGAGCCGCGGAGGCGCTGAATTTCCGTCCAAGCGGGGCTGCCCGCAATTTGAAGAAACGCAAGAGTGAGACGATCGGACTGTTCCTGAACGATCTTGGCGGTCCTTTCTATAGCCAAGTCATTGAAGGCGTCCAAGAAATTGTAGCCTCGCATGATTACAATTTGATCGTCTGCAGTACCTATGGCGGCGAGAATAGCTCTGCTCATCGTTTCTTAAGAGAGAAGTTCGTAGATGGCGCTATCATCATGGGAACAGCCATCAGCGACAGCCTCATTCTTCAAGTGGCTTCGGACTCCTTCCCTATTGTCGTTCTCGATCGAGAGCTTAGAGGCGATTATGTACATAACGTCCTTATCACCAATGAACAAGGCGGTTATGATGCAGTCGCTCATCTCATTAAGCTGGGGCGGCGCAATATTGAATTTCTGAGCGGACCGTCGGCAGCCTTCGATAACACGCAGCGGTACGAGGGCTACAAACGCGCTCTGCTAGAACACGACCTGCCCGTCCCTAAGCGCATTGCGATGCACGGACGATTCCTCGAAGCCGGCGGCTATCAAGCGGTCAAGCTTCTCATTGCAAGCAAACGGCTGCCGGACGCTATATTCGCAGCGAATGACGAGATGGCAATCGGCGCCATCCGCGCTCTGCACGAAGCCGGCCTGCGCGTGCCTGAGGATATTGCCATCGTCGGCTTCGACAACATTAACCTGGCCCCGCTAATCAGGCCGGCTTTGTCGACGATCGGCCATTCCAAATTTGAGGTTGGCGCCATTGCCACCCAGCTCGTCTTTAATGCACGCAAGGAAGAGGACGTCATCATCCTTCCTACGCAGCTCATTGCCAGGCAGTCCTGCGGGTTCTCCGGCGGCGTAAGCGAACAGGATCATGACAACTTAGTCGCTTCCATTCTTCATGTCGGGGGACGAACGAAACATTAACCTCGATTTCGCGTGATTCAACGTACGGAATTGCTAGGTATGGGACCTGATAGTTAAAGCATTCAAATGCGAATGAAGCCCGCGGAATCCGCGGGCTTCATTCGTAAAATACTTTTGACAATTGAAATCGGCTCCCTCACCATCTGTTCTGCTTATTACCAAACACGAACCCAGCTAATTTTGGATGTACATATAAAACAGACAGCAAGCAGACAGAACGCGCAGCCGTTAACCAGCCGCATGAGTCCGATATGAAAGCCTCCCCATTGCACAATCGCGAATAGCGCCGAGATTGCGAATCCGATGGCAAGGCCCAATACCCGCGAACTGACCATTTTATGCTTAAATCCGTCAGGGAGTCCTTGCAGCTGAACCTCGGCTTTCTCGGAAGACACGCCAAGATTCACCACCGCAAAGCCAAAGCCCGCGCAGGACACCGCAAAGGTGATGACGGATGAGTCGCTGCCGCTCCAAGATAATAGACAAACCGACGCGAACATGCACAGCAACAATCCTATAGGGATGGAAGACCAAGCTGATCGAGCGAGCATATTATCCGGAATGTAGGCTCCAACACATAGCATGATGCCGGTAATGAGATTCAAACCTATCGAAATCGGAGATAGGTTAAAACCCTCCGATAGCGCATACCCGGCAGAAACAAATTGTACCGTACAGAAGAAATGGGAGGCGAAAAGTGCGAATAGAAGCCGGCGATACCGCGGACCATGCTTATTATTAATAGCTGAATGCAGTCGTATAGGCTTCATCTGAGCATCCTCCGTTTATCTTCGAAGATTCCAACCGTCAGCGCCATATTTATCTATCGCAAGCTGGTTGGCCAATTCCGTTTCGAACTCCGTTAAGGTGCCGTTGATGAGTTCGGTTTCCAGCCCTTGAGCAAATCCGATGCGAAAAGCTTCTTCCACATCCGAAATCATTAGCGGAAGTTCTCCTTTCCGGCGCAAACAGGTATTTATCGCAACTGCTTTGCGCTCGAATACTTTTTTCATCCGCCTTTTTTCCGTCTCGTCGTCGAAACGCAAAATACCGTATAACAGATCCGCATCCAGTTCAATCAGGATGGAGCCGTGCTGGAGGATGACTCCTTTGGTTCGCATTTGAGCGCTTCCCGCGATTTTCTTGCCTTCAACGACAAGCTCATACTTGGAAGGAGCATCGAAACAGGCAGCCGACATCAGCTTTCCTCTCGAAGCACTGCACGTGGATTGATTCGCCAATACATCGGCCTCCATGTCTTCCATACCCGACATGTTCGCGGCTATACCTAACTTACGAAAGCCAAACAGGAGTCCCATACTGAGAACGCGATAGGCTTCAGCTACGCTGCTCGGAATGCCGGGATAATTCTCGGAGACGATGAGGCTATAGGTGAGCTCTTGATCGTGAAGCACCGCGCGTCCGCCGGTTGCCCGCCGGACGAAGCCGAGGCCATGCTTGTGCAGTGCGTCAAAGTCGACCTCTTCGGCAGCCTTCTGGAAACAGCCAATGGACAATGTCGCAGGACTCCAGCCGTAGAATCGAACGGTTGGCGGAACAAGTCCCCGTTCATGGGCAACGACGATCGCTTCATCGATGGCCATGTTCTCTGCCGGCGTCCGATTCCCCGTGTGTACGAACCTCCACATCGCCGTCACATCCCCAGAGCCAGGTTGTCGGCCTCGAGCATGGCTTCGCCGATAATTTCGGAGAGCGTCGGGTGCGGATGAATCATTCGGCCGATACGCATCGAGCTTGCCTTCAACAGCTGCGCAAGCGATGCTTCGCCGATGAAGTCCGTCACATGCGGCCCGATCATGTGAACGCCAAGGACATCTCCGGTCTTCTCATCCGCAACAACTTTAACGAAGCCGTCAGAGTCACCTAATACCAGCGCTTTGCCAATCGCCTTGAACGAAAACTTGCCTATTTTGACCGAATGCCCGCTTTCAACCGCAGCCTGCTCAGATAGTCCGACACTGGCAAGCTCGGGACGGCTGTATATGCATTTCGGAACGGAAACAGCCTCTGGCGAATGAGCGTCAAGTCCGCAGATGCTCTCTGCCGCCACTACCCCTTCATGACTAGCAACATGAGCGAGCTGCAGACCGCCGACGACATCGCCGATTGCATAGACATGGGGATCGTTCGTCCGCATTGATCGGTCTACCGCGATGACCCCCTGCTCGATCCGCGCCGCCGTTCGTTCGAGTCCGAAACCTTCAATATTCGCCGCTCGTCCAACAGAAACAAGCATACGATCTGCCATCAGCGTCTCGATCTTGCTACCCCGTGAGACCTGCAAGATCACGCCTCCATCATCAGCCAAAACGCTGTCTGGAAGCAGCATTGCGCTTGTCAACGTTTTGATCTTGCGTTTCGTGAACAGACGCGCCAGTTCGCGGGATAAGTCCTCATCTTCCGTTGGCACGATCCGCTCTGCCGCTTCGACGATTGTTACTTGCGCGCCGAAATCGTTCAACATCGAAGCCCATTCAACGCCAATGACGCCCCCTCCGACGATTACGACAGAATCCGGGACGGATTCCATGGCAAGCGCTTCATCACTGCTCATAATCCGCTCGTTTACCGGCAACCCGGGGATACGACGGGGACGTGATCCCGTAGCCACGATGAGATTACGATAGCCGATGCTTATTGGTGTATCCCTTTCCGCAACGCCGCTGCTCTTTACTTCAATAACGCCATTGCGATCACTTGTACTTGCAGTATTCGCAATCATACCCATGCCTTCATAGACATCGATCTTATTCTTCTTCATCAGGAAGCGTACGCCGCTCTCGAGCCGCTCAACGATAGCATCCTTGCGGGCAAGCACATGACTGTAATCAAGTTCAATCCCGTGAACGCGGATTCCGAAGCTTGAGCTGCGCTTCATGGTCTCGTAGAGCTCCGCGCTGCGCAGCAGCGTTTTGCTGGGAATGCATCCCTTATGCAGACAAGTGCCGCCCAGCTTCTCTTTCTCGACCAACGCAATGCGTTTGCCCAACTGGGCAGCTCGGATGGCGGCTACGTAACCGCCTGGGCCGCCGCCCAAAATAACGATATCATAGTCGTTCATAGTAACACTCCCCCTACAGCACTGGCTGCCTTCGCGCGCTCGACTTGCTCGCGGGCGTGATAGGAACTTCGGACGAGCGGTCCCGCCTCGACATGGGCGAAACCAAGCGCTAGTCCCGCCTGCTTGAGTACTTCGAATTCCGTTGGATGATAATAGCGAACGACATCCATATGCTTGGAAGTAGGCTGCAAATACTGCCCAATCGTCAGAATATCGCATCCGGCTTCTCGCAAATCACGCATGGCTTCGATAAGCTCTTCCTTCTCCTCCCCCAGCCCGACCATCAAGCCGGATTTCGTCGTCTGACTCGGACGGAGTTCCTTGGCCATGCGGAGCACGGACAGCGAACGGACATATTTGGCCTTTGCACGCACTTTGTCCGAAAGCCGGCTCACCGTCTCGAGATTGTGGTTCAGCACATCCGGCTTCGCCTCCAGCACGACAGCGAGCCGATTCGCGTCACCGCCGAAATCCGGGATTAGCACCTCGATGCTCGTTAGCGGGTTTTCCAAGCGCACAGCCGCAATGGTCGCAGCAAACATCGTTGCACCGTGATCATTCAGATCGTCACGGGCGACGGAAGTGATGACGACATGCGCAAGTCCCATCTCGTTGACGGATTGCGCCACATGCCGGGGCTCCTCCAGATCGAGCTCTGTCGGCTGGCCCGAGTTCACGGCGCAGAACCGACAGGCGCGCGTGCACATTTTCCCCAAAATCATGAATGTTGCCGTACGCTGACTCCAACACTCGAATATATTCGGGCATTTCGCCTCCTCGCACACCGTATGCAGCTGGCGGCCGCGCATCATCGATTTGATCTCTTGGTATCCGTTTCCTGTATGAAGCGATATTTTGAGCCACTCCGGCTTGCGTACCCTAGGCTTCGGCATCTTGCGCACCTCCTTATTTGGATGCAACGAACGCCCCGTATCGCTCAGCGCTCCAGAGCGCGGCCACCACTTCCGCCGCTTCGCCTTCCACCTCGACCTCGATAATCCAGCCTTCTCCATACGGGTCTTCGTTCACTTTTTGCGGTTCGTCCAGCAATTCCTCGTTCACTTTCACGACCGTTCCGCTAACAGGGCTGAACAGATCGGATACGGTTTTTACCGACTCGATCGTACCCATCGGCTCGTTCGCCTCAAGCGTTACCCCCACTTCCGGGAATTCCACGAACACAATGTCGCCTAACTGACATTGCGCAAAGTCGGAAATCCCAATCCGAATGATGGCTCCCCGCGCCTCAGCCCATTCATGCTCCTCTGTATAGCCCAATCCTGCTCTCACTTCACTCATGTTCAACTTCCTTTCCTTTATAGGGTAGGTAACTGCGGTTGTCCGACTCTGCCACCCAACTTCTGCAAAACCGGCAGCGTCTAGGCGCTATTGAGGACCATTGCTGCATATACTTTGAAAGAAGGATTTAGCTCCTCGCCGAAGCATACGGCCTTATCCGCGATGATATGCATAAGCGGTTCTTCTTGACTACCGGGAAATACCGAATTTATTCGTCCTGGATCCTCCTGTCATGCCGGGGAAGCAATAAAAAAGACAGAGAACCGGCTATGCGCCAAGTTCTCTGTCCCGGGTACCTGAGAGTTTAAACGGTTCAAGACCCGCTCTTACCCCTTTGGTGGCTATTCGCTCTCTCCAGAGTTGCGTCGAATGGCGGTACGTTTACCTGAGAGATTAATCTTCAGCCGGCCGGCCGTCGACTTGCTCCTTCGGTGCCTCCGGAGCGGTTCGCTCCTTCAGTCTCTCCCTGCCATCGTCATCCGCTTATTCGGTTGTTGATGGGTTTAGCTTAAAACAGAATGATTATTTATGTCAACATATCTAACAAAATATTAACATCATATTTATTTTATTGACACAACCTGTAATTTACATGTAAGAATAGACTATACCAACTAAATAAGCGGATGATGATAAAGGGAGAGATCGCCAACAAGCAAGATTTCGGCGGCGCCGAAGGAGTAAACCTTACATAGGTGAATCTCTCAGGCAAAAGGACCTTTATCGGACGCACCTCTGGAGAGCATCCCGTTCGCGGGATCACCCACGGGGAAACTTATGTTCCATCTTTTCATCCGGACATAGGGTAACTCTCAGGTACAAAGGACAGAGCAAAAAGGAAACGCAGTCAGCTTCGGCTGAGAATGCGCTGCCTTTTTGTTGCTGTCCTTCTTTGCGTTACGATCACGAATTCGAGGAGGAGAGTTAAGAATGGCCGATTTGAAAAGAACCCCCTTGTACCCGCTCTATGCCGCTCATCCGGAGGTCCGCTGCATCGATTTCGGCGGATGGGAGCTGCCCGTCCAGTTCTCTGGCATCCAGAAAGAACACGACGCCGTTCGGCAGCGCGCCGGTCTGTTCGATGTCTCCCATATGGGAGAATTCAAGGTGACCGGCCTATTCGCAGAGCGCTTCCTGCAGCTGTTGACGACCAATGACGTCGCGAAGCTCGCCGACGGCCAAGCACAATACTCACTGATGTGTTATTCGGATGGAGGCGTCGTCGACGACTTGCTTGTCTATCGAATCACGGCCGATCAGTTCATGGTCGTCGTGAACGCTTCGAACATCGATAAGGATTACGAATGGATGCGCAGTCATTTAATCGGGGACGTCCTGCTCGAGAATATCTCTGATAAGCTGGCCCTGCTCGCCTTGCAGGGACCATCAGCCGCTGCCGTCATGGCTGCCGCCGGCGCCGGTACGGACGTCCTCGAACTCCCTCCTTTCCGGTTCGCGCCAAGCACCTCACTCGCGGGAGTGGATGCGTTAGTTTCGCGAACCGGCTACACGGGCGAGGATGGCTTCGAAATCTATGTTCAGGCAGACCGAGCCGGCGACGTCTGGAAAAGGCTGCTCACAGCCGGCGAACCGCTCGGCTTAATCCCTTCCGGACTCGGCGCTCGTGACACCTTGCGCTTTGAGGCGCGATTGCCGCTATACGGTCAAGAGCTCTCGAACACCATCACACCTCTGGAAGCCGGAGTCGGCTTCTTCGTCAAGCTCGACAAAGAGGTCTTTATCGGCCGAGAAGCGCTGGTCAAGCAGAAGGAAGATGGGCTGTCACGCAAGCTTGTCGGCATCGAGCTGATTGACCGCGGCATCCCCCGCTCGCATTACCCTGTCTATGCAAACGGCACATTAATCGGAACCGTCACGACAGGCACACAATCGCCGACGCTGAAGCGTAACCTCGGTCTCGCTTTGATCGATGCGAACTATGCCGCTCTCGGCACCGAACTGACCGTTGAAATTCGCGGTAAACAGTTAAAGGCCAAAGTCATAAAGACCCCATTTTATAAAAGACTTCCCAAGGAGTGAAATTCATGGCTAATTTGCACCGCTACATCCCCATAACCGATCAAGACCAAGCCGATATGCTCGCAACGATCGGCGCGGCATCGATCGAAGAGCTGTTCCGAGACATTCCGGAATCCATCCGTTACCGCGGTACGATGCCGATGTCCTCCGCGCTTGACGAATTCTCCCTGCTTGAGCATATGAAGGAGCTTGCCGGACGCAACGCCGACACCGACCGTTACAAAAGCTTTCTTGGTGCGGGAATCTATGATCACCACTTGCCTGTCGTTATCAATCACATGATCTCTCGCTCTGAATTCTATACGGCTTATACGCCTTACCAGCCGGAGATCAGCCAAGGCGAGCTTCAAGCCATCTTCGAGTTCCAATCGTACATTTGCGAGCTGACTGGCATGGCTGTCGCAAACGCGAGTATGTATGACGGCGTTACCGCTTTAGCCGAAGCAGGCGCCTTGGCCGCGGGAGCGACGAAACGAAACCGGATCGTCATCTCGCGTACCGTCCATCCGGAAGCCCGTGAGATGGTCCGCACGATGGCTCGCGGCCTAAACCTGGATATCGTCGAAGTAGGCTTCTCGAACGGCGTTACAGATCTGAACGCCCTACAGGCAGCCGTAGACACCAAGACCGCTGCCGTGCTCGTGCAATCGCCGAATTTCTTCGGCGCAATCGAGGATCTAGCCGCCATCGAGCCTATCATTCACCATGTTAAAGGACTGCTTGTTGTCAGCAGCAATCCCATGTCGCTCGGTTTGCTGGAGACACCGGGTAAGCTCGGAGGCGACATTGTCGTCGGCGATGCGCAGCCGCTTGGCATCTCGCAATCGCTCGGAGGACCGACCTGCGGGTTCTTCGCCGTCACTGAGCCGCTGATGCGGCGAATGCCGGGCAGGATTGTCGGCCAGACCACGGATATCGACGGAAAGCGCGGCTTTGTTCTGACGCTGCAAGCTCGGGAGCAGCATATAAGGCGGGAGAAAGCGACTTCCAACATCTGCTCGAATCAAGCATTGCTTGCTCTATGTGCTTCGATCTACTTGTCGACGATGGGCAAAGAAGGCTTGCGCGAGGCCGCTAACTTGAATTTACAGAAAGCCCATTACGCAGCCGATCTGTTTACAAAGCGCGGCTTCGAACTCCCCTTCTCCGCTCCGTTCTTTAATGAATTTGTCGTGAAGCTGCCGACCAACGTTTCCGTAAAGGAAGCGAATCTGAAGCTGCTTGCCGCCGGCTTCCTCGGTGGCTGCGACCTTGAGTTTACCTACCCGGAGCTGCAAGGACATATGTTAATTGCCGTGACGGAGAAGCGTACGCGCGCGGAAATCGATAATTTTGTCACGAGACTGGAGGAAATGGCATGACTACACATTTAAATGAGGGTGATTCTACCATTGTTCTACAGAACGATAAGAGGAATATGTCTTTGAAACCGGCCAAATCGCTGATATTCGAGCTCAGCAAACCAGGGCGCGTCGCTTATTCCCTCCCGCCTTGCGATGTACCCGAATCGGATCCTTCTGCCTTCATTCCTGCCGAAATGCTAAGACAAACGCCTGCACAGCTTCCCGAGGTATACGAAGTCGACGTAATCCGTCACTACACCGAGCTGTCACGTCGCAATTTCGGCGTCGATAACGGCTTCTACCCGCTCGGCTCTTGTACGATGAAGTATAATCCGAAAATCAACGAAGACACCGCTCGTTTCGCGGGCTTCGCCAAGATTCACCCCTATCAGCCGGAAGAGAGCATCCAAGGCGCACTCGAGCTGATGTATGTGCTTCAGAACGACCTGGCTGCACTGACCGGCATGGATCAGGTTACGCTTCAGCCGGCTGCAGGCGCCCATGGCGAATGGACCGGGCTGATGATGATTCGCGCTTACCATGAAAGCCGCGGCGATGTACGCACCAAAGTGATCGTTCCGGACTCCTCGCACGGAACAAATCCTGCCAGTGCTACCGTCGCAGGCTTCGAAACCATCACCATCAAATCGAATGAGCACGGCATGGTTGACCTAGGCGCGCTGCGCTCGGCTGTCGGCAAGGATACCGCAGCGCTCATGCTCACAAATCCGAGTACCCTCGGCCTGTTCGAGGAACAGATAGTTGAGATCGCAGCTATTATCCATGAGGCCGGAGGCCTGCTCTATTACGACGGAGCGAATTCGAATGCGATCATGGGCATCACGAGACCCGGCGACATGGGGTTTGACGTTGTCCACCTTAATTTGCACAAGACGATGAGCACGCCGCACGGCGGCGGCGGCCCGGGAGCCGGTCCTGTCGGCGTGAAGAGCACGCTCATACCGTTTCTGCCCAAACCTCTTGCCGCCAGACGCGATGACGGCACCTATTTCTTTGACTACGACCGTCCTGAGTCAATCGGCCGGGTCAAAGCGTTCTACGGCAACTTCGGCATTCTTGTACGGGCATATACGTATATTCGGACCTATGGACCGGAAGGACTGCGCCGCGTCTCGGAATGTGCGGTTCTAAATGCCAACTACATGATGCACCGGCTCGCTCCTCATTTCGAGCTTCCCTACCCCGGCGTCTGTAAGCATGAGTTCGTGATGTCGGGTCGCGGCTTGAAGGAGTACGGCGTCCGCACGTTAGACGTAGCCAAGCGGCTGCTCGACTTCGGTTACCATCCGCCAACCATCTATTTTCCGCTCAACGTCGAGGAATGTATCATGATCGAACCGACCGAAACAGAAAGTAAAGAGACACTTGACGGGTTTATTGATACCATGATCCAAATTGCCGAAGAAGCGCGCACGAATCCAGCCATTATACTAGGGGCACCTTATGGTACCGTCGTACGCCGACTGGACGAGACGACAGCCGCCCGCAAACCGGTCCTCAACTGTGCGTGCAGCTAATCGGTCGCTCATAGGACAAATCCGATGCATGTAAGGCTAAGGCAATAACGAAAAAAAAGCTTAATCCGATCTCCTCTGCGAGATTGGATTAAGCTTTTTTTTCTATTTCAAGTTGGTTTTTGTCGATCCTTCTCGACGCGCGCCGATAGTGAAGACTGAACGATAACGAATGAGTAAATATACAAGCAGAGCGGCTTGCGGAATGACCGTTTCAAGTGTCGGGTAGATGCCCAGCACATTCACGGAGATGCTTCTTGGCAGCGAATGAGCCGGTACCCAGGCGGCCACTTGAAGCGAATGAAGGCTTTCGCCGATGAAACGAAACACCAGCAAGTAGATGAATGCCGAGGCCGTCAGGAAGAACGGACGAAGCGGCAGCTTCACGCTGTACTTGATCATCGATACGGCCAGAATCCCAAGCAGCACCAGCGCCGCCGCGATCCCGAGCAGCATCTGCATCGGATCAATCGACGGGGCCATGCCGACATAGAATATAGCCGTTTCTGCGCCTTCGCGGAAGATGGAGAGCCCCGATACGACAAACAAGGACCATAAGCTGCCCCGTGCCAAGGCTCCTCCGACCTGCTTATCAATGAAGGCATTCCAAGCGAGAATGTTGGACTTCTTATGGAGCCAATTTCCCACCAGCAGCATGAAGAGTACGGCCGCCAGCCCGCTTAAGCCTTCAATCTTCTCGCGCATGTTGCCTGACATCGCCTGCGAAACCGCATAGGTCAGCACAACCGCCATAATGGCGCTCAGCAGCAGCCCGGTGCCTGCACCGCCCCAGATCCATTTGCGCTTATCCGCATGCCCGGCTTTGTTCAAATAGGAGATGAGTGCCGCCAGAACCAGAATCGCCTCAAACCCTTCTCGGAGCAAAATCGCGCCTGCATCAAAAGCGTTATAGCTCGCATCCTCCAGCATTGGTGCCAACTGTTCCTTCATTTCCGCTATCGTTGTACTTGCTATATCCGTCTCAGGCGGATCGGATAACAGATAACCCGCGGCTTCCGTCATGCGATTCTCGATATCGCGATATACCGTGGCCGAACGCAGCTGAACTTCTCCTTCTACGCTTGGCCACATGCGAATGAAGGTTTGCATCTGACCGTTCGCTTCTGCAGCATGACCCGCATTCGCATCAGCCTCCGCTTGATTCAGCACCTCGAATGCATCTGCAAGCGTTAGACCGGTATCTGCTGCTGCATGAGCAATCTTACCGGATGCATAATCCTTAACCTGTTGCAGCAAGGCAGCGGTTTCCGACTCGGCTTGAGCTGCACGCGGAGGATCCGTGCGAAGGGCGATTCGGATCATGCTCATACTCGTCTCAAGCGAGGCGTATACCGTGGCATTATCGCCCCGAATCGGCTGCTCAATCTTCTTCCAGCCGCTGTCGATCTGTCTGTAATCCGCATTCGCTGCAGACCAAGACGCGTCCTTGATATGCGCACCCAGCTGTTCCAGCAGCGGAATCAGCGTCGCCGCTGCATCAGGTCCGGACATCTGCGTCTTGCTGCTGGCCGCCTTCGAGTAAGCATTGACCGCTTTCGCGGCGGCTGCCAATGCTTTCTTCGCCGCAGCGGGATCGCGCTTCGCTTCAGCTACCGCTTTAACGGCGTGAGCAAGCGCGGAATTCACATTCGCAGTCAAGTCCGAATCCTTGGCTTGGACATCCTCCCACAGCCGGCTCGCCTCCGTTAACGATTGCTGCGCATCCGTAAACTTCTCTTGCCCGATATCGACAAGGGCATCGCCGATCAGAGGAAGGATTCGCTCCATGGACGATTGCTCTCCTGCCGCCAATACTACACTGCCCACAGGCAGCCATAACATCAGCGCTATAAACACAATGGGGAGCAATCTTGCTCCCCGTCTGATCCATTGCTTCGATGTATGCCATTTATCCGTCATGTATCTATTCCCCTTCTTGCTCACAGCAGCGTATCCCCAATGTAGCCGCCTTTGCGGACACCCGGAAAACAAGCGAATACCGCGCTGCCATGATGAAGAATGTATTCGTTCAGCTTGTCGGTCGCAAGCCGCTGCTGCATGGGGATAAACTGTTTGGCAATGCTGCGTTGATAGCTGATGAACAGAAGCCCCGCATCCAATTGACCGGTCGCGTTGTCAAGCCCGCTGGAATACGAATACGAGCGTCGCAAGATTTGAATGGAGCTGTCTCCTCTTGCCAGGCGCACATGGGAATCCATGGGAATGAACGGATTTCCCTTCCCATCCTTAGCTGCAAGATCGACCTTATCCTTCTCGTTCTGACTGCCAATCGGTGCTCCGCTGTGCCGATGGCGGCCAAAGGTATCTTCTTGATCCTTAAGCGTAGAGCGATCCCACACTTCAACGCGAATCCGAATCCGTCTGACAACCATATAGCTTCCCCCAGCCATCCAAGTCGCGCCATCGCCTGCCCCAGCCCAAACGACTTCGTTCATCACCTGCGCATCGTGAATATCGGGATTGGCGGTGCCATCCTTAAAGCCCATGAGATTTCGCGGCGTCGCGCCGGACGGATCCGACTGCCCGGTACGCTGAAAGCCCTCTTGCGTCCAGCGAAGCACGGCTTTCCCTCGCGCTATGCGAGCCAGGTTGCGAATGGCATGGAATGCAACCTGCAGATCATCGGCACACACTTGCACGCCGATATCTCCACCTGTCCATTCCTCCCGCAGCGCATCTCCGTTAAATAGCGGCAGCTCAGCGAAGTTCGCCGGTCGTTTCGCTGCAAGTCCGAATCGTTCATCGAAGAAACTCGGTCCTACCCCGAACGTAATCGTCGTCCGAGAAGCATGCAATCCGGCAGCTTCTCCGGTATCGGTAGGCGGAACATTCTCGTTTTCATGAACCGGCTCTCCGATTAACTGTCCGCGGGTTATCGCATCGGAAGCTTCCGTCCACTTCTTGAACAGCTCGCGTACAGCCCCAATATCCGTCGTCCGCAGATCGAATGCGGCAAAACAAACAAAATTTTGAGAAGGTGTCGCGATTCCTGCTTGATTCGGACCGTAGAACGCAACCCTATCATCTTCAGCCGATGAGGTCTCGTTGCCGAGCAGGCGCCCGCTTGCTTCCAGCAGCCCGCCTGTTCCAAGGCCGCCAAGCAGAAGTCCCGCTCCGCCGATACCGGCCATCTTGAGCAGATCGCGCCGACTGACCGGTTTTTTCCAAACCCCGCTTTGTCCTTCTTCGGGAAGCCCTTTCTTCTTCTCCAGGTCCTTCATGGTTCATTACGCCCCCAAAATAGTGCCCATCTGTGAAAGCGGCTCTGCAAGTGCATCAATCGATTGACTCAGCGATTTGGTATCCGTATCCTTCAATTCCGTGAACAACACAAAGCCATCGCCTGATTTGTACTTATCCAGAAGACCTTCCAGCTCCGTGAAACGTTCACCGATTTGCTTCTCGAGATCGGCATCTTTCTCCGCAAGCGCAGGCTTCAGCAGCTCATAAATTTTCTTCGCGCCTTCAACGTTGGCAACAAAGTCATAGAGGTCCGTACGGGAATAACGTTCTTCTTCCCCTGTTACCTTTGAAGAGGAAACTTCGTTAAGCAGCTCTACGGCCCCGGTCACAAGCATCGTGCTGTCTACTTCGACGGTTTCCATTAACGCGCGAAGCGCTTTAACATCGCTTAGAAGTCGATCCGCGTACTCCGTCATCCCATCGGTGGTGTTATCGACCCACAGTGCCTTCTCAATGCGATGGAATCCGCGCCAGTCCGCATCTGCCACATCGCCTTCACGTGCATCGATGTTCGGATCGAAGTCGCCCAGCGATTCCGCGATGGGTTCAATGCGCTCATAATACATGCGCGTCGGAGCGTAGATCTTCTTCGCCGTATCGATATCGCCGGACTTCACGGCATTGACGAACTTCTCCGTCTCCACGATGAATTGGTCGCATTGCTCGATGCCGTAAGCCTGATATTGGGCTTGCGCCTCCGTTAGATCAGCTGTTCCTTCCGCATTCGCCGCAGCTGCATTCGTTGCGTTGGACGCATTAGTCGATTTGTCGTCATTCTTCCCGCAGCCGGACAATACAATTGCCGCTGCCGTTAATAAAACCGCGCTTCTATACCAAACTTTCATCGTTACATCCTCCTAGTAATGATAATCAATCTCATTATAAGCCTGTAGGAGCTGAATCGTAAATCTCTCTTGTGTACGATTGGTGAATAAATTTTTTCCACCTTGCCAAAACAGACAAAAAAAGATGATCTCTCCGATTGGAGAGATCATCCTTCCACTCACTTAATAATGCCTGTTCCTTTAATATGGACTTCGAACTCCGGCCTTATCTTCACTTCCTTGTAAGTTTTCTTCCAGTCCATGGTTTTCCAAAGCTTGGAATGATGGGCTTTAAGCCTTCTTCCGATACCGAGCGCATCGCAATTCGCCTGCTGCAATTTACTTATTACACCTTTGGCATGTTTGTTTAGATGTTCGGTAATTTCCTGCGTCACCTGTTCACGATCTACCTCCTGTCCCAGGTTGCTCGGATAACTGCTAATCACACCGTAGAGGTCTACCTTCACCACAAACTCGATCTCAGACGACGTAGGATTGACAGACAAATGGGTATCCCGCTTCATTTTTCGCGTTTGATAGGTAAGCAAGCTCTGCTCTAACGGAATATCCAAAAAAGCAAATTTATCCAGCTTGCCGAGCATGAGCAATAACAATGTACTATCTTCATTCATCAAGGTCTGACCGGAATATTTATCACCATCGAATAGACCGACACTGTCAATGACCAAGGCTTTATTTTCAATTTTATGAATGATCGGCAGCACCATATCTTCGCCCGGGTCGAACATTTGACTCCAGATCGAATACAGCGTTTGATTCGGAATAACCGTCGTGCGCTCAGCCCCATTAATCAATTGTTTAATGCCAAATGCGATGGGACTGTTATCAAGTTTTTTGAAAGATAATACTTCGGAGCCTTGCCCCCTGCTTATTAGAATATTCGAATTCAGATATCCCTTCGGATTACGATACAAGTACTCCAAAGGAGCCTTGATCCCCTGTTTGGCGAGTTCTTCCCCAAGAATGACAACATGCGTCTTCGTGGCTTCGATGGTGCCGGGAAGCATACTATCTATTTTCACGCCGGTATTGGCAGTTGACGCCCCTGTTGCTTGCATCTCTTGATCCTTTACTTCGAATTGGCCGCCGCCTTTACTATCGAGCTGGATTGTTCTTACGGTCACCACCATGTGATTGTCTTTGTCCATGTCCATGCTAATTCCGTTTACCATTTTCTTAGAGGATAAATATTGGCTGTCCCAGCAGCCTGAGAGCACCGTTATGCATAACAAAATCCAAACCGCAAGAAGCCATTTTCTTCTCATACTGACCCGACCTTTTCATGGGTTTTAACAAGGAAGGATGAGAGCCAGAGCAATACCGGCACCGCTGCAATCATGATCAAATAGCCATATTCCAGCCATTTACTGAAGGGACGCATATTCTCGATTGTCGTTATAAACCAGGCTGTAATGAAGACAATCCCCCCACTGAACCATACCAGCTTTCGATAGGAGCCGCGTTTGGTCGTTAGACTTTTTCCGGCAACACATAAATAAGAAACGATGGTAGCGGTCATCGGAATGATCCAAATGGTTAGGAAGATCAGGTCTAATCGATCAAACAGCTGAAAGGACAAGCCTTTAAATAAAAACAATACCGGTTCATTCACCTGCTCTAACGCCTTTGGACTCAATCCCATCAAGCAGATAAGGACAAAGTACGTATAAAACAAGGTCACAAAGCCATTGGCGGCCGAAATGACGGACAACATGCCCTTCCGGTTTCCTTGAACTTGGGAGTAGAAATACAGCGTTACCTCAAACCCGAGCATGGAGAAGAACGTTTTCTCGCTTCCGCTGAGAATTGGCATCATGCCTGATTGACCGACGGGTAAAATGTTCGAAATGTGCATAACACTATTAAAGTTTAAAAAGCTGATCAGAATCAACACAACAAACAGTATGGAAGAGAAGACAAAAAACCGGGCGATGACGCGCAAATTATCCAGTGCCAAATAGACGCTCGTTCCAACGATAAGCAGAAGCAGCACCCAGCCGGGCGTCAATGGCAGCATCCAAATATTGATCAGCTCTGCGTAAAGTGAACAGGCATACGCTGCAATGAGCACGAAGAAAGCATAATAAACGACGTTGATTGCCTTTCCTAGATATCGTCCAAGCAGGTGAATCGTTATTTCACTTAACGTGTCGTTCGGATATTTCTTCAACAGATGCCAATACACGAACAGCACCAGCTGAATGACAGCCCCTGCAAGCAGAACCGAAATCCATGAATCTCCACCCGCTATGCTCTGAGTATCAGAAGGCAGGGATAATAAGCCTATACCAATTTGCGTTTTGATGATCATAAAAAACAATTGGGTTCTGCTTATTGTCATTTTCACGGCCGCTTCCACCTCCCGAATATCGACTGTTTAATGGGGCTGCCTTCCGTTTTTTGCGTGCTTTTATTAACCATCCAGAGCGGTAGTCTAAGAAAAACATCTTTAAAATTGTCTTGGCCTTGAAACGGACCAAACGGCGTGAAATACGGAATGCCCAGTGTCTCGATTTTGCAAAGGTGAATAAAAATCAGCATCAGCATGATGGAGATGCCGAAAAAACCGAATAAGGAGGCGGCCAGCATCATCGGAAACCCCAAAATACGTAGGCTTGTTCCAAATTCGTTTATCGGCGTTACGAATGACGCGATCGCCGTTAACCCAATAATGACAATCATCGTATGCGATACCAATTGGGCTTCCACCACAGCCGTTCCGATGACTAACCCGCCTACAATACCGATCGTTTGGGAAATAGGTGTGGGCAGCCTAATTGCGGCCTCTTTCAACAGCTCCAGTATGATTTGCATCACAAGTGCTTCCAGAATAGGAGGTAAAGGAACGTAGGTTAACGACACCTTGACTGAATACAGAATCCCGATTGGGAGCACTTCAGAATGGTAAGTCACGGTCGCGATGTAGATCGCCGGCAAGCAAATCGCCAGAACGAAACTAATTAACCGAATGAACCGATAAAAGGAGCCGATGATCCACCGGCTGTTGTAATCATCCGGCGACTGGTAGAACGAGAAGAATGTAATCGGCAGGACCAGAACGCTTGGACTGCCGTCGACGATGATCGTAATTTTGCCTTCCATCAGGTAGGAAACCGCCCGATCCGGTCTCTCGGTCTGCAGCGTTTGCGGAAACGGAGACATCGGGTGCTCTTCGAGCATTTCATCGATGTTTCCGGCGGAATACAAATATTCCAGATCGATCACGGTGAGCCTTCTCTCGCATTCCTCAACGACTTTAGGATCTGCAAAACCATCCATATAAATCATGGCGACTTTGGTATTTGTGACGCTGCCTAACGTATAATATTTCACTTTTAATTTGGGGTTTTTCATTCGATTGCGAAGCAAGAATAGATTTGTACTAAGGCTTTCAATAAAACCATCATGGGCGCCTTTAATGATTTGTTCGTCTCTCGGCTCTTGTATGGCTCGGTCTTGCGACTTTGCTACAGGGATCAAGATGGCTGTCGAGTCGCTTTCCGTTAGAACAACGCAATGACCTTCAAGCATATATTTTCCGATTTGGATCAGATCGGATGACTTTTTGATTTCGACTGCAGTTAACTTCTGCTCGATATCATCGGAGCCGGGTTCCAGCAATGGATCGATGACAAGCGTTTGAATGGAAGCCGACTGAACCAGTGACTCCAGATAGATCAAAGCGCAGGTTGGATCTGAACAGGTGAGCTTCTGCAGCTTCAGATCTTCCGTTTGAGCGAAATAGTTCTGAATCTGTGCAATCTTCTTATCGAGATCTCCGGATTCCATTTCAACGGGTTGTGGTTTTACGGATTTACTGATTGTTTTCTTGAAGCGAAACATGCCGTCACCACCTGCCGATAGTTAATTCTTTCCTTATTGTTCGCAGGCAGGCTTATAATTATGAAAACTCGGCCGCAACGCAAAAAAAGCCGGTTCGATCGGCGCTCTGATCGAACCGGCTTTTCCCTTCTAATTTGCTTTTCTCAGCAACACGCGTTCAATCCGCTTATCGGGCACAAACCAGAGTATCGCTACCAGCGCGAAGAAGAAGCAAGATACCCATGCGTTAAGATAGGCCGTCACGATGGCTAACAGGTAGATCAACGGCGAAATCTTGCCTTTGAAATCTCGCCCGATCGCCGCCAAAATCGCAGAGTCGGACGGATGCTGGCCCAGAATCGCGCGCTGCAATAACCAATATGAAATAGAGGCAAGCAGCAGCACGATGCCATACAGCGCTGTAGGCGTGGGAGCAAAGTGGCTCTCTCCGATCCAAGCCGTAGAGAAAGGCACGAGCGATAACCAGAATAGCAATAGCATATTAAGCCACATCAGCTTGCCGTTCATCGTATGAACGGCGTGAAGAAGATGATGATGATTATTCCAGTAAATTCCCACGTAGATAAAGCTGAACAAATAACTGAGCAGCTTCGGCGCCAGACTCACCAGCGAATGCCACTCGTGTCCCTCCGGCACTTTCAATTCAAGCACCATGATCGTAATAATAATGGCTAGTACGCCGTCGCTGAACGCTTCCATTCGATTTGCTTTCAAACTGCTCCCCCTCTCTATGTAAAGACGTTGCCCTTGTTGATTCGACAGATGCGATCGAAAACCTCTTAAATGCAAGCGACAAAAAACAACCGTAAAGGTTGCCTCTGCTCATCTCGCACTCTTCAACTTGCAATCCGCAAAATCTAACGAACCGTAGAGGCCTTATTGGGCCGAATTTCGGGGCAAATAAGCGCTGTACGGTTCGTTAGCGCATTCGCGGATGCCAACAAGCACGGATGGCAGCGATCTGCCAGAACATAAGAAAGATCGCCAACCACCTGTCCGCACAGGCAGGTTAAGGCGATCTTGTTGTTTGAAGAGCGAAGACCACTTTGTAACATCCCGCGGCAACCGTGGACGGTTGCCCACTTTTGCACCTTTAGGCTATTGTATTTTTCTTTATATCCCAGCCGCCTGTGATCGGAGTTCGAATGCCTTTAGCATCCGTGATCCAGTAGGTCCACTTAATTTTGTTATAATTCAGAACCACTGTTTCTTCTGTATCATCGAAGGAATAACTGCTAATGACCACATCTTCGAGCTCAAGCATTAGGTACGGGGTTTGATTCCCACCTACACCTTGGCTCGTATAAACAAGCTTGCCTTTCGGAATATGTACGCCTTTCATGGCATTCAACATGATCGGTACGGAAGCGGCATCGACGGATTTGGTGATCGTGAGCGCGGACAGACTCACTTTACCAGCGCCTGCACCGCTGCCTGCTGCAAAAGAGCCCTGATTTTCTATGGAGAAAGATGCACCTTCAACTACACTCCATTTCTCATACCCTTTCATGGTCGATTCGCCGGAAATCCCATCCAGCTGCAGCAATATGCTTCCGTTACTCGGTGCTGCCGCGCTTGCAGGCACAATGCTGAGCGTAGCTAACCATAAACAAGCAATTAAGACGGACGATAACAGCTTCTTCAAGAGTAATCACTCCTCCTTCGTTATAGATACATTATGTATCAAAAAGGGCAGTATGACAATAACTGTTCGCCGCAAACCTGCATCAACTCTTGAAAACAACAAATCGAAAAAACCCGCCTACACACATGTCGGCGGGCAATACCACTATTACTTGTATAGCTTATCCAGTGCTGCACGCTGCGGCGGTTTAATATTGATTTTGGCACGAATGTCGATCGCCTTCGCTTCCGCATCTTCCATTCCGGCTGCTTGCGCAAGCTCGATCAGCGTACCGACTGCTACGACACCTGTTCGGCCGCCGCCGCCGGCGCAATGGAAAGCTACTTTCTTGCCGCTCTTGTACGCACCGACAACTTCATCGATTGCTTTCTTAAATAAGAGATGGTCATCGGCCTTATTGTCTCCAAGGGGAATTTGAATCCACTCCACTTCCGCACCCTCATAGGCACAGCCCGTAGCCTCGGCACGCAAGTCGATGACGACATCAACCTCTTCGTTCTTGATCATATCCTCTACATCCGCGGCTCCGCCCATGAAGATCCGATCTTCGATTAAAGCTTGATAGTTATTCTTTGACATGTATCATGGCTCCTTCTCGATTCATTTTGAGTTTCAAACGTTCCCGAAGTATTCGATCACGAACTGACGAAATCGCTGCGCCGCAAGAGACAAGTAGTGTCTTCTTGACCAGGCCAACCCGGTTGTTACCGTGCAGTCCGGATCCGTGATTCGCAGCCGATGGGGCATCAAATGTTCTCTCTTCTTCCAGGCCATCTCCGGAGCAAACATGATTCCAAGCCTTCTTCTAAGCAGCAATACGACCGCGTCCGGTTCATCTACTTCAAGCATCGTATTTGGCGTAAATCCGGCTCGCTCACAGATGCTGTCCGTCAAGCTCCGAAACCAGTAGCCTGAACGCAAACCAATAAACGTCTCATCCTTCAGTTCGATCAGCGAAACGCTGTCTCTCCCGACCAACCGATGGTTGTCAGGAACGACGACATAGAATTGCTCCGTTCTCAGCGGCGCCCACTCCATGTCTGCTCCCTCAACAGGCGCAGTCGTGATGCACAGATCCATCTCGCCGTCCTCCAGCATGCGCTTCATCACCGCAGTCGGCTCAAGCAATTGCCTGAAATGAACGTTCGGATACAAGCTGAGAAAAGCGCCAAGCAGCTCGGGAAGAACGCTCGTGAGCGAGGCTCCGAGCGTAATGCTTCCCCGATTCAAGCCTGCCATATCCCGAACTTCCCGTTTCCCTTCCTCCAGTTCGCTAAAAACCCGCTCAACCCGCTCCAGAAATACTTTGCCAAACGGATTCAACCGAATGCTGCGCCCTTGTCTGTCGAACAACGGCACGCCGACATGCTTCTCCAGCCTTGCAATCGTTTTACTAAGGGAGGGCTGGGCGATATTCAGCTCCTCCGCAGCCTTGGTGATATGTTCCAACCTGGCAACAGTCTGAAAATATTGCAATTGAAGCAGCTCCATCTCGCATTCCACCTGTATATAGACTGATAGCTATGATCTCATAGTTTAATATGTATTATACATTATGAATTCATATTTCTATAATAGGGTTCGAAGATCAAACAACCTCTACAGGGAGATGACCCTTTTATGAAAGCAGCAGTGCTCGAAGCCTTCAACGAACCATTGGTAGTCAAACAAGTCTCAGATCCTATACTTGCGCCTGATGGCGTCATTCTTAAATTAGAAGCGACCGGCATTTGCCGAAGCGACTTGCATGGCTGGCACGGAGGACTCGGCGCAATCAAGACCTTCCCGCATATTCTCGGTCACGAAATGAGCGGTATCGTCCAAGAGGTCGGCAAAGATATCCGTAATTTCAAGAAAGGCGACCGCGTTATCGTGCCTTTCAATCAAGGAGACGGCGTCTGCCCGCATTGCCAATCCGGCCACCACAACCTTTGCGATAATTTGAAAATGGTCGGATTCCATATCGACGGCGGGTTCGCGGAATATATTCATATTCCAAACGCCGATCTAAACCTTCTTCATCTGCCGGAAGGCATTGATTTCCTAACGGCAAGTGCGATGGGCTGCCGCTTCATGACGGCTTTCCACGGTGTAGTATCCAGAGGCAATGTGCGTCCCGGCGAGTGGGTCGCGGTATACGGTTCCGGAGGCGTTGGACTGTCTGCCATCCAAATCGCAACTGCTGCCGGCGCTAACGTCATCGCAGTCGATATCGCGGAGGATAAGCTCGATTTTGCCAAACAAATGGGTGCTGTCGCAGCCGTAAACAGCAAGGAAACGAATGCACCGCAAGCGATCATGGAACTAACCAAAGGCGGAGCCAACCTGTCCATCGATGCGCTTGGCATCCAAGATACGGTCGTGAACTCCGTGATGAGCCTCGCCAAACGGGGTCGTCATTTGCAGCTTGGCGTAAGCAGCAATCCACAAGGCGGCATGACGCCTGTTCCGGTTAACCTCATGCTGCTGAAAGAGCTCACATTGGTTGGCTCCGCCGGTATGCCGGTTCCGGAATATCGCGAAATGCTCCAGATGGTGGAGCAAGGCAAATTGGCGCCGGGCAAATTGGTCACCAAGCAAATCGCACTTGACGATATCAACGCAGCGTTCGAAGAAATGAATAATTATGCCGGAGTTGGTGTAACCGTCATTACCAAATTTTAAGTAAGGGGGCACTCCATCACATGTCCGATAATTATAACAAACAGTATATCAACGGAGTTTGGCGCGACGGTTCAAGCGAGAAGGTCTATGACAGCGTTAATCCTTATAATAATGAAATCGTCGCTCGCATCAAGCTCGCCAGTCGCGATGACATCGACGAAGCGTATCAGGCTGCCAAACTGGCGCAGAAAGAATGGGCGAAATCCTCTGCTGAAACACGGAAATCGGTTCTTCGGAATGCGACCCAGCTGCTTCAGCAGCGAAAAGACGAGATTATCGCCATTATGGTGAAAGAATCGGGCAGCTCAGTCACGAAAGCGATTGGCGAATTCATGGCTTCTGTTGGCTCGATCATGGCGGCTGTTGGCTATGTCGATTCCATGTTCGCGCCTCATGTTTTCCCATCCCCCATTCCGGGAAAGGAAAACCATGTGTACCGTTTCCCGGTTGGCGTCATTGGAACTATTAATGCGTTTAACTTCCCGCTCTACATGGCGATGCGCGTTGTCGCACCGGCGATTGCTGCAGGAGATGCCGTCGTCTTGAAGCCGGATTCGCAAACCTATATTACAGGCGGACCTATCGTCGCTGAAATTTTCGAACAAGCCGGTCTGCCCAAAGGTGTGTTGAACGTTGTTGGGTACGATATTGGCGAAGTCGGCGATTACATGATCGAGCATCCTGTACCTCGGATTATTTCCTTTACGGGTTCAACCGCTGTCGGCCGCCACATAGGCGAGCTATGCGGCAAGCATTTAAAACGCGCATCGCTGGAGCTTGGCGGCAACAATCCGTTCGTTGTGCTTGAGGATGCGGACTTGGATCAAGCCGTCGATGCCGCTGTATTCAGCAAGCTGTTGAATGCCGGGCAGGTTTGCGTTTGTACGAATCGATTCCTCGTACACCGCAAACACTATGATGAATTTGTCGCACGTATCGCAGCAAGATTGGAACAGGTTCCTTATGGCAATCCGTCCGATCCGCAAGTGATCGTCGGGCCGCTTATCAACGAGAAACAAATCGAGAAGGTGCTCGGGCTCGCTGAAATGGCCAAGCAAGAAGGGGCTCGTCTCGTCCTGGAAGGTCAACGAATCGGCAACGTCGTTACGCCGTTCGTGTTCGCCGATGTCGATCGGAAGTCGACATTAGCAAGAACGGAAATCTTCGGCCCGATCGCTACGATCATTCCGTTCGATACGGAAGAAGAAGCACTGACTTGGGCTAACGATACCGAGTATGGATTATCAAGCGCTGTATTTACGAGCAATATCGAGAACGGCATCGCCTTCGCACGCGCCATCGAAAGCGGCATGACGCATGTGAACGACACAACGATCAACATGGACATGGATGCGCCGTTCGGCGGAGAGAAATCATCCGGCATCGGCCACTACGGCGGCGAGCTTGGCTTCGAAGAGTTCACGACGAGCAAGTGGGTTTCGGTTCAGAAGGAACCACGTATGTTCCCGTTCTAAACTTAAAATGCGGCACAAGGGTTTTCCCCAAGTGCCGCATTTTTGTTTCTGTCAGAGAGAAATCCAAGAGCCAAGATCCGTGATGTGATGCGGGAATGATTGGCCCAGCTCGGTGAAGATCAAGCTGTAATCCGCATGACGGCCGCGCCGAATCGCCTGCAGTACGATTTTGTTCCTTCCCTGACGCAGCTTCGCCTCAGAGTGATGCCGATTCTCCGCGGTCCACCAATCATGATGATCCGTCTCGCTTATTAATTGATCGTTAATCCATAGCCGATAGGCTTCGGTATGCCCGAATATAATGTTGACCTCGCGATCCTCCGGCAGCTCGATCTCCCGCTCCGCGTATACGACGCAAGGCCCTTGGAAGCCGATCAGATCCGAAACCGAGAACAAATCCTCGGTCACATTCACGAGCCGGTAATCCTGCGGATCGACCAGACGCCTATAATCTTTGGTCGCATCGGCCTTCGTATTGAGATGAAATTGCCGCGTCAAATCCGCGATTTCGTCCCTTGTGCCTTTGAATGCGCCGTAATACCACTCGCCAAGCTCCGTGCGAGGAAGCTCAATATGATTTTCCCAGAACGGTCCGAATACTTTCCACACCTGCGCTCCGTTCAGTCCGAAGACAAAGCTTGCCCCGCCGAATTCGGCAGTCAGCAAGTTTTTCTCCGAGAGGTAGCTGACCTGCTCCGGTACACTTACCGTGAGCGTAACCGATTTGAATTCCCCCGGCTGCAGAACGATGTGCTGCGAAATCCAATCACTCCGCCAGCCATGAGGCAAATCGACTGTCAATTGATCCACAGCGACAAACTCCGTCTCGTTCGACAGTCCGATGGCGATCGTCTTGCTCTCCGACCATCCAACAACGGGTATCCCCTGATAATCAACGGAAAGCACAATGGAAGGCTGCGGTTTGTTCGCGGGAATGGAACCAAGCTCGGACGGCTGTCCCGTAATCTCGATCGCCCCATTAAGCTCTCTCATGATAGTCAACCCCGCTACGCAAGTATCCTCGGCCAAGTCCGACAGTTGATTGGAGCGGCGAGTGACTTTCACGTCCAGCTTGTAGCTGGTGTCGTAGAAGGAATGCTTCTCGATTAAGCGGTCTGCCCCATAGATAATTCCGAGAAGAGCGCCTGCTGTCGCGCAGCTGCAATCCGTATCGAAGCCGCAATTCAGCGCGATCATCGTCGTCTCCAGGAAATCCCCTTTGCCGTAAAACAAACATACCAATGTGAATCCAATATTCTGATAAAGGTTCGTACAGTCCGGGTGTCCGTAATCGCGAATAATCCGAGAGCGAACCTGCTGCCAGGTCAAATCCTGCGAGGACCATGCCATCGTGTCCTCCACAAGCCGGCGAATTCTCGTTCCCTCAGGCAAATAGACCATGCCGTCTCGCAGCAGCTTCATGAGATCATCTTCGACGAAAGCCATCGCTTCCACTGCCGCCAGATACTGCTCTGCATAGATGGAATCGCCCTCATGGTCCAGCATGCCGTCGCGTCCCGCAAATTCTGCCGCCAGCTCGGGATTGCCCGGCGCAACGCAGGCCCATATCTCGGAGCGAATGGGACAGCCCATACCATTAATGTAATAGCGATTATTGAATGCACCCGATACAGGCGGATAAATACCTCGGTTATAATTTTTCTTGAACCAGGCATACTCTCCCGGCACGAACGGGTACCGCTCGTAGAACGCGTCAGCCAAATCCATCGAAGTGAAGTAGACGCCTTTCTGCTCCAGCACATGCAGCCATAACACCTGAAGATCCAAGTCGTCGTTCGGCAGCATTTCCTTTATGGCCCGCGGGTCATATTCGTAATCGAAGAGTTCCTTCCTGCCTTCGAAGGGAGCGCCAATCGTACCGGCAATACTCTTGCCCAGCCATGCGCCGTACACTTTATCCAAATAGTTCTCATAGGTCAACCGGTATTTAGCCATCATCGCTCTCCCTCTTATCCTTGATTTAGCCGCTCCTGAACCTTAATCGTGACCAGCTCCCCGGCTTGCATCGCAATGCCTGCTGCTGCTGCGTCATCTGCCTTTTCCTTCAAACGCTCATCCAGAAAGGCGGGGCAGACGTCCAAATCCCCGGCGAGGAGCTCACCTTTTACTAGCAGATGTCCTGACTGTCCCGGATTCCATAGACGGGCTATCCAACCATCGCCGTCCTCAGCTTGTTTCAAACAGCTCATGAATGGATTGCTGTCCGATGTCGACTGGAGCGAAATAAGGGAGCCCTGCGATGGCCAATTCCCATCATGCTGCAACGAGGCTTCCACTACTAGCGATGTGCGAAAATCCGAAGCTTTTCCCAAACATTGTCCTTGCCGCCAATCCCCTTCATGAGGAATTAACGCATATTCGAACCGATGCGACCCTTGACACTGTCCGCCCGGAGCCGGATAGTTGGCGCCGGCTGCTTGCCCGATGCTGCCTGCCGACCTGACCAAGGTAAGCTGCACGGAGGTCCCTCTATCGCCGCTGCCGCGAAAAGCTTCATAAGCCGGAAGACCTTTTGTCGAAAGGCACAGTCCTTCACGCCCATCCGAAACATCAATAAATTCCTGAAACGGCTCATCTCTCCATTCCCCGCCGCATTCTCGCACGCGCCGGTCCACCACATGAAAATGATCATAGGCAGCTACCGTTCCCGTATGCAGTCCCGTATCGAACACGACGCGCAGCATGTGGTCCTTGCAGGTATTATCGATTTCGAGGGCTAGGTCCAGCCTCTCCACATTCGCATAAAGCGTGGCCGTCATCGTGATCGGAAGGCTGGCTACTGCCGATGAGCGTTTCCCGTCTTGAATCGTTTTGGGCAGCTCCCAAGTCAATTCGGCCTTGTAGACAATGCGATCTTCAAAATGTTCCTGCAGCCGCCACCCGGTTCCTGTCCCGGTTCCAGCGCTGCATGCTCTGGAATCGCGTTCATCATACTCCGCAAATTCATGATGGTCGTACAAATCTCCCGTTTCTTCCCGATCGAGCAAATAGTTAAGCTGCCGATACTCCTTCCCCGTACGCTTATAGAGAAGGTCAAACGTCCCATCCTCATGGAAACGAACTCGAATCGCATCGTTTTCCATGCCATTCTCGCATACAGAAACTACCGGACGAGCTGCTAATGCTAATGCTTCCACAGATGCTGCTTCCTTGTTCGTCGAACCGGGCTTGATCCAATAGCACCGGTATCCCATTGCCGGAACACTTTCCGCGACAAAATCAATCTCCAATACCGTAAACACCTGATTGGTTGAGCGAGTATCCTCGCTCGTCTTCGAAATCAATACCGCCAGCATGTCGGCGGTCATATATTCGCTTTCCAAGTCTTTATTTTTATCCACGACATGGCGTATTCTCGCAGGAATGGTCTGACCCTTCTCGTCGACAAGCGTATAGACATCATGCTTGAATCGCTTCGGAACGCGCACATGACGCTTCACCGGCCCCGTATGCAGGCGACCAAGCGGATTCACCACTACAATTGCAATCGCAGTTTCTTCTTGAGAAGCCGTGTTTATGGCAGTAAGCAATTGATGAAGCCCGTCCTTGATCAGATAGGCGCCCGTGTGCTCGATTTCCTCGAAGCGATTTCGCATATCCTTGTGAACCTGATCCAGGCTGCAGCCGCAGATCGAATCATGCGGATGATTGGCAAGCAGCAGCTTCCATAGGTTCTGAATGAGCCCCTTCGGATAGGCAACGCCGCTCGCAATTGAAGCCATGACCCATAAGGGCTCTACTAATCGCTGCAATAGAATTTCGCTGGCATCGTTCTGCTGCTTCAAGCCCATATGAGAGGATAACGTCCCTACCAAATCCATCGGAAGGTCGTCGGATCCCCTCATCTCTCCGGCATAAGTGGACAATCGAACTGCTGCTGCCGAAACTGCAGCAAGATAATCTTCGGGCATTGCGTACCGAATCTCATAATCCTCTTGATGCTGATTGATATAATCAACAATCCCGGGTAATGAAGGCCGGGGTTCCATATGGTCAATGCCAACGGACATGTACAGATTGGATGTCGCGGCTTTATCGAGCTGCTTCTGCGCTTCATCAAGGAAGCTGCCAAGCGTCGACTGCGCGTCGGGCTCAAGCGACGAAGGCTGGCTGATGTCGCTCCAAATATCCGGATAGCTCAGGAATACCCCATGGCTATACCCGTGGTTGGCCGCCAAAACCTTCGAACCCGCAGGACCCTCCCACCAGAATTCATACTCGGCAAGTTCTTTATCCCAGCTGGGCCGCCCGCGTCCAAACGTAGCATATTGAATGCCGAAACCATTCAATATCATCGGCAGGCTCGCAATACTCCCGAAGGAATCCGGCACATAACCGAGCATCATGGGCCTGCCTCGCATTTGCCGAATCAAATCCATGCCGATCAGCAAATTCCGAATCGTGGACTCTCCATTCTCCAGAAATTGATCGGCGAGCACGTACCAAGGTCCGGTAACCAGCCTGCCGGTCGCCATCAGAGCGGCTATCCGTTCCCTTTGCTCCGGTTTGATGGCTAAGTAATCTTCAAGCACAATGGCTTGCCCATCGAGCAGAAACCGGTAGGTCGGATGTTCGTCCATGATGCGCAGCAGCCGATCGATCAAATGAACCAAACGAACCTGAAATTGCCCTTTCGTCATGACCCATTCGCGGTCCCAATGCGTGGTTGGTGTAAGGAACATGGTTTTCTTATCCATTTGAACCTCCGTTTGTTCAAAAAAAGGGCTGCTACCTTCCGGGAGCAGCCCTCTTCCGTTATGATTACTGCGCTTGCTTGGATGCAACGAATGCCGCAGCTTGCTTCTTCACTTCCTCGAATACTTTCTCGGCGCCGGCTTTTTTGTATCTTTCGATCAGGTCGGCTACTGCGGCGTCTACGTCTTTCACCAGACCCATTTGGATCGGTGCAGAGTACTGCTTATCGATGTTCACGATATTGGCGAGCTCTGTTTTAATGTTTGTTGTGTCGATATTGAAGCCGTTCAGCAAGTATGGTGCAGCTTTCTCAAGGAGCGCTTTCTTCGTGTCGATGTATTGCTGCGTATAGCTCTCAAGCGGGGGCCATTGGTCACGGTTGTTAGACCACCAGCCTGCGCCGTACATCGGATACGGATTCGGATCGGCTTGAGCGACAACCAGCTTGCCATCGCCATTAAGCGTATAGTTTTTGCCTTCGATACCGAATGCGAGCAGCATGTTATAAGCTTTGTCTTGGTGCAGCAGGTCGATCGCCATGAGCGCTCTTTCGTAGTTCTTCGTTTTCGGCGAGAATGCGAAACCGTTGCCTGTAGCAGGACGCGTCATGACAACGCCGCTGTCTGTCAGGTTGTTGACCGCGCCAAGCTCCCAGCCTTTAGCGATCATGTCGGAGCTGTATTGCGCATAGTTTTCGAAGGCGTTTGCCCAATAGCCGGATTTGCCTTCTTTGGCAAGATCAGCCGCAGCCGTCTTCTGTGCGAAAGCGTTCTTAGGCAGCAACCCTTTGTCCGCCCAATCCTTCATCGTTTTGGCAGCGTCGATAAACTTCGCTTTGAACGCATCGTCGAGTAAGCCCGTAATCGTATAGTTCGTATCATCCGGGAAGAAACCGGTGATATACGGAGCTTCTTTAATAACGTAGTTCTTCATCAAGCCGCCGAAGATGCCTTGAATATCTGAGGCAGAACCGTCGACAGGAAGCATGCCTTTTTCATTGTCTTTCAGCGCTTGGAAGTAAGGTCCCAAGTCTTTGAACGTTTTAATTTCAGGTACATTGTACTTTTTGCGAAGATCTTCACGGATGAAGCCTGTACCAACGTCCAATTCCTTGAACGTTTGCGGAATCATGTAGATTTTGCCGTTTACGCGGGCATCCGTCCATTGGCCTTCGGACGTAGCTGATGCCGTCAATGGCATAAACTTGTTTACGTCGTCAATCGTAATTTCGTGATAACCGCCTTTGGAAGCGTTGGAGCCGTAGTTGACGTTACCGAAGATGACGTCCCAATCCTGCGGGGAAGCCAGTACGAGCGGATACTTCGTATTAATGTCGGCGAACGGAATATAAGTCAATTCAATGGTCGCGTTAATGTCTGCTTCGAGCTTCTTGTTGACTTCGGCCATGACCGCTTCGTTATCCTTCGGAGCTTCGCCGAGAAGAACGAATTTCAGCGTCACTTTATCCAATTGCGGTTTCTCTGTGTTGTCGGCAGCTGTGTTGTCGGCTCCGGCGCTGTTGTCCGTATTGCTGGCCGCTGCGTTGTTCTTCGTCTCATTGGCAGGCGTGTTGTTAGCTGTGTCTTTGTTGCCATTGTCATTCTTGGAACAAGCGGACAAGATTAACGTCAAGCAGAGCATTAGCGATAAACCAAGACTTAGTGCTTTTGATTTCTTGCTCATCTTTGTTTAACCTCCCAATTATTGAATGAACTATGTTAAACCGCCGCGTAGCGGAATTAACCAAACCCACCTATCCTTTGACTGACCCGATCGTAAGACCGGCAACGAAATACTTCTGAACGAACGGGTAAGCGAATACGATCGGCCCCGTCGCGACGACTGTCAGCGCCAGCTTGACGGTTTGCTGCGGCAATTCGATGGCGGATGCGGCTCCGTTATTCTGCAGCATCTGTTTCGCGAAGGTCGTTGAGCTCAGAATTCTGTATAGCGTGTACTGAAGCGGAAACAGGTTGTCTTTGGTAATGAACAGCGTTGCCGTATACCAATCGTTCCAATACCCGAGAGCGATGAACAGCCCGATCGATGCGAGCGCCGGCTTCAGCAGCGGGAACACGACTCTGATAAAAATGGAGAAGTCGTTCGCCCCGTCGATCTTCGCCGATTCGGAGATGGAATCCGGAATGCTGTTCGCGATATAAGTTCTCAGAATCAGGATGTAGATGACGTTAAACATCCCGTTCAAGAGCAGAATCATCATTGTATTTCTTAGCTGCAGATAGTTGGACATCAGCAGATAGTAAGGCACCAAGCCCCCGCTGAACAAGGTCGTAAAGAAGAGGTAGAAGGCCATCCCGTTACGGTATTTCACATCTTTTCTGGCCAGTACGTAAGCAGTCATCGAGGAGAAGAAGATGGATATTCCGGTACCTGCTATCGTAAGAAATATCGTGACCAGATAACTGTGGAAGATCTTCTCGGGCTCCATAAAAATGAATGTATAAGCGCCAAGGTCAAAGGTCCGCGGAAGAAGCGAGTACCCATACTGCAGGATCGAGCTCTCGGATTGGAAGGATCCCACAAGCAGCATGATGAATGGCAAAATCGTGGCGATGCCAATGAAACCTACGACGATGAATGCGATGATATTAAAGGTGATGACGTCTTTTCCCATTTTCATAGACTTGAACCGCCTTCCCTGCTCGAACCGAGAGTCACTAATAGAGCGCATAATCGCTGTTCCATTTCTTAACGCCCCAGTTTACCGCGTAGATAATGAAGAAGCTAAGCACGGATTGGTACACGCCGCCGGCGGAAGCCATTCCGAAGTCGTTCGCGAATATAAGGGATCGGAAGACGAACGTATCGATAATGTCCGTCGTGTCGGCCAAGAGACCGTTGTCGCCGATAAGTTGGTAGAACATATCGAATTCTCCGCGCATGATTCTGGATAGTCCGAGCAGAACCAGTGTAATGATGGTCGGCTTCAGCATCGGAATGGTAATGTACCAGATTCGTTGGTATAAATTCGCGCCGTCGATCTTGGCGGATTCGTAGCTCTCATGATCGATCCCCATAATCGCCGATAGGTACAGCACGCTGGAGAAGCCGATTCCCTTCCATACATAGAATAGCGGTAGGAGGAAAAGCCATATATTCGGATTGGAGTAAATGTCGACCGGCTCTGCGCCGAGCGACTTCAGCCACGTGTTGAGCGCCCCGTAATCATAGTTGAAGATGTTGTAGAAGAAGGCCGAGACGGTAACCCAAGAGATGAAATACGGCAGGAACATGAACGTCTGCGCCGTCTTCTTGAAGTACTTGCCGACCATTTCCGCAATCAGAATCGCGACGATAACCGATAGAATCGTACTAACCGTCAGAAACACGAGATTGTAAAGCACCGTGTTCTTCGTAACGAGCCACAGCTTGCCGGATTCGAAGAAATATTTGAAGTTTTCGATTCCATTCCATTTGCTTCCGAAGATGCCGCCGTCATAGGAGTACTCCTTGAACGCAATGACGATACCCGGCATTGGAAGATAAGCCAGCACGAGGAAGTAGATCCCCACGGGCAAAAACATCAGATAGAGAATACGGTTTTTCATAATCTCGTACAGGAATCCTTTTTTCTTCAGAACCCTTTGCATTCATCCACCTCTTACCGAATGTCGTTTGTTGGTTACGCTTTCATAATAAAGCGTTTTCATAATCTGTGCTACGAGATAAAATTACGATCCCTTTGCAATCTTACGCAACTTTACCAAGAGAAATTTGTCGACTATACGGCCCATCTTATCATAGGGTGGCGAACAATTGTACAATCCCAGAGTCCTACTCGACAAGAAAGCTTACCGGAATTCCCCCTCCGAGCATGGCTGCTCTTGCGGAAATTCAAGTAAGCTCAGGTTCCTTCTATAGTCACTGATTAGCGGATTATCCGTTGCGATTTGCCATTCCTGCCAAGAAGCTAAGCATAAACTGCACGGCAAGTCGAGAGGTCACGTTGCGTACGTCCACGGCTGGGTCTATGCAAACAAAATCGATCCCCTTCACCTGGGGTAAAGCTCCGAGTCGATGCAAGGCATCAAGCGCGTCCCAAGGATGCAGCCCCCCTGTCCCGATAGCCGGACAGCCCGGCGCATAAGCCTGATCGATGACGTCTACGTCGAAGCTGACATAGATCGCTTCCGTTCCGTCGCCGGCATGCGCGAGCGCTTGATCGATGACCGGATCGATGCCCATGCGACGCACATCGCGCGAGGAGAATACATGCACGCCATGGCTTTTCACATAGTCGTGATACGGCTTCGCATTCATAAATCCTCGGATACCGATTTGCGCGATATTCCGTCCATCGACGACACCGGACTCCAAGATCCCTCGGAAAGGGGTACCATTCGTAACGCCGCCGTCTTCGAAATTACGAACGTCATGGTGCGCGTCGAAATGAATAATCCCCACTTTCTTGCCCGGATAACGCCGGGAGAAAGCTTTAATAGAGGGGCAGCTTATCGAATGATCCCCGCCCAATAGGATCGGTACGATAGAAGGCTGAGCCCTGTAGATCGCGTTCATGCTTTCCTCGATGCGGCGGTGGCATTCCGCGATATCCGTAACATGCATCTGAATGTCGCCGAGGTCGCGGACGGCCATGTCCTGCAGATCAACGTCATATTCAAGCGAGTAGGTCGTGAACGACTTGAACGCCGTACGAATCGCCGCAGGCGTCGTCGAAGCACTGGATATCGAGATGGAAGGCTTGGAGAGCGGTACTCCGATGATCCCCGCCAGCAATTGTTCCTTGCCATCCCACTCTCGGATCCAATGCGCGACCTTTGTCTCCAGATGGTCTCTAAACACGGCCTGATCCGGTCTTTTCAGAAAAGGGATCTCCCGGCTCATGGAAGCGTCCCCTCCTTCTTGGCTTGCAACGGGACGATTTGCCGATCCCAAACGGCGACATTCCCGTTCTTGATCACGCCGTACGTGTGGTTGATGCCGAAATGATAGGGCAAATAAGCAAGGTTCGGCGCGTCGAATAGCGTGAGATCTGCGTGCTTCCCTACCTCAATCGAGCCAATCTGATTACCTCGGCCAATCGCATTTGCCGCATTGATCGTGCAGGCCGTCAGAATCTCCTCCGGCGTCATCTTCAAGTTGAGCGAGGCGAGCATGATGACGAGTTGAATGGATTCGGTCGGACAGGATCCCGGATTATAATCGGTTGACAGCGAAACCGGAAGGTTGAATCGATCAATCATGTCCCGCGCCCTGGCATGCTTGTTAAGTCCAAGGTTAAACGAAGTGCCGGGTAACAGCACCGGGATGACGCCGTTTGACGCAAGCATCCGCAAGCCTTCGTCGGATGCCGCCAGCAGATGCTCCGCGGAAATCGCGCCGACTTCCCCCGCTAATTCGGTTCCGCCGAGCGATTCGATTTCATCGGCATGAATTTTGGGAAGCAGTCCGAGACCCCGCCCTTCGAGCAATATACGACGGGATTGTTCTACGGTAAAAACCCCATGTTCGCAAAAAACGTCGCAAAACTCCGCCAAGCCTTGTTGCGCCACTTCGGCAAGCATGTCGCAGACGAGGTCTACGTAATCGTGAGTCCTGCCTTTATACTCGGGCGGTACTGCATGGGCACCCATGAACGTTGAAACGACGTCAATCGGATGTATTTCGTTTAGCCGTTTCGCCGTACGCAGCTGCTTGAGCTCATCATCTAAGGTTAGGCCATACCCGCTCTTCGCTTCCACCGTCGTAACTCCTTGCATGAGCATGATATCCAAGCTTCGATACGCCTTGTCATATAATTGCTGCTCGCTCGACGCCCGGGTAGCTTGAACGGTGCTTAGGATGCCGCCGCCTTGAGCCAGAATATCCAAATAAGGAACGCCGGCACGCTTAAGCGCGAGTTCATGCTCCCTCGAGCCGCCATGTACGAGATGCGTATGCGGATCAACGAGACCAGGCGTAACCAGATATCCGCGAGCATCCAGCGTCTGCGCAATTTCTACGCCTTGCAGCCGGTTTGTCACGTCTTCTTCGGAACCGACGAGCGCTATTCGCCCGCCTTGTATCGCGATCGCGGCGTTTGTAATCTCTCGGAGCTCCTTCATCTCTCCTCCGTAACGAGGTGCGTTCCCGATAGGAGTTATCAAACGGCCGATTCCTGTAACCAGTAAGTCTATCCGTTCTATGATCGTCACGCTCCTTAAGGTTATTGCGTTATCGCCTACTCGCGCATCGGGATGCGGATTCCATGTTTCTCCGCGCTGTCGACGGCTTTCTCGTAACCGGCATCGACGTGACGGATGACGCCCATTCCCGGATCAGACGTCAACACGCAGCGCAGGCGTTCCGCTGCTTCGTCGGTGCCATCGGCAACGACAACCATGCCTGCATGCAAGGAGTAACCCATTCCAACGCCTCCTCCATGATGGACGGATACCCAAGATGCGCCTGCCGAGGTGTTGATGAGCGCGTTCAGAATCGCCCAGTCGCCAACCGCATCCGACCCGTCTTTCATCGCTTCCGTCTCCCGGTTCGGCGATGCCACGGAGCCGCAGTCCAGATGATCGCGGCCGATCACGACCGGGGCTTTCAACTCCCCGCTCTTCACCATCTCGTTGAGCGCGAGACCGAACTTTTCCCGTTCTCCGTAACCGAGCCAGCAGATACGTGCCGGAAGACCTTGAAACGCTACGCGTTCGCGCGCCATCTCAATCCAGCGGCGAAGATGATCATTCTCCGGAAACATGCGGAGAACAAGCTCATCCGTCTTGCGAATGTCCTCGGGGTCGCCGGAGAGCGCTGCCCAGCGGAAAGGGCCTTTGCCTTCGCAGAACAGAGGACGGATATAGGCAGGCACGAAGCCGGGAAAGTCGAAGGCATTCGCAATCCCTTCATCGAACGCGACTTGACGGATGTTGTTCCCGTAATCGAACACGACCGAGCCGAGCCGCTGCAAGTCGAGCATCGCCTGAACATGGATTGCCATGCTTGCCTTGGACAGCTTCATGTATTGCTCCGGATTACTCGCTCGCAGTGCCGCCGCTTCTTCCAAGGAATAACCGGCCGGAATGTAACCAACAAGCGGATCATGCGCGGAGGTTTGGTCCGTCACGAAATCCGGCTTGATGCCGCGGCGCACGAATTCCGGATAAATATCCGCCGCGTTCCCCAACAGGCCAATGGCTAGCGCTTCTCCTTCCGATGCCGCTTTGTTCGCCAATGCCAAGGCTTCGTCCAGCGTTTCCGCGAGAACATCGCAGTACCTCGTTTGAATGCGCCGTGCGATACGCGCGCGATCGACTTCGACAGCGATGACGACGCCTTCGTTCATCGTGACGGCCAGCGGCTGCGCGCCGCCCATGCCGCCTAGCCCCGCCGTCAAAGTCAGCGTGCCTTTGAGCGTACCGCCTGCATGTTGACGGGCGGCTTCGGCAAAGGTTTCGTACGTCCCTTGCAAAATCCCCTGGGTCCCAATATAAATCCAGCTGCCAGCAGTCATTTGACCGTACATCATCAGCCCCTTCTGCTCCAGCTCGCGGAAGTGCTCCCAAGTTGCCCATTTCGGTACGAGTACGGAGTTGGATAACAGTACGCGTGGAGCGCGTTCATGGGTTCTGAAGACGCCGACCGGCTTACCGGATTGGATCAGCAGCGTTTCGTCGTTCTCTAATCGCTGCAGCTCGCGCACGATGGCGTCATAGGATGGCCAGTTGCGTGCTGCTTTGCCGATGCCGCCGTAAACGACCAGTTCTTCCGGACGCTCCGCAACCTCAGGATCGAGATTATTCATCAGCATGCGGAGTGCCGCTTCCTGCACCCAACCTTTGCAAGACATTTCCGTACCGCGCGGCGCTCGGATTACGCGTTTTGGTTCCGGTTGATTATACGTAGTCATCTCGGATCCTCCCCTAGAACATGATTGACTAATACAGTGGTCCGGTAATGGCTTCCACCGCGACCAGAAATTCGCCGGACAGCAATGCGTTCGCTGTTCTTTCAATATCGGCCGAAGTGGAACGGTCATCCACAACCGGCGGAACGAGGGTTCTCAGCTTCTCGTATAACGCACGCGTTGCGGGAGCTAACCCGTCTGCCCCGATAAACTCGGCTGCCTCGGCGGCACAGATCAATTCAATCGCAAGCACCTTGGAAACGTTGTCAACTACCTGTACCGCATGTCTGGCAGCCGTTGTCCCCATGGAAACGTGATCCTCCTGGTTGGCCGATGACGGAATCGAATCTACGCTTGCCGGATGGGCGAGTACCTTATTCTCCGAAACGAGCGATGCACTTACATATTGCGTTATCATCAAGCCTGATCCGATACCCGGGTTGCGACTAAGGAAAGGCGGCAGGCCACCGGATAACGCCGGATTGACGAGCCGTTCGGTTCGGCGTTCCGAAATATTCGCAAGCTCACTCATCCCGATTTTCAGAAAATCCATGGCAAACGCGATCGGTTGGCCATGGAAATTGCCTCCCGAGATGACCTGCCCATCTTCCGGGAATAAGAGCGGATTATCGGTAGCGGAATTGATTTCGATCGTCAGTTTATCCCGCACATAATCAAGCACTTGGCGAGTAGCCCCATGCACTTGCGGCAGGCAGCGAAGCGAATAAGCATCTTGTACCCGGATCTCTCCCTGCCGCGTCGTTAGTTTACTGCCTTTCAACAGCGTACGGAGATTCTTGGCTACGCCGATTTGTTCCGGATAAGGCCGTGCGAGGTGCACTTCCTCAGCGAATGCTTCCGGGATCCCGCGCAAGCTTTCCAAAGTCAGCGATGCGATCGCGTCTGCGATTTGGGCCAATCGCTGTGCTTTCATGAAGGTAAGCGTGCCGATCGAGGTCATGATCTGGGTACCGTTGATGAGCGCTAACCCCTCTTTTGCCTGCAAGGTGATGGGTTTCAGCCCTGCTTGGGCCAGCGCCTCAGCGCCCGAAAGCCGCTCCCCTTGATAGAATGCCTCCCCTTCGCCCATCAGCACGAGCGCCAGATGGGAAAGCGGCGCTAAATCACCGCTGGCGCCGAGCGAGCCTTGCTCGGGTACAACGGGATGCACGCCTAAATTGATGCAATCGATCAGCAATTGCAGCGTGACCGGACGAATGCCGGAATACCCTTTGGCAAGCGCATTGGCGCGCAGAAGCATGAGCGCCCGAACCGTTGCTTCCGGCAAGGGGCTGCCTACCGCGCAGGCGTGACTGCGAATTAAGTTGATTTGCAGCTTCGCGGCGTCTTGAGGGGAGATATGCACATCGCTGAATTTACCGAAACCCGTACTTACGCCATAAACGACTTTGCCGGCGGCAACCAGCTCTTCCACCATTTCACGGCATCTGCTCACGCGCTCGGCCGCATCCGCACACAATGTGACCGCTCTGGAATCCAATGCCACTTCCGTCACCAGTTCAGGTACCAGCTGCTTTCCATCCAATACGACAGGCGTCATGTCAACACCCCTCTCTTGTTGTTCAGCGACTAACATGCCGAGTGATCCCCTTTCTTGCTTTAATATAAGAAAGGGACCGAGCGGAAGCTTTAAGCTTCCACGCGGTCCCTTTTCGAAAAGGGGATATGCGATTGTCCGGTATCATGCTTGCGCCAATACTTCATCGCGACCCACTCGTTTCAGTTGTAGTTTTCGATTCATCTTTAATTGTCACATGCCGGTTTGAATGTTGTCAATGGGTTCTCGCGGACGCAGCACAGGAAATGGGGCCGATGGGTTACCACGGCAGCTCGATGATGACCGTGACGCCCGGGCCATCATTGCGCCGATAAGTGAGTCCATACTCTTCTCCATAAAGCAGCTTAATACGCTTATTGATATTATTTGCGCCATATCCGTGGAAGGGGTCGGTTCGATCCCGGTTGAAAATACGTTCCAGGTTTTCCTGCGAGATGCCCACCCCATCGTCTTTCACCATGATCACGATTTTGCCATGGACGGCATTTGCGCTGATCGTAATGGTCCCTGTCTCGCTTTCCGTCTCCAGAATGCCGTGAATGATCGAATTTTCGACCAAGGGCTGCAGCGTGATTTTGGGCATCGCATGTTCATAGAGCGCTTCCGGAATATCGACCACAAGCGTAATGCCGTTCTTGAACCTCGCGTTCTGAATGTCAATGTAAGCGGCAATATGCTCCACTTCATTGCGCAAGGAGACGATGTCCTCCCCTTTGCTTAAGCTAAGCTTATAGAATTTGGACAGCGATTGGACAAGATCATAGATGCCTTGCTCCTGAATGCGCATCGCCTTCCAGTAAATCAGGTCAAGCGTGTTATAGAGAAAATGCGGATTAATTTGCGCCTGCAGTGCTTTGAGCTCCATCGATTTCACTTCTTGCCCCAGCGCATACTTCTCATCGAGCAGCTGCGTAACCTTGGCGATCATCGATTTGAAGTTCCGCGATAATTCCCCGATCTCATCCTTGCCCTCGTGCTGAATTTGCAGGTCGAAATCGCCCTGCTTCACGCTCTTCATTTGCGAGATCAGACCGCGAATTCTGCGCGTACCGGACGCGGCAGCGAGAAAGGCCAGCGGCAGCAGGAACATCGCAATTAAGAAGGCAATGGCCAGCATCTGCTTCATCGCTTTCTTCTGCGAGCCCAGAATCTCCTTATACGGAGTCAAGCTGACCAAATACCAGTCCGAATCCTCGACCAGCTGCGCCCCGACCAAATACTCCGCATTGTCGAAAACCCGCTTGCCCCAGACCCCTTCCTTGAACTGATCGTTCGTGCTCCCTTTCAGAATGTCCGACTTGAATGACAGCATCCCTGCATTCGCATGGGAGGAATGAACCAAGATCTCGCCCGCCTGATTGATCAGAAATACGGAGGATTCCTTCGTAAACGCTACCCGATCGAGAATCGATTCGAATATACTCTTCGGCATATCGACGCTGAGTACCCCGATCACATTCTGGAAGCTTTCGTTATCGAAGATACTTCTTGCGATTGTAAACGTCGGCGTCTTCTCCTTCTGCAAATCATTCAGCAGAATCATGCTCGGGAATACCTCAAACGTCGTGCTGCTCTTATTCAAATTCGCATACCACGCGGTGGACGAAATCCGATTGGTGCTCATAACGTCATCGGTTTCGTTCGTGCTTGCGACAGCCTGAGAGGTATATAAGCTTGTTTTGATAATGTCTTCGCTTGGCTTCGTAATATAAAATTGCTTGCGGATGCCTTCGACATCGAAGCTCCATAACCCGTAGCTGTTGTAGTAATAGCTGGCGCTCCGATGCAAAATATCTTGGATTTTCTCATTCGAAGCCAGGATGGTTAAGAAGTTCTTGGCGACATATAGCTTAAACTCCATAAACGAACGGCTCTGTTCGAATACTTGCCGGGAGGAATACCTCGCTTGCGTCTCGAGATCCTTAGACGAGATGCGGTAATTCACGATAATAAACAATGTGAATGGAATCGCAAGCAGCAGTAAATATTGCAGGAAAAGCTTATAGTGCATTTTCAAATCGCGGTAGATGTTAACTCTCATAGAGCTGCTTCATCCTATACTCGGATGGTGTGGAGCCCGTGTATTTCTTGAAAAGCGTGGAGAAATAGTTCGTATCCGTGAGTCCGATTTCGGTTGTAATATCGTACAGCTTCTTGTTGCGGTCCTGCAGCAGCCCTTTCGCTTTCTCGATGCGAAGCGCCGTGATGAATTCATTCAGGGTACGGCCGGTCGATTTCTTGAAAAAAGCGCATAAGTACGTTTGACTCAAATACGTATGCTGCGCGATCGTCTGAATCGACAGCTGATTGCTGTCGTAATGGCTTGCGATATACTTCTTGATCTCGTCGATTTTCTCGATGCCGCCTGCCTTGCTCTCCGGCTTCATCATCGTCATTTCGATATTCGAGCGCAGAAACGCGGCAAGCTCGTTAAGGGTAATCCGCGTATCGATTTCACGCCACATATACGTCGTTTCTTGCTCGTCGCCGGAATCGGCAGCATCCCACTGCATCGTCACTTCAAACAGAATCCGCAAATGATTGAAATAGAGGTTTCTGATCTTATTCATGTCGGGGTCCTCGGCGCCGGCGATTGCTTCTGTCAACTGATTGACATAGTCGATTATTGCTTCGGGCGGGTCGCTTCTGAGCATCTTCTTAAAGCGGTTATAAACTCCTTTGTCCAGGTCATAACAGCCGGGCGCAGCAGCATTCGGAAAATAAATCCGATTCGTTCCCGCGTAAAATTGACGTCTCGCTGCTTCCGTCGCCGCCTTGTACGACAAGGAGAATGCATCGGTTCGGACCGTTTGATCGCTGCAGCCCGCAGACAGCGAATAATTCCCCTGCGAAGCCTCTTGAATCCAGTCCAGCATATGCCTGGCGAATGCATCGGCTTTCGCCTGTTGAACCGCGGCTGCATCATTGGCGATGATCGCCAAACATCTGTCTCCCACGAATCCGGCGATATAGCGTAGATCCGTGTTGCTCGGCGCATGATTCAACAGGTGAAGGATTCGCTGCTTGATCAGCGGTTTCTCGTCTTCTGCTGTGGCAGAGGACCAATTAAACAGAAATGTATAGACGCGGAAGGGTTCGCTTGCCGTTAACGGCAAAATGCCGGAGTCGACACGATCCATCCAGACAGACAGATCCGTTTTGTTGCAGATTACATCCACAACGATCTCCTCGCGCCGGTACTGAATATCTACCTTTTGGGTAGCCGCATGTTCAATCTTCTTCACAACTGCGATAAACAGCGTCTTCAGTTGCTCCATGTCGACAGGCTTGTCCAGATAATCGACGGCATGCAGCTGAATCGCCGATTTCAAATACTCCTTGTCCGAGAAGCCGCTAAGGAATACAATCTCGCACTCCGGATAGAGGTTGCGGAACCTCTGTGCCAGCTCAATGCCGTTCATCTTCGGCATGCGAATATCGGTCAGCAATATCGACGGCTTGAACTTCTCTGCAAGCGCAAGCGCCGCAATGCCGTTCTCCGCCGAATGCGCCTCTGTAATTCCCCAATCAGACCAGGGCACTAGCTCCATCAAACTATTTCGCGTCGTTTCTTCATCATCGACGATCATCAAGTTAATCACCCTGCTCCCCCTTCCTGAAATCGCTTTCAAACAACTCTATTATATAACTTAATGTTTCAGAGTGACATAGAAAAACCGCTTACCCCCATCGATGGATGGAAGTAAGCGGCTGTTGTGGCGACTCATAACTGCGGCGGCCATACAATCGTTCCGCTGCGGTTCATATATCCTCGTATATAGTCCCGCGAGTCCGGAACGTTAATATAAACCTCTGCCAACTCCCCGATGAATGAGGCCGCCCATTCGAGCTGCACCTTGATCACGAACTTGCCGGAAGTATTGATAAAGCCGTATTTCTGCCCTGTGCTTGCCGGTGCCAGACCGCCGGAGAAGGTTCCGCCCGCATTAATATTCTGGATGATCTTCTGTCCCTTCTTGTTGATATAGAAGGTTACCCCATTGCGTTCCACGAACGCCAGCCCTTCCGAGAACGGCTGCGCCATCGAGAACTGCGGCTTCAGTATATACTTCCCGGTTTTATCGATATAACCATATTTGCCATTCTCATATACAACTGCTGTTCCGTCAGAGAATGACGCTGCTTGCGTAAAACGCGGAGAGACCACTAGCTTCCCTTGTTTGTTGATATATCCGAACTTGCCGTTGAGGGCCAGTTTAACGGCCGACATTCCCTCCGAGAAGTCCGCGGTGTAACTGAATTGATAAGGAATAACCAACTGCCCCTTCGTGTCGATGAAGCCGGAAGCCTTGCCAAGATTGACTCGGGCAAGCCCCTCCGAGAAGTTGAACGCCATCCTATAAATCGGCTGAATGGCGATCTGTCCTTGGCTGTCCTTATAGCCGTACCGAAGCTCAGTCTTGCCGTTAGCGCCTAGAATCTTTTCCGAATAAATGGCCAGTCCGTCATACATCAAACCGCAACTATTCATCGCACAATCAAACAGCTTGTCTCCCGCAAGGTTATAGTACGTCTGCTTCTTCTCTGCAAGATTCGTGATGACATAAGAGTTTCCCGGCTTGTTGTCGTACCATATGCCGTCATAGATCGGCGCTACTACCGGCTCGCCTTTACTATTGATGAGACCATATTTACCATTTAATTCGACGCGATACAGCCGTTCCTCCGCTGGCTTCTGTTCCGCTGCGATCGGTTTACCCGCGACAGACACTTCTGCCTGTCCGTGCCCCAACCAAGCAAATCCCGTCATTGCAAGCATCATTGCAGCAATGACTGCGACCCTTTTCAGCATGTGATTGCCCCCTATTTTCCAATAACAAGTAGATATCTCAATATCTAGACGCAGCGGGAAGAGAAAAGTGTGCAGCTTGCCTGCAATTAAAAAGAACAGGCTGCCGAGTTATTAGCCCGGCAGCCTGTCCATATTGCTTGTATTTGATCAAGATCTATTAGAGCAAGCCTTTTTCTTTCAAGTTCAAGTAGCTGACTGTCGCCGTCTCGATGCCTGTGAGATTACGCAGCTGATCTTGCTCGACCGTCATCCATTCCACGCCGATTTCGGTAGCTGCTTCGATCGATGCTTGAATGTTGACGACGCCGGTACCGACAGCCGTCCACTTCCCAACCTCGTCTGTACCGTACACATCTTTCAGATGAATGGCCGGAACACGGCCCGCCATCTTGCGAAGGATATGCGCCGGATCCGCGCCGCCGAGCGTAATCCAAGCCACATCCATACGGAAGAACAGATGCTTCGGATCCGTATGCTCAGCCAGAATATCCAGCGAGTATACGCCGTTAAACGTTCTCTCGAATTCATGCGCATGGTTGTGATAGCAGAATCGCAGCCCCTCAGCCGCAAAACGAGCACCTGCCGCATCGTACAATTCAGCATCGCGTAGCAGCTGTTCTCTATTATCAACGACGTCCCACCAGAACGTAACGTCCTTCGTTTGCAGCGCGTGTGCCTCACGAATCAGGCGATCGACTTCCTTCTCGTCGCGAAGCAATTCCTTGCTGGGAACACTATGCGTAGCCACTTGCAATCCCAATTCATGGAATCGCGCGACATTCGCGTCGACATCTCCCTTGAGCAGCTCGCCGCCGCCTTCGATTCCCTTATAGCCGATCTCGGCTACGCGCTTCATCGTACCCCAGAAATCCTGCTTCGCTTCTTCATGAACGATTCCAATTAATCCAAGTTTCGGTCTGGTCATGGTTAGTTTCCCGCTCCTTTATTTCGTGAATTGGCCGTCATTCAGCATAGTGATGAAAGGACTGTCCGTAACGCCGGTAAGCGGAAGCTCTACCCGCGCATTGCGGCGTACCGACTCATATACTGCGAAAATAATTTCCGAAGCGCGAGTTGCCTTCTGATGCGAAGCTTCAGGCTCCGCGCCTGACTCCAAGCAGTCAATCGCATGGCGGACATAACCGATCATTTGATCGGACATCGAGGACAGCTCCATCTCAGGCTTCCAAGACGGATCGTCGTAGTTGATTCCCTTGACGATTTGCCCGTCCCACATTACTTCGATAAAACCTTCGGTGCCAATGACGCGAACGCCGGCCCAGATCTTCGTCATATCCTGACTCGGTTCCCATGTATCGATAGAGCCGGAATAGAGGCTCGCCTGTACGCCGTTCGCGAATAGAATTTGACCGGTCGCGCCGCATTCGGACGGCACGTTGAACCAGTTATATATTTCGGTAGTATCGACTGCCCCAAGCACTGTTTTCGCCGGCGTTTCGTCCATGTAGCTAATCGCTTGATCAAACGTATGGATGCCGCAATCGAGCAGATTAGGCGGAGAATAGAGGTCTAGGCGAAGCACCTGGCCGATTCGGCCTTCTTTGATAAAACGGCGCACCGTTTGATTTCCCTTAGCGAAACGTCGTTGCAGCGAGAAGGTCAGCTGGCAGCCGAACTCGTCTGCGATCTTACCCATCTCTTGGCATTCGCCCCATGTTGCCGACATCGGCTTCTCGCACAATACCGCTTTCGCGCCCGCTTCCGCACAATCGCGGAATACCGGCAGATGCAACGGTGTCCAGAGACAGATGAGAACAACGTCAGGCTTCTCCTTCTCCAGCATTTCCTTGTGGTCGGTATAGATGTTGGCTTGAAAGCCAAACTCATTATTCAGCGTTTCGGCTGATGCGGCTGAAATATCGGACAACGCGACAACCTTTAATCTGCTGTCGGTTTGTACCCCGATCGCATGTTCATGCGCACGTTTGCCGCAGCCGATAAAAGCGACTTTATAAACGGATGATGATGATGAATTCACTTCGTAATCCCTCTCCCTCAAACTCTATTCTCACAGCTAATCTTGCAACGAATTGAAACGTTTCACATACCTCCAGAATACATCAACAGTTGCAGCGCTTTCAACCCAATTTTTTCAAATCTTCGCGTTTTCTTGATGTTCTTTGCACTGCACAAGGAACGGAACAATTTGCCTGTCATGATTCGACTATTTCCTCCATGTTTAATTAATCAGGTGTACAAGTTTTTGGAGGGAGAGAGGAACCGTTGGACCACAAGAGCGACAATATCACATGGCATCACTCTAATATTTCAAGGGATGACCGGCAGAAGAGGAATCGTCACAGAAGCTGTACGTTATGGTTAACGGGCTTATCCGGCTCCGGTAAATCAACGCTGGCGTTTGCACTGGAGAAGGAATTGTATGCCAGAGGTATTGCATCTTATGTACTCGATGGGGACAATATCAGGCATGGACTCAATCGCGACCTCGGGTTCTCTGATGAGGATCGCCAAGAAAACATTCGCAGAATCGGTGAAATCTCGAAGTTGTTCGTGGATGCCGGCTTAGTTGTGCTGGCGGCGTTCATCTCTCCGAACGAGAAAGACCGCAATATGGTGAGAGAGCTGCTTCAACCGGGGGATTTCAACGAAATTTTCGTAAAATGTTCGTTAGAAGAATGCGAGAAGAGAGATCCGAAAGGCTTGTACCGCAAAGCAAGAAGCGGACAGATTCCCAACTTCACGGGGGTAAGCGGTCAGTATGACATCCCGAGAACGCCCGAGCTAATTATAGATACGGAACAGTTAACCGTTGAACAATCCATAGCGGCTATTATCGACTACCTCGAAGAACGAAACTACCTCACCGGCCACTAACCCGAAACTAACTCACTGGCAACTAACCCCCTCTGCTCGAAATAATCTTGATCTGAGAGAGCCACTTGGCTCTCTCTTAACATGTAAAGAACTTTACTGACTCTTACCTCCACCTCCACCTATCTTTCGCTCAATTGCCCGTGTCTCCAGAGGTTTGTCGAATCGATTGATACATTCCCCTGCTAGGCGGAGGGATTCTGTTTATTTAACCGTTAGACTTTGGGGAGCGACTTTCTCGGGCAGCTTTTTCGGGCAACCTTCACTCCCCTGCCGCTGTCAACATCTCCCTAGTGCGTGCCGCTTTAAAGAATTGTAGAGGCCTTTATTTTGTAGAAAAGGGCACTTCGGAATTTCTAACGAATCACAGAAGCCTTATTTTGCAGAAATGGGCACCTTCGAAATTCTAACGAATCACAGAGGGCTTATTTAGTAGTATTAAGCAGAAATGCAGGGGTTTTGGAGCAAATAAGACCTGTACGATTCGTTAGAATTCCAAAACGTGCTTTTTAGGGCAAATAAGACCTGTAAGATTCGTTAGAGCTTTCCTCGAAAATCCAACGAAGCGTACAGGCTTGCTTTATAGGAAGATTTTCTCGTCGCTGGGAATCCAGTGAATCGTACAGGTCCAACCGTTAGACTTTGGTGCAACATTCTCGGGCAACTATCTCTGGGAACCGTCGGACTTCGGGAACGACTTTCTCGAGCGACTTTCTCGGTCAGCCTTCACTTCCACTACTAGGACTCGGATAACAGACCGCGTGGTACCGCCCCACTCCCCCATTAAGGCACAACTTTATCCGATTGAAAATGCAGCAATTTGCTAAACGTGCCTTTCATGTCCGCGGAAAGCTGCTGATAGCCGCCCCGTTGAATCACTTCGCCTTTCTCCAATACAACCACTTGATCCGCGCTGCGTATGGTTGACAGCCTGTGAGCAATGACAATAATGGTCATTCTCCCTCTTAAACGACCAAGCGCGCCTTGTATATGGGCTTCATTCTCGCTGTCTAAGGCACTGGTTGCTTCATCCAGAATCAGAATACTCGGCTTCCTTAATACCGCCCGAGCCAGTACGATCCGCTGCCGTTCCCCGCCTGAAAGCCGAACCCCGCGGTCACCCAGTATGGTATCCAGTCCTTGCGGCAGGTTGCGAACAAATTCATCCGAAGCAGAGAACTGCAGCGCCTCCCACATTTGGGCCTCCGTTGCTTCCGGAGAAGCAATCAACAGATTGTCCCTGATGCTTGCATGGAACAAGAAGGGATCCTGCGAGACATAACTGACAGATCTTCTAAGCGAGAAGTTGTAGTCACTGGCCAAATTGCGTCCATCTACGAGAACCTCTCCTTCATCCGGTTGAATGAGTCCGATGATGATATCGATTAAGGTGCTTTTCCCGGCACCGGATTTTCCAACGATAGCTGTCATTCGATTAACCGGAATGGACAGGTTGATATTCCGTAAAGCGTAAGAGGATTGACCTCCATGATAACGATAAGAGATTCCTCTGCATTCGATGCCTCGCTCCATACGAACCGTTTCTTCGTTTGGCGAATGGGTTTGGACATCCAATTCTTGGGCCATGGCGCAATCCTTCTGAAGATCCGCAAGGCTCTTGAACGCGGGAAGCGATTGGGCAATTTGTTCCCAGTTGGCTTGTAAATTCGAGAACTTCGGCCACAGCCTTGAGAAGATGATGATGATCAGCATGAGCTTCTCGGCCTGCACATGAAACACTTCCAGAGATACGTAAACAAATAGCGTAATAATAATGACGGATGCCACTTTATAAATGTACTGGGACGTAGCCTGCGTTTTCCCAAAGTGAACGAGGTTATGCTCCATTTTGCCGCAAAGCGCGCGAAACCAAGTTAAATGCTGCGCTTCTGAACGATTGCTCTTAATGTCTTTCATCCCGTTAAAATGATCGGTCATCCCGCCCATATAATGCTGAGCAAGCTCGGAGGTTTCATCCCCGATGCTTTTGGACCGTTTAATGAATCGGCTTGCATACACGGCAAGGGCTAATCCGCAGATCAAGACCATAATCGTCAGTTGTGCCGACAACCACAGCGCAAAGCCGATTTGTACCGCTGTGAACAGAATCGTGGTCATTAAACGCATCGCGAGATAAGCGCCTTGGCTGACACGCGACAGCTCGTTGGTCATGATGTTATAGAAATCCGATCTTCTTCGTTGCAGATAGAACGCCCACTTGGCCTGCAGCAACCCCTGATAGATTTCCATTCGGAGATACCTGATAAATCCATGCTGAATTTCCAGATTCAAATGCGTTTGCCTGCGCTGCATATGCGCCTGACCTGCAATCAGCAGAATGAACCCGCCAAGAACAACAAGCAATCTCACTTCGTCCGGTATAGCCTCTAACGGTTTCACCAAGGCGGCAGCGAACGGGATTCCTTCCGTGTTCAACCCCAGAACCCCGATTAAACCAAGCACCGGAATCAACAGAAAGATGCCAATCCCTTCCAGAAAGCTGATTACCATCATGCCGATGAGATTGATATAGAGCTTGCTTCCGGCAAAATGATGCAATTTTTTGATATAGTTCAGCAAATGCTCCAAATTTGATCTCCCCCCTTATCCGTGCGAAATCCGCTTTCCTTCATCAATTGTATTCAAGATTCGGCTTACTAGATCGTCTACGGTAAATCCCTCAGTCGGCCTGCGCAATTGGTACATGTCAATACGATCGGCGATCGATACGGAAGCAGCGAAATGCCACTGCTCCAAGCCTAGCTGAGCGATCAGAAATTGGCGGTAGGTATGATAACGAATGGTAGGTAGTCTCTCCAGCCCTTGGAGATGACGAAACTCCGTTTCCTTCCTGTCTGCCTTCGCAAGTTCAAAGATGCCGGCTAGAGGGACAGGCTCCTTGCAGAACATGGAAGCTACAGGTATCGCATATTTGGTCTCGTACAGCGGAACATAGCGATCGGACTGCATCCCCAGCTTGTCGATGCTTTCCTGCCAAAGCTTCTGCTGCGGGTAAGAGGGAATGACGACGGGGATTCGGTCGCGGTTAAACGTTACGGCAATCACGTCGTCGGTAAGAAGCGTATAGCCGCGTTTTAGAAATGCGGCGGCAAGGGTAGATTTGCCCGCGCCGGAATCGCCGACGAACGCATAAGCCTTGCCGTTAATGACAACGGCGCTTCCGTGCAGGGGCATCAGCTTGCGCTGGAACAGCAGCGCGCCCATGCAGGTGCCGAGCAAGTATAGCCGAACAACGGGATCCTCCGCTCCGATTGTCGGAGAGACAGCGATCCGGTTCCCTCCCCGGACTCTGTAAATGGCCGTGCCTTCTATGTTCAGCATAAGTTCATCGCCGTCAAGAGCATAATAATCGTCGCTGCCGCTGCGCTCGTTCCAGGCTTGACGCAAGTCTTCCTTTTCGAAATAAACATCCGCTTCGCACGCTTGTTCCGGTCCCAGAAGTAGCTCCGGCAAGGCGATTTCGCTTGCTATCGTCAGCCCAAATGCTCTATAAATCGTTCGTTTGACAGCAGGGTTCATCTTCCTCACCTCATTTTCAGTAGAGTATCTACGACTAATTAAGAAGAAACTTGAAGAGGCCCTTATACGCTTTTCTTCGTATAAGGGCTCAAGTGGTATGCCATGTATCAGGTGCTTTTAGGATTCAAAAGCGTGTCCTTTGTTGGAACCTTTGCCGTTCTTGTCCGGGAATACACCGTTCGGTCCACCCATCGTCATGTTAACGTCGAGTACTTCGAGCATCGGTTGTTGCCATTCTTTCCGTGTTTGCTTCTCCATATGTATCACCTCCCTTCAAGCGGAATTAATCACCTAAATTGCTTCAGGAACCGGTAAGCAATCAAGCCACGCATCAATAATCTCGCATCCGGATCGTATGCATGCTCCGGCTTTGGCGCATGGCCGATTTTCTCAAGCGATGCCTTGATTTGACCCACGTTCAAATAATGCGAGGCGATGGGATCCCGGCAAAGCTTCCGAAGTTCTTCGTTAAATACGCCCCATATCGGAATCATGCGATGAACCCAATCCGCTCCTTGAACGCCGTGAATGCGTTGGTTTAACCGTACCTCATCAGGCAAATACGATTCGGTTGCCCTCCGGACTAGCGAACGGTCCATCCCGTTTTGTACATACTGCTCAATCGGCACGGACAGGCAGAAGCGAACCACTCTCGGATCGGAGGTCGGGTCCCTTTCCCAAACGCCATAGCGCAGGGAAAACTTGGTTACAGATGTGCCTTGATGGTTTGAGGTTGCCAAATTTCCGAATTGATAGTCTCTCGCCTCGAATTCATCGAACGAGGCCCCGCCCAAGCCGACGTCATGGTGTTTAAGCTTTTCGAAGACATTTGTTCTTACTGCCAAATCCGGATGGACGAGATTCGGAATTTCGTTCTTCGGTCCCTTGGAGTAAAAAGACCTGGTCGCAAATGGAAAGGCTTGTTTAGCGATAATGGGCAGCAGCCGGGATCTTCCTACATTCATCTGTCTTCCGTATTGCTTTAGCTCGCGGTAAAAATGGAACCAGCGCAGCTTCCTTAGCAGCTTGGCATAGTAGTCCATGGCCGGTCCCCAAGAAACGGAATAATTTCCCCGCGCGCCGTTGAGCAGTATGCCGACCCCATCCAGCCGCGCTTTTTCAAGAATCCCTTTGATCCAGAATGAATTCTCGAAAAACTTATAAGGCGCTTCCAGAAGCCCGACCAAGTCGTCGATTTCCCCGAACGAGTTCCTGTCCGAAAAATCCAAGCTCTTGTGCCTTATATTCCCTACGTGCCGTACCGTTGCCTCAATGTGCGGACTTTCGTCGGGCATCATGCTTCTCGAAGTCCAATCCACGAAATCGGGCGAAGGAACGTAACTGTATGTGTGCAATGGTTTCCCTTCCTTACGCAAGGGGACTGCGGCAAAGCTTATGACTGCGCCCGAATCCAATCCACCGCTTAAACTTGCGCCGACCGAACGGAATGTCCGAATCTTCGACGTTACGGCCTCTTGAAAAACATCGCGAAAAGCTTCCTCGTATTCGCCGTTTGATTTCAGCCGAAGCTGATCCCGGGGTACCTCCAGCGTCTCGTACTGCTCCAGGGTCATTTTACGACCCTCGATCGTAAAGCTGTGTGCAGGGGGAATTTGCTCCATATTCCTGTATACCGACCCGTTCACGTCGACGGAATCGAGAATAATCGGAATGGCCAAAAACTCTGCAAACCATGACTCATTAATCGCCTTCCTGACACCTGTGATCTCGAATAACGGATTGACCGCCGTGCAAAAGGCAAAGTGCCGCTCTTGCCGATGATAATAGAGTGTGCGGTTTCCCAATAAATCGCGTGCTCCGAAAAGAAGGCGCTTCTTCTCGTCCCAGATGACAAAAGCGAAATCGCCGATCAAATAGCGCGGAGCTGCCTTCCCCCACTTCAGGTATGCCGACAAAATAAGCTCACTGTCCGTCATCCCTTTCCGCCGGGAATAATCAATTCGCAGCCGGTTAAACAATTCATCCCGGTTGTCGATGATCGCATCGGCGGTAATGGCCAGTTTATGTACCTCATCATAGAACGGCAGACGTTCATGAACCGATTCCGGTGTAATCCACTGGGCATGGCATCCCAGAAATACGGACCCGCCATACCAGGTTTGTACATCATCGGCCGGGTATCTTTGCAAAGCTTGCATAAGCTTCATGCAATCCTCTATCGATACAGCCTCTTCGTTGCAACAAAGAATACCTGCAATTGCGCTCATGTTTGCCTCCGAGGTGCTTGTCATTCTTTTACGTGCTATCGTGTCATACTTGAATAGGCTGGATCCTTCTATGCTTCCTGCCTCATTTGCCGCCATAACCAGACGAACGGCCTTAAGGGAAAGTATAGAAAATGCAATTGTTTCGGAAGCGGCATCGCCTCCGTATCCCTGAAGCTGGGATATAATTGTCCGACTATATAAACCGACTTTTGCCGGGTCGTTTTCAATGCAAATAAGTAACGTTTATAGGTTTTGGCCAATTCCTGGGAACTCGGCACTGGCGAGAAGGCGACGATATCCCGGATGAAATAGAGCGAGCGCTGAGCCAACTCGCGATGGTGGCTGCCAGTGATCATCGGTTTGGCTGGGCTTGGTATCGGCGTGCCAAGCAGTGCGGAAGCGAGAATTAGAGCCTGTCCTCCAAGCTGAAGGCATTCATAGCGTCGCATAAGCGAGATGAGCGTTTCAAAGTTCACACCTTGGCGCACCAACCGATCAATATCCGCCAGCCAGCGGAGCCTAAACCAGCCGTGACGGGCGCCGTGCGAGACCAAATACATGAAGAGATCTTCGCTCCCTAGCATATAAATCTCGTTTCTCGTAAGAGAACTGCGTCTCCTCCGTTCCCAAAGCTCCTCGAATGGGGGTTCTTTCCCCATGTCGGAATTGAGCCGCCAATGAAGCTCCACTTGAATTCTCGTTTGCGGGTGCGTATACGAAATATGATGCATCTTCCACTTCCAATTGAATAACCGCGGAACGTGACTATCGCTCTCATATCCGAGCTTGGTCAACATTTCTTCCGCCGTCTCCACGCTCTCCATAGGAACAAGAATATCTAAATCTTTGGACGTTCGGAGCGAGATATCGCCATATAGCAGATTGGCAAGCACGGGTCCTTTAAGAACCAATGAAGGAATCCCTTGGTCCAGGAAGGATTGGCACACAAGGTCCATTTCGCCGCTTAAACGGAGCATTTGAAACGTATTCCTACCGTAATCCTGATGGATGGCTTGCAAAACATCGGCAGGAATCCGGTTGTTGTTCTTCAGCTTCGAATACAGCTGCGGGTAAACGCGATGATGCCGGATCAGTTTCAGAAATTGATACCAATCGATGTCAGGCATCGATGGCTTGCCCCAATGCTGCGCCTGATCGGCATTCATCTGCATGAACGCCAGCATGATGTTTAATTCTTCAGGAAAAGCGCTTAGATCCAGGGTACGATTGTTCTCCATATTGGGACACCTTCATTCCTTTCCTTGCGTTTCGTCCGATCCGAATGAAGCCACCATCGTGAACATCTTCATCTCCTCGGCCCCGGTTACGTAGAATGGCCCGCTGCGCAGCCAGGCATGCGCGATCATGTTCCCCTGCTCGTCCCTCGCCGTACCTAAGTAGAGCGTGCTTTCGATCCGGCGTCTTTTCAGCATTTTGCTCGCTGCGATCGCTCTGACCATACACTGGCTTTCCCAGAGGGTATGACGGCTCATCAACTGGATCGCCTGCGCAATTAGGCGAATCGACTTTTCGTTTACCGGATCATGCGAGTGCGGGGTTTCGAACATGCGTCTGCCCAGCGATGGCGCGAGCCGAGAAAACGGTACGGCCTTCAATATACGAGCCCAGCCTAAGTAGAGGAACGCTTCGAGCATGAACCGTTTCTTCTCCGCAGGCAGAGCGAGAAACTTCTTAACGCTGCGCTTCAAGGTTCCGAACCTCGATCAGTGATTCCTGATGCAGCTTGCGAAGGAACGCGTCAACCTGTTCCTCGCAGGTTGTCCGTGTAACGTTGTATTCCTGCAGGAGCGTCTCTACCAATTCGCTGGCCGTAGCCGGTGTCGAGATGAGCTCCCAAATGCGGCCGCCAATCATGCCGAGATTATAATATTTGCCGCTATGAATGCTGAACATGACCTTCTCCCCATTCATGTCGCTCACAATACTGTCAGGCGACTGGGTAACCTGTTGTTCCGCCAAGTAAACTTTCGTCATGACTATATGCCTCCTTCTTCGATGGTGCGAATGATTTCTGATGCAAGCTCGTTCGCCGTAAATCCTGCCGTTGGCCGAATGAGCTGATAGACGTTAACCTGATCCGCCATGCCGGACGAAACCTTGAAATGCCACTGCTCCAGCCCTAAGCGCGGGACCAGCATGTTTCGGTACGTATGCATGAGCACGATACGCAACCGATCCAGATTGGACAACCGTTTGATTGAAACCGCAGCAGCCGATTGAGACTTCACCAGCTCGAACACGCCTGCAAGAGGAACCGCCTCGTTACAAAATCTTGAAAGCACCGGCACGGCGTACTTCGTCGTTTCCCGGTATACGGATTGGTAGTGCCCCGATGCCAAGCCCAGCTGATCAATGCTTTCCTGCCACAGCTTCTGCTGCGGATAGGCCGGCAGAACGACAAGCCTTCCGCCTTCTCCCGAGAAGGAAACCGCGATGACATCGTCGCTTATGAGCTCATATCCTTTGCTTACCAGCGTGGCTGCAAGCGTTGATTTGCCTGCTCCCGAATCGCCAAGAAACGCGTAGGCTTTGCCGTCTATCACGATGGCGCTTCCATGCAAAGGCAGCACATTGCGTATCATGAGCAGTGCGCCCATACAGGTACCCAGCAAATAGACACGTACTTTCTCCTGATCTGCGCCATCAAGCGGAGCCACCGTAATGCGATATCCGTCTTCAATGCAATAAATCGCCGTCTCCGGAATGAGGAACAGGAATCGGCCGTCTTTGTACATGAAATTGCTGCCGCCAAGCTGCAGCTCGTCCCATAACTTATCCGGTTCAGCCGCATGAATGATTACATCCGGATTCTCCCCCTCTTTCATCGGACCGGATACAGGTAGTTCGGGCAGCGGAATTGTACTCGATATCCACATACCGAAAGCCTTATATATCGTGTGTTCGCCGGCAGATATCAAATCAACCTCTCCTTTCTGGGCAATAACAAAAAATCCCTTATACAATCCACTTGCGCGGATTGTATAAGGGCGCTTGGACCGAACTAGCTCGGGTTATAGATATCCATATCGTCCGTCGTTACAAAGTCAATATTCGTCATCCCTTTGCCATACATCGTTTCGCTCACGTCAAGCATTTCAACAGTCGGAACTTGCCATTCTTTTTTGTTCGTCATGGTTTTTCACCCCCTCTCAATGGAGTTAACGAGTTTATAGTTATTTTAAAAGCGATCTAAAAGTAGGAGCTTCAGGGATCAGGGATGTGCCTGCGGCCGCTGTTGATACTGTGTTCTCTATCATGAGATTAGAAGGTAACAACACACTATCAAAGGCGGCGCGTAAACTCTCCGGCACATACCCTTTCTCCCTTATGCAACTTTTAGTTGCTTCATAAAATCTTCTAAAACCGTTTTAGGAACCGGTAGATGATCAGGCTGCGCATGAGCATTCTCATCTCCGGATGGAACGCGTGCTCCGGGCGAGGCGTATCGCCAAGCCGAGAGACGGCGTCCCGGATCCGGTTGACGTGCAGGTACTGGGCTGCTGCAGGATCCGTGCACAGCTGCCTCAGTTCATCGGTCAACGGCTTCCAGGATGGCGCGATGCGGTGCACCCAATCCGCTCCTTGAATGCCGCGAATGCGCTGGTTCAGCCTTACCTCGTCGGGCAAATAATGCTTTGTCGCCCTCCGGATAAGCGCACGATCCAAGCCGCCTTGCACATACTGTTCCACCGGGACCGAGAAGCAGAACCGCACGACTCTGGGATCGCAGGTCGGATCGCGTTCCCACGCGCCGTAACGCAAGGACAATTTCGTTGCCGACGCGCCGTTCTTGTTCCCGACAGCAAGATCTTGCATCTTCTCCTTGCGCAGCTCCAGCGGATCGCTGATTGTAGAGCCGTTCACGCCGATTCGATGCTCCTGCAGCTTGGCGAACACATCCGTTCGCCTGGCAAAATCGGGATGAATCAGCATCGTCGGAATCGCTTCCGGTTCGCTCGCCTGCTGCGAACGTTTAGCCAGAATCGGGAATGCCTGCTTGCCGATCACGGATAATAAGCGCGATCTGCTTATCCCTTTATTAGCGCTGTACAGCTGAAGCTCCCGCATGAATGCCAGCCATTTCAGCTTTCGGAGCAGCGTAGCGTAATAATAGAGCGCCGGCCCCCAGGAAACGGTGAAGTTTCCTCTTGCCCCGGTGAGCAGCACTCCTGCGCCTTGTCCGCCGGCTCGCTCGTGTATCCCTTTCAACCAGTAGGAATTCTCGAAGAATTTATAAGGCATCTCGAGCATGTCCAGCCACTCGTCTACTTCGGATAACGGGCTGATCCCTTCGAAATCCATCGCTTGGTGAGAAATGTTCCCTACATGCCGAACCGTGGCAGCAATGAACCGGCTTTCGTCGGCTGCTGTGCTGCTGGGCGTCCAATCGGTGAAATCGCCGGTTGGAATGTAGCTGTACGCATGCAAGGACTTCCCTTCCTCACGCAGAGCACGTGCGGCGAAGCTGGCGACGGAGCCGGAGTCCAGTCCGCCGCTTAACGTTACCGCCACTTGACGATGCGTGCGCAGCCTTGACCTCACCGCTTCATCGAATACCTCCCGGAATGCCTCTTCATACTCTTGATTCGAAGAGAGCCGAAGCATCGACCTCGGTTCCAAGGAACCGTACCTGCTGAGCGAAACGCGTCCATCCGCGACCGTTATCGTATGAGCAGGCGGCAGCTGATGAATGTTCCGGTAAGGCGTGGAGGTGACGTCCGTCGATTCGAACATCTCCGGAATGGCCATAAACTCCGCAAGCCACGGTTCATGAAGCGCTTTGACAACATCCGGCAAGGCGAATAACGGAGCAATCGTCGTGCCGAAAGCAAACCGATCGCGGCCGTGAACATAATACAGCGAGCGATGCCCCAGCAAATCCCTTGCACCGAACAGCTCCTGCTTCGCTTTATCCCAGATCACGAATGCGAAATCGCCAATCAGATATTCCGGAGCATGACGCCCCCATTTGCGATACGCTAGCAGAATAAGCTCGCAATCCGTAATCTTACCGCGATGAGCGGGATAAACCTGCAGCAGCTCAAACAATTCCCGGCGATTGTCGAGGATGGCGTCGGCAACGATTCCAAGCTTGCGCTCGGCATCGTAATAAGGCATTCGCTCGCCTACCGACTCGGGGGAGATCCACTTCGCCCGGCAGCCGAGGAAGACCGCGCCGTTCGTCCATGTTTGAACATCATCGGCATCGTACCGCTCCATGGCTTCCATCATTCCGCCGCTGTCCCTGCTGCTGATCGGATGCCCAGTATGCTGATAAATGCCGACAATCGCGCTCATTTGTTCAGCCTGCCGTTATTGAAGTAGTTCGAAGCCAGCTGGGACAGTCGATTGCCGAAAGGAATCAGCATTTTCAGCCGATTGGCTTTGCGCTTCATGGTGTCGAGCTGCAGTTTCAGCTGTCTGCGCTCTTTGGCGCTGTTCTCCAGACGTTTCTCAAGCATGCGCACGGTCATCTGCAATTGAAGCTCCTCCGGATGCAGCCATTTCTCATCATGGTACCGTTCCGGTATCACAATATTTTCGGATGTACCCGAATCCGTTCGCATCTCGTAATCCGCTTCCCACCTGCAGCCTGTCGCATCCGCCAGTTGCTTGGTGTACAGATCGAGTAGCTCCGCATCCGGTTCAAGTTCGAAGCGTACACCCGTGAGCTTCTCCGCTTCAGCCAGCTCCTCGCTGTACCCCAGATCATGAAAGAGTTGAGCGCCAAGCACTCGGCCGTACATTTCGATCTCCTGCTTGTCCAGCACGTCTTTCCAGATCGCGATGGAATCCCGATTCGCCTCCGAATGATTCGAAACAAACGGATCTCCTACCCCCATGCTGTAATACAAGTCAGACTTGGCGGTGTTTCTAAAGTTCCCGTACTGCTCCAGTCCCTCTTCATAGGCAACGCCCAGAAATCGGCACACCTCGATCATCTGCTCTCTCGGGTTCGTCACCAGCTTCTCGTAGGACAACCGGTGCGTGAAGGGATTAGCTTGAGCGAAGTAGCGGAAATAGCGGAACAACCCGATCGTCAGATCGGCAACCTTCATATCGAAGGCTCCGTTTCGCATGTCTTCCTTCAGATTGAAGCTTGTTCCCCGCTGTCCGTTCACCTTCTTATGGGAAGCGAGCACCGCGAACGGATTGCGAATGAGCCAGATCCGCCGAGAGTGCGGAAACAGAGCATCCAGAAACTCAAGCAGATAATAATATCTGGGCGACTTGTCGATCACCATCTCCGCTCCGGCGCTGCTTTGCATTAAGCCGTTATAGACCTGGAGGGCAAAAGCTCGGCAAGCCTGCTCAAAGCTGTGTTGAGGCAGAACGCCGTTATAGAACTGGTTAAGGATGCCCGTCCCGCCATAAGCGCGGCGCTGCGGCGATTGCAGATCATACAAGCTCATCAGGAACCACATTTCCTGGGTGGCGAACAATTTACTGTGATTTTGGAGCATAACCGTGGCCAGAGAGCTTCCGCTCCTCGGCGTACAAAGTAGAAAAACAAGGTTGTTGCCGCTCGAATCGACCAACGTGTACCTCCTTCAAGGTTAGGATTGCGAAGCAATCATCTTAGCCTTTATTGAAATCATAATAAAATTTCGCGCGCTCCCCGAGCATGACCTTATAGATGTCATAGTTCGTATCCATGATCGCTTTCAGATAGTCCTTGTAAGGGCGATCCGCGACATTGACCAGGCCGGAGTTGTAATGCTCGCCTCCTTCGCCCTGCCAGTACCTGCCAAGCCCTGCTTGATCCACGTAATTGAACACATGTGCACCGACTACATAAGGCAGCGTGACTGCACCTTCCACGTAATTCCGATAGCGCATGCCCCTTTGGAACTGGTTCACTGCGGAGTTCGGAAGGAGAGGCGCAAGCCCCTGCTCGCTTGTCCCATAACCGAATTCGCTGAACAGAATCGGTTTGTTGCCGGATAGATCGTAAATCTTCTTCAACAGATCGGGTTCAAGCTTATAGGTGTAATAGTTGATACTGATGACATCCACGTATTTGCCTTCCGCTTTGGCGAGCGCGCTGCTGATTTTCTCATTATGGAACGTTGTCGTAATCCATCGATCTCCCAGAAGGAGATGGTTCGGATCGTATTTCCGATATGCACGTGACACGGTTCCGAAGAACGTATCCAGATAGTAGTCGAAGAAGGCTTCCATATCGCGCCATGATTGGGAGGTTGAAACAGGCAGTTCCGCCTCCTTCATCTCGTCGAACGATTTGAATGTCGTCTTCCAATTGGCGTTGAAGGAGCTGATGGTTTGATATTTATCCTTCAGCCTCTGGACCAATTTCCCTTTCATGGCAGCCGAGCTCGCTTTGAGCTTGGGCACATTCGTATAAAATTTGTGAAAGTCGTATTCGTTATCGATAAAATAACCGATTAGATTCTTATCATTTTTGTTCGGCGTGAGCGCATTCTTGAATGCTTTATCGATCTGCTCTGCGGCATTCGGAGCAAAGATATCGAATAACGAGAGTCCATTGATTCGAGCCCATGCCATTCCGTTAAGCGGAAGCATCCTTACGTACGGAAGCTTGCCATCCTCGCCGTATTTCTCGGGCGAATAATTGCCTACGCCGTTAAAGCCCCACTTGGGAAGCCGGGTTACCGCTTCCGAGTAGATCGCATGCTCGGTCGGGAACACGCCTTTCTTCCGGAAAACATTCGCCACGTAGAACGAATAGTTATCCTTGCCGATATAAGCGTTTTTGTTGACGCCTTGATTCGGGAGAACGGATTCGAATTTCTGCTCCCGCCCGGCGATCCGGGTGTAGGTTTCATTGGCCGTCACGCCATTCACGGCTAAGCTGAAATAGAGGTTCCCATCCGGCGTCGTCATCACTTTGCGCTCACCCATTCGCTGGATCGCGAAGTAACCCTTGGCAGCCAAATTGTATTTCTTCGCGCTGCCGGCAAGTCCGCCGTATGGATCGCGGCCTCCCGGCGGCTTCAAACTTCCGTAGTAAGCAGCATCTGCCGCCGCATCCGCTGCCAGCTCTTTCTCATCGGTCACTTTACCCGTGAAATTCGCAGTCTTCATTTGACCGAACCGATCGACAAGGATCTCGCTGCTCGCGTTCACCGTAAACTTGCGAATTGGACTTGGCAGCCAGCCGTCTTTCACCGCGTACGTTTCCAGCACGTTATACCCTTGAAGCTGGAGCGGCTTCGAATAATACACGAAATCCGGCCCTTTGTTTAATCGATAGTAAATGCGCGCACCTTTCGTAATCGAGGTCAATTCGGTCTTCACCGAAGATTCGCTTCGGGAGGTGGCCAGCTTCACGGAAGCCGTGTTCTGATTAATGACAACCTTCGAAACTTGAGGCGACCAGGCTTTAGAACCGAGCAGCACGATTTTCAAATACCTCGAATGTTCGGGCAATCCCGAAGCTTCATACGCGTATTGCTGCCAGTTTCCCGTCGGATAGCCGACAGGGTTGATCGTCACGGGAATTTGCTTGTAGTCTTTTCCGTCCGACGAGACAAACAATCGATGCTCCTCCAGCGGGTTACCGGTAAAAAAGCTGCTGTAGACCGTAAACGATTGGATGTCGTAACCCGTATGGTACACCATGCTGCCGGGGGCACTCGTCGTACGCGCGAGCCGGCCTTTGTCGTTATCGAAGTAGCCCGGTTGGTTACTGGCTACATACAGATTGGCGCGATTGGCGAGCAGCTTGAAATTATCAAGCGGATCGATTAACCCAACCGGCGGCGCCAACTGAGGAGCAGGCACATATCGATAAGTCGATACGCCTGTCGCTGCCGACTGGCCCGTGCTTGAATGGCCAACAGCCGTTATTTGAAGCAGCAAATTTTGAACGACTGCAATTGGCGAGCTGTAATGCATGCGAGTCAGCGATGTCCTCGGGTCACTGCCATCGGTTGTGTAATAGATGGTTTCACCCTTCTCGCCTTGGTTCAGCATAACCATTCGGCCGTAAGGCACTGTCCCCGAAGGCACGCTGGTGTCTGCGCTGGAAGGTCCGTTTAGTACAACCTTCCCGATGGCAGGCGATCTTGCGATACTGCTGCCCTGGTAGACGACTTTGAGAAACTTCGTGCCTGCCGGGAACTTTCTCGATTCATACACGATGTTTACCGCTCCGCTGTCTACTTCGTGCCTATCCGGTATGACCTTGATATAGGTCACGCCGTCTTTGGAGATGTAGAATGCCGGATGGTCATAGGTCTTACTCCCGTTCGGCTGATAGTACGCGTAAACCGCGAAGGACCGGAGATAACCTTCCGCCTTGTACACCATGTTCTCACCTGAAACGCCGCTGCGTTTCACTCGGGTCGGATCCGAGGTTTCGCCCGGAGCCTTCGTCAGAAAGAGCGTATCGGAATGCTTGTATACCTGCTTCCAATCTCGCAGATGGTCGATTTCAATCTCATAGTAGGAAAGCGGAGCGGCATCTCCCGTAGCGGATAACGGTATCAAGCAGCCGAGCAGCCCATATAACAACAGCAATGAAGCATTTTTTCTCACAATAAAGGCCCTCTTCATCCTTTAGTAATGTAAAGCCAATACTTCCTCCTTGACGCCTTGATTCAAGCTGGGGCGGCCGATGGAATAGTAAATGAATGCCGTACCCGCCAAATCTTCTTCTTTGAACACGTTGCGGCCGTCAATCAGAATAGGCTTTCGCAGTACTGTTTGCAGCTGATTCAGATCCACGTGAATGAATTCATCCCATTCAGTCAACAGGCAGAGCGCATCTGCATCGGCTGCCGCTTCCAATGCTCCTTCGCACCAAACCACGCCGTTCTTGCCGTACATACGGCGGAAGTTCGGAATTGCGATGGGATCATAAACCTTCACCACTGCCCCGCTGTTCACCAGATGCTGAACGATCTCGAGTGCCGGAGATTCCCTCACGTCGTCGGTATTGGGTTTAAAGGATAATCCCCAGATGGCGATCGTCTTGCCGTGGAGGTTGCCCTCAAATATCGTTTCAAGTTTTCGGATCATTTTGAACCGCTGATCCTGATTGACCTCGACGACAGCACGAAGCAATTTGAATTCGTAATCGACATGGCCGGCAATTTGGATCAGCGCCCGCGTATCCTTCGGGAAACACGAGCCTCCATAGCCGATGCCCGCTTTCAGAAACGAATGGCCGATCCGGTTGTCGTATCCCATTCCTTGGGCGACCTGGGTCACGTCTGCGCCCACCTTCTCGCAGATGTTCGCAATCTCGTTAATGAACGAAATTTTCGTAGCGAGAAAAGCATTGGAGGCATACTTGAGCATCTCGCTGCTGCGAATGTCCGTCATCACGATTTGATCCGTCAGCGGCGCGTGCAGTTTGGCCATCGTGTCTGCGGCACTCTGACTGTCGGCACCAATGACGATCCGGTCCGGATGAAGCGTATCCTGGACGGCCGAACCCTCTCTCAAGAACTCCGGCAGCGAAATGCTGTCGAACTTTTCGCTCGTCAGGCGGCGGATCCGATCTCGCACGCGTTCGTTCGTTCCGACGGGCACCGTACTCTTCACGGCGATGATCTTATATCCGTTCATCGCTTCCGCAATTTCGTCGGCAGCCTGATCGATGTAAGACAAATCCGCTTCGCCGTTTGCCAAGGAAGGCGTCCCGACCGCGATAATCACAATATCCGACAGCTGAACCGCGCGCTGCAGATCGGACGTATAGCTCAGCTTCCCGGCAGCCATATTTTTAAGCGAAAGTTCCTGCAGGTTCGGTTCGTAAATAGGTATAGCTCCGTTTCGCAAAATATCGAGCTTGGCTTGATCCTTGTCTACGCAGATGACTTGATTGCCAAGCTCCGCATAACAAACCCCCGATACAAGCCCGACATAACCAGCACCGATAACCGTGATGTTCATCTTCAACAACTCCTTCGAATTTTCGGAGAAAACGCAGCAGCGAGAGCATTCGCTTCGTTATTTCGTACAGAGCTGCATAATTTCGTTCCAATCATGTTCAAGCCTTACAATGTCCTCTTCAATCAGCTGCGAACCGGTTTGGATTTCGATGATTTCGATATCCGCCAGCGCACGCAGGCTATGTTTGTTTTCCTTCGGTATCAGGAGGACGTCCCCGGTAGTAATGGAGAATCGCTTGCCGTTAAGCACCATTTCCCCGTGTCCGGCAACCACCGTCCATACCTCGTCCCGAAGACTATGGTATTGGTAGCTCAGATTGCTTCCCTCGGAAATGAAGATCCGCTTGGTCAGCACTTCCCGGCCATCCGGATAAGTCACGTAATCGAGCACCCGATAGCGTCCCCAGCGCCGCTCTTCGTACATGGGGCGCTGCTCCGAATGTTTCATGACATCCTTGATCTGCGGACTTGATGCTTTGTCTGCCACAAGAATGCCGTCCGGACTCGCCGCAACAATGACATCGGACAAGCCGAGCAGCGTAATCGGTACTTCCAGCTCGTTAATGACATGGGTATTGATCGAATCTGCCGTAATAATGCCTTTGCCGATCAGCGAGGTTTCGATTTCCTCCGTCAACGTATTCCATGTGCCAAGATCCTTCCAGGACCCGTCATATTGAATGGCAGCTATCCGATTCGCTTTCTCCACCACTTTGTAGTCGAAGCTGATCTTCGGCAGCTTGCTATACTGCTTCAACATTTCTTCGTACTGAATCGGCAGCCCGTTCACGATCAGAATGTTAATGATCAGATCCAATTTGAATGCGAAAACACCGCAATTCCACAGCGCATCCTGACGAATCATCTCTATAGCTTCAGCTTCGCTGGGTTTCTCGCGGAAGCTCTGAACATCCATGAACGTTTGAGCGGAGTCGTCGCTTTGCTTCGGAATGATATACCCGTATTTCTCCGACGGATATGTCGGTTTAACCCCCATCAGCGCTAAGTCGGCATCGGAGCTGGCAAGCACCTGCTCTAACTCCTTCAGCTTCTCGAAGAAGCCGATCTCAACGAAGGGATCTACCGGCATGACGACAATCGCTTCGTCAAGGCTCACGCCTTCGACCGAGTAGAGATAAGTGGCTGCAAGCGCGATCGCAGGAAATGTGTCTCTTCGTTCCGGCTCGACGATCAAGTTGATTTCATTCCCAAGCTGACTTTGAATCATCTCTACCTGAGGTTTGCTCGTCGTGACGTAAGCATGTTTCTGCAAGTCGGCTTCACCGATCTGCCCCCACACTCGTTGTATCATGGACTCCAAACGGTCATCGTCTTTTTTCAAGATTTTCAAAAACTGTTTCGACCGGGCGTCATTCGACAACGGCCACAGCCGTTTCCCCGATCCTCCCGAAAGCAATACGACTTTCATGATATACCTCCTTTAATTGGGAGTTTGACGAGAGTCAAACTCTCTCAGCTATTGCTAATAGGGAGTTTGACGGAGTCAAACTCTCTCTGCGCTCGTCTGCTGCGCCAATAGCTTCGCTGAGGTTATTCCATTCGTCCAGGTGCGATAGTAGCTGGAATTCTTTCCGTAGGAATTGTCCAGCAGGATGTTCGGCTTATCCATGAGACAAGACAGAATATGTCCATGAAGCCTTGAGGTCTGCACTTTCTTGTATTTACTAAACCGGTTAACGGCTTTGTTCACCAGATAGTCGGTGTATTTGCCCCAAATCATGCTTACAGGCAATTTCCCGTTGCTTGCTGCGGACATTTTGAAAATCGCGCGAATCGATTTCTGCTCAAATCCGCTGAACAGCGTCGCCCAATCCAGATAGTCGCCTTGGCCCGAAGCTTCAAGCCGCTCCTGCTCTGCCGTCTTCTCGATGTCGATGCGAAGGAAACAAAGCAATTCCTTATCCGGGTTCGTCTGGCTCCGAATCGGCCATAATTGATGCGCCATATCCGGAGACAGGTAGACATGGCAGGTCTTGAATTTGACGGTAGCCATCTCTTGCGAGAAGGTATCGCGGACATAAAGATGCAAGTCCTTATGCTGATTGAAGATACTTGCCGTCCGGTTGAATTCCGCCTCGCTCTTGTAGAAAATCGTCTGCGGCAGCATGACTACCCGATGGCCGGGATAGTCGGACACGATTTGCTCGCGCAGCCTCTGGTGAGCCGGATACAGATCACCGAAGTTCCCGCCGCCATGCAGCACGATAATATGATCCTGCGGAATCTTCACGCCGCTTGGGAAATCAAGCACGCTGTAACGCGCCATAACGCGAATATGATTATCTTTGAAGAACGCTTCAGTGCCTTTCATGATCAACAGATCTCCACCATTACCATGAACCGGATAGTCCAGGTAATAGATCTTGGAATGGGGCGGAATCACCTGCAAAATCTGCCGAAGCCGGTCCTTGAGCTCATCCATCGGATGAGCAAACTGTACGCTTTCCATTCATCCGTCTCCTCCGTGTCTCTTCTCTCTCTCTCTCTCGAGCTTGTTCAAAAAGCGAGGCTGCAGGGTTAAGCGATGTGCCTTCCGCGCTTTTTGAACAAGCTCCGTCACTTGGTCCACTTCACGTTCTTCTTGATGGGCTTCGCGGGGACGCCTGCGACAAGCGTGTGGGCTGGCACGTCTCTCGACACAACCGACCCTGCAGCCACAACCGCGCCTTCCCCGATCGTGACCCCTTTCAGAATAATCGCCTTATTGCCGATCCAGACACGATTGCCGATAATGGTCGGCTTGGTCGCCAAGCTGCCCTCCATGCTGTGATAGTCCGTATCCATAATGGTGACATCCCACGAGATGGCGCAGTGACTGCCGATTGTTACCTGCTTCTTGCATCTGATTTCGGTTCTTCGATTAATGAACGTGTGGTCGCCGATTTCAATGACAGCCTCGTTGGAATCCAAGTAAAATCCGGTATGCTTGTGCAGGATGACGTAGTCGCCGATGAAGAGCTTGGCTCGTTTGGCCTTCGACACCGTCATGCTTCCGCCTACCCGCAGCAGCTTCCCGCATTGATCGACATGCCTCCGAAAGAACGCACCGAGCAATACGCGATACCCGAATTTGAAGTAATCCTTGATGCTTCTGTTGCTTATGTTCATGCCGGTGATGCCGCCTTCCTAAGTTTGCATTCTTCGCGAGATGTGCTCGTATAGAAAGCGCAGATCGCTTTTGTCATACAGAATGCCGAGAATGCGAACCTTGAACACGATCCTCATCGCTGCGATCGTAATCAGAATGCGGATAACCGCGCCGAGCAGCAAAGCAATTGCGATGCCGTTCAAGCCATAAAGCGGCGTAAGGATGAAAAACAACCCGACCGTGATGGCCAGCGCGATCGCTTGCCGCATCGCTACCAATCCGGGGCGTCCCATCGCATTGAAGGAAGAGGCCAGAATCCATGAACCTCCGCCGATGATGCATTCGAGGGACAGCAGGTAGAACGCCGTGCCGGCTTCCAGAAACTGCTCTCCGTACAAGAGGCCCAGCAAATAATGGCCGATGAGCATTCCCGGAATAACCGCGATGGTCATGAGCAGGAAGGACAGCCGGAAGGCTCTGCCGACGGAAGCGATTATTTTGTCCTGACTGAGCCCCGTCACCTTCGGAAAAATAACGTTCGAAATGGCCGTCTGCACGACATTGAACACGCGAGATAACGTATAAACGACCGTATAGAGCCCGAAATCCCTCGGCGTTAGCAGCGTTAAAATAATCAGCTTGTCGCACTGTGAATACAGCGTGCCGAGCAGCTCTACGCCGAACACTCGTCCACCGTAGCCAAACAGCGTTCCCAGCACGATACGATCCGAGAATTTGCGCAGCCAGTTGAACGATAATTCATGCCGCAGCCGGTACAGCGCCCAGAAGATGACCATCAAACTCGTACAGAAGAATACGAATGCGGCGCCGTGCAGCGATAATTTGCCGATCGCCCACAAGACCAGCAGTCCCAGCAGATTGCTAAGCGGAACGTATAAGCGCAGTCCGTTATAGAGCACGAATTTATCCATGCTTTGCGTGAGTGCCGTCAGCAGATTGACAGCCAGCAGCATCGGCAATGTCAAGATCGTGTACCACTGGGCTGTGCGAATGACGTCATCGGGATAGTTACCGAGCCAGACGGGCAGGCCGATCCAGGCAATAATGCCGACAAGTACGCTGACCGGCACCTGAAACATGAATCCTGCTCGGATGTACTCTGCCGCTTTCCCCGCATGAATCTTCATGTTGTAAATAAGGGAGGTCGGAAGCCCGAATGAGACAAGCCCGGCCAACAAAGTCGGCCAGAACAGAATAGCCGAGAACATCCCTTTCCCCTCGACGCCGAACAATCGTGCGGTCACGATGGAGGTTAAAGTGCTTAACACCATAATGAGCAGATTGGCGACGCTGGTATGCAGGATCGTTCGGAATACGCTGCGGCCTGCTCCCGCTCTTGTAGCAGCTAGTTGATTCATGATTCAAAACATCCTCAAAGGTTAGATTCGCTTCAGCTGGTAGCTTCGCAGCACGCCGCTGATCAATCCGTTGTTATAAATAATCTTGCTGACATTCCGGAATATTCGCCGTTTATCGAACAGGAACAAGATCGTCAGCACGAGAAAGATCGGCAGCTTCACGAGCGATTTCATGATGATCCCCGTTTTTTGCTTCGAGGACACCGCGCTGCTGACCCCTTGCCAATAAATGCGCCGCAGCAGCCACTTCCGGCTGATTCGGCTTTGCGGAATCTTGTGCAGCACGGAAGCATGAGGCGTGTAGTAGACCGAATACTGCGTACGTATACGCGCAATCAGTTCGGCCTCTTCGCTGGAGAGCAAATTGCTTCCCACTCTGCCGAGATCCTCGCGGAAGGCATCCATCGTATCGAATACCGACATCCGGAAAGCAACATTGGCTCCGAACGGAATCGCCGGCTCCTTCATCTCCACAATGTCATCCGAATAATCCAATATGCTGTAGAGGGAATGGTTATCTCGGGACAGCCACCTTGGCGGGCTGCCTTCCCATGCGGGCTCGATTTTGCCGCCGACACAGCCGATTATCGGATCCCCGTCGAACAAGTCAATGATGTCGGCAAGCCAGTCCTTCGAAGCCTTCGCATCGTCATCCAAGAAGAGAATGATCTCGCCTCTTGCCTCGCGGATCGCACGATTCCGGGCGACGGATAAACCAAGTCGTTCCTCATACACGTAGCGAACCTGAATATCGACCATGTTCCGGAAGTCCAATACCGTTTGCTTGGTATGATCGGTGGATCGATTGTCGATCACGATGACCTCGAAAGGTTGTTTGCAGCTTTGCTGCAGCAGGCTGAGCAGCGCTTCCTTCACATCTGCTGCCCGATTATGTGTACAAATTGCTATCGTCGCTTTCATGCTTTCACCTCGTGCAGCTTTGTACCGCTATAAATAGGGATCATTTTACCGGCTATCCGGCTCCAATCGAGCTCTCGCAGCTTGGCCTCAATTTGCTTCTCCGTTTGCTTCATATCCATGTCCATGGACTTTCGAAGCGCATTGCGCAAGCCGTCAGGATCCTCCGGATTGTACAGAATGCCGCATTCGCCTGTTACATACTCACCGAGCGCGCCAAGATTCGGCGCTATAACCGGCTTACGATGGGATAAAGCCAGAATCGCGCTCCCGGATGTCGTGATTTGGTTGTAAGGCAATACGACCCGATCGGCCGCTTGCAGGTAGTCGGCCAGTTCATCATCACCCACAAACTGCGGATAAACGCTTATGGCTCCATCGCTGTTGTAGGCGTCGATGAAATCCAGGCTGTACCCCTTATCGACCCTTCCTGCGATTAGCAGACTGCAATGCTCATGATTCAGTGACGCGAACGCCTCCACGAGTCGATCAACCCCTTTGTACGGATTGATCCGACCGACGAACAAGAATAGGAACCGGTCCGGCGCGATCCCGAATTTCCGGCGGATATCCGTTCCTGTACCCGGATAGGCGCCAACATAATGGCCATGCGGCGTAACCACGAGCTTCCCAGGCGAAATCCCAAACACGCCGGCAACTTCCTGCTTCACCGACTCGCTCAGAACAAAAGCCCGATGGCAAACGGTCAAAATATACTTGCGCATGATGTAGTCCCAGCGTGTTCTGCCTGAATGCGGCCAAATGTTGTGAACGGTCCAGAACAAGCGAACGCCTCTGACCCTGTAATAGAGCAGCAGGAGCGCGAAGAACAACGACTTCACGACGGTCAATGCCAATCCGGATGCATGCTGATAGGAATTACTCGGCCAATGCATGTGGACGATGTCCCCGCTGCCCGGCTTCAGCACCGTTTCTTTGTCATAATGCTCGACATGCAGTCCTGCCTGCTCAATCGATTTGGTCAGCAGCTCGCTGTATTTATTGTCCGGGCTCGCTTTGGGCCACATGTAAACGGTCGACTTGCTCATGGTGCTCATCTCCCGTTCACCCCTGCCAGCGCATATTCATGCTGGCCATATTGAATTTGTTCATAGAGATTGAGGTGTTTGTCCAACAGCGATTGCGTCGTAAAGTTACGGCAATGCTTCAGACACTGCTCTCCAATCCGTCTTCTCTCGTCGCCCCTTAAAGCATGGAACGCGATGATTTTGGCTTGGATCGCTTCCGCGCTCCCCGGAGCAAAGAGAAATTCACCCGGATTCCAGACCGCATCCGGAATTCCCCCGACCGCCGACGCGTAAACCGGGGTTCCGACCTGATAGGACTCGATGATGACCCGTCCGAAAGGCTCTTCCCATATGGAAGGGACAAACGTAACATCGACGCGTCCCATATGGCTGCGGGCTTCTTCCGGTGTAACTTTGCCGGTAAACACGAACCGATCATCGGAGCTGCACAACTCCTGAAGCTGCTGCTTCAATCCCCCATCGCCGCAAATCATCACTTGCTCTACCATCTTGCGCGGCAGGAAACGGATGGCGTCGATGAACTCGCGCACGCCTTTCTCGGCTTCGATTCGCCCGAAATAACCGATTCGCAGCGGCTCGCGCTGAAAGTCTTTCGCTCCGCTTTCGATAGCGCCGTCCACGGCGTTCGGAATGACCAGCTTTGCAGCATTAGGGAACAATCCCGCATCCGTATGGCGCTTTAGAATATGGGATGAAATTCCGACAACCGCCGATACCCGTTTGCTGTAACCAAGCGAAGTCGAGTGATACACACGCGCTAACGCCTGGTTCTTGATGGGCGAGCTGACCGGCGAGAGGAGCGAATAGTCCCGGAGCGTATGCGCCACAGGCAAGCCTTGTTCGGCGCAAGCTGACCAGATCCCCGAGCCAAGCCCGGATAAATTCTGGGTGTGCACCAGATCCGGTTTGATCGCTGACAAGAGGCTGCGGAACGTCTTGATTTGCACCGGATTGTAAAGATCGATCATCCTGCGTGCCGCTTTCATCAATGTTCCGCGTCCCTGAGGCTCGCCGATCCAGTACAGATTGTTATAAGGCAGCCGATGCACGGTGACGCCGTTGATCACTTCCGTGTACACACCGGCGCTTCGCTTCTGACCGCCAACCGTCAAGACATGAACCTCAGCGGCGGAGACCAGCGATTCCGCTAAGATTTGCGTCGATATTTCCGCGCCGCCTATGATGTACGGCGTGTATAAACTATTTACAATTAAGATTCTCATGCAATTCGTTTCATTCCCTTCATGCGCTGCATCACGCTTCCTACTGCCACGGCAGCCGGCTGTTCATTGAAAAAACCGCCTCGGATGAACCCGATCAACAGCCAAAAGTTCACAAAGGAATAGGAATCGAAGTTCATGACGAGCGAAACGCACAGCGCAAAAGCGAATTTAGCGTAAGGACTCGCACCCGCGCTTCTTAAGGCGGAGAACATAAAGCCGAAGAACAGCGCGGCACCGATCAAACCTTCCTCTGCGAACACTTTGGACAACAAATTCCGTGACGTTGCCATCTCAGGAGTGTCGAAGACGAGATCATGTACCTCTTTGAACACCAAACCATCATTGAAATTCTTCAGCAATAGTTCCGCAAAATCCCTGTAATAGAATCCTCCCCCAACGCCGAAGAGCGGGTGGTGTGCGAATTCCAAGAAACCGATAGCCGGGAAAACAACCCGGATGAAAAACGAATTATCGGTCTTGATCAGGGAATTGAAATCAAACTGGAACCGGTCCGTAAAGTAACCGCTGACGTGGAAAGCTTCTAACAGGAACGGAACCCCTACCCCTACGACAAGAACGCATGCCGCAAGCACAAGCAGCATTTTTCCCCGGTTCTTGCTCGTTATCAGCACGTAGATGAGCAGCGCGGTCAGCAATACGCTGTAGGCATAAGCCGAGAAGGATAACACCAGCAGCACCGCCGTACCGATCAGCAGCACCAAATGTTTGCGGAAACCCTGCTTGAACAGGTAAAACATCAGAATGCCGCCGCTCAGCATATGAATGGCTCCCCACGATGGCTCACCGGACAGCAGTTGAATACGTCCGCGATACACCTTCTCCGAGAACAGCCCGGTTAGAGGCAAGGAGAATCCGCTGTGAAGAACAAGCGCATCCACGAGCTGTATGAACCCGAAAGCCACCGGCGGGATAAAACCGATTAACAAGCTCTTGGCGATCCATCCTTTCAAGGCAGGATCCGTCTTCGTTTCTTCGGCGATATAGACGGACACCCTGTACATCGATAGGCCAAACAACAGCGTAATGACATGCTTCAGGCTGCTGCCCGCATCTTCATAGCCAATCGCGGCCACCAAGGAATGCCCGATGCTGTAGATAACGAATGCGATAAAGAAGAGGTCTCCCGGCCTGAACCGGAAATCGCAGAACAACAGCAGAAACGACGCTGCGAACATCGGAAACATGGCGACCGGACGATAGACCGAGAAGTGAAAATACGGCAAGCTATCGTAGGTTAAAACCGCCAAGGAGAAGAGAAATAGCATAATAATAAGATTTCGAAGGACCATGAATGCACCTGCTCTTGGCGCAATCGGAGCTATGATAAGATCAGCTCCATATGTTTGCGTGTGACGGAGCTGCTGAAATGACCTGCGACATAGCGTACCGAATTGCGCGATACTTTCTCGTTAATCTCTGGGTTGCTGAGTAGAAGCAGTACGTTCTGAACGATTTCGTCATCCGAATCGCAGATGAATAAATCCTCGCTGTGATTGGCGCTGATCCCTTCGACGCCGATCTGATTGGTTACGACCGGAACGCCCCAGGACATCGCCTCCACGATTTTCGTTTTGATGCCTGTCCCGAACAGCAGCGGAGCGATCATGAGCGCGCAATTGCTGACAATCTGCTTCACGTCATCCACTTCTCCTGTGACGACTACGCCCGGATAAGCTTCCTGCAGCTGCAGTACTTCGGCGGTTGGATTCTTCCCGACAATATAGAAGGTAGCATCCGGCGCCTTCCGCTTGATCTTCGGCCATATTCGTTCGCAGAAATAGACGACGGCGGAGCTGTTATGCGGGATGTCCATCTTGCCGACGAACACCAGCTTGTTTCGGTCATACCGGCGCGGTCCGCTGCCCTGCCGTCCATCCGGTTCGAACTTCATCGGAATGCCGTAACAGGATTCGTGGCGGGTAACCTTCTGGAAGCTTTCCGCTTCGGTCGGCGAGGTGAAGATGAGATGGTGAAAATGGGCCGCCACCCGCTTCTCGTACTTGCCAAGCAGCTGGCTCTCCAGGTTGATCAACCATTTCTGAATAAACTTCACATCCGCTAAACGCTTCAGCTTGCCCGGCAATTTGTCCGCAAACCCGCCAAGCGCGGAAGGGATATAATGAAACCATTCCAGCTGCCGCCGATAGCGCAGCGATAACAGATCATCGTAGCTCAGAACCTGTCTGCCTTGTTCCTCAGACACATATTCCGCAACGCGCACCATGTCGTACAAGATGAGCTCCGGTTTCTCCGATTGCACAATTTCCTTGATTTTCCGATGCGTCTTCCGGCTGTAATAAGCAGATACCTGAAGCGGCCATCTTCTTAGCAGCAGGGAGTATATCGCGACATTAAATAGCTTCTCAGCCAATCCCGGCAGCTCGAGACACACCAATCGATCAATTTCATCCGGCCGATGCTTGAGATACCGGTCATCATCCACGAAGGATAAATTAACGATTTCGCTGCCCGGATAAATCTCTTTCATTTGCCGAATGTATTGCAGCAGCATATTTTTCCGTCCATCCGTATTCGGGAAGGGAAACCGGTTCGTAATAAACATGATGGTTTTCATGTGCAGTCCCTACCCCCTATCAAAAAGCATCCTTGGCACCGAGCAGAAGCTTGAAGGTTTTGAAAATAATTTTCAAATCGCCTGTTACGCTTCTCTTCTGGATATATTCCAAGTCCAGCTTTACCATTTCTTCGAAGCTCAGGTCATTGCGACCGCTGACCTGCCATAATCCCGTGCAGCCCGATGTCACCGTCAGCCTGAGCTTGTCGTACTCCGAGTACTCTGCAACTTCTCTTGGCAGCGGTGGCCTGGGGCCTACCAGCGACATATCGCCTTTGAGTACGTTAACCAGCTGCGGAAGCTCGTCGATGCTTGTTTTCCGAATGAATTTGCCGACCCTTGTAATGCGCGGATCATCCTTCATCTTGAACATGGCACCTTGAATTTCATTCTTATCCAGCAAATCCTTCAGCTTCTCCTCCGCATTTGAAACCATCGAGCGGAACTTGTACATCTTGAACGGTTTCTCATCCTTGCCAATGCGAGTTTGATAGAAGAACGCCGAACCTTTCGGATCTTCCAGCTTAATCAGGATTACAATGAGCACAAACAAGGGCAGGAGGATAATTAATCCGAGCAGCGCACAGCTAATATCCATCATGCGTTTGACCAGCGTATAGAAAACCAAGTTGTTATACGTTTGCAGAGCCCGATGTTCCGACACCTTCATGACAGCTTCCTGATCAAATTGTCGATTCATGAGATACACTCGCTCTTTCCCGCTCGAGAATTTCCTCGAGCTCTTCTATTAATTGGTAACGCAGCTCGCGGTTGCCGAGCGCGAAATCGATCGTTGTCATTATGAATCCGAGCTTCTCGCCAACATCATAGCGAGTCCCCTCGAAATCGTAGGCGTATACGCCGGAATCCTCATTCAGCTTCTGAATGGCATCCGTCAATTGAATTTCCCCGCCTGCTCCCGTCTCATGCCGGCCCAAATATTCGAAAATATCCGGGGTTAGCACGTAACGTCCCATAATCGCCAAATTCGACGGCGCTTGTCCGAATGGCGGCTTCTCCACGAAGCGGTTGACGGTGCACAGCCGTCCGGCACTTTCAAGCGGATCTACGATCCCGTAACGATGGGTTTGGTGAGCGCCAACGGCTTGAACACCAATAACGGATTTTCCCGTTCGTTCATATTGCTCGATGAGCTGCCTGGTGCAAGGAACATCCGCTTTGACGATGTCATCGCCGAGCAGCACCGCGAACGGCTCGTCACCGATAAAATTGCGTGCACACCATACGGCATGCCCGAGGCCTCTTGCCTCTTTCTGACGGATATAGTGAAGCTCTACGTTAGATGACTGCTGTACTTTCCTGAGAATGTCGTGTTTCCCTTTCTCCTCGAGCGTATGCTCAAGCTCAAAGGCAATATCGAAGTGATCCTCAATTGCACGTTTTCCTTTGCCCGTGACGACGATGATGTCTTCAATACCGGATGCGATCGCTTCCTCCACGATGTACTGGATTGTCGGCTTGTCGACAATCGGAAGCATTTCTTTGGGCATTGCCTTGGTTGCGGGTAGAAACCTAGTACCGAGTCCAGCCGCAGGGATAATTGCTTTTCTCACTTTTTTCATTGATCTCACCCTATCCAATTTATTTCTGTATCTATGTCGTGTTCTAAAAACACGAGCTATGTTTTCTCGCCATGGAGTAAAACATAGCTCGTATTTCTAGATAAGAAGAATCGAATCTAAAAATAGAGTAGGGCATTGAACCCTCCCTCACGTCATACCCCTGACGATAAACGTCTAAGGCCGCTTGACCCACAGCATAACCGAGTGCCTCCGGTGATAAAGGAGCAGGAGACATTTCCTTAAATCGGCAGAGATGTTGGTTGCTAACGGCCTGCGCGATTGAGAACAGCTCCGATGACGGTTGCTTGACCATACTCCAGTGCTGCCATAGCTTTGGCCGCTATATCGTTCTTCACTTTTCCCGGCTTCACAACAAGCACGACACCATCGCTCTTGTTGGCTAATATCAGTGGATCCGTAACCGTCATAATCGGAGGCGTATCGATGATAACGATATCGAAGCGCTCCTTTGCAATCTCCAGCAATGCCGTCATCTCCAGCGAATCCAGCAGCTCAGACGGTCCATCCGGTTCCGGCCCGGCAGTCAATACATACAAATTCTCGATGCTTGTTTGCTGAATAACCGCTTCAAGCTCGCTGTGATCGGCTAATGCCGTACTTAACCCGTAACGATCGTTATTAAGCCCGAATATATGATGCTGAACGGGCGTTCGCAGGTCTGCATCGATGAGCAGCACCCTCTTATTGGCTTGAGCGTAAGTGACCGCAACATTGGCTGCCGTCGTGCTCTTCCCTTCGCCCGGCAGCGCCGACGTAATCATGACGCTCTTCAATGCTACATCCCGGTTCGAGAACGAAATTTTCGTCCGCAAGCTGCGATAAATTTCGGATACGGCCGACTTCGGATTGTTTTCGGTGATAAGACTTCTATGCATCAAGCGAGACATTGCTTTTCCTCCCTGACAGCTGTTTCATCTGAGCATTATGGCCGCTGGTGCTCTTAACGCTTCGTTTGATTTTCGGAATATCCGCCAGCACGGGAATTCCGAACTGTGCCTGGACATCTTCCTCCGTCTTAACCGTGTTATCCAGCTGATCCAGAATAAAAGCGGCTACGACGCCGGCCATCAAAGCCAGTACGAAGGTGACCATCATGTTCATCGCCGGATTAGGCGATACTTGGCTTCGGTGTTGCGTTGGATCGGCCAAGTTCAGAACCGCGATATTGTCCAATTTCATAAGCGTCCGAATTTCTTGGCGGAAGACCTCCGACATGGCGTTGGCGATATTGGCCGCTCGCTCAGAAGAAGTATCTCGGACGGTAATTGTCATGACCTGCGTATCATTGATGGAGCTGACACTCACTTTCGAAGCAAGCTCGCCCGCGCTTACGCCCAGCTCCGGATGTTCCTTTACGACTTTCTCCATGACGCGCGGCGTCCGGATAATTTCCTTATAGGTTTTGATCAGCAATATATTGGAGTTGATGGAACCGACATCAATGGTTGAATTGTTCGGATCCGCTTCCTTGCTCTGACCTACGATCAGCTTCGTCGAAGCTTCGTATTGCGGTTTCACGAAGTGGCTCGTGTAGTAGCCGACAAGCGTGCAGCTGACTATCACCATTAGAGCGATCAGCCACAGTTTCTTTCTGACAATGCCCCAATATCGTTGTAATTCCAAGCTAGTTCCTCCGATACCGCGTTCATAGGTAGAGATTGAACACTATTTTAGTCTGAATATTCTGATTTATTTATGTGTTGCTATCAGCCTTCCAGGGCTCGACCTTCCCCTTGGCGTAAGGCCATTCCTCTGTGCACCTTAATTGTATAGCGACTTCACGTCTCAAGACTATTGAACGGCAGGATAATTTTGTTGCATCGCAAGTTGTACGTCCGGCCGCCCCCAATGGATACAGTCGAATTATACTTTCGTACCATAGGCACCCCAAGAAGAACAAAAAGAGCGGCGGTCGCCCCTCTTTTAAGTAGTTCCGGATAGCTCATCCGACAATGCGTACGCAGCTACTCCCCGCGACTGCGCATAAAGAGCAGCTTGCGTGCGGTCATTTACATTTAATTTTTGAAAAATATTACTAATATGTTTCTTAACCGTGGACTCGCTGATCATCAGCTTCTGCGCCAAAGCACTGTTGGATAATCCTTCTCCCAGAGAGGAAAGCACATTGCGTTCCTTCGGTGTCAGCTTCTCGAGCGGATCGTCCGGGTCCTTACGGATTAGGACATCCATGAGCCCTTGATCAAAGTATTTTCTTCCCCGGTCAATCATCTTGATGGCGAGCAGCAGCTCCTCGGGCATGGAATCTTTCAGTACATAGCCGTCAGCGCCGCACTCCTCTGCCCGGCGAATATCCGCTTCTGCCGCAGATGAAGTAAGCATCATGAAACGGCAGCCATGATCTCGAAACTGTTCGACCACGTCAAAGCCGCATTGGTCGCCAAGTCGAATATCGACGATGGCCAGATCAGGCTCAGTCGTCTCTATGAGCTGTACAGCCTCTTCGACCGTCTCAGCCTCTCCGATGATTTCAATTCCTTCTTCCTGCGCCAGTACGGCGATCAGGCCTTTGCGGACCACATGATGGTCATCCACAATGACGATTTTCAAGTCGATCACCCGCTTTTCGTAGTTTGGCCGGTTGCTTTATGAACGCCGGTTATCGGCAGTAAGACCCGAATGACAGTCCCGCTCCCTTGCTTCGTGCTAATTCCAAACTTACCGCCCAGTGATGCGGCAAGCGTGCGCATGTTGGATAAACCGAATCCTGAATCCGGTTTGCTTGGTTTGATCAGCCAAGGGTTAAAGCCGCGTCCGTTATCTTCGATGGAGAGTTTGACAATCCGGGGCTCCACAGTCAAATGAATCGTTATCCTGCTGCTCGCTCCATGGCGGATTGCATTGCCTACCCCTTCCAGGATCATTCGATACAGCGCTTTTTGATGATTTATAGAAAGTCGGTCGTCCGAGTTAGGTGCGTGGAAACGGATTTCTACTCCGTTCAATTTGGCCTGATTGGCCAGATGTGATTGTACGATGCTGATCCAGGAAGCATTGTCGTTCTTATCGCTCTCGCGAGAGCTCAGATTGTAAATCGATGCACGCAGTTCACGGGAAGCCGCCAGTGCCGCTTCTTGAATTTCTTGCATCTGCTCTTGGGTCCGGACGTCATTCATTCCGTTGCAGTCACCTTTCATTGACTGAATGGCGTAAATGATACCGAACAAATGCTGGGAAACACGATCATGCAGTTCCTCAGCGATCCGGTTACGCTCCTCGATTAAGAATCGTTCTGACTCGATCTGAATTGCCATCGTTATCATCACCTTTCTTGCCATTCATTTGAAAACCACTTCCGGTTATGGAGTGCTCATACTATGAACAATATGAGAGAATCTTAAGTTTTCGTCATGGATATCCAAAATCGGACAATGGGCTCCTCATCTCAACATACCTTGAGAAGGTTGACATGGACATAATGCAGGAGTACTGATTTTGTTAACCGTTCGTTTACAGGTATACAGTGACCTTGGACTCAATTGCGGATACCCATCGTTTGTCGAATACGGAGTAGATAGCTAACGAACGAGGTTAGCTCCTGTAATCTTTTTGTAAGAGCAAAAACGAGATAGCAGAGCACTGCGCTAGGAAAGAGAACGATTCTCAATAGCGTCGTTCGGGCCGATTCTTGGCGCTTCTGACGATTGGGCCTCATTACCCAATTAGGGGTTATAGAGAACCTTGGCGAAGTGGGACTATGAGCAACCCTCAAAATCATATCTTTAAATAAAATTTAAGTATTATTTACATATTTTAGCTGAAACACTCCCCTTAGTAGTATCGGACATGGTGCTTTTGCACACTGCACAAGTACAAATAAGAGTTAATAATGAGAAAAAAGTGAGAATAATGAGAAGAATAATTTGCCATATCCGCCTTCACTTCGGGCAAGCCATTACTTACCCTCATCCTATTTATATGAAACAGCAGCGTTGGATTTCCAGAAAACAGAAGGCCGCCGGATCCTCATCCGACGGCCGTTAAGTTGGCATTTCGCGTTTGTTAAGATTGGTTGTTCAGCTCCTGCAGCCTTTCGGAGTATTGATTAAGCAGCTTTGCGAAAGCCGCCGTGCTGGCAGTCAATCCACCCTCGCGGTTGCGAACAAGCCATAACCGCTTGAATTCCGCTGTCGCGAGCTCAAGCTGCTCTTCAAGCTGTTCCAGCCAAGCGATCTCGGACGGTACATCAGGCAGCGCCTGACGGTAAATATACTTATGAAGTCCGGCACCTTGCTCGATCAGCAGAAGCGTGTTCACAAGCTCGTCTCTCAGTATATCCGCATCCGCTCCGGCGAGCTCGAGACAGTCGAGCTCCATGCGGCGTGCCCGCAGCCAGTCTTCCATCTCCGAGTAGCGGTAATCAAGCCGAAATGGCTTCCCGCTGCCACCGAGCATTCGGAAGACATCCACCATGATTTCCATTTCCCGTTCCAGCTTAGCTCGATCGGACAGTCCCCGATTCATGAGATGGCTCGTGTACGTCATATTCTCCATCGTGCTGCGCTCCAGATGATAGTAACGTCCCATTTCCAACAGAAGCTTAGCCCCGCCGCCGCTCCGGTCCTGCAGCATCCGCATCGCAACATGGTATTCGAACGGCAGCAGTCGATCTATATTGGTCTCGGTCTGCCAGCTTGCGCCTGCCGCATAAGCGAAGCCCGGGTAGCTGATCGGCAGCGCTTGCCAATGACCGGCATCTCCCCAATCCGCGACAATGAAACCGCCGGCACCATAGGTTTTGCCGGTCTGCGCCGCATCCGCGATGTTGCCGAGCATATTGTCGGTGCGTCCGGATATCGACGACCAGGAGCTCGTTCCCGGACAAACATAGAAAGGAATTCCGTTCTCCTGTAACATCTTGCAGCGCGGTTCGAACGGAACCGGAGCGTCATAGTTCCAGTGAAGCACGGTTACGTCCTCCGGCAGATGCTTGACGATTTCCGGATGATGAGCGAGCACGTCGCCCCACATCAATGTTTTCATCCCGTGACTGCGCGCAATGTCAAAGACCTGTTTCGCATAGTCCAAATACAGCGCACCAACCCCGATCTCGTCAGCTCGCTCCTTACTGGCACCTGTACCGAGGCCAAACGGCTCGTCCATGTTGATGTTCACGTACTCGGAAGAGAAGTTCGGCAGCAAGGCATCGAACATATCTTGTACGAGCGCTATGGAACGTTCGTCTAACGGATTCAGCGTCATCGGCGGCAGCTTGAACGGAAGCGGCGCCGGTGCCGGCAATCCGTCCGGATGTTCCGCAAGGTCTCTGAACTCCGGCTTCGCCAGCCATGGCCCCATATGGCCAAGACAGTTCTGATTCGGCACGAGATCGATATAACGCGCCTTCGCATAGATATCCAGCTCGCGATATTCGTCGGCTGTCATCGGCGTTTCTCCCGGGAACAATTCAGCATACTTGCTGTAGTTGAAGCTGAAGCCTTCCGTGTAGAGCTGAAGGTGATTGATCTTCATCCCAGACAGCAGGTCGATGAAGGCGAACAAGGTTTCCATCTTCGGAATTTTGTTCCGACCGATGTCGAGCATGACGCCCCTTACCGGATAGTCCGGCTCGTCCTCGATCAAGCAGTGTAACCATGTCGCGTATCCACGCTGACCTTCGATCATCTGCGCAGCGGTCAGCAGCGCGTAATGCAAGCCTTGGGCGGTGGAGCTTGCGAGACGCAAGCCGTTCACGTTCCATTCCACGACGTACCCTTGGGGATGAAGTCCTTCTTGGACTTCCACGACAGCTTGCACGGAAGGCGCAATGCCTTCCATTACTGAAGCGGCGGCTTGTAACGATGCTTCAAGTCGCTCCTTCACTCCGGTTTGTTCAGCGAAACGAGCAGCTTTCGGCCCCGACGCCTTCAATTCAAACTGAGCTGCGGAAGGGAAGCTTTCTCCTGAACTTGTGTAGGAACGCGGCTGCGGATACAGATAGACCGGGCATGTCATTATGATGCATCCTCCCCGTTCAAGCCGCGAATGACCGCCGCGAGCTGGATTTCCGTGAACTTGCCTCCGCTGAAAGAAAGCAGGCCGCGTAAGGGCATATGCTCTAAGAAAGCTTTGAGCAATGCGGCATGCTCGGAATGGAGCGCGGAAGCAAACGGCAAGTTCGCGATCAGTCGCTGCACGAACGCCTCGCCGGCCGGAGTTCTGCTTAGCTCCGACAGCGTGGAGTTGCGATGGAACGACAGCTTACGATCAGAAGTAGAGATTACGGACACTTCCTCTGTCAGCATGATCTCACGGGAAGAATGGCCAATAAGCAGCTTGAAGACGCCTGATTCTACCGTCCATTCCTCTGCTTCCGTATCGTAATAGGCGAAGCAGCGTTTGTTCAGCTCGAACGAGACGGTTTTGGTTTCTCCGGGTTCAAGCTCAACCTTGTCGAAGCCTTTCAGCTCCTTGTCCGGCCGAATAACCGTACTTACCTCGTCGGATACATACAGCTGCACGACTTCTTTGCCGGCACGAGGACCCGTATTCGTCACCTTTACCGAAACTTGAAGCATATCCGTATCCCTCATCGTTTTCTTGTCCAAGGTTAGATCCGAGTAAGCAAAAGCAGTATAGCTGAGTCCGTAACCAAACGGGAATAGCGGCTGCACATTCTTCTTGTCATAATACCGGTATCCGACGAAGATTCCCTCGCGGTACTCGGAGCGATCTCCCTCGCCGGGATAAAACAGATAAGACGGGTTATCGCTCAGCTGCACCGGGAATGTCTCCGCAAGCCGTCCCGACGGGTTCGCATCCCCGAACAGCAGATCCGCGACCGCGCCGCCCATGGCCTGTCCACCCAAGTAGGCTTCCAGCACGCCTTTGGCACATGCCAACCAAGGCATCTCGACAGGAGCGCCATTGCACAATACGACGATCAAATTCGGCTGTACCGCAGCTATCGCTTCTATTAAAGCAATCTGATTCGCAGGCATCCGCAGATGCCTGCGATCGAAGCCTTCCGACTCATACCGCTTCGGCAATCCCGCGAACAGCACAGCGGCTTCGGCATCCGAAGCTGCTTTTACGGCTTCCGCAGTCAATTGGGAATCCGCTTCATCCGCATCCGACTCGTACCCTTTCGCAAAAACAAGCTCCGCCGCTTCCCCTGCGGATTTCCCCAGCTCCGCGATGATATCGTCCATCTGCGTGGGCCTGATCTGGGAGCTGCCGCTGCCTTGATAACGCGGCTCCTTGGCCATCGCACCGATAATCGCGAGCTTCGAGCCTTTACGAAGCGGAAGAATATCGTCTTCGTTCATCAGCAGCACCATGCTCTCTTGCGCGACCTCCCGCGCCAGCCTATGATGGGCAGCCTGGTCGAATGTCGTTCCCGGACGCCGGCTATCGACCGCTCTGAACACGATCTTCAGGATGCGTTCAACCGCATCATCCAGCTCCTTCTCGGTCATCTCGCCGTTTCGGATCGCCTCCAATATCCGGAGATCGCCTTCACCGTTGCTCGCCGGCATTTCCAGCTCCAGTCCTGCTGCAAGCCCCTTCGCCCGGTCTTCAACCGCACCCCAGTCTGACACGACGAAACCTTCGTGACCCCACTCGTCCTTCAGAATATCGGTCAGCAGCTGCTTATTCTCAGAGGCGTATTCGCCGTTCACCTTGTTGTAAGCGCACATGACGGTCCAAGGCTGCGCCTGTTTCACCGCACCTTCGAAGCTGGCCAAATAAATTTCGCGCAGCGTCCGCTCGTCGACAACGGAGTCGGACGTCATGCGGCGATGCTCTTGATTGTTCGCCGCGAAGTGCTTCAGCGAGGCACCGACGCCCTGACTTTGGACGCCGGCAATATGACTCGCCGCCATCTCGGAGGACAGGAACGGATCCTCGGAGAAGTACTCGAAATTACGCCCGCACAGCGGCGATCGTTTAATGTTCACGCCGGGACCGAGCAGTACGCCGACCTCCTCCGCCTGACATTCAATCCCGAGCGCCTCGCCCATGCGCTGGATTAAGGCTCGGTTCCAGGAGCTGGCTACGCCGGCCGCCGATGGAAAACACGTCGACGGCACACTGTCGAACAGACCGAGATGATCGGCCGAAGCCTTCTGCTTACGAAGACCATGGGGGCCATCCGTCATCATGACCGATGGAATGCCAAGCCGTTCGATGCCGCGCGTATGCCAGGTGTCGGACCCCGAGCATAGGCTCGCCTTCTCTTCCAGCGTCATTTGCGAAATCAACGACTTCATATCACGACTTTCATGCATGCCCGATCCCCTCCGTAACTTTGGCTACCTCGATTAACTCGAACACCTCATATTGCTCCGCTCGGCGGCTGTCAGGGCCAATCATCACCCGGAATTCCCCGGGTTCCGCCGCATAACCGGCAGTCGGGGACCAGAAAATCAAATCCGCAGCTGCGATCTCGAATGTCACATTCCGATTCTCGCCCGGCTCAAGCTCAATCCGCGTGAAGCCCTTCAATTCTTTGACCGGCCGCACAATGCTTCCGCAGACGTCTTGAATATAGAGCTGTACGGTTTCAATGCCTGCAAGGCTTCCAACATTGCTTACGTTGACGCTTGCTGTGATGCTGCCGTCAAGCTCCATTACATTCGCGTTCAGCTTCACTTCGCCGTAAGCAAACCGAGAGTAGCTGAGTCCATAACCGAACGGATACAAAGGTTCGTTCGGGCCGTCGATATATTTCGAAATGAATTTCTGCTGGGTATTCGCTTGCGTCACCGGTCGTCCGGTACGGAAGTGGTTGTAGTAGACAGGCACCTGTCCGCCATGAACAGGGAAACTCATCGTCAGCCTGCCGGACGGATTAAAGTCTCCGCACAGCACATCGGCAATTGCATGTCCGGCCTGAGAGCCGAGGAACCACGTTTCCACGATGGCATTCATATGCTTGTCGAACCATTCGAGCTCCAAGGGCCTGCCGTTCGTAAGCACGAGCATCACCGGCTTGCCTGTTGCGGCAATCGCAGCCGCCAGCTCAAGCTGCGCATCGGGAAGGGAAATGCGCATACGCGACGCCGCCTCACCCGACATCTCGCTGCTTTCTCCGAGCGCAAGGATGACCAGATCCGCCTGCTTCGCTTGCGCGAGTGCAGCGTCAATGCCGCCGGAGAGCGGAGCGTTCACGCCGCAGCCTGGAGCATATAGCAGTTGATCCGGCATATATCCCTTCGCTGCCAAACCTTCGTACAGCGTGACGGTCTCCAGCCCATAGCGGGAGAATTGCCACGGTCCGAGCAGATCTTTGCTATCCGCGAACGGGCCGATCAAAGCGAGCTTCCGTGCTGCCGATTTCGCCTCCGACAGCGGGAGCACGCCGTCGTTCTTCAACAGCACAATCGATTTACGAGCCAGTTGACGGCTTGCCTCCAGATGCTCCTTGTGGAAATGAAGCTCGTCCTCCGCTTCCGGCCTTACATACCGGAACGGATCATCCATTAACCCGACCTTATATTTGAGGGTCAAGATCCGGCGCACGGCATCGTCAATCTGAGACGCCTTAAGCTGACCCGCTTCAAGCAGCTGAGGAATATGATCGAAAGCGCGAGTTACCATTTCGATATCCATCGTCGCGTCAACGGCTTTCCGGGCCGCCTCCGCGGCATCTCTTGCTTGTCCATGCTGCACGATTTCCTCAATTGCCCCGTAGTCCGAGATGAGAACGCCGTCGAAGCCGAGCTCGTTACGCAGCAGATCCTTCATGAGCGGGACGTTGGCCGCAACAGGCACGCCTTGATAGATGTTAAAAGCGTTCATAACCGAAGCTGCGTCTGCTTGAATGCCGGCGATGAACGGCGGCAGATAAACATTTCGAAGCATCGTCTCCGACAGATCAACCGAATTGTAATCCCGTCCGCCTTCCGATGCTCCGTAACCGATGAAATGCTTCAGACAAGCAACAAGCGTTTCCTTATCATGCAGCGATTGCTTCGACCTTCCTTGAAACCCTTCAACTTGAGCTTTAGCGATTAGTCCGGCCAAATAAGGGTCTTCGCCCGCTCCTTCCACAACGCGTCCCCAGCGGGGATCACGGGAGATGTCGACCATCGGCCCGTGGTTGTAGACCGTACCGGAAGCGGTTGCTTCGCGAGCGGCAATGGCGCATGCTTCCCGAATGGCTTCCATATCCCAGCTGCAGGACCAAGCCAGGGGAACCGGGAAAATCGTCTGCGCGCCATGGATGATATCCGCGTTGAATAGCAGCGGAATGCCATGCGGCGACTGTTCGACAGCGATCTTCTGCAGCTCGTATACGCGCCGGACGTCGAACGCACCGAGGATGGACCCCACTCGTCCTTCTGCAACCAGCTTCTCGGGCGGATCGGAGGCGATTTCCCCGCCGAACGAGAAGTTCGAAGATTGGCACTGACTCATCTGACCGATTTTCTCCTGAAGCGTCAACCGTTCGAGCAGCTGCTCCACCAACGCTTGAATTTCGGCTTCACTGCGGGGCTCGACGATGCCTTGCTTACGGTAAGGTGCCACCTCAGCTTGAAGCGAAGCCGATAGAGACGGTCCACGCCCCCGTTCTCCCTTCAACTCGTAAGTGCCGAACATGGGCAGATGGATGCTGCCGCTGAACGTATTTCCCTCGAAGGTCACGTGCAGCCTAATCGCCTCGTCCGGCTTCCAGAAGACATTTCCCGTTCCCTTCAGCGTGTTCCCTTGTACTTCGACTTCATCAATAAGGAGCGGCAGCGTGATCGGCTGCATCGCCATATCGAGCGTATAACCGTCTTTCCGGGACACCTTGAACTGAAGCTTCAGCTTCATTCGCGGCGTCTCGATGATCGAATACCATATGCCAAGCATGAATGCAAACCTCCTTGTATGCGCTAATCTAATTGGGAGGCAATCACCCTTTGACGGCGCCAATTGTGATGCCTTTAACGAAATATTTCTGGAAAAACGGATATGCGATCAGAATCGGCACGATACCGATGACTGCGATCGCCATGCGGAACGTTTCGCTCGGCAGCTGCTTGAGCGCCGCGCTGGAGCTGATATTGCTGTTGCTCGTCAGGAACTGAATGTTGTTCATGATGCGGTTCAGTACGTTCTGCAAGCTGAACAGATCGGGATCGTAGACGAATATGAGACCGTTGTTCCAATCGTTCCAGTAGGCAAGTCCTTGAAACATCCCGATGGTCGCCATGATGGGCATGGAGAGCGGCAGCACGATTTTCCAATAAATCCGAAACTCGTCCGCTCCGTCAATATTCGCTGATTCCAAAACCGCTCCCGGAATCGTAGTGGCAAAGAACGTCCTCATCAGCAGCACATTAAACCCGTTCATGAGCAGCCATGGAATTAACAGCGCTAAGAATGAATCGCGAATGTCGATCATCTGTGTGTACACCATGTAGGTAGGAACAAGCCCGCCATTGAACAGCAATGTAAAGAAAACAAGGAAAGCCAGCGTCTGTCCGCCCGGCAAATCCCGTCTTGAGAGCGGGTAAGCCAGCAGCGAGGTAATGATCAGGCTCGCAGCCGTCCCCACGATCGTAGTCAGTATCGTGACCCCGTAAGCGTGGAATATTTGGCCGGATTGCTGCCAGATATATTCATATGCGTTCATGCTATATTGCGATGGGAAGAACGAATAGCCGTTCGCGACGATCGTCTGCTCATCGGTGATGGATGCCATAAACAGCAAAACCAACGGAAGAATGCAGGCGAGCGAAAGTAAAATCATGATGATATGAGACATCCAGTGCCATCCCCGGTTTTCGTGATCCATGTGAGGTACCTCCTTCAATTCAGCGTTAAAACAAGGCGTTATCCTTGTTGATCAAACGGACAATATAATTAGAGATCAGAACGAGTACAAAGCCGACAAACGATTGATAGAAGCCGGCCGCGGAAGACATACCGATATCGCCAAGCTGCAGCAGGCCTCGAAAGACGTAGGTGTCGATGACATTCGTCGTCGAGAACAGTGCGCCTGCATTCATCGGCACCTGGTAGAACAACCCGAAATCGGAATAGAAGATCCTGCCGATGCCAAGCAGCATCAGCATAATGATGACCGGTGTAATCATCGGGATCGTAATCTTGCGAATCTGCATCCACTTGGATGCGCCGTCCAGACGCGCCGCCTCGTAATATTCCGGATCAATCGCGAGAATAGCGGCCAGAAACACGATGCACGAGTAGCCCGCCCCTTTCCACAGATGAACGAACGTCAAGATATAAGGCCAATACTTTGGCTCGTTGTACCAATCGATCGGGTTCAATCCGAGCGCAGGCAGCAGCGTGCGATTCACGAAGCCCGTCTCCATGCTGAGCATGGCGTAAACCAAGTAGCTGACCAGGATAATCGAGATCAGAAACGGCAATAGGATGACGCTCTGATACAGCCGCGAGGCGAGCTTGCTCTTAATTTCGTTCAACATAATGGCGATCGCGATAGCCAGCGCAAGGCCAACCACGATGAAGACCGCATTGTAAAGCAAGGTATTTCGTGTAATAACGAAAGCATCATCGGTCTTAAACAAATACTCGAAGTTACGAAAACCGATCCAATCGCTGTTCCAGATCCCCTTCGCATAATTAACATCCTTGAAGGCGATCGAGAGACCGAAGAGCGGCAAGTAGTTATTGATGATGAGATAAGCGAACCCGGGCAGCAGCATCACGTAGAGCGGTATAAAACGGCGAAGGTTTCTTCGCTTTCTGACTGGCAAAACCGTATACAATTCATTCCTCCCCTTTCTGGTTGACTGTGTCGTTAGCTTCCTCATGTTACTCGATTCATGGCAGCCCCACTACCGTTCGTACGACTTCCTCCATGCGCTTTTCCGACCTCCTGTTTAGCAAAATAAAAACCCGGCCAAAGGGATGACCGGGTCAGAAATTATGTGAGGAATTAAGGCGAAACGTTCTTATTGAGCAGCGCTCTTCGCCCACTCATCCAATTGCTTCTGCTTCTCGGCGATGATCTTATCGATTCCCGCCGACTTCAGCTTGCTGATGAATTCAGGCAAAATTTTGTCTGGATCCACACTCCCCGTCTCAAGAGGCAGCTTGTATTGGGTAACGACATTCGATACGGCCGCGTATTCCGTCTTGATCGGTGTCGAATCGAACACGAAACCAAGCGCTTTGGAGTGTTTTGCACTCTCATTGTACACCTGCATTTTGCTCCAAATTTCCGGATCATTACCATCCATGACATAGGATAGGAACTGATTTCCAAACAAATAACCCAATGGATTCGAATAGCCGAGCGTCGCAATATCGGCGCCTTCCGGATACTTGATCACATTGTCCTGTCCTTTCACATAGTGCTTGCCTTCAATACCCCAATCGAACAGATTGACGATATCCTTGTCTGTGTACATCAGGTTCAGGAACTGCATGGCTTTCTCGTGCTGCTTCGAATTGATCGGAATGCCCCACATAACGCCGGTTACGCTGCTTGTCGTTGCGACAGGTGGAATGCTCTCGGAAACCACGTAATCGATGCCTGTTGCTTGTTTCTCTTGCGCCGCAAAGCCCGGTTTCAAGGAAGAGAGCGTGCCGAAGGCTTTGCCGGACTTCACGAGCTCGAATGTAGACGTCTTGTTCGTCGCCGCATCCTTCATCGCCAGACCATCTTGATACCATTTCCGTACCTTGGTCAGAAAATCCTTATAGTCCTGTGATTCATAGAGATTTACGACTTTAAGATCGTTGTCATAGTTCGGCAGAACGCCAATGCTGTCACCCAGACGGTCAAAGAACACATAAGTGTCCAAATAAGAGTTACCTGCCGATGCCGGGACAAGCGGAGCAAAAGTCTTCTCCCCGTTCTTCACCGTCGTTAATACTTCCTCGAAGTCATCCAGCGTTTTGATGGCATTGGCGTCAATATTGTATTTGTCAGCCAGACTCTTCACCATCGAGAACCCATAGCTGACGGCCAAATCGCGAATCGTCGGCACAGCGTACGACTCCCCTTTGATTTTAGTTGCTCCCAAGTAATCTTCGCCAAGCGCCTCACGAATACCGGACCCATGTTGATCCAATAGCTCATTAAGCGGAACAAGTTGCGACTTCGCGACCATCCCGCTGTAAGCCGTACCGAACACGGGGATCAAATCCATCGCTGCATTGCTGGTGAACATCAGGTTCAATTGCTGCGCCCACTCGCCGGCACCGATGGGATTCAGTTTAACATGCGTCTGAATCTTCACTTCGGTGATTTTATTAATGGCATCCTCAACCAGCTGCGTATCTTTCTGCGCGCTGTTGATCATGGGATAGGCTACTGTAATGTTCTCGATGGGGCCGCTGTCCTTGGCCGGTGACGAGTTGGTGCTTGTCCCCGTGTCATTGGCCGCGCCGTCATTTGCTGTGTTGCTGCCGGCATTGTTGTTGCCGCCGCAAGCAGTCAGTGTCATCGCTGTAAGCAGTAGTAGGGATACAACCGCTGTTCTTGATTTTCTCATTTTCAATTCCCCGCCTTTTTATCTAGATAGTTGAAACTACTATCATTGTAAGGCAAGCTCTTGGCGGACTCTGCTCGGATCACGACTTCCATGTATCACTTTCCCGACTTTATCTGATGCCCGGAGGATTGACGGTATTCGAGCGGATTAACCTGCATGTACTTCTTGAACATACGGGAGAAATGCGAGAAATTCGCGTAACCGATCCGCTGGGCGATCGCACTGACCGACAAATCCGTATTCGCGAGCAATTCCGCGGCGATACCTAACCGCTGCTTCAGTAAATAATCCGAAATGGACATGCCTGTCTCTCGCTTGAAGATGCGGGTCAAGTAGTCCGGGTTCAAATAGACATGGCTGGCTATATCTTCCCGCGAGATAACTTCGGCCAAGTTCTGCTGAATGTAGGCTTTCACCTGCTCGACGACGCTTGGCGAATGCTCTAAGGATTCGGCAAAATCGAGCGATTTCTCTACGATATAGCGAATCCATATCCGTGCATCTTTGGCCGATCGGGACGCACGGCTCGACAGATCGACGGAAACAGGGTCGCTAAGCAGCTGATGAGCGAGTATCCCTTTGACCTGAAGCACGTAGAGGACCATCTGATTGAAATTTTGAATGAACGGGGTTAGCAGCTTCGTCGTAAGCCTCCCTGCTTGTACCTTCTTCTCGATGTAGAGCTGCGCTTCTTCAATCACTTTGCTGCGCGCGCCTTCTTTCAGCATCATTCCCCAGAGACTCATATCCGGCAGATCATGCGGGTCCGGCTTCGCAGGCTGCTCCGCGAGGAAGAAGACATGATTGTCGTAGGCAACGTTATCCGAATCAAGCCTCAGCAATCGTTGATATTGAGCGGCCATCTCATGTCCCGCAGCCTTATCCCCAATGTAGCAAGAGACATCGCATTGAAAATAGGTTTTGCAGGCTTCAATATAAGTGTCGCACAGCTTATTCATCGGACTCGGCGCTTCTCCGGCCGATGATTCTTCCTCGCCGTTTAGAACAACCAGCAGCAGATCTTCGCCCGGCGTGAGGAGGAAGCCTCGTTCCGGCCGCGCGATTAGAATCTCCTCTGCTGCTTTGCGAAGCGCGTATTCCATCGTTTTCTTGTCGCGAAGGGTATATTCCTGATCCCACCTGCGCATGCGAAGCAGAATGGGAAAGAAAATCAAATTCCCGGAATAGGGAATGTTGCGTTCTTCGGCAGCCTTCAAGATCGCCTGCTCCTGCGACGGTATCGTTTGGTTTAAGATATCCAGCCAGAATCGCTCAATCATCATCGGCTGATGCTGCAGCCAGAACTTGCCGAATTGGCTAAACTCGCTCTGCCGCCGCTTCTCGTCCAGTTTACGGATTGCTTTGACAATTACGGCTTCAAGGTCTTTATAGGGAATGGGTTTCAATAAATAGTCCAGACTGCCGAGGTGAATCGCTTGTCTGGCATATTGAAAATCGGCATGACAGGTCAGGAAGATGGTCTCTGTTGCGGGATGATGCTTGCGTACCCACTCCAGTAATTGAATCCCCGTACTCTTCGGCATTTCGATGTCACAGAGCAGAATATCGATCGTCTCCTGACCGAATACCTCGATCGCCTGATCGACGCTGTAAGCGACTAATACGCGGGATATGCCAATCGTTGACCAGTCAACCCCGGATTTCAGGCCTTCTACGGCGATCGGCTCATCGTCCACTATTAGCAGCTGCCGCATCTTTACATTCACTCCTTGTTATCCGGAATAGGTGCGTTCAGTGGGATAATGATTTCCGTCACCGCCCCCTGAGGATCGTCGTTATAACATTCCATTCGAGCTCTGTCTCCAAACTGGAGCCTCAGCCTCTCTCTTACATTCCATAACCCGATATGCTCTCCGCGCTCGTCGACAGGAATGCGCCCATCCCTGCTGCCTTCAAGAGCAGCTTCAGAATAGCCTTCACCGTTATCGCGGATCACGATATTTACCATCGGTTCTTCAGCCAGATCGTCCAGTTCGACTTCAATCGTCAGCTGTATCGGCTCATTCGTTTGAACCGCATGCTTAATCGTGTTCTCGACGATCGTTTGCAGCATGAGCGGAGGAATAGCGGTTTTCTCCAGATAAGCGGGAACATGGATATCGTAGGCAAACGTATTCGGGAACCGCATTTGCTGAATATGCAAGTAATTGCGTATATGCAGAAGCTCGTCACTTAGCGTAACAAGCGTTTGATTGCTCTGAAGCATGTAACGGAAATAGTGCACGAGACTCATCGTTGTCTCCTGGATCAGCCCGAACTGCTTGACCTGTGCCAGATTATAGAGAATGTTAAGGGTATTCATGAAGAAATGGGGATTAATTTGCAGCTGCAAATGCTTTAGCTCCGCACGCTGCTTGCTGATCTGCTCCTCGTACACATGGATCTTAAGCTCTTCAATCCGAGAGATCATCGTATTGAACGTCCGATTGACCAGCTGAATCTCGTCCGGTGCAGGCGTAGGCTCAATCCTTAAGCTGAAATTCCCTTCCCCGATGAGCCTCATCGCGCGAACCATCTTGCGAAGCGGCAGCAGAAGCACCTGCTGCAAGAACAGGAAGCTAAGCGGAAGCATCAGAAGCGCAAGTGCAATGACAATTGCCGTAGCCCGGGACAGGTACGGGAGATTCTCCAGAATCGAAAGATCGGGGATGGCTGCAGTTAAACTAAAGCCGCCTTTCCCGGAAGATTCACCGACGATGAGATAGGCGTTACTGGTGCCGGACAAATAATAATGATCGAAGCTTCGCGCGAAGTCCAATCCCTCATGGGAGAGATCCCTCGTCCCGTATAAGGTGCGGCCTTGATCATCAAGTACAAACAATGCCCCCTTCTCTCCGACCCGCATTCCCTTCAGCGGTTCCAGCAGTGTGGACACTTTCACCCAAGCGCCTACGAAAAGGTTCTGATCCCGGATGAGTCGGTACAGATAAAACTTGCCATTCATCTGCTGCACCTTCCACTGGGCATTCAAATAAAACGGCTGATTCGACAGCTGCTTGACCTTGCTTTCCATCTCCTTACGGATTCCGCTGAGGTCGGCGTAGGTCAGCGAGCCTTTATAGGCTTCGACCTCATCATGCCTCGTCATGGAATAGACATAGAACCCATCCGTATAGGGATATATCGTAAGGTCTGAGATTAACCTGCGGGAGACCGCACTCTTGGCGAGCATATAGCGATCCTCCGACACCTGTTCCCCCATCGCTTGGACGTTCAAGTCCGTCATCGTCAAACTGACCAAATGACGCTCAGCTTCGGCTAGCTGCGCATCAATCTGCTTCATATAAATGGACATTAAATTTTTGTTCGATGCAGCGACCTGATTATGAATGACGTTTACACTATAAATATTGTTGTAGATGAGCAAAGCGATAAGCGGGACAGCCATACATAACAGACCCAGTACAAGCTTGACGGGAATGGAATTCCATGGGATGAAAGCCAGTCTTCTGAACAATCGTGTGCACCCCCGAACGGCAGGAGCTTAAACTCCGCCTATCGTTTCAGATTATCCAACCGCGTTGGAATCGTCTATTGCTATTCCGACGAGTTCCTATCACTTTGACGACCTTTTGGGACGGCACTCGCGCATTCATGTAGTTTATCCCATTTTTTCTTCTGAACTCGATAAATCGAAAAGGCGCCCCTTAAGGGACGCCTCGTATCGTTAAGAAAGTTTCTCCTACATGCCCGGCCAGCTATTCCTGAGTATGTTGCTGCTTCAGCTCATCCAATTCCTTGTCGATGTCTGCCGTAAGACTTGGATCCAAATATTGAGGAGCCGATCGTTTGACCGGGGAAGAGAAATGAGCCATCGCCTCCATCTCGGCTTCGATCATCAAGATTCTGTCTTCCGCGCGGGCAAATCCTTTGGCAACATTCTCGGTTTGAAAGGATACGACATTCTGATTCAATTCCTTCAGCGAGCTGGCAACATTAGCCCGAGATGCAAGCAGCAGGCGGCGATGATTGTACTCCTCCGATTGCACAAGCAGCTGTCCGATTCTATCTTCCAGCAGCTTCGTTTGTTCCTGAATGGTTGCATGCTGGGCGCTGTAAGCCGCCAGTTTCTTCTCATGCATCAGCTTTTCTTGCAGCGCCAGCTTCGCGATATGCTCCTCATCTTGCTTCACCGCAAGCTTGGCCTGGCGATCTCGCTTCTCAATGATGGCCTCGGTCTCGGCGATTAGGGCAGCTTGTCTTTTCTCAATATACAGTTGATTCGCCAATGCCCGCTGTCCTTTTGCAAGCTCCAGTTCAAACTCGCGAATATATTGATCCACCATCTTAAGGGGTTGTTCGCACTTGTCCAGAAGCCCGTTCGTTTCCGCCAGAAACAAATCTTTTACTCGTTTGAAAATGCCCATATTCAGTTCGACTCCTTTGCATTAGCAGAATGATTTCTTTCCCATTGGTCCAGGAAATCGGAAGTGGAAGTCAGCATCGGCGCAGCTGCGCTTACATGAAGCGGCTCATGGGATTGGGATGGCGATTTCTTTCTGCGCTTGAGAATCAAGAAGAGCAATCCGGCAATTAGGATCGTGCCGACTATGGCCACGCCGGCATTCCACTCTTCGCGCGGATGTCCGTCTATGCGCATCGCTTTTACAGGTCCAAACTCCGGTCCGGCAACAACGATATCTCTCCCTTCGCCTCTGGGCATGCCGCCTATACTTCTTTCATCACCTCTTGGCAGGAATGGTTCATCCTTTAATTGCACATGCTTAATGGCGGTCTGATGAACCGATACGTCACCACCTGAAGCGAATTTCACTCCAATGCCAACAACGACAATAACAACAGCTATGAGAAGCACTCTCTTGATCCAAGATTTACCGGACCTCATCTCTCATCCATCCTCTCGCGTCAATGTTCTTCTTACAGCTCTCACTATAGACTTAGAAAGTAAAAGTACGGTAAATAGGCAAAAAAAAACCTTCCTCAACATGCATTGAGAAAGGGCCTATGATTCTATACGAGGGGAAATCTCACGATAAACGTACTTCCTTCACCTAACGCGCTTTTCACTTCGATCGACCCTTGATGGGATTCGGCAATCCATTTGGCGATCGATAGTCCAAGTCCCGCGCTTCCTTCTTCCCGCGAACGGTGCTCCTCCACCCGATAGAATCTATCGAAGATCCGAGGTATCGCATGCTCAGGAATGCCCATGCCCGTATCTCTAATCGATAGTGACCATTGTTTGGGACTGCTGCTCAAGGCGACATCAACCGTCCCGCCTTCGGGTGTGTACTTGATCGCATTGTCCAAGAGGATGTACACCAGCTGTTTGATTCGCTCCACGTCTCCCGTAACCGCCAATTGTTCAGGCAGCTCGGCCTTTAACGAAATCTGCTTCTTGTGAGCAACGGCATCGATCGTCTGCACCCACTGCCTGACCTTCGGAACCAAGTCAAACGAAGCCTTCTCGAATTCGACAGAGCCTGCATCGGATCGAGCGAGCAGCAACAAGTGCTGAACCATTCGGCTCATGCGCCCGACTTCCTCTTTCATATCCACGACGACTTCCTTGGTAAAGGCAGAGAAGTCTTGCCCATTCTCAAGCTCGATGACATCCAGCGACGTATTCATAATACTCAGCGGCGTCCGAAGCTCATGCGACGCATCTGCCAGAAACTGCTGCTGCTGCCGGTATGCTTGCTGAATCGGGATCATCGCTTTCTTGGACATGGAATTACTCAACCATACCGCGGCCATGATGAAGACGACGAGTATAAGGAGAAACACCACAAGCAGGTTTCGAAACACCTCATAATAGAAGGTCACGTCTTTGGCGGCATAAATGACGGCTATCGTACCGTTATCGAGCATAACCGGGCGCGCGCCAACATAGAGCAGCCGCTCCCCAGCCATCAGTACCCTCGGAGCTTTCGGCGTTAATTTCGGTTCGATTTCAATGTCAACGCGTTGGCGCACTTCCACATGAGTCTCCGGCTGCCAGTCCAATCGGAACGAAACATCTCGAGGATGCCACCTAATGATCTTCTGTATATTCATGTTATCCAATTGCGGATAGGCAGAGCTGCCTGCCAGCACATTTCCTTGGTCATCCAGGACATAGAAAAAGTACAAGTCGTCTCCGCGGGAGTTCGATAAATCAGGAATCGCCACGTTACCCTTCTCTGTCGTCGCAAACAACGTTGACATAATGGATTCTTGCTGCTCCCGATAAGCCATTCCCAGGAATATGGCGGAAACGATCATTGAAAATACGACCAAGAAGAGAATAATCAGCCAGGTGTACGTATAGGTTAACTTCCTTCTCGATTTAACGAACATGTCTGTCTTGAGCGCCGGTCGTTTAGGCTTCAAATCGGTAGCCTACCCCTCTGACGCTCTGGATCATCGTCTCCCCTTGTACAGCCTCCAGCTTGTCCCGAAGCATTTTGACCGTTACATCCACATTCTTGTTGGATACCTCGCTGCCAACGCCCCAGACGCGATCTAATATAACGTCCCTCGTCAGCGCATGGCCGAGATTCTGAAGAAACAAATCGAGCAGCTGGTACTCCCGCTGGCTGAGGAAGATCTCTTCCCCTCTTCGGAACAATTGACGGGACGACCGCTTCAGCATAAACTGCCCGAACGTCACCACCTCCGCCTGAATAGGGGCAAAGTTTCGCCGCGTGAGCGAGCGGAGACGGGCGAGCAACTCCTCCATCTCGAAGGGCTTCGTGAGATAGTCATCTGCCCCGGCATCCAAGCCGAGGATTTTATCTTGGAGCGCATCCTTCGCCGTTAACAGAAGGATAGCCTGACGGTATTGGGCCGCTCGCAAGCTTTTGCAAACGTCAATTCCATCCTTGCGAGGCATCATCCAATCCAGAACCAGCACGTCATAAGTCGAGCCGACCGCGTAGTGGTGCGCATCCTCGCCGTTATCTACCCAATCGACGTGGTAGTCGCCTTTCTTCTCCAGTACATATTTCATTAACTTGCCCAGCTTCTTATCATCTTCCGCCAGAAGAATGTTCACTTTCATTTCACCGCCGACAATAGCCTATTTCGTTTAGGATACCATACAAACGGTAAAAGTACGGTAAATGAAACCATAGAAAGTTTGCCGGATTCAGAAGTGAGAGAACTTCGAAAATCTCTTCTTGTACAGCTTCTCAAGCCCGATCGAGATCATATGAAAGCCGAGAATGTAGAGGAGATACGCAAGCAGCGGGATGACCAGCACCCACTGATAAATAAACAAATTACTGCGAGCCTGTCCGACCAATCCGCTCCACTCATTCGAGATACTCACATAATCGGGCGGATCGGGCGGATTGTAATAAACCGCCGTGCCGCCGACGAAGATATGGAAGATCGCCAGCTGCCCGAACAAGCCGAGGATCAAGACGATCTCTTGCACGAACAGAATGAGGAAGCTTTCTTTCAAATGCGGAAACAGATGCTTCCGGATAATGCTCCGACGGCTTGCTCCGATGGACTTGGCGGAGAGTACGAACTGCTTCTCGCGAAGGATCATCGTTTTCTCTTTCATCGTGGAGGCGACTGTCGGAATGCCCACCAGCGCCAATACGACGGATATGATGACCATCAGCTTTAAAGGCGATGCCGAAGGTTCGATAGAGATGCCGATCATAATCATCCATACCAGAATAAAGATCGGGATGCCGTTTAACAGACTCCAGAGCGGATGGCGCTTGCCCGTTGTCGTCTTGCCTTTGCCGACAAATCCAAGCAGCATCCCCAGCACGCCGCCAACGATAATCCGAAATGCGGCAATCGATAGCGACGCGATGATCGTAAATTTCGCTCCGGCCAGCAATTTGGCCATCATATCCACGCTGAACTTATCGGTACCGAACGGATAACTCGCACTCGGCGGGAACGGCGGAGCCAGAAGCGTGCCGTTGCCGTTCTCATCGACCACGTAATCCACCGTAGCCGTTTCGCTTAGATCGTGGGGAGCCACGAATTGGCCCAAGAAAGAAGCCAAGATCATTAGAATCGTAATGAACAGGCCGATAAACAACGTTTTATTCATCGTACGAACACCTTCTCCCAACCGGCAATCAGCACTTTCATGAGGAGTAACATAACGGCGTAGAGCAGCAGCAAAGTGAAGAGGCCGTTCACGACCAAATTGTACTGATAACCTTCATAGGCATAAGCATTGGAGAACACCAGCAACGTCACGCCGTTCAGGTTGTACAAATATTCGAAAATAAACAAATTCCCGAACAGGATCCCCAGAAACTTATGCACATCCGCTCTGACGAAGGGAAGCACGTTCGGCAGCGCATGAAAGAAAATAATATAGCGTTTGCCTAATCCCCGTGCTTTCGCAAAGCTGATATAATCCTCGGTCAGCGTTTGGCTCATGTGAAGAGCCACATTGCGAATCATATAGATCCCAGGAATGATGATCGTCGAAATCAACGGAAGCGCAATCGCCGGATCATCCGTAGTGAAGCTGGCGACTTGAAACATTACAAGCCCGGTCTTGTCCGCAATGAGGACGATTAGAACCTGCAGCAGCAGCACGATGACGAAATCCGGCAGCACGCTTGTCAGCTCCAGCAGCCCTTTGAGCCATTGTTTACGCGTTACCGAGAAATAGATCCCGAGCAATATGCCGAGGGTCATGCCGATAACAGCGCCGACCGCCATATAGGAGAAAGTGAGCGTAAGACTGCTCCCGATCTGCGCCCAGAACGATCGTTCCGTCTTACCGGACAGAAAACGAAACGCATCCCCGTTCGCAATACCTGCTAGATAGTCTTCAAAGCTTGTCAGTCCATTGGACCACAGAAAATGAAGCGATCCGTCCATATGCCCCTGCATGAGAACGTCGGGAATCATGGCAAACACAAACACGAACGACAGGATACCCAGAGAAATGGTACTATATTGCGCTGCTTTTATCATAGATTCAATCCCGGCTTAGGTTATACGGAACTGCTCAGCCATTCCTTATAGTGCGTCGAGCTGATGCGTGCATGATTATCGCTTGGAACCAGAGATTGATCATTCACCGCAGCTGAAGCGAAATAGAGCGCATTGTTATCCGTGACCACTTTCCGCGAATCCCCGGTCGCATGCAAGTACAGTCGAACGATTTCATCGAGACGCATCTGATCCGGACCGGCCACCTCGACGATGCCATTCACCGGTTCTTCTATAAAGTCAACCAATGCGGCCGCAACATCATCCGAAGCCATAGGCTGTGTAAGAACCGAAGGCAGCCGCACGATATCCCCTTCCGTCGCGACAAAGGCGATACTGCCGACGAACTCGAAGAACTGCGTCACGCGGACGATCGAATACGGTATTTTGGAAGATTTGATCAGCTCTTCTTGAGCCATTTTCGCACGGAAATAACCGCTTTGAAGAAGGCGATCGGTGCCCACGACCGACAGTGCCACGTGATGGCTGACGCCGGCGGCCGCTTCCGCAGCAAGGAGATTGCGAGTGGAGGTCTCGAAGAACTCCATAACCGCCTTGTCCTCAAACGAAGGCGAGTTGGATACGTCGACGACAACCCTCGCCCCGAACAGCGCTTCCTTCAACCCTTCTCCGGTCAGCGTGTTGATGCCAAGCGACGGGGATGCCGCCACCACCTCATGGCCAAGTTCACGAAGGTTGTTTACAAGTTTTTTGCCAATTAAGCCACTGCCGCCAATGACTACAATTTTCATATGAATTCCCCCTAAGATGTGTGTGAATATAGCGATTCATTAAGATGACATGAATTCATTGCCGGTAAAAGCAACGAGCGAAAGAATGAACAGCAGCGAGATCAGTGCAAATACGCCCATGCAAATATAAGCAGACAGCTTCTGCGAGCGTGGCGAAATCGTAATGCCCCAGCTGATCATAAATGCCCAGAGGCCGTTGCTGAAATGGAATACGGCCGACAATACGCCAATGACGTAAAGGATAAAGTACATGGGATTCGTGGCAATTTGATGCATGGTCGAACCAAGCTCTTCATGCGTGATGTTGCCCAAATAAATCTGAAGACGCGTGTTATAGAAATGCCAGAATACGAAGATGAACGTAAGAACACCCGTCATCCGCTGCAGAATGAAAGCCCAGTTGCGGCCGTACGAATATTGTCCCGCGTTCATATTGGACCGATAAGCCATATACAATCCATATACGCCGTGAAACAGGATCGGAAGGTAGATTCCGAATATTTCGAGCAGCGGTTTCAGCGGTATACTGTTAATCAAATGGACATAGGTAGCGAACCCTTCCGGTCCGCGTTCAAACGCCTGAAAGTTGATCGATACGTGCACAAGAATAAAACCTCCAAGAGGAATGACCCCGAAGAGCGAGTGCAGCTTGCGCCAGTAATATGCGTTTCCTTTCATGACTCCACCTCACTATGATGACTAATTTCATTGTTGTTCATTGATTAAACGATTGACACGGAGGATGTGTGACATTGCAATATTATTCTGTCGTAAAGGCGGTAAAGCGATCCGCGAGCAAAAGAAAAAGGCTTCCCCATAAGTCATCCATGATGACGATGGGTTAGCCCCTTACTATTCGCTTTGATTTTGCTTCAAGCGTATTCCTGTTAGCTCGAAAGCCTCTTTATGGATCCCTAGATGTTCCGCCTTCTTCTTCTTAATCATCATGGCCTGTTGTAAACTGGTGGCTTGAAATTCAATTGCATTGCCTGTTGAATCTTCAAATGCATAATAGCATTTTTTATTCGACATGAAGTAATGCCTCCATCTTACCCCGGTTTGAATTGCAACTATTATGTCCTTACATTCTGTTTGTATGCATTCCTTACGAAGACCGTCGCCGTCTTCCTGTCATAATCAAGGACATCTTGTTCGGTTATGGACATGAATAAGCAGCCTCCCTTATTGAAAACGGTCCCTATATTTTATCGACTTTCATCAATCCCACTCTAAAACAATCAAAGGACGTGACCCATATGTTAGAACATAATCAGCAGGCAGCTGCCAGAATCGCAGAACTGGAAGAGAGACTTCAACGTTTGGAAGACACGGAACAAATCAAACAATTAAAAGCCCGGTATTTCCGGTTTGTAGATGAGAAGAAATGGACCGAAATTGGCAACCTGTTTACGGCAGATGCCGGAATGGTTTCACAAGGCCAAGACTTCTCTTACCTCGGCGGTGCCGATTACGGGAAAATGATCGGGGATCTTGTGGGGAAGACGGTTATGGCCAATACTTCGAGACTTATCGCAAAGAGAATCATGTCTGGAAAATCAGCAGCACAGATTTAAGACGATTCCGCATTGATCCTCTGAAGAACTGGGACCCAAATACGGACCCTGTAACCGGAGAGCCTGTAGCAGCAGCCTTCTCGGCTGTGTTTACGCACATTAATCAATGGAAAACCGAGTGGGATGCTCCTAGCCATTCAAACTCGGCGCAATCCTAAATTTCATATGGAATTCCCATTAATAACCACATTACTGCAGGCCACCAGCCGAACAGCCTCCTCGAATCTTTCGAACGCCTTACCCGTTGCAGGTACGGCAATTTCATTATGGAGAACATGCAGGTCCGAGGTACTCTTTGCATGCAAAATAGGACCGGCGGGCATCTCAAAACGATTGTCTTCAATACGGACTTGTTGGTGTACCGGCTGTTCGATCGGAACCTCGCGATTCTCCGGAGCGATTAGAATGACAGGGTGTTCCTCATTGCCGCACTCCAAGAACCGGTTCATCCTAATCGTCACATCACGAACCATGCCGGACTCGAACCAGCTCTCGGCATCGTCGGCGATTAGTATGGCGCTCATGCCTGTGCGTTCAAATCGGTTGTTCTCGATTACAACCTTACGTCTTGTCGTGACCAATATGCCGCGCGTCGGAATACAAGCAAACCGATTATTGCGGATGCTGACCTCAGGAGTCCATGTAACATTCTCTACTACATCGTGTTCCTCGATCGAATCCGGTACCTGCCTGTCTAAAGTGAGCAGCCAATCTCTGGCATGAAGTCTGCTGACCGCTTCAACAGTGCGGCTGGAATAAGGAGTTAATGTACGTGCTTGAATAAACTCCAGCTCATCGCCTGCGAAGAAAGGCTCAAAACCATAGGTTTGCCCATGCATATATCGAACGACAATCTGGTTTCTTGATGGACGATCCACGATTCGCAAATGGGTGCCATGCACGTTAATGGCGTCATCATGTGCCCCTTCAAAATCACTGTTCTCGATACGGATGAGTCCGCGGCATCCCGAGACATGAATCAAATCCGCAAATCCTGCGCATGTCCGGCCGGATTCGGCGCGAGGCTTCATGCTCATCTCATCGAATGAAACATTCTCGCTGAATTGGCACACAATGCCAAGTCCATGCATGTAATGCATGCTTACCTTTGACCAGGTTACGTTCCGGCTGCGGACCACGAAAGAGCCCACTTGATCGCGGATGCCATCGCGCAGCTGGAATACGTTTCCGGCTTTCGTATCCGGCATGTCCCCTGCATAATGCAAACGCAAGCGATTCGGCTCTATCGTTTCTACTTTCACCGCGTCCATGACGGGATGCTGCGGGATGCGCCTGATCGTATGGTTCGCCGGATCATATTGCGCTGCCGGTCCCCCTTGGTATCGCCAGCCTTCTCCGACCCAGAACAGTTCCCCGTGAAGATCGAGCTCATACCACGAGTCAGGTTTGACGCGAACATCCAGATGATGACGGCCTACGGACTCGACTACCATCTCCGACATGGTCGCACGCTCGAAATCGATCGATAGATCTCGAATCTGAATGTTCTCGCAGCCATCGATGACCAGAGGCGTCATTTTCCCATGGAATACAAAGAGCGAACCGTTGCCATCGAGCGTAATGTCTTTCATGCCTTTCAACAACAGCCCGATGGTCTTGCTCACATCCGGATTCTCGGATTCGCTTGCGGTATTCGTAACATAATAGGGCACCTTCGCCGCGTGCTCGGGATAGAAATCGTATCTGCCTTTCGCGATCGATAGCGTTACCGGACTATCGCACTCTTTCATCTTCTCTACTGCCTGTTGGAAGGCCCGCACGGCATCCGTTCCAAGATCAGGCTTTATCCCAAAATCCGCCGTCATGTGCCATATTTTCTCCATCGTGGTTCACCTCGTTACAAGATTAAGAGCTTATTTGTGCAACCTGTACCGAAACTTTCGCGTCCGTAATCCCTTTCTCCTGCCTGCCACATAAATAAGACGCAGAGAGGAACTCTCTGCGTCTCTTATTCTTGGTTATCCCTTTACCACGACCGTAGTCACGCTTTCCGCTTTAAACGACCATGTACGCGGGGTTGCGCCTGTGAATACGCAAGCCAAATCGGAATCTGCGGATGTTTCGTAAATTTCTGTAGTCGTTCCCTCCACATCCGTACCGATATCGATGCCAGAGGTAACATTCTCTTTGCTGTTGTTGACGACCACAAGCGTTACGCGCTCTCCGCCGTTGTCGGTAAACGCAGCAACCTTAAGCTCCCGATGATCGGATTGAGCCTCGTTTCTTACATCGCCCGGCCGAATAAATTTACTATAATTTCCGATTGCCCAAAGCCGTTTCGTTTCCTTAATCCGGCCCTCTGCCTCATCGACATATACCAGCCCATCGCGGAAGTCGTATTTGGACACGGCGATCCAATACTGCCATGAAGTCACGCCGCCAATCGTGATATCCTCATGGACCAAATTAGCCAGATTCAGTGCCGTTTCCATGCCATAGTCCGCTCCGCCCTCCATCTCGGTCCACTCCGACATCCAAATGCTGAGTTTCGGCTGATCCCGGCGAATAAGCTCGGCGAACTCTTCTTTGTACACCGGATTAGAAACCTGCGGAACGTACGAATGGACGGCAATATTGCCGATTTGGCTCATAAGCTCCTTATCCTCTGCCAGCTTATAATAGTACATCCTAGCGCTTGTCCATTCTCCCGCTTCGATCGCGGATATGCGGACAGGCAGCCCATGCTCTTGTATTTTGCGTGCTAACGCACGATATACTTGCGCGCATTCCTCCGGCGTGTAATGACAGCCTTCTTGTCCATTCTCCGCATTCCATAACCACATGGGCTCATTGATCGGGGATATCCATTCCACGGGCAAGCCTTCGACTTCAATCAGATGCTTGACGACATCCGCAAGATACCGGGCGAACTGCTCTTCCATGCCTTCCCGGAAATTGGACTTTCCTTCTTGATGTCCGGAGGTCATCCCGCTTATGGTCATTCTAGGCGTTGGACTGTTGGCAAACGCTACAATTTGCTTGGCGCCTTTCTCAACGGCCATCTTCATGACCGCCAGAGCTTGCGCATCCTTGCTCCAGTCATATTGACCTTCGGCAACTTCGACGCTTTCCGCTCGCCGCCATACATCTTCAATTTCCTCGCCATTGCCGGCTCCGATATTATGGCGATAGATCGTCATGCCGATGCCCTTGTGGGGATCATAAAGCAATTCCAGTAATCGAGCTACTTCCGGCTGCTGCCAGCTGCCCGTATGCTGTGCCCACCATGCGCCTGAAGCACCAAAGCCCTCCATGCTTTGTTTCTTGTCTGCCTGATTGACTGCAATCCGATGTTCTCCCATATGCTCACCTTTTCTCATTGGAATGGTTATTACGGAGCCTCGCGCAAAATACCGGTAAACAGAATCTCGATCATCTCTTTCAACGCTTCGTCATAGGTCAGATTCATATCCATCAAGAACCGGTCCTTCAGCATGCGATTCATTGTCCCCGCAAGCATTTCCTTCAGTATCACGGGATGAATCGGCTTAATCCGCTTCTGCCTAATCCCTTCTTCGATTAAAGCCATCGTTTGATCCCAATCTGCCTGCAGGTGGCCTTCGATCTCCGCGAACAGCTTGGGGTACGTCTTCTCGATTTCGTAGACACGCCGGTAATCGAGTACATCTGAGACAGCAGGCATGATCGGAATAACGCGCTTCAGCTTCTCAATCACATCCAGCGATGAATCCGATATAATGCGCTGCTCCTGTTCCTTAATGCTTGCAAAAGCTTCTTGGATAAACAGACGAATAACATCTTCCTTATTTCCTATTTGCTCATAAAGTGTTCGTTTGGAGATGCCCAGCTTGCCCGAAAGATCGTCCATCGTAAACCGGATTCCCTTCTCTTCGAATACCTCTATAGCCGCTTTCATGACCCTTGATTTTAATTCCATCGCGTGCACTTCCTTTGCTTCTTCAATTAAGAAAGCATCTATAAAACTCATAAAACCATTTGAGTTTTCTTAGTTTTATATACAAAATATCATACCTCATTGGACTGTACAAGAAGGTTTCATTCCTTTTTCGAACTAAAAAACAAATAGGTGTCCATACTATAGAGGAAAAGTATGAAAAAGATCCTTTTTGAGGAAGTGGGCGTACATTGACGACGAAGTCGGTATCGAATGAAAAAACGGAACGCGAAGGAAATGCTCTGTTTCTAACCATGAAAATTGCCGCGTGGGTAGCATTTATAATTGGTGTGGTGCTGTGTCTCATCAATTATGAGAATTTCAGCGATAGCAACAGCTCTTTAATGACCGGCATCGGCTGTCTGGTCGGCAGTGTGTTCATCTATACGATCGGTACGGCGATCAACCTCGTGCATAAACGCAAAATCGAATCCGAATAAGCAGTTTCGTCTGGCTTTGAACAAGGACTGTTTCCTTCTATGGGAAGCAGTCCTTCTTTATATAGATCGGACTTGCAGCAATTGCCGTTGTAATATTGATCCGCATTCCGGGGAAAATTAAGTTAATCCAAGGTGATGTTTAGGAGATGAGGAACTGATGAATATTTCAAAGCTCACACGGCTGTTGACGACGAGCGGCGTCTTGGCCAGCATCGTCATGTTTGTATCGGGTTGCAAGGCGATGATTGTCTTCGATCCGAAAGGACCAATCGGCATCCATCAGCGTGACCTAATCTATCTCACAATGCTGCTTTGCCTGATCCTATTGGTTCCGGTGTTAATCATTGCGGCCTGGATCGTATGGCGCTTCCGCGACAAGCAGGGCAACAATGCGCCTTATCAACCGATCTGGTCTCACAGCACCAAACTGGAGATCGTCTGGTGGAGCATTCCTATCCTTGTCATTCTGATCTTGGCCATTGTAACCGCACGGTACACGTACATGCTGGATCCGGCTAAACCGATCACGTCCGACAAGAAAGCGATCACGATCCAGGTAACGTCCTTGGACTGGAAATGGCTGTTCCAGTATCCGGACCAAGGCATCGCCACCGTCAACCATCTGGTCATTCCCGAGGGGACCCCGATTAAGTTCGAGCTTACCTCAGACGGGCCGATGAACGGGTTCTGGGTGCCTCAGCTCGGAGGGATGATTTACACGATGTCCGGCATGGCGACGACGATGTATCTTCAAGCCGATGAGCCCGGTAATTACATGGGTACCGGATCTAATTTTACCGGCCGCGATTTCGCGAAAATGGGCTTTACGACCAAAGCCGTTCCGCAGGCGGAATTCGATCAGTGGGTGGCAGAATCGAAAGCCGGCGGGAATGCACTGTCCGAAGAGGGCTATCAAAATCTTGCAAAGCCCGGCACTTCGGGCCCGATGACGTTCGCGTCCATCCCGCCCGGCTTGTTCGAGCGGATCGTTCATGTCTACTCCATGAGCCGCGGAGCCCCTCCGGGATATACGCAGAAAGCCCAAACGCTAAGTGGAGAAAAATCGACTGAACATTCGGAAGGCGGCCAGCTCCCTCCCGGAAACAACGCGCAAAAGGATGCACCGGACGACTTGGAAAGCTTCGGCTCCGGGCACGCCAATCATAAATCGGACAACATGCATATGAATCATGGCAAATGAGAGGAGAGGCTTCCGTGATAGACCAAATTAAAGATTTCGTCTCGTGGTTCTTTGTCACAGGCGACCCGTTAATCTACGGGGCGGATGTGGCGATCTCGCTGACGACGGTGGCTATTGTCTTCGTGCTTAGCTATTTTGGCAAATGGGGCTGGTTGTGGAGGGAATGGCTGACGACCGTCGATCATAAGCGCGTCGGGATTATGTACATTATTGCTTCACTTCTTATGCTGTTCCGAGGCGGGGTCGATGCACTGCTGATGCGGACTCAGCTCGCTTTTCCCGAAATGAAATTTCTATCGCCGGAGCACTACAACGAGGTGTTCACCACGCATGGCGTCATCATGATTCTGTTCATGGCGATGCCGCTCATGTTCGGCTTATTCAACATCGCCGTGCCGTTGCAGCTCGGCGCGCGCGACGTCGCTTTCCCGTTCCTGAACTCGCTCAGCTTCTGGCTGTTCTTCTTCGGCGCGATGCTGTTCAATATGTCCTTCGTCATCGGCGGCTCGGCGAATGCCGGCTGGCTGTCGTATCCGCCGCTCTCCGAGATGACGGGCAGTCCGGGAGTAGGCGAAGACTTCTACATCTGGGGCGTTCAAATTTCCGGGATCGGTTCCCTGATGACGGGGATTAACTTCATTGTCACCATTGTCAAAATGCGTGCTCCCGGGATGACATGGTCAAGGGTGCCGATCTTCACGTGGTCCGTACTCTCAAGCTGCATCGCGATTATTGTCGCGTTCCCTGTGCTGACCGTAACGCTTGCGCTGCTGTTCTTGGACCGCTTCCTGGGTGCGCATTTCTTCACGATGGATGGCGGCGGCAACGCCATGATGTACGTCAACCTAATCTGGATGTGGGGCCATCCGGAGGTATACATTGTCGTTCTGCCCGCCTTCGGTATTTTCTCGGAAGTGGTGGCGACCTTCTCCAGGAAACGCTTGTTTGGTTATGGCTCCATGGTGTTTGCGATGATGAGCATCAGCCTGATGGCGTATTTCACATGGCTCCATCACTTCTTCACGATGGGCTCCGGAGCTAACGTCAACATCTTCTTCGCCATATCCACGATGATCATCGCCATTCCTACAGGCGTGAAAATATTCAATTGGCTGTTCACCATGTTCCGCGGACGGATCTCGTTTGCAACGCCAATGCTGTGGACGATCGGGTTCATTCCATGTTTCGTCGTTGGCGGCATGACCGGCGTCATGCTCTCGGTAGCACCTGCGGATTTCCAGTTCCATAACAGCTACTTCCTCATTGCTCACTTCCATCAAGTACTCATCGGCGGGGTAGCTTTCGGTTACTTTGCGGGCTTGTACTACTGGTGGCCGAAGATGTTCGGCTTCAAGCTGAATGAACCTATCGGCAAATGGGCGTTCTGGATATGGAATATCGGATTCTATGTCTGCTTTATGCCTCAGTATGTGGTCGGACTTGACGGCATGACTCGCCGGATCAATTCGTACGACTGGGATACCGGCTGGTGGGCTCTCAATTTCACGTCGACCATTGGCGGTTTCTTGATGGGTCTCGGCTTCTTGTTCCAGGTATGGCAAATCGCGCACAGCATCAAGTTTATGGAAAAGGATACAACCGGCGATCCGTGGGGAGCCCGTACGCTGGAATGGTCCATTCCGTCGCCTGCACCTCTCTATAACTTTGCGACGACACCTCTCGTTACGGACCGAGATGATTGGTGGGAGGAGAAAGAGCGCATCGCCGCAGGAAAAATGCCTAAGAAGAAGCCGGCGCTCGAGCCTATTCATATGCCGAAAAACTCACCGCTTCCTTTTATTCAATCCATCTGCTGGTTTACGGTCGGCTTTGGCCTTGTATTTCACTGGCTATGGATCGCAATTCCGGGTTTCGTTGGCATTGCGCTGACGATGCTCGCTCATTCGTTTAACTACGACACCGATTACTATATCCCGATAGATGAAATCCAACGGACGGAAGCAAATGCAAGGGGGCTTAGCTAATGGCACACGCGCATGCGCATGAGGCCGGACATGATGGCCATCACGATCTTGAAGAGCTCCGTAAATTCGGCTTCTGGATCTTCTTGATCACCGACTGTATCTTGTTCGCGACTCTGTTTGCCACCTATCTCGTGCTTCATGAGAGTACCGCAGGCGGACCGGGGGCCAAAGAAATCTTCGAAATGCCCGGCGTCATCGTCGAAACGTTCATCCTGCTGACGAGCAGCTTCACCAGCGGTCTGGCTGTGCTGGCTATGAACGCGGGAAGCCGCAAGGGACTGTTAGGCTGGCTAATTGTAACGATCCTGCTCGGTGCCTGCTTTATTGCGATGGAAGTAACCGAATTTCTGAAGCTCGTACACGAAGGCCATACGATTCATACCAGCGCGTTTCTATCCGGTTTCTTCACGCTTGTAGGTACGCATGGGCTGCACGTCTCGCTGGGCATCTGCTGGATCACGGCGTTGATTATCCAGCTGACCCGGCATGGCATTACGCCGGTCACGCAGCGAAAAGTACATATCACAAGCTTGTACTGGCATTTCCTGGATGCCGTATGGATCTTCGTATTCACATTCGTGTATTTGATGGGAGTGATGTGAGACATGGAGCACAATAACGCTATCGGCGGACACGGAAATCACGGTAACCATGCCAAGCACCACGGTTCCCTCAAAGAGTACGTCATCGGCTTCGCGCTCTCCATCCTCTTGACCATTATCCCGATTCTGGCCGTCATGAACGGCTGGTTCGGGAAAACAACGACGATCGTTGTACTGCTGGCCACGGCGGTTCTGCAATTCGCGGTGCAGCTGCTGTTCTTTATGCACCTGCGGGAAGAGGAAGGGCCGCGGTATAACCTCGTTACGCTCATTCTCGGCCTCATCATTGTCGTCGTCGTCGTCTATGGTTCAATATGGATCATGGATCATAACAAAATGTATTAAACGCGGAAGAGCCGATGCCTCCCCATCGCTATGGGCTCGGCATCGGCTCTTCTCTTATCTCGGCTTAAATTATCTATCGTAAAAGGAAAGCTTGATTGCTCATGCTTCTCTATCTTCACGCAATCATTGGAGACCTTTTATCAGCGAATCCACGAATTTCTCGCTCGCTCTCCCAAGGTCGTACGAGGAGTCCGAAAGACACCAAGTGATGAAAGCTCCTGTCAAGAAAGAGAACAGATAGTTCACGATCTCTTCTACGGATAACTCCTTTCTGAATAATGATTGTGATATTCCCTCTTCAATAGCTGTATATAACAGCTCCTGCTCCATGCAGTCGGAGAAGAACGAGGGTTCTGACGATTTCTGAGATAAGAGGACAACAAACGTGAGTTTAGTAAGTTCTTCTCCAACGATTAAGGGAAAGCCCAGTGCAACCATCATAAACGTTTTAAGTTTATCTACCGGAGAAGCATCTTTATTGTCCTGTATATACTTTCCGAAATTCTCGTCCATGTATTCGGACATATCATCTCGGTACAATTTTCTGACGATGTCCTCTTTGGACTTATAGTGAATATAGAATGCCCCTTTGGAAAGGCTGCATTTCTCGCAAATTTCATCAACCGTAACGTTGTTATATCCCTTGCTTAGGATGAGCTCCTTCGCGACGGCGAATATCTTTTTCTTCGTGGCTTTCCCCTTCAGGTACCGACTCGTTTCTTTTTCCTTCATTCCCGTAACCCCTCCACTATTACAACTATACCGTATAGGTTTTTGGTTAGTCAAAGCGCGCGCGGGGAATTGACAAACAAAAGTGACCAGAGTATACTGACTTCAGTCACATTAGAACTGACTGCAGTCATATTTGAGTGGCTACATGATAAATTCCAAGAAGGAAGGTTGTTCATAATGAAAATAGCTATTATCGGTACGGGAAATATCGGCGGTAACCTTGCACGGATTTATACTCGAAAAGGGCATACTGTCTCTATCGCGAATTCGAGTAACTCCCAAGCCTTGCACGATTTAGCCAAAGAAACGGGAGCAACGCCTGCAACGGTCAAGGATGTAGCTAAAGGCGCCGATGTTATTATCCTCTCCATTCCTACAAAGGCAATTCTCAATTTGCCGGCGGAATTTCTCGCTGGCCTCGCACCTGAAGCGGTTGTCGTCGATACCGGCAATTATTACCCTTTGCACCGCGACGGCGCAATTGAGCCCATTGAGCAAGGTTTGCCCGAAAGCCGCTGGGTGGAGCAACAAATCAAGCATCCGGTTATCAAAGCGTTCAATGCCACGAATTGGTATAACTTGACGGAAGAAATTCAATCGCAGCTTCCCGGCCGCTTCGCTTTGCCCGTGTCCGGCGACGACCCTGCAGCTAAAGCGATCGTATCGCAATTGGTGACGGAGGCCGGATTCGATCCGGTCGATGCCGGCGGGTTGGATGAATCCTGGCGCCAACAGCCCGGATCGCCTGCCTATTGCACGGATCTCGGCGTAGAGGACATGCGTAAAGCGCTGGCCCAAGCGACCAAGGAGCGCAAACCGGAATCGTCCGGCATTCGATCAAGCGAGGAAGAACTCAAAGCGGCGCAAGAGATGCAAAAAGCGTTTTTCGCGACGCTCGACCAAGCGATCCAGGTTCTGGTGGAAGCGAACCAGTGGACGGAAGCAGCAGCAACTAAACGGCTTATCGCACAATTTATGACCGGCAAATCACCGGAAGCTATTTTAGGATACGTATTCGAGCATAAACGGCTGGACTAAGAGCAAAAGCTTGGAATTATCAAATGATTATTAATTAATTGAACCTAAGAAAAAAGTGTTTAACTTTGCATGAGCAAAGTTAAGCACTTTTTTTGTTTTGTCCTCTTTGAGCAATTATTTATTCAAATACAGCAGTACATCACCTATGTAATGGTCAACCGGTTGTGAGGTGTCTACTTTGGTGCACTGCACGTGTAACGGCCTTTTGGCACGGTTGATTACCTCTTGCCACTTCTCTTCAGGAATATCGACCGGACCGATCTGGGTCATCATTCGCTCTCGGTTTTTCAGCCGATTATTCAGTTCATGGATATCGTTCAATACGCATTCTACATACTTGTATTTCGCATGATGTTTTTCAGATAATGCGGTTCCTTTCTCAACCAAGACTTGATACAAGCAAGGACTATCCAGTATAACGCTATGTCCTTGCGAGAGGTGGAAATCAACCAACGCCCATTCAATATGATACGCGACCCCGCCGGCCCTCTTGGGTTCTACCTCCTGACCCTCTAATTCAAGTCCCTCTAATAATCCTGTTTTCACGATATCATGGTCGATTATTACCGCTTTAGTACGCTTCGCAATTTCCCTGGCAAGCGTTGATTTACCCGACCCGGGAAAGCCGGACATTTGTAAAAAAAACATTTCCCATGACCTCCATCATTTCATTTCTAAAGTCAAAGACGAAGATAACAGGAAATAGGTTTCTATTTTGCTATTTCATAACAAGTAAAAATTCGGTCGTACATAATCCCTTTTCGTTCATCAGATCGTTCTTTTACCTCCATGATCGATATACACCTTCACGTTTACGTTTTTTAAGGAGGATTCATTGATCTTAATCGTTTTCCAGTTCTTTACCCTGCCTCGAAAGAGGTGGTGCCTGAAATTGTACAGATCGATTCCTTTCTTAATATTGGTCTCGTATGTATCCCTTATTTCGCGTGCAATGCTTTCAGAAACTTCATTGGCGACCGACGACTCTTCCCCTTCATCGCTCATCCATTCGACGATATTCCCATGGCTTCTTACATCAATCGTAAAGAAAACCTCTTCTCCTTTTTGGGTGAACTTAATTTTCGATTTCGCTTTCTCCATGGATACGATACCTTTAGTGACCTGTACAGGGGTGCGGATCATATCGGATTCGAACCATCGCAGCCCCATCATCCCTTTTTCTGAAATATAGCCCTGAGACTTGGTTTCGTCCATAACGAAAATCCCATCTATTTTAAGGTGCGGGTCACGTTTGTTTTGATCATTGGACCACTTCTCCGTGTCCAGCGCCAGCGCGGGAATTGTAGTTGTATAACCGGGATCAAGCATGCCGAGTACTAATTCTTGAAAGGTAAGCATCGGATAGATCGAACGTTGGCTGTGGCTGTCTCGCGGCGATTGCATGGAAGTGGTTAATGGACTTAAAGCAAAAAAGGATTGTGCCTTTAATACTTGGTCCACAGGTTCCTTTGTTCCATATACCCACGATGAGTACCGAAACTCTCGATACCTTTTGTAGGAATCGAGTCCATTTCTTCCCATATGGCTAAGCATACGTTCTGAAATCAGAACAGATCTTACGTGGCTCCATTCGAGCTTCCGCTGAGCGGTACTATACAAATCTCCTACGGCCTCGCTTGGCGTTCTGCCAACCCCTCTCCCCACCCATATTTGAGGTTGACTGCCCGAACTGCCTTGTTCGGCATTGGAAGTGGATAGGCTGATAATCTGAATATATGCAATCGTATTCCCCTTGTTATAATCGTATCCGATCGCAGTAACATAAAGGACTTCCTCGATGTTTTTGTAATCCCAGCATCCGGTCAGCAGTAAAGTTACGGTTAGGAGTAAGGCGCCCATTTTAGCACCCGGTTTGATGCTCAAGGATAGCCCTCCTTTACTTGGTTTTATCTTTGGGATGGAGCGCCTTGAAGCGTTCCCTCTTCATATGAAATGGTAAATTGATGATGGAGATGATAATCGGCTTTAATTTCATCTGACTAATAGGTTCCAGATAAGGTACGCCGAACGACTTTAATGTGGCCATGTACGCGATAACGGAAAGCGATGCAATAAAAAATCCGAATAAACCCAATATGCACGATACTAAGAGCACGTATATACGGATGAGCGTGACTGTTCCGCTTAAGGATTGGTTCACGAGCGTGAATGTAGCGACGACCGCAGACGCCGTGACCATTAACATCGAGGGCGAAGCCAATCCTGAGCGAATGGCGGCATCTCCGATAATAAGTCCGCCGACGACTGCAACCGTTTGACCTACCGCCGTCGGCAGCCTGATTCCTGCTTCCCGGAACATTTCAAACAAGCCCAGAATAATGAACGTTTCGATCGGCGCGGGATAAGGGATTCCCAATCGAGCGGTAACGAGCGTCGACAAGAGCGGGAATGGGAGTTGGTCGATATTATAAGCGAATAAACTAACCCAGAAGCCCGGCAAAAACATGGCAACCATAAGACCGACGAATCTAAGCATGCGCTGAAAAATCGTATAGTAAAACGGGAAATGAATATCTTCCGGCGACTTGATGAGCTCCAAAAAGTTGATCGGTCCGATGATGGCCATCGGGGATCCGTCAATGAGGATGACAAAGCGCCCCGTCATAAGGGCTTGAACCGCAAAGTCGGGTCGTCCGATATAATCGACAAGCGGGAAAATGGAGTTGGGCGAATCGCTCAAATACTCCTCCAGCTGAGCTGCGCCTAACAGGACATCAATGTCTATTTTGGCAAGCCGTGCTCGGAGTTCCTTCAGAATCGACTCATTGGTGATGTCTTTACAATAAAGCAGCGCTACCGTCGAGTTTCCGCGCCTTCCGATTTTCACTTGTTCGTAGTTCAGCGATGTTGTCTTCATCCGTTTGCGAATAAGCGCCACGTTTGTTTCTACTTCCTCCGTAAATCCATCCCTTGGGCCTTTGATGGAGACCTCGCTTGTCGACTCCTCAACGCTTCGGCTTCGCGGCTCGGGGAGTTCATATTTAAGCTGATCGGGGAACATCACGACAGCCCCTGCGAATATTTCCTCCGTGATGGATTTCTCAAGCGGTTTCCATTCGTTATTTTGGATCATTTGCTTCCAGTTCGGAATGACGATGGTTTTGAGCCTGTCCATATTTACTAAACTCTCGCAATATAATAATGAGATCTCGCCTATGTGCTCCAGTTTGACATCATGCGCTTCTTGAACTAAGGCTTCTACCTCTTGATTCATGTAAGTACCTTCTTTCTCACACGAATAACCCACGCGTACCCGATTATGGCCACTACAAGCCAGGCTGAATAAGGAATGTAATATTCGCCTAATACGGCTAAATAACTCAACTCCCCCCATGGAATGGCCAAGGCAATAATGAGGAGTAAACCCATTAGGAGCACCGGTAGTTTGGATTGCGGTTTAATGATGTCGCCAATCAGAAATAACATGACGGACGCATTAACTATGGTTAATGTCATCCAAATGAACACGGAAATGAAGTCCATCTTCTCGATATACTCCGTAATTTGGATTAATCGAACTTCGCTATAGATGGGGAAGGATAATCTTGCTGCTTCCACAGGTCCAAATGTAGCCAGCAGCACTGCCGCTATGATGCTGGCTACAACTCCCAGCGTTACACAATTCCAAACAAACTTTCCCCTTTTGACAGCGCCGTCCGTATGATGGGACAAAAACAACAGGAAGGCAATATTGCCCTCTCCACGCCAAGCATCCCACATCGATTCCAGCAATGAGGGGATTGGAGTGGTACCAACTGGCCGGAGAAAATTGAAGTGCACGTATTTCATAGCTAATAAATTTTGAAAAAGAACAGCGAAGAATACCGGAAAAAATACGACGGTTGCCACGATGCCGATGGGCTCAATTCCTTTAACGCCGAGATACATAGCAATACCGACTAAGGCCAATATGACGATGATTTTAGGCGTAAACGGAAGCAGCACAATTTTCGTCCACGATATAATGTCGCGGCAATCAATGAACGCATTGGTCGCTAAGTACAGTAAAGATAGCGCTTTGAATATCGCCGTAACAACGCGACCGACTTGGCGTTTCGATTCAACCATTAAGGATGTATTCGCGTCATAAGCGGCGTATACGATAAACGAAAAGGCGATAAAAGGTACGAGCGAAAGTGCAACAGCTATCCAGGCGTCACGCCCGCCTGCGCCTAATACGGGATTTACAGATGCGGTTTGTAAAAAGGAAATGACAGCGAACGTAATTAATATATAGGTTTGTGCAGCATTGATCTTCGTCACTTTTTCCACCTCCATTAGGTAGAATGCGCCAATTATGGGCCGATTATGAATATCAAGCGGGATGAATGAAAATAAAAAGCCGCCCGTATCCATCAGGATACAGGCGGCTGGAACTAATATAGAACGTTGTTAATGGCGGATGAGATAATCAAAGGCACTTAATGCTGCTGTTGCCCCTGAACCCATCGAAATCACGATTTGATTGTACGGAATGTCCGTGCAATCCCCGCCGGCAAATACGCCGGGCAGGCTTGTTGCTCCGCGCTTGTCCACGACTATTTCGCCGGAGCTAATCCGCTCAAGGCCGTCGCCGAGCCATTCGGTATTGGGAACGAGTCCGATCTGTACGAATACGCCCTCGAGCTCGACATGCTTCTCGGCTCCCGTCACGCGTTCGATGTAGGAAATACCGTTCACTTTGTCCATGCCGGTAATTTCTTTCGTCTGAACGTTCACCAGTACGGTTACGTTCGGCAGACTGTACAGACGATCTTGAAGTACCGCGTCAGCCTTCAATTCCGGAGATGATGCCAGGACGGTGACATGGCTGGCGATGCCTGCGAGATCTATCGCCGCCTCGACGCCGGAGTTGCCTCCGCCGACTACGGCTACTCGCTTTCCTGCGTACAACGGACCATCGCAATGCGGACAATAAGCCACGCCTTTATTCTTGAACTCCTCTTCGCCCGGGACGCCGATATTGCGCCAGCGCGCTCCCGTGGAGAGTATCACGGTCTTGCTCTTCAGCACTGCGCCGTTCTCGAGCTCGACTTCAATGAAGTCTCTCTTCTCTAAACGCACGGCGCGCTGCAGCTTCATAATGTCGACGTTATACTCTTTCACATGCTCTTCGAGACTAGCCGCCAGCTTTGGCCCTTCGGTATATTTCATGCCGATCAAGTTCTCGATCGCAAGCGTATCGACTACTTGTCCGCCGAAGCGGTCCGCCACGATGCCGGTGCGGATCCCTTTGCGCGCCGCATAGATCGCCGCACTGGCTCCCGCAGGTCCGCCGCCGACAACAAGCACGTCATATGGCTCTTTAACGAAGAGCTCCGAGTCGTCGCGCGTCATGCCGATTTTGGTCAAAATCTCGTCGATCGTCATACGGCCGCCGCCGAAAAACTCGCCGTTTAGGAACACGGATGGGACAGCCATGATGTTGTTGCTCTCCACTTCCGTTTTGAATGCGGCACCGTCGATCATCGTATGCGAAATGCCGGCATTTAGGACGCTCATCAGGTTCAGCGCCTGCACGACGTCCGGGCAGTTATGGCAGCTTAAACTGATGTACGTTTCAAAACGGTATTCGCCTTGAATGCTCTTGATCCGATCGATCACGTCCTGCTCGACTTTGGGAGCTCTTCCGCTAACTTGCAGCAGAGCGAGTACCAAGGATGTAAACTCGTGGCCGAGCGGGATGCCTGCAAAAACGATGCCGGTCTCCTCGCCGGGACGGTTCACGCTGAAGCTTGGCGTTCTCGGCAAATCCGCTTTCTCGACTTTGATACGGGATGACATGCCGGCAATCGCGTCCACCAGTCCGAGCATATCTGTCGATACTTGATCATCGCCTGCACATACTTTGAGCAGTACGTCGCCTTCCATCAAACCTAGGTATTGGTTTAACTGTGACTTTATCTCCGGGTCTAATACCATCGTCTATTCACTCCTTAGATCTTGCCTACGAGATCAAGGCTCGGTTTAAGCGTCGAACCGCCCTCTTGCCATTTCGCAGGGCAAACCTCGCCTGGATTATTTCGAACGTATTGAGCTGCTTTGATTTTATTAACGAGCGTGCTTGCATCGCGGCCGATGCCGCCTGCGGTAATTTCAACGGTTTGAACGACGCCGTCCGGATCGATGATGAACGTGCCGCGATCAGCCATTCCGTCCGCTTCGATCAGTACGTCGAAGTTGCGGGAGATCGTGTGCGCCGGGTCGCCGATCATAATGTACTCGATTTTGCCGATCGTATCCGAGCTGTCATGCCATGCTTTATGCGTGAAGTGCGTATCCGTGGATACGGAGTATACTTCCACGCCAAGCGATTTCAATGTAGCGTATTGATCTTGCAAATCGCCAAGCTCCGTCGGGCAGACGAACGTGAAGTCGGCCGGGTAGAAACATACAACGCTCCATTGGCCTTTTAAATTCGCTTCCGATACTTCGACGAATTGACCGTTTTGGTAGGCTTGCGCTTTGAATGGCAGAATTTCTTTTCCGATTAGAGACATCGTGTGTGTTCCTCCTGATGTGTTCTTATTTATAATTATTATAAAGTAATATTAACTATAGAATAGACTGCTGTCAATACCATTATGCTTCCAATTGAAAACAATTATCAATTGCTCGTAATAAAAAGCCGCCTGCATCCTGTAGGATACAAGGCGGCCGGAAGTGAGCATAAGCTGCAATTAATGACGAATGAGATAATCAAAGGCACCTAAAGCCGCGGTTGCGCCCGAACCCATCGAAATAATAATCTGCTTATACGGACTGTTCGTGCAATCTCCTGCGGCAAATACGCCCGGCAGGCTCGTAGCTCCGTGGTTATTCACGACAACTTCGCCGAAACGAGTACGTTCAATATGATCAGGTAGCCAGTCGGTATTCGGCACAAGTCCAATCTGAACAAATACGCCTTCGAGCTCGACATGCTTCTCGGCACCTGTATCGCGTTCGATGTAGGAAATGCCGTTTACTTTATCCGTGCCCGTAATTTCTTTCGTCTGGACGTTCTTATGCACCGTTACGTTCGGAAGACTGTACAAACGATCTTGAAGAACAGCGTCCGCCTTCAATTCCGGAGCGAATTCCAGAACGGTGACATGGCTGGTAATGCCCGCTAGATCAATTGCCGCTTCGATCCCGGAGTTTCCTCCGCCGATGACGGCTACGTGTTTACCGGCGAACAAGGGACCATCGCAATGCGGGCAATAAGCCACGCCTTTGTTCTTGAACTCTGCTTCCCCGGGAACGCCGACATTGCGCCAGCGAGCGCCCGTGGAGAGGATAACGGTTTTGCTCTTGAGTACGGCGCCGTTCTCGAGCTCGATCTCAATAAAGTCGCTCTTATCCAAACGTACAGCGCGCTGCAGCTTCATGACGTCAACGTTGTACTCTTTCACATGCTCTTCCAGGCTTGCCGCGAGCTTAGGGCCCTCGGTGTATTTCGTGCTGATGAAATTCTCGATGCCGACCGTATCCATGACTTGACCGCCGAAGCGCTCCGCCAAGATGCCTGTGCGAATTCCTTTGCGAGCTGCATAGATTGCCGCGCTCGCACCTGCTGGACCGCCGCCGACTACAAGGACGTCATACGGCTTCTTATCGAACAGCTCGGAGTCGTCGCGCGTCGCGCCGATTTTCGCCAAAATCTCATCGATGGTCATGCGGCCGCCGCCGAAAAACGCGCCATTCAAGTAAACGGATGGAACCGCCATGACTTCCTTGCTTTCGGCTTCTTCTTTAAATACCGCGCCGTCGATCATCGTATGCGAAATGCCGGGGTTGAGAACGCTCATCAGGTTTAGCGCCTGCACGACGTCCGGACAGTTATGGCAGCTTAAGCTGATGTACGACTCGAAGCGGAACTCGCCTTGGATGCTCTTGATCTGATCGATTACGTCCTGCTCGACTTTGGGAGCTCTGCCGCTGACTTGCAGCAGCGCAAGCACCAATGAGGTGAACTCGTGACCGAGCGGAATGCCCGCGAACGCAATGCCCGTATTCTCGCCTGGGCGGTTCACGCTAAAGCTTGGCGTTCTCGGCAGATCAGCCTTCTCGACCTTAATCCGGGAAGACATGCCGACAAGTTCATCCATCAGCTCGAGCATTTCTTTCGATACTTGATCCTCGCCCGCGCAGACTTGGATATGCACCTCGCCTTCCATTAAACCAAGGTATTGATTCAGTTGAGCCTTAATCTCCGGGTCTAAGACCATTTCACATTCCCTCCCAAGTGATGTTAAATGATTGCCGCGTTTCAACAACCCAAATGAGAATCATTTTCAGTTGTTGCAAGAAAAAACCGCCTGCACCCGTCAGGATGCAAAGCGGCAGTAGTCATGTACATCGTTCCTTAGATCTTGCCGACAAGATCAAGGCTCGGTTTAAGTGTAGCGCCGCCTTCTTGCCATTTCGCAGGGCAAACTTCGCCTGGATTGTTGCGGACGTATTGAGCTGCTTTGATTTTGTTAACTAGCGTGCTTGCATCGCGACCGATGCCGCCAGCGCTGATTTCAACGGATTGAACGACGCCGTCCGGATCGATGATGAACGTACCGCGGTCAGCAAGACCGGCTTCTTCGATCAATACGTCGAAGTTGCGGGAGATCGTGTGCGTAGGGTCGCCGATCATGATGTATTCGATTTTGCCGATTGTTTCCGAGCTATCGTGCCATGCTTTGTGCGTGAAGTGAGTATCCGTCGATACGGAGAAAACTTCTACGCCAAGCGATTTCAATGTAGCGTATTGATCTTGCAAGTCGCCAAGCTCAGTTGGGCAGACAAACGTGAAGTCAGCTGGATAGAAGCAAACAACGCTCCATTGACCTTTGAAGTTAGAGTCGGATACTTCGATGAATTTACCGCCTTGGAATGCTTGCGCTTTGAAAGGTAGTACTTCTTTTCCGATTAGAGACATGAGTTTGTTTCCTCCTATAGAGCATTTAATTAAAATTATTCTAAACTGATATTAATTCTCGGACGAGCATTTGTCAAGACTTTTTCGGCATCTAATTGATAATTATTTTCAACGAGCCCCCTCGACATCCGAAACCACTGCCACGTGCTAGTATAGTCTACATTAGGATCATTATACAAAAATGCCTCGATTTACGCAGCCTCTTCTAGCTCATTGTGCTGATAGCGATAACAAAGAATCTATATATAGACAAAAAATATAAATAGCCCTCCTCGTTTCTGAACTAAATGTTCAAAATGAGGAGGGCTTCCTGAATCAATAAATTACTTATGTTAACTTTTTTTGTTTTCTTTTTCCAGGTAATCTTGTAATTTCCTTTCAATTTCTTCTCTGCAATCCATACAAATTACTGCTGGATACGTGTTTGGTCCGAAATATTTATATTGATCTGGATAGGCGGTTATCCATCTTATTTCATGACAACGTGAGCAATAAATTTCTATGGAAATTTTGTCCATCTACACCCTCCTCGTACTCCATTTCTACATATGCATTTTATAAAGCCTCGAATAATATCACTAATTCAATCATAAAACTTAAAGTCAACTTCAAGTCAAGGGGTGAATGCGATGGATGAGCTTACGATTGGCCAATTAGCTGCAAAGGCTAATGTAGCCGCATCGACTCTGCGGTACTATGAGTCAATTGGTTTATTGCCCTCCCCTGAACGAAAGAACGGTCAACGGCGGTATGACCCATGTTTGCTTGAACGCATCAACTTTATTAAAGTCGCACAGCAGACAGGATTTCACATTCAGGAAATTGCGATACTACTAGAGGGATATGAAGCAGATCGCCCAATTTCCGACCAGTGGGAGCAATTGGCAAAGAATAAACGATCCGAACTAGAAAATAGAAAGAATCATGTTGATTCGATGATTCAGATTCTAGACAACTGTATAAGTAGTAAAAGCCTGAACTGGACAGAGTGTTTGGAGCAGATACAAAAGACAGGCAAGTGTTGTTAAATATGTTTTGGGCACATCCAATTCTTCAGAACAAAAAGGATGGTGTATGCCATCCTTTTTGTTTTATCTTCATTTAGTTGAAAAAATCCTTTCAAGCGCCTCCCGCTGCGGCGGTTTACTATTTAATATAGAACGAATATTTTTTGCTTTTTGTTCGGCCGCTTCGTTAATCGAATCGCGCACTTCGTTGCATTTCTACGATCCAGCTGGCCCTTCGAATTAACAGCATTTGTTTTTAACACGCATATCTGTAAGTTCCACTTTTTGTGGGGCAGGCGCGACACAGCAAGCATCTTCTTGAGTATTTACGTGATCTTCGGCTGCTTCAAACTCACTATCCTCTTTGGTATAAAACACTTCCCATGGATTACCTTCCGGATCTGATACCCAAATTTTATCCTGCACGGCATAACAGCATGTTGTATTCATTTCATCAAAAGAAACCAGTCCGGCTTCTTGCAAACGTGCTTTTGTTGCCAACACCTCTTCGGTATTCCGTACTTGAAATCCAAAATGATTTAATACCCCCCGGCTATCGTATGGACGAACGTTTAACGAAAAATGCAAAGCAGGATTATCAAGCTCAAACTTGGCGTAGTTTTCTTTGACTTTGGTCGGCACTGCATTAAAAAGCTTTTTGTAAAACTCGAGCGATTGCTCCAGATTTCTAACATTAATGGCCACGTGCATTTTCATGCTTTAACTCTCCTCTTAAATCAATTTTTTTTGATTATTCAAGCAAAAAAAAATTAGCAACACCCGTTTGGTTCAATGTTCGGTCTGAAAATACAGCATAGTGGCTCTGCTAGTAATGATCCAATTTCATCTGCATTCAATTCATTATAACTCCAAGTACCCTTTGTCTCCTTTCTAAATAGGCCGGTGCGGGATTGCTCTTCACTTTCGGCTGAACGTTGAAGCATAAAATTCTCTGGCGTATAAATATTCAGGTGTATGCTGACACCTCCGATAAATCAATTTTTATTGATTTAATAACTTAAGAAAAATTTACCACACATTTACCTTAAGATCAATACTTAATCAAAAAAAATTGATTTATAAAAAAGCAACCGATAGTACGGTTATCAACCGACACGTATCTCTTCCAAAGATTCTCTAGCGCTTCTATATTTGGCGAGTTTCTCTTTAGTGGAATTGAATATAAAACATAAAAAATGCTCCCTTTATAGCAACAGATTTTTAATACCTGTCTGCTATTGGGAGCATATCATATGAGCAGTTCTATTAAAATGCGTTAATTACAACATTGGAGGACTCATTGAAGTAATGAAGATAAGCTCATTCTGATTAAAGAGTTGCTCCTCTACTAGGATTCCGAATTCATTGATACCAGTAACAGTCATCAATACAGCAGGCGGGCTTACATCCATTGTAGCAATCTGTACCTCGTAGGTAACATTTCCTGCTATAAAAAACTCCCTAACATCATATGAGTTTGGGGGCACTATATACGAGAGATGGTATGCAGTGTAGAAAATACTGGAATCAACGGAAGCAAAAATCTGTACGATAATTGTTGCTGCGCTTGTCAAATCTAGATTTCTTGTACTTACAACAATGTTAGTTGAAGCTGTGCCAAAGTCTCTAGTATTCGTTACAGGACCAGTAGTATAAGGCATGGCGTCTCACCTCACTTTCTTAGAGGACATGCTATATTCTATGAAAATTATGAAATAGTGCTTGGGCCGAGACTATAAAATATGTAACTTTTTACATTTTTTACAATTCATCGAAACGGGCTTATGCCGATCCGTCCTATGGCTGAGGTCAACACCGACGAGTGGGACGCGATGATCGATATCAACATCAAGGGGGTACTCTATGGCATCGCCTCGGCTCTGCCGTTATTCCTTTCCAAAGGAACTGGGCACTTTATCAACGTAAGCTCGGTTGCTGGGATTAAGGTCTTTTCGCCTGGCGGCACGGTCTACTCAGGCACGAAATTTGCGGTACGCGCGATTTCCGAAGGTTTACGTCATGAAGTTGGCGATAAAGTCCGGGTGACGTCCATCGAACCCGGTGCCGTGGATAGCGACCTAAAGTACAGCACCACAGGCACATCGCAGTCTGCCGTGATGGATTTCTACAACATCGCCATCCCCGCAAGCGCGGTGGCTCGGGCCATTGTTTTTGCCATCGAACAACCAGCGGATGTCGATATTAACGAAATTGTTCTACGTCCAACCGCGCAGGACTTCTGACCTTCCCAACCTTCTATGAATTCCTTGTTGGAATCAACCGACCGAGTAACGTTCTGCGCGCAATAAAAGAAACGGCAGCTCCATTAATTGAAGTGACCCCTTAAAGTTAGACAAATATTATTAGGCAACCTGTTGGGCATGAATTCGGTATTGTACCGGACTCATGCCTTTTAATTTAGCCTTGATACGTTTGTGATTGTAGTAGTTCATGTTTTGTGCCAGTTCTAGCTTAAAGTGATCCACACTTTCAAATTCATTAAGATATAGAAACTCCGACTTCATAATGCCAAAAAAGTTCGCATGCTGGTACTGTTTCATTTGATAGTGCCAGCCTTGATCCGAATGCAGGAGAAGTTCATCCTCTTCAGATAAGCGTTTAAATGCCTGATTCAGCATTTCAGAGACTAGAGAGTAGGTAGGGCGAGACGCTACTGTATACGTAATAATTTCACCGTTAGCTTGTATGACACTGCTACCTTTTGAAACGTCCAAACCTACCACAGGTTCCATAACAACCTCCTGAACAAACTTGCCGGCACTCCCGCGATGGTTCCAAACCCATAGCTTCGCTTGTGATGCGAGGTCAATAGCCTCAACCAGCTCAAACATGGTCATTTGGGGTGTAGTGGGAAAGCAGTTTTTTATCTGGAGTCTAAGCCCCTAAAAGCCGCACGCTTTCCCGGCTACCGCCATCATAATTCGCCTATAAAAATAGGCCAACCAGTATATTCTGGTTGACCTAATAATACGAAAGGCCGCCGTCACCGGCAGCCTTCATTCCAAACCTATCTCTTATCTTTTATTACAACCATCTTCTGTGTATGATCGACGAACTCTTCAACTTCCTTTAGCACAGCTTGCTTCTTCTGATCAGCTTGTTCTTGTGTAATTTCGCCTTTTGCTTGTACAGCATCGATTTTGGCAGTGAATTCTGACATTAGCGTATCGATCAGCTTCTGACGGGATACATCATGATCCTTTGCGATGCCCGCAAATGACTTGCCTGCTTGGACCTGTTCAGAGAAAGTCGCTTTGTCAATGCCAAGCATTTCGAAAGCAGCTTGCATGTTAAATTCACCAACGCCCTGTCCTTTTGCTTCTTGTTCCATGTTAAGCGGAGTTGTGAAGACGCGCTCTGCCTCCATCGTAGATTTTTTCTTCACGTTCTCCTTTTCATCAGCTGTAAGATCATTTAGGTTTTTCGCCACAATTTCATCACTAATTTCTTTTGCTAACTCATCAATCAGCGGTTGCAGCGCTTTGCCCTTCTCTTTCGCAATGTCCGCCAGCGATTTACCAGCTTCAAGTGCCTTTTGGAAAGCTACTTTATCTAGACCAAGCTTAGAAGCAGCAATTTGTTGAAAATCAATGCTAATTCCTTCGTCTGGGTTCCGTTTATCATCCTTGCCCTGTACAGCAGAATAGCTCTCTTTTTTCTTAAATAGAGACTGTGTATGGTCGACGAAGCCTTCGACTTCCTTAAGCACTGCCTGCTTCTTCTGATCTGCTTGTTCTTGAGTGATATCGCCGTTTGTCTTAGCTCCATCGAGTTTTGCGTTTACACCGGACAATAGCGCATCGATTAGCTGCTGACGTGTTACGCCGCGACCCTTTGCAATGTCAACGAATGATTTTCCCGCTTGAACCTGGTCAGCGAAAGCAGCCTTGTCGATTCCGATTAATTTTAGTGCCGCAGCTAGATCCCATTCACTACCCTCTTGCTTATTACTCTCCTTGTTAAGGGGTTCAGTGAAGATGCGTTCTGCTTCCATTGATGCCTTCTTTTTCACATTCTCTTTTTCCTGAGCAGTAAGTTCCTTGGAATTGAGATTTGCCAGAATCGCGTCACTAATTTCCTTCGTCAGCTCATCAATGAGCGGTTGAAGCGCTTTGTCTTTTTCCTTCGCGATATCTGCAAGCGATTTACCGGCTTTCCGCGCTTGTTCGAAGGCTTCTTGATCCAGGCCGAGCTTTGATTTAGCTATGGCTTGCAAATCGAACTTAAGCTTGTTATCTTCGGCTGAATTTGACTTCTCTCCTTCCTTAACAGCTGGCGATGTCTTCTGAGCATCTGCATAGCTGGCCTTTTTGTCATCCTGCGATTTGCCATTCATGTTGTCCGCCGCCGCATATGCGGTTACCGGCACTGCAACCGCAATTAGCAGCGCTGCGCCTGCGAGCTTCCAATTTTTCTTCATTGCTTTATCCCTTCTTCATTTGAAATTTGCCTTCCATACCTTAAGAAGGCTACATGGTTAAGATAAAGAAACATTCTGAAAAGAATCTGAAATGCTCGGAAGAGATACACGAATAGTTGTCCCCACCTGTGGTGTACTCCACACTTCTATTTTTGCTCGGTGTGCATCAACGATTTGTTTGGCAATCGCAAGACCAAGACCGGTTCCTTCCGACCGGCGAGTCCGAGCTTTATCCACTCGATAAAATCGTTCGAAAATACGAGGCAGATGCTCCTTTTCAATGCCCATCCCCGTATCATTAACAATAAAAGCTACCTTCTGCGGGTTCGCTTCCAAGGAGACAGTAACACTACCGCCTTCCCGGTTGTACTGAATTGCGTTCTCGATCACTGTTAAAATGAGTTGACGAATGCGTACCTCATCCGCTTGAATTATCGTTTCATCCTCGTTCGATAAATTATGCCGGTTCTCCCAGATCAACTTCACGTGCTTTGATGCTGCAATCGGCTCTAATTGTTCCATCACTTGGCGGATTACGTGACGCAGAGAGAATCGCGATAAGACCAATTCAAGCCGCCCGTTATCGCTTCGCGCGAGCACAAGTAGATTATCCACTAACCGACTCATATGATGTATTTCCCTCCCAGACTTCATCAATACATTACGATGGAAGTCAGGCAGTTTATCGCGCTGCTCGTCTAGCACCTCGTACGCAGATTTCAAAATACTAAGTGGTGTTCGAAGTTCATGTGACGCATCAGACGTGAATTGTTCCTGTCGATGGAAGGCTTCTGAAATCGGCCTCATTGCTCGTCCCGCCAATATATAACCTGCAGCTCCACCAGCAGCAAACAAGAGCAGGGCGAACCCTGCAAACGCCCATCGCAGCTGAATTATAAGTTTGATATCATTGGTCACTTCTTGCGCGACTATTATTCTATAGTCATAGAGTTTTCCATTTGAAAGTTTAGTTCCGCCAATTCGAAATGTTCTCCCACTAGCGCTTACATTTCGGTAAATATTATCTGGTTCCATAAATACGCTTGGTAAGAGCGCCGTCAGTGGAAAATTCACCCCAACCGTGGTTTTGTTAGATGGCGAGGATTGAAATATCATTTCCCCGTTCGGATCGAGCAACCATGCCATCTGGTTTAGCTGTAAACCTCCTGGTTCGTAGAATGAGTTCACCTTTTCCCTATCCACCGAAGGATCGAATAACGCGTTCCCTTTAGGAGAATCGATTAACTTCTGAAGCTCAGACTCATACTGATCGCTTAAAGATCTAAGTTGATTATCCTCTGTCGTCGTCAACATTTGCTGTACCATCCATAAAGCAAAAACTGCAGTAATCATCAGAATAATACCGATAGTAAGCGAGAATTCTCGCGTTAGTCGGGTTCGTGTCCGTTTAAACATTGCTCTCATTCCCCACTTATCATAAAACGGTAACCAGCACCGTAGACGCTTTGGATGTATTTTGTTTCATAAGGTCCGTCCATTTTTTTACGAAGTAATCTAATTGTAGCATCAACTACGTTAAGTGTTACTTCCGATGCAAGCCCCCACACCTGATCAAGCAACTGCTCTCGGGAAAGGACTTGTCCCGCGTGACGCATCAAACAGACGAGCAATTGAAATTCACGCCGTGTCAATACGATTACTGTTTCTCTACGTGTTACCTCATATCGTTTCAAATGTACGGTTATGTCGCCTAAGGTGAAGGTATCCGAAGATTGGTAGCCTCGATCTTGCCGCCTGAACAAAGCGAATAATCTTGCTTCCAGCTCCTCAAATGCAAAAGGCTTAATCATATAGTCATCTGCCCCAGCACGTAACCCCTCCACCCGGTCTTGAACGGCATCTCGCGCCGTCAACAGTAGAATTGGAGTATGATCTTCCTTCCTTCGGATCTCCCTTACGAGCTCTAAACCGGTCATCTCGGGCAACATCCAATCAAGAACGTATACATCATAACGGCCAGACGCAATCGCTTCCTTTGCCTGAAGGCCATCGTTCATCCAATCGACAACATGATATTGCCTTTTCAACTGATGCTCAGTTAGCTCACCTAACGTCTCATCGTCCTCAGCTAGCAAAATTCGCATAATCACATTTCCCCCTGCAAGACGTTCATAGAACTAAAATATACCAAGGAATTCTGAAATAAACATGAAAAACAAAACTGCCTCGTGTCCAATAGACTATTATCGACCTGCACTGATGGTCGGCACTCTGACACTAACTGAAATGGGACTCGATCCGCTGACGCTGAAAATCTCCTATCTCGCAAGCGTTATCGGCAGTGATGTTGGTTCACTACTATTGCCGATCGGCACTCTTGGAAGGTTACCGTATTTGTCATTCCAGTCACCGTTATCGTTTCATTGGTTCTGCTTAGTTACTGGCAATGTTAAACCGGGTGGAATGAATGAGGAGGATGGCAACGATGCTGACATAATAACACCAGTTCTTCCTCAAGTCGGTCAATTCTCGATTGCCAAAATGCTTCAACAAGCAAAAGGGCTCTATGTTGAAACTTATGTTAACGGAAATATTCCTGTTAGTTCCTTATCTTAGTAACCATGTTATTGAAGCAGCAGTGAAAGCACCTATAGCGAATAGTAACTCAAAAACATTTGATGAGTTACTCCAAACGGAGGAAGGAAACATGGTCATCATCAATTTGGGCAGCAAATCCGAACGGCTCGGCATAATCAATAACGACACAGACGGAAGCAGTCCACTACTAAATCAAGCTCATATCCAGACCATCTATGCACCGAATCACAAAAAAAGTGACCTTCCCGGCTAGGAAGGTCACAAAGAAATTCATGCACAGCGGTGGTATAAAAGAATAGAGTGCCTTTTGCAGAATTCAAACCCTCGTCACAATTCATGTGAAAATAATCACATAGATCGGCTATAATAATCGTGTAACCATCAAATCACATCACATCTACATGAGAGAAGGGATTCAATTGGCCGGTCAACCGCAAAACCCGAAAGACAGAAGCCGTGTAGCCAAACAAGAGAAACGCCTTATCCTGCTTTGCATCATTGTTGCGGTCATTATGCTGCTCTCTCTGTCTCGCTATGTGTTTAAATAACTAGTAATCATGAATGACAAAATCAAGCACTTGGGAGGGATTACATATGCTGCTTAGCAGTTACGATCCGGTCATGTACAGTCGGATGCTCACAGGACTCACGCTTGCTTTCCATATTATTTTCGCAACGATCGGTGTAGGGGTCCCGCTTATGATTGCACTCGCGGAGTGGATCGGGATCAAACGCAATGATGAACACTACTTGCTCATGGCGCGGAGATGGGCGCGGGGCTTCGTCATTACGGTGGCTGTTGGCGTTGTGACCGGGACTGCGATTGGTCTGCAGCTCAGTCTGTTGTGGCCAAGCTTCATGAAAGTCGCGGGACAGTCCATCGCATTGCCGCTCTTCATGGAGACGTTCGCGTTCTTCTTCGAAGCGATCTTTCTCGGTATTTACCTGTACACCTGGGACCGATTCAAGAACAAGATGACGCATTTCTGGCTGCTCGTTCCCGTCGTCATCGGCTCGTCCGCTTCAGCCTTCTTCATTACGGTCGTCAATGCATTTATGAATGCACCTGCGGGCATCACCGTGAAAGACGGTAAAATCACTGACATTTCGCCATTCGGTGCGATGCTGAGCCCGGCAATGCCGACGAAAGTGTCGCATGTTCTCGTTACAGCTTATCTGACCTGCGCCTTCGTACTGGCTGCGATTGCAGCTTGGTCGCTGCTCAAAGGTCGCAATCATGTCTATTATAAGAAAGCACTCAAGCTAACGATGGTTTCCGCCTTTATTTTCTTAATCTCAAGCGCAATCATTGGCGACTTATCCGGCAAATATCTGGCTAAATACCAGCCCGAGAAGCTGGCGGCTATGGAGTGGCATTTCGAAACGACAAGCGAAGCACCTCTCGTGCTTGGCGGGATCTTAACGGAAGACAATGAGGTCAAATATGGTCTGAAAATCCCATTCGCGCTTAGTATTCTCGCCCATGGCGTGCCTAATGCGGAAGTTACCGGACTAAATGACATTCCGGAGGACGAACATCCGCCGCTCTTTATTCATTACCTGTTCGATTTGAAAATGGGCTTCGTTGCGATGATGGTCCTCATTGCCTCGGCCTTCATGCTTCTCCTGTGGCGCAAGCGAGAGCTCGCCTTCAGCAATAAGAGGATCCTTCGCGGCATCATATTGGCGGCTCCTCTTGCGATGCTGACCATTGAGCATGGTTGGATTTTCTCGGAGGTTGGCCGTCAGCCTTGGATTCTTCGCGGCATAATGCGCACATCGGAAGGCGCTACCGTATCCGATCATGTCGATACGATGCTTTGGGTGTTCGCCCTGCTGTACATCGTACTCGCCTTCTCGTCGGTCACCGTCTTGACTCGCATGTTCCGCAGCAACTCGGCTGAGCAAGAAATCGAGGCTAAAGGCATTAAAGGAGGCGACGCGGAATGAGCTATGAAGTACTTGGCATAACCGTCCTCTGGATCTTCCTGTTCGGTTACTTGATTGTCGCTTCGATTGATTTTGGCGCAGGCTTCTTCAGCTACTACAGCACAATTACGGGCAAACGCCATGTCATCAACAATATGATTGAACGTTATCTCTCGCCGGTCTGGGAAGTGACGAATGTCTTTCTTGTCTTCTTCTTCGTGGGAATGGTCGGATTCTTCCCGGACACAGCTTACTATTACGGAACCGCCTTGCTTGTTCCGGGGAGTATCGCCGTCATTCTGCTTGCCATTCGGGGTTCCTACTACGCCTTTAACACATATGGCACGAACAAGAACAACAGCATCTACATGCTGCTCTATGGCGCAAGCGGCCTGCTTATTCCCGCTTCCTTGTCTACCGTGATGACGATTTCGGAAGGCGGCTACATCGAGGTGAGCGACTCCGGTAAAGTCAGCTTCCTGTTCAGCAAGCTGTTCCAAAGCACGTACTCGTGGACGGTCGTACTGCTGGCGCTTGTCAGCGTACTTTACATCTCGGCCATGTTTCTCAGCTATTACGCAGACCGTGCGAATGACCGAGGCGCCTTCGAAGTCGTGCGTAAATATGCACTCGCTTGGAGTGCTCCCACGATACTAAGCAGCCTGCTCGTATTCTTCGCCATTCGCGGTCATAACGCGGAGCATTACCAGCGGATGACGGAGCACGCGTGGATGTTCGTCGTATCCTTTGCCTGCTTCCTGATCGCAGTCTATCACGTATGGACGCGCAAACGTCTCGGACTTTCGTTCATCTTCGTCATGCTGCAATTCGGCTTTGCGTTCTTCGGTTATGGCGCAGCTCATTTGCCGTACATTCTATATCCGTATTTAACGATTCACGATAATTTCACCAGCGAGCCGATGGCCATTGCGCTGATTTCCGTCTTCATCCTCGGACTGCTGCTGCTCATACCGTCGCTATACCTGCTCATGCGGTTGTTCTTGTTCGATACCAAGTATGTGCAAGGCAAGCGCGGCAAATAACCCGATTGGAGGAGGCTGAACCGAAATGGAGCAATTTCTGATCTTCGTCGCACCGCTGCTCGTTGTTGCGTTGTCTGTGGGATTTCTGTTCTGGTGGGGTGCCCGGAAGCCGAAACCGAAACGTTAATTTGTCATAAGAATCGGCTTAATCGCGCACGCTAAATGGGTACAATCCAGCGATCACACTCATTTATAAAGGAGCCTTCACCGACTATGACATCTTCGAAGAACCGCCGAGAGAACGCTTGGAAGAGCCGAAAGCAAAACCAGAAACCCCATGGCGAGGTCAAATCGTTGGCCGAGCTCTCCGATGAAGGCACTTCCGGCGTTGCCGGCTATGAGAATGCCCGTAATAACGGTGACTAGTCTGTAATAAAGAAGCCTCCAGCACAAATCGTGATGGAGGCTTCTTTATTGCTGATGATATGCCGCTCTTCTTTCTTTAACATTAACTACTACCAAGAAAATGCTGCCTTTTGTGCAACAAATGCTGAGTGCAGAGCCTCTCAAAGGTGAATATGATGCGCGTTCTGCAACATTTCAGCTTGAAATTGCCTCTGGCTGTTCTGCCGCTACGAAAATGTTGCCTTTCCTGCAACATAGAGCGACTACAGTCCACTGATATGGTCGAAATGTTGCCGTTTGCGCAACAATCTTTTACTTAACCAGTTACATCCTTCCGTACCTGCGCGAAGTGTGCCCCACAATCAACTTGAGCACTCCCCTCCCCTTCCATCATCCCGACGCAGCCGCCGCTTCTGCCCTTGCCAGGTAGGCCGCGCTCAAGTACGTTTGCTCGAACTGCCGGATCGACAACGGCCTGCTGTGCCAGTAGCCCTGCATATCCGTACAACCCAGCTGACAGAGGCGCTCGGACTGCTGCTCCGTTTCTACGCCTTCGGCCAATACCCGCAGCTTCAGACTGCGCGCCATCGCGATGATCGCCTCAACAATAGCGGTATCTTCGCCTGCACCGGAAACATCCTGTACGAAGGATTTATCGATCTTAAGCGTATCGATCGGAAACCGTCTCAGATAACATAAGGAAGAGTAGCCCGTCCCGAAGTCATCGATGGAAATCGATACTCCGAGCTGCTTCAGCGCATGGAGCTTGCCAACGATCGCCACGTTATGCTGCATGGCCATGCTTTCGGTCATTTCCACGGCCAAATACTTAGCTTCCAAGCCGGTCTGCTCCAGTACGCCAATGATCATATCCACGATTTGATCTTGATTAAACTGAATGACGGAGAAATTAACAGCCACCGGAATCCGGGGTAGACCTGCATCATGCCATTCTTTCATTTGCTTGCAGGCTTTATGCAGAATCCATTCACCCAACACGATAATATGACCGGTACTCTCCGCAATCGGAATGAACTCGCATGGCGAAATCGTGCCCAGCACCGGATGCTCCCAGCGGGCCAACGTCTCTACACCGATCAATTGACCCTGCTCCGCATTAAACATCGGTTGATAGACAAGATGGAAAGCCTGCTCTTCGATGGCGGCCGGCAATGCCTGCTCGATGTTCATACGACGCGCCTGACGATGGTTCATCGACCATTCGAAGAATTGGAATTGATTCTTTCCTTTCTCCTTCGCCGCGTACATCGCCGTATCCGCATTTTGCAGCAGCATCTCCAGCGTCTCGCCATCCTCCGGATATAGGGCAATACCGACACTCGTTGTAATGAAAATATCCTGGCCTTCCACTTGGATGGGCTCGGCTACTCGTCGAATCAGCGTTTCCGCCATGAGCTCCAGCTGCGAGCGGTCGCAATCCTGAATGATCGCCACAAACTCATCCCCGCTTAAACGCGCAACCATACGATTGTCGCCAATCGTCTCGCTAAGCACGGCCGCAAAATGCTGCAGCAGCCGATCTCCCATCAAATGCCCCATCGTATCATTAATCAGCTTGAAACGATCCAGATCGAGAAACATCAGCGCCGCCTGCTGCCCTCCCGCGCTCACGACTTGCAGCAATTCAGGATAAGAGAGGTTAAACCAGTTCCGGTTCGGCAGCCCCGTCAGCATATCATAATAAGCCAGCTGCCTGATCGTATTCTCGTAGCGTTTCTTGTCCGTAATATCCCAAGCTATCGTTTGAATCAAGGCTTGTCCGGCAAAATGAACCAGGATCGACTTCGCTTCAATGTCGATCGTCGTACCGTTGAGCTTATGCATCTTCAGCTCGATGGGATCGCCTTTAGACGTCCCGGTTTGAATGTGCTCCAGCCACTGCGCAGCGGATGCAAAGCATTCAGAATGAACCAGCTCCAGGAACCCTCTCCCGATCAAACCATCCTGCTCGGCACCGAAGATACGCAGCGCCGATTCATTCACGAAAGATATTACGCCTTGATAATGAACCAGAATCGGCTCCGGCGAGAAATCGATCAGCTTGCGATAGCGCTCCTCGCTCTCTCGCAGCGCTTCTTCTACCAGCCGCCGCTCCGTTAAATCGCGCAGATACATCGTGAAGACGGGGAATTTCTCGCTGCGAATACGAGTGACGATAATTTCCGCCGGAAACGAACATTGATTCCCTCGCGGCAGCATCGTCTCGACTCTCGTACCAAGCACTTTTTTGTCGCCGCTGCACAGCATCCCGTTCATCGACGACATATCTCGAGGCTGCTCAGGCATCAGTAACTCCTCAATGGATCTGCCGATAGCCTCGCTGCGCGAGTACCCGAAGAGAGTCTCCGCTGCCGGATTAAACTCAAATATGGTTCCTTTATGGTCGAACATAATCAAGCAATCAATTGCCGACTCCAGGATGGAGCCCTTAAGCGACAGCTGCTCTGACAGCTTCTTGTCGACATTCATCGAGCCGATCAAGCTGACAGCCATTATGACGATTGTGCCAAATGCTACGTAGACCGCCATTTCGATAAAATCCATCGCCTGCGCATCGGTCACGCGGCTAAGCATATGGACCGGCATCGACATAGTTGCCGCTGACATGCCCGTATAGTGCATCCCTGTGACTGCGATGCCCATAATGAAACCGCTCAGCCAATAGTGATTATTTCTGCGGAAGGAGAATAGCAATGCAACAATCGATGCCAACACAGCGATCAGAATGGAAAGTGAGAATATATAGGGATTATAAGTAACCGTAAGTCCCGTCAAGGCATACATCCCTATGTAATGCATGCCGGTGATAGCAAGTCCCATAATGGTCCCGCCGACAATCAGCCTCAGCGTACCGCGACCGGAGTGGCTGGCAATGCCGAAACCGATAAAGGCACCAACTATGGAAACGCCAATCGACACCAGCACGGTTACAAAATCATAGGTCACGCCGGTAGGAAGGTGGACAGCGAGCATCGCGATAAAATGCATCGACCATATCCCGACACCCATGACGACTGCTCCGCCGAACAGCCATCCTCGTTTCTTCCAGCCTTCCGACAACAGAACGCGTCTGGCTAAATTCAATGCCGTATACGAAGCGAACAGCGCAATAATAAACGACAAACAGACCAAGAACCAGTTATAGCTGCCTTCGATATGATTATGCACCATTTCGATACCCCCCGGGGAGCGTTACTTGGAACGTCGTGCCCTCTCCCATTTTGCTGGCAATAGAAATTGTCCCGCCATGGCTGGAAATGATTTTGTTGCTGATCATCAGCCCAAGGCCCGTACCCTGCTCCTTCGTCGTAAAAAAAGGTCTGCCCACCTGATCCAGCATCTCCTGAGGAATGCCGCAGCCACTGTCTGCAATCGAGGTCATCATGTGGTTGCCGACCTGTTCTGCCACAATTCGAACTTCGCCGCCGCCTTCCGTTGCTTCGATTGCGTTCTTAATGAGATTGATAAATACCTGTTTGATCTGGCTTTCATCGCAATAAATAAGCAGCTCCGGCTCCGAATATTGCAGCTTGATATCTACATTGTTTAGATTAGCCTGTGATTCCAGCAGCGTATAGACTCCGGCTAGCAGCTCGCATAGATTGGTCGCTTGAAATCGGCTGATTTGCGGCTTCGCAAGCAGGAGCAGCTCGTTAATGATGCCTTCCATCCGAACAACCTCGGACGTAATAATGGCGACATACTCCATTTTGCTCATCCCGTTCTGAAACAGCTTCATAAATCCTTTAATCGCCGTAAGCGGATTTCGAATCTCGTGCGCGATGCCTGCTGCCAGCTGGCCCGCCATCGACAGCTTCTCCGACTCTACAATGAACGCCTCTTGCTCCTTGCGCTGCGTTAAATCGGTAAAGTTGATGACGACTCCGGCTTGCTCGCCTTTGACCCGCATTGGCGTAATATGATATTCCACCGGGAACGTCGAACCATTCTTGCGGCGAAACAAATCATCCGCTACATAGTCAGCGTTGCCGGAGCGATTCACCTTCTCGACGGGATCCCATTCCTCATCCTCCGGCTTCATCGCTCGCAGTCCAACCTTACGCCCGAGTACCTCATTCGCCTCGAAGCCCGTTAAGTTCGCAGCGGCTTGATTCCAGAAGATTACCTTGCCCCGCTCGTCCAGTCGGTAGATCCCCTCGGCCACGGAATCCAGAATATGCGAATAGGCCTCATTCATCCGCTTAAGGCGTTCTTCGCTTTGCTTCAGGCGGCTGTCAATCATCAGAATGACGATTGAATACATGCAGATTACGGAAACGATCAAACTTATGCTAATGGCCAGAAAGAATTGATTTTGCGATAAAGCCACAGATTCACTTGCATATTGCGATGTAATGCCATGCATCATGGGCATGTTGCTATAATGAAGAAATTCAACGGCTGCGGATAGCGATAGTGCGTGGATGAACTGCCGAAAACGGCTTAGTTTATGGAATCGATGCTGCCTTGTGAATACGAATCCCAACACAAGTGCCAGCACGATAATGGAAACAAAACCTGTGGATGACTGATAGTGGAGTGTCGCATGGGCTTTGATGGCTTTCATCCCAATGTAGTGCATGGCTACGATGCCGCCGGTCTGTACCAAAATACCGAGAACGAGCAGGCTTGTCCGATGTCGCTGCGCAGCACGTTCGAACAAGAGAAGCGCTATCGCGGACAAGACGACTAAAACACCCATGGAGAGAAATACATAACCGAAATGATACATCACCTTGACCGGGAACGGATACGCGAGCAATGCCACAAAATGCATGGACCAAATCCCGATACTAAATACAAAAGCACCGCTCATAAGCCAAAAGATTGTCGTATACCTTGCTGCATTCATACGCCTGTACAGATGAAAGAGGATTAGAGAAGAACTGAATACGAGTACAAATGAAATGGCGACGAGTGCGACGGATGCCATGCTAACCTTCCTCCGGTTCATTGACTTAGCAGCAGAGTGTAAAATGGCAATAAAAAAACCACCCGAATAGGATGGATTCCATCTACTCGGCAACCTTGTCTACCTTAGCATCACGGTGAGTGATCCCTTAGGCCACGGCTTTGCGTCCCATAGTTTCCTATGGTTTGCCTTTATCATAGGTATTAAGTTGTAAAATTTTCCTGAAGATTAGTTTAACTCTCATTATAGATTTTTTCCCAAAACTGTACAGAGCGAATAACGTTGAACTTTGACATATTTTGTCGAATTCGAAAATATAGCTAACATCGTTAATTATTGCAAAAAAGCCGAAGATGACAAGGCCATCCCCGGCTTCAATGAATGTTTTACTCGAAGTATACAGCCTTGCCCGTACGGGAAGACTCGTAGATCGCTTCAAGAATTTCGGAAACCACAAGCGCTTGCTCTGGTTTAACGAAAGTTTCTTTGTCGTTTTTAACGGCATCGATCCACATGCTTGCTTCAAGAACTTCTGCAGTTTCGCTCGCGCCTTCATAGAAAGCAACGCCGCCGCTGTTCAGTTCAACTTTGTTTACATATAGGCGGCTGTTGTGCTCGCCATTGAAACGAAGACCGTCTTTCATGTCAGCGCCTGCTTTAGTACCGCTGAGGGATACTTTAGCCTCATCGACTTCAAGCGAGTTAAGCGCCCAGCTGGATTCAAGGATAACAGTTGCACCGTTCTCCATTGTGATCATAGCGAAAGCGGAATCTTCAACTGTGAATTGTTTTGGATCCCATGGGCCCCAAGCATTCGCAGCGTTCTCGTTTTGGGACAGCTTGTGGTAAGCGCGGCCAAGAACGACTTTCGGCTTGTAGTTGTCCATCATCCACAATACAAGGTCAAGAGCGTGAGTACCGATATCGATAAGCGGTCCGCCGCCTTGTTTCTCTTCGTCCAAGAATACGCCCCATGTCGGAACAGCGCGACGACGGATCGCATGTGCTTTAGCGAAGTAAATTTCGCCAAGCTCGCCTGCATCGCAAGCTTCTTTCAGGTAACGGCTGTCTGCACGGTAACGGTTGTTGTAACCGATGCTGAGTTTTTTGCCGGTACGTTGTGCAACTTCAAGCATTTTGCGAGCGTCAGCAGCTGTTTTAGCCATTGGCTTCTCGCAAAGCACGTGTTTGCCGGCTTCCAATGCGTCGATGGAGATAACCGCATGGGAATCGTTAGGCGTACAAACGTGAATCACGTCGATCGACGCGTCTTGAAGCAGTAGTTTATAGTCAGAATATACTTTTGCCTCTTCAGTGCCGTATTTCGCTTTTGCTTGTTCAGCCTTCTCAACAATGATATCGCAGAAAGCAACGATTTCAGCGTCTTTGACTTGGGCCAAACTTGGGAGATGTTTACCGTTGGCGATACCGCCGCAGCCAATAATGCCTACACGTACTTTTGACATTTTAAATTTCTACCTCCATGAGCCTCGAAATGATATAATTTGTAGTATGCGTGTCAGCTAGATAGAGAGACACAACTGACTACAGTATAGACGAACATGTCCACAAAAATATAGGCGCTATATAGGTATGGTTTTATGTGATTTTGTTATCGAAGGGATGGTACCGTGGAATTTTACAATGAAAAGGTCGTTTACGAGAACCCGCTGCTCTCCATAAAAGTGTTTCAATCCCTGCGGAATAACGATCTGTTTATCAATTGGCATTATCATCGCGAAATCGAATTGCTGCTTGTAATCACCGGCGAGCTTGACGTAAATATAGAAGATGAGTGCATAAAACTACAAACGGGCGACATCGCATTGATCGGCGCAAGGCAGCTTCATCGCGATCGCAGCATGAGCAGCCCGCTGAACTATATCGTCTTGCAATTTGATTTGGAGCAATTTATTGACCAAAGCTCCATGCCTTATATGCGATTCTTCTCCGAGACGAAGAACCCGCTCAGCCGGGCGAATTATATTTTCCAAGAGAATGAATCGGCACGAGCAGAAGCGTCGGAATGTATCCGCGGCGTTCTGCAGGAAGTCACGACGAAGCAAAGCGGGTATGAGCTCGCGGTCAGCATGTACATAAAGAAGCTGCTCCTTCTGCTCATTCGGGGAGATTCCAGGAAAGTGCTTGCTGATCATGATGACTTTGACCGGGCTCGTCTCCGAGGGGTAATCGACTACGTAGAGGAACATCTGACCGACCGCATCCAAGTAGAAGAAGTATCGAAGCTCGCCAATATGAGCTATTACTACTTCGTCAAATTCTTCAAGAAAGCGATCGGGATGTCCTTCACGGAGTATGTGAATTATCGCAAGATCAAATGGGCCGAGCGTATTCTGCTCACGAAGGATCTCAGCGTCTCCGAGGTCGGCGACCGGATCGGCATGCCGAATATGGCCCATTTCTACAAAATGTTCAAGAAATATAATGATTGCTCACCGAAGCAATTCCAGAAGAAAATGCTGGAGTGGAACCGAGCTTAGCCTTACAGTGAACGGCGGTGAATTAACCTATCCGCTGAAAGGCTTGTTTCATGAATGTCAGACTAGCCGGTAATTCCTCGTCCAGTCGTTGAAGGCTGCATTCCGCGGAAATTCCGCCTTTGTAGCCTGCTGCAGTCAGCTGCGCGGCAAACTCCGCATATGGATATTGCCCGGTTCCCGGTGACAACCTGCCTGTATCTGCGATGTGGATATGCGCAAGCCAGTCTTTATGTACAGTCAATGTGTCCAGCGCTTCGCTTTCCTCATCCATGTGATAGAAATCAGCCAGCACCCGAATGGCAGGATGATTGATTTGTTTCGCAAAATGTACAGCCTCGGCGACAGAGCCAATCAGATTGGTTTCTTTCTTGTTCAGCGGTTCAATAGCCAGCGTTACGCCGCTTCCCTTAAATTCCTCCGAAATCCAGCTAAGTAAGTGGAGCAGCTGGTCCTCCGCCCGATTGCGTTCCCATCCATCCGGTATGTCGCGCGCTCTGCCGCTTCCAAGCACGGAAATTTTCGAACCGATCTGATTCATCGCTCTTGCAGCACGGTACAGATATCGCCGGATACGCTCCGGATCTACATCGGGACCGACCACTTTGATGTCGCCGGGGAAAAATACGTTAAACGCGTAGACAGGCAGCGGGCTGTCCAAGTAAGCACGCAGCAATTCTTGATGCAAAACCTCATTCTCCAGCTGCAGGGCGGACAGAGGACACTCGATGTAATCAAACCCGTATTTGTGAAGAAGCTCTGCGTCCTCGATCCCTCTGCACCAACCGTAAGCAACCATTCGAAAAAACACCTCCATTAGTTTCTAAAGTGATTTTACCATTATTTGCTTCGGAATTTGCGGCAAAAAAAAAGTTCACCTTATTTAGGTGAACCTAGCTTCTTCGGCATAACCAGTTTATAGCCTACGCCGCGAATGGATTCAATTTCGACCGATTGCTGACCCAGCTCTAATTTCTTACGCAAGGAGCTGACATGTACATCTACCGTTCGCTGTCCGCCGAAATAGTCGAAGCCCCATACGACATTCATAAGATCATCGCGGGTAACGACAACGCCCGGGCGTTGAACTAGATAGAGCAGCACTTCGAATTCCTTCGGACGAAGCGGCACGGTTTCCCCATTAAGGATAACCTCATACCGTTCCGGATAAATCGATAAATCGCCGGCCGTAATGACTTTGTCCGTGGACTCCGTCAGCTTGCCGTCATCTTGGCCGGTTCTGCGAAGTACCGCAGATACGCGCGCAAGAAGCTCGGCCACGCCAAATGGCTTGGTCATATAGTCATCGGCGCCTCGCTTCAGGCCTTGCACTACTTCTTCTTCCGCATTGCGGGCTGTCAGTACGATAACCGGCGTGCGGTTGCCACTCTGACGCAAGCGAGATAAGATCTCGAAACCGTTCATGCCCGGCAGCATAATATCTAGAATGATAAGATCAAATGCGCGCTGCAAAGCAACCTGCAAGCCTTCCGCACCATGATCAATGACAGTCGTGTCATAACCTTCTTGAGAAAGGTTATACGAGAGTAATCTGGCTAACGTCGGCTCATCCTCAATGACCAACACTTTCTGTGACATGTTGACCCCCTGGCTTCCACGCATGCCGCTGCTCGTGATCGGCATGGTAACTCGTTCTACTTTCATACCCATGATAGCATTGTTCAGAGGAAGGGGAAACCCCAATTACTGGTTCGCTGCTATTGAAGGACCGGCAGCTCAATCGTAAACGTGGAGCCGCTGCCCACTCGGCTCTCTACGGAGATCGTTCCTTTGTGTAGTTCAACGAGATGCTTCACGATCGACAAGCCCAGCCCGGTTCCGCCTGAACTGCGGGATCTGGCCTTGTCCACTCTGTAGAAACGCTCGAAAATTCTCGGCAGATCTTTCTTCGGAATGCCGATACCCGTGTCCGATATGTGAATACGTACGGATTCGTAATTTTCCCCGCCAACCGGCTCCACGACGATGGAAACACTTCCGCCTTCAGGCGTGTAGTTAATTCCGTTCGAGAGCAAGTTCATGATGATTTGGCGCAAGCGGTCTTCATCCGCCTCGACGTACACATCGCGGTCTGCTTTATAGGATAACCGAATTTGCTTCTGCAACCCTTCCGCGCGCATCAGCTCTACCGTCTTCTCCACGAAGGACGCCAGCTCGATTGGCGAGAATTGCAGCGGCACGCGGCGTGACTCGATCTTGGACAATTCCAAGATGTCGCCGATAAGCCGGTTCAAGCGGTCGCTCTCATCGTAAATGATTTGCAAGAAGGAACGTGCCGTCTCCGGATCATCCACAGCTCCGCCAAGCAGCGTCTCCGCGAACCCTTTTACGGCGGTAATCGGTGTTTTCAGCTCATGCGATACGTTGGCAACGAACTCGCTGCGCATCCGCTCCAGCCTGCGAATCGCCGTCACGTCTTGAAGGACAAGCAGGACGCCGCCGAAGGAGTCATCATCCTCGAAGATCGGAACCAGGTTAAGATCCAGCAGCCGCTCCTCCGGATAATAGAAGGTGACCTCTTCGCGCAAATGCTCTTTGCGCTCGATGCCCTCTTGAATAATTTGCGACAGCTCATATTGCTGCTTGGCAACCGTGAAATGATGGCCCACCAGCTCGCGCACCGAGAAGCCGAGCACTTCCTCTGCCCGCCGATTCAACAGCACGATATGACCGCTCGCATCGATCATGACAACGCCGCTGATCATGTTGTCCAGGACGCTGGCCAATTGGCTTTCGTTCTGATGAATGCGCGTCATCTGTACTTGAAGCGAGTCCGCCATCGCATTGATGGCAAGGCCGAGCTCGCCGATTTCGTCGTTGCGCTTCACATGAACGCGCGCTCGATAATCCAAGCTCTTGATCCGCTTCGCGACACGCGTAATTTGTTCAAGCGGGCGCGTTAAACCAAGCGCCACCCGGTAACTGATCAACGCAGCCGCGATAAACAGAATGAGCAGTCCCAGCACAAGGGTGATCCAAATGCGCTGTACGCTCTCATCGACCTTTTGCAAGCTAAGCGCCATACGGATAATATCCGAATTCGGGTCATTCGGATGAACAAGCATCGCAACGTAAAGCAAATTTTCATTAATGGTATCGCTGTAACGCGTTGTTCGCCCTACGCCGTCCTTCTTGGCTTCAATCACTTCTTCTCGCTGCAGATGGTTGTCCATCGTCTGCGGATCATGATCGGAATCGCCAAGCACGACGCCATCGCCGCGAATGAAGGTGATCCGAGTATCCGTGATCTCCTTCAGCCGCTTGGCGTTGCCGGTGAAGTAGCTGTAGACCGACGCCGGCTCTCCGCTGCGCCAATCCATTTGATCGAGGATAATCTTCATTTCACGCACCATATTGTCTTGCAGCGCATCCAGATGATTTTCCTTATACGTCTTGCCCATAAATAAACCGGCTGCCAGAACGGCAAGTCCGATCATACCGATCAGAATCATCGTCAGCCGCACGCGAAAGCTGCTCATCTCATCCTACCTCCATGCCGGGGTTGCTCCATGCACCATCCATCGTACCTTGTTCTCAGCCGCCTGCGCCAGCACTGCGTTTGTTAAGTTTTTGTAAAACATAATGGTGCAGCGTGGCAAGCGGCTGTTGAATCAGAATCGACAGCACGACCGGGACGGCGGCCAGCGGGCTAAAATAGCCCATTGCAAGCACTACACCAAGCGAGATGTTCCGCATACCGGTCGCATAGGACACGGTAACCTGCACCTCGCGGCTGCGGTAATGCATGGTACCGAAATAGCCGATCGCATAACAGAGCCCCACCATAACTAAGGCTGCCGGCACTACCTTCAGCAGATCGCCGCGAAGCGCTTCTGTGGAAGGAGCAATCGCCGCTGCGTTCAGCATGACGACTGCCGTGAAGCACAGCTTGGACAAAGGCGGAGCATAAGGCTGAACGGCTTTCTGAATGCGTCCTTTGGACCATTCATGCAACGCAACGCCGATGATCGTAGGCGCCACAATCAGGAGGAGCAGATCGCCCATCATAGCCGCCGTATTGGTTTCGACGTCGGTGCGAAACAGCAGATGAATCCCGGTTGGCACCACGATCGGACTGAGCGCTGAATCAATGACGACCATAGCCAGCATGAGCGGGACGCTTCCGGCCGACATCCCAACCCACAGCACGGTTGATATCCCAAGCGGTATAATCGTGAATAAGACTAGTCCCACGACGTAAGGAGAATCGGGTCCGAACAGCATATAACCCAGCGCGTACGCCACTAACGGCGAGATGATATGCGCCAGCAGGAACGTCCAAATCATAACGCCAGGCCGGTTCAATACCGCTCGCAGCTGCTGCAGACCGCAACCGATCGCCATCGTTAGCGTAACGAAGGCGAAGCAGTAAGGTACAGCTTGCACATACTTGTGCAGGTGCGCAGAAAAAAAGAATCCCAGGATAAGTGATCCGGGGATAATAAGAAACATCCATTGCTCATACCTTCGATTGAAGGCCAGTCCGAAGCTGCGCGTACCGCATCCCTCATTCTATTGTCTACTTTGGTAATTATTTAAATACAGGCTCTTTAAATTGGGCAAGCTTAGCAAAGGAGTCCTTGTCTACATCCGCATGCAGGCTGTTGCCGTGGGAATCCATCGTTACGACAGCCGCGAAGCCCTCTGTCTTCAGATGCCACATCGCCTCCGGAATGCCGAATTCCATAAAGTCGACGCCGTTTACATTCTTGAAGCATTCCGCGTAGTACTGTGCCGCACCGCCGATGGCATTCAGATAAACCGCACCGTGCTCCTGCAGCGCAGCGAGCGTCTTCGGTCCCATTCCGCCTTTGCCGATTACAGCACGAATGCCGAATTTCTTAATGATATCGCCTTGGTAAGGCTCCTCGCGAATACTTGTCGTCGGTCCGGCTGCTTTCACATGCCAACCGTTCTCATCCTTCAGCATGACAGGTCCGCAGTGGTAAATAACGGAGCCATTCAAATCGATCGGCGCGTCATGATCCATCAGATGGTGGTGAATCGCGTCACGGCCCGTGTGCATTTCTCCATTAATAATGACGATGTCGCCAACTTGCAAGCTGCGTACATCTTCTTCGGAAAGCGGCGTGTTCAGCACCACTTCGCGGCGTGCCGCGTTCTCCGTTACCGCCTCAGCCGCTTCATCAGCCGCCTGCGATTTCATCGGTGTATCGGAGCCGTTCGGATAAATCCAGGATTTGATCTCGCCGCTGTCCGCAGAGAGCAATACGCCTTGACGGCGATAAGCCCAGCAGTTGTACGCAACGGAAACGAAATAGCTCGCAGGCAAACGGTTCATGACGCCGACTTTACAGCCGAGCAAGGTCACTTGGCCGCCGAAGCCCATTGTTCCGATGCCAAGCTTGTTGGCATTCTCCATTACATACTCTTCAAGTTGAGCAAGCTCAGGAATCGTATTCGTATCGTCGGTATGACGGAATAATTGCTGTTTCGCTAATTCATAGCCTGTCGTCCGGTCGCCGCCGATGCCAACGCCGATGAAACCCGCGCTGCAGCCTTGACCTTGGGCTTGATAGATCGAATGCATGATACATTTGCGGATACCGTCGAGATCGCGGCCGGCTTTGCCCAGACCCGGAATCTCCATCGGAAGGCTGTACTGAATGTTCTTGTTCTCACAGCCGCCGCCTTTGAGAATCAGACGCACATCGATATCGTCTTTCTCCCATTGCTCGAAGTGGATAACCGGCGTACCCGGTCCGAGGTTGTCACCAGTGTTGGAGCCGGTGAGCGAATCTACGGAGTTCGTGCGCAGCTTGCCGTCTTTGGTTGCGCGTGCGATGGCACTGCGAATCTGCTGCTTCATAATAATTTGGTTGGCGCCAACCGGCGTATGAACGACAAAGGTCGGCATGCCTGTATCCTGACAGATCGGGGAGACATTGCACTCCGCCATCTCAATGTTCGTTGCAATCGTGGAGAGCGACAGTCCGGCGCGCGTTGCGCGGTCCTCCGCTTCTTGTGCGGCTTGAATCACTTTCCGGACGTCTCCCGGCAGATTCGTAGAAGTTTCAACAATAAGGTTATACACGCTCTGTTCAAAATGCTGCATAAGGCCTAAATGGCTCCTCTCTCTATTCGTTAATCGTCTTTCCTTATATAATCAATCTATATCATACCATATCCTAATCGAGCGGGCATACCGCTTTCGAAGCCTCATATGGTCTCCTATTTCTAGAGTAGAAGGAGCATCCTGCCATTATGGACAGTCCGTTTATCGCGTATATGTACCGACTCCGTTATATCGAGAGATGGAGCCTCATGCGCAATACCACCCGTGAAAATGTTGCCGAACATTCCTATCATGTAGCGCTTCTCTCGCATATGCTTTGCGAGATCGGCAATCAGCTGTTCGGCCGCTCGCTGAATGCCGACCGCGCTGTTACGATGGCGTTGTTCCACGACGCCACCGAAGTGTTCACCGGCGATATCCCGACGCCGGTGAAGCATCACAACCCGAAGATGCTCGCGAACTTCCGCGAGATCGAGGCGCTTGCCGCCGAGCGGCTGCTCGGCATGGTGCCGGAGCCGCTGCAGGCTGCCTATGAACCGCTCGTCATCGGAGCGGCACATGACGATGAGGATAAGGCACTGCTCAAGATGGTGAAAGCCGCGGATCTGCTGGATGCCTACATGAAGTGCCTCTCCGAGCTGTCCTCCGGTAATCGCGAGTTCGCCGTCGCGAAAGGACAGACCGAGCAGAAGCTCGCTGATCTGAACATGCAAGAGGTCTCTTGGTTCCTGACTTATATGGCGCCAAGCTTCAATAAGACTCTCGATGAGCTGTCTGAGCATGATGCCTAACGGCCTTTGTGCAGGCAGCTCCCTAAACCAACCTTCACCCCCTTCTACACTCGCATTACTCTCCTGCACAAATCATCACGAACTCACTACTCTGATTCCAACCGACATCCAGGCATATCTCAGAAGAACGCCTATTATCGTTAAAGAAGAGGTGGACTGCCGATGAGTTTTGTGATCGAGGAAGAAAGGGTGACCGAAGGTGGGAGATAACCGGACTTGCATGCGTATTCGTACGAAGGGAAGCTATCAAGGGAAACAAGGGTTGGACTATCAAGAGGCGATTTCGGCCGAGAGTGTCGGCTCGACCGGGCTCTGCATGCATCTGCTAACCATCCCTCCGGGCGGCCGTGCCAAAGCGCATCTGCATGAGCATCATGAATCTTCGATTTATGTGCTATCGGGCCGGGCCGGGATGTGGTATGGAGATAGGCTGGAGCAGCATATGGAAGTCGAGGCAGGGGATTTCATGTACATTCCGGCAGGCGTGCCGCATCTGCCTTATAACCGTTCGGACTCGGAAGTTTGCACGGCGGTCATCGCCCGCACCGATCCGAATGAGCAGGAGAGCGTAACGCTGCTGCCGGAGCTTGATGACCTTTATCGTTCTATCTAATCAGGCAGTACTGTTACGCTGCGATTGGATTGGATTGCGATTCGCACCGGAACTCAGCGGCGCAACGGCTCACCATAAATAACATGCCAATGGCGTTGTAGGTGCAAGTTGCTCGGTGTCGGTCAGATATCTGAGGGAATGCGGATGATTGAGTTACCAGAAGCAAATGTTGCACATTCTGCATCATTTGTTTCGATGTTAGCGGTATTCAAGCGAAAATGTTGCTGAAAATGCAACATTTTCGCGAGTTAGGTGCCGTATAGCCATGTTTCCATCGCAAATGCTGCACATTCTGCAACATTAGCTCAAATGAGCAGCATTCTCGAGAGAAATGTTGCCTTTTATGCAACATTTCCGCTCGACCAGGGTACAAGCCACCGCCTCACACTTTGAACCTCTCCATAACCCGCTCCCCCGACAAATAAGGCCGGCACAGATTCGCGCATAATCCGGGCATGCGCTCGCGAATCCACGGGTGGACGGCTCGGTTCTCCATCTGGAACGCGTAATAACCGAGGACCGCGATCAGCATCCAACCTTCCAGCAGCACCCTTACCGTGTCCGGCACGTCGCCGGAGTTCCCGTAATACCCAGCTAGGAAATCCGGCCGTTGCTCAGGCGGGACGACCAGAGCGCCCATCCCCACATCAAACAAGTAATAGCCGCTCCCGCATAAACCGAAGTCAATGAAACAAATTTCTCCCTCCGGCGTCAAAATGATGTTGCTCATGTTCAAGTCACCATGGATGATTCCGTACGTTTCCTCAAATGTACCTAAGCGCTCGAGACGCGCGTTCACAAGACCTATCGTTTGCTCCACACAACGAAACTCGTCCTCGCCAAAAAGTCCCTGTTCTACGCCGCGCCGAATTTGAGCGATCATCAGGCTATTCCGTTCGATCCCTTGCGAAGGTCGTCTATCGAAATCAAACCGTGGGTGATAGCTTCGAAAGAACCGGTGCAGCGATGCTACATGAGCGCCAAGTTCCCTCGCGATGTCCGGATCGGATTCACAGGTTTCCTTCCTGAAAACCGTCCCCTCTACCCAGGTCAGCAGCGAACAAGGGATTCTTTTGCCCTCATGCTCGAAATGAGACAGTAGGTTGCCGGAGCTATGGCAGACAGGCTTTTGCGCTATGAGCTCGGTACGCTGTCCCAGCTCTTCAAGGAGTTGCAGCTCGGTCAACAACCCCTTATCCGTTTGCTGCAGTCCTTCGAAATTACGGGTAAAAGGTTGATGCACACGAAATAAGTAGTGTTCGCCCGTTACCGAATCAATGACCTCGTACGTCCGATTCTCATTATGCCGAAGGAATTGAAGCTGCGGCTCTTGAATGCCATAACCACGAAGGATCTCAACCATCGTATCTTCGTTCATGCCGCCGGTCCCCCCTCTCCTCCAACTCTATCAACCCGACGCGCTCTGCACCCACACATCCTTAAAATCAATCCAACCCAGCGACGACATCGTAATCCCCTTAATCCCCGGATGGTAAGAGGTGTTCGTCTTCTTGTGCAGCAAGAACACCACATGACCCTCCTCGCGAAGCCGATCCTCGATCTCGCCCATAATAAGGCGGCGCTCTTCGGATGTCTTTGAGGCTAGTGCGATATCGATTTTGTCCCTCGCCCATGCCCGGAATTCCGGATGCAGATGCTCCTTGAGGAAGCTGCCATGCTGCTCATAGGACTCAATCTCGCACACCTCATCCTGCGCGAACAAGATGCCGTACAGAATGGTGTCCGCCTCGTTGATTACGTCCCTTCTCTTGAACTCGTTGCTGTCATGCTGCTCAATATGTACGACAACCCCGTGCTCCCCGCAGCGTTCCGCAATCCACCTGGCATCCCGCATATTGAAGCTTGTTGTGTATAGCGTAATCGGCGTCCCGTCATAGCCCGACTCGCGCAGAAGCGCGCGTGCCAGCGCGGAATCGTGACGGATGCTTCTGAGCGGCGTGTTATCGTCGGGACGGAAACCGCGAGCCGCATACATCCGGTCTTCGCCAAGCTCTCGAATCATCGTATGGCGGTCAATCAGCAGATCAACCGCCTTGCGAAATAACGCGGATTGCTGTGGCCCATCCTTCCCCAAATTCCAAGTCAGCATCGTGCAGCCTTTGCACAACGTTTCCACCGTAACCCAATCCTCTTCCGGCTTCTGATCCTGCAGATCGTGATCCCAGATGAGCTTCTCCCAGCATTTGCGCGAAGAATCTCCATGCTCCGGAGGCATGAACGCAATGACGACGCCGTCCAAATGCGCTCTGCCATTGTAATAATTCTTGTTCACGGTAAGCACGAACCGATCCTCATTCCACTCCCCGGCCATGAATGGCCCCGTACCGGATGGCTTGCGCCAGAACTGCTCCTCGTCGCTCTCCAGCAATTCTCGTGGCAGAATGGACGCTGCCGGCGAGCTCATGAATCGGTGGAAAATACGGTTTGGCTTCTCCAATTCGATTCGAATGGTTCGCAGCCCTACGGACTCGATCTTACGCACCGATCGGAGAAGCCAGCTATGCGCTTTCCCTGAGCGCAGCCGCTCTAACGAGAAGATAACGTCATCGGCCGTCATTTCATGACCATGATGAAAGTAAACGCCTTTGCGCAGATGAAATTGCCACACCGTCGCTTCCTTGTTGGACTCCCATGCATGCGCGATTGCAGGGACGACCCGTCCAGCCACCACATCGTAATAAACGAGCTGATTAAACAGCTGCTTGATCATATGCGCGTCAAACGCATACAGCACATCGCCCGGATCCAGCGTCACGATCGGGGTGTGCACGGGAAGCCGCAGCGTATCCACACTGCGTTTGCCATCCAGCACTTCCGTCCGGTAGCCAAAATGCAGCTCCAGCCACTCCGAGAAACGATCCTTCACCGGCGAGCCCTTCCCATGCGTATGGATCAACTCGAACGCAGGCTTATACTCGCCTCGCTGCGCCATCCGCTGCGCGAGCTCAAGCAGCATCGTATCTCGCTCCTGCAGAAATACCAGCTGCGAGCGATTGCCTCTGCCTCGCCCGGGCAGCCAGCGTATCCAGCATTCCTCTTCCATTCTGCGCAGTACAAGCTTCACGTTACGGGTTGTGCAGAACAGCACTTGCGCAAGTTCATCGAGCGAAACCTCGACAGGTGTTCCGGTCGCCGCAATCCCTTCAGCGAATCGGCCATACAGATCCAAGTAGCGTTCAGCAGCAGCCATTTGCATGCCATCATCCCTCCTGTACCCGTGTGAAAAGGGGAAGTGTTTTACGAAGATTCTACTCTTTTTATCCCCTTTTAGCGAGCGCATAATTGAACTATAAACGAGAGGAGGAAACAACATGGTACAACACACTAACACGTACACGATAGAGAAGCTGGGACAATACCAGCAGGCGGAATTGGAACAGAACCTTCGCCGAGGATTACTGATTCATTCGGGGGAAGGCGAGGACGTGCAAACAGATGCAGAGCAAGCGATTAAGGAACGCGGATGGTTGCACAGATGGTGGAATAAAAGGCGGTTCGGCACTTCACTGAAGTGACGACCGCCCTTTTTTTATTTGAACTCGATGTCTGCTGCCGGACTGATTTGGGCAAAAGAGGAAAAACGCGCGTTATGTTCTGCTATGATTTCCTCCGCGGTGAGACCGCCGGATCCCCATGTACTGTGAGCATCGCCGGCCACGATGATCTCATAACCAAGCTCCGAAGCTCTGTTCGTCGTCGCGTTCACGCACATGTCGGTCTGGAGGCCCGCGATCACAAGCTTGCCAACTCCGCGCTCCTTCAATACTTGCTGAAGATCCGTTTCATGGAACGAATCCGGCTTATACTTCTGAATGCGCGGCTCATCTCCAACCGGAGCAATCGCAGCGTGAATTTCCCAGTTCGGTGAACCCGTTTCCAGCTCTTCGCCTTCCCCTTCATTATGCTGAACATAGATGACCGGAACGTCCGCAGCCCGCGCTTTCGCCAACAATCCGTTGATCCGTTCCAGCAGAACCTCACCGTTATATACAGGGTATGACTCCGCGAACATCGCCGATTGTACGTCAATTACCAGTAATGCCGTATTCGAATTTGCATTCATTCTTCAATTATCCCCTCTCAACAAGCTCAAATTTACTCTTCAAACAATCGTTCGCCCTTATGCAGACGCCATGCAATTTGTGCCGTATGCGGAAGCTCGCGCGCCGTCGGCGCATGTGCGGCCAGATACCTTGTACAAGCGAGGAGCATCGTTTCTTGCGCCTTTACCGCAAATTCATCTGTCCGTAGACACCAACGCTCATACTCGGCAAAAGCCGCCTCCACCATCTGGAACGTATGGAATTCCGCATCCTCGCGCAGCAACGCGTGACCAAGCGTATTCAGCAGGGCATCCATCTCGCCGCCGCTCTTCAAGTAGTTAAAGACCCACTTCGCAGCCTGATCTACCTGCTGCCGCTGATCCAGCAGTTGTAGCAGCTCTTCCGTATTCGTCGCCGCATTCGATTCGCCGGGAGCCGCTTTCGGCCGTTTCGCCGACGGCACGTTCAAGAATCGATCCAAGTACACACTCATCGCGCCATGGAATATAGCTCGCACAAGCAGCGCTTCCTCGGAACGCTGCAAGCGCTCATGCAGCGCATGCGAATAAGTGAACGTATGAAGCACCGCAATCCAGTCACGGTGATCGTTCTGCGTATGGAAGCGGACAACACGCTCGGCAGAGGCAAGCGTGACCAATTGCGCCAGCTGCGCCGGTGCTGCGCCTGCCAGGAGCAGGTCCCTCAGCAGCGCAATCGTTTCAAGCGGTTCCTCGCTTAGCAGCTGCTGCAGAACGGCTTCTTCGTCGATGACAGCCACAGCCGCATCTGCGCCTGCAGTCCTCGCCTCCGCCAACGCTTTGACAGCCTCTTGAATCGGCTCCACAAGATTAATCGGCGCCTGCCAGTGATGCTGCTCTTCGCTCCGCGATGGATTCCCCATCATATGCAGCAGCGAGGTGAGCACCTGCTTGGACTGATCAGCGCCAACAAGCTCAAGCGCCTCGAACACTTTATTGTGAAAATCAAACACATGCCCGCCGTCCAAGTAGAAATGATCCGTTGCCGCAATCAGCATCATATCGGCCAATTGCTCCGGGCTCATCCCCTTCTCAATCGCGGTTATAACCAGCTTCTCGGCGCCCTGCGTATCTCGAACTTCGATGCAATTCCGATACCAGCCCGCAAGCCGCTCGTAAGAAACGTCAGTGCTCGGCAATGCACCCAGCAAATAATGAATGCCTCGGCCTGAGCTGCCTCTTGCCACATGCACCAAGCCCTGATAGAGCGCCAGAATGCGCCCTGTCTTGTCCAGCCTCGGGATCACGCGGACCATGGCCGTCAGAATCGTCAATCCCGAATTCCAGCCGCTTCCGCTGCGAGTCCCGAAGGCGATCCCAACACCGGCAATTTCGGCATCCGGCACATTGGCTTCTACCAGACCTACGACCGCTTTGGCGATAACGATGCTAATATTTTGCTCCAAGCCTTCCATGAGGCGATCTTTATACTTCTGAATATGATTCGCGATCCTCGGTTGCGGGTTCACCCATACGGTCTCTTCCTCAACCCTGACTTCGTATGAAGGAACATCATCCGCCCAAGGATCGAGCGTCCCTCCGCTGCACACGTCGAAACGGGCATGATGCCAGTGACAGGTTAATATACCATCGCACAAGCTCCCCATATGAAGCGGAAATCCGAGATGCGGGCAACGGTTATCGACAGCGAAGATGCCTTCTTCATGCACGAAGACGGCAATACCGCCTTTAATGACAGCCGAGCCTTTTTCCTTCAATTCGCGGACTTGACCAGCCTTAATCCACTCTGCGGTTCGACTCATAATCAGCCTCCTTCAAAATGATGGTGCCTCCTGCTTCCTAACTTCCTACTCCCTACTTCTTCGATAGATGCGGAGTCTAGTCCTTCATTAACCAAAACATTGCATATTGCATGGCAGCCGTCCCTGCGACGACGACAGGAAGCCAAATCGATTCCAAGTCTTTCGAAACAAAGAGCAGCAGCGTAATCGAAATCACTCGGCCCATATTCAGAAACACTTCCCGCATGACAACCGATTCCACCTTGAGTTGTCCCTTAAGCGGCAGCTTCCCAATCAGTCTGTAATAATAGGACGTTAACGTATTTACCGCGAGCGGATTGCAAATCGAGAACGCGACCATATAGAAGACGACCGTCCATGCAGACACATCATAGAGAAGGAACGCCGCGCCGAGCAAAATCCCGCTCGTGGAATACAGCACATGCTTGCGCACCTGCTCCTTCTTCGCTTTTCGCGAGATGACATAGCCGGTTGCGACCGTTAATGCCGAGAAACATACACCTAAGTAGCCGACGAAATCTTCCCTTCCGACGGTTTGATAGAGCAGAATGTTCGGCAGAAACAGCATGATACCCTGAAATAAGCCCAGTACAAAAAACGCCAGCAGGCCTTTCACCCATTGCGCGTTCTTTCGCATGACGATGCCCATTAAGTTCAAATGATAGACGCGATGATGGGAGGCTATCGTCGGAATTCGGAAGCTGATGATCGAAGCTACGAGAAACATGATGAATGCGAGCAGGAACGTAATGATATAACCGCTCAAGCCTTCGTTAAATTGAATGATAAAGCCGGCCAGCGCAGGTCCGAGGAGGCCCGCCAAATTAAAGACGACCATATTAATCGCCAGAAATCGAACGCGGTTGTTCTCCGTCGAGACATCGTACATAAGGACAAGATAACCGGTCCAGTACAAGCCCGAAGCCAAGCCGTGAAAAATAGCAAAGAGTACGTACCACGCCGCAACCTGCTCCTGTGCAATAACGACAAGCAAATAGAAAATCGCAATCATAAGGATGCCAAGCCGATAGGTGACCATTCGATCCTTGCGTTTCGTAATCCAACCGCCCAGCGCGAAAGCAACCGGCGTGAACACGAACACGATCATATTATAGAAACCGTTAACGGCCAAATCATGTGTGAGCCGCCATAAATACAAGTTCAGAAACAACCCCGACATCGAGGCGCCGAATTGAAAGCAGCCGTGGATAATCAGCGCAACCAGCGCTTCTCTTCCAAGCTCTCGCTCCTTTGGAACCGGACTGCCTTTCATCGCATTCCATCTTATTCCGAAACTTGCCTTCATCTGTACGGGGCCACCTCCGACTAAGCTGCTACCAATTGCTGTCATTGTAACATAGCAGCCAAGACGGGTAAGCGCTTTAACCATCCACTCTGGGCCAAATAACCGCTTCTGCTAGATTCTTGCTTGAATTCCGCCGTATAATCGGTCTTTTTGCCCAGATAAAGGGGATTCTGGCTGTCATGCTCTGCTTGACTGTCGCTGCTGTCAGCAATTGATTCCGGACATGTCCGAATCGCCCTATATAAATGTCCGAAATGAACCCTTTCAGCCGGCTAGTAATCGTTTACAATGAGGGGGATGATGACGATAGAGGAGGCAAATGATTATGTGGCAAGCATCATGGATTTGGGGCAGCGGCGAGGAAAGTCCTCGCAATGAATGGCGCTGCTTTCGTAAAACCTTTTCGTTCGAGCAAACAGGCAGCGGCGAAACAAAGCTGAAACTAACGGCGGATTCTCGCTACGTTCTCTATGTGAATGGCACGCAGGTTGGCCGCGGACCGGTCCGCTCTTGGCCGTTTGAGCTTGCTTATGATGAATATGAAATCGGCCATTTGCTCAAAAGTGATGCTTTGAATACCATCGCGGTATTGGTGCTGCATTCCGGCATCTCTACCTTTCAATATTTGAGAGGCAAAGGCGGCTTGCTTCTGCAAGTCGAGGACCTAGACGGTACGGCCTTACTTTGTTCCGACGAATCCTGGACAACCGCGGTTCACACCGCTTATGATGCAACCTCATCTCGTATTTCCTGCCAGCTCCCTTTCACCGACCGTTACGACGCGCGAAACTGGGATGATACCTGGATAGAGTCGAAGTATGACGATGCAGCTTGGGAACAGGCGACCGTCATCGGCAGCGTTGGTATGGCACCATGGACAAGCCTTGTACCGAGGTCGATTCCTTATCTAACCGAAGAGCCGATTTATCCGGCGCGCGTGGAAGAGCTGTCGTTCGTCAAGCCGGTTGCTTGGAGCGCGGTATTCGATGTTCGCACGATGCTTGTTCGGGATAGCGTCAATCACGCGAATCCGATATCTTTTATCGGACTGATGGCTACCGTGCTCACGCTTCCCGAAGCGGCTGCATTTACAATTGGCACCGTGGATGGAGGAAGAGTACCCTTTCGCGTTCGAGTCGGCGGCAAGTGGTATTGCGACGACGACTTCGCCGGCGAGCGGCCTAACATGTTCCTTGAGCTGCAATTGCCGGCAGGCGAGCATTTCCTACTGTTTGATCTGAGTGGCGGCTCCCATGGACATGGCTATCACCTCGGTCTTCATTGCAAAGGATCGTTTGAGCTTCGTTCCCCGATTGCCGGGCACGCGCAGTTCAGTAAAGTGCCTTTCGCTCAGATCGGAGCCTTCGATTCTGCAGAGCATATTGACCATCAGCCCAGTGTTTCGATGAACCCGGAACAGCCTCTCTATGAAGCTGTGAAGCAAATCGACTCTGCCGAGCAGCTGAGCGAATTTGCCGAATGGATTCGTCCAATTCCGTCGCAGCTTGTACATTTCACCGACGTTTACTCCCAAACCGCATGGCGTGTCGAAGATCTGCCGCAGCCGGTTCCGGTTCAGCTGCAGCAAGCCGTTCTGGCCGGGTCAAATGCAGGTAATGTTCCGCTGCATGCGGAGCTGGATACCGAAATCCTGATCGATTTCGGACGTGAGCTTACGGGCTATGTTGCGTTTACGATCGACGCCGCCGAAGGAACGATCGTGGACGGCTACGGCTTTGAATATATGCGCGATGGCTGGCGTCAGTACACCTACGAGCTCGACAATACGTTCCGCTACACTTGCCGGGACGGCAGACAATCCTATGTCTCCGTCGTTCGCCGCGGCCTTCGTTATCTTGCTGTTACGGTACGTGGTGCGACAAGTCCGGTGAAGCTGGTTGAAGTCAAAATGCTCCAAAGCAATTTCCCTGTCGCCAATGTCGGCACCTTCCATTCCAGCAATGCGAAGCTGAATGAAATTTGGCGGATCAGCCGCGATACCACCCGGCTTTGCATGGAGGATACGTTCGTGGATTGCCCGGCTTACGAGCAAACCTATTGGGTTGGGGATGCCCGCAATGCGTCGCTGGTGAACTATTATGCCTTTGGTTCTGCGGAAATTGTGGAGCGTTGCTTGCGCCTTGTGCCCGGCTCCTCCTTCCAGTCTCCGCTCTATGGCGATCAGGTGCCGAGCGGCTGGAGCAGCGTCATTCCGAACTGGACGTTATTCTGGGTATCGGCTTGCCTCGAGCATTACCAATACACAGGCAACGAAACATTCGCGCGCGAGATGTGGCCGCATGTTCGTTTTACGCTGGAGCATTATCTGGAGAAAGTCGATGAGCGCGGCCTGCTGAACATCCGCGGCTGGAACTTGCTTGACTGGGCTGCTTTCGAGCAGCCGTGGGATGGCATCGTAGCTCCGCAAAACATGTTCCTCGTCAAAGCGCTTCGCGATGCTGCCCAGCTCGCCGATACCGCCGGCGATACGCTTACCGGGGCGGAATTCCGCAAGCAGGCTGTGCAAATCCGCGAGGCCATCAATAACGTCCTATGGGATGAGGAGCGTCATGCTTATCTGGATTGCATTCATGTCGACGGCAGTCCCTCGACTACAACCAGTATGCAAACTCAGGTGGTTGCTTGCTTGTGCGACATCGCAACGGAAGAACGCTTGGACGTGCTGAAACGTTATATCGTAGAGCCGCCTGCTTCATTCGTTCAAATTGGCAGCCCGTTCATGTCGTTCTTCTACCATGAAGCGCTGGCCAAGCTCGGCATGCAAGCTAACATGGCTGCCGACATCCTTGAGCAATACGGGGTCATGGTAGACCAAGGCGCCACTTCCGTATGGGAAGTGTACCCGACCAGCAATATTACGATCAGCTCCAAAATGCTCACGCGCAGCCATTGTCATGCGTGGTCTGCAGGTCCGGTCTACTTCCTCGGTACCGAAGTGCTTGGTGTACGCGGGCTGACACCGGGTTGGACGAAGGTTGAAATTGCACCGAAGCCGGTTGGGCTGACATGGGCTCGCGGCTCTGTCCCGGTTCCGGGCAGCGGCAGTATCAATGTATCCTGGAAGGTCGATGAACAGACGAAAGTGATGCAGCTTCGCGTCGTGGCACCATCCCATATCGAGCTCCAGCTCGTTAAGCCTGATGGATATGAGCTTGAAGTGGAACAAGTTGTTATTGGGTAGAATAAGAAGAGCCTGGCGATTACTCGCCAGGCTCTTCTTTATTTGCGGCCGCTTCGCGTCAAGGAATCAGCGGTTCCTGCAGAAGCGGCGAGGATAATACGATAAGTGTCGTTGAATCACCGAACGCGCCCAGTTTGTTTAATGCCTCCTCCAAGGATTGAAGCGATTCGGTGACCAGTTTTACAAGAAAGTTATACTGGTGTCCGCTGATGCGATGCAGCTCGACAACATCGCTCATTTCCCGGCAGTATTCCACGAAACGGTCGCATCCTTTGGTATAGAACAGTACGAAAGCGGAAATGGGCTTATTGATTTTCTCAGCGACAACTACAGCGCGATAGTGGTCGATGATCCCCTTCTCTTCCATGCGGCGCACCCGCTCCGTGACGGCAGGCTGCGACAAGGAGACGCTTTTACCCAGATCCGTCATCGAAATTCGCCCTTGCTCCTGCAGGATCAGCAATATCTGTTTGTCTAATTCGTCCATGGGCGGCGGCTCCTTTAATTTTAAGGTGAAGTTTATAGAATAAATGGATTTTATAAGAGAATACTGCTTAAGGTCTTGAAACATCTATGGGATCAATCGGGATTATTATATAGAATTCATACATAGAAAACAATTAAACTAAGGGAGTGCAACATACATGGAGAATCAAGAATTATTGCAGGCTGTGGACATCGGTCCTTGGAAACTTCGGACACGGATCGCGATGGCGCCGATGACACGCGGATTCGCAAATGACTTGACGGGGACGGTCGGAGAAGAGGTCGTCGCTTATTATCGGCGCCGAGCGAAGGACGGGGTCGGCCTCCTTATTACGGAAGGCATCACGCCATCGCCGCGAGGAAAGGGGACTTTCGGCGTGCCCGGATTATATACGAAAGAGCAAGCGGACTCTTGGCGCAAAGTAACGGAAGCGGTACATGAGGAAGGCGGCACGATTGTAGCGCAGCTCTGGCATGTCGGCAGGCTGACCCATCCCGACTTGCTCGGCGGCATGGCTCCCCAAGCACCATCAGCCCTGCAGGCGGAAGGACTCGTGCATAAGCTCCGCAAGCCTTTCGCAATGCCGGAGGCCATGACGATCGACGAGATTCGAGAGCTTGTCCGCCAGTACAAGCAGGCTGCGAAGCATGCGATGGAAGCAGGGTTCGACGGCGTAGAAATCCATGGCGCACATGGCTATATTATCGACCAATTCGCTTCGCCGGTCACGAATATCCGAACCGATTCTTATGGCAAGGATAGAGAGGGGCGACTTCGGTTGATGAAGGAAGTGCTCTCTGCCGTCGGAGAGGTTGTCGGCATGGATCGCGTAATCATTCGTTTCTCCGAGCTGAAGGACGATCAACCCGGCTACCGGTGGCAGGAGCCGGAAGCGGAGCTGGATGCATATCTCACCGTTTTTCGTGAGGCTGGTTTAGGTGTGATCCATCCGTCGACGAATTCATTCTTAAAGCCAGTGGCAGGCGGATTAACGCTGCACGAGCTAGTCCGCAAACGTTGGAGAGGCGCCTTGATCGGTGTAGGAGGCCTGACTCCTAGCTCAGCTTCGGATGCGATTCATGCAGGTGTCATCGACCTTGCCGCGTTTGGCAAGCCATTGCTGGCTAATCCCGATCTCGTGCAGCGGCTTCGGACCGATCAGCCGCTAATTCCTTACGAGCCTTCCCTTCACTTGAAACAATTACTGTGAGGATAGTAATGCTTTAGATGCATAAAAAGTAGCAGCCATGGACTTATTCTTGTCCATGGCTGCCACTTTATCTTTCATCCCCGAACTTGTAAAACTGCTTCAGGATCGACCGCGCGCTATTGCCCGCTCCGTCCTTCCACGTGTTCAGCATCCGGAAATCCGTATTATCCGTGATTAGATCCAAGCTGCCGATCAACCGGTTACGGACCAACCATTGCAGCTTCTCATCTTGAATCCGCTCAGCTAACAGTCCCCCTATATCCCCGCCATTCATGACAAGGAACGGACGCGTAAAGAAGCTTGTTACCTCATCCGATACCGGTTCTGTAATGCCAAGCTCGTTATGCATATGGGCCAGATGCTTGTAAATACCGTTCAGCCCCTGCTCCCGCTCTTTCCACACGGTCGCCGTCTGAACCTTCCATAAGAGCTGCGTCAGCTGTTCCGCGCATCGCAGCTTCCCAAACGCGGTACCGAACCATTTCGGATACGGTGCGTACTGGCGCTCCATTAGGAAACAGAGGTTCATAACGTCTCGGATGAGCCGAGTTGCGATAACGGCCGAACCGAGCTCGTCTCCGGCATAGCCGGCTCGAAGCATCAGATGCTCCTCTTGACCAATACGCTGCCATACGGAAGCCAGCAGATAATACCACACTTCATCCGGGTAGAATTGTAATTGCTCCCGCAGCTCGGCCAACCGCCCATGATCGTCATGGAACACTTCGCCCTTCGTCCATTCAAGCAGCGTTTGCGAAGAGAACGTCAGCCAATCGATCGATTCCAACGGCTTGCTAAAGTCGTGAGCAAGACAATGCCGCGTGTACTGCTGCAAGGTCGTAATTACGGTCTTTTCCGCTTCAACCGGATAACCGTAGAACGTTTCCGGCAATTTATTACTCATATAGGCGCGAAGCCGTTCGGCTAATGCCTCATCTGAATCGTGAAGAAAGATGATGGTTCGCGGACCCCAATCATGATCCTGCGACATCTCGGTATCGAAACCGAGTACTTCACTGCCGGGCCCGATGAGCGCTGCCGAGTAGGCTCTCGATGTAAATGCTGCTAGCTGTGGTTGGACGTTTTCATGGTAGAATCGCCGGCATAATTCAATCCCTTGCATCCGAAGCCCACCGTTTCGTCAATTTTTCTGGAGTAAGTCCGCTTCCATTTTATCACGAACGATGGTCTCTCCGTTATCTCATGCTTTCTTAATCGTCTCGTCAATTTCAGCTTCAAGCGGATGTCAGCAAAATGACCGCTCCATCGTTGGCAGCAAGCCGTACGATCAGGTGGTCACCGGCATCTTCCGCTTGACCGCGCCAGCAATCCTCGAGCTGCCACCCATCCGCCAGCTGCACACGAGTGGACTTTGCCTCCGGGGTGTGGTTAATGAGGATAGCGACTCGCTGGCCATCCGTAACGGGATGCTCCGTCAATCCGACTAACGGGTCTTCCTTGCTTAGAACCCGTCCCCCCACTGCCTCACGGGAAATCGCACTGTAAATTTTCCAATAGGGATTCGCATCCGGTTTGCTGCATGTTTCTTTCCCTTGCGTCATGGCCAGCTCAATAGGAATAGACATAAAGTAGACCGTTCCTTTGCCATATGCTGCCCGCGTCAGGGCCGGATTGCCGTCCTCTTCCGTCGCCAAAACTTTCGCCCGATCGCAGCGGAATGTCCAGCGAAACGAAGATGGAACCGAAATCTGATCTTCTTTCGAACCCAGGGTCACTTGTGCCGCCTCTGTCCGCCGCTGCCTGTTCATTACGGAAAGTCCGGTCAATTCCGAAAACTGAAGCATGTAGCCGTCATCGACCGACACGTACAGGCTCGCCCCCTCCTGGACACGCTGCAGCAGCTGCTCCCATCTCCGCTTTGGCATTCCCCGCACGCCTGTGACGCAAGGCAGCAAATACAGCTCTGCATCGGGCAAAGGCTGATCCTCGAATCGGAACGTCAAATCAAACCCCGCTTGCTTAGACAGCATGAAGCTGCCATACGCCACCGCCCAATGGTCTTGATCCGAATTCAAGATACACACCGCTTCGCTTCGCCTTGGAGGCAGTTCTTTGATCGGAAAAGCCGCGATATCCTGCTTTAACTTAGCCATCTCCGTCAGGACGGGCTTTACCCGGCCATCCTCCGTCAGCAAACCCAATTCGCCCTCGCAGGCCACTTCATCGTACGGTGCGTGCTTCAACTTCGTCTGATCATTCGCGCACCACCATTGCAAGCCATGCAAACCGTGTGCCCATTGGGCCAGCATGCTCGTTCGAGCGAACGCGACCGCAATTTCATCCGAGCAAACCATTGGCCCCATCGTACCCATTTCTTCGGCAAAACAAGGCTTGCCCCCGATTCCCGCATAAAATAAGCTTTCAGCGGTGGCATGCAGCGTCGCTCGCATCGTATCCATCGGTTCATAGTCCATATAAGGCGTCCAGTACGGGTACGGGTGAGTTGTCAAAATATCGGTCAGTTCCCCTTGATCCTGCATCGTCCAATTCCCATTAGGGAATAGACAATGCATGCCGGAAATGAGCGGACGGCTGGCATCGGCGCGTTTGATCGCGCCTGACAATGAAGCCGTCCACACATAAGCCTGCTCCCGGCTTTCAACTTTCCCCATACTATTGCACTCATTGCCAAGGTCCCAAGCAATAATGGCAGCATCCGATTTCATTCGCGTGACAAAATAGGATACGAATTTAACCTGCCATCGAATGGAATCCGCATCGCTTATAATCGACTTGCCGCGAAGTGCGGGCGGAACGAACAGCCTTCCGCTCATCCAGCCCGTAATTAATCCAACGATCAGCTTGATGCCGTATTTACCGGAGAGCGCTGCGAAGGCTTCAAATCGCTGCATCATCACTTCGGATACGCCGGCTTGGCCTGCATCCGTATCGGGGAAATGCTCTTCGCCGAAACGGTAAGACGAAAGATTCCCAAACTCGCGATACGTGCTCTCTATAGGTTGAAAGTCCGGCCAGAGCGGGAACACCCGCAGTACTTCGATGCCTTCGCTGGCAAGCTTCTTCAAATCCGATTCGACGATGTCAGGTCGCCAATCCGACCACATGGCCGTTCCCGCATGAGAAGCCCAATAATTGCATCCAATAAAGAAAGGACTTTCTAATTGATTCAATAGGCGATTCGCGCTCATTATGCAGCTCCATTTCGGATTTTTCTACTACCATAACGGTTTCCATGGCTTAAATTAATGGACGCAACAACGAAAAATGGACTATTCTGGCCTACACAAATAAAACCACTTCGTTAAGAAGTGGTTTAGGGTGAACGTTCTCAGGTACTGCGTATTTGCGCTTCGTCGTAGTCGCGTAAACGCTTACAATTACATCTTATTCACGATGTTGAGCATCAACCACTACGAACCACTAGGAAAGAACGTAACATGACTGATATCTTTGTTATCCGGGGTGAACAAGTCGCCGCATCCACACGCCCAGTACAGATAGCCGCCATTGCCTGCCTTAACAAAGATGTAACCTGTAAAATTGAAGTTGCTTGTCCATTTGAGGCTATTAAAATCTACTGTGATGCCATTGCTCGTGCCGGAAGATTCAAACTTGATAGCCCCGGCGTTTGAAATCGGCAAATCTTTGTCGTTACCTGAGAAGTAACAGAGATTCCATTTGGTGCAGCCCTGCACACTGCTCTGGTTTTCCTCAATTAATCCTGGTAAACCCGAGTTTGCTTGTCCCTTTGGTGCCGCTGCTGCTGTCCCGCCGAATGCTGTCAGACACAATGCGGAAAGTAGAATCAAATAGATGCTCTTTTTCACGTTTGTACCCTCCTCGAGTTATTTACGATACAGATCGTATCATTTATCTAGAGAGTTGTAAAGTCCATTCTATTAAAATAAAACTCGCAAAATTATCCCACGGCGCCTACCTTTGAGGGAGAATGCTGTCTACTCACATCCATCCCTTTGGTTTCTAGACAGCTTATAGTATATAAGCCGCTCTCGCAGTTCCCCTTCTCTCACGAACTGACAAGCTTCCAGCAATCGCCGGCATCTCACATTCGCTTCTTCGACAGTAGCTTCAATGTAAGCAAGCTTCATCACGTCGAATCCAATCCGGAGCATCGGAGCAAGCACTTCCTTCATGTATCCTTGACCCCAGTAAGCTCTGGCTAAATCAAACCCAATTTCCGCTCGAGAATGGGACGCTTCATCCCTCACCCAACAATGGTAACCGCAGGTGCCGATCAGCGATCCGTTCTCCTTGCTAAACAATCCATATCTGCAACCGCTGTCTTCAACATGAAACTGAATAATTCCCTCAGCTTCTCGGATAGACTGACAGGGCTCGATATCCATAAAAGCAGTGACTTCCGGGTCTGAGAAGTGTTTGAACACCTCCTCGGCATCGTCCGGCGTCAACTCCCTCAAAACCAATCTATCTGTCGTTATCGACGGAAAATGAATCAAAATATACACCTCAATCAATTGGTCTCGCCAGCCTATCATTTGTATCTCTGAATGACATGTTCATCCCAGATTTGAACCTCGATATATCGTTCCGGTCCGTAATAATGAAATAAACTCATTGCCACGGTGACACCACAATCTCGCCGAGCGGCGAAGGCGGCGGATCGAGCTCGGTTTGGACGTGGACGGTTCCTGCCGCGTACCAGCCATCCGGCTGTCTTCCTTCAGATGCAAGGCGGATGGCCGGCTCACCGGACAATCTATCGACTAGCGCGACTTCCAGCCGGTAATGGCCAAGCGGCATTTCCTGCGGAATGTCGAGTGACCGCTCATAGGTGATGTCTCCGGGCAGCCAATCCCGGATATCGGCGTCTGTCAGATACACCTTGCTGCAGCGCTCGTTGACAAGTCGCACCGCCAACGGAAACCTTCGATAGATTGGCGCAACGCCCAGATTTTCCCACCAGGAGGTGAAGTCGAGCTTGCCGCCGGGCTTAACGAGCTCAGGATAAGTCCACTTGCGCAGCGCGAAGCGATAGCCCATCGAGCGCAGCCAGCGATTCACCTGACTCTCCCATTCTCGCGGAACGGGCGATGATTTGGCATTGAAAGAAGACATATGCCATTTCAGCGATTGATCAATTACGTAGTCGATATCGACCCCGCGGTGGAACCATGAATACATCACCCCGCAGGATTCAAAGGAGATGTGGCCTTTCTTCCAGGCATTTTGCATCCTGCATTGAAGGATCTGCTGCGGATAGCAGTCCAGCATATGAGCCGCTCCTTCGGTCATATCGCCAAGGCAATCCATCCTATAGCCCACATTCGCCTTCATCAGGCCATATTGATTCGTATAGGGATCTGTCAGCAGCATGACTAAAGGCGTATCTATGAATGTGTCCGTATAGGCGTCTATCAGAGCCGCACGCGTTTGCTCAGTCAGCAGGTGCGAGGATTCGCCCTCTCCCCATGCACTGACAATGGACATATCTACCGTCTCCAAATCCGGATGTCCGTTATACCGATCACCCATCAGCCGAATAAATCCGCCAAAATGCTTCACGTACAGCGGATTCTCCGGGTCCACTTGCCATTTGGCATCAGGCAGCTCCCTGCTGCTACTGCCTATCAAGGCGCGAAACCATGCCGGCACGTCCTCCGATTCCCCTACGCCATACGGCGCGATGCGCAGCTGCAGAGTCTGTTTGCGCTCGCGCGCCACGGATAGCGCAGCGTCGATCAAATCCCAGCGATATTCGCCCTCTTCAGGCTCAAGATACTTCCAGTACACGCGATAATACGCGAGCGATGTCATGGGGTAATCTACATTTTCCAAGCTCCCGCTATAGGTCTGATATTCGATCGGATGTCCTTCTGTCCAATGCCTGGTGCCCGGATTAAGCGGATCTCCGTTAAAGCGCTGAAAGGTCATAAAACCGATTCCCGGATTAACGAGCACGTCACGAATCACCTTCGGATACATTGCGATACGGCTTCCCATGGCCATGCGAACACCAACCTTATTTTTAATAGACGCATCGCTACTAGAATAACATAATATGTAAATTCAGTGTGATATCGGATCTTAACAAGAAAATAATAAGCACAAGCGTTCAAATCCCCCGTTGACAGCGCCGAGGGGGCGATGATAAAGTACACACATATACTTTGAAGAACGGAAAGGAGGGTTACGATATGTTTAACCGACATATGGATGGATCATTTCTGCCTGCAGGCGGAACATACAATCGAAATGTACGTAACCCTCGCGCAAACCGACGTTAAGAGGCGGAGAATGGCAGATTCTCGCATCATAATGTTAGAAGGTGCATGGTTACGGTGACGTAATCGTGCGCCTTTTTTATTGCACTCGGGTCAGCTGGCGGCAGTTCTCAAACTGTCTCTGCTCAAACGGGTCAGGCGTATCGCTTACGGCGGTACGCCTTTTTTTGTTCCTCAGAAGTTTAGAAAGGTTGTTGATCGACGTGTTTGCTGTACTTAAGAAGCTAAGCTGGTTTTTCAAAATGCATTGGAAACGCTACACGGTTGCAGGCGTTCTGCTCACAATCGTTGGCATTATGGAGGTTACCCCTCCGAAATTAATCGGGTATGCCGTCGACAGCATCGGGCAAGGCACGATGACGACGGGGAAGCTGACCGAACTTCTGCTGTTCTGGGTTGCCCTAACAATCGCCATTTATCTCATTACTTGCGTATGGTGGTCCCTGCTGTTCGGGTCTGCCTTCATGCTGGAACGCACGCTCCGTTCCAAGCTGATGCGGCATCTTCTCAAGATGACGCCTACGTTCTACGAGCGTAACCGTACCGGGGACTTAATGGCCCGGGCTACGAACGATCTCGGCGCCGTATCGACTACGGCAGGCTTCGGGATTCTGACGCTGATTGATTCCACCGTGTTCATGACGACGATTCTCTTCGTAATGGCCGTGTTGATCAGCTGGAAGCTGACGCTTGCGGCGATGCTGCCCTTGCCGATTCTGGCACTGGTCATGCAGCATTTCGGCAAGAAAATTCATGAGCGGTTCATGGTGCAGCAAGATGCCTTCGGTAACTTGAATGATCAGGTGCTGGAATCCGTATCGGGCGTGCGGGTCATTCGCGCTTTCGTCCAAGAAGAAGCAGACCGTAAGCGGTTCAGCGACATGACGGATGAAGTGTTCAGCAAAAATATCGCCGTTGCCAAAATCGATGCTTTATTCGAGCCGGCACTCAAAATTCTGGTCGGGATCAGTTACTTAATCGGTCTCTGCTATGGCGGCGTGCTCGTCTTCCGCGGCGAAATTTCGCTCGGGGAAATGGTATCGTTCAATATGTTCCTCGGTATGCTCATCTGGCCGATGTTCGCCATTGGGGAATTGATTAATATTATGCAGCGCGGCAATGCCTCTCTCGACCGTATCAATGAGACGCTGGGCATTAAGCCAAATGTGAAGGATGCGCAATCGCCGGTAGCCATGGCGGTTCCGGAGTCCATCGAATACGCGCAACTGACGTTCCGTTACCCTTCCTCGACGATCGACAATCTGGTCGATATCTCCTTTAAGCTCCGCAGAGGCGAGACGCTCGGAATCGTCGGCAGAACAGGAAGCGGCAAGACGACGCTGCTCAAGCAATTGCTTCGCGAATATCCGATGGGTCAAGGCAGCCTGAAAGCAGGCGACGTCCCTATAACGGAGATCGAGCTCGATCAAATCCGCAGCTGGATCGGTTATGTGCCGCAGCAGCCGATCCTGTTCAGTAAGACGATTCGCGAGAACATCGCTTACGGCACTTCCGGTGTCACCATGGACGACGAGCTGCTCGGCAAAGCGCTGGAGCTTGCTGCATTCCGCAAGGATGTCACGTTCCTCCCGGATGGCCTCGAGACGCTGGTCGGCGAGAAAGGCGTTGCGCTCTCGGGCGGGCAGAAGCAGCGGGTCAGCATTGCGAGAGCCGTTATTGCCAATCCGGAAATTCTGATGCTGGATGATGCGCTATCCGCTGTCGATGCGAAGACAGAGACGGAAATCCTTGAAGGCATTCGAAGAGAACGAGCTGGCAAAACGACGCTTATTACGACTCATCGCCTATCGGCCGTGCAGCACGCGGATTGGATTCTTGTGCTGGATGAGGGCCGCATTACGGAAGAAGGCACGCATGATCAGCTGATTCAGAACAATGGCTGGTATAAAGAGCAGTATGATCGGCAGCAGCTCGCTTCCCTTGTGGAAGAATAATCGGCTGCCGGCTCGATTGTACGCATACTAGGATAAATGAAATGAAGGTGACAACTAAAATGGGTAACAACGGAAAACGATTGTTTCAATATGCCTGGCATTATAAAAGGCCAATCTTGCTGGCGCTTCTGCTGCTGGCTCTGGCCATCTCCGTCGAGCTTGTAGGACCATTCCTGGCTAAACGAATGATCGATACGAACATTATGGGGATACAGAAACCGTGGTATGAAAGCAAGCAAGACGGACAATATGCCGTTCCCTATAAGGACAGCTGGTATAAGAGAGCTGACCACTGGGAGGAAGGCGAAGTGAAAGGCCGGGAAGTGCATGTGATGCAGTCCGGGCTGACGTATTATTTTGTGGATGCAGCTGGTGTACCAAGCACCGGATCGCTCTCATTTAAGGACGGTCAGCTAACCGTCACGGCGAAGGATGACAGCACGCAGCAATTCCCTGCGGTGCAGATGAGCAGGAACGAGACCTACGGCTTCTACAAACCGGAAATTAGAAGCATGATCACGCTCGCTTCCGGTTATGTCGGCCTGCTGCTGATCGGAGCGCTACTGGCGTATGGACAGAAATATTTGCTCCAAGTTTCCGCTAACCGGATTGTGCGCAAGATGCGTAACGACGTGTTCCGGCATATTCAGGAGCTGCCGGTTCAATATTTTGACAATCTCCCTGCAGGCAAGGTTGTCTCGCGGGTAACCAATGACACCGAAGCGATTCGCGAGCTGTACGTATCGGTACTGGCGAACTTCTTCTCCGGTATTATCTATATGACCGCGATTATGGGCGCGTTGTTCGTGCTCGATGCGAAGCTCGCGCTGATTGCGCTGCCTTTACTGCCAATCCTCTACGTGTGGATCGTCGTGTATCGCAAATTTGCCTCCAGCTACAACCATGTCATACGCTCGCGACTGAGCGATATTAACGGCATGATCAACGAATCCATTCAAGGGATGCCGATTATTCAAGTGTTCCGCCGCGAGAAACAAACGATGGCGGAATTCCATGAGATGAACGACGATTATTTTAAATACCAGAACAAGCTCCTCTATTTGAACTCGTTTACGAGCCACAACTTGCTTACGATCTTCCGTAATGTCATTTTCATTGCGGTGGTATGGATGTTCGCGGGCGGCTGGCTCGGAGCGGCCGTTTCGGTCGGCGTCCTCTACGCGTTCATCGATTATATGAACCGGATGATGTCGCCGATCGTCGGTATGGTCAATCAGCTGTCCAACCTGGAAGTGGCGCGCGTATCCGCCGAGCGGGTATTTGCCCTTCTGGATGAGCCTGGCGTTCCCGTGACGGATCAGCGTTTGGACCGTTATAAGGGCCATGTCGCATTCAATAATGTTACGTTCGGGTACAAAGAAGGCGAAGACGTGCTGAAGAACATCGACTTCACGGCTAAACAAGGCGAAACCGTTGCGCTTGTCGGCCATACCGGATCAGGTAAAAGCTCGATTCTGAACCTGCTCTTCCGCTTCTACGACATCGATCGCGGCACAATCACGGTGGATGGTACCGATGTGCGCGAGATGGCGAAGCAGCAGCTGCGCCAGCATATGGGCATCGTGCTGCAAGAACCCTTCCTCTTCACGGGTACGATCGCATCCAACGTCAGTCTGGAGGATCCGACGATTACGCGCGAGAAGGTGGAACAATCGCTTCGCGATGTCGGCGCGTATGACATGTTCATGCAGCTGCCGGGCGGACTCGATGAACCGGTGATTGAGAAAGGCAGCACGCTCTCCGCAGGACAGCGCCAGCTGATCTCCTTCGCGCGAGCGCTGGCGTTCGATCCGGCGATTCTGATACTTGATGAAGCAACGGCAAGCATCGATACCGAGACGGAAGCGATTATCCAACAAGCGCTCGACGTCCTCAAGCGAGGACGCACAACCTTCGTCATCGCTCACCGTCTGTCGACGATTCGCGCCGCGGACCAGATCCTCGTGCTCGATCGCGGCCGCATCGTGGAACGCGGCAATCACGACGAGCTGATGGAGCATGGCGGCAAGTACTACGCCATGTATCAGCTGCAGCAAGGAGCAGCCGTCAGCGGAATCGTAGCCTAACAAGGCTGCTGTCTCCTGCCACAGCGGCGATTAGACTTTCGTATCTATTAAATAAGGGAGAACCCGATTGGCGGTGTATGCCGCCTCGGGTTCTCCCTTTTATTGTTGCACTGTTTATTGTTTGTGCAGTCTTATCGAAGTTTCAAACTCATGCGAACCTTCTACTAATTTAATCACGCGCGAGCCTCGTTCAAGCTTGCCGTAGGTGTTGTATCCCGTGACGCGTCCGTAACACAGCTGAATGCCGAATAATTGGCCGACATAATCATTATCATGATCATGTCCGGCGAAGGTCCCCATCACATCGCCCATCTCAAGCATGGCCGCGAATAAACCGCTATTCAATTTCGGACAGCAGACTGCCTCGCCTTTGATTCCTTCTATTGTGCCAACCTGACAAACTTGCTCGTATTCCGGGATCGGAATATGGAAGAATGCGAGTGCAGGCAGCGTATGGTTGCCGCTCTTCTCTCTCAGCGCCATCGATTCATTGCGGTACCACTCCACTTGATCCGGCTGAATCCAAGCGTACCCGCCAATGGTTTCCGGCGCATAGTCTCCGGAGTCAAAGAAATACAACGCAGCCGCAGCCTCATCACCGGCCGAACCCTCGACGGTAAGCACGTAATTGCCAATACCGTGAACGTCCTCAGGTCCATCGATGGACAGGTTATTGTCGTACTCCCGCAGAATCTCGTTCAACCGCTGACGCGTAATGCCTTTCTCCGAATCATGATTGCCATAAATGACGGCAAACGGAATGCCCGACTTCACAATTCCGGCAATGGCGCGGCGGAACGCGCCTTCTTGATCTTCAATATCGTAGCTCGCAATGACATCACCGGTAATGACGACTAAATCCGGCTGCTCATCCGCGATCATTTGGTCGACAAGCGCGAGCGTTCGGGCATCCTTCTCGCCCCCATCTTGGATATGCATATCGGTAAATTGCAGAATAGAAAAGCTGCCGTTCGATCGGAAGCGAAGTCGATTTTGTACCATGGGAAATCTCCTCTCTGAACTCTAAAAGCTATACACTCATTACGTACGCCGCCAATAAACGAGTCCCCCAGCCTGTAGCGCCAACAGCAAGCTGGCCTTTGGCGGAAGAGGAGTCCTTCGGTCCATTCATATCGAGATGAGCCCAAGTAAGCGTGGGATGCACGAATTTGCGCAAAAATAACGCCGCCATAATCGCGCCTCCGCCATTCCCGCTGCTAATATTGGACGTATCCGCATAATCGCTGGACAAGTAGCCTTCATACTCGTCTATGATCGGCAGCTGCCAGATCTTCTCGTCATAAGGCTCGCCTGCCGCCTTCAACGCTTGTACAAGCTCGTTCTCGCCAAAAGCGCCAGCCACCGCGGTACCCAGCGCGCCAACGACCGAATACGTCAGCGTCGCCATATCGATGACCTTCTCTGCGCCTAGCTGATGGGCATAAACCAAAGCGTCCGCCAGAATAAGTCTGCCTTCCGAATCGGTATTGCCCACTTGAACGGTGAGTCCGTTCGCATATCGGATGACTTCGCCCGGCAGCATCGAGCGATCGGAAGGATTGTTCTCCGCCGATGGTACAAGCACGACAAGATTGGCCGGGTACTCCGCGCGCACGACCATATCAAGAGCCCCCAGCACGCCTGCAGCCCCTGCCATGTCCATGCGCATATCGCTGATGTCATTGTCTCGTTTCAGGCTGATGCCGCCGGTATCGAATGTAATCCCTTTACCGATTAGAGCGATAAGGGGCTTCGTCTCATCCGTGCAATACCGAAGCTCGATAAATACAGGCGGATGGATGCTGCCTTTCCCGACTGCCGCCAATCCGGTAAAGCCGCGGCGTGCAATCTCCTCGCCTTCATAAACCGCAACCGTCGCCTTGGTGCCGGCGAACCGCTCTACAGTTCTCTCCGCCAGATCGCGGGGACGAAGGTAGTTGGGAGGTTCGTTCGTCAGGTCGCGCGCCCACATGGTACTCTCCGCTCGAAGCTGTCCCAGGCGAATCGCTTCAACCCCCTCCGGCGTTAGATCACCTAACAGCCGGACTTTGATCTCCGCATGCTGCTCTGCCCGCGTCGACTTATACTTATCGAACACATAAGTGCCCAGCAGCGAGCCTTCTACCCAAGCCTCCATGTAAGCGGCCATGCCGCCCGCGGTGACCCCGGCAGCAACCAATGCTTCAAAGGAAACTGCTGCGCAATCCCGTTTCTCTTTATGTATAGCACGCCCCGCATTCCCTGCCGCCTCGCGAAGAACAGCCGGATTAAACTTGTCCACTTCGCCAAGACCAACTAACATGAGGTCTGCTTGGCCGCTGTGAGCGCCATAAAACCATGTTATCGCATGGCTGGCCCCCATATACGGCAATAGGGAAGCCGTTCGCAGCACTTCAAGGTAATGGGGCCAATCCGCCCCCAAGCTATCTGCAAATACAGGTACAATTACCGTCTGATTCCCATCAATAGCATGGCTAATTTCGAAATGCATGGCTGCTCGTGCCCTCCACTCGCTTGGACGATTTATGCGCTCTCCCAGATGTCCGTCGTACAGTTGGCTTTCTGGAATAGAAATTGCTCCATAGCCGTACGATCCGGTGTTCCCGTGCTTCCGCCCGATTGCGTCACCGACAAGGCTCCGCATGCATTGCCATACAATAAACACTGCTCCGGCTTCTGCCCGCTAAGAAACCCGTAGATATATCCGGCGTTAAAGGAATCCCCGGCACCTGTCGTATCGACGACGGGGACTTGGAATCCGGAACGGAACTGGGACTGCCCGTTTACGGTTGCAACCGCACCGGTCGAACCCAGCTTGACTATGAAATGGCTGCTATAAGCGGACAGCTTCGCAATGATATCCATAATGCCGGAGCAACCGGTATAATGCTCGGCCTCGACTTCATTCATGAAGAACACATTCACTTCGCTCATTAGTTCAAAGATACCCGAAAACCATTCGCCGGTATCATCCCAGCCTACATCGATAGAGGTCGTCGCGCCAAGCGCCTTAATGCTTCGAACCACTTTCATATATTCCGCATGATTCTCTCTTCCCCGATAACCGGTCAAATGCACATGTCTTGCCAGGGCAACGCTTTCCAGATCCAACAACCCCATGCTCAGCTCCGCGTTTGATCCCATATAGGTGATGAAGGAACGATCCTTCTCCGGATTGATGGCAATGGAAATGCCGGTATTGCTGCTGCTGCTGCGGATATAGCTGGTATCGATTCCATACTGGGTCATATGATCTCGTACGAAGTGTCCGAAACCATCCTCACCAAGTATGCCGTTGAAGGCAATCTTCAAGCCCAGCTTTGCCAACGCCAAGCTGAACAATGCGGCTCCGCCGCCCACATGAATCGTCATGTTTTGAACAAGCACCTCTTGTCCGGGCTTCGGCAGCTCGTTGCAGCCGGCAACGACCAAATCGATGTTCGCGTCCCCAATTACAATTGCGTCGTATTTTTTCAAGGTTGCTTCATCTCCGCCCTACTCCTGATATGCTTGCCTCTGCTCATCTATTTCTTCCTGGGTATGCAACTCTCGCGCGCCACCAGGCGATGGTCGAGCACGAGGTCCCCGCTTGGCTCCTCGCCGGTCTCAACTTGGTGGAGCAGGAGGCGCATCGTTTCTTTGCCCATTTCATGAATGGGTTGTTCCATAGAGGTCAACGTTGGTCTCGTAAGCTCGGTTAATTGGCTGCCATCGAAGCCGATGACCGAAATATCCTCAGGCACGCGAAGATTGTGGTCGCGGATGCAATTCATCGCTCCGACAGCCATATCATCGCTGACCGCAAATACCGCCGTAGGCCGCTGGCTCACCCGCAGCAGCTCTTTCATCTGCGCATAGCCGCTTTTGACTTTGTAGTCCCCGAACCGGATATGCTCGTGAATGATCCGAATGCCTTTGCTCGTGAGCGCATTCCGATACCCGCTGTACCGGTTCTGGCCTGAAGTGATGTCTCGCATGTCGCCGCCGATAAACCCGATTTCTTCATGCCCAAGCTCGATCAAATAGGTCGTCGCATCATAAGCGGCCTTATAATCGTCGACGATGACGGATACGAATTGTTGATCCATCGGTTTGACGCTGGAGAAAATAACCGGAATCTTCATCTTATAAATGAGATTGCGAATCTCCTCGTTGATCTTCTCATGCATAATAATGATGCCTTCAACCCGCATCTCTTGAAAGACGTTCAAATATTTATATTCCTTATCGATATCCTCGCTGATGTTGCACACCAGCAAATTGTAGTCGTTTGCGCTTGCTGCTTCTTCAATGCTGCTAAGAATAGTCGCATAGAAGCTGGAGGTAATATCCGGGACGATCACGCCGATCAGGTTCGTTTTGTTACGCACCAAACTACGGGCAATATGGCTGGGAGCATACCCCAATTCCTCGATTGCAAGATTGACTTTGTGCTTGAGATCGTCCTTGACATACTTCTCGCCGTTCAACACACGGGATACGGTTGTTACCGAAACCCCCGCCAGGCGCGCCACGTCTTTAATTTTTGGCTGCACATTACTCACCCTCTTTATAGATTCAATTTGAAAACAGTTCGCCGTCTACGAAACAAACTCCTTTTCGCTTCTGAGCACTATTTACTAGTTTCGACAAATAAAGGTTGGGAAAATGCTCCGTATCCGCCTTCCAAATAGGCCGCAATGCGTACATACCCTTCGTCGCCTTTGCATTCATACGTTGCCTGGCTGATTCTTCCGGTCGTTTCCTGCAGCACCCTGCCGTCTTTCCCGAAGAACGTCACATACTTATACATTTTATCGAGCAGCTCGTTCGAACGGAGATCAATGACAATCGTATGGCCTTCCGTGCGAATGGCATCGAATCCATACCCCGTAGATACATAGAAATTGCCGTTCTTGATCGCTTGCGTAATGGCTTCATTCGTATTTTCTTCCGCCTGCACCATGTTCCAGGCTCGTTTCTCTTGACCGTACACATGCGAATCATCGTTGCCGAAACCCCATACCTTACGACCGCTCGACAACAGGGCATCCCATTTATCAAAAGCGATATCGTACTCCGGATTGCCGTCGCCGTTATACACTTCGATTCCAATATAACGTTCCAACTTCATCATATCTTCCAGCGTCCAATAATTGGAGAAGAAGCGATTCGGATGAACCAATACGGCAAACCCGCCGTTGTCGATTGCCATATCGGCCAACCGCTGATAATTCTCGATCGTAAATTCGTTGCTGTATTGATCAAGCATCGCAAGCGGCGGATTAACGAGCAGCATGTGCGTCTGGCGGCTGCTCACTTCAATGGCGTCAAACACGGTCGGAATGCTGCGCTCGCCTTCGTGTTTCGTAATTTTATCATGATCGGAAATGCCCAGAAAATCGTAGCCGCCATACATCTTGTAGACCGTTTCCAGCGGGAACCAGCCATCGCTGTTCGTCGTATGGTTATGAAAGCTCCCTCTCCACCACTTGCCCGTCTGCGTGTAGCTATTCAAGATTTTCATCTGCGATTTCTCCCTCTCTCCCGCTATTCTTTCATCGAACCGATCATAATGCCTTTAGCAAAATAACGCTGTACGAAAGGATAGATAATAATAATCGGAGCCACGACCACGATAATTGTCGCCATCTTCAGTGAATTGCCCGTAATCTGAATTTTGTCGAGCAGCTCGTATTTGGTCGTTCCGGCAGCTTGATTCAGCGTATCGCGCATCGCTTCGGCGCTTGTCAGCATTTCCTGCAGCAAAGTCGATAACGGACGCAGGCTGGCTTTGCGAACGAAGAACGCGCCGGTGAACCAATCATTCCAATGCCCTACGGCATTGAACAAACCAATTACGGCAATTACCGGCCGGCTAAGCGGCATTATGATGCGCATAAAGATGGCAAAGTCGTTGTATCCGTCAATTCGCGCCGATTCTTCCAAACTCGGATGAATTTGCTGGAAGAAGGTCCGAATAATGATCAAATTCCATGCGCTGTATAAACTCGGTATGACATACACCCAGATGTTATTCGTTAAATGAATCGACTTGAGCAGCATGTAGTAGGGAATGATGCCTCCGCCAAACAGCATCGTGAAGAAAATGAGCATCATGAAAAACTTTCCGCCGGGCAATGTTTTGCTCTTTAACGCATAGGCAGCCATTGCGGTCAGAAACACGCTGGAAACCGTGCCGACCACGGTACGGAAGATCGATATCCCGAAGGCAGATGCGATATTGGACGCTTCAAATACCTTCATGAAGTTCTCGAATGACCAGATGCGAGGCCAGAAGAAGATACCGCCCCTTTCCGCATCTTTGCCCGGATTAAATGCCAGCGCAAATATGTTCAGGAATGGAAGAATGATAGACAAGCACAAGAGGACAATCAGGATGTAATTGATGATGCGGAATATTCTTTCGCCTAGGCTGATCTTATAAAATTCATTCACTGTCTTCCCTCCTCCTACACCTCGAAGAAACCACGCTCCGAAACTACAATAGAAAGGCGGTTCTATCCGGGTCGCGGATACAACCGCCAAACCATCAGGTAATCATTTTGTGCCGGTAGATGTTATAGCTTTACTTTTGTTTTTGGATCCGCGTTCTTCTCAGCTAGAAGCTTCAAGTAATCGTCCAAGCCGGAAGCTTCCATTTGCTTCAGGGCATTGTCCAGAATCTTCTTCGCTTCGTCATGGCTTTTGCTGTAATACGCTTGGATCAGGCTGTCATTATAGTTATCGAATGCGGTTTTCAATTCGGTACCATTGCTAAACTCGCCGATGAACGAAGTCGGTTGGTAGGCATCGGATACAACGCCGTTCTTCACCTTCTCATCGAAGTTCCAGTACGTTGCGATTTGCTCTACAGCCGGGAACAGGCCTGAACTTGCATTGTCGCCATAATTGGCTTCACCGAAATCAACGAGATTATCGTTATCCGTGCTGCCGAGGATATCCCCCCAGTTGTTGCCTACGCCGCCAAAGCCGAGTTTCTTCGCTTCGTTAGGATCTTTCGCTTTTAAATCCACGACTTCTTGTTTCACCAATGGATTGCCTTTGTCGTCCAATGTGTAGTCGCGGCCTTCAATTCCGTATTTCCACAGCAGCTTGCCTTCGCGGCTTGCAAGGAAATCAGCGAATTTAACGACATCTTCCGGATTCTCCGTCGTTGTTGGAATTGCCCAAGCGGAATAACCGGACTTATAGGAAATTTGCATTTGATAAGGACCGTCTACTTGGTTAATCGGACCAAGCGGAATGTAATGCATATCTTGGTTGAATTCTTGGTAGCTGTGCGTATCGGCGATAATCGCCCATGAACCGTTCAGCGCGCCTTCCGTTGCACGGCTTTCATCAATGGTGAAGAACTCCGGATGAATAAGTTTTTCTTTGATCAGCTTCTGAACGTAGTCGACTTTCTTCATAGCAAACTCCGTTTGGGCTTCGTGCAGGATTTGACCGTCTTTCGTTTGCTTAATCCGTTGGTCGTCCGCGCCCCACTCCAGATCGTTAAACAAGGCTCCAACTTCTTTACCGCCCCAGTAGGATGGGCCGATCGGCGTTACGGGACCGCCATTGTTGTCTTTGAAATTGCCAGCTTTAATCTTCTTAGCCAAATCATACAGCTGATCGGTCGATGTAATGGTGCGCGGATCTACGCCAAGTGCATCTGCAATGTCCTTGCGGATGTATGGACCTCCAACGCCTTTCCAAGAAACTTGACCGCCTTCGCGTTGAATGTTCATATGCGTGAAATATGTAGAGCCGTTGAATTCCGGACGGAACATAACGCCGAACTGCGTATCCATTGGCAGGTAATCATCCTGCAAATACTTGCTGTACACCTTCGAATCCTTGAAGAATGGAGTCAGGTCGGTGAACATGCCTTCGCGAGCCGCTTTAAGCACGACCGGCATTTCAGGACGACCGCTGTTATTGAGGTAGAAGGCCACGAAATCCGGCAGGTCATTCGCCGCAAGCCCTGCAATCAGACCATCAATGGAGTGCTCCGCTTTCATAATTTCGATTTCGAAATCAATGCCGGTTTTCTCTTTAATTTGCGCTTTGATTTCAGGGTTCATATCCTCGGTGTAATCGTCGGTTCCCATGAATACGAGGCCTTTAATCTTACGGTCTGCAATCCATGTTGCCGGCTTTCCTTCAGGTGCATTTGTAGCAGTGGCATTGCTGTCAGAAGCGGTATTGCTGTTTGCTGCAGGTTCATTGCTCGTGTTGTTGCCGCCGTTATTGTTGGAACAACCTGCGAGTAGCATGGAAACCATAACAGGAATCGCTAAAAACTTCGTCCATTTTCTGCTCATGCGTTTTTCCCCTTTATTTCGATTTTTTTTATGAATACGTCGGTTGACGTTTCCACCATCAGAACATTACGTCATTCATGGTAGCGCTACCATAGTGAGGTCTCTGATACCTTGCGAGACAGACGATTAGCCAGTACGACCAAGATTAATCCGATTACGCCTTGCAGTAACCCAACGGCAGTTGCGTAGCCATATTGACCGCCTTGTAAGCCGACACGAATGATATAGGTATCTAAAATATCGGATAATTGCATGTTTCCCGGCGTTCGAAGCAGGTAAAGCTGGTCGAATCCGGCGGATAATATGTTTCCAAGCGATAAGATGAACAGAATGACGACAGTCGGCATAATAGATGGGAGCGTTATGTTCCAGATCTCCCGAAGCTTGCCGGCGCCATCGATCTTGGCGGCTTCGTACATATCGGGGTTGACACCTGAAATCGCTGCCATATAAATGATCGAATCCCAGCCGATCGACTTCCACAGGTGGCTGCCGAACATGATTTGGTAGAAATACTTGGGATCCATCATGTAGAAGGTGCTTCCATCGCCTCCTACATTGGCAATAAATTGGTTGAGCAAGCCTGTGTCCGGCGCGAGAATCCGCTGAATCAAGCCGATAACGACAACCCAGGACAGGAAGTGAGGCAGATAGAGCACGCTCTGCGAAACGTTCTTGAACCATTTGTTGCGCACCTCATTAAACATAAGTGCCAGTATAATCGGAAAAGGCAGGTACAGAAACAGCTTCATACTGCTGATAATCAGTGTGTTTTGGATTAAACTCTTGCTCTGGTAGGAGTTGAAGAAGGTGACGAAATAGTCAAAACCGATCCATGGGCTTCCGAGGATGCCTTTGTTGAACTTATATTCCTTAAAGGCTAACAACAGGCCGCCCATCGGAATATACGAAAAAACGATGAAGAACACGAGACAAGGCAGTAGCATGAAATACAAATACCGATGCTGCACAATGTTTTTCCACAAAGCGGCTCCGGGTTTTCTCAGCTTCACTTGCGAAGTTGTCGAGACATTTGCCATGAGTCGGGAATCACCTTCTTTTCGGAGAAATGGCTAATTCATGTTGTGCTCTGTTGCTTCTGATTCGGTTCTGATTGATTTTCTGGTAGCGATACCAGAAACGGTTAAAAAATTTACTTTCCAGTAAATCGGAAAGTAAGCGCAACCATTGGTTTAATTATAGCAACAAATTTCAATTATGGCTATACGTTTTTATACTCTTCATTAATACTTAACAGTAGTCCCGGAACCCTCGTTGTAATGGCATCTACACCGAGTCCGATCAGTCGTTTCATCTCTTGCGGATCATTCACGGTGTACACCCATACGAGCAGTCCTTCTGCATGAGCGCGATCCACTACTTCTTGGCGGCAAGTGGAGCTCTCCATGTTCAATCCTGCATAACCGCCTATTCGCGCTGTCCGGCATACGGAATCGGCAAACTCGACATAGCGCTCGCCTTTCCCTTCCAACCACGGATAAGGGGTGTTGTACATCACTTTAATATCGGGGTACTTCGCAGCCATCGTATCGGATGCCCCCGTAATAAAGACGCGTTTCTGTGCTGCGAACCGGTGGATCAGCTTAGCTGTCGGATCAATGGCATCGGTTGATTTGAGATCCAAATTGAGCAGCATGTCACGAGCATCCGATATCCGCAGAATCTGCTCCAGCGTCGCGATCTCATGCTCCGCATAGTCAGGCGAGATGGATTCCCTTACTTCAGGAGCATTCAATTCCTCATAGGTATACTTGTGCAAAGCAGGGGAATGATCATGCAGCAGTACGCACGTATCGCCAAGTGTCACATGTACGTCTACTTCCGCGATATGGGCGCCGCTCTCCATCGCCTCGAAGAACGAAGCTAACGTATTATCCGGGTGTACGCCGCAGCCCGTATGGGCTGCGGTTAATGGTTTACGCATCTTGATCGGCTCCTTCTCCTGATTGAACTCGGACTCTCTTATTTCCGTTTGATTTCCGGCTCCATGCGAAGCAAATTCTCGAAGCTTAATGCCAAGCTGTCGAGCGGACTGCCCGGACAATAATCCTGCTCCACGGCATACCATTCTACGCCGCTGGCTTCTCCCCACCGGATAATCGGAACAAAGTCGATAATTCCGCTGCCAACCTCGGCAAAATAGCTTCGCTCGTCCGCAGTCATATCTTTCAAATGGAGAATCGGCATGCGGCCGGCGTATTGTTGGATATACGAGAGCGGATTCACATTCGCTTTCTTGACCCAATACGTGTCGATTTCCGCATAGACCGGATTCTCCGGATCCAGCTCCAGCACATAATCCAGCGCGTATTGCCCGTTCATGGACGTATGGAATTCAAAATCGTGGTTATGGTAGCCGGCTCTAAAGCCGAGCGAAGTTACTTGACCCGCAACTTGACGCAGTGCTTCCCGTACACTACGATAGCCTTCCGGGTTCATGAGTTCATCCGGCAGCGAGTGGCAGATGAAATCTCTCGTTTTGAACAATCTCGCTTCTTCCAACACGGCCGGCAAATCATGTTTCATACGCTCCAGGCCGACATGCATCCCGGCGGTTTGCAGTCCGAGCTCATCCATTACCGATGCGATTTCGCGCGGATCGTTTCCATGCAAGCCATCGATTTGCACCGCCTGCCAGCCCATCTTCTTCAGTTCGCGCAGCGTGCCGGGGAAGTCTTTCTTCAATTCATTCCTTAACGTGTACAGCTGAACAGCCAGCTTCTCTCTCATACCGCAAGCTCCTCTCGTTTCAGATCCAGCCATTCCTGTTCGGCTTCGGTCAGCTCAATTTCCATCGCTTTCACGGAATCCATCAGCTCCGCATCGCTGCGCGGACCAATGATAGCCCCGGTTGGAAACGGTCGATTGAGCACAAACGACAAGGCAATGTGCAAAGCGGTGACGCCTTTGCTTTCCGCCAGCTTCTTCGCTCGTTCATAACGCTTCCAGTTGTCCTCGTTATAATAAACGCGTACCATGTCCGAATTGGTTCGATCCTCAGGCGAAAATAAACCTGTAAAGAACCCGCCTGCCTGCGCAGACCATGCCAGCAGCGGCAATTGACGACGTTCATGCCACTGAACGGCCTGTTCATCCGCCGACACGCAGCCTTCCCATCTAGGCTCATTGGCCACAGCCAGAGCAAGATTCGTACTGCTGAACATAAAACCGGATAGTCCATGCGCCTGCGCATAGTCGTTCGCTTCCTGAATGCGCTGATGCGTCCAGTTGGAAGCGCCGATCGCCCGAACGCGGCCTTCGCTCAGATGCAGGTTCAGCTCCTCCATAATCGGTCCGACCCGCGTTCCCGGCTCGTCTCGGTGAAGGGCATACAAATCGATATAATTCGTTTCCAATCGATCCAGGCTTTCGAACAAATCCTTGCGTATGGCTTCCGCATTCACGCGAGGTCCGGGGCTGCCGTCATTGTGATGAGCCCCTTTGGTCATAATGACCATTTGATTGCGGTTGCCCTTCTCCGTCATCCATTGCCCGATGATGGTCTCGGCACGACGATATTGATGTGCCGTATCTATTGTTGTTCCGCCTGCGGCCACGTACGTGTCCAACATGTCCGTTCCATTTAGCTTGCTTAAGTCGCCGGTTCCCATAATGAGCCGGGACAGACGAACGCCATTGATTTCCATGAACTTCATTGATCAGGCCCTCCTTGTGCTAATATTTATGGTACCGATACCAGAATACAGAGTCGTTCGCCCCTCGAATGGGGCTGCGATTGAATATGTCCACTACACTAAGCACCCGACCGGACAGCCGATTCCCTTAGAAGGAAATCGGCTTCCCAGTCGACTGCCGGACGACAAGCTCCGGCTTCAGCATGACACGCTTGGGCTCTCCCGGTTTCGCAGCATCATTCTTGCTCAGAACCAGGTCTACCACAAGCTGTCCCATCTGCTCCGTTGGCTGCGATACCGTCGTCAACGGGGGATCCGTAACCGTCGCCAATATCGTATTGTCAAAGCCGACGATCGACAGTTCTTCCGGAACGCGAACGCCCATCTCCTTGGCCGCTTGCAGCGCGCCGATCGCAAGCAGGTCGTTGCAGCAGAACACGGCAGTGGGGCGATCCGCATAACGAAGCAGCTCTGATGCGCTGCGCCTGCCATCGTTAACCAAGTCGCGTCCGTTCATTTTCACCATGTATTCCGGCAACTGCAAACCCGCTTCGACGACTTCGTCTTGGAAGCCGCGAATCCGCTCCCGCGAGCTGATGACTTTCCGATGCTCGGCAAGAACAGCCATTCGAGTATGACCCAGACCGAGCAAATGACGTGCCGCCATTCGGCCGCCTTCATAATCGTCTACGACGACTGTAGCCAGATCATGCCCCGGCATCTCCCTCGCGATCACCGCTAATGGAATGGACTTCTTAAGAAGCAGGTCCAGGAGCTCCCCGCTGTCCATCCCCGTGCCGATAATGATGCCGTCCACACTCTTCTGCCCAAGCAAAGTCAAATACCGTTCGACCCGTTCGTCTTTATTATCCGTGCTGCAAATCACCAAGCTGTAGCCGTGTACATCTCCCTGGTCTTCCACAGCCCGGGCGATTTCGGCGAAGAAGGGGTTGGAGATATCCGGAATGAGCAGCCCCAGCGTATACGTTTTCTTGCCGGTCAATGCGGAGGCGATGAGGCTCGGCTTATAATTCAGCTGCTCCATGACGCTGATGATGGAGGCTCGGCGCTCTTCGCTGATTTTCCCTTTCCCGTTGATGACTTGGGAGACGGCCGCAATGGAAACCCCGGCTTCTCGTGCTACGTCGTAAATCGTTGCTTTCACTCTTGTAACTCCTCCTGCTTCTATACCGCTTACCGTTTACTTGCGATTCGGGTTAACCATTATCCATTCATGATCCGGATCGTTGTGGAACTTCCACGTGCGAACCGGACCGGCCATCACATTCAAATAATAACAATCATAGCCGGGCGGCGCGGAAACCGGATGATAACCTTTCGGTACGAGCACCGCTTGCCCGTCGTTGACGACCAGCGTCTCGTCCAAGGAGCGATCGTCCGTGTACACGCGCTGAATCGCGAACCCTCTCTCCTGCTGAATCCGGAAATAGTAGGTTTCCTCGAGCAGCGACTCCGCCGGCAGCGCATCTTGGTCATGCTTATGCGGCGGATAGCTGGACCAATGTCCGTTCGGCGTGAACACTTCCACAACAAGCAGGCTGTCAGCCGGATGCTGCTCAGGCAGTATGTTGTGAATTTGACGCTCCAAGTTCCCATAGCCGCGTGTTTCCACAGCGACTTGCTCCGGCTTAATCAGCCGCGCTTCATAATGGCCATTGCCCGGAGCAGAGCAGATGGCGACTTCCAAATCCGTTACGGCGCGAATCTCGTATTTATCGTCATTCGGTACATAAACCGAATAAGGCGCTGTTCGTTCGAAAATATTCATTCTGCTTCCAATCGCGAGCCATTCTTGCGACCGAGTTGTCACATCCGCTTTCCCGCTCAGCAGGACAAGGCATACTTCTCGATCTCCGGTATCGCGGCGAAAGGCTTGGCCCGCTTCCAGCCTGATCACTTGAAATCCTACATACTTCCATCCTGCCGACCCCGGTGTAATGTTCATTATACTACCTTCGAGATCCGGTTGAACGGCCGGTGCAATAATTAAATTCGACATCGTCGACTATCTCCCCTCCTAGCTCAAGATCGTATGCTGCTCTGCCAGCTGCATCGCTTCCGCCACTTTAACGGGACGCTGCAGCATTAGCGATAACTTAGCTGCCAGCGCTGCCAGTTCTGCCTGCAGCCCGTCGGAACCGCTGACCGGAACAGGCTGATCTTGCCGGATACAGTCTATAAAGATGCGCGTCTCTGCGCGGTAAGCCTCTTGATACCGCTCCAGGAAGAAGTGCAGCGGCTTATCGCGGAACACGCCTTCGGCCGTACTGATTTCAGCTGAATTCGGATAATCGTTCGTCACCGCTACTGCGCCTTTGGAGCCAAATACCTCGACCCGCTGGTCGTATCCATAAACGGCTTGACGGCTGTTATCAATGACGCCCATCGCCCCGCACGCGAATTTCAACGTTACGATTGCCGTATCGATATCGCCATATTCCGCGAATACCGGGTCGATTAACACGCCGCCATGTGCGTACACTTCATCGATTTCGCTGCCGCTCACGTAACGCGCCATATCGAAATCATGGATCATCATATCCATGAAAATGCCGCCCGATACGCGAATGTAGTCTTTATGCGGAGGGTTCGGATCACGCGAGGTGATTTTGACGATATGCGGTGTTCCGATCGTGCCGCCCTGCACATGCTCGTTGATCCGCATGAAGTTATGATCGAAACGCCGGTTAAACCCGATTTGCAGCTTAACGCCTGCTTGCTTCGCGCTCTCAACGGCTTCCCGAGTCTGCCTGATATCCATGCTGACCGGTTTCTCGCAGAAGATATGTTTGCCCGCCTGTGCAGCTTGTTTGATGAGAGGCACATGCGTGTCCGTCGAGGAGCAGATGAATACGGCATCGATATCCGGGTGGGCAATGACGGCTCCGCTGTCCTTCGTCACAAGCGGGATGCCGCGCTGCGCAGCCCATTCCTCCAGCTCAGGTCCGGCGAATAAATCGCTCACCGCGATGACTTCCGCTTGCGGCATCTGCAGCAGGTTATCGGCATGAATTTTTCCGATTCGGCCGGCTCCGATGATGCCGATTTTGATTGTTTCCATTGCGCTATGCCTCCTCTCTTACCAGCGGGTAGTGATCATTTTCTTGCGCGTATAGAACTCTACGCCGTCGCTGCCGTTCGCGTGCAAATCGCCGTAGAACGACTTCTTCCAACCGGAGAACGGGAAGAATGCCATCGGTGCCGGTACGCCGAGATTCACGCCGAGCATGCCGGCATCGATCGTTTCACGGAACTGACGGACATTGGCGCCGCTCTTCGTAAACAAACATGCGCCGTTGGCGAAGTCCGAACGATTGGCCACCTCGATGGCTTCATCCAGCGTTTGGACGCGTACGATGGACAGCACCGGCGCGAAGATCTCATCTTCCCAAATTTTCATGCCGCACTGCACGTCATCGAACAGCGTCGGTCCAACAAAATAACCTTCACCTGCGGATGCCGCATCCTTGCGTCCGTCCCGAATTAAGAGCGCGCCTTCTTTCTCGCCCAGCTCGATGTACTTCAACGTGCGTTCTTTATGCGGTCCGCGAATAACGGGGCCGAGGAAAATCCCCTCTTCCATGCCGTTTCCGATCGTAATGCGATCCGCTGCTTCTACCAGCTTGTTCACGAGAGTATCGGCAACGTCGCCTACGGCCACTACGACGGAGCAAGCCATGCAGCGCTCGCCGGCGGAGCCGAATGCCGCATTGACGATCTCTTTGACGGTCAGCTCCAGGTCGGCGTCCGGCATAACGATGGAATGGTTCTTCGCTCCGGCAAGCGCTTGAACCCGCTTCCCGTTCGCGGATGCCGTTTTGTAGACATATTCGGCTACCGGCTGGGAGCCGACGAACGACACGGCCGTCACGTCCGGATGCTCCAGAATTCCATTCACGACGTCATGCGCGCCATGCACGATATTGAGGACGCCATCCGGCAAGCCCGCTTCCTTGAACAGCTCTGCCAGACGGTTCGCCAGAAGAGGCGTACGCTCCGACGGTTTCATGACAAACGTGTTGCCGCAGGCAATGGCGAGCGGGAACATCCAGCAAGGCACCATCATCGGGAAGTTAAAAGGCGTAATGCCGGCAACCACCCCAACAGGATAGCGGTACATACCGGATTCGAGATTGGATGCGATATCGGGCAATTGCTTGCCCATCATGAGCGTTGGTGCTCCTGCGGCGAATTCGACGCATTCGATTCCGCGCTGCACCTCGCCGTAAGCTTCACTGTAGCTTTTGCCGTTCTCGAGCGTAACTAAGCGGGCGAGCGCCTCCCAGTTGTCGACCAACAGCTGCTGATATTTGAATAGAATACGCGCCCGGCGCGGTACCGGCGTCCGGCTCCATGCCCCGAAGGCTTCCTTAGCCGTTCGAACGGCCAGGTCTACGTCTTCTTTGGTCGAAAGCGGAACCAACGCCAACACTTCCTCCGTTGCCGGGTTATACACGTTCTCGTGCGCGGCAGAGGCAGATGGGACCCAATTGCCTCCGATCCAGTTGTTCAACACTTTGCTCATCCTCGAATTCCCCTTTCGTAATCAACAGTCCGGCTGCGGCGACTATGAGGCCGTTATTTTGCCGTTATTGCAGTCTTCGATATAGCGGAGCACTTGGCTCTCCGTTGGCATGGCGTCGGAGCAGCTGTGGCTCGATATGACAATGCAGGCTGCCGCGCTGCCGAATTCCATGCACTGCTCCAGCGTCCAGCCCTGCATGATGCCGTGCAGGAAACCGGCAGCATAGGAGTCGCCGGCACCGAAGGTTTTGATAACCTTCGCCGGAAAACTCTTCGCTCGATGACTCTTATTGTCGGCTGTATAGGCGATGGAGCCCTCTTTGCCATGCTTGATAATGACGATCTTCGCGTTATAGTCGAACCACTTGGAGGCCGTCACGCTGTCGCTGTGCTCCGGATTTTGCTCGAACACCTCCATCATGTCGAACTCCTCGCGCGTCCCCAGAATGATATCGCAGTACGCTGCGGCCAGATTATAGTAAACCGCTGTTTCCTGCTTGGAAGTCCATGTATAAGGGCGGTAATCCAGATCGAAGGCGATTACGGTTCCGTGTTTCTTCGCGTACTGCAGCGCTTGGAACACCGCTTCCCGCGATGGGCTCTGCGCAAGCGCCGTACCCGAGATTAAGAGCAGCTTCGATTGCGCGATCAGCTCCTCACTGACTTCCCCTGCCTCAAGCAGCAGATCTGCCACGTTGTCGCGATACATCAGAATGCTGCAATCCGTAGGGCTCTTGATCTCCGTAAAAGCGAGCCCCGTCACCGCACCGGATCGATCGGTCACGACGTTCTCCGTTTCAATGCCGGTACGCTGCAAATAATCGAGAATGAAGCGCCCCATTTGATCATTTGCGATTTTTCCGATAAACGCCGTCCGACGTCCTAGCCTTGCCATACCAATTGCAATGTTCGCAGGCGAACCGCCGACATATTTGGTAAACGTCATGGTCTGTTCCATCGGACGATTAATCTCATTCGCGTTCAAATCGATGCAGAGCCGCCCGATCGCCGTGAAATCATGCGCTCTGTCTGCCTTGAAGGAAACATAGGTCATGGCGTTGACTACCTTCTTTCTTCCGGTATCAGAGAATCGATATAAAGCAGCGCATTCCTTGCATATTCATAGGCCGGATGCAGCGCGGGATCTTGTTCCCCTTCCAGCAATGCCCATCCCTTATAATTACGTTTGACCAGTTCAGATAGAATGGGTTCAAAATCGATGCAGCCATCACCCGGCACGGTGAACACGCCCTTGCGAATGCAAGTGATAAAGTCCGCCTGTTCGGCTCTTGCTTCCTCCAATATCTGAGGCCTGATGTCCTTCAGGTGAACATAGGCGATCCGATCGTAATGCTTCTGCAGCACAGTCAGCGGATCTGCTCCCCCATAATAGGCATGACCCGTATCGAAGAGCAGGTAGACAAGCTCCGGATCGGTCAGCTCCATGAGGCGATCGATCTCTTCCGGCCGCTCTACAACCGTTCCTCCATGATGATGGTAGGTCAATTTCAGCCCATATTCCTTGGCAATTGCGCCGGCAGCATTTAAGCCTTCAGCTAAGGACTTCCACTGTTCCTCGCTTAAACGCTGCACCTCTTTCTCACTTGGAGAACGCCGCGGATCAAAGTGCAAAGAACCTCCGGCCTCGCAGGTGCTAACAACGGTGCTTCCCATTTCCTTCAGAAACTCCACATGCGAGCGATAGGCCTCCAGTTCTGCTTCGCGAAATGCCGGATCGGAGAAGAGCACCGACTTCCATTGGGACGTCAAACTGATTCCTCTGCGCGACAGCTCACTCTTCAGCACTTGCGGATCGCTCGGGAACTTTCGTCCCATCTCCGTACCGGTCAAACCAAGCGCTGCGATGTCATCCATGATTCTCTCGAACGAAGTATCGTCACCGTGCTCTTTAACATCCTCTCCAACCCAATTAATCGGATGAATCCCTAACCGGAATGGCAGCTGTTTCATAGGCGGATAGCCCCTCTCTTATAGGAGTTGGATGGATCTGATTCTGGCATTCATCTCTTTGCCTGCTTTAATAACGTTATCGCTCTCGGAAACCTCGGGAACCGCGACGTTCCACCAGGACTCGTAGCCGCCCGTGTTGGTGCCCGGCACAACAGGAATTTCAATGAGTGTAGTCACCGTTTCTTGCTTCGCGAGCTGCAGCGCTTCCTTCAATTCTTGCTCGCTGTTCGCCTTGTAGGCTTTCGCACCGAGACTGCGCGCATGAGCCGCGAAGTCGATGGGCATAAACGAACCCGTCAGCTTGCCGGTCTCCGCCGAGCGGAAACGGAACTCATTCCCGAAGCCGTCACTTCCTTGGCTCTTCTGCAAATTGTGGATACACTGGAAGCCGTGGTTATCGAACAGCAGCACCGTGATTTTGCGTCCTTCCTGCAGGCTCGTCACCAGTTCGGAATGAAGCATCAAGTAGCCGCCGTCTCCCACAATCGCATAGACCTCGCGACGCGGTTCTGCCAGTGCGACCCCGAATGCGCCGGCGATTTCATACCCCATGCAGGAGAAGCCATATTCCATATGATAGGTTTTGGGCTCTGTCGGACGCCACAGCCGGTGAAGATCGCCGGGCAGACTTCCTGCCGCGCATACAACAACCGAGTCGGATGAGATTGTCTCCTGGATAATGCCCAGTGCTCGCGTCTGTGCCATACCAAGCTCATGCTCCATGGCAAAAAGCCGATCGACCTCGTCATCCCACACTTGCTTAATCGCTCCGATGTCCTGAAGATCATGCTCGCTCTGATAGCGTACATCCTCGAGTGCAGCTTGCAGCGCGATTAAGCCTTCTTTGGCATCCGCCGTAATGGCCACCCCGTTCAGCTTCGAGGAATCGAATCCGCTGACATTCACATTGATGAATTGCACGTCCGGATTGCCGAAGGCGGACTTAGACGCCGTCGTGAAATCGGAATACCGCGTGCCAACGCCGATGATGAGATCGGCTTCTTGTGCGATCTTGTTGGCGGCTAAAGCACCGGTGACCCCGATCGCACCTACGTTCAGCGGATGGTTCCAAGCGATAGCGCTTTTCCCAGCTTGTGTTTCGGCTACCGGGATGCGGAAAGCTTCGGCGAATGCCGCAAGCTCACTCGAAGCGGAGGCGTACAATACCCCGCCGCCGGCGATAAGCAGGGGCTTCTTCTTCTCTGCCATGAGCTTCACCGCGCGTTTGATCGCATCCGGCACCGGAGGACGACGATCCAAATAATGCACCTTACGGTCAAAGAAATGAACCGGATAATCGTAGGCTTCCGCCTGCACATCCTGCGGGAGAGCAAGCGTCACTGCACCGGTCTCTGCCGGATCTGTTAACACGCGCATCGCCTGCACGGCAGCCGTCATCAATTGCTCCGGCCGTACGATTCGATCCCAGTACTTGCTGACCGATTTGAAAGGTTCATTGGCGGAGATGGTGTAATCGCTTACAACTTCGAGTTGCTGCAGCACGGGATCCGGCTGTCTGCTGGCGAAATTGTCCCCAGGCAGGAGCAGCACCGGGATGCGGTTTACAGTTGCCGTTGCCGCCGCCGTAATCATATTCAAAGCACCCGGTCCGATCGAGGACGTACAGGCATAAATCTGCTTGCGATTGCTTTGCTTCGCGAACGCGGCTGCGGCATGAACCATGCCCTGTTCGTTCTTTCCTTGTATGTAGACCAGCTCACCTGCGCTATGCTCCAAAGCTTCACCGATTCCGGTCACATTACCATGACCGAAGATGCCCATAACGCCCTTAACAAACTTCGTTTCCTCGCCGTCTACCGAGATATATTGCTGATCCAGAAATCGCAAAAGCGCTTGCGCCATCGTAAGCCGAACCGTGTTCATTATGCTTTACTCCTCCTTAGTTAAATAAGGTTAAGCGCTATACCTTGTGGCATAAAAATAACGCTCTTCTTACTATTCCACAGTAGATTAAGCGCTTAACTTATTTTACGAAAAATGATTGCAAATCTCAATACCTATTTTTGGCGAATCTTGCCATGCCGGGCCGGTTACAATCCCTCGATCACTTGAACCGTGAGGCTCCGCTTCATGAAATCAAAGACAAATTCAATGACCGTATTATCTCGTTCAATGTCCATTGTCGCTTTCGTCGACGACCCGCTCCGCGGATATTCGTCAATCGAATAGGTCTGAGATAACGTTCCGTATGGCGCAACGGCATAAGTGTAGGAACCTTTGAACGGCATAACAAAGCTCCGTCGATAAATGCCATTGCCGCTGTAATACATCCGCGTAAGTTCACTGTTGGAGTCATTATTGAAGGCGCCAACATGATGCTGGAAGCTTCCGTATAAGATGACACGGGCCGGAAGTTTGATTCCTGTCTCGGGATCATAGCTGTCATCTGCCCCAAAGGAGGTGTTCGGCAGCGGATTGCCTGCTTTCTGCCTAAGATCCTGTTCGGATAGCCATAGCGATCTGATCTGATCTTCTTGTCCGAATCCAAGCGGACACCCTTCGCTTGCTCGATTCGCCTGGTAGCAGTTTGAACGCGCTTCTCCCTCGCCGCCGGTTGGCATTGGATGGTGATAACTGCCCAACGTTCTTCGAATCGGCATCTGCAGATAAGCGTTGGCATTGTTTACGGCCGTCCATTTGAATGCGTATTCAAGAAATTGATTGCGGCTTTCTTCATCCTGCGATGCAAACCAGGCAATCTGGTCGTACCCCCACCATTCCATCCATGCTCGGCGTTCATATGCCATGTTGTCCTGCTCATCGAAGAATTTGCCGCCCCAATTATCGAGCTCCATCAGCATCGGTAAAGAATCGCAGCTCCAGCCGCTCGGTGTCACGCCGCCTTCGCTAAAACCCTCTTGTACCAGCGCGAGCTTGTCGCCCGTTCGATCGAGGAGCGGCATCCGTGAATAGGGCATGGAATGAATATCGAAGAGCAGCCGGCCGTCAATGTTCACGCCGTGCGTATGTGCGTCAAGCAGCACAATGCCGCGTCTTGCATGCTCTCTCGCATAGTCCCGTATCTTTTGGAATAAAGAGACCGTCTTCTTGAGCCCAATGTCTTCCGCGGTATAGAGGTGAATCTGCCCCATATGAATGGCTTCATAACCGGCATTGATATAGTTTACCGCCCGATAATAGAACCAGAACTGGGTCTCCAGCTTGTTCATATTGGGAATCCCACCGTTATCGTCCCAGACAAAGCCTTGCGGCTTGCCGTCAAACAGCATATCGGTGAAACGGAAATTGCGGTCCTCAGCCGGTAAGTGGAAGGCTGTGAACACCCATTCCGGAATCTTAATCTTCTCTACACCTTCGAAAACCGCTTCGAAAATGCAAGTTTGCAGCATAATGTCCGGGTCGACTTCATGCACCCGTTCCGCTAGCGTCGCGGACTTACGGAAATGCTCGCCGTCATCCGCTTCCAGCAGCCATACGCCGGATGCGCGCCCCAGAAACTTAGCCCCGATGTTCTTAATCATCCTCAGGTCATCGTCTACCGTAGTACTGTTGACCAAGTCTGCGGCCGTAACCGCCCTGGACAGATAACCTTCCAGAACATCACGGCTGATACTTCCGTTAAACATAGAATGGTTCATTTCTACCTCCGCGGTCGTAGTAAGTCATCATCGTATCATGTTGTCTGTTTCATTTCTGGTATCGATACCAGAAACGTATATTCCTAATTTACCATCATTTTCGAATATTGGAACAACTATTTTTAGAATTTACACTTTTTTATTGTTTGGGCACAAGAAAAGAGTGATCCCTGCTGCTTTGCGCAACCAGTATCACTCTATATATAACTCCTATTTATTCCGACACCAGCGTTTGATCGAACATCGCCTTGCTCGCTTCCGGTACTTGAATGATATCCTGCACCTTATACATGTCTGAATCAGGATCTTTCACGATATCCAGCAATAGAATCTCATCATCCATCCTTAGATAGCTATAGGTTCGGAGCTCGGCTCCGGTCGCTGAGATGGCCTTTAATTGACCCAAATCATCCATGGAAAGGCTTCCCTTCAAGGCATCCGTAAAGTACACATTCAATTGCTCCAAATTTTGATGATCGATCGCGTTCTTCACGAGCATGGCCACATTTTCCGGAGAATCGGGCTGAACAAGCTTGGGGGATGAACATCCCATTATGCACATCAATCCTACTAACACTGTGAGCTTCTTTGCCGTCATGCTGCTTCTCCTAACCAATCATATAAGCGATCATAGAGCAATGCATTCGCCTGATATTTCTTCTTATCCCGAACGACGTAACCGTGTTCATTAATATCGATTTGGACATTGCGCTTATCCTTCGTCACGATGGTGATCAGCAGCGCTTTTCCATCATTTCGTATATTGGTTGAACCCAACCTGCGATAATAGGATACGCTTTCCAATATATCCATCAGCTCTTGCTGATCCTTAGTCTGCATCTCGATCGAGTTATGCTTGACGACGCCATCGTTCAAATCGTCATAATAGATGGTTTGGATATCGCCTGACAGTTTGATGATGGATTCCTCCGCCGATTTAGGTGAGTTGAAATACCAACACAGTCCTCCGATAAGCACAAGAATGGGAAATACGAGATAACGCGGCCGCAATATAATATTCAGCCCCTCTCTTGGTTGAATGTGTTCTTCCATGCTGCTTGCAATCGTTCTATGATTTCTTCCTGTTCCTTGCCTTTCATTTCATGGATGCGTACGGCTAACGTAGGCAGCTTCCATGCCTCCAGCTCAGCTTTCTTAACACCGCTTAAATCTATGTAAACCTCCAAATATACATCGTGAAAAAGCTTACGACCTTCCTGCAGCCAGCTAGGCGCATCCGGTGGTAATGCATGCGAATCCAACATCATCGAGGTTCGGCATACATCCGCCGCTTTATCGCCGATCAGAACATTCATCCAGTCGATTATGACCGGCCCATCCGCTGCCATAAGAATGTTACCCGGGTGAAAATCATAGTGACACAGCGCTTGTCCATCCGGCAATTGCTGAATCACTGCCATAATCAGTTCCTTCTGGCGATCGTTAATCGCTGGGGCTGCCAGCGTATGATAGATCATCTCTTGCTTCAGATTTGGCGTATAATCAACCTTCAGTTCATGAAGCTGAAATTGAAGCTCCGCCATCCATTTCGCATAATGAGTAATGCTCTCACGATTAGGTTCAATTCTGCTCAGCATGGAAGGAGCATGGATTCGCTCATATACGATGCCGGAGCGGCCTTCATGCTCAATTAGCCCTCCGTATCGCGGTGTCCGTATAGCCAGCCGAGAAATAAGCTCTGCATTCTTTGCTTCATTCGGAGCTTCATGGGCATGATGGAAGATCTTAATCACCTCATGCTCGCCCCATTCATACACATCTGCTGTATTGCCTCTCCCAATCAGTTTGCCAGCTTTCATATTGCGGCACCTCACTAAGGCATTGTAATTGGTATTGTATCCCATTTCATAGAGCAGTGGAGTTAAAATTCTCCCAAAGAAATAGCCGCATCGGCATAAGAGTGTCTCTCTACGCATAATGCGGCTCAATTCGATGCTATTCAATTAAACTTCGCTCGCTTTCACTTCGTATGATCTAAGCTCACAATTACCGGTGTGAAAGCCAAAGTACTCCTCGTTCGATTGTTCATTGAAATAACTATGGATCATTCTGCAGATTCCGCCATGAGTGACTAGCAATACATGCATGCCTTTGTACTTCACGACGATAGCGTCGAGTAGATTATAGACGCGTTGCGCAACCTGTAATAAGGATTCTCCACCGGATAGTTTACTCGGAAAATGCTTCTTGGCCTCAAGGAAGCCGGCATCATCACGCTTAACACCCTCGTATTTGCCGTAGTTTTGCTCCGTGAGCCTGTCCTCCACAACATAGGCTTTGCCTATCGCATCGGAAAGAATCTCAGCGGTTAGTCTTGCTCTGATTAGCGGAGATGAAATTACGAGATCGATCTTCGCATCTGATAGGCTCGCAGCCAGCGCGCTTGCTTGTTCCGTGCCTCGAATCGTCAAAGGAATGTCCGAGATCCCGCAGATGCGCCGCTCCACATTCCATTCGGTTTGACCGTGCCTCACCGCGAATACTTTCATAGGCAGCCTCATTTTCGATAGGATGATGTTCTAGCTCTGCGGATAAACGTACTTGCTCGCAGACACAGTGACGGTAGCCGTAGTCGAACCTTCCGCGAGAACGCTTATTGTTCCTTTGGCTGAATAGGTGTTGCCGGTAAATTCAAAATACTGGCCGAAGCTGTACGTTCCGGGCGGCAGGTAAAGCTCGAACTTCCCATTGTTCAGAACGACGTCGCAGATGTAACTGTTGCGGTCATTATAAATGTTCACCTGGCCGGACCGATTAACGGTTGCGTTCTCGAATAGAGCGGTTCCGGTCACATTAGGCTTCTGCAGCTGCAGCGTCTCGTTCTCAAACCTTCCGTTCTGCACGCGAATCGGCTTGTTCAGTACATTTGTCGTGCGATAAGTGCGAACGCTCACAATGTTATAGAGCCCATCAGGTAATTCCGCATAGGCTGTGAGCCCTTCCCAATTCACCCAGCGATCCAGATCGTATCTGCCTTCTGCAGACTGAATAAAGATAGTGCCGCTCTCAACCGGAACTCCCTGTGCATCATTGATATGAAGCTCCGGAATAAGCGGCTGTTTATCCTGAACCGTTAACCATTTGGTCGTGCCGCGAGAAACAGCCATGCTGTAGGGGGTATCTTGAAACCGATTTTTCTTGTAAGGATCGGCACCTGCCTTGAGCAGCAGCTGAACAATCGGGTAGCTCGACCACTGAACAGCTGTATAGAGAGAGCTGTCAAGTCCCGGATCCGCTCCATGTGCGAGCAGCGTCTGCACGATTTCCGCTTTCGGATATTGATTCACATACATGCTCTCATTGCTGGAGCGGCCAATTACGCCTGATGCGGATTCCAGATAGGTCCAGCCATCCCGGTTCGGTTTATTCACGTCATAGCCTTGCGATAGTAGAAGGTCTAACAGTTCGGCATTTTGGTTCAATATCGCCTCCGAAACCAGATCCCTCGACGACAGCTTGACATCCGCGCCATACTCCAGCAACGCTCGCGTTCCCTCCGTACTGCCCTTCATCACCGTATATTCAATCGGGACATTGTTCCCGAACATCTTGACCAACTTCAGATTCGGGTCGACGCCTCGTTCCAGCATCTTCCTGATCGTCACCGCATCGCTGCTCATTGCAGCTTCAAACAGCGTGCGCTGGTAGACTTTCAAATCGGCCTCGCTATATCCGATGACTACTTGCTGCTGTTTCGCATCGTAGTTTACGTTTTTCCCGCTCACAATCGAAACCAGCCTTGCCGAGACGTAAACACGACCATTTATGATAACCGGCGCTTGACTAAGACGAATATTCTGGTTGGCTGTTTGGAGCATCGTGTCGTTCACGCGCGCACTCCATCTATTCAATCCGCGCGTCATTTCGATTCTTCCCTGCTGTACCACTGCCTTGACGCCCAGACCGTCAAAGATCCATTTCATCGGCAGCAATAAACTGCCCTTGTACATTTGCGGCGCTGCCGTTGTTGGAGTAAGCGGCTTCCCGTCAATGACCACCATAATAGGCGCTGCTGCATTCTTCTTGGCTGCCGGAGCTGCCGCTGCGCTGACCGGCGCTTGTATTACCGCTGCCAGAAGGACTATCGCGGCCAACACCATCGCGACCACCGATACTCTTCCGGCCTGATTCTGACTTCTCATTTATCCATTCATCCCCTTAAACATGATTACAGCCTAAATCCCATAATTCGACAGTAACCGTCCAATCCCTTCCATAAAACATCCAATCAATCCCAATTATTAGCACCGTTTCTGGGCGCCTGCATACCATGTGAACATACTTATTTTTTCTGCACGACAGGCTGCCCCCGGCATGAATTGCAGAAAGTCTATGGAGGGGTTTACTTGAAAAAAAGTATGATGAGACTTTCGTTCATCGTTATCAGCTTAGCGCTTCTGCTGGCGGGCTGCGGCGGGAAAAAGTCGGAACCGACCAAGGTTCGAATCGGCGAAGTAACGCGTTCTATTTTCTATGCGCCGCAGTATGTCGCGATTACGAATGGGTTTTTCAAAGACGAAGGTCTGGACGTAGAATTGACCACGACGCCGGGCGGAGATAAAACGATGACCGCGCTGCTTAGCAACAACATTGATGTGGCATTGGTTGGATCGGAAACCTCCATTTATGTCTCGCTTCAAGGCTCCGAAGATCCGGTCATTAACTTCGCACAATTAACGCAAACCGACGGTACCTTCCTTATATCCCGCGCCAAAGTCGACAATTTCGATTGGAATATGCTGAAGGGATCCAAATTCCTTGGACAGCGCAAAGGCGGCATGCCGCAAATGGCCGGCGAATTTACGCTCAAGAAACACGGCATCGATCCGCAGCAAGACCTCGAGCTCATTCAAAATGTCGAGTTTGCCAACATCGTTCCTGCCTTCACTTCGGGCACAGGCGATTACGTTCAGCTCTTCGAGCCGTCGGCAACTATGATCGAGCAGCAAGGCAAAGGATATGTCGTTGCGTCCTTCGGCACGGAGAGCGGCCATCTGCCTTATACCGTGTTCATGACCAAACAAAGCTATATCGATGACAATCCGGATACGGTACAGAAGTTTACGAATGCGGTCCACAAAGGGCAAAAGTGGGTGCAAGAGCATAGTGTAAATGAAATCGCCGATGCGGTTGCGCCATTCTTCCCGGACACGGACATTGAGCTGATCCGCGGCGTTGTGAAACGGTACAAAGATCAAGGCTCTTATGCAACAGATCCGATCATTGACGAAACCGAGTGGGCGAACTTGCAGAATGTCATGAAATCAGCCGGCGAGCTGGATGGCCCTGCAGATTACGGCAAGCTGGTTAACAATACGTTTGCGGAACAAGCGATCGAGAATGTGAAGTAACGAGCACTTGAAGGACTTGAAATGGGCCGCCTGCGTGCGGCCTCTTCAAGCGTATGGAAGGAGTGAACGCTGTGATTCCTGTCGTGGAAGTCAAGGATGTTACGCATGTGTACGTCAATGAGAAAGGGGCAACGCTTGCCCTCGATCAGATTGCATTATCGGTCAGGAGCGGTGAATTCGTATCCCTCGTCGGTCCAAGCGGCTGCGGCAAAACAACGCTGTTATCCATCATCGCAGGCTTAATTCCGCCAACCGAAGGAGAGGTTTCGATACTCGGCCAACCCGTTACCGGCCCGACGTCGAAGATCGGCTATATGCTGCAGCAGGATTTTCTGTTTCCGTGGCGGTCCATTCGCGAGAATGTAACGATTGGCCTGGAAATCATGGGCAAGCTCACACGCGAGAAGAAGGAGTTCGCGCTTCATCTGCTCGAAGAGCTGGGACTTGGCCAGTCTGCGGCCAAATATCCCGGTGAGCTGTCAGGCGGCATGCGGCAGCGGGCAGCGCTTGCACGTACACTGGCTACCGAGCCGGATATTTTGTTCCTGGATGAGCCGTTCTCGTCACTTGATTTTCAAACCAAGCTGCAGCTCGAGAACTTGATCTCCCACACGCTTAAAGCCCGCCGCAAAACCTCGCTGCTCGTTACCCATGATATCGCCGAGGCCATCGCGATGAGCGACAGGGTGATCGTGCTTGCGCCTAATCCCGGTCGGATCAAGAGCGAAATAACCATCCCCGCGTATCTGGCAGACATGACGCCGATTGCCGCGCGTGAGCAAGATGGGTTTCAGGAATGGTTTCGAATCGTCCGGAAGGAGTTCGAATCGACGGAGAGAAGGAGATGAACACACCTATGGGGAACAACAAGTCGGGGAAAGAACCGTCTGAAAACGGACAAAGCAAAGAACCGCGGAGCACTGCCGATCCGCAGCTCATCTATCAGGCATTCAAACGAGCCAGAAATAAAGAGAAGCTGATTGTTCATATCACTCAGGTATTGCTGCTTGCCCTCTTCCTCGGCTCCTGGGAGTATGCGGGGCGAGCGCGGTTGATCGATGTCTTCCTGTTCAGTTATCCAAGCAAGATCTTCAACCTGCTGTATACAAAAGCAATGGATGGCTCGCTGCTCCCTCATATCGGGATTACGGTAGCGGAAACCGCGGCAGGTTTTGCACTAGGCACGTTATGCGGGCTGCTGATTGCAACGATCATCTGGTGGAGCCCTTTTCTGGCACGCGTTCTTGATCCGTATCTTGTCGTGCTGAACTCTTTGCCTAAGGTAGCGCTCGGACCTCTGTTCATCGTGGCGTTAGGCTCCGGCATACTCTCCATTATCGCAACGATACTCTCTATTACCGTTATCATCACCACGCTCGTCATCTATAACGCCTTCCATGAGGTTGACGCCAATTATGTGAAAGTAGTGAAAGTATTCGGAGCGACAAAAACGCAATCGTACAGCAAAGTTATTTTGCCCGCTTCCTTCCCCGCTATCGTGTCGACGCTTAAAGTGAATGTCGGCTTGGCTTGGGTCGGGGTTATCGTTGGCGAATTCCTGGTAGCGAAGGAAGGGCTGGGCTACTTGATCATTTATGGCTTTCAAGTGTTTAACTTTACGCTCGTCCTCGCGAGCTTATTCATCATTGCGGCCTTCGCAACGTTCATGTACCAGCTTGTAGCGGCCATTGAGTCTAGAATTAGTAAGAGAAGACGGTGAAGGAATCGGGCACTTCCGGGCTAATGGTCATGCGCCTGAGTTATGTGCCTGAGCTTGTCTGGGTTGACGACAATATAAAACGATGAGATTTGACCATCTATAATCTCAAAGGAATGCACGTTATTCGGCTGTCCATCCCCATCGTATCCGACAATGCCGGCTTCTCCGTTCACCTCGGACAAGACGTAGGTATAATCCTGCGGCAGCTTGGCTAGCAGTCCGAAGAAATATGCCGCGATGCGCTCGGCGCCCATAATCGGACGAATCGCCGCTTTCACCTTGCCGCCGCCATCCGAGTAAAGAACCGCGTCCGCGCGGACAACGCTGAGCAATTGCCCCATATTTCCGGACATGATGGCTTGCACGAACTGCTCCACGATGGTGGAAGTTCTCTCGACGACCGGGGGCTGCTGTGACTGCAGCGTTTCGGATGGATGCGTTTGAAGGGATGATTTCAACGCATCATCCTGCTCCGGTATACGACTGATTGCCAGCTTGGATCTACGAAAAATTTGGCGGCAATTCGTGCTGCTCTTGCCCACGATCTCCGCGATCTCGTCATACTCGTACTGCAGCACCTCGCGCAGCAGAAATACGGCACGCTCCACCCAAGATAGCTGCTGCAGCAGGAGCAAGTATGCGGTAGATATCGACTCCTTCTGCAGATACCGGTCATCCGGTTCCGCGGATGATTGCGACGCTTCTCGGACAAGCGGCTCAGGCAGCCACGACCCTACATAGACCTCCCGTTGCTTGCGAGTCGAACGCAGCAGATCGATGCAGCGGTTTGTGACGATTTTGCATAAATATGCCTTCATGCTGCTAATATGCTCCGGCTTCTTCGTGCTCATGTACAGAAAAGCTTCCTGCACCACATCCTCCGCATCCATCACGCTGCCCAACATGCGGTAAGCTAATGAAAACAGGAGAGGCCGATAAGCGAGATATTCCTCCTCCGTCGACGACGCTCCTTGGCTAGATTCCGTGTTCATGTCCCCACCTCCACGTTGTTACCTCGCAGCAGCCAAGCTCGGTGAATGCTTGGCGATAGCTTCCGATGCCCTGACGGCGCTTGCGACCGATGCGTCAGCAAGCAATTCGCCATGACCGGCCCAGTCTCCTGCGACATATAAGCCTTGAATTCCGGGAACGTTCGGCCCGATATTCTTGGACTTCTGCCCGGTACGCGGATAACCTTGCGTTACCGTAATATTAGGCAGAAATTGCTTTGCGAGCACTTCGTTCTCCCAGCCCGGCTGCAGCCAGTTCATGGTTTCCAGCAGCTGCTGCTCATCCGCCTTCGGATCGCTCTCGCCGGGACCGTTATATTTAATCAAATGGACCACAACCGCTCCGTTATCGCTCATTGTGGCATGCGCCGAATGATTGGAGAAGAAGATCGGCTGATCGAGGCCAAGCGCAAATTCATGTTCTTTGACCGGCAGCTTCTTCAGTCCAATGTCCAGGCAGGCAGCCATCGAAGCTACGGCCTCTGTCTTCCATTGGTTTAAAACCGTCGCTTCGGCTCCGGGTACAAGCTTATACGTTTCCGAAGGGGAAGCTGTACTGACCACATTCGTTATGGAAATCGATGTGCCATCTCCAAGTTCGAGCGCTGTAACCTTGCCTTCCTTATGAGTAATTTCTTTTACCGACTTGCCGGATTCGATCTGCACGCCTATCTGCTGCGCCTTCGCGCGCAGTTGATCCACGATCGTCTGCCAGCCTTTATTGAGATAGATTACGCCTTTGAGCGAGCGCTGAATTTGGCCCAGTGCCGGTCCGGCAAGCTGGCGATCCGGATCAAAAGCATACGTCGCTGTCCGGCACAGCGCATAGAACACATGCCTGACCATCGGATCTTGGACTTCGCGCTCCGCCCATTCCCGGATGCTCGATGCAGGAATGGTATCGGCGTTTAATCGCGATAATTTGACCATCAGTCGCATCAGCTGCATCTTGCTCGACCAGGTGAGCAGCTTCGTCTTCATCATGCCGATCGGATCAGCTCCCATCGGGACGAGCTGTTTGTTCCAGATCACATTCATTTTGGTGGACGGCTTGCCGCCTTCGACTCGAATCCCAAGCTCTTGCAAAACACTATTCGCACGGCCTGCCTTATATAGCGCATGACCGCCTAAATTGAGATAAACGCCGTTGTTGTGGTTCGTCATTGCACGCCCCCCGAGGCGGTTCGATCTCTCCAGCAGTACGACAGAACGGCCGCTCTGCGCCACCTTAATCGCTGCAACTAACCCGGCCAAGCCCCCGCCAATCACGGCTGTATCATAGTTTCTTTTCATTAGTGTCACCCTCCCTGTTTGCTTTCATAAGTTAAGGCGGGCCGGGAGGTTGATTTGTGACAGCTGTGATGAAAAAAGTTTTCTCGTCGCTTTCCCGCGCATGTACGGTACCTGTTACCTCTCTTTCTCTCGTTTTGCTACTTTGCCGACAAAGAGTTGCCTCTCAGCAACGCACAAAAAAAAGCTGCACAAGCCCATGGCCCGTGCAACTCTATAACATCTCAAATCTCTACTCGCCCCAGCGCCAGCCGAACGGGTACTGCGCTGACAGCGTCAGCGGCAGTCGGCCTGTTGGCGTGAACTCGCCGAGCAGCGCACCCGCGGCCGATTCCAGCGCGAGGGGACGGCATTCGTATACGGCGAGGAACGCCGATACGTCCGGGTACACGAGCAGATCGAGCGGGTTGCGGACAGATACCGCAACCGTGCGATCTCCCGCTTCCGCGAGCAGCCGCGCCGCGAGTTCGCGCTCATTCGCGTGCTTCGCCGCGTCGTAGCTCACGAACACGATCTGCTCGAACGCCGCAAGATCATGCAGCGCATCGGCATCGCCTACGCGCCGCTCCGTCACATGCGGCATGCGCGCCGCGAGTCGGCCCCCGAGCGTACCGTCGTCGGTGAGCAACTCATCCGCTTCCGACACGGTCACGATCTCGGGCCAGAGCACGAGCGTCTTCGCTTCGCGCCGGAGCGGCAGCAAGCCGCGCTCGTTCTTCACGAGCGTCGCCGAAGCCTCGCTCCAGTGGCGGGCAGCCGCCTGTTGGTCCGGCGTATCGAGCGTCGGCTCGACCTCCGCCCATGGCGCAAGCGCCTCGCCAACGGCGCGCTTCTCCTTCAAGCGCATGATGCGCGCCAGCGAAGCATCGATGCGCGCTTCGGTCAGCTCGCCGCTCTCGACGGCGGCAACAACCGCTTCGATTGCCGCACGCTGCTTCGAAGCCGTGTGGCAAATCAGCACCATATCCGCGCCTGCCTGCAGCGCCATAACCGCGCCGCGCGCCGGGCCATAGAACTTGTCGATGGCATTCATCTCCAAGCAGTCCGTCACGATCACGCCTTCATACCCCAGCTCGCCGCGCAGCAACCCCGATAATACAGTCTCCGACAAGGTCGAAGGAACGCCCGACGGGTCAAGCGCAGGCAAACACACATGTGCCGTCATAATCATATCCGTTTCGCCGGCAGCCATCTTGAACGGCACCAGCTCAATCGCATCCAGCCGCTCGCGATCATGCGTCAGTACAGGCAAATCCCGGTGCGAATCGACGCTTGTATCGCCATGTCCCGGAAAATGCTTCACAGTCGCCGACACGCGCGAGCGCTGATAGCCGCGCACGGCCGCCAAACCTAGCTCCCCGACAACCTCCGGCCGGTCGCTGTACGAGCGAACGTTAATTACCGGATTGTCCGGGTTATTGTTCACGTCGATGCAAGGCGCATAGTTCAAATTAATGCCAAGCGCGCGAAGCTGCTCGCCGCACATTGCAGCCGATTCGAACACGCCTCCGGCAGAACCTGCCGCGCCAAGGGCCATATTCCCCGGCATCAGCGTAACGCCTTTCACAAGGCGCGACACCATGCCGCCTTCCTGATCCACCGCAATAAACATCGGCGATCTCCCCGACCGCTTAGCCGAAGCCATTAAACCTGCGGACAGCGCATGCACCTGTTTCGCATCCACGATATTGCGCGTGAAATAGATGATGCCGCCGACACCGTAGTCTTCAATTAGCGCTTCAATCTCCGCAGACGGCTCATGTCCGTGGAACCCAAACACGAAGAGCTGCCCGATTTTCTCCCGCAAACTAAATTGTCTCCAACCTGCTTGTACTTGCTCTCCCATGACTCGAACGCACCTCTCCCGTTAATGCTCATCCTCTGATTCCTCGTGGACTGTTAACAGCGATCCGCCCCCCTGAACTGCCATTCGGTAGTCCGTCGGATTCTGCCCCGCATACTTCATAAATACTTTTGTAAAATACCGCCGCTCCGCATACCCGACTTCCTTGGCAATCAGCGCGACGCTCTTCATCGTTTCAAGCAGCAGCGCTTTGGCTTTTTCCATCCGCTGGCGCGTAATATATTCGATGAACGTTTCGCCATACGTTTGCTTAAATAACAGGCTGAAATGCGAGGTCGACAGTCCGACATACGTAGCTGCCTCCTCCACGCTGAGATCGCGGAACAGATGACGGTCCATGAACTGCTTTGCATCGTTCAACTGCCGCTCGGAATGCTTGCGTTTGTCCGTCGAACGCGCGACGCCTTCGCTGGAAGCTTGCCGAATCGCGGCAAACAAATCCTTCACGCCAAAATGCAAATCCATCTTGCGCCACATCGCTTCTTCCTGCTCGCGCTGCAGCAAATCCGCTTCCTTCAGCTCCCGCATCAGATGCAGCGCCAGAAAATGCAGCATCGGCTTCAGCCGGCCTTCCGCGCTGCCGCCTGCCTTATGCAACTGCTCCGCCAGTCGCCTCTGTTCGGTATCCACGCCGGCCGCATCGCCGCGCTTCATAGCTCCAATCAGCCGCTCCGCGATATCCCACAGCGTCCGCCCGGGATCAAATCCCCCTGCAAACTCGCTGCCGTATACCGCGATTGGCACCGATTCCGTAGACAGCTGCATGCCGCGCTGCACGGTTTTGTAGGCGGAGGACAGCTTGTTCATCGCTGTCATTTTATCATATATGCCCGCATGCAGCTGCAATTTGGCATTCTTGCGAACGGAGGCCAGCAGCATATCCGCCCATTGATTCACCTGCAGCTCGCGCGCCTCCGGCGAACCGTCTCCGCTTTCCGCGGCCTTCTGACCGCGAATCAAGACGCACCATTCACCGTCGCGCATTTGGATGACCGCATGATGCAGTCCGTCCAGCTGCAGCGTCTCGCGCAGCACGTTACACACGGCGAAGTTCCAGATCTTCCGCTCTTTGTCCGGCCATTCGCGCCAGTCCCGCGCATCGGCAGAACCGGCATCGATATCCAGCACCAGCAGCGTATATTGGGGCTCCCCGAGCAGCTGCTCCTGTCCGGCCATCAGCCAATTGTCCGGCGTGATATCCGTATAATCCATCAGCACGTCATACAAGATCTTCTCGTTCGCCAAATCGATCATCCGATCCAGCTTGCGCTGCTCTTCCTTGATCTGCTGCCGTTTATTGCGCTGCTCCGACATGACCCTTGCAATGACCCCTGTCAGCTCGTCATAAGGAATCGGTTTAAGGATATAATCCTTCACCCCATACTGAATCGCGGACCTCGTATACGAGAAGTCCTGGTAACCCGACAGCATAATAACGTCGCAAGCCATTCCCCGCTCCCGAATTTGACGGACCAGCTCAAGTCCATCCATGACCGGCATCCGGATGTCGCATAGAATCAAATCCGCCGGCTCCGCCCGCAGAAGCTCCAATGCTTCTACACCGTTCTTCGCGGTGCCTGTAACTTCAAGTCCAAGCATACTCCAAGGGATGACTTTCTCTAGGTTGCGAGTAATATGTTGTTCGTCATCGACAAGCAGCACTTTTCCGTTCATACCCGTTCACCTCGGTTCCGTGGAATCTTAATTCGGATAATGGTGCCGTAACCCTCCTGGCTGCACAGGAGCAAGCCATAAGGCGATCCATAATGAATCCGCAGCCGGTCTGCGACGCTGCGCAGTCCAAGTCCGCGTCTTTCCCCTTGCTCAGCCACGTTGAGGTCGAGATCCCGCTCTTGCTCGCGGCTCAATCCGTTAATGCGTTTCAAGGCTTCTTCGTTCATGCCGATTCCATTATCGGTAACGGTCAAGATGACCAAGCCTTCTTCCAGATGAACCGAAACGGAAATCATGCCGACATGTCCAAGTCCTTCGAACCCGTGCTGAATACTGTTCTCGACAAGCGGCTGAAGAGTCAGCTTCAGAATCGTGTAATCGAGCGTCTCATCCGAGATCAACAGCTCATAGCTGAATACATCCTCGAAGCGGTATTTCTGAATTTCCAGGTAGCTGCGTACATGTTCAATCTCCTGCTGCACCGTAATAATCTCCGAGTGATGCATGCTCGTTCGCAGGAGAATGCTCAGTCTGCGCACCATCTGCATGATTTTGCCGCCTTCGTTCTGGGCTGCCAGCGCATTGATCGACTCCAGCGTATTGAACAGAAAATGCGGCTTGATCTGCGCTTGCATCAGCATCATCTCGGCGCGCTGCTTCCGTTCCTGCTCGGTGCGCACCTCGTTCAGCAGACGTCCGATTGTCTCTACCATGCTGTTAAAGCTGCGCGCGAGGAGTACGGTTTCATCCTTGCCTTTTGCCGGAACGCGGGTGTCCATCATGCCTTGCTCCACGAGGCGCATCTTGCGGACAACCCGGATAATGGCTTTGGCTACCCGGCTGACGAAGAAGATATTAAAGAGTATCGCGAAAATCAAACATAGCAGCGTAATCCCGCCAATCCACTGCACGAAACGAATATTCTCGCTCGTTAACGACTCCCATGATTTCACGGAAATAAGGATCCACCCGCTGCGGTCGAGGTTATACGCCGATACGAGAGAATCCTCATGATTGAACATGGTGCGGGAGCTTACATAGCGCTGCGTGTGCTGCAATTGAAGCTGCGTTTGATTTTGAGCGTATTTTCCCTCTAATTGGTGCTTGCTATCCAGCATGACCAGACCGCCGTTGTTGATGATCAAATAACGCGTCTGCGTTTCCTGTTCGCCTGACAGCGTAAAATCACGCAGCATATTGTCCACGTCGTCGGTCTTTACCTGCGTCACCATAATGCCGGATTCGTTGAACGATTCCATATCGCGCACAATGCGCAGCTGCGTAAATAAAGCCGCGCCGGTACCGGTTAAGCCGGGCTGCTCATAGGGACCGATCCACATCGGCCGACCTCCGTACTGCTTGATCTGCGGATAGATCGAATGATTCTTCAGCATATCGTACGTAATGTTCTTAAACGTGGTCGGATCATTACGATAAGAACGGAACATCGTCCCGTCCTCCCCGTAAAGCATCACCATGCTGAGCGCCGGATTTTGCCATAACAGCTTCCCGAGCGACTTCTCATATTGGCTGATTGCGATTAGCCTGCTTGCATCATTAACTGAATTGCGGGAGCTGCGCAGCGCATCTTGAACGGTTGCGTTCGTGACGCTCGTATCGCTGAGCTGATCGAGCTCTCGGAAGAAATAGCGGATATTGCCGCCCACCGCTTTGAGCGTAATTTCGGTTTGCTCGCTATACTTCTTCTCCAGCAGCTGCTCCGAATTAAGAAAGGATACGATGCCTAGAAAAATAAGCGGAGCAACGATCAAACCTATAAATGCCAGCAGCAGCTTCGGTCGCAAATTCATAGGACGGCTCCTTTATCATTTCAGCTAATGCTACAAGCGAGCGAAATCGCGCCGGATTTCGTGCGAAGTCTAGCCCTTTACGCTGCCCGCCGTCATCCCGTCAATAATTTGACGCTGCAGGAACATGTACACGAGCAGCACCGGAATGATGCTGATAATGACCGCCGCAGAGAGCGATGCAAAATTCGTCCGATAGCCGTCATTGAAGGTAGCCATACCCGTTGGCAGCGTGCGCAGCGATTCGGTCGTGACGAGTAGCTGTGAGAGTATATATTCGTTCCAGTTGCCAATGAACGCAAGAATGAAGACGGTAACCAGTGCCGGCATCGATACCGGTATGATCACTCTGACGAACAATCCCGCCGCGCTAAGCCCGTCCATAATGCCGGCTTCTTCAAGCTCGGACGGAACGGATTGCATGAACGCATGCAGAATAAAGATCGTAATTGGCAATGCATATGTGCAGTATACCAAAATGAGCGCCTGATGCGTATCGTAGAGATGAAGATCATTCACCAAGCGGTACAGCGGGATGAACAGCGCGCCGGGAGGCACCAGCAATCCCATCAGAATTAGGCCGTAGATCCGCTTGCTTAACACTTTATATTTCATCCGGGACAAAGCGAAAGCTGTTGCGGCCGAAAGCAGAATCGTGAGCAAACAGGCAGCGACGGTTACATAGAGACTGTTAAACGCATACTCCCCAATGTGCGCGCTTTGCCAAGCAGCCTTGTAGTTGTCGAAATTAAACTTGGACGGGAATGCCCATGTGTTGACCGTGATTTCCCGATTTGTTTTGAACGATGACAAGAGCAGCCACAACAGCGGAAAAAGGATCACGATGACATACACCCAAAGCGACAAATGAAGCGGCCACTGGCTGTTGCGTACTTTGACGGAACGGTGCAGCTTCGGATTGGCCGTATCTTTCGATGGTGTAAGGTTGCCTTTTGTAAGGACACGTTCCATTAGTACTGCACCTCCTCGGATTTCGATACACGCTGCAAGATGGCCGTCATCGCCAGAATCAGAATGAACATCGCTACGCCGATTGCGCTGCCATAACCAAGCTCCAAGGAACGGAAGCCGACTTTGAGCGCATAAGTAGACATAACCTCAGTAGACTGGAAGGGTCCGCCATTGGTCATAATTTGCACGATATCAAGCACCTTTAACGTACCGGACACCGTTAGCAGCAGCATGACGAACAGAATCGGACGTACGAGCGGCAGCGTGATTTTCCACGTTTCGCTCCAAGCGTTGACACCGTCGATCTTCGCCGCTTCGCCGATTTCCTTCGGGATGTTCAGAATGGCAGCCAGACAAAGGACGATGAAGAACCCGATGTTCTGCCAAGCGTTTGCAATTAGAATCGAGAGCATGGCCAGATGAGGGTCGGAGAGCCATTCTTTCGCCCAGCTTTCGCCGCCGATCGCGCGCAAGACCTGGTTGATCATACCGGATTCATAGTTGTACAATACGCCGAACAGAATAGCGACGGTTGCCGTGGAGATCACAACGGGTACGAAAACTGCTGATTTATAGAAGCCGCGCATGCGTCTTGCTTTACTGACCATAATGGCAATCAGAAACACGAGCGGAATATTGACGATAAGGGAAAAAGCCATGAAATAGAAGTTGTTGCCGAGCGATTTCAAGAATACTTCGTCGTGAATCAATCTTGTAAAGTTATCGATGCCGATAAATACTTTCTCGGAAATGCCATCCCATTGATAAAAGCCATAAATGAAAGACACAACGACCGGATATAAAAAGAACAGACCGTAGAGCAGAAGTGTTGGAACGATAAAAGCCATATATATCCATGGGTTTCTCAGCGCTTGATACATCGGGAATCCTCCTAGCAGGTTAGGCGTATAAAAAGAGGGTGCCTGTTACGGCAGGACACCCTCCATCCATCATCCAAGTTGGGATTGCTCTTATTTTTGTGCTGCGTTCGCTTTCTCTTGGGACGCTTGGATTTTCGCCGCTACTTCTTCAGGCTTCTTCACTTTGCCGATCAGCTCTTGCAGCCCTACGCCTACATCAGCGCCAACGCTTGGTTGAACGATCGCGTCAAAAGCTTTCCAAGAAGTCGATGCGCCGCCCATTACGTTCAGAACATCGGAGATCAGCGGATCTACGCCGGACAGATCGGACAGTTTCATGGAAGGAAGAACTTTGTCTTCAAGAAGCGTACGTTTCTGGATTTCTTCGTTAAAGAAGTTCGCGATGAATTTCTTCACGGCTTCTTTCTGGTCGTCGTTCAGGTTCGACGAGAAGCCGAAACCGTTGGAGTAGGACGCATTGATCGAAGATTGATCGCCTTTACCGCCGTCGATGGACGGGAAGGAGAAGTAACCGATGTTGCCTTTCAATTCGCCTGCTTCGTCGCCTGTAAAGCGGTTCGCATCCCAGCTTCCCGTGAAGACCATCGCTGCGTCGCCTTTGAGGAATTGCGCGCCTTGCTCCGCGTACGGCAAACCAAGCGCGCCTTTAGTGAAGTAATCGTTGTTTACGAGTGTCGCGTAATCAGTGAATCCCGCTACGAAATCAGCATCGGTCCATTTTGCTTCGCCGGTCACCAATTTGCTGAAAGCGTCGATGCCGACGTGGCGCTCCATGACTGTATTCCATAGCATGCCGTTAACCCAGCCGTCTTTTGCCGCAAGCGCGAACGGCGTTTTGCCTTTTGCTTTAATAGCGTCGGCTACTTTAATCAGGTCTGCGAACGTTTTCGGAACTTCCAGGCCGTAATCCGTGAACATCTTCTTGTTATAGAACACGCCTTCGCTGTAACCGCCGAATGGAAGGCCGTACACTTTACCGTCGATTGTAAACTCGTCCAAGCTTGCGAACTTGTCTTTGATGCCAAGCTCTTCAATGATTGGCGTCAGGTCGAGCATGCGCCCTGCTTTTACATAAAGGTTCAAGTCCGCGCCGCCGAATACTTCGAAGATATCAGGCGGGTTGCCTGCTGCCATTTCCGCTTTCAGCTTCTGATCGCGGTTAACGACTTCGTCGATGCCTTCAAGGTTGAATTTGAGGCCTGCGTTGTCTTGTTCGGTTTTCGCAACAACATCTTGCAAAATTTTCAGACGCACTTTGCTTGTTTCTTTAATTTGCGTATGACGCAGGGAAAGCGTAACGTCTTTCGCCACCGGCGTTTCGTTGGTTGAGCCTTCGTTCGTCGTCGTATTTGAAGTGTTTGTTGTGTTGTTATCGTCTTTGGAACCGCATGCAGAAAGTACAAGGGATGCCGACATCAGCGTTACGGCTGCGACTGTAAATCCTTTTTTCATTTCAAGACCTCCAAATGTTAATCGTATATTTGTGTACTGCTCTTCCTTACACTTTGAATTATAGAGGGAGCAGCGAGAACGTAGGAGGTCGAAAATACAACGAGTTCGGGATACTTTTGGGCTGGGATATGAGAGAGGGATAATAATAAACGACCCACAGGAGGTAATCATCCTGTGGGTATCGTGTTCAATCAGAGAATAGTATCCTTGCTGTTAGGTTCCATGACATTGGAGCGAGTGATTGATTTATAGACTACCAAGCGTATGCGCGTGGTGCTTCTCCGCCGGGTCCCGGGAAGATCTCGTCGATCCGTTTCAGTGTCGACTCGTCCAATTCAAGCTCAACTGCACGCAGGGAGCTCTCGAATTGCTCGGCTGTCCGTACGCCGATGATTGGTGCGGTTACGGCCGGATTTGCAAGCAGCCATGCCAGGGAAACGACATCCTCGCGTTCGCCAAGCTCGTCGCAAAGCGCGCCGTATGCTTCAAGCTGAGCCGCATGCTGCTCGATGCGCTTGAGGTCACCGCTGCGTTTGCCCGCGCCGCCGCGGCGAACGTTACCAGCGAGCAGGCCGCCATCAAGCGGGCTCCATGGAATGACGCCGATGCCGAGTCCTTGGGCAGCCGGCAGTACTTCCAGCTCCGGTAAGCGGCAAAGCAGGTTATATTTATGTTGCTCCGACACTAGTCCGAGTATTCCGCGAGCTTTCGCTTCGCCTTGGGCTACGGCAAGATCCCAGCCGGCGAAGTTGCTTGCACCGACATATCCGATTTGACCCTGTGTTTGTGCCGCTTGGAATGCAGGCCATAGCTCGTCCCAGCTCACGTTGCGGTCAACGTGATGCATTTGGTACAGCTCGATATGATCCGTTTGCAAGCGCTGAAGCGATGCTTCCAGGTGACGGCGAAGCTTATAAGCAGACAAGCCGCCATCGCGGTTTGGTCCATCGTTCTTGTTACTCATGTCGCCGTAAAATTTCGTAGCCAGCACGGTACGCTCGCGGCGTCCGCCGCCTTGCGCGAACCAGCGGCCGATAATTTCCTCCGTGCGGCCGGCGTTCTCGCCCCAACCGTAAATGTTCGCCGTGTCAAAGAAGTTGATGCCCGCATCCAGCGCCGCATCCATAATCCGAAACGCTTCCTGCTCGTCCGTATCGACTCCGAAATTCATCGTTCCCAAACACAAGCGGCTAACCTTCAAACCAGAACGTCCCAAATAGGTATACTTCATCTTGATTTCACAGCTCCTCTTCCATGTATGAATGAGATAAGGAAATAAGTCCCTTTCCTATTATAAAGAAATTGAAGGGGAAAGAAAAATGAAGTTGCTGTTTAGTTTGGACAGCGCCTACGCGCCTACCGGCAATCGCAGCGCATGTGGGGCTAGCAGAGAACTACGCTATCCCTGGATGAGCTAGCTGTCTATAGAGTTGCTGCGGTGGTTATCTCCTACTCCGAGCTTCGACCAATGTAGATCCCCAGGTGAGCTTCTTTCTCCCATTCCCCCCACATTTCCGCCAATGTAGATCCCTGGATGAGCTAGTTGTCTGTCGAGTTGCTGCGGCGGTTGTCTCCTACTCCGAGCTTCGACTAATGTAGATCCCCAGGTGAGCTTCTTTCTCCCATTTCCCCCCACATTTCCGCCAATGTAGATCCCTGGATGAGCTACTTTCTCCCGTTTCTCCACATTCCCGCCAATGTTGATCCCTGGATGAGCTACTTTCTCCCGTTCTTCCGCATTCCCGTCAATGTAGATCCCGGGATGAGCTAGTTGTCTATCTAGTAACTGTGGCGATTGTGTCTGCTACTCCGAGCTTCGACTAATGTAGATCCACAGGTGAGCTTCTTTCTCTCATTCCCCCCCACATTTCAACCAATGTAGATCCCTAGGTGAGCTTCTCGTTGAGATTTGACCTGATTCTGGCGCAGGAGTGGTTCCAAGGGCAACACTTTTGCTCGAATCCGGTGATTACGGTGAATGTATTGCTCCCAGAGCTACACATTCACATGAATTTCGCGATTTTGGCATATGTATTGCCCCCAGAGCAACACATGCGCACGAATCCGAACTACTTGACTTTTCAGAGAGGTAGCAGCTACCTCTCTTGTGGCAAAAACCACAAAAATGGGCTCAAGAGAGGTAACCGATACCTCTCTTGAGCCCATTCAGGAGAAAATATGCATAGGTAAGGTAACCAGTACCCTTCATATGTATGAAGAACGAATAAAGACGGCGATAACCATCCTCGCCGCCTTCCCAGAAACTATAGTAAGCGGTGAGCTTACTCACCGCCACGCATCCCTTGAACCGAGGCGCGGATAGCGCCGTAAAAGTCGCGCCAGTGAGGCGCGGCCTCTGCTGGCCCGATCGCGTTTTCCTGCTTGCCCTGGTCGCCGGCCGACTGCTCCGCAATTTCAGTGATTTTGCCGCTTAAATGGAGGCGGCTTGATCGCTGCAACATATCAACCGCAGTCGAAGCAGCCCTCATAGCCCCGCCGCCCGCACCGACTCCACTCACATACACCGTATCGTCAGTTGCCTTCACCTCGGATTCACTCACATGCACCGTATCATAAGCTACCTCAACCTCGGTTTCACCCACATGCACCGTATCGTCAGCTGCTTTCACTTCGGTTTCACCCACACGCACCGTATCTGCAGCTGCATCCAACTCGGCACCAATCTCTCGTGCCGCGGCATCTGCCGCCGAAGCTAATTCAAGATCCTTGACCACTGCTTCATCCTCATGCACTTGATTACCCGTCCATTGTTCCATCGAAAGCGTTTCACCTCACTCACTATCGCATAGCTCCATCGGTTGCTTTATACCTCACTCACGACGGCGCTTTGCTTCATAGTTGCTCACTGTTGCGCATAGCTCCATCGGTTGTTCTGTACCTCTCTCACGAACGCGCTATGCTTCATGGTTGCTCACTGTTGCGCTTAGCTCCATCGGTTGCTCACTCACTATCGTTTCGCTTACCCCTTGAGCCGATGCTTGCGAAGCGAAAACAGCTCGCGCAGTTCGTCAGTCGACATCTCGGTAATCCAGTTCTCCGATTGGCTCACGACTTGATCGTTAAGCATCTGCTTCCGCGTAATCATGTCGTCGATCCGCTCTTCCAGTGTGCCCAGTGTCACGTATTTGTGCACCTGCACATTTCGTTTCTGACCAATTCGGAACGCGCGGTCTGTCGCTTGATTCTCGACCGCGGGATTCCACCATCTGTCGAAATGAATAACATGGTTGGCCGCCGTCAAGTTAAGCCCGGTGCCGCCGGCTTTCAGCGACAGGACGAACGCGCAGCCGGGCTCCGCTTCGTTCTGGAAGCGCTCGATCATCTGATCCCGCTCCGCCTTCGGCACTGCCCCGTACAGATACGGCGTCGGAATGCCCAGCCGCTCTTCAATGAGCCGCTTGAGCGTAGCGCCCATCTCCACATACTGCGTGAAAATCAAACAGCGCTCGCCTTCCGCCGCAATCTCCTCCACCATCTCAAGCACGCGAAGCACCTTGTTGGAGCGCTCGATATCCCATGCTGAAGGGAATAGCACCCGATCTTCCTTCAATAATAAGCTCGGATGATCGCAAACCTGCTTCAAGCGAGTCAGCGCGGAGAGGATGATCCCCCGCCGCTGCAGCGCACCGACCGCCTCCAGCTGATTCATCAGTTCAGACACAATATTCTCGTACAGCGCGCCTTGCTCCACCGTCAGCGACAAATACGTGCGCATTTCGTTCTTCTCCGGCAGCGCGAGCGCAATGGCAGGATCTTTCTTAAGCCGGCGCAGCATGAAGGGTTTGACCCACCGCTGCAGCTCTGCAATAAGCGCCTCATCGCGTTCCTTCTCAATCGGAAGCACGACCGCTTTACGGAATTCCGTCAACGTCCCCAGATAGCCCGGATTCGTAAAATCATACAGCGACCAAAGCTCCGTTAACCGATTCTCCATCGGCGTACCCGTCAATGCGACCCGGTGATGCGCGGAGAATCCGCGTATCGCGGACGATTGCTTCGTATAATAGTTCTTAATATTCTGCGCTTCGTCGAGACAAAGGACATCCCACGAAACAGCGCCAAGCTCTTCCTCATCGATCGGAGCCAGTGTATATGAGGTGATGACAAGGTCCACCTCTGCCGCTTCCGCCGCGAATTCCTCGCCGCGCATACGTTTCGGTCCATAATGAACCATCACGCGCAGCTCGGGGGCGAATCGCTCCAGCTCCTTCTCCCAGTTGCCGATAACCGACGTCGGGCAGATGAGCAGCGATGGCCCGAAGCTCCCTTGCTCCAGCACATGCTGCAAATACGCGGTAAACTGAATCGTTTTGCCAAGACCCATATCATCGGCTAAACAGCCGCCAAGTCCGAACTTGCGCAGAAACGCGAGCCATGATACCCCTTGCAGTTGATAATGGCGAAGCTCGCCTTGAAAAGCATCCGGCGTATCAACAAGCGGCAAGTCCGCCGACTCATTGAGCTGCCCGATCCAAGTAGCCAAGTGCTCATTCAGCTCGATTTCGGCCGTCAGCGCTTCTTGAAGCTCATCCTCCGGTTCAAGCTCAGCCCCGCCGCGCAGATGCATCTCCATCACATCGCGCATCGTTAAGCCGCGCTTACCGCCATTCTTCTTCAACCACTTGCGGAGCCGTTCCATATCGCCCGGATCCAGATGCACCCATTCGCCGCCAACTTGCATCAGCCTGCGGTTCTCGGAAGCCAATTTCATAAATTCCGCTTCCGTCATATCGACGTTGCCAACGGCAAGCTTCCAGTCAAAATCCACGATTTGCTGAAGGCCGAACATCGACTGCTCGGCTGAGCCGACCGACGATTTCACTTTGGCTTTCAGCTTCATCCGGCGGTTACGCGCCGCTTCCCACCAAGATGGCAGCAGCACGGAACAACCGGCGGCAAGCAGCTTCACGCTCTCCTGCTCCAGAAACGCGTATGCCTGCGCATCGTTCAGCTCAATCCGGATGTGACCGGCATCAGCATCGCCACCACCCGCCCCGTCGTCAGATCGCGTCCACTCTGGCAGCGCCGCAGCCCATTTCATCTCTTCCTTGCGCATGCGCTCGGCAAAGTGCTCCCGCCACGCTTCCGGAGCATCCGGCGGCAGCATAAACCGCTCTTCGCCATGCGCCTCACCCGCTTCATTAAGCGCAAGCGTCATCCAGCGGCCGCCATCTTCGCGGTCACGAACTGCCGGACGCAGCCGCCAGCCATGTCCGTCACTTGGTTCAAGCAGCTGCAAAGCGGTACGGAACGGCGCATTATCCTGTTTCATGCCGATGGAGACGAGCCAATCGTCCTCATCGGCCGCTTTCATCATGAGCGCTCCTTCACCGGCCTGCGATGCGGCGTTTCGCCAAGCCGCGCCTACGGAATCATCGGAAGCGATCAGCTCTTCCACGATACCGGTCAACCACCCTTGCAGCGCACCGATATCTCCCTGCTCCTCGAGCTGTGCCGCAAGCTGCTTCCATTCCATGCGCTTGCTCTCCTCATCGCGTGGCACATCGAGGCGCCAAGCTCTCGCCTCGGCCCGCCAGCGCGACCAATCCGGCGAGAACCAGCCGTGGAGCAGCGCCTCGCGCATCATCTGTGCCAGCTTGGCCAGGATGTGCAGCCTATCCGTCCATTCCACCTGCAGCAGCCTAACCGGCTTCGGGGAGGACAAATAATCCATCGCAATCGCCGGCGACAACGGCAGCTCCGTACGTTTGAGCCGCTCGTCCGTACGTTCTTCGATCTCTGCACCGAACCAAGATGCCTCGTGCCAAGCGAAGAGAAGGCGGCGCAGACGAAGCGTTATTCCAGCGACATGCCCAGCTGCAAGCACCAGGCCCTCGCCCTCTTTCCAAAATCCGTCAACGACGACCGTTTCAGTACCTGTGTACCCTCTCATGTGATGATTTTACCCCTCCAAAGCTCTTCCTGCAGCGCGCGCAGGCGCCCATGCTTTCGTACGATACCATCCACATAACGGATCCATTTATCGCCGTGCTCTTCCGCTTTATACAGCTTCTCCAGCTTCTTCATCAGCTTAACGGCTTGCTTATAGCCTTGCCGATTGCGCGAACGAATCGCGCCGTCAATGGCTTGATGATACAACGGGTACAGCACGCGCGGCGAGGCTTTGCTGATCTCCCGAACCAATTGAATATCCATCTCGTCAGGCTCGATGCCGAATAGAAGCTGCAAATCCGCCCATTTCTCGTAATGCTTGCGATCCAGCCAATGCTCGGTCAAAGCCGAATACGAATACGGCAGGAACGACACCAAATACTGCTGCCAGCTCGGGTTATCCGGCTGCTGAAGATCGGCTAAACGACACATGGACAAGAACGGTCCAAACGCCTTGGACTTGCGCTCAATCGATAAACCGCCATACAAATACCGAATCCACTTCTCCAGCTTCGCCCAATCCCGCTCCTCCAGCCGCTGCAGCGCACAATCGCAAGCAAGCAGCGCCGTCCGGTTAAATTGCGTTCTCGCAAGCAGCTCCATGGCATAATCGTCGTTTTCTTCCGCATAAGCCAGATAAGCGAGAGCCATCGGCGCGAAGAAGCTCGCATGTCCAGCGCCTTTCTCCTCTGCAAGCTTATGCTCCAGCCATTCTTTCTCCTTGCCGGTCCAAGCGGAATCATGCACAAGCTGCCCCCAGATCGAGAAATAAAGCGCCTCCCATCTGTGAAGCTGCTGCTCGCGATCCATTTCGCGTTCGTGAAACAGCTCAAGCAATTGCTCGACCCCGACACGTTCAAGCTCTGTCATGGTATCCGGCTTTAACTCCCCTGCGAGCTCATGGTAATGATTAATCCAAGGCTCCGTCATCCGCGCGAAAGCCATCTCATAATAGTAGCGGCTGTAGCTGTCGGTATGAGAATAAGCCCGTTCGGATTGCTCTACGACAAAAATAATGCCGTGCATCCAATGGAGTCTTCTCAGCCCTTCGTCCCAATTCTTCGATACCGCCTTAATCGCCTGCAGCACAGGCTGCAGCGGGTGCAGAGAATGTCTGCATTGCCGCCATACTTCGCCGTGCTTGGCTTCCATATCCTGCTGCCATAAACGCGGATCTCCTTCGAGACCGGTCTTAGCCGCAGCAACGACTGCCGCCGCCGTACCAACGGATGCCCGACCTTCCGAAAACATCGGATCGCGGCCGTATAACAAGCGGTTGTGCACCTCATCCGCACTTCTTCCCGCATATTCATAATAAGCATAGAAAACAGCAGCCATATGCTTGCAATACCCTTTTACCGGACATGTACATGTGCTAAAGCCAAACTCATCGCAGTCGAGCGTAACGGCAAAAATTGCAGCATCCCTGACGGTTCCATATACAGAGGTACCTTCCATCACTTGAACGGAAAGCACCTTCTCCCGGCGGTAATAATCAAAGCCAAGCTGCATCACCTCAAGGGGGATGCTGCTTGCGACAGCTGTTTCCAAAGCCTGCAGCCGCTGTTCATCCAGTTGAAAAAACGTGCTCACGATGCGTCCCCCGTTCCTCAATAACCATTCCAACCATTATACCACATTCGCAAACGATTTCGCTTCGAACCGGGACAGACCGGAAGAGATAATAATAAAAGCCCCTTGTCCGGACCGGCAAGTCCGAGCAAGAGGCTTTGTATAATATTCAAAAGCATCCGATCTTAATAAGGCACTTTCACGATAAAAGTCACCGTATTCGGTTCATGAATGGCTAGGTTAATGCCACCTTTGTACTTCTCCACGATGGACTTCACGATGTGTAATCCAAGTCCGGAATGGCTGCCCTTCTTGGACGTGTAACCCGCTTGGAATAACGGTTTATGCTCAAGCTCGGCTGCTCGCAGACAGGTATTGCTTACAGCAAACTCATAATAACCGGTCTTCTGACAAGCCGCGATGTGGACCGAACGTTGATCCTCCGCATAATTGAGCACCTCATCGAACGCGTTATCGATAAGATTGCCCAGCAGCCTTGTCATATCCAGTGACTTCATCCCAAGCTCCAGCTTATTGATGTCATTGAAATCCGCTTTGAATGCCACCTTGAGCACCTCAGCCTGCAAGCCTTTCGCACGAATCAGCGCAGCGATCGCCGGATTGCCGATATCGATAATATCGTTTAATTCCCGAATCTCGCCGGTCAATTCTGCCGCGTAAGACTTCAATTCGTCCGTCTTGCCAAGCTCAGCAAGCGCATGAATGGTCTGTACATGGTTGGCAAAATCATGCCGCTGGGAGCGGATCGACTGGAACAGTCCGTTAATTTCATCCAAATACGTTTCTTGCGCTTTGCGAACCAATTTGTCCTGCGACTTCCGATAAGCTGTGACGAACAGGTAAACCAAGATCAAGCTAATTCCCGTTACAACGCCGATAATAATCGCAATATTAACAAATTGCTTGTCCAATGTTTGCTGAATGGTCGCGTAATCCGATACAAGCGAGATGACGTAACGGTTTAACGGTTCGCCATTCTCATCCAGCATGCTGGCTACTTTATTCGTAATATCGACCGGTATAAACAGCTTAATCACATGCTTGCCGTTGATGACATCATTCTGATAGACCTTGATGTTCTTCTCATTCGCCAGCTTGACGTTTGCCAAATCATCGGGATCCTCATACTTATAAGTTCCATTAATGATCGGATTTTGCGTCATATGCTGAAGAACCTCGCCATTATCGGTAATGGTCGTTCTTTCACCCTCACCAAAGGTTTCCGGGTTAATGATCGTAATTTCGCTTAGCGATTTATTCTCTTTGAGCGTTTGCGAGATCAGTTTATCGACACCTGTTGCATCATCATAAGCATGCTGCCTGCTGTCATAGCTGATGTAAGGATCGATCATATAGTTGGTTGTTCCGTCGTAATAGTAACCCCATTTCTGAATGGAGCTCGTATCCGTCGTGGCAAACTCAAACGGCCCCGTCCAGAAATTCGTCAAGTGCTGGCCCCAGTCAATCGTAACCTTGTGTTCGTCGAACAGTTGGTTAAACGCCTGATACCAAGGTTTCCATGTATTCGTCTTATAGCCGAGTTGTTTCGGGCTGGACGATTTATATAAGATGATATTGTCTTTGGTTCGTTTGAGCAGCGTAATGCCAACCATATCAAGCTTCTTGGACAGCTCTGCCAACTGCGAGTTGGATACTTTCTCGACATCCGGACTAAGCGCGAATTGAGTCGCAATCGAGACAGCACGAAGCTCGCGTCCGATTTGCTCTTGGTATTTCTCTGCGCCGCCACGGGATAGCTCAATGGAGATTTCAATCTGTTTTGCAACCGATTCCATTTCATGCTCGAGGCTGTCTTCCAGTGAATCCTTGGTTGTAAAATAGTAGATTGTATTATTGACGCCAAGTAATAACGCGATCAACAAGATGGCAAGAAGCCACGCATTACGCCGCATTTCGACAGACTCTCCGATCAATTTCGATATTTCTCTCAATTATGTACGATTTCATAGAGAGTGACAATGAAAGAATTGAACATTAATGGGTGTAACGCACTAATTTTGGAGGTTTTTGACGCAAAAAAGCGGCTCAGCACCTATTACGCAATGCCGAAACCGCTTCTTTTCTAGGATGAAAGTCTTTTGAAAAAGGCCAGAAGCGCCCATTTGCGCTCTTGGCGTTTCTTATAACGAGGCAATGCTCGGTACAGTGTCCCGCATTCCACCAGCGTTTGCTTCGCATCCTCCGCTCTACCCAGCTGAGCATAAAGCATAGCAAGCTTATAGTAGGCTTCGATGGAAGAAGAATGAATGGCGCGGAAGGATTGCAAATGCGCGATTGCCTTCTCTGGATTTGTTTTGGCATAAATTCCGGCTAACCGCAAATAAGGAGTTCCGTATTTGACTCTCGGATTGATCGAAAGTGCATTCCCGATTGCGGCTTCCGCCGCATCCGTTTCGCCGAGCTGACTGAGGCATGCGCCCAGATCATCCCAGAATTCCGCGGAATGCTCCAGAGCGTCCTGCAGCGGCATGAGCCATTCCTTCGCTTCTTTATATCGCTTGCGTTCGATCAGCAGTCGCGCGAGCTCGTGTTTGGCCGGAATATCGTTTGGATTCATGAGGATTTGCTGGCGCAGTCGTCTGATGGTACCGAATCTGCGCAGCGGCTTCACGAAACTCGGCGTGAGTCCGATAAATCTGCGGTCCAGTACATAAAGCAGAGCCAGAAGGACAAGAACAGCAAGAAACGGACTGCCCGTCAGCCACCATAATAAGCCGAAAAGTAGGATTTTAACCATAATGCCTCCTGCTACCTATAATAAGGATAATTGCTGTCATCATTGTACACGATTGGCGTGGCTCTCAGATAGTGGGAATTCTTTTTCCTCTTGCAGAGCAACTCCGGGGAGCCGTACACTATGAAGTAGAAAAGGACAGCGAAGAGGATGAGACGACTATGATGATGGAGCAATTGCGAGAAACGCTGCCGCTATGGGTACAGGCAAGTCGGCTGCATGCAAGCGAAGGACAAGTGGCTTCCTATATTCCGGAGCTTGCCAAGGCACCTGCGGATGCGCTCGGTATTACGATTATGGGTGCCGACGCGGAGACCTTTAGCGCCGGAGAGACTGATTTTCCTTTTACGATGCAGAGTATTTCGAAGGTGTTCACCCTTCTCCTGGCTCTGATGGACAACGGAGAGGACGACGTGTTTGCCAAGGTTGGCATGGAGCCGACCGGCGACGACTTCAACTCGATGCTCAAGCTTGAGCTTGTTGAACCGGGCAAGCCGTTTAATCCGCTTATTAATGCCGGGGCAATCGCCATCAGTTCATTGATTCATGGCGATACGCCGGCAGCGAAGACAGAGCGCATTCTGTCCTTCTTTAATGAAGCGGCAGGCGGTGCGACATTGTCCGTTAACGAAGATGTCTTCCGTTCCGAATCCGCAACCGCACATCGGAATCGTTCGCTCGCATATTTCCTCAAGGATAACGAAGTGCTTGGCGAAGAAATTGACGTCGAAGATGTGCTCCGCGTCTACTTCCGGCATTGCTCCATCGAGGTTAGCTGCAATCAGCTTGCACGAATGGCGCTGCTGCTCGCATTCGACGGCTTCGACCCGCTGGTCGGCCGACAGCTCGTGCCGAAACGGTATGTTCAAATCGCCAAAACATTCATGATCATGTGCGGCATGTACAACGCATCCGGCGAATTCGCGATTAAAGTCGGCATCCCTGCGAAGAGCGGCGTGTCCGGCGGCATACTCGCTTTAGTTCCCGGCCGGTATGGCATCGGTGTCATCGGACCGGCGCTCGGCACCAAAGGAAACAGCACGGCCGGTGTCCATTTGCTGGAGACGATGTCGACGGCGCTTGATTGGCGAATTTTCTGATCCAATGGAATGAAAGAAGAGGCTGAACGCGGTGGGTTTCCCCACCGGTTCAGCCTCTTTCTATTTGTTGCCTATGTGATGTTACTTAACCAACGTGCATCATCATTTCAGGTTGTTTGCCGCCTTCTTCACCGGCAATCGGTGCCGGTTTGCGAAGCATCAAGCCCAGGATAGCGCCGAAGACTGCAATGAACGTCAAGATGAGGAACGTATCGCCGAAGGAGAGCGAATAAGCTTCAAGCTCACTCTTCGCTGTCGGCCCGTAGAACACCATGCGTTTCGCAAGAATCGTTGCCAAGCCTGCTACAGCGAACGAGGTCATGACTTGCTGCGCTGCATTCGTCAGGGAAGTTACGCGGCTGACGAGATCACGCGGCGCCGATTGCATCAGATGCGTGTTCAGCGGCATCATCGACATCCCCATACCTGCTCCGAGCAAGGCCAGCGGCCCCATAATCATCATTTTGCCTGAAGACGCATCAACATGAGAGAGAATATAAGCAGCGATCGTTACGATCAGCATGCCTACGAATACAAGCGGTCTCGCGCCGATCTTATCGTAGAGCATACCGCCGATTGGCATGAACAAACCTGCGGCGATGGCTTGCGGAAGCATAATAAGTCCTGTATCGAATGCAGTGTAATGCTGCGCTTGCTGCAAGAATAACGGAACTAGGAACATCGTGCCAAACAAGGCGATTTGGGAAATCCATTGCACGACAATCCCTTTCGTGAAGTCCATCGAACGGAAGACACGAAGCTCAAGAAGCGGATCTTTACGACGAAGTTCAACGATCACGAACAAGATAAGTGCTACTGCCCCAACAACAATACCGATAATCGTCTTCGATGCCGTCCAGCTTGTTGCGCCTTCACTAACACCGTACGAAAGACCGGCGAATGCGATTGGCGCCAATAGGAAGCCAAGCTTATCCAGTGCAGCTACAGCTTGACGCTCGATGCGCGGCAAGGAGCGAATACCCAGGTAGACGCCAAATGCACCGATTGGAATGTTGATCAGGAACAACCATTTCCAGCTGACATAGTCAACCAGGTAACCTGCAAGTACAGGTCCAAGCGCCGGAGCAAGAAGGATCGGAATCCCCATCATGCCCATTACCGCGCCAACCTTCTCCGGAGGGCTAAGGCGATAAATGAAAGCCATCGCGACCGGAAGCACCATACCTCCGCCGACGCCTTGAACGATACGGAAAATAATCAAGGTTTCAACGGATGTTGCCAATGCGCAAAGCAGTGATCCTACCGTAAACAGAAAGACGGAAACGAGAAATACCTGCTTCGCTCCGAAACGGTCAGACAACCAACCGGCAAGCGGTATTACCGCTGCTTGTGCCAGTGCATACCCTGTAACTGTCCAGGATACAACCTGGTACGTCGTGTTAAACTCTTGAAGCAAACCCGGAAGCGCCACGTTAACGGCTGTTCCGTCCAGCACGACCATGAAAATACCGATAATAATTGCTGCCAGCGGTCCTAATATTTTCCGAATGGAAAACGGCTCTTCGCTCCTTGCAGCAGATGTTGCTTGTGCAGACATCGTACTCTCCAGCTCCCTTTACCCGCCCTATGCCCCTTCTGATCCTTGCACTTGCATTGACCCTTCCCATGGAGAGGAGTACAATAAAGGCATTGAACCTGCATCGGAACATCTCGGTTTTTTATAAATGGACAATTGTCCGCTTTAAATACAGCTTACCTAACGCTACGCGCATTGTCAATGTAAGACAATGTGAACTTTTTTCAATTTCAGGAGGTTCATGGCATATGCAGCAACGGAGCGAACGCAAGGACGCCGCCAGACACCGCGAGCTCATACTCGATACAGCCTCCCAGCTGTTTCATGAACATGGTGTGGAAAGCGTCAGCATGCATCAGATTGCCAAGTGCGCAGGCGTCGGGCAAGGCACATTGTACAGACGATATTCTTCTAAGGCCGAGCTTTGCATGGAGCTTCTCACGGATCGCTTCGAGCGATTTGCAGCCAATATTTCCGCTTATCTTGCACTGGAGGCGCAACTTCCTGTACGGGAGCGAATGGAAACATTCCTGTCGCGCTGGATTGATTTTATCGCAACGGAAATGCAATGGTTTAATGCCATTCAACCGGATGCATGGTGTTCCGACGATCGGGAGAACATGCTCAACTCACCGCCTTTTCAATTCGTGACGGGCGTTCTCAAGAATTTACTTGATGAAGCTGTTGCGGCAGGCTTGGCACCGAGCGTGGATACCGAATTCGCAGCCTTCCATATTACGATTTCCATGAGTCCGATTGCGTTCCTCTTCTTTACCGACGATCGCGGACAAACAACGGAACAGATGAAGGCGAAGTATATTTCTTATTACAGTAGCCTATTTCTCGGGCGATAATGCAGGCGCCAAAAAGGACGCCGATGAGCCATTCCCTTGTAGGTAAAGGGTTTGCTCGCCGGCGTCCTTTATTTGGTTGACTGGTTCCCAGCTAAAGCTGGCCTAATATCGGCTTGTTGGGCAAATAATGCTGGGACTTGATGTAGCGAATGGTGCGTGTTTTCACTCGCATCACGATGGAATGGGTTTCGGCGCGCTGATCCGGCAGCATGGAGACGCCGCCGAGAAACTCACCGGGCGTAACGCCCGTTGCTGCGAAAATAACATCGTCATTGCCGATCATATCTTCCATCCGCAGCAGCTTGCGCGGGTCGGAGAGTCCCATCGCTCTGCACCGCTGCTCTTGCTCCTCGTTCAGAGGCATGAGCCGGCCTTGAATTTCGCCGCCGAGACATTTCAGCGCGGCTGCAGCAAGCACGCCTTCCGGGGCGCCTCCGGAGCCGACATAGAGGTCAATGCCGGCTTCAGGGAAAGCCGGGGCAATCGCTCCCGCAACGTCGCCGTCGGACAGAAATTTGATGCGTACGCCGACTTCTCGCAGCGAGCGAATCAGCTCCGCATGGCGCTCGCGATCCAGGATCATAACGGTTAGATCCGATACTTGTTTGTGAAGGGCAAGCGCCGCTTTCTCCACCGTCGTGCGGATCGGATCCTCCAGCCTCAGCTTTCCGGCTAACGCCGGTCCAACGGCAAGCTTTTCCATGTACATATCCGGTGCGTGCAGCAGCCGACCTTTCGGCGCGACCGCGATGACGGCCATGGCATTGTTGAGTCCTCTCGCGACAAGCTCCGTTCCTTCCAGCGGATCGACCGCCACATCTACCTCCGGTCCTTGGAGGCTGCCGACGACTTCGCCAATGTAGAGCATTGGAGCCTCGTCCATTTCGCCTTCTCCGATGACAACCGTCCCTCGAATCGAGACGGAATCCAGCATGCCCCGCATCGCATTCGTCGCTGCTTCATCGGCGCGGTGCTTATCTCCTCTGCCCATCCAAGGAGCTGCAGCAAGGGCTGCCAGCTCCGTTACCCGTACAATTTCAAGTGCCAGTTCCCGCTCCATCGTACATCTGCCTCCTCAGTTTGCTTGCTGCAGCCAACCAATAATGATGCCCGCTGTTTCTTCAATCGCTTTCTCCGTAACGTCGATGACCGGACAATTTAACGATTTCATGATGGAATGCGCGTAGACGAGCTCAGCATCTATGCGCTCTGCGGATGCGTATTTCGCGGAGAAAGGAAGTCCCATTGCTTTAAGCCGTTCGGTTCTTATTCCTGAAAGCTTCTTCGGCTGCATCGTTAACCCGACGATAAGTCGTTTGCCTTGATAGAGCTCCTGCGGTACTTTCACTTCCGGCACGAGCGGCAAATTCGCGACTCGAATGCCTTTATGGGCGAGATAGATGCTAAGCGGCGTTTTTGAAGTGCGGGATACGCCGATGATGACGACTTCCGCCAGCAGCAGCCCTTTCGTATCCTTGCCGTCGTCATATTTGACAGCGAATTCAATCGCTTCAATGCGGCGGTAATAATCATCATCGAGCGTGTGAAGCAGGCCCGGTTGACGTTTCGGCGAATCATTGAACGTATCAATAAAAGCTTGCATCATCGGTCCCAGTACATCAATGGCGCGCACGCCTTTCAGCAGCGCTTCCTCTCTCATCGTTTCGCGGAGCTCCGGCTGCACCAGCGTATAGGCGATGAAACCGCCGGCCCCGGCTGCTTCTCCGACAATGTGGACAATTTCGTCCTCCGACTTGATGTGGCCGCATCGAATCAATTTCACATCTTCAAAAGCGAACTGCCGCATCGCCGCCTTCACGACCGCTTCCGCCGTTTCCCCAACCGCATCCGAGCATATATAGATCGGCTGCACACGTTTCCCCGAGCTTCCCACGTCCTGCCTCCTTATCCCTGCCTGTCCGATTCCAGCTCCATCATCCAGCGGAGGATATTCGTTTTGCTAACCCACCCTACGACCTCATAACGATTCGCAGGCTGTTCTTCACCTGAAACGACCGGTAAACCGTCCAGCTCCTGTACGAGCATCTTCTTAACCGCGTCCATCAACGGTTGATCGGCTTGCACCGCAGCGATCGCCGGCAGACGAGACATCGCCATACTTACCGGAATCGAAGCGGCATTGCTGCTGCCCAGCGTGATTTTGAGCAAATCCTTCGGTGTCACGACGCCTACAAAATGCCGATTCTCATCCACGACGGTGAGTACCTCGGCATTGCCCATGAATAAAGTAATGACAGCATCATGGACGGACGCGGTCTCCGCCACGCTGATCGGCAATCCCTGTACATGCTTCACGCACGCATCTTCCCATCGTTTGAGCACTTGCTCTCTTCCCTGCGCCGCCGTCCCCGGAAAATACCCCACTCTCGGCTTAGCCTCCAGGAGCCGCAGCATCACAAGCAGCGATAAATCCGCGCGCAGCGTAGGCTTCCCCGTCCCCAGCATCTCCGCCAGCTGATCGCCCGTAATCGGCGCATGCAGCTTGACGAGCTTTAAAATTTCGACTTGCCTTGCCGTTAACGTGATGCCAACCACCTCATTCATGCGTCCTTATTTGATAATTAATGTATCATATTGGTTTATTAGTACACAATATATATTTGGCTATTTATGGTTGGTGTGACGATAAGCGCCTGCCTCCAATGTATTGCAAACACCGCCATAGACGTCAAAAAACCTTCTCGCAAACGTTTCCGAATAAATTCGGAAGCATTGCCAGAAGGCTGAGCAAGGTATGCGGTGATTTTCGTCAAATCTTTAATTCCCCAAGCTTTATAAGCTCGACAACCGCTTGTGAACGACCTTTAACGTTCAACTTCTGCATGACGTTGGAGATGTGGTTTCGAACAGTTTTCTCGCTGATGAACAGTTGCTGTGCGATATCCCTTGTGGTTTTATCCTGCACAAGCAGCTCGAAAACCTCGCGTTCACGATGAGTTAATAAGAACTTGCTCTTCTGGTCGCTACCCATTGATGTTTGTCACCCCTCCTTGCTCGGGTTTTTATGGTTTAACAAGGTTAAGGGATACAGTCAAAGTATAATATGATCAGGCGCCTGTAGTGGTGCGGTATATTGAAAAAATGGGCGGGTATTTGTCGCTCCATGACGGATGCCTATAATTCCGAAGAAAATGTGGTTAAATGCCCTGCTTAGCAGGAGGTATGTGCTTTGCTGAGAGCTACGTTTCCTTACTCTGAGCAGCTATTTTTTGTGATTTCGCCGGTGAGAGTTCCATTTTGGAACGCTCAGCGAATGAGCGAAGGTTAGTGGGAGCGGGCGGTTCCTGAGAGTTCCGTTTCCGAACTTTCAGTCGCTTATTTGTGTGATTTCGTCGGTGAGAGTTCCATTTTGGAACGCTCAGCGAATGAGCGAAGGTTAGTGGGGAGCGGGCGGTTCCTGAAAGTTCCGTTTCCGAACTTTCAGTCGCTTATTTGTGTGATTTCGTCGGTGAGAGTTCCATTTTGGAACGCTCAGCGAATGAGCGAAGGTTAGTGGGGGCGGGCGGTTCCTGAAAGTTCCGTTTCCGAACTTTCAGTCGCTTATTTGTGTGATTTCGTCGGTGAGAGTTCCATTTTGGAACGCTCAGCGAATGAGCGAAGGTTAGTTAGGGACTGAGAGACGGATTTCCCGACTCTCAGCTCCTTATGAAGCGTTTTCGGTGGTGAAAGACGGGTTTTCCGACTCTCAGCTTCTTTATGCAGCGTTATCAGTGGCGAGAGACGTATTTTCCGACTCTCAGTGACTGCGTAGGGGCTAATTAGGTTAGTTTGGGAGCTGAGAAGAGGATTTTCCGACTTTCAGCTTCTCAGTGCATCGTTTTCGGTAGCGGGAATCGGATTTCCCGACTCTCACTCGCCACGCTACTACCCAAAACAAAAAAACCGCGGCCCGGCCGCGAAAACGCGACCGGGCCGCAGGCCCAATTCAAGCGCCTATCGGCGCCAATACACTTCGTGCGCGTAACGATACTGCGCCGGTGGCTTCGGCGCGCGGATCGCGAATGCGCCGTTCGGCTCATAGGCAAAAGGCGTTTCGCCTTGCGCATAGGATGCGTTACTGCGGCGTTCGATGCAGTCCTGCAGCAGATGCTGCTTGAGCGACAGGTACTCCAGCGTGTGCGGGCCGAACTCGGCTTCGATTTCGCCGGGGCGGAATTCGTAGTAAACCGTGCGGCGCAGCGGGTTGCCGTCGCCAGCAGGTGAGCCATGCAGCACCTCGATGTTGTGGAAGATTACATCGCCCGGCTGCATCGGTACCGGAATCGCATCCTCCGTTGTGAAGCCGGGCTGCTTGCAGCGTTTGTCCGCATCTTCTTTGCTCCACTTATTGCTTCCCGGGATGACCCACAAACAGGTTTGCAAGTCGGCTTCATCCAAGTAGAAATCCACGTTAAAGATCGGACGCGTATCCGTACAGCCTTCAGGCACTGCCGCATCGCGATGCCAAGGAACGATAATGCCTTCATTCGGCGCTTTCAGCACCATGGAATCCCAAGTTGCGATGAAGTTGCGGCCTTGCAGCTTCTCGACGGAGCGAAGGATAAACGGATGGCCGAGCAGCGCCTTCATCGGATCGCTTTTATCTATGACATATTCGACGCGCTTAAAGACCGATTGGCCTGATTTCACACCAACCCCATACATAAAGTCCGGGTTGTCATCTACGCCTGCAGCACCTTTCTCATAAAGCGCTTGCATTTCGGACTGCACCAGTTCCAATTCTTCGCCCACGATTACATTCCGAATGACCAGAAAACCATTATCCAAGAAAAACTGCGCCTGTTCCTCCGTTATACTGTCCTGCGCCTTTGCATCGACGAAAGGAATTTCCACATTTATCGTGCCCATCCATACTCCACTCCCTCAATGGTAATGAGTGCTTCTGAGCTAAGTATAAGGGAAATGGACGGAAGGTGTATGTAGTTGAAAGTAACAAAGTGGTTGCAGAAATCACTCGAAATTGCGATAGTAAACCTGAATAGTCAATATCAGCATCTGCATCTACTTTAACGCCAATGAGGTGACCCTGACCCGTATGATGAATGTGCCGCCGCCTAAAATTCCCTTTTACCATCACGCACTGCCCGAACACGTTGCGGGTTTGTATTTTCATCCCCCATATATCACGCTTGCCCATCTGTTTCACGCGCCGCAGCATTGGGACATCGCAAGGCGAATGCTGAACAATTATCAGTTTCAATATGTGGTCGAAGGGGCCGCCGAATATCGGATTGAGGATCAAACGTACATCACTCGTCGCGGCGACCTAATCTACCACTCCCCGTCGCAGGCCCATGAAGTCCATACCATCCCTGGGGAAAAATATATTTGCATCTCCATACTCTTCGACTTCGGAGAGACAAACTACCCGGTTGAGCGAATGCTCGGCGAGGAACGGTATTTGGGCAATTTCACAGGGCATGATATTGAGAAGAAGCTCACGCAGCTGATCACCCATTATCATCAGCCCGGCTTGGCGCATCATACGCAATGTCAGGGACTGCTGATGAGCATTTTGGCCGATTTGTCGGGGATCAAGCAGGAGCAGGAAACGAAGACGGAGGGCCAGCACAAGATTAAAACCAAAATGGTGCTCATCCGAAATTACATCGCGAACCGCTTCAGTGAGAACATTCAACACAGTGAACTGGAGGCCATGTCAGGACTCAGCCGCAATTACATCATCATTAAATTCCGTCATGCATTTGGCATAACACCGTTCGAGTATTTAACGCGCGTTCGCATTGAACGCGCCAAAGAGCTCGCCATTCAAACGAATATGTCGATTGGCGAAATCGCCAATGCCGTAGGTTATGCCGATGTGCATACGTTCGGACGGATGTTCAAGAGCAAGATGGGCACAAGCTTCAGCCAGTTCTGCTCCTCCATCGTGACTTAATTAGCATCATGAAGAACAGCCAATTCACGTCGGAGAACGTGAATTGGCTGCCCCTTAAATGCTCATAGTAACTAAGACTTAAGATCCGGATCGATGAGGGAAAACACGGTCAACCATCGCATTGAATTCAGCAATGAAACCTTGAATCGGATGGCCAAGCTTCACATCGCTCATGTAAGCGTCCATGCGATCGAAGAAATCCGGATTCGCCGAAACGTACACATTCTTCACTTGCGGCGCCATCTGTTTCACTTCATTGGCAATTCTGTCTTTCAGACCGCCGGTAACATCAGCATCCCGCGCCATACGGTTCGGAGCACTAGGAACCGTTGCCGGGTTTGTATTATACACCCGCAGCATGTTCGGACCTGTAGCAATCGCACTGATCTTCGTATCCATAGTACCCGTATTCAGGTTTGGACGCTGATACGCTCGCTGCGTACGGCTGAGTGGAGTCGGTGCAGAAGGAATATTCATCGCACGAGTGCCTGCCCCCTTCATCTCCGACTTATCCTTCAGCGATACGCCGACATAGGCGTTGTCATCCGTCAGCATCACATGAGCTTTATTCACTTCAGGCAAACGTTCGAGCCGATCCGAGATGTCCTTGCTCATTTCCAGCCTGTAGTTCTTGTGAAGACCGATAATATTATTGCTGTTTAATCGGTGTCCGTCCACACGATTCATTTCATTCATTTGATCGTTTGCAAATCTGGAATTGATGATTCGGTTGCCGTTCATGTCATAAGCGATACTGTTATTTCGGATGTTGCGGTTACCAAGTTCCCCTTGGTTATCCATACAGCCTGTCAGTATCGTCGTCAACATCGCGCCGGCTGCGAGCACTGCCAATTTTCGCTGCATTCCATCTCATCCTCCGTTTCGTATGAACCGAATTGATGCGGCCCGTTTATAGGGTTAGCCGAACGTGGATGAGCTATGCTGGCAAGTTTTTAGGGGCTGTCTGCGCCATCATCGCAATTTCAACTTCTGCTTCCGCTTGATGTTCCGACAACACGCGGACCGCCGATGGCTTGAATTCGCGCCGCCCTGTTTAGATAAAGTGTGACAATCAGTAGCGATAATTAGACCAAGTCATCTCATAATTTCGATGCCCATTGCCAATACTACCCATAGGTGGTGGGTTATGGTGGAACATGTCATCGAAAAACTCGGGAAGAGTCCCGATTTTCAACATCAGCATATTGTACTCGGCGGCAAGCATGTTGAACTCTTCGCACTTTCGAGCCTCGTTGATGTCGCGGCAACCGTTTGGCGGATCAAGGAAACCGCTTCTGCCGAGTCCTATACATGGGAACAGCTGAAGTGGACACTTGGCGCTGAAGAGGCGGCGAAGGCAGGGGACCATGTTCAAGGTCTTCTGGAAGGACGTGCCCTTCTCTTTACCGCCAACCGCTCGGAGGCCATTTGGGTACAGCCCTTATCTCAGAATTTAAACCGCTCGATTAATACGCCGAACAATCAAAATATCCTCATCTCATCGCAAACTGGCTTCATCGAAGATATTATGACCAACGTGGGCTTGATTCGGAATGAGCTTCGTTCCGCACATTTGAAGCAATCCCTTGTGCTCGTCGGCTCGACGCATAAGCAGCGCATGCTCATTCTATCGCTCGATAATACAGTCGATGCCGCCCTGCTCGCGGATTGCGAGGCAGCCATTCGCGCCCATGCCAACGAAGACTTCACCTCTACTCGCCAAGTAGCAAAGTGGCTTCGCCAGCAGCCGTTATGGAGCCCGCTCCCCTGCTATAACAGAACGGAGTCGCCTCATGAAGCCTGCCACTTTCTAAAACAAGGCCGAATTGCGCTGCTGATCGAGGGTTACCCGGAAGCGATCATCATTCCCGTACATCTTGCCGACTTGTTTATCTTAGATACGGATCTGGACTTGCCTTCCGCTCTTTCCGTCATGATCATTTTCTTCCGCGTCCTCGGCGCGCTCATTGCCATAATCGCTCCTGCGGCCTATGTCGCATTGGTTTCCATCAATCCGGATGTCATGAAGCTGGAATTGATTTATTCCATTGCCCGAAGCCGTGTTGGCGTTCCTTATCCATCGTTAACGGAAGCGCTCATCCTGCTCTTTATTATTGAAATGCTCCTCGAAGCTATCCTTCGATTGCCCAAGAGCATTGGCCCGGCCATGACGATGGTAGGCGGGATCATCCTCGGACAAGCGGTTGTCGAAGCGCAGCTGGTCAGCAATTTGCTGATCATCGTGCTTGCCGCCTCCACAATCGCCAACTTCACGATTATTGGCTATCAATTCGCGCTGACGGTTCGACTGTGGCGATATATCATGCTCTTTTTTGCCGCCTTGTTCGGCCCTCTCGGTATCGTTTGCGGCTTATTTTTACTGCTCTCCCTAATAAGCAACATCACGATACTCAGTAAGCCGTTTGTGCCAACCACAGCTCCGAGGGGAGGGAAACCGAATCGATGAAGCAAGGCATCTCGGTAGCCGTTTTATTTATCGTGCTTCAATACGGTCTGCTCATGTTTATTTTCCCCCAAAGCATTATCCAGTCCCAACCTTCCGGTCATTGGATGACAGTGGTGCTTGGATGGCTGCTCCAAGGCGTCTTGCTTCGCTTGCTCATTGGGGGATTTAAGGAAAGCAAAGAGGATTTGCTGCTTTGTTTCTTACAAACGAAAACAATATCCCGCTTTATCTGGCTGTGGCTGATAACCATCAGCAACGTTCTGGTCATCACGATCATCATTCGCGGCCACTCCCAATTACTCAAAATGTTATTTCTTCCGAATACGCCGATTTGGGTGTTAATGTCACTCCTGCTCTTCTCGTCGTTGTGCATTTCGTATGCCGGGCGAAATTCGTTATTGCGTCTGTCCATTCTTGTAGGCATATTTGGACTTCCGCTCATTATCATTAGCCTCGCGAGTACGTACGGCAATCTATCGCTAAACATGATTAGTCCGCTCGTACCGACATTCTCGTTCTTGAGCGAGGCGAAAATATTGCCTTTGTTGTTTATCTTCTCTCATACGATCGGTGTAATCGGTTTCTTCGGACCGCTCTCGCAAGTTTCTAAGCGTTGGTTGTGGGGAGCTTGGAGCGTATCGTTGTTCTTTTATCTGATTATCGTTTATATCCCGCTTGGCATGTTCGGGCATGAAGGCGCAGCGCCGCTGCGATACCCGCTGATCATTGTTTTGGATTCCATCAGGGTGAATTGGTTTTTCTTTGATCGGCTTTCCTTGTTCTATGTGATGGCTGTCTTACTGAGCACACTTATGAACGTCACGGGGCTTCTTTGGCTCACCCGGGCAATGGCCAGTCGTTCATCGAGGTTAACCAAATGGATGACGAATCCAATCACCGTATCCGTGCTGGTCCTTATCTTGTCCCTATTGATCGTTAACATGGGGGATCTGGAAAAATTGTCAGAGTGGGGAGCCCCTGCTCGATTTGGGCTAGTGCTCGCGATAGCGATAGCCGGAGCTTACTACCGAAGACAAGCGCGGCTTAGGAGGTGACCTGACTCGATGAACTTCCGTCATTTTAAACTAGCAAATGTTCTCGTGAGCCTTTCGTTCGTGCTGCTGCTGAGTGGATGCTGGGACAGCCATGATATCAATCTTCGAACCATGCCCATTATCGTAGGCGTTGCGAAAGGAGAGTCTCAAGCATTCGAAATCACCTTGCAGATTCCTATTCCCGCCGAAAAAGCATTTTCGATCAAGACGATCTCGCAGGAATCCAGTTCAATCAGTTCAGCCTTCGATAATATGAGAATCAATATCGAGAATTACATCGATATGTTAGATATCGAGATGGTCGTCTTTCATGAATCGGTTGCTGTTGAAGGGCTGGAGGATGAATTCAATAATGCCATCAGAACGAGAGGAATTCCGCCCCGATCCTTAGTAGCCATTACAGACGCGAACATGAAGGAGCTGTTTACCAATACGAATCATGCCATTCAATCCGATGTGACGACTTTTTTTAAATACTCCAATAAAGCGGCCGGCTGGACACCTAAAACAGCGAAAACCAAACTGTGGGAAGCTTATGAATCAACGAAATCCTATACAGAAGACGTGATAATCCCCATTATTCGTCCAGGTAAGGAAACGGTGCTTGTCTTTCCCGGATCTGCCGTTATGCGAGAAGGAAAGATGGTGGGGCGCCTTGGGAAGGAAGAGACCCTGTTCGTTAACGTGGTTACAAACCGTTATCATGGTGCTGCGCTCGAGGTTCTAAAGAGCGCAAATCTGACGATACTAAGCGCTAAAGTGAAATGGAAAGCTCGATTATCTAAAGAAGGGCCTGTTTTAGACGCTAAGCTCTTCGTAAAAGCAGCCGTCACTGAAAGCAGAAAGGATGCCTCCGAAGAAGAATTGACCAAGGAAATGGAATCGTATATGGCCGGGCAGCTGACACGGTTAACAGCCAAGCTGCAGAAATACAAGAGCGATCCCCTTGGTTTAGGCAATCAATTTAGAAGCAAGCTTCCGCTCGATGATCTGAAGCGTTGGCGAAGCGACTATTATCCGAAGCTGAAAGTGAATTATAAGGTAAATGTAGTCATCAACAATTTCGGGAATTTAGAGCAAGAGGAATAATTAAGGGCTGTCCCGTGTGGGACAGCCCTATAGCCATTTCCATTACTCCCAAGGAATTACGCTGTCTCCTCTAAGCCTCGCCAGTCCTTCTACGAAGAAATAATCGCCGTAAATCAGCGGCACATCGACATTTTTGCGCTCCGGATAATGACTCGTACCGTGCAAAATTAGTCCTTCTTCCTGCTCGTCGTCGAAAGCTCCGTAATTGCGATAGAGCGACTCAATTATTCGCTCTCCTGCTTGCTTGTAACTGTCCGACTCCTCGGCGGGAACAAGTTCAGAGATGAGCAGCAATCCGCATGCCGCGCATGCCCCTGCGGAAGAATCGCGAAGTGTCTTTGTCTCGGATGGCGCGCGGAAATCCCATGCTGGTACGGCGTCCTCGGGCAGCTGCGAGAGGAAGAAATGCGCCACTCGTTTGGCGGCATCGATATAATCCTGACGGCCTGTATGCTTCGCAGCCAGAGCAGTCCCATAAAGCGCCCATGCTGTCCCGCGTGACCACGCAGATTCCGGAGCATGGCCTTGGCCGCCGATATATTCGGCAACCTCGCCGGACTGAGGGTCGAAGCGCACGATATGCCGAACCGACCCATCCGGGCGAATGAAATGCGCGAGCACTGTGCTCATATGCGCTTCCGCAATATGGGCGTAACGCGGATCGCCGCTTTCCCGCGAAGCAAAGTAAAGCAAGGGCAGGTTCATCGCACAGTCAATGATGGCCAAGCCTGCATTGTTATCGCCTTCCCGCCAAGGATTCCATGCGCGGATGTAATTGCCCTTCACATTAAAGCGGCCGGCCAAATGACTCGCTGCCTTGAAGGCTCGTCTGCGGGACGTTTCGCCGCCGTTCAGCTTGTAATTGAATATGCTGGTCAGCGTCCATATGAACCCAAGATCATGATCAAGGTGATCGTATCCGTCCAACACCTCATCAAGCTTAAGCTCACATTGCTCGGCGAGCTCCCGAAATCCCGGATTGCCTTCTTGCAGCAGCCACAGCATCCCCGGCCAGAATCCCGCCGTCCACCATTGCGGCTGCTCCAATCCATAACGACCGCCTTGGCTTGCATGAGGAAAGTTCGCTCCGATTCGGGCACTGGTACGCTTCACCTTCAGGATCGTCCGCTCCCATGCTTCATCCACCCACTGCTTCGATATTGTGTCCGAGTTTGCCGCTTGCACCATGCCGAGCCCACCTGCCTATTCCGGAAATTTGAAATGAAAACCAAGCTGTATTGCAGCATCGCCTTCTATCATTTCTTTCCTTCGATCCAAATATATGCGAGAATAGCTTTCTTCCTGACCGTAGTGGTTCGAATAAGTCCGCTCCTCGATCCGAACCTCGTAGCAGCCCGGATCATAGTCAAGCCGGACGGCATGGCGCTCCCCTTGCAGCAGCATTTGCCCATCTGCCAGCAATACCGGTTTGGCGCGGGTAATGAACGTTTCCGTAATAGAAGCGGGCTTCCCTGCAAAACGAAACGTATCCCGCAGCTCAAGCATCGGCCTTTCCGATCCCTTATGCCAGATGAACTGACGCCGGTACGAGGTCAGCCCGCTGCTCGGATAACACGAGGCAAGCTCCAATTCGAAGCGATCCTCTTCATCCCCGATGTCTGCTTCCAGCACAACTGCTGCACTTTGCGCGCCAACCGCTTGAAGGTGCCTGCCTATGATTGGGAGCGAATGGCCTTGCGCCCCGTTGCAATCATAGCCGTAACGACCTTCTCCGAAGTAGTCGGCTGTATATTCGCCGCTGCCAAGATCAGCTGCGAAAGCCGGGTCCTCATCAGCGAGCAGTATAAAATGGCCGACATCGATATGGTTATGCGGCTCTTGGTTCGTGCCGCCCTTGGCAGCAAACCCGAAGCTGCCGGCAGCTGAGGCGCAGCGCGAAACAAGCCATTCCGCATCCGGCAGAAACCAGCTTCCGGACTGCCAGCTTTCCGCCCTTGGCGCATGCGGCTTATGCCAGATGAAATTGCGCAGCGCATGGGCGAACCGCCAGCAATGATCATCGCTGAAGCTTGCCCGTACAGCTAGCGGAGGATATTCTACTTCTTTATAATAGGAGGCCAAATAATCGGAGAGTCCGATATGAACGTTTACATCGGGAACCGCGTCCGAGAAATTAGCCGGGCGGTTTCCGGCGAGATAGCAGCGCTGTTGGAACTGCGCAATCGATCGCACCTTATTATCGGCAAGCAGGTTCGCTTTGCCGCAGGTACCGCGATGCAGGAGATCAGCGAAAGCAACGAAATAGCCAAAGCCATAATTCCAATATCCCGGTCCTTCGAGGCATGCCCCATCTTCGCCGAAGCCGGACAGATAATGCCCCATCGTGCCGATCGCTTTCTCAAGGATAGCCGCCAATCGACCGGTATCCGATTCGAGAAGAAGTGCAGCGGAAGCGATGGATCCGGCGCATACCGAAGCCCAGTTATGATCCGCCGTTTCCCAGTGGTACGGCCCATGATTCAAATAGGGTACGAACAAACGCCGATCCACTTCAAGACGGATTGCATCCTGAAGATGCATAGAGAGATGCCCGTCACCGGATATCGTTATAACCTCTGCCAGCGCGAAACCTGTCTCCGCAGCAAACAAATCGATATGGCGATCGATCGCTTGACCTCTCATATGTGCGGGCAAGCACCATGTTGGCTCCACTAGAATAGCCACAATGATTTCTTCCAGCGCATCGATATAGCTTTTCTCACCCGGATACAGGAAGTGGCGTATCGCAAAGGCTGCCAGCCGCCTTCTCCGCTGAAAGTAGACCCCCTCGTACATCAAGCGATTCCCGGTTCTCTCGTAGAGTCCATACAGCTCAGGCGTAAGCTCCGGTATCGGCGCTTGCTCCAGAAGCTTTCCTTCCTTCTCTACTTCTCGCACCATAGCCGCATAATGAGGGGAACCTGCGATCTCCTCCCACTTGGCAGCGCTGCTCGCTTCTTCTCCGTACCTATTCTGTTCGGCCGGATCCCGCTCCGCCAGCCAGCTCAATAAATTATCCTTCGTCCAACCCAACGCTTCCGCCACAATTTCGCCTCCAGCCGATTTGAACTAGTAAGCTAGCGTGCGAGCCACCCGCCATCCACGCATAGGATGTGGCCGTTCATATAGTCGGATGCCGCCGAAGCGAGGAACACCGCCGGGCCCTGCAAATCCTTCGGCAACCCCCATCGGCCTGCGGGGATCCGCTCCAGGATCGCTTGGCTTCGCTTCTCATCCGCCATGAGCGGAGCTGTATTGCGCGTATCGATATAACCGGGAGCGATCGCATTCACTTGAATGCCTTTGCCGCCCCATTCATTGGCGAGCGCCTTCGTAATTCCCGTTACGGCATGTTTACTTGCCGTATAGCCCGGTACATTGATGCCGCCTTGGAAGCTGAGCATCGAGGCAATATTGATGATTTTGCCGCTGCCTCTGGCAATCATATGATTGCCGGCCAATTGGCTGAGGAAGAAGACGGCATTCATATTCAGATCGATCACATCGAACCAATCGGAACGGGAATGCCCGGCAGCAGGCGCACGTCGAATCGTCCCGGCATTGTTGACCAGAATATCGATGCCCCCGAAATAAGCCAGCGATTCATTAAACACCGGCTCCAAATTATCGATCTGACTCAAATCCGCGGAAATTTGGGCAGCAAGGCCGCCTTTATCCCGAATCATTTGAACCGTCTCATCGCTGTTCGAAGCCGATACCGCCACAATGGAAGCACCCGCTTCAGCCAGGCCGACCGCAATGGCTTGGCCGATCCCGCCTGATGTGCCGGTAACCAGCGCTGTTTTGCCTGTTAAGTTAAAGCTCATCCTTATGCTCCCTTCTCTCCTATAAGAAGTGTCGCTCCTTCTTGCCGGAACTGCTCTGCTGTTTCCTGCGTAATGCCGGAATCCGTAATGATCGCGCTAACCTCGTTCAATTTCGCGAAGGTGAACAGCGCGCCTTGACCGAATTTGTAATGATCCGCAACGACATAGGAGGTTTTGGCGGTCTCCAGCCATGCCCGCTTAATGTCGGCCGATTCACCGGAGTAGATCGTGAATCCGGATTGCGGATGGATGGCTGTTGCAGACAGGAACGCTCTGGCAATGTTCAGTCTGCGAATATAGGCTGCAGCCTCAGCGCCGATCAGCATGTTGCGGATCTGATAACCGCCTGGCACGACCAGACGAATCGACGTACGGCTGGCCAGCTCCGCGATAATATGAAGATCGTTCGTGACGACCGTCAGCGGCTCATCCGGCAGCAGCTTGGCAATCGCCAGCGTTGTGCGCCCGCCATCCAAGGCGATAACCTCGTTAGCTTCAATGAGCGAAACCGCCAGCTCTGCAATCTCTTGATGCTGAGCAGCGTATGGTGCTTCTTCTTGCTTCAGCGACAGGATGCCGAGCTGATTCTCCTGCGCGAGGACCGCTCCGCCATGAATGCGCTGCAGCAGCCCCTTCTGTTCCAGCTTCGCCAAGTCCTCGCGAATCGTCTTGCCTGTCACCTGCAGCTGCTCGCTAAGATCAGTGACCATCACTTCTCCGGAGGCCAGCAGCATTTCCATAATTTTCTCGTATCTGCGCAAAGGGTTCATCGAAAACCATCACTTTCATGCTTAGTTGCAGCTTTATTTTAAGTCCTTCATTGCGACGGCGTCCATGTCCTCGAAGGTTTGGTTCTCTCCCGCCATCCCCCAAATGAACGTGTAGCTGTTCGTGCCCACGCCGCTATGAATCGACCAGCTCGGGGAGATGACCGCTTGCTCATTGCGTACGACCAGGTGGCGCGTTTCGGCCGCTTCGCCCATGAGATGAAACACCGCGCCGTTATCGGGCATGTCGAAGTAGAAATACACTTCCGACCTGCGGTTATGCGTATGGCAAGGCATCGTATTCCACATGCTTCCCGGCTTCAGCAACGTCATGCCCATCACGAGCTGGCAGCTTTGAATGCCGCCTGTATGAATGTAGCGGTAGATCGTTCGCTCATTGGAGTTCTCCAAGCTGCCCAGATGGTTAGGTGATGCTTCGCTAATCGCTGCTTTCACGGTCGGATACGTCTGATGCGCCGGAGCGGAATTCAAATAATATTTGGCAGGCTGCGAACCGTCTTCACTTGCGAAGCTGACATCCTTCGCGCCGCGGCCAATGTATAGGCAATCCTTGCTGTCCATACCATAGACTTCTCCGTCCACCGTAACCGTACCCTTGCCGCCGACATTAATAATCCCAATCTCCCGGCGTTCCAGGAAGGTGGCCGCGCCGATGGTAGCCGGATCAACTGCGAGGCTCACGGAACCTATCACAGGAACAGCGCCGCCGATAATGAAACGATCCACATGCGAGTAGCTCAGTTTGAGCTCGTCAGCAACGAATAATTGTTCAATCAGAAACTCTTCGCGAAGGCGGGTAGTATCAAATGCCTTTACTTCATTCGGATGCGAGGCGTAACGAATTTCCATGTGATCGCATTCTCCTTTTTTGTTCATATAAGTTCGTTTAGTAATTTATATGTTCATTTTAATAAAGGGATGTTCATAATACAAGGAGAAAAATCCATTTGAGTCTAAATAAGTTTTTCCCGCTCTGAATACGCTTCCTCTTCTATCCGAATGGGATGGATTTGTCTTCAAACACAAGTTACAATACGTTGTGAGAGGATTGCGTCAATTGCTCGCAGTCAGCCTAGCAAGGAGGATATCGTTGTGCCTACATTGAAAGATATCGCTGAACGCGTAGGCGTTTCTATTTCGACAGTTTCTCGGGCCATTAGCGACGACACGAGCCGACCTGTGAGCGAGGAAACGAAACGCAAAATAAGAAGTGTCGCTGTCGAACTGGGATACAAGCTTGCTGATTCAGACCAACCCGGGGCTCAGAGCAGCACTCCATTGAAGCAAGTCGTATGTATCATCCCCCAGTCCCTCATGGGAGACCATCCTTATTTCTCGCAAGTACTGGAAGGCTTCCACAGGAAAATGAATGAACTTGGGCAGCCCCCGGTCATCGTTCGTACCGTTGAGGAATTAAAGGATATGCAGCGTCTTGCAGCCATGCTCGGAGAAGCAAGCGTAAAGGGAGTTCTCGCTGTCAGCTGGTACGATGAAGAATTTTTCGAGATGATGCAAAAGGAAGGTATCGTCCTTCTTGGCGTGAGCTTCAATGATGAATCCTTGTCTGTGCCGGTAGTCGACTGCGATCGCGTAGCTGCAGCCCGAATGGTTATTCGCCATCTCGTGGAGCAGGGGCATACGAGAATCGGTTACATAGGCGGACCTGCCTTCTACCGAAAGATGGAGAACGATGAACGGTATATCGGCTATCAATTCTCTATGCTGCAGTCCAATCTCACCATCAATCCGGATTGGGTCATCGACACCAACTGGAACGTGAACGACAGCTATACCCGAATGACCCAAATGCTCCTGCGTGTACCGAAGTCTGATTGGCCAACCGCCATTTTCTGTGCGAGCGATATGCTTGCTATCCCTGCCATGCGAGCCGCTCTGGAGAAGGATTGCCGCGTTCCGGAGGACATTGCCTTTGTTGGAATGGACAATATTGCCTTCGCTCAATATACATCTCCTCCACTTTCGTCTATCGATGTTCCCAAATATGAAATCGGCAGTATAGCGGCGAAGGCGATGGTGGATTACTTAGATGGACACTATTCGATTCCGCCCAAAATATTGCTTCCGTGCTCCTTGATCGTCAGAGCATCATCAGACTATCATCGAAGTGCGAACTAATTTGTTCGTCTAAGCCCGACGGTTTGCGCCGTTAGGCTTTTTTATTTGCATAAATACCAAAGCCAGCTTTGGTTATATCCAAATATCGATGTGATTCTACGCGAAATCAGTCATGATTTTGGATAAATAACCGAATTATTTGGATAAAAATTACGCAAAACTTTATAAAAACTTGACCAAACAACATATTGAAAGCGCTTAATTTTATGATAGACTATTGAAATACAACCGATGAAGAGGAGGAATTACAGCATTTTCGATGGATCATCCCTCTACCCAAGTAGTCCGCAACTTTATCCAAATTAATAATATTTTTTGGATAAAATGATTGACAGTTTAGTCCCTCAAATTCTATGATAGGTTCATGTCATGAAACATAACACCGAGATCGACGAGGCACACAGGGATTAATTTACAGACGAGGTGATAAGAAATGGCTACCCGCACTGCCCAGGCTCTGCAAAATCCCATTCGGACGACTACCAAAACGGGAAAGAGAAAAGCCTTTTGGAATCGTATCTTTCGAAATTGGCAGCTCTATCTGCTCATTTCACCCGTTCTCGCCTACTTCATCGTGTTCAAGTACATCCCCATGTATGGTGTTCAGATTGCATTCAAGGATTTCATTGCGAACAAAGGGATCTGGGGAAGCCCTTGGGTTGGCTTCGATCATTTTCATCGGCTATTCAATAGCTATTTCTTCAAACGCTTAATCAGCAATACGGTCGGACTCGGCCTTTATTCACTCGCAGTAGGATTTCCCATTCCGATCCTCCTCGCTCTTCTGATGAACGAAGTTCGAGCAGAGAAGTTCAAGAAATTCGTTCAAACCGTTACCTATGCCCCACACTTCTTATCCACCGTCGTAGTCGTTGGCATGATGATGATGTTCCTGAATCCGCGGTATGGTCTAGTCAATACCCTGATCGAACTGTTCGGGGGCAATCCGGTTAACTTCCTCACCGAGCCATCCTGGTTTAAAACCTTATACGTGATGTCCTCTGTCTGGCAGACGACAGGTTGGAGCTCTATCATCTATCTGGCCGCACTCGCCGGCGTAGATCATCAATTGCATGAAGCGGCTCGCGTAGACGGCGCAACTCGGCTGCAGCGCATTTGGCATATTAACATCCCCAGCATCCTGCCGACAATTATCATTCTGTTCATATTGGAGCTCGGAAACGTGATGTCGATCGGCTTCGAGAAGGTACTGCTTATGCAAAACACGTTAAATATGGGCAGCTCAGACATCATTGATACCTACGTATACAGAAGCGGTATTCAGGAGGCAGATTTCAGTTTCTCAACCGCAGTCGGACTATTCAGCTCCATCATCAATTTCGCCCTTCTGGTCAGCGTCAACTCGATATCCAAACGACTTAGTAAAACCAGCTTATGGTAAGGAGGTTCTCGAATGGCTGATCAGACCCGAGGTGACCGCCTCTTCAGCTTCATGACGTATTCGGTGTTAATCCTTGTCGTGATTGCCGTGCTTTATCCGCTTGCATTTGTCCTAAGCGCCTCATTCAGCGATCCCCAATACATAATGAGCGGCGAGATCGTGCTTTGGCCGAAGGGATTGACGCTGGATTCCTACAGTAAAATCTTCCATAACAGCGACATTGTCAGAAGTTTCGGCAACACGCTTCTGTATACCTCGCTTGGTACGTTCATTAACCTGCTGATGACGATATGCGGCGCTTATCCATTGTCGCGGCGTGATTTTGTCGGACGCAACGTGATCATGGCCCTGCTCGTATTCACGATGTTTTTCAGCGGAGGCCTCATCCCGACCTTCATTCTCGTCAAGAAGCTCGGCATGCTGAATACCCTGTGGGTTATGGTCATTCCAAGCGCGGTATCGATTTGGAATATTATCATCATGCGTACATTCTTCCAGCAGACCATTCCCGGCGAGCTGCAGGAAGCGGCCACAATCGATGGCTGCTCCAATTTTCAAATTTTGCGCAAGGTAGTCCTGCCTTTGTCCATGCCTATCATTGCAGTAACGATTCTCTTCTATGCGGTCGGACATTGGAATGCGTTCTTCAATGCCCTCCTCTACTTATCCGATAAAAGCAAGTTCCCGCTGCAGCTCATTCTGCGCGAAATCCTTATACAAGGTCAAACGGACGACATGATCAAAGCGTCTACGGAATCCGCAATTAAGCAGCAGCGTGCCGTTGAAGGCATCAAGTACGCCGTTCTCGTCGTTGCTAACATTCCGATGCTCATTCTCTATCCATTCCTGCAACGTTATTTTGTAAAAGGCATTATGATTGGCGCCATAAAAGGATAATTCCTTTGCGTGGATATAAATTGGATGGCTAAGGGAGGAAGAAACAATGAAGGTTGCAAAAATGGGGAGTATTCTGTTAACCTGCGCACTATCGGTATCCATGGTCTCTGCCTGCAGCAGCAATAACGGGAACAACAATGGCACCGGCTCCGCGACAAACAATGAAACGAGTGCGCCTGCAAGCAAAGAAGAAGTAGCCGGACTGAACACCGCCGGCTTCCCGATCGTGAATGACAAAATTACAGTGAAAGGGTTCGCAGCGAAGCTATTTGCCAATGCGGACTGGAACAATCTGAAGCTGTGGCAGGAATACGAGAAGATGACCAACGTTCATATGGTTTGGGACACCACGCAGAAAGACAGTCTCAAGGAAAAACGTAATATTTTGCTCGCAGGCGGTGAATATCCTGAATTGTTTTACGCATCGGCTTTCTCCCGCTCCGATCTGTTCAAATACGGGAAGCAAGGCGTTTTCGTACCGCTCAACGACCTGATCGATAATTATGCACCTCATTTCAAAGCACTCATGGATAAATACCCTATCATCGGAAAAGGCATTACGATGCCGGACGGTAATATCTACGGACTTCCAACTATCTATGATCCCGAATTCAAATCTGTTTTCTATAACACGCCATGGGTCAAGAAAGAATGGCTAGACAAGCTTGGCATAGCAGAGCCGCAAAATCTGGATGACTTCTATAACATGCTGAAAGCCTTCAAGGAGAAGGATCCTAACGGCAACAGCAAACAAGATGAGATTGCTTGGGGCGGTGTAGGCACTACCGGCCTGCTTGGATACTTGAAGGGCTCCTTCGGTCTTAATAATCACGGCAACTCCAATGCTTATGTCGATACGGATCCTTCAACAGGCAAGCTTCGTTTCGTTGCAACGGACCCCAACTACAAGGAGCTGCTCCAATATGTAAACAAGCTCTACAAGGATGGTCTGTTGGAGAAGGATATCGTTTCCGTGCAGGGTGAAGAAATTGACGCAAAAGGAACAGGCGGTCTTCTTGCAATCATCGACAACGTAGATCCTGTGGCTATTTACAATCAACAAGGTTATGTCGGTCTTCCGGTGCTGAAGGGCCCTCACGGCGATCAGACCTATACGTATATCGGTTCTCCGCTAGGAAACATCGGGATGTTCGTACTGACGGATAAAGCTAAGAATCAAGAGGCAATGATGCGCTGGATGGATTATTTCTACAGCGAGGAAGGCATCAAATTGTTCTTCATGGGCTGGAAGGATCAAACGTACAAGGAGCACGCAGACGGTACGGTCGACTACACCGATGAGATCAAGAGCAATCCAAATGGCCTCTCGCTCGATCAAGCAGTCAGCCAATATTTAGTATGGCCCGGCGGTTATTATCCGGGATTTGTAAAGCAGCAGTTCTTTAAAGGCGCAGAAGGACTTCCAACGTCGGTTGAGAATGCGAAGAAATCCGAAGCCCTTACACTTAAGCCGGATCAAATTTGGCCGGCATTCAATTTCACTAGCGAAGAGCAGACCGAGCTTACGACTCTTGCTACCGATATTCAAACTTACGTAGATGAGATGAGAGATAAATTCATCGTAGGCAACGCTTCATTCGATGAATGGGACAATTATGTTGCAACACTTAACAAAATGGGGCTTGATCGTTATATCGCAATCTACCAAGCCGCATTGGATCGATTCACATCCCAATAAATGAACTCCGCGATGTGCGAAGCTTCTTTACTGTGAGAGAATGACATATGGAGAAGGAGCACGAAGCTAATGAGTCAATTAACTGCTGTATTGATTGGTGCCGGATCTAGAGGTGCCGGGGGCTACGCGCCTTTTGCACTGGATTATCCGCATGAGCTGAAGTTTGTGGCCGTAGCGGAAGCTGATCCGGTGCGTCGTGACAAAATGGCGCAGGCGCATGGCATCCCGCCCGAGCACTGCTTCGAAACCTGGGAGGGGCTGTTGGCACAGCCGCAGCTTGCTAACATTGCCGTCATTTGCACGCAGGATCGGATGCATTATGAGCCCACCATGCAGGCGTTGAATAAGAAATATCACGTCCTTCTTGAGAAGCCGATGTCGCCTGACCCGCTTGAGTGTCTGGATATGGAACAAGCGGCCAGAGACAATGATCGTCTGTTATCCATCTGTCATGTGCTGCGGTATACGCCCTTCTGGTTAACAATCAAACAGGCGATTACGGATGGGCGAATCGGGGAGATAGCCTCCATTCAGTTGAACGAGAACGTAGGTTATTGGCACATCGCGCACAGCTTCGTTCGCGGCAACTGGAACAATTCGGACAAATCCAGTCCGATGATATTGGCCAAATCCTGTCATGATATGGACGTTCTCTCCTGGCTCATGGACAAACCGTGCACCCGTGTCAGCTCCTTTGGTTCCTTGATGCATTTCAACGCAGACCATGCTCCTGTAGGCTCCGCGGAGCGCTGCCTTGACTGCTCGGTTGAATCCTCCTGTCCGTATTCGGCACCTCGATTCTATTTGAGCAATCAGTTCAAAGGCTGGGCACGGCATTTCACGCCGGATCTGGTTAAGGAAAATATCATTCAAGGTATGCGGGAGACCGACTATGGCCGCTGCGTCTATCGAAGCGATAACAATGTCGTTGACCACCAGGTCGTGAACATGGAATTCGAAGGCGGTGCCACGGCGATGTTCAGCATGTGCGGCTTTACGTTCGAGCAGGAGCGAAGAATTCAAATTATGGGCACGCGGGGCGAGCTTCGGGCGGAAGAGGATAAAATTACGCTGTATGATTTTCTGACGCATCAGAAAACGGAAATTACGATTCCTCCCCAAACAACGGGACACGGCGGCGGCGATGCCGGAATCGTCCGCAGCTTCTTAAATGAAGTGCGACACTACAACGGTCAGGAAGGTTTGACGTCCGCTGCCACGTCTGTTCGCAGTCACTTAATGGCGTTTGCAGCAGAGGAATCGCGCCTGAATGGCGGTAAGACGATCGTGCTGACGGATTATGCGAAAGACTTGGTTTCAGCCAAATAATTAAGCCGGATATGTAAAAGGAGGAGCAAGAGTTATTCTTGCTCCTCCTTTCAAGTTAACGGTACCTTTACGGGACTCTAAGACTTCACTGTAATCTGCATCCCTTTAATAAAGTTCTTCTGAAGCGCAAAGAACAGAATTAGCGTCGGAATAGACGTTACCACGATACCGGCCATCAGCGTTGTAATTCCCGTTGAGATGTAGGTGCCCTGCATAGCCGCGAGTCCCGACATGATCGGACGAATATCATCGCTTCGCGTTAAGATTAATCCGAAGATCAGATCGTTCCATATGAACGTGAATTGAAATAAGAACAAGACGGAGATCGGCGGCACCAAGAATGGGAAAATGATCCGAAACAGAATCGCCAATGTGGAATAGCCGTCCAATTGCGCAGCCTCCACATATTCCCGCGAGATCGTCGTCATGAAGTTGCGCAGCAAGAACACGCAGAACGGAATACAGATGGCGGTATAGAACAGACACATGCCGAAGAACGTATCATAGATGCCTGCCTTCTGAAACCCCGAGAACAAAGGAACCAGATACATTTGGAAAGGAAAAATGGTACCGCTATAAATCAGCAGAAACCAGTAGAACGAGCCCTTCAAGCGAAGGACAACCAAGCCGTATGCCGCAAAAGCCGAGATCAGAATACTGGCCGATGCCCCCACTATCCCATAGGTAAAGCTATTCTTCACATATTTGGTGAGCTTGCCTGCGTTCAGCGCTTCTTCTACGTTCTGGAAGAAATGAAAACTCTTCGGCCACGCCCACATACTTCCATTCATAAAGTCGCCTATTGATTTCGTCGAATTCATCAGAACCAATATGACAGGTGCAATCCACAGGATCGCCAACGTGATGACAATGATATACTTGATCGCATTTGCAAGACGTTTCATGCCCTCACTCCTCCACTATCGTTTTCTTCAAATAAAACCAAGATGCAACAATGGACAATACCGTTAAGAGAATAGAGATCGCTGCGCCTTGACCAAAGTGGAACAGCATGAAGGATTCGCGATACATGGTTACAGCCAGCGTTTCCGAAGAACGGTACGGCCCGCCTTGCGTCATGACCCAGATAATATCGAACGTCTTAAAGCTATTCACCAGCGCCAGCCCCATCACAACGATTGTAACCGGGTTTAAGAGAGGCAGCGTTATTTTCCAGAACATTTGGAATCGGTTCGCGCCGTCGATCGCGGCAGCCTCGAATGGATCCTTCGGCAATGAACCTAATCCGACTAGGAACAGCAGCATATTCGTACCGGCTCCCTGCCATATGGAAGCAACGAGCATCGCGAATGTATTATAGTAAGGCGTGCGCAGCCAATCCTTGACCCAGGATTCAAGTCCCATGTGCGTGAGCAGGTAGTTAATTCCGCTTGAGGAGAACAGAAAGATCCAGATGACGCCGACTACCGTAAGCGACATCGCGTACGGCATATAGAAGAGATTTTTGAAAAACCGTTGCCCTTTCATTTGCTGCAGCAGAATGCTGAGCAGAAGTCCTAGTCCAACCGGCAGCACCAATGACAGCGCAACCCACATAAATGTATTCTTGAGCGAAGTAATATACGTCACATCACTAAACACTTCGATGTAGTTACTCAAACCGACCCAGTGAGATCTCGTTAATCCATCCCAGTCCGTGAAGCTGATATAGAAGGTATAGAGTACGGAGGAAACAAAAAAAACAGTGATCATCAAGGCGGCCGGTAATACGTACAGCAATGCTTCTCCATGTTTCTTGAAGTAGTTCATTTTGTCACACTCCCATGTGTCCCGATAATAAGCAGGGTTAAGAGGCAGCTAACGCCCCTTAACCCTATCGACTATTATTTATGTTCTGCCCAGTACTTCTCTGCCTTCTTCTCGATGTTGTTCAGGACATCCATGTATTGGTCCGGATTGAGCATAAAGCGAATGAATTCACTTGCGCCGTACTCGGACAGCTCGGATGGCGTTGCTTCCCAGTAACGCGTGATGGCCGTGTAGTTGCCTTTGGAAATGTTGTCTACAAGCGCCTTGATCGTTGGGCTGCTTGCTTCTACATCCTTACGAGTAGGCACGCCGCCGAACACCTTGAGCAGCTTCTCGTTGGTATCTTTTTTCGTTAAGGAAATGGCAGCTTTAATGGCGTCATCGCGATTTTTAGCATTTTGCGATACCAAGAACGGCGTGATCTCGGAGATGACGGTATTGCCGGCTTCCGGCTTAATGGCAGGCATGATGAACGAGCCATATCCTTCTTCAGGCTTCATACCTACGCCGTTCAGGAAGCTCTCGTACCAAGTACCAACCAGGTACATGCCGATTTCGCCTTTTACGAATGCCTGTGGAATTTCGGCATCCATCGTCATCGGTTTGGAGAAGTAGCCTTTGTCGTACATCGATTTCCACAGCTCCATCACTTCAACCATTTCAGGATCCGTGTATTTCGCTTGGCCGATTACAAGTTTATTGTAGAAATCAGGATAGGAATGAATGAGCAGATCCTCGAACCAGATAAAACCGTTCCAAGTATCTTTAATTGAAGTACCGAATGGCGTAATGTTCTTTGCTTTCAGCGTATCGCTGATCTTCATCAATTCGTCCCATGTTGTCGGCGGCGTTAAGCCATTATCTGCGAATACCTTCTTGTTGTAGAAGATCGTCCAGTAATGAGCGGAAGCCGGAATTCCGTAAACTTTGCCATCGACCGTCAACGGTCCTGCGAGTGAAGGCAGAATGCCATTGCCGTCCGCGCTAAGTTCTTTCCATTGCTCCGTCATATCGGCCAGGTTGCCGCTGTCCGCGAGCTCTTTTAATTTATAGCCGTTCCACCATTTGAACAGATCAGGCGCCTCTTGGGTTGTAAAACCAATACGCACGGCGGTTTGATAAGCCGTGGTGTCCGTGTATGGAACACCTTCAAAGGTTACGTTATCGGAAGTTTGAACGATAGGGTTGATTTCTTTTATGTAATCGGTGAGTGGCGCGAAATCATAATAGAATTGCGCTTTAATCGGATTAGCCTCTTCGGCTGCCGGTGCATTATTCGTCGTATTGTTTGTAGCTGCAGCTGTATTATTTTCTGTCGCTGCCGTATTGTTCGACCCGGAATTATTGTTGCTTGAGCAACCCGCTACGACAAGCGACAAGCTTGACAGCGCTACCAAACTACTGAGCAACACATTTTTCTTCTTCATTCTTTGGTTCCCCCCATTTGTTTTGACTGGACCATGAATTGTCTACTGCTTCATTGTATAGGGGGAACGGTATGGTTCCCATCTAGGAAATATAGATTATCTTGGAGTATTTATAGTTCTGTATTCTTGAGGAGATGCGCCGCAATATTTCTTGAACAGCGTGGAGAAATAAGCGGCATCGTTATAACCGACCAATTCCGCGATCTGATAGGTTTTCAAATCGGTGTGGAGCAATTGCTTCTTCGCTTCGCCCATTCGCACTTCGGTTAAGTATTCAATGATGCTTTTCCCCGTCTTCTTCTTGAACATCACACTTAAATAAGCCGAATTCATGTAAATATATTCCGAGATTGAAGTGAGTGTAATATTCTCGCTATAATGCTCCCGAATGTATTTCATCACTTGCTCCGACGTCCGGTTCTCGATTTTCCCCTTCTTGCTGTCCGAGCTGATCTCCTTCAGCACCTTGATCAGAGGATTCATTCTCGCATAGAAGGAATCCGCCGACTCCATGATGCCGAATTCTCCGCCCAGATCATACTCCTGATCGCCAAGCTCCTTGACGAAATGCCGCAGCAAGGAATGGAATACAATGATGACTTCTTTCTCCATTGCAGCAATAGCATCGAGCGTCAATTCCGCTTGCTTCAGCCCTTCGTACCATTGTTTCAGCCGCTCGATGACGGTGTCGGCTTGTTCAAGATCGAACAGCTCTGCCAGTTGGTCCATATAGGGCTTTATAGCGTGGTTCGTATTTCGGCTTGCGTGCGAATAGAAGTGGATGACATGACTGTCGGAGATGAGACGGACCTTCAGAACCCGCGTCGCTTCTCGATAACCGTTTGATAGCTGTCGCAGGTCATGCGTATCGGATATGCCAATTGAAACCGTGATTTTCAAGAGTTCTCTGCTTTTCGACACAATCTGGCTGCACAACGCATACATCTGTTCTTCGTCCATAGCGCCTTCATACAGCACGACCAGCACCTCCTGCTCGTCATAATAGCAAGGGGCATAACCTGTTAGTTCCTCTACGATGTTGTGGAGGGCATATTTCATTAAGGTCCAATCGCTTTTGCCATATTTACTCTTTGTCTCCAGCTTCTCTTCAATTTGAATGGCAAATAGCGAGTAAACGGACGCCTTCAGACGAATGCCGATATTCTCAGCTTCGGTTAGGATGGTTTCTACCTGCTGTACCTTGTCGAGCTGCATAAACGTTCTCAGAAATTCATGCCGAATGAGATACTGATTCTGATTCAATATCCCCTTCAGCTTCACTTCTTCGAGCATTTTCTTCTGCATGACCGTGAACTCGACCTCTATCTTCCCCAGCAGCTCCCGAAGATCGTGGTACATGATCGGCTTTAAAATATAATCCTTACAGTTCAATTGCAGCGCTCGCTTCGCATACTCAAAATCATCGTAGCCGCTCAGCACGATGGAACGAATCGCGGGGTTCGTTTGCATGACTTCCTCCAAGAGCTGAAGCCCGTCCTTCTTGGGCATGCGAATGTCCGTAATAATGAGATCGACACCGATATGCGAAAGCTGCTCCAATGCTTCCTCCCCATTGCCGGCCACTGCAACGACCGAGCCGTTCAAGCCCATCCGCCCTATCATCTTCACAAGCCCCTCGCGGAGCAGATCTTCATCTTCAACGATCATGATTCTCATTGCGCAGCCTCCTAGGGATTTCAATATAAAACGAAGTTCCTATGCCTTCTTTGCTTTCCAATGTAAATTCGAAATCCCCTTCGTACGAAAGCGCGATGCGATTATACACATTTTGCAAACCGATACCGCCTGACTGATCCTCATATTCCCTCAGCTTCACCATGGTTGCATCGACCGTTTGCTGATCCATCCCTACGCCGGAATCCTTGACTGAAATAAACAGCCTGCTGTCTCCGGATTCCGTTAGCTTCTCTCCCACATGAATGTTGACCAGACCTTCTTTTCCCTTCGGGACAATGCCATGGATAATCGCATTCTCCACGATAGGCTGAATCAATAGTCGAATGACCAGCCAATTATTAACGCTTTCGTCGATTTGCAGGTCGAACTGGATGAGCGGGAAACGGAATTGCATAATTCGAATATAGGTCCGAATATAGTCGCATTCTTGCCTAACCTCGACCCACTCCTCCTGGCTGCCGATCGAGTAGCGCAGCAGTTTACCGAGCAGGGAGGACATGTCCGAAATTTTATAGTTCTCATCCAGCTCCGCCTGCATCGTGATCGCGCTTAAGGTGTTGTAGAGAAAATGGGGATTGATCTGCGATTGCAGCGCCTCGATTTCCGATTTCTTGCGCCTTCGCTCCGTGTCTGTAACCGTATCGATGAGATTATGTATTCTTCGAACCATGAGATTAAAGCTGTTGGATATCATGCCGATTTCATCCTTGCGCTTGAAGCTGATCGTATCGATAATGAAGTTTGTTTTCGAAGCCTGCTGCATAATCTTGCTCAATTTCCAGAGCGGCCGCGTAATGCGATAACTGAGCAGATAGACGATGACCATGGTTAATAGGATGAAGACGATATTAGCGAGCAAAATCCATTTGCGAAGCTGATCCACTTTCTGAAACAAGAGATGCTCCGGTACCATGCCGACAAGCTTCCAGCCGGTTAATGCCGAATCATAGCTGACATGGAATTGCTGCTCTCGGTTGTCCCAATCCATCCGCTCGCCGGTTCTTTTCCCGTTGAGATCGAAGATGACGCGATCCGTTTTGTCCAGGATCAATAAATCACCCTCCTGCAGGAAGTTCTCGTTGTCCTCCTGCGTAAGGAAATTCAATTGAAAAGCGAGCTGAATCGTTGCCGTAACGTGAAAGGTATTCGGGTTAATAATCGTTCGCGTGACGGAGAAGACCGTTTCCCCATCCGCTAACTTAACAGGCGGCCAAACGAGGCTGCCCCCGTTCAGTTCGCTTGTGCGATCTATCCAATCTTTATTCGCTTCCACGTAATCCTTGCCCAGATGAAAGCGGTTTCCATTTAAGTCGACAAAATTAACGGCATAGATGTTATCATCCATTTCTCGGAGCATCGACAACCAGCCATTGATCTGTACGCGTTCATCATAGGGATAGCCGTACAGGCCATGCTTATTAAACCGATGCCTCTCGAAAATGCTCATTAGCGTGCTATCATACTCCGGGTTTTTGGTGATTCCGGTGACTAGCTGAATATAGCTATCCATCGTTCGCCCCGAGTTATTCGTAATGCCTTTGAGCCATGTAATGGCATCTTTCTGCATCTGTGTTTTTATGGTAGAGAAGGTAAGGTAATTGATGAGGACCGACGGCAGCAGCACGGTCAAGAGGATAACGAGCATTAGCCGATGCTGGAAGGAAAGGGGTTTCCGAATCATGATCGTCTCCTTAATTAGACAAATTTCGCGTTAATTCAAGTATGCTTGAAATTTGAAGAAAGTAAATATCTGTTTTGAGCGGGAACGCGAAAAAACCGCTCCATTTCCAACTTGGAAATGAAGCGGCAGCCTTGAACTAATTTACGCCGAGAACGGTAAAACCATAAGCAGGCAGTGTTACCGTATAGCTGGAAGACGTAATAGCAGCTGCTCCTCCTCCGTTTAAGAGGTCAATCGGAGTCTGTGAGGTGCCGATATCCGTGTTCGCCAGATTTACAGTAATCGTCTGCGAGGAGTTTTGGTAGTTTAAGATAACCAGCGCTTTACTGGTGCCAGTCTTGTTCGTACGTTTGAACGCGTAATACTTGTTATTATCATTCGTATTCAGCTTCACCCTTGCACCATTCGGAGACAGCGCCTTATAGCTGTTCTGCGCCTTGATCAACTTGCTTAACATCGCCTGATCGGCGGCCGGCCAGGTCGGAATGATCGATGTCGTCGGATCAATCGTATGCTGCCCGTTATGCAGGTAGAAGAACGTGCCCATCGTTGTTAAAGTTGCAATCTCAAGTAGGCGTTTGGTCGATGAGACACCGGCGATTTCCCAGCTTGGCGGCGTTTGCGTAATGCCATTCACCGCATTGATCGCATCGCGGTTGTTTTTCAAGATACCGTCTATCGCATTCGGATTCTGGTTATTAATGGCTGGAATAATCGTACTGTAACCGGAACCGCCCCAATTGGTAATATCGTAATCCTGCAGCAGGTTATAGTGCCAATCGGTGATCATCTCTTGTCCGCCTGCGCCTTCGGCGTTGCTGGAGATATCATAGTTGCGCAAAATATCCGTAATGCTCGAATTGTTGATCGAAACATTGATGCCGTCATAGACAACGGGAGCGTCCAGGACAATGCCGTCAAAGCCTTTGTCCATCCAGAAACGGAGATACTTTTTCGCTTCATCCCGCCATTCCTGGTTGGCAAAGTTATACGAAGGAATGTTGGAATCCCACTGCGGCGTTGCCGGATTATCGCCCCAATAAGCCCAGTAGTAGGCATTAGCCCTTGCGCTCCATGTCCAGCGCTCATATGGACTCGGTGTAGGGCTGAAGTGGAACCAGTAGCGTTCCTTGCTGTACACATTATTTCGGTAATCGTCAGCCGCTTTCAGGAACATCGCCGCCGTATCGCGAGCATAGCCCGGATTCAGCATGACCACGATACGAATCCCTTTGGCGTGAGCTTGACTAATTAGATTTTCCATTTCCGCCATCGTGCCCAGACTCGAGTCCACACCGTAATTATCCGTCGCTCCAAGTCCTGCCCATACATCCGGTGCCCCCGGATAAGGAGCAACGAGCTCGATTGCCCCGTACCCCTGCGACTTTAACGTATCCAGCTGACTGGTCAAGTAATTGAAGGTCTGATTATAGTATTTCGCGTAATAACGCATAACGCCGGAGGTGCTTTCCCACCATTTCGTCGTGACCGGGGAGCCGAAGCCGAATACTTTCAATTCCCCGCTGCATGCCCAGTGTGCGGCCTGCGAGTATAAGACAGTCAGTTTGATATAACGGTATGTCCCGCTTACATTGGTAACCGAGCTCGTACCGTTAATGCCGGTCCCTGACTTATCCACGAGCATCGTCCAATTCGTCTTATCCGTCGAGCCCTCGATCTTAAACTTCCAACTATCAGCGTCGAAGAAATTCTGTTCCAGCCTGGTCACGAGGCTGTTAACGCCTAAATCGACAATAATCCATTGCGGCATTGTTGCGTCGGAAGCAATCCAGTAGCTGTTTGGATTCCCGTCGACCGCAATCCATGGCTCGTATCCCGGCGCCAAGGAGGATGAAGTAACGGAAGTGCCCACTGCCAGATTACGTTCGAGCGGCGTTCCGAATACTTTGAGTTCCCCGCTGCAAGCCCAGTGACTGTTCTGCGAGAAGGTTACGGTCAATCGGACATAACGATAATTCCCACTTACGTCTTGTCCCAGGAACGTTCCGTTGATCCCGGCTCCCGTCTTATCCGCAAGCATCGTCCAATTCACGTTATCCGTGGACGCTTCAATCTTAAATTTCCAAATATCCGGATCGAAGAAATTCTGCTCCACCCGCTTAAGTGAACTGATACCGCCGAGATCAACGGTCAGCGACTGAGGCATCGCGGCATCCGTCGCAAGCCAGTAGGTGTTGGGGTCGCCATCGACTGCTTTGAAGGTATCCCAGCCCGGCTCCGTTGTGGATGCCGAAGTCGATTTCCCCAGAGCGAGATTGGCGAAGCCATATACCTTGAATTCCGTGCTGCCAGCCCAGAAACCTGAAGCGGAGGAATTGACTGTCAATCGGACATAACGGTATTGTCCGCTCACAGCTTGTTTGAAAGCTTGTCCCGCCGCCGGCGTCGTTCGATCCAGCAGCATCGTCCAGCTTGTATTGTCGAGAGAGCCTTCGATCTTAAAACCGAACGTGTCGAAATCCTTGAAATTCTGCTCCACGGCCGTCACGATGCTGGGGCTGCCCAGGTCTACCTTCAACCACTGCGGCAGACTTCCATTGCCGGCCGCCCAGTAGGTTGACGTATTTCCGTCACCGGCTTTGCCCGGCTCGTATTTGGCTAAGTTCGAGGAAGCGGTGTACGTCTTCCCATCTGATATCACGTACCCTTCATCGGAGCCAATAATCGTAAGCTCTTGGCTGGAGGCCGTATAGCCGGAAGCTGAGCTTAGAACCGTTAGCTTTACGTACCTGAAGGTTCCGTTCACGCCGTCGCTGAAGGTCCTTCCGGAAGCGCTGGTCGACTTGTCCACCAACGTCGCCCAGTTCGTATTGTCGAGGGAACCTTCGATTTTATACTTCCATACGTCGTCATTCGCGAATGTCTGGTCGATCTTGCTTAAGGTATACAGTCCTCCAAGATCAATCTGCAACCACTGAGGCATCGAGGTGCTGCTTGCATTCCAGTATGTAGCAAGGCTTCCGTCTACCGCTTTGCCTGCGGCAAAGGTGGAGCTTTGCGCTGAAGAAGCTGTCGCCGTACCCGTTAACGCCAAGTTGCCATTCGCTGCATGGGCGACATTCATTTTCACCGGTGCAAACAGCGCCATCAGTGTCATCAACATCGCCATAACGGTCATCATAGACATCCATCTGGTTTTGCGATTCATCAACGATTCCCCTTTCAATTTGAAAACGCTTTCTAACAACGCCATTATACTTCAACTCTCCGAATCGGAAGTAGCGAAAATATATTGGATTGTAGTTGAATAATTATGGGGAGTTGGAGATGTAGCTCTCTGGACGAGCTTCTTGCACGAGATTCGCTGCTTTTGCTGATATGTAGACCTTGGTGTGCTTCTTGTGTTGCTCCTAGAGCTACTCTTTGCTGAATTCCACCAATTTCTCGACAGTGTGTTGCTCCCGGAGCTACTCTTTGCTGAATTCCACCACTTTCCCGCTATTGTGTTGCTCTTAGAGCTACTCTTTGCTGAATTCCACCAATTTCTCGACAGTGTGTTGCTCCCGGAGCTACTCTTTGCTCAACTCCACCACGTTTCCGCTGTTGTGCTGCTCCTAGCAGTTAGTTCATCCGTGCATCATCTGTCTACTCCCCAAAAAAAAGGAACCCAGCCCCAAGGCTGCGTTCCCGTTCCAAACCTATTCCTTATAGGGATCGATCGGTTGGATCGTTCCATCTTCGTTGTAATGCAGCTCTGTGAATTTCACGCTGCGTTTATGATCGACTCCGCCGGATAGGGAGGCGTCATGGTAGAATAGGTACCATTTATCTTGAAACTCTACAATGGAGTGGTGCGTCGTCCAGCCGAGAACCGGCGTCAGGATCGTGCCTTTGAAGACAAACGGTCCTTCCGGATTGTCGCTCACGGCGTACACGAGCTTATGCGTGGTTCCTGTGGAATAGGAGAGATAATAAGTGCTATTATACTTGTGCATCCATGGCCCTTCAAAATAGCGGCGATCCTCATCACCTGCCGGAATCGGGTTCCCATCCTCATCGACAATTGCAATTTCTTTCGGCGCTTGTTTGAACGTTAGCATGTCGTCGCTCAGCTCTGCCACTTGAGGGCCAAGAGCCGGAGCGTGCGCGTCCGGTCCGGCGGCTTCAGGCAGGTAGGTGCCGGTCTGCCATTTCTCCAATTGCCCGCCCCAAAGTCCGCCGAAATACATATAAGCTTTGCCATCCTCATTCACGTATACCGCAGGATCGATGCTGAAGCTTCCGGGAATATAGTTCTCCTCTGCTTTGAACGGCCCGCTCGGAGAAGCACTCGTTGCGACGCCAATGCGGAAGATACCATCCTTGTCTCTAGCCGGGAAGAATAAGTAATACAGATTATTGCGATAAGCGGCATCCGGTGCCCACATTTGCTTCGACGCCCAAGGCACGTCTTTCACGTGAAGCGCTTCTCCGTTATCCGCGCAAGCCGACTCCATAGTGTCCATCGACAGCACGTGATAATCTTCCATCGCATACTGATCGCCGTTATCGTTAGTCGGACCGTCATGGTCGATGTCATGCGAAGGATAAATATAAAGCTTCCCTTCAAAGACATGTGCAGAAGGATCTGCCGTGTATATATGCGTAACAATTGGCTCATTAGGTGCGGCAACTCTTGCTTTTGTATTCATCGTAAATGCTCCTTCTCTATTTCGTAATCGCTTTCATTCTATTATAGAAATGTTTTCACCTCTCTTCATTGGGTAAAGTATTGATTTTACTTATAAAACTTTAGAACTTGCAGGCTTCACGAATAAGCATATTGGAGCAAAATACTGATCCCAATGCCAAAAAGCGCACCTACAAACACTTCGATGGGGCGATGGCCAAGCATCTCTTTTAACATCGGATCGACCTTCTCATGCCGCTGCATGGAGAGCTTCTTGGCGATCCGATTCAGGATAGAAGCATGCTCCCCCGCATGTCTGCGAATGCCCGCCGCGTCATACATCGTAATAACCGCAACCATACAGGCGATCGCGAACATACTCGATTCGAACCCCTCCTTGATACCGACTGCAGTCGATAACGCGGTTACTGCCGCAGAATGGGAACTGGGCATTCCGCCAGTGCCGAAAGCGAGCTTGAAGTCCATGGTCCGATGCGTAATCAAATATATGGGAACCTTAATAATTTGTGCGATGATGATGGCCGTCAATCCCGCGACTAATGGGTAATTATGTATAACGCTCATGTATGCCGACTCCTTACTTCGATATGACACCCGAGTAACAGTATAGGCTTTCCTTATTATGTACTTCACATGCATGCAATGCAATGGGATTATTCTTAGGCTAAAATGAGCAAAATACCGTTTTAAGGAACCCTTTCCATTTACGAAATCGATCAGTTCTCTATAGACATGTGTAATAAAAAGGTGTACGCTGGATTTATTAATATCAGATCATAGTACCTGGTACTAAGGAGATGAAGAACATGCTGCAACATCCTTTACGATCACTGGCTTCTATAACTGCTTTCGGCGCTTATGTCCCTGAACGCGTGTTAACGAATCACGACCTGGAACAGATGGTTGAGACAACGGACGAGTGGATTTTCCAGCGTACCGGAATTAAAGAACGACGGATTGCGGCAGACGATCAGTTCTGCAGCGACCTTTGTTTCGGCGCGGTTCGGGACCTGCAGCTCCGCTATGGCGTTGTGCTCGAAGATGTCGATTATATTCTGGTGGCTACGACTACGCCGGATACCTTTTTCCCCAGTATGGCAGCTCGCGTGCAAGCGGAGTTTGGTATTGCTTCGTGCGGAGCGGCAGATATACAGGCGGCTTGCGCTGGTTTTGTCTCGGCATTGCAGCTCGCCAATGGGCTGCTGCTCTCCGGTGCATACCACAAAATCCTCGTTATCGGCGCGGAGACGCTTTCCAAAGCAACGGATTACACAGATCGCTCCACCTGTATTTTGTTCGGCGACGGTGCCGGAGCGATGCTCATAGAACGCAGCGAAGACGGGGCCTTCCTCGCTTCATATAACAATACCAAAGGCAATGACGGCCAGCATCTCTACCGATCCTCGCTAGCTTCTGCCATTGATGGCGTGCCGATTCAGACGAACGGTATGATCGTTCAGAACGGGCGCGAAGTGTATCGGTGGGCGGTAACGACCGTGCCAAAAGGCATTCAAACGTTGATGGACCAGAACAGCCTGACGCTGGAGGATATCAACTGGTTCGTGCCGCACAGCGCCAATATGCGGATCGTTGAATCGGTCTGCGAGCGAACCGGCATTCCGCTGGAACATACGCTGACCAGTATGGCACAATACGGCAATACTTCGGCTGCGTCGATTCCCCTTGCTCTCGATCTTGCGATCAAAGACGATCGGATCAAAACCGGCGATATTGTCTTGCTTTACGGCTTTGGCGGCGGCTTGACGGAGTCCGCATTGCTGCTTCGCTGGACGCTATAAGAGTAGGCTGACAGCCCTTTGCCATAATGTACATGGCGGGGCTGTTTTGTTTTATTTTGTCGAATGGGGGCAAAGGAAGTATACTAGTAGAAATACGAGTATAAGTTTAAGAGAAAGTGTAGGTAGCCCGCTTATGAATGATCTGAAACAGGCTTATGAGCTGCTTGGCCTGCCGGAAGGCGCAGCGAAGGAAGATGTGGAGAAACGTTATTTTATTCTGATCCGCCGTGACCGTGTAACAAAGCAACGTGAAGCATCCGAGCATACCGAAGAGCAAAGTATCAGTCTGGACGAGATTAACCGGGCGTACAAGCTGATCCTGGAGATGGAAGATCAGAAGACGACGGAACAGTTTAATCAAGCGAATTACGGAAAATATAAGGCGATGGGGCCTTTCGTTCAGAAAACGGAGCATTTCATTAATTACTATAAGTTTCATGTTCTTGGTGTAATCGCTGTCATTCTTATTATTATTTTCGGTACGCGCGCTTATATCGATCATCGCCATGAGATGGCTGAACTCGCGAAGCTTCCGCCTGTTGATGTCAGCGTTTCCTTCTTTGGCGAATATTTTAGCGAAGACGGCACTTATCCGATGTCCGATCTTAAGCCGCTCGAGAACCGATTCCTTTCGCAGTTCCCGGATTGGAAGCGCGTCACCGTGTTCTTCACGTACGTGCCTTCCCAAATGAACAGCCAGCAGGACTCCGCCATGATTCAGAAAAGCATGATCGATCTCATGATGAACAAAGCCGATGTCTACATCATGGATCGGGATAATTTCATCAAGCTCGCTCAAGACGGCTCGTTGCTCCCGCTTGACGGAGAGAATCAAAGCAAGCTGGGACCGGGCTACAAGCCGGAGCTGGCTTTGAAAACCGTGACGGAAGACGTGCCGGAACAACATGTGTACGGCGTCGATATCTCGGGCAGCCCGCTGATGGAAGGACTTCCGGTCATCGGCAAAGAGTACATTGCCGGCATCCGAATCAACGGCGAGAAACGCGACAACGCGCTCAAGTTTATCGCGAATTATTTGCAGCCTGCCGCTGCGAAGGAATGATGGGAAGGGCCGTACCTGGGTCAACGTTGTTGACTTGGGGTACGGCCCTTTTTGTTGTTGCTTGGCGCGTAGATGCGGAGGTACTGTAAGGCGGCATACGCATGTGAAACCGACCAACTTACGCTTCATAAGCGGAATAGGCGCTTACAGCGCGCGAAACCGACCAACTGATACTCCATAAGCGGAATAGGCGCTTATTGTACCCACGCCGACAATAATTCAAGTTAGTTTTCGTGCTGAGAGTCGCTTTTCGCGACTCTCAGCACCATTTCAGCGGATTTCTGCAACTGAGAGTCGGATTCGGCGACTCTCAGCTCTCACCAACGCCGCTATTAGGCTAGTTTCCCTGCTGAGAGTCGGTTTTTACGACTCTCAGCACCATTTCGGCGGATTTCTGCAACTGAGAGTCGGATTCGGCGACTCTCAGCTCTCACCAACGCCGCTATTAGGCTAGTTTCCCTGCTGAGAGTCGGGTTTAACGACTCTCAGCTCCCGCCCGCAGCACCAGATGCTTCAAGCCCGTGTAGCGATCACGCAGCTTGTGCGCTTCCTGCATCGCTTCGGCGATGAGCGCCTCGGACAGGCCGATCTCGTCCGGATCGGCAGGTCCGCCGGCTGCGCGGAGCCAGTCCCGCAGCTGATCGGCATGCGGGAGCGCGCCGTAGATGGCGGGGTACTCCACCGCCAACTGCTCGCGGTACAGATCGGCGAGCAGCACCGACGCTACGCCGACTTTGGCCCCATGCAGCAGCTGTCTGCGACCTTCGCGAATGTACGCCATCTCAAAGTGATGCGACAAATGATGCTCGCCCCCGGAAGCCGGGCGGGAATGACCTACAAGCAGCATCGACCAGCCGGACAGCAGCAGCGCCTCCATCAGCACGCCAACGCCCGTGAGCGAACCTGTCGCGATCTCATTCACATTCTCGATGCACTTCATGAGCGCTTGCTCGGTGAGCTCATAAGCCAGCGGGCAGAACGGCTCGCCAGCCAGCTCATGCGAGAAGCGCCAATCGGCAAGCGACGTAAACTTGCCGAGCATGTCGGCGAAGCCCGCTGCCGTCAGACGCTGCGGTGCAGCGGCAAGGACATCCAGATCCGCGAAGACGGCGCATGGAGCAACTGCCGGAACCGTTATTTTCACGCCATCGACAATGATCGGCGCGCCAACGGAGGTAAACCCATCCACTGACGCCGCTGTTGGAACCGACACGAAATCGCGCCCCGTCTGATAACACACGAACCGCACGATATCATGGATCGTGCCTGAACCAACGGCTAGAATCGCCTGCACATGAGGCGGTGTTTCCAGCATCAATTGCACAATGGTCCGCTCATCCGCAATCACATCCCCTTGGACATTCGGCTTCAGCACGCAAACCCGATAGGCCGCCCCTGCTTCCTTCAGATGCGCAGCAAGCGCTTGTCCCGCTGCTTCCCACGTATTCGCATCGACGACAAGTACAACCTCGCCATATCCTCGCTCTCGCACAAAAGGAGCCACTTGCCGCAAAGCGCCCGAATCCAGCACACCTTCCATCACGATCGGGGCAAACACAACCCCTTCCGATTTCACGTTGGCTGCCGCGTTTACTTCATCTAAGGCCAATTGGATATTCATACTCACCGTTCCTCTCGCATTCATTCCTGCATCTGCCTTGAAACTTCGTCCTCTTCAGTATACATCGTTGCATGCCAAACGCACCAAAAGGTTCTCGATGAGCAACAATACCCACACGCGCCTCTACTCTTCCACATATTGTAATCATAAGTGTTTGCTAGATGGGGAGGTTCGCAAGTAATGAAGCTGCTGTTCACGTATTTTATTCCTAGCGGCGGGATCGAAACGCTGAATCGGCTGCGTTATCATGCGCTTCGCGCGGTCGGCATCGAGGCGCACGCACTCTATTTGTGGGATGGCGCTGGTAGGCAGAATATGATAGGTATTCCTCATTATATAACCAACAGTAATGAGGAAATTCAAGCGATTCTGGCTGCACAACAGTTTGATGCCATTATTGTAACCTGTGACCATCTGATGCTGGAGCGCCTATACGGACTTGGTTACCGAGGTACCATGATCTATGAAGCGCAAGGACTTGGCACGAAAGAGCAGGCGCTGGCTACGTTCGCTTTTGCCTCGGGGTACATTCGCACTTATGCCAGAGCGGCCATCAGTCCGCCAACCTCGCATCTAATGGGGCTTTTTCAAACCTACCTTGGCGACCTCCCCCGGTTCTATGTGCAAAATATGATCGATACGAACAGCTTCATCCATCATCATGTGCCTCTATTGAATCCTACCGGTACGCCGATTCTCGGCTGGATCGGGCGTCTGGAGCACAACAAAAACTGGCCGCTTTACTTGTCCATCAGCGGTGAATTGGTCAAGCAACGACCGAATGTGCAGCTATGGATGTTTGAGGATGCTACGATTTCGGAGCCCGGCGAGCGGGAGAAATTCTATGCCAAACTGTATGAACTCAATCTGCAGAACAATATTACGATACGCTCCAACATGCCGCACAGCCACATGCCCCATTACTTATCCGCAATCGGAGATTCCGGCGGCATGCTGCTTTCCACCTCCACTACCGAAGGCTTTGGTTATGCTGTCGCTGAAGCGATGAGCTGCCGCTGTCCCGTGCTTTCCACCGATTCCGACGGCGTCCGCTGCTTCATTATGCACAATCAGACAGGAAAGTTTTTCACAAGCCATACCCTAGAAGAGGCTGTTCACGAAGCAAAGGATCTGATGGACAACAGGCCGCTCAGGGAGCTTATCATCGGGAACGCTCAGGACCATGTCCAAACTGCCTTCTCCCCAAACCGATATGTGGCTGATTTGATCAATATCTTTATTGCACTCCGGTTAATGCTGCATGCCTGATCCGCAAAAATGGTTTTCTGCCTAAGAACACCTGCTGTGTCTGCATTCGCCCTGTCCCCATATAGTAAGGATAGATATGAAACTGTCGAGGTGAAAGAAAGAACATGCTGCCAAAAGTGTCGATCATCATCCCCTTCTATAACGATCCTTATGTTGATCAAGCCATCGTCAGTGCGCTCTATCAAACCTATCCGAATATCGAAATCATCGTCGTTGATGACGGCTCGACCCGGCATCAGAACATGATAGCCCCCTATCGCAGCCGTATTCATTATCTTGGCAAAAGAAACGGCGGAACGGGCAGTGCGCTGAACTACGGCATTACGATGGCCACCGGTAAATACGTCGCGTGGCTCAGTTCCGACGATCGATTCACACCTGATAAAGTAGAGCGGCAAGTGGCCTATATGGAACAAACGCAGGCGCGCATCTGCCATACCGATTACCATGTCATAAATGAACACGGCACGATAACGGAATATACGGCCGCGGTCAAATATCCATCAGCCAAAGCGTTCATTAACGGCATTCGGCATGGTTGTCCGGTCAACGGATGTACGATTATGATGACCAAAGAGCTGTTCCAGGGTTTAGGAGGCTTTAACGAGGGTCTGCCATATACCCATGACTACGACATGTGGATCCGCGTATTGCTTTCTCGAGTTGATTTTCATTATCTCAATGAGCCGCTTACGTTGTACCGCCGCCATTCCCAGATGGGAACCGTCCGAAACTTCAATACGGTCATGCACGAAGCCAACGGTGTCAATGCCAAATACGCTCATTTGCTCGATCAATTGCTCGTCACGCTGCCCGGTTAACGGATTTCGCGCAAAAAGAGAATGCCTGCTGATCCTGTTGTCAGCGCCTGGGCATTCTCTTTTTTTTGACGGTCTCCTACTTACCAAGCGCGATTCGTCCAACCATTCTGTCTTTCCTCACGGAAGCGCTGCACCCACTGCTCGGCAATGTCATCTGCAATCGGATCGAAATGTGGAGGAGCAACAACAACACCTTCCGTTGCAATGCCGAGATAGGTCAGGATCTCCAGTACGGTTCCCTCGTAATTCCGGATAAAATCCTCATAAACGATGGTCATCGGGGTGATTCCGCCTTCAACGAAGAACTCTTCCATCGCTGCTTCGCGCAGAACCGATTCCGCTACCAAGTGATTAATCGCATCGAAGTTAAATTCGTTGGAAATATCGACATCGCTAGGTTTTTCCCCATGCCCGCGGTGCCATTCATCCGATACGATCGCACGCCACCAGGATACGGCAAGGCGCACTTTGTTCCGCCTTGTCATGTAGATATATTTGCAGTTTGGAAAAGCGCTCTCCCACACTGCCGGCCGCGGTACATCGTCTGCCAGATTATAGGCTTTCCTGAAACACGTCATCCACTTGTCGAATTGAGGGAAGCAAATGGAATCTTTGAGGCCGAAAACACCGTTTGGGGTGGTCCCTTCCTTCAGCTTCTGCTCGATCTCTTGCAGTCCTGTCGTATCGGGATCGTTAAAATGCATCCATTCTCTGGGGACTCCGGCTACTCCTGTCGATTCCAGTGCTTTTGCTAGCAGAGTACTTCCGGTTCGTTGGGAGAAAAAGATCGTATACGATTGAGTTGGTTTCATAAACGTTTCCTGCTTTCGTGATAGATTATTTGTAGGGATGAAGTAATTTGCACGCAAAAAAGCCGCAGATGAACGAATGTCCATCTACGGCTTCAGGCAGCACGAGTACGCAGCTGGGGCTGCGCGTCCGATAAGGCCAAGCGTTTATGATGAATGTTCATGACAGGGTGCATGGCAGCTGGGCCGGCAACACAAACAGACCGCTGACGAGCAGCTGTACGTTCGCGTGTGGTAGCTATCATGCCTATTCAGATATCGATTAACCGATAACTGCTGTCAAGAACTGGGTCATCTTTGCACGCTCCATCCTCTTCCAAATTTATCTCAGTGTAATCTCTGTTTGATGTGACCGTCAAGAAAAATTTTACTTATCAAGAAACTAAACCCAACGAAGAGGATTCTGTCTGCCGGAACTGCTATGATAGAGTGGACGGACTATTTTACACTAGGCAGGTTTCCTATGAATTCAACTCAGCTTGATCTTGTTCCCTATATACGCTCTGCGTCGAATGCCATACGCAAGCCCTTCATCCTCGGCGAGCGCACCTTGCTGGACTACGCGATTCTTTATGTGCAAGAAGGAACGATGCGCGTGACCCTTACTCGTGAGAAGAAGGTGTATACGATAACAAACGGGCAGTTCTGCATGCTGCAGCCCGGTGATCTTCATATTCTCGAGGGGACTACGGATACCATTTCCCCTTATGTCCACATGGACCTGTTCTATAACCCGCATCGCGAACGCAGCTTCGTGACGATGCCCGGTCAAATTCAATTGGCGGGGCAAGAGGAGCTGATGCAGCCGCGGATTTCCGAATTGGAGGGCTTTAAGCAGGTACCGTTCCTCTTCACTCCCAAAAATAAATCGGCGTTCGTCGAAACGATGCTTGCGCTCATCGAAGCTTGGAATGACGGAGCTTGCGGCCTGCATAATCGCATGAAGGCGCATGGTGCTGCCTTGCAATTGATTTTTCAGCTGCTTGAGCCTTATGTCGAGGAGGAGCGGGCGCCGAACAAGAGCCATTCGCTGCTCGGCTGGGTCACATCCTATTTTGCGCTGCATATTTCTGAGCCGCTGCGTGTAGCCGACATGGCCAAAAGGGCGAACCTATCCGTGCCGCGCTTCAACGTCGTATTCCGCGAGACATTCGGCGTTTCGCCCTATCACTATTTTCTAACGCTCCGGCTCAAGCACGCGAAGGAGCTGCTTCGCACCAGCATGCTGACTATGCACGAAATCGCCGATTATTGCGGCTTTACGGACAATCACCATTTTGCCAATACGTTCAAGCGCACGACGGGACTAACTCCCGGCCAATACCGGGCCGGGATGAACGAGAGCGAGTAGAGTCGGCGGCTAATGTGGGGGCGGGTTAGTGCGTGGCGCATGGAGATGCGCCACGAAGAAACAGCAAAAGAGAGGTACTTCGTACCTCTCTTTTGCTGTTTCGACCGTAACTCAGCTCATGTAGATCCCCGGGTACTCTTCTTTCGTGGAATCCACAGGAGTTCAGCTCATGTAGATCCCTGGGAGCTACTCTTGCGCCGAAATCAACTGTTTCCCACCAATGTGTTGCTCCATGAGCTACTCATCCGCCAAATCCATCGATATCCCACCACTGTATTGCCCTCAGAGCTACTCTCGCGCAGAAGTCATCAGTTTCCGACTAATGTGTTACTCCCAGGGCTACTCATCCGCCGAATTCAACTGTTTTCCACCAATGTGCGGCTCCCAGCATCACTTATTCTGCTTTGCTTAATACCACTCGGATCGAGCGATCAGGCGAGAGCACTGCGCTGCCGTTAATTAGGCTAAGCTGTTCTCCGCTGCGCTCGAATTGCAGCTCTTCGTTGCCGAGATGAAGGGCTTGGACTCGGCTTAGGAGTGCTTCGCCCAGCTGCAGGCGCAGCAATGCGAATTCTCCGTAGAGCACGTTGATCTCAAGCGTATCTTCGCCGAGTTTTACCGTTCCCCATGCGCCGTCGAGCGCCCAGAACGCTTGATAATTTTCCGCACTTAATCCCGCCACCGCTCCACCCACAACCTTCGGCTCGAAACCAAGCAGCCCCTGTCCTTTGTGGTAATGGAATCCGCTGTACGCATGCAGCAGCGAATAGCTGGCCATCGAGCGGGCGTAGTTGCTGCCGCATTCGATTTCGTTCCACGGATTACGGCGATTCCCGTCGTAGCGGCGGCGAATGGCTTCGACTATGGATAAGCCTTCCTCGTACAAGCCCTCTTGAATCATGTGCACCGCAGCTTGATATTCGAAGCCGGTCATCGTCTCCGAATTATAAGTAAGCGGAACGGCTGGTTTCAGCCTGCCCTCCGGCCAGGTGCAAATGAGCAATCCACCTTCATCACCAAGTGAATACAACCGCCACGGATTGGCTTCTTTTCTCATCTCGCTCTTGAAGTTATAGCGATAGAGCGATTCCAGCGCTGTTCGTGTCTGCGCCGCATCAAAGATCTCCCCTAGTCCGCACAAGTTAGCATGCCACTGCGCAACAACCTGATCGATGCTGCAGCCTTCGCCGATTTGGTATTTGATCTCGCCTGCCTCTGCATTCCAGTAGGCGTTCTCTACGCCAAACTGCGATTTCCCTTCGGAATAGCGCGTAAGGAGCGACAAATCTTGTAATTGGACCTGCTGCGTATAATATTCTCCGTTGAACAGCTCGCGGTCGGTATATGCTTTTCCACGTTCGAACAGCCCGCGGTAGAGCTCCGCCGTTTCCGGCTCGCCCAGATAATCCGCGATCTCCGCTCCCGCCTTCAATGCGGCCAGATAGAATCCGTTCAGCCATGAATTCGGCCCGAACAGCTCCATATCGAGCGTATGATGCTGCCGCCCTTCGAGTACGCCATCTTGATTGGCATCCCATTTGTCCTCGTTGGAGTCGGACCACGCGAACGAAATCATCGATTTCGCCGCTTCCCAATGGCCTTTCAGCCACTCGTCGTCCCCACTAATCTTCCAATCCCGGTAAAGTTTAATGATCCCGCCGAATTGACCGTCAGCGCATGCGTGAAAATTCGAGCGCTCGCGGCCCACCGGCAGCATAAGCCGGAACTGCATCCGGCCGTCCTCGCGGCGATTATAGGTAAAGTCCAGATCGCGCATGCTGCGCTCCAGCTGCGGGAACAAATACGGCAGCGCGTAAGCGTAATTCCAAACATGCGTACAGGAGCCTTCGCAGCAGCCAACATCCTCGATGCAGCCCTCGAAGCCGTAGAAAGAACCGTCCTCAAGCCGCAGACAGGTAGGCGATTTCAGCACGGATAAATTCGCCGCGACCGCATCCATTACAGCCTGCGGAAGTGTGGATCCATACAGCGCATCACGGAAAAGCCGCGTTTCCCGCTCCAGACGATCCCACTCTGCGAACGCGTATGCGCTGCTGGCGAGCGAGTCTTCGAATCGAACGGCGTAGTGATTTTTCCAGATCGTGCGTTTGCCGTCTTTCTCCGGATTCCAATGGTTGAACATAAACGGGCTGCTCCACGCGAGCATGAACCTCACACTGCGCGACTCGCCTGCCGGAACGTGGATCGAAGCTGCCAACGAAGCCATATCTTGATTGCGGAATTTCTCATCCGGCTCATATTCGCGATTGTTGAAAGGTCCAAATGTAGTGAAGTCCCGCCAAAACATTTCCAGCGAGTCGCACCATCCGCCGCGATACCAGTACAGTTGATAGCTGCCATCCGCTTGATCCGTAGCCATTGTCAGTTCGCCATACTCCGGATTGTCGTGCTTCTCCGTTTGTGTAGCCATATGTATTCGCTTTAAGCCTTTGTCGTTCACATAACGATGTAGACTTGGCGAGGTTTTCATCATATTGGCCGACGATAAGTTGACGGTATAAGTTAACGCCTGCTCGGTCGTATTCGATACGGTAATTGTAAAGAACGCCGCAGGTAAGCTTGAGTCGTCTTCGTTCGAAGGAATAAACGGATTATAAGCGCTCATTCGCACCTGCCCTGGGAACGCCGGATCCTGAAACTCGATATCCGCCATCGGGAACGTACCCGTGAAAACAGTCTTCTCAAAATGCGGCATTCCCCCAAGCGTCCCTGCATGCGGACCGAATCCATATCCGGAATGCAGCGCGCCTCCGCGAACCGGTTCCCCCATATAGGGAGGATGCAGCTCCCCTTGTAAAATCCGAGCGTCAAGCACGCGCTCGCCGTCCTCCGCTTTGATTGCAAAATGGCTCAGCGCATTCATGCTGCGCTTGTTAGGCCGATTGAGAATCTCCCAATCCATCAATCTACCATTGCCTGCTACGCCGATGCAGCCTGTACCAATGCCGCCAATCGGAAATGAAATCGCATTCAGTCGTTCGTCCTCATATACAAATGAATTCACTATTATCGCTCCCTTCTACTTCACATTGTAGTACGAAGCCGGTGAGGAAGCATTGTAAAAGGGCTTTCTTTTATTGTAAATTCCGATTGTTTATTTACTTACGCATCGTCCCTCAACAACAACCAATCAACTGTTATAATGGTTATAACTGGAAACCAAAGGAGTGAGGAAAATCGCACGTTGGTTCTTGAGCGCGCTTATCATTGTGTGCAGCGTTGTCGTTCTTAGTGGATGTACGAAGCCGTCAGCTATTTATGGGGGTATCGACAAAACAGACTTCCCCGAATTGACCGAGGCCAATCTCGAATATGTCCATGAGTATAGAGGGCATGGCGATAATTGGAGTGCTGTTCTGTTCGTTTACAAGCAAAAAGGCGCAGTTAAATTCAAGATGAAAGAGGTACTCGTGTACAACGGAGAAGCTCCGAGACCTACCGGCCAGCTATCTACTGAATATACATTCGGTGATGCTGTCGGCGGCTCCGGGACAATCATCTCCGAGGCGCCGGAGAAGGGGATTTATGTGATGCTTCCTTCAATGGGGACGGCAGCGTTCGCACCAAATACATCCGCCAAACTGCTGGTCAAATGGAGCACTCATTCCGAGTATTTCGAGTTAAAGCCTGTGTCCGATTAGCACTGGCAGCACATAATTATCCCTATAACAAAAACAAGGATGCAGCCCCTGGCTTGCATCCTTGTTTTCATACCTTGATTACATAACCTACCGCACCACGACAACCGCGAACGGCAGCAGCTCGAGCTCCAAAGATCCGTCATCCTGCACCACCGGCGCCGGATACACTACCGGTGCAAGCGGCCGGACTGCTCGTTCATCCAGCGCGAGCAGTTCTGTCGGCTGTAAAGTAACAGCCGACTCCACACGCACGCGTATGGTTTCGTTTGTATAATTCGCCGCGAGCAGCGTCACGGCGCCGTCACTCGCTCTTACTGCGAGTGCGTCACAGCTTAATCGGTCAGCTACTGTGCAATCCAGCACTTCTTCGCCTTGCAGCTTGGCCGAAGCTGCCAATACGTGATAGAGCGGATACTTCTCTTCCCCGCCATCGCACATAACCCCAAGCGGGCCAGCCGTCTCCAGGTAGCAAACGCGCTCCGCACCGGCTTCCGATAAGCTCCGCAAACTGCCGAGCGTCCACGCCGCGCCGAACAACGACCATTGACGGGCATCGGTATGATTAGTGCGGTCCTCCGACCTGCGCCTGCCTTCCTCGCTGGTCGTGTTCGGGTTCAAACGCGGCTTAAATGTAATGGGGCCGATGCTAAGCGGTACATCGGGTACAATGCTTCGCGCACTGCGAACCGTATCCGCCTGTGCGGAAACCGTTTCGGCGAGCGAAGCGATATCGAAGGCATGCACCTGCGGATTAATCGTGTACATGGCCGCTTCCATCGGAGCAAGCGGCAGCTCCGCGCGGTTCAGCTCCGTAAAGTAAGCACGAGTACCTCCGCCCACGCGAAAGGACAGCCCCGCCGAATCGCGCATCTTCATCAGCTCATCGGACAGCTCATGTTGGCTCACGAATCCGGCCTCCGGGAATACAAATACCGTATCCACGGCAGCCCCCACTTGGGCAATCGCTTGAACCAGCACCTTCAGCAAACGCTGCCCATTGATAGGGCTCTGGCCTTCCCATTCCCCCGGTACGATCACTTCCAGCTCTACCCCTGCACCTAGCGCACTTGCAGCCGCCGCCGTATTCACGAGCTCCCGCTCCCACCCCGGATCAGCCAATCGAATAACTGCTCGCAGGAAGCTGAGCGCAAGCGGGCGAAGCGCCTCGATCTCAGACATCGCAAGCGGGCGGCCAGGCGTCATCCCTAAACCGATACCCGGAACCTGCCCGACCTCATGATCACGGAGTTCCACTCTTATCGCTTGTACATCTGATATCTCCGCTGAATTTTGCTTCGAACCCTCTACCAAATTCCCGCCAATCTCGTCCGCTCTATCGCCAATCAACCTAAGCGTCACAGATTGCTGAACCCGCTCTCCACTTACCACTTCCACGGGGTAGGGGATGCTAAGCGGCGTGCAGTATGTTTTGTAAGAAGCATCCGTCCAATTGCGCTGATCTTCCATTTCGAACAAATCGCCGCTAAATTGCAGCTCTGCGACCAGCTTTGGCGCTAGCTCATGGCGAATCGCCGTCATGCCGAGGAATGGCTGATGCGGCGAAATCCGATCCGGGAACACGCCTGCAATGATCCGCGACCCCGTCCCATCTTCCGTCTCTACCTCCACCTTACAGCCCGCCAGGTCGGAAGGATGCAAGATACAGAAGCCAATCCGGTTGCGCAAGAAATTCGAACGCGCCTCGCCGTCGAACGTAAAGCGAATGGTTCCATCCTCCGAGCCGGTGATGGCCCCCTCCCACGCAAAATCGATCTCGCCTTGCCGATGCTCTGCCACGAAACGCACCTCAAACTCATCGATGCGATCCGTAACCACACGAAACTCCCGAAAAACCGGCTTAATCGTCCCCCAGTTCCGATCCCGGACGGCGGCGTAGATGCCGCGTACGACTTCCTGCTCGCCATAGCGAATATAACGCAGTCCGCCTTCTTCCAGCACAGCGGTCAGCGGACCTGCCTGGAGCAGCCGCCGCTCCGGCAGCGGTTCACCAGAGCCGTACCGCAAAGTTGCTAAATCTCTTGCCTGACTTACCATAACTCATGCTCCCCCGTTGTTAGACTTGCTTCTTCAGACACAGCACCCAATCACTGTCGTGCTCATCACTCGTATTCGTCGCATCCACTGCAGGCGTTGCAAAATAAAACGTATCGCAGTTCGCCGGCTCCGAACGCTGGCCTGTACGAGGATTTAACCAATAGAAGCTGTAACGGCTAGGCTCATCAAGCGCCAGCTCACAGCTTCCTGCCACCGGGAAGTAGACTGCCGCCACGGCAAGATCGCCATTCGCCATGCTGAGCGGCGCTGTTCCCATATCGTCATCCCCGGAACGACTCCGCAGCAGCTCCGGCTGCCGAACCATTTCCGTATATCGGACATCCTCCGTCATAAACGTACGATAGATCGGCAAGTACGCCGAACCGATCGAATCCGTCTCCAGCGTCATGTTCGGCCCCCACGTGTTATTGAACCCATGCACAACCGGGAAACCGCTAAACCCGGCCCTCCATTGCCCCCGCCGCGTATGGTGATGATCGAACAGCTCATGCACGTCGATCGTGAATGCGCTTCCCGATTTCTCATAACCAAACTCGCTGCACATGACCGCCTTCGCCGACGAACCGGCATGGAAGCGAATCTGTTGATCAATCCACATACAGAGCGCCGGATTGTGATTGAATTTCTGCACTTCCAAGATCCAATCCGACTGCACGAGATACACGTCAAGCTCCTCGCAATCCCCCAGCCGCTCATGCAGCGCTACCTTCTGATACCATTGATGGGCGCCGATCGGATGCTTATAGGGGTCGCTGGATTTAATTAGCTTCGCCAGCTTCTTGAACCAGCGATCTGCTTCTTTATGATAAGCGGCTTTGCCCGGATAGAACTCATATTCATTGGACGGACACCATACGAAGAGCGACGGATATGCCGCATATCGCGCGATGAGATAGTTGACCCACAGCTCCTCATGCTCCGGCAGAAACTGCCCGCGATCGTTAAACGGAAATTCCAGCATCCACGCTTCCAAAATAAACTCCGTACCTATTCCCCGTTCCGCAAGCATCGCCATAACCTCATCGACAGCCTGAAAATAGCCCACATTCAGCTTCGTGAAATCCGGCCACTGCGCACTGCCGCCCCAAGGCCAGCAGTCTCGTGTCTGCCACGTATTGCGAATGTCGGGATGGTGAGGACTGACCTGCGCTCTGGCACGTATATAATTCACGCCTTGCGCTTGTCTGTGATCCAAGATCGCCGCCACATCAACACCGTTGTAGTGGGCTCCAAACAAATTATATTGGGTATCCCCAAGAAGGAAGGCAGGCTCATCATTATCGAAGACAAACTTCCAGTCCCGCTCCGGCGCCGTACGCAGAAAGCCGCGGATAGACTCCGGCGATTCTTCTATCTGAACATCGAACCTCTGATTAAGCCCTTCATGTTGAGGGTGCGAGTTCGCCTCGCACGTCCAGCTTCCGGCAAGCTGGGGCATCCAGCGAACCTTATAGCGATGCTGTCCTTGTTCATTTCGTCCATCATAGAAGCCTTCCACGACCTGCTCCGATTGCCCGCTTTCATGCACGAAACGAGCCGAAACATTGCAGTCCCAGAACGGATTGCCAATGGTCTCCCCGGTTTCCAAGCTAATCTCGAGCAGCCGACCTGTCTGACCTGTTCTCATCGCGACTACCTGCCTTCTCTAGTATTCTACGATTTTCCAATCGTGCATGTATTCGTGTTTCATGCCCATAATCCTGCTGCGCGCCTGCCTCTTTCCCTATTTCCCATGCGCCACCCACACATTAAGCTGTCTCTGCTTCTCCGCGATAATTTTGTCCAGTCCGTTTGCTTTCAGCTTCTTCACGAGCTCCGGCACATATTTGTCCGGATCCAGCGAACCGGAGCTGAGGCCAATGAAATATTGGTTCATTGTCGTCAAACAGGCGCTGATTTCATTCTGTACCGGCGTTGGGTCGAAGCTGAAGCCAAGCGCTTTGGATATAATCGCACTTTCGTTAAACGATATCAGCTTCTTCCATTTGTCCGGATCCTCCGATTTGAACAGATAGCTGTTGAACTGATTGCCGAAGATCCACTGATCGCCCTGCGCGCTGTAACCGACCGTTGTGGCATCCACCCCTTGCGGAAAATCGATGACGTTATCGGAAACCTTCACGTAATGCTTGCCTTCCACGCCCCAGTCGATCAAGTTCAGCAAATACTTGTCGGAGTACAGCAGATTGAGGAACATCATGACCCGCTCCGGATCAGCGGAAGTATTAGGAATTGTGAGTAATGCACCCGTTACATCCCCTGTGGATGTGTACGGTTTGCTGAAGTCGATTTGCACGAGATCGCGGCCTGTCATGATGGTTTTCTCTTTGTCGATGCCCGGCTTAGCGCCATTCATCATCGTCGCCACTTTGCCGTTCTTCATCAGCTCTTCCCGCGTCACTTGGGTGGTTGCCGCATCCTTCACGATGTAGCCGGCGGTATACCATTCTCTGGCTTGCTTGACGATCTCGAGGTACTTCGGGCTTTGGAACATGTCGATGACTTTCAAATCATTCGCTTCTTTATCCAGCACGCCAAAATAGTTCCCAATCGGCTCGAACTTCGACAGAATCGCCCATTCCATATCATTAATCCCGGCAAAAGGGACAAGCTCCCGTTCATTCTCCTTGATGATTTTGAACCAGCGGCCAAAATCATGATAGGTCTGAATTTCATTCGCATTAAATCCGTATTTGTCCATGATGTCCTTGCGAATAAGGAGCGCTTGGTTCGATGCATATTCCTTGTTCGAAGGGACCCCGTACAGCTTGCCGTTTACTTTGGCTCCGGTTTGATACACCATGTTTAAATTCGGCTTGATCGCTTGCCCGTATTTCTCGATCAGATCATCGACAGGCAGCAGCATCCCCTTCACGGCAGCATCGGGATAACCAAGCCAGTTGGCCATGTAGAAAAGATCGAACTTCTCGCCGGAGGTGATCATCAGGTTGGTTTTATTCTGGTAGTTGTTCCAATCGATGAAATTCAGCTTAACCGTTGCATTGATTTTGTCCTTCAAGTAGGCGTTGATCGCTTCCTCCACAACCGGAATATCCTCCGTTGTCGCACCCGGCACATAGATACTAATCTCGTAGGGATCAAGCTCGATCGCGCCAGGCGCTGCCCGATCCACTTCAGCCGCAGAGCCGGATGAGCTGTTCTTAGCCCTATTGCTCGCTCCCTCTGAGGACGACATACTCCCGCCGCTGCCGCTGGTACAAGCAGACAACAACACGACAACCGCGGCAATCATCGAGAGAACTAAGCTTGCTTTTCTCCTTAAACGCCCCTTCATGATTGAGCCCTCCTTAACCTTTCACTGCCCCAACCGTGAGCCCTTTCACGAGATACTTCTGGAAAAATGGATAGGCAAATAGGATGGGTCCGATGCCTGCTATGGCCATCGCCATTCGAACGGATTCACCCGGAAAATCCACCTGAGCTTGAGCAGCAGCCTGATTGTTTTGAAGCAAATACTGCAAATTAAGCAAGGTGCGATTCATTAAATATTGCAGACTGATAAACTGATCCCGGCTCTGAAAGATCATGCTGTTATTCCAATCGTTCCAATAGGCCAGCGTATAAAATAACCCGATGGTCGTCAGCACGGGCAGCGAGAGCGGAATGACAATTTGGACAAACACACGAATCTCGTTCGCACCGTCGATCTGAGCGGATTCATAGATTTCAACCGGAATAGAAGACTGATAGAACGTACGGATAAGCATGACATAGAAGGCATTCATGAGCAGTCCCGGCAGGATGAGCGCCCAGATCGTATTGCCAAGCTTGAGGTATTTCGAGAATACGATGTACCACGGCACCAAACCGCCGTTAAAGAGGAGCGTGAAGAATGCATAGAATGCGAATATATTGCGGTACTTGAAATCAGGTTTAGACAGCGGGAATGCGAAGCTTGCCGTCATGAGCAGGCCGACAGCCGTGCCCAATACCGTGGCCGTAATCGTCGCCCCGTATGCCCGCGCAATGGTAATCCCGTCACGGAACAAATAGAGATAGGCTTCCACGCTCCACCTGCTCGGATAGAACGAATAGCCATGCAGCGTAATCGACTGTTCATCCGAGAAGGATACGATTAGTACTAGCAACACCGGTATCAGACAAAGCAGCGAATACCCGGCGAAAAGAATAACGATCAACAGGTTCGTCCACTGAGAAACGCTGTTCGCGTGGTAGGATTTTCTCGAAATCGTATGAACAGCTGCCGATGTCACGACCTTCATCGGACACTCCCCCTTAGAATAACGCGTTCTCTTTGCTCACCTTACGGATGATTGTATTCGACAGCAGTACAAGCAAGAAACCAATCGCGGCTTGATAGAGTCCGACCGCAGCAGCCATTCCGATATCGTTGTGCAGCCTCAGCACATTGTAAACCTGCGTATCAATGACGAGTGTGGTCGGGTAAAGCGGGCCTGATGCCAGCGGGACTAAGTAGAACAGACCAAAGTCTGCGAAGAAGATTTTGCCGATGCCGAGTACGGTTAGGATGATGATTACGGGTTTAAGAAGAGGCAGTGTGATGGATGTGAACTGCTGCCATTTGCTTGCGCCTTCCATAACCGCAGCCTCGTAGTAACTGGTTTCGATGCCAATGATGGCGGCCATGTAGATGATCGTGCTGTAGCCAAGATTTTTCCAGAGGTAGACGAGGGTTAGGATATACGGCCAATATCGAGGGTCGTTATACCATTCGATCGCATCGAAGCCGAGCGGTTTCAGCAGGTGATTGTTGATGAAGCCATGCTCGATGCTGAGGAAAGCAAAACCCAGATAGCTGACCACGACAAACGAAAGCACATAGGGGAAGAACATCATGCTTTGAAACAGCGTGACGAGGAACCTTCGCCGAAGCTCACCCAGCAATGCAGCGAACGCGATGGCAATGACGGTGCCAAGTACGATAAAGAGCAGATTATACAGCACGGTGTTTCTCGTAATCAGGAAGGTATCGGTGGAGCTGAACAAATAGTCGAAGTTTTTGAAGCCGTTCCATGGACTGTTCCAGATGCCTTTTGTGAAATTGACCTGCTTGAAGGCGATCACGATCCCGAACATGGGGAGGTAATTGTTGATGAACAGATAAAGTGTGCCGGGCAGCAGCAGCAGGAAAAGCAGCTTATTTCGGCGCCACTCATGACGGAGGGCTCGTCTGCGACTGCTCCACGCCGTTGCACCTCGTCCACTCATCGCAATCCGCTCCATTCCCTTGTCCTTGCTATTAATTATAGCCACGCATGAAGGAGCAACAATGGAATAAACCGATCGAAATTACAGTATGACGACCAGACTCACACCTATAGTTCTTCCAAAAACTAATGCGGTGTTTATGCTGACCACTCGCTTTACCGTACACTCAGCCGCAGCATGCTGGGCGTTCGATTTTGATGCTGAGAGTTTCATTTCCGTACTCTCAGCCCTCACTAAGCCGCTCAGGTTGGTTCTTCCGATGCTGAGCGTTCGATTTCAGTACTCTCAGCTCTCACCGAGCCGCTCAGATTGGCGCTTTCGATGCTGAGCGTTCAATTTTCGTACTCTCAGCCCTCACTAAGCCGCTCAGGTTGGCGTTTCCAATGCTGAGCGTTCGTTTTCCGTACTCTCAGCCCCATTCTGGTTCTGTATTGCTGCTGAGAGTTTCATTTCCGTACTCTGAGTCCTCTCTAAGCCGCTCAGATTGGCGTTTCCGATGCTGAGCGTTCGATTTCAGTACTCTCAGCTTTCTTTTCGGTTCGGCTTTACTGTTGAGAGTTTCATTTCCATACTCTCAGCCCTCACCAAGCCTCCTAATAAGCTGCTCTCGAAGCTGAGAGACGGATTTTCCGTCTTTTAACTTCGTTTCTGCTCCGTTTTCCGGCTGAAAGTCGGTTTTCCCGACTCTCAGCTTCCACTTTACCGCACGGGTCATACCTGATACTTCTTCCGAAACTCTTGCGGCGATAGGCCGACCACTCGCTTGAATAAGCTGGTGAAGTAGGGGATGTTCGAATAGCCTACTTTGTAGCCGACATCGCTGATCTTCGTGTTCGTGGAGATGAGCAGGCTGCGGGCATGAGCGATTTTCTGCTGGATGATGTAGTCCTGCAGCGACTGGCCGGTTTCCTTGCGGAACATGCGAGAGACGTAGTCGGAATTGAGATACACGTATGCGGCGATATCCTCGCGCATAAACTCCTTGTCGACATTGTCCGCGACGAACTGCTTCACCTTCTCGATGACCGCCGAATGATCGCCGCCATGGTTGCGCACCGCGCGGACTGCTTCCGGGATGACGCGATTGACCCATACGCGGAACTGCGCCAGCGTCCTGGTCGCCTGCGGCAGATCGAGCCCTTGCTGCCACTCGAACGAATTATGTACGGATAAGCCAAGCTTGTGAAAAAGATGATAGATCATGTTCACAACCGAATGATAGATGGCGTGGAGCGTCTCCGCGGACAATCGTTTCTCGGCGCCAAGCCCGCTAATATAGTGTTCCACCCGCTGCAGCAATTCCTCCGACTTGCCGGTTTCTAGCAGCACGCGCCAGGAATCGATCGGCGGCGGCGTGTTTTTGCCGAAATCCTCGAATGGCTCCTCCTGGACGCGCAAGCAAGCACGCGATTGTGTCACATTGCTGCGGAAGGCACGCATCAGTGTCAAATAGAGGTAGGGCAGCGCCGTGAGCGTTGTTGGCCTGCCGATATAACACGATAAACTGCAGAATAGATAATGATCGCAAGCTTCAATGAAGCTGCGGCAGCGCTCCTCCAATGCTTCAAACGGATGCTCTGAACCGTAGAACAGCACCAGCGTGTTCCGATGGCGATCCCGAAATACGATCCCATTCCGATCGGTCAGCAGCATTTCCTCGGCCGCATTGCGCAGTGCATAGTTCATAATCTCCTCGTCTTTGCCACTAAGCTCCTTATACCATTCCTCCACGCCTATTAGCAGCGGCAGCACCTGATTGCCGGGTTGCAGCGGAATGTCATAGGCGCTCATCAGCTCCTGCGTCTCTTCGGCGGAAGGGAAGAACCGCTCCTCCACAAGATTTTGCCAGAACCGCTCGACCAGAACCGGCTTCTGCTCTTCCCATAATCGATAGTATTTCTTGTAAGCTTCGTTGTAGCGTTTGGTCTCCAGATCGAGGGTCAGCTTCTCTACCAGCTTCCTTATCACCTGATAGAGCTCCGCATAATCGACCGGCTTCAGCAAATATTGTGCCAGTCCATAGTGCAAGCCCTGCCGGACATATTGAAAATCCGAGTGGCAGGTCAGGAAAACCGTCTCGATCTCCGGATGCGTACTTCTCACCCATTCAAGCAAATCAATGCCTGAAGCACCCGGCATCTCAATATCGCTGATCAGCACCTTTACTTCCTTCGACTCGATGATCCGCTTGGCCTCCGACACAGAGTACGCCTCATAAACGCCGCTGAACCCGAGCTCCGTCCAAGCGAGATTGGACACAAGCGCTTTGACCGCATACATTTCGTCATCCACGATGAGTACATCCATGTCACTTGGCCTCCTTAAGCATCATCTCCGCAGCCGGAAGCAGCAGCCGCACCAGCGCGCCGCCCTCAGCCGCATTCTCGAACGCGACTTCCGCGCCCGTACTATACTTAATGGCAATACGCTCCATCATATTGCGGATACCGATATGCGCTCCAGGCAATTCCTCTCCTCGCTGCCAGCTGTCGACTTGCGCAGTCGTGAAGCCGATGCCGTTGTCCTGCACCGTTATCTCAAGCCGCTGATCCTCTCGCATGGCCACTTTAATTCGAATGATAAACATGCCGGACTCCATCTTGAAGCCATGAATGACCGCATTCTCCACCACAGGCTGCACAATTAACGGAGGAATGAGCAATCTTCCGCATCGATCATCGATGATGTATTCATAATCAAGCCGATTAGGGAAACGCAGCTTCTGAATTTCCAAATAGTGCCGGATATGGCCAAGCTCCTGATCAATGGTGACCAGTTCCCCGTTATTGCGGGTAATGAAACGCAGAAAATCCACGATGTGCGCAAGCAGCTTCTGCACAAGTTGATACTCTCGCAGCCCCGCCAGACTGTACGAGATATTCAGGGCATTCATGAAGAAATGCGGGTTAATCTGCGCCTGTAAATGCTTGAACCGTGCTTCCTGCGCCTGCAGCTGCTTCTCGTACGCCTCCATTTTCAGCGCATGGATTTCCTCTGCCATCTGATTAAAGGTCACATTAAGAGTAGCGAATTCACGCGTCCTCGGATCTTCCGGCAGCCGGATCGCCCAGTCTCCTTTCTTGATTTTGTGCATGCCTTTGATGAGCTGTTTCATCGGCTTAAGCAGAATTTGTTGAATGAACAGCACGTAGAAGACGGTGATAAGCACGGTTACCCACGGAATCAAATTAATCAATCGCTGAAAATTAGGCAGGTTCGCAAGCAGCCGTTTCTCCGGTATCGTATACACCACGGATAACGCCGCCTGATTCAAATGCTTCCCAACCAGTTGAAAAGGAGCGCTGCCTCGCTTCGTCCCCTGAACCGTTTGGAACATGTTGCTCTGGATGCCGACATCACGGATCGCACGCAGATCGTCTTGAGCGAAGCCAGTCTTAACCAGCAACCCCCAATCATCGGTAAGCAAATTAATGCCCTGCTTCTGCACCTCGTTCCACACCGGCATATTCTCCACCAAGCTGCCTGCGCTCATCGCCGCGCCAACCGTCACCTGCGAATTGTATTTCACGTAACGGAACATATAGCGTTCTTGCCCAACCTGATAGGGGAACCATTTCCTCATATCCGGTACTCCATTTTGCGCAAGCTTCACGATAGTATCGTTGATTTGCGACTGCGGCTTACCCTGCGCGGCAATGCATATCAGTCCCTCGTCGGCGGCCGAATACACGAACAGCGCATCAACACCATGCATAATGTTGAGCTGCACCTTTAGTTTGGTAATAATCCGTTGTTTGGCAAAATAAGTTTCTTCCGTCTCGTTCATCAGCGAGAGCACCTGAATATCCGGATCCTGTAACACAAGTCCATATAAGTAATTGTTGGCTTCCTCGAACTGATTCTCGAGATCCGCCACATACTTCGTTAGCAGATTTCGATTGGCATCCGCGATTTGAGAGCGAACGACATCGATCGCATAGTTATTATTAGTGATGAGCAGTAATGTCAGCAGCATGGCCACGACGACAAATCCGGATAAAATTTGGAAACTGAGCGACTTGACCAACGTTACTCACTCCCTTGTGATATGGAAAATCGCCCGCCCTCCGAATCAGAGGACGGGCGAGCCCAATTACGCCGACATGCTAGCGCTGCATACGAAGCAGCAAATTATAGATTGCTTGTGCCGCCTCGGCTCGTTTCGTCAACAGCTCCGGCGCGAACTTCCCTGCCCCGACCCCCGACATCAAGCCTTCATGGATCGCGCCTTTCACGGCATCCATCGCCCAAGGCGAGACAGCGCCTTCATCGGTCAAAACAGTATCGCCGCCTGCTGCTGCATCGCCCGATATATATTGGAATGCACGGACAAGCATTATTGCGATTTCTTCTCTGTTAATCGGTGCATCCGGCGCAAAGGTATCGCTCGTTCGGCCATTGATAAGTCCTGCACCGTAGGCGGCTGACACAGCCTCTGCATACCATGCATCGGCCGGTACATCGCTGAACGGCTCCGATTCCGCTGCCGCTTTAAGTCCGAGAGCACGAATGAGCATGCCTGCGAACTCCGCTCTGGTCACCTGCTGATTCGGCGCGAAGCTCGAATCGGTGATCCCCTTCACGATATGCTTCGCCGCCAATTGCCGAATCGCTTCGAATGCCCAGTGGCCGGCTGCCACATCGTTGAATGTCTTCGCATATTCCAGCACTGCGTATGTGCTGAAATGAGGCAGCTCGGCTATGATTCGTTTGCTTTGTTTGTCTACTTGGCCGCTTACATATTCCCACGCTTTCGTAGCTGTGTTGAAAGTATATACACCAAGCAGATTTGCATCCGTGCCTTCACCATAAGGAAGCGCAACTTGAATCGGCGTATCGAATGCCGTGAGTGTATGCGGCTGCCCATCCTTCGTCACAAGCGCAAGCTCGAAGCGAACAAACTGTCCTGCAGCCTTCAGCACGCCGGATTCGTTGTTCCCGCTGTTAAGCAGTGCTTTGCTGTCTTCCTCGGATACCGATTTGATGGTCAGGGAAATATGAGCATCCTTCAGCGAGTCCGCATCCACAAGCGCCGACAGCTGCTTCAGGACATCCGGGCTAATCGTCATCGATACGCCTCCGGCATCCAGCACCAATTCATTGCCATCCAACAGCATTGCAGCGTTCCCCGGAAGCTGTACCTCGCTTTTGCCTGCAGGAAGCTTCACTTCAACGAGACCATTTGCGTCCGGCTTAAAGGAAGCAGCATCCAGCTTCAGCACTTCGTTAGGAACAACTACCGTGAAGCCGGGAGATGTTGGCGGGTTATCGGTTTGTTGCGACAAATCGTAGAGCAAATGTCTGTTGCCTGCGAGTGCAAGCTCCCCGCTCGCCGGTTTCGACATACTGATCAGCTCCGTCTTAGGCGTCACGTTCACTCCGTTCACCTTGATATAGACGGTTTTGTCCTCATTGCTGTAGTTGACGATGCTCAGCAGCTGCTTGCCGCTTAGTTCCGTCGTTCTCCATTCCACTTCATTTACCGGCTGATCTGTAGCTGCATCGTAGACGATGACATCAGCGAGACCCAGCTGATCCTGAAGCCCGAAGAATGTTCCGCGCAGATCCTCCAGCTTCGGATTCGCAGCGATAATCGTCGTGTTGACGCTGTTCAGCACCGCATCGCGGTCATCTGCCGGCAGCGGCTGATTATGCTCATCGCCTTTAATCAGATTTTCCTCAGTACCAATCAAGACTACATGCCCGCCGCCGGCTTCCCAGCTCTTGATGTTGGCCAGCGTTTCCGCGGACAGATTATTGACTTCCGGCAGCACGATGAGCTTGTAGCCGTCCAGTCCGCCCATTGCGCCGGTATTGATTTGATTCTCCGTCACATAGCCGACCTTCTGTCCGTTATAGCTCAGCGCGGAGTATGCTTTGGTCAGATTGCTGTAATACTCGCTGTTATACAGTCTTGGCGTCATGGAATAGAGCACGCCGACCTTCGCTTTCTCGTTCTGGAATGCCGTTACTTCATGGACGAGACGGTTGAGGTCCAGTGACGCATGGCCAACCTCGGCAATCGCATCCGGGCGGTTCAAAATGCTGCCCTGCAGGTAATCCGTCGTATAGCTGCGCTGCCAAACCCAGATCACGGAGGCTCCCGTTCCGTGAAGTCCGCCATCCCAGATCCAATTGGATACCCATTTAGCCAGATCAGCATCGTATTTGGTTTCGCCGTCGCTAATGATATGGTTCTCGGAGTTGAAGGTTGGCTGCTCCTTCATTGACGTAATCATATCGAGCATCCCCGTTGCTTCGGCGAATTTGCTCGGGCCTGAGCCGTATTCCGGTCCGCCGTCTATTCCCGTATAGCCGGAGAACTGCGCCATTTGCTCAAGATCCTTGCCGCCGCGCAGCATGAGATCATTGTTCATGACGCCAAAACCCATCAGCTTCACATGAACAGGCAGGTCCGGCGCGTATTTGTGTACCTCGTCCGCAAGCATTTGGTGGAATGCGGTCAATCGCCCTGTTTTGTACGTTAAGTAATCGAAGTAATAGGCGTTGCCCGTCACGCTGTTCATATTCGGAATTGGCACTTCATCGAAGCTGGCATAGTCCGTTCCATAGCTCGCGTTCAATGCCTCAACCGATGCATAGATCGTAGGCAGATACGTATGCCACTTCACTAAGTTATAAGGACCGTTGTTGGTGATATACTCCGACTCATTCGAGAGATTAATCGCCTGCAGCGCCGGAGAATCTTTGATTTTGCCCATAAGAATGTCGACATGCGCCTTATAGAGCTCTTGAACGCGCGGGTTCTCGATATCGGCTTTCAAGAATCCATAGTTATCAGGAAGTTTCGTATCCGGGTAATCTTGATAGATCCAATCCGGGAAGCCTTGCAGACCAAGCTCCACGTTCACTGCGATGTTATGGTCTGCTGCTCTTTGGAGCGCCGGTACTACCGTATTGTCGAGGTACGTCTCATCGACAATATAATAGTTGTCGCCTTGGACGCCTTCTTCAAGTCCGTTGTTGACCATCAGGTTCGTGTCGGTCCCGTCTTTGACAAGGGTATAGTCGTCGATCCATACCGTGCCCGGCGAGTGAGCGAATATGCCGACTTGAAGCTGGTGTTCATCCGACCCGGTGGTGAAGCTGAACTCGTTGAGTGTCCAGTCTTCTGAATTCGCAATGGATGATGTCGTCCAGCCGTTATGATTTGAGAATATATTGGCACCCGGATTCCCGGCAGTCTTGACCCAAGCAGAGATATGATAGGTCGTATTCGGCTCCAGAATCGGGTTTTGGAAGACTATGCTATCATTAGCTTCTCCAAGCTGCATTTTGATCGACTTACTTCCGCTGTGAGCAGTAGTGTTGTCGGGCTCAAATGTCGTTGGGCTGCCATTTGGCGAATACGTCGACCAGCCAAACAACCCGGGTTTCTTGAAGATTTCGAGCGGGTAAACGTTAAAATCGATCATATTCGTGCCAAGATCCTGAAAGATCGGCACGTCCTCCACCGCTTGCTCGAACATCCCGTATCCGCTGAAGATCAGCGGCTTATTCGCGCCTTGCGTCGTATTGCCGAGAATGGAGTAGCCGTCGATGGACGTACGCCCTGTTTGATAACGGGATACCGGTCCCTTCGGCGTTGCCGTGCCTGCGATATAAGCATCTAAGCTGCTCTCTGCCTGAGCATCCAGCGCATAAAGGGTATCCGCGATATATTCCGCTCTTGCGAGACTATCATTGTCGAGATCTTCCAAGCCGTAAGCAACCGTCTTCTCGATCGTCGCCAGATTTACTCTCTCATAATCGGTTGAGAAGCCCTGCCCTGCTGCCTGCTCCAGTTTCGCTCTCAACCTTGGAATGACGACACTCTCGATATCCCCGAGCATTGCCCTTACTTGCTCTGCCGACTTCAAAGCTTTGACGCTCAGCTTCGGCGTTTGGGTTAGATTATCGTCATGAAGAGCGGCGGCAATATCTATGGAATTCTCGATGGTTACCGTGAAGGTTTTCTTATACAGATGGTGTGCCGGAATGCGAACGGATTGACCGCTTAAATTTGCCGCAGGCAGATCCAGAGTGAGTGTACGCTCCGTATTGCCTGTGTTCATGGCATAAAGCGTGTATTGCGCGGCTTCGCCTGAAATGACCTTCGTATTACCGGAAAGCCAGGACGTCCACGTTTGATTTTGCGGCAGCAGCTCCAGCTTTCCGAACTGCGTGACGTCTTTGCCCGAACCTATTCCTCCCGTCCATTCCAGGTAACCGTCTCGTCCGCCAAGGTCTCTATCATTTACAAGCATCGTGAATGGCACTTGGTTGCCGGCAGTCGGCGGGCTCGAGAGAACAGCTCCCCATGGGATGGCAAACTCATAATAGGTATGATTTTCGTTTCTCTCCGTATCTTCATCTTGCACGCGACCGGCATTCATCTGAATCGAGCTTGCCGGAAGAATGGCCAATCCATCCGAGTATCGCTGAATATCTGTCGTGCCGTCCTTACCCAGCGCTGCGCCGTATTCGACGCGTGAAGCACCTTCGCCAAAGGCGAACTGCACGCCATCGGCATCCCAATTGCTTCCGCCCGGCAGCGGGCTGTGAATATCATCTGTTACATCAACTGCAAGAAAAAAGGTCGTGTCATTGTAAGCATAGTAAGCTTTGGCCGATACATCCTTGCTGCCCGTCCAGTCCTTCACTTTGTTCTGGGCGGCATTACTGGGAAGCACAATGCCCGTATAGCTCTGCCATTTGTTGAAATCGCCGTCAAGCGAAGGCCTTGCCGCATATTGCACCGGAACAAGTTTGCCATCGGAGAGCGCACGCGAAAGCTCATCTCCTGAGAGAGTCGCATCCGCGTCCGGTTTCGGAACCCGGAAGCCCGCACTCACAACAGGCGTACCTTGCGCAGTGCCTGCTGCCGCAACCGGTGTAACCTCGAAGAAAATATAGGTATCGCTATCCGAAGCAACCGGTGTGTATGTTTTCCCCGTTGCTCCCTCGATAACCGCTTTATCCGAACCGTCCGCAGCTGCGCCACGATACCACTTATAGACCGACGCACCTTCTGCATCCAGCTCAGGATCGGTATAGGTGTAAACGCCGGTCAGCACCTGTGCTCCGCCAACGACGCTGAGGCCTGTCGCAACCGGAGCCATATTTTCCGGCGTGCTGACGTTAATCGTATCGATGCGGAATGTGCCTGCCTCATTCTTGTACGTGGCAATCTCCAGCTGCTTGATATCCGTGCTCGGGGCCAAGAACGCAACGTCCGTCCCCTTATCGATACCCGCCCCATCGACGGTTACCGAAAATTCCTGCGTCAGCACATTGACCAGCACATGAATGCTGTACCATTGACCGGCCTCGTATTCCTGCAGATTGTTCCAGCCCGAAGCGGTGCGCACGGCAAGGAATTTACTTCCGTTATTCTCCCAATCATCCGCGAACAACAGCCCTAGCAGCTGTTCGCCCTTACTATCTTTCAAAACCAGAAAATCAGACGGCTTGCCCGTTTGCTCCGCCATCACGTTCATATCAATGGAGATGAGACCTTTAAGCGGTGTTTCGAATGTATACGAAGCCGTCTGATCCTCTTCGCCGCTGCCTTCTTGCGTGAGCGTTAAGCTTTTGCCGGAATCGGTTTCTTTGACACCAATCGTACTGCCTAAATCAACACCGGACAGAGACCAGCCTGAGGGCGCGCTATCAACGGCCGTGCTTTCAAAATTCTCTGCATACAGCACCTTATCCGCTGCATAAGCAACGGGCGCCAGCACAGAAGGGAGCATCGCGAAAAGCATGGCCGACAGCGTCATCAACGTGAAGCTCTTTCTTAGCTTGCCAAATCGAATGTTCACCAGCGTAATACCTCTCCTCATAAATGGATTTGCTTTTATTGTAGAGTGGCTGTCCAATATTCCTCTATATGTTAAACCGACCTTATTTATGGAAAAGCCGACTTCACGGGGCGAATCGCCCTATTCATCCATCGTGACCTGCTTCATATTGTCTTCGTTGATGTCGATCTGAGCCGATTGCAGCCATTTGGCCATCCACTCGTCATAGCGCTGCTCCATCAAGCTGTTCATGACCTGCCCTTTCACCTCGTTAAGCGGCGCATAACCGAGCGACTTCATTTCCGTACATGCGTAGATCCCCACCGACGGCTCATCCTCAATAATGCCAGTCACCTCTCCACTGCCAAGCTGATTGATGGATTCGAACAAATTGGGATGGAGGATACTGTCGGTTCGCGGTGTTCGATAGTCGTACACGGTCTCCGAAACGACAAGGATATCATCCTTCGCTGCCGCAAGCTCGTTGTAGATGGTATCGAAATCGGTGCCGGAGTGGAGCCTCTTCTGAATCGCCTCAAGCTTCGCAAGTGCAGCTTCGCCGTTCTTCTTCCGTTCTTCCTGATTGGCAAAATGAGCTTCGATCGCTCTAACCGTCCTCGAATCATGCAGCGAGAACAGCGCTTTGTTCTGCTCGTAATAGACTTCCGCATCCTGATCCGTAAGCTTAAACGCCGCCGCCAGCTTCTCTTTCAAATCTCTTCTCAGCACCTGCGACCGTTCATCGATATAACGCTGCTCGTCATACGTAATAGGCCCGTAAATAACCTCGTTCCTCTTCACCTTCTCTTGACGCTCCGCATTCGTTTCGTCCAATTCCCGCAGCAATCCGCGATAGCTGATAACTTTCAGGATCCCGTATTGCACGGCTGCCAGCTCCTGCGCCTTGCGCTTGATGCTGCCCTCCAACGCTTGTTGCTTCAGCTTCTCAATCGGCACTTCCCCGCCATAATTTGTCGTCCAGAAGTTCTCATTGTCCTCGGCACCATACTTATCCAGAAAATAGTTATGAACCACGCTGCGCCCGGCTTCGAGGTCATGCTTCAACTCGCCGTATGCGATCGGTTCGCCATTGACCGTTGCAATCGGATCATAGAGACGAAGTCCGCCGTTGGCCGGAGAGACTCTCCAGATTACGATCGCTGCCATAATCACTACCGCGACGGAAACCGCAGCCATCAGGATAGGCATTCTTCTGAAGCTGCTTTGAGTTCGAGCCGGCATCGATTTCCTTACAGGTGCAGGGGTAGGAGTAGGTATTGGCTTGCGCATGGGCTTTGACATGATTGGCCTCCGTTCACATCAGGTTAAAGCGTAAAGAATAAGAGGCCGTTGGCGGCAGCCTCTTATTCCTCCGTGCCAATACTAAGGCTGAACGATCGTGTACGGACCCGTCAGCGACCACGTCGTACTGCCGCTCTCAAAGCCGGCATTGCCTACTTTGTTCGTTCCGCCCGATATACCGAGAAACGCATCGTCGATATACGTCGTGCCGGCAACCGTGCCGAGATCAATAAACTGCACGATCAAGGAAGTGTTGGCTCCCGTATTGAACGAAGGCGTGCTGATTTCCGTCCACGTTCCGCTGGAGACGTATTCGGAGGATTCGGCTAGCACGGTCCACGAGCTGTTGTAGACGACGATTTTGCCATGCTGGCCTGCTCCTTTTACCCATGCCTTAAATACATAGGAGCTGCTCGTTGCTACACCGGAAACCGTCTGATATGCACCTGTCCCTGCTTGCGTGCCTGTATTCAGCTGCTTCATCGCCCAAGTTCCCGCATGTGTATTGGCAGGACTGGAGGTCGTGCCTTGTACGATGGTGTACGGACTTGCCATCGTCCACGTCGTATTGCCGCTTTCAAAGCCGGGATTCACCAGCTTGTTAGTACCGCCCGAAATACCGAGGAACGTATCGTCGATATAGGTTGATCCCGAAGCGGAGCCCAGATCAATGAACTGTACGATCAGAGAGGTGTTCGTGCCCGTGTTGAACGACGGCGTGCTGATTTCCGTCCATGTTCCGTTCGATACATATTCCGTTGACTCTGCGACAACGGTCCAAGAGCTGTTATAAACCACCAGCTTGCCGTGCTGCCCCGCACCTTTTACCCACGCTTTCGCTACGTATGTGCTGCTTGTTGCCACACCGGTAACGGTTTGGTAAGCACCGGTTCCCGATTGCGTACCCGTATTCTGCTGCTTCAGTGCCCAGGTTCCGCTGTGCGTGTCTCCGCCTGTAGGCGGCTGCGTTGTCGTCGGTGCTTCATAAGCTCCGATATCCGGTGCCCCGTTGTAGAGCGAATTGCCCCAATAATCCTTGCCGCCATTGTTCGAGATGACGGTACCGGCATTGATGAGCGGCGAAGCGGCTTGCAGCTTGAAGCCATCCACCGATGTAATGGTTGTACCTGCGCTGCTCGGATTCACGAAGAGCGGATCGCCCGTGACGGAATTGGTTCCTTTGTTGAGCGCGTTCTGCGTACCGCCGTAGCTGTTATTGCTGAATGTGAGTCCGGTCGTTTGGTAGTTGGTGTAGCTAGTATTCGTGGCATTGGTGTAGAAGACGTTATTCTTGAAAGAACCGCTCGTCAGCTTCGATTTGCTAAAGCCTGCGCCGTTGGTCTGGTAGAAGATGTTGTTGTAGTAATCGGAGTTGGCATTGAAGAAACCTTGATCAGCGTAAGCTTGGTTGCCGCCGTCGTTGTAGCTGATGTTGTAGCAAAGTGTTTGTCCTGAGGAGCCGCCGAGCACGAAGCCGCCTTCATTATCCCGGCTGTAATTGTATTGATAGACGCCGCCTACCGTTTGATTATCGAAATCCCACGGCTGGCCGTCCCATGTGATGCGATTCGTGTTCGCTGCGTAGTTGTACTGGACAACCTGGTCGATGTCCACAATCCCCCAGATCGCGCAAACGGCCAAACCATGATACCCGAGTACGCCCGTGCCCCTCGTTGCAGCGCCGCTGTTGTTCCCAATGTTCGTCACCGAGTTGTATTCAATCAATGGCGAAGTCGCATTCCAATATTCGATACCATCGGTACCGATATTATTGACGCTGTTATTGCGGATAACAAGATTACTGCCGACTTGCGTGGTCAGAATCCCGTTGACGGTGCTGTCGTGGATGTAGTTGTTCTCGATTGTCACATTGTTCGAGGGCGTGCCGGTCTGATAGATTGCGCCTACCATATATTGATTGTTCGCGGCCGCATCCAGTGAGGTTCCTCTTGGCGATCCGACATTCTGATGATTGCTAAAGCCTTCGATGTAGTAGATTTCGTTGTTCTTGATGTTGATGTTGCTGGAGGAGCCCGTCAGCTTAATGCCGTCCCGATTGCCTTCAACGCCATCAAAAATCGTCGATCCATCATAGTTCGTAATCGCAAGGCCATCGATTGTGACGTAGTTGGAGCCGTTGATGAGCAGTGTGGCATCAATTCCGCCGCCGTTAAGAAGCGGCTTGCTGCCTGTGCCGTAAGCACCGAACTTAATCGGATTGCCGCTTGCTCCGGAGTTGTGCGCGATTAGCTGGCCCGACCAGGTATCACCTGATTTGAACAGGATTTGATCGCCTGCTCCGAAGTTGGTGCCGTTAACTTTAGCCAGCGTTTTCCATGGTGTTGTGCTGCTTGTGCCGTTGTTGGAGTCGCTGCCTGACGAGCTGACGTAGTACGTTGTGTTGGCAGCGCTTACAATCGTGGCGGCGCCAAACATGCCAAAGGTGAGTGAGGAGAATAGGGTGAGAGAAGCGACAGTAGAGATGAACTTCTTGCTTCTGCTGATCGGCGGGGTAGTCAATTTGGACATTGTTACCTTCCTCTCGAGTGGTAGTCGACTTGGAACACGAATCGTGCGGCCGCCTCACCCCTTTCGCTTTAGAGCTATGTTGTTTTTCCCTTTCGTCTGTATTCTAGGCTTTTGCAGAAACGTGGACAATATAAAAAAACGACCGTTTTTTCGATTTTGCTATAGAAATCTTGATTGTTTCGTCAGTGCAGCTGACCCTCAGACGCAACGATATCGCGATCATGCTGAACACTGGCAATTACGGCGATTTCGATCGCTTCTACCATGGTTTCCAGGCTCATGCTCGGCAGCTGTGGTTTCTGCGCGGTTTGGATGGGTAGGTATGGAATATGAATGAAGCCGCCTCTTATCCCCGGAAATTCCGTCGCAATCATATGCTGAAGCCCATAGAAGAGATGATTGCATACGAATGTTCCCGCGGTATGGGATACGGAAGCCGGAATGCCTGCTTTGCGCAGTTGCGCGGTAATGGTCTTAATCGGCAGAGAGGACCAATACGCTGCCGGACCCTGTTCGAAGATCGGCTCATCCATTGGCTGATTTCCCTCATTATCCGGGATACGGGCATCGTTCAAGTTAATTGCCACTCGCTCTAAGGCGATGTCGCTGCGGCCGCCGGCTTGCCCGACACAGATGACCACTTCCGGCTGCACCTCTAGGATCGCCTGCCTTAGCACTTCTATGGATGTTGTGAACACCGTCGGAATCTGTCTGGCCTCCACTTGGAGTTCTGAAAAAGCCTTTCGTCGGTGAACGTCGCTGACCACCTCCCAAGCGGGATTGATCGTTTCTCCGCCAAACGGGTCAAAGCCGGTTAACAGTATTTTGTTCATGTCGTTTCGCTCCTCCCACGGGATGCTGAATAGCCGTTAATCCTTCAGTCTCAAGCCGCAGCTTGGACATTCCGGCTCATGCTGGATGATCTTCTCGCCGCAAGCGGGGCATTCCTCGTAAAGGTCTTGCGGTGCGCCCGGCTGAGTCGATAGAAGCTGCTCGGCAACAGCGCGTTTGTTAGTTTTTCCTTCTCTCTTCGTATCATATAAGTAGTCTCGAATATCCTGAATGTTCTTCGCCATGTTCGACGAATCCAGTGCGGACTGAATGACCGCGTGTAGGATGAAAAATAAAAAGGCTATCATAATGATCCATAATATAATCGCTCCAACCATTGTAATTCTCCTTTTCGCTTCTCATCGCATTAATAGTAGTTCCCTTCCCTTTCTTCTCTATCGCCAGCACGATTACCTCCCTGGCTTTTCCAATTGAGTCTTTCGTCCTTTAACCGGATTCCAGGCACGATAAATGCGCCATAGACTAGTCCAATTCCTATCAAAACTCATAGAATAATAGTGTGGATTGGAGGTGATTACATGCCCATTCAATTTCTGGATTCTCGTATTTCCGTTCACAGTAACGATTTTGGCGGATCAGAGCCATTAGACAATTTGCCTATTTTGATCGGAGACATCGGCCTGCAAGTTTTGGGCGCAATACCCTTAAACACGTCCAACGTCCGCGTCGCATTGACAGGGACGGCAGTCATCGATTTCGCACCGGCAGTAGAACCTGAAGAGGGAATTCTAGATCCAACTGTCGTGACTCTTACCATAGAACGCGGCGGCGATGGCACTGCCGGAACAGGTGTCATGATCCTCAATCAGCAGTTTAATATTTATCGTTGGAGTACCTTGTTCCCGATCAGCGTATCTGCTGGCGACTTCCCCCCGGCTGCCGACGTTTTAGGCCAACAAATTCGTTACACGCTGTTTATTGCGACGGACGGTTATTTCTCTCTCGTTCTCGCCGGCCCTGCCGTATTCAACGGCATCGCTTCGGCTGGATCGACTTAGAGCTCTTCAAATGAAGAAAAGGCCAATGATCGGAAGCGATGCTTCGCGTTCATTGGCCCTTTTTTCAGTTTATTGTTATTGCATATTAATCCAAACGCTTTTGACTTCGGTGTAGTTGCGAAGCGCGTAGTCGCCCATTTCGCGCCCGATGCCAGACTGCTTATAGCCGCCGAAGGGAGAAGCGGCGTCAAACATATTGTAGCAATTCACCCACACCGTGCCTGCACGAAGCCGGTTGGCTACATAGTGCGCGTTTTTAAGGTTCTCCGTCCACAGGCCAGCGGCAAGTCCGTATTCGCTGTTATTGGCGCGATCGATCACATCATCGATGGATTCAAACGGAATCGCACACACGACCGGACCAAAGATCTCTTCGCGGGCAATGGTCATCGATTCGTCAACGTCGGCAAAGATCGTCGGTTTGACGTAATAGCCGGCATCAAATCGGTCCTCCCCACCGCAAACAAGTTCCGCGCCTTCAACACGTCCTTGACGAATATAGCCGAGCACTTTTTGCTGCTGCTCCAGCGACACAAGCGGACCCATTTCCGTGTCAGAATGAATACCGGGTCCCTGTTTAATTTTGGCTGCATAGGACGCCATGTCCGCAACCACGTTGTCATACGCTTTTTTCTGAACGTACACGCGGCTTCCGGCGCAGCACACCTGTCCTTGGTTAAACATCACGCCAGCGAGCGCACCGGGGATCGCGCGGGAGAGATCCGCATCCGGCAATATAATGTTCGGTGATTTGCCCCCAAGCTCAAGGGTTACACGTTTAACGTGGTCCGCCGCTTGACGCGCGATGAGTTTGCCGACTTCCGTCGATCCGGTAAAGGCAATTTTATTCACATCGGGGTGATTGACAAGCGCCTGGCCTGCCGTTTCACCAAAGCCCGGGACAATGTTAACGACACCATCCGGAAAGCCGGCTTCTTGAATGAGCCTTGCCAAATAAAGCGCGGACAGCGGTGTTTGTTCTGCGGGCTTTAACACGACGGTACAGCCTGTGGCAAGGGCGGGACCCAGTTTCCATGCCGCCATTAATAACGGGAAGTTCCACGGAATGATTTGTCCGACAACGCCGACAGGCTCGTGCCTGGTGTAGTTGAAATACTCACCGGCAACGGGAATAGTTTGTCCGGTAATTTTGGTTGCCCATCCGCCGTAGTAGCGGAAATGATCTATTGCAAGCGGAAGATCGGCTGCTCGCGTTTCGCGGATCGGTTTACCGTTATCGAGCGACTCGAGCTGCGCAATCTCTTCGCGGTTTGCTTCAATTAAATCGGCGAGTTTAAATAAGAGACGACCGCGCTCAGAGGCGCTCATTGTACGCCAAGGACCACTTTCAAAGGCGTTTCTTGCTGCGGCAACGGCGCGGTTAATATCCTCTTCTTTGCCTTCGTGCACCTGCGCAAGCGGCTTTCCGGTTGCCGGATTATAGCTTACGAACGTTTTGCCTTCAGCTGAAGGTATAAATTGACCATTGATAAACAGCTGCTGCGGCTTCTTGAGTTGATTTTCAATCGATTGGTTTACTTTAACTTCCTGTGCCATTCGTTGACATCCCTCCATTATGATTGTTTTATTTTCGCTACAATTCCTAATATATGGGGGAATGTCCAATTTAATAACTGCGCATATATTGCGGCCTGCGAACCAGGAAAGCACAGCAACCGTCGCCTACTTATTAGAAAAAGCTAAAGGAATCCAAACTCGCTTACGATTTCGCAGGCGACTCGCTGCGAATGACTCGGAACCCTTGATCGGGGCCGAAGCCGTTCGCCTCGAACTTGCCGCGAAAAGATACCGCATTGTTGCTGACGTCGCCGATCCAGCCTCCGCCCTTTACTACCCGATAAGAGCCGCTTTCAACATTCGAGTCCGCGTACCACTCCCAGCACCATTCCCTTACATTCCCTGACATATCGTACAGTTCCAGCTCATTGGGCTGCTTGGTGCCGATCGTCTTCGTTTGATTATGATTGTTTTCTATGGCTGGCCAGTTCCAGTCCCCGGATAGAATTTTATCTCCGGCATTCATCCAATTCCAGGCTACTTCATTTGCTTGGTTGCTTCCGCTGTAGGCGTAGCTCTTGCTCAACTGGCCTCCTCCCGCGGCATATTCCCATTCCGCTTCTGTCGGCAACCGGTACCCGTTGGCACCTTCATTGATTGTTACAGTCCATTTGACAACATCGTGTTCATTCGAATTATGCGGGTCTTTATTGCTCTTATCTATCGTGTAATACTCTTGTAAGCCCTCTTGGAAACTCCTTTTATTACAATACGCGACAGCGTCATACCAGCTGACCGTTTCGACAGGCAGCTCGTTGCTTTTGAATTGCGAAGGATTGCCTCCCATAATTTCGATCCATTCTCGCTGCGTGACCTCATATTTGCTCATATAAAAACTTGGAATAGTCATTCCTTTGTTGTAGAAGCTGGATGTTGAGTTTATAAACGCTCCGCCTTTGACTAGCACAAAGCGATCAGGCTTTTCTTGCATATCCGCCTTTTCTTGCGTACAAGCGCTGACGACAACCATGATTGCCATGTGCAGGATCACTACTGGCTTTCTCATTGATAGTTCCCCTTTAGGTTTGAAATAGATAAGGCCGCCGGTTACGAGACCGGGGGCCTTAAACAATATCAATGATTCATTCGGATACGGTTAAGCGACTGTTACCACACCGTTACGTTAGAGCTTCCACTGCTTTGATAGCCCTCTGTCGCCAACACCTGGTACGACCAGCTGCTGCCCAGATTCATGCCTTTACTCTTCCATGCGTTAACGTGATTGCCAAACGTGATCGAGACGTTGCTGCCGGTCGCTCTCTTCGACTGCCTTACGCTCCAGTACTGAGTGAACGTTGCAGTGCCGTCGATGGAAGGCGCGTTGACCCGCTGCGTCGTGTAGATGTCGTACGTTCCGCCATCGCTAGTGACGGTGCCTTTGAACGTTCCGGTAGGTCTATATGTGCCCCACGAATCGACGACGTAGTATTCGATGAGCGAGTTCCTCGTCCATCCGTAAAGCGTCAAATACGCATTGCCCGATGGCGAGAATACGCCGGCATTGTAGCTGATCGTCCGCGTCGGCGAACCGGTATTCCAGCCTTTTCCGACAACGAAGTTGCCGGTATTTGACCAGTTGACGCTGTAATTGCCGCCGGATCCGTTCGTGGCATTAACCGTCCCGCCGCCGTCAGTCCAGTTCTGCCAATAGTCCGTCGCCGCCGCATTCGAGGTTGCCGCAAACATGCCGAAGCCCATGGAAGCCGCTAGTACTGCCGTAAACAATTTCTTTTTGGATTTAAACATCATATACCTCCTGAAATTAGTAAATTTGTAACTACTTGTTCAAGCGTTACGGATTCATTCCTTTCTGCAAAAGCTTCAGATCCCACCTCCTTCTTGCTAAATTATAGAATGTAAGCGTATTCACAAACAACTTGGGAAACTATAGATAAACCCCTGTATTTTTAACTTATTTTTACATGCTAGCGAGGCTTCACCAGGCTAAAGTCGACAAAAAAAACCAGCTACTCGCTCCATAGATACGGAACGTAAGTGCCAGTGCCCCCGATATCGATACGTGTATAATGTTCGTTCCCATGCTGGACGATAGGACACGGCGTAATAAGTTCACGACATAGAACCTAAACAGAAACCCGCCAAGCCGAAGGCCTAGCGGGTTTCAACTCCAGCAACTCTCTTACTTCGCAGCAAGGAATGCGTTCAATTGCTTTTGCTTCTCTTTGAGCACTTTATCGAGCCCGTTCGCTTTCTCTTTCTTCTGGAACTCGGCCGCTTTCGAAGGATCGATCGCGCCTGTTTCCAGACCGGCGATGTATTTGCTGCGTACGGTAACGAGGGCCGCTACTTGCGATTTCACCGGCTGCGCATTAAAGGTGAATCCTAGCGCCGGCGACAGTTTCGCGCCTTTGTTGAACGTTTTGAACTGTGCCCATTTGTCCGGAGCTTCCGTATTCCAAACATAGTTCAAGAATTGGTTACCGAACATCCAAGTCGCACCCGGATTGTAGTTCGCCGCATTCGGACCTGGCTTAATGATTTCGCTCGATACTTTCTCGTAATGCTCGCCTTGAATACCGAAGTTGAGCAGGTTATTCAAGTATTTGTCGGAGTGAAGCAGGTTGATGAACATCATCGCACGTGCCGGATTCTTGGAAGTCGTGGAAATCCCCAGCATGGAGCCCGCGGTTTCGCCCGTCGATACGGTGCGCTCCGTCATGTTGATCTGCTGCAGTTTACCTGCCAGATTCGCTGCAATCGCCATCTCGGCATCTTTGCCCGGCTTCAAGGAAGCAACGATCATGAACACATTGCCCTTCTTCAACGCATCCTGTCCGGACAATTGCGTTGTTGCCGCATCTTTGTTGATGTAGCCTTTCTTGTAGAAGCTGCGGGTCAAGCTCAACTGATCCATATACTTCTTATCGTCGAAGCGCGTAATCACCTTCGTGCTTGTGCCGTCTTTGCGAATCAGACCTTCAATTGTCGTATCGCCGAGGTAATCCTGCTGAATGAAATAGTGCGAGTTGAAGGTTTCGCCGTCACGCAGGAACAGCGGCGTCATGCTTGGCTTTTTCGCTTTCACTTTCGCCAAGATCGGAGCAAGGTCATTTACCGTTTTCACTGCATTCAGCTGAGCGGTCAAGCCGAGCTGACTCGCAATATCTTTACGGTAGATAACGCCGCCTTGCGCAGCCAGCTCTTTGTTAGTCGGCACGCCATAGTTATGACCGTTCACTTTGGCTCCTGCCAGGAATGCCGGATCGAGCGACTTCGTGATGTCTTTTCCGTATTTGCTAAGCAAATTGCCGGCCGGACCTTTCGCATCGTCGAGCGCAAGGAACACTTTCTTCGCCACGTCGTTCGCATGGCCGTTCCATTGTGCCGTGAAGATGACGTCCATCGGCTCGCGGCTTGCTTTCAGCAGATTCATCTTGCTGTCCCATTGGCCCCAGTCGATCGGAATGAGATCAATCGTCGCATTGATTTTGTCTGTCAGATACCTGCTCATTTTCGCTTCGATCTGGGCCTCATCTTTGGCAGGGGAACCCGGATAATACAAGGTAAGCTTGTAAGGTGCCAGCGTGCTGCTACCAGCGGCGCTGGCAACCGGTACCACGGATAAAACAAGGCTTCCGCCCAAAATCAGAGAGATGCTTTTTCCCAGCTTGCTTTTTTCTTTGAACATGCGGTAGTGCCTCCCTTTATAAGATGATGTGCGCTGTATACTCAACCGGTTGAACCGGAACGAGCCAAATTAATAGAACCGCCTGCTCCCATTTCCCTATCCCTTAATCGCACCAACGGTCAATCCCTTGATGAAGTAACGCTGGAAGAACGGGTAAGCAAACACGATCGGACCGATACCGACAACCGCCATCGCCATCGTCACCGTTTCTGTGGGCAATTGGTAATCCGGATTCTGAGCCAAAATCGCCGAGTACGCCGACGAGTTGGCACTTAAGAAGGTGATATCAAGCAGCGCCTGATACATACGGAACTGAATCGTGTACAACGTGTCATGATTGATGAACAATAAGCTTAGGAACCAATCATTCCAATAGCTCAGCGTACAGAACAAGCCAACCGTCGCCAATACGGGCAAGGAAAGCGGGAGTACGATTTGAGCGAAAATCCGCCATTCGCCTGAACCGTCAATCTTCGCTGATTCGAGCAGGGCAGGCGGAACTGAGTTCGTAAAGAAGGTGCGCAGCACGAGTACGAAGAACGGCTGAACGAACATCGGAATCATGAGCGCCCAGATGTTATCCCGCATGTGAAGCCCTTGAGCGTACAGTAAATAGAAAGGTACCAATCCGCTATTGAAGAGCAGCGTGAAGAACATGATGAAGGAAAATATTTTTCTATGCTTGAAGTCCGGTCTGGAAATCGGATACGCGAACAGCGACATCATCGTGAGCGCAATTAAAGTGCCGACCACCGTAACGAACAACGAAGTGCCATACGATCTTACGATGCTCTGCCAATCGCTCAGCAGAAAATCATAGGCGGATGCACTGAACTTCTCCGGCCAGAACTTATAGCCGTTAACGAGAACCAGATTCTCGTCGGAGAAGGAAACGGCAATGACGAGCAGCAGCGGCAGAACGCATAACAGCGTGTAAATCCAGAAGAATCCGTTGATAAAGAAATTCGAAAGGTTCGATATTTCATGAAGTCCCTTTTTCCGTTTGGTCACCATCGTCATCGCCATGCGTATGAATCCTCCTTAGAACAAGGCATCGTCTCTGCTGATCCGACGAATGACCAGATTTGATAGCAGCACCAGTACGAATCCGACCACTGCTTGGTACAAGCCCGCCGCAGAGGACATCCCGATATCCCCGCTTACGATAAAGCCTTGATACACGTAAGTATCAATGACGAGCGTCGTGTCGTAGAGAATGCCTGAATTCCGAGTCACTTGGAAGAACAACCCGAAATCCGAGTAGAAAATACGACCGATCTGGAGAAAGGTGAGGATGATAATGACCGGCCGGATCAGCGGCAGCGTAATACTGAAAATTTGGCGCCATTTGGAAGCTCCGTCGATCGTCGCCGCTTCATAATACTCGTTGTCGATCCCGATAATGGCCGCGAGGAAGATGACCGCATAATAGCCGATCCCTTTCCAAGTATTAATGATGGGCAGAATGAACGGCCACCACTTGGACTCCGTATACCAATCGATTGGCTCGATCCCAAGCGCAGGAAGCACGATTTTGTTAAAGATACCGATATCCGGATTCAAGAAAGCGTATACAAGATAGGAAATAACAACCATCGACAGAAAGTAAGGCAGGAACATCGCCGTTTGGTGGAGCTTCGCCAACCGTCGGTTTCGCATGGCGTTGAAGAGAAGCGCGAGCGTTACGCCGATTACCAGGTTCAAGACGATAAAGACCGCGTTATAGGCTAGGGTGTTTCGGGTGATGGTCCAAGCATCGGTCGTACTAAACAGATAATTGAAGTTTTCCCACCCTACCCACTTGCTCTCCAGAAAACTTCGAATGAAGCTCGTCGACGTATACTCGATTTGTTTAAAAGCGATTAAAGAGCCGATCATCGGAAGGTAATTGTTCATCAACAACACGAGCAGCGCGGGAGCCATCATAATATAGAAAGCTCCGAATCTTTTCCAGTAGCCGATATTTTGCTTGGTTCGTGTTTTAGGCGCCTTCGCCTTCGCTACGACTTCCGCGGCTTCCGTTGAAGGAGTCATCCCCATAACCATCCTTTCGTTCTCTTGTACATTCATTGTAAGGGCTGGGAACCGACTCCATCTATCTACTGTGATGACGCACATAGCACTCTAGTGACATTTGGGGGAATAGAATGCGAGGTGGGGAACTAGCGGAGGTTCTGATGCTTCTTGCGATAATCTTGAGGGGATAATCCGGTCATCTTCTTGAACAGCTTGGCAAAATAAGAAAAGTGAACATAGCCGACTTCCTCTGCGATGTTGCTGACTTTATCATTCGTCTCCACCAGGAAATGCTTCGCTCGTTCGATGCGCAGCTCCGTCATATAGTCCGACAGGGAGACCCCCGTTTCCTTGCGGAATAAGCGTGACAAATAAGCCGGATTGCGATAGACATGCGCAGCGATGTCGTCACGCGTCAGTTCGGTATGAACATGCTCCTGAATGAATCCCTTCACCTTCGCAATGACGGCTGATGCATCGCGAGGACGCTCTGCCAGCGCTTGTCCCATCTTGGTTACCATTCTCCCGGAACATATCATCAGCTGCTGCGAATTCCGCGCGGCTTGAATGTCCTTCAATTCATGAACCGTATACACATCGTAGATCGAGAACCCTTTGAGATAAGCTGAGCGATACAGCATATTCAGGAACCCATAGTGAAACAGCTCCAGCGCTTCACGGCTTGCTTGCTCAACCTGCCAGCGCTTTAACGTCTCTTCCAATTGGATGACGAGCTGTTCATGTCCGCCATTATCGAGGAGTGCCCCCCAGTCGGTGAAAGAAGGAATGGGAATCCCCGTATCCGTACCGACAGCTTCATTTCCCGCTTGTGTTGTCGCATCCTGCACGGATTGCGGCGCGGATACATTGGCTCGTTCCAAGTGCTGCAATCGTTCAAGCGCGCCTGCCAGTCCGCCGATAGCTGCCGCCTCTCCCACATAACAGGAAACTCTGCAGTGAAAATAGTTCTGGCATGCCCGCACGTACTCGGCGCATCGCTGAAGCAACAGATCGCGATCGGCGATTTCGCTGTCGTCCAAATAAAGAAGGGTTATATTGAGTTCATTTCGATCCTGCAGCACCGTGCCCGGCCAGTTCCCTAAGATGATCTCCGCGGCAGATTTGCGCAGCGCATACTCCATGATGCTCTCATCCCGCGCATCCAGCTCAATATCCCATTGCTCGATGCTGAGCAGGACCGGCAGAACTTTGCTGCTTGCAGTCAGCGGGATTTGATAGGATTCCAACTGCCGATGGAGCCGTTCCGGGGACAGCCTCACTCGGCCTGCCAGCAGCTCTTGCCAGAAACGCTCCACCAATATCGGAAGCTGGCTCGTCCACTGTCTGCGGTTCGCATCCACCAATTGTTCGATTTGCTGTCTCTCTCTTCGCATCCCGATCTCGGTGATTGCCCGTTTCACAATCGCCTTCAGATCATCGTGATCGACCGGCTTTAATATGTAGTCAAAGCAGCCGTTATGCATAGCCTCCTGCGCATAATCGAATCTGGCATGTCCCGTGAGGAATATCGTCAGCGTCTGCGGCTTGTTGTCCCGAATCCAGCGCAGAAGCTCAAGTCCGTTCATGCCGGGCATTTCGATATCCGAGATGACCAAGTCCACAGGCTGCTCCTGCAGCACCCGAATGGATTGAGTCACATCCTCTGCTTCCCATATGGACTGGATCGGTAAGTCACTCCAGTCGATCCCTTGTGCGATTCCTTTCAGCGCATAGATTTCATCATCCACAACAAGCATGCTGACCATTATTTTCGCCCTCCTTCATATGTCTGACCGTTAATCATGGCCTTCGAACGTATTAGGCCTCTCTATGGGGAGACGCATTTGCACGATAGCCCCTCCGGGCTTCCCGTTCATGAACGTAATGCCGCCTTCATGGCCGTATAACATTCGGAAGCGGCGCAGAATGTTCCAGATTCCCAAGTGATGCTCGCCGGAACCTTCAAGCTCAACGCCGGTTTGCAGCCCCTCGAGAACGGCTTCCGGAAACCCCGGACCATTGTCAATGATGGTTAGTTTAATGAACCTGCTAGCGTCCTCTTCATCCTGCTCCGAGTAAATGCCGATGCGGAAAGGCATGCCGTCTTGAACCTTCTTATTAAACCCGTGAATGACCGAGTTCTCGACAAAAGGCTGCAGCAATAAAGGGGCAATCGGCACCGTTGCATGCTCCGGAATCATTTGGATTTCGTACTCCAGCTTCGCCACATAGCGGATTTTCTGGATCTCCAGATAATGCTCGATATGCCGAATCTCATCTTCAAGCGAAACTACGGCGCGATGGCCGAGCATGACGAAACGGAAGTAGTCCGCTAGGTGCAAGCTCATTTTCTGAACCAGCTTGTAATCCTTCAAGGCGGCCAAATTATAAATAATGTTCAAGCTGTTCATGTAGAAATGAGGATTAATCTGGATCTGCAGATGCTTGTACTCCGCCTTCTGAACACGGATCTGCTCCTCGTAGACGTCAATCTTAAGCTTCTCGATTTGCTCGGCCATCTGGTTGAATGTCCCTGACATAAAGGCGAATTCACTGTTATCGGTGTTAACCGGCATCCTGACGTTGAACTGGCCTTGGCCCAGCTTCCGCATCCCCCGTACCAGTGCAACTAGCGGCTTAAACATGACGCGCTGGAGGAATAGCAAATAGAAGGATAAGACGATGGCCACGGTTAGCGGAATCCAGATATAGAGCATTTTTTGGAAATAGGGGAGATTTTTCAAAATATACGTTTCCGGAATTACGATCATATAGTGGATATCCGATATGGCCGAAGGCTGCGTGATGACGAGAAAATGATTCTGATTCCAAGTCGTTCTGTTTTGCTTGGTCATCTCCACAATATCCATCTGCACGATGGATTCCTTTACTACAGGCAACGGGGAGTTCGTTAAAGGGTTGCCCGCAGGATCGACGACGAACGCAGCGCCATCGGGTCCAACGTCAAATTTGCTTAAGACCTCGTTTAATCGATCGACCTGCACGAGTGCGCCAATGTAAACGCCTGAGCCCAGATCGACGGTTTTGATGAGATAATTGGTGTCGTTCGGAATGGAGAAACGCTCCCAGCGCTGCGTTTCTTCCGGTAAATCCTTGGAGGCTAGTTTCGTGGTATAGTCCTGTAGGGCGGACTGCACTTCCGCGAAATGGAAGCTGTATTGCGTAGCGAAGAACATATCGTCGTCCTTGCGGGAATAAACGAAGAACGTGTCCACTTTATTGTAGTAGCCGGTATCGAGCAGGAACCGTCTCGTCAGCTCCATCTTCACCATCGTATAGTCCGAGTCTTCTTCGGCCAGAGACAGCTCCTGCAGCGATTGAATGTTGGGGTCGCCCTGCATGCGATACAAATAACGCATCGTTTCCTGCAGGATCGCGTCGTTATTTTGCACCTGCTGCTCCATTAAATTGTTGTAGTGCAGCGAGATTTGATCACGCACGACTTTAGTCGCATAGATATTATTGTAGACAAGGAAGAGCACCATCGGCGCGGTCATGAGGAGAAAGCCGAATACGATCTTGAAACGAACGGATTGCCAAAATGGCATAGGATTCCACCCTCGCTTGATAGCATTCAATCCACTATCAGCATACCTTACACGAATGAAAGCGGCAACAAAATATCCCGATTTTCGCGGTGTACTCCCATTCTATATACCCAGTGTTAGGATAGTCCGTTTCTAGGTCTCGTTTCCTGCACCGCCGCGTTCCTCTATGAATCGAATAAGCAGCTCTCGATCTTCTTCAAAACATAACGCCAGCTCCCTGATCTCATCCGCCGACTTCCAAGCGATATCATAGATCAGTCCGTCGGGATCTTGGATACAACGATCGCCTCCAACAATGTCGCCTCGGAAGTAGGCGATTCTATCATGTTTCAATAGGAGTTGATCCCCCAATCGAATGCGATAGCCCGTTTCCTCGAACACCTCGCGGATGCAGCAGTCCTCATAGGATTCGTTCGTTTCCCGTCCTCCTGACGGCACGGACCATCTTTTCTCCTCATGCGGTTTCCCTTGCAGCACCATGAGAAGCTCGCCGGATGCATTGAAACAGATCGCGGCTGACCCGCTCCAGCTCAAGCGAAACCACAGCGATTCGATCTGCGCCGCATGATGGCGGTTATGCCAAACAAACCGCTGCAGCGCTGTATCCAGCGTGATGCTCCCAAGCGCCAGCGTTCGTAGCTTTCTGCTGAATTGCTCTGGTTTCAACCCTTGAAGCAACGTCACAAAACGCCGATGCAGCAGCTCCAATAAATCAAGCGCATCCTCGATCGGCGCCTCTCTATAATCATGCAGCTCCGCCCATAAATCCTCCCGATACGTCGCGCCGAGCGGCTCTTCCTCCGTTAATGCGCGCTTGAACCTCAAATACGCATTCATATCATTGTCGGCCAGATGATGCACGATTTGCCTTGCGGACCAGCCGCCTTCGCGGTATGGAGTGTCCAGTAGTTCCGAGCCGAGGCTTCGAACCAGCTTCCTCAATGCCTTGGTAATATTGGGAATCTCCTTGATGAGGGCTGCTCGTTCTTCATGTGTAGTAATCGGCGCCGCTTGAAACGGTCCGATTGGGAAGCGAATGTCGTCCATGGGTTTGGTTACCGCCTTTCCTGAGGATTACGATTCTATCACCGTCACAATCATCTCAACTATATTCGAGCAATTATAATCGAGCAACGATAAAATGAATCCTTTTCACGCTCCTGCAGGCATGCATCCCGACCCTTTTCTAGCAATGCCGCATATTTTAGTAGAAAAGGAATAGGTGATACTGTGGGACAACTTATCGATGCACGAACATCCAGCAATATTCCCGTCGTTCTCACGGAGTTTGATACTTTCCCGCTCGATACCCCCGTCGTCGTCGGACAGGTAGGACTGAACATTCCACACAATACCCCGGGAATTATCCGGGTTCAGTTGACGGGGATGGCGGGCGTCGCGCTTCCGACGGATTTTCCGCAAGGTTTCCTACTGGAGCTTTACATGGTACGAGGTCTTACGATCGTCGATTCGCTTATCTACAAATCCCAGCACTCGTTCGATTCCGGCATACACACGGTCGGATTCTCTGCTTCCGATTACAATATTCCTGCTCCTGTATCAGGGCTGCAACTCTACACGTTATTCGCAATCGCTCGCTCAGAAGGAATCGCTCGCGTCGGTCCGGAGAACTTGAACGCTTCCGCTTATTTCGGATAACCAACGGCAAAGGAAAGGCAGTCGATCGGTGTTGATCGACTGCCTTCGCATTACATATCGTTGCAAGGTCCTCCGATTGCTAGAACCCTGTATTCCCGTTTAACACCGGCACGACCAACGGATTTGCATTCGTGTAGTTCGCCAGCGCATTGCCGGAAGCAACGTTGAAGTTGAATTGCGTTCGACCGCCGCTGTCCCCATAGGACGTGTTGTCGATATGAATGCCTTCGGTCTCACCATTGGTTATATTGTTGAGCTCGATTCGTACATTAAGCATCGGGTTCACGTAGAGCCAGAACTGAATCCCTGCATGATTGTGGCCGGTATGACCCGCTTTGTTAATCGTATTCCGTTGGAATTTGAGGCCGTTGATCGTATACGAAGGCTTCGTCGGTTCAACCGGCTCCGTCGTGACGATCATGCCTGCATTAAACGTACTGTCGATGTAGTTATCGCGATAGATCAAGCTGTTGCCGCCAACGTCGGACATCCCGCGTCCCCAGTAGCTGGCGATAATCGTGTTGAATTGCGCGATGTTGTTGTTTGCGACGCCCGGGAAGTTCATCAGGTTCACCTGCGCAACTCCATCATCGCCAAGTCCACGCATGAAGTTATTCTGCGCTACGTTGCCGGCGTTCCCGTCATCGCCCCAATGGATCCCGTCGAAGTACGTATTATACAGCCGCACATTCTGAATGGTGGAGTTCGACCAATCCGTCCAGCCCTCCAAGCAGCCCATATGCTCTGCCCACAGATTTTGCAGCACATTGTTAGAACCCGTACCCGGATTAGTGAGCACGATAATGCCATAATGCGCATCCCGCTGCGTATCCACGCTGCTGATACGAAGATCGGAGATCGTCGTATTATTGTTAAGCGTGAATCCTACCTCGCCGCCCCAAATTCCATTGGTAACCGTGCTATGCAAATGGGAATACCAGATGCCGGCACCTTTCAGGCTAACACCTGAAGGGACGGCGATTTTATCGCTTTGGTTATAGGTTCCGGGAGGGAACCAGACGTTCTTGCCAGCGGAAGCAGCGGCGTTAACCGCACTTTGAATCGCTGCCGTATCATCCGCGACCCCATTGCCGACCGCATTGTATGGCGCCGATTTGACGGAGATATAATTCGCCGGCATCGCAATCGGAGCCGCCGCCGTTTCCAGATCAATCAGATCGATCCCATACCAAGCGAGGCCGTTGCCGGAATCCTTTTGCAGCTTGATCGTATCCCCGGCATTGATATCAATGGCGAAATCCTTATCGTCAAAGCTCCGTACATACGAGTTTCCCGGCGCTGTATCATAATTGAACGTAGAGGTGAGCGATAAATCTTGACGTTTCACGCCGTTGACATAGAGGGCCAGCGTCCCGCTCGTATTCTGCGGAATGCTGTACCGCACTATCATCCGATTCGCATCGCGAACATTCGTCCACTGGACAGACTCTCCCGTTGCATCGAGGTGTACATAGCTTTTGCCCGAAGCGGCTAACTTTTTCTTAGCTGTATCATTATTCGTAGTCGCGCCGCCGCCAAGTGTAGCACTTTCCGCCTCATAGGTTGTAAAAGGCATCGTTGCACCGCGCGAATTATTGTTCGTCAAGCGAATCCAATTGATATTCGCGATACCGGAGCCCGACACCCCTTTCACATATAGATTATGCGTGCCTGTTGCTGAGCCCGCGATCGGCCAGGTTTGCGTCTCGAACGTATTCCAGCTGTCCGTATTGGCCACTGTAAATGTGCTGATTACCGGACCGGTCAGGCTGTCGAGACGAACCTCGAACTTATTGCCCGTCGCTGTTGCCGCAACGCGAGCCTCAAGCGTCTTGTAACCGCCGCTTAAATTCACATTGTTATACACCATATAATCGTTCGTATCCAAGCTGCCCACCTGCTGGCCGCCGCCGGTATCTGTCGTTGTTGCCGCCGTTACCCCGGACATCGAGTTATAGCTCTCCGCCTCGATCTTGATGGCCGTTGTCATCGTCACGACCGGCGACCAATTCGTTTCATCAAAGTTCATATTGCCGTTCGCATTGATGACAAAATACAGCGCATCCCCAGCCTCGACATGAATATTCGATACCCCGCTTGGCGTGACATCGGCTGCCGACGTCACGGTAGCGCTCCAGAGCTGCGTCGTATTTTTGAAAATCTTCGCGACAACGCCGTTACTGCTGGCATTCACTTTAAGCACATTGCCCGTAATATCAACGTTGCCTGCCTGCGGCGCAACCCATTTCTTCACCGCATCATAGGTGCTCTCCGGGTGAAAGAAGGAATCCCTTACATACGGATAACCGGAAGTTTCCTTCCACTTGGCCGGGGCCGTCGCATCATAGACGCTGAGATAGGAATACGTGCTTCCTGTCTTCTTCATATTGAACCAATTGCCCGCGCCTTGCGTTGTACCAAAGGAGGAAAATGCGCTGTACGCAACCGTTTCGGGAATCGGGGCCGCTTCGGATTTCCCCTCATTCACAAGCAAACTGCCGGCAATGAGCGCAAATGCCATGGCACCATAGACGCCTTGCTTCAACTTTCTTCTGAACATCGCTGCATGTCTCCTTTTCACATGGTTTCGTAAGCCAACGATTCGTTACGTTCATCAAAGCCGATCACATTTCTCCACACCACCTCCATCTCAAACGGATTAGGCAAGATGAATCTGGATGTCGATGACTGCAAAACTGAAGCGCTTTCACGAAACTGCGAGAGGAAATCAGGTCTACTTAAGACCAGCATCTTAAAGGTACCATAATGGACTAAGCAATTTTTAAACATGTTATTAGCAAAATATGGACTTTCTATCGAGCACAGAATGGATGGACAGAAGAAGACCGGGTGCTCCTCTTGAGAGGTACCCGGTCTTTGTTATGCTGGACGTTGGCTATTAGCTAGCTTAGGTCCTTCTTCAAATAATAATGCTCGAAACCGCCGGCATTGGGGATCACGCCATAGGTTTCGTAGCCCTGCTTCTTATAGAAGTCCAGCGCTTGGAAGCTGAGTGTATCCAGTTTGCTGAAATCGCACTTTTTCTCCCTGGCAATCCGCTCCGCTTCATCAAGCAGCTTCGTTCCGTAGCCGCCATGACGCAGCTGCTCATCTACATACAGGTAGTGGATCTCCAACCAATTCCAGCATATCTCACCGACTAAGCCGCCATGGATATGACCGTCAGCATCCTTCAAGAACACGTTCACCTCTTGATACCTGCCTCGCAATTCCTGCGGAAAATGCTTCTGATTAAATGCGGCCATCTGGTTTCTTACATAGCTTTTGTCATCTGCATTCGACTCTGTTGAGATGGATAATTCCATTGTGATGCGATCCCCTTAATTAGAAGGCCGGAATCACTTCATGGAGTGTCCGGCCCTCTCATATGGTTATAGATTCTGCATGCTGATTCCTGCTGACGGATCGAACGTTAGCATCTTCGTACCGATCTTATCGATAAAGAACCGGTCATGGCTGACTGTAATGACCGCCCCCGGGAAATGGATCAATGCCTGTTCCATCACCTGAATGCTCGTGAGGTCCAGATGGTTCGTCGGCTCATCCAAGATGATGACGGCCGCTCCGGAGAGCAGGCATTTGGCCAGTGCAACGCGGGCTTTCTGTCCGCCGGATAGATTGCCGATGAACTTGCTTAGATCCATCTCCGAGAACTGCAGCATCGAGAGGAATTTGTTGACCTTCTTGCGCGGAGCATCCAAGCCCAATCCGTAAGTGTTCACGGCGTGGCTGACCGTATCCTTCGGATCGAGTTCTTCCCACATTCGGTTGAAGTACGCGTAGCTGACGCCCTTCTCCCACGTTACCTCGCCGGATTCAGGTTTCTCCTGACCTGTGAGCACCTTAATCATCGTGGACTTCCCGCTGCCGTTCGGACCCACGATGACCAACCGATCTTCTTTCTGTATATCGAAGCTGACATGCTCGAAAATCTGCCGTCCCTCGTAGGATTGGCCAATATTTTTCACTTCGCACAGCTTGTCCGGAAAACGCAGCTTCTCGTAAATATCCGTAATCAGCACGTTAACCGGATGCGGCTCGATCCGTTTCTTGTTATCCGCCAGCTGACGGGAGAGGCGGTCCTTCGACGATTTGCGGCTTGCCCGGCTGTCGATCGCTTCGGATTCCATCAGGAGCAGCTCTTCCTCCCACTCGAACTGCCGGTCGAGCTCCTTCTTGCGCATCTTTTTCTTGCGAATATAATCCGTGTAGTTGCCTTCGTATTCTTGGAAATGATAGTTTTCGATCTCAATCGTACGCGTTACCACTTTATCGATAAATTGCCGATCATGCGAGATGAGGATCATGGCGCCTTTGAAGCGATACAACCACTGCTCCAGCCACGTAATTCCTTCTATATCCAAGTAGTTTGTCGGTTCGTCGAGCAGTACGACATCGGGCTGCTCTATGAGCATCTTGGCAAGTGCCGCACGGTTGCGCCAGCCTCCGGACAGTTCATCAACCGGCTGATGGCGCGACCTGTCGTTGAAGCCAAGCTTCGTCAGCACCGTGTTAATTTCAACAGACACATTCCAGCCGTCCAGATGCTCCATTTGTTCGAACAGCTCCGCCTGTCTCGCAAGCAGCTGCTCCATTTCGCCATCATCGGTGACAAAACCAAGCTTCTCCCCGACCTCCTGCAGCTCACGCTCGATCAGAGCGACCTGCTCGAAGCAATTTTCGAGCTCCTGTTGAACGGACAAGCTGCCATGCATTTCGGAGAATTGCGAGAAATAGCCGATTCGCACCCGCGGATCAATTTCCACATTTCCGAATGAAGGCTCTTCTTGTCCCATAATGAGCTTGAATACCGTCGACTTCCCCGCACCATTGCGCCCAATTAGGCCGATTCGTTCTCCTTGCGTGACTTTAAAATAAATATTACGAAAGATCAGCGTCTCTTCATATTTCTTCGTTACATCTTCCAGTCGTATTACGCTCATGACAATACCCCTTCTGATTCAGACAGTCTTAGGTGATTATAACACTTGTTGGCACAGAATTAACCCGAAACCCGCACAACAGTCGCGCCCGCATGACCTACCAGTTGAATGAGCCACAAGGTCACGCCCACATGAACCATACACAGGCACCAGAATATAGCTTTGCTCTTGCGATAAATCAGAAACACGCTAAAGCATATGGCCAATGAAATGAAGACCGCAATTATATACGAAATCACAATGAATAGAATTGGGCTAATTTCAATATGTATACTCTCCATAAACCGGGCATAGCTGAGCGAGGCGAACACACCCGCAAACAACCAATAGAGTAGAAACAGATACATGTAGAACACGATGGCAGCAGGGATTAGCACCAGCTTCTTCATAACGCTCTCCTCATTTTCGACCTGACTCCTCTCCAATACTATCATAGAGCTGTGATTACTAGGCTGCAGTTCTTTCCCTTTATTACAAAAAAAACAAAAGACAGCGGCAAAGTCACGCTTCTGACTTCATCGCGGCCTCTGTTTTAGCGCTGCTGAAGAGAATGTTGCTGAATCGGCAACATCTGCTAGTTTTAGCCCTCAATCCTGGAGAAATGTTGCGCGTTATGCAGCATTTCCCCCCGCAAGAGGCGGTAACGCCTTGTTTGGCTGGCAAATGTTGCATTTACGGCAACATTTGCTCGATTCGGATCGATTCCACCGGAAAATGCTGCGCTTCGTGCAGCATTTTCCGGACGCCGAGTCACATTCAGCACGTGGAAGGATGAACGGTAGCACCGAGCTGGAGCGACTTTCCCGTTGATATACGGGCGGCCCGTAGACACTTTGCCTTCATCGCTGTTTTCGACTAAACACGCTAACGAATCGTAAAAGCCTTATTTAGCGAAATATAGCCCGAAATTTATTCTAACGAATCGTAGAGACGTTATTTCGGGTATTTGGAGCAAATGAGGGCATGAAAACATGAAATAAGACCTGTAGGATTCGTTAGATGTTCAAATCGTCTCATTTCGCTCAAATAAGACCTCTGGGATTCGTTAGCGCTGAAAACCAAGCTGCTGTGGAATTATTCGGCGGCGGCAAAAGTTACAACGAGTGTCGATAACGGCAGTTTCATTAAGATTGGGGATCCGCCAATGTCCACTGGCCGAAAAGCTCTAGCCGCGAGCCGACTTCCGTTTCTGATTCGCCCGCGTACGATCAACCGCTGTCGGCGTTTTCGCCTTCCGAGGAGGGCCGAAGCCGAGCTGCGTAATATACGCGCGCCAACGTTTCTCGTATTGGGCGAACGTTGACTTCACCTCTACCGCAATCGCATCACGGTGGCGGACGGTTCCCATTTCCTCGTGACGGCGGTAGGCGCTGAGCGGCTCCGGGATGAGCAGAAACGGAATACCGGTCAGCAGCACGCGGTACCAGTAATCCAGATCATGCGTATACTTCAGCCCTTCATGAAACGGGCCGGTAATCCGGTAGAGCGCCTTGCTCATCATGACCGTGCAGCCGTTGATGGGGTTGCTCGTTTGCAGCGCGCGATAGAACGCGCCTTTCTCGTAGCCCGGCGGGATAAGGTCGAGCTCCGTCATCTTGCCGCGGCCGTCGATGATGTCGAAGCCGGTGTGGCTGATGAGCGCTTCCTGCTCTTCCATCGCCTCGACTTGACGTCTGATTTTGTCCGGATAGAAGCGGTCGTCGGAGCTCAGCCAGGCTACATATTTACCGCTGGCAAGACGGAACCCCGCGTTCAGCGCGCTCGCCGTGCCGCCGTTCACCTTACCGGCATAATGAATTCGTCCCTCATACGGACGCAGCTTCTCTGCATGTTTCGTCGAGCCGTCATCCACGACAATAATTTCGATATTGTCATAGGTCTGCGCGAGTGCACTCTCGATGGCTTCCGTCACATAGGGGTCGTTATAAAAGGGGATGACGATACTCACCCTCGGGTTTCCCATCCTACCTGCCTCCTGCTGCTTCTTCTCTATTGTTGTACTTCAGCTCAAGCCCCAGCTTCAGTTTCAGTTTCAGTTCAAGCTTCGGCTCCGGCTTGCTTCAGCGCTGCCGCGCCGCTTCCAGCGTTTCGCGCAGCGACTGCTCCAGCGTAATAAGTGGCGTCCAGCCAAGGGCGATGATGCCTTCGCAATTCACGGGATCCGGCGAGGCGGCTTGCGACTCGCCAATCTCCCACTGCAGCGGATGCTGCGCCAGCGCATCGAACGCATCCGCGATCTCGCCGAGCGTGCGCATCACGCCGGACGCAACCGGATAGATGCGGCCGCTCTCTCCGGCGCGCAGCAGCAGCTCATACGCGCGAATCGCATCGCGCACATCGAGCAGATCGCGCTGCTCGCTGCGCGATGATAGCCGGAACGGCGCCGGCGCAGCAGCGCCGCTCGCTGCTGCTTGCTCCGCCTTGGCCGCGTAGCGCGCGAGCAGTGCGCACAAGCCGCCGGATCGGCCGGGACCGATCAGATTCGACGGCTCGGCGATCACGACCTCCATGCCGTAGAGCGATGTCCAGCTCTGCGCAATCAGCACCTGCATCGTCTTGCTCAAGCTGTACGGGTGCTGCGGCTGCGGCCGCTCAGCACCACCCTGGCCCGCTGCAACGAGCGGGAACCGCAGCATCGAGCCGGCTACTACGACCCGGCAAGGAGTCCCTGCCCGCCGCACGCCTTCAAGCACATGTACGGTGCCCATCACATTACTTTGCAGCACGGCTGTGGGGTCATTCCATGAGGCACCAACCGCATTGGCGCCTGCCAAATGCAGCACATATTCCGGCTTGGCTTGCTCGATAAGCGCAAGCACCTCAGATTGCGCTGCCAGATCACAAGCCAGAGCCGCATGGACGGCGTTCAGCCACGCCCGCTCTTCTGCATCTTGCTGCGGCAGACGGCGAACAACCGCCGTCACCTCCCAGCCCGCCGCGCTGAAGTACCGGCAGGCATGCTCGCCGCAGAAGCCGCCGGCCCCTGTTACCAGCAGGCGCGGGCGGCTCAACCTTCACTCATCCAGTTCGCAAGCTCCTCCAGCATCGGTACATAACTAGGTGCAACGTAACCCCAATCACTGCGCGTGGCTGCAAGCGTCCGGTCTAGATACAGCCGGTCATCCGGTACGATTTTGATCCCGCTTACCTGGAGAGTGGATTGAAACAAATGCAGCAGCGTGAGCTTGCTTATCGTTTCGGCAGCTGTCAAATGAACCAATCCCCCAATCGTCGGATTTGCAATGGCATAATCCACTGCTTTGGCCAGCTCAAGCGTGGTGACCCCGTTCCACCACACTCTCGCATAGCCGCTGACGGTTCCCTTTTGCTCGAGAAACCATTTGAGCAGTCCGATCCCATTCGGCCTGATCTCAGGCCCGATAATGGAAGTCCGAATCGTGAGATGGCGGGAGCCAGGCGCTTCGCCGAGCGCCTTGGATCTCCCATACACGGAGGTGCCGTCCGGCACATCCTGCTCCGTATAACCGCCTCTCGATCCGCTGAACACGCAATCGGAGCTAATATGAATGACGCGCGCAGGTGTGTCCAGATGGTCCGCCAGATGCCGCAGCCAGTGAGGCAGAAACCCATTCACCTGATAAGCGGCAAGCGGATGCTGCTCAGCATCCTGATTCAGCACGCCTACCGCATTGACGATAACATCCGGCTGGACGGCATGCACAAGTGCAGCCACAGCCTCACTGTCCGAAGCATCAAGGCGCAGCCCGTTAGTTCCCTCCTCTGCCGCTCGAGTCGTGTACACGACATCCATTTCAGGATGCAGCTGTGCAAAATACCGGATCAGAACATGACCTGCCATGCCGCTTCCTCCGATAATGAGCAGCTTCATGACAGAAACCCGCCCCGGTTCAGCATGGAACGAATTTCTTCCTTGGTCAGCAAGGACTGGCTGGAGCTGTAGCTCTCGAAATCGACGCTCGGATAGCTGCTGTAATGCTGACGAAGCCCCGGAATATCAAGCGTTGGCAGAATGACCAAATACTCTTCGTCATACACGACCGTAGTCGTGCTTTCATGGTCAGTCAGCAGAATCTCATGTATTTTCTCCCCTGGCCGAATCCCCGTTGTCACCATCGTCGCGGGAATACCCAAATCCTCGATCAGTACGGCAGCCAAGTCTACAATCCGGCAGGTTGGCATCGTCATCACGAAGATTTCCCCGCCAATGCTTTCCTCCGAAGCTTTGAACAATAGCGTGATTGCATCCTGCAAGGTCAGGAAGAATCGCGTCATGTTCATATCCGTAATCCGCACTTGCCCCTTTTCTCTGATCTGATTCATAAACAGATGCACAACGCTTCCGTTCGTGCCGAGTACATTCCCGCCGCGTACGCAGACAAATGTCGTTTTGGAATGCAGCAGATTCGCGTACACGATCAACTTCTCGCCAATCGCTTTGGTCATTCCATAGAAATTCGACGGGTTCGCCGCCTTGTCCGTGGAGATGTAGACCACTCGTTTTACCCCGTTTGCGATGGCGGCTTCGATGACATTCTGCGTTCCGATCACGTTCGTTTTGAGCGCCTCATACGGCTGATCCTCACAAACGGGCACATGCTTCAGCGCTGCCAAATGAAACACATAATCGACCCGCTCGCACGCACGCATCAACGCTTCTTTATCCCGAATATCTCCGATGCAGAAGGACAGACGCGAATCCTCAAACGCGCGGCTCATCGCCACCTGGCTGGACTCGTTACGGGAAAACACAATAATTTGTTTGGGCTGCTGAGGCAGCAGCTGGCGGATCAGTTCGTAGCCCCAGGACCCTGTTCCCCCGGTGACCAGTATGCGCTGATTAGTAAACATTCCATTTCCCTCCAAGCACAAATTTAACCACTTTATCCGACACATCTTTGGCCAAGTACCCGTCCGGACACTCCCAAGCCGCAGGCAGCGAAGTCATGATGACCGCAGCCTCTTCGATTCGCTCCGCCTTTAAGCCGCACACCACGTTGCTGCCGCAATCAACGGTTTCCGGACGCTCCGTCGTTTGCCGGATGGTGATGGTTGGCACTCCGAACAGGCAGCATTCTTCCTGCACGGTACCGCTGTCCGTGATGGCGCAGAAGGCATGCTGCTCCAGCCGAACAAAGTCGAAGAACCCCAGCGGCTCATAGAACACGACCCGCTCATCCATCTCCACGCTCACCGAACCGCTGTCGATCCGCGATCTCGTCCGTGGATGAACACTGCAGATGACACGCTTGTCAAAGCGCGCCGCTACGCGATTAAGCCCCTCCAATATGCCGGTCAGCCGCTCCGGCACATCGACGTTTTCCGCGCGGTGCGCTGTCACGAGCACGTAACTGCCAGCCTGCAGACTGAAGCGTTCCAGCACATCGCTGGCATCAATCTGCGGCTTATAGTGCTCAATCACCTCATGGATCGGATTGCCTGTCAGCACGATTCGATTGCTGGGAAACCCTTCTCTCAGCAAGTTGTTCTTGCTGTAAGACGTGTACGGCATGTTAATACTTGCGATGGCATCGATAATCCGGCGGTTCTTCTCCTCCGGGACCGACAGATCGTAACAGCGATTTCCCGCTTCCATGTGTACAACCGGAATGCCCATCCGTTCCGCGATAATTGCGCAGAGTGCGCTGTTCGTATCGCCAAGCAGCAGCACCACATCCGGTTCATGGGCGATCAGAATGCGTTCCACCTCCGCAAACATGACGGACAATTGCCCGCCGAGCGTCTGCCGTGTCTCCGTGAACAGATAGTCCGGCTGCCTGAGTCCCATTTCCTGAAAGAACACATCGCTAAGCGACGGCGAAAAGTTCTGTCTTGTATGCACGAGCACATGCTTCTCGGCCAGCGCATCCAGCTTCTGAATGATAAGACTCAGTCGTATAATTTCCGGGCGCGTGCCCAAAATCGTTACAACGCGCATGAAACGTCCCTCCTTCGTCGTTCAACCTCGGGCGAGCGGCTACCGTTTCTTCTTAGCGCCTCTTGCCCGGTTCCTCTGGCGCCCCGGCTGCCTTCGGCGCTTCAAGCTGCCTTGCTTGTGAATGCCGCGACCTCGCCGGTTCTTCCCGACGCGGCCGGACAGCCGTTTGCGGCCCTTTCTTCTGCTTCTGTACGCCGTGCCAATCGGCGCGCCTTTCGGCCATGCGGCAATGTAAACATCCGGAACCTCGCGAATCTCTTCCATTCGATGACCTGCTCTGTGGAAGGAGCGCGTCGATCGAAAAGGCCGGAGAACGCCATTGTCAAACTTGTAGATCGTCGGGGCACTCCCTTTGAGCACCGTCGGCGGGTAATATCCGCGAAGGGCCAGCGTAGCAATAAACCTGCGCAGCCGATCGCGATACGCGTTAACCCCGTACACTTCATGCGCGACTTGCACATTGCGTGCGCCGATCGCTTGCATCATGGCTTCATTCGCTAGCAGCGATGACACACGTTGCGTCAGCCCTTCCGTATCGCCCATCGGCACCACATAGGCTTCATTTCCGGTAGCTCGGCCTATTTCAGAGAGTCCGCCGGAACCGTACACGACGACCGGCTTTCCGAACACCATGCCCTCGAGCGCCGTCATGCCGAACCCTTCCACCGTCAAACTGGGTACAACGAGTACGTCCATGGCCGGATAAACCGTCTCTACCTGCTCCTCGAACCGAATCCAGCGAAATCGCTCCATCAATCCGCGGTCTCTGGCAATCCCGATGCATTTGTCAAAATAGCCCTGATCTACGGGGTTACCGACGATGAGATACATCGCATGAGGATGCTGCTCGGCCGAGTTGACGGCCATTTGCATGAAATGCTCGAGTCCCTTCAATTCGAAGATCGACGATGAAATGTAGCCGACCAATCGCTGTTCGTCCGCAATCGCCAGCTGCCTGCGCCGATTGATCCGATGCTGCTGCCAGCTCTCCGGATTCAGCTCGCTTTGGTGCCAGGAAGGCGGTATCAGCGTTGATTTGGGAATCATGCCCGGGGTTCGAAGCGGTGCCAGTGTCGTCTCCGAGATGCCGACGATGTAGTCGGAATACTGCTCGATTATGGAAGCTGCGAGCGCTGTGTGAGGCGTTTCACGAATGGCTTCCATCACCGTCCAGACGACCGGAATACCCAGCATCTTGCCGGCGATGGCAGGCATCGGATGAACGCACGTATTGGCAATGATGATACTCGGCCGTTCATGGTGGATAAGCTGGATCAACTGCAGCCATAGCGGGTCCTGTTGGTGTGTGCCTATCTCATTGGTCATATGAGAGAGTCCTAGATACAGAGGCACGATGAGTGGAATTTGATGCACGATGACCGTAATTCCGAGCTTGCGAGCATTTACGGCAATAATGCCCTCATTGGGAACGACGAGCGTGCAGGCGAAGGAGGGCAACAGCTCCCTGACCATAAACAGCAGCAGTTTCTCAGCGCCTGTGACGTATTGAGGGCTGCAAATATGCGAGAATACTAGCATTTTTGGTTTGCTAAGCTTCAATTGGTTGACTCCCCTCCACCTGTTTCATCGCAGCTATCAAAACCCTAGTTGTACAATATATTGTGACGGCTACTTGCGCGGCACGACATTTAGACCTTTCCAAACGCACAAAAAACGTCGATTCTATCTCCGCTGCTTACTGTGATGGACAGCTGTCCCCCTCTTAACCGGGAAACAATATCGCAAGCAGCCTCTCAATCCGTTTGCCATACGTATGCTCTCGCATCGTCCGGTACATGCCGCGCATGGCGATCGCTTTCCGTTCTTCCTCGTGCGCCAAATAATATTGAATTTTGTCTATCATCTCTTGCGGCGAAGAGTAGGTGACGATGTCTACATCCGGGGTATAAAAGGATACGAGATCGCTGCGCACATCCGTCAGCTGCAGTGCTGCACAGGCAGCAATCTCAAAGGTCCGCGGGTTCGGGGAAATCGCGCCAATGCCCGCACTGTTGTTGTTGAACGTTTCATCATCGTGGGCACGGTGCATGTTAATGACGATTTTGGCGCCGTTGTACATATTTGCGGTTTCATCGGGACCCATCCAACGGCCAAGCTCGATCTTGCTCTTCATCAGTTGAAAATCCTTCAACCGCTCCCACCAGATGCCGGAAATATGCGTATCCTTCGTAGCAAGAAATTTCGTCACTTCGTTAAAAAACTCAACGCGCCGCCAATAAGCCGAGCCGATGAAGCAAATGTCATGACGCTGCGACCTCAAGGGATTGCGCGGTCTGAATGAAGCCGGATCCGCTCCGAGCGGCAAATAGTAGACGTTCGGACAGCCTAAGCGGCGGTAATAATCGACGCAAACCAGCTCCAGCGTGAACACTTCATCATAATGAGGCGCAATGCCTGAGGTGATGTCCGTATAGTACGGATCATCCGTGAACCAAATGGCGGTACGAATGCCGGCTGCCCGCATGGCATCGGCTTGCGCGACATTGAATTGCAGACCATCGAGGACAATGACAATATCCGGTCTGATCCGCATTGCAATATCTGCTACCGGCTGTAAGGTGTCGGTAATCGTCAGTTGGGTCACCTGCGCTCGAAGTGCATTCGCAATCGCTTCATCAAGCGGCGAATACGGAAAACCTTTGCCGGTCGCGACAAACAGCACATGCGCCTGTCTAACCGCGAAAGTCTGGGTTTGTGCCGTATTTTGCAAGACCGACTCGCATTGACCGTACCAATGGCCATGCTGCCAGCCAAGCCGGAACCCGTCTACTCTGCCTCGCGCTTCACCCCTAAGGCCCCGAGCCACTTTCCCTTTGCGAATTCGGCGTCTTCGTCTTTTGGTCGCCATTTCATTCACTCCTCTCTGCCTTCTTCTGCTCCGTATCACCACATCAACACCTCGGCAACCCGCTGCAAACGTTGAACGAAGGTATGGTCCTTCAAGGTCCGGTACAATCCTCGTATCGCCATTTGCCTGCGCTGTTCTTCATGTTTTAAGTAGTAGTCCAGCTTCATAATCAGCTCCTCCGGTGAGCTGAATGTGTCGAGTTCAACGCCGGGCACATAGTAGTTAGGCAAGTCTTCCCGTACATCCGTCAGCTGCAGCGTCCCGCATGCCGCAATCTCGTACGTGCGCGGATTAATGGATCTTCCCGGCAAGTTCAGCTCGTTCTTATTGTCCTTGCCCCGCTCCGTAGTCCGGTGCATATTAATGACAATCTTGGCACCGTTGTAGTAGCGGATCGATTCATCGACCGGCAGCCAGCCCATGCGGATGAATTTCTGCAGCTGCTTATAGTGGCGCAGCCGATCCCAAAGACCGCCTGCGATAAACACTTTGCGGTTCTTCAAGTAGGGAGCGATGGCATCAAAGAGCTCCACGCGGTTCCAGAATGCTTGCCCGATAAAACAAATATCGCTGCGATGTACCGCCTCCACTTTCATAGGCTTAAACCAATTGGGATCGACAGCCAGCGGCATGTAGGCCACCTCCGCGCAGCCAAGTCCTCTGTACAACTCCACCGTGCTCAGCTCGTGCGTAAGGACAACATCGTAATGAGGCGCGATCGTCACCGTATCTGCCGTCACATAGGGATCATCCGCGAACCATATGGCCGTACGAATGCCCATTGCCCGCACCGCATCGACCTGCTGCAAATGATCGTCCGGGAACACATGCAGTCCGTTCAGCACCAGCATCCAATCCGGCCTAATGAAAGAAGCTTGCTCCGCCATGAACTTGGCATCTGCCACATGCACCTCGCGCACAGTATGGCGAAGCGCTTCAACGATGCCCTGGTCGATTGCTTCGAAGCCCTGCGGAATATACAGCACGCAGACATTCCGTTTGGGGAATGCTGCGGCCGGATGCATTCGCTTGTAAATGAAGTCGCAAGCGCCATCCCGCTGGCCATTGCTGTATCCAGCGGCGAATCCTTTTCTTGCTGCTTGGGCGTAAATTTTTCGCTTCGCCTGCACGCGCTCCACCCCTGATTTTCGAGTATTCTGTCTCCATATATATGCGAATGACAGGCAAGGCTCTTGGTCACTTGTCCGCTTGGCTTACAAAATTGGCGTTTGACCCCTAAGGCAGATTGCCTTGAAAAAAGTAGTATATTTCTGCCAGTACAGTCACATATTAAAAGAGGTTACGGCATGAACAATGAAGGAGGGCTTGATTATTCATTTCTCAAAGAAAGTGGTTGAACCGATTCCGGAAGAGCAAACGTCCATTTGGACATGCAGTAACGACGACTGCAGCTGCTGGATGCGAAATGATTTCTCATTCGGCGAATTCCCCAGCTGCCCCATCTGTCACTCCAGCATGACCAGCGAAATCAAATGCCTGCCCGTCCTCACCAACGGCACGAAACGCAGCTTCCAGTAGATGAATGGTTTGAGGTGACCTCTGGTCAACTCAGCATTCATCTCATTCAGAAAGCTGCTGGACCTATGGGGCAGCAACAGATAAACAGCATGAAGAGGCTGACTCTTAATCATCCAAGATGATTAAAGGTCAGCCTCTTCATGTTGCAGTTTCGACGGATGAGGATGTGCGGGGTTAGTGCCATCGCCGAAACACCAGTAATCTCGTCTTTCCGGGGAGCTGTTGGCGGATATGCCGCTTTACCAGGTCGGACTAATAGTGTGGTTTCAGCGCTGAGAGTTCAGTTTCCGCACTCTCAGCCTCCAACGCAGCAGGAAAGGGGTTAGTTTGACCGCTGAAAGTCGGTTTTACCGACTCTCAGCTTCATTTCGGCGCGGTTTCGGCGATGAGAGTCGGATTTCCCTACTCTAAGCGTCCGACACAGCAGGAAAGAGGTTTGTTGGACCGCTGAGGGTTCGATTTTTGAACTCTCAGCTTCATTTCGGCGTGATTTCGACGGTGAGAGTTCAATTTCCGTACTCTCAGCATCCGACGCACAGGAAAGGGGTTAGTTTGATCGCTGAGAGTTCGATTTTAGAACTCTCAGTTTCATTTCGGCGCTTTTTCAGCCAGCCCCCTCATAAATAAAAGAGTGCCAATAAAGCCCCCCACGGGGGCTTTATTGGCACTCTCCATCCTAAACCGTAAACCTCGCCGCCGACTTGGATAACTGCTGCGACAGACCGGAGAGGCTTTGCGAGCTCATGGCCGTCTGCTCGGAGCTGGCCGAAGCTTCTTCGCTGACTGCCGCGATGTTCTCGATGGCTTCCAGCACTTCTCTTGTTTGGCGCGACTGCTCCTCGCTGGCAGCGGCGATATCGGTCACCTGCGACGTAACCTCGCCTACTTTCTGCGTGATGTGCACCAGCGACTCGCCGGTTTGTTTCGCGAACAGAACCGAATCGAGCGCCGCTTGCGAGCTCTCCGAGGTAAAGGTTTGCATCTCTTCGATGATGCAGGTAATTTGCTTGGCTGCCTCGCTGCTGCGCTCGGCCAGCTTGCGAACTTCCTCCGCCACAACGGAGAATCCTTTGCCGTTCTCTCCGGCTCGAGCCGCTTCGATCGCCGCATTCAAAGCGAGCAAATTGGTTTGCTGCGCAATCTCATCAATAACGCCGATAATTTCACCGATCTTCGACGACGCTTCCTGCAAGGTGCTCATTTTGTCGCTGAGCACATCCATGCTTTGAATCGAGAGCTGCACGATTCGATCGCTCTCCTCCGCTACATTTCGCGTATCGCCGCACAGATTCGCTGCACCTTCGGCACTAATGGCAACGGTATCGATTGCGACCGACAGCTCCTGCATCAGCTCATTAATCGATTGGGCCGATTTCGCCTGTTCGCTGCTGCCTCTGGCGATCTCATCCGTGCTTTTCGTAATATCGATGGAAGCGACGGAAACGGAATTTGCCGACTCCTTCATATGAGCAATGACGCTGCGCAGGCTCGCTACCATATCGTTAAACGAACGGGAGAACTGGCCTACCTCGTCCCTTGAATTAAACTCACTGTTTACGGTCAAATCCCCTCTTGCCACCTTAGCCGAAATATCCGCCAACTGACGGAGCGAGCCGCGTGTGGAAATACAGAATCCGATGGTCAGATACGTCGCAAGCAGCAGGAGCAGCGAAATAAAGAGCATGCTCTGCAACCGTTCGGACGTGAATCCGTCCACCCGCTTATGGAGCAAGTCATCAAGCACTGCCGAGGAGGTCTCGTACAGCGAGAAAGCCGCCGAAATCGCTTCATCGCTCAAATCATCCTTACTGCCGGCACCCACGGGTACCCGATCCGCTTCCATAAACCGTTCATTCATCTGCTCCACGAATTTGTTGAAAGAGGCTGCCGATTCCGTTGCTACGCGGGTCATATCTTCCCTCAAGCCGGGATTGTAGGCGTAAACCGTCTGCAAATTTTTCTCGATTTCCGCCAGATTGCTCTCGATCTGAGTCAAATTGCGATCCAATCGCCGCTTTGTCGCTTGCGACATCACACCGTCATAAATGGCCCGGTTCGCAATGACAGCCGAGGAGCTAAGCAAATCGGTCATATACGGAAGCTTCACTAAGCTAATATCCATGATATAGTAGGAATCCAAATCCGGGTCCAAGACCAAATTCGAATGATCGCCCACCAGCGTAATTAAGTCCAAATGATCCTGTACCAGCACGTCATATTGCTTATACTTGTCATCCAAGATACCCGCTTTAGGCAAGGTGCTCTTGAAATGCTGCCAGTCGGCCAGAAGCTTCTTCCAACTCGCTTCCGTGCCCAGTTTCGACCCATATTTGTCTTCGAGCGTCTGCTGCTGCTTCATCGCCATCGCCATCAAGTTCTGGCTCTCCGCAATCGCCGCCTCACTTCCGATTTCCCCTAATTGCAGGGAAGTCGTCTGCTCGCGCAAGCTCAGTGCAATCCGAAGCATGTTCTTCATGCCTGCATTGTACTGATTCCCGATTAATTCCTTCTTGCCGAATTCAATGCCGACTTTCTTCTCCGAAATGTAGAAGTACATCAATAATGCGACAGGGATGATGAGAACGACGCCAATAATGATAAATTTCTGTGCGTAGTTCAGCCGATTCATCAGTTTAATAGCAGGATTAAAGATAGTGGTAATCATGGTGTTTCCTCCCCGTTAATCGTAGTCATCCCAAGCGAGCACTTCATTAGTACGATACATTTTCGACAAAATTCAGCATTTACCTCCTCGTTTCGACACTAAACTACGTAAATTTTCCATAAATTCGGCCGGATTTTCCATGCTGCCTGCAAAGAAACGCGTTCCGTTTCGAAGAAACATAAAGAGCCGCCGATTCCTTCCCTTCAGGAAAGAACCGCCGGCTCCATCAATTATTTCGATGCTTTCCAGGCATCGATCTGGGTTTGCATCTCCGCCAAAATCTTATCCAAGCCTGCCTTCTTCAGCTTCTCGTTCATCTTCGTAAGCGTCGTATCCGGATCGGCAATACCGGTGATGAGTCCGGCATAGAACTCATCCACTACGGAAGCCGTTTGCGCAAGCTCGCTCTTCACATTGCTCGGGTCAAAGGAGAAGCCAAGCAGCTTGGAAGGAATCGCGGCTGCATTCTTGTCCGGGCCGGCAGGGAACCACTTCGGCTGCGTCGGGCTGGTGCGGTAGGAGTTGAACATATTGCCGTACTCCCAGCCGGAATCCATCCAATAGCCGGTGTTGTCGATCTTCTGAATCAGATCATCCTCAACCTTCGTATAGTGTTTGCCTTCGATACCGAAGCTCATCAGATTGAACAGCTGCGGATCGGAATAAAGCAGGTTGTAGAACATCATCGCTCTGGCCGGGTCCTTGGACGTACGGGAGATTGCCGTCATTGTAGCAATGATGGAGCCTGTGCTCATATAAGGCTTGGAGAACTCAACAGCCGCCACGTTCGCCGCATCCCCGCCGCCGAATTTGGCCGCTTGGTTAGCCGCCGTATCCGGGTTGATAACGGTGAATGTGGAAGTCACATATTTACCCGCCAACTCATCGGAGTTCGTATCTTTCAATGTGGACGCATCTTTACGGATGATGCCTTTCTCAAACCACTCGTGCATGAGCTTCAAGAAGTTCGTGAATTCAGGCGTTTCATATAGGTTCACCACTTTGGTGCTGTCACCGTTAATATAGACGACGCCCGGGTTTTTCTGCGAGAAATATTCAATGCCAAGCGCGCTGCCGTAGTTACCCATGACATCGGTGTCGCCTTTCAAGCTGAACGGGAATTTATCCGGCTCGCCGGCTTTGACCTTCTCGAAGAACGGTGTTAAATCCTGAAGGGTTTTGAATTGATCCGCTGTAAAGCCATATTTATCGAGGAACGTCTTGTTAATCAGAACGCCCGGTGTTCTTGCCAGTACTTGCGTATTGATGATGGCATAAAGCTTGCCTTTTACTTTGGCCGCATCCCATGCAGCTTCCGGCACCTGCTTCAGAATGTCCGGTCCGTACTGCGGAAGCAGATCCGTAATGTCGAGGAACGCGCCTTTATTCACATTTTGCAAATAATCATTCGTCCAGTTGGAGGTGAAGATCAGATCGGCTTTCTCACCGGAAGCGGCAATCGCCTGCATTTTCTGATCATAAGTCCCCCAATCGACAAGCTGAATGTTCAGCGTCGCATTGATTTTCTCCTGCGTAATCTTGCTCATTTCATCCTGGACGAGCTTCGCATCCGGGAAAACGCTTTGCGGCAAATACCATGTAATCTCGTAGGGATCGAGCTTGGATGCATCCGTTGCACCCGTGTTCTCCGCCGCATTGTTCGCCGCTGCGGTGTTGTCTGCCTTGGTATTTCCGTTATTCGCGGACGAGTTCGCCTCGTTCTCTGTGTTACCGCTGCCGCAGCCGCTGAGCAGCATGCTAACGGAAAGAACCGCTGTCAGCGTTGCCGTAACAAACTTGAACCCTCTTCTTCTCATTGAAATAACCCTCCTATGATTACTATTTATTATCATCCGAGAACGGACCGATAATCCAGTACAACTTTTCAAGCCGAGCCTGAAACATTCATGAGCTGTTAGCCTTTCACTGCACCAACCGTTAACCCCTTGACCAAATATTTCTGGAAGAACGGAAACGCGAACAGCATCGGCCCAGCCGCGAGAATCGCAATTGCCATGCGGGATGATTCCGTCGGAATCGCGCTCAGATCAACGCTGATGCCGGCCTGCACGTTCTTAGTCAGAAACTCGATATTGGTCATGATGCGGTTCAAGAAGAACTGCAGCGGGATCAGCTTCTCGTTCTGAATGTAGAGCATGGCCAGCCACCAATCATTCCAGAACGCCAGCGCGTAGAACAACCCGATCGTCGCAAGCGCCGGCTTCGATAATGGAAGTATGATTCGCACGAAAATGCTCAGCTCCGTTGCGCCGTCGATCTTCGCGGATTCGATGATTTCAAAAGGCAGTCCCTGCATAAAACCCTTCATCAGCATCGCGAACCAAGCACTGACGCCATACGGTAGAATTAAAGCCCAGATCGTATCCTGCAGATGCAGCACATTCGTCATGATCATGTAGGAGGGGACAAGTCCCGCATTGAAGAGCAGCGTGAAGAACACGAAGAAGGTCGTTGCCTTGCTGTACCTGTAATCCTTACGCGTCATGACGTATGCAATCGAGGACGTAAGGAGCAGGGCGATTGCGGTTCCGACCACCGTGACGACAATCGTAATGAAATACGATTGCAGCAGCAGCTTCGGATTCTGAAGCAAATAAGAGTAGGCGGTAAACGTCAACCGCTTCGGAATGAGCTGGTAACCGTACCTGGCAATGTCGGCGTCATAGGAGAGCGAGACCGATACCACGTACAGCAATGGAAAAATAATCAGAATCGACAGCAGGGTCAGAACCAGTACGATCAGTACATGATTGCCGCCCGGCCTGCCCGCTCTAGCTGCGTGCATTTGCGCTCACCTCCATTAGAACAACGCGTTGTCCTTGCTGTATTTTCGAACGAGCAGATTCGTTGTCAGCACTAAGATGAGTCCGACAACCGCTTGATACAAACTTGCCGCCGAGGCCATTCCGAGATCCCCGACGACGCGCAGCGACCGATACACGTACGTGTCCATTACATCAGTGGTCGAGTAGAGCATCCCTGCGTCCCTCGGTATGAAGTAGAACAAGCCGAAGTCAGAGTAGAAAATACGTCCGATGTTCAACATGGTCAGCATCGTGATGAGCGGCGTAATTAATGGAATCGAGATGTTGCGAATCTGCTGCAAGCGGGAGGCTCCGTCAATCGAAGCAGCTTCATAATAGCTCGAATCAATCGCGAGCAAGCCGGTGAAGAAAATAATCGCGGTGTAGCCGACGTTCTTCCACAGGTAAGTCAGCGTCAGAATGAGCGGCCAATAAGACGGATTGCCGTACCAATCTACAGCCGTGCCATGGAATTGCTCCACTACCTTATTGATGACGCCGTAAGTTGGGTTAAGCAGAATGTAGGTGACAAACCCGACGACGACCCACGAGAGAAAGTAAGGGAAGAACAGGATCGTTTGAAAAATTTTCACGAGCCTTCTGCCCATTTCCGCCATCAGCAGTCCTACAATAACGGAGCAGATCGTCCCGACGACGATGAATACCCCATTCAACAGGAGCGTATTACGCGTGATCCGCATCGCATCCTGGGAGTTGAAGAAGAACTTAAAATTGTTTAAGCCCGACCAGGCGCTGCCCCAAATGCCGTCGGCATAATTGATGTCTTTAAATGCGATCACGATGCCAAAGAGCGGCAGGTAATAGAAAATAAAGACGACGATGATCGCGGGCAGGCTGATCATTAATAAGCTTCTGCCTTTCGTGAAATGCTTCCATTCCTTCTTTAATGCCGAAGTGATTCCTCTGCTCATGTGCTCCTCCTTTGTGCCGTTTTGCGACTTCGTTGTTTACGATTCTGAGCATACGGCGCAATGGGTCATCGGCGAAACTGCTCATTTTTGCAGCGTCAAAAAAGCACTGTACGATAATAAAATGCGCCGAAAATCCACTGTACAAAATCAAAAAAAGACCGCCGATACTGGGATCGGCGGCCTTTTGACATCTCAACTTCCACAACGGCGGGGGCAGCATCCCAGACAGCGGGGAAATGGTTTCACCCTTTCCCTCGCCCGGCGATATACTCCCGCGGCGTCAAGCCAAACTTCGCTTTGAACAATTTATAGAAATAGCTTTCATTCTCGATGCCGACCCTGCGCATAATTTCTTGAATGCTCAGCTTCGAGTTCTCCATCCACTCCACCGCTTTCGCAAGTCGGACCTGATTGATGTATTCCGGTATCGACATGCCGAAATGCTCCTTCGATATCTTGCTCAGCTTATAAGCGGAGAGCCGCATCATGCCTGAAATATCGGTCGCCGAGAGAGAGGAGTCAAAATAATTCGAATCGATGAACGCTTTGATCGTATCAGCCGCCACCTGATTGCCTTCCTCAGCAGCCGATTTGCGCTCACTCGTCATCGTCAGAACCGCTTCAAGCAGCTGCTCCTCGAACTGTTCCGCCGTCTCCTCCTCATACAGCTCCCGATTTAGCAGCTTCGCATGGATATGAATCGGCTCCTTGAGCGTGCGGTTCATTTCGTATACAGCCTTCTTCAAATGATGCACGACCTGCATGCTGGCAAGCATAATGTCGCTGTACTCCAGCTTGCGGATATTCCGGAACAGCTCGCGGAACTTCTCTTCCGTTCGCATGGGATCGCCTTTCTTGACGACCTCGATGAACTTGCCCGTAAGCTCCATCACCTGCTCCATAGCGATACTGCTCGCCTGTTCATCGATTTCCGCTTGCGTGATGACCGCCATATGGCCTTGCACATAACGATAGGAGCTGTTCGTGAACGTGTGGCTGTACGCCGCCGCAATCGCTTGATAATGTTCAATCGGCTCGCTGATCGCGACAGAGAAGGAAATTTTGTAATGTTCCTTAATGTAGCGCTGCGCTTCCACCAACAATTCCTCGACTGATGCAGCCTGCAGGGCGGAATCGATATTGAGCAGGATCGTAAACGAATCATCCTTCATATCTACCGTTTGATGTGCGAATGAACGGCTAATGACCTCCGTCGTTATATTGGCTATCGCAAAACGCAGAAGCTCCCGCTCCACCAAGCTTTTCGTCATGAAGAGCTTGTAGTTGTCGATACGCAGCACGCAGATTACAAACGGCTTCTCTTGCGACAAAGCAGGATGGAGGGAATGAAGCGCCTCCCCGAATGCCGTGCCGCTCATACTGAAGCTGTCGACAAGCAACCGCTTGAGGAAATAAAGCTTCATAATGCCCGTATTATTGTTTTTCTCCAAATGGTACTCGTACAGCTGCTCTCTTGATTTCCGATACACCTCGGTTAAATAGGAGAATTCATCCTTTGCCCCCGGAGTTACGGAGCCGCCAAGGGAGGTCTGTTCCATCAGCCTTCTCACCGGCTTGTAGATCCCTCTAGAAACAGACAAGGTCAGCAGCAGCGCGCCGGCAAAGATGGCCATCGTAATGAGCAGAATCGTATCGAGCAGCTGCTTCAAGTTCGCGTATGCTTCTTTGTACGGTTTCGCATCCAGCAGTGTCCAGCCGGTCTTCTCCAGACGAATATAGGAGATGATATATTTCTCGCCGCCAATGCTCTGATCGAAGAAACCCGACGGCTGCGCAGACTGGGCTTCTGTGCCGCTCGCTTGGTCCACATAAGCTTGCCTGATCGTATTCGCGAAGGTCGAGCCTTGCACCGGATTACCCGGATCGGTCTCGATCAGCCCATTGCCGCTGTCCAAGATGTAGAGCTCGCTTCGCGCGCCGGCCTCAATCCGGTTAATGGCACGAATGTTATCGACGAGCCAATCCAGCTTAATGTTCAGAATGATGGCGCCATCCATTCGGTTATCGCGATCCGTCGTCTCATACATCACATAGCTTAATACCGTATTCGCAGCAGTTCCTCCTGCGCCTAGGTCATCGGATTCCGCACTGCGGCGCACAATTGCACGGAGCACCGGAATGGTCGTATAGCTTTGCAGCACCTTATCGAGCTCTGCGTCCTTATGATACAAATCGCCATATGTCGAGTAATAGAGCTTCTTATGATTGTTATAGATGTAGATGGACTGAATGAACGGATTGTTCGCCACAATGGTCGCGTTTAGTTTATTGATGACATTCAAATGCTCGTACGTTTCCTCATCGTTCAAATACATAAGCGCCTTCACGTCATTGCTGCCATAGGTGGAAAGGGTAATATTGCGAATCATCGTATCGAGATAATCGATGTTGTATTTCATCTGCGAGAGTACCTTCTGGCTGTTCTCGTATTCGCTCTTGAACACCTTCTTCTCTACATTCACATAGACCAGGGCTGAGAATGAAACGACGATTAGCAAAATAATGCCTGCAATCCATAAGAAGATGCGCAGCAAATATTTCTTTTCTTGAAACAGACGAATGAGGCTCATAAGCAAGTACCACCCTTGTTATTCAATCTTTGCTTCCCTAACCGAGCTGCCGTAATGAATGTCCGCTTTGCAAATATGTCCGGCAACCGCGATCGGCTGCTTGCCTTCTGCCGCATGCAATAATTGAAGGGCAGCGCTGCGTCCCATCTCATAGAAAGGCTGGTTCGCACCTGTGATATCCAGTCGAAGTTTCCCGTTCAACCCCTGCGCATCATAAGTAACCAGGGACATGTCGTCCGGGACGCGCCTGCCAAGCCGCTCAAGTGCAGCAAGCGCAGCTTCGGCAATCTGATCATTCGCCGCAAAAACAGCCGTATACCGCATCGTCCCCAGCGCATACGCAAGCCGAGAAACAAACGCTTCGATTTCACTCTCGAAATTCTCGAACCGAGTTGGGATGCTCAAGTCGTAATCCGCTTCGAAAGGAACACCTGCTTCGATGAAAGCTTGTCTCATGCCAAGCAGCCGTTCATAGAACGTGCTGAGATCCGAATTGCGTACGAACGCAATCCGCCGATGCCCCTTGGCAAGCAGCAACTTCGTGAGCGAATAAGCGCCCGCAGCGTTATCGCTCGTCACAAAGGGGATATCGCTGTCCCAAACCCGCCGATCTAAGAAAATAACCGGGATCCCGCTTGCCGATAACCGCTCGTAGAGCTGCCGACTGCGCAGCTCGTCCTGTCCCCCGTGGATCGGACTGAGAATAATCCCCTCCACTTGCCTTTCAATCGCGCTCGCAACGAACGACTCCAGCTTATCAAAGCTGCGGTTATCGCTGCTGCTCATCAGCTGATAGCCCTTCGGCTGCAGCGCATCCTCGATCCCGCGCAGGGCGGCTCCCCATAACGGGTTGTCGATGCCGATAACAGATGCGGCGATTAGCCCGCTCCCGCTCATCGATTGAGACACGGAACTCAGCCCGCCATCTGCGAGATAAGTACCTCGGCGGTTGTCCCGTGTTAGAAGTCCTTCCCCGCAGAGCTCCTTAATTGCCTTCTCGATCGTATTAACGCTGGATTGATAGGACTCCGCCAAATTGCGGCTGGACGGCAATCGCGAAGATCCCTGCCACTCGCCTATATGTATGCGCTTTCGAATATCTTCCTTAATACGGTGATACGGGTAGGTAGACAACCAATTCACCTTCATCTCTGCTAGATTAGCTTGACTATATGACATGTGTATCATCTGTGTCAATCCATAGCCTGCTCTTGAATTCCATTGTGATTATAGTCCTAATTATATAAGTCTTTAGTCCTTTATTTAATAACACCGCTCACCGCACAGGCTCATAAATACCAACTCTATCCTTTTAAATAGGTTCCATAGACCCATTCACGCGACTGAGATATTATGGAAAATAAGATTAGAACTATATTCCTACATATTTCGTCAAAATTGAATCGTTTCTCATAGGCAAACCCTTCGAAAGCAGGGGGCGCAAAGTCATTGGGTCTAAGTCTTTTCTCCTAACAAGGAATGGGATACGACAGCCAGACTGCCGAAGTTAATCTGCTGACCTTGGTGCCTCCAAGCGGGAAGATGCGTATCGGTCTATTGCCGCCATCTTGCTCTGAAGGGCCGGTTTTTTTTTTTGTATACCAATATGGACACAGAAAGGATGTGATCGGCTTGGCCACCTCATACGAGCAGTTTAGTTCGAAGCTACTGACCTACACGTTAATGTTTCTTATCCTGTCCTCGCTCCCTATCTATGTAACCGTTCTCTCGCTTGAGCTGATAACCTTTCAAGTTTTCATACGATTCGTCTCTTCCGTCATTCCGCTTGGTTTTGTGCTCTATTTCGTTTACCGGCAGACCTACAAGACGCTGAAAGGGAAATTAATTATTTCCGCCTATTCATTCCTGCTCTGCTCCATCGTCATGTGCTTTATACCCACGCCGAATTCCGGTACCGTGGTCTTCCTCTTCGCGCTTCTCTCCCTCATCTATCTGGACCGCTATGTAACGCTGTTGGCAAGCGGATATGGCATTGTGCTACTCATCGTCCATCAATTGTTTAACCCCTATATGCTCAAAATGGACCTGATCTCCCGAGTCGTACAGTTCACCCTGTTCACCATGTGCTGCATCACTTGTGTCAGCGTATGCATCATCGGACGCCGAATCATCGCGCATGCACAGCGAAGCGAGAAGAAAGCGCTGGATAATGAGAACCGGTACCGGCAAATTTTCGAGCTGTCTCCCGAAGCCAATATCGTTCAAATCGATAATAAGATTGTTCATATGAATCGGTCGGGGCTGGCGATGCTCGGCGCGAAGCATCTGGATGAATTAATCGGCGTTGATGTATTTGACTTGGCTCTGCCGGAGTATCACGACCTGATCCGCGCGAAAGCGGCTGACCTTATTGCAGGCAAAACCATCTTGGATTATACGGAGCTTCGTATTTACAAGGTCAATGGAGAAGTGATCGAGGTGGAAACCAATTCGATATCGACTTTGTTCAATAATCGCCCGGCCATCCTCTCGAACTTCCGTAATATTTCGGAAACGAAGAACGCCCGTGAAACCATTAATTATATGGCTTATCACGATCAATTGACCGATCTGCCGAATCGCTATCAATTCATTATGAAGATAGAAGCAGAGCTTCGGAATGCCGCTAATCATCCATGCAGCTTCGCGGTCTTGTTTCTTGATATGGACCGATTCAAATCCATCAACGATACGTTCGGGCACCCCCATGGGGACCGTCTGCTTAAGAACTTCGCGAAGCGGCTTCAGGCATCGCTGGAGCCTTCATCCTTTGCGGCCAGACTTGCCGGTGACGAGTTTGTCATCCTGCTTCCGAATAGCAGCGCAGAAACGTTAGGGGCGCTGATTGAGCCCCTGCTGGAACGGCTCTCGGAGCCTTTCATCCTCAAAGGGCAAGAGATTAGCGTTACGACGAGCATCGGGATTGCAATGTATCCCAAAGACGGTCAGGATGCCGATACGCTGCTGATTCACGCGGATGCGGCTATGTATGCGGCTAAGAGGCAGGGGAGAAACAACTACGCCTTCTACAGCACGGAGATGAACGAGGTTAATTTGCGGAAAATGATGCTGGAGCAGGACTTGCGCAAAGCACTCCAGCAAGACGAACTTCATTTGGTCTATCAGGGCAAGAAGGATTTGTCAGCCGACCGCTTGAGCGGCTTCGAGGCTCTCCTGCGTTGGACGCATCCGAAGTTCGGTGCCGTTTCTCCGGCGGAATTCATACCGCTTGCCGAAGAAACCGGGCTTATCGTTCCGATAGGCGAGTGGGTAGTGCGGCAGGTGTGCGATCAAATCAATTCTTGGAAGCAAGCGGGCTTGTCCCCCTTGCCGGTGTCCGTCAACTTATCGGTGCGCCAATTCAAGCAGGACAACCTGATTGAGATGCTGAAGACGATCCTGCTGTCCACCGGGATCGAGCCGCGCCTCATTGATCTGGAAATTACAGAAAGCGTTGCTTCATCGAATTTCGAAGCCCCGCTTATAGACAAGCTGCACGAAATGAAGGCGCTCGGTGTTTCCATTTCCATTGATGATTTCGGGACCGGATACTCGTCGCTTAGCTATCTGCGCCTTTTCCCGGTAGATACCCTTAAGATGGACAAATGCTTCATTCGCAACATCGATCACAATCAAGATGATTTGGCGATCGTCACGGCGATTATCGGCATGGCTCATAGTCTCAAGCTTCAAGTGCTCGCCGAAGGGGTCGAGAACGAGACTCAGCTGGCCCTCTTGAAGGAACAGCGCTGCGACGGGGCACAAGGCTATCTCATCGGCTATCCCGTTGCGGCATCCGAAGTAGCCCTGCTGCTTGCTCCGGCCCATGCGCTTAGCAATTCGTAGGGGAGTACAAGCCCGATCCTATGATGGCCCGAACTCCCTCCAAGCTGCTGATCGCCATTAGGTTTGCTGTTCATAGGCAAGCTGATGGCCATCCTCGAAACCTTTGGCAAAGCCGAGATTATAGCCTTGATTATAAGCATTATCGAAGGCTCGATTATAACCCGGACTGCTTAATCCCCGCTTCCTTCCACGCTTCTGCTTGCGCACGGAAGACTTGCCGGTCCCAGACTTTGTCCGTTTACGCTTCGTTGTAGAGGCGACCTTCTTCAAGCTGCCTGCTGCATGGCTTGAAGTCTTGTTCGGCGTGACCCGTGGTGCGATTGGCAATTTACTGCTTTTCTTCCCGCTTATTCCCGCTACAATCACTTTCCGGTTCCTCCTTTACCTTCCCGTATTGGATGCGAACCAACCTGTACGACTGCACTCAGCCATGGCATAGCAGAGCGGTTGGCTCTGCTTCGTCTTTGGCTTTGACTGCTCTCCATGGCGCTTACCATCGTCGTAAGCGTCAACTGCATCGCCTCGAGCCGCTTCATGTTGCGCTGTATGGCTTCCGCCAGCCCCGGCGCCCGCTCGGCTTCTGCGGCGACGCTGTTCAGAATGCGAGCGACGGCTTGTTGGCTGCGGGAGAGAGACGCGAGCAGCTCAATCCGTACCTCCCGCTCCTTCAAGCTCCAATTCATCGCTGTTTATCTCCCATATCGAACGGTCCGCCCAGCATATTCTCGATGCCGTTCATCGGTCCCGCCCCCATTCCCATATCATCCACCTGGCGCAGCGCCGCTTTCAGTACATTGGTCATCCCATGATTGAGCTTCGCGAGTCCGTCAATCACTTCCACAAGCTGATCGTGGACCATCATCGAGGATTTCCATTGGTCTTGATGCTCTGTAAATGCGTCCGGCGTGATATGATTGCACAGCCAAGCGCGAACCTTCTCCGCTTCGACGGCCTTTGCCTCCAGAATCATCGCCACATTCCATTGCAGCTTAGCGGAGGCATCCAGCATTCGGATATATGCGGTTTCACGACTCATAACCAGCACGCTTCCTTTCCTCCGCCTATTCTTCGTCCTCGACGTCCATCTCTTTCATCACGACCGAAATCGTCAGGGCAAGCGACTCCTGCAGCTCTGCAATGCTGTTCAAATAAGCCACTACACTCCTGGTCATCACTTGGGAATTATCCATCAGCTCGCTGACCCCGCCGAAGCTTGGGTGCGTATCCGGCAATGCGTGCACAATCTGTGCCATCCGGACTGCGACATGACGCTTCGCCTCCAAGACGCGCGCCAGCTGCTCATGGGAATGTGACATATGCTCAATCATTTCCGTTACGATATGCTGCAAGGCGCAGTCCCTCCTTTACCTATCGCAATATCAGGAATCGGTCTCTTTGTTAACATATGCGGCGCCCTCTCCGCTTGGCACAGCCAAGACAGCCAAGGCGCTACAACTGATCGGCAACCTGAACGGGCGCGATAATCGGCAAGCCCTCCGGGAGCATGCCGAGCTGCTCCTCCGTCACCAGTCCTGCAGGCTTCAACTGCAAGCACCACGCCTCTGCTGCTTTCGCGCTGGCCACGCGCCGCCGAACGCCGTTCTCGACCACATAGAAGCTGCCGTCCACGCCTGCAGCCGTAACCCCTTGCAACGTCGGCGCGCCATCGAGGCTTCTACCGAGCCAGCCTGCTTCCACCGCTTCGGCCGCAATGCTCTCCCCAATCGGCCAGCGGCGCAAATCCACTTGCGAGAGCCGAACAACAGGCAGTGAAACTTGGCCTACTATTGGACGGCGCATCCCGCCTTCCACCCAGAAGAGCGCGCCCGTCACACCGCGAACGACGACGTATTGAGGAAATAAAGCCGACTCCCCTTGCGCCAAATTCACCGAAGCATGCACAGCCTGAACTTGATGGACAAGGTCATGAGGGTTGCCCCATTTCTCCACATATACCTGCAGATTATGGTCGTTGACCTCAACGAACTTCTCTCCAAGCGCCTTCATGCTTACGCTGCCGAAATGATGGATGAACGAATCGCGCGCGATAGCGAGCGCATACCCTTGCAAACGAACGCGGATATTGTAATCGTCATCCTCATAGTTGCCGATTCGGTAGCCCTCGTCCAGATAGCCGGTTCGATCCCACAGCTCGCGTCGAAACAGCAGACAGAAGCCCGTTAATCGGTCGGTTCGCTGCCATTTAGCCGGGTTTGGAATATTATATAGTCTTGCGAATGGAGCAATCCCCTTCACGCTTCTGTAGGGAACTTCAATACGCTGATCACCGCTGATGTAGTTCGTCACGGGCCCAACCATGCCGATTGCGGGATCACTGTTTAAGCAAGCCATCATATTGTCGAGCCAACGCTCCGTCACGATCGTATCGTTGTTGAGCATCATCAAATATGAGCCTTTTGCCATCATCATGCCGATATTTGTCGCGCCGGCGAACCCGCGATTGGTCTCCAGCAGCCGATACCGCACCCGGTTGCCGAGCCCGCGCAGATAAGCAGCCGTGCCGTCCGTCGACGCATTGTCCACGATGATGATTTCATAGGCGCTGCCCGTGTGATGCTCGATGCTGGTTATGCATTTCTTCAAGAAATCCACTTTGTTGTAGCTTGGAATGATGATGCTGGTGCCTTCAAAATAAGTACCGAAGCCAAAGTACCCCGTGCGGACGCCTTCCTGATAGCCGGCTTCCATTCCGATTGGAAACCGGCTGGATTTCTTCGTCTTGCGAGCCGCAGAGGTACTCGTAGCCGTCGATTTCTTCCGCTTGCGATGCGCATGCGCTTGCCTTCTCATTCGCTCTGCCCTCTCCTGTCTTTAATGCGTAAGCGCGATTTGACCCTTCACAAGGGCATCTGCCATATGGCCAAAATCAAGCGCTGTCTTGCCCCGCTCGTGCGCGATCCGAGTGCAGATCATCACGGCTGCAATTCCCGCGGATACGAGCGCCAAATCAAATACCACATGCCGACTCTCCAAGATGACGCGTTCCACATCGCGCACTCCCCGTACCGGGCTGATGAGCCCCGACACGATGAATCCCCGTTCCGAGAGCATATGCGCCAGCGCCGGAGCTGCATTGCCGATGACGAGCAGCTGCTTGCCGGCGAGCAGGCTGCCGAGCAAGCCGGTTTGGGAAAGCCCGTAATTGACCGTCGAGTTCGTCATCCGAAGCGTCCCGGGGTCAAGATGATGCGCGCGAAACACCGGATGCAGCAGCGGGTGAAAATGTTTCCTGCGCGCCAGCGGCACACCGACGATATGCGCATGGCGTATGGCGTGCAAGAGCTGATCGCGCGCCAGCAGATCCGGCGGATTCACGCCGGCGTAAGGCAGAAAGGTGCCTTCCCGCTGGATCGTAGCGGTGTCGTAGACGACATCCTGCGCCAGCGTAAGCAGCTCTCCGTCACCAAGCCTAACGACCGCGCACGGTCTGCGATCATGAATGGCCTGTTCCATCTCGGCATACACCTCGTGAACATCCATTAGAGGCAGACATCTCGGCCGCAATTGCTCGGCACCGAGGGCAATGACGTCTTGTAGACGTACCTCGGGGAGAAGCAGATTCATCGGCAGCACTTGCTCCAGCAGCAGCTCGCCCCCCTCATACTTGCCAAGCTCATAGCCAGCCGTAAAAGCATTGTCATGGAATTGCCCATGCTCCATGCCAGGTTGCAGCGCGCTGTCACGCTGTCTCCGGCGGCGACCCCGCTTCTTGACCAAGGACGACTTCCGCCCTCTTGTCCTTTTCTTCGGTCCGCTCGCGCTTGATTTTCTCGACTGCCCGGCATTTGCGGCTCCGCCCCTGCCTCCGGTTGCCGCCGGAGCCGCCCGTTGCTTCACACTCTTCGGCGGCGCAACGCCTCCCGATGTCTTAGCCGCTGCGAGAGCATGGACCTGCTGCGGCTGTGGTTGCGGCTTCTGTGCCGGCACGCTCCGTTTGGCGGCGACCCGCCCCTGATCTTGCCGACTGCTGCTTGTGAGCATCACGCTCTTGTGGGTCCCCTCCACCTTACGCGGCAACGCCTTCATGGCCCATCATCCCCGCTGAACTTTATCGAAGCTTCAAGAAGCGATTGAAAGGTACCGGCATCTGTCCACCAACCGGTAATATACCGGTGCGCCAGCTTCCCCATGCTCGCGTAAACGTTGTTCACATCGGTAATTTCCAGTTCCCCGCGCAGCGATGGCGTCTGTGCCGCAATGAAATGAAAGACCTCGCCGTCAAACATATAGATCCCGGTTACGCAGCTGTCGGTTAAAGGCTTCTTCGGCTTCTCATCGATGTGTATAATCCGCCCATCCTCATCGAATACCGGTACTCCGTAGCGTTCAGGGTCAGGCACTTGCTTAAGCAGCACCATCGCACCTTCAGCCTGCTGCATGAACGCTTCCAGATGAGGGGCCAGCGACTCTTCGAACAAATTGTCACCGAGCAGCACGATAAATTTGGCATCCTCGCCTACGAAGGAGCGCGCCAGCTCAAGCGCCTGGGCAATGCCTCCGGCTTCTTCCTGGATGCGGTAAGTAAGCGACACTCCGTACTCTACACCGCTTCCGAGAAAAGACGTAAACATCCCGGCAGAGGCTCGGCTGGTAATGAGCAAAATATCCGTAATTCCGGCTTCTTGCAGACTGTTAATGCTATAGCAAATCATCGGGAGCCTTCCGACCGGCAGCAAATGTTTGTTTAAGAGCTTCGTCAGCGGCATAAGGCGCGTTCCCGTACCACCGGCCAAGATAACAGCTTTCAAATAAATAACCTCCTTTGCTTTGCCTTTGCGCTCAAAACATGAACTTAGCGGGGTCTACTTTCCACTTGGAGATAAAATGCTGCCGATTGCGCTCGACGAGCTGCTGCAACTCTTGGGGATTGCTGCGTTTGAAGCTCGCGCTCCCGCGATGATGAACGAACACATCCCTGCACATGAGCAGACAGTACCCGTGCATGCGAGCCCGGAAGCAATAATCATCGTCCTCGTAGTGACCCGGCGTGAACCTCTCGTCAAGCTCGCCGATCCGTTCATAGAGCGAACGCTTGAACAGCATACAGAAGCCGACCAGCCGCATAATGGGCTCACTGCGCTTCGCTTCCTGCAGGAGCGCGGTTGCAGCTTGCCCGTGAAACTCTTCCATGGAGCTGAACGGATAATCAACCTGCTGTCTGCCGCTGATGTAATTCGTTACCGGGCCAACCATGCCGATATCTGCGCGTGCCGTCAGCGCCCTGATCAGTGCAGGCAGCCATCCGGCTGAGACGGTCACATCGTTGTTTAGCAGCATCAGATATTCGCCGCGTGCCATACGCAATCCACGGTTGCAGGCAAAGGGAAATCCGGTGTTTCTGGCCAGTGACAGGCAGGGAATCCCTTCGCGGATACACCATTTGCATGTGCCGTCCGCAGAGCCGTTGTCGACGACAATGATTTCATAAGGCGTCTCATTCGAGTCGGTATACCGGCGTATGGCTTCAATGGCATCCTGCAGAAGCGATAAACCGTTATAGCTCGGTATAATAATGCTCGTCATGCCTTTCATGTAGCTGTTCCTCCCGCAGCGGCACGCCGCCGAACCTGATCTGGAAATGTCAGTCTTGGACCTTTCGATCTCATTGCTGTCTGCAGTGCTTCGATGTGGTCGCCAACGGACAGCTCCTTGGAGACTACCGCAACCGGTCCTCTTACGGAGGCCGTTTTGTTCTTGCGCGACTTATTCAGCGAGCAGCTTCGGAATAACAGCTTGTGCTGAATGGCGGCCATGTGCGCCATTGGCGGGACCGCAAGCGTCGATACGCCGACGGTTTCCATCCCATGCCGCGACCAAGCATGCGGCAGCAGTTCAACCGAGTTTGCCAGCAGCTCAGAGCGGCCGAGCGACCAGTTCATGAACGCCCGAACCCGCGCAGCTTCCTCCCAAGTCTTGAACACCCCAAGTGAAGGCGTCTGATCCTCCACTACAATGTCCGCGCCGGTCTCAGCAATGGAGAGCATGAGCGCCAGCTGCTCTGCTGCGATTAACGATTGTCCGTCAGCAAACAGGACAATATCGGACCTTGTCATTCGCGCTCCGATCGCCCGCCCGACATCCGCGCCGAGCGTCTCTCCGATTTGCATAATCGTAATCTCCGGTAGCGCGCGAAGCTCGGCAAACTCGCCTTCGCTGCCCCCCTCCAGCACGACGATCACTTCCTGGAGCGGCAGCCGCAGCAGCTGCTTGATCGCGGACGGATTCATTCCCGGGACGGCGAGGACGACGGCCGCGACAGACTTGCTCATTGCGATCGGCTGCCACATGCCCCGCGGCAAATCCAGGGCAGCGGCGAAACCGTCGGCATACGCTCTGCCTTCGGCTAGCCGTTTAACTCGCAGCGCATCGGTGTGGTTTCGGCCTGCGCAGCGCATCGTCCAGCGCTCATTCATTCGCAGCTTCGCTTCCGTGGTGCCGGCCAGCGTGATATGCCCGTTCTTACGGAGAAGCGCAGCTTCGGCATAGCCGGCATTAAAGGCGTTCCTCAGCTTGCCGGTATAGCTTCCGGCAGCGCGCTCTTGGCCTGTTCGAGCCGCACGCGAGCGATGCGTGCGGGTCCTAGTAGTCGCTCTTTTGCCCGAGCGGCCTGACTTCCTGGATTGCATACGTTCACCTCGCCAAATAACGTTTTCGCTCCAAATCCGTGTATCCGCCGCGATCGTTGGTCTGCTTCGTCAGCCAATCGATGGCCTCCAAGTGATCGCCTACAATAAGCAGCTCAAGCGGATTCGTCCGTTCTCTCTGTTTGCGGGGCAAGTTGAGTTTCCCCACATTAATGCGTTTTACTGCTTGCACGATTAGTCCGTGCTGGACCGCCCTGGCATGCGCAAGCGGCGGTATGGCGAGTGCATCGGCCCCGATTCTCGATAGGGCGGCGCGGCTTATGGCATGGGGGACGGCTGTCATCGAGGTGCCTTTCAGATCCGGGCGCCTCAGAATCGTATTCAATGCATGTTTCGCAAGGACGACGCTGTGGACGGATGATTTGTTCGTTGGGCCGGAGTAATCGTTTAGTGCTACATCCACTCCGCCGTGCAGGACCGATTGGACGAAGGCTCTCAGCCCCGACGCCTTGATGATCATATCCCCGTCGAGAAAGAGCAGCACCTGTCCGCTGGCGGCAGCAGCCCCGACACTTCGCCCGACGTCATGGCCAAGCGGCTCCGCAAACGTAATAACCTTTGCTCCCTTGCGCCTTGCGATCGCTGCCGAGCCGTCAGTTGATCCGTTGATGACGACGATCACTTCCACGCTGGAATGTACCTTCTTCGCTTCTTGAATCACTTTGCCAATGGTACGACGCTCATTCATGACCGGGATGATGACCGACACGACCGGATTGGCCGGTGTTGCAGATACCGTCAATATGGGCTCGAGCTTTGGTTGTGGCAGTGGAGGTGGATAGGATTGCATTTGTGGCTGCGAGTATGCGTGCAGTTGAGGCTGTAGCTGTGGCTGGAGAACCGGCATTGGCTGCGGGTCAGTTATTCGGAATGCCTGCTCCCTGACGGCTTCAACTGCCGGAGACTGCTTCTGTTTCTGCTTCTGCGGGGCCGCTTTCGAGACGATCATTCTGGACTTAGTCGTCAACGCCGTGACTTTCGCAGGGGCCGCATGTTGAACGATCACCTGCTGCTTCGCTGCCCGTTTATCCGGTACGGCTTTCTTCGCTCTTGGCTTCCTGCTTGCACGCGGGACGGATTTTGCTTCGATGGCTGGTTTTCTTTTTCGGGAAGGCGCCGGTTGGCTTGGAGGTGATGCTGCTGCGATTGGAGGTGCGGCGGAGGTCTCGCTCCACACTGTGCGATTGGCGCGGCTCGCGGCTGCCTTCGATAACCCGGCATAAACTCTATCATTTAGGAGCGGCTGCTTCCGAATCTGCTGGACGACTCTTCCGCTGCTAGGCTTCATGAACTCGTTCACCTCCATATCCGTCTTTTTACCAGTTAGTTTATGGACGATAGAGTGCAAGAGGAACGGCTGTTGTACGTTAAGGCAGGAGCCTCGCTGATTTTACGCGTTTTTCACGTCACTGAATCTACCTAATTACATATGCTGTTGGCATAGAGGAGGTGATGCCAATGGTAGAAAGCTTACAGCTTCGACAAGCGCTTCGTGTCTTCCTAAACAAAGCCGAAGCGGCTTGGTTTGATGTGTACGGCTCCAGTTTTGATAGAAGAGAGATTAACGTCGGCGGAACTGAATATATCCAGCTGCCCTTGCGCTACAGTACCAGGGCCAAAATTTACGCCTATTTTCGCAAGTATTGGGGCATAACCTTCAGCCGTATTCAGCTGCGCAGCTTGAAGTCCATCGTCCATAACGGAAGGGTATATGTTATATTGGGCGATCCCGGTCCCATCCCGAACTTCGTCGAATCCGTGCGCATTCTGAGCATTACGAAGACAAGGATCCGGGTCCGTGCCATGTTATCCGGTGATCCTGACGGCAATGTGCCCATTTACTACACCATTGCCCGTACTTCTAGCGGGTACAAGATCATCAGCCGTTCCGGCAAACGCTATGATTACCGGTTCACAATCAACAAGCTGTAATCGGGCGCCGGGCAGCCGCACAAAAAAAAGGGACTGTCCGCTAGTCATCGGTTGATGACGGGATAGCCCCTTTTTGCTGTGGGTTATTACAAAGACAGACGCGAGTCCGCCGGTTCTTGGAGGGCTGTATGCTCTTGGTGAGCCGGATTCTTGGTGAGACGACTGCTCAAGGCGAACCGCCCACACTTGGCGAGCCGACTGCTCTTGGCGGGCCGACTGCTCTTGGCGGGCCTCCCGCACTTGGCGAGCCGGACTTCAGGTCCGAGACAGCCGCGCTGTCGCCATTTTTTTAACGAATCGTGGAGGTCTTATTTAAGCGAAAACAGCCGCTTTTCAATTCTAACGAATCGTAGAAGCCTTATTTAGGGTAAATTGAGCCGAAAATGGCAGTCTAACACGAAATAAGGCCTGTACGATTCGTTAGATTTTCAAAACCCGTAAATTGGTTCAAATAAGACCTCTACGATTCGTTAGCGGTTGGCGAGGTGCTTGAGTTGGTTGGTTGGTTGGTTGGCAGTTAGCATGACTTGGGTGCCGGGTTGGTTCGTTGGTGGTTGGCGAGACTCAAGGGCTGGGAAGGTTGATTCGCGATTGGCGAGACTCGGGAGCTGGGATGGTTGGTTGGCAGTTGGCGAAACTTGGGAGCTAGGATTGTTGGTTGGCAGTTGGCGAAACTTGGGAGCTAGGATTGTTGGTTGGCAGTTGGCGGGACTCGGGAGCCGAGGTGGTTAGTTGGCCGTTAACCGGACTCGAGAGCCGGGGGTCGTTAGTTGGCCTCCGGTAGCGCGTCTCATGAGCTAGGGTGGTTCATTAGCGGATGGCGAAGAGCGTGAGGTGGTTGGTTCTTTGGCGTTTGACGGGACTCGAGGGCCGAGGTGATTTGTTAGCTAGTAGCAGTTAGCGCGTGAGTTTGGCGAGGAACGCGAGCTGGCGCGGTTGGTGTTGTGGTGGCAAAGTCGTAAAAAAGGCTGAGCATCGGAAACTCCGATGCTCAGCCCTTTTTTGCAGTGTTGCAAACGCCTATAGGGAATTCCAGGCGAGATCAATATCCGCCATCAGATCCTTCGGATCCTCCATCCCCACATACAGTCTAACGACTGTAGCGGATTGTCCATCCTTGCCAGGTGGAAGTGGATTCACCGTCACGAGGCTTTCGAAACCGCCCCAGCTGACCGCGATCTTGAAATATTGCAGCTTGGTAGCCCAAGCTCTCATCTTCGCAAGCGGCTCATCCGTCACGAAGGAGAATAAGCTGCTGTAGCCTTTCATCTGGCTTTTGCCCAGCTCATATTGCGGATGCGAAGACAAGCCCGGATGATTGACGTGGTTTACATACGCTTTGCGGCTCATATACTCCGCCAGCAGCAATCCGCTCTCCTCGTGCCTTTGCATACGCAGCGGAAGGGTACGCAGCCCCTTGGAAACGAGCGCAGCCGTCTGCGGCGTCATAAGACCGCCAAGCAGCATATATTCGCCATATCCGACCTTGTCGATCAGTTCATTCGAGCCAAGTATGACGCCGCCGACACAGTCGCTATGACCGCTAATGTACTTCGTAATGGAATGGACGACCAGATCCACCCCAAGGTCAAGCGGATTCTGGAAGCAAGGTGAAGCCCACGTATTATCAATAATGGTCCGTGCACCAATGAGCTTGGCATAAGCCGCGCATTCACGCAGATTTTGCAGCTCGAACAGTCCTGAGGTTGGACTCTCCAGATAAAGCAGCTTCGTATTCGGACGAACCGCCGCTCTGAAGCTGTCAATGGAGGTTCCATCCACAAACGTCGTTTCTACGCCGAATTTCACCATGTAGCTGCCCAGAAATTCTCTGGTTGGGCCGTAAGCTTGGTCCACACAGATAACGTGATCACCTTGCTGAACCGAAGACAAAATGGCCGATGAAATGGCAGCCATGCCGGATGCGAAGCATTTCGCTTTGTCCGCGCCTTCGAGTTCCGCAAGCTTTTGCTCCAGGTATGTTACCGTCGGATTGTTGCCGCGTGAATAGATATGATTGTCGAGCAGTGCTTGAAAAGCAGTATCGAATTCTTCGTACGTCTCGAAAGCAAACAAGCTGTTCTGGTAAATCGGCATATGGATCGCGCCATGATGCCTCGAATCGAGTTGATCGTAAGAGACTTGAGTAAATTGTTTTTCTCTCGCTGTAACGGCATCTTGCCCCGGTTTACTCATCCTTTTTCTGCTCCTTGTGTTAAACCTTCAACGATGAACCGCTGTGCAAAGGCGAAAATCAAAATCGTTGGAATGATCGACAACACCACTCCTGCGGACATTGAGCCCCAATCCACGTCGAATTTAAGAATAAATGAATTCATGGCGACCGGAATCGTCTTGAGTGAATCGTTATCAATAAACAAAGCCGCCAGGAACAACTCGTTCCAGTTCTGTACGAAGGCGAAAATAAAAGTAGATGCAATCCCCGGCAGCATGACCGGAATAATAATCCGAATCAATGCCGACCAGCGCGAGCAGCCATCAATCATAGCCGCTTCTTCAAGACTGCCGGGAATACGTTGGAAGAAGCCGCGCAACATAATGGTCGAGAACGGGATAAGCCCGACCGTATACATCAAGACCAGCGCAATCCGGTGGTTGAGCAGGTTCATCTGGCTCATCATCAGATAAAGCGGTGCAAGCGCGATAAATCCGGGCAGCATCTGTGTGATGAAGAACGCAAGCATAATTTGGCGATGACCTCTAAAGGTAAAACGGGCAAGCACGTATGCGCTCAATACCGCAATAACCAATACAACCAATGCAGCCGAGATTGCAATCAGAAAGCTGTTGCCGATGTAGATATGGAACTTGGATATTTTAAAAATATTAATAAAGTTATCCAGCGTAAACGTAGTCGGCCAATATTTAATCGGATAAGAGAAAATATCCTTCTGTGGTTTGAGTGACGTGATGACGATCCAATAAAGCGGGAAAACCATCACGATTAAGTAAAGGGATAAGTAGACGAATCGGAATAGGCTCAGAAGGCGCTGCTTCATTAGAAATCACCTACTTTCTCAGCCTTTGTGACTGTTAGGAAGAAGATTGTGTAAAGCAACAGGATAATTATCATAATAATACCGATCGCCGATGCGGCACCGTAGTCTCCGCCATAGAGAATTTTGTCCAGCATAAGCGAGGACAGAATATGTGTAGTTCCTGCAGGACCACCGTTGGTTAAACCGTAAATAATCGTCGGATCATTAAATATCCAAATCGCACGCAGCAGCGTTGTCGCGATAATTGTCGGCATAATGTAAGGCAATGTTACGTTCAGCAGCTTCCGCATACCCGTGGCACCGTCCATATCCGCGGCTTCGTAAAGTTCACCGGGAACGGATTGCAGGGCAGCCAGCAGCATGATTGCGAAGAAAGCTACACCGTACCAGACGTTGGCGACAATAACGGATACCATCGCCCATTTGGGATCGGATAGAAAACCAATGCGTTCATGAATAATTCCGAATTTGAGAAGCAAATCGTTGACAACACCGATTTGGGAGTTGAACATCCATTTCCAAATTAAGCCGATCAGGAAGCCGGATAATGCCCAGGAGTAGAAAGCGAAACCTTGATAAATCCCTCTGCCTCTGAATTGTTTCTTCATCGCCAGAGCTAGAAGGAGCCCTAAAATAAATTGTAAAATGAGGGAACAGAATACCCAGTAGGCACTGTTCTTCATGGCCATCAGAAATTTAGGATCTTTGAAAGCCGCTTTGAAGTTCGATAAACCGACGAAATGCACATTACGTAAATCAAACAGCTTGTAATCCTGGAAAGCCATTAGAATCCCTTTAAGAAACGGATAATACGTAAACACTAACACGAGACACAAAGCGGGAAGCAGCCCCGATAGTATAAAGATGCGTTGATTTTTCATAAGACACCGCCTTGCTCTTTGAATTTAGTAAGGGCGGCTTGTCGCCGCCCTCCTGATAAGCATTATTTTGTCAGTTTAGCCTTTTCATCTACCCAATACTTGTCCCACTTCTTCAGCGTATCATCGAGATTCGCTTGACCAAGCAGAAGCGCTTGCGTAGTTTCCATTGCAACTTGTCCCCATTGTGCATTACCTGCGTACTGGAATGCCGGTTTGAAGTTTACGAACGTATCCGGTTGGTTGGACATGTCGAGCAATGTTTTGTAAGGACCTGTTTTGAAGAATTCATCTTCCGTAGCACTGGAATGAACCGGAATAAGTCCGAAGTCTTTCGAGAATTGCGTGTTCTCAGCCGGGCTCGACAAGAATTCGATCAGCTTCCAAGCTGCTTCTTTGTGCTCGGAGTTAGCTGCGATACCCCAGCCTGCTCCACCTGCTGCGAACAATGCTTTGCCTGTTGGGCCTGTTTGCAATGGTGCTGTTGCCCATGTGCCTTCTTCCATTTTCTCAGCAAGCGACTGAATAACGTCCGGATCTTGAAGCAGCATGCCCGTTACGCCGGAAGTAAACGCCTGTACTTGCTCTTGGAAGCCCCAGTTAACGGAATCCGGTGGCGATGCATCCTTGTAAAGCTTCAGGTAAAGCTCCATTGCTGCTTTCGCTTCAGGCGTCGAGTAGATGGTTGCGCCGTCTGTTGTGAACATCGAGTCTTCAACATTTACTTTCGCACCGTTAAAAGCTTGAATCATAGCATCTGTTGTACCTGTCGAACCTGAACCACCGCGGAAGGAGAAACCGAAACGGTTCTTAGCGGGATCTGTCAGCTTCTTCGCTGTTTCGTAGAGCTCATCCCATGTTTTTGGCGGTGTTAGGCCCATTTCTTTGAACCAATCCGCACGGTAGAACAATTGTCTTTCGTATAGACCGTTTGGAATGAAGTATAATTTATCGCCTACGGAACCAACGGACTTGGATACCGCTGTCAATGTTCCGAAATCAGCCCATTTATCTGTGTAAGCATTAAGCGGCTCAACGAAGCCGTTATTCACCATTTCAGCAACGTTCAGGTCACGAACCTCAAGGATGTCGATATCCTCTTTGGCACCGAGCATCGTTCTGATCTTGTTGTCGGCTTGGTCGAACGGAGGGGAAATGAATTCGACTTCAATGTTCGGATTCGCTGCTTCAAACTTGTCAATCGAAGCTTGAATCAGTTTCGTTCTGTTCGGACTTGTTAAACTTTCAATCATGCGTAGCTTTACTTTCTCGTCACTTGCACCTGCGTTTGCATTTGCGTTGGAGTTACTAGCCGTGCCATCATTCGAGTTGTTACCGCATCCTGCCAAAAGACCAACTGATACAATACCACAAAGCAGTGTAGTAAGAAGCTTGTTGCGACTTGTCATTGATGTCATCCCCCTATTTAATTTCATGTGTCAGACCGTCATACAGTCATCCTGTCTGATAGGTTGATTATAGTGAAAGCGCTTAATCGTTGTCAAGGAAAAAATTGCGCTTACTTGGCGCTTTTTATTTTCTCCTCAATGCAGTCCATCAGCTTGCTGAATTCTTCCAATGCCGTCTTCGTATTATGTTCCGCAATGCCTTTAAACATTGTAATATGGAACGGATACGTCTCATCAAAGAGCTGTTTGTCGCCAAGCGGATCGTTGAAAAACTTCTCATATAAACCTGAAATGGAATCTAGCACGGTCTCCAGAACCGGATTATTCGCAGCTTTAATAATGTGACGATGAAAAGCTAAATCGACCTGCGAAGTGTCTTTATTGCTTTCTTTCAAAATGCGGTATTCTTCCAGGCACTCTTCTACTTCGGCAATTTGTTTGCCGGTAATCCGTTTGGATGCCAGCGCGACAGACTGTCCTTCCAGCGCTCTGCGCACTTCCAGAATGGAAAGCAGAAAATTCTTCTCCCGTTCGATCTTTACTTTCCCTGTAAAGCGGAACGTGTTGACGTCTTTAACAAAAATACCTTTGCCATTGTGAACCTGGATAATATCCATGGCTTCCAAATAGCGAAGCGCTTCGCGCAGTGAGGAGCGGCCGACACCGAACATTTGCGTCATTTCTTCTACAGAGGGTAGCTTATCGCCTTCGGAGAGTTCCTTCTCTTCTATGAAGTTCTGAATCTCTTGCGATACTTGTTCATGTACTAGTATTTTTTGAATTTTCTTCATCGCTCGCTGTTCGTCCTTTCACCTTGCTACCTGTCTGATAGGTATATCCTACGCGAGAATTGAGAGCGCTGTCAACTGGAATATACTTTACGGCCAAATAGCCGGAGCTCCCCAAGGAGGCTCCGGCTATTGATTTCTGCGTGTTTATTGGCCGATTGCGATCCAGTTCACCAGACCGATCGGCTCTGGGCTGATTCGGGTCCGAACGATTGTCAGTTGAACCGCTTCGGCTATTTTTTCCTTGATGACGGCGTAGCAGGAAGGCTGATCCGTCGTCGCAACGAACACATACGAGTCGCTGCTGAACGGCTGGTCGAAGTCAATGGTGATGTCAAGCTGCTCGCCTTGGCCTTGGAAGCTATACGGCGCAAGCCCGAACTGCTGGACAACGGCCGTTTGCCGTTTGACCGTCGTAACCGGTGTGAAATCCAGCTTATCGCTGCTAATGCTGCCCTCTTGCAGCAGGTTGCCTTCCACGGCGGCTTCCGGAGCCGAAGCTGCCTGAACCGGGAATGCATCTTCAGCGAAATGGGCTGCCGTGATGCTGCCGAGGGCGATTTTGACACCTGTTACGGCGCCGTCCGCCAGCTGCTCCGAGTTCACTGCGCCTTCAGCCAGCTTCTCTGTTGATACGGATCCATCCGCCAATTTAGCTGCACTTACAGCGCCGAGGGCAATATGGCCTTCCTCGATGCAGCCGTTTGACAACGTCTGCTGAGTCGGCGCAAGCACCCCGGGTGCAAGCTTATCGGCCGTAATTGCCCCTTCAGCGATCGCTTCTGTGCCAACCGCTCCGACGGCCAGCTTCTCCGTCGTCACCGAACCGTTGCATAAAGCAACACTTTCGATGGAGCCCGGGATGAGATGGGAGGTCGTAATGGACTTAGCTGCGATCTTGCTCAGCGTAACCGAACCGGCTTGCAGCTGGTTCTCGCCCACTGCGCCGTTCGCCAGCTTCGTGCCGCTGACAGCGCCGTCGCTGATTGCCTCGCTGCCCACGGAACCTGCGGCATAATGCGCTGAACCTATGGCTTTGTGCGCAATAATGTTCGCTGTCACTGCTCCATGCTGCAAGTGGTTTTCGCTCACTGCGCCGTTTGCGAGTTTCGTGCTCGTAACTGAACTGTCGCCGAGTACTTCCGTGCTTACCGACCCGAGCGCCAGCTTCGCACTTGTTACCGCATGCTCGCCGAGCGTTTCCGTAACGACTGCTCCGCCGGCTAGTTTCTCGCTGGTTACGGCTGCGTCGACGATCGCTTCCGTGCCGACCGCTCCGCTTGCCAGCTTCTCACTTGTTACCGCGCTGTCGCTCAGTGCTTCCGTGCCTACTGCGTTACTCGCCAGTTTCGCGCTAGTTACGGCGTGGTCGCTCAGCGCTTCCGAGCCGACTGCTCCGCTCGAGAGCTTCTCACTCGTCACCGCTCCGTCGCACAGCACTTTCGTGCTTACCGCTCCGCCTGCCAGCTTATCACCTGTGACTGCGCTGTCTCTAAGTGCTGCCGTGCTAACCGATCCGAGTGCCAGCTTCGCGCTTGTTACCGCGCTGTCGATCAGCGCTTCTGTACCAACCGCGCCGCTCGAGAGCTTCTCACTTGTCACCGAACCGTCGCTCAGCGCTTCTGTGTCGACTGCCCCGCTCGACAGCTTCGCGCTGGTTACCGCACTGTCGCTGAGTGCTTGTGTGCCGACTGCTCCGCTTGCCAGCTTCGCACTTGTTACCGCGCTATCGCCGAGTGCTGTCGTACCGACCGAACCGCCGGACAATTTCGCGCTTGTTATCACGTTATCGCCGAGTGCTTCCGTGCCTACTGATCCGCTTGCCAGCTTCACTCTCGTCACCGAGCTGTCGCTGAGCGCTTCCGTGCCAACTGCCCCGCTTGCCAGCTTCGCGCTTGTCACTGAGCCGTCAATCAGCGCATCTGCACCGACCGAGTCGCTTGCCAGCTTCGCGCTTGTCACCGCGTTGTCGCCGAGGGCTTCCGTACCTACTGAGCCGCTCGACAGCTTCGCGCTGGTTACCGCGTTGTTGCCCAGCGCTTCGGCGCTAACCGCTCCTTTGGCCAGCTTCGCACCCGTTACCGCGTTATCGGCGAGCACATCCGTGCCAACCGCACCGGCCGCCAGCTTCGTGTTGGTTACCGCGTTGTCGCCCAGCGCTTCAGCATCTACTGCTCCGCTTGCAAGCTTATCGCTTGTCACCGAGCCATCGATCAGCGCTTCCGTGCCGACCGAGCTGACCGCCAGCTTCGCACTTGTTACCGCTCCGTCGCTGATCGCTTGCGTACTTACCGCACTTATTCCGAGTTTCTCACTTGTCACCGAGCTATCGCTGAGCGCTTCCGTGCTTACTGCTCCCAGTGCCAGCTTAGCGGTTGTAACCGCCCCGTCACCCAGCACCTTCGTGCCTACCGCACCGTTCGCCAGCTTCACACCCGTCACCGAGCTGTCGATGAGCGCTTCCGTGCTCACCGCTCCGCTCGAGAGCTTCGCGCTTGTGACCACGCCATCGCCGATCGCATCTGTGCCGACGGCACCGCTCGAAAATTTCGCGCTGGTTACTACGCCGTCTCCGAGCGCTTTCGACCCTACTGCTCCGAGCGCCAGCTTCTCGCTCGTAACAACGCTGTTGCCAATCGCGTCTGTGTTCACTGCGCCAAACGCAAGCTTCACGCTCGTTACCGCTCCGTCGCTCAGCGCTTTCGCACCAACCGCTCCTTTTGCCAGCTTCTCGCTCGTAACCGCGCTGTCGTTCAGCGCCTCCGTACCAACCGCTCCGCTAGCTAAGTGCGAGCTTTCGACCGCGCCTTTATTTAACGCATCCGAGCCGACTGCGCCGTTTGCCAGCTTCGAGCTGATAACCGCGCCTTCGCCCAGCGCCTCGCTACCGACAGCACCTGCCGTCAGATGCGCGCTTGCGACCGATTTCGGCGCAATTTTGCTAAGCGTTACCGCGCCTGGCTGCAAATGCGCTTCGCCAACCGCCGAAGCGCCAAGCGCTTCGGATCCAACCGCTCCGCTTGCAATCTTCGTGCCGCTAACTGCTCCATCGCTCAACGTATCGTTGCTGATGGTGCCTCGTTTGATTTTGATTCCATGGATGATGCCATCCGGTGCTTTATCAAACGTATAAAACTCCGATGCCAAATGCGCTTGGGAGATCGACCCTTTGCGGATGTGATACCCTTGAATGGCTTCTGCCTTCAAGTGTTTGCCCGCAATGGTCTCCAGTTGGATGTGATCGCCATGCACGGAGAGCGAAGACAGCTTCGAGCTTGTTACCGCTTCGTCACACAGCTGATCGGTACCAACGGATTCTTCGGACAAATGAAGCTGCAGGACGCTGTCGATCTTCAAATGCGTGCTGCCTACCGAGGATTCTGCGATATGGTTGGAATCAATCGCCGATGCCGCTACGTGCTGGCCATGAATCGCCGAAGGCTCAATGGCACGGGAGCTTACGGCCTCATTTTGCAAATGATAGCCCGCTACGCTTCCTTCGCTCAGCTTCGCTGCCGTAACCGAATCATTGCTCAAATGAACATCGCGAACGCTCTCCGGTGCAAGATGCGCGCCGTATACGGATTGCTCCGCCAAGTGCTTGCTGCCGACCGACTCGCTGCCCAGATGGCCGCCGTTTATCGAGCCCAGCGCAAGCTTATCGCCCGTAACTGCCCCTTGTGCCAGCGCGTCGCTGCCGACAACGCCTGCCGACAGATGACGTTCGCTGATAATGCCCTTCGCCAGATGCTCGGTATCAATCGCGCCTTTGGCCAGATGCTTACGTGTGACGGAGCCAAAAGCCAACTGCTCGCCTGTCACCGAACCGTTCACCAGCTTCGCTGTCGTTACGCTGCTGTCAGCCAGCTTGCTTGATGTTACCGCGCAGTCGGTCAGCTTATCGGTCGAGACACTCTCCGGCGACAGCTTGAGGGAATTGACGATATGATCTGCCAAATGATGCGAGTGAATCGAGCCCGCTGCCAAATGCCGCTCCGATACGGAGCCGGTTGCCAGCTTGATGGATTTCACCGCGCCATCTTGAAGCGCGTTTGTTTCAATCGCGCCTTCGCTGATGTGATACGCTTCGATAAGCCCAGGCTGCAAATGCAGCGAGGAGACCGCTTCCGGCGAGATGGCTTCTTCCGTTACCGTTCCCGGCGAGAGATGGAAGGCGCGAACCGCTTCCGGACCGATTTTGTCAAACGTCACGGACTCATCCGCCAGATGCTTCGTCTGAATAGACAGCTCTGCGAGCTTAGCGCTGCTTACGCTGCCATCGATAAGCTTCTGCTCGCTGACCGATGCATCCTGCAGCTGCACTTGACCGATAGCAGCTGCGCTGACGTGAACCTGCTTCACCGATTGCGCTGCCAGCTTCTTATCCGTTACGGAACCGTTGGTCAGATGTCCGGTTGCCACACTGTCATCAATCAATTGCTTCGAACCGACCGAGTTCTCCGCCAGATGGCGTTCTTCAATCGTGTCGGATAACATTTTGTCGCCGCTGATGCTGAGTCTGCTTAGGTGTTTGCCGTGAACCGCATCGTCAGTCAGCTTGCTGGCCGTAATGCTGTGATCGGCGATCTTGGATGCCGTAACCGCATGATCGACGAGCTTAATCGTGGAAATCGACAGGTCTGCGATTTTGGGAGATGAGATCGAATAATCCTGCACATGCTCCGTGCCGATTTCGGCGGGAGCGATATGCTGCGACTTCACCGCGCCGTCTTGCAGCTCCTTCGAGCTGACAGCTCCTTGCGCAATGGATTCGGACGTTACGGAACCGGCCTTCAGCTCTCTGGTACCGACTGCCCCTTCAACCATATGGTTAGCTGTAATTTCGCCCAATGCCAAATGTTTGCCCAGCAGAACGCCTGGTGCCACATGCTCCGCCAGCAGCAGTCCGGGCTGAAGATGCGAGGAATCGATCGCTCCAATGCTGATCTTCTCGCCTGTGATCGAAGCGTCGCGCAGCTTCGAGCGGGTGATGGAGCCTTCCGCAAGCTTGGAGGTTGAGATGGCTTCGTTGGCAATATTTTCGGTGCGGATCGCCGCACTTTTGATTTTGCTTGAAGTGATGGTTTGATCCTCGAGCAGCTCCGATGTCACAATGAGCGGCTTCAAATGTTTCGCTTCAATGGATCCTTCCGCGAGCTTATCGGCGCTAATTGTCCGGTCAGCCAGCTTCTCCGACGTAATGCTGTTGTCGCGCAGCTTGTCGCCTGTAATGGAGCGGTCGCGAATTTTCGTGCCTGAGATGGCATTCTTCGTTAAATGGTCGCCCGTAATGGACTCCGATGCGATTTTGGACGAAATGATGGCACCATTGGCAATTTTAATACTTTCCACCGCGAAATCGGCGATCGTGTTCGTAATGACTGCGCTCTGTTTAATCCGGTCGGAGTCAACAGCGCCGAATGCCAATTTATGCGAAGTGATCGCATTGTCTGCAATGTCGTCGGTGTGTATGAAAGGGAGCGGTGAATCCGGCATACGTTTCTCTGCCACAAGCGCCTCTTTGCGCAAGAGTTCTTGTTTCAACAGTTCTTCCATCTGCTCCAAATGGAGCCGTTCTGCTTCTTCATTCTCGCGGGCCAGCCGCTCGATTTCCGCTGCTATTGCCTGTAATTCCTCATCCGTTTGTGTAAGTGGGATTAGTGCGACCGGCTCTTCCGAGACAGCCACAATCAGCTCCTGCTGCGGCGCTTGTTGCTCCGCCGTTTCCGAAGCTTCCTGCGCGATGGTCACTTCAACCTCTTGCTGAGGCTGTTGTTCCGGCTCCACTTGCAGCGTATCCGCTTCTGGGGATTCCAGTACAGGTGTCGCTGCATTCACTTGAACCGTTTTCTCTTCCGGTTTCGTCGGTGAAGCCGGCTTTTTCTTCTTCAATTCTTCGAGCCACTTCAACTCCGAAGCGTTCGGATTATCCACATAAAATAACGGCTTCCGCCCTTTGGGGCCTTTTCCTTTGCTGCTCTTCGCCATAGCCCTCTCCTTCTTCCACCTCAATGTCATAGGTATCATATGCATTCACCCATAGGCTGGTCACACGAAGGAAGGTCAAATTATTTGTAAACGACCACGGGAGCCTTGATAACGTTCGGATTAATTCGTTGTTCGGAATCCTTGGGACATGGTTGGCGGGTGAGCTCCGTATGTCGTTAAACGAGGAGGGCATTCGCGAAAAGGCTGCTCCCATGAGGGAGCAGCCTTGTCCAAATTCTTTGCACGAAGTACATAAAAAGCGCTTGCTGCATGCGTACACTTATTGCACGCGATGAACGCCTATCGTTTGCTGCACATCGCCGGCAATCGTGATCGTCACATTCGCGGTCTTGACTGTACCATTATTGTAGAAGGCTTTGAACGTGAACGTCAGCGGCCCATCGCCCAGTTCCTCGAAGCTCTCCTCCCACATCTCCCCTGTCCAAGTCGTCTTTGCTGCATTGGTCGGACTAAGAGTAACCGTCATCCCGTTCATCGTAACCTTCACTTGATCGGCGATCGTCGCGGTTCCGGTAGCCGTCGTTGTGGCAGACAACATGAATTTCTCCCCTGCCCAATAGACCGAGTAAGCGCGGGGACTGTTCTCATTCCCGCTGATTTCGCGATTGCTCGCCTTGCGACGCTCCTCCCATAGCTCTGTATGCTTCACTTGCCCGCTGACTGACAGCGGCAGCACGGTGATGGATTTGCGGACGATAATAGGAGGAGCTTTGCCATCGGCAACGGTAAGCTGAATGGTATAAACGCCTGGCAGTACACCTCTGATACTCGGACCGGTTGTGGTGTAAGGATAGTCTCCGTTGTAATTGTATGTCCGACTAACTCCCGCAGGATCCGTTATTGTGTACTGTACGTCCAAGTGATCCTTGTCCGGATCCGCAATCACATGCGTAAGTGTCATGCTGTCTCCTTCAAAGACAGGTTTAGGCTGCCAGTCAAAATCCCCGGTAGGAGGCTTGTTCGTTTCGATATAGAAATACTTAGGCGAGCTGTACGTGCTCCAATCATAGCCATCGAACACACGGACAATTACGTACAGATTGACCTTCTCCGGAAGATTGGTCGATGGAGTCCAGATTACGCCTGAACTTGGGATCACTCCGGATTCTTGAACCAATATTCCGCCATATCGGTAGATCTTCATCTGAAACTGGGTTTGCCCGTCGGAGTCTGCATCGAAATACGTCCAAGTCAAATTCGGCCGCAAGACGTCCAGCTTCGTTGGCGTGTTCTGATCGCTGCTCGTGGGATTTGCCACATTCGCACTAGGGAGCTGATTTGAGATATTTACCTGCAAACTGAACTGTGCTGCAGCTCCGGCCGTATCCTCTACCAATTGGCGAATCATGAACGTTCCTAAGCTGCTGAACGACTTATTCCAATTCGTCCGGGAGCCGCTTACTAAGGTTTCGGCACTGCCTGTAGTCACATTCTTCAAATAATACTCATGGAGCAGCTCCGTTCGATTGCCATCCTCCGTATCGCTTGCATACGAATCGAAGTTAATGGCTACCCCACGAAAGGTATTGATATGACTACTTGTGAAACCGGGGTTCGGCGGAGAGTTCGGCGAAGCAGGTTTAGTTATCGGCAGCGTAACGATCGTCCATTCCGACCAAGCATCGTATTCGTCGCGCACGGCCATCCCGACTTCGTAAGTACCGATCTCCTGAGTCGATACAAGCTTCGCAGCGGTGTAGGTACCGCTCGGCGTGATGTAATAAAACTTCTTCTCCATCACGCCTTTAGTCGCTTTATAATCGATACCGGTTGCTTCCGTGGAATAGTCCGTGCTGCTCAAGTAACGATCCGGATCATAACTCTTATCGGTCCAAATCACTTTACCGTCTGTCGATGCTATAGCGAGCGCGTAATTTGCTATTGGCCGCCGATGAACGGTAATCTTCTGGGTGAATTCATTCGAAGACTTCCGATACGAATCAAACGTATGATCCGGGTAGAGATAGCTTGGATTCGGATCATCCTTCGCTTTCAGCTTCACCAGATAGTCCCCTACCTTATCAAAGGTCAGCTGCGCATTGTGGAAAGTCTTATTATTCAAGACAGATGCACCTTGGTGCTGAATAAAACGCGGTGTATGCTGCACCGTCCAATCGTAGAGACCTCCTGCGGCAGGATCATTCTCGGGATCGGTGAACTGAATGTTGTTGTACTGGACCTGAGCCTTGGCTTCTCCTTCGTCCCAAATCGCATATTGGTCTGACCATACGTCATTTGTGGCGATGGGCTTATAGGCGAGTGTGCCGAAGGTGGTGTATGCCTTGTTCGAGAAATACCCGTAACGCCCGCTGGAATAAATAGCGTCATCCACTTCAAACAGCGGTGTATTATCCAAAAATACCGCAATATGCTCGCCGCTGGCCTGAAGTTTGACCGCGTACGACTTCCGGCTAAGCAAGGCATAGTTCTGTGAGCGGAGCACCGTCCGAACGCCATTCTTGTACATGACAAGCTCGACTTTGTTAGCGTCCGTTTCCAGCGCGTAACCATTTTGCCGATCCTGCATGCGGAATGAGAATCCAAGCCATTCATGATCATAATCCACATCATCCATCTTGAAGCTGAATTTATATTCCGTATCAGATTGAGAGGTTGGCGAGTAAAACTGGCCGTTCGTGAACGAACGAATTACCGCCGGACTGGTCGTTGGCTTGCCGACAGAGACTGTCATGCGCATTGTACTGGCATTCGAATTGCCATTGTAGTTAGGGACAGCCTGAGACAGCGATAAGTAGACGCCATCTCCCACATATTCACCGTATTCCGCATCCGAATAGTTACATCCCTTTTGAATGCTTCCCACTGGATTACCTGTGGCATCATATACCGTATTCGTACCAAATCTGGTGTAATACAACGGATAATCATCACATGTTGATCCGTCGCCGAGTGAATTACTTGTTCGATAGCCGTCAATCGTAAACGATTGCCTGCCCTTCGGAATGATGTTACCTCCAAAATCGGTTGAAAACTGCGTCATTGAACCGGAATAGCCAAAATCGCCATAGTGATAGAGGGTTAAGTCATCGCCTGCCTGTGCATCAACCAATTTCTTAAGCGTTCCGGTCCCGGAATTCAGCACGTAAACAGCTTCATATGTATTCGGCCAAACATTGCCTTCGGCCACGTGATCATAATACACCTTGGCGTAGAGCTCCTTCTTCGTCGGATTAAAAAAGAACCCGCCTTTAATTTCAGGATAATAGTAGGCGGATGAGAACGATTTCGCGTTCGTAATCCCCAGGTTGCTGCCAGACAATGTATCTCCGATATACCTCCTCCAAGCTAGGGAGTAGTCCGCATTATATTTGGTTACGTTTAGTTCGTAGACACTCCCGCTATAGGTTAGCGCTTCATATCGATAGATAGCACCTGTTGCATCTCTCATTTCTTCAAGAAATCCGTAACCCCATTGCTTCTTCTCTGCTTCTGTCGCACTCGCGTACCTATCTTTGTAATACTGCGAATGGGGTGCCGGCATATTAAAAGTAGACGGTATCTTCGTCAACTTAAAGTCTGGCGATAAGTAGTACATACTTTGATAAGACTCACCGATTTTAAGTGTTGCAGAATAACCCGCATACGAATCACTATTATTCGCTACAAGTAAATTCCGCCCCTCTGAGCCGATGATTTGTATTGAAGGAACGTTATAGATCCCGCTATCCGACAAGGCTTGCTTAAACTCAGGGAAATCAAATGAACTGTAACGTTCTTCACCTGTTTGGGCATCGTAGACCCCAATATCATAAAAGTCCCTTGTTTTACCGCTAACGTACCCTTTCCAATAACGCTTCACAAACAAATATCCATCTGACATTTCATAATCTGTCAATTGGGATAGAGACAAGGTCACACCCGTATAAGGTACGTCATTATACACGACATCTGCAGTTCTGGACTTATCTGCTTTCAGGATAAACTTATAAGGGTGCTGACCGCTCTCATATTTTTGTTTAACTGACGGACCGTCGAAGTAGTCAACGACATTTGATAATTTCGATGAATCAAGAGCGTAAATGCGGTCATTGTACGTGTAGGTCCCAATTTGTCTATCATAATCGTAATAATAGGTTGTATCATGATGATCAAAATAAATGAGCTTCTTGGACGACCGAATTGTTGGAAACTCGTAGTTATACCAACTCAACATATTATTCTTTTCATCCAGCAAATTGGCTACAACATTGGACTTTAAAGTAGAACGCCAAGGAGACAATTCGTTCGATCCGTATCCGTTGTCTTGTAATGGGTATGCATCCCACCTTAGCATACGAGTGCTGAAGCGAGTGACATCGTAAACGTAGGTATCCGCCTTTTGATTTCCGAAGTTTCGTCCTTCCCCGCTCACGAGATTGGCTCCTTCAGCTCTCCACAGGTTTTTCTTATTGTTTACAAGGGTATTCGTGCCTGGCACATAGATCGGCCAATTTAGCATGTCAGTCAGGTTTAGTCGCGTATAAGGATCAAGGTCTGGCTGCGGGTTATTCCCTTCCATCTCAAATGACACTTCCGGCGCATTATTGACGACGTCGAGCATCACTGTTGATTGTGCATCGGATAAAGTATCATCCCATGCGCCGTACTCTTCCGTAACTTTCAGATAAAACAGGTATTTGCCGACCTTTGTAGGCGTAAGCTGCATGTTGGCCATCGTACCGGTGGATTCAATCCAAGCCTCATCTGAAAATCCGTTATTATTGGCATCATACTTATATTTATAAGCAGTGGCCGTAATCGCATCGCCGTCCTGGCTCGTCGATTGGTTGACGATATCGAGCTGCGTTCCACGGACCGATAGCGGCGGCACGATAAGCTTCGCGATTGGCGGCAGATCTGGTTTTACGATGATTGTACAGGTTGCCGGCGAGAGAGACTTTAGTCCCTCACTATCGTAGACATGCAAGGAAACCGTAATCGTTATATCCGACGCAGTCGGGTTCGTATAGCTTGTCTGCTTATTGGTCCACTCATCTCTCGCGTGATTTATTGTGCGGCCCATTGGACTGCTACTCCCCGTACTGTTTATCGCACCGGCAGCCAGTGGATGATTTGCAATGACAGATGGCGGGCATTCGATGACAGGTATCGGATTTTTCGGTACGACCTCAATAAAGGTACAAGCTTTTGTCGTTGCCCCATAATCATCTCTCATTTGCCCGCAGACAAAATGGTAGCCAAGTGAATCCATTGGCAGACCATGCTGTCCATCCAGGTATTCGACGCTCTTGGATGGGATGGATTGGATAAAGGCATTCCCGGCGCCATAATCAAACCCCATAAATGTCAGCAGGTCACCATCCGGATCGTTTGGGGTAGGTACCGATGGATCATCAATATAGATGAGATCGAGCGTTTTACCTTCTATTACCTTATTTAGCGGTACTTTTCGATTGCTCGGATCAACGAATCCGATTTTGAATTCCGGCGGGCGATTATCTCCGGGTGGCCGAACGATCGGCTTCTCGTAGAAGAAGCTGACAAACGCTTCCGGTAAAGCTGCAGTAAGCGACACACCAGCGCTCGAACCAGACGTAACCGTGTTGGAGAAAGCGACATAGGAAGTGTTTCTACCTTGCACGATGCCATAGTCGGAATTAGCTCCTATAGCCCGCGAGTGAGGCAGAGTCGTAATTGGGATCAACTCCGCCTCCCCCTGCTGCGCATAAGCCCCAGTAGGACCGTTGCGGACCATATGCCGCACATGGATTTTGCCAGCGCTCACAACATCGTAGAGGTAGTAGAGATGGAGCGTATCAAAATTGCCAAGGAACGGACTAATCGAATAATCGCCACTTATGTAAGGTGGGTTCAGATCCGGCGCTGTTCCGCCGGTCGTTTTCTTGTAGCCTGCATAATTAAATCCTGTTGCAGTTGGATGAGCAGGTGCATAGTTCGAATTCTTGATAAGAGTATCCGTACGATCATGGAAGACGGAATCCAGACTTTGTCCTTCAGTAGAATAGTGTTTAATGATAGCTTGTCCTTGACCTTCGGACTTTTTTGTATAATACAGGTTGAGGTAATAAGTATCGTAGGTAGCATCATAGACGATTGTCGGAGGGGTGGTAGCAGTAATTGTTCCCCCGGATGGTGGTGCCTCGGTACTTTTCTTATAGCCAACATAAGAATAATCGAGATTAGTTGCAGGAATGGTTGTGTTCGAGCTGCTTGTCAAATTAGTTGATTGATCAGGGAAAGAACTGTCGATATTGGTGCCATCTGTTGTATAGTGATGAACTTCCAGACGGCCATTAAGTTCGAATGTAAACAGCACAGGAAAAAAATACCGGTAACCTTTCACGTTTTCCGAGCAGTTAGAACAAACATTATCCTGAATTTTGATATCATACGGGTTGGTACTCGTTAAATCACCAGTTAAGGTAACCGAAAGTGAAACCCCACTAGTTCCCATTGGAGACATAGAGGAAGTTATTGGATTTGATGGGTTATTTCCAATCCACTCTCTATACGTTCTCCACGAGACTCCTGCCCTTGATTCTGTAAAAAAAAACTGCTCTCTAGATGAACCAGTAAATCTACTAACATTTACAGATTTGATTGATCTACCGGGGAAAGAAAATGAGTAAGAATTGGTTATTGAAACACCAACTGCATCTTTCGCATCAGGTTTCCAGTTACCACCAGTAGAGTCAGACCAGATATCCTCATAAACAAAACCTACAGCATAACGTTTATTAGAATTGAGAAAATCACCGCTTGGATAACTTTCCTTCTCCCTGACTGGTGTAATACTAGAGTTAGCACTGTCAGCAGACACTTGACTAATAAAATTGTTTGGTATTAATGCAATCAGCAGAGAAATGATTCCAACTAATTCAATAGTTTGTTTAAGACGTTTATTCAATACAACTTACCTCCAGGGATTTTTAATAAGAATCACACTGCTTTTTCCATCACCAAAATAAATAACATCACTTAGATCGATATAATCAAATTTGCTATTTTTAAAATCAACATTCTCATCTAATTTCGATGAATCGTTAAAATAAATGTGAGTACCCTTAACAGGTATCCTCGTAAGATAAGTTAGTCCGTAGCTAACAACAGGCTTTAAACCTTTGGACAAAAAGTAATAATTAGCATTTAAAGTAGCACCGGTCTTCTTAATGGTTTGAAAATACAATTTATTATTTTGATCGTTAACAATATCGAACCTATAATACGTATTCATTCCATTCATAAAAGGAAAATCATTTAGATTCACGACAGTAGCATTTGTGTAAGTTCCAAAGCCACCGTCCATAAGGTACGCTGGTCCATTCTTGTAATAGTCTCTAAAAAGCTTAAAATCAACAGGCTTAACTACATCGCTAAGTAATGGGACATCCTTACTCCCAATCCAAACAAATCGATTAACCGCGTCCCACTCCACCACAACCCCAAGCCCCTCACTGACAACCCTAATCGGCACCAGCGTACGCCCCTTCTCCACCCTAGCCGGCTGTTGAAGCGTTACTCTCTTCCCATTCATAACCGCTGCTTTCGATCCGATTGTGAGCTGAATCTCTCTATCTCCTTTGCTTATGTAAATCACTTTTCCTTCAACGGCTACATTCGCCTGAAGCTTCTCAGATACATAACGAATCGGAATGATTACTGTACCCTCTATCATTTTGGGTGGCACATCAAAACCTATTTTTCTGGCGTTGTACAGCACCTCAACGGGCAGGTCCGGCGTCACGATCTTCACCGCCGATTTTGGATTTCCACTCGCAGCACCGATTGGCAAAACCATCGATAACACCATTACGAATACGACAACTAGCTTTTTCATCTATTAACATCTCCTTGTGGCTCTAGTGAATCTCACTACTCGTTCTCAAAGCTATATCCTGCTCTATCCTCCGGCGGTATCCGCGTACTTTCATTACTAGCCTGCACAATTCCCATCACGCCTAATGAAATAACCATCAACATAATTAACACTACGAGCGAATAAAACATCTTCATTCCAAACACTCCTCTAAGTTGAATTTGACTACGCCGCTTCATTGGAACTAACATATTCTACCACTATTCAACATAAGTCGACGATAAAAATCTATCATTATCTACCATATAAACCATGCAAAAAAAACACCTGCTCGCAAGCTGAATAATCAGCCGCAAGCAGGTGCTTCCTGCATGTCGTCTCTATACTTTTGGTACGTTGCGTACTTCGTCGCTGCCTACCAACATCTATCTTTTGCTACTTCCTATCTTACTGGGGAGTTCGACATTTTTCAACCTTAATTTTACAGTTTTATTTTCATCGTCTAAATTTACTCCGAACGCCCCTCAGCATCGCTTTCCATCTGTGAATCTCGGAACAGCTCCAACCAGCGCTCCGCCGAGTGCTGCCATGTAAAATGCTGCTCCACCCGCTCCCGGCTCTTACGCCCCATCCGAATACGCAGTTGATCATCGCGCAGGAGCTCCAGCAGCCGCTCCCGCATTTCATCCACCACATCATCGGGATTGACCAGATAGCCGGTTACGCCATCCTCGATAATTTCCTTCATTCCTCCTGCCCGCGTCGCGACGACTGGCAAACCGCAGGACATTGCCTCCACGTTCACAAGGCCGAAAGCCTCCCGCTTCCCGGACGGCACTACAGCGACATCGGCGGCGAGGAACCAGCTCGGCACTTCGGAATAAGGTACATAAGGCACGAATTTCACATGACCTTTCAGCTTCCGGCCGAGCTGTCGGAGTTGTTTCACATAAGCAGTAGTACGCTTCGAACCGTAGAACGCACCGCCTACAATAACAAGCAGCGCTGAAGGATGCTCCTGCACAAGCTTCGGCATCAGCTTCAGCAAGTGGTGAACCCCTTTGATTGCAAGCAGCCTGCCCATAAACACGATGACACTTCTGCCCGACCAACCGCGTTCATTCCGCAACTGAGCCCTTCGAGAAGCCCCCATTACGGAGTACTGCGATGGAAAACGTTCCGTATCGACGCCGGGATAAACGACATGCAGCTTATCCGCGCACTCCGGCACGCGAGCGGCAACGTCCTCTTTCAAATACTCGCTATTCACGATAATGCGATCAGCAGCTCGGAAACTCCGAGTAAGGAGCGCGCTGCTAATGGCCTGTTTACGGATAAAAGTCGAGGAATGCAGGTTCAGCCATATTTTGCTCTGCGGCCGCAGTCTTCTAAGCTTTAAGGCATAATGCGGCCTATTCTCGATTTGCAGCAAATCCGGCTGGTGAGTGCGGATGGATTGCCCAACCCGCTTCAAATACAGCCGTTTATTATGAGCCGGGTATCGAACCACGGACGCGCCGCCAAGCATCGTCCTATTCTCCAGCTTCCGGCTTGATCTCCCATAGATACAGGCTTCCACACGAGGAACAAGCAGCGGCACAAGCTTCTCTACAACACGCTCCACGGAACTGCTGCTCTGAGAAGGCAGCACATACGTACCCGGTGTCACAAATGCGATTTTGGCTCTAGCTTTAGCCATGAACGAAGCCCGCCTCTCTTTCAACAGCTTGCTTCTCCTATCATACGTACAAGGTTCGCTCGCTGACTCCGACAGAGGCCCCATTCCAACGATTCCGCTGCATCCAACTTAACGTTGTCTGCTCCACACCTGCTGAAGCAGCATACATAATCCATACGGCCCCAAATAAGCACCGCTCACCAGAAAAATCGGACTCAGCAGCACCTCATGCACCTGCGTCATAAATACGGTATCGTCAAGCAGCGTTCGCGCCACGCTGTTCGCAGCAATGCTGAAGAAGCCCAGATAGGCTAAGACCGCCAGCCCGTCAATGATTTTACGAAAAACATCGTACTTGACCCGCAGTACTGCTAATACAAATCCACCAATAATCGCTCCAACGAGCACCAGTCCTGTCATACGATCACCTCATATGACAGTATTTGCATACCTATTCCGCTCCTAAACATGCTTCCGGTGAACTCTATTGATAAATGAGTCGCGATATGTCAAACTAGTCGAAGACCACCATGATAAACCCCCGTTTATTCCAGAGAGGACGTGAACTACCGGCATGACCAATTGGCTGCTCCGATCCATGACTGAGCTTAGCTCGCGCAAATGGATTTCGCAAATAACCGGTCGATTTGCACAGTCGCCCGCAAGCCGGCGCTTTATTCCAAGATTCGCCCGCATGTACGGGATCGCTATAGAGGAAGCCGAGAAACAGCTGCATGACTATTCTACGTTAAATGAGTTTTTCACAAGGCGCTTGAAGCCCGGCGCGCGCGTAATTGATGCAGACCCAGCTGCGCTTGTCAGCCCGGTTGATGCACTTATTACAGGCTGCGGTCCGATAGAGCAAGGCACGATTCTTAATGTTAAAGGCCAGGATTACACCATCGAAGAACTGCTCAACCGCTCTCCCCGTATGGAGAATTACAAGAATGGCTACTACATGGTGCTTTACCTCAGTCCAACCGATTATCACCGCATACATACGCCAATTGCAGGCACCATTGTAGAACGCGAGCATGTACTCGGCAAAGTCTATCCCGTCAACGATTTCGGCCTCCGCCATATGCGCCGCGTGCTGAGCCGCAATGAAAGGCTCATTACCTATATGCGTCATGCCAATGCAGAGACCGCCATCGTGAAAGTTGGCGCAATGAATGTCAGCAGTATCAAATATGTGCTGCCTCTTCAGGAACGAATGGACAAAGGCGCAGATCTCGCCTACTTCGAGTTCGGTTCCACCGTCGTGCTGTTGACCGAGGATGATAGCTTCATCCCGCGTGCGGATCTCAAGACAGGTCTTAAAGTTCGCATGGGCGAGAAGCTTGGCACCCTTGCCACTTCATAGAAACAAAGCGACAGGACCTGTTCCTGTCGTCAGGCTGTCGAGAAATTCTCGACAGCTTTTTTTATGCTTCATGAACAGAATTTTAACGGTTGCTAGCGTGGCTATTTTATAAAAACTAAGCCTATCAACACGCTAACGGTTGTGACAGAGGCTATCTGCAGCAAACCCGCCGATTGCAAGTGGAAAACGTTCAAATAAGCTCCCTGGCAACCGTTAGCCTATAAAACAAGTCTATTTAGGCTAAATAACCACTGTCGCAACCGTTAGAGCTCGAATGCGCGGCCAAACATTCGCTCATCGCGGAAACAGCGACAATGCGACCTGCTCAATACGCTGTGCTCCGGCTGCGATCTGCTCCTCTGTCAAATGCGAGAAACCAAACAGCACCGATTTATAAGGCTCATCGCCTTCCCAGGACGAGTCGCCGACAGACCAAAGTATGCCAGCCGCCTCACACGCAGCTTTAAGGCGGGCATAGCTTGCCCCATCGCCCCGCCACTCGGCATACACATGAAGTCCCGCATCCGCAGGAACGAACCTGAACCACCTGGTCAGGCGCGGCTCAAAATGCTCGCGAAAAGCAAGCAGCCGACGTCCGATGACCCGCTTCATCCGCCGCAGATGACGGGAATAACAGCCGCTCAGGATAAAATGCGCAAGCGCACGCTGTTCCACAAGCGCGGATGGATGCGGCTCCAGCAGCGCTTTGGCGAGGCGAAACGGCTCCGCCAAGGACGCGGGCAGCACTACATATCCGATGCGCAACTCGACGAACATCGTCTTCGAGAAGGTTCCCATGTAGACGACACGATCCTCCCGATCTAGCGCCTTCAGCGGCTCTACCGGCCTGCCTCCCCAGCGCAGCTCACTGTCGTAATCATCTTCAATAATGACGGCGCCTTGCGCCCCCGCCCATTTGAGCAGCCCCACTCTTCGTTTGGCCGACAGCACCGCTCCTGTAGGAAATTGACGGGTTGGCGTCACAACAAGCAGCTTGGACGGCCAATCCTGCGGCACAATGCCTTCGTTATCCACGGGCGCCGTAAGAATCGTACCGCCGGCAGCAGCGACTGCTCTGCGAATGCCATTAAAGCTCGGATTCTCCACCACCACGGGCGAGTCGGGACGGACGAGCAGCATGGACAACAACGCGATCGCATGCATGGAACCGTTCGTAATGTAAATTTGCGATGCGTCCGCGCGTATTCCGCGTTCCCGCCGCAGATCCTTCGCAATCGCTTCGCGCAGAGGCAGATAACCTTCGATTTCACTGCTTATCGCTGGGAATGCAGCCATCATCTCGCGAATCTCGGCGTGCATGGCTGCTTTCCATTCCTCCACCGGAAATTGTGACGAATCCACATGGCCAATCCGAAAGCTGATTACCTCCGCGCCGGTTGCTTCCGCGACAGGGTGATTCTCGATGGTCGTGAACAACCTCTTCGATGAAATCAACTGCTCCGCCCAATCCGATAATGCGATATTCGCACTCACAGACGTCCCGGCTCCGGCCACGCCATCTCCAAGAGCAGCAGCGGAAGAAGCTGCGCTCACAAAAGTGCCGCTCCCGCCTTCGGCCCACGCATAACCTTCCGCAACCAGCATGTCATACGCCTGATTCACGGAGCCCCGCGACACGCCATACAGCTCAGCCAGCTTCCTGCTGGATGGCAGCCGCGTTCCTCCCGCCAAGGTTCCGCTCATGATCCCTTCACGCAGCGCATGGAACAATGCCTCTGTCTTGCGTCCGAGTTCTTCGTAGTACCGCTCATAGGGAATCCGAAAATCCATGTCCATAACGCTGCCAGCCCCCGTCTATTTCTCACCCGATAATTGGTCTAATGAAAATAGACTAAATTGGATCTTTTTAATTGTCAATAATCGCAGTATGCTCATACCTATTAAGTCCGGCGCGCAGGCAACTTTTTGCAAGGTACAAAGTAATGGAGGGGGATTCACGATGCGCAGGAAAGAATTTGCGATGAACGAAGAAGAGAATAACGAGGAAATCGAAAGCTTTCTAAACGAGATGAGCTTCGGATTTCTGGGGAGCGTAACGGCAAGCGGCGAGCCAAGCATGACTCCGCTGAATTTCGTCTATGTGAATGGAAGCATTTATTTTCACGGAAGCAGAGCCGGGGAGAAGATGACGCAATTAAAGGCCAACGAACGCGTCAGCTTCATGGTCGCCAAAGAATATGCCATCATTCCTTCGTATTTCACCGATCCATTGATGGCTTGTCCGGCAACGGCTTTCTTCAAATCGGTTCGCGTGGATGGCTGTGCAGCCGTTGTCGATGATCCCAATGAGAAAGCAGCGGCTCTTGAAGCGCTAATGCGCAAGCTGCAGCCGGAAGGCGGATACAAAACCATCGATGCAAGCGACCCCGACTATATCCCTCGCCTGAAGGGAGTAGCCGTCGTACGTATCGATGCTGACCGGATGACAGGGAAGTTCAAATTCGGTCAGAACCTGAAGCCAGCCGAGAAAACAACCATCACAGACCAACTGGCGCAACGCGACCTGCCGATGGATGCGGAGACGATTGCCATGATGAATCGCTACTGCCCTCATGCACGGCAAGCTACGGGCGACTAATTCGCGAATAAGAAAAAGAGCCTATCGGATTTCCGATGGGCTCTTCCCTGTATACTGCTTGAACTGCCTGCTGAAGAAGAAAATATCGCGATACCCGAGCGCATCGGCGACTTCCGTCACATTCATGCCGGCATGCATGAGCAAATGCTGCGCCCGATCGATGCGCGTGCGAATCATATAATTCTGCACCGACGAGCCGATCAGTTCCTTAAACTTAATCGAAAAATATCTCGGCGACAGCTGCGCGCGCTGTGCCAAATCCTCCACCCGATGCGCGATCCCGGGGTTTTGCCGAATATAGTTGGCCACCTCATGAATGGCTTCCGTCAATTGGTTGCTGACCTTCCGCTCTACGGGACCTTCCAGATCCTCACGCAGCAAGTAGATCATAAGCTGCTTTAAGATCAACTGCGCCTCTTCCTCCGCAGCGAAGGTTTTCACAAGAAACAGACGTACATAACGGGACAGCAAATGCTCGAAATCTACCGTTTCCTGGAGCATCCGATAAGATTGCGGAACGATACCGACATTCTCTGAAACGTCAAAATGAATATAAGTCAGCACAAGCGGCTTCTGCGGGTTATGCGTCGCACTGGTATAATCCCCCGGCTTAAACAGAAAGCAGCTCCCTTTACTGACTGAGAAGGGGACGCCGTTTAATTTCACTTCTCCGCTCCCGCTCCATACATAGAAAAGATCGTAATTCGCCAGCGGTTTTTCGCGCTTTTGCCACTTCCAGCCCGGCTCGCAGACGATTTTGGCCAACGCGGGTTTTAATTGAAAAGATGTCGGCGCACAGTGCAGCATCTCAGCTTCCTCCGTTTGCAAAAAACAATATCGTTGTCATCATACAATACTGCGATTCCTTTGCCAATATGGACACCCTGCAGGATGGACGACCCTCATGAAATAATTGTTGCAAAAATGTGATTGTAACATGGCCTTCCACTCCCAAACAGTGATATAATATCTCCTAAACGGTTTCCAATGGAAACCAAACGAGAATGAAACGCCGGAAGGATGAATGAAGTCGATGAACCCACTTGCCCAGCAATTGAACGCGACGATTGAGCGAGAGAATGGTCATGTATTCGCCATGTTGTCAACACTCGGTAAAGCTATTTATTTCCCGAAGGAAGGCATTTTGAGCCAATCTGCCGAAGCAAAAGCGAAGGCGAAGAAGTACAATGCAACAATTGGCATTGCCATTGAGAACGGCCAGCCTATGCATTTGAAGGTCATTCAAGACACGCTCTCCGCTTATAATCCGAAGGATCTCTATGAATATGCACCGCCGGCCGGCAAGCCGGAGCTGCGTGCCGCATGGCGCAGCAAAATGCTGAAGGAGAACCCTTCGCTTGCTAATAAAAATTACGGCAATCCTGTTGTAACGAACGCCTTGACGCATGGCCTCAGCATTGTAGCGGATCTGTTCGCAGATGCGGGAGACGCCGTCATTATTCCGAACAAGAACTGGGAAAATTACGAGCTGACCTTCGGTATTCGCCGAGGTGCCGAAATCGTCCAATATCCACTCTACAACGAAGAGAACCGCTTCAACAGCGATGGACTTCGCGAAGCATTGCTTGCTCAGAAGAGCAAAGGCAAAGCGATCGTGGTGCTCAACTTCCCGAATAACCCGACTGGCTACACGCCGGGTGCGCAGGAAGGCATTGAAATCGTTGCTGCCATCCGCGATGCGGCTGAAGCCGGCATCAACGTTGTAGTCGTTACCGACGATGCTTACTTCGGTCTGTTCTTTGAAGGCTCCATGCACGAATCGCTGTTTGGTCAATTGTCCGATCTGCACCCTCGCGTGCTGCCGATCAAAGTCGACGGTGCGACGAAGGAAGAATACGTATGGGGCTTCCGCGTAGGTTTCATTACGTATGCAGGTGAATCCGATGCCTTGCTTGCTGCCCTTGAGCAGAAGACACTCGGCATTATCCGTGCAACGATTTCCAGCGGCCCGCATCCTTCCCAAACCTTCGTGCTTCACGCGCTGCAATCGAAGGACTTCGAACCGCAGAAGGAAGAGAAGTACGCGATTATGAAAGGCCGTGCCAACCGCGTGAAGGAGCTACTCGACAGCGGCCGCTACGGCGATGTCTGGTCTTACTATCCGTTCAACTCCGGTTACTTCATGTGCCTCAAGCTGAACAACGCGGAAGCCGAAACCGTCCGCACTCGTCTGCTCGACGCTTACGAAATCGGCACAATCGCACTTGGCGAAACCGATCTTCGCGTAGCCTTCTCTTGTATTGAAGAGGAGAATCTCGAGGAGCTGTTCGATACCATTTACAAAGCCGTACAAGATGTCGCGGTTGCCAGCAAATAAATAGACGCTCCTATTCGTTTACGATAAACAGAAAAGGCAGTGAGAGAAGGTCATGATAATGACCTTTTCCTCACTGCCTTTATTTCATGCCAGCGCCAGCCGGACCTTTTAAGCATACCGCTTCGCTGACGTCATGCGGACCTCTTTATCCAGGATCACATGATCCACGAATCCTTCATCCTCGATAACACTGTTGCACATCACAATACTGTCGCGGATGACCGCACCTTTACGCACATGAACCCCTTCGAACAAAATGCTGTTGATCACAGTGCCCTCAATGATACAGCCATTCGCAATAATCGAATTGCTTGCCCTTGAGCCTTCAACATACCTCGCAGGCGGCTCGTCATTCAGCTTCGTTAGGATGTTCCCCCGCTGGGCAAACAATCCTTTTCGAATACCGGGACGCAGCAGCTGCATGCTGTTCTCGTAATAGCTGGCCAGCGTATTAACCACGCCTAAACAGCCTTCATGTACATAGCTCTGAATATGCAGTTCATCGACTCCGCCCATGATGGCATGCTCCACGAGATGATCTTGCCCTCGCGCCAACGAGGTATCGACCAAATCAAGCAGCAGCTCCTTGCGCATGATATACATCTCCATAGAGATCAAATCATTGTCCGCATCGTCCGCCATCTTCTCGATCGAGGTGATGCGGCCGCTTATATCCGTCTTGACCTTCCTTGCTTTGCCGCCCAGCAGATCACTCATTTGCTTGCAAATGATCGTAATATCCGCCCCGCTTGCCTGATGAGCAGCGATTGCCGGCTTAAAATCCACGTTACAAATCATATAACCGCGTGTAATCACGACAAATTCGCATGAATGATGCATAAAGTAATCCCGATTTTGATAAAAATGGTACAGGTCGCCGCGTTTCGTTTCATGGGCATGCTCCATAATGAACGGAGGAATAATGGATAACCCGCTATCCCGCTGCTGAAGATCCCAGTGTTGACCCGAGCCGAGATGATCCATCAAGTCGCGATATTTCGTATGGGCGAATATGCCGACCTTCGTTATGCCGGAGTTGGCCATACTCGATAGTGCAAAATCGATCAGCCGATATTGGCCGCCGAAAGGAACAGACGCTAAGCAACGACTCGCCGTAAGAGACCCCATTTCATCCGGTGCATGGATGAGATTGATTATGCCGAGAATATTTGCTTGCACAGCTGCTCTACCTCCGATATAGATTGATTCACAACCGTTACCTCACTGAATTCCGGGCTTCCGATCGAAGCACCATCAGGGATAATCGTTCCCTCAGCCACGATTGCCTTATAGATGCTGACGCCCTTGCCAATTCGTACACCCGGCATAATAACCGAATTGTGGATTCGGCTGTCCGGCCCAACATGAACGTCACAGAAGAGTACGGAACCTACTACGGTCCCTTCCACAATGCAGCCTTCCGTAACCAGCGAATTCGATATTTTTGCCCCTGCTGCCATAAACTGTGCCGGACGATTCGGCTGAACCGAATAAATCGGCCACTGATAATCGTTCAAATTAAGTGAAGGCGTCTTCGCTAACAGATCCATATTCGCTTCCCATAAGCTCTCAAGCGTGCCGACATCCTTCCAATACCCGTCAAATGTATAGGCGTCCATCTTCATCCCATCATCGAGCATGGCCGGAATAACGTCCTTACCAAAATCATTACCCGAAAGTTCATTCGCTTCATCGCGAATCAAATACTGCTTCAGTGCCTGCCACGAAAATATATAAACGCCCATTGAAGCAAGATTGCTCGTAGGTACTTTCGGCTTCTCAACGAACGAAGTAATCGCCCCTGAATCGTCGACATGCATAATGCCGAAACGACTCGCCTCTTTCAGGTCTACCTGAAGACAAGCGATGGTAACATCGGCTCCACGCCTCTCATGCTGCTCCAGCATCCGATTATAATCCATTTTATAGATATGATCGCCTGAGATAACAAGCACATATTCAGGCTCATACTGTTCGATAAATCCGATATTTTGATAGATTGCATTCGCCGTGCCTTTATACCATTTACCGCCTTTTTGTTTCATATAAGGAGGAAGAATAGACATGCCGCCGTCGCGCCTATCAAGCCCCCAAGGGCTCCCGTTGCCCAAATAACCATTCAGTACAAGAGGCTGATACTGCGTTAGCACACCAACTGTGTCAATGCCCGAATGTACACAGTTGCTTAACGTGAAGTCAATGATTCTATACTTCCCTCCGAAATGAACTGCAGGCTTCGCCAACTCCTGTGTAAGTACGCCTAATCGCTTTCCTTCGCCTCCAGCAAGAAGCATAGCCACCATTCTTTTTTTGCTCATCAACAACATCTTCTCCTTCTCTAATCAAGCTTACGTACCACCGATAATGCCGCCACAGCGTTCAGAGTCAACAATAATATATATCCTTATTTACATATACAATTTTCCATATATTTGAAAATGAAAAATTGCATTAAAATCCAGCTTTAAATTATTAAACTAGGACTAATTGGTCATTTGATAGGTTCGAGAATTGCTCTCAATTCGTTATTCAGTATACCTTCCAGCCATAAAGTTTGAATCCTACTTCCAGCACATTCGTGCCCTACGATTCGACAGTGCCGCTTCTCAGATATGTCGAACCGCAATAGCCCCATTCTTTCAATGGATAAAATAATTTATGTACGAATGCATTATTTATTCTTTTCTGTCCATTTTTTCACAGAACGTCCATAAAAATTGTTGTTTCTTTTTCTTCTACCATAAAACTGTCATTTTCCTGAAAATCGCTTCAAGCATGTACGTTGTCGAAAAGAATTTGCATGATCGCACTGCAATTTCGCTTGAATGTCCGGATGAAGCGTTGCCACAAATACCAGTCTCCTTTTAACGACGCTTTCCGGACGATTTGTCGTAAACTTTCATAGAAAAAGAAGCAACCTTAGTCCTATTGATAATGGACCGAGATTGCTTCTTACGTTGCACTAATCTTCATCCGGATCAAAAACGAGCTTGCGCTTCACTCCACCCGGCCTCAGCGCCAGGACATAGAGCAGCGACAACACAAGTGCGGTCAACGCCTGTACCGTGAACCCTTGCGAGGGCAGCAGCAGTATCTGCGGAAGCCAGATAATAATGGCGCACAGAAGCGCAGCCAGACGATCGACGCGCACAACGGCATCATAGCGGGTCTGCTCCGGCAGTGGATAGACATGCCGCCAGACCGAATGCCGGTGCGCCTGCGTAAGCGCGCTTAATTGAACCCCGCTCAGCCAGACGAACAGAATACAGACACCGGCCGATCCCCAGCCTGACCACAGGCCGGAATAGGCAGATAACATCCCCGTAAACACACCGAGCCCAGTTAAACGCAGTAATATGCCGCCAAGCTCGGTACGTATCAGTGTAAAGGAATACAGATAGACAAATGCATTTTCCCTCCGGTACCGTATCCGACCGGCAATCCACGATGCATAACGGCGCGACTTGACCGCGGCCGATTCAGTGGGTACATCCGTGAAGGCCCCGAAGAAGACATCATACCTGCGCCGCGTGCGTTTCTCTTCTTCAATAAGCAGCAGCCACGGAATCGGATAACGCGGCATACGCAGGTAAAGCAGTCCGAAGAGGAAACAAACAACGGCGAGATAAATCGCCGTCTTCCATATCTCGGTATGCAGCAGCGCCGCTACGCCTACCGCGGTTGCGGACCAGCGGAGCAGCCGAATGCTGCGCCTGCTTCCTGCATGGACAAGCTGGCGCTCGCGCCAAGCTGCCCCCATGTGCAGCAGCTTTAACAGCAGCGCCGCAGCTACGATTACTATGCTGCTTGTCTGACCATGCGCCGCAATATAAAGCGGTATATAGATGCCGCACATCAACAGAACCGCAGCCAGGATGCCCATGCCATTATAACGAAAGGACCGTCGCAGATAAGACGGCAGCTGCGCTTCACGCGGCACCAGAAATACCACGTCTGCCTCGCGCAGCCATGTCCGCAAGGGACTCCAGCAAATGAGCGGCGTCAGCACGGCTACGCCAACAAGCGTGATCGGGAAGGCGGCCGGCATATTCCGCAGCAGCATCCCATATCCGGCTAAACCGGCCAGCAGCAGCATGATCGTTACACCCGGCAGCCCGCTCTGAACAATGTAGCGAAAATAAGGCAGTGCTCCTCGCCAGAATGTACTTGAACGCGTACGCCATAAGGAATCAACCGATCGCTCCATTAGACCCTCCACCTGCCACGAGCCGGTAGAAGGCTTCTTCCAGCGAACCGGCTCTGCTCTCACGCGGCATCCCGGCTGCCTCGCACACATCCTGCAGCGTGCCTTGCGCAACAACAACGCCTTGATGCAGCACGATAAACCGGCTGCAATACGATTCTACCGTCGATAAGATATGGGAGCTCATAAACACGGAGGAGCCCTCTTTCGTTACCTCGACCAGTTTATCCAGCAGGGAACGAATGCCGAGCGGATCGAGGCCAAGGAACGGTTCATCAATGACATACAGCGCGGGCCTGGCGAGCAGCGCATTCATGATCATGACCTTTTGCCGCATTCCCTTGGACAAGTGGGCGGCGAAAGCGCTTCGCTTCGGCGTCATATAGAACTCATCGAGCAAGCTCTCTGTCCGCTGCTTATATAAGGATTCATCTACATTGTAGGCCATGCCCGTCAATGCCAAATGCTCCTCAACCGTCAGCTCGTCGAAGAGCAGCGGCGACTCCGGCACATAGGCCAGCGAGCTGCGATAGGCCTCCGAATTCTCCGCCAACGTGTGTCCGCTAATGCGAATCTCCCCGGTATGCGGCTGCATTAGCCCGAGAATATGCTTGATGGCCGTACTTTTGCCCGCACCGTTCAGTCCGATGAGTCCAACCATTTCACCCGCTCCAACTTCAAAAGACAAGTCGTGGAGCACCGGCCTGCGGGGGCTGTATCCGCCTGTTAACCCTTTTACCTCTAAGACTGGCTTCATCGTAATCACCTCTACATTCTCACCCTGATACTACCAAATTTTCGGCAAAATGAAAAATCGCAAGCAAAAAGGCCCCATGCCTGCAGCGATGCAGGTCATGGAGCCCTCTAAGTGCTCGAATATTATAGTACTTTGATGGAATAAACGAGGTTATTAAGGACAGTCAGTTCAACCGCATGACCGGCTACCAGCAATGCTGCGTTGCCAACGATCGCTACGTCAGGAGCCGTGTTAAACACATACGCTTGTGTAGTGCCGTTCTCTGTGCGCGTGATCGAAATCGTTGCGATTTTACCTTGCGCATTCAAGGAATAGGAGTTGAACAAGCCAACTTGAGTTGTAACGGCAGGCTGCTCAGAAGCCAGCTTCGTCACTTCGATGAACACGACTTTGTTTTGGTACGTACGAACAAGAACTTCGTCGCCGGCTTTCAGTGCCGATACCGCAACCTTCACGTTATTACGGAAAATGAAGACGTTCGGGTCAAGCGCAAGTGCCACTTCGGTGTTGTTTGGTTTCACAACTACGATGGCGTTGCTTGCAGGATCCGCTTTCAACTTGCCTGTGATGGCTTGTGCATCTTGATCCGGAAGCTGCTCATCCGTACGGTCAAGCAGGGCAGCAAGCTCTGCGCGTGTTACCGGTTGGTTTGGACGGAAAGTGTTATCCTCGTAACCCGTGATAAGACCTTTCTCGATGGCTACTTGGACATAACCAACGGAACCTGCAGGAATTTTATTCTCGTCGCGGAAGTTAAGGTCAGAGTTTACTTTCGCTTTCGCTTCTGCTTCCAAGCCCAATGCTTTCACAAGCAATGTTGCCGCGAACAAACGAGTTGCCGGCTTGTCCGGTTGGATCGAATCGTCTGTCTCGCTGAACAAGTCTTTCTCAAGCGCTACAGCCACGTATCCAACTGCCCATGGGTATTTCTTGGCCAGCACGTCTGCGTCTTTGAAGTTCAGCTTCGTGCTCATCTCAGCTTGCGATTCCGCTTGCTCTTTCAAGCCCATCAAACGAACAGCCGCTACGATGGATTCGATGCGCGTAATCTTCTGCTGAGGCTTGAACGTGCCGTCATCATAGCCGTTGAACACGCCTTTGGATGCCAGACGGATAATGTACTCAAGCGCCCACTTCAGCTCTTTCTCATCCTTGAACTGAAGGTTGATGCCGCGCTTATCATTATCTTTCTTATTATCGTTCTTTCCGTTGTTGCTTTGATGATTGCCTTTATCGTCATGTCCTTTGTCGTTACCGTGAGCAAAAGCGCTGCCTGCGCCACCTGCCAGGGTTAGTAACGCCACTGATGTAATTGCCGCCTTTTTCAAAATGGCTTTTTTCATGGTGCTGCCACTCTCCTCGCGAATGCGGTCCGTGCCGCTTTTTTACTTTCGCTCATATCGTTCGGGGAGTGGCACGACATTTAAGGGGGTCATGGTCAAAATAAAGTTCGTCCGTTCGTCAAAAACCGAGGTTTGACGCGGAAAAATCAATCTTATTTTTCTTCGGAAGCCGAGTAAGCCAATGGGAAATATTGATTGTCGTACAGGTCGCCTTCCTTCGGACGCGGGCCGAGCAGACGAATGTTATCGACGTTCTGGATTTTCTTATACGCCGTGCCTTGGGGAATATAATGGGCAACGATGCTAAGGCGCGGATCGTTGGAATAATTTTGTCTTGATCCGTGGATCGTATAGGAATGGTGGAAGCTGACTTGGCCGGCTTTCAGAATAAGCGGCTCTTCGCGCCATGGCTTCTCATCGACTTCCATTTGCTTCTTCACTGCTTCCAGCTCCGTATTGAAGAAGCCGTCGGAGTTCAGCAGTCCCCATTTGTGAGAACCTGGGATAACTTGCATGCAGCCGTTGGAGAGATCCGTATCCTGCAGCGCGATCCACGCCGTTACCAGGTTGGTTGTGTTGGTGCACTGCCAGTAAACGTAATCCTGATGCCAGCCTACGTTACCTACGGACGTTTGCTCGCCTTTGCCGGTGCCCGGCTTATAGATCGCTTGGTCATACCAGACGCGAACTTCGTCCGTATTCATCAAGTTTGCCGCCAGTTTGCCGAGTTTACGAGCGGTTACCGTTTTGTACACCTCGTCGTTAATCCACCAAGCATTGTCGATCTTGCGCAGACGGGTCGGATTGTCACTAGGGAACCATTCCGTAAGCGGGAATGCGTCACCGTCGAAATCTTGATTCCAAATGCGATCATGCGCTTTGCGCAGCGCTTCTACCTCTTCCGCATCAAAGACAACCGGACTGATCCAGTAGCCGTTTTCCTCATAAAATTGTTGATCCAGCTTTGCTTGTTCCGCAGTGATTGGTTTCATTGCTATCGCCGTCCCCTTTATTTGATCAATTTGTATATCCATACCTAGAATATACAGTCGGAAACACGTTATGTATTGTATGTCTACTTCTCCATTTGTATAATTGTAAGATGAATTGGAGGGGTTCGCATGCATGCCGACAACCAGCCTCGCATCGGCGTGGAGGCGCTGATCAAGTTGGTCGATCAGAACTGGAGCCATATTCGCATCCATTCCTGCGGGTTCTGGGAGAACTTGGGCTGGGATGGTCCAGGCCGATGGTTCGAGCTCAATTACTTGACCGGCGGGAGCCAGCTTGTCATTCAAGACGGCCAGTCCGTTCAATTGAAGCAAAATGACCTGCTTGCCGTACAAGATACGCTTCGCAACAGCTCCTGCACAGGCGGGCAGTTTCGGCTTTATTATATCGGCTTCTACTCGGACAAAACGGAGATTAATACGGCTTTCCGAGAGTTGTTCGCCAAACTCAAGCTGGACACTCGGCCGATGGCGCTTCAAGGATTGCAGCAGGATTATCAGGCGATCATGGCCGATCTGAACTTAGGACGGCAGGATTCGGTCCTTGTGAAGCAGCATTTCCTGCATCTGCTCTTGCGCATCTATCATGGTGCGGCCCAAACTTCACAGAGCGCGCATTATAGACTCATTCATGCGGTCATGAATGACTTGCATGAACGAGTCGGCAATACAGGCGAACGCCTGCTGCTTAGCGAAATTGCAGCGCGATACTCGCTGAACGAGCGCTACCTCAATCAGCTGTTCAAGCAAGAGACCGGCGTCACGATCGGCATCTATATGAATGCGATCCGCCTCGAGCAAGCCAAGCGGCTGCTCGAAACAACGTCGATGCCGATCACGGCCATCGCGCACGCCGCCGGATTCTACGACGGCGCGCATTTCAGCCGCACGTTCAAAGTCAAGGAAGGCGTCTCGCCGCAAGAATACCGGGCGATGCAGCGACGGAATACATTGGACTAGTCCGGCCTCTGTCACGGACTCCCCATGGTCGAAAATGGCCTCGCGAGAAGAAAGAACGCATTTATGTGGTTCCCTCCCGCACATTAACCACCTCAATTCACAATCACACCATGCCTGCTTCTCTCACCCCACACTCAGCCGACCACTCTTCTATCTCCCTTACATCTGCCAGCCTTCCGGTCTCTAAAACAACCCACGTTTCTACCCTTTCACACAATTGCCCTTCTTACTCCCGACTCTCCCTCAACCTTCTGCTGCCAACCCTTACTAAACATCGTCCCCGCCCCGGGTCGTGGTGAATAATGGACCTTCGGCGGATTCCCCGCGAAACGTTACGTAATAAGATTAGTGCCAGGAACGCTATACCACCGCTCATCACAACCTAGGAGGCAGCAAGTATGAACCACGTCAAAATCTCACAATTGAAACAATCGATCGCGCCATACGAGAAACCTCATGCCAAATCGAGTTTTATTCAGCTTGCCAATACAATCGGTCCGCTTCTACTCCTCTGGTACGCAGCCTATGCGAGCCTTTCTATATCCTACTGGATCGCTCTTCCGCTGACATTCGTCGCTGCCGGATTTCTAGTCCGGACGTTTATTGTTTTTCACGACTGCTGCCATCAATCTTTCTTTAAAAACCGAAAAGCCAACGATATTCTCGGCACCATCTTAGGCGTGATGACCCTGTTTCCATACCATCAATGGAAGCAAAGCCACTCCATTCATCATGCCACGAGCGGAAACTTGGATAAGCGAGGAACCGGAGATATGTGGGTACTCACAGTAAACGAATATAACGCCGCTCCGCTGCGAACAAAACTGGCCTACCGCGCTTACAGGCATCCCTTCGTAACGTTCGTTATCGGGCCGATCTTCGTTTTCCTCTTTACATACAGATTCAACCGCAAAGGCGCTAAACGCAAGGAACGCCTGAACACGTATTTGACTAATGCTTTCGTAATTGCTCTATACGCGTTACTGACGTGGGCAGTTGGATGGCAAGCATTCGTGATGATTCAAGGGCCCGTTTTTCTCGTATCCGGCTTACTCGGTGTATGGCTGTTCTATGTGCAACATCAATTCGAGCATTCTTATTTCGAGAACGACGAGGAGTGGAACTTTGTCCAAGCTGCTGTCGAAGGAAGCTCCTATTACAAGCTGCCGAAGCTGATGCAATGGATGACCGGCAACATCGGGTTCCATCACGTTCACCATCTAAGCCCGAAAGTGCCGAACTATCACCTGGAGAAAGCCCATCAAGCCTCTCCTCCCTTGCAAAAGGCGACAACGATTACGATTGGCACAAGTTTGAAGTCGCTTCGATTCCACTTGTGGGACGAAAACAGCAAATCGTTTGTTAGCTTCCGCGATCTGCAGCGCTTCTCCAGCTAATCCGGTTCCCATTGCGCACACAAAAAAGGCCGTCTCGACAGTAGCTCTATCCTACTGTTGAGACGGCCTTCCTTCAACCTACTGCTGCTCGCCGTCGCGCTTCGCTTTCAGCCACTTCGGCGCGCCTTTGTTCTTACGCTCTTTCTCTTGGTCGCGCTTCGACTTCGTCGGCTTCACCGGCTGCTTCGATGCCGGCTTCGCAGCTGCTTGCGGTCGGCCCGCCGAGGCGCCGATTCTCTCGCCGCCGGAGCCGCTTGCCTCCGCGCTGCTGCGATCGTTCGCCGCAGCCGGCCGCGAATCGGCCGCCGTCGCCGGGCGCGCCGGGCGAGCTGCGCTAACGCCGGCTTTGCCCGCGCCAGCGCCTGCGCCAGCTCCCGCTCGCGCGCTCGCACCTCGCGTCTCGCCGCCGAAACTTGCTCCGCGGCCGCCCTGTTCCTCACCGGGATTCCACAGCTTCCCGTGAGACATCGTTTTCTCCTGCAGCTCAATACCCAGCTGCTTGCGGAATTTATCCATAATGAACAGCTGGTTGCGCGTCACTATGGAGATAACCGTGCCCGGCTTGCCCATCCGGCCGGTACGGCCGGAGCGGTGGACATAATGATCCGCATCCAATGCCGGATCAAGATGCACGACCAGCGGCAAATCCGCGATATCGAGTCCGCGCGCCGCAACATCCGTGGCCACCAGCAATTGCAGACGGCCTTCACGGAATCGAGCCAGCGTGGAAGCGCGTTTCTGTTTATCGGCATCGCCGTACAGCGTCTCCACGCTAAACCCTTCATAGCTCAGCTTCGCTTCATAGTTGGCAATTTCATCGGTCTCATTGATGAACAGCAGCGCAGAGGCCGGCTTCAGCATCCGAATGAGCTTCCTCGCGGTATCGGCTTTATCGCGGCGTTCACATACGACAAAATAATGCTTCACTTGCTTGCCGGCATTCTGATCTGCCGTCACATCCACGCGCTGCGGGTCCTGCATCCAGCGTGCTTCCACTTCAACCATCGCCTGCGGCCTTGTCGCGGAGAAGAACGCAATCTGCCGATCACGCACCATGCCTCGCAGCAGCGTTTCCACCTCGACGGTCGAACCCAGATTAAATACTTGATCCGCTTCATCGATAATAACGAGCCGGATATGGTGCAGCTTTAGCTTACCGGACTTCACGATTTCATGGATACGTCCCGGCGTGCCAACGACAACATGCGGATGCTGCCGCAGCTTCTCGACCTGACGCTGCATCGAGGCGCCTCCAATGAGCTGCTGCGTCTTCACGCCGATCGCTTCACCGTAAACTTCCGCTACTCGGAAGATCTGCATCGCCAGCTCCTGCGTTGGTGCGATCACCATAACCTGCACATCCTGCTTGGCCGCATCCACACGCTGGAGCGCCGGAAGCATGTACGCCAGCGTTTTCCCTGTTCCCGTCTGTGATTTGGCAGATACATCATGCCCTGCCAACAGAACGGGAATCGTTGCCGATTGTACCGGGGTCGGTTTCTCAATTTGATTCGAAAGTAATGTTTCTACCAGCTGCGGACGCAGCTGCAATGTTTCCCATGTCACGTTCATCAAACTCCTCATCTGCTTGCTTCCTAGCCTATTTCCGATTCAGCCAGCGCCCTGCGAGCCTGTCTGCCAATCGCGGAAATAATCCGTAAATCCGAATGCCGATCGATGCCGAGCGCGGCAAATCCACTTCCGGCTTTCTCCGTTTCATCACTTGCACAATCACTTCAGCCACACGCGCCGGCTTCAGCATAAAACCTTGTACTTTGCTCGCATAGTGACCTTGCGGGTCTGCTATATGTAGAAAAGGGGTATCAATTGGCCCCGGATTAATCGCCGATACATAAATATTCATCGAAGCAAATTCCGATCGCATCGCATTGGTCAACCCAAGAACGGCATGTTTGGTTGCCGCATAACCCGAAGACTTGGATGTGCTAAGCTTCCCAGCCATAGAAGCCACATTAATAATATGGCCCCCGCCTTGCTTTTGCATAATAGGCAGCACGGCTTTGGTACACCGAATGATGCCCATATAGTTCGTATCCATCATCTCTTGGAATCGCTCGATCGGAGCATCCGCAAACAGCTCAAATACCCCATAACCCGCGTTGTTCAGCAAGATATCGATCCGGCCAAAATCCTTCGCGATGAGCTGCACCACGCGCTCAACCTCAGCATTGTCGGTTACGTCCATCTTATAGCAGCCATTCGAGCCTCCGATAGCAGCCGCAACCTCCCGGAGCTTATCGAGCCTGCGTCCGGTAAGGATCGGAATCGCCCCGGCTGCCGCAAGCAATTTTGCCGTTTCCGCGCCAATCCCGCTTGCGGCACCGGTTATAAGTACAATTTTCCCACGCAACATCGTGATCACCTGACTTTCAGTTTACTGCAACAGGTACAAATAGGCAAAATAGGACCGCTACTTATGGCCCTAAACACGAAAAAAAGCTCCACTGGGAGCTCGAATCGTGTTACGATGCAATTAGTACTTGGATGTCCAGCTCTCCGATCCCATCCATAATCAGCGGAATGGTTAACGCTTTCGCAGCCTTAAAATCAGCCGCCTGAGATGAAAGTACCAGCTTCGGAGGGGTAATATCAACGCGAACGCCTTGATTAAAGAGCATCGTGCTGGCATTACCGCTAATCATATTGCCAAGCTCCGATATTGCGCTCTTGCCCATCTCATCCATTTCCGAAATGATATATCCGCCCATCATCGCCGACACCATTTTCAATGCTACTTCTTCACTTAATCCAAATACAATATCACCGTTCATTTGACCGTTTATACCAATTTGTATCCAAATGTAATCTTGAGTGAATTTAACTTCTTTCACGCCGAGCTGACCCGTGGACGGCCGAATTTGGATGACTTGTTCGATGACTATTTTAGCGGACTCTAAGAAGGGATTAATATATTCAGCCTTCATCGTGAGGTAGCGCCCCTTTTCGACTTGATTCGATGGCATTCGTCTTTATCAATGATTATACAAGAATTGTTAGGTCAAGTATACTACTCAATTAGAGCAATAGTTTAAAGATTTGTAGAAATGCGTCGAACAAGAGTCTTTGGGAGGATAACCGTGCCGAATGTATGGACTCATTTTCTATTCGGGCAGCAATGCCTGCAAGTGCTCGGCGAACAGCATCTGATTGCTGCGCCGCACCGAAAATATATGTTTAATATGGGCTGTCAGGGCCCGGATTTTCTATTCTATCATCGCTTCCTGCCTTGGCAGAAAGGGAAAACGATGGGTCAGCTCGGGAGCGAAATGCATCAATTTCACTGCGGCCCCGTTCTTCTGGACTTATTGGATGCGCTGGATAGTACATCAGATGCAGATGCGGCGAGAGACGATGCGCTCGTCTATACGCTGGGTTTTGTGCTGCATCATTTATTGGACCGTGTCATGCATCCTTATGTGTTCAGCCGCTCCGGCTCTCGTAAATGGGATCATCAACGCTTTGAAGTCATTATGGATACACTCATTGTTCGCAAGCTGCTTGGAACGGAGACGTGGAAAACTGAGGTATGGCGCGAAATTAACAATCGAGGGGAGCTCCCCGCTTCCGTTATAGATGCGTTCGAGCAGATTGCCGCTGTCCATTATCCGAATCACGCTCCGCTGATCCGCCGTGAGCACTGGACAGGTGCGATGCGCGACATGATTGCGGCGCAGCGCTTATTCTACGATCCTACCGGAATCAGACGTTTGCTTACGTTTGGCAAAATCGAACCATTCGTTTATAAACGCGATCCGCTGCATCAACTGGATATATTAAACGAGTCCCATGCGCCATGGCTGGATCCGGTCGATGGGCAAACGCTGCATACTGAAAGCGTGTGGGAATTGTGGGATATCGCGATGGCAGAAGCGACAACGGTCATTAGTGCCATCCTGGTATGGCTTCGGGAGAAAGACCCGCTGCAGCCGATTCTTGGCAGCAGTGAAATTCCTTCCCCCTCCAAACATCAGCTTCGCGAAGCGGTCGCGCAATTGATCGGCAACCGCTCCTACGAAACAGGACTTGCTTGCGACTGCGGGGCATCCATTCAATTCGAAGATCCGATCTGGTCGACGATTTGATGTTAAGAAACTTGATTGATCTTCATCCGGCGGTAACGAAGGCGAATCAATCTTAACCGATCATAGATCAGATCAATCGACTTCCCCTTGCCTTGGACAGCTTCTTCACCATACACGCGCTGCAGCACCGGCTTCAGGTAGCGGTCGCCAACGGCAATATACGCATCCCATACAAGCTGCTGCTCCGACTCCGGCATGGACTCCAGCTCTCTCTCGATCAACGGCTCAATGTCGTATCCTTCTGTCTCGAGCTTCTCGATCCGTTCCATGAGGTCTCTGCGAGGCAGCTCGGTCTGAGCGAGCAGTCCTTCCAAGGAGTTGCCCTCCGCTATTCCACGAAGCAGCTTCTGCTTCTCCTGCTGGCGATCCATCTGCGATTTATACTTATTTTCCTTCTGCTTATAGACCCATTTGATGTACACCTTAGGATCGATTGCGGCAGATACCCAGTCTAGCGGAAAACTTCTTTCGCGCTGAAAATTCCGCGTAATTGCGAGCACGTCCTCGGCATATGCGGCCTGCTTCGTCTCGCCCCATCCCGGTATTTGCATCAGCTCTTCAGGCTGTTGCGGCACAAAGCTGCTGAGCATCCAGAGCATCCGGTTGGATGCGATCAGATAAGCCGATTTCTTCCCCTCCACCGCTTTCGAGCGGCGCCATTCGCGAAGCGCTTCGAACAGAACGGGATCGGTGTTCATTTCCCCATAACACTGGATCATCGAATACAAACTGCCCAGCCCGTCTTGGCCGCGGCGTTCCTCCAGCATGCCGTCAATTAACGGCGAATAGCCTTCCCCCATCTGAACGGCAATGCCATGGCGAAATGCCGTCATCATTTCTTCCCACGAGCCGCCCTCAAACCAAACTGCTTGCTGCTCATCCAGCCCGTTTACATAAGATTCCGTCCAAATAACTGACCATACACCGTTCTGCTCGCAAATGGACAGCTGCGCTTGTTCGGCACGGCTGTCTTGTCCTACTTTCTCAAATGTGTTCAAAAATACGACCTGCATGCAGGCCACCTCCACCCGAATGATTAGTTTGATCAAACTCCGAAGCAGCGTGAGCAAGGTGAAATATAAGATTGGTAAAAGGTGAAACTTACACTTTCTTATATAGACACAAAAAAAGCACCTCTAACGCCATAGATATGGCGAAAGAGGTGCTTCCTCACGATGCAACGATTTGATTGCTCACATCATAGCATAGCCGTCTAAGCGTGACAAGAGTAATTTTCCAATTTCATGGCTAAGCGCCTGATTGCCCCGTCGCGGAAAGGAATGCTATGATAGATGCAGAATAAAGGAGGAACTCGAAATGCTGCTGCCCGATTATGATTTTATGTCCGATACGACGGAGCAAACGACAACCCGCTTCGTCACTTTTATAACGCCTAACCTTAAGCGATTCGATCTGGCTATTATGACTACCAACCGTTTTTACGGCAAGAAGCTGATTACGGACCTGATGAGCGGCCGTACCGCAATCGTCGGTCAAGACGATTTGGACGAAGAGGGCTACCTTGAATTCACGTATAAACTGACGGAAGAAGAAGCCGCCGATCTTAAACAATTTTTAGAATTTGTGGTGGGAACGGTGCATTTTACCGATTAACCTCGGGTACACTGTAACGGTCATGAAGAAACGGCTGCCGCTGCCACAGGTGGCGAAGGTAGTTTCTTCACTTCGATATATAAGCGGAGTATAAAGTACCACTTATGCTTACTTATATATAGACCAATAGCCGCCGCAGGAGGAATCTGCATGTTTATGAAAGAAAATCGTCAGCCCTATACCGATGTAAAGACGGTCGAATCTCAGCGCAACGATATGAACGCACAAGAGTTTCCCGATGGGCCGTATGGCTCCAGGATCGTGGCCGAATCGCTTAGCACGAACAAACCTTGGCGAGTCGATCAGCGGCCGCCGAATCGATTTGATTACGAGAACCGTGAGCTGCATGCAGGCATATACCGTGATTACCCCGGCGAGGATGTTTATCCGGATGCAATGGATGAGCCTTAATCACTCTCCCACAGAAAACCCGCTAAAGAAGGAAGCACTCTCCTTCTCTAGCGGGTTTTCTCACCTTATAAGCTTCAATCCTCTTCCATAAGGGGAGCTTCTGAAATCGTTCCTTCACGAACAGAAACACGGAAGGTCTTCACCTCAAACGCCGCAAGCGCAACCGCGCAAGTGATGCCGAGCATCGGAATGTCCACTTCCGTCTCCCGAGGACTTCCGGTTGGCTCAAACAGGCGAAGCACATAATCATCGCTGCGTTCCATTTGCTTGAAGGCTCCCAGTTGAACGACCTCATCTTTAAGAATTACAAGCGGCTTCACTTTGTCTCCGCGGCCGGAAGGGAAGAAGGACAACGCATACGGGGCTTCGTTGCGCTGTACCGCTTCACGGTCAATGGCGTTAAGGCGCTCATCCGCTGCACCGCCGTTCAGCCAATACGTAAACTCGCGTTCCCCTTGATCAATGCGCGGGGAGAAACGGTCCTGTACAATAAGCGGCCGATCCATAATCGGGTGAGTCGTGTAGCCGGGACTGCGAAGCAGCGTTGGACGGATCGCCCCATCCTTAAAGTCGGAACCGTAAGTTCCGTTATTAATTAAGGTCAAGGCGGCCTGCTGCTCTGCCGAATGAGCAGCGGTCCATTTCTGCGCTACCGCTTCTTGACCTGTGGTATCCAGCGTTTGTACACCATACACCGTTTGACCGAGATAAGAAGCATCCGAGAACGTCGTTGGAATGGACAGCTTCAGCATCTTGTCCTTCTCATTCCAGAACACCCGCACATGCACTTCGAGCTCGCTGCCTTGCTTAGGGAGTTTGTACGTTAGCACCAGCCTTGAATTCTGATAAGCCAGAACAGCCTCAACTACGGTACGCACAGCTCCATCTTCGACAACCCGAACCGATGGCAGCAGAGCATGGCGTAAGCCGGAGAAATCAGAGCCTGCTCCCTTATCCATCAGCTGAAACGAACCAATATCCGGCTCAAAACGATTCGTATCCATCCGCCATGGATCCTCGTTATCAGCGACAACAACCGGCTGGAATGCCCGTTCCTTCACATACGAAACTCCATCCACAAGGTATGCATCCAGCAAACCTGTACCGGTATTAATAACCGCTTCCATACGACCGTTCGAGAAACGAATCGCTTGCTTATCGATCTCAAGCTGCGGCTGCGGTTTGGCAGGAAGCATCTCGATTCGACAGTCAAATCGATTCATGGAGGAAGGCGCGAGCTCCGCATAGAACACAGCGCGTTTGCGCCAATCCAGATTAATATTGCTGTGCTCCTTCTCAGGCTGAGAAGGAATTCGCTTGCCGTCTTGATAAACAACCGGCATCGAGAATTCGTCCTTCCAGTTCTGATCCGCCAGCATAAACTCGCAAGCAAATACGCCGGATACCGGGAATGGATGCGGGTTATAGATGAGAATCGGATATTCGCCTTCCTCTGCCTTCGGTTGTCCGGATGCAAGCGCGAAGAAGGCTCTCGCCTTCAGTCTCGAGACAATTTCGAGTCCGTGTCCGAGCAGACGCAGCGATGCATCCTCGGCAGGCTGAACCGACGAGCCCGGCAATATATCATGGAATTGCGCAGTGAGCAGATCATAGGCTGCCTGCTGCAATTCCTCTCTTGGATAAGCAAGTTTGCCGGCAATAGCGGCGGCAGAGAGCATTTTCTCGGTTACGTAGAGCTCATTCTCGAGTAAACGATGCTTCTGCTTGATCCGAATGATGGAGGTATAACAGCCGACAAAACGCGGATTCAAATCATTGGCATGTCCCGGCAAATCCGCCGCCTGCGAAGCAAGCTCAGCAAAATACTGCTCCGGCGATGAATGTACGATTTGAACATCAGTCCGCGCTTCCATCAGCTTGCCGATTTCATCTAAATCCACGCGTGATGGGCCGCCGCCATGATTGCCGACACCCCATAACATAAGGCCTAGAGGTTTGCCCTCGTGGCTGCTAAGCCAATGCTCGATCGACTTACGGGCTTGGCCCATAAGGGTATTATAGAAATAAGTCTGGTGAGCCGTCACCTCGGAGCCGTCAAAGCCGATCCACCGAAACTCGCGCTCCGGGCCAACCGTATGATCATCCGGTCGCATGAACAGATAAGAGTCGTAGCCTGCCTTTCGCATAAGCTGCACTAAACCGCGGGAATGTCCGAACGAATCGAAGTTGATCGCCGTTGTCGGCTTTGCTCCAAACTTCTCTGAGAAATAGACTCTGCCATGCAGCATCTGTCTCACGATGGATTCCCCTGACGGCATATTGCAGTCCGGCTGCAGGTACCATCCGCCCATGATGTTCCACTTGCCCAGTCGCACGAGCTCCTGAATTTCCTCGAACAATTCAGGCTCATACTCTTCAATCCATTTGTAGAGAATAACTTCATTATGATTGAAAACATACCCGTCATACTCCCTGCAAAATTCAGCGGCGGCGCGGAACGTAGAAACTGCAGCGGCAGCCCCTTCTTCCCACTCCCACTGCCATACGGGATCCAAATGCGCGTTGCTTAGCAAGTGAAGCTTGGCCATCGTTCATCCTCCCAGATCGTTCATACCGATGTTTGTTAAGAACAAAATATGTTCCTTTCAAACTTACGATACCTCACAATGGCGAAGTTGTATATAACAAAAAAAGCAATCCTACGGCTAATATCAGCCAAGTAAGATTGCTTGCTCTTCATTGCAAACGCCGTCGCGATTATTTGTCGGCCGGTTTCACTGTTTTAAGATAATTGACATAATCTTTGCTGCTCTGAGCTAACCGTACATTCGTTACGTCAGAGGTATCGTTGAGCGAGAAGTGAGGCAGATAAGTGGCACTGATAAACTCGGTAAGCGCCTCTATCGGACGCAATATTTCTTGCAGCGTAAAGCGATTGAACCCGGTTGGCTGAAAGGACTCTGCAGTGCCGTAAGTCGAGATGGCTACGCCGATTTCTTTACCGGTCGTTTTAGTGGCATTTGGTCCGTACGCCCAGTTATAGAGCAATACTTTATCGAACCATTTCTTGAGTAACGGCGGCGAGCTGTACCAATATAGGGGATATTGAAAAATAATCCGATCATGCTCTTCAATCAACTTTTGCTCTCTCTGAACGTCGATGATTTCGTCGGGATATTCCTTATACAGCTCATGAATCGTAATATTTCCTTCGTCTCGAACGGCGTTCAGCCAAGCTTTATTCCAGTTGGAGGACTCTATGTTCGGATGCGTAACAATAATTAAAGTTTTCATGAAGTTGTCCATCTCCTTGTGTCTAATTCTATCTATTAAATGGTAGATAATAAATAAACCGCGTTACCATGATTCCATTTCCCCAGCAATTCACTGGATTAACGTCAGTAGTAACTCTTCTAAACTTTTATGCTGGTTCAGTTGTGCGCTAGTTCAGTTGGACGCTAGCTCACGCCATCTATTCTATCTTTTAGTAGATAGTCTGTCAATATCCAAATCCTCTCATGCTGCTGGCCAAGATATCGTCCGTTCGGGCAATGTCATCGCAGTCGAAGTTGAGTTGGGCTAGATTGGGAGCTGAGAGTTCGCATTTGTGACTCTCGGCTCCTTGTTCCGATTGGTTTGGTGCGGAGATTTCCTTGTACTTGAATCGATTCGCTAGACAGATGAGACGTGGACAACAGTAAACAGAAATCAAAAAAATGTTGCACATACGCGTCATCGGATCTATCAAGTGGTCAATCTTGTCCATTAAAACAAAAATAACGTATATTCGCTATTTTTATGGACACCTATGACCATTAAAATGAGTTCTTCACGGTTTTCGCTGTCTTTTCCCTCGCTTATGGACACGAATGACCGCAAGAAAACTAAAATCACGATGAATTGACGTTAACGGTCACTAATGACCGCATGAAACTAAAATCTAAAGCTGAGAGTTCGTATCTGAGACTCTCGGCCGGGGATATGGCAAAAAAGCAATCCGCTCGGCTGACACAGCCAAGCAGGATTGCTTCAATTCATCTACACTATGAACGATAAAGCCTTGATTCGTCTCTCTGCTCCGGCAGCCATACTTTCATTTGACCTGCAGCCCGATTATCCCACGCATAGTAAGGAATCGCTTTGAACCTTTGATCACCGCTCGGCTCCTCCGCATAAACAGCAATGACACCTTGCAGCAGCTCAGGCTCGTAAACGGTGCGGAACCGGGTAGCGGCCGTTACGTTTAGCACGTCGTATTTTGCATTATCGATCTCTTCCATACAATACACCAGCGGTCCGCGTTGAAGCGCGACTTTCCCCTCATTGGCCAACACCAGCGGATGCGAGTAAACCCGCTCTACCTGCATGGTCAGCTCTAGCGTGATTTCATCGCCCGGCTTCCATGTCCGCTGCAAACGAACATAGCCCTTATCCGTTTGCGCATCGGCGATTTCCTGTTCTCCAACCGCCAAGCGGTAGGATTTACACCATGACGGAATACGCAGTTGAATGCCATATTCTCCTGCTTCCCCTTCTTCTACACGCAGCGTAATGCGTCCATTCCACGGATACTCCGTCACTTGTCGCAGCGTAATATCGCCAGCCTTCAAGCTTAGTCGGCCAGCTCCCTCCACGAATTGATTGACGATGATCTCATTGCCTCTGGTGGCATAGACATAACCGCCGATGGACGGAATGAAACGGGCAATCTGCGTTGGACAGCAAGAGCAGTCATACCACGGCACACGATGATGTGTCCCGTCCGATTCCAGCGGATTGACATAGAAGAACTTGTCTCCGGATAAGGATACGCCGGCAATCGAACCGTTGTACATCGCCCGCTCGACGATGTCCGCGTACTTGGAATCGCCATGCAGCAAATTCATGCGGTGATTCCAGAGCACCATCCCGATCGAAGCGCAGGTTTCGCAATAGGCGCTATCATTAGGTAAATCGTAATCCGCCGTGAAGCCTTCATTATGACGAGAAGGACCAATACCGCCGGTTATGTACATATTTTTATGTACAATGTTCGACCATACCCGGTCAAGTGCATCGATATAGCCTTGATCGCCGCTTATTGCAGCTATGTCGGCCATACCCGCGTACATGTACATCGCCCTTACCGCGTGCCCGGTAGCCTTCGTGATATCACGCACTGGCACGTCGTCTTGGGAATATGCTGCTCCCCAGCCTTCGCGTACCCAACTATATCCAATGCCGTGGCCATGACCGCGTTCCTCGAGCATCCAATAGCTCAGCTTCCAGTAACGCTCTTCGCCCGTTTCCAAAAACAGTTTGACGAGTGCCAGTTCAATTTCCTGATGCCCGGCAACCCAATGCCGCTTACTTGGTCCGAACAATGAGTCAATGAGATCTGCCAGTTTGATAGCAGCATCAAGCAATTTGCGCTTACCTGTCGCCTGCTTATAGGCGATAGCCGCTTCAAACATATGACCGGCGCAATAATCCTCGTGCTTGTTCATATCTTTCCACTTGTTTTGTGGCTCGGCCAACGTAAAGAATGTTTGCAAATATCCGTCCTCTTGCTGCGCAGCTACTATAAGATCAATTATCTGATCGGCCTGTGCTTCCATCAGTGCATCAGGCTCGATCATCAGTGAATAAGCGATACCTTCAAGTACTTTGTACACATCAGAGTCGTTATAGAATATCCCTTCAAAATCGCCTTCCATAAGATTAGCGGATTTCGCGAAATTCGATATCCGGCCAGTCTGTTCACATTGGGCCAGACAAGCTGTTATGGTAGACTGTTGCGTTGCTTTGATGCGGGCAGTCCAAAAACTGTCTTGAATCGCGACTTCCGTAAATGGAACACCATGAAACTTGAAGTTTGGTAATTGCTGCAATGTAGTCATACGATGAACACCTCGTTGTTAGTAGTTGATGAATGCAACCTCATCGAGCCATAAGCTGAAGTATCCGCCGTGAGAGCTATACGCGAAAGACACCCGCTCAAGACGTTCCATTTTCGGAGCTCCGACAGTGCTGGTTTGCCATGCATCTTTAGCTGGGTTAAATTCGCTGCCACCAACAGGCAACTCGAAATAACTCCATCCATACCTAGCCTCAGAGGCAATTTTGCTCCAGTTATAATATGGGTGATTGCTCACGTATTGGATGTAATTGTCGTCGTCTTGTACGAGCTTAATAATGATCTGTCCGTGACCGAAACCATTGCTCATCTCATGCTGGTATTTCATCCAAAATCCTAGCTTATTCGCCTGTGCAAGCTTGGCGCCTTCTTGAATCGGATAATCGATATGAGTCAACGTGTTAATAGATTCAAGCTGAATTGAAGGTGCGTTCTGAACATATAGGCTGTCATCCAATTGCAGAGATGCAAACTTACCATTCGGTTCAACAACCACCTTCGCCGTTTCCGAAGCCAGCGCCAGTAGCACCGAAGCCGGATTCGGTACAACATAGAGATCAAACCAAGCCAAATCCGATAATTCGCCATCGCTGACCGTCAACGAGGCACGAAAGAAACCAGGCAGAGCATACGTGTGGCTAACGTCAGCTTCATCCATAACAGAGCCGTCTCCCATTTCCCATCGAAACGAAAGCTCTCGTCCGTTCGAACTTTCGCTGCCACTCGCCTCGAATTGCACAAGCTGTCCGGCTGCCGGATACGAAGTCACCAATCGTGCATTTGCCTTAGGAGGCAGCATTGTAGATACAGTCGTACTTGGACTATATACGACGCCGGAAACATTTACATCCTGATGTACGTCGCCAAGTCTGTTGTTTTCGATTACATTTCCTGTAATATTGATCCAGTTGGCATGCTTGAGGTAAATGCCGTACGTATCATTGTTCGTAATGACATTTTGCTCGATGATCCAGTGATAGGACTCGTATCCTTCTTTGAACCCGATCGCAAGCCCGGCGCTTTTGTTATGATGAATTTGATTGTTGCGCATAACGAAATGGCTGCTAGATCCATTTACTACGGCAATGCCGGCATTTCCAAAGGGCTCCGGAGCATTGGAAATTCTTGTACCGTTATAAGCAGCTTCATTCCCGATCAGTACTGCATGGCAAGAACCGCCAAGCCAAAATCCATAACTGGAATAATTGCCTTTATTATTCACGAACGTGTTATCCGGATCCCATACCTCCCAAGCATTGTTGTGGGAATAGGAAGCATCGTTTCCTTCAAAATAGTTCCTTCTACTAACCCATCCATTCAAAGAACGAATGAACACGCCATCTCCACCATGGGTGAAATTATTAAACATAAATTTGTTGTCATTAGAGCCGTTCTCAATCAGAACAGAGGATGAGTCGCGAGCATGTACTTCCCCCGGGGAAATTCGAATTCCATAATTCATCACATTATTGGAAATATCATTATTGGACGAACCCCATAATTTAAGGCAAACGTTCGTACAATGCGACATTTCGTTTTCCGTCACGACATTATTATCGCTATACTTCAAATTAAGCCCATTCCATACGTTATTTCCTTTGTTTCCAGTAATTAAGCTATGCGAAACGCCTTCCAAATAAAGCGCTCCGTACGCTTCCCCATCGCCCCAGCCGAAATCAGGATCCGTGTAGTTGCCTGTAAGGTCGTTGCCCATTATTGTCCAGTTCATGCCATTCATTATCTTCATTCCGACTTGAAATCCACTCATCGTCAAGTCTTTAACAGTGACATTATTAAAGCCGCTAGCGAAGAGGCCGATACCGGAATAGCTGAATTTTTTGCCTTCTTTTCCTCTTCCGCGAATAATCGCACCGTTTCCGTTAATGGAAATTCCATTACCTGCCACAATGATGCCGCGCCCATCTGTAAACGTATACTCTCCAGGCTCAAACGTAACATCCTCCGAAATAATCATGCCGGAATACGGCTTTACGATAATACCCATGAAATATACAGCTCCTCGGCAATCAGGTTAATTGAGCAGTGCTCTTGTCGTTTCTCGCTCTATGACTCTTCCCTTAATAAGAAATTCATTCCCCTTGCGGTCTCTATCGCCTTTATTCGAAATTAATCCGCTTAACACTTTAATAGCTGTGGCACCTACGTCATAAAGCGGCAATGAGATCGTAGTTAGACGCGGTCTCATATACTGTGCGATTTGGCGATCGTCATAACCCATAACCGACAATTGATCAGGTACTGAAATACCAAGCTCACGAGCCGCATCCAATACACCGGAAGCCATCATGTCGCTGGACGCAAAAATCGCCGTTGGGCGATCCGTTAGCTGCAGCATCTTTTTGGCTAATTCATACCCTGATTTCTCGTACCAATCCCCATGTGTAATATAGTCATCACAAGGCTCGATCTCATGTACTCTAAGCGCATCTAAATATCCGGACAACCGCACTTGGCTTGCATTCCATTCCATAGGACCGTTAATATAGCCAATCTTACGATGTTTCAATTTGAGTAAAAATTGTGTCGCATCGTATGCCCCTGAGTAATCATCCGTTAGAACGCACGGAACGGGAGAAGCATCATCAACAGATCGGTTAATAAGAACAGTAGGTATTTGCAGATCGGGATAGTCGTCAAAAGAATTAAGCGTTGTATCCGCAAAGATGACGCCATCGAGCTTCAGGCTGGAGAAGAACTGTATGGCAGACTTCTCACTCCCTGGATCATGTTGAATATTCCACAATAGCACGCACAATCCGTTTTTTCTGGCTTCGTCTTCAACACCTTTAGCAATAAATCCGCTAAGCTCATCGGAAATGTCGTCGAGTACAAGTCCGATCATGGAAGTCGATTTTTGACGGAGATTGCGAGCAACAAAATTGGGGCGATATCCCATTTCTTCAGCAATTCTTTGAATCTTTTCTCGGGATGAGAGGCTAATTTTATCACTATTAGCCAACGCGCGAGATACAGTAGCAGCCGACACATTTGCGGCCTTCGCTATGTCATAAATACTTATCATTGCATTCACCTGGCCAATTCGTTGGTTGTAGGAACTGCTCTAAATTAATCGAGAACGATAAGGGGGCGTCCCATTGTCTGTATAGACGTATGAGACGCCACTTTTTAGTAGTTATTTGGCAGCAAATCTGTCGTACGCAGCTTGTTTAACTTGCTGGACTTTTTCGATCCCCATATCGTTTAATGTCTTCACGTAGCTGTCCCACTCGGCATCAATATCTTTCGTGCCGGTAATGAAGCCATCTCTCATAGAATCTTTAAATGTGCCAATATCAGTCGAAGCACTTGCCATTGTGTCATTCTCTTCTGTTGTCATGAAGAGCGTCGGCTCAAACGCCATTGACACGTCCACATCCGCCCATGTTTCACGAGTTTTCAAACCATCAGCATCGAGCAACGCTTTCGCGGAATCTGGGTCAGTTACTGTAATCCACCAAGGATTTACATATTTCGTCATTTCGACGCCTGGGACGTTTGCAGTTGCCTTCATGATTTTGTCTGTGTATACTTTTTTGCCGTCTTTCATTTCAAACGTGTCACCTTCGACGCCCCAATTGAACAATGTTTTCCCTTCATCGGAGAACCCGTAATCGAGATATGCAACGATCGCAGCTGGATCTTTTGCTGTACTGGAGATTGCCAATCCGTATGGTTGAGCGATCCGTTTGGCTGTCGAATTAAGCGAGACGGATTTGCTGTTATATTGCATGTAAGGGATTCCTATAAATTTGAACGAATTCCCCCCGTCTGCAGCCATTTTTGCAGCTGTTCCTTGTGCGTCTGTATTGTCGATAATTCCCGCAGCTTGGCCTTCTGCAATATGTTTGTTGTAAATATCTTGCTCGTTTGTCAGGTAGTCCTTATCGATCAAGCCTTCTGTATACATTTTTTTAAACCATTTCAACGCATCTTTGTAGCGGTCGGAAGTCGGACCATACACCACTTTGTTATTGTCCAAGAACCAGTCATCCGCAACGCCGAATCCGTAGAACAGCTTGTACATTTGCCCAGGATAGCCTGTCAGGCCTACGAAAGGCTTGGAGCCGCTAACCTTCTTCTCTCTCATCACTTTCAATGTGTTGTACAATTCATCGTTCGTTTTCGGGATGCCCGTACCAGCGGTATTTAACCAATCTTCACGCATCGCCAAGCCTTCTCCGAAGCCTAGAAATTTGTCCTGTGTAATCCATGGCATATAGAACATTCTGCCTTGTGGATCGATCAATTGCTTCTTAATAACAGGATCGGATTCAATAATGGCCAATAGATTAGGAGCATGCTCTTTTACCAATGGGTAAATATCGATAATTCTCCCCGCGTCAAAGTATTGCTGCATTCTTTCCGGGCTCCATCTGTACCAGATCGCATCCGTTGTTTCACCGGAAGTCATCATAAGGTTAAAGGATTCTGTTGCATCGCCAGTCGGATGAACGTATTTGACTTTAACTCCTGTGCGCTTCTCCAGTTCCTGATAAGCTTCTACTTCATCGTAGCTTTTGCCGCCCCATGATTCAACCGAGCCAAGCCACGTCCACAGGCTAAATTCAGTCATTTTATTTTCAGCATTTTCTGCTTTCTCCGTTGTATTCGTCTCAGCAGTTGTGGACTTGTCCGCATTGTTGTTTCCGCCGCATGCGGCGAGGATTACGATTAATATCATCGATAATGCCAAACCAATAGCTTTCTGAGTCTTCTTCATAAAAGTAACTTCCCCCTAGTAAGTAATTGCCGAAAGGCCAAAACTGAGGTGGTACTAACTGCTGCTCCGCGGATAGCTACTCCTTTAATGAGCCGAGCATGACCCCCTTCACGAAATACTTTTGAATGAACGGGTAAATAAGCAAGATCGGCACCGTACTCACAATAATCGTCGCGTACTTCAAGTTTTTCGCTACCTGAGCCGCTACATTCGAAGTATCTCCGCCAAAATCGGATACCCGGCCTTGAATCAATATCTCTCTTAAAATAAGTTGCAGTGGAAAGAGCTCCCGATTCTGCAAATAAATCGATGCGGAGAACCATGAATTCCAATGGCCTACTGCATAAAATAAAATCATAACTGCAATGATTGGCATCGAAACCGGTAAAATAACGCGGAACAAAATTTGAAAATCATGCGCGCCGTCAATCCTGGCTGATTCTTCCAAGCTTTCAGGAATGCCCTGGAAATAGGTTCGCATCATAATCATGTTGTAGGCCGACATTGCACCCGGGAGCATTAGCGCCCATATGGTGTTATACATGTGCAGCTTCTGCACGACGATAAAGGTTGGGATTAGACCGCCACTGAAAAACATGGTGACAACAATCAAGAACATCAACACTTTTCGTCCCATCAACCATTTCCGTGATAAGCCGTAAGCTGCGAAAATCGTCATGATCATGTTAATCGAAGTGCCGAGCACAACAAACATAACGGAATTCCTAAACCCTCGTAAGATGTAAGGATTTTCAACGACAGACTTGTATGCCTCCAAAGTGAATCCACGAGGTATGAACATAAGAGAGCCATGTTTAGCAATTTCGCCAATGGAACTCAGCGATACGACAAAAATGAAGTAGAGTGGATAAAAGGCTGTAAGCATTAGCAGCGTTAATACGATATAAAGCATACAATCGAAAATCCGGTCGCCTAGTGATTGTTTATAAACCATTACTGCCGCTCCCTCCTACCACAAGCTGCTCTCGGAAACTCTTCGACTGATTTTATTCGCTATGATAAGCAACATAAAATTAACCACTGTATTGAACAGTCCTACTGCTGAAGCGAAACTAAACGAAGAATCTTGAATCCCTTTACGGTAAACGTAAGTTGAAATAACGTCTGCCGTTTCGTATGTAAGCGGCTGATAGAGAAGCAATATTTTTTCGAATCCAGAGCTGAGCAAGGTGCCAATCGTTAGAATCAAGATGACGACGATCGTCGGTTGAATGGCAGTCAGCGTAATATGCCACATTTTCTTGAATCTGCCGGCTCCGTCGATTTCCGCAGCTTCATACAAGTCGGGATTTACAGCAGACAAGGCCGCAAAGTAGATGATTGAGCTCCAGCCTATCGATTGCCAAATATCACTTGTAACGTAAATCGTTCGGAAGAAATCAGGTAGTTGAAGAAAGGAAATCGTTTCAGCTCCGGCAAGGCCGCGTAGTTGATTGATCAAGCCGTCTGTCGATAAGAAATCTTTAATCATCCCTACAATGACGACCATAGATATAAAGTGCGGGATATACGTGATCGTCTGCACCGCCCGCTTGAAAAGCGCGTTCCGAACTTCATTGAGCAGAAGAGCGAGCAGAATAGGTGCCGGAAACCCGAATACTAGCAGCCAGAAATTTAACAACAACGTATTCTTTATCAACTTCCAAAAGTAATAACTGTTAAAAAAATCGGTAAAATGTTTGAACCCCACCCATTTGCTTTCGAAAAAACCTACGCCCGGAGCATAATTTTGAAACGAGATGACGATCCCCACCATCGGTAGATAATGAAAAAGGACGTAGTAGAGAATCACAGGAAGTAGCATTAAATACACGTATTTACCTCGATTTAACTCCCTTTTCATCTTCTGCAGCTTACTTCGTCTAGCAGGATTTAGTACTGTCTTCGCATCACCAGTAGCTACATGCATCTCTGCACCTCAATCCATTAGTATCATAAACAAAGTTATGCAATCGACTACATTATGATCTTGTTTCGCAATCGATTGCATAACTTCGCAAGTTCACCTGCAAACATTTACACTTCCTATTCTTGAAGTTATTGTAATCGATTGCATGAATTCCTGCAACGGTTTTTTTGCAATCGATTGCAAAGTAAAATTAAAGATGGGATTACACCCCAGCAACAACTCGAACCGGGCTGCCCGTACGAATGGATTGGCGAATGGCTTCCAACGTCGCGATCGTCTTGAAACCGTCCTCCGCGTCCGGCATCGCTCGCTTCCCTTGGTGCAAGCATCTTGCAAAATGCTCGGTATAATTAACAAACTCGCCGGCATGGTGATTGACGCCTTCAAACTGAAAATAGTGATAAATATCCTCGAAGTAGTGCTCCGTCCGTTCTTTCTCGCCTTCATACTTGATCTGCGCTTCCAGCTGTGGGTATTTGCCGATGAAGGTTCCCTTCGTTCCGTACAAAGCGACCTCGATCCAAGGACGTGTCTGATGCAGATGCTCCAAGCCGTAAAGTCCCAGCGCGCGTCCGATCTTGCCGCTTACGAATTTCAAATTAATGACGAACATGTCATGGCCGTCAAACCCGTTTGCAATCGCAATGTCCGATTGACTGCTATAGGCAGAGACCTCTTCCACGTCACCCATGTACCAGCGGATGAGATCTACAGGATGAGAGCAGCAAGCGAAGAGAAGGTCGAAGCCGCCTTCACGCGCCCAAGCCCGTTCGTTGTAAAACCAGCGCATGTCGTGAACATACTGCGTTTCCGCGAAGCTCAGCGTTCCAAGCTTGCCAGCCTCAAATGCCTCGCGCTGATGCTGCATCGGACCGAAGAAACGCGAGCTTTGTCCAACCATAAGCTGGCGCTGCGGATTGGACCGCACATAAGCAAGCACCTCTCTCGCTTCGTCTAGCGAATTGACGAGCGGTTTCGTGCAAAGCACATGTTTGCCCGCTTCGAACGATTGACGAATATGCGTGAAATGCATTTGATCCGGCGTATAAATCGCGACGAAATCAATATCCTCTCGAGCCAGCATAGCCTCGAGCGAGCTGTAAAAGTGAGGAACGGCATATTGACGTGCGATTGATTCTGCAAGCTGTTCGTTCGAATCACATACTGCGACTACCTTCAGTTCCGGATGACCAGCCAATCCCTTTACGAGTCCTTTGCCTTCGCCGAGGCCGACAATGCCGATACCGAACCTGCGGCCGATTGCTGTAAACCTTCCATGTCCTTCCATGCTGCATGCCCTCCTATTGCGATTATTCGTTCATCGGAAGCAGATAATTCAAGATGCTATCGAGCAGGTAGACTGCTGCCGGATTACGCTCAAGACCGTCGGGCTGGCTGCCAAGACCGCCTTCCAGACGTAAGGTAGTCGCAATTCGAACGCCTTTTCCAATACGCTCCTCGATCATATAACGGTCAAGCTCAAATATTCTGGCATCCAAGCGGTCCATTATTGGTTTGTGTTCGCCAAGCTCCAAACGATCGAGCACCAAATCAGTCGCGAGTCCAAACAACAGCATGGAGGTATGGTGCTGATGCGGAAAATCGTTCATAATGGCATGCTGATGAAACAGCTGCAGCGATTCCCGCCAGAACGGCGCGCGCTTAACGGCAAGCGGTCCGTATCCTCGCTCGATATACAGCGCCTTGCCTCCTGCCGCGACGAAGCGCTCCATTTTCTCCGTCCATCTTGTCGTAAGCAGCACTTGGACATGATCGTTATTGATCTCGCCGCTTTCGGACCATGCACGAATGCCCGGATGCTGACTTGCCCAGCTGTGGAACATTCCGTTAGCGTCATCGACTGCAATTGCGGCAAACTCGTTCTCAGATCGCGCTGACTTCGGCAGTACCCAGATCGGCCACGAGTTGGTTGCGACCATTCGTCCTTCCGACTCCAACTCTACTTGCAGCAGAACTTGAAGAGGGGTTCGCGTTTCGGGAAAGGTCCATTCTGCCACAGCCACTTCCTTGAAGTCCCCTACTTGAAGTGCTTCGACCTCGCGAGCGCCTTCGTTTGCAGCTTGTCCGTCAATCGTCCATTTCCAGCGCAGCGTTGCTGCACGAATCGAATCCGCACCATAATGCGATACCGCTAAATGAGGTCTGACCGCCTCGCCGGGGGCGTAATTGTTCGGGTCCCACGTCGTCAAACGATCGCCGCCGTTGATCCAATTTCTCCGGGCATCCCAGGTGACCGTGATCATAGTGGCGCCATTAATTTGCCGGAAACGCTCCGGAGGCTGCTTCCACTCGCCAAAATCATCGAACACGGCGCTTGATGCGAGGCCGGAATCCTGAATCGACGTCAGCGTGTAACCATTGATGTGCGGAAACGCACGAACTTGCTCGAGCACGGATTTGCGGTATACATATGCGCTCTCGCGTGCATTTGCAGTCAGCTCTTCTTCCGTAAACGGAAGTGGAAGCAGCGCTAATTTCTCATCCTGGCGGTGATATTGCCAGCGTGCGTCTCGAGCTACAGGGTTGACGGTAGGATCCGATTTCAGCCACCATGGCCTTTCCCCTTTTTGTTCGATCACTTGCGTAAGCGGCCTGAATTCATCGTAATCGCAAAATTCCCCGAATACCCACGGCTTCTTCTCCCGCCAAGGCGATGCGAACCGGCTTAGCAAATCCGGGTAGAAGTGAACGTCCGTATAGAAGTGATAGTCGTAGAAATCGGCATATTCCTTCAGCAACCCTCCGTAGCATTCGCCTGAACCGCTGTTGTCGCGTATGATTGCCCCGCCCGTCAGCCGCTTCGCCTGCTCGTACAAGTCTTTCAGAAATTCAGCGTCCGCCTCATGGTTCAGCTCACAGCCAAGTGTCCAAACACCGATCGAGGTGTAGCTGCGAATTTCCTTAATGATCGCCTCATACTGCGAGAACGCACGCGCCTTGAACTCTTCGTTCACCTCAGGCAGCCACATCGGCAGCTCCTGCCAGATGACGAAACCCAGCTCATCGGCAAGCTCGAAATAATCGCGGACCGGCACGTACAAGCAATGCTTCACCATGTTAAAGCCGCCATCCTTAAGGCGAAGCAATTCCGTGCGGATCGCTTCGCGATCCGGTATCGGTGCGACCAGATCGCCATACCAGCCCCAATGCAAAATCCCTCTCAGATGAATGCGCTGACCGTTTAACAGCAGCTGTTCGCCTGCAATGGACCAGTGCTTCATGCCGAAGCGATGCTCATAATGATCTACCGCTTGCCCGTTCCGCTCGAGCGTTAATGCAAGCTTGTACAGGTCGGGGCTTTCCGGCGACCAGAGCTTGATATTCGCTCCGGCCGGAATCTCCACGGCGCCGATGTTACCCGCAGCGACGGATACCGGCAGCGTGACCTCGGTGGAGATCGATCCGTCCGGCGCATGAAGAACGGCATGAATCGTCCATGCACCCTCGGAGGAATCGCCTTCCAAGCGATAGCTGACGGTAACTGCTTCCGTACCCGGCAGCGTTTGAACGAACACGTCCGCAAGCTCGCCTTCCGGTACCACACCGAGTTGAACCGGCTTCCATATCCCGCCGAAGATGACGCCTACATCCGGCAGAAACCCGGCCAAACATTGCCGCAGCGGATATTTGTCGCCTTGCTTGTAAACGCGGAGTACCAGCTCATTCGTTCCGCCAACGTTTATTGCTTTACCCGGTTCAATGCGAAAACCGCTCCATCCGCCTTCATGTTCGCCGATCCGCTGCCCATTCAGCCATAGCTCGCAGAAATAATTCACACCTTCAAAGTCAAAAGCCGTTCGTTGTCCCTGCCAGCCGGCGGGCGCCTCAAACGACAACTTATACCACACGGCTCCGTCCGACAGCTTGTTATCCGTCAGCACATCCCAACAGCCGGGCACTTGCGCTTCCTGCCATTCGCCTGCTCCAAGCGCCTCAGCAGCACTATCATAGCGATGGTCAAAATCAAATAACAGCTTCCAGTTTTCCGTCAGTTTTACCGATTGCTGCAGCATGAATACCTCACCCTTTCGACCTCGATGATCCTACGTAAAGCCGATAATCAGATCCACCCTCGTTGTTCCCTCGTCCCCCTCCGTACACCTGAGTACCCCCATGTTGGTAGCGGTTACAGACTAGCATGGGATATTTTTGTCTGTCAAGCAGGCATTTCCAATCTGTTTGCGCGCAAAAAAGCCGCAAAGCGTCCAAATTCCTGACGCTCCGCGGCTTCTCTAGTGATGACTATACCGAAAATAAATCCAAATTAAAGGTCGGATGACCCTCTAATATTTTAACCAGACCGCCAAACTCAAGCTCTTCAAACTTACGTGTTGCAGCTTCCACTTGGATCTGCCAAGTACATGCTGACAGGTCGCAGCGAACCGGCGCGTTCAAGCGAATTGTCGCCAAGTCTCGTGACAGGTGAAGCATGTCGAGATCGGCTTCGATTTTGCTGCGCACGCCTTTTGGCAGCTTATCAAGGTTGAGCAGAACGCCTTCAATCGATTGATATTCGAGAATCAGCTTGAGTGCTGTTTTCTCGCCGATGCCTTTAACGCCGGGGTAATTGTCGCTTGTGTCGCCCATGAAACCCTTCAGGTCAATAACTTGGCTTGGCGAAAGCTGCTTCTCTTCCAGAAGCAAAGCCAAATCGTAGACTGCATAGTTCAGTTTGCCCTTTTTCATGATGACTACTTTCACCGTTTCACTAACCAACTGCAGCATATCGTGGTCACCGGTCAGGACATAAACTTCCGCCTCTCCGCTCAGCTGTGTCGCTAACGTACCGATGCAATCATCCGCTTCAAAGCCGACGACGCCGACGTTCTGAATGCCCATTTGCTCTACGACTTCTTTTACCAATTCAAATTGAGGAATAAGCTCGAGCGGCGCCTCGCCCCGATTTCCCTTGTAGTCAGCAAACTGTTCGGTACGGAACGTCTTGCTGCCCATATCCCAGCAACAAATAACATGCGTCGGTTTAAACGTATTGATCGCATCAAAGAAATATTGAATAAAGCCATATACCGCATTTGTCGGCAGGCCTGCACTTGTTTTACGAATATAGCCCGTGTAAGACGTGGCATAGAAAGCTCTAAACAAGATCGCCATTCCGTCAACGAGCAGCACTCTCCGGTTGTTCGTTTCTTGCATCCCCATATCTCTCCCCAATTTCATCTACTCGCCTCTGATGAATCTCCCGATTCGCTCAGCGGCCTCAACTAGTCGCTCTTCCTTCTCTACTAAAGCAATGCGGACATATCCTTCCCCTTGTTCGCCGAACGCATCACCGGGAATTACAGCAACTCCGGTGCGTTCGAGCATTTCCCGGGAAATGCGACGCGATGTCCAAGGCTCTGACAATTGCCACTGCATAGGAGGCAGCTTCGCCCATATAAACATCGTCGCTTTCGGCGATGCAATCTCCCAACCTTGCTCTCGAAGTGCCTCAATGAACCGGTCACGCCTCGTCTCATAGAGAGCTCCTATAGATGGTTGATCCCCCAGCATATCCTGCTGCAAAGCAACAATGCCCGCTTCTTGAACAGGCAGAAAAACGCCGTAATCGATATTCGCTTTCAGCTCGCGCAGCGCAGCTATCGCCTTCCGATTCCCTGCCAGAAAGCCGATTCTGCAGCCTGCCATATTGAAACTCTTCGATAGCGAATGAAACTCTACCGCTACTTCACTTGCCTCTGACACTTGCAAAATACTAGGAGGTCTATACCCGTCAAAAGCCATCTCCGAATAAGCCAAATCATGCACGATCAATACGCCGTGGCGCTTGGCGTAGGAAACAGCTCGCTCGAAGAATGGAATATCCGCAACCGCCGATACCGGATTGCTTGGATAATTGAGCAGCATAAACTTGGCTCTCTGCCATACTTCATCGGGGATCAAGTCGAAATCAGGCAGAAACTGATTTTCTGCGAGCAAGGGCATGCGGTAAGGTTCCACGCCCGCCACCGCGAGACCCGCCATATAGACCGGATAACCAGGATCGGGAACCAGCGCAATATCGCCCGGATTGCAAAGCGATAAAGCCAAATGTCCCAGTCCATCCTGCGACCCCATTAACGAGAGCAGCTCATGCTCCGGATCAACCTCGATGCCGAAACGATATGCGAGCCAATCGGCGGCCTGACGCAGAAATCTCACGCTCCCTTTGGAGCCCGGATAGCCATAAACATCTTCGCGCAGTACGGCTTCGCTTAATGCCTGCCGGATTGGCAGCGAAGGCGGCAAATCCGGGCTGCCGATGCTAAGGTCAATGACATTCATCCCAAGGCGCAAGGCCTCTCGTTTCCACTCTGCTACCTCGGCGAATATAGACGAGCCAAGCTCTGACAATCGATCCGCACGCCATTCTTTCGTAGTTGTCACCTGACGAGTACCTCCTTAGCTCTCTGCGCTAGTTGCCCCAAACCCGATCGTATTCCTCATCCTTGAAGCCTACTGTTACCGTGCTGCCATTCGTAACTACCGGCCGCTTTATCAATCTGCCGTTCGAGGCGAGAAGCTCGATTTTCTCCTGCTCCGTCATCCCCGGCAGCTTATCTTTCAACCCCAGCTCCTTGTACACCTCACCCGAAGTATTAAAGAACTTCTTCACTTCCAAACCGCTATTGGCAATAAGCGTTTGGAGCGTCTCTACGGAAGGCGCGGTCTCAAACACGTTATGTGATTCCAACTCATAGCCCATTGCTTTGAGCGTCTTGATTGCACTGCGGCAGGTCCCGCATTTCGGATAATCGTAGATTGTCAGTTTCTTCATGGCTTACCTCTATCTCCAGTCCATTTCATAATATCGTAATTACAGCTTCCGCAGCTCGGCCTCCAGCTGCCGCAAATCCTCCGGCAATGCCGCCTCGAAGGTCATTCGCTCCTTCGTAATCGGATGCGTAAACGACAATATCGCAGCATGCAGCGCTTGCCGCTGCAATAAGGCTTCCAGCGAAGCCGACACCTCAGGAGCCTCAGCATCCTTGCCTTCACCTGCATAGCCATACAGCTTGTCCCCAAGCAGCGGACAGCCGAGATGTTTCATATGCACCCGAATTTGATGCGTCCGGCCTGTTTCCAGCTTAATATTCAGCTTCGTTGCCGCACCGTTGCCGTAGACCGACTCCACCTCGTAATGCGTGATCGAGTCATAGCCATCAGGCGTTACGACGCGCAAATGAGGATTGATCGTATCCCGGTCAATCGGTTCATTTACCGTTCCGGCTGCCTCTGCCGGACTGCCGTACACATAAGTGCGATACCGTTTATCCACTTCGCCGGCCTGAAGCTGATCCGAGAGCTGTTGATGAATATAAGGGGTCTTCGCAATGGCAACAAGACCTGATGTCTCCTCATCCAACCGATGAATCGGGCGAAACCGCACCCGCTCCCCGAGCTGCTTCCAATGATAGACAACCCCGTTGGCAAGCGTCCCGGTATAATGCCCCTGAGTGGGATGAACCACAATGCCGGGCGGCTTATTCACGATCAGCAAGTCCCGATCCTCATAGACAATATCGAGCTCCATCGGCTGCGGCAAAATATCATTCGACTCTTCCTGCTCCATGCGAAGCTCTAACAAGTCACCGCTGGCAACACGGTCATTCGTATAGACGCGTCCTCCGTTAATCATGATTCCATGATCGGTCTGTTTCAGGCGTGACAGCAGTTTACGAGAAACACCAAGACGCCGCTCCAGCACTTTGCGGACGATCTTTCCATTGTCCTCTTCTTCGATAACTAAGGTTAGTGGTTCATAATAGACGGAATTAGTCATTGCTCTTTGTGCGAAACACGTCCGCGCTCCTAATATATTCGGTATCCGGTATGCCGAGTTTCACATTCGCGAATCGTGCGGCCGCGAAGAAATAGTCGGACAATCGGTTCATATACGTATTTACCGGCGGGTGCACCGGCACTTCTGCAGCCAGGGTCACGATGCGCCGTTCCGCTCTTCGGCATACCGTTCTGCACACATGAAGCAGGGCAGACACCTCACTGCCTCCGGGCAAAATAAATCGCTTAATCTCCGGCGACGCCGCCGTATGCGAATCGATCCAGCTTTCCAAACGAGTTGCTGACGCATCGGTCAGCTTCAAATCGCGTCCGCTCGGGTCGGCGAAAGCCAGGTCCGAGCCGCAATCAAACAGCTCCTGCTGGATTTCCGTCAGCTCCGCTGCGAGCTCGCTCAAGCCATCACGAACGGCAATCGCAGCCGCCTGGCCGACAAAGCTGTTCAGTTCGTCAACCGTGCCATAAGCTTCAACCCGGCTGTCATCCTTGCGAACACGGCCGCCTTTGACCGATGTATCTCCGCTATCTCCGGTACGTGTATATAGTTTCAAGGGGCTCACCACCATCCTTTTTTTTCATCCATCCAAATAGATGCGAAGTGCATTCAAGCTCGGTCGCTGCGCGTGCGGATCATTGTTACGATCGCCGTTGTCCTCCGGATTTCTTTGATTGTATAAATGATTTATAGGTAGAAATCCGGGAGACAAAAGCGAACGCTGACGCTTCTTCACAACGATTCCGCCCACTCCGCTACTGTGCTCGGCACAAGACTCTTCCGTTCAGCACATTTAGCTCCACTATAGCACATATGCCCGCACAGCAGACATCATTCCGCTGAACTGGCGGGGATTCCCTGTCTGCCGCCATGCTCCTTCTTCCCATAGATAGAAAGAAGAACGAGGCTGAACAGCAAAGCGCAGAATGACAGACCTGCTATGATCAAATAATAGGTATGACCGGTTACCGACTCATACAGCCATCCGCCTGCGTAGGAGGCGACGATGCCGGATACGCCGAAGAACAGGAGCGCCAGCACGGTTTGGCCGGTAGCACGCCACTCCTCGGGAACGATGCGATAGAGATATTGAATGGCCGCTGTATAGAAAATCGGGAACGTGAAGATCTGCAGCACTTGCAAGTAAGCCAGCAAGTGCGGATCGGTAATCCAAGCCGAGAGGAAGAAACGCACGAAGTAGAATAGGCTGGCGAAAGCGATCAGCGCCAGCTCCCTGCCCTTGCGCATCCACCAGAAGCTTAGCGCAAACACAAGAATTTCGGTCCCTGCCGCGAGGAACCATGCTTGTCCGATCAGCTCCGGGCCGCCGCCCAGCTCACGCAGGTAGACACCTAGGTAAGTATCATTGATCCGCGATGGGACAGCCGCAATGAAGATCAGGATGAGGAACATCAGCGTTTCACGATGCGTTAGAAATTGACCGAGCTTCTTGAGCTTAACCGGTTTGCTGGCAGCAGGCGCATCCGCTAGCGTGAAGCATACGATGAAGCTGATTACCCCGATGACAGCGAAGAGCGGAGCCATGCCGTCAACACCGAAATACTTCATTACATACCCAACAGCCAGCGACATCACCGCATACCCCAATGCGCCGAACGTCCGGATCGAACCATAGCTGACGCCTCTGGCTTCGGCCGTCTGGAAATTCAAGCTTTCCGTTAGCGGATCCATCGACAAAAGGAAGAAATAGAGCAGCATCGTAAAGACAACAAGCAGAATAAAGCTGCCCGAGGCATAGAGCATATACCCAACTATAGTGGAACAGAAAATCAGCACCAGCAATACTTTTCGAATGGTTTTGCTCCGATCGCTAACCATCCCCCAGAGCGGAGAAGCGAAGAGCGAAACAAAGCCGCCGGTGCCAATAATAAATCCAATCTTCGTTGCAGTAAGCCCCTGAGCATCCAGATAGACAGGCAGAAACGAAATAAACATCGCCAGCAATGCAAAATACAAAAAATTGAATATTCGTAAGTTAGCAGGTGATTTCATGGTATTTCTAAACTCCTCTTCAAGTTGCAAAAAAGAAAAGAAGTCCTGTTAAGGACCCCTTCTCAGGTGAAGAATCATCGGCACGAATCTTTACGACTGCTGCGCCCAGCTTCTTCTAAATTGCATATATTCATTTATCTTCTTATCCAGACGGCGGCTTAAGTCGATCACTTTCTCAGAGCCGAATGTCGCTTCTTCGACATAAGACTGTTCCATCTTCATGCGCAGCGCATATATTTCGTCTTCCAATCGGCGTATAGATGATGAGGACAAAAGCTTAAGACCCGTTTTCGCACAAGTCATGGCCATCCCTCCTGTCATCACTCAACAAAACCTAACGACGCTTGTGCAATGCGTTTATAAAGTTTTATTAAATTATAACAAAGTCTGACAAAAATGAGTATACCTATTTTAATTTCCCTTAAGTTTCCTAACGTAATTGCCAATCCGCTCAATCGCTTCCGTAATTTGATTCACGGAAGTCGCATAGGAGCAGCGCAGATGACCTTCTCCGCCAAGTCCAAATACATCACCGGGCACTGCAGCAACTTTCTGATCGTTCAGCAATCCCGTGGCAAATTCCTCTGAGGTTAAGCCAAGTCCGGCAATGGATGGGAATGCATAGAAAGCGCCTTGCGGCTCATGGCATTGCAATCCGATATCACGGAATCCTTGCACGACGAGCCGGCGACGTTGGTTGTAAGATTCCACCATACGGTTCTTTTCATCCATGCCGTTACGCAGCGCTTCAAGAGCAGCCACCTGAGACATGTTCGATGCGCACATGACCGTATATTGATGAATCTTCAGCATAGCCGAGATGAGCTCGCTGTGCCCGCAAGCATAACCGATCCGCCAGCCCGTCATCGCAAACGACTTCGAGAAGCCGCTCACCAGAATGGTGCGATCCTTCATGCCCGGCATCGAAGGGAAGCTGACATGCTTCGAGCCATACGTAAGCTCTGCATAAATCTCATCGGAAATGACGATAAGATCGTTCTCCTCCACGACTTTAGCAATCGGCAGCCAATCCTCATACGTCATTATGCCGCCTGTCGGATTGCTTGGATAACAGAGAATGAGCACTTTCGAACGAGGTGTTATCGCTGCTTTGAGCGATTCAGCCGTCAGCTTGAATTGATCCTTCGCGAAGGTTTCTACCCCGACGGGCACCCCGCCGCTCAGCGCGGTAATCGGAGAGTAGGAAATGTAACAAGGCTCAGGAACCAAGATTTCGTCGCCCGGCGAGATCAAGGCACGCAGTGCCAAGTCGATCGCTTCGCTGCCGCCGACGGTTACGAGAATCTCGTTCGCGGGATTATAAGCCACATCGAATTCACGGTCCATGTAGATCCCGATCTCTTCACGAAGCTCCGGTGTTCCCGCATTCGAGGTGTACTGTGTCTTGCCCATTTCAAGCGCATAGACGCATGCTTCGCGCACATGCCATGGCGTTACAAAATCAGGCTCGCCGACACCAAGTGTAATAATATCTTTACGACCGCTTGCTAAGTCAAAAAATCGACGAATACCGGAAGGTTTGATTCCTCTGACTTGCGGAGACAAGTAATCTGCCATCGACGTGCGGCGCGTCAGCGTGCCGCTTTGCTTCTCTTCATCTTTTATCATAAGCAATCATCCTTTACGGCGAGACGAGAAGACGGTGGTCGTCTTCATGCTCTTCGAATATAATGCCGTCTTGCTTATATTTTTTAAGTATAAAAAAGGTCTTGGTGGAAAGTACGGCATCGATCGGAGACAGCTTATTGGATACGAAGGAAGCAACGTCTTTAAGCGTTTTCCCTTGCACCTCAACGAGCAAATCATAGGCACCCGACATGAGATAAACCGATTTCACTTCCGGATATAAATAAATGCGTTCCGCAATGCCTTCAAAGCCGCGGCCGCGCTCTGGCGTAATTTGGACTTCTATAAGTGCGGTTACTTTCTCATCTTCAACCTTGCTCCAGTTGACAACGGTCGCATATTTGACGATGACGTGATCCTGCTCCATCTCCGCAATCGCTTGCTTCACCTCCGCCGCTGGCGCGTCCAGCATTGTCGCGATCAGTTCCGCGCTGCGTCTTGCATCTTCTTTCAGCAGTTCAAGTATTTGCATTTTCCGTTCATTCATCGTCAAACCCTCCTGATTCTTCAAATCGTCCCGCAAAGCTTACAAGCTCGCGATGTGAAATAGCTATAAAGACTATATTACAACGAATCCAAGCATCCTGCAAAGTAGAAAAGCGCGGCAGCCCGCCTGCTTTGGACAACGTTTCTTGCCGTCAACCGGAAAATAATGCAAGAGCTGTCGCATTTCGCGGCAGCTCTTGTGTTTGACAGCTATAGGGCGGCATGGAGGTTACATGTAATAAGGATTGGCATTTCCCGGCCCTGGATTGGGATTGGAAGGTTGAGGCGGATGATACTGTCCGTAAACAGGCGCGCTGCGATAACCGCCATACCCAAGATTCAATTGCTGCAGGAACTGCTGCGTCTTCTGTGAGGTTTGTTGATTTTGCTTCAGCTGCTTGTCAATCTCTTGGCGCAACGCCGCTGATGATGCGCTGTACATATTGTTTTGCTCCATTATTTTATAGAGATGTCCCTGCATCTGCAGCGTACTGTTCATTAAATTGGTAAACAACTGCCGAATATCTTGACAGTTTGATTCAGTGGCTGCTGTTGCATACTCGCGAACAACACGCTTTAGGTCTGCTAAGACCGTGTAGGCCAGGTCTTCGTCTGACAATATCGGCTGGGCTTGTCCTTGTTGTTGAAACATGCTGTTCCTCCTTTAATTTTGCGGCTGAGTCGGCGCCAGCTGCTGGTGCTGGCTGAGCGCTTGAAGCAGCATTTGCGTATGCTGCTGGTGGGTTTGAATCATTTGCATTCCCGCTTGCTTTAACGCTGGTGTCGTCGCTGAAGCGGCCATGACCGCATTTTGTTTGATGAGCAAATCTTCGTTTGACAACGAATCCACCACATACTCCATTTCTTTGGCAGTTATCGGTTGAAGCATTGTGTCCCTCCTATATTTCCATTGCATTCATTACTTGAATACCATTCCCGCAATCGGTATTTCCTATGTAGCCGGCCTCTCCGCATGCGGGGAAGAAGCCGGTGACGGTTCTTGTTAAGGAAGATGGACTGTCTTTACGTGATCGAAGTGCAAATATACCGCATTCCCGCCCGCTGTCGATAGTTCGATCATATTTTGGTCGAGGCCTTTGAGGACACCGATCTTGTTCGGATTCTCGCCGAGATCCAAAATAACGAATTCACCTATGAGTTTTCTCAGCTGCTGATCAAAGGTACGCGCAAGTGTAATAGGTGATGGTTTTAGCGGAAACTGCTCCGGAGTTAACGTGTACGGCGTCACGTTAGGATTGTAAGGAATTAAATATTTGAGATGATGCAGTGAAATAATGACGGAATGGTAGACCGGTGAATAAAAGACGAAGAAATCATTCATCACGCTCGTGAGATAGCCATGGATAGATTGATTGCCGGTGATATAAAGCTCAGAGAACATCCCTTTGGCATTCATCAGCACTTTGCGATAGGAGATAGGATCATTTTGCGGTTCGAAAGGTAATTCCGGCACGTCTATTTCTTGAGCCTCACTTTTGGCCAGACGGAGCTGCTGCAAATGGATTAAAGGAACATAGAGAAATTGCGTACCGTTATGAAGCACGAGAATATCTTGACCTATATCAATCAATTTGCCGCGAATAGGAATTGTTTTTCCCGAAATATCAAGCTCGACATAACGGTCTAATAAAGGGTGACGATGTTTCATGAAAATCGACCTCCTTTCATCCTATTAATTGCGTTCATGCATATAGACAGAGTAGACTGGCAAGCAGTCCTGCCGGGATGACAACGTAACAGAAGGCGGATTCTTCCACATGTTCGGGAGTATGATCGCTGTAAGCCGTCCACAACCTATCCATACCGAACGCAAACAAGAGGATATTCCGGGGAGCCTTCGCATGCCAAATCTCGCGAACTGCGGCAGGACGAAACACCGGCTGCAGACATCCATTCGATCGGCACCCCTAGGCCGGATCCATAAGAAGAACCCAGCCCGGGCTGCGACGACAACCTTGATGCCAAATCGTTACCAGCTGCCATTCGACAATCATTTCGTGTGACTATGCCATTTCATGCTGCAGGCTTGATCAGTTAGTACGATAGATACGTTCTCTGCTGCCGACGTGTCCCGTAGACTCAAACAGTGCGATAGGGTCGAGATACGTCTAGGTATTTGTGTGCGGTAATTAAGATACAGCAGCCCTGATAGAGTGTGCATCAAGATAGACAGATGAACAGATGAATGGCATGCGTAAGTCTAGTGCTGCATGTCAATGAGAGGTACAGCAAGGCTGCTGCCGGGGCTGGCAGACTTCGTTCGCCCCGGCTTGCAATCAGCCTTATTTACCACCATAGTAGCCGGTTTTTTTGTTTCCTTTTTTATTCGTTTTCTTCGTTGCGTTGTTGCGTCCGGAACGATTACCGCCGCTGCCGCCGCTTCCACCGCTTCCACCGCTTCCACCGCTTCCGCCAGTTCCGCCGCTGCCGCCGCTGCCGCCGCTGCCGCCGCTGCTGCTGCTATTGCCTTTGCTGCCATTGCTGCCTTTGCTGCCTCTGCTGCCGCCGCTTGCATACGCACCTGCTGTTTTAACGGTTTTGATGTGGTACAACGGAACTTGAACCAATTCAGGGCCAACTACGAGCAGCAATGCTTCATTTCCGACACCTGCTACGAAACCTTCGATGCGTTCTGGTCCACCCCAGTTGATTTGAACGAACTTACGTGTCAGGTTGCGAAGTACGCCTGGAAAGCTATCAGCTTCTACAAATTTAGCGGTAGAGAATCGGCTAGTTTGTCCTGGAACATCCGTTACGCTTTTCACGTGGGAAGTGTTAACGTATACGACGCCTTCTTTTGTTTTCAATACAAGGTAACCTTTTTGAACAGATAGCAATCTTCCTTCTACCGATTCAGGACCACCGCGGTTGATGCGGACCACCATACCTACTTGAGATTCCAAGAAATTGTGACCTCCCATATGTTGACTTTTGTGACTCTTGTGACTTCTGTGACTCTTGTGGCTTCTGTTGTTGTCGCAACATGAGTTTGTTCCCGCCCCTTGGTTCGCAAGCGCTCCAAATGGTTTGTAGCTGACTGCATTGTTTCTGACATCCATACCAAAATCCCTCCATAATTAATAGATTTTGACCTGTACCACGTAGACCACCGGCGCAAATTACGTTACGATCACGACTACCAAAATACCGGTTCATCCATCTCGCTTCGACATTCATCCCTCCATTACTTGCCCCGGTGAAATCTATCATGGGAGACAATTTATAATGTATTTATATGTATCCCATATGTCAGCGGTACTAGATTGATATCTATTTTCTATAAGATTAAGCATATGACCCAGTGCGATTACTAGATTCGCGACATAGCTTGTATAGAATCTATTAAAAGGAGATGAATTCTCAATTGTCCAACAACAACAACAATAAAAGCAACGGCACTCGTGGCTCCCAAGGCACTGGCGGTACGCAAGGATCTCGCGGCTCTAAAGGTTCCCATGGCTCCCAAGGTACCGGCGGTACTCAAGGCTCCCGTGGCTCCAACGGCTCCCGCGGCACTGGCGGCTCCCAAGGTTCCCGTGGCACTAACGGTTCGCGCGGTACTAACGGCTCGCGTGGTACTGGCGGTACGCAAGGTTCCCGCGGTACTAACGGCTCGCGTGGTACTGGCGGTACGCAAGGCTCCCGCGGCAATAACGCTTCGCCTGGTACTGGCGGTACGCAAGGCTCCCGCGGTACTAACGGTTCGCGCGGTACAGGAGGCACTCAAGGTTCCGGCGGCAATAACGCTTCGCCTGGTACCGGCGGTACTCAAGGTTCCAACGGTTCTTGCGGTTGGCCCGGCGTTGAGCCGACACAAGATACAAACGGCTCCTGGGGCTATTCTTACGCGTTGCTGCTTGGCCCGGTAGCAGCCAGCTCGCGTAACTCGAACGGTTCCCAAGGCTCCCGCGGCACTGGCGGCTCCCAAGGTTCCCACGGTTCCAACGGCTCCCGCGGCACCGGCGGTTCCCAAGGCTCGCGCGGTTCCAACGGTTCCCGCGGCACCGGCGGCTCCCAAGGCTCGCGCGGTTCCAACGGCTCCCGCGGCACCGGCGGCTCCCAAGGCTCGCGCGGTTCCAACGGTTCCCGCGGCACCGGCGGCTCCCAAGGCTCGCGCGGTTCCAACGGCTCCCGCGGCCGATAATCTGTGACCAATAGACATCTACCCGCATAGTGTAAATAAGCTGAAGCCTATCGAATGCGATAGGCTTTATCTTTTGCCTAAGGAGATGGTCTAATGTCCGGGGAAGGACTGCCTACTCGAAAAATAACGATAAACAACGAGGACTTGCAGAGGCTCGAATCCAATGTATGGAGCAATGAATTTGCTCCCGTCAAGCTGGAGATGAACGGAAAGACGATAGATGCGCAGCTGCGGTTCCGCGGCGGACACACCCGCAATTATCCGAAGAAATCCTATGAGATCCGTTATGGCGATAATCAAATCCTGCACTGGAATGCAGAGTTCGACGATCCTTCCATGATCCGTAATGCGCTCTCGTTCCATTTCTTCAATATGATCAACGTACCATCGCCAAGAACCAGACATATGTGGCTGGAATGGAACGGCTACCCGCACGGCGTTTATTTAGAAATCGAATCGGTGGATGATACGTTCTTTCGCAGAAGAAACATCGGCTCGCAAGCCCTCATCTACGCGGTTAACGATAAAGCGAACTTCGGCCTCTACGATTCGGAAACCGGAGAACTGAAAGAATCGCTCTTCGACGGCTACCGTGTGATGAAAGGCTCCGATGAAACGAAGACGAAGCTGGTAAAGTTCGTGAAACGGATTAACAATCCCGCGAACAGCTCCTTGAAGAGCTACCTGGCGTATCGGCTTGATATCTACTTATATTTGAAGTGGCTGGCCGGCGCTGTGTTGACGGGCAATTATGACGGGTTTGATCAGAACTACGCGCTGTATGAGCATACGAAAAGCGGCAAGTACCGCATTATTCCTTGGGATTACGAGGGGACATGGGGCCGCAACTGCTATGGGAGACTGTGCGGCAGCGACTTAGTGGACGTTAGAGGATATAATACGCTGACGAGGAAGGTATTGTCTTACAAATCGCACAGACAAATCTACCGTAAAATTCTCACTAATCTACTCGCGAACAAATTCACGGTCAAAACCATTGAACCGATTATCGCCGATATGTACGAGAACTTAAGGCCCGCCATTCGAGATGATTTCACGCGAAAATGGCCCTTATACGCTTTCGATGATGAGCCGCAATTGTTTATCAGCTATATCGAAGAACGCAGGGCCATTGTGCAGGATGAGCTTAATAATTGGGTGGATTAGGCTAAATGTTCGCGTGCGTTAATCGGACGCGAACATTTAGCTTACAGATTGGTTTGCGTTCGAACGAAGCATCGCTTCGAATGCAGCATTCTGCTTAACAGAGTGGTTTGCTTCAAGCTGCGCTTCGTATGAAGCATGCTGCTTCTAAAACAATCCCATACTTAAGTATCGCTCGCCGCTGTCCGGGGCGATGCAAAGTACGCGCCCGCCATCTCCGATTCGGCGGGCCTCCGCCATTGCCGTCCAGACGGCAGCGCCCGAGGAAGGACCTAGGAGCAGCCCTTCTTGGCGGGCTAACAGACGCATCGTCTCGATGGCGTCTTCATCGGACACCTGAACGATTTTATCATAGATGGACGTATTCAGAATGGCCGGTACAAATCCAGGGCTGGTGCCGACAAGCTTATGCGGCCCAGGCTTGCCGCCCGACAGTACAGGCGACCCCAGCGGTTCCACTACGGCTACATAAAGTCCCGGAATCGCAGCTTTCAGCGCTTCCCCGGTTCCCGTAATCGTGCCGCCGGTTCCCGCCGTTGCAACGAAAACATCGAGACGCCCTTCGGTTTGGCGGATGATTTCCTGAGCGGTGGTAGTGCGATGAATCGCCGGATTGGCCGGATTCTCGAACTGATTCGGAATATAGCTTCCCGGCCGTTCTGCTTGCAGCTCGAACGCTCGTTTGATCGCACCCGGCATACGTTCTGCTGCCGGCGTTAGGACAACCTCGGCGCCATAGGCCTTCAGCAGGCCGATGCGCTCCTTCGTCATATTATCCGGCATGACGAGAATCAGCTTATAGCCTCGCGCCGCTGCATTCATAGCGAGCCCGATACCGGTATTCCCGCTGGTCGGCTCGATAATCGTCGCGCCGGGCTTCAGCATCCCTTTCGCTTCTCCCGCTTCGATCAGCGCAAAAGCCGCTCGATCCTTCACGCTTCCGCTCGGATTGAACCGCTCCAGCTTCACCAGCACTTCCGCCGCTCCCGGCTCCTTCAGCCTGCGAAGCGCGACGACCGGCGTGCCGCCAATCAGCTCAGTCACATTATTTACAATACGCGGCATACACAGCACTACCTTCCATTGTCAGCCTCGCGAAGAGGCTCGCTCATGATTGCCGTTCACCCTCCTCAGCACAGAACGCATCAGCCACCAGCCCACAACCGGAAAGGCACCTACGATCAGCATTAGTGATGGAACTATATAAGGGGAACGGTTTATATACGGCAAGATAATCAAATATGATGTTACTCCGATGATCCGGCCAACGGTTAAACCGGCCTCGCGAAGAATGACATACTCCTCCCGCTGCCGCGCGCTGTCCTCATCGCTGCCGATGAGGTCAAATACAGCCGAGGTCATCGGGATGATGTAGAGCGGCATGAACAGCGCTGTACCTAGACCGAATAGGAGCAGTGTGCGATAACTGATCGGCCAGAAAAGCACGCCAACTACCGCTGTAATGGCTACAGCTCCGATTAACATTGCCATGCTTCTTCGATTCGGCTTCATTAAACGCCCGATCAGCCAGAAGCTCACTAAGGCTACGAGAGAAGTAATCAGCGAGAAGTTGCCGAGTTTCCCTTCATTCTTGGTTGCGATGTAGACAAGCAGGCCAATCAAGAACATGAATACGCCTTCGCGCACTCCTTGCGAAACAATCGAGGGAACCGCATAACGCCAAGGATTACCTCGCTCCTTGAGCACTCGCAGTCCTTGAAACCACTCGTATTTCCCACTCGTCTCACGTTTCTTCAGCCAGAAGCTAAGTACAACCGCAACGGCGAAGATAATCGAGGATACGGTGAAAATAATGCTGTAGCCTCGTTCTCCGCTGTTAGCCGTAATCAGCCAGCCCGAAATCCACGGCGCAATGATACCGGCACCTGAGCCAAGCAAGCCTGCCCAACCATTGAATCGATCCCGATTGCCGGGCTCCGTAATTTCGAAATAGACAACATTAAAGGCCAGCCAGAAGCAGCCATTCCCGATGCCGATTAACACGCCTAGCGGGACGACATACGATATTGCAGACTTCCCCAGCATTAATACGACAAAATAGAAAACTCCGGACAACGCGACGCCGAGCCGGAGGCTGTTCATTTTGTTATGCTCCTTCACCCATTTGCCGGCCAGCCAGAACGTCAGTCCGCTTACAATAAACTGAGTAAAATTAAACCAGCCGATCAAAGCGAAGGATTGACTTGCTTTCCATAGATAAACCGGCAGAAACGTACCGGATAACGCATTCGCTGTGCCAAGCAGCGCCTGAACCGCGAGCAGTAAAATCGCTTGGCTGTCCAAAGCGCTGCTGCTATAGTCACGTTTGCCGCCACCGCCCGAAACAGTCCTAAGTTTCTCCCGGGATTTTCCCGCGAACCAGCGTGATTGCACAGCATGTTTGCCTTGCTCCAACAGAATCCCTCCCGCCTGCTGCATGAAGCTGCAGCTTTCTAGGCGTAAGTTGCCCCCATTAGAGACCTAACATGCCGAAAAAGGCTGAATTACAAGAAGTTTCCATTAGTGCTGCCAGCTCGTTCTAGTCTTCCAGATCGACGGCTTTGGTCAGCAATTGAACCAAACGCTCTTGATCTTGTACCGAAAGCCGATTCTGCGTATGGAAGCAAGACGGGCATACATAAAGCTGCAGCTGGAACGGTGTCGAAACGATCGTTTCTCCCAGCGCCGCAGGTGTTCTTGGCTTGAATTGTTCTTGCGTAATAATCTGCGTGCCGGCCTCCAGCATGAACTCCCGGCAGGACGGACATTCCGGCGCTTCCAGCTGTTCATCCAGAATACGCGCCATCGTTTCTTCCAGCGCAAGCTGGTCGCGGTTATAAGGTCTTAGATCAGACAGGTCACGGGTTTCATCTTCATCCCAGCTGTCATCTTCCAAATCCGATTCCGCATCGCTCTCATCGTCCAGTTCGTCATCCGGCTCTGCGCCGCCAAGCGTCAGCGTCCGGTAGCCTGACAATTCATTATCGCAGTGTGGACAATTACGCTCCGGGCCGATCTCTTCGTCCCATACAATTTCAGTGTGGCACCATGGACAGATTGGCTGCTCATCATGTTTATCGCTCATGCCGATTCCTTCTTTCTATTTCAAGATTATTGTAGTAGATAAAAGACGCCAAAAATAACAAATAACGCCGCTAACGCAAATAAAGTTCCCCATAAATATTTCATCGGTAGAGCCTCCGAGTGTGTATCGTTTTCGATCCAGAAAATCCTGTCCCCTAGTTAAGCAACCGTGGCACCAATAACGTAAGAAAGCGAAACGGAAATAATCATGGCAATGAAACCAACCGCCCGATTGTCCTTCTCGATTTCTTCATCAATTCGAAAAACAGGAGTCAGAAATTCAAATAATAAATAAGCGGCAATCAGCAGAGCGAACCCATACGTCGCCCACACCAAGCTATGGTACACGCCTTCATTGGCTTGGATGGAGAAGCGGAACAGGTTGCATATCCCGAAGATTTTGCCCCCTGTCGCCATCGCCACTGCCATGTTGCCACGTTTAATTTCTTGCCAGCATTTATAGCGAGTAACAAATTCAAAGAAATAGAGGAAAACAAGCAGAGCCAGCACCGTCACCGAAACATAAGCAAGCGAGGCTGCAAAATGATTGCTGAGCAATTCGTCGATTTCTTGTTCCATCTCGAAGTCCCACCCGCCTTACTTAAGTTCCGCTACCGTCACGCCGGAGCCGCCTTCACCGTATTTACCAAGGCGATAGCTCTTCACATGCTTATGCCTGCGAAGGAAGTCGCTGATCCCCGAACGCAAGATGCCCGTTCCGTTACCATGAATAATGTACACTTGCCCGAATCCGGCCAAAAACGATTCATCGAGGAATCGGTCAACCTCGAGCATGGCTTCTTCCAAATTCGCACCGCGCAAATCAAGCTCGCTGCGAACATTCTCGTCCCGCGTCCGCTTAAGGCTCGCGGCAATCTTAGGCTGCTGCGTCTTGCCGGATTCCGCCCGCTTCATAAGCTCCAAGTCGCTTAACGCCACTTTCATCTTCAGAATGCCGAGCTGCACAAGCGCTTCGTTGCCGTTAACTTCTACGACGTGACCGCGCTGGCCAAGACTGTAGACCGTAACCTCATCGCCGCTTTCAATTCGCTGCGGCTTGTTCAATTTGGTCTGTTGGCCTTTCGCCGACTTGCTCTTCTCAGGTGTTGCTTCATCAAGCTTACGACGCGCTTCCGTCAGTTTGTGATCCTTAACTGCCGCGCCTTCTTCTTGCGCTAATTTGCGCAGATCGGCAATGATTTGCTCTGCTTCGCGTTTCGCCTTCAACATCACTTCGCGCGCTTCGTCTTGCGCCTTCGCCAGCAGCTTCTCGCGCTGCTCGTCGAACTTCTGACGTTCGCTCTCGTGGCGAGCGCGTTCCATCTCAAGCTCTTTGCGAAGGGCTTCGGCCGTATTACGTTCTGCTTCGGCGCCGATACGATTCTCTTCTAATGAAGCAATCATCGTTTCAACGCGTACATCTTCTTCGCTGACCTCGCCGCGCGCATGATCGATGATGCCGCGCTGCAGGCCAAGACGCTCGGCAATTGCAAAAGCATTGCTTCGTCCCGGAACCCCGATCAGCAAACGATAAGTCGGGCTGAGCGTCGCAATATCGAACTCCATGCTTGCATTGATGACACCTTTGCGGTTATAAGCATAGGCTTTCAGTTCGCTGTAGTGCGTCGTTGCCACGATACGGCAACCGAGCTTGTGCATGTGCTCCAGGATAGCGATAGCCAGTGCCGAGCCTTCCGCGGGATCGGTGCCTGCGCCAAGCTCATCGAGCAGGACAAGACTTTTCGGCGTCATATTTTTGAGAATGCGGATGATATTCGTAAGATGACTGGAGAACGTACTCAAATTTTGCTCGATGCTTTGTTCATCCCCGATATCCGCATACAGCGCGTCAAACACGCATAGCTGACTGCCGTCTTCAGCCGGAACAAACAAGCCGGACATCGCCATCAGGCTGAGCAGGCCGATTGTTTTCAACGATACCGTCTTACCGCCCGTATTCGGACCGGTTACGATGATCGTCGTGTAATCATTGCCAAGTTCGACATCGATCGGTACGACATGCTCGCGATCAATCAGCGGGTGGCGGCCGCGGCGCAGCTTGAAGTAGCCCCGGTCATTCATCCGAGGCAGCGTAGCCCCCATCAAGTGGGCAAGTCGTGCTTTGGCAAAAGCAAAATCAAGGAGACCTAACAGGTCCAAATCAAGGAGCAAATCGTCGGCGTATTCAGCCGTCAATGCCGTTAATTTCTGAAGGATTTTCTCAATTTCGCGCTCTTCGGCCAAACGCAGCTCACGCAGCTTATTGTTAAGCACAACGATCGCTTCCGGCTCAATAAACAACGTTGCCCCGGAACCGGATTGATCGTGAATAATACCGCCGAAGCTGCCGCGGTATTCTTGTTTGACGGGAATAACGTAGCGGTCATTACGAATGGTAATGATCGATTCCTGCAGCATCTTCTGTACGGATGATGAGCGAATCATGCTTTCAAGCTTTTCCCTCACGCGTCCTTCACCGCTGCGAAGCTCTCTGCGAATGGATGCCAGCTCCTGACTCGCGCTGTCCATGACTTCAGCTTGATCATCTATGCACAGCAAAATGGCATCTTCCAGCGGCTTATGTTCCGTTAGCTGTTCAGCCGTAGCGGCAAGCAGCGGGATGGGATGATCATCATGAAGTCCCTGAATATGACGCTTCAGTCGGCGCGAACCTCTGACCGTCTCTGCGATTTCGAGCAGTTCTGCCGGATTCAGCGTTCCGCCTATTCGTGAGCGAAGAAGCGATGGTTTGATGTCGGCAATGCCTCCGAAAGGAGCGCTTCCTTTGAGACGATCCGCTTTGTAAGCTTCATCCGTCACTTGCAGCGCATGCTTCACATCTTCTAAGTCTGAGCTCGGATGAAGCGCCTCCACGACTGATTTTCCAAGCGCGGTTGCGGCATGCTGTCCTAATTTATATACAATTTTGGCATAATCCAGTGTTTGTAATATTTTGTTGTCCAAGCGAGAACACCCCTCTCGTTTCCTATTATAGCCGAACAGCGCGGTGTATGCCACGATCCTGCGCTACCATGAATGGCAGAAGCAAAAAAGGAAACAATACCTGTACACGAGAAGGTAAGCTTCTCCGAACACTGGCCAATGCTTTTGATCCATGCGCTTTTACGCGCTTAAGTGTGGTCAGGAGGCTTTTGTCAAAAAACTTTGTAGGAGGTTTTTCACTATGCATTTCCTGGGTCACGTGGTCAGATTCATTGTATCAGCGATCGTGTTAATGATTGTCGGTTATATTGTACCTCAATTTAGCGTCGGCGGTTTCTGGAGCGCGCTCTTCCTGGCGCTTGTCATCGCGGCGTTAGGTTGGATCATCGAAGGCATCTTCGGCAAACGCGTCTCGCCGTTTGGTCGAGGCATTGTCGGCTTCTTGTGCAGCGCCCTGGTCATCTGGGTGGCGCAGTTCATTGTTGGCGGCGTTTCCGTCACATGGCTGGGAGCGATATTGGCCGCGCTCGTGATCGGGATTATCGACTTGTTTATTCCGGTCAGCACGCCGTATGAAGCTGGACGAGATCACTAAGCGGCATCAAAGCATTCAACAGATCGTCACAGTAATTTTATTCCGGTAACGGTATACTAGAGGAGTTCATAACTATCCGATTCATGAAGGAGCGTTCTCTGGTGAAAAAATTACTGCTCATGTCCTTTATGCTTGTTGCAGCCGTACTTGTCTTAGCCGCATGCGGTTCGAAGAGTTCCGACACTAACAATGCAGGTTCCGGCGTGGAAGAAACCGGCACAGCTGCTTCTGCAAGCATCGTAATCAAAGCATCGCGGTTCGAGTTCGATCAGCCGGTTTACAAGATCAAGAAAGGCGAACCGACCGAAATTACGCTGGAATCCGAAGATGGCGTTCATAACATGGAAGCACCTGACCTAAACCTTACGGTTAACAGCGGCAAACCGAAAGTCGTCACGCTTAATGATGCAGGGGAATACGAATTCCATTGCGATATTATGTGCGGCACGGGCCATTCCAAGATGATTGCCAAGATTGTCGTCGAGTAGACACCGGCGAGCTCGACTTTTCGAAATGGAATAGCAATAACCCGTTCAGCATGTGCTGGACGGGTTATTTTATATTCCGATATTTAATACAGTCTATCAGGAATCCTAATGAAGGTCGTTTTTGGAGCGACTAAACGACATATATCCATTTCACTGACAGCATCGTATAAGAAAGACTTATAGCTCCGCTATTCCACCGGCGTATGTTGTTTGCTACGATGTTTGCAACGATAACGAAGAGGGTGGACAACATGAGTACAGTAAATGGACGAGTAGTAATGATAACAGGTGCGGGCACGGGTCTTGGCCGGGCGACAGCGATCGATTTTGCACGTGATGGCGCTCAAGTTGTACTCCTGGGTCGGCGCCAAGGGAAGCTGGATGAAACAGCCGCTCTCATCGAGGAAGTTCGTCCGGGCAGCAATGCTCTGGTTATTGCCTGTGATATTGCAAGCGTCGAAGCTGTACAGGCTGCTGTCAATCAAGCGATAGCCGCATACGGCCGCGTAGATATCCTCATTAATAATGCCGCTGCATTTGAGCCCGGACGCGTCATTGAACTTACTTCTGAGGAATGGGCCACTCAAATCAGCATAAACCTAACAGGACCTTTTCTCATGACCAATGCCGTGCTGCCTTCCATGCGAGAAGCAAGATATGGTCGTATCATTAATATCACTTCTGGATTGGCGTCAAATGGTGCCGGCGGATATGCGGCTTACAGCGCATCCAAGGCAGGCTTGGAGTCGCTCACACGGACAACAGCGGACGAGGAGCATGAATACGGCATTCTCGTGAATGCTTTTAATCCCGGGACGATCCGTTCCGAGATGCATGCAACCGGCAAGGATCCCCATCAAGTGACCGCTGATCTGCTTCGTTTGGCGGCATTGCCATCAGACGGGACGACAGGAGCCATTGTCGCTTATTAATTGTAGCTTATTAAATGAAAAGAGGGCTGTGCTGCACGCGAGTTTCGATATCGAAACCGGCGTATCGCACAGCCCTCTTCTCTATTCGACTTCCAGAAGTTCAATCCATTCGTTGTACTCTGTCTGAAGCTTGGAGTATTCAATCTTAAGCTTGCCATGTTCGATTTGAAGCTGATCATGGGTTGCTTGCAGTTCTTTGACTGAGGCAAGTGATGCTTCCAGCTCTTCCAGTCTTAAGCTGATCTGCTTGGCTTGCGCCTTCGCTTTCTCCGCTTCATCCTCGCTCAGGAGGAGCTGCTCCAATAAGCCTGCTTCTGCTTCGGCATGCGCCGCCGCCTGCTGCTTGGCCAGCGTAATCTCCGAGTCGGCCGCATGCACTTGATCCATTAGCTTCACATGGGCTTCGTCCGCGATCCGCTCTGCTTCGGCCATTTGCTGCCGCGCCTCGCGCATCAAGTCAGCCGCGCGATCTTCTGCCGCTTGCAAGCGCTCTGCCAGCTGTTCGTTCCGCTCTTCAAGCTGCTTCGCTTCGCTCATAATACGCTCATGCTGTTCTTCCAGCATCAATTGTCCCAGCTGGCTTTCTTCCACAGCCTTCTGCGCTGCCTTCAACTCGCCGCGCAGTTCATCCAGCCGCTCTTCTTGCTGTTGAATGGCCTCGCTGCGGCGGTTTTCCTTCTGTTGCTGATCGGCGAGCCATTGCTCCGCTTGTTCCGCTCTGCTCTCATGTTCACGCAGTTCCTGTTCAAGGCGCGCCACTTTGGAACGAAGTGCCTCGCCCTCTTCTGCCGCTTCCAGCTCGAGCAGTTCGGCCTTCTCTTGTTCCTCGGCAAGCTGATCTTGCATGGAACGCAGTTCCTTGCGCATTTCTTCAAGCTGCGCAGCGAGCTGATCGCGCTCTTGCTGCCATGTGCTCTCGCGGTTCTGTTTCTCCGCAGTGAGCGTAAGATAAAGGCTTTCAGCTTCTGCACGACTGGCTTCAAGCTCCCGCTTGTAGGCGGCTGTAATGGAAGCTGCTTCCGCTTCGCCTTCCTGAAGCGCCTGATCAAGCAGGAATTGAGCGGTCGCCCGCTCCTGCTCCAGCAATGCGGCTGCTGCCGCTTGCTCCCGCTCCAGTAGCGCAGCTGCATCCGTTTGCACCTGCTGGAGCTCTTCGAGAGCAGCTTGGCTCTGCTGTGCCAGCTTCGCCTCGGCGGCAGCGGCGTGCTCCGCAGCGCGTTCGGCCTCGCCTCGCATCCGTTCTAAACGCTCGCGAGCTACCTGGCGAATCCGTTCCACATCCGCCTCGGCCGCGATACGCACCTGCTCGATGCGAGATTGCATTTCCGATCTCGTCTCTTCCAGCTGCCCGGCTGCCGCTTCCGCGGTTGCTTCCTGCAGTGACCGTTCCTTCTGCAGCTCTTCTTGATGGATCATATGCAGCTGCTTCAGTTCGACTGCTGTATATTCTCGCTCCTGAGCAAGCTCTGCTTGCGCAGCTTCACGCACTTGCTCCAGCTGCGCTTCCATTGCGAATTTCGTGCGCTCCAGCTCCTCGCGCGCCTCAATAACAGCAAGCGACTGCGCTTCCACTTCCAGCTCCAGCGTCAGCTGCAGCTCCTCAAGCTCTGCGCGATGAGCGTCGCGCAACTGTGTAAGCTTAGCTTCAGCGGCTTCGCGTTCACTTGCAAGCTGCGCTTCCACTGCTTCGAGCTCGCCTGTCAGCTTGGCAACCGCTGCTTCACGTTCAGCAAGCAGTTGAACTTCTGCGGCTTTGCGCTCGCTTGCCAGCTGCGCTTCCACAGCATCCAGTTCACTAGCCAGCTTAACTGCGGCTTCTTCGCGTTCGGCATGCAGCTGCGCTTCTGCGGCCGCACGCTCGCTTGCCAGCTTCGACTCCACAGTTTCGAGCTCACTGGTCAGCACTGCTTCCATTGCTTCTAGTTCGCTGGCCAGCTTAGCCGCTGCCGCTTCGCGTTCAGCTTGCAGATTCGCTTCCGAGTCCTCGCGTTCACTTGCCAGCTGCGCTTCCATCGCTTCGAGTTCTCTAACCAGCTTAGCTTCCATCGCTTCGAGTTCACTTGACAGCTTAGCTGCCGCTGCTTCGCGTTCAGCTTGCAGATTCGCTTCTGCGGCCTCGCGCTCGCTTGCCAGCTTCTCTTCAGCCGCTTGAATCGTTTGCTCCATCCGGCCTTGCAGGGTCGAGCTAACCAGCTCCAGCTCTTCATGGGCCGCTTCTTGCTCACGATCGAACTCTTCCTGCAATTGCTCGAGTGCTTTACGCGAAGTTTCCCTTACCTCTTCCAGTTCCGCAACGAGCTCCGTGCGTACACGATCGAGCTCCGCTTGTGATGCGGACTGCTCGCTTTCGCGTTCAGCAGTCAACTCTACCCACACCCGCTCAAGCTCAGCTTGCGAAGCATCCAATTCACTAGCATGTTTCGCTTCCAGCTCTGTTCTCGCCTGCGTAAACGCAGCACGAGCTGATTCCAGCTCGCTTGTTAGTTTCGCCGCCCACTCTGCACTCGCACGTGCAAGTTCCTCTTGCGCTGCTTCCTGCTCGAATGAAATCTCTGCCAGAAGCTCCGCTCTTGTACGCTCAAGCTGCTCATTGGAAGCTGCTTGCTCGCTTTCCAGCTTCGCAGTCAGCTCCTGCTGTACTCGAGCCAGTTCCGCTTGGGCTGCGATTTGCTCGCTTTCCAGCTTCGCATTCAGTTCCTGCTGCACTCGTCCCAATTTCGCTTGGGCTGCAGCATTCTCGCTCTCGCGTTCTTCTTGCAACAGAGCCAGCTCTAAACGGGCTGTCTCTTGTGCTTCCTCACGTTCCGCGATCAGCTCCGCTCTTAACCGCTCAAGCTCAGCTCGCGCTTCCTCTTGCTCACGCGCAAGCTCCGCTTTCAATCGCTCGATCTCTGCTCGCAAAGCCTCTTGCTCGCTCTCGCGCTCCGCCTGTACGCGCAGTTGCTCCGCAAGCGCGGCTTCCTGCTCGCTCGCCAGCTTCGCTTCCGCCGCGCCAACCGCTTGCTCCAAGCGCCCTTGCAGCATCGCGCTTGTCCGCTCCAGCTCCTCGCGCGCATCCTCGATCGCCGCTTCCGCTTCCTCCCGCTCTGCGGCCAGCGCCGCCTCCGATCTCTCCAGCTCCGCGAACAGCGCTTCCTCTGCTCTCAGTCTCTCCGCAGCAAGCGCCGCTTCCGCATTCGCTCGCTCCTCAGCAAGCGCCGCTTCCGCATTCGCTCGCTCCTCAGCCAGCACCGCTTCCGCATTCGCTCGCTCCTCAGCCAGTGCCGCTTCCGCATTCGCTCGCTCCGCAACCAGCACCGCTTCCGCACTCGACTGCTCCGCAGCAAGCACCGCTTCCGCATTCGCTCGCTCCGCAATCAGCACCGCTTTCGCACTCGCTCGCTCCTCAGCAAGCGCCGCTTCCGCATTCGACCGCTCCGCAGCCAGCGCCGCTTCCGCATTCGCACGCTCCGCGACTAACGCCGCTTCCGCACTCGCCAGTGCCGCTTCCGCGCTCACGCGTTCAGCCTCAAGCTGGCCGTGCAGCGTGTCCACAATCAGCTTCACCTGCTCCAGCTCCGCTACAGCCGCTTTGCGGCGCTCCTCGGTCTCGTGCATCCGCTCATTTTCGACCCGCAATCTAAACACATCTTCAGCCATATGTACTGCAGCCAGCATAGCGATCTTAGGCATATCCAGTCGCGGATACCCCTTCGCCAGCTTATTCATATTGTCGTCAACAAGCGCTGCAATGCGCTTGATATAGTCAGGGTTATTGTGACCAGCTAGTTTGAATTGATTTCCAAATATATCAACAGTTACACGTGTCCGATCGGCAGCGTTCATGAGGGCATGTCCTCCTATAGGTTCAAGGGTGAAAAATGAGTTCAATGCGACAATCGTTGCCTTCTTCCACTTCTAAAGCATTCCGGGCAAGCCTTACTGTACATGCTTCTCCATGCCGATAATCCGGCAAAATAGAATAAAGCCGCACCGAGATTTGTTCGCAAGGAACTAATTCGATGCGGCAAAGGTCAACTCCTGCCTATTTACGCAATTCCGCTGCAAAAGATTGTTCCAATTTTGTTACAACCTCTGCATGACGCTCCGTTACTTCTTCATCCGTCAAAGTACGCTCTGCATGACGGTATACGAGGGATAGGGCGACGCTCTTTTTATCCGAGCCGAGCTTCTCTCCGGTAAAGATATCAAAGATGCGAACCGACTCCAGCAACGCGCCGGCTGTCTCTTGAACGGCATCGATCAGCTTGCCTGCTGCCACATCGCGGCTAAGCACGACTGCGATATCCCGCTCCATAGCCGGATAACGTGGCAACGCCTTATATACGATGTCGAAATCAGCAGCAGCGTAAAGCGGCGCCAGCTCGATTTCGAGTACATACGTATCCGCCAGATCATGATCGATCTGAGTAGTCGGGTGCAATTGGCCCAGGTAGCCAATGGTTTGCGCACCGCGCTCGCCGTGGTATACAACCGCTGCCGTACGGCCCGGGTGCATATGCTCCGGTTGAGCGGCTTCATAGCTAATGGATCCGCTAACGCCAAGCACTTCCACGAGCGTCTCGAGAATGCCTTTCAGATCGTAGAAATCGTAAGCTTCCGCTTTACGGTTCCACTCCGTTACATTCTTGTTGCCGGTAAGCAGAACGGCAAGACGGTGCTTCTCATGAGGCAAACGAGTAAGTGCCTCTTCATCCGTATGGAAGACGCTGCCGATCTCGAAGATCGCTACGTCGTCGTTTTTACGATTGCGGTTGTACGCGGCTGTTTCCAGCAATTGGGGAAGCAGGCTGGTACGCAGTACACTGCGGTCCTCGCTCATTGGAAGCGCCAGTCGAACAGGGAACAAATCCGCTCCGGCCAGAGCCGGGAACAGCTTCGTGCGATCCGGATGAGTGAAGGAGTAGCTGATTACCTCGTGAAGGCCGGCATCCGTCAGACGTTTGCGCAGCTCGCGGCGAATCGCCTGCGGCTTCGTCAATGCCCCCGGTGTTGCAGCGCCTTCGATTGCCGTCGTCGGGATATTGTCATATCCGAACAACCGCGCAACCTCTTCGATCAAATCCACATCGCGTGTAATGTCGCCGCGTCTGGATGGAACACTTACAGTAAATACCCCATCAGTCGACAATTCAAACGGGAATTGCAGACGGCCGAAAATCGTTTCGATTTCGAGCTTCGCGAGCTCGGTTCCGAGATAACGGTTGATTTTGGCGATGGATACGCTGATTACCGCATCTTTCGGCTGTTCAGTCAGCTCTTCCACGATGCCCTCCAGCACATGGCCGCTTGCATATTTCGCCATAAGCGAAGCAGCGCGATCAAGCGCCGGAATAACGCGAGCCGGGTCAACGCCTTTCTCGAAACGAACGCTCGATTCCGAACGCAAGCCGACTTGACGCGAGGTTTTGCGAATCGTTCCGCCATCGAAACGAGCCGATTCCAGCAAAATATTTACCGTCGCAGCGGTTACTTCCGAATTTGCGCCGCCCATCACGCCTGCAAGCGCCAGCGGCTCTTGACCGTTCGTGATGACCAGCATATGCGGCTCCAGTTTGCGGTCCTGACCATCCAGCGTAGTCAACACTTCGCCTTCGTTAGCCATGCGGACAACAATGCGTCCGCCTTCGACTTTATCCGCATCGAAAGCGTGCAGCGGTTGGCCGTACTCGAGCATAACAAAGTTCGTGATATCGACTACGTTGCTGATCGGACGAATGCCGGCAGCCATCAGACGATTTTGCATCCACTGCGGCGAAGGGCCGATTTGAACGCCTTTAATATAACGCGCCGAGTAGTGCGAGCATTGTTCCTTCGCTTCGATACGAACCGATACATGGGCGGAAGCTTGCTCTACCGAATCGTTCACGCGATTGTCCGGCAGCTTCACGCTGCGGCCTGTCAATGCGCCGATTTCATAGGCAACGCCCAGCATGCTTAGGCAATCCGAACGGTTTGGCGTCAAATCAAGCTCCAGCACCTCATCGTCGATACCGAGCACATCCAGAATCGATGCGCCGATCGGCGTGCCTTCCGGCAGGACAAGGATTCCTTCTTGCTGTTCTTTAGGCAGAAGCTTCTCGTTAAGACCAAGCTCCTTCGCGGAACAAATCATGCCTTGGGATTCTACGCCGCGCAGCTTTGCCCGTTTAATCGCAAAGTCCCCCGGCAATACTGCGCCGATTGTCGCAACCGGAACCAGCTGTCCTGCAGCTACGTTCTTGGCGCCGCACACGATTTGCAGTACTTCAGGACCGCCCACGTCAAGCGTACAAACGCTCAGCTTATCCGCATCGGGATGTTTCTCGCGTGTCAGCACATGACCGACAACTACGCCTGTAACACCTTTGTTGCGGGATTCGACGACATCGATTTCAATGCCTCCGCTTGTCATAAGCTCTGCCAGCTGATCGCCGGTATAGCCGTTTAACTCGATATATTCGCTCAACCATTTATAAGATACGTTCATCGTTATTGCCTCCTTCTCACATTCGGACAAACTGGCTCAGGAAGCGCAGATCGTTCGTATAAAAATGACGGATGTCGTCAATGCCGTATTTCAGCAGCGCAATACGTTCTACGCCCATGCCGAATGCGAAACCGCTGACTTCGTTCGGATCGTAGCCGCCCATCTCAAGCACGCGCGGGTGAACCATGCCGCAGCCCAAAATTTCGAGCCAGCCGGTTTGCTTACACATCCGGCAGCCATGGCCGCCGCACTGTACGCAAGTTACGTCAACCTCTGCGCTTGGCTCCGTGAACGGGAAGAAGCTCGGACGAAGACGGATTTGCGCTTGTTTGCCGAACATCAGCTGAACGAATTGAAGCAAAGTGCCTTTGAGATCGCTCATGCGGATGTTGGGTCCGATGACAAGTCCTTCGATCTGATTGAACTGGAACGAATGCGTCGCATCGTCATCATCGCGGCGGTAAACTTTACCCGGACAAATGACTTTAACCGGTTTGCCGTTCATCGCTTTCATCGTGCGAACCTGTACCGGCGAAGTGTGCGTGCGCATAAGGATGTCGTCGGTTACGTAGAACGAATCCTGCATGTCGCGAGCAGGGTGATCCTTCGGAAGGTTCAGCGCTTCGAAGTTATAATAGTCGGATTCGACCTCCGGACCTTCAGCGATCGTGTAACCGAGACCGATGAATACATCCTCGATTTCTTGTGCGACTTTATTGAGCGGATGAACCGCACCTGCAGCTTGTTTCTTGCCCGGCAGCGTGACGTCGATCGTTTCCGCGCGAAGGCGGTTCGCCGTTTCAGCTTGCTGGAACACCGCTTGCTTCGTTTCAATGACTTCTTCGATTGCGGCGCGCACTTCATTGCCGACTTGCCCGATAACCGGACGCTCTTCGGCGCTTAGGGAACCCATGCCGCGGAGAATTTCCGTCAGCGCGCCTTTCTTGCCTAGGTATTTTACACGCAGATCATTCAATTGCTGCGGACCGTCAACCTGCTGCAGCTCCTGCAGCGCCTCGACCCGCAATGCTTCCAAACGCTCTTTCATTCCATCCAGCCCCTTCTTTAACCAAATAACCTGACTCATGTTTACAGCTGCTAATCCCATTTCTGAAAACAAAAAAACGGCTCCTTCTCCCCGTAAGGGACGAAAGAACCGTGTTACCACCCTAATTCAAACTGCCGCAGCCTAATAATAAGCGAGGCAATTCCTCAAAGTCCGAATATCGGCCGGAACCCGGTACTCCCTACCTTGTGCGGCACATGGCCGTACACCTTCAAGAGTCTGCTCGGAAGGGAACTTCGGCAGCCTGATTTCCTAAAGACGCTCTCAATCTACGGCGTCTTCTCCCTGTCAAGAAAGCACTGCGTACTCTTCTTCCTCATCGCGTTAACGTATATAACCTATATTATACAAAGTTTTCATACCCTTTCGCAAGGGCGGATTGCCTCCCCCTGCTTCGATCCTTTTCTTCTTACTCCGAATGTTCCTAGGCTGCCTCTTTGCACCCAAATTAATCCAATTCCGCTCACAACCACCAAACTAACCTCATTCCATCCTCCTCGGTATGCGAAAGTTCCATTTTGAGACTTTCAGCGGCAAAAGCGCCGGTTTTCTGTTCTGAGAGTTCCATATTCGAACTCTCAGTCATCTAACTCCCCACACTCCACCCTCCGCCGCATGCGAAAGTTCCATTTTGAGACTTTCAGCGGCAAAAGCGCCGGTTTTCTGCGCTGAGAGTTCCATATTCGAACTCTCAGTCATCTAACTCCCCACACTCCGCCGCATGCGAAAGTTTCATTTTGAGACTCTCAGTGGCAAAACCGCCGATTTTCTGCGCTGAGAATTCCATATTCGAACTCTCAGTCATCTAACTAATCCAATTCCACCTTCCTCCGTAAGCGAAAGTTCCATTTTAAGACTCTCAGTGGCAAAACCGCCGATTTTCTGCGCTGAGAATTCCATATTCGAACTCTCAGCCATCTAACTAATCCAATTCCACCTTCCTCCGTAAGCGAAAGTTCCATTTTGAGACTCTCAGACACACCAGCCCCCACTCGGCCGAAGCCGAAAGTCGGATTTCACGACTCTCTCGGCAGCGTAAGCGCCAATGTTCACTGACTCTTCGCTTCCTGGGAGCGAAGAGTCGGCTCCCCCACTCGCGACACTATTCGCCCTCGACGCGGCACGCAAAAAAAACGGAGTCAACGGCCTCTTGCAAGCCGTTGACTCCGCCCCAATCTCATTCACTTCTTAACGCTGTCTCTTGCGCGAAACCGCCACGCCGAGCGCTGCCGCCGCTAATGCTACTGCGACGATCGACAGCGTACGGTTCAGCGTGTCCGAGCCGCTGTCGGCCTTGTCGGTCGAAGCATTCTCTTGACCAGCTGCCGCGCTGTTATCCGCTGTTTCCGGCGTCCCCGCTTCGTTGCCGACATTCGTCGACGACGCATTGCCCGTACCTTCTGAGCCGGATGAAGTCCCCGTATTCGGATCCGAGCCTACGGAACCATTACTACCGCCGCCATGTCCGTCACCTTCGCCTGAAGCTGCAGTGACCGTCGTTACCGAAGCCGGATAATCCGCGCCGTCACCGCCGACCCACTCCACAACGGAGTTGTCGCTGTAGGTTTGGTACGCTTTCCAGACCAACTGCTTGGCATCAGCGGCGACTTTACCGGATACACGGAATTCGGTGAATTCCGTTTGCGCCAAGCCATCGCCTTCAGCTGTCCAAGTAATGGATGCTATCTCTTTGGTATCTGCGTTTTGCTCGAGCTCGTATTTCCAGCCCGCCTTCGGCTCAACGCGGCTAATCTTCACGCCATCGGGTACTTTGACTTTCACGATCTTCGTCGTCACGTTCTCCTTCTCGCTCGGAACGCGTACGGAGAACACCTCATAACTGTTCTGAGCTGCTTCCTTTGGCCAAACCGTTACGTGCGCGCTTGCCACGCCTGCAAAAAGGAACATCGCAATCAGCGTCATGCTCAGCACGGACCATTTCTTTATTTTATTCATCTTACACCCTCCTGCTCTCATCTTTATAGGAGGAGTATAACGTAACGCGCCGGATCCGCCATGACTCGTTCGAGCTATATGATTGTTACAGGTTTGTGTCTTGGCTTGTCAACCCGAAGCTACTCTTTAGCCAGACCCTTCTCCAGCGCATACCGGGTAAGCTGAACGCGATTCTCGAGATGCAGCTTTTGCAAAATATTTTTCAAATGGTTCTTTACCGTATGCTCAGAGATCCCGAAGCTGTCGGCAATTTGACGATTGGAGCCGCCGAACGCCACTCGCTCCAGCACCTCGCGTTCCCGCTGCGTCAATGCCGTGTGCGCTGCACCCTGCTCCGTAAACGCTGCATTGTCAACGCGCGCGACCTCAGCCTTAGTAGCTTTGCTCCCGCCTGCCGCCCCCGAACTCCCCCCGTTAAACTCCTGCAGCATGCGAAAAGCAAGCTCCTTGGACAAAGGGGCTTCATCCACGGCAACGGCGCGCAAATACTCCAGCCATGCCGATGGCGACAGGTTCTTCAGCAGATAACCCTGCGCCCCGCGTTTGATCGCTTCGAACAGGTCGGAGATATCGTCCGATACGGTCACCATGATGATTTTGATGCGCGGGTCGATCGTCTTGATGCGCTGCGTCGCTTCCATGCCGTTCATCACCGGCATGTTGATGTCCATCAGCACCAAATCAGGAACCAGCGAAGCCGCAAGCATGATAGCCTGCTCGCCATTTGCCGCTTCTCCTACTATAGAAAAGGATTCGTCGCCGCTGAGGATATCTCGCATTCCTTCACGCCCATGCGGATGGTCATCGACAATCAGCACCGTTATATGTGTATCGCTCATGTCAGCGCGCCGCCTCCTTAATCACTTCAACGATCGTTCCCTTAGCCGCTGGCAGCCCATCTTCCTTATCTACCGCATCTGAAGCATTCGCAGCGTCTCGCGCGCGAACCCCAAACTGCCAGCCCATCGCTGTGGCACGATCCTGCATCATCCGAATACCGTATCGCCCCTTAGCCATAAGCTGAGCCGGCTCAGCTCCCGTTCCGTCATCCTCGATGGTGCAGCGAAAGCCGCTGCCGCCTTCCGAGTCCGGTCGTGCATGCACCGCCAAGCAAGAAGCATTCGCATGCTTGCGTACATTCAGCATCGCCTCGCGAACGATCGCGAGCAGCTCCACCTTTTCCTTGCTGTTTAACATGCCTTCGGCAAGCTGCCAATTCAGCTCGACTGCAAGGCCGCCGCGCTCGAGCTCCTCCGCCATTTCGCGAACCGCCTGCATCCACTGCACATCGGTTCGCGAAGGCTCGCTGCGAAGCGAAGCAATCGACTGCCGTACATCTTCATACACATGCCGCACCGTGCGCCTAAGCTGCTGCGCCGTCTCTTTGACAGCTTCATTGTCCTTCGCCTGCTCCAGCTTATCCAGCTTCACGGATAACAGGAAAAGGGACTGCGAGATGCCGTCATGCAGCTCGCGGGCAAGCTGCTCTCGTTCCATGAACGCTGCCTTAGCCGCTTTCGCCTGCTGCAGCGATTCGTTGGTGCTCTCCAGCATCCGAAAAAGCTTAATAAGAAGCGTTGCCGTTACGGTCATTACAATAACAGGAGCGAGCGCATTGCCAAGATCCATCGAAACATAGGGAAGCAGAAACGTATGCCGCAAATATTCCCACAGCGCTATCGTTAAGGTCGGCGTCCACAAAATGAACCATTTAATCCGTTTATATGTCATTTTGCCGCCACCTTCCCCCGCCATTAATAATTCCGGAACTTCACCTTCTGCACTTGCTCGTTATCATCCTTATCGAGCACGCGGATTTCGGCCTGCCAGCGACCCGCGAACGGAACGAACGGTCCTTCCGCTTTGTATGCCGCCTTCACATAGCCGTCAAAGGTAGTAATTTCAGTATCCTCAAACAGTTTGATCGGCACTTGAATCGGGCCAAGCTCCTTCTGATCCAGCGCAAACAAGCGCATCGTCACGGATTTCGGGGCGCCTGCCGCATCCGGCAGCCACACCTTCACGATAAACTGATTATCGCCCGGCTTATTCGGCGTAACCCGCAATGACAGATGCATGGTGTCGCCCATTTTGTGATAAACAACCGGTTCATTCGCCGGCAATGGGCTTATATAGGTAAAGAGCGCTGCCGATACAATGATAAGGGCCATCAGCGCAGCATCTATGCGAAGCAGTACCGTAGTAGGCAGATTGCCTCTGCGTACGCGCAGATGCAGAATGCCGCCAACGACGAGGACCAGCAGAACGAGTCCGGTCTTGACCAGCAGAATCGTTCCCCAGGCCGTGTAGAATAAATAGTTCAGGGAAGGCAGGAATAGCAAGGTCATGCCAATTCCCGACAAAATAAGAAGCGCAAGCGACAGCAATGCCGCTCTGGAGAACAAGACGGCAAAACGCCCTGCTTCCTTGCGATCCGCCTGCCAAAGCAAACCAAGCAGGATCAACCCGCCTATCCAGATTGCTGCAGCAGCCAGATGTACGAAATCAAACATGACGGAGGCTGTTTTCGGAGCGAAAACAGCTGCATGACCGCTCCAGCTCTCAAGCGCGAGAATGAGCAGCGCCCAAATGGTCTTCAGAATGGCAGGGAAACGGACGATAATAAATCCGAGAAGCACCAGCACCAGAAGCGCAATCCATTCCCGCCCGATGTTCGTCTGCAAGAAAAGCTTACTATATTCATCCCTTGGATACCCGGTCAATATCTCGCGTGCATGAACAAAAATGTACACAAGAGTACCAACCAAGAGTGTCCGCAAGGCAATCTGTTCCCATTTTCGCTGGAGGTCCGGAAGCAGTTTCCCGCGTCCTCGCGTTAGTAACGGCCATAGCATTAGACCTGCCGCCCAGAGCAATGATCCATAATAAACGATGCGGGCGGCGTAAATAATAAATTGTCCTGTCGTCAGCTGGGTGGCCGCGCTGTGCCCTTCGTGACCGAGCTCTTTGTGGGGATCAAATGTGGCTGCATCCACGCCTTCCTGAGGATTTCCTACAATAAAGACGTAAGATCCGCTGACCGGATGGCCGTCTTCGGAAATGACAGAATAAGACACGGTGTACACGCCTTCGCCAAGCGAAGGAAGCGGCAAGATGAGCGATTGATGATCCTTGCTGGCTTGCGCGGTTTCGCTCGTAACGGGTCGTGATTTGGAATCGAGTACTTCAATGGCTCCTACTTTAGCTTCGATGGATTCGTTAAAACGAAGCTCAACCGACTTCGGACTCTGCTCATATTTGACGTTGGCCTCCGGTTCGGATCGTTCAAGCTCAGCGTGCGCGGAAGCCATGCCCGGGATGCTGATCAGTGCCAGGCACATCCAGATGCACAGGACTAAGGCTTGTATGGCGGAATGGGATTTATATCGAATACGGCGGTTCATGGTGTCGTGTAGTCACGTCCTCTCCTTTAGATATGAACAATAAACTCAGAATAAGTGTACTAAAGCTGATGGGCGAACACCAACGGAAAATCCAAACGTTGTTTGAACATCGTTTCAAGAGAAAATACGGCTCCGCTTATCCCTATTATTGTCACCACACGGTCCCTACAGTTAGTGCTATAATTAGGATCCGCAATTCATATAGTACTCACTTTTTTATATTAGCTACGTTTATAGAACTAGCTGTCCCGATCGATAAAAAATGCCGCAGCTATACGTTTTCACGGGATTTTCAACCCCTCAAAACAGTAGTAACGGTATGGTTGGTTGTCGAATAGTATAACTTGACAACCACTATATATTGGTGTAATTTAGGGAAGTACTAACAACATATTGTGTATTAGAGGTTGTCAGACGACATCCTTCGACAAGGAGTGGCTCTGCTCGTGGATATTATTAAGAGGAACGGTCAGAAAGAAGAATTAATCTTTTCAAAGCTTAAGAAGGTTATTGATTTCTCGTGCGTCGGCTATAACGACTGCGATCCGCTTGAGCTGGAAACTGCTTTACTTCCTTATTTCCGCAACAACATTACAACTAAAGAAATTCAGCGTACACTCACACAGGTTGCGGTAGAGAAAACAAGCATCGAACAGCCGAACTGGCAGTACGTTGCAGCCAAACTTCTTGTGTACGATCTTTATAAAGAATCTGCAATCAATCGCAAATACGGCTATTTCGGCTACGGAGACTTCTACTCTCTGATTACGTATTTGACGGACAAAGGGCTTTACGGGAGCTACATACTAGAGTATTACACCCGTGATGAAATCCGTGAGCTCGGCAATTACATCGTGCCTGAACGCGACTACTTGTTCAACTACATCGGTCTCAAAACGCTTGCGGACCGCTACTTGATCAAGAGCTTCAGCGGAGACGTGCTTGAGCTTCCGCAAGAATTGTTCATGGGCGTGGCGATGCATCTGGCTATGAAAGAAGATGACAAGCTCGCTTGGGCACGCAAGTTCTACGATGTGCTTAGCCGTCTTCAAATGACGGTTGCCACACCTACGCTTGCAAATGCACGCAAACCGTTCCACCAGCTTTCCAGCTGCTTCATCGATACAGTGCCGGATAACCTGTGGGGCATTTACAATGTAGACTCCAGCTTCGCGCAAGTGTCCAAATTCGGCGGCGGCATGGGCATCTACATCGGTAAAGTGCGCAGCCGCGGCTCCAACATCCGCGGATACAAAGGCGTTGCCGGCGGCGTAGTCCCTTGGATCAAGAACTACAACAACACGGCGGTTGCCGTTGACCAGCTCGGCGTTCGTTCCGGCGCGGTCGCGGTTTACCTCGACGTATGGCATAAAGATATTTTCGACTTCCTTAATCTTAAAACAAACAACGGCGATGACCGGATGAAAGCACATGACATCTTCCCCGGCGTCTGCATTCCTGACTTGTTCATGCGCAAAGTGCAAGAGCGCGACTCCTGGTTCCTATTCGATCCTCACGAAGTACGCAGCTATATGGGTTGGGCACTCGAGGATTCATGGGGCGATGAGTGGGAGCGTCGTTATGAAGAGTGCGTGAATAACCCTGCGCTTTCCCGTGACGAAGTACCGGCAATCGACATCATGAAGAAGATTCTTGCAAGCTCCTTCGAAACAGGCACACCTTTCGTGTTCTACCGCGATACGGTAAACCGCGCGAACCCGAATAAACATAAAGGCATCATTTATTGTTCTAACCTTTGTACGGAAATTTGCCAGAACATGAGCCCGACTGAATACATCACGACAACTCATGAAGACGGCGTTATTACAACGCAAGTGAAAAGCGGCGACTATGTCGTGTGTAACCTCTCTTCCCTTAACCTTGGCCGTTCCAGAACGAAAGAGGAAATCGAAGAGGTTGTCACTTGCCAAATGCGGATGATGGATAACGTGATCGACCTGAACCATTACCCAATCCCGCAAGCGGAAATTACGAATCAGAAGTACCGTGCGGTTGGCCTTGGCACGAGCGGTTATCACCAATGGCTTGCTCTGAACGGCATTGCATGGGAATCCGAAGAGCATTTGGATCGTGCTGACGAGCTGTACGAGTGGATCAACTACTGTGCAGTCAAAGCTTCGATGGAAATCGCCAAAGAAAAAGGCGCTTACCGCGTATTCGAAGGCAGTGAATGGCAGACGGGAGAATTTTTCGATTCCCGCGGTTATGATGCGCCGCACTGGCAGAAACTGAAGAAGGATGTAGCCGAGCACGGCGTCCGTAACGCATGGATGTTCGCAATTGCGCCTACAGCCTCCACTTCCTTGATCGCCGGTTCCACGGCAGGTATTGACCCGATCTTCAACAAGTTCTTCGTCGAAGAGAAGAAGAACGCGGTCATCCCGCAAACGGCGCCTAACCTGAACGAAGAAACGTTCTGGTTCTACAAAGAAGCGCATCACATCGATCAACACTGGAGCATCCGCGCAGCGGGCCGCCGTCAGCGCCATATCGATCAAGCGCAATCGTTTAACCTGTACATCACGCCGGATTACACGGCGAAGGAATTTATGGATCTGTACATGGCAGCTTGGGAGAACGGCCTCAAAACCGTTTACTATTGCCGCAACAAGAGCCTTGAAGTTGAAGATTGCGTAAGCTGCAGCGCTTAAGAAGCCGTTGAATGATGGTGGCCCGTAGGGTCGGAAGAAGTCGGCAATCGCTGTTTCGACTCGACCTCCGGGCTTCCATTCTCAGCAGTTCTTAAAACGATTGCAGCTTATTTTAGGAAAGTACAGAAGGAGGCAGCCCATTTAATGGATCTGCAAAAGAAAAAATTATTTAACGAAGAAGGCGACCGCGATTGGGGCATGCGTCGCATGATTGGCGGAAATACGACCAATCTGATTGAGCTTAACAATGTGAAATATGACTGGGCAACGAAGATGTACCGTACGATGATGAATAACTTCTGGATTCCGGAAGAGATTCCGCTTGCCCAGGATGCCAAAGATTACAGAAACCTGTCGCTCTCCGAGCGTAACAGCTACGATAAAATTATCAGCTTCCTCATCTTCTTGGATTCGCTTCAAACGGCAAACCTGCCGAACGTAAACGAATATATTACAGCGCCTGAGGTAAACCTGTGCTTAACGGTCCATACTTTCCAGGAAGCCGTTCACAGCCAATCTTATTCCTATATTCTAGACAGCGTGGTTTCTCCGGAAGTACGCGACCAAATTTATAACCTGTGGCGCGAGGACAAGAACCTCTTGAAACGGAATCGGTTCATCACCGACCTATACGAGAACTTCATTGCTAATCCGTCATCGCAGAATCTAATCAAAACGATTATGGCGAACTACATCCTAGAAGGTATCTACTTCTATAGCGGATTTAGCTTCTTCTATGCGCTTGGCCGCCAAGGCAAAATGCTCGGTACCGTTTCGGAGATCAAATACATTCAGCGCGATGAATTGACTCACTTAGCGTTGTTCCAAGGTATTTTCCGCGAAGTTCGCAAAGAAAATCCGGAGCTGTTCACGCCGGTTCTGATCGAAGAGCTTCGCCAAATGATGCGCACAGCCGTTGAGCATGAAATCGAATGGGGTCAATACATTACGAACAACACCATACCGGGCCTCACGGATGAAATCATCGAGAAGTACATCAAGTTCCTCTCCAATGAACGTCTGCGCAAGCTGAATCTCGATATTCTGTATCCGGAAATCGTCGAGCATCCAATGAAATGGGTGGAAAGCTTCAGCAATATGAACGGGATGAAAACCGATTTCTTCGAGCAGAAAGTAACCAACTACAGCAAATCGTCCAACCTCAACTGGGGCGATCTGTAAGTTTAAATCAAAGAAGCTCAAGCCCTCTCCACTCGCGAGGCTTGGGCTTTTTTTTCATGTGAGGTGCAGTTCAGGATATGCACGAGTCATGATACAATAGGGATAAGGGCAGGACATGCGGCAGGGAGTGAATCGAGGTTGGATGCAGCCATACAGCAGCTAATGAGCGAGATACAGCCATTCATCCGCGTAGGACATCACTATCAGTTCCCATACGAGCGCAACGAGTTCGAGTACGGCCGTTTCGGATACTGTTATGCCTTTCATCTCGTGGATGGAGGCAGAGGAAGGATTACGATTGACGGGCAATCCTACCCGCTGAAGAAAGGCGATTTGATCTATTTGCCGCCGCAGCTGATGCATTCCTTCTACACCGATGATGAGCATCCATTAGCAACTTATAATTTGTATTTTGAGCTTTGGAATGAGAAGCCGCGGTCGACCGAGCATCACTTGTATTGGCATCCGGCTGATCTACTGCCAGAGCTGGTGACAACCGTGCGAGAGAACACCGTTCTGGATACCTTGCCGCATCTCTATCCTTTGCAGCATCATACGATCTTGATGGATGTGTTCGCCCATATTGTGAAGCAGCATCAACAACAGCGCGAATACGGCGATCAGATCGCACATAGTCTGCTCAAAGCGTTTATGCTGGAGTTTATCCAGATTGCCGGCGAGAGCTGGCACAGCGACTACCGAATGAAAGCGATTATGCACCGCATCGACAAAGAGGCGCATGCCGGATCGAATTATACGAGCTGGCTGGCACAAAGCGGGCTTCGGAAGACGAGATTCCACTCGCTCTTCAAGCAAACTGCCGGCATCTCTCCGAAAGCCTATTGGAGCCGCGCTGTCATGAAGCAAGCCGCCGCCGCACTTTGGGAGAGCAATCGATCCATTACGGCAATTGCTTCCGATTTAGGCTATGCCTCCATTCATCATTTTACGAAACAATTTACCGCCTACTATGGCGTGTCGCCTTCACAATATCGCAAACGCAAAGAGTAAGGTATATAGGGGAATACAATAAGCACTATGTCTACGACCTAAGTCCAGTTCCGGCACTGGACTTGCGCCCGTTCTCGAATAGCCGTGCTTCCCAGTAAACTAAAACAAGTTCATTCCGTGGAAATGGGGGAAACCGAATATGTCCACACCCGTCTATGTCATCAATGCAGCAATGGCTGTTCTCTTACTTTTGCTGTCTCTTTTTGCGGGGCTTACAACAGGCAGCATGGCCTTCCGGCGTACGACGCACAGTCTAAGACGTACTGCCATCCTGACGCTAGCCCTGCTTGGCTCCATGACACTTCTGGCCTTAGCCAAAATGATCATGCTGATTGCGACGTATTCCTACCGCAACTGGTTTGTGCTCGATAATGCTCTGATGTTCTTCGCGCTCATTATGCTTCCGACTGCAGCCATTGCCTTCTATTCCGTCTCCAGGCTGCTTAATCTGGCTCGACTTACCGTGAAGCACCTGAATGATGTCGTGAGCCGTACAAAGCGTCGTGCTGCGTCTGAAGTCGCTCTAGTCGTCCCAATTCAAGTACTGGTCATCGAAGCGTTCCTATATGCGTCCATTAATGTATTTCCGCTTGGCATGGCTTACCGGAAGCAGATGATTACCGTTGGGCTCATTATTCTCGCTGCGCCGTTACTGCTCATCTGGCGCCAATCCATCCGACGCAGACGGATCCACCGCGATGACGGAACGGCTGTCATTCACAAAATAAAACGCGTGATCGTCTTTACAATGGCTTGCTTGGTGCTCGCCTTCGGTATTATCCATACGTTCAACAACGCAAAAACGCTCAGCAGGACGACTGAGCGTAATTTATCCTTACGTATATCGATGTCAATTCCCGCAACGAACGAGTAATCGCATCCGTTAGTCAGCCCCGCTTGCGGGCGTAGAAGTCAGGCCAATAGTCTTCCGCGATTGGCGGGCAGCCTCTCGGCGTATCCCATACATAAACCCACCCGCTTTGCTCCGGCTGATGCATGTCGGTTACCCAGACCCGATCGTAATCGTTATCATCTTCGATCCCTGCGAACTGCTCCAGTTCATCCATACGTTTCAAGCCTTGCTCATTCACGACAATCCACATTCCCCGAACACTGGCACCATTCGTGAAAGCTGCGGCATCCCGCAGCATTGCCGGGTAAGGTCCGTAATCAACCAGCCTGCCTTGAATGACACCCGGCACAGCAGATTGAATAAATCCGGCACATATCTGATGATTGCTATGGCCCGGCAAGAGCGAGCCATAGATAAAAACCGTTGCAAGCCGTTGCTGCATAGGTGAACACTCCTCTTAAGCTTCCTAAGAGCTTAAGCCGTTTGACTACTGCGATGTCTGTACCAGTTCTCGAACAAATTCGCCGGAATCGGCTTGGTGAAGTAGAAGCCTTGCGCTTCCTCGCAGTTGCGTTCACGCAGAAACTTAATCTGTTCGTCATTCTCTACGCCTTCGGCTGTCACTTTAAGCTTTAAATTTTTGGCCATCGTGGTAATGGTCGCAACGATTGCCGCGTCGCTGCCGCCTTGCGCCAAATCGCTGACGAATGAGCGGTCAATCTTCAGCTTATCAATCGGGAACCGTTTGAGCGAGATCAGCGAGCTGTAGCCCGTACCGAAATCATCGATGCTGATCTGCACGCCTATCTCCTTCAAGCTGGTCAGCGTGTCGCTGGCGAACTCCACGTCACTGGTCATACTCTCCGTAATCTCCAGCTCCAAATACTTCGGCGGCATACCCGTCGAATCCAATATGCCCTTTATCCGCTCCGCCAGCTGATGCTGTCTAAATTGCCGCATGGACAAGTTCACGGACATCATCATTGGCGGCAAGCCTGCTTCCTGCCAAGCAACGTTCTGTTTGCAGGCAGCTTTGAGCACCCATTCGCCAAGCTGAAGAATAAGTCCATTCTCTTCCGTGAGCGGAATAAAATCGCCCGGCGGCAGCAATCCCCGCTGTGGATGATTCCAGCGAACTAACGCCTCCACGCCGATTACTTTACCCGTACTCAAATTGACGAGCGGCTGATAAGCCAGCGTGAACTGTTCCTGATCGATCGCCCGCCGCAGATCGCTTTCCAGCCTCAGACGATCATGCGACTTCCGATTCATCTCCGGATCGTAGCTGGAGAATTCATTGCGATGTGCTTTGGCGCAATACATGGCCGTATCTGCGTTCTTGAGCAGCACCTCAACGCTTTCGCCATCTTGCGGGTAGAAGGAAATGCCCAGACTAATCGTAATATGATATTCCGCTTCGCCAAGCACAAACGGTGCATCGAAGAGCCCCATCAATGCTTTGGCTCTTGTGTCTACCAGCTCCGTCTCCGTATCCTTAATATCCGGCATTAAGACGACAAACTCGTCTCCTCCCATGCGGAACACGTGATTCGATTTGCCCGCTGCCAGTCGCAGTCGCTGGGAAACGGCCTGCAGCATCTGATCGCCGAAGGAATGACCGAGCGCATCATTGAAGGTTTTGAACCTGTCGATATCAAGTAGAAATACAGCGAGCTTATGGTTGCTCTGCTGCGCGCGTGCCAGCTCCGCACTTAGCTGCTCTTGCAGCTGGCGCCGGTTGGATAAACCGGTTAGCTCGTCATGATAAGCCAAGAAATTGATGCGTGATTCCGTCCGTTTCTGCTGCTTAAACGGCTCTTCAAGCGTAACGTAATAGATTCCCTTCATCAGGAAGTAGAATCCGGCTAATTTATAGACATGCCCCAGGAGCATATCCGTGTCAACGACGCCGGCGCTTAAGATGAACTGCAAATTGGCGAACAAGAAGAAAACAAGCGATTGTATGATGGTTAGCAGCGCTTGAGGCCGTTCATTGCGATTCAGATAAAGCACCATGCCGATTGTACTCAAGTAGGAGAAAATGATGACGAAATAAACAAGTACGCGCAGCAGCTCGAGCGATTCGCCCGCAAGCACGGCAATACCTGACCGATCCGCCATCGCAAAGTAGGCGAATCCTACAACGGTTGCAAAACCAAGGGAGATCAACATGGCCGGGAGCCGTTTCCTTGCCGAAACCGGTGCATCATTCTTGCGGAATATGATAAACAACCCGACAGAACCTATGAACTGGGCAGACATGGAGAACAGGGCGGATAATGTTGTTTCTCCAACGGGATGGAAGAACGGCATTCCTTCTGCTGTAAGTCCATGAAGCATGTCGAACACACCGACTGCGCCGAATAATGCCGCTGTATAGAGCCTATGCTTCGACAATGACTTGACGAAGAACAGCCAGCCTAACACCAACATGGTGAAGCTCACTGCATAACTGATAAATTCGATGCCGGAATGCACAAACAAATAAGCTCGGCCCGCAATCGGACGATAGAGCTCGCCATGAAAAACCCGCATCACGATAAAGCTGATGATGGCGGCGCAGGCCGTCCACATCGTTATTTTTTCCGCCCTATTTATAGACATGTTGTCTTGATGTCCTCCTTCAACAAAGAAAGCCGATGCTGTCTGCATGCCCATGTGATGATGTTCGAAAGTTACGAGCAGAGCAGTATCTTCTCGAAAGCAGCAAGTTACCTACGCGGCGTCGGCGGCTGAAGAGCGATTCCCGCTGCTTCCAAGCCTTTACGCAGTGCAGCGGCAAATTCTCCTGCGCGCTGTCCGTCGCCATGGAGACATACCGTGTCTCCATGAATAACGATCTCTTTGCCTTCGATTGTCCTTGCTGTCCCCGTCGTAATGATGCTAAGCGTCTGGAGCAGCGCTTCTTCGGCGGAGGCCAGCGTCGCGCCCTGCCGATTTCGGGGAGTAAGTGTTCCATCCGCTTGATAAGAACGGTCTGCGAAGATCTCGGACGCCGATTGCATGTTATGCTTATTCGCTGTTGCAAGGAGCTCGCTCCCCCATTGTCCATAAACGATGAGGGAAGGATCGTACACGCTCACCGCGCGTACGAATGCGTCCGCAAGCTCTTCGCTTCGCCCTGCCATATGATAGAGCGCGCCGTGCGGCTTCACATGACGCAAGCTGACGCCGGCTGCACGGACGAATGCATCTAACGCGCCGATCTGGTAGAGTGTCATGTCGTAAATTTCCCGCGCGCTGACCGCCATCTCGCGCCGCCCGAAACCAAGTCGATCCGGCAAGCCGGGATGCGCGCCGATGGCTACGCCGGCCTCTGCTGCGCGATAAACGGCCTCACGCATCGCATGCGGATCTCCGGCATGGAAACCGCAGGCAATATTCACCGAAGTCACATGCGCCAGCAGCTCCCTATCTTGTCCAAACGTATAAACGCCGTAGCTTTCGCCAAAATCACAGTTCAAATCGATCACCTGCTGTGACCGCGATAAATCGTGGATAATAGTCATATCGGCTTTTGGCGGTCCTTTCATGATCCTATAATAATTTCCAGCTCGGTTTCTGGCATATTGCGAGAACGGCAGCGAGCTGCCGCATGCCACGTTCTTGCTCTCTATTCCTGCGCTGGGCTTCAGCCAGCGTCACTTCTTCGAAGGTGATGGAATCGCCCGGCTTGCACTGCGCGAGCAGCGGCAGGTCGGCAGTGATGACATGCGCCAGCTTCGGATAGCCGCCGGTCGTCTGGCAGTCCGCGCCGAGAATGATCGGCGCGCCGCCGCGCGGCACCTGTATCGTGCCGGCGATGACGCCGTGGGACAGCAGTTCTTCGCTGTCCTCCATAGGGAGCGGGGGGCCTTCCAGGCGGACCCCCATCCGGTCTGATGCGGGAGCTACGCGATAGCGCTCCCGCATGAACGCCGTACGGGCCGCTTCGCGGAATTGCCCGTACTCGGCGCCCGGCATCACGCGCAGCCGGATGCCGGCGGGGTTTGCGCTGCCGGGCAGCAGCGCATGCGCCTGCGGCGGCGGCGGCGCGAACCAGCCCGGGGCCGCCCAGCTGCGGCGGCCCTGGCCCTGCGGCGCTGCCGCGGCTCGCGCGGCAAGCGCGGCGTGCCACGCGGCCGCCCAAGGCGCGGCGCTGCCGAGCGGCAGCACGTCGCCGCTGCGCAGCTTGCGCCCCGCGATGCCGCCGATGCCGGCACGCGTGTCCGTGCTGCGGCTGCCGAGCGCCGCTTCGGCGGCAATGCCGCCGGCTGCCGCTACGTAAGCGCGGCACCCGCTGGCCGCGGAACCGAAATGGATGACCGTTCCGGCGCCAATCCACACCGGCCGCCACAGCGGAAGCGCCTCGCCTTCGATCGACGGTGCCAGGTCGGCGCCGCACACGGCGATCAGCATCGCTTCTTCCGCCAGCAGCTCCGGCCCATTCAGCGTAAGCTCAAGGCCTGCCGCGCCGGGCGCATTGCCGACGAGCAGATTAGCCGTCCGCAGCGCGATGCTGTCCATTGCGCCGCCTTCGGGAATGCCGAAGCGCCGCCAACCCGGTCGTCCCAAATCTTGTACCGTTGTATGTAAGCCCGGTTTGATGATGCGTAGACTCATGGCGCTTCACCTTGCTCCTTCAGGTCCTGCTCGGATATCGGAACAAAACGCAGCTTATCGCCCATGCGAAGCAGAAAAGGCTCGGCTCGCTTCGGATCAAACAACCGAAGCGGCGTTAGGCCGATCAGCTGCCAGCCTCCCGGCGTCGATAACGGATAAATGCCGGTCTGCCCGCCGGCAATGCCGACAGCCCCTGCGGGCACGCTGCTTCGCGGCCGGGCAAGACGCGGCTGACGGAGCTCGGCGGGCAAACCGCTCAAATACGGAAAGCCCGGCATGAAACCGATCATCGCAACCTGATACTCCGCAGCAGCATGGCAAGTAACGAAACTCGCTTCCGTCATGCCCGCACGTGAGGCGCATGCTGCTAGATCAGGCCCATAATGACCGCCATAACATACCGGGATTTCGATTAGCCTGGGTTCAACCGCATGCGGATGCCGCGTATCCAGCAGAATCCGTTCTACATCGGCAGCCGCCTGCTCATAGTCGAACCTAGCATAAACAACGGTTACCGTATCATAGGCCGGAACCACATCGACGAGCCAAGTAAGCCCGGCCTCTCTCAGCAATTCCGCCATTCCGGCAGCGAGCAGCCAGCGCTCTCCTTCATGCATCTCCGTATCCAAATATACGACAAGAGCCCGATCTCCAAGAGGTCTGATTCTGAACAACCGCGCTGCAGACTCGCCCACAAAATTCACCAATTTTCTCATATTTTCAACATTGCAATTCCCAATTGGAAGGTAATCCCGCTTAATGATAATCTCCTCTAGTTTGTACCATTACGTGCCTTTTTGTCCAGCATCTTTACAAAGCTTTTCCAAAACATTTTCCGACATAAAGAGTTCTATTCTGACGTATAGCGACTAATGACCTCCACGAGCAAATCATTGAGACGTTTCACCTCATATTCCCCGACAGCCGGCGCCATGTGATCATTCCCGATACCGCTGTGATCCGTTAGAAATAAATAAGTCCCGCCTGTCGACGTTGCCATGAAACGCATCAGATATTCGGTCTGTACATCTACGCCGCTGGAAGCTACCGGAATGATCCGTATTCCTTCCGCTGCGGCCGATTCCATCAGCTCATGGATGCGTTTGGTCACCTTGCGCTCATGATGCGGCGGAGCGTCAAGCACGAGAAACAACAGTCTGGCTCTTGCTTCGCCGCTCCATTTATGATCATCAATGGCATTCTCCAGCGCTTCATCCACCGCTTCCGGAAAATCGCCTCCGCCTGCTGCGCTTTGCTGAGAAAGCTGTTTGACGGCCGTATCGATATCCTTCGTAAACGGATAATCTTTAATGAGATATTTATCGCTCCGATCCCGGTAGAAATTCGTGCTGACTTGAATATCCAGCTGCTGGCCGTTATCCCGGCCGACGCGGGCCACGACATCCTTCAGCTCCGATTTCAGAAAATCCAGCTCATCCTGCATGGAGCCTGTCGTATCCACCACGAGCATCAGATCAACGCCAAGCGACGGATTCACCTGTTCGTTTAGATCCACCTGCAGCGCGGAACCTCTCGGAATCTGCACATTCTCGTATTGCTTCTCCTGATTGCCCGATCGAATGATAACCCCGTATCGCTCTTGATTCTGCTGTTCATCGAATAATCCCGCATAGGCTGACGCTTCCCCGTCGATATTGGTCCGCGACTCCCATACCGTATCGCCATCGTCATCAATAAGGCTGACCTCTGCATCGGATACCGGTTTTCCGCCTCCGGTCACCACAACTTCCAATCGATTTTGCGGAAACACGGACCAATAGGACTGCTGCTCTCTGCCCTCGCCGCTATTCAGCAGCTTGATCCATTCCCTCCAGGAGGTAAGATCATTCCACTCCCCGGCAGTCAACTGGCCCGGCTCGGAGTCGTCGTACTGGCTTCCCGGCGAAGTCGTCTCGTCTTTATCACCGGAGCCATCGTCCGTCGGCGGAGCCGGCTCTTCCGAAACGGATGAATCCGCTTTGTCATTGCTGCTTGAGTTGGTAGTAGCTTCACCGCGGTCGCTTGCGCTGCCGTTGTCCCTTGCTTCCGTGTTCGAGCTGTTACTTGTAGAATCCGTATTCGCCGCGGAGTCGTTCTGATTATCAGCCGAGGAGCAGCCCGCCAGCAGAATAGTTAGCGCAGCCAGCAGCATAAGCGACGTCTTCATCTTTCCTTTTGCCGTTGCATTCTCTTTGCTCGGTGCATGTTCTCTGTTTATTCGTTTCCGTTGTTGCATCCGAATTCCCCCTCGATTCTTTTGGAAGCCAAACCATTATATGTAAGAGTCGGCTTATATCCATCGACGGAAACGGGTTGTAAATTGTTGCATTCTCGGCGGCGCGACAGTACAATCGGGGGAAGTATATTTTGGGGGAAGAAAGGAGCGCTGCTGCCTTATGGAAACTTACTCGCTTGCAGAGCTGAGCATTATCTACAACAATGTCATTACAAAATTAATTTATAGGTCTGCTCATTTGGTTGTGGTCACGGACGCCGGCTACAAGCTGTGGTACATCGAGATCGACGGCATGACCCAAACCGCACTCCTTCACATGTTCCATGAATCCGAAGATATCGGCGTTTCCTTATCCGGCATCACGGTCGGCGGCAAGCCGTTCCAAGCAGGCGGGTATTTCCACCCGAATGCCCAGCATCATGCTGCAGCTATCCGCGGTGACGGCGAGCTGATCGGCTTCTAGCAGCTAAAGATTGTGCGTATAAAAAAAGCAGCTTGGTTCTCCTTCCTAAGGTGGAAGGAATGAACCGGAGCTGCTTTTTGTCATATAAGGGATTACTGTACGGCAATGCCTTTGAAGAAGAGCTCAAAGGTAATGGCCATTCGGTTATCGAGCGAATCCTCGGACTCTTCCATCGACCAGACGAAGAGCGTGCCGAAGTAAGCTTGAAAGGCTTGCTGCGCCATCATCTCAGCCGGCATGTCTCTGCGGAATTCGCCGTTCTCCTGCCCTTCGGCAATAAGCGGCAGCAAAGCTTCTTTGAGCGTAGTCAGCATCGAGTTATGGTTATCAAGCGCCTTGGCACTGCCGAGCATGGCTTGAAATAATGCGCGCGTAAGCGGTTTGCTAAGCTCGAATTGTTTCACGATTTGGAATAACAGCAGCTGCAGACGGGGCACCAGCGGGCCGGGCTTGTCTTTGAGCTTCGCCACCTCGTTTAACGCAAAGATCGCTTGCAAGTCGCAGATTAGTTCATCCTTGGAAGAGAAATAATTGAAAAAAGTGCCTTTTGCAACACCTGCTTGCTTGGCAATACTTTCAACGGATGTCTGCTCGTAACCCAGCTCAGCAAATAAAGAGAGCGCAGCTTCTTTGATTCGAATGCGTGTCTGTTCTTTCTTGAGCTCGCGGTTCATCGCTATATCCTCCATCTGAGTTGTTCGCGTTCAGTCAATGCTAATTGTAGCACAGCCCTTACGCTCCGTAAACACGAGTTGACCGTCGGTATAAAACTCAGCTTCTCTTCTCGCATTCATACGATCGAGAATGAAACCGAATTCATGGTACAGGCTTATTTTGAACCTGTGAAATAATTATGACCGATAGTTCAAAATTATTGACGAATGGTTTTGTCTTGCGCTATAACTATTCATAGAGAACCTGTTAGTATCGAGGAGGTATTGAAATGTCTGAACGTATCGTTCGAGGAATTGCCCGCGCCAAATGGGCAGTCCTGATCGCTTGGCTGGCGATAACCGTCGCCTCCATGTTTGCGTTGCCTGATCTGGCGGCCATTGTCCGGCAAACCGAGCAGAAATTTATTCCGGCCGATTCCGAATCCGTCGTAGCCAAGCAGCTTATGGAGCGGATCAATCCGGAGACAACCACCAAATCCAGTGCGATCCTCGTTTATTCCCGCGAAGGCGGCATGACAGCGCAGGACCGCGATTGGCTCAAGGCCAAAGCTGCCGAGCTTGCACAGCTTAGCGGCAAGGACGGCTTCAAGTCGGTACAATCGGCTTATGAAACGCCGGAGCTTGCGGAGAAATTCCGCAGCAAGGATGGCACGACCGAGCTGCTTATCGTCGGGTTCACCCGTGCGGATAATGATACGCTCACCCAGGAAGCGGTCGATATACTTGCCGCTAAAGTGGAAGGCGCTCCGAGCGGAAGCAAAGTAGAGCTCACGGGGAGCGCTCCGATCGGCAAAGATTTTCAGCAGAGCTCCGAGGAGGGTTTGAAGAAAACAGAGCTGCTCACCGTAGCGCTCGTGCTCGTTATTCTTCTGCTTGTGTTCCGTTCGCCGGTCGCTCCGTTCATCCCGCTTATTACGATTGGCATTTCCTTAGTCATCACACGCGGGCTCGTTGCACTGGCCACGGAATACGGCATGCCGGTTTCGTCCTTTACGGAATCCTTCCTTATCGCCGTCTTGTTCGGTGCGGGAACCGATTATTGTATTCTGCTTATCCAGCGTTTCCGCGAGGAGCTTACCCATGACGGCGACAAAGCGGAAGCACTCGTGAGAACGATGCGAACCGTCGGCAAGACCGTCGCGTTCTCTGCTAGTACGGTATTCGTTGCGTTCTTCCTCATTGGTTTCGCCCAGTTTGGCCTTTATCAATCCGCCGTGGGCGTATCCATCGGCGTTGCCATTACGCTCATCGCAGGGCTTACCTTAACGCCTGCCTTGCTGATGATCTTCGGTAAAGCCGCCTTCTGGCCGAGCAAAATCGCTAGCGGTCAAGGCCATGGCGAATCCAAACTATGGGGAGCGATGGCAGCACTTGCCGCACGCAGACCCGTAGCCATTCTGGTTGTCACCGTCCTGCTGCTTACGCCAATTACGTTCCTGTACCATGGCAAACGGTCCTTTGACGACTTGGCAGAAATTAATCCGCAGCTCGGCTCCGTGCAGGGCTTCCGTCAAGTGGAGCATGCCTTCGGAGCCGGCGAAGTGTTCCCGCTCTCCGTAGCGCTGCGATCGGATGAGTCCATGCGCAATCCTGCCGCACTGGCCGCTCTCGAAACGGCAAGCGCGAATGTAGCGAAGCTCAGCGGTGTCAAAGAGGTACGAAGCGCCGTAAGACCGCTCGGCGAACAGCTGGCTGATCTGACGGTGTCGAATCAGCTGATACGAACCTCCGATGCGCTTGAGAAGATGAAGACCGGCGTCGATCAAGTAGCCGACGGCCTAACTACTGCCGGCAGCTCGATTTCGAGCGGGCAAGCCGATATTCAGAAGCTGACGGATGGCTTGCGGAAGATGGCTGCACGCACCTCGGAAGCGCAAAGCGGATTGAAGCAAATCTACGGCGGCATGCAGCAGGCGTCCCAAGGCGCCGGCCAGCTGTCCGGCGGACTCAAGCAGAGCGCTGAAGTATCCGGCTCCATGAGCCAAGATTTGCAGGCGCTGCTGAAGAAATATCCGGAGCTGAAGAATGAGCCTGCCATGCAGCAATTACTAGGCAAGCAGCAAGGGTTATCCGGAGGATTAAACGAACTTTACGCCGGAGCGGCTAAGCTGTCCGCAAGCTTCAATCAATTGAATCCGGGCGTAAACCAAGCAGCCGACGGACTTGGTCAGCTGGCTGAAGGTCAATCCCAAGCGGCGGATGGTACAGCGAAGCTCGGAAGCGGACTTCAAGAGCTTACCGGCGGCTTGAAGGACGGTGCCGCTGGTCTTGGCGACATTTCGAAGGGGCTCACTTCGGTGAAGGATGCGCAACGTACAATTGGGGACAGTCAAATTCCGGGCTGGAACCTTCCTCAGGAAGCGCTCGATAGTCCTGAGCTGAAGCAAGCGCTCGATTACTATATTTCCACTGACGGGGAAACCGCCAAGATGGAGATTGTCCTTGCAGTTAATCCCTATTCGCCTGAGGCGCTGACAACGGTTGATCAGATTCGAGCTGCGCTGAACCACAGCTTCGAAGGAAGCGCCATTGAAGGAACGAAGGTGTATCTGTCCGGCACATCGGCACAGATCTCGGAGCTGAAGGATATTTCGAAAAGCGACTTTATGCGAACAGGCGCGTTTGTTCTTATCGGGATTTTCATCGTGCTCATGATTCTGCTGCGTTCCATACTGGCGCCGCTCTATGTGCTGCTTTCCCTGGGCTTTAACTTCCTGGTCACCATGGGCATCGTCGAATTCATATTCGTGCAATTGCTCGGCAAGGAAGGGTTGTCATGGAGTGCTTCGTTCTTCGTCTTCCTTATTATCGTAGCGCTGGGCGTCGATTACAGCATCTTCCTCATGGCCAGATTCAAGGAAGAATATCGACCGCGGGGCATTACGTATGCGATGTCGAAAGCGATGTCGACGACAGGCGGCGTAATCATTTCCGCAGCGGTCATTATGGGCGGCACCTTCGCCGCACTCATGATGTCCGGCGTGAATACGCTTCTGCAGATTGGAGCAGGTATCGTCATCGGTCTGATTCTATATGCCACTGTCTTTATGGGACTTGTCATTCCCGCACTTGCAAATCTGTTCGGCGAAGCTAACTGGTGGCCATTCCGCCAGCGAACGGCACCTCAAACCGAAGCAGCGAAGAGCAAGGAAGAAGGAACCGGCACGCGTTACAAAGAGCAAACGTCCGAATAAGATAAAAAAAGCTGTATCTGCTCCTTCTCGAGGTGGCGGATACAGCTTTATTGTTTATATAGATGATTCTGCTACAGCACGTTTGGCCGCTTGGTGCGTATACGCAAACAGCTCCATTAGCTCCATGTGCTGCACATATTCAATCGCGCCTCTGGCTTCCTCTGAAATGGTCCCGCTCTCTTGCAGAGCGATCATGCTGGTGAGCGCCGGAGCCTGCCAGCGTACTTGTCGTTTGATCACCTGCAGCGCATCCCGAATGGCGCCTTCCTGCAGATCTCCCAATATGACGCTGTTCTGCAGCCAATCCGCCACTCGCGTTTGCAAGCTCTCCATCGCCGGATGGGCGCCCGCATTGCTGAACCAGTAGTTCGCATTGGAGAAATCACCTTCCATCCGGTGCATAATGCCATGCCAATAGCAGCCCGTCGGATCGTCTTCAATCTCTTGAGACTGTTCATGCGACGCGTCCAGGCTCTCGTTGAGCAAATGCAGTCCGGCTTTGAGCGCGATGAGCGCTGGTACCGCGGACTTCGGAGTTCCAGCAGAAATTAAAGGTAAAGCGGCTATTTCTTGATCGAGTGCAGCATCCCATACCCGTTTCGGAGACAGGGCTTGCATGGTCTGACGCGATTCCAATTGTTCGATGATTAGCGCTAATGATTTCTTCAAGCCGCATCCACTCCTTCAACAGTTCGTAACGCCAATCACTTCCATGAGTGGACTCTATTGTAATGGATGCCCTTCGAAAATTCAATGAGAATATGCCTATTTATCCATATGGCCCGCGCGGATGAAAGCCAAGCAGCCGAGTAAGCCGTGGATTATCCTTCGCAGCCTCGATAACATGCTGCGGCATCGTATAATGAATGAACGGATAGAAGCGCTGCGATACCCAGCGGCGTCCGTAGGTCACCTGCTGCACCATCCGAACATGACTGCTTTCATTGCGTGCGCCGCGATGCCAGGTCTGGCCATTGAACAGCAGCATGTCGCCTTTCTTGGCGACGATGGAAACCGGACCTTGACCGTTATAGAACGGCGTTTCTTTCGGGGAGGCTGGATGCCTTCCGCTCCGGTGACTGCCCGGAATAAGCTGCGTCGGCCCCATATCTTCCGTCACATCCGTCAAATAATACATCGCCGTAAACATAAAGCATGGCATCTGAATTCGCGGATCCAGCTCGGCCTCCTCCGGCATCGGAAAGAACAGATCCTCATCCACATGCCAGAAATCAATACCGGTGCCCGGCGTCGTGTACAGCCCGTTATTGGAGAACATATGGCAGTTTTTTCCGAGCACCGCCTCAGCAAATGACACTGTCCGCTCTTCGTCGATCAACTGCAGAAACAGATTGTTTCGCTCAAACATTTTCGTACGCAAATTGGCACCGTAGCCGTCTGGCTCCGTCGTCTTAAATTCATGCTCAAACGCTTTGCGATAAGTATCCACACGTTCTTCGTCCAGCATGTTTCTGATTACGGTGAACCCCTTGCGGTAAAACTCCTCCAGATGGCCTTGCAAATCAAATGCCGCTTGCTTGTTCGAAGCTGTGTCCATCCCTATCCCTCCCCACTATCTTGTACATATTTTCCAATTAAGACGGTTCTGCTATAGTAAACTTATTACACAAACAACTGCGAACGATTGGGTAATTTAACGCGAAGGTTGGACTTTCTGACAGCTTGGAGGGGCAGCGTATGGATCATTATGTGAACCAGCAGTTTATGGATAACCCTTCATTTCCGTTTCGGGCATTTCGTGCTCCGGTCACGACCGATTATGAGCTGCATACGCATGATTTTGTCGAAATCATCTATGTGACGGAAGGCCAAGGCATTCATTTATTTCAAGATCAGCAATTCCTCATTCGCGAAGGGGATATCTTCATCATCCATCGCCATGTCCCTCATGGCTACAAACGCCTGCCGGGCACGCCGCTTACCGTAAACAATATTATTTTCGATCCGTATTACTTCGAGCAGGAGCTCTCCCATATGGCCGGTGTGACGGCCTTCATCGATTTCTACTACGTCGAACCCTTTCTTAGAGAGAAAACGCGTAATCCGTCCGTGATGAATATCGGTAAGCTTGACCGCATGGAGGCACTGGCGATCCTCGATCGGCTTGTATATGAAGATACGAATCGCCAAGCCAATTATGAACTAATGGTTAGAGCGCATATCATGCAGTTATTCATCTATCTTAGCCGCTGCTATGAACGATCGTTAAAGAAGCCGATGACTGCGGCAAGTGACGAGAATGCGCTCATTCGCAATGTTTGCGACTTTACGAGGCAGCATTACGCGAAGCCGTTAAGCTTGCAGCAGCTCAGCACTTTATGTAACCTCAGCCAGACGGCATTCACCACCAAATTCAAGCAGCATATCGGCATGACCTTCATCGAGTTCCGCAACCATATTCGGTTGCAGGAGGCGAAGAAGCTGCTGGAGACGACGTCCGGCAAAATCATGTCCATCGCGCTTGAAGTCGGTTTCGAGGATTTAAGCTTCTTCAATCGGATGTTCAAACGGCAATTCGGCGTAACGCCGAGTGAATACCGAACCGGGTATTGGCGAGAATCTTCCTAGAAACAAAATAAGCTCCCGGGCCTCATAGGCCAGGGAGCTTATCTATTATAGAAGTGCTTATTTGCTGTGCAGTACTTCAGGCGTAGTCAGTTTGTCGTAGAAATCAACCGACTTGTCCTTGTCATCGGAATTGCGAAGTGCCATTGCGGAACGAGGGTGCTCGTCCAACATACCTGTAATCATATAAGGAATAATATAGCCCCACTCTTCTTTTTCACGCAGCGTAATCATGTGCTTCTCGATCATATCCAGCACCGGACGCACATTGTACTTCGTGTTCTTCAGATGTGCGACAAGCAGTTCCGTCGGGCAGTTGCCTGCCGCGCGGCCCATACCGTATACGGAAGCATCCAGGAACTCGACGCCTTTCTCCACGGAAATGAGCGTATTGGCGAAAGCCAGCTGCATGTTGTTGTGCGTGTGTACGCCCAAACGTTTGCTTGGCAGGTACTTCTGGAATTTGCTGACCAAGTAGTTGAAATCATTCGGATCCAAGCTGCCGTAGGAATCAACCACATATACGACGTCAACCACGCTTGCTTCGATCAATTCGAATGCTTCAAGCAGTTGGTTCTCCATTACGTTGGAGAGCGCCATAATGTTCAGCGTTGTTTCGTAGCCGCGGGAATTGAATACGTTAACCAGCTCCAGCGCCTTCGGCACGTCTTGAATGTAGCAGGCAACACGGATCAAATCGAGCATGCTCTCTTCGCGCGGAAGAATATCGTTCTCGTCTACCCGTCCGATATCGACAAGCGCAGAAAGCTTCGTATTCAGCTTCTGCGGGATGACTTTACGAAGGAAGTCGTCGTCCAGGAAGCGCCATGGACCAGCATCTTCAGCGCCTTTAAGCAGCTTCGGCGAGTTCTTGTACCCGATTTCCATATACTCGACGCCGGCTTCATTCAGCGAGTTGTACAGATGCTGAACGAACTCAACGCTGAAATCCCAGTTATTGACGAGTCCGCCGTCGCGGATCGTGCAGTCGACGATTTTACAATGACTTTTTTTCGAAGCATTCATAGCATTGTGTCTCCTTTTTAGCCAGATCTTGTCTTTTCTACTCATAATACTTGATATTGGCTATGAACGCAAAGTCATTTTTGTCAGAATTGCACTACTCTTCGGATTATATGGCGCGGAAGGATTTCCTTGTGCTGACCATCGTTTGATCTAATTTATCGCTCAGTTTCTCCAGCATTGTCGCCAGCTCCGACGATCTGGAAATCAGCTGATGCTGCTCATTCGAGCTGCCTGTGACCGTCTTTACGCTGCCCGTCAATTCAACGGACATGCGGGAGATTTCCTCGATGTTGATGCTGAACTGCTGCGTACTGGCAGACATTTGCTGAGACGCGCCGGAGATGTAATGAATTTGTTCCGCAACGGTTTTAATAGACCGCATAATGCGTTCGAACGCCGCTCCCGCATCACATACGGCTTGATTTCCTGATGCTACCTCAACAATTACTTGATCCATGGATTGGATGGAAGCCCGGTTATTAGCCTGGATGTCTTGAACAAGCTCAGCGATTCTCTGGGCGGAGGCGGTGGTTTGCTCAGACAGCTTGCGGACTTCATTGGATACGACGGTAAAACCTCTGCCATGCTCGCCTGCCCGTGCCGCTTCGATCGCCGCATTCAGAGCCAGCAGACTGGTCTGGGAAGCTATGTCTGTAATTAAACTCGTAATATCATCTATTTCTTGTGAACGCTGACCAAGCAGCTTTACTTTGGCAGCCGATTCTTGAACGGCATTGCTCATCGATGTCATCTGCCGGACAGCCTTCTGAATGGCTTCATTCCCGTTGTCGGCCTCTGTCGCAACCTCGTTCGAGAAATTAGACACGGTGGCAGACGTTTCAGCGATGGTATGGATATCTCGGAGCATCTCTCCGATCACCTTCTTGCCGGTCTGTGCGCCATTCTCCTGTAAATGTGCCGCGGCATCGACCTTATGCATCGTTTGTACGATATCCCCTGCCAAGAGATTAAGCGTGGCCGCGTTGCAGCTGAGCTCCTTGGAGTTCATGAGCACCTGGTCCGACGTTTCCGTCACATTTTCGATAATTTGTTTGACCGCTGCTTGAATTTTCTGCTGTTGGGCCGATTCCAGTGCGTGGATGAAGGCTCTGCGCGTCATAATTTGATAGGTAACGGCGCCGATAAACAAAACAACAAATACGATGTGAATGGAGACCATGGCCAGCGAATAATCACGGGTTCCGTAGACAAGCTCTGGGAAGATTAAGAAGCCGAGTACATGCTGCAGAGCGAAGATGACGGTGCTGATGAGAAGCATTGCGATGAGGTCGTAGTACAAAATAATGGCCAGTACCATAAAGATGGAGAAGTGGTATTCCACCGTCCCGTTACCGCCGGCAATGATGGATATGCTGCTGAAGGTAAGCGAAAGCGTCATAAGAAGCGGAACGCTCTGCTGTTCCTTCTGTAACCGCATGCAAAATCCGGCAAGCAGTAAGCAAGTAAACGGCAATGCGAAGAACGTTTGATTAAGTAAGGAGAGAAGCGTTGAACCATTCTGATCCGGATGATGATCATGCTGCATGGAAAAACCGAGCCAATCGAATGCGTGTACCAGAAGCGATAAAAGTACAATAATTGTAGAAATGAATAACATGACACGGTTTTTCTCTCTAAGCATACAACGAGCCTACCTCCCAATATTTGTATAAATATAAAAAGAGTCCACCCATGTTAAGGATGGACTCCTTTTCACCCGGTAACCTGTCCACCATGGCATCGGTATCGATGCTTTAGGCCTAGGCTTTGCGTCCCAACATTTCCATTGGTTTGCCTTTATCATATGAGAAGTAGTTGTAAAACTATGGTTTTGTAAATATTAACAGGGTTAATTATAGGAGAGTAAAGCCCTATTTGTACATAGCGTAATTTGTAATCTTTTGTCGAATTTGTCAGATCATCTCTTCTGCTTTCACCACTTCATCGAATTTGGCAGCTGTAATCAGTCCGCTGCGAATGGCAGCCTCACGCAGCGTCAGGCCTTCCTTATGAGCGGACTTCGCAATAGCTGCCGCATTCTCATAGCCGATATGAGGATTGAGCGCCGTAACGAGCATCAGGGACTCGTTCAGATGCCGGGCGATTGCTTCCCGATTCGGCTCAATGCCAACCGCGCAATGCTCATCGAAGGAGCGGATGGCATCGCTTAGAATGCGGGTCGACTGCAGGAAGTTGTGAATGATGACAGGCTTAAACACGTTCAGCTCGAAGTTGCCCTGGCTGGCCGCGAAGCCGATTGCCGCGTCATTGCCCATGATCTGACAGACCACCATCGTCAGCGCTTCGCACTGCGTCGGGTTCACCTTCCCAGGCATGATGGAGCTGCCCGGCTCGTTCTCCGGTATTCGAATCTCGCCAATCCCGCAGCGAGGGCCGCTTGCGAGCCAGCGCACGTCGTTCGCGATCTTCATCAAGTCCGCGGCGAGCGCTTTGATTGCGCCATGCACGAAGACGATTTCGTCGTGGCTTGTCAGCGCGTGAAATTTGTTCGGCGCGCTAATGAAGTTCTTGCCGGTTAGGCGGCTGATCTCCGCCGACACTTTCTCGCTGAAGCCCGGCGGGGCATTGAGGCCCGTGCCCACGGCCGTGCCGCCGATGGCAAGTTCGCGCAGCTCCTCGCGGCTTGCTCTAATATTACGCTCGCCTTTCTCCAGCATCCGAACCCAGCCGCTGATTTCCTGGCCGAGCGTAAGCGGAGTGGCATCCTGCAGATGGGTGCGGCCGATTTTGATTACATCCATGAAGCTTGCGCTCTTCTGCTCGAGCGTGGATTTCAGCTGCGCAATGGCCGGCAGGACGAGATCCTCCACAGCAATCAGCGCGGCGATATGCATCGCCGTTGGAAAGGTATCATTAGAGCTCTGCGAGCGGTTCACGTCATCGTTGGGATGAACGGCTGCTTCTTGGCCTTTCTCCTTGAGCAGCTGTGCCGAACGCCGTGCAATCACTTCATTGACGTTCATGTTGGACTGCGTGCCGCTCCCGGTCTGCCAGACGGCAAGCGGAAACTCATCCTGCCACTTTCCTTCAATTACTTCATCCGCTGCAACCGCTATCGCTTCGGCTTTCAGGGCATCCATCTTCCCCAAGCTTCCGTTCACGGTCGCTGCTGCTTTCTTCAAATAGGCAAAAGCGGTAATTAACTCACGCGGCATCTTCTCCGTACCGATTTTGAAATTGTGCAGACTGCGCTCGGTCTGCGCTCCCCACAGCCGGTGCGCCTCAACCTGTATCTCACCCATGGAATCCTTCTCAATGCGAAAATCGCTCATCACGACTACCTCCTCATACGAATGGTTTCTGTTCGGTTTACTTTCTATATACCCAAAATGGCACTTGTTCTATTTCTATGAAAGAGGCGATGCATCTACGAGCATGCATCGCCTCTTTCCCATGATTACCTATTTGCCGGCTTGTAATACGGATTCTCCGGCTAAAACTGACTCCGCAGCTCCGGCGGCAGCTCCCTGCTCTTGCGCGTGTTCGAATCCATCGTCACACAAGTAACGGTAGCATCCCCGCACAGCTCGCCCTTCTCGTTCACGATCTCTTGCTTGAGCACATAGCTGCTCCGTCCAGCCCGCTCCGGCGTCGTCGCAACCGTCAGCCGATCCCCTTGCCTGCATTCCTTGCGATAGTTGATATTGATATTAACCGTTACCGTCTGAACGCCCATTGCCAATAACACATCATAGTGCAAGCCTGCCTGCTCATACCATTCTTCACGTCCCCATTCGAGGTATTCCAAGTACTTGGCATTGTTCACATGCCCGTTTACATCAATTTCCGTCGAACGGACGATAAGCTCCAGATTCGCTTGCATCGATCCTCACACGCCTCCTTTGCCGCGGCCTGTTTTTACAGCTTCGGCCCTAGTTGCCTTCATGTTAGCTGGCGATAGTATGGATGTCAAAGGTTGAGCGCGGAGTGCCGCCGCAACCCACGCTTAATAGCTCCCATTCTGCCACCCGCGAAATCTCCGCTCCCCCTGCCGAACCATAGTTGCCTCGCGTATTGGTGCTTGAGAGATACGAAAGCAAACTCTCACCACCGTTATCACTCCGAATTGCTGCCGATTTGCTGCTGAGAGTACCCATATTGAACTCTCAGCTATCAAACCAACCATTTCCTCCACTCGCTAGATGCTGAGAGTTCCAAAAACGAACTCTCACCGCCGATATCACGCCGATTTACGCCGATTTGCTGCTGAGAGTAGCGATATTGAACTCTCAGCTATCAAACCAACCATTTCCTCCACTCGTTAGATGCTGAGAGTTCCAAAAACGTACTCTCACCGCCGATATCACGCCGATTTGCTGCTGAGAGTTCCGGTATCGATCTCCCAACTTTCTAACTAACCACTATCTCCGCTCGATAGACGCTGAGAGTTCCGAAATTGAACTCTCACCGCCAATATCACGCCGATTTGCTGCTGAGAGTTCCGATGTCGATCTCCCAACTTTCTAACTAACCACTATCTCCGCTCGATAGACGCTGAGCGTTCCGAAATAGAACTCTCACCGCCAATATCACGCCGATTTGCTGCTGAGTGTTCCGATGTCGATCTCCCAACTTTCTAACTAACCACTATCTCCGCTCGATAGACGCTGAGAGTTCCAAAAACGTACTCTCACCGCAGATATCACGCCGATTTGCTGCTGAGAGTTCCGGTATCGATCTCTCAGCTGTCAAATCAACTGCTAGACGTGCGAGCGCGGCTTGACATACATATGAGACTCCGAAAACTCATGGCTGGGATTCTAACGAATCCAGGAAGCCTTATTTGAACAAAATGGCTGAGTTTGAAATTCTAACGAATCCTGTAGACCTTATTTCGGTTAGAAGTCCCCTATTTGGCTGCATTTCGCTCAAATAAGACCTGTACGATTCGTTAGAATTTTTTAGTGGCCATTTTCGAGCAAATAAGGCTCTCACGATTCGTTAGCCGTATCGCCGACAAATAATCAGCATAGTTGCTGCTACCTTTAGTGCCAGGATTAGTTTTGTGTTGGTGTTGGTGCTGGTGCTGGTGTTGGTGGTGGTGGTGGTGGTGGTGGTGGTGGTGCTTGGTGCCGGTGCTGGTGCTGGTGCTGGTGCTGGTGCTGGTGCTGGTGCTGGTGCCGGTGCTGGTGCTGGTGCTGGTGCTGGTGCTGGTGCTGGTGTTGGTGGCAGTGTCGGTGTCGGTGTTGGTGTTGGTGTCGGTGTCGGTGTCGGTTTTGGTGGTGGTGTGGTGGTGTGGTGGTGTTGATGTCGGTGGCGGGTATCGGGTGTCGGGCTTCGAGCTTCGAGCTCGGACTCCGCGCCTCGGGCCTCAGCCTTATCCACTCCCAAACATCAAAAAGCCGCCCTCTCCGAACCTGGCGGAGAGGGCGGCCTGTCATTCTACCACTCTGCGAACGAGCCGTCGTCGTACGCTAGACGAGGTGTATCCCAGTCGCCTGCGTAGCCGCGTTCAATGAGCGCTTCTTCGTTGATTTCGATGCCAAGCCCCGGTCCTTGCGGGATCGCGACGTGGCCGTCGATGACTTCGAACGGCTTCTTCAAGTAGCCTTCGCCAAGGTCCCACTTCTCCGCCATCGAAGGATGCTCTTGGATCAAGAAGTTCGGCGTGCAAGCATCGAGCTGCAAGCAGGCCGCAAGCGAGATCGGTCCAAGCGGATTATGCGGCGCGATGGAAGCATAGTAGGTTTCCGCCATAGCGGCAATCTTCCGTCCTTCGAAGATCCCGCCGGCATGGCATAGATCCGGCTGAACGATCGCTACCGCGCCTTTCTCCAGCGCTTCGCGGAAGCCCCATCGCGTAAACAACCGCTCCCCCGTTGCAATCGGAATGCTTGTCGATTGCGCAACGCGCAGGAGCGAGTCCACATTCTCGGGCAAGCATGGCTCTTCGATAAACATCGGATAATACGGCTCGAGTGCCGCGGCAAGGCGAATCGCCATAGCCGGGCTGACCCGGCCGTGGAAGTCGATGGCAATGTCTACCCCGCTGCCCACAGCTTCGCGGGCTGCAATGAACTTGTTCACTTGACTCTCCACGAAAGCCAGCGAATCCACATGCCGCACAGGCGCGTCTACGCCTGTTTTGATCGCGTTGAAGCCGGCTTCTACTCTGCGCTTGGCATTAGCAGCGAACGCTTCCGGCGTCTCGCCGCCGCAATGGCAGTACATACGAATCTTGTCGCGCACTCTGCCGCCGAGCATTTCATAGACAGGCATGTTGTAGAACTTGCCTTTAATATCCCATAGCGCCTGCTCGATCCCGCTTATTGCGCTTACGAGGACAGGACCGCCGCGATAGAACGTTCCGCGGTACATGATTTGCCAGTGATGCTCGATCCGAAGCGGATCTTCGCCGATCAAGTAACGCTTCAACTCTTCAATGGCTGTCGCTACGGTAAGGGCACGACCTTCGACGATCGGCTCCCCCCAGCCAACAATGCCTTCATCGGTCTCGATCTTCAGAAACAGCCAGCGAGGTTTCACATGATAGAGCTTCAAATCTGTTATTTTCACAGCTTCCGATCTCCTTTACGTCCTATACTGGTTTCATTGAGCTGGGCAGCCGGAAACTAGCCGTTCCCCTTCTCTGCCCATACCGGGAGCAATGCGCCGCCATCCATAAACATGGTCGTTCCTGTCATATAGCCAGCACTGTCGGAAGCAAGAAACACTGCTGCTTCGCCTACTTCCGCCGGGGTGCAGAATCGTCCCATAGGGATGCGTGAGGAGACCGATTCGATGATCTTCTGGACACGCTCGTTTCCATCTCCCCAGCCATTCTTCGTATAACCCGGCGCAATGCCGACAACCCGAATGCCGTGAGGGGATAAATCGAGTGCCATATTCTTCGTCAGCTTGTTTACAGCAGCCTTCGCCGCCGCATAAACGGTGGAATTCGCCCATGTTCCTTCGGCATGATTGGAACTGATTTGAATGATAACGCCGCGAGTGCCGTTCTTGACCATAAGCCGCGCCGCCTGCTGCGAGCAGAAATAGAGTCCTTTCAAATCGGTATTGAACACTTCGTCGAACAGCTCCGGCGGCGTTTCCAGGAAAGGCTTCATCCGCGTGATGCCCGAATTGTTGACATGCACGTCCAACCGATCGAAATGGCGATTAAATTGCTCGAACAAGGATTCGATGCCTTCAAGCGTAGAGATATTCGCCTGAACCGCCTCTGCCTTCACACCGAGTGCATTGATCTCGCGCACTACTTCTTGAGCCATCTCCGCACTTGTATTGTAGTTGACACACACATCGTATCCGGATCGTGCAAAAGCAAGCGCAATGCCTCTGCCGATCCCGCGACCTGAGCCTGTTACTAAAGCAACTTTGCGATCCACGTAAGTCCCCCTACCCTTTCAAGCCTGTGAAAGAAACACCCTTCTCGATGAGTTTCTGACAGGAAGTGATGATAAGCATGAGCGGAATCGTAGCGATAACCAAGCTGGACATTATGACGTTGGAGCCCATGCTTTGCCGCTGCTGGAAATCATTAAGCGCGACGGTGAATGTCCATACGTCTTGCGTCCGAGCAACAACAAGCGGCCACAGGAATTCGTTCCATACCGCAATGAACGTCATAACCGCAACAACCGTAAAGATCGGCGCCGACATGGGTACGATGATTCTCCAGAAAATCTTAAACTCGGAGGCACCGTCGATGCGTCCCGCCTGCAGCAGCTCGCCCGGCAGCTGTTCAAAGAACCCTTTGAACAAGAAGATAACGATCCCCCATGCCGTATGCGGCAATATAATCCCCCACAGCGAGTTGACCAAATGGAGTTTATCCATCGTTAAATAAAGCGGAACGAGAATTGCGATTTCCGGGATCATAATCGTGGCCACGAAGAACAGCGTCAACCAAGTACCGACTTTGCTCCGAACCAGATGCGCAAGCGCGTAACCAGCCGTTCCGCCGATCAGCAATTGCAGGACAATGGTGGACCCGGTTACGATCACGCTGTTCAATAAGAAATGCGGAAAGCCGAAATTGGCGCCTTTGCTTTCGTCACCGGATTTTTTCCAAAGTACGATGTAATTGTCGAACAGCCTTCTCCAGTCCTTCACCTCAGAGATGGTGAGCACTTTCCCTTTCACAACTTTCGATTCCGTCAGCCATTTCAACGCATTTGTCGCATGTAACGGCAATTCCGCGGCAATTTCAGTGGAGCCCGTATACTTGCCGCCATCCCCCTTGAAATCGAACGAGGTTAATTTCCCGGCACGAATCTTGGCCAGCTTGTTCTTCATAACCGCATGCGTGGCTACCATGGTCGGAACGATCTGCGGCCGTCCAACCGTAAAATTATAAGCGGGCATCGAAGCACTATAGACGATAACGCCATCTTTCACGCCGGTTACCTTCATCGCGCCGACCGCTTCATTCTGCATTCGTTTCCAAGTGAACCAAATCGCCTCCATGGCATCCAGTTCATATTCCTCCGGCTTCGAAATGTCCGCCGCATCGTAATTGAGCGTTACGCTTACGGTCTTGGGCACTTCAGGAATCCATTTCGGCGGAAAGCTGTAAATGGAAATGTTATCTTTCATTGATGAGCTGATCATCCAGACAAGCGGAACGATCGACGATAGAATAAAGAAAATGGCAACTGAATAGGAGACGATTTTGACGGATAAACCGCCCTTCTCCCTAATGCGTCCGCGTCCAGCCATGAGATACTCCTTTCCGGATCCTCTAAATGAGATGATTGCCGAGTCGACCGGAAGCCGCCTCTAACCAATCCTCTTAATCCCTGTTGGACAATTTGAGCTGCACGTAAGTGATCAGCGCGATAATGACGAACATAACGAGCGAGATCGAACCCGCTACCCCGAATCGGAACTCCTTGAAGGAACTGTTGAATACGAGCATGGCCAGTGTCCGCGTGCTGTTCGCCGGTCCGCCGCCAGTCATAATGTACATCGGGTCAAACGTCAGGAATACACCGCTTATAAACGAAATAAACTGAATCCCGATAACGAACTTCAAGCTTGGAAACACGATCGCTGTCATTCTGCGCCAAGGTCCGGCTCCATCGATCTTGGCTGCTTCTACGTTCTCGCTCGGAATACCCTGAAGTGCCGAATAATAAATGAGCATCCCCATTCCGGTTGCAAACACGCCGGGCAGCACAATCGCCCACTTGGACATTGCGGGATCGTTGAGCCAGCCGTATGGCCCAAGTCCAATGAAGCTGAGCAGGTAGTTCAATAAACCGTAATCCGGATTATAAAGCCATTTCCACAGCAGATAGCCTGCTACCGACGGAACGGCTGTAGGGAGCAAGTACAACGAACGCATCGTTTTGCTGGCAAATTTAACTTCGTTTAGCAAAACCGCCTGCACGATCGGCACCCAGAACGTAAGTATGAAATAAATAAAAAAGAAAGCAAAGGTGTTCCGGAGCGCGTTCCAGAACTCCGTCGAATGCCATAAATACTTATAATTATCCAGCCAGACAAACTTGCCCGGCGGGTTAATGACCTTGTAATCAAAGAAACCCATATATACGGCTTGCAGCAGCGGGTAATATTTAAATACCAAGAAACACACGATGGCCGGTGTCAAAAAGAAAATAGGCGTCCACGATATCTTAAATCGGTAGGGAGTCTTTAATTGCACTTGCGGCTGCTGCCCAGTAGCTGTTTTCATCGCTTCCGCTTCCTTTCGGAATTACAGGCGGAGCAGCTCGCGGCATGACCTGCCCGCTCGCTGCCTCCGCCTGCGTCATATTATTTCTTCACGGATGCGTTATACGCATCGATAACTTCTTTCTGTGCTGCATCCTGCGCTTCTTGAAGCAGCTGTTTCGGATCGGATTTCTCGTCCGTCAACGCTTTTTGAACCGCTTTAACTACATAAGGAGTAAGACGCTCTTTCAAGAAGTACTCCAGGTGAGTATCGGAAGCCGCTTTGTTTACGGCAGCAACGAGCTCAGGAGAGATATCTTTTGCGAATTGGGAAGGATCCACGTCGCTGCGAACGGACAGCAGGTTAGGGAACATGCCGTTGTCTTGTTGGAATTGCAGGACTTTCTCCATGACTTCTTTGGAGTTCATGTACGTGATGTATTTCCAAGCCGCATCTTGTTTTTCTTTGGATGTTTTAGGGTTAATGATCCAGTAAGCGCCGCCGATTTGACCCGGACCTTTGCCGCCTGGACCTACCGGATAAGGAGCAAAGCCTACATCGTTTAGATCCATACCTTGCGCAACATAGTCGCCGAATCCGCCGGATGCCGCATTGGACATCGCTGCGCGGCCTTGGAAAATATCATTCATGTTATCTTGGTAGCTTTGGAGCACGTTGTTTTGAACGATTTTGTGCGTCCATTTCAAATCTTTGTAGAATTGAAGGGCTTTAACGGAAGGATCTTCAGTGAAGGCCAGTTGAACGGTGCCGTCAGGCTGCAGGTGCGTCAAGTCGCCGCCGGCTTGCCATACGTAATACTCGAACCACCAGTCAGCCCACTCCATACCCAGAAGCGTGATTCCGTATTGTTTCTTGTCTACGTTGGTCAGCTTCTTGCCGAACTCAACCAGCTGATCCCAGTTGGCAGGAGGCGTATCGCGATCAAGTCCCGCTGCTTCGAACATCTTCTTGTTCCAGAACAAACCTGTTACGTACATATCGTGAGGCACGCCGTAAACTTTGCCATCGATAGTGCCGGCTTGCATCGAGGATGCGATGAATTTGTCTTTGTCCGCATATCCGTCCCAGTAAGGTGTCAGATCAAGCGCAAGCCCTTGGCCAACCCAGTCCGCAATGATTGGGAAGTGAGCTGCGTGGTAAGCATCCGGTCCGTTACCGCCGGCCATTGCCGTTACGAATACTTCACGGTCATTCGTTCCTTGCGGCATCAATTCATGTTTCACTTTAATGCTCGGATTTTGCGTTTCGAACTCCGCGTAAATTTCTTCTTTCAGCTCTTTCTGAGTGTCTTCCGGTGTTGGTTGATCCCAAACCGTAATTTCAACGGTTGCGCCTGTATCTGTTGTAGCTGCTTCGTCTGTTGCAGCGTTATTCGTGTTGTCGGCTGCTGGTTCTGTCGTCGTATTCGTCGACTCTGTGTTTGTACTTGTGTTATTTGCCGTGTTGTTGTTATTCCCGCCCCCACAAGCTGATACAATAAGCATCAAAACCATGACACAAGCTAAAACCGTCCATTTTCTAAGTCGTTTTGCGTTGTTCACTTGACTGCCTCCCTTGAATGATTTCGTCTACAAATGAAGTATATCCCCTTTTTGATAGCGCTTTCTATGTAATATCGTAACATCCTATTAGCAATATTTTAACTTTTATCTGTAAATTCAGAATGGCTAATAAAGGAAAAGTTCGGAAGTTGTCGAATACACGAGGTAAGCGCTGTCAGTGCCTGGAGGGGAATTTCCTTGAAGCAGATGTGGACTTACTTTCAAAGCCTTAATAACCAATTCCGCAGCAAAATGATATTATCCTTCTTCATTGTCATCAGCCTTACGGCATTTATTATGGGCTATTCGTACTATAGAATTATGAGCAACGAGCTTGAAGCTTCCACCTTGCAAGGTCTTGAGAAGCTGACGGAACAAACGGTCGATACCCTTGACCTCCATTTCAAAACGATCGGCAATATCGGATACAGCTATTTCAGCGATACGTCGCTGCAGAAGTTTCTCGATGCTCCTCTTAACTTTGATATCCAACAGTATTATCGCAACAAGCTCGCCTCCCAGAAAGTACAAAATCCACTCATCTCCTTCTTAGCGATCACCGACCTGAAAGGCGAGCAAATCAGCAGCTACTACTACTATAATGCCAGCGTTAGGACGCTTCTCGATCAGGAGCAAGCCATATTGTATCGCAAAGCGCTCGATCAGGATGGCTTCCCCTTCTGGAGCGTGTCCTATACGACGATCAGCACTACCGTAACCCCGGTCAAAACGATCAGCTACATCCAGCTGCTCAAACGAATCACGATGAATGCCCAGCATCCCATTGGCTACATCAAGATCGACATGGACCCCCGCGTGCTTGAGAAAACCTTGCTCGGCTTGCAAAGCGACGACGGCAGCAACTATTACATCGCGGATGCCGGCGGCACGATCGTTTTCTCCCGCAAAGAAGAGGAGATTGGCAAATCGATTGCCGGTACCCCTTTATACACGGGCTACAAGGATGCGCAAGCAAATAAGAAATACATGGATTTCCGATATGAGGACGACGACGAGAATACCAATATCGGCTTTTATCACAAGCTCGGCGTCAGCGATTGGGTTGTCATCGGCAGTGTGCCGCTTGAGCGTATCCTGCAGAAGGTGGATACGTTCCGAAACACGCTCATCCTCATTGCAGCCATCAGCTTCTTGATCGCGATGCTGCTCGGTTCCATTATTGCCGCCAGCGTGACACGTCCGCTCAAGGAATTGAACAAGAAGATGAAGCTCGTAGAGATGGGCGACTTTCAAGCGTTCATTGAGGTTAAAGGTTCTGATGAGCTCTCTACGATCCAGCACAGCTTTAATAAGATGACATCCGAAATAAGCACGCTCATTTCCAAGGTCTATGAAACGGAGCTCCTGAAGAAAGAAGCGGAAATCAAAGCGCTGCAAACGCAAATCAACCCACACTTTCTATACAACACGCTCAGCACCATCGACAGCATTTCTTCCATTCACGGCGATGAGCGAATTTCCTATATCTGTCTGGCGCTTGGCAAGATGCTGCGATACAACCTCAATGGCGGGAACATCGCTACGATCCGGGAAGAGATGGATCACCTGAACCAATATCTATCGATCTACAAAATCCGGTTTCCCGAGAAATTCCACTACGAAATCCATACGGATGAGCAAATCGACGCCTACATTCTGCCGAAGTTTCTCATTCAACCGCTGGTAGAGAATGCAATCATACACGGATTGGAGCAAAAGGTGGGCTATAAATTTGTCCGCGTTTCGCTTATGAGCCTTGACGAGCATTCGCTGCAAATTATCGTCGAAGATAACGGCGTCGGGATGGAGCCGGCTATCATTGAACTGTTTCATCGCAAGCTAAGCGATCCGAACGACATTATGTCGCGCCAGGTTTCCTCGCGGACGATGATCGGACTCGCCAATGTCTTTAAACGCATTCAGATGTATTACGATACGGACCCTCAGGTTGTCATCGACAGCAAGCCGGGGGCGGGGACGCGGATCTATTTTGTATTGCCAAAGCAAACGGCAGGAGGCGGTACCGGTGAAAGTGTTAATCGTGGATGATGAGCCGTTGCTTCGAGAAGGGTTAATTCGCAAAATCGCCTGGGAGCCGCTCGGCTTACAGCTTGCAGGTGAGGCCGGAGACGGCTTCGAAGCGATGTTTCAGCTGGCGAACTGCCAGCCGGACATCGTATTGACGGATGTTCGCATGCCGGGGATGGACGGGCTGCAGTTTATCAACTCGGCGCGGGTGAATTTCCCGCGGACGAAATTCGTGATCATCAGCGGGTTCGATGAGTTCGAATATGTGCGCGAAGCGCTCCTCTATAATGTAAGAGACTACCTGCTTAAGCCGATCGACAAAGAGAAGCTGAACACCCTGCTCGAGGGCATATGCGAGGAGCTGCGGAAAGAACGGCAGGAAGCGGCTGATCGCAGCAAGCTGAGCGAGCTGAACGATATGATTCGCCAGAGCAATTTGCAGCCGCTCGACTTCCAATTGACTCATCTGATCTCGGAGCAGGAGCCCCGCTGGGACGGCATTCCCATGAACCTCATGCAAAGCACCTCCTTCGCCGGAGCATCCGTCAAGATCGTGTATCGCAACGAATCGTCCCGCTTTCAAGAGAATGAAGAGCCGCTCGCGAGGTTTGCTATCCAGAATATTATCGAGAATACATTAGCAGCCGAGACTGGCGTTCAATTCCTGGTATTCAAGCACGCGTATCACTCGGAGGAGATCGTTGTTTTCCTGGGCTCGCAGAGCGGCGAGCTTGATCTGCAAGGGCTGATCGAAACCTTCAATCAAACCGTAGAGTGGATCAAACAGCATCTGGGCATTGTCATCTCAATCGGCCTTGGCGGCATTAAGCAAGAGATGACGCAGCTTCGTCTCTCCTGCATGGAAGCGCGCAAGGCGCTGCAGAATCGCCTGCTCTTCGGCAACGGCAACGTATATACGGATGTTGAATCTCCAACTGCCGCCGCATCCGCTTACCCGCGCGTCTTTGTTCAAGCAGAACGCGGTCTAAGCGCAATGCTCGAAGACGGCCGGCATCAGGAGTTTCTGGATTACGCGGGCCAGCTGTTCCGCACGCTCGCCGAAACGTCGGGTGCCCGATACGAACAAGTGGAATATCTCTATACGGATATCATTCACATGCTGCGCAAGCATGCGGCCAAGACCGCGACCGACTTGCCCAATTGGAATCTGGGCACGCCAATAGCCAGCTTAGACAATCTTAGAAGCTGGAAGGATATTATCGCGATCATCGAGCAGCAGCTGCAGCGTCTCAGCGGCATGCTGAACCGGGGAACCGATCAATCCTGCGACGAAATTATCGAAAGCGTCAAACAATATATTGAGGTTCATTATGCGGAGGAGCTTTCCTTGCAGTGGGTTGGAGAGACGTATTTCATTCATCCGAATTATTTCTCCAAACGGTTCAAGACGGTCGTCGGCATCAGCTTCAATGACTATTTAACGAAGGTGCGGATTGAGCGTTCCAAGGAGCTGCTGCGGACAACAACACTTAAGATCGCCCGCATCTCGCAGCTTGTCGGCTACGAGGATCAGAACTACTTCTGCAACGTGTTCAAGAAAATAACCGGAACCAGCCCTTCGGCATTCCGAAGCTAGACTGGCAATTGTGACGGAATTAGCCGCATGGCTGCCGGTCATGCAGCGAGAATGCTTGGTCAGAAACAGCTTTGTTGCCGTTAGCTAACGATAACGAACCGGTCCCATTCCCGCTTGCAGCCTGGTCATATCGTTGCAGTCATAAATGTCCGTTACAGGCATTTATTGGTATAAGGCTGACTGTAACGGTCATTTTAGTCCGTTATAGCCGAATTTTCAGTGCTTAGGGCTTAGTTTTCGGTTATAACGGACATTCTTGACCGTTAGGTGACAAATACATAGGGTCCTTCTACTTCTCCTTCAACGCCACCAATAATTAAACTCGCTAACAACAAAAAACCGACCGTATAATTACGGTCGGTTCATCGTGCCTGGCGACGTCCTGCTCTCCCAGGACCCTGCGGTCCAAGTGCGCACTGCGGCAGCATCGTCTCTTCTCAGGAAGAAACGATGCTTTTTTCACTTATTATCTAGCGGCTGCGAAGCTTCGAGAGCAGACGCAGAATTTCGATATAAAGCCAGACAAGCGTCACGATTAAGCCAAACGCGCCGTACCATTCCATGTACTTCGGCGCTCCGCGCTGCGCCCCTTGCTCGATGAAATCGAAGTCGAGCACGAGATTAAGTGCAGCTACGATGACGATCACGAGCGAAATCCCGATTCCGATCAAGCTGTTGTCATGCAAATACGGAACCGTCACACCGAACATCCCAAGCACGATGCTGACCAGATACACCAGCGCGATGCCGGCTGTCGCCGCGAACACGCCAAGCTTGAAGTTCTCCGTTGCTTTGATAAGCCTTGTCTTGTAGGCGAGCAGCAAAGCGATGAACACGCACATCGTAATTAACGCGGCTTGCAGCGTAATGCCGTTAAATCTTCCTTCGTAGCTCGCCGAAAGCGCCCCGAGGAACGCACCTTCCAGCGCGGCATAGACCGGTACGAGATATCGCGCCGTTGTCGGTTTGAAGCTGATCACGAGTGCCAGAATCAACCCGCCTATTGCTCCGCCAATCGCAAACCCCGTAACGTTCTGTCCATTGAAATACATCGACCATGTGGCGAACGCGGCCCCAAGCAGAATTGCCAGTGTGATAAAAGCTTTGTTCACCGTACCTTCGATCGTCATGCGATCAGCACCAAGATAATGGCCTGATTTCTCGAAGGACTTGTCATTCAAAGTGGGATTACCGCTTCGACCCAGCAAGATCAATCACCTCATCCATAGATTTACATCTATTATAGCATTCTCACTATTAATCGGCATTAATCCAGCTGACGTCTTTATCTTTCAGATAAGCGTGCCATTCCTTCGGCGCTTCCACATCGCTGACGATAATATCGACGTCTTTCACATCGGCGATTTTGTAGAACTGCATGGCACCGAACTTGGAGTGGTCCGACAAAATAATGCTTTGCTTCGCATGGCTCATCAGCTGCTTAGCCAATTGACCGCGCTCGGCATCGAAGCTTGAAATCCCCTTCTCGATCATAATCCCGTCTATCGAGATGAAGGCTTTATCCGCATAGAAATGCTCTACCATCCGCTCCGTTAATGCCCCGCTCACTCTAGAGTGTCTCGCATTTACCTTGCCGCCGAGAAAATAAATGTCGCCGGAGAAGAACCCTTTATTCTGGTAATCGATAAGCAAGTACATGATTGGGGCAGAGAGGGTGATCACCGTAATATTTTTACGATTGAGCAAATAGTGAACCATCTGCAGCGTCGTTGACCCGTCTTCGATAAAAATAATATCGTTATCTTCCACGAGCGAAGCAGCGGCGCGTCCGATCCGCTTCTTCTCTTCTGCCCGAATGACTTCACGTTTGAGTGGAGTAGGCTCTTCACGGGTTAAATTAATTTTCACCGCGCCGCCGTACACACGCTTCAGTTTATTCTGCTCCTCTAACTCCTCCATGTAGCGGCGAATCGTCTCCGAGGATACTTTTAATTGATCCACTAAAGCTAATGTCCGTACTTTCCCCTCCAGGTTCAGTACATTTAAGATATAATCCTTGCGTTCCTCACCGATCAACGACATTTGTACAGAACCTCCTTACAGCCAGAAGCGTCTCCGCGCTACGGCTTCGATTAACCGTTCCATATCCGCAGCGTGCACATCGCCGATATTGCCGATTCGGAATGTATCTGCGGCTGTAATCTTCCCAGGGTAAAGCACGAAGCCTTCTTCTTTCATCTCATTATAGAAACGCTCGAAAGTAAACGAAGGCGATTCCGGGAAGTAGAAGGACGTAATGATAGGCGAATGATAACGGGCAGGCAGCAGCGTTTGGAAACCAAGTCGCTCCATACCGCGAACGAGCATCCGCTGATTCGTTTCATACCGAAGCTGACGCGCTTTCACGCCGCCTTCATCCTGGAGCTCCAGCAACGCTTCATGGAAAGCATGCACGACATGCGTCGGGGAAGTGAACCGCCATTTGCCGCCGTACCGCTCCATCGAATCCCATTGATCATACAGATCCAGCGACAACGATCGGGCAATCCCTTTACACTGCTCGAGCTGCTCCTTGAGTGCGATGACAAAACCAAATCCGGGCACCCCTTGAATACACTTGTTGCAGCTGCTGATCAAGAAATCGACGCCGAGCTCCTGAACATCCATTTCAATTCCGCCAAATGTACTCATCGCATCGACGATCAGTACTTTTCCGTGTCGTTTCACCGTACCCGCAATATCTGCGAGTGGATTTAACATGCCGGTAGTCGTTTCGCCGTGCACCATAGCCACATGAGTGATGGAGCTGTCTGCGGTCAGCACTTCATCGAGATGATGGGGATTCGCAGGCTCTGTTTCGCCAAAATCAAGCGCAACCGTCTCGATCCCCAACAGGTTCGCCATTTGCACAATACGCTGCCCGTATGCGCCATTCACCAGCACCGCCAGCTTGCAGGCCTGTGGAATGACAGATCCAATGACCGACTCCACGCAATACGTGCCGCTTCCCTGCAGTAACACGCTCGTATAGGACTCAGGCTGTTTCGTTGCCAACTGCACCAGCTTTGCTCGAATGTCTTGGACCAAATCATTATAATCTTTGTCCCATGTACACCAGTCCCGCAGCATGGCCGCCTTGACTCGTTTTGTCGTGCTGAGCGGACCTGGTGTTAGGAGTAAATACGGGTTCTCGGGAATGTTCGTATAGGTCATGGTTTGTCCCCCTGCGCCAATCGAGCATTGATCTCTGCAATAACGGTGTCCAGCTCGCCAATTGAATCAATGACGTAGTGTGCGCCTTCTGCACGATACTTGAGTTCAACAGCTTCCAGCTTCTCCTTTAATTCTTCCGGAGGACAAGCCGCCACTTCCGCTTCCGTCAGGCCGAGCTCGCTGCTGCCTTTCAGAATGCCCACGGTCCAAACGCCTGCATTTACGCCTTCTTGAATATCGCTGATCGTATCGCCTGCTTTGACCATGTGCTTCATCGGATAAAGGCCAAGGCGAATGGCATTTTCGTAGATCATCCACGGATATGGACGCCCAGCCGGCACATCATCGGGAGTAACGAGACAATCCGGCGCATACCCTCTCTTCTTCGCTTCTGCCGAAACGACTTTCATCATATCGAAGGTGTAGCCTGTCGTGGAACCGATCTTGATCCCTTGCTCGCGCAGCCGCTCCATCAGTGCAATGACGCCTGGGATCGGTTCTGCATAGTTAGCCAGAATGGAGAATAGAAGGCGTTCGAAATCGGCATACATCTCATTCACATCGGCATCATTCGGAATTCTGCCGTATTTGTCTTCCCACAGCCCGGCAATACGCTCCATCTCGCATAATGTTCGCAAATGATCGATTTTCAGCATCCCCATTGGCTTGCGTGCTTCTTCCAATGTAATGTCGACGCCTTTATTGGCGAATACCTCTATAAACACCGCTACCGGTGCGAAACATCCGTAATCAACCGCAGTACCTGCCCAATCCAAAATAACTCCTTTAATCTTCATAGTCCTGATTGCCTCCTTTATTTGTGAACCTGCCATGCTTCGGACTGCCTTCTTATGCGTTTTACCGCCAGCTCATAGAGTGACCGAACGACTATATTCGTAAGGACGATCAAGGTGGACATGGCAGCTGCAGCCGCGACGTCGCCGGCATCATCCATATTAACGATGGAAACGGAAGCCAAGTTCGTGTCGGCTGATCGCAGAAAAATCACGGCAGATACGGTAACCATGGCATTAACGAAATAGTAGATCGCATTCTCGAGAATGACCGGCAGCGACAACGGGACCGTTACCCGCAGGAAGGTGCGATAGAACGGAACGCGCATCGATTCCGAGACAAGCTCGAACTCTTTATCCAGCTTCTTCAGTGAAGCTGTCGCCGTAATGAAAGGCACGGAATAGAAGTGAACGATATTCGCGAGTACAATAATCGCCAGCGTGCCGTAAATTCCGCCGAGCGGGTTTCCCGGATTATTAAAGAAGAAGATATATGCGAGACCTACGACCATCCCGGGCAACGCAACAGGCAGGATGGAGAGGAAATATCCGGCTTCGCGCAGCAGCTTCAATTCTCTGGACTTCTCGATAAAATAAGCAAACACGAAAGTGACGATCGTACCGATTACAGCGGTGAAGAAAGCGGCCTTCAAGCTGTTCACATACGGTCCAAGTCCGCCAGCGGCGACTCTTGTAAAGTCGTAATGCTTCAAGCCGAAGCTCAGATCGTAAGGCCATACTTTGACGCAGGAAGCATACACCATCGTCACGAGCGGAATAAGAATGCCTAATGCCACGACCGTGCTGAATACGGTGAACAGGATATCGCGCGTTCGTTTCTTCTCCACGCGGTATGGTGTGGATTTGGCTGACAGCATGGAACGCTGCTTACGGTCGACGATTCGGTTCACAACGAATGCGATTACGGCCGGTACGGTAAGCAGGATGCCGACTGCCGCTCCCATGGACATATTTTGCTGACCAATGACCTGCTTGTAGATGTCGGTTGCCAGCACATTAAACGAGCCGCCGACCGCCTGCGGCGCTCCGAAATCGGTAAACGATGCCGTAAAACATACAAACACGGCGCTGATTAGGCCATATTTGACCGAAGGCACTGTCACCGTGAAGAACCTTCTCAGCTTGCCGGCTCCCATCGACTCTGCAGCTTCATAGAGACGGAAGTCGGTAATCGAAAGGGCCGTCAGGAAAATCATGTAGGCTTGCGGGAAAATGTAGATGACTTCCGAAATGATAATGCCAACAGGGCCGTACAAATGGATGTTGATTCCCGGGATATGACCGAAAAACCCGGTCGTAATTAACCCTTGATTCCCAAACAAATACGTCAAAGCGATACCATGCATGATGGTGGGTTCAAATAACGGCAGCAAAGCCGCGTATTTAAAGAACCCTTTGCCCCACACGGCGGTTCTCGATATGCCAAAGGCATAGAAAAAAGCGAGCGTACCTGCGATGATCGTTGAAACAACAGAGATATAGATCGTATTCGTTAAGGATCGGGACAAAGCCGGTGTCGTGAAATAATGAATGAAATTATCCAGTCCGTTAAATTGACCATCCCGATTCAGAAAAGCTTTGCTGAACAGGGAACATAGTGGAAATAATACGATCACCATTAAGATGAATACGACGCTCACGATAATGACGCGGCGTATCCATTGCTCACGGTCTCTCATCCGAACACCAACTTTTCAGGCTGAAAGTGGATGCACTTGTTTGCGGGCCATTCAAGAAATACGTTCGCATTTCGAGTTAACTGCATGTGAGCGGCGGCTTGGGACGAGATGTCCACAATCATCGTTTGAGCAGCGATGATGCCCTTCGGGAATGCGACTTCCTGCTGCTCGACCTGAACCGTCAGTCGATAGAAGGAACCGCGGAATTCAATCTGTCGCACAATGGCCGGAATCCCGTTAGCGACCGGCCCCGTGTGAATATGAACATGCTCGGGGCGAATTGCCATTCCGCCTTGCACAGCTGCAACTTTGCCAGGATTCATGAAATTAATCGCACCGATAAAATCAGCAACAAACGGGGAGGCCGGCACATCATAAACCTCCTGCGGCGTTCCTACCTGCTTGATTTCGGCATTGTTCATGACTACGATGCGGTCTGCCATCGTTAACGCTTCTTCTTGATCATGGGTAACCATGACCGTCGTAATGCCGAGCTTCTCCTGCAGCTCGCAAATTTGCTCTCTCAGCTTCTCACGAACCTTGGCATCAAGCGCGGATAACGGTTCGTCCAGAAGCAGAAAGTCGGGAGACAATACAATCGCCCGAGCAAGCGCGATTCGCTGCTGTTGTCCGCCAGAGAGCTGAGCCGGGTAGCGATCACCCATATTGGCCAGGTCTACAAGCTCCAGCACATGTCTGACTTTCTCGTCGATTTCTTTCCTGGAGAACTTCTTGCCCTGCAAGCCGTAGGCCACGTTCTGATAGGCCGTCAAATTCGGAAACAGCGCGTACGATTGAAAAACCATGCCGAAATTGCGTTTTGCCGGAGGAAGCTTCGTGATCTCTTTGCCCCCTACCAGAACACTTCCTTCAGTGGGACTTTCAAGACCGGCGATAATGCGCAGCAAGGTTGTTTTGCCGCATCCGCTTGGACCTAACAAACATATAAATTCACCTTTTTGAATAGTGAGATTGATATCCTGGAGTGCGGTAAATGAGCCGAAATGTTTATGAATATGTCGCAGTGACAGGTAAGCTTGTGACATAAGAGCCTCCCTTTAATTGACTTCTATCTGCCGCGAACGGTCGGTTCGCTTAAAGTAAAAGCTGCTCGGCAGCTTACCCGCGCAGCTTTTTCCTTTTTGACTACCAGTAGTTATTCTGTTTTGGGTTCGCTCTTCGCGTTATAGCGTTTATCCCACTCCGCTAAGATGGCGTCTCTGTTTTTTGCCGCTTCATAGAAGTCATTCTTAATCAGCTGCTGCACCGGATCCTGCGAATAACCTTCGGGAATAACCGTTGTATCGGCTTTCGTTGCAAGGATTGCGTAGTTCTTGTTGTATTCCTTCATCGCATCGTCCGTAATGGCCCAATCCAGAAAATCCTTTGCCGTTTGCTTAATCGTTGCTTTCTTCATCAGCGCATTCGCTTCCACATCCCAGCCTGAACCTTCTTTCGGGAACACGACCTCAACCGGTGAACCGTTCTTCTGTTCTTCGATACCGCGGTAGCCGAAGGAAATGCCGATCGGATACTCGCCCGTTCCGGCCATCTTCGCGGGCTTGGAGCCGGAATGCACATACATCGCAATGTTATCGTTCAGCTTATCCATGTACGACCACGCACCGTCTTGACCTTTCAGTTGAACGAGGCCGGATACAGTCAGGAAGCCCGTTCCCGAGGAAGAGGGATTTGGCATCGTGATAAGACCTTTGTATTCGGGTTTGATCAAATCCTCATAGGATTGCGGAATTGGCAGGTTCTTCTTCTCAAGTTCGGGTTTGTTCACGACAAAAGCGGTTTCCCATGCATCAATGCCGACCCAGTGAGCAGGTTCATTCTTGTCTTTGAAATCCGGTTGGATGCGCTCCACACCTGCCGGCGAGTAGCCTTCGAGCATTTCATTCTGGTCAAGCACGAGCAAGCTTGTTGCCGCAACGCCCCAAACGACATCAGCTTGCGGATTGTCTTTCTCTGCCAGCAGCTTCGCTGTGATAACGCCCGTTGAATCACGAACAATATTCAATTTGGTATCCGGGTACTTTTCTTTGAACGTTACCAGGTAGGCGTTAATTTGATCATCTTCAAGCGCCGTGTAGATCGTCAAATCTTTGCTCTCCGTATCAACGCCGCCGTTTGCTCCCGCATTCGTCCCAGCAGATGCTTGATCTGTATTTGCTTCCGGTTTGGCTTGTCCACAAGCTGCCATAATGGAGATTGTCATCAATGTTAGAACGATAAGTGCGATAAACCTTTTCATGAATCGTTTTCACTCCCTATTTATTCAGCTCGGCTTGGCCAAGCTTCGATACTCTAAATATAGGGACCAATTGTAATTTCAATATTAAATGCAAGTTAAGAAATTGTTTTTGTTTGTGTATTCGTTGTTTTTGGTTGTGTTTCGGGGTAGGAAAGATTACTGAGGCATCGTGCCGATGCTGCAGGACTGATGTGGCATCGTACCGATGGACACCTCCCACGCATTCGACATTCCACCGTGCACCTTCCACACAGTTGGCCTCCAACATTCGCACATTCAGTAACTAACATCAGATTCCGTACTCCACATTCCGCGCACTTAACATTCCACGCCCCAACTTCAACATGTTCCGAGATTCTAACGAATCGTACAGGCCTTATTCGGCCGAAATTCAGGGCTTGGAGATTCTAACGAATCGTACAGGTCTTATTTTGGGAAATCGGGTTCCATTTCACATAAAACCCCCCTAATAAGGCTTCTACGATTCGTTAGAATTTTTTTAGTGCTATTTTGGCGCAAATAAGCCCTGTACGATTCGTTAGCGCATTCCACGATCCCCATACTTCCACATTCCCGCACCCCGATCGGCATTCAGTCTTTAGCAGTCGGCTTTCACGATAGGCAGACCGCCATCATGCGAACTAGTCGCTCACTCGGAGCCGCTCGACGCCTAACAATAGCAAAAAGAACCTCCCGCGCTGTGCTGAAGCGCAAGAGGTTCTTCATTAATTGCATCCAACCTTAAAGCATAGGAATGCCAAGCTGGAAGTGGATGTAGCCGTCTACCATTTTCACATCGATCGTGCCTTTGTAAAACTCGACACGTTCTTTCACTACGGCCAGGCCGAGCCCGCAGTGCTCCCCACCGACTTTCGTGCTGAAGCCCGTTCCGAACATCTGATTGAAGCGTGCGGGATCGAAATCATCCTGCACCAGATTAGCAACGGAGACATACAGCATGCCCGTTTCCGACCAGCCTTTCACGATGACGTGACGCAGCTCCGGAGCCAGTCCGCTTACTTCATCAAAGGCATTGTCGATGAGATTACCGATGATTTTCACGATATCCACCGATTTCACGCCAAGCGATAACCCTTCGAGTCCCGTAAAATGATGATCGAACAAGATCTTCGTTCTCATCGCCTGCGCCAGCTTCGCCTGAATCAACGCGGCAACGGCAGGATGGCCGATGCGAATAATGTCGTTCACTTCATTGATTTCTTCAATCAGCTCTTCCATGTATCGCAGCTGTTCTTCCTTCTTCCCTCTGGACAGAAGGGCATACATCGTTTGAACATGATTCAGAAAATCATGCCGCTGGCTGCGAATCTCCGTAAACATAACATCCATATTCTGAATATACAGCTCTTGCGTGGAGCGCACGGCAATTTCCTTGCTTTTGCCCATAAACCTGAATACGAGATACATGCATAAAATGCTGAAAATCGTAAACAGCACAACGAGCAGCGCCAGCCGTACCAGCTGCATATTCAACGTTTGCTCAACAGAGCTATAATCGGAAACGATCGCAATCACGTAAGGAATATCTCGTTGTACTTCGGCTACTCGCGTTTTGGCTCCGATATAGACGAAGGTTTTGAGAACGGTCTTCCCATTCCACTTCTCCAGACTGCTCACCGGCTTGTTCGTTTGAACGGCCTCCGTAAAGCTGTCTATGTCATCCGCGTGTTTGATTTCGTAGCTGCCAAACAGAACAGGTCGATCATAGATGGACATAAACGATGCTCCATTGTTATCCGTATACATTTTCGGAGGCTTGCCAAATGTAACGCCGTTTAAGCCCGCGATTTCGATAATATCCGGATTCACCGCAATGGTCTTCTTCACAATCGTATCGCTGCCGACGATCTCCTGATATTTCAGAACCTGATCGGCATTCACAAATACCGCAATTATATAATCTGTCGATCCGTCGTTATAGAAGCCAAATTTGCTGACCTCGCTTGCACCGGAGGCCGGAACCTCAGCGATGCCGGACCAGAAGTTCGCTAAGCTTTGACCTTCGGGAATCGTCACATTGTGTTTCGTCAGCAGCTGGTCATAGGCCGTAAACCAATAGCCAAACGGCTTCGTGCTCGTAATCTTAAGCTCATTGGGCTCCGAGGATTTGCGCACTGCGATGTCGTCGCTGCCTGCAACGCGCTGCATGAGCGAGATACCGGCAACGCCTGCCTGCTTCGCAAGCGTGCGAAGCTGATCGTTCGTGATCTGTTTCAGATCTGGACTAAGCTGTCCATGGATGAACATTGCGGCCGTGCGCAATTTCTCGCCGATTAGATCCTCTGTGTAGAAAGAGCCTTCTTTGGATTGCTCAATGGAGGTTCGGATTTGAAGGGCTGTTGAGGCCATACGCGCGGACAAGTCATCTTTTAATAAGGTCTTTGTATACCAATAATAGGAAGCGTTGTTGATTGCAACCAATAATACTGCAATACCGAAAATAATATAGATGATTCTGGGATTAATCCGCATGAAACTCACACTTTCTCTCAGGGACAAATTGGAACTCTCTTAGTAGTATAGTTCCATCCCATGTAAGCTGTCTATGTACAGATTTCCTAGTTTAGAACAAAGAACCCCTCTTCTCAGAGGGGCTCCCGACCTATACTTATTCCGAATCCTTCCACGAATAAACAGGCTTCCAGTTCAACAACCGGCAGGCCGCCTCATTGCTGACCAGCGCCTCTCGGCCTTCAAAGCTTCTTCTGCGGTCACGAACCTCCGGATAAAACTCATTCAGCAGCCGCTCCGTATCCCAGTCGCTCAGCGTATCGCTGCTCGTAATATTGAGGGAAACCGCTCCGTAGCCGTCCGTCGTCAAGGCAGCTATCGTAGCCGAAACGGCGTCTCTAATATCGACATAGCTCCATAAAATATGTTTGTAATTAAGCGGCTGATCGATGCGAGCCTTGAACGACTTGAGCTCATCCGGTGTGGCGATCAAAGAATAACGCATCGCAGCCACCTGCATGCCGGTACGGCGGTTGAACGTTTCGCCTGTCTGTTCATTGACGACCTTGGATAGACCATAGCATTCCTGCGGCAGCTGCGGATGTGCCTCATCGACAGGTACATAATGAGGATCAAATTTCTTCGGCGCCCAGCAGAAGCCATACGAGGATTCACTCGAGCCAAATACGACCTTCTGTATACCCAGCACCGAAGCCGCTTCAAACACATTGTAAGTCGATTGGACATTGTTCGAAAACGTAAACTCGTTCGAGTATTGGCCCGGTGACGGGATCGCCGCCAAATGCACGATAGCCTCAGCCCCGTTGATCCCGCCAATCACTTGCCCCAGGTTGGACAGATCTACGGTAATTTGCCTGCAGCGCAGTTTATCCGACTTCTTATTATCCAAAGCAATGACGGTATAACCTTGGGCCAGCAGCTCATTCACGACCCAACCGCCCAGCTTTCCGCTTGCTCCTGTTACGGCTATTGTTTTCAACGCATTCGCCCTCCTCGCTTGATTGCGCTTACCGTTTATGGACGGACAAGCGTTCCATCCGGTCTGCGGTCAAGTTTGTACGGAATATGATAAGCGGAACGACTCCATCCATCATCTACAAGCAATGCCGCTTTCTCCTCATCAATGTCGATCCCTAAGCCCGGCTTCTCCGACAAATAGAGATAGCCGCCTCTGCGCTCAACATGACCCGGGAATGCCTCGCATTCCGCTTCTCTGAAATGATTGATTTCTTGAATGCCGAAATTCCAGACGGCGCGGTCCAGATGAACGGCTGCCGCTTGGTTGACAGGGTCGTTCTCCCCGCCCTCCTGCCAGGCCGTCCGAACGCCGAAGTTTTCGCCTAGTGCGGCTAGCTTGCGGCAGGCACTGATGCCGCCGCCTTTGGACACGCGCACGCGGATGAAGTCGATGAGCCTCTCCGTAATGAGGTCGGTCCATTCATGCGGACTGGTGAACAGCTCCCCAACCGCTTGCGGCGTTGAAGACTGCTGCCTCAATTGGCGATACCAGCCGATCTGCTCCGGCGGCAATATATCCTCTAAGAAGAACAATTGATAAGGGTCCAAGCGTTTGGCCAGCTGTACGGCAGCAATCGGCTGCAGATGGGAATGAACGTCATGCGTAAACTGAATATCGTTGCCAAAAGTAACGCGCAGCTTCTCGAACATGGCCGGAATCGCGTTCATATAGATCGCTTCGTTGAACACATTGGCAGACCAGCTCGGAACCGGAACATTCGCTTGGTCTGCCGGTAAGAAGCCGCCGCCGCCATAAGAGCCAAGCTGACAACGGATAACCGTGTAGCCTTCCTCCTTATAGCGGTGAACCGCTTCGGTCAGCTCCTCTTGATCGCGTCCGTCCGCATGGCCATAGCATGGGACAGCCGATCTGCAGGCACCTCCGAGCAGCTGATAGACCGGCAAATTGGCCTCTTTGCCTTTAATGTCCCAGAGGGCCATATCGATGCCGCCGATGGCGGTTTGGGTGATGGAACCATGCCGCCAATACCCGCTCGTATGCATCATTTGCCAAATGTCCTCGATTTGGCCTGCCTCTCTGCCGATCAGCAGCGGAGCAAACAACTGCTCCACGACCTGAACGACGGCTTCCGGATTAAACATATCCGTCGCCGAGCCGATTCCATACAATCCGTCTTGATCTGTCGTTACTTTTACGATAGTCCAACTGCCGTCATGCCGTGTTCGGATACATTTCACACCTGTGATCTTTGCCACTGTTTGCTCCTCCGATTCTTGGACCTATGAATGGAATTTAACTGCTCATAGGTGCATTTCGTTATAGATTGTGACCGTTCCCAAGGATGTCGTACCGTTATAGCGCATCAGATTCATCACGTTGACCAAACCGCTGTCCACTTTCACGGTGTATCCGCCGGAGCCGAGATTATCCGTTCCTAAGTTGAATGCGTTTACCGTTCCCGACTGCACAACTAGCCCGTTCTTGGAGCCGTAGGCAAAAACGTTAACCAGCTTCTCATCGGAAGCTCCGTTCACGGTGACCAGCGTCTCATTCGGTCTCGTAAACGCATCGATGACCTGCGAGAAGACGTTGCTCTCCACGACCCAGCCGGGAATGTTGTAGCCGGTGCGGCACACGGCGTTGCCGTTGGTGAGGATGCCGGTGATATAACCCGACGTACTGAGCCCTACAGTAATACCATTCTTGAACAAGGTCCCTTGTACCTTCTCCACATAGTGGTTATCATTGCGATTTGTCATCAAATCAATGGCGTTATACGAGTTGGGCAAGCCCACATTAACAATGTATACGCTGCTGCCGTTGCCTCTAATCGTATAAGGGAAAGCTTTTATGCCTGCTGCAGGATTATTCTCCGGATAAAACACGCGCAAGCCGCGCAAACCGGCTGTATTCCCGTTCAGCGTAATAAAGGCCGTGCTTGAATCCGGTGTTGTCGTATCCTTGCCTTCATAAGCGAACAGCACCGTGCCGGCGCTTGATCCGCCTTGATCTCTCGTCGGCGATGATGCCGAGCCGCGAAGCTCTACATTGGCCGGAACGGTCAAGTGCGTGCTGACTTTGAACCAGCCTGCCGGCACGTAGACGACACCGCCGCCGGCGCTTCCCGCGGCGTTCAGTGCAGATTGGATCGCGGAAGTTGCATCCGCCGTCGGCAATGCAGGACCGCGCGAGGAGGAGAACGGCGCATTGTAAGGCGCTTTGGTGACATCGTACAGTACAGCGCGGCTGACCTTCGGCGTAGCGGCAGAAGGGGACACCACCGGCGATGTTCCCGGACCTGAGATCGTTACCGTGCCTGATGTGGCACCGGTCAAATCAGAGTCCGTCACTTTCACATAACCGGCCGTGTTGTTCTGAACGGAAGCGGTGCTGCCCTTCAGCACGCTGCGCAGGAACGATACGCCCCAGCGGGTATCCATATTGTCCACCTTGACCGCAATATTCGTGTTCTGGATATTCGCCCAAATAAAAGCGCCCGAGAACTGAATTCGCTGGCCGGTGACGATGTTGATGCCGATATTGAAGTCGGATGCCTCCATCGCATAGAACTGATCCCATTCCAAGTCGCCAAGCGCGAACGCAGTGGCATTCGTGCGCGTCCAGTTCTTAATCGTTGTCGCACTCGGCGCATTGTAGGAAGCTCCCGCATTGGCCCAATACGAGCTGTTGAAATTCACATGCTCCCAGGTGCCGACGTCTGCGCCGTTATAAGCTTCTACACCCCGGTACAGAATGGTACCCTTCACGTTCTTCACTGTCGCTTGCTCATGAACCTGCGAACCTCCGCTATGGTCAGAGGCCATTGTGCTGATGCCGATCCCCCGGTACGAATTAAGCATCGTCACGTTCATGATGGACGCTGTCATATAATTCTCGCTGCCGATCCAGGCATTGCCCGGAATTTCGAAGGTGTAGTTGTAGTGAACCGGACTTGTTGCATTCTGGTTCGGGTAGTACACCGTCAAGCCCTGTACGGATGCGCTGCCCCCGATGCGGAACAGCACCGGTCCCGAATCGCCGGATGCCAGATTCGCGGCGATTACGGTGCCGTAGCTCCCGCTTCCGCTGTCCGCATCCCGGTAATCGCCGCGAACGGAGCAGAATGCTTTGACCTGAATCGTACCGGATACTTTGTACGTACCTGCGGGCAGCCACACCGTTCCGCCGCCGTCGTTGTAGCAAGCATCGATTGCATTTTGAATGGCTGCGGTCGCATCGTTTACCCCCGTGTTGTCCGCGCCGAAGGCTGTAACATTGTAATCAGAAATAACAATGTCGCTCGTCGGATAGAGCGTGCTGACAATGACGCTGTTGCGGACGGAGCTCGTCGTCGTTGTATTGGAAATCGTAATATCGTCGATATACCCGCGGAAGTTGCCGGTACTCCCCGCACGGTCGTAAGCAACCCAGATGCGGTCGATCGTCTTCCCGGCATTCTGCACGCCGAAGTTCGAATTAATCGGCGACCAAGCATTGAGCGGAATCGTGCCGCCATGACCGCCGGCCGGATGAACGGTATTCCCGTTCTGATCCACCGAACCGCTGTCGCGCAGCGTCGAACCGTCCGTGAAATGGAAATCAACGGCCATATACCTGCCGTTATCCTGCTGCGGATAGATATAATATTGCAGCTTGGACGCCGATGTCACGGGAATGTTGACAGTGAACACCTTGAAATACGCATACGTCGTCGAGCCGCCGTTCGCGTTGCCTGAGTACATAAGCGCCGAGGTGCCCGTATGCGCCTGCTCGCCCGAACGAGGTGAAGCCTCAGGTGAAAGGCCTGACGATATGCCGCTCACATTTGAAGAAAAATCAATGGTGTCCGAGAAGTTTGGCGCGGTTTGACCGGATTCCAAGCCTGTCGTGAACAGGACGGTATCCGCCGATGCCGCAAGCGGGATGAACGGAAAACAGGATACAGCGAGTAAGAAAGCCATGATGAGTGGGGAAAACCTCTTCTTCATGATCTACACCCTTCCCTATTTGTAATCGTTTACAAATAAAGTATAAGGAGTCTCGCCGCACCTTGTAATGAGTCAATCCAATCGTTATCTGAGGCATATTTAGCTGCTTGCCCGGCAAAAAATCCGCACCCTGTGAGAGGCGCGGATTTCTCGATTATTTCTTCGAAGCCAAGTAAGCATCGATTTGTTTTTGCGCTTCCGAGATGATTTTATCAAGGCCGTTTGCTTTCTGCTTCTCGATGTAATCCGCTACTGCTTTATCGACATCCTTGGCATTTCCGTATTCGATCGGTTTGTGGAATTCCTCGATCGCTTGATCGCGTTTGGCCACTTCGTTCTTGATGTTGTCTTCGGAGATGAACAGTCCGTCTACCGGGGAGTTTACGTTAACCGGCAACGCTGCGAATTCCGCTTCATGTACCCAGAAGTCTTTGCCGTAGGCAGGGTTTGGACGCATGAACTGCGGCTTCCACAGTGCCCATTGGCCGCCCCACTCCATGTAGTTGGACGTCGTCGTTTGCATGCCTTCCGGATAGTTCGCGGTTTCGCCGTCGATCACATAGGTTTTGCCTTCGATGCCGTATTGCACGAGGTCATAGAGTGTTTTGTCCGTTTCGAGCATATCTAGGAATTGCAGCACGCGATCCGCATGCTCGGAATTGCGGTTGATCGCTACAACGTTAGCCAGTGCTGTACGGTTGACGTATTTCTTGTCTGGATAGAGCAGCGAGCTGGACAGCTTGTAGGACGGATCCGCGAAGCCCGGGTTTGCGTTCACCCATTCATGCGAGGAGTCGGTGTAGAACATTTTGCCGTTTCTCCATTGCGCCGCGCCGTCTTCTTTGTCGATCATGGCATCTCTGTTGATGATGCCGTCGTCGTACCATTTCTTCGCCATAAGCGCTGCTTCTTTGTAGAACGGTTGTTGTTCAACCGGTTGGATCTTCACAGCCGGATCATTCAGGTAGAAGCCCATGCCGTGGAAGCCAAGGTCAACCCACTCATCGCGCTCCATGTAGATGCCAAGCGGCGTGGAACGGGACAGCTTATCTTTCGGGAACGCTTCTTTCAGCTTGTGCAGGAACGCATCGAGATCTTCGATGGTTTTGATGGAGTCCACAGCCGGCGTGATGCCTGCTTTATCGGTCAGATCCACCCGCCATACCGCATATTTACGTTGGTTCATGCTCATCGTCCAAGGAAGGCCGACGATTTGACCGTTAACCGTTGCAGCCGTGAGCGTGCCTTGTTCTTGATATTTGGCAAACAAGGTCGGTGCGAATTTCGGAAGGAGATCATTCAGCGCCATGTAGGAGCCTTTGGCAGCCATCTGCTTATAGGAGAGCCAATCGCCGTCAAAGTTCATGTCCCATTTATCGCCGGAAGCGGCCATAACGAGCATTTTGTCTTTAAAGTCGCCAAACGGGATAAAGTTGATATCGAATTTCACGTTAAGGCCTTTTGTTTTCACGTAATCGCTGACTGCAGACCAAACTTCATCCGTAGCCGCTTTCTTGTCACCGCCAAAATAAAACTTCAGCGTTACTTCCTCTTGCTCCTTAGCTGTATTATCCGTCGTTGCCGCTGCATTGTTCGTATCTTCTGCGGATGCATTCGTGGTGTTGTCAGCCGCTGCATTGGTGGTACCGGATGAATCTCCATTGTTTTTGCTGTTCTCATTGTTGCCGGAACTACATGCTGATACTAATAGGCTAAGCATAAGCACAATCGTGAGCAGCAGTGGAAGCTTCGCGTGCATCTTCTTCATCGTGTACCTCTCCCCTTGAGCTTGTTTTTTATACTATCCAGCGCCCCGGTAGCGCTGTTATAGCTGCTGCGATTTGTTATCCTTTCACTGCACCGACCATCAAGCCTTGGACAAAATACCGCTGCAAGAACGGATACAAGAAGATGATCGGTCCGATCGTCACGACCGTAAGCGCCATCTTGATGGACTCGGACGGCAGCTGCGCGGAAATGCGCTGCATATCGGCGGCGTTGCTGGAGCTTCGGAGGAACTCCACATTCGAGACGAGCGTTCGGAGGAGCAGCTGCAGCGGCTGCAGTTCTTGCTTATCGACGAACATGAGGCCGAGAAACCAATCGTTCCAGTACCCCAGTGCGACGAACAAGCCGACCGTGGCGAGAACCGGTTTGGATAGAGGCATGATCAGCTGGTAGTAGATGCGGTACTCGCTGGCTCCGTCCATTTTGGCGGATTCATAGATGTCCTCCGGGATGGAGAACAGGAAGTTGCGGATCAGAAACATATTGAACGCGTTCGCCAGCGGTGGCAGAATCATCGCGAAGATCGTATCCTTCAGGTGCAAATAGTTGACGCAGACGATGTACCAAGGCACTAATCCGCCGCTGAACAGCATCGTGATGATCACGTAGATCGAGAGGATGTTCCGGTATTTAAAAGAACGCCGCGCCATCACGTACCCGCCTAAGCTGGTCAGGAAAACCGATAGCACCGTACCTGCAACCGTGACGAGCAAGCTAATTCCGTAAGCATCCACGATACGATTGGAGCCTAGCAGCAGGATCTCATACGACATAAACGTGATATGCCTCGGGAATAGCGAGTAGCCGTTGTTGATAATATCGTTCTCCGTTGCGAGCGAGCCGGTAATGACCATGAGAAACGGCAGCAGACAAGCAAGGCTGAACAGGGAAATGATGACGATTATGATCGTTTGCGAGATGGATATACGTTTTACCGGCATGGTGCCCCTCCTCTTATGTTCGTTCACGGAGTGAAGTTAGAAAATCGCCGAGTCCTTGTCGACCTTCCTTGCCGCATAGTTGCTGCCAAGCACGAGGACGAAGGCAACGACCGATTGGATAAAGCCGGCTGCGGAGGCCATCCCGATATCGCCGGACTTCCGTAAGCTTCGATAGACCAGCGTATCAATTACATCTGTTGTCGGATAGAGGAGAGAAGCATCGCCGACCATGGCGTAGAACATCCCGAAATCCGCATTCATGATTCGCCCGACGGCGAGTAAGGTGAGGATGATAATCGTCGGCCTCAGCATCGGAATGCTGATGAACCGAATTTGCTGCCAGCGGGATGCACCGTCGATGGAAGCGGCTTCATAATAGGAGTTGTCGATGCTCGTGAGCGCGGCTAAATAAATAATGGTGCCGTATCCGGTTACTTTCCAGCGAATGGCGATGGTCAGAATAAGCGGCCACAGCCCTGCTTCGCTGTAGAAATCGATGGGCTGGAAGCCCAACCATTCTACAATGCGATTGATCGCGCCATTCTCATAGTTGAGCAGATTGTATGTAAAGACGCCGACAACGATCCAGGAAATAAAGAAAGGGAGAAACGTGATCGACTGCGTAATCCGCTTAAAATATTTGTTGCGCACTTCGTTCAGCATCAACGCAAGTCCCACCTCGAAAACGAGCCCTACTGCGATGAACAAGCCATTGAGCAGAATCGTGTTTCGAACTGCGCGCGAAGCGGCATCCGAAGAGAGCAGGTAGTCGAAGTTGTTGAGAATGGGCTGCGCCCACGGACTGCCGAAGATCCCTCTGGCAAAATCGTAATTCTTGAACGCGATGATGAGACCCGCGAGCGGCAAGTAGTTGAAGACAAGGAGCAGGATGCCGACCGGGAGGAACATCACGTAGAGCGAGTGGTTCCGCATGAGGTCGGAGACGAAGCTAGATCTCTTGCGATAGACAGCTGCAGATATCGGTTTATTCACAACTTCGCTGCTTGGTTTCATTGGCGTCCTTACCTTTCTTGTTCGTGTTTGGTAGCTGCTTATCGTTGCTATAATCATCATAATGGATGGCCTTCCATGCTACTATGAGCCAAAATTAAACTTTGTGGTGTAAACTTGGCCTCTGTCAGAAACTACCTAAGCATGTGTTGCTCTGGAAGCTACACATTCTCGGAATTCGACTACTGCCCGTTTATGTGTTGCTCTGGGAGCTACACATTCTCAGAATTCACTAACTAGCCGCTCATGTGTTGCTCTGGGAGCTACACATTCTCGGAATTCGACTACTAACCGCTCATGTGTTGCTCTGGGAGCTACACATACTCGGAATTCGCCTACTACCCGTCATGTGTTGCTCTGGGAGCTACACATTATCGAGATTCGCCTACTACCCGCTCATGTGTTGCTCTGGAAGCTACACTCATTCGGTAATCGGTCTCTCTCTTCCACCTAATTCACCTGTTCCCCGCCAATGTGCGGTAACTGTTACCTCTCTTACGGTTACTTCAACCGTTCGCCACCAATGTGCGGTAACTGTTACCTCTTTTACGGTTACTTCTACCGTTCGCCACCAATGTGCGGTAACTGTTACCTCTCTTACGGTTACTTCCCCCCTCCCCCACCAATGTGCGGTAACTGCTACCTCTTTTACGGTTACTTCACCCGTTCGCCACCAATGTACGGTAAATGTTACCTCTCTTCCACCTAATTCACCCGTTCCCCACCAATGTGCGGTAACTGTTACCTCTCTTCCACCTAATTCACCCGTTCCCCTACCATTGTGCGGTAACGGCTACCTCAATCTCCCCTGCAACCAGACGCCTAAACAAAAGGGCACCTATTCCAACCTCGGAATAGTGCCCTCTCTTCGCTTCCCCTCAAGCCCGCTAATTCTGCTCCTCATCCGGCTCCATGATCGGGTGGCGCAGGACGATGCGCGTGCCGCTTCCTGCTCTGGCCTCGATCTGCAGCGTATAGGCCTCGCCAAAATATAGCTTCAGCCTGTCGTTCACGTTGCGCAGGCCGACGCCGCGGCGCTTGGCGACAGGGACGGCCTTCTCCTCCGGATGGGTCAGCTCCTGCAGCACCGCCTCCGGAATGCCTTGTCCGTTGTCGCTCAGCTCAATGACAATATCCGTCCCCTCGCGGCGGCCGGTCAGCATGATCTTCCCCTTCTCGGGATTGCTTCGAATGCCGTGATGAATCGCATTCTCCACTAACGGCTGCAGCAGCAAGCGGAGAAACGGCGCATGCAGCACCTCTTCATCGATCGAAATCAAGAACCGCACCTGGTTGCCGAGACGTGCCTGCTCGATGCGGACGTACGCCTTCACTTGTTCGATTTCCCTCGACACCGTCGTAATCTCCTTGCCTTGATTGAGGCTCAGCCGCAGCAAATTACCCAGCGAGGAAACCATTTCGCTTATATCCGGCATGTTATGGTACTCCGCTTTCCACCGGATCGACTCCAGCGTATTGTACAGGAAATGCGGATTAATCTGGTGGCTCAGCACCTGAAACTCCAGCTCTTTCTTCGTTCGTTCCGCTTGCGTCGTCTGGTCGAGCAGCTGCTGGATTTTGCCGGTCATGTTGTTGAAGCCCCGATACAGCCAGCCGATCTCGTCTCTGCGGTCCGATGGCGGCAGCATGAATTGGAACTCGCCGGACTCCAGCTTGCGCATGGAACGAACCAATCTGTGCAGCGGATGGGTGAAATACAGCGTCATATAGATAACGACCCCGATACAGCAGATCAAATAAATGATCAGGAAGAAAACAAGCAGCTTATCCATTTCCTGAATCGGATGCGTCAGCTGCTCCAGAGGCGTCGTGCTTACCAGCATCCATTGCTCCGTATCCAGCTTCACATACGTAACGAGCTGCTTCACTCCGTCAATCGTGAGCGTCTCCGCTTTCTGCGTCGAGGCTGCTATCGAATCGATGAGCCGCTTCGACGGAATAAGCTTGCCGGCCAGCTCATTATCTGCCGTGTCATAGAGCACATAACCGCTGCGCGTCATCAGGAACATCCGCTGCCCCTTCATCCGCTGCGATGGCGTGAGATACCGTTTCAGTTGATCCTCCGTCAAATCCGTAATGACGATCCCCCGCGCAATTTGGTCGTGCAGCCCGGTAAACCGTTTGATTTTGGACAGCATCGGTCGAAAATACGTGCTTTCCGTCGGCATGAACAAATGCCATGTCGGCGTAATCGTCTTCTGTGCCGCTTTAAACCAGCTGCTCGTCTGAAAACCCTTCTGTTCATCCAGCGTGTTGATATACATGGGATGTTTGTCCGGATCAATCGGAAATACCCGTACGCGAAAAGCATCCACCTGCGACTTCGACTGATCGAGCAGCAGCATCATGCCGGAAATAAAAGCACTCTCATCCTTCGTCGGGGTCATCGAGTTCTCCATCAGCTGCTGAAACTTCGTGTTCCCGATGATGCCGTTAATCTGCTCGTTCAGCTGATTGAGGTAGCGATCCAGATTCCGCTTGGATTGAAGCATGTAGTCCATCGAGAAGGAGGCGTTGGCATTCGAGATCCCTTCAACCGACTTGATATGCGCGTAATATGCGAAGAGCAGAAACGGCACGATGATGATCATGAAGAACATGCCAATCACTTTATTGCGTAAAGAGGCCGCTTGCTGAAGCGTATAGCTACTCATCGATGATTCCTCTCAGCTTCCGATATTCTTTCGGCGTATGGCCGACGTTCTTCTTGAACAGCTTCGTAAAATGAACCGGGTCACGATAGCCAACCTCTTGCGAGACCTGATAGATTTTGCTCCCGACGTCGCCTAACATCTCCTTCGCCTTCTCGATCCGCACCTCGGTCAAATATTCCAGGAATGTCTGCTGCTTCTCCTTCTTGAACAGCTTGCTGAGCCACACCGGCGTAACATGAACCTCCAGCGAAACGGTATGCAGCGTCAAATTATCCCCATAATTCCGCTGGATGACCTTCTCCGCTTCGGATATAATCTGGCTCTGAGGCACCCAGTTTTTCCTGAAATCCGCGGCTATGGAAACCAGGTAGCTCTCCACCTGAATGCGCAGCGAATCGAGCGTATCGTACTGCTCCAGCCGATCCCAGATCGCGATGGGATTGCGTTCCCAGCCCCGTTCTTTCCACCCGCCGGCGGCAGCTTTCTTGAACAGCTCCAGCAGCCACTCGAATATCTTCTGCTGCATATCTTTAATGTTGGTCGCGCCCCATGTCCGAACAAATTCGGGAAATGACTGCATGACTGTCCGGATTTCCCGATCGGAGCCATAACGAATGAGATCGAACATTTCATTGACGTTGCCGATCGACAGCTCCGAGAACTCCGCATCGACGCCGAGATCCTGACGAAGCAGCAGCCGATTGCCGCCGTATACGGCCTTCTGCTCCAGAATATCAGCCGCTTCCTGCCGCATTTCATGCAGCTGCTTAATGCCGCCGACCGTTGAGGCGAGCCCGATGCTGACCTTCACTTTGACATAGCCGTTAATCCGTTCGATGCACGTAACGGCAATATCCTTGATGGAACAAAGCTGTTCCTGATGATTGCAGCTGAGAACGATCACGAAACGGGATTTCGCATCGCTGTACATGCAGGCCGGATGCGCATATTCCTCCTGCAGTGTCTGCTTCACGACATTGCTGATGCCGAACAAGACAAGCTCCTTCTCCTTGCGATACAGCTTCCCTTGGTCAATGGCCTTCAGATCATCCACTTCAATGAGCATGAGCGCGAGCTTATGCTGCGTCAGCCACTCCAGCTGCAGATTGCCGAGCCTATGCATCATGCGCGATTCCCAGTAAGGGTTATACTCGTTCTCCGCCGCTTCGCGAACGACTTCCTCCTGCATTTTGGGCAATGCAAAATGAACCTGGTTCTCCAGCAGCAGCTTATTCTGTTTATCGAGCCGTTCCTCGCGAATTTGACTAAGCGCCTTGTGAATAACCTGCGACAGCTCTTCGATATTAATCGGCTTGAGCACATAATCGATGGCGCCAAGCTGCATCGCATGCTTCACCAGATCGAAATCATCATAGCCGCTGATGACGATCGACTTGCCCGAGAAATTGCCCCGCTGGTGCAGGGACTGAATAAATTCGAGACCCGACATGCGGCTCATTTTGATATCCGTCACAATCAAGTCCGGGTTTAACTGCTCGGTCAGCTCAAGCGCGGTTTCACCGTCGTCGGCCGTATATATTTCATCCAGATTGATGCCAAAATCCACCCAAGGAAAACGAAGCCGCAGCCCTTCCCTGATTTCCTTCTCATCATCTACAATCAGCACCCGATACATGTTCTCTCATCACCCTTTACCGAGTATGTATGCGACTTCAACATGAACGTACCGTTATCTTATCGCTCTTATTTCCAGGGAGGCAATGGGGGATTATTATCTTTATCAGGTCAATCGAAACCAACTTTGGAAGCGCTTTATTACAGTTCGACAACAATTGCGCTTTCCCTGCCCCCCTGGTTTGCCCATGCAACTTTGAGGCCATTATGAATAATGGCTTGGATGCCGCATTTACCTTCGTATGGAAAGGCGGTAGAATAGGGGTGTTTGGTGTTGATCCGACGGCCTCCCCCCATCCCATTACGATAGCGAGGAATTATCATGAATCAAGAAACAATGGAACTGATGCGTACGTTAACCGAATTTCAGGCGGCATCCGGCTTTGAGCGGGAGCTGCGGAGCTTTGTTCGCGGTGAGCTTACGAAATATACAGATGAAATCGTGCAGGATCGGCTTGGCAGTATCTTTGGCGTAATGCGCGGCGATGAGAGCGGTCCGGTCATCATGGCGGCAGGTCATTTGGACGAAGTCGGCTTTATGATCACGGGCATCACGGAGAACGGCATGCTCAAATTCCAGACGCTTGGCGGATGGTTCAGCCAAGTGCTGCCTGCGCAGCGCATTCAAGTGATGACCGAGAATGGGCCGATCGTCGGCATCATCGGAACGACGCCTGTTCATCTGCTCGATGAAGCAGCGCGCGGCAAGCCGCTGGATGTGAAGGGCATGTATATCGACATCGGCGCGGACAGCCGCCAGCATGCGGAGGAAGTCGGCGTGCGCATCGGACAGCAGGCTGTTCCCTATTGTCCGTTCACCCCGCTTGCGAATCCGAAGAAAATCATGGCCAAATCTTGGGATAACCGCTACGGCGTCGGGCTTGCCATCGAGCTGCTGAAAGAACTGCACGGACAGAAGCTTCCGAATGTGTTGTATGCCGGGGCAACGGTACAAGAAGAGCTCGGACTGCGCGGTGCCAAAACAGCATCCGCCATGATTAAGCCGGACCTGTTCTTCGCGATGGATGCCAGCGCGGCCAATGACATGAACGGCGACAAATCCGCCTTCGGTCAGCTTGGTCAAGGCACCTTGCTGCGTCTCTATGATCCAAGCATGCTGACGCATCGCGGCATGGTGGAGTACGTGCTGGATATGGCGCAAACGCATAACATTCCATATCAATATTTCGTTTCCCAAGGCGGAACGGACGCCGGAGCGGTACATACGCAAGGAATCGGCATCCCTTCGACGGTTATCGGCGTTTGCGCAAGGTACATTCATACCTCCGCTTCCGTTCTTCACACCGATGACTATGACGCAGCCAAGGAGCTGCTCGTGAAATTGGTGCAGCATTGCGATCGCACGACTTACCAGACGATTATCGACCGCTCGTAAGCAGCGTTCTAAAGCAAAAGACCAGTGACCGTTCGCGCAAGCCGAACGGTCACTGGTCTTTTTTGATTAGTACTATTTTCTATTTCGCAGATCGAAACATTACGCTGCATCTATTCGTCCATAAAGTGAAAGCATAAAGGATAGAAAGGATGATGGTAATGCAAGCACATATTGGTAAACGATTTAATGTCTGGTACAGGCTGACATCAGCCGTTCTCATAGCCGTCACCGTATTAACTGCAGTTGGCTGCAGCCGATCGGATCAAGATAAGAGCACTACGGAGCATCAGGTCAGCAATTTGCCAACGATCACGAGTCAAATCAAAGCCGGAACCAACCCGTTCGAAGTAGCCGGCATCGAGGATCCACAGGCATTCTTCGACGTATTCAACGCGGTCAAAACAGCCATTGCCGAAGGTGACAAGGTCACTGTAGCCAATCATATTCTGTATCCGCTCCGAGTGAACGGCACATCAGGCTCGCTGCTGATCAAGACGCGTCGCGATTTTGTCGATCAATACGACGCCATTATCGACAAGTCGATCAAGCAGGCGATCGCCGAGCAGTCAGCAGACCAGGTATTCGTGAATTATCAAGGCGTCATGGTCGGCAACGGCGACATCTGGTTCGGCGGCAGCGCCGATAAACCCCAGGTGATCGGAATCATCGCGATTAATCACGATATCCGCTGACGGTTGACGTTGAATAATCCCGCCGACGTCGCCCGCGCCGCGCTGAACTACTGAAACAATTTTCGCTGATAAGCGGCAATGCTTGCGTATTCGTCTGTAAGCTTCTCCGATAGGCGCAAGTAGATAGGCAGCAGCTCCTCATAGTGGGCTGCTGCTTCTTTATTTGGCGTAAGCTCGAACGTGGAGCCCATCATCTTCGAGACAACCGACAAGGAACCGGCACGGCCGATCGCCATTAATCCGAGCACCACCGCTCCCAAGCAGGAGCTCTCGAAGCTCTCCGGAATGACGATTCGCTGCCCCAATATGTCTGCCATCATCTGGCGCCATAGCGAAGAACGGGCAAATCCGCCTGTGGCATGGATTTTGGCCGGCTTACCGATCGTTTCCTCCAAGGCATGGAGAACCGAATATAAATTGTAATTAATGCCTTCCAGAACAGCACGCATCATATGTTCCTTGCGGTGATGCAGCGACAGACCGAAGAATGAACCGCGCGCATTCGGGTTCCACAACGGCGCTCGTTCTCCTGTCAGGTACGGGTGAAAAATCAATCCGTCCGAGCCGGGACGCACCTTCTCCATCATTTGCGTCAGCACATCGTACGGGTCTAAGCCCATACGCCTTGCTTCCTCCGCTTCTGCCGAAGCGAGCTCATCTCTGAGCCAGCGGAAGATGACGCCGCCATTGTTAACCGCCCCGCCGATGACCCATTTGTCCGCCGTCAGCGCGTAACAGAAGTAACGGCCCTTCGGATCCGTCACGGGTTTATCGACAATCGTGCGGATCGCGCCGCTTGTACCGATCGTAAGCGCCACGACGCCGGGATCAATCGCATCCACGCCCAAGTTGGACAGCGGTCCATCGCTTGCACCTACAACGAACGGCGTACTCGGCAGCAATCCGATTTGTTGCGCCAATTCAGCATTCAGCCCGGTAAGCACATGCGTCGTCGGGACCAGCTCCGACAGCCGGTCGCTCGTAATGCCCGCAATCCGAAGCGCTTCCTCATCCCAGTCCAACTGCTCCAGATTCATCATTCCGGTAGCCGAAGCAATCGAATGATCGACGACATAGACGCCAAACAGCTTGAAGAAGACATATTCTTTAATCGAAATGAACTTCTTCGCACGTCCGAACAGCTCCGGCTCGTCGTGTCGCAGCCACAGCAGCTTCGTAATCGGCGACATCGGATGAACCGGCGTGCCCGTCCGAAGATAAACCTCATGACCGCCCATCTCGTTCTTGAACTTGGCCGCCCATGCCGCGCTGCGATTATCCGCCCAAGTCAAACATCTCATAATCGGCTTCCCATCGGCATCGACCGGAATCACGCTATGCATGGCCGAGCTGAAGGAAACGAACAGCACATCCGCGGCGTTTACGCCTTGCATTATTTTCGTCATTGTGGACACGACCGCCGCAAAAATCTCATCCGGATCCTGCTCCGCCACTTCCGGCGTCGGCGTGTAGAGCGGGTACTCCACATGTGCCGAGGTGACGATACTGCCATCCTCCCGGAACAATACGGACTTCGTGCTCGTTGTCCCAATATCCACGCCAATCATATAGTTCAACTGTTCGCTCTGCATCGCTAATCCTTCTTCCCCGCTAACAAATTCAAGTTGCGCGCGTTGTATAGAGTATGTATTTCGGTAATCATCACTTTCCATGTAGTATATATTCCTTGCCTTTATAGCGCAATGTTGCAGGAGCGTTCTGCAGCTGAAAAAGCCGCCCATGCTCCCCTTATAAGAGAAAGCATGGACGGCTCACAATTATTCGTTCAATCTTTACAGCAGATCCCAATCAAACATAACGCCAATCGCCGAAGTGCGATCCTTCATCAAGAAATCATACGCAGCAGGTGCCTCAAGCGGCGAGTATGTATGGGTCATCAAATGCTCGAGGTTCATTCGGCCTTGAAGCAGGTAGTCGTAGAATACGGCCGTCATTTGATCGCCGGTCACGCCGTTATAGTTGCGCGTCATGCTGGCATGAACGCCGAGAATGGCGACCGAGTTCGATACGACGCGCGGTCCGATTACTTGCTTGGACGGCTGGGTTGTATCGCCCAGCAGCACGACACGGCCCATTTCCTTCGCGAGCAGCGTAGCCGGCGCCAGTACAGCCGGATGGCCTGTGATATCGTATACCACGTCGCACATGCTTCCGCCCGTGATGCGGCGCACTTCTTCGGCCGCTACATCAGCAGCAGCGCAGATCGTATGCGTCGCTCCGCTCTTGCGGGAGAACTCCAAGCGAGATTCCGCCTGATCGATTGCAATGATATGTCTGGCGCCGGCAGCTCTCATATACTGCACGACAAGCTGGCCGAGCAAGCCTTGGCCGATGATGGCAATCGATTCGCCAAGCTTCAGCTCCGCGCGGCGCGTGCCCACTTGCGTAATTTGTCCAAGCGTCAGCCAGGACGCCTGCTCATCCGTGATGCCGTCCGGGATCAGCTTCGCGTTGCTTGCGTGAGTGTTGAAATACTGCCTGTGCGACATATTGGATGTAATCCGGTCGCCTACCTTCAAGCCCTCAACGCCTTCGCCCACTTCTATAATTTCAGCGGCCATGGAATACCCCGGGTTAAACGGATACTGGACCCATGACTCCCAGTTCGTATTCGTATCGAAAATCCCGCGCAGGCAAAGCGTTTCCGTACCGGTACTGATCAGCGACTTTCTGGCTTTGCAGCGAACCTCGCCGGGCTGCAACGGGGCAAGCTCTGCTTCGCGAACTTCAACGACTTGCGCCGCAGGAAAAATAACATTCATGGAATTCATACGATCCATTCCCTCCCATTCGTCTATACGGACATTGTAGGAGAAAAGAGTACGCTTACAATAGAGCAGTTTTATCGCTATAATGATCATTTCTTTAGGTTATCGTTTCCTGCATGAAGCGGCGGTACTGAATGGGAGCCATGCCGGTATACTTTTTGAACAGCCTTGTGAAGTTCGTCACCTCCGAGAAGTGAAGCGCCTCCGCCACCTGCGTAACGCTCATATCCAAATCCGTGAGCAGCAGCGCTTTGGCCTTCTCAATTCGCAGCCTGCGCTGCAGCCCGATCGGCGACATGCCGTACAGCTCCTTGAATCTGCTGCTGACGTAAGCCGTGTTCAAGTGCAATTGCTGTGCCATCTCCGTTAACGAGAGCGGCTTCTCCGGCTGCTGCACGATTTGGCACAGAATGCCGAGGAAGCTCTGCTGCGAGGCAGCCGTATCCGCAGCCGCTCGCTGCCCAATCGCCTCGTCGAACAAGAGATATAACAGCTCAAGCGACTTCGCTTTCTGCAAAATCGCCGCCGGCAGTGACGAAGCGTTCCGCCTCGATTCCATGAGCTGCTCGAAAACCGTCTCAAAGCGTTCCTTCTGTTTCAGCTGATAAATATACGGAATTTGGAACAGCGGCAGCACATCCAAGACCCGCTCCACTTTGTAAGTAAAATGCCACCACAGAATAACCGCTTCGTCATCGGTATCTTTATATTGATCATGGATCAAATGAGGAGGAATGAAGATCACGCTGCCCGGTACGATCTCATAGACCGCATCGCCGATCCGCAGCTTGGCCGTGCCTGTTTTGTGATAGGACATCATGTACTCACTCGAGAATGCCCGGTCACGGAAGTTCATTTCCCTGCGTGTATGAATGGCAAACTCCGACACGTTCAGCTCCGCCTGTTGAAGGAGCTTTATCAAGTACTGATTCACTTGTAATCCCCATCCAATCTATCTGTCTGCCTGTTTAGCTGTATCGTCGCAGGTTCCTTTCATTCTAGCATAGGGTCACGGGATCGAGGGATTGCCATTCTTCAAACGGTCGAATTCATAGATAGCTTGCAGCTTAAATTCGCCGTCCATATGATCCCTATGAAAAAGGCCCATGTATCCGACATCGGCGAAAATCATCGTTTCCACGGAAGTCTTCTCGTCGCTGCGGCTGGACTGCCAGTAATAATGCAGCTGCTGCGGCGCTTCATACCACAGCCAATCCAAATCCTTCATCGCCTGATTGCGATGCGTCAGCACCCAAATTTGGAACAGCACATGCGGGTCCTTGATATCGATTTGCGATGCAAGTTTGACAGTCTTTAAGCGTTCCGCTTCCTTCTTAAGCAGCTCATGGATCTCCGAATCCGCGGTAACGGTCGTAATGGAGCGCACTTCATTAAACTGTGAGGCATATTGATCTGCCTTGGCATGCACACGCAGCTCATGGAACGAGAGGGTGGGCAAATAGAAATTTGCCGTAACCGTTACAAGGCCGAAGAGCAATGCTTTCAGCAAGAAGCCATGCTTCTTCTTGTTCATGTAAGACAGTCCGATGATGAACCCTACGGGGATCAGCACCTTGCTAATATTGACGTAGAAATTGCATAAGCAATAGAGCGCGACGATCATCAGCCACATCCGCAGCGTCATCGCTTTACGCTGATCGAGATAGGAAACCAGAAGAAGAGCCAGCAGGCCGAACCAAATCATGATGTTCATGAATTAACGGATTCCGCGAACGATGTTCGTGTCGGTCGAGACGAAGGACACATTTTGCCGGTAACGCAGCTCCAGCTCTTGATCGCCGAATTGAACTTCAAAAGTCACGATAAAAGGCGTTTCGATAAAACGCAACGTAATGAGCAGCGTATCCTGCTCCTGCCAGGTAAAGCTCGACACCGCGCGCTGCTTGCCAAACGCGCTGGGCTCCGGTTGAAGGAGCTTGCCGCTGCCTTCCTTCCATGTACCGCGTCCGCTATTCACGATATAGTCACCGGTTGCTGCACCCTCGAGCGTCATTACGACCTCGCCTCGCTCGAAGTGTAACGTAAGTGATTCCCACTGCTGCGGGTTCTCATTCAGCCGGTATTTATTGCCGGACACAAGTTCCTCCCGCGCTGAGCCGTTGCCGAATACCGGCGGGTGAAGCGCTAAGGATGCAAGCTGCGTCGATAGCCGCGCGGCTTGATCGCCGTTTGCCCCCAATGGGAGCGCTCGATCCTCGATATCGGGGAGAATATGCGTCCAGATGGCATCCAACACGCCTTGCATGTCATTCGTGCTGCTCGTAATGGCGATCACCATGTCTTGTTCCGGCATGACGATGCAGAACTGGCCGAATGCCCCATCTCCGCGGTACGCACCATGTCGGCATTGCCAGAACTGATAGCCGTACCCTTGCGTCCACTCGTTGTCTCCGCCATCGCCATTCTCGATTTGCTTCGAGGTCGCTTCCTCAATCCAAGCCTCGGAGATGAGCCTCTTGCCTTCCCAGAGTCCCTTCTGCAAGTAAAGCTGCCCGAACTTGGCGACGCCTTCCGTCGTTAGCGCCAATCCCCAGCCGCCGATGTGGATGCCGCGAGGACACTCTCCCCATGTCGCGCCAAGAATGCCCAGCGGTTCAAACAATCGAGGCTGCAGGTAATCGAGCAGCTTCTGTCCGCTTACCTTCTGAAGAATCGCCGACAGCATATAGGTCGCTCCGCTGTTGTACACGAAATGAGTACCCGGCTCCCGCTCCACAGGGGCATTCAGAAAAGCACGCACCCAATTGCCGTCCTCGCTGGTTATAAGGTTCACAATGGTGTCTGTTTCATGGCCGGTTCCCATCATGAGCAAATCGCGAATACGCATCGCTTGCAGATTCAGCGACGGGTCCAGCGGAGTCTCTTCCGGGAAGTACGAAATGACGGTGTCATCGATCGACAGCAGTCCCTCCATCGCTGCCATACCGATTGCAGTGGAGGTAAAGCTCTTGCTGAGCGAGAACATCGTATGCGGGAGCTGCCTCGCATATGGCGCCCACCAGCCCTCGGCAGCTACGTGGCCATTACGCATGATCATGACGCTATGAATTTCGATGTGACGTTTCTGCCAATCATTCAGCAAGGCCGTAATCGCCTGCGGACGAATGCCCAGCTCTTCCGGCCGGCTTCTCGGCAGGCGCTGCTCTGTTTTTGTCATTTTGGGGAACCGCCTCTCAAAGTTGTGGCTTGTTATCCTGATTTTCATGGCTGCCGAACTCTTTCCAATTGGTCTTGATTTGGTTCATAAGCTTGGCAAGCGGACGTTCGAACTCTGCAGCAACCAGATAGCAAATGCCTATAATTAGTGCGAACCTGCTCATGACTAAGGGACCGTTACCTACATAATCCAGCATGGCTTCGAATAATTCGCTGTTCCATGAAGTGACGTTCGAGCCGAATATAGCAGCTGTCACATACCAGATGCCATATAGAAAAGCTGCAATACAGATCAAAATAATACCGACTGTTCTCCTTTGCATACATACCTCCCGCGAGATGATGGCAGCGCTACAACAACAAACTGGATAATCCAACTCTCAATTGGTATTGTATCCCATCTCCACTGGGTTGGCATTACTTTTCAGTTGACGCACTGGAGCTCATCCTTAACCTGCTTTGATCGTACGTACCCGGCCTTCTGCGCACAAATCCAGCCAGTACTTCCCTTCTGCCGCATCCGGCTCTGTCGCATCAAGCAGCCATTCCGGCGTTGGCGTTTTCACTATTGATTCTTATTCGGCTTCGCCTCTGTCGAAACCTGTTCGATGCCGATCCTCGGAGCAATAAAAAAAAGCAACCGCACTTCCCACAAGGGTGATGCAGTCGCTTTATACGGACATCATTTATCAAGTCAACCAACTAACGCCCATCTCTTCCAATGAACCTCTCCATCCCGCAGGAGGCTCATGATTGGAGACGATGCACTGAATATCCGTCAACTCGGCGATCCTCGCGACCGTTCGTTTGCCTATCTTCGAGGAATCGGCGACGACAATCGACGTTTCCGAACAGCGAATCAGCTTGCGCGTGAATAACGCCCGTTCGAAGTCGTAGCTCGTAATGCCATTCTCGAGCGAGACGCCATCCACGGAGAGGAAGGATTTGTGCACATAGAAGTCCTCCATCACTTTCTCTGCGATCGGTCCCGAAACCCGCATATGCTTACTGTCGACTTCTCCGCCGATGAAGATCATTCTTCCGTCGAACAACCCTCTCTTCTGGTAATCAATAAGAAGAATAAGCGTCGGAATGGAGCATACGAGAATGGTAAGATTGCGTTTGTCTGCCAGGTGGTGAAGGATCTGCATCGCCGTGCTGCCTTCGTCGATTACGATAACGTCATCATTTTCGATCAAATTGGCAGCCAGCATGCCGATTTTCCGCTTCTCTTCGGCATGAATAACCTCACGTTCGTGATAAGCAGGCTCGAAATCCGTCTGAACCTTGACCGCTCCGCCGTACACCTTCTTGAGTTTGCCATCCTTCTCAAGATCATCGAGGTCGCGCCGAATCGTCTCCGTCGTCACCTCAAACTTAAGCGCGAGCTCGTTAACCTGAACCTTCCCTTGGATGACCAACATCTCAAGAACGCGTTTCTTTCTTTCCTCACTTGCCAGTGACATGCTGCTCACCCCTTGATCGTTATAGTGCCATTATAGCAAAAGGGGATTCAATCGTAATAGCTTCCGCTTTCATCTATCGATACTGCATCAGATTGAGCCCGTTCGCAGTCGAATCAAATACATGGAACTTATCGTCACGGAATCGAATATGGACGATGTCGCCGGAATGAACATCGGCCTCGTTATCGGCCAGAAAACGAATCATGCCCTCCAGCTTGTTTTCCGGATCGATGACTTTCACCAGCTTGCCGCTGCCCAAATGCTCGATGAGGTCAACCTTCATCGGAATCCCCAGCTTGTCCGCAGCATGGGTCAACGTAATATCATGTGGCCGCACGCCCAGATGAACCTGCTTGCCAATATGTTTAACATCTAATTTGCGCGTTTCCGGCAGCGTGTATGGAAACCCTTTCGTCACGATCATCTGCACGCCATCACGCTGTTCGATTTTCCCCGCAATCAGGTTCATCGGCGGGTTGCCGAGGAAGCTGGCGACGAACAGGTTTACCGGGTGGTTAAACAGTTCCTCAGGCGGTGCATATTGCTGGATCTTGCCTCCATTCAGAATCGCGACACGGTCGGAGATCGCGAGCGCCTCCTCCTGGTCATGCGTCACGATAATCGTCGTCACGCCGAGCTGACGCTGCAGCTTGCGGATTTCATCGCGAACGTCCAGCTTCAGCCGCGCATCCAGATTGGACATCGGCTCGTCGAGCAGCAGAATCTCGGGGTCTTTCGCCAAGGCGCGCGCCATCGCTACCCGCTGCTGCTGACCGCCGGACAGCTGCGACGGCTTGCGGTCGAGCAGATGGTCGATCTGCAGAATTCGGCCCATTTCCTTCGCGCGTTCATAGGCCTGCGCCTTCGGTATTTTACGCTCCCTCAGCGGGAACGCGATATTGTCGCGCACCGTAAGATGCGGGTACAAGGCATAGGACTGGAACACCATCCCGATGTTGCGATCCTTGGGCTCCACGTGGTTAACCATCCGGTCTCCGAAGAAAATTTCGCCCGAGGTTGGCTTGAGGAGTCCCGCAAGCATCATCAGCGTTGTCGTTTTGCCGCAGCCGGAAGGGCCGAGCAACGCAACGAATTCCCCTTTTGGAATTTCCAGGTCGAGCCCGTCTACGGCTCTTCCGCTCTCTTTTTTGCCATCGTAGGATTTGACGATATTCCTCATTGTAATCACGATTGTTTCGCCCCTCCCATATTGACCTTCATAAACATCTTCTGCGTGAAAATATAGAACAGCACAACCGGCAGCGTATAGAACAAGCCAATAGCGGTAATCAAGCCGTAGTTCATGATATGGTTCTCCTTGGTGACGAGCTTCGCCAAGTAACCGGCCAGCGTCAGCATTTTATCATCGAAGATGAGCAAGGTGAAGAGAAACCACTCGCCGTAAGCGCCTAGGAAAGCGAATACCGCGATCGCCCCGATGCCGGAAAATACATAAGGAACGAGCACTTTCCGGAATGCGCCGAATCGGCTGGATCCATCGACCATAGCGGCCCATTCAATATCCCAAGGCACCTCGTCGAAGAACCCTTTCATGATATACACCAAACCCGGAAGCGAGCCTGTTGTTGCCACGAGCATAACGCCGAGGTAGGTGTTCACCAAGCCCATTTTGACCAGGATAAAGAACGTTGCGATAATGAGCGTAATACCGGGAAACGAACGCATCAGGAACAGAAACTTCAGCGCCGCCCCCTTGCCCACAAAATCCAGCCGCGAGAACGCATAGGCGGTCGGCACCGATATCCCAACCTCGATTGCGACAATCAGAAGGGAGTAGACGATGGTATTGAGCACAATCGGCCAGATCATCGGCAGCTTCACGCCGGAATACTCAACCGGAGAGGTAAAGAAAGAGAAATTATCGAGCGAGAACTCCCCGGTCGTGAAATTCATCGTCGCTGCGAGAAAATACCAAACGATCATGGCGGCAATCGGAAGCGTAAATAGCGTCATATAAGTGTGCACAAGCACTTTCTTTAACGTGCTGGTCGACATCGGGATTCACCACCGGTCTTCTGGATTAGTCTTCGATACGAGAAGGCTTGATCATCTGATCGAAATCGAACAGGCGGATCAATAGCAGCGTCAGCACGAAGGAAATGAACACGACGATCAGCGATACCGCTGCCCCGTAGCCATAATATTTGAGATTGAATGCTTGCTGGAATGCGTATAGCGATAAGGTCGTCGTATCCCGCATCGGACCGCCGTTCGTGAGCAGCATGATGAAGAAATACGAGGATACGAAGCCGATTAAATCCGAGATCGTGATATACATGAGCGGCCACTTGAGGGTCGGCAGTATGATTTTGAGAATGACGGATTTCTCGCTTGCGCCATCGACCCGCGCCGCCTTGTACAAATCCTCCGGAATGGAGTTGATTGCCGAGGACAATAAGATCATGCCGCCTGATACCGTTGAAACGATGGTCGCCAGAATGACAATGGCCATCGCGCCTTTCGTAAACCAAGAGACCGGCTCCGAAATGACACCCATATTTTGCAGAAATTCGTTAATCAAGCCGCCTTCGGTCGGATCGAAAATAAACTTCCAGAAGGTGACGTACACGACGGACGGAATGATACTCGGGATAAGCCAAAACACTCTATAAATGACAGCCGTCACTTTGCCTTTAAGAAAATATTGCGTCGCAATGGAAATCACAAGCGCAAAGAGCAGCGAGATGACCAAAGTAAGAATGGCGAATACGGCGGTATTACCTAGAATTTGCGGCAGGTTATAGTCCGTGAATATGCGTTTGAAATTGGATAAGCCGATGAAATGCGGTTTCATGGACGCGTTCAGATCCGTGAAAGCCATACCTACCGTCGCAATCGCCGGTAAGACGAAGAAAACGAAGACGAGCAATGCAAACGGCATGATAAACAGATACGGATAAATGATTTTGCGAACAGGTTTCTTGTACGGCTTTGATTCGAGCGCTTGTGCTGAGTTCATTTCGTTGCGGCCTCCATCCGGTGTGCAGCGTGCTGAGAAAAAGGAAAGGCGCCCGCGTCGGGAGTTGAGCGCCTGTTCCTCTTATGCCTTATTCCTCAATGATTAGATGATCGGCTGGTACGTTTTGCTTAACTTCCTTCTCGAACAATTCATAAGCTTCTTCAGCCGTTGCGTTTTTGGTCAAGATCGCATCGATGCCAAGCGTGTAGCCTTTGGTGAATACGGCGTAATCCGGGAGAGCCGGACGCGTCTTCGTGAACTCAACCAGGTAAGCGTGATCCTTATAGAAGGACATTTCCTTGAAACGCGCATCCTCTTGCGCTTCCGGCGTTACCGGCAGCTTGCCGCTCACGACCGTATGGTTAATTTGCAGGTCCGGAGCCAGCACGTTCTCGATTAAGCGCTGTACATAAGGCATTTTCTCATCGTCAACGGTAGGACCAACGAAGATCATAGCTGGGTTACTATAGGACACCGGCTTGCCGCCTTTGGTCGCGGAAGGAACCGGGATCCAAACTACGTTCTGATCGAACCATGTGTTGTAAGCTTGCACATCATCTTTCATGCCGTTTGCTTCGCGCATCATTTGGTAGAATTCCGTACGCGCGAATTGTGCGAAGATCTCGCCTTTTACGAACATGGGTGCGGACATGTCTGTGTCAACATCGCCGATATTCTCTGCGATAACGCCGCGTTTCTTGGCATCTGCCCAGAATGCGTAGACGTCCTTCGCTTTGGGCGTCAGCATCATTTTGTTCTGCGCCGCATCGTAGTTTACGAAGTCAAACGCGTAGTTCCAACCCTCGAAACGAGTATCCTCTACGGCGAAGCCGATCTTCACGAGCTTCTTCTTCTTTGCTTCATCGGCAAGGTTAACCAGATCTTGGAAGGTAAACTCGCCGCTGTCGACTTTGGCTTTCAAGCCGTCGATTTGGTCTTTCGTCCAGCCGATGCCTTCCAGTGCTTTACGGCTGATGAAAACCGGTGAAGCATCCATATCTTGAATCGCGCCATAGTAGTGGCCGTCGTAGCTCATAATATTCGTGTAGGATTCCGGTACGCTCTTGAACACTTCAGAATCCTTCACCCAATCGATATCGCGGATCAGACCCGCGTCCTTCTCCCAACCGATGTCAACGCTGGAGTTGATGAAGACATCCGCGACTTTGCCGGCTTGTGCTTGCAGGACGAGCTCGTCGTCGCCAATGCCCGGCCACCAATCGAGCTTCACTTGTACGTTCTCGGAAGCCAGCTGCTCGTTTGTGCGCTTCTCTGCTTCGATGAAGTTATCTTTGCGTGCTCCCCATGTATTCTCTCGAACCGAAATCGTCACGACCTTAGGTTCCGTGTTTCCCGTTGAGTTCGCATTGTTAGCAGGAGCATTAGCGGATGTGTTTGTGTCGTTGTTGGCTCCGCAGCCCGCCAAAACCCCCATACCTATAACCATTGTCAAAGCAATTCCAGCAAATTTCTTCACAGCTTATACTTCCTCCTTCGAATCTCTCGAATTGATGCCTTACAAGATTGAGTATAGAGCCCGTTTGTAAAATCGCGATAAAAACAACGTTAAGATTTTGTTTACTGTTGTTTTATTTGTTGTTATGTTGTTTTATAAGCCATAAACATGTTGAATCGCTTCTTCTACGATGTCCAAAGCCAGAACCAGCTGTTCTTCGGTGGCAATTAGCGGCGGCACCAAAGTAAGCACGTTCCCGCTGGAAACCTTGAAGCTGAGCCCTCGCTCCATGCAGCGGTACATCACTTTCTCCGCTTCATCGCTTGCCTTATCCTTCGTTTTGCGGTCCGTAACCAGCTCGATCGCCGCCATCATTCCGATGACTCTCACGTCTCCGATCGGCATATATCGCGATTTCATGTCTCGCAATCTAGCTTCAATAACCTTCTCCATTTGGCTCGCATGCTCTACGAGGCCGTTTTGTTCGATATATTCAATCGTGGCCAGCGCCGCGGCGCAGCCGACCGAGCTTTTCTCATGCGTATAGTGACCGAGCGAAATGTCTTGCGCGACGTCAAGCCCTTCGCGAACGATAATGCCCGCCATCGGGAACACGCCGCCTCCGAAACCTTTGCCGATTACCACGATATCCGGCACGATGTCGTAATGCTCGTGCACGAACATTTTCCCCGTCCGGCCGAACGCTGTCGGAATCTCATCCAATATAAGCAGCACACCATAGCGGTCGCATAGCTCCCGCAGCCGTTTGAAATACGCCTTCGGCGGAATTTGAATATCCGTGCTTCGAACCGGCTCCATGATGATCGCGCCAACGTCACTTTCCCGCTCCAGCATGTACGCCAGGTAGTCCAAGCATTTCAAGCCGCAGCCATCGCAATCTCCCATGAAGCATCTGTAGCTGTTGTATGGCATCATGTGTTCCGTGCCCGGAAGCAGAGGGCCCATGGAGTTACGGAATACGCCCTCTCCGCCAACCGAGATCGCATCCAAGCTTGCACCGTGGAACGAATCCCAGGTCGAGATCGTTTTGAATTTGCCTGTAGCTTTGCGAGCCAGCTTCAGCGCCATGCCAATTGCGCTCGTACCGCCCGGCGTGAACAACACTTTATTCAGGTCGCCCGGCGCAAGCTCGGCCAGCTTCTTCGCCAATTGGATTGCGACGGGGTTCGTGAACCGGCGAGGTAGGAACGGCAGCTCGTCGAGCTGGTTCTTAACCGCGTCGATTACATATCGATTCTTGTAGCCGACCTGATGGACGCTGTTTCCATGGAAATCCATATATTTGCGTCCGTCCATGTCGATGAGGTAGATGCCATCCGCATCGGTAACAACATTAAGACACGGGGTCGACATGGATTGATGGATAAAATATTGGCTGTCTTCCTGCAGCACTTCCATCGTTTCCTCGCTTAAGTGCGTTTCTTGCCAAAGCTTCCGCTCCGAAGTAAGGTTGATATCCCCTTCCGTTCTCAAAAAGGCTTTCAATTCCAACTTGTCGCTCCCCTTTCATAGGTGCTAGATACTTTGCGCCAAGTTTTTGGCCCATTTATTCGATCGATATCGGAAAAATCCGATACAAGCTTTCGATACTTCTTCCAGAGCAAATACAACGTACACCCATTCGACCGGCCAGTGAAACAGATAGACACCGGCAAAGACGAGCGGCAATGAAATGAACCAGGTCGTAACCAGGATCAGCTTCATCGTATAAACGTTATCTCCGCCTGCGCGGAACAGGCCGACAATCCATACATTATTGAGGAAATAGGCTGTGAGCACGAGCGATTGGATTAACATGACATGTCCAAAAGCCGTCTTAACCTCCTCGCTCGTGTTGCCGAACAGCTTCACGATAAAGGGACTGGACACGGCGACAGCTGCACTGACCAATAACGCGATCACGACCGTTATCTTCGTAAACTTTCTTCCATAGAGGATCGCTTCGCTTGGGTCCTCGTGGCTCAATTTCTGTCCAATCATGACTTTCGCGGCATACGCGAATCCGAAAATACCCATCATGAAATATCCATTGAATGTTCGCGACAGCTGAAAGGTAGCGAGCGCCGTCACGCCCATGTAACCGAAAGCCACCGCGTACAGCATGTTGCCGACCGACCAGAGTCCTTCATGGAGAACCAGCGGCATCGTCGTTCGGTACAAGCTTCTCGCGAACGATAATTTGAACGAAAACAGCGACTTGAAAGGAATGTTGAACACTGCTTTCCTGGCATAAACGTACCCGATAAGCGCAACGGAGCTGATGACGGACGAAACCAGCGTTGCATAGGCCGCTCCCTCTACGCCGTAGGCGGGAAACCCGAATTTGCCGTAAATCAAAGCGTAATCGAGTATCACGTTAACGGACATCGAGATGATGCCCACGATGAGCGTTGGTGTGACCAGGCCGATGGATCCGAGCGCTTGGCCAAACGCATCCTTCACCGAATGAATAAGATAGACCGCTAACAGAATGGTCAGATAGTGCACGCCATAGGCAACGGCCTCCTCATCATTAATGAAGGCCGTTAAGATCCCATGGCGGAAAACGCACACAGCCCCTGCCAGCACCAGCGTTATGCCAATGCTGGAGGTCAGCATCAAGGAGAACGCCTTCTGCGTGGACGCCCGATCTCCTTTGCCATGGAATTGGGTAATAAAAGCTGTAATGCCATATACGCCTGACAAAATCATGCTTAGTATGAATCCGATCTGTCCGACCGCAGCGACGACCGCAATGGCCGTATCGCCGAGTCCGCCGACCATAAGCGTATTTACCAGGGAAAACGAGTTGCCTATCAGCATCTGAAGCACGGTCGGAATGACCAGCTTGATCAGATTTTGACGGAATTCAGTATGCGATTCAGAGCTGCTCATAGCCGATGTCTACATCCAATCATCAGGGAATATAGGATTGGACCAAGCGACATTCCCTTCGAAGTCGACGCATTCGACGCGAACGTATCGCATCCCGGCATCCAGAAGGAACGCGCCTTCCGTTACTGCCGAAGCATCCCGATTGAACACCGTGCGGCCATTGAAGGGATGCGTTATAAATTTAATGAACTTGACGGGCGAGCATTCGACCTTCAAGTAGCCATCTTCCACTCGCATGTCGTGAATGGCCGGACCGTTCGAGGAGTAATAGCTGCCGGCTTTCAAGGCTTCTATGATGTCCCCTTGTCGCAAGCCTTCTGCCTCAACCGATATCCATCCGCCGAAAAACTCCGAAATCGCGCTGTCCATCGGACCGCCGTGCGCATCGTCTGCCGCGATTCCGAATACTTTGCGCCCATTGCTGAGCAGGTAATCCCAGTGCCTTAATCCATAACCAACCGCTTCATCGAGCTCGGACTGGTGATTATAGATTTCGACGGCGAAATAATGCTGAAGCTGCAGCAGATCCTCAGGTTTATTGCGCGACCAGGTCGGATGATTCATAATGACGAGATTTCCTTTTGCCCCCATCTCATCGATTAGCTCTTGAATGGTGTCCAGGCCGGTGTAATCCGGCTTCGGATGTTCTTCGTTATGCTCGAATTCGGACGTGGAGCCAAGCGACGGATCGAGCAGGCCGTGGATATGATATTGCTGCCCCGTCTCTTTCCAGCTCATCTCGCAGGCCATTTCGTAACCGCTCAGCATCAAGAAGCGCTCATCGTCGTAGGCTTCCGATTTCCAGTAAATCTCGTGATCGCTCAGGCACATGAAATCGTAGCCCTTCTCGCGGTAGGCCTTGATCACCGTTTCCGGCTCGTATTGACCGTCACTTCTCGTTGAATGCGAATGAAGATTACCTTTATACTTGCGTTTGCTTCTATTTAGGAAACTCATCGATTTCATAGCAGAACCTCCACGAATATAGGATTCGTCCAAGCCACATTGCCCTCGAAGTCAACGCATTCCACGCGGATATAGGTCATGTCCTCTTCAATTTCCATCATCGCTTGCGTAAGCGGTTCGCCGGACATAAAATTGCCGAAGAATGGCCCGCGCTGCGGGAATGCTTTGAACATGATGAACTTGCATGGGGAGCATTCAATCTTCAGCCTGCCGTTCTCCACCCGCAGATCGTACACTTCCGGACCGGAGCTCGAGTAGAATTGTCCCTTCTTAAGGCTGCGAATGACATCCGAATGCGTAAGCGAGTCCGCTTGCACCTGAACCCATCCCCCGCCGTACTCGGGTATTTTCCAATTCGGATCGTGGCTGTGTGAATCATCTGCTGCAATGCCATATACGCGTTTGCCGTTCTGCAGCGCATGGTCCCAATAGGCGGCACCGTATGAGCTGGCAGTCGACCATTCCGTAGCATGATTGTAGATTTCAACGGCGAAGAAACCATCGTACTTCACCATGTCCTCGAACCTCGTCAAGTGCCACTCTGGATGGTTGAACACGACGAGATTACCGTGGGAGCGCAGTTCGTCGATCAACAGCTGCGGCGAATGATCGCCAACCCACGGTACAGGTGTAGGGAAAGCGTGCAGATGCTCGTAGCGCGGTTGTTCCGGTTCGACGGTCGGATCATCCAATACCCCAAAGTGGTAGCCCGGGTTCTTGTCCGGCACCGGGTTCAGCTCGCCGCGCTCCGTTCCCGGAAGCGTAATAAAGTCTTGCGTATTGAACTCCTCGGTGCGCGTATAAATATCATGATCGCTGAGAGAAATGAAATGATAGCCTTTCTCCTTGAAAGCTCGAACGACATCCGCGGCAGGCAACCGGCCGTCTGACCAGGTGGTGTGAAGGTGTAGGTTTCCTTTGTAGATCGGTTTATTGCGGTCTAGCAAGATGATATTTTTCATGTCCTGCCTCCATTTGGTTTTCTGTTGTTTTATAAATTGTTTTATGTGGTTTATAACTAGAATACAACGATAAACTGTGCGGTTCAATCGATTCCGGGAAAATTAACACGGAGTTAATACTCTTTAACAAACGAAAACAAACATCAAACCACATCGACTCCTTATTCAATTCAAGCAAGCCGAATACAAAAAAACAGCCGCCCTGACAACCTTGATGTCAGAGCGGCTGTTTCTTTTCTTAATTAGTCCTAATAACGTTATACAAGATGGCAAGCGACGCTATGATCGTTCCCTACATTTCTGAACAGCGGCACTTCCTCACGGCAACGGGCTACCGCAAAGGGACAGCGAGTATGAAACTTGCAGCCGGACGGTGGATTCGCCGGATTTGGCAGCTCCCCGCTCAGCACGATTCGCTCGCGCTTCAGCTTCGGAATCGGGATCGGCACGGCCGAGAGCAAAGCCTTCGTGTACGGATGCAGCGGATTACGGAACAGCTCGTCGCGAGAAGCGGTCTCCATCATCGAGCCAAGATACATCACGCCGATATGGGAGCATAAATGCTCGACGACACTTAGATCATGAGAAATGAATAAATACGTTAAGCCCTGCGTGTCTTGCATCTTGCGAAATAAATTAATAATCTGTGCCTGAATGGATACATCCAGTGCAGAGACCGGCTCGTCCGCAATGATCAGATCGGGATTCAAGACGAGGGCTCGAGCGATGCCGACACGCTGGCGCTGACCGCCTGAGAATTCATGCGGAAACCGATCGATGTGATACGACGACAATCCGCAAGCGGCCAGAACATCCATGACCCGATCGCGTATCTCTTCCTTCGGCACGAGACCATGGTCGAGCAGCGCCTCGCCAATCGCATCGCCGATACGAACGCGAGGGTTCAGCGAGCTGTATGGATCCTGGAAAATAAGCTGCATTTTCGGGCGAAGCCTGCGTAATTCCTCGGGAGGCAAGTTATAGAGATCAACACCTTTGAACTTCACTTCACCGGCCGTTTTGTCCGTCAGTCGCAGGATCGTCCGCCCTACCGTGCTTTTCCCGCTTCCGGATTCTCCAACGAGACCGAAGGTTTCGCCCTGCTTAATCGAGAAGCTGATATCATCAACGGCCTTGACGTTGCCGACTGTACGGCTGAGCAGACCGGATTTGATCGGAAAATATTTCTTTAGCCCGTTTACCTCGAGCAGTGGCTGTTGTACCTCAGACATACGCCATCGCCTCCTCATACAACCAGCATGCGACCTTTTGTCCATTTCCGATGTCCTTTAAATCGGGCTGCTTTGTTCTGCAAATGTCCATGCAGTGCGCGCACCGGTCATGAAAGTAGCAGGATGGGACGAGCTCCAGCGGATTCGGAACCTGTCCGGGAATCGAATACAGCTCATCTTGGCGCTGGTTGATAATGGGCTTGGATTTCAGCAAGCCTTGCGTGTACGGGTGTTTCGGACTTTCGAACAAAGCGACAACTTCGCCTTCCTCTACGACTTTCCCCGCGTACATGACCACAACATAGTCCGCCATCTCCGCTACGACGCCAAGATCATGCGTAATGAGCAATATGGACATATTGGATTCATCCTTGAAGCGGCGCAGCATATCGAGAATTTGCGCTTGAATCGTAACGTCAAGTGCAGTCGTCGGTTCATCGGCGATCAGCAGCTTCGGGCCGCACGAAATCGCGATGGCGATCATGATCCGCTGCAGCATGCCGCCGCTTAGCTCATGCGGATACGAATCCGCAATTTGCTCTGCGCGCGCAATTCCTACTTCGCCGATGAGCTCAATTGCCCGCTTCCGCGCAGCTTTCCTGCTGAGCTTCAGATGCTCCATCAACGGCTCCATCAGCTGCTCCCCGATTCGGAGCACAGGGTTGAGCGAGGTCATCGGTTCTTGGAAAATCATTGCGATTTCATTGCCCCGTACGGTACGGAGCTCATTGCGGCTAAGCGTAAGCAAGTTCTCGCCATGAAATGAAATCGTTCCGCCGACCACTTGACCTGCCGGTGCTTCGACCAAGCCCATCACCGACATCGCGGTGATGCTCTTCCCGCTGCCTGATTCCCCGACGATACAGACGATCTCGCCTTGGCGAACCTGTAAGCTGACGTCATCTACTGCTCGAACGACACCTTCCTCGGTTTTGAAAATCGTGCTTAAGTGCTCTATATCAAGTACGTTATCCATGCTCACGTACACCTACCTTTTCTGCTTAGGATCCAAGACATCCCTCAATCCATCCCCGAAAATATTAATCGCGATGACAGTCGCGAATATCGAGAAACCGGGCGGAATCCAAAGCCACGGATGGTCTTGAAAGTCGATCATATTGTTAGCGGCATCGATCATATTGCCCCACGTTGGTGTTGGCGCCATGACTCCAAGTCCGAAGTAACTCAGGACGGATTCGTATAGAATCGCCCCGCCGATGTTCAATGTGGCAATGACGATGAGCAGCGGCACCAAGCTCGGTAACAAGTGATTGAATAGCTTCCTTCGGTCACGAAGACCGAGGACGACGGTTGCTTGCATATATTCTCGTTCACGCAGGCTAAGCATCTGCCCTCGAACCATTCTGGCAAGCCCGGGCCAGCCGACAATACTTAGCATCAGCATGACGATATACATGCGATAGTCCGTCGGTATTTTCCATTCTGACAGCAGTGCACCTAAGATGAATAGAAGCGGCAGGCTTGGAATCGTCAGAAGCAAATCTGCCAGACGCATGATGATTTGATCGACGATCCCCCGATAATAGCCGGCAATCACCCCAAGCAGCGAGCCAACGAAAACAGACAGCACCATCGAAGCCAAGCCGACGGTCAATGAAATTCGTCCCGCTTGCAGTGCACGGGTCAGTACGTCGCGTCCCAGCGCGTCCGTGCCCAGCCAATGCTTAAGACTCGGCGCCTTATTCATAAAGGCCATATTGATTTTGTTATCGGTGTACGGCGAGAACAGCGGACCGATGAAGCATGCCGCGAACATGAACGCCACGACAACAAAACCAAACACAGCCAGCTTGTTCTTGAGCAGTCGCCTCAAGGATTGACTCCATAGCGACGTATATACAGGTTTAGGTTTAGGGGCCGAAATAACTGCAGTCCCCTCACTATGAGTCGTTGACATCCGATTGGTCCTCCTACAGCCTGACCCGCGGGTCGGCGACATGGTATAGAATGTCCGAGACCAACGTGCCGATGACGGTCAATATGGCAATAAACAAAGTGAATCCCATTAGCAGCGGATAATCCCGCAAGCCGAAGGATTGCATGTAGAGCTGCCCGATTCCCGGCCAGTTGAAAATTTTCTCGATAATCAACGACCCTCCAAACAGCGCGGGAAGCTCGAAACCGACCAGCGTAATGGCGGGCAACAGCGCGTTGCGCAGCGCATGCGTGAACAACACCTTGCGTTCTTTTAACCCCTTCGCGCGGGCCGTACGAATATAATCCTGTTTAATAACGTCAATCATATTGCTGCGGAAGTAACGCGTCAAAGAACCGACTCCGAGCAGCGTCATGACCATCACCGGAAGAATCATATGGTGTATGACTTCTTTGACATAGGCCAATCCCGTTGCATTGCTGCCCGTCGTCATCATGCCTCCCGGAGGCAGCCACTTCCAATCGACGGCTAAAATCTTGATCAGGAAGAGCCCGATAAAGAACGAAGGGATGGACATCGCGGCGAAGAGCGCCACCATGACGAACGTATCGAACCATGAATACTGTTTGTAAGCAGCGATTACACCGACGACGACCGCGATCAGCCAGGTCAGAAACGTGGAAACGGCCGCAAGCAGGAATGAATTCCAAATATATTGGTTAAACAAAGTGAGAACCGGTTTCTGCTGCGACAACGAATAACCGAAATTGCCATGGAACGCATTCTTCATCCAAATCGCATACCGCTCGATCACTGGCTTATTCAGCCCATAGATCTCCCGGAGCTCCGCTTTGCGCTCAGGCGTCAGCTTGATATTTCCCGTGATGAAATCTCCCGGCGTCAACGCGTACAGGCAAAAGATCAAGAAGGAAGAAGCGAACAAAATGGCGATGATATATATGATACGCTTGGTAATGTAAGTGCTCATAATGGACTCCTTAACCTGCTATTCCCTGCGCGGGAAGATCCGAGCAGGGAATAGCATTCGTTTGTATCGTTATTGACTCAACGTCCAATTCGGCAAGCTTGGAGCAAGGCCGTTGAACGGGCTGACGCTTAGATTCTGAATCCGTCCGTTATAGGCATACACGCTCTTCTTATAATTCGTGAAGATGATTGGCAGCTGATCGTTCAGCAGCTTGTAAATATCCTTGTACACGGCTTTGCGCTCTTCAATATTCGAAGTTGCCAAACCTTTCGCGTACAATTCCTTGAAGGTCGCATCATCGTAGCCCGGAATCTCGCCGTCAACGAATTGCAGCAAACCATCCGACGGGTCGGTCAAGAGCGACGTCGAGAAGGAAGCCATATCATAATCGCCGCCTTCCACCTTAGATACAAGCGCGTTGAAATCCGCGAATACTTCAGGCTCGAATTTGATGCCCAGAGCTTCGAAATCTTCTTTGGCTACCGCGATAAAGACATCCGTTTCCGGCTTTTTGTAGCCCAGGTAATGGATCGTCAGCTTCTTGCCATCCTTCTCGCGAATGCCGTCTGCTCCTGCTTTCCAGCCCGCTTGATCCAAGAGCTCCTTCGCTTTCTCCGGATCGAACTTATACGGATTGATGTCTTCCTCCGTATACGACCATGAGATCGGAGAAGATGGAATGTTCGCTACTTGGCCTGCTCCCTGCGCAGCATCCACATAAATGCTTTGACGGTCCAAGCCGTAGGTGAGCGCTTGACGGACCAGCTTATCCTGCAATGCCGGATGTTTCAGGTTCAATTGAAGATAGCCATACGTGCTTGGCGTATACGGAAGAATATTGACGAAGCCAAGTGCTTTCAGCTTATCGATATTTTCCTTTGTAGCCGTGAACGACGCATAATCCACCTCTCCTGTTTCCAGGTACTGCCACGTATCGCCTTGTGCGGTTTTGTATATAAAATGCTCAGTTTTCGGTTTGCCATCGAAGTAATTCTCGTTTGCAATCATGCGAACTTCTTGGCCCGGAATGAATTTCTCCAGCTTATAGGGTCCGGTGCCGAGCGGACTGCCGCTTAGCTTCTTCATGTAATCCAATTGCCCTTGCTTGTAGTCCTTGCCGTAATACGCCTTGGACAGCACGTCGGATCCAAGCAGGGTCAACGCACTGGCGTTCGGCTTCTCAAGCACAACGGCTATCGTCTGCGGGTCTATGACCTTGATTCCCGAAATGTTGGCCGCCGTCCCCGCTTTATAGGCATCGCCGCCTTGGATATGCAGCGTGTTGACCATGGAGTCGCCGTCGTACGACTTGTCGTACAGAATCGTCCACGTAAAGGCGACATCTTCGGCCGTAAGCGGAGAACCGTCGCTGAATTTCAAATCCTTGCGAAGATGATACGTATAAGTCATGTTGTCCGCGGATACTTCCCATTTCTCGGCTAGACCGGGAATCGGAAGTCCTTTGTCATCGACTTTGACTAGCGGCGTGTAGAGCAACGACGAGACGTTGCCATCATATCCGCTTTGCTGGAAGTACGGCGTGAACGCTCCGCTCGGATCGGTTAATCCGACAATGATCGTATCCGTCCGCTTCTTGGCGATGTCCGGAAGTTTAGTCATGTCTGCCGCAGTGAAGAGTCCGGAAGCATCCTCTGCCGGTGCGGTTGTGTTCGCTGCGTTATTCGTATTCGCTGCAGGCTGATTCACTTCGGTCTGGTTGGCAGCCCCTGTTGTATTATTATTGCCGCAAGCAGATAACAAAATGGCGCTCGCAAGTATGGCTGTCGATAAGCTTACAATTTTTCTCTTCATGATACCCTCCTGGATTAGGCAGCTTTTCGCGCCCCATTAATTCCGATAGAAATACTCGACTTTCTTCGTCCTTATTATAGGATCGAAAAGCGGTTCTGTAAATAGAGAACCCAAAATTTATTCTTTATTTAAAGAATTCATAAAAAGTTTACTGGTAACATCCACTTCTCCGGATAAACTGCAGCAAACAAAAAAACCGCTCCCACCGTGGAATCACGCGTGTGGAAGCGGTTGATTTATGAAAGCTGATCTTCTTGAACAGTTCTATCCTCAGCCCTGCTCGATATAACCGATAATTTTGCTATGAACCTGCTCCAAGGCGCACGTCCTTAGGCTATAAGTAGTAAGCGTCTCCCCTTCGAAGTGTGCCGATAACATGCCGGCATAGCGAAGCTTTGCAATATGATCATGGGTGATCCCCTTGGATAATTCCATATGGCGCACGATTTCGATGAACGAGCGCGGCCCTTGGTTGAGGTATCTCAAAATCTTTAATCGGCTCTTCTCTGCCACGCTTCGGATCATGCGATACTCATGCGGCGCCAGAAATTCTTCGTCCTCCGCATAAATTCTGGCTGCGTAGTGGCAAATGGTCACTTTGCCGAAGTTGAAAATAACGTTGATCGGCTGAAAATGATACTGTGGCATGAGAATCAACTGTTCCAGTCCACTGATCGGTGCGAATGACAGCCCATTCGTCGTCTCATCGATGAAGGCAATCGGATCCGTCGACTGAAGCGCTTCCTTGCGGATATGCGCTTGTTCGCGAAGCCCTTCCAGAATAAAGGGATCGATATGTCGAAAATATTGATCATTCCACTGCTCGAACAGATTGATGGTTTGATCGCGAAATTCACCCATCTGAACCGGGAATTGGTTACCGTAAGTTGACATTAATTCATAAAGATCTCCCGCCGACATCCCTTTGAGCCATGCCACGAAATCGGCGACATCTTCTCCCGGGCATAAATGTACGAGTAAATACGTCAGTTTCCAGTCGCCGTCGATCTGAACGCGATCCAGTACATCCGCTAACTCAGGTGTGATCATTTGGCGTACCTGTTTGGCCCAGGACGGAGTTAAATCGAGCTTTTTATGCGATTTACGGCAAACATAGGCATGCAAGCTGCCCATGATTTCGTATAATGGTTTGAATCTCACGTCCAAGCTGTATTCCATGACGTAACGCCCCTCTCTGCCTATCATTATAGCAACTGATCTTCGCTGAGCACCACTTCGAATTTTTTCGGTTCCCCATTACAAAAAAATAACCTTCCCGGCTGGGAAGGCATTCAAAGAAATTGTTATAACGTCTGCTGCTCGCTGCGCTCCGCTCGAAACACGATCGGACCTACGGTAAGCGCAAGCAGAAGCAGGGCTGCTCCTGCAAGAAGTGATATGCCGTAGCTCTGCAGCCAATACGGACTGTCCTCGATTTGCTTATAGAGCCAGCCGCCGAAGAGCGGACCGACAAACCCAGTCACGCCGGTAAGCGCCGAGAACACCGCAACGTACATCGGTCGATCGGACTTTGGCGTATCGCCGATAATAAAGTTAAAGACAAGCAAGTTATAGCCGCCAAGCCCTGCGCCAAGCGCGATATTAACGATGGTCAGGACAAGCAGAACGGGCAATATCTCTATCCCTGCCCAAAGGACGCAAGACCCCGCGATAATCGGCAGCGCCCACAGCAGCAGCGTCCGCGAATCAAATCTACTATTGAGAGTGCCCCAATAATAGTAGCTGAACATCGTCGTCAGCATCTGGACCGTCGTGAGTACCGTAATGCCCCACTTGCTGATATGCAGCGTCTCTAGCATGACGTACGAGAATAACGGGACCACCGCATTTTGCAGCAAAATAAACACCGCAATGAAGATCGTCGCTTTCATGTAGCCTTTATCTTTAAGAGGTTTAAGGAAGAGTGCTGCCGAGCTGGAGGCTGCTGATTTCTCGAACGGCGGATTCGGATAACGCCACAGCTCAATCCCGTTCCAGACCGCGCATAATGCACTGACAATGTAGAGAACGGCAAATCCGGTCTCCGCATTCATTCGCTCCAGAATCTGACCGCCAACAAGCAGTGTGATACTGCCAACGGCCCAGTGAATGGTGTTCCGGATGCCGAAATACCGTCCGCGCACTTGCGCCGGCACCATATCTGCAACGATTGAGGTCCAGAAGACGGCACTGGTAGAGGCGCAAATAAAGGAGATTAGAAACAAACCGATGAAGACCTCGACCTGCAGCCCTTCCGAAACGAAGAACGGAATTAGCCCGGTTGCAACCCAGAACAATCGATGGACCGAACCGAATATCGTGAGGAGCAGCTTGCGATTATTCAGCCGCTGCATGTAGAAAGCCGCCGCCAGCTGCACGAGATTGGCAAGCGCGGGAATTGCCATGACCAGCCCGACATCAGATGCCGAGCCGCCCAAGTATACAACGTAAATGGTTAAGATCGGACCGCCAAGCAGGTTCGCAATAATGACAGCCGGAATGCCTTCCATGATGGAAGTCAGCAAGCCTCTGCGCTGCTCGGACATTTGCTTTCGGCGAAATACAGACATTAAGTGATTGAAGAAATTCATGCGGATATCTCCCTCGTGATGTTACACCTATGAATGGCCGCGCTATATAAAAGGTTAAACGAGCAGTTCGCCCAGCGTGCGCACCATAACTCCCGTGCCGCCTTTAACTTCCCATGAACGATCCCGCTCCAGCCATGCCGTACCGCCGATATCCAAATGCACCCACGGCTTCTCTTCTGCGAAGGCACCGATGAACAACCCGCCGATGCTTGCGCCGCCGTATCGTCCGCCGCCATTCTTCATATCCGCAGCATCGCTGTCCAGCTGCTTGCGGAATTCCGGGAATGCGGGCATCGGCCAGATGCGTTCCCCGGCTCGCTTGGATGCGAGAATCACCTGCTGCTGTAGTGTCTCATCATTCGTGACGACGCCGGTAGCGACATCCCCAAGCGCCACCATAACCGCGCCGGTTAAGGTAGCAACGTCAATGAGCTTCGTTGCCCCGCGGCGGATTGCTGTCGTGAGTCCGTCCGCCAGAACGAGCCGTCCCTCCGCGTCGGTATTTACAATCTCAACTGTCGTGCCGTTCATCATCGTAAGCACGTCACCAGGCTTCATGGCCCGATCGGAAGGCATATTCTCCGCGGTCGGAATGACGATGACCGCGTTAAGCTTCGGTCGCAGCTCGCCTAGAATACGAACCAATCCCAGTACGGCGGCAGCGCCGCCCATATCGGAAATCATCTCTTCCATGCCAAGGCCCTTCTTCAGGGAAATCCCGCCTGTATCGAAGGTGATGCCTTTGCCAATGATGCCCCATTTGTCCTCGTCCCCAGGAGCGCCTTCATACTGAATAACAATCATGCGCGGCGGGTGGATGCTGCCTTTGCCGACGCCGATAAGGCCACCCATGCCCAGCTTCTCGCAAGTCTGTTCATCCATCACTTCAACATTGAGGTTATAAGCCTTAGCCAGCGTCTGTGCTTCGTTCGCCAGCACCTCCGGAGTCAATGTGTTGCCCGGCAAGTTGATCAAATCCCGGGCTAACACGACGGATTCTGCGAATACGGCACCTCGCCGGGTACCGCTCTCCCACTGCTCCGATGCTGCGGCTGCCAGAGGCTCCGGCAATGCCTGTGTCACCGTGAAAGCAACTGCATTCACGAGCGATTGCCTGCGGTTGTCGATCTTCTTCGCCGTCTTACGCGTGAATAAGCCGAGAATATAACCCTCTGTCATGGCCTGCGCTGCCTGACATACCGTGAACACGGCCGTTCCAATCGATAGTACTTGAGGCAGCAGCTGCTGCACGCGCACAGCCTTTAACCGCTTGGCTGCTTTAGCCGCTGTCGCCGCTGCATCCCGCAGTCCATCAACCGTTAGATGGTCCTGCGAGGAAATGCCGACGAAGATTACATGCGACTCCGGCCGCAGCCCTAAGGTTGGCAGCACGAGCGTCTCACGGAGATCGCCCTTGAACAGCTCCTTCTCCACATGCTTGCGAAGCGCCTCGTCCAGCTGTGGATGGATGCCCGCAACTGCCCCTCCGGGCTGCTTTAATTCTTCCTTGCTGATGAAGGCTACGACAACATCGGCAGCATCCGCTGCACTCCGCGCGCTCTTCGTCTCATATGTGAATGTAATACTCATCGTCTGTACACAACTCCTGTCTTGAAACTCGTAGTCTGCACAAGCCTAATCAACACAAAAAAACCGGGTTTCCCCGATTTCCTGGTTCGTCCTTGCCGTGCAGCTCTGAAGTACAAGCATGATCAGCCGCTGCAAGACAACTTCTGCAATTAACACGGGTTATACCCCGATTCTAATCCTTTATTCCGCCAATGGCAAATAGATATTGAACTCCGTACCTTCGCCGCTGCTGCTCGAAACACGGATCTTCCCGCCGTGGTTGCGGACGATACGATAGCTAACCGAAAGGCCCAATCCCGTACCTGCGGCTTTCGTCGTGAAGAAGGGGTCGAACAGCTTGGATTTGGTCACGACATCCATGCCTTTCCCATTATCGCGGATCGTAATTTCGGCGTCTTTGCCGTCTCGCCTTGTAATGATATCAATTCGGCCGCTTCGTTCACCGCCCAATTCATCAATGGCGTCCATGGCATTACGAACGATATTCAAAATCACCTGCTTGATCTGCTTCACATCAATGGAAGTGGAGAGATCCTCGTCATAGGTTTCCAGATGAATTTGGCAGCCCTTCATGAGCGCCTCGCTGTCGGAGAGGAGAATGACTTCTTTTAGCAGCGAATTAATCAGCACCTTCTGCTTCATCGGGGCAGATGGCTTCGAGGAGTTGAGAAACTCATAAATGATGTCGTTCGCACGATCAATTTCAGTCAATATAATACGGGAATATTCTTCTTTCCCTAATTGGGTGAGGTGAGGCTTCAAGAGTTGGATAAAACCACGGATGGAAGTAAGGGGGTTGCGAATTTCATGCGCGATAGCAGCTGCGATCTTACCCAGCATCGCCAGCTTATCGTTCTGATAAGCCGATTGCTCAATCTGCTTGTATTCCGTGACATCCTTGACACTGAATAAATAGTCGCCGTCCAGCTGGTCCCCGTACGTAACGGTTACGAGCAGGAAGCGACCGTTCACATCTTGAAATTCCAGATAACGGCTTCTTCGCAAAAACATTTCTTTATAGAGCCTGAGAATAATGCGCTTCTTGCTCCGGCTTAGCTGATTATGCCATAGAATATCGGTCAAATTGCAGCCGATTAACGTTTTGCGGGGGATATCGAGCAGCTTGGCCATCTGTACATTGATAAACGAGACAATCCCGTCGCTATCCAGAATCGCAATGCCGCTGTCCATATGCTGCAAGACATTCTCGTATTTGTTCTTCACCATGCGGAAAGAGCGGTGCGAGCTGAGCAGCATGTCCCGCATCTCGCTGAAGCGCTGCTCCGGTGTTTGTTCCGGCTGAAGCCGGAATCGGAAAGCGACCATAAGCTCGATCAGAAAAATAAACGAACGGCTGTACAGGTTGAGCGCTTCTTCTGATTCCACGTTAGCAACGAGCATCTGCATCGATTCTTCATGAATGGCGATAATATCTTCCGGATGAATGCCGTGAAGCAGCTTCCCGATTTCAGTCGCTTCAAAAAGCGATGCTTCGCTGCCGCTTCGAATATATTCAGCCAGCGCTGGAAAATATCGCTTTCGAATGGCCTGCATTGATTTACTCCTCTCCTGCTGCACAGTTCGGCGAATCCATGCGCAATGGAGTAACAATCCATTTACGGAGTGTGATCATGGTTCCTCGTAACTGATCATGTGACAGCTCAATATCGTCTGCCAATTTCTCTATCAACTGAAGATGGATTCGACTGGATCCGCGAAAATGATCGAAAAGTCTGACTTCAATGCCACCGGCGGGTTCCCCTTTGGACGGACTGATTTGCCGAATGGTCATATGTCCCTTCTCCGAGAATGAAATGAGCTGAAGCGCTAGTTCGGAAATCGTATATGCAATTACCGTCTGATCAACAAGACTGAAGCCGACCGCCTTCGCGATGTCTCTTCCTCTTTGTCGTGCCTTGATCGCATCAGCCTTTTCCCGAATATGGAGCATTTCCACGTTTTTTCTCGCCTCCGCACATCAAAAAATTGCTTTCTTTATGCAGGTTCCGAGCCCGAGATCGCTTACAATAATCATAGTAATTACGTGCTTTTTCTGTCAACAGGAGATCCTGTCGAATCATACCGAAAAAACGTAGTACGAAAGGCGCAGTCGATGTCTGCGCCTTCGGTAACCTATGCTAATTGTGATTTGCTTGTTCGCGTCCGTTCTTCCCCTCGTTGTTCCCCTTGTCGTTACTGAAGTTTTTTCCTTGATTCCGATCGTCGTTCTTATCGTTTTTGTTATCGGTCTTTTTACCCTGGTCGCTCGACTTCCCGCTGTTCTTATCGTTTTGTTTCCCTGAATTTCGGTCATTATTCCTGGTGTTGTTCTTACTCGTGCTGTTGCTCTTGCGATCGTCCTGCTTCTTATCATCCTCTAAAACGCCATTATGACGACCATCGGAAGTGTTTTTCACTTCGCCCTGGCCGCCCTTTTGGTCGTTGCTGCGATCCTCGTTCTTGCGATCGTCAACGTTTTGCTTATTGTCATTTTTTCCATCGTCATCGTTATGGCTGTTGTCTCTGGTTTCATCGTCCTTGCGAATGACATTCCCCTTCTGAGGGGAGTTCTGAGTAGGTGCCCCGATGCCTCCGCCTGAGGAATGATTCCCGCGATTCCAGCCTCTGTTGATGAATTTGTTATCATCCTTGCCGTTGCCTTTAATGTTATCTTTGGCATTGCCCTTATTGCTGCCTTTGTTATCGTCCTTCTTGGTGTCCGCGCTGATGACCTTGCCTATGCCAAGGTTCGCTTGCCCCTTGTTATCCTTCGATCCTGACTTGTTGTTATCAGACCCCGAATGATTGCCGCGGCGATCGTCTTTCTTCTTCTCCCGCTTCTCTTGCTCTTTCTTCAGCAGCTCTCTTAACTGCTCTCTCTGCTGTTCCTTCTGCTGCTCCCAAGTCTGCTTTGGTTGAGCTGTAGTCGGTTCTTCCGGTTTCTTTGCCGTATCCCCTTGTTCTTGCCCGTTCTTCGTTACAGATGGCGCCGGCTTGTTGTTATCATTGATGACTGCTTTCACGCCGCCCCATGGCTTCGCCGTCTTGTGAATCGACTGCGTCTTGAGCTGCTCAATCGACACCTTATGGCCTTGCTTCTTCGCCATTAAGTAGAAAGCCAGCTTCCCTGCTGACAGACCGTCCTGCTTCGCCTCATCGCGAATCTCTTTAGGAGCTGAAAGTGTCGTCACTTCGACCTTCAAATTGCGGCCTTTATCCGTCTTCGAAAGCGACTTGCGTACTGCAGCATCCATATGCGTCGTAACGGTATTCTCGTATTCCGAAACTGCCGGATTAGCTACGAGTACACTGGTAATAATGACGTCGCCTTCACCGCTGTTCAGATACGGGCCGGCACTGATTCGATCCATAATCGCTTCCGTGACTTGCTCAAGCGTCAGCCCTTTATACGCCAACCCTTTCGTTACATCTACGCCGTCGTTATTAATTGCGCGCAGCTCTTCAACATGCTCATCCTCTGTGATGCCAAGCTCGATGCTTGGATTCACGTCCATCGTCAGATAAGCGACAACCTGCGGTCCCTGATTCATGTGGTTTAGCAGAAACGGAACAAAGAGGAGAAGCAGAATCGCTGCCGCACCTGCACTAAAGCTGTACAATTTACGCGGCTGGGCGAATCTTCGCTGCTCTGTGAAGCTGAACTCTTCGCCAACCTGAGGTTTCCGGCCTGTAGGCACCTTGCGGAATTGCCCATCCGGCATTAGAAGAATTACGTACTTGTGGCCTGTTTCCATTACAATTCCACGACTCATGCTCTCACTCCTTTCACCTGGGGTTGTTCCTGCTGTGGTGGCTCTTGGGGCTGTATGTATTCCTGCAGGTAAGGATAATCACCGTTATGTAGCAGTGCAATGGCTATGATGTATTTGCGATTCCGCTCGATCGTTTTGCGGGATACGCCTGCCATTTCGCATAACTCTTTAATGGGCAGCTTCTGCTTCGTCTCCATAATCTCGTAGAGCTCCGGAGCGTTCGCGAGCAGCTTGCTGATCGAGATTAGCAGAATCCTGGAATCGGAATGCTTCGGCGATAAATCAGGCAGTTCGGCAAACGAGATGCCAAACTGCTTCAGCCGGCTGTCATACTCGCTGATTTCAAGGCGCCTGGCTTCCACGTCCTGCGCAACGGAGTACCGCTGCAGCGCTTCTTTCATCTCTATAGGATTGACGGTCATTTCTTCCTCGTCATCCTGATCAAAGGCACTGTATGGAACAATGCCGGCATGCCTTTGTTCTTTTCGGACATAGTCAATAAGCCTGCGCCGAATGACCGTTTCGGCAAAGCCGAGAAACGATTTTCCTGCCTGACTTGAGAACTGTTCGATCGCTTCGTCGAAGGCAGCCAGCGCTATGCTGAACTCATCCGAACGAGTAGGATCAATATATCGTTTGCAGAATCGACTTGTCACCTTCGCAATATACGGCTTATACGACGCGATAAAATCATTGCGCGAAGCTTCGCCGCCGCGAATCATCTCCACCATATCTTCCGGCGTGATTTTCGTATCCAGGGTGACAGCGGACGTATCGGGCTTACCGCCAAAAATCCGTTTGAACAGAACAAGTAACAACCGCTCCACCTCACATTTACATTTTTCGTGATGTCCCTTTTGCTTGAGGGGGTCGAACACATTGGTATATAAAAGAAAAAGCCTCCTTCGTCAGGAGGCATTTCGTATCTAGCAATATCCTTCGGAGGTTCGTCGCTGCAGTAGCTTATTACGCCGCTGGTTTAATACGCCGAGCCGCTTTTTCAATTCCGCTTCCCAAGCTTCATCCGCGATTTGCTTCGCAAAGCTTAAGAGATCAAGTGCCATATCGATTTGATTGGTCACGACATCCATGGGATCTTCGTTCTCATTGTTTACACAGTTCTCGAACAGTTCTTTCTCTTCCTGCTCTACATATTCAATAAAGTCGACTTCCGATGCGCCGTCGCCGTGTGCATACTCAGCAAGAATCTCATATTCGTTCTCAATCATGTGATGAATTTCAACGCGATGACATACTGGACAGAAAAGAATAGGAACGTTATGAATATGCGTGCGAAAATGCTTCAGCGTGCCATTCGTGCCGATCATGCTTGCTCCACAGCAAAAGCTCATGTCAGTCTCCTCCTTAGCCTCCATTACCCTTCATCAATCACATCTGAAACCTTGTTTAACTTATTCGCGCCTCTCTGGCAAAATTCCTGCTTTCCTGCGTTTCCAGAGTATAGAAAAACCCGGGGCCTCTGGAGAGGTCCCGGGTTGATCGTATGCAGGATGTCGATTCTTATTTCGCAACCAGGTGAGAATCGCCTGGTTTCCAGTTGATCGGGCACAGACCGCCGGATTGCAGAGCTTGCAATACGCGCAAAGTTTCTTCGACGCTGCGACCAACGTTGTTGTGGTTAACAACTTGGTATTTGACTTCGCCTTCCGGATCGATAATGAACAAACCGCGAAGCGCGATTCCTTCTTCTTCGATCAGGACGCCGTAGTCGCGAGCAACGTTCTTCGTGAGGTCTGAAGCAAGCGGAAAATTCAATTGGCCAAGACCGTTGTCATTAACCGGCGTGTTGATCCAAGCGCGGTGGGAGTGTTTGCTGTCCACGGATACGCCAAGGATTTCTGCTCCGATTTTGCCGAATTGACCGGCAGCTTCGCTAAGAGCTGTAATTTCAGTCGGGCATACAAATGTGAAATCCAGAGGATAGAAGAAAAGGACCAGCCATTTACCTTTGAAATCGGAAAGTGCTGCCGAGCTGAAACCCTGCCCATTACCCGTTGCTGTCTCCATCGAGAAATCCGGAGCAAGACGACCTACCAAACGTTCTGCCATTGTTGTTCCCTCCTGAGATTGCGCGATGCGTTCGGAAGAGGCTTAGGCTTGTACCCAATCACAACTGAACCGCTCGCCGCACAATTTTGCGCTTGCTGCGCTATCATGTGCTGCAATAAACCTCATTGTTGACAACAACGTTTAGCGTAATACCAACACCTTATTACAAAATCAAAATTGAAATTATTACTTGCTTATAATTATTCTATATTATTTCTTCAATGCTGCGATAATCAGATCGCCCATTTCAACTGTGCCGATTGCTTTGCTCTTATCGACAGCGATGTCGCCTGTACGGTGGCCAGCGTCCAGCACGGATTTAACTGCATCTTCGATGCACTGTGCTGCTTCTGCGTAGCCGAACGTCAAACGGTACATCAATGCAACCGATAGGATCGTTGCGATCGGGTTCGAGATGCCTTGGCCGGCAATGTCAGGCGCGGAGCCGTGTACCGGCTCGTACAAGCCGAAGCTGCCTTCGCCAAGCGAAGCGGAGGAAAGCATACCGATGGAGCCGGTCAGCATCGCTGCCTCGTCACTGATGATATCGCCGAACATGTTCTCCGTTACGATAACGTCGAAGCTCGCAGGACGGCGAAGCAATTGCATCGCGCAGTTGTCGACCAGTACGTGCTCAAGCTCCACATCCGGGTACTCCGGCGCGATCCGGTTTACTACTTCACGCCATAGACGGGAAGTTTCAAGTACGTTCGCTTTATCAACCGACGCCAACTTCTTGCGGCGAGTCTGCGCAATTTCGAAGCCTTGGCGAGCAATGCGCTCAACCTCTTGAACGTTGTATACGCACGTATCTACCGCTTCTTCACCGTTAGCACCTTCGCGGCGGAATTTCTCACCGAAGTAGATGCCGCCTGTCAGCTCGCGCACAACGATCAGGTCAGTACCTTCAAGCACTTCCGGCTTCAGCGTGGAAGCTTCCATCAAGCAGTCAAATACGTTCGCTGGGCGAATGTTGGAGAAGAGGCCCAATGCTTTACGAATACCGAGCAAGCCTGTTTCCGGGCGAAGCTCTTTCGGGTTGTTATCCCATTTCGGTCCGCCAACTGCACCAAGCAGTACGGCATCGGCATTTTTACAAATATCGAGCGTTTCTTGCGGAAGCGGAGTACCTTTCTCGTCGATCGCGATACCGCCGAACAAGCCATGCTCAAACTCGAATTGGAAGCCGAACAGCTCCTCTGTTTTCTTCATTACTTTAATCGCTTCGCCAACAACCTCCGGTCCAATTCCGTCACCGGCGATAACTGCAATCTTTTTCACGTCTGCCATGTCTGATTGACTCTCCTTTTATTCAGGACTTGAGAAGCAGCAGCTGTCGCCATCGTCGTGCAGCGCAGTAAGCATCCTCTATAGCCGTCCTTTGATTATGATTCTCAGTCTACTCCTAGTTGTACCACAAGTAGCGGACATTGACAAAGATATGAAAGCTATGACTTTTATAGGCTGAGCGAATAAGTCTAAAAAGATAGGCGCGCGATGGCCAATCCGCTTAGCTGATTTGGTGCATGTCCAACCCGCGATTGTTCGCGAAATGCAATCAGCTTAACTGACTGCTGCAGGTCCAGTTACTGATGATTTTTCGCCAAACCAATCCGCTTTGCCGAATGCTGCTTGTCCAACCACTATATTTCATGCAAACCAATCAAACAAGTCGAATGCTGCTGTCCAACTACTGATGATTGTTCGCGCAAACCAATCCGCTCCGCCGAATGCCGCGATAAAGTTGCTTCTCGAGAATTCTAACGAATCACAGAGGTCTTATTTGTGAGAATATAGCCCCTCAAAAATTCTAACGAATCACAGAGGCCTTATTTAGCCCAAAAAAGCCGTTTGAGGCGATGATTTGGCTAAATAAGACCTGTACGATTCGTTAGAGTTTATTTTTGATCAAAATGGGGCAAATAAGACCTCCTGGATTCGTTAGCGTTTCGGACAGCCAAATTCCACTCAAACGAGCTGAATGCTGCATAACCCAAGCCCGATTGTTCGTGCAAACCAATCAAACTTGCTGAATGCCGCATGTCCACTACCGATTGTTACGCAAACCAATCAGCTTAGCCGAACACCGCATGCCCAATTCCGATTGGACACGCAAACCAATCAGCTGCAGCTCAAAATAAATCATTATCCTTCGCTCGCTGTGCCGCTTCTTTGCTGCTCTTGCCGCCGAGCTTGCGCAGGATGTTATTCACGTGATTCTTGACCGTGCGCAGCGAGAGGAATGACTTCTCGGCGATTTGCGTCTGGCTGTAGCCTTCGTGAATCATCGACAGCAGCTGTACCTCCGATGGCGTCAGCATCCGCTTGAACTTATCCGTTTCGTACTCCCGCTCGAGCTTCTTGAGCCGCCTGAACTCTTCTAGCATCAGCCTAGCCGCAGAGCCGTCGATCGCCGATCGATCCTCGGCCGCTTTGCGTACCGCGCTTGGAATCGAAGTGAAGTCCGACTTCACCAAGTAGTTGACGGCCCCTGCACGGAACGCCTCCACGACAAAAGCGCGATCCTCCATCGAAGTGAGCATAATCACGCGCGCATTCGACGCAACAGACAGCTCCGCTGCCAGCCGTAAGCCCTCCGGACTGTCTGCCAGCATGATATCAAGCAGAATGACATCCGGATTCCGCTCAGCTACAACCGTGAGCGCCGCATCGGCATGATCCGCCTCGCCGACGACTTCCATATCAGGCTCACCGTTCAGGTAAGCGATTAATCCTCTGCGCCAGTCCGGATCGTCTTCAACCAGCACGATCGAAATTGCTCTTTCGCTCATCTCGCTGCTCCTTTCCCCCGTTTGACCGCTTTAAAATGAAACCGCACCACCGTGCCGACTCCCACCTCGCTGCTAATGCGCAGCTCTCCGCCTTGTCGGCTCATCAGCTGGGCACAGTACGCCAGCCCCAGCCCGAAATTCATCGATTTGCCGCTCTTGGTCGTGAAGAACGGCTCAATGACTTTCCTCAGATGAGAGCGCTCAATGCCAGCGCCTGTATCGCTGATCTCAATCGTGCTGCCGCGTTTGCCGCCGATTACGGTGACGGTTAATTCTCCGCCGCCGGGCATCGCATCAATTGCATTTTGCAGTACATTATGTATCGCTTCCGACGTTTGCTCCCCATCGGCAATCGCCGTTGCCTGCTCGTCGGAGTGCACGGTTACGGCAATGTTTCGGCTGCTCGTCTGCTGCTCTAGCATTTCCAGCTGACCGCGTACCAGCTCCGTCAGACGAACCTCCTGCGGCTGCAGTCGCAGCTCCTGCGTCCGTTCATGTACGCTGCGAATCATGGCTTCAATATGCCCGGCCGCTGTGCTGATCACGCTCAGATCGCTGCGCAATTCCTCATTTGCTCCGGCCTCGCGGTTCATTTTATCGGTAAACAGTTTGATTTTCCCGATATCATTCTTGATTGCATGATTCAGCATCGCCGTACCGCTCGTAATCGCCCGCAGGGAATAGTTCAGTTGCCTGCGCTCTATGAGCAGCTGAACCCCGAGGAAACCGAAGTTAAACAAAGCAAAGATAAAGATGGCAAATGCAACGCTGATCGGCCATACGTTATAACGCCAAAGTCCATATAGGCCGAACAGCGGCATAATGAAATTCATCGTCAGCGCGATAAGTACGGCGGGAAGCACCGCTAACAGCAGCACGGAATGTGCCCGCCGTTCCGCCGGATGCACATGCGACTTCGTCAGCACCAGTATCGCTCCGATCACAAAATACGGGATCGCCCATATGGCGAGTATATTGTAATGCACCGGATACGACTCCGCGATCGGCAGCGCAAGCATCCCAAGCGGCAGAATAGCCGCTGCTGCGGGCAATCTGCGCGAGAGCATCGCCGGTATTCGTTCCGAATTATAGGCTGCCCCGAAGCACAGAAATCCGAAGGGCAATCCGTAATAGCTTGTCCAGGAGCAGGTACGTTGAATGATTCGCAGTACATGCTCGCCCGATGCGTCGATATCTTGATTGGCCAGCATCGTGGTGATCCAGCCTTCCAGCACAGATGCCAACGCCCCCATGCCGCCGCAGAAGGCGACAAGGCTGAGCCAGCGGCCGGCAGCATTCCTCCGGTTCGCCGTTACCAGCAGCCCAGATGTAATCCATAGCACAATCCACACGAACAGCATCTATTTACGTTCCCCCAATCGGCAAAACGCTCGCAACCCAAACTGCAAGCTCAGGCTTCGGCGATGTCGATTTTTCTATAGTATAACATGGCTGATGCTGATTGGTTTGCGTAGCCAATCGGATACGCAGCATTCAGCTAATCGGATTGGTTTGCGTTTACAATCGAAGTTGGTAACCCCCTAACCGCAAAAAAAACGCCCTGACAGCCGATAATCAGCCGCCAGAGCGTCGGTCACTTCCATAAAACTAAATCAAGCTCATTTTGTCGCGTCTGCCCGGGGACTTCCGCTTCTCCACGAGTCGGTTCAATGCATCGATGTAAGCACGTGCGCTCGCTTCCAAAATATCCGTGCTAAGGCCGCGGCCTTGTGCGGATACTTCATCTTGCTTGAGCACGACATGCACTTCGCCAAGCGCATCTTTACCATGCGAAACGGATTTGATGGAGTAGTCCTCCAGCTCCACCGTTTCTGCCGTCAGCGCATCAATAGCGTTGTAAATGGCATCAACAGAGCCGTTGCCTTCTGCGGATTGCTCCTTCGCTTCGCCTGCAGTGCGAACACGGATCGTTGCATTAGGTACCGATTTGTTGCTATAGCTGACTTCGATCGTCTCAAGCGAATACACCTCAGGCGTATCGGTGAGCTTCTCTTCCAGCATCGCGCGAATATCCTCGTCCATGACGTTTTTCTTCTTGTCCGCCAAGTCTTTGAATTTCGCGAAAGCCGTGTTTACTGCTTCGTCATCAAGCTCATAGCCAAGATCAATCAGCTTCTCGCGGAACGCAGCGCGTCCGGAATGCTTGCCAAGCACGAGCTTGGAATCACGCAGACCGATCGACTCCGGAGAGATGATTTCGTATGTCGTTTTCTCTTTCAGCATGCCGTCCTGATGGATACCGGACTCATGCGCAAACGCATTCGCGCCTACGATGGCCTTGTTGCCAGGGACAACCATGCCCGTCAGTTTGCTCACAAGACGGCTTGTTTTCGCAATTTCCTTCAGGTTGAGCGACGTTGTCGCTCCGAAGTAATCCGCACGCGTAGCAAGCGCCATTGCAACCTCTTCGAGTGCCGTGTTACCGGCGCGTTCGCCGATACCGTTGATCGTACCCTCGATTTGATCCGCACCGTTTAGAATCGCTGCCAGTGCATTAGCTGTCGCCATGCCAAGATCGTCGTGGCAGTGCGCGCTGAGCTGAATTTTCTCGATGCCCGGCACCTGCTCCTTGAGCGTCTTGAAGATATGTCCATACTCGGACGGATTCATATAGCCAACCGTATCCGGAATATTAACAACCGTCGCGCCTGCACGAATCGCCATGTCCGTTACTTGACACAAGAAATCAAGCTCCGTACGGCCTGCATCCTCAGGCGAGAATTCGATTTTGCTAAAATATTGCTTCGCATAACGGATCGCACGCTCCGCTGCCTCCAACACTTGATCCTTCTCCATACGCAGCTTGTGCTTACGATGAATTGGGCTGGTCGCAAGGAACAGATGGATGCAAGGGTCTTGAGCGCCTTTCAGCGCTTCAACTACCGCATCAATGTCCTGTTCGCGGGAACGCGACAGGCCGATGACAGAGGCATTCTTGACGGCACGCGCAACGGCGTTAACCGCTGCAAGATCGCCCGGAGACGCAGCCGGGAAGCCGGCTTCGATCCGATCGACGCCAAGCTTCTCCAGTTGGTACGCAATCTCAACCTTTTCCTTCGTGTTGAGGTTAACGCCCGGAGATTGCTCACCGTCACGAAGCGTCGTATCGAAAATATAGATTTTACGCATTAGCTACACCTCGGACTCAAGAATAATCCCGGATAGCGAAACGGCCCTGACGCCTCCAGAGCGGAGACGCAGGGACCGGTCACTTTATCCGGGTATGCATATTTATACATTCAACCACAGAATGCCGCCTTCCAAACCAGTTGGAAGGCGAGTCGATCTGCATAACCGGTTACGCGGATAATGCCTTATTATTTCTTGATCCAGTGCATCAATTCACGAAGTTGACCGCCAACCACTTCGATTGGGTGTTGTGCTTCGTTACGGCGAGTTGCCGTCATGAATGCATTGTTGGATTGGTTTTCCAAGATGAAGTCGCGAGCGAATTTACCTTGTTGGATATCGGTAAGAACAGCTTTCATAGCTTTCTTCGTCTCGTCAGTTACAATGCGAGGACCTGTTACATAGTCGCCGTATTCAGCTGTGTTGGAGATGGAATCACGCATAGTGGAAAGGCCGCCTTCATACATCAGGTCAACGATAAGCTTCAGCTCATGCAGACACTCGAAGTATGCCATTTCTGGTGCATAACCTGCTTCAACAAGCGTTTCGAAGCCTGCTTTAACAAGTGCAGTTGCGCCGCCGCAAAGTACGGCTTGCTCGCCGAACAGATCTGTTTCTGTTTCTTCGCGGAACGAAGTTTCGATAACGCCTGCACGAGTACAGCCGATACCTTTTGCGTATGCAAGACCGATTGCTTTTGCGTTGCCGGTAGCATCTTGCTCGATTGCGATAAGACCAGGTACGCCAAAGCCTTCAACATAAGTACGACGAACCATGTGGCCCGGGGACTTAGGAGCAACTAGCAATACATCCGTGTCTTTACGAGGTTTGATTTGGCCAAAGTGAACGTTGAAACCGTGGGAGAACATCAAAGCTGCGCCTTGTTTCAGGTTCGGCTCGATTTCTTCTTTGTAAACGCGAGCTTGCGTTTCGTCAGGCATCAAGATTTGAACAACATCAGCAAGTTTTACAGCTTCGCCAACGGACAATACTTCAAAGCCGTCGTTTTTAGCTTTCTCAGCAGATTTACCAGCGCGAAGGCCGATAATTACTTTCAGACCGCTGTCGCGAAGATTTTGTGCTTGAGCATGACCTTGGGAACCATAACCGATAACTGCGATTGTTTTGCCTTGCAGAACGCTTTGGTCTGCATCTTTCTCATAGTACAATGTAACTGCCATGTGAATGTTGCCTCCTTTAATTTAACCCTTTTGAGCGGGTGTTACAGAAGGGACTTGATCCGAGACTAACCGATTACAGGCAATGCCGCGCCGGTGCCCTTACTCTAACCCCCGCTCAAAAGCGGTGTCGACCTTATGATTTGGTCTAAAGATGTACTTACATTAGGTTACCTATGATCTAGTTATCTAGCGTTTCCACGGACCATTGCCGTTACGCCCGTACGAGACAGCTCGCGAATGCCGTAAGGCTTAAGCAGCTCGATCATCGCATCGATTTTCTCCGAATCGCCTACTACCTGCACCATCAGCGACGTTGTGCCGATATCGACAACGGCGGCGCGGAAGGTTTCTACCACGCCTAGAATTTCAGGGCGGGACGTTGGTTCCGCACTTACTTTAATCAGCGCAAGCTCGCGGCCAACCATCGGATTGGCGCTCAAGTCAACGACTTTAATCACGTCGATGAGCTTGTACAGCTGCTTGATGACTTGCTCAAGCATCTTGTCATCGCCTGTAGTGACGATGACCATGCGGGACAAGCCGGCTTCCTCGCTCGTCCCCACCGTGATGCTTTCAATATTGAAGCCGCGGCGTCCAAACAAACCGGAAACGCGCTGAAGGACGCCTGGCTGATCGTTTACGAGAACTGCTACCGTATGTCTCTTCATCATTCGGAATCCCCCATTAGCATTTGGTCAATTGTGGAGCCTTGTGTAACCATCGGATACACATTCTCATGTTTGCGAACGACAAACTCCACTACTGCCGGTCCCGGATGATTCATTGCTTCTTGCCAAACGGCACGTGCATCTTCTTTATTGGAAGCGCGGAATCCGCGTACGCCGTAAGCTTCAGCCAATTTCACGAAATCAGGGCTGCCCGAGAGATCAATGTGGCTGTAACGGTTGTCATAGATCAGCTCTTGCCACTGACGAACCATACCCAGCACCTGGTTGTTAATGATAACGACCTTGACCGGAATGTTGTTAATGGCACAAATCGCAAGCTCTTGCGCGCACATTTGCATACCGCCGTCACCGTTAATGGAGATAACGAGACGGTCCGGATTCGCCATTTGAGCACCGATTGCCGACGGGAAACCAAAGCCCATCGTACCAAGTCCGCCGGAAGTTACCCACGAGCGAGGTTGATTGAATTTGTAGTACTGCGCTGCCCACATTTGGTGCTGGCCAACGTCAGTCGTTACGATCGCTTCACCCTTCGACTCTTGGTAGAGCATTTCGATAACCCATTGCGGTTTCAATTCTTCATCGGAATCCGTGTAGCTGAAAGGAACTTCCTTGCAGGATTTAGCAAGCTGCTCCCGCCATGCATCGGCTTTCTCCGCATATTTCACTTCTTTGTTCGCGATTTGAAGAACCGTCTTCACGTCGCCAACGATCGGAATGTCTGTCGGAACGTTCTTGCCGATTTCCGCCGGGTCGATATCGATGTGAACGATCTTCGCCTTCGGCGCGAAGCCGGACAGTTTGCCCGTTACGCGGTCATCGAAGCGTGCACCGATATTGATCAGCAAATCCGCGGATTGAATGGCTGTATTGGCTGTGTAGGTACCGTGCATACCCGGCATGCCGAGCCACAGCTCGTTACCGCTTGGGAATGCGCCCAGTCCAAGCAACGTCGTCGTAATCGGAATACCCGATTTCGTAATGAACTCAAGCAATTCCTCATGACCGCCGGAGTATACAACGCCTCCGCCTGCCAATACGATCGGACGCTCCGCTTCCGTGATCGCTTTAATCATTTTTTCAACTTGCAGTTTATTCGGCGTAACCGTTGGGTTATAGCCGCGGATGCTAACTTCCGTCACCGGCTCGAACATCGCAAGCTCGGCGGATACATCCTTCGGAATATCGATCAATACGGGACCTTTACGGCCGGTATTGGCGATGTGGAACGCTTCGTGAATGATACGAGGCAAATCGGCAGCCTTGCGTACCAGATAGCTATGTTTCGTAATCGGCATCGTAATGCCGGTAATGTCAGCTTCTTGGAAAGCATCCGTACCGATAAGTGAAGTCGCTACGTTGCCGGTAATGACGACAAGCGGCACCGAGTCCATATACGCAGTTGCGATTCCTGTGACGAGATTCGTAGCTCCCGGTCCCGATGTTGCGATACATACGCCAACTTTTCCGCTAGCCCGCGCATAGCCGTCGGCCGCATGAATGGCGCCTTGCTCGTGACGGGTCAGCAGATGCTGAAAATCCGAAAATCCGTGCATGGCATCATAAATGTACAACACAGCTCCGCCTGGATAGCCGAACACGCACTCCACATCCTCCAGCACCAAGCTGCGAAGCAAAATTTCTGAGCCGGTAATGACCTCCGGTTTTCTCAGGTTTTCCTTAATTTCTTCTTTTGACCTTAACGTTGCATGTTGAGCGACCATTAAGTCGTCCTCCCTTCCTAGGTGAAACGAGTTAGATATTAGAAAAACAAAAAAACCTTTCGTTCCCAGACGTCTATTGCGTCTAGGGACGAAAGGTTTAGCTTCCGTGGTACCACCCAAATATGTCATTCGCCTCACAGCGAATAACCTCATGAGGTAAGAACGAACCATCGTTCATTACCTTGGCACAATAACGTGTGCCTTACGATTTCCCCTAATACGATCGTCGATCTTTTCAGGGAAACAGCTCCGAGGTGAGCTCGTTGGAAAGGGGTATTGGCGTCGGTTTCAGCAGATCCGATCGCTCTCTGGAGCAAAAGAGCCCTTAACACTTCGTCCTCTTCATAGCCGTTTACTTATTAGCTTATCGTTTATTATATGCTCCCCAATTTCATTCGTCAAGGACTTGCTACAGCATAATTATAAAAAGTTATGTATACGCGATTCTTAGGCGCGCCGCGCCGCTATTTGCTACATAAGATGAAGAATCATGCGCCAAGGTAATCAGCCGCCGCGCAAAACGATATCAGCTTTAGAATTCACGGAAAGCAGGATGCCCTATGATTCGAGCAAGGCAAGCACGCATCGATGACGATGAGATTATCCGTTTAATTAAGACCGAGCTTATCCCGCTCTCGTATACAGCTTCGCCCAGAGATGCCCAAACCATTCGCGAGCTGCCCAAACGTTTAAGCGACGGCGTCTCGCTTGTTTACTCCCGATCCAAAAGAAGCATACCGCTTGGATTCATCCATTACTATACGCGAGGCGACATGCTCCTCTTCGACATGCTCGTCGTCCATCCGCAGCATCGCGGCAAGCAAATCGGCACGCTGCTCATATCCAAAGCGGAAACAGCCGCCAAAGAAAAGGGCTGCAGCTACGCCAGATTGTTTGTCGATCACGGGAATCCAAAAGCCCAGCGGCTCTATTCGAGGCTGGGCTATCAGACCATTCGCTTCATTCATCAGGTTCGCTGCTACGAAATGGTTAAATCATTAGCAACCTAATTCGCTGCTTCCGTCATCATTAATAGTATGGAGTGTTATTGTAACCGGCAATCGGCTGGCAATCGCAGCCGCCCGGGCCGCCAAAGCCCGGTCCGCCGAAGCCTGGGCCGTAACCCGGGCCGCCAAAGCCTGGACCGCCGAAGCCCGGTCCGTAGCCAGGACCGCCGAAGCCGCCGCCCCAGCCAAAGCCGCCTCCGGCAAATAAACCGATCGCAAGCAGATCGAATAATACAAGTGCTATGATCGCTCTTGTTTGAACTTCTTTACCATTGTTAAGCGGCATAAGCTGCAATTGATTTTGATGGGCGCGAACGAGTTTACCGGTGACGACAGAGCCGTCTTTGCGAACCGCATAGACGGTTTTGCCGACCATCTTCTGAACTTGTTCTTTCGTAACGCGTTGCATAAGGATTTCCCTCCTTAACATAGCTTACAATGCATGTGGTTTGCCTTCGGCGACAAATGCTCATGAAGGTCATTTGTCTCGGAAGTATAAACGGCGTTGTCCTATACTCTATTCACTAGCATCCGAATGCGATTGTACCGCTGTCCATATAGAAAAAAAACAAAAAAAGCGCCCTTCCGCTGGTGCGGGAAGGCGCTTTTATCATAAAACGGTAATCCGAAGACTACGCGTTTACTTTTTGTTTTGCAAGGTTTGCAAACGTGTTGAACGAGTTGATGTCGTTAACTGCAAGGTCAGCAAGCATTTTGCGGTTTACTTCGATGCCCGCAAGCTTCAAACCGTACATGAATTTGCTGTAGGACAGGCCGTTTTGACGAGCTGCAGCATTGATACGAACGATCCACAGTTTGCGGATGTCGCGTTTGTGTTGACGACGGTCACGGTATGCATAAAGCAAGGATTTCATTACTTGCTCTTTTGCTGTTTTAAACAGGCGATGCTTTGAACCGAAATAACCTTTTGCTAGCTTCAAAATTCTTTTACGACGACGTGCGCGGACGAATCCGCCTTTAACTCTTGCCATGAGTAGAAACCTCCCGAGTAATAGTTATACGAATTAGATCGATCTAATTAACCTTTGATGTTTGCCAGGCCTTGTTGCAGACGTTTGAAATCGCCTTTAGCCAAGTTTGGTTGAGTGTTAAGAACACGCTTCTGACGGGACGATTTGCCGGAAAGAAGGTGGTTTTTGTAAGCTTTGTAACGAATTACTTTACCAGTACCCGTAATTTTGAAACGATCTTTCAAACTGCTGTGAGTTTTCATTTTAGGCATGTGGTGTTCCTCCTCAAAGAATGTTAGTTTGTCGGTTTCGGTGCCAAAATCATAATCATACTGCGGCCCTCAAGTTTAGGAACACGCTCCATGACGCACAGATCAGCAACCTCTGTTGCAAGCCGATCAAGAATCTTCTGACCGACCGAAGCATGTGTAATTTCACGTCCGCGGAAACGGACCGAACATTTCACTTTATCGCCTTCACCCAGAAACTTTACAACATTGCGGAACTTTGTTTGGTAATCGTTCTCGTCGATGTTGGCACGGAACCAAACTTCCTTCGTGTCTACAATCTTCTGATTCTTGCGAGCTTCTTTTTCTTTCTTTTGCTGCTCATAACGGAATTTGCCATAGTCCATAATCCGGCACACCGGCGGTTTCGCTGTCGGTGCAACGTTCACTAGGTCCAAGTTCAAATCGATTGCCAATTGCAGTGCCTCGCGGAAAAGCTTGATGCCTAGTTGTTCGCCTTCAGCACCGACTACACGCACTTCTCTGGCCCGAATTTCATCGTTGATTTGATGTTCCCTGCTAATAACCTGCCACCTCCAAAAAATTATGAATCACGCAAGCAAAAATCAAAAAATGCGGATCCGCTCGGGACCCGCATTCCAATAATCAAGATTGTTGGCTGTTCAAGCAGCGATTAAGCTGAAGCCTGTTCCAATCATCGATCGCGAACCATTCGGCCATCGCCGAGTAGGTGAGAAGCGGGTGCCTCTACTTGTGCGTATACATGTGTGAATAATCTGTAAGACATGTTACTGAAACACTATAGCATAGCCCATTCAGGTATGTCAAGCTTCAATTGGCGAAGCTGACCGGAAGCTCATTAGACCTGTTTGCTCTGCACTTCTTCCAAACGAAGAACACGCGTATGCTGCGTATGGCTCCATTGTTTGTTGTTTTGCGTGAAGAACGCGTAGCAAGTAATCGGCAGCCAGGAAAGCTGGAAAAACACCATCGAGATCAAATGCGCGTACATTTTCCATGAGCGAATGCCTTCAAGCATCATGACGAGCGGGAACATCACTACAGTGGCAAGAATCGCAACACCCGCTACCCAATACGGCAGGTAGTAGTAGATGGATGAAAAAGCATTCTCCGCCGGAATAATATTATCCATCCACAGCAGCGCCGTAACCAGGAAGCCGATGAATGTGTTGTATACCGAGATGGAGTACAGCGCCGCATCGAACTTCACGAAGCTGCGTTCTTTAATACTTGCCCAAAGCAGCGGGAAGAAATAACTGCGAGCTACGGTAAAGTGACCTTGCATCCAGCGCAGACGTTGTCTGGAAGACGCTTTGAAGCTTAGCGGCTTCTCGTCGTACACTTTGGCATCGTAATTCAAGACCGGATGAATACCGCGTTTCACGCAGCGCATCGAGAACTCCAAGTCCTCAACGAGACTGGTTGCTCCCCAGCCCATTTCCTTAATCAGCGCGGTATCGAAGCACATGCCCGTGCCGCCAAGATAGTTGGCCATGTTCAAGTTTCTGCGGGACAGCTGCCACAACCGGTTGCAATACCAGTAGGTAATGGCATAAGAAGCCGTAACCCAAGAATCCGTCGGGTTCTTCGTATCCAAGTAGCCTTGGATAACCTTATGACCTTCGCAAAGATCATTGTTCATATGAATCAAGAAGTCATTGCCGACCAGGTTATCTGCGTCGAACATCACGATGGCATCATACTGACGGGGCATGGCCCACAATTCCTTCAGCATCCATTCAATCGCATGGCCTTTACCGCGCAGATGCGGGTTCTTACGCTCACATGCTTGCACGCCATAGCTGCGTACGATCTCTGCCGTGTTGTCCGTGCAGTTGTCGCAAATGACGAAAATATCGTAAAGTTCCTTCGGATAATCCAGCTTTTTTAAATTTTCAACAAGCGCTCCGACTACCTGTGCTTCATTGTGCGCAGCGACAAGCACGGCAAACGACTTCTGCGGTGCGTGCTTTACTTCCTTACGTTTCCTTACAATGCCGAACAGGGAAATGCTGAATTGGTACAAACCGACAAAAGCCAAAAAGATTTGAAACATAATAATGATTGTATTAACCATTATTTTTTACTACCCCCTTGAGACCCCATTTTTTATATTCTCTCTAGTTTTGATCTCGCTGTCAGTGAATCGCGGCAGTCCTTTTTTTTATATTCCGCAACCCTACTGATTTTCCACACATTGTGTCCATTTGTCAAAAGTAGAAATCGTCGCTTAACCGCCAAGAAGTCGAAGAAAAGCGCTTGCATTGGGTGTTGACGGGACTGATACCTTGTTTTCGTCCGTTTCACCCTTATTTTCAGCCATTTACGATAAAAACATGTTTCTTTTTCATTAAACGAATACAACTGGCAAAGGTTTCATGTTAATTATCCCCTAGTGTGACGATTTGTTGAACTCGGGACTGCGCTTTCGGCTTTCCGGAACCTCATGAGAAGCTCTTCGAATATGGCATCCCAGGATTGTCTGAGGCTATGCGCCAATCCCCTGGCCGTGAAACGCTTGCGCAGCTCGGGGTTCCGGTACATGCGTTCCAGTGCTGAACTGAAGGCGTCCACGTTGCCGGCCTCGCACCTCAATCCACTCCACTCGTGGACAACCGTGTCCACCACACCTCCCGTATCCGCACAAATGACAGGCGTACCGCAAGCCATCGCTTCCAATACGACATTGCCGAAAGTTTCGGTAGGTGACGGAAACAGCATGACATCCGCTGCCGCATACCATTGTTGAAGCGCAGGCATCGCAGTAAAACCAAGAAAACAAGTCGAAATGCCCTCGCGGGCAGCTTGCTGCTTCAAGGTATTCATGGAAGGACCGTCGCCGGCTATAACGAAAGTGGCGTCGTTGCACACCTCTCGCTTAAACTTTGCAAATGCGGCAATCGCGCAATCCACGTTTTTTTCAGGTGCAAGTCTGCCTACGTAAAGGACGATGAAGCGATCCTTCGGAATTTGATACTGCGCCAGCAGCGCGGCCTTATCCACATTCGGATGAAAGCTCTTCGTATCCATTCCCCGCGTCCAAACGGCCAGACGATGCTCATCCCACCCCCGTTCCTTCAGCTCAAGAAGCGTCGATGCGGAGGGTACGAAAATGAACCTGCATTCCTGGTGAAACCATTCCATATACCTCCATAACATCTTAACCATCCAACGGGTATTGTAAAACGCCAAATAGCGGTCAAAATGTGTATGATAGGAAGCAACCAGCGGTATTCGGTGTTTATGGGCGTAATGAATTCCGCAAAGCCCCAGATTAAACGGGGTCGCTACATGGATGAGAGTTGGCCGAAACGCTTGCAAGGTGCGATTAATATGAATTGGATTTGGCAGTGCCAGGCGGCATTCGGGATAGAGGAAAAAGGGCATGCTGGCAAACCGAGTGACCATCGGCTGAGGTTCTTCATGCGCGGCAGCGGCAGGCTGTGGTGCGAAAACAAGACATGGAATATCGCGGCGGCGCAGGTACTGCTCCCACCGTTCAAGCGTTCGTGCCACTCCGTTCACTTCAGGAGTGAACGTATCCGTAAATAAAGCAAGACGCATCGATCATCGCCTCCATCCGCTTCTACCGCCTAAGAGCGCGGCAAGCTTGTGGAGCCAGCGTACACGAGTTGTATTTCCAGGGTATTAGTGGAACATGAAGAGTACGTGAAGATCGGACAAGCCGCAATCCCGGCATCCTTCATAATCGGTTATTTATTTGTTAATACGGCAAAAACAATTCCGGCCTATACTTGATCTGCAAGTGATAAGCGATTGATGGCTTGCAGCTGATGAATAGGCGTGACATTTGCATACGACCAGGAGGGGATTCATGTGGTTAATGTCGTGTTCTGGGCTTTAACACAGGAGCAGCGCTTATTACTATGGGCGAATCGCAGATCGGCGCACAGAGCCGTTAATCGGTTGTTAGGGGGTTGGCTGGGGACGGTTACCCATGCAGGCGGGGCAACGTTCACTTTAGCGACTGCTTTGCTTTGCGGGCTGTTCGCCCCGGGCGTATGGGGAACCGCGGGCTGGCAAGCTTTCGCCGCCACCGTTATCAGCCACATTCCCGTTGCCATCATGAAACGCAAATTCAGCAGACTCCGCCCTTATCAAGCACTTAGCAGCGTGCATGTATGCAAAAAGCCGCTGCGCGACTCCTCGTTTCCTTCGGGTCACACAACGGCTATATTCGCTTGGCTCTTGCCTTGGCTCGCGGCGGAAACCGCCATGCTGCCGATTATTGTGCCGGCAGCGATCGTCCTCGGCGTATCCGTTGGCTGGTCAAGAATGTATCTCGGTCTTCATTACCCTTCCGATATAGCGGCAGGGGCAATCATCGGTTCGTTCGTATCGTTGTCCGTGTCCGCGGCTTGGTCGCTCTTCTGAGAAGCGGCCAGCTTAGCCTCTTTATGGGCCGCAATGGCCTTCTCGCCAATTACAACTTCGACGCGGTGGATATTGTTGCCCTTCTCGACGAACTTAGCTTCGTATTCCGTCAGCACAAGATCATCGCGCAGCGTTTCTTTATGAAGATGCAGGGAAATATTACGCATATGCAATTCCATATCCGCGAAGCTGTTGAGCGAGAATTCGAAAAGCAGCTGCGAATCTGTTTTAAAGTGGATTTCACCGTATTCGTTTAGAATCTCCATATACTTCTTGACGAAGCGCGGGTGCGTCAGTCTTCTGCGCCCGTGCTTTGCTTTGGGCCAAGGATCGCTGAAATTCAAGTGGATGCGCTGGATTTCCCCAGGCGCAAACATCTCCTCGATCCCCTCGATGTTAGCCCGCAGCAGTGCCAAGTTCGGCGGTTGTGAAACGCCTTCCTTCTCCCATGCCAGACGCGCTTTGTCGCTTGCACGGCGGATCAGTTCGTCGTACATATCAACGCCGATGAAATTAATATGAGGATTCCGAACGCTCATATCGCTGATAAACCGGCCTTTTCCCATCCCCAGCTCCACATAGATCGGGTTATCGTTGCCGAAAAATTCACGCCAGCGTCCTTTATGAGGCGCTGCATCCAGCACCACAAGCTCCGGCTGTGCTTCCAAGCTCTCGAGTATTCCTTTTCTTCCTCTAAGACGCATATCGATTGATTCCTCCATTGTTAAATGCCGAATGCCGTACGGGCAACCGCTCGTCCAAGCCAATCAGCGCTACTAAACCATATTGTGCCCGAATTCGGCACCACTTGTAAAGTCGGCGGTATTGCAGCCTCTGTCCGTTTCCGCGCATATAAAAAGCCGAGGACGCAGCGAGCGCCATCGGCTGAAGTTCATTCTGATGCAACTACCCTTGTTTAGTTGAGCATTTGGTTCTGAGCGGTTTCTTGCGACTCCAGGATGTCATGAAGTTTCTTCCGAGCGGAAACCTCAACATTATGGTTACCGTAAAAACGGATACCTGCGAGCGACATCAATTCTTTTCTCGTTAATTCAACCGTAACTTTCTCGTCACCATGCGGAATTTTAACTTGTGAATCCATTCCTCATCACCTCAACTTGATTATTTTCAAGCGCATTTCCAGAAAACCGACCTGCTATGACAAGTGTTTGGAAGAGGGTTAAAAGTAGTGTTTTTGCTGTTCTGTCGCACTTTTAATATAACACTTCATGTTAGGTTTAGCAAGCCCTTTTCTAATCTTTTTTACAGCATTGCGCCTATTTTGAAACCGTTTTATTGTTTCTAATGAAGTGCGCTTATGTCTCCGATCACACCCTCAGCGTAGCGTTTTGTCTCTTTTTTCGTTATGATTGGGGATATAAGTTTTAATAAAAGCAAGAGGAGCCTACTAATGAAAGTGCAAACTCAGCCGGATGCCGACTCCCTACAGCCTAGCCTGTGGAGCGACAAAAGGTTTCATACATGGAATCACGAAATGCGGGAGCTATTCGGGAGCAAAGTATTCAAGGTCATGCTGGATGCCGGCTTTACCTGTCCCAACCGGGATGGGAAGATCGCGACAGGCGGATGTACCTTCTGCAGCGCCAGAGGCTCGGGTGATTTTGCGGGCAGCCGCAGAGACGACTTGGTGACCCAATTCAATAAAATCAGAGACTTGCAGCACCAGAAATGGCCGGAAGCGCAATATATCGGATATTTCCAAGCGTATACGAATACGTATGCGCCGGTTGAAGAGCTGCGGGAATATTACGAGGCGATCCTCGTTCAGCCCGGCGTCGTCGGCTTGTCCATCGCAACACGGCCGGACTGCTTGCCGGATGATGTCGTCGATTATTTGGCTGAGCTGAATGAGCGGACTTATCTGTGGGTCGAGATGGGACTTCAAACGATCCATGAGTCCACTTCCACGCTGATTAACCGCGCCCATGATACAGCCTGCTACGAAGATGCGGTTAAACGTCTTCGCGCAAGAGGCATTCGCGTTTGCGCGCATATTATTTACGGCCTGCCTCAGGAAACGCATGAAATGATGCTCGATACCGGCAGAGCTGTTGCTGCTATGGATGTGCAGGGGATTAAGATTCACCTGCTTCATCTTATGCGCAAGACGCCGATGGTCAAGCAATATGAAGCAGGCCTGCTCCGCTTCCTGGATCAAGACGAATATGTGAAGCTGATCGTGGATACGCTTGAGCTGCTTCCGCCGGAAATGATTGTGCACCGGCTTACAGGCGACGCGCCTCGCGATCTGCTGATCGGTCCGATGTGGAGTCTTAAGAAATGGGAAGTGCTCAATGCGATCGACCGCGAGCTGACCACGCGCAACACTTGGCAAGGCCGCTTGTGGGAGGCGCACTAGGATGGGATTCCTAAGCGTACTCAGCATGGCTCATAAACTCGTGAAGGAACGCGTCTCACCCGGCGACACCGTTATAGACGCGACCTGCGGAAACGGCGTAGACACGCTGTTCCTGGCGGAGCTCGTTGGCCCACGCGGTACCGTCTATGCCTTCGACATCCAGGAGGAAGCGCTGGAGCGGACGAGGCAGCGATTGAACGACAATGCGGCAGGCGCAGCGCTCCACCTCGTCCATGCGAGTCATGCCGATATGGTGGAACAGATTTCTGCCGATGCGCGCGGTAAGGCGGCAGCTGCAATGTTTAACCTCGGCTATCTGCCCGGCGCGGATCAGTCCGTCATCACCACGCCTGATGGCACGCTCGCCGCTCTGGATGCTGCTCTTGCGGTCCTTCGCCCTTCCGGCATCGTGACCGTCGTGCTTTATCCCGGTCACCCCGGCGGCGCCGAGGAAGCCGACGCTGCCCTGCAATGGGCATCCTCGCTGCCTCAGTCGCTGGCCCAAACGGTGCTGTATCGTATGGCGCAGAAACCGGAGGCACCTTATTTGCTTGCAATCGAGAAACGGTAGTACACGTAAGACAAGCTAGCTTCGAAGCTATGCCGGATTCGTTAAATTATGAGGAGGTCATTATTCATGGCAGTTCGTAAACTTGAGCATGTAGGCATTATGGTTTCTGATTTGGAGAAGTCGATCGCATTCTATACCGAGATTGTCGGCTTGAAGTACCTGTACACGTTGAAGCATTCCAACAATGTCATCCGCCTTGCTTTCCTGTCCGGCACCGATGGCGGTGAATCCGAAGTCGAGCTGATTGAAGGTTATGACGGTCAATTGGCGGATGAAGGACGCACGCATCACGTCGCGTTCACCGTTGACGATGTGGATGCGGAATTCAAGCGCATCACCGATCTTGGCGTCCCGCTTAAGGATACCGAAATCACGATGCTTCCCAATGGCGCGCGTTATTTCTTCTTTTACGGCCCGGATGGCGAATTCTTGGAAATGTTCCAGCCTGCCGCACAACCACAAGGCTAATAACTGTTTAAAGTATACGAGGAAGTTCAGACAGAGGAGTGATTCAATTGACACAGACTTACCCATTGCAATTTAAACCCGAAATGAAAGAACGGATCTGGGGCGGCCGCGCGCTGGAGCAATTCGGCCTTGAGCTGCCGGAAGGCGCCATCGGCGAAGGCTGGATGATCGGCGATCATCCGAACGGCACGACCAAAGTCATGAACGGCGCGCTCGCCGGGCTTGGATTGGACGAGATTCGCGAGAAATACGGTCGTGAATATTTCGGCACGAAAGGCTACGCCGAGAATGGCCGTTTCCCGCTTCTGATCAAGCTGTTGGATTGCAACGACGATCTGTCCATTCAAGTGCATCCTACCGATGCCTACGAAGGACTGCCTGAAGGCGAGCTTGGCAAAACCGAAATGTGGTACATACTTGCTGCAGAACCCGGCGCCAAAATCATCTACGGCCTCAAAGAAGGCGTCGACCGCGCTGCCCTCGCAGCTGCCATTGAAGAAGGCCGCGTCATGGATTGCCTGCAAGAAGTACCGGTCGAAGCCGGCGATGCGTTCTACATCCCGGCAGGCACGGTTCACGCGTTGTGCGCCGGCGTTGTAGTCGCTGAAATTCAGCAAAACTCCGATACGACTTACCGGGTGTTTGACTATAATCGTCCGGGTCTGGACGGCAAGCTTCGCGAGCTGCATGTCGAAGACTCCCTTAATGTGACCGCCTACGAAGGCGCAGGCGCGAGCCGCATGAAGACCGATGCTATCGGCGACAATGAATGGCTCACCATCGCGGAATCCCCTTATTTCATCGTTGAAAAAGGGCTTGTGCGCGCACCTTGGAAGCTGACAACGACACCGGAATCATTCGTCATTCTAGTGATCGCAGAGGGAACGGGCTCGCTGAGCTGGGATGGCGGCACGCAAGCCGTTAAGGCCGGCGAATGCTTCTTGCTTCCTGCAAGCCTTGGCAGCTACGAGCTGGATGGCAGCATGACCGTTCTGCGCAGCGTAACGCCTTAATACGAACAATGAAAAGCCCAGCCAAAAGTGTGAAAGACGACTTTTGACTGGGCTTTTTTTATGGATCTGTCAGGTTAGGTCCATACCAAAGTAAAATGCTGCTTAATAAGCAACATTTCCACTGATGCCGAGCACCTGAGGATTTCGGATGAACGGTCTGTCCAGCTGACTACGCTAAGCCCCTGCCTCATACCTTAATGACAAACGGTGCAACGAGCACCTTTCCCTGATACTGAAACTGTGCCCATAGCTTATACGTCCCTGCCTTGGGGAACTGCGTATGGAACATGACACTGGATGTGCCGGCGCTCATATCGCTTACGGCATGGACATGCAAATACTGCGTGGCACTCTCGTTCAGAATGACGCAATGTCCCGAAGTGCCGAGAAAGGGTTCAAGCTTAATCGGGTTTCCGGTAGCGGCATCCTTCAACGTAAAGTTCAGCATCGCCATTTCCCCTGCCTTTATTTCCTTCATGTCAGGCATTGCAGTGAGCGTCACCTCAACACCGGAAACAACCGTTTGCATCGATTCGCTGACCGTAAGCTTCTCGAGGGCCGGCTCCGTACCGCCAACCGTAATCCATTTCTTATATACCGTGAGCCCGACGTCATCCGGCATGAATTCCGAAATAAGCAGAAACCGGCCGCCATGCGGAAAGCTCAGCTTCACTTTGAATTTCCCTTGCCCTTCATGAACCGGATGGACATGCGAGAACGTGGATAAGTCTGCGCTAACGATAATGAGGTGCATCAGCTTGGTCATATCCTCTGTGAAGCGCTCCACCGGAAGACCGGACGGATCCAGCACCTGCAGCTCTATTTCAATCTCCCGCCCGCTCTCGACCGACTTCTCCTCCGCTACGGTAACCTTGTAACCCCGATCGGACACATTAGTCATTTGGTCCTGCTGCAAATAATGAAGCAGTCCTCTGGTTGGCGGATCGATCTCCACATTGCGAAGCGGTTTGGCTGTGCAGCCGCCCAGAAGCAGCGCTGCCAGCCCTCCGATGACCAGCCATTTCAACAATAAGCCCCTTGGCTGCATCGACTACTATCCTTTCCCTTTCGAAGCAGACAGGAAATGAACGCCAAGAGAAAGTAATGTCGCCTCTACAATCGAGCCTGACCATAGCTCTGCAGACCAGCCTATTCCATCCCCCGCGTTCATGTAGCCGAAGTAAAAGCCCCAAAGCGCAACCGGCAGCGCCCCTGCGATTATTCGCTGTGCCCACATTCTGCCTTCGCCGGCCTTCAAATAGCGATAAAGCAGATCACCCAGCAGACCTGCAGCTCCTGCAATAATAATCGACTGATAGTATACAAAGCCGTCCAGTACATTCATCATCGTCGTAATCATCGCAAACAGCAGCGTCATGGCGCCAAAAGGCAGCTGCCACCGTTTCATAAGCAGAAACACCGGATACATATAGATAAGCGTATCCAGCAAAATGTAGGTAAGTCCGCGCATTTCGTTACTCTCGGCAACAATCCCATTACTAAAATGACTGATATACCAATCTACCACGGCAGCTGCCGGTAAATTGTAACGAAATGTCCAGGCATACATGAGGAAGAAGCTAACGGCGCCTACCGTAATAACCAAGGATAGAAACGCCGGCGCGAACTCCACCCAGCTCGGTTTTGTCAATTTGTCATTATGCCAGCCGGCCCGAAACGGACTCGACAAAATCAATATCCCGCCCAACAGCAGCATTAGATGTGAAGGACTCAGCAGCGCTGCCGTATTCTGCTCGATGCCGAATACAACATGCCAGTACATATCGAATAGTCCGCCAAGCAAGAAGATGGCAACGCCGATTAATCCGAGCCCATAGCCGACAGGTGCGGCCTTTAACCAGGGTAAGCCGGTAGTTCGCTTCGAACGGTACAGCAGCCAGCACATCCAGATGGCCGAAACCATAAAACCCGAATACAGAATGGCATGCCATGGCGTAAAGAACGTTTCGACGACTCCGTGATTATGAGCAAATCCATCCACGAAGATACCGCCAATCAGCCAAATGCCAAAGAGGATGGTCCAATAATCTTTCGCCGTGCTCACTCGTACTACGCGTGTATTCATAGCTTGAATCGGAACCGGTTGCATGGCGCGTCCCTCCGGAGTTGTCAATTTTGCAAAGGCTGTAAACGCCTTCACATTCTTGTCTTATTGTACTATGCCGATTTGCTTTTCCACTACTGGGCCGGCTAAAAAAAGAAGACCGCCGATTAAACGGCAGTCTCCACTTCCTTCTTCCAAACCCCTCTTCGCTCCAGCAGCGCTACTATAGACGCAGCAGCAAATATCGTTAATAGACATACGAGCGGATAACCATAGCGTCCGAAGGTAATAAATGGTAGATGAATGAACCAATAATAGAGAAAGGGCAGCAGCAGCGGCAAAACCATCTTCAACCGTCTGCGAATGCCTACCACGACGATTCCTGCGAAGCCAACAAGCACATACAGCCAGTGCACCACATTAATCGCCGGTCTGGGCAAGCCCGGCACCGGCTTGGAGTAGAATGGGCTCTCGAAGAGCTGGATGGTCTTTCCGACCGTAAACCAGTACGCATAGTCGAACGTGTGATGTTTGAAGCCATAAGCAATGACGCGCTGCGCGGCCAGCTTCTCCGCACTGTCGCTGCCAACGAACAGCTTCTGGTCCTTGTATTGCGGATATTGCTCGAAGAACCCTTTTGGCGGATTGGCCCGTTTGATCAGCGCTCCCAGCAGCATGGGATTACCGGTGGATTTGGTGAATGGAATAAATTCATGAAAATCGACGTAGTTGCGAACCCACCACGGCGAGAGCAGCAGCATGCTGCATACGCCAACAATAGCGGTATACTTGAAAATATCCTTCCAGTTGTACCGCTTCACGAGCCAGATGATCAGCAAACAAATCGGAATCAGCGCGCATTGCGGTTTGACGTAACAGGAGAGCCCCAGCATGATACCGACAAACACATAGGCGGATGCCTTTCTACGCTTCAGTGCATAAATAATGCTGCAAATTAGCAACAAAAAGAGCAGTTTAAACGTCGATTCCGTTAGAATCGCGCCCGAGGCAAACAAGTTCGGCACATATAGCGCATCTAGCAGTACAGCCACAACAGCGACGCGTCTGCCCAGAAGCTCGCGCGCGATGATGAAAATGAGATAAACCGAAGCCGCCTGCATGAGGCACTGCAGCAATCGAAAGCCCATCACGGCAGCATCGCGATCCAGAAAGGACAAAAATCCGCTGAGCACGACAGGAACCACAGGCATGATATAGTTGGTCGGGTTCATTCCGCTGTTATAAACAAGCGTATGATGCTCGAGCAGCACCTGCGCGGCATGTACATATTTGACATCATCATTGTTGCGTTTCTCATAGGAACCAAGCAGGAAATGGTCGCCGAGCGACAAGACCGTAATCACATGGATGAGTAAAACCGACGCCATTAAAATCCAAACAAACTTCCGCATCCGGGACGTTTCGGACCGTAGTGAAAACAAAGCAAAACTCCCTTTCCAGTTAACTGGTATTCTATAAAGAACCGATTTCTATTATACTATAAAAGATTTGTTGAAAAGCAAGCCTCGCAAGTAGAAGGATGGGAAAGAAGGTTATACGAGATGCAGCAACAACGGAGCAGCGATATATTGGTCATTATTCCTGCCTATAACGAAGAAGATACACTTGCCCGCACCGTGCAGGAGCTTAAACGACATACACCTTATGACTTTGTCGTCATCGATGATGGCTCTAAAGACCGCACGCCTGAGATCATTCGCAGCGAGGGATTTCCATCCCTTCGCCATGCCGTGAATCTCGGAATCGGCGGCTCGATGCAAAGCGGCTACAAGTATGCAGACCGCGGCGGCTATAAATATGCGATTCAACTGGATGCGGACGGACAGCATCGGCCAGCCGACATAGAGAAGCTTGTTAACGAAATGACAAGCCATGACTATGACATGGTCATAGGCTCGCGTTTTGTGGAACAGAGCAGCTACAAGGGAAGTCTCTCTCGCCGCATCGGAATCTTCTACTTTCACTGGCTGATTCGGATGTTGACCGGCGCACAGGTCTACGACCCGACATCCGGATTCCGCATCGTCGGACGCCGGGCGATCGAGCTGTTCTCGCGAACCTACCCGACGGATTATCCCGAAGTGGAAGTGCTCGTCAGCTTGTCCAAACGCGGATACAAGCTCAAAGAGATCAGTGTTGAGATGCGCAACCGCCAAGGCGGCTCCTCCTCCATCAACTGGTCCAAATCGATTTATTACATGATGAAGGTTACGATGTTCTCGCTCATTCGCAAAAGTTTCTCTTAGACGAAAGGAACCGCCCTAGATGAATCAGCTTGTCGCTATTCTCATTACGTTGTTTTTCCTGGGGCTTATCGTTTCGTTCACGGTAACCCATAAATTAAAGGACCGCTACGCGTTCCTCTGGCTGATCACCGCCATTGCCGGCGTACTCGCCGCGGCTTGCATCCCGCTGCTCAACCGGTTTGCCCTATGGATCGGCATCGCCTACATGCCTACCTTCGTGTTTCTGGTCACCATCATCTTCATCCTGGCCCTGCTCGTGCGGCAGACGATGAGCTTGTCGAACCAGTCGGAGAAAATGAAGACGTTAACGCAGGAATTCGCCGTTATGGAGAAGAAGCTGCTCGACCTTCAGAAGGCAGTGGAAGGACGTGAGACGCTGTGAACGTCGTCCAATTCCTTCTCATTCTGGCCAATACGCTCATGCTTGTAAGCGGGCAATTTCTGTGGAAATACGGGCTTATGCAGCGCGCGAAACCTTTCGAATCGCTGCGCACGATTCTTGAGCTGATGTTCTCGCCCTATATCATGGGTGGATTGTTCATCTACGGCTGCGCAACGGTGCTGTGGCTGTTTATCGTATCGAAGGTCGACCTCAGCTTGGCTTATCCCATCCAGAGCCTGGCGTACATCATCTCCATCATCGGCGCTTATTACTTGTTTGGAGAATCGTTGTCTGCACTCAAAATCATCGGCTGTCTGCTCATCCTTGCAGGCGTTGCATGTATCGGCTTGTCAGCACGATATGCATAAAGCTAAAAAGCACGGTAAGTTCAAGAGCCGAGAGGCTCCGACTTACCGTGCTTTTTATTGTTTAATTCTGCTCGCTCTCGCCGATTCCGCATGCATCATCGGTGCAAACACCGGTGCTGCCCGTCGAAGAAGGATCGAGAATGATCAGCGGCTTCTCCTCTTCCCAGCCCTTCTGCAGGACATCGAGGAACACTTCGCTTTGAAGCGCGCCGGCTACCGCGTATTTGCGGTTGATCACGAAGAACGGAACGCCGTTCGCGCCAAGCATGTTTGCCTCGCTGCACTCCGCTTGCACTTCGGCTTTAAGCGCATCTCCGCTTAGCATGGTCTCCACTTCATCCGGGTTCAAGCCGGCTTCCGCCGCGATTTCTTTGAGCGTATCCAGCTCCGCAATATGTTTGGAATCGGTAAAATACGCCTTGAACAGCAGCTCCGCTACCTCTGTCCGTTTGCCATGAGCGCCTGCAAAATGAATCAGGCGATGCGCATCCAGCGAGTTCGCCGGAATCGCATGCTCGAAGTTAAATGTAAGCCCCTGCGCTGCGGCTTGCTGCACCAAATTCTCATGAAGCTGGATGGAGCGCTCGCGGCTCACGCCGTATTTGTCCGCAACCAGTCCATACACATCATGCTTCGGATATTTCTCCGCATTCGGATCCAGCTGGAAGCTGCGATAGATAACCTCCACCTGATCTTTATGCTCAAACTGATCCAGCCCCTTCTCGAAGAGACGCTTGCCGATATAGCAAAACGGACACGCGATGTCCGACCAAATTTCCACTTTCATCTTCACTTCACTCCTTCATCTGATAAGCCCATTATAGCCGCTATGTCAGGTGTAGGACAACGTTTGGACGCGTTCAACCGCTCGCCTCCCGCCTCCTCCATTCGCTTGGAGGACAGCCAATTACTTTCCGGAACACATTCGTAAAGTGCTGGCTCGTCTTAAATCCGAGCTCATGCGTAATTTCAATGATGGATAAGCCCGAGTTCAACAGGAGCTCACAGGCTTGTTCAATCCGCACGCGTTCCATGTAGGCAGCAGGCGATTGCCCGAACAGCTCCTGGAATAATTTATAGAAGTGCGACTCGCTCACTTGAACCGCCTGCGCCATCTCCGCAATTGAGAATCGCTTCTCCGGCGTTTGCTCCAATTGCTGAACGAGCTCCGTCATCTTTCCCCTCCATTCCGGTTCAATCGTCTTCGCCGGAACCGGCTGCAGCAGCCCAAGCAGAATATCCAGCATCTGATGATGAGCATACAGCCCCTTCGCCGGTCCATCCGATTCTAGCGTCGCCTTCAGCCGCGCGAATTGCTCATCCACCCGATCATCGGCACGAAATACATGCGGCAGCTGCTGTAGACCGGCTTTGATAAAGCTGCGCTCCTGCTGGCCTAAGTTGAGCCAATCAGAGTCACATGCAGGGTCCGTTATGATAAACCACCAAATGCGGCTAGGTTCGATATGGTTGAATCTGGCCTTATGCAGCTCTCCGGGAGCTGTGAAGAACCATTGCCCTGCACTGGTAGGATATTGCACGCCATCTACTTCCCAAGTAACGCTGCCGTGCTCCAAATAGACAAATTCATATCCGATCATGTGACGATGCAAGGTAAGCTGATAGGCCTCGGAATATTTTTGACAGCCCAGCACGATCAGCTCGGGAATAATGCTGGTTCCCACTGCATCCATCCCCAGCCTTTCATCATAATCAGGCGGGTAGATCCAGCGCATCGATGTCGGCGATTGTTTTCTTGCCATCCCGCTCCCCCTCTCCATACTCGCCGATGTGTCTAAAACTATTTAATAATTTCTGGAAAGCCAGCACGCGTTTCATCCCTTACACTTAGAAGCAGCAACGCTATTCTGAGTCAATAAGGGGTAATCATATGAGTGAAATCTCCAAACGGGATTACAGCATTCTGGGACCTGAAAGAGAGAAAGCGATCGCGAAAGGACTGGTATCCGCCGAGTGGTACAAATGTCCCGTTCCCCGTAAACGCATGAAGGAGCTAATGGTCCGCAGAAACGCTCCGGCGCTTCGGGACACGCTGTTATGGTTTTTCTTCCTCGCAGTAACAGGTTATCTTGCTTATTTATCCTGGGGAACCTGGTGGGCGATTCCCGCATTTGCCGTCTATGGCGTCATTTATTCCACGTCAGCCGTCTCGAAATGGCATGAATCTTGCCATGGTACGCCTTTTCGAACGTCGTGGATGAATGAAGCCTTATATCAGCTATGCTCCTTCCTCATCCTCATACAAGCGACGAATTACCGCTGGAGTCATGTTCGTCATCATACCGATACGATCATTGTCGGCAGCGATCCGGAAATTATGGAGCCTCGCCCCCCAATGTGGAGTAGACTAATCAAGATGATTTTCCGATTCGGCGATATCTTCGGTACATTTAAATCGTTATTCCGCCATGCTTTCGGCCGCCTCACCAATACGGAGAAGGAACTAATCCCTCCAAGCGATTTTCGCTCTCTGTTCTGGGAAGCACGTATTTTCATTCTCGTTTATGCTGCTATTATCGGGCTGTGTTTCTATACGCAGAGCCTGCTGCCGCTTATGTTCGTCGGTTTACCTGCGTTCTACGGCTTCTTCTTGATGACCGCCCTGAACTCCACTCAACATCTTGGCTTATACGAAGACATGCTTGATCACAGGCTATGCGTGCGCACGTTCTATACGAACCCTATTATTCGTTTTCTGTATACCAATATGAACTACCATATGGAGCATCATATGTTCCCGATGGTACCGTATTATAACTTGCCTGCCCTGCATCAAGAGATCAAGGAGGATTGTCCGGCCGCCGCATCAAGCTTCACGGCCGCACTGCGAGAAACGATTGCCGCCCTATGGCATGCACGGAAAGATCCGACGTACGTCGTACCTAAATACCGCATATTTGCCGAGAACATTGCACAATCCAATTCGACCAACCACTATGCAAGAGTAGGAGATCCATCATGACAACATTACTAGCTTGGATTGAAGTTTGCAGCAGCTCCGACATCGATACAGAGGATGTTATCCGCTTCGATTATGGCGAACGTACCTATGCCATCTATAGATCGCAAGAAGGTGACTTCTACGCAACGGACGGCTATTGCACGCATGAGAAAGTCCACCTCGAAGGCGGTCTTGTCATGGGCAGCACGATTGAATGTCCCAAACATAACGGCCGGTTTAATATTGCGACCGGCGAACCGGTTCGCAAGCCGGCATGCAAAGCACTCCAAACCTACCCCGTGAAAGTCCAAGACGACAAAGTTTATATCCAACTGGACTAGCGAGTGCTCAATCAGAACAAAGAGAAATGTACGTGATGAAGGACGCAGCTAACGTCCCTGATCACGTACATTTTTTATGCCTTGGCAGGCAGTGATTATCTTACTGGTCAGAAACTGCAGCGCCGTTCCCATTTGAATGTAACCGAATAACGAATCGAAACTTGGTATTCTCCTCGTACCACATTCGGAAATTCGTGCCCCAAACATTATTGTGCAGGTTAAAATGCATCCCGCCATCTAATGGAGCGAAGGTTTGATCGAATTGAAGCATTCTCTTCTCGCCCGGAGATAGCACCGGAGCATCCAACGTTTCCAAGTGGACCCTCCCATCGCTTCCGTGGTAATGCACGCCTGTATTAACGGCATGAAGACTGCGGTTGCCGTCCTTAACAACCTCAAGCGGCGAAACACGTTCCCCAAGCTTATCCATCTTCCAAAGGTTCGGGTTATCTACCTTCAAAGCAAAGGAGAACCAGCTTGCCTCAGGCAGTCGGTAGGCTTGTTTATCGAACCAGCTTAATTCCACCTCGATTGTTTTCTCCTGTTTGAAGAACCGGTACAGAATCTGAAGCTTCTTGGGAGCGCCATGTGTCCGCGAGGCTTCTTGGCTCATCGTAAGCTGCAAACTAACTTCGTCATACTGCTCGTTTTCCCGGACAGATGCATGACTGATTCGCGGTAAAAACCGCTTGTTTTCCGGTCTAGGCTCCGCAAACTCCATGCCCGGCTTGCCGAAGTCGGGCTCCGACCAGAAATACGTTTCAGCCCAATTCACAACGTAATCTCTATACCAATTTTGGTAGTGATCCATGCCAAACGTTTCATATTCGAATACGCCTAACCGATGCTGATCGTCAGCCCAAACTTTGCCCCGCTCGTCAACAAGCCTGTTTATCGATCCGTCGATTCCAAATTCGACACTGAAGCAGCCTAAAAGCAGCTGCTGTCCCAAGGTGAATTCACGCCCATTCGCACGATCCGACCCATCCGGAGATAACAACGTCAGCGCTTGACGCGCTTCGTTTTGCAGGTCTGACGATAACATCGATATCGCCTGATTGATGTAATTCCGTTGTTCCTGCCATGAGCTTTCAAGCAGGCTGAAGCTTTTCCCGGACTCCGATTCGAATTTCTCCGAGTGGTCGCCGCCATAAATGCCGAAATAGCCATAACGAGGATGGATGGCATCCTTCGTGACGACATCGGCTTGCCTTGCCGCATGAAAGTCGGCGACCGAATAATGCTTGAAATCGGTCAAATGCGTCTTCTCGTCCATCCCCCATGTATGTTCGGGAATGAGCATGAGCTGATCGCAGAAGTCGGCATATTGCCGGCTGCTTGCGTCCAATCGACCTTCGCCCACCCACTTGCTCCGCAGCCTTAAAAGCTCTCGATAGTGGGAGATTTTGAGCGGATCGGAGGCTGCTCCGTGGATCCATGAATCGCCAATTTCCTCGGTAATGACCGGGAATTGATCTTTCATCGCTACCAGTTTCTCAGCGAACGCATCCATTGTCGAGGCTTTTATAATGGCTCCCGGGAATTGTTCGGCAAGCTGCGCGAACTGCTTCCGAATATCAGCTGCCTTCGGCGGCCCCATATTATCGTTCGTATGCGCGAACACAAGCACTTCATCCACACCGTCGATTAATGTGATGTTGCCGTAACTGCCGGCATAGTTAACGACGATTTCCGATCCGTCTTGCGCTCGCCAGACGAATACATCCGGAACGCTCGGCTTCGTCGAAGCATAGTTAACGCCAAGGTGCAAGTATTGGATACCGTACTTCGCCATATAGGGAACCATGCCGATCGTATGCCCGGGTACATCCGTCATCTTTGCCGCGATCGTACGTTTGCCGTACTTCTCATCCAACCGACGCGCGATCGATAAACCATGCTCGAATAATGCCGGATCCATTAATTCCGTGTGCGTCGTAAACGGTAGTCCGTGCCAAACGATACTGCCTGCGGCAATCCCATCTTCCATGCGTTTTTTCTGCTCAGGATCAGCCGTTTTCATAAATTCATGAATAAGCCAAGAGCCGGTTGTCCAAACAAACCTTTCCTTGCCTTGTTCGCGATTGAATTCGTCAGCCAGATCGAGCGCTTGCGGGATAAAGGAATGAAAATAGTGATCCACGACATGACTTGCCAAATCCGTAAACCCGATATCAAGATGTGTCTTAAAGACAACATGAACTTTACGTATATTGTTCATCCCCATCGTACCTCCTATTTATTCTTTAACAGATCCCAGCACGATGCCGTGAACGAAATATTTCTGAAGAAACGGATAGATCGCCAGCAGCGGAATCATCGCCACGATCAGCTTCGCCGAATTGAGCGTCTTGTCAGACGCCTTCGACAGCTCAATTAATTGATCCGTCGTCAGCGATTTCATCAACTCCGGATCAATCCGTACGACAAGCTGTTGAATGTAGGTCTGCAGCGGATAGAGAGACGGCTTATTCATGTAGATGAGTCCGTCGAAGAATGAATTCCAATGGCCGACAATGCTGAATAGCGTTACAGTCGCCAAGGCCGGCATCGATACGGGAATAAAGATACTCGCTAGCGTACGCCACGGACCGGAACCGTCAACGATTGCCGCTTCTTCCAGCTCTTTAGGTAAATTTCGAAAGAAATTCATAATGAGAATGACATTAAAGATGGGTACTGCCCCCGGCAAAACGAGCGACCATAGCGTGTTCTGCAGATTCAGTTCCGTCACGGTCATATACAGCGGAATGAGTCCGCCGGAGAAGAGCATGCAGAATACCAGATACCACATATAAATTTTTCTGCCCGGAAACATCTTGTTATCTCTTGCTAACGGATAAGCCATGATGACGGTCAGTACGAAGTTGATCACACCGCCAAGCAGCACTCGTTTGACGGAAATGTAGAAGGCTGTAAAAAATTTATGATCTTCCAAAATAATTTTATACGATGTTAAATTGAAGCCAACAGGCCAGGCAAATACTCTACCGGCATTTACCGCGGCTTTGTCACTGAAGGACAGTGCAATCGTGTACCAGAGCGGGAACAACGATATGCACGCAATAATGATCAAAGCCAAATAGATAAACATATCAGCGCTGCGGCTGCTCCACGATTTTGAAAAAACCATGCCCAGACCCCTTTTCTTAGAAGATGCGATAGTTAGCAAATTTGTCGGCCATTTTATTAGAGAGCGCGATCAATATGATAGCGATCACAGACTTCATCAGCCCGACAGAGGTGGCCAGACCGTATTGTTGATCCACAAGGCCCATGCGGTATACGTACGTATCGATAATATCGCCGGACGAGTAAACGAGCGGATTGTACAGATTAAACACTTGATCGAAGCCGGCGTTCAAAATATTGCCAAGGCTAAGCGTCGATAGCAGCACGATTGTGGGCATAATGCCGGGAATCGTGACATGCCATAGCTTGCGGAACCTTGATGCGCCATCGATCTCAGCTGCTTCATAGAGCGACGGATTAATGCCTGCAAGCGCAGCCAAATAGACAACAGCGCTAAAACCAAATTCCTTCAGCACATCGCTCCATACGATAATATGACGAAAATAATGATTGCTGGCGAGGAACATAATAGGCTCCATGTGAAAAAATCCGGTAATCTGGTTGACGATTCCGTCTATAGATAGCATCGCAATCAGTATGCCGGATAGAATAACCCAGGACATAAAGTGCGGCAAATATACGATAGTTTGAACTAACCGTTTGAACGCACGCGCTCGAATTTCATGCAGCAGCAAAGCGAACGTAATTGGAATAATAATGCCCAGAACAATCTTCATGGAAGCGATAACCAATGTATTGATGAACACCTGTCTACTGCCCGGAAGCTGAAGCATGAATGTAAAGTTATCCAATCCGACCCATGTCTGCTCAAAGATCGGAATACCCGGTATAAAATCCTGAAACGCAATAACGGTACCAAACAGTGGAATCGTACTGAAAATGATGAGCAGCACGATGCCCGGAAGCAGCATCAGGTGATAGTTTAGCAGCCATTTCTTCGATATCATCGGTGTTCCACCTATCCTATGGAATGATATAAGGGAAGCGCCAGCATATCGCATTGGCGCTTCCCCATCTTACTATTTGGTTATTTCTTCTTTCACTTCTTCGCTAATACGTTTACCGCCAAGCGTATTCCACTGTTCTACAAACTTATCGAAGCTGTCTAGAGGCTGCTCGCCCATAATGATCTTCAGGAAGGTTTCGTTCTCGAGCTTCTCCAGAATGGACCACTTCGTTTGCATCGACTTTGTTTTTCCGAAGTACAGGTTATTAGAGAATACGACATTGTCGGCATTCATAAGCTTGGCGCCTTCGAATCTTGCTGTAGCGTTGGCCCAAGCGGCTATATCCTTCTTCGGATTAGCTTGATTGGTAAAGTAATCCTTGTACCAGCCTTTAAGCTCCGTATCCAATGTCGAATCATCTTTTGCGTCTACGGCAGCTTGAGCTTGTGCATGCGTATCATATACCGTAGTTTCCGGGCCAACTTGAAGCGAGAATGGCCACAGCTCCCATTTCTGCTGAACAGCAGGTTGATCCTTATACAGATCAGCCGCCTCCGGGTCAATCTTACGAATCCCGTTATATTCCACATTCAGTACGCGTACAACCGCTTCCGGATGCTCATAGCCTTTTCTTACGACAAGGTATTGACCTGTTGGATCCTGGTCAACCGAATTGAACTTGCCTTCGCTATCAAGAGGAGCGATAAACGGCTTCCATTCCGCTTTCGGATCATTCTTGACCGAGTCGTTCAGCGGCCAGTAGGAAATCCACCATGGTCCAAAGACGATACCGACTTGGTTGTTCGCTACAACTTCAGCCGGATCTTTACGGATCGCGAACTCTTTGTCGATTAAGCCTTGCTTATACATTTCGCTCAATTTGCCGAGTGCCGTCTTCATTTCAGGCAATGTCGAGCTGTACACGACGTTGTCAGAAGCGTCCTTCAGCCATTGGCCTTTAAACGCGTGGAATGTGCTCATAATGGGGTCGAAGCCGGAGAAGTTATTCCAGCCGGCAAGCGAAGGAACTCCACTAATGCCAAGCGTTTTACCATTGCCGGCAGCATCGTTATCGATAAATGTTTTAGCTACCGACATCAGCTCGTCAACTGTCTTGGGCGCTTGCAAGTTATATTTGTCCAGCCAGTCCTGGCGAACCCACATAATATTGTATTGCTGACCGATATTCGTATTTGGAAGAGCCATCAATTTGCCGTCAAAGGTCGCTCTGTCTAGCACGCGTTCGCCATAGGAATCGTAGTAGCCTTTCATGAGCGGGCTGATGTTGTTGTTATAAGCGTCCGTCAAATCTTCAATAAGATCGGCTGCTACGAGCTGCTTGAGCTGCTGCTCATTCACGAGGAACGCATCCGGCAAATCTCGGCTCGCCATGGATACACCCAGCTTCTGCTCGTAAGCTTCAGGCGTTTCCACCTGCCATGCATGCGTCACCTTCACATTCAATTTCTTATCGACCCAGCGAGTGAACTCGTTGTCTTCAACCGTATCGCCGTTTTGGAAGGTGACATTTTTGGAGTTAATCGCTTTCGCAATGGAAAGTGAAATAGGTTGATCGAATTTACCGAACGGGTCTGGCTGTGCTGCGTCAGGCGCCGTATTCGTTGCTGTATCCGCCTCGGCATTCGTTGAGGAATTGGCTGTGTTGGTATTCTCACTGCCTGCTGAGTTGCTAGTGTTATTCCCGTTATTGCCCCCGCAAGCGCTTACCAAAAGCATTAACGATACTAAACTGAGTGCTGCCCATTTGCTATTGCCCTTCATCTTTCAGCCCCCTTGAAGATCTATATCACTACGTCTTTATCTTACCTTTGGCAGGGCAAATAAAGTGAGAGAAGCCTGCTGTTGCTGGTTAGAATTTGGTTCTTCATTCGCTGAGGATCATCGCCGATAATCTCATTTTCTCACCTGCAGTAACCATTTTCACACCCTTCTTGCTCCCAATGCGCTAAAAAGGGATCTTCAACGTTACCGTCGTTCCTTGCCCGATCCGGCTGTCTATGGAGAATAGGCAGTCATCGCCGTAATGGGCTTGAATGACTCTCTTGACATAATCGAGCCCTATGCCAAGACCGGAGTCCCGCAGCGGATTTTTCTCTTCCAGCATGACTTTGGCGATCTCGTCCGCTGTCATCCCTTCGCCGTTATCGATGACTTCGATGATCAAGTAATGATCGCTGACTTTATGAATGTCGAGCGTTATTTTTCCATTCTCGTCGCTTAGGCCGTGATAGAGCGCATTTTCAACGATCGGCTGCAGAATGAAGCGGGGGACGTCCGTATCGAGCAGCCCCTCCTCAATGTCGGCAACGACCTGGAACTCGCAATCGTACCTGACACGCTGCAGCGCGATATAGTCATGTATGGCTGCCAGTTCATCTCGGAGCGGCACGATTTCTCCTTTTTTTCCAAGGTTGTAGTGAAGAATGCGGGTAAAGACCGATACAAACTGGTCGATCTCCGTTTGACCCTTCATGCGGGCAAGCCATTGGATCGTATTTAAGGTGTTGTGAATAAAGTGCGGGTTGATTTGATACAGCAGCTTCTCCACCTCTAATTGCCGCTTGTTCGTTTCTCTCAGCTCGATATCGCCGATCAGATCCTGAATCCGGGTTCGCATCTGATAGGATTTTTGCATGACAATATCAAATTCTTTAATGTTGGTGTAGCTAACCGGCGAATCGAATTTGCTGCTGGCCAGCAGTTGAATGTCATGGCCGACCTTCTTCAGGGGACGATAAACCGTTCGCCACAGCACATAAGCAAACAACAGACTGACGAACAGGCTGCCGGAACCAATCAGGATATATTTGACCAGCCATTTATGGAATTCCTTCTCAAAATCTTGTTTCGCGATGACCACCATCAGCGTCCAGCCCTGCTCATTATGCTGGCCGAACAGATAATAATCCCCTTGCCTCTCTTTAAACGTGCCGCCTGTGCCGGCGACTGCAAATGGTTGCCCAACCTGATACTTCTCCGGAAAATCGCTGTAAACGATGCTTCCTTGATCGTTGATCAATACATTCGAAGCCTTCATGCCATATTGCTGCTTGTCCATGATTTGCTCGAACAATTTATTATTCATCTCCACGTACAAATACACTTGGTTTTCTCCCGTTAAATACACGGGCCTTACCAAAGAGAATACAATCTTCTTCATTCCGTAACGATACAGCGTCTCATGCGGCCCGTAGAAGGTCACGGCTTTCCCGGCTGCCAGACGAGGCAGCTTATCGAAGCTGAAATTACGATCTACAACCAAATTCTCAAACTTGACCTCTTTATTTCTTGGAAAATAATAAAACATAACGCCAAGATTGGGGTTCGTAAAGTTAACCAGGTTCAGGTTCTGCTGGATATCTTGACTCAGCTCCAATTGCTGATAAATGCTCTCCGTCGTCAAATAATCCGTCAATTTCTGACCGACGTTGCCTTCATTGGTGAGCTGCAGCGATGCGTAATCCATATTATTCAGCGTGCTGTTCAAGTTGTAGCTGCCCTGGTTGAGCGAGTTGAATAAACCGCTTTCAATTTTCTTGCTCGTGATTTCCTCAATGGACAGATACGATACCCATCCTAACAGAGCTAACGGAATGAATGCGCTGAGCAGCAGGATGAGAATGAGTTTATTTTTGAGCGATCTTGCTCTTCGCAGTTTGGGTATAGGTGCGTTCACAATGTCCTCCCGCTTTTCTTCCCGAACTGTTTTCGATGATCCAGCGGATTTCTCCCGAACTGTTTGAAGAAGACACGGCTAAAATACTTTTCATCCTGAAAACCCGTTTTTTCGGCAATGGTGTAGATCGGCAGCAGCGTGGACTCGATCAAGGCGACTGACTTCTCCAAACGCAAATGTTTGGTGTACTCGCTATAAGGCTTCCCTACGATATCTTTAAAGCACCGGCTGAAATAACTGCCGCTCATTAAGAACTTTGCCGCCAATTCATCGCGATTAAAATCATAGTCGCTGCTTTCATGGATAAGACGAATGGCCTTCATAACAAGGATGATAATATCTGTAGAGTACGGTAACGCTCCCGTTCTATAGCGAAGAGCTTCTCGTAAAGCCGTGAGCCACGCCGAGGTTTGATGCCAGAAGTAAAGCCCATCTTTATCTGCCAACAGGTCTCCAAAACCATCCTCGCTTAATACCGAAAACCAAAGGGCAAGGTGCTCATCGATCAGCTTCTTGATCGTATCGCGATTGGGTCTTAAATCGGCGATTTCAATAAGAATCGCTTGGAACGCTTCATCCTCATAAATCCAGTTCATCTCTCTCCAATTGCGATATAGCTTGTCCCAGTCATTCGAATGTTTCGTCTCGTCCAAAGCCGGTATGTTTAAGGAAATGAACCCGAATTTCTGACCAGGCTGAAAGTCATAATAGATTTGCTTGAGTGCTTCGGAATGGACTGCTTTGCTGATTGCCTGAATCGACTCCAGACTTGCGCCTTCAATATCCGCCCATAGCCAATTCTCATGACTGGTTATATATTGCCGGGTGACGCTGTCCATTTCTTGATGCTCCTTGCGGAACAGCCACATGCCGCTGCTTACATCAAGGACATGCTCGGATCTGTTGATCTCGGCGGGGAATGCACGTTGATGCGGCGTGCCGGCAGCAGCCACGTCAACCAACAGTCCAAAATGCTGGCCTCCCGGTTTCTCCTTACGATACGAGCCTGCGCTTTCGTGTTCAATACGGTCCAAGATCCTGCCGATGATTTCTTCGATCTTCTCTGTGTCGAGCTGCGTCTTTACGATATAATCCAATGCGCCTAAGCGCAGTGCCTCTTGAATGTAGTCAAAGTCCTGATGGCAAGTAAGCACAACCATCCTGGTCTGGTGAAATTGCTCCCGAATGGCTTTCATAAGCTCAATGCCGTTCATAACCGGCATAGTCAAATCTATAAAAATAAGATCAACCTGATGCTGCCGCATAAACTCGAGCGCTATTTTTCCATTGACCGCTTCACCAATGATTTCAATCTCGAATTGCTCCCAAGGTACGATCGAAATAAAGCCCTTCCTGGCTAGTTTCTCATCGTCCACGACGAGTGCTGTAATCATTAAAACTCCCCCCTTTTGCTGGTATCCATAGAAAAGCCGCCTTATGAACAGGCGGCTTCCGTAACTCCCTCAGTACACTATAGACTTCGCTCTATTTACGCGCCGTTACTACAGGCTGATAATACCCTGATTCGGATGGCATCAACCACTCGATTTCCGAGAATCCCGCTTTCATCAACATGGCAGTTAATTCTTCACGCAATATAGCTCTGTACGTTGTTTTATTATGCTTCGTTATCCAATTTCCGTTTATTTCTTGCAGAATAAACTGGTTCGTCCGATAGGTTGTCCCATCATCTGCCCAATCCCAAACCTGAAATACAATACGCTTGCCCTGGTCGAAAACGCGCGGCTCTGTAGCTCTGGGCTTTTCCTTCGCCAGCTCATCGTAATCCCTGATGGTGATCAGAAGAACGCCGTCATTCTTAACTTTCGCGTACATATTGCTTAGAGCGAGATATAAATCTTCATCCGTCAGGAGGTGCGGGACTGCATTGTCTGCGGAAATAACGACATCAAACGTACCTGATACCTCTTGTGCCAACGAACGAAAATCAGCGACCCCAAAGTTTATTTCAACCCCGAAAGCTGCTGCCTCTTTTGTTGCTCTTTCTATCGAAACGGAACTTAAATCAGTGCCCGATACTTGAAATCCGTGATTAGCAAGCCCAATGGCTTGTGTGCCGATCCCGCAAGAGCAGTCTAAGAGCGAGTACCCCGCTTGGTCCGGATCTGCCAGCTTTGCATGAATGATTTTGCTTAAAACCTCACCTTGTCTGGCAATAGCCTGATTCCAATCCACGAAAATGAGGTGATACGCCTCAGCCAGGTTATCATAAAAGTCTAATACAGAATCATCCAATATACACACCACCTATTGGTATTCGTCATTTTCAATGAGTTGGACCTAATTATAGTGATAAAGTGCAATCATGTATACTACATAAAACGTTATAAGATATAGATCAAAAGCTATTTACTCCGATCAAATGCTACTTGATGCAGCGAATCAACAGCGGCTTGGATTTGATCCAGTGCTTGCACCGGCGATCCATGAATTGATCAAAATTATATATCATTTTACCCACCTCTAGTAGAGTACTCAGAATTATTAATCATTATATTGGCACTATTTTGATCCTGTCAAAAAGAAAAGCCTCGGAGGCATGCCTCCAAGGCTTCTTGTAGATGTGATTAGCGGCTAAGAATAGCTTCGATGCTAGCCAGCTCTTCGCTCGTAAACGAAAGATTGTTCAGCGCTGCAACGTTGTCTTCGATTTGGCTGACGCGGCTTGCGCCGATCAGAGCCGAAGTGACGCGTCCGCCGCGAAGCACCCATGCCAGGGACATCTGAGCCAGCGACTGTCCGCGTTCTGCTGCAATGGCATTGAGCTTCTGCAGTTGAGCTACGCGCTCCGGTGACACTGCGCTTTCGCTCAGGAAGCCTGTTGAGCTTGCCGCGCGCGAATCGCTTGGAATCCCGTTCAGATATTTGTTCGTCAGCAATCCTTGTGCCAGCGGGCAGAACGCGATGCTGCCTACGCCGTTCTCTTCCAGCACATCCTGCAAACCGTTCTCCACCCAGCGGTCGAACATGTTATAGCTCGGCTGATGAATGACAAGCGGCGTGCCCAGCTGCTTCATGATCGCGATGGCTTGCGCCGTTTGCTCTGCACTGTAGCTGGAGATGCCGACATAAAGCGCTTTGCCGGAACGCACCATGTGATCCAGCGCGCCCATTGTTTCTTCAAGCGGCGTTTCCGGATCCGGACGGTGCGAGTAGAAAATATCGACATACTCGAGGTTCATCCGTTTCAAGCTTTGCTCCAAGCTGGCAATCAGATACTTGCGGGAGCCCCACTCGCCGTATGGGCCCGGCCACATATAATAACCGGCTTTGGAGGAGATGATCATTTCGTCGCGGTACGGTTTAAAGTCCGAGCGCATGATTTGGCCGAACATTTCTTCTGCGGATCCTGCCGGAGGACCGTAGTTGTTCGCCAAGTCAAAATGCGTAATGCCCAAATCGAAAGCACGGTGAAGCATCGCGCGGCCGTTCTCATACTTGTCCACGCCGCCGAAATTATGCCAAAGCCCTAACGAGATCGCAGGCAGTTTAAGGCCCGTACGTCCGCAACGGTTGTACTTCATCGTTGCATAACGCTCTTGATTAGCTGCATATACCATGTTCATTGCTCCTTAGTAGTCCGGATTATATAAAACCTCTTAGAGTTTACACCATATACCAGACCGGCTCAAGTTAAGCTGGAAGGAACCAGCGATTGGGTAAAGAATTCAGGCGACCGGGAATCGCCTTTGCCGCCTCCGCTGTAAATGACAACGAGCAGCGTTTCTTCTTCCATCGAAACGACGCCTTCTTCCAAATACCGCTTTAATTGGAACGGCAATCTCTCGATGACGGCATGCTTCTGAAGCTCTTTCTCGCCAAGCCCCATCGCGGCGAATTCTTCCGATACGTCCCCGGGACGCTCAGCAAGACGCTGCATCCAGCCGCTCCACTCTGCTTTCTCCATGCTGAACTCCCACCACACTTTGCGCGGCTTGTAGTTGTGATTCAAGAAGTAATCGAGCTTCATCAGCCCCAGTGCAACATCAAGCTGCCAAGTTGCAGCCTCATCCTTCGCATGGGCTTCCGTAAGAAACGCCCACAGCCGCGAGAATAGATCCTCCAGCTGATGACCGATCTTCTGCCAGCCGCGGCTTTCCCAATAATCGCCGAACTGCTGGAAGAAGTCGAAGGCCGACGGGAATGCCCGCTCCACCAGATAAAGCAGCGTATGATCCATCCGATGCGCATTCCAGTATTTCTCGAGCACGTCCTCTACGCGTTTGATCCGAACGATGTCCGAGAACGGCATGATGTCATTGCCGAGAATTTCGTATGGCGCACGGTCCATATAAATATAGCCGTGCTTCTCCGCATCAAGCCGCATGCCAGTGCCTCGCAGCATTTTCAGGAACCCGAGCTGCAACTCCTCCGGACGCAGCTCAAACACGTCGTTGAACGTCTTGCGGAACGAATCGTAGTTCTCATGCGGCAAGCCGGCGATCAAATCGAGATGCTGGTCGATTTTGCCGCTTTCCTTGACCTTCATCACCGTCCGCGTCAGCTTCACAAAATTCTGACGGCGCTGTACGGCTTCGTTCGTCAGATCATTGGTCGATTGCACGCCGATCTCGAAGCGGAAGATGCCCGGCGGCGCGTGCTCCGCTAAGTAATCCAGCACTTCCGGACGCATGATATCCGCCGTGATTTCAAACTGGAAGACGCAGCCGCCGTGATTCTCAATGAGAAAACGGAATATCTCCAGCGCGTAATCACGCTTAATATTGAACGTGCGGTCGACGAATTTAATGAGCTTCGCGCCGGCATTGATCAGGTAGAGCAGATCCGATTTGGTGCGCTCCATATCGAAGTAGCGGACGCCGACCTCGATGCTCGACAAGCAGAACTGGCAGCTGAACGGACAGCCGCGGCTTGTCTCGAAATAGACGACGCGGCTTGCCAGTCGCGGCACATCCTCCTCGAAACGATGCGGCGAAGGCAGTGTCGCCAGATCAAGCTTCGGCCGAGGCGGATTCACGATAATCTCCAGCCGGCCATCTTGGTGTTCCTTCCGATAGGCAAGGCCAAACACCAGATGGAATTTGCGCGTATCCGCAAGCTCCGTAAGCAAGTGGTGGAAAGTCTCTTCCCCTTCCCCAACGACGATATAGTCGACCTGTGGCAGACGCTCCAACCAGAACGCCGTGTCGTAGCTCACTTCCGGACCACCGAGGACGATGCGGATCTCGGGTTTGATTTTCCGCAGCATGTCGATGACCGTAATCGTCTCTTCAATGTTCCAAATATAGCAGGAGAAGCCCACAACATCGGGGTTGCGGGCAAATAAGTCAGCGACGATGTTCATCGCAGGGTCTTTAATCGTAAACTCCGCGATATCGATATCAAAATCCTTCTCGGCGTATGCCTTCAAACAGCGCAGCGCGAGCGAGGTGTGTATATATTTAGCGTTTAAAGTGGAGAGCACTACTTTCATTTGAACGTCATTCCTTCATTTGCTTGAATATGAACCCAGACTAGCTTAACTATCCCATTGTAACGAAAATCAACTCAAAAAAGAAGAGCAGCCCCTATGGCTCGGCGACTGCATACGCATTCTGCCTGGCCAACCGGACTGCTCCATCCGCTATGCGCGGACGCTGACGAATACTTTATCTTTGCCTTGGTACGAAATGACAGGGAATTTCACGCGCCATTTGCCGTTGCCAAGCGCGGTCACTTCATCCGGCGCGAAGCCGCGCGGCTCGAAGCTAAACTCTTGATCGTAATACACGAGCAGTTGAATCGTGTCATCCGGGAGCATACGGCGCAGCTCGTAGCCGGTGTTCAGTGCCCAAGTGCGCAAATCTTCGCTGGATGCATGACCGAACTGCATATAAATCGCCGGATCGATCACGGCAGTAACAACGAGCCATCCTTGCGCATCCCGTTTCACGTCCACTTGACCAAGCTCGGTTGTGCCGCCTGTGGTTTGCAGCTCCGCAAACTCATCCTTGATCAGCTTCTTAATCGTATCCGTTGATTCTCCTACCAGCGTTTTCGGAAGGGTAGGAGGCAGAAATTCGATCGTCTTCGGCGGCGTTTCTTCCAAATCGTATTTCAACATTAAGATATTCATAGAGGAGACCGCGAAATTCAAATCCGCCTGCGTGGTATCAATACCTGCAGCCGTAATCCCGATCAGCTCGCCGTAGTCATTAAACAAACCGCCGCCGGAGCTGCCATGATCGATTGGCACACTGATTTGATAATATTGCGCGCCATCAAAGGTAATGTTGCTGATGACGCCGTCAGAGATCGTATTTTGCAGACCCAGCGGACTGCCGATCGCTACGACATGATCCCCTTTGGATGCGCCGACACCGATATCAACGGGATCAACCTTAAGCGCCGTCTTCGTCTTCACGATAGCCAGATCGTAATTCTCGTTGTAGCCGACAACGCCTTGAATCTCCAGCTCCGTACCGTTCAGCAGCAGCGCGCTTCCTTTAGTCGCATCCGCGATGACATGATAATTGGTCAAAATCTCATCTTTCCCAATGACGACGCCGCTGCCTTGCGCAGTGTCCGTCATGATCATCACGACTTTATCATCGTTCTTCGCGACGATTTGTTTGGTTGTCATGAGAACCGGGTGTTTCTCTTGCGCTGCTTGCTCGTCCGCCTCCAGCTTCTGTTCGATGGCCTCGGCTGACGTGATGCGGATTACATGCTTCGCCTGATCGAACTGCACATCGGCTCCAAGCGCCTCTGCGATGAAACGAAGCGGCACCATCGTAGCGCCGTTCAACTGCTGCGGCGCTTGCGACAGCAGGATCGTTTTGCCATTCTTGATGGCTTTCTTATTGCCAAGCTGCAGGGAAATCGTAGTGCGTCCCTTAACAGCAATAATGGTCTTGGTCGTTGGTTCCCACGTTACACTCGCCTTTAACGCCGTAAAGATCGCCCGCATCGGAACGAAAGTCGTTCCCTTCAACGCGAGCGGCGAGGGGCTGATCGCCAGCTTCTTCCCGTCTACGAGGACGGAAGTGGTCTGGGTCGATTTAGCAGCGGCTGCGGCATAGGCTGCCGGGTTTGCTGCTGAGCCGGCTGTGGAGCTTGTCGCGAAGCTTGTTGCGGCTTCAGCTGTATTCACGTTCACGTTCATGGAGAATGGTGCTAATACAAGTCCTGCGGATAAGACGGATAAGAGCCATTTTTGCTTCAATTTCATAGTCAGACTCACGCGTGTTTCCTCCAATAATCCCTAAATCTTACATCAAACTATCGTATCATCCACCCTCTATTTTGTCTATCAAATGCCATTTGCTAGATGCTAGAAAACCATGGTGCTGCTTGAAAAACATGGTACTACTGAAGCTTGAAAATCATAGTGCTACTGCTGCTTGAACTCCGTCGGCGTAAGTCCCGTCTCCTCCTTGAAGTTCCGCGAAAAATAATGAACGCTCGCATAGCCCAGCCGTTCCGCAATAACCTCCATCTTGTCTCCGCTTAACAAGTAGTATTTGGCCTTACGAATCCGCTCGGAGATGAGATACTGCTTCGGGCTCTCGCCGGTGCATTTCCGGAATAGTGAGGAGAAGTAGATGACATGGTAGCCGCATAGCGCGGCAAGCTCGGCGACGCTCCAGTTCTTCTCCGGTTCTTTATTTATGGCATGCAGGGCCGGGTCGATCTTGCGCTGCTCTTGCGATTTTGGACGTTTCGTCAGTTGGTTCCGAACGATAACCGCCAGCAGCTCCGTCATGAGTGCGCGCATGACGATCGTGTAGCCGGGCTGTTCGTTTAGGTACTCTTTTACAATCCGCATCATGATGGGTTCAAGCCCCGGTATGGTGAAGAAAGGCGGCAGCTCCAGCTCGTCCTGGCCTGCAATTTCGAGCTTGTAGCTGCTTCGTCTGCTGGACAGAAGCGTCTCCTCACTGCAGCTCTCTATCGAAAAGGCCGGATGCACGGGCTCCAATGATGGACCGCGGTAGGTAAAATGGATGCCGATAAAGACGACCTCACTGGCTATCGTCAGCTTATGTGGACAATGGGGGCCATACAGCGCGCTGTCTCCCGGTCCCAGGATGCAGCGTTCTGATCCGATACGCACTTCAGCTTCTCCAGAGAGGATGTAGAACAGCTGGTAGTCCGGTATTATTCGGGGGCCAAACACCATTTGCGGATCTGCTTCGGCATGACTTGCGAAATTAACGGTAGGCAGCAGATCTTCGATCGCCCCGATCAAGTAATCGGAATGCGGCAGCGACATATGGGGATCGACTCCTTCATCACAATATTTGAAAAGTGCAAAGCCCTGTTGTGTATGTGTAAATACACCGCTTTCAATATGCCTTATGCTTAGCACATAGCAGTGAAGGAAAAGCAACTAACCAGGAGTCAGGGAGGAATCATTCTATGTTAAGTCAAGCACAAATCACGGAATTTGAAAACAACGGGTTTCTGAAAGGCGACGTCGTGCTCAGCGATTCGGAGGTTGAGGCGCTGCGCGAAGAATTGGATAAAGTCATGAGTGGCGAAACGGTGAAAAAGCCGGTTCTGAACCACAACATGCTATCATCGGACTCCCCTTACGACAATATGAAAATGATCGCGAGCGAGAAAGTCGTGCAAATCGTGAATATTTGGCTCGCGAGTGATCGGTTCTTGCAGCATGCCGCTCATCCGGTCATCTGCGAGGAGGTTGCACAGCTGTCGCATACCAATTCGTTGCGTATCTGGCATGATCAGATTCAATATAAGCCTCCGGTTACCGGCGGGCCGACTGCGTGGCATCAGGATCATCCGCTGTGGCCGATCATCCAGCCTGCCGATCTTGTGAGTGCCTGGGTCGCGCTTGATGATGCTGTCATCGAGAACGGCTGCATGTGGATGGTGCCGGGCAGCCACAAATGGGGTAACCACCAGCGATACCTCTCCAGCACGAAGGATTTCAAGCCGTTCCACAAGCGTCCGGAGATGCTGCCGAACAACGCCGTCGTCGAAGCGGTGCCTTTCGAAATCAAGAAAGGCCAAGTGGGCTACCACCACTGCCTGACCTGGCACGGCAGCCCGCATAACCGCTCCGACATGAAACGCCGCGCCATCGCGGTTCATTATATGCCGGGCCACACCCGCTACGAGCCCGTCGGCGAGCATGTCATGCTCTCTTATGTGAACGTCCAGCCGGGCGAGCTGCTGGTCGGTGAGCATTTTCCGGAGGTATACCGGAGGCAAGGGGTAGAGGTTTAAAAGATGGGAACCGAGGCGCTGTGCGCCTCGGTTTTTTTGTGTCGCCTGCGGCGGGGGCGGGGCGAGAGCTGGGGCGGTTTCATGTGCTGAGAGTGCGATTTGGGTACTCTTACCTTCCACCGTAGCCGATCCTGGGCGGTTTCGTGTGCTGAGAGTACCATTTTGGTACTCTCGCCTCTCGCCGTAGCCGATTCGGGGCGGTTTCGTGTGCTGAGAGTTCCATTTTGGAACTCTCGCATCCCGCCGTGGCTGATCCGGGGCGGTTTCGGGTGCTGAGAGTTCCATTTTGGCACTCTCACCTTCCGCCGTAGCCGATCTGGGGCGGTTTCGTGTGCTGAGAGTTCCATTTTGGAACTTTCACCTTCCGCCGTAGCCGATCTGGGGCGGTTTCGTGTGCTGAGAGTTCCATTTTGGTACTCTCACCTTCCGCCGTAGCCGATCTGGGGCGGTTTCGTGTGCTGAGAGTTCCATTTTGGAACTCTCGCTTCTCGCCGTAGCCGATCCGGGGCCGTTTCGTGTACTGAGAGTACGATTTTGATACTCTCACCTTCCGCCGTAGCCGATCTGGGGCGGTTTCGTGTGCTGAGAGTTCCATTTTGGTACTCCCGCTTTTCGCCGTAGCCGATCCGGGGCCGTTTCGTGTGCTGAGAGTTCCATTTTGGAACTCTCGCTTCTCGCCGTAGCCGATCCGGGGCCGTTTCGTGTACTGAGAGTGCGAATTTGATACTCTCAGCTTCCGCCGTAGCCGATTTGGGGCGGTTTCATGTGCTGAGAGTTCCATTTTGGAACTCTCGCCTCCCGCCGTGGCTGATCCGGGGCGGTTTCGGGTGCTGGGAGTTCCATTTTGGAACTCTCGCCTCCCGCCGTGGCTGATCCGGGGCGGTTTCGGGTGCTGAGAGTCGGTTTTTCCGACTCTCAGCTTCGTTTTTCTGTGATCTCGCCACTGAGAGTCGGATTTCCCTACTCTCAGGATCGAACGATAGGTAGTTTGAGGTTTAACGTACTCTGAGAGTCGGTTTTCCCGACTCTCGACTTCGTTTTTCTGCGATTTTGCATCAGAGAGTCGGATTTTCCCACTCTCAGGCTCGGACAATGGCTATTGAGATAGTAGGTGTGCTCAGAGTCTGGTTATTTCTAGCTACTATGACTGCGCGGTCCACATTGAGAGCGGTATAGCCACTTATATGCTCCACTTCGACCTCGTTTGTTTGATATAAGCGGTATATCCGCTTAAGCCCTCCGGAACGGCATATTTAGTCTAGTTTCGGCGATTGTGCAGCATCTTTAGCGGTATTGCCACTTATCTGCTCCACTTCGACCTCGTTTGTTTGATATAAGCGGTATATCCGCTTAAGCCCTCCGGAACGGCATATTTAGTCTAGTTTCGGCGATTGTGCAGCATCTTTAGCGGTATTGCCACTTATGTGCTCCATTCGACCTCGTTTGGTTAATATAAGCGGTATATCAGCTTATATCCCTCCAGAACGGCTATTTAGTCTATTTTCGGCGATTGTGCAGCATCTTTAGCGGCATTGCCGCAAATGTGCTCCACTTCGACCTCGTTTGGTTGCTATCTAGCGTTATATCCGATATCAGCATCCCATTTCTGCGAACTCACTCATACGATCAACCATTTCGAGCATCCTAGACGACACTTCGCACAGGAATCGTCCACGCGGGCAATGCTTTATTTGTATGACCGCGTTTCTTTCGGTATAGTAAAATGAATATACAATTCGTACTAGGAGCGTTTATAGATGGATAACAAGCAACAACCAAGATCGCCTAAACAAAAATCGAATGCCGGAAACAGGCAGTCCGCGGCATTCGGTAAATCCGGATCGGGAGCATCGCGCTATTCCGCAGGCACATCCGCTTCGCACAGCAAGCCCGGCTTCGCCGCAGACTCGCGCAGCGCTTCCGCTTCGCGCGGCAAAACCGGCTTCGCCGCAGACTCGCGCAGCGCTTCCGCTTCGCGCGGCAAGCCCGGCTTCGCCGCAGACTCGCGCGGCGCGCGCGGCAACGCCGGTGCCGCCAGAGCGGCGGCAGCGCCGCGCCAAGCTGCGCCGGCGCCGAGCCGCAGCTACCCCGTGCAAGAAAACGCCGAGCTGCTGGCGTTTTTGCTGCAAAGCGTAAAAGGCGAAGGCCGCAACGCCATCAAGGCGATGCTGAGCCGCGGCCAAATCGCGGTAGACGGCAAGACGCAGAAGGTGTTCAACTATGCGTTGAAGCCTGGGCAAACGGTGACCGTCTCCAAAGAGCGCATCGTCGAAGCGCCACCGCTGATTGGGCTGTCGATTCTTTTTGAGGATGATGATCTCATCGTCGTGGTGAAGGAAGCAGGCCTGCTGTCCATCGCCTCCGATCAAGAGTCGGAGCTGACGGCTTATCGCCAGCTAACCGCACATGTCCGCCTGACGGATCCAAGCAATCGAATCTTCGTTGTCCATCGCCTTGACCGCGACACTTCCGGCGTCATGATGTTCGCTAAGAGCGAGCACGTACAGCAAGAGTTGCAGAATACTTGGCAGGACACGGTGAAAGAACGCACTTACATCGCGCTCGTCGAAGGACAAGTCAAGAAGCAGGAAGGCACCATTTCGTCGTATCTCAAAGAGAGCAAGACGCTCAAAATGTACTCCACCTCCAATCCGACCGACGCCCAGCACGCCGTAACGCATTACAAAGTGCTGCAGAGCAACCGGAACTACTCCCTGCTCGAGGTATCGCTCGAAACCGGCCGCAAAAATCAAATCCGCGTCCACATGGAAGACATCGGACATCCGATTGTCGGCGATAAGAAGTATGGTTCCAAATCCAGAGCCATTCCTCGCCTTGGCCTCCATGCGCGGCTCTTAGCTTTCTTGCATCCGTCGACCGGCAAGCTGGTTCGCTTCGAAACCGATATTCCGAAGCTCTTCTTGAATCCGTTCAAGGACGGCTTCATTCCCAAATAAAAGGAGGCAGCCCTCCGTGTCCAAAGCAGACAACATGCTGGCCATCCTGTGGCTGCTCAAAGCAAATAAACGAATGACCGCCAAGCAGCTGGCAGACTCGCTCGAGATGCACATCCGAACCGTATACAGGTACATCGATGCGCTCTGTGCGAGCGGCGTTCCGATTGTGGCCGATTCCGGCCATAATGGCGGGTACAGCCTGCTTGAGCATTTTAAGGAATCGCCGCTCTTCTTCGATCTCGAGGAGCAAAAGGCGCTCATTCATGCCGCACTCTTCGCACAGGAAGCGGGTTATCCCTACGGTGACGTGCTGAAACAGGCCGTTACAAAATTAAAACGCTACACCAATGAGGCGCAGCGCAGCGAAATTGAACGGCATATGGTCGGGTTCGAGGTGGTCAATCCATCCGCACCCCCATCGAATATCGAGGGTTTCCTGCAACAGCTGGAGCAATCCGTCGCAAGCTGCACGACGCAGCACATGGTCTATCAGAAGGGCTATGGTCTGGATGAACAGGAACGCTCCATTGACCCTTACGGCCTCGTGCATTGGAGAGGCAAATGGTACATCATCGCCCACTGCCATCTCCGGCAAGCCACGCGCAGCTTCCGTGTGGACCGCATTATGGCGCTAAACGGAACGGACAACGTATTCGAACGTCCGGAAGCATTCTCGGCACGTTCTTTTCTGCTCCGGAATTTAAAGCGACAACCCGAAGGCGAAGACCAGCTCATCCCCATTGTGATTAAGGGCAATTTGCAAGCTCTGAATGCACTTTGCGAAATGTGGTTGTTCAGCGAAGCGCTCGTCGATCGTTCCGTCGATACCGCCCGCTTTATGATCGAAAATCATTTGCTCCAAACCTACGTCCCCTATCACCTGCTCAGCTTCGGAACGCGCATTCAAGTGCTGGAGCCGATGCAGCTGCAAGAGCGGCTGGTTGAAATCGCCGGCAAGCTTCTTCAGCACCATTCCCGTTAATGCGCCCTGCTTGCAGCTTGATACTCATCGAGCTGTGCAGCGGGCTGCATGACCGGTCCCCCATGACAAATCTCCAATCGTTTCGGCTTCAGCTGCCGCACGATTTCGCTGCTGCGAACCGCTTCGGCCATATCTGCCGTAAACATCGCCATCGGCTTGCGCAAACGCCCTTTCTTCGAAGTAAATAAATCTCCCGCCAGCAGCATGCCATCTTGCTTGTGAAAAAACACGACATGCCCAGGTGCATGACCCGGCGTGTGATAAACGCTCAAGCTTCCAATATCGGCGAGTTCACCGCCTTCCTCATCAAGCGGCTTTGCCAATCCTGCTTTTACCGACTGCGCTGCTTTCTTACGCCCCGGATACGGTTGGTTCCCCTCCATGTACGGAAACTCAATTTCATGCGCATATACTTCGGCATCCGGGTAACGAGCCAGTAATCCCGTAATCGCACCAACATGGTCCGAATGCCCATGGGTAAGTACTATACGTTTAAGCGGTCCTGCCTGCAATTGATCTATAAAAGAAATAATACCCTTGGTCATGAGCGGAATACCCGCATCCACCAACGTAACGCCATCTTCCTCACGTACCACCCATACCCGCAAAGGGATAACCATCCATGTCCGTAAACACCATACATGCTCAGAAATTTGCTCGGATTTCATACTTCATATCCACTCCTATTCCCACTTTTCTACCCCGCTGCGAATTTCAATAACCAACGGTTACTAACCACTGGTTATAATATATGCCCCGACTCCCTTTCTGTCAATACCATTTCTCCCGTCTTCATAAAACGACATATTTCGATATATGGAGGAATTGTAAAGAATCGCGAGAAAAGCTGAGATAATAGGCAAATATCACGACAGGAAGGCATTATTTTGATTTTTCTGAATATTTACATAATAGGCTAATTGCCTGTACACTAAGGTCAGATCAAACAAGCAGCTCGCCCCCAAGCCGAGAGGTTCGGGAAGAGAAGAAAGCTGGTTGATCGAGAAGATCTCCACTTTCTCTGAGAGGGGATAGTCCATTGAAGAAGGTTAGCGAAGTATGTCCCTCAATGATTCGGGAAAGGAGTTATCCGGTATAGTTGTTTTCGGGGCATGCGGGAAACGGTGAGCAAAGTCGGATAATACGGTCAATGGTCAGGTTAAGCTTTTCGGTCCAAAGCGAGATTTACAGCATAACAAATTTGAAAATGAGGATCCATCAACAGTAAGAGCAAGATCAGCGTAAAATGTGATTAGCAACGGTTGTTGTTTGGAAAATGGAATGGAGTGCAGTATCCAATTGAATAGGAATGGTTCGTATGGATAGGGATTTCGGTTGTCATAGACAAGCGAAATCCCTATTATATTGCGTTCTCAGCGAGATCCGAATCCTGGCATGCCTATTTTTCAAGTTGCGGATTGACATGTTCATCTAATTAGATTATCTTCTAATTAGATGTTTATCTAATATATAACGAAAAGGCAGGCTACAACCATGATGCAGCTTGATAAGATTGTGAACTATCATAAGGCACTCGCTGATCCTACTCGCATCCGGATGCTTATTTTGCTCGCGGAAGGCGAAATGACCGGACAATTGCTCGCGGAGAAATTATGCCTATCCCCCGCCACCATCACGCATCATGCCGCCAAACTGCGGGCCGTCAGCCTCATTCACGAGCGCCGCGACAAGAATGCGATTTTCTTCTCGCTGGATCATTATTTTCTACGGCAATATGAAGGCTCGCTGCAAGCTATCCTTGCGCGGCCGGCAACGAATGAAACGAAGGAGATCGAACCGATGGATGAGAAAAACGAACGATTGAAGCAGTCTGTCCTGCGCAATTTCACGACTGCAGATGGTAAGCTAAAGCATATCCCCGCTCAACTGAAGAAGAAACGAATCGTGCTGGAGCACTTAGCGCAGCAGCTCGAGGAAGGCAGAAGCTATACGGAGAAGGAACTTAACGAGTTTATCAAACAGTTCCATCCCGACTTCGCTACCATTCGGCGCGAGTTCATCATGCATGCATACTTGTATCGCGAGCAGGAAGTGTATGAACGGAACCCGCAAGAAATGTGGGAGCGCTGGGAAACGTTATCCTAATCTAATCTAATCTAATTTAATCAAAGATAAGTTAATCCATTCCATCTATCTAGGAGGACCTTTTACCGATGAACAATCATTCGAACGACCATAACGAGCCATCTGGCATGGCCAAGACACCGGAGCCTCCATATTACGCCGTCATCTTCACCTCTCTCCGGACAACCGGGGACAATGGCTATGGCGATATGGCAGAGCAGATGGGCAAGCTCGCATCCGTACAGCCGGGTTTCCTTGGCGTTGAGAGCGCACGCGACAGCGATGGAATCGGCATCACCGTATCCTACTGGGAATCCCTCGATGCCATTAAGAATTGGAAAGCCAATCCCCTCCACCTAACCGCACAGGATAAAGGAAGAACAGACTGGTATGCCTCCTACAGCGTACGAATCAGCCGCGTGGAGCGTCAATATTTTTTCTAGAAACAAGGTGAAATACAACAAAAGGGCCGCCCGGCGAATCGTTGCAGATTCCATCCGAGCAGCCCTATTTATTTATTCTCCGGCAATGCTGTTCTCTTTCAAAATAACGTCATGCGCGCCGCCCTCAATGATGCTCGTCGCTGAAACCAGCGTAATCCGTGCATTCTGCTGCAGCTCTGCGATTGTAAGGGAACCGCAGTTGCACATGGTCGATTTGATTTTGTGAATCGTCTTGCTCAAGTTCTCATGCAAGCTGCCCGCGTAAGGAACGTAAGAATCTACGCCTTCCTCGAACATCAGGCCCGCTTTGCCGCCGGTGTCGTAACGCTCCCAGTTGCGTGCACGGTTGGAGCCTTCGCCCCAGAACTCTTTTACAAAGTTGTTGCCGACCTTCAGCTTGCGCGTCGGGCTCTCATCGAAACGGGCAAAATAACGGCCCATCATGACGAAGTCCGCACCCATAGCGAGCGCCAGCGTGATGTGATAGTCATGCACGATACCGCCGTCAGAACAGATCGGCACATAGATGCCGGTTTGTTGGAAGTACTCATCGCGGGCTGCAGCAACCTCGATCATCGCCGAAGCTTGTCCGCGGCCAATCCCCTTCTGTTCGCGCGTGATGCAGATGGATCCGCCGCCGATGCCGACTTTAATAAAGTCCGCGCCAGCTTCTACCAGGTACAAGAAACCTTCGCGGTCAACTACGTTACCTGCGCCGATCTTCACGTCGGAATTCGATTTCACGAAATCAATCGTTTCCTTCTGCCATTCCGAGTAGCCGTCGGAGGAATCGATAACGAGCACATCCACGCCTGCAGCAACAAGTGCCGGTACACGTTCCGCGTAGTCCTTCGTGTTGATACCCGCCCCTACGATGTAACTCTTATTCGTATCCAGCAGCTCGGACGGATTTTCTTTATGCTCATCATAATCCTTACGGAAAACCAAATAATCCAAATTGCCCTGCTCGTCTACAACAGGCAGACAGTTCAGCTTATGATCCCAAATCAGATCATTTGCTTCCGAAAGCGTAATGCCCGATTTGCCGTAAATCAGCTTCGAGAACGGGGTCATGAACTCGCTAACCGTCTTGGACTGCGAGTCCCGGCTGATGCGATAATCACGGCCCGTTACGATGCCAACCAGCTTGCCTTTCGGCGAACCGTCGCTTGTAATCGCCACAGTAGAATGACCTGTACGCTCTTTGAGCTCCAGCACATCCTTCAGCGTATGCTCCGGCGTCAGGTTCGAGCGGCTGACAACGAAGCCCGCCTTATAGCTTTTCGCTCTGCGCACCATCTCCGCTTGTCCTTCCACGGACTGGGAGCCGTAAATAAACGAGATACCGCCGCTGCGCGCGAGCGCAACAGCCATGCGATCGTCGGAAACGGCCTGCATAACAGCGGATGAGAACGGAATATTCAACGAATAGGCCGGCTTCTCGCCTTTCTTGAACTTCACGATCGGAGTCTTGAGATTCACGTTTGAAGGATTGCAATCCTTCGTTGTCAAATTCGGCACCAGCAGAAATTCGCTAAAGGTGCGGGATGGTTCCATGTAATAATGAGCCAAAGATGTCGCCTCCTGCAATCCAATTCCGGATAAATTCTTACAAGCATATCACAGCGATTTAAATCGCGCAATGGAAGTTGTCGCTTCCTGCTTTACTCCAGTATTTCAACGACGATCACCCCGAAAAGGTTGCTACTTCGCCGCTTCAAGCAGCGAAACCGCTTTGATTCGTTGCGGATCCTCTTTATCGAATTTGTTCGTCAGCATCACCATCATCCGATAAGCAGCCTTATCGTTCATCGTTCCGGTCTGCGGCAGCTTCTCATTGGCTTGGAAGCTGCGTACGGCTGCAGCTGTATCGGCATCATAGATTCCTTTGCCGGCACCTACCGCATAACCGAGCACTTGCAGCATGCTTTGCACCGTCTGCACCTTGTCGCCATAATCGCCAATCCCCAGCTTTAAGCCGGCTGCAAGGCGTGGCAGCTGCGCATAATCCGGAGCTGCAACCACATAACCGGGCTCGATGCCCTTCTTATGAATCCATTGGCCATCCGGTGAACGCCACTGCGCCTCCGTCAGCTTAAGCACGGAACCGTCCTTCAACTGGCGGAAGTTCTGTACGATACCTTTACCGAACGTTTTCTGCCCTACGACTTTGGCACCGGCCGTTGCTTTAAGTGCCGCAGTCAGCACCTCGGCAGAGCTTGCCGTGTGCGCATCCACAAGAATCGCAATCGGCAGCTTCCATGGCTCTTTCTGCTTCGATTGATGAGTGATGACGCGTGTCTCGCCTTTATACACCACTTGTACGATCGTTTTCCCCTTCGGCACAAACCGATTGGCAATCGTGATCGTTGGCTCCAGCAGTCCGCCCGGGTTACCGCGAAGATCGAGCAGAAGCGACTTCATCCCTTTCTTCTGCAGGGCTTCTATCGCAGCGTTAAATTCATTGGCCGTCTTCTCCGCGAACCGGCTGATGGTGATTTCACCGACTCCGTCAGGCAGCATGTTCGAAGTAACCGTAAGCACCGGAACGGCGCCGCGCACAACAGATATGGCAAGCGGTTTACTCGAACCCTCGCGCTCCACCGTCAGCTTCGCGGTTGTTCCTTCTTTGCCTTGCACCAGCTCCTTCAGCTTTGTTAAGTCGAGTCCCTTGGCCGAGGTCCCGTCAATAGAGACAAACACATCGCCGGCCTTCAAGCCGGACTTCTCCGCCGGAGCGGTCTTAATCAATTTATCGATGATAAATCGGCCATCTTCCTCACGAATTTCAACGCCGATCCCGACAAAATGATCCTCATACGAGCTTATGTATTGCTCCCCTCGATCTCCCGTTAAATAAACCGAATATGGATCGCCTAGCGAGCCGACCATGCCTTCCGCAGCGCCGTCGACAAGCGCCTTCGAATCCGCGCCTTCCAAGTAACGATTCATGATTTCTTTATACGCGTAAGATAAATTGCGAAATGCAGGCTCCTTCATAATGGGGTATTGAAGCAGCATGCTGAACCTTCCCCCTGCAAATCCGACCACTACCGCCACTGTCAGCAGTACAGCCATGGATACCCGCCGCCGCTGTTTTACCGCTTTCTCACCATAAATACTCACCCAAACACCTCTTCCAAAATGAACCTGTAACTCACTCTATCGCATTCGAGCGGCTGTCGCAAGTTCCTTCCCGGCAAAGCAAAAAGACGTTCCCGCCCACATGAATCAGACCTCATTGCCGCATCGCCGCAGCAGTCTGTTCGTGCAAGGGAACGCCTTGAATTTCGGTTGCGTTGCAGCGCTACAGCGCCGCTTTCTCTGTAAGCAGGTTCAGCCAATCGCGTTCGGCATCGGATAGCGTCACCGGCAATGCCTTGAGGCTGTCTTGAAGCTCGCTCGGCTTATGCGGTCCGATAATGGCCGCTACCGGGAATGGCTGATTCAGTACATAAGCCAGAGCAATATGATTCGCGGTTACGCCGTATTTCTCCGCCAGCAGCGTCGCCCTGCGCTTGCGCTCCCAGTTCTCGGCGTTGTAATTGACGCGCACCATCTCCGCATCCTCGCGATTATCTTCGGAATAACGGTCCGTGAAGAATCCGCCGGATTGCGAAGACCAAGATAAGATCGGCAGCTGTGACTTCTCATGCCAAGCTTCGTCCTCTGCGCTTGTCGTTACACAGCCTGCCCAGCGCGCTTCATTAGGCCTTGCCAGCGCCAAATTCGGACTGCTGCAAGCGAAGCCCGTCATCCCGTGTTTGGCTGCATAGGCATTGGCTTCTTGAATGCGAGCTACGCTCCAGTTGGATGCCCCGATTGCACGGCAGCGACCGGCGGCCAGCTGATCATTCAGCCCTTCCAGAATGTAACCGACGTTCACATTCGGATCGTCGCGATGAAGCATGTACATATCCATATAATCCGTCTGCAGCCGCTCAAGCGACTCCAACAAGTCACTTTGAATGCAGGTTTTGGTCATACGGGATTGTTCGTAAGGATGTGCGCCTTTCCCGATGATGACGATCTCGCTGCGGTTCCCGCGATCCGCCATCCATTGTCCGATAGCCTGCGCCGAGCTCACGCCGTAAATATGCCCGGTATCAATAGCGTTGCCGCCGGCAGCTACATAAGCGTCAAGCAGCTCACCGGAGTAATCCATACGATCAATGTTAAGCATCATCGAGCCTTGAATAAGCTGCGTAACGCCCTGCTCAATGCCTGCAATTGCAATTCGTTTCATAGTCGTCATCGTTATGCGCTCCTTCATATCGTTATATTGATCATTATAGTAAAGGATTTCACTTTCAAAAATCGAAATATATTGCATGGACTACAACGATATTGCTCATTCAAGGAGTGTACCCATGGCTAAGCATCATTTGACGCTTCCGCTGCTGCGGAGGAATAGGTTCTATTGTTTTCCGGAGTCCGCCGGCTATTATGAACATAATAAAGGTCATGATGTACGTCGCGCGGCAGGTATGCTGCAGGAATTCAACCTGCATCTGGTCACCTCAGGCAAAGGCTACGTCGAGCATGACGGGCAGCGCTGCGAGCTGAGCGCAGGGGATGCCTTCCTATATTTCCCGGGCGATAAACAGGCGTACTTCGCCGACGATGAGCAGCCATGGGACATCAAGTGGATTCATTTCTACGGCAACGGTATTCTTGCCGATCTGACCGAGCGTGGCTTCCATCGTTCAATAGGATGGCGATTACGATCGCCTCTAGGGCTCGAGAGCTTAATTGATGAGCTCCTGGACGAAATCAACCGGCACAAAATGCTGCATCCCAGCCGCATTTCCATGCTGATGTACGGCATTATCGCGGAATTCATCGAGCAGGCCGAGCCCATTGCGGCTCCGAGCACCGGGGCATCCGCGATTGAACGGATGCTGAAGCTGCTGCCTGAGCTGCAAGCGGCCGCGGCCGAACCATTCGACCTCGATGAATGGGCAGCGCGCGCCGGAACGAATCGATTCGCGTTCTGCAGATGGTTTCGCCGCGCCGCCGGTCAAACGCCGCTCGAATTCGTGACGATGTGCCGCATCCAGCGGGCTAAGCAGCTTCTCGTCGAACAACAGGACCTCAGCGTGAACGAGGTGGCGAGGTTGTCGGGGTACGTTCATCCGAGTTATTTTAACAAGCGCTTTCAAGAAAGCGAGAACATGACGCCGACTTCCTATCGTCAGCAATTTACAATGTCGACATAGGGATAAGGGTTGTTCCAGCCTCTGATTTCCGCTACAATCAATGAAAATGCGTACGCAGTAGAGAGAAGGAGCAGAGAGAAATCATGTATAAATTAATTGCCATTGATATTGATGACACGCTCTTAACAGATGAATGTACGGTTACGCCGGGAACGAAGGAAGCACTGACCGCAGCTATGGAGAAAGGCGTGTTCGTCACGTTGGCGACAGGCCGCATGTTCCCATCCGCGAAGAAGATCGCTCATCAAATTGAGCTGAATGTCCCGATCATCACGTACCAGGGCTCCAGCGTCAAAACATTACTGGACGAGCAAGTGCTTTATGAGCGCTACGTTCCTCAGAATGCCGCTGAGCTGCTGATGCAATACTGCGAGGAGCATAACATCCATGTGCAGCTGTATACGGATGATGTCATTTATGTAAAAGAAGATAATCAGAAAGCGCGCGACTACTCGAAGCTGGCGAACATTCCATTTGTGGTAGAGCCGGATCTGAAATCGCTGATTAAACGCCCTACAGCCAAAATGCTTATGATCGACGATCCTGCCCGCCTTGATCAAGTTGCCGCCGACCTTGCCCCATTGATCGGTAATCAGGCTCATATTACGAAATCCAAGCCGCATTTCCTTGAAGTTACCCATAAGGAAGGCACGAAAGGGCATGCGATCGCGTTTATGGCGGAGCATATCGGCTGTTCGCTGGATGAAGTGATTGCCATCGGCGATTCTTGGAATGACCACGAGATGATCGAAACGGCAGGACTCGGCGTAGCGATGGGCAACGCCGTGCAGAAGCTGAAGGATATCGCGCAATATGTCACGAAATCCAACAACGATGAAGGCGTACGCCATGTCATCGAGAAGTTCATTCTTCAAACCGTATAAACGATAAGAGCTGCACTGACAGTCGTTTGGGACGACTGTTATGGTGCAGCTCTTTTTTAGTTGCATCAGATGGTAAAATACGTGCTAACTGCGAGCAGTACAGATGCGATAAACATAGCCGCGAGCGGCTTGATGATCGCTTTGCCGCTTCCGCGTAAATCTACGTTGAGCCCGAGCGCTACCATCGCCATGGTCAGCAGGAAGGTCGTTATCTGGGTAATGGCATTCATAATCTCCGGCGCTTCATGCATAAATGTTTGTCCGGCACCGGTACTGCCAAGCGCGCTTAGCGCGAGAAAACCAAGGAGGAACCATGGAAGCTGCAGCTTTGCAGCTTGATGTATCTTAGCGTTATCTTCCGCTCCTGGTGCCTGTTCCTTTAACCGCCGCAGTCGCCGCTGCTGTCTCTGCCGCTGCACAAGAATAAGCACCATACTTAGCGGCACGAGCAGGAAAACACGGCCAAGCTTCGCGAGCAGCGCACCTGCAAGCGCATCTTCTCCGGCAGGCGCAGCCGCCAGCGCAACATGCGCAATTTCATGCAGGCTCGTTCCGGACCAAACGCCATACTGCAGCTCCGTCAGCGCAAGGACTGGCCGAAGCATCGTGTAGCCGACCGCAAACACCGTCCCTGCAAGTGCGATGAGGCCGACGCTCACCGCGGTGTCTTCCTCCTTGCTTCGCAAGATCGGCGATACGGCTGCTATAGCCGCCGCGCCGCAGATCGCGGTGCCAATGCCAAGCAGCAGCGACAACTTCTGATCCGCCTTCAGCAGCTTCGCCAGCAGCAGGGTACAGCCGATCGCGAATAGAGCGGCAGCGATATCCCGAATGAGCAGGCTCGGTCCATCTTGGAAAACTTGCAGCAGATTAAGCTTGATTCCGTAGAGAATGATGGCGAGTCTCAGCAAGCTTTTGCCCGAGAATGTAATTCCGGCTCGAAGAGCCTCCGGATAGCCCCACACCTGTCTATAAATCACCGCAAGCAGAATGGCGCATGCCATCTGCCCTACATAATGGAGAACGGGGAGCTGGGATAATCCATAACCCGCAGCCGCCAGTAGAAAAGTAAATCCGATTCCGCCTGCTTTCTTACCGCCTGCAGAGCCGAGGCTTGCTATATAGGGACCAATCGGTTTAATCGTCTGCTCAAGTGCCATAGCCGTGCTGCCACCTCCGTGTCTGGTTGTTGGTTTTCATTATACGTGGCAGCAGTTGATAAGAGAAATCAATCATTATGATGAAAAGAATAAAGGATTGTTATGTTGATTCATGAGGAAAGCCTACCTGTGAGCATCGTTACCAATTTGTCACTCCTATTTGGATGATGCCCGTTATACTGAGGTCCTAGCCTACTACAAACCTGGAGGGATCATTCATGATCAACATACAGCAACCATTCAAACGAATGACAACAATCGGAGCCGTAAGCGCGCTGCTTCTTACTCTTTCCGCACCGCTCGCTTTCGCAGATCAAGCCACACCCGTAACTACGCAAGCAGTCGTTAGCGTTCAAGCCGGCGCTGTCCAATTGACTTCCAAGACCGTCACCGATAAAACCGACTTTTATGAGTCCGAGCTGAATATCCCCGTCATCAGCGGAATGCAAGATAAGAGCTACCAGAATACGCTGAATGCCAACCTTGCGGCACGTGCGCATGCAGAGCTTGAGAAGCTGAAGAAACAAGCCAAAGACGATGCCGCCGCTGCAGCCGGCGTGTACGAATTCAGGCCTTATATGTTCAAAGTCAGCTATGAATTGATTGGCGATGGCAGCAAGAGCTCCGGCGGGATTCTTTCCTTCAAACTGATTACCTCTGCTTATACCGGCGGCGCTCACGGCTGGACACGCGTTGACACTTACAATGTCCGCAATGAAGCGAAGGCTTCCGCCGTGAAGCTTAAAGAACTATTCGGCAATGGCTATAAAACCATCTTCAATAAGGCGGTTAACGCTGAAATTGCCGCACATTCCGATATTTATTTCAAAGATACTTTTAAGTCCATCACCGACGACCAACGCTTCTATCTCAAGAATGGCAAAGCGGTGCTCGTCTTCCAGCAATATGAAATCGCGCCTTATGCAGCAGGTATTCGGGAAATCGCCGTAGCCGTTCCGGGCAGCAAACCAGATGCAGCCGTACCGGGTAACCTCAGTTCCTTGTCCATAAAAGCCGGTGGCAAAACGATCTCCGGCGCTCATCTCTTCGTGGGCAAAGACGGCATTGCCATGGCTCCGCTTCGCGCGATCTCCGCACAGCTGGGCTATGAGCTCAGCTGGAATGCGGGTTGGATCGATGTTGACAAAGGAACAAAGCATGTTTCCCTGCAAGTTGGCAAAGACAACTATGCCGCTACTGCTTCTCAAGTCACGCTAGGTGCAGCTCCGGTTATGAAAGACAATACGCTCTACGTGCCGCTGTCTTTCTTCTCCAACGTGCTGAAAGCCACGGTTTCCTATACGAAGGATGCCGTAGTCATCGGCTAAATTGCATAGAAAACGCAAAAAAGCTCCCTGCTGGGAGCTTTTTCTAATTTGTCCGGTTAAATGCCGGCCAACACTTGGTACCATACGCCTTTCGGTGAATAGAGCGACTCGCGGACTTTCGCCCATCCTCCCAAGTAACTGATATCGAACAAATCCTCAGGCGTCTTATAATTGCCTTTGACCTCTTCCATGACCTTGTCGTTCACCGGTCGGAAGCCGTTGTCCGCAAAGATACGCTGTGCTTCCTCACTGTACAAATAGGCGAGCAGCGCTTCAGCCGCTTTGCGAGTGCCGTGCTTATCGACGTTCACATCGACAATCGCAGCCGGGTTCTCAATCAGAATGGTCGATTTCGGTATGATAACCTCATACGGAATGCCTTTCTTAATCCGCGCCAGCAGCTCATTCTCGTAGGTGATGATAACGTCGCCAACCCCATATTCAAAGGCAGCCATGGATGCGCGGCCGCTCTTATCCAGCGACTCTACATTATGATGAATCCGTTCCAGAAACGACTTGGCATAAGCCGGGTCTTTCTGTCCCGTCTTCGCTTCTGATTCCTTCAGTCCCGCGCCGTACATCGCATTGATGTCCCATTGCGCGCCGCCGGAGGTTTTCGGATTCGGGTACAGAACCTTCACGCCTTTACGGGTGAGATCCTCCCAATCATGAATCCCCTTGGGATTGCCTTCGCGAGTGCCCATCACTGCAATGGAGCGTGTAATCATGCCGCCGTTGCCGACTTTCCGCCAGTCGCTCGTGATAAAGCCTGCCTTCTGTATCTTATCGATATCGCTTTCCATCGCAAGTGCCGCTATATCCGCTTCGAACCCGCCGGCAATCGCACGAGCTTGAGTACCGGATGCTTCATACGATTCTTGGAACGTAATCGTCTGGCCGGTCTCTTCTTTCCAATGCGCTGCAAACTTCGGCAATAGGATATCGAATGCATCCTTCGCTACGGAATAAGCACCGATTACGAGCGTGAGATCACCTTGTGCTGCCGTAGGCGCAGCGCTATTATTCGACGTCCCGCATGCTGCTGTGAAGAGAAGCGAAGACGTCATAAGCGCGGCCACTGCAATGCGCCAACCTTTTGTTAGGAATGATTTCATTGTGTACACAACGCTTTCTTAAGTTAAATATGCATCGGCATCGGATCTTCTTTCAGCTTGTTCTCCATAATCCAAGTGTCGTTGTCGTTGAACAGATAGGCGCGATGAATCATGACGCTGATCTCTTCGCCCGGCTGCAGCACATCCTTCTCAAGCGATCGATACGTAATCAGCTTAATGTCGCCGACTTCTACCTCAACCATCCATTCGCTTCCGCGGAAATGCAGATGCTTTACTTTGCCGAGCACCGTTGCGGAAGGCAGACGGAATTCATGGCGCTTGCCAATCTCGATATATTCCGGACGGATGAGCGCTTTCGTACCCGGCCAGTTCTTCGCTTCTTCGAAGCCTTTCAGCATTTCCACTTTATCCACGATCGTGGACTCTCCGATGAAGCTGGCCACGAATTGGGTTTGCGGACTTTTATAAATATCCCAAGGCGTACCCTTCTGTTCCAGGCGGCCTTTATTAATGATCATAATTTCGTCGGCTACTTCAATCGCTTCGTCCTGATCATGCGTAACGAATATCGACGTAATGCCAAGACGCTCAATCATTTCCTTCAGCCATGTGCGAAGCTCATGCCGAATCTTCGCGTCAATCGCCGCAAACGGCTCATCCAGCAGCAGCAGCTGAGGCTGCGGCGCAAGCGCCCGGGCAAAAGCGACACGCTGGCGTTGACCGCCGGAGAGCTGATGCGGGTAGCGATGTTCAAAGCCCTTCAGACCCGTAAGCTCAAGCAGCGACATGACACGCTCGCGAATTGCATCTTTGGGTTCCTTCTTAACCTTCAAGCCGAAAGCGACATTATCATAAACCGTCATATGTTTGAACAGGGCATAGTTCTGAAATACAAACCCGATTCCGCGTTCCTGCGGCGGCAGGTCGTTGACCCGTTTGCCATGAAACACGATATCGCCGGAGGTTGGCGTCTCCAGCCCCGCAAGCATGCGGAGAATCGACGTTTTGCCGCCGCCGCTTGGTCCGAGCAGACCGATCAATTGACCTTTTGCAATGTCAAAACTAACATCCTTGACCGCTTGAAAATCACCGAACTGTTTATTTAAACCGCGCACCTCGATATGCATCGCTTAATGCACTTCCTTTCTCTTCTTCGCCCATTCCATTAACAGCAGCAATCCGACCGAGAAAGCAGCCAGTACAAGCGCCACGCTGCTCGCCGCGATTACATTGAAATTCTCGACATCCTGATAAACGAGCGTTGTCGCCGTTTGCGTCTTATTCATGATATTGCCTGAGACAACCAGCACTGCACCAAACTCACCCAGCGACCTTGCGACGGTCAATACAACGCCATAGATGACGCCCCAGCGGATAGATGGCCAAGTTACCTTCCAGAAGGTGTACCAAGAGTAAGCGCCAAGCGTTGATGCCGCTTCTTCCTGCTGAGAGCCGATTTCCTGCAGCACCGGCATGACTTCACGCACCATAAGCGGGAACGTCACGAAGAGCGTGGCAAGAATCATACCCGGCAATGCATAAACCACTTTGAAGCCGATATCTTCGAAAAACGTACCGATTACCGAGCTCGGACCGAGCATAAGCACGATCATCAAGCCGCCGATGACCGGCGAAACCGCAAACGGCAAATCAACGATGCTGTTCATCAGCCCTTTGATCCGTTTGCTAAGCCACGTCCCTCGTACCAGATAGAGGGCTAACATGACGCCGAACAGCGTGTTTAGAAGCGTTACGACAATGACGATTAAGCCGGTCATCATAAGCGCATGCAGGGACTGCTTGCGTGTCAGCGCTTCTGCGAAGCCGCTCCAGCCATCTCCCCAGGAACCGGTAAAAATCTTCACGAGCGGTGCGATGAGCAGAATCAGAAACACCAGATAGGTTAACGTAATCCAAAGCTTTCTCATTTGCCGTGCCTCCTCGACTGGACGAGATTAACCGCCCACAAAATGAGGAACGACAGCGTCAGCAGCATAACGGAAACGGCCGCGGCCCCCTGCACGTTATCGCTTTCAATTTCTCCGAAAATATAAACCGCCGCGATCAGCGTTTTTCCCGGAATGTTGCCTGCTACGAGTACGACGGCGCCGAATTCAGCGAGCGCTCTTGAGAACGCCAGCATCGCTCCGCTTATAATACCCGGAAGCATGGAGGGGAATATCACTTGAAAGAAGGTTCTCGCCCTCGATGCGCCAAGCGTATACGAGGCTTCTTCTTCCGACTTGTCAAGCTCTTCGAGCAGCGGCTGAACGCCGCGAATGACGAAGGGAAAGGTCACGAAGACCATAGCTACGATAATGGCGGGTTCGTGAAATACGATCTGAAATCCGAGCTTGTCGGCGATTCCGCCTGCGAAGCTGTTCGGACCCAGGAGCAGCAATATCATCAAGCCACCGACAGCCGTCGGCAGCGCAAATGGCAAATCTACTAAACTATTAAGTATTCTTCGCCCGGGAAACCGGTAACGAATCAATACCCATCCAATCATGGTGCCAAGAAATACATTGATAAGTGCGGCTATTACGGAGAGTTTAACGGTAAGAAGCACAGCCTTCCAAGCCAGCGGGTCTGTGATGCTGTCCCAAAAAGGCTGCAGGCCAAGCTCAAAGGATTGCGAGTAGATTCCGATAATCGGCAAAACGATCAGCAATACGAAATAAAGCATAATGGTGCTGCGGAAGCCAAAGCTCCACAAGCGGCTGCGCATGATGATATTCAAGCTGACTTACCCCCTGACACTTTCCTTGAGGAATCGTTGTAGTGGTTTTTTAATCCCCATCAAATCACTTGGTATTAAATGTAGCAGACGGAGGCGCGTCTAGTCAATCCTAATCTTCTTCATCTGATAGAGGAATTAGATGTCGAAATAAGAAAACTCCCCGGGACAGTTGGCCCGGGGAGCTTCGTATTGCATTATTCGCCTTCAATGTAGTACTTCTCTTCGCCAAGCGAGAGCACAGCTTGTCCTTGCGTGATATCGGTTATCCACGCGCTGAATCGCTCTGCTTCCGGCGCTTCCGGCAGGCAGGTGATCACCACGCGATCGGTGAATTCGGTGCCGCCGATTCGCACGTTGCGCGCATGGAATTCATTCTCGAGCTTGCCATACCAGGTGTAGTCGACATCGACGATTACCTCGCGATGCAGAATATTCACGATCGGCTCGGCTGCTTCAATGGCCGCCACGGCACCGTCGGTATACGCCCGAATAAGGCCGCCCGCACCGAGCATAATGCCTCCGAAATAACGAGTCACGACAATGACGACGTTCTTGAGGCCATGATGCTTAATCACTTCCAGAATCGGTTTGCCGGCTGTACCGCTTGGCTCCCCGTCATCGGACTGCTTCTGGATCTCGTCGCGTTCACCGATGACGTAGGCTGAGCAGTTATGCGAGGCGTTCCAGTGAAGCTTCTTCAGCTCCTCTATATAGGCGATCGCTTCTGCCTCCGACGTTACCGGTTTGCCGTAGCCGATGAAACGGGATTTCTTAATGACGATCTCTTTGCTGGCCTGCTGACGCAGCGTATTGTATCTCGGCAGCATGACAATGAGAGCTTACAGGCGAGCTTCCAGCTCAGCCTTCTCTTTCTCATAGCCCGGTTTGCCAAGCAATGCAAACATGTTTTTCTTGTAGGCTTCAACGCCCGGTTGGTCGAACGGATTGACGCCCAGCAGGTAACCGCTGATGCCGCAAGCGATCTCGAAGAAGTACACCAGGTAGCCGAATGTGTAAGGTTTCATATCTGCAATGTTCACGACAAAGTTAGGTACTTGTCCGTCTGTATGTGCAAGAAGCGTGCCTTCAAAGGCTTTCTTGTTTACGAAATCCATGGTTTTGCCGGTCAAGAAGTTAAGCCCGTCCAGGTCTCCCGCATCATGGCCGATCGTAATTTGCTCGGCCACGTTCTTCACTTGGATGACCGTTTCGAAGATGTTGCGGTTACCCTCTTGAATGAATTGACCCATGGAGTGCAGATCCGTCGAGAAGTCTACGGCAGCCGGGAAAATCCCTTTGAAGTCTTTGCCTTCGCTCTCGCCGTACAGCTGTTTCCACCACTCCGACACGAAGTGAAGCGCCGGCTCGTAGTTAACGAGAATTTCCGTTGCTTTGCCTTTACGGTAAAGGGCGTTACGCGCTGCTGCGTATTGGTACGCTTCGTTCTCTGCAAGCACCGGGCTGCTGTACGCTTGCTGAGCATCCGCTGCGCCTTTCATCATTTCTTCGATATTGATGCCTGCAGCTGCAATCGGCAGCAAACCAACTGCTGTCAGTACGGAGTAACGTCCTCCTACATCATCCGGAATGATGAAGGACTCGTAGCCTTCTTCCGTTGCCAGCTTCTTCAGGGCACCTTTCTCGCGATCTGTTGTCGCATAGATACGTGTACGTGCTTCAGCTTTACCGTATTTCGCTTCCAATGCTTCACGGAATACGCGGAACGCGATTGCCGGCTCCGTCGTTGTGCCGGATTTGGAAATGACGTTGATCGACCAGTCGCGGCCTTCCAGCAATTGAAGCAAATGCGTTACATAAGTGGAGCTGATGTTGTTGCCTGCGAACAAAATTTGCGGCGTCTTGCGTTGTTCTTTCGGCTGCAGGTTATAGAAAGAGTGCGACAGCATTTCGATTGCCGCGCGAGCGCCCAGGTAAGAGCCGCCGATGCCGATAACGATCAGCACCTCGGAGTCAGATCCGATCTTCGCAGCTGCTTTCTGAATGCGGGAAAACTCTTCTTTATCATAATTCGTCGGCAGGTCGATCCAGCCCAGATAGTCCGAGCCTGCGCCTGTGCCTTCACGAAGCTGGGTATGTGCTGTGCGCACTTGCTCTGCTAAATTATCGATTTCATGCTGGCCGATGAACGACAATGCCTTGCTATAATCAAACTGAACTGCTTTACTCATTCGTATTAAACCTCCCACAAATTATCCTGTTTACAGCTAGGATAAGGATAATGGATTTGTTAGGCAAAAACAAGGGATCGAGGGGGCCAATACTTCTCCCCGCCTTTTTGTGATAAAATGGAACTACTTAAAATCCGCTTTCAAGGAGATGACAATACATGTTTAAAATTGCATTTATCGGCCTAGGCGTGATGGGCGAGCCAATGGCTGCCAATTTGCTGCGCAAAGGGTATTCCGTTACGGTGTTTAACCGTACGCCTGGCAAAGCGGACAAGCTCCTCGAGCTGGGTGCGGATGAAGTTTCATCGCCGGCTGCTGCAGCCCGGGTATCGGATCTGATTATTACGATGATCAGCAACGATGACGCGATTCGTGAAGTTTACTACGGCGAGAACGGTCTGCTCGGCGCGATGATGCCGGGAACCATTATCATCGACAGCAGTACCATTTCTCCGGCACTGGCACGCCAGCTACATACGGATGTTTCCGCAAAATACGGCGACTTCCTCGATGCTCCGGTTACGGGAAGCAAGCCTGCAGCTGAGAGCGGCTCGCTTGTCTTTATGGTCGGCGGCGATATCGAAGTCATTCATAAGGTACATGACGTTCTGAATGCGATGGGACGTAAAGTCATTCCAATGGGTCCGGGCGGCAGCGGTTCTACTGCAAAGCTGGCCCATAATACGATTGTCGGCATTAACGTTGCCGCGCTGCTCGAAGGGATGGCGATTGCCGCCAGCGGCGACATCGACGCCAAGTCGTTCCTGGAGCTTGTTCAATCCGGCGGAGCTGCCAGCAAAATGGCCGAGCTTAAAGCGCCGAAGCTGCTGGAACGCGATTTCAGCGTGCAATTCTCGCTCGCCCTCATGCTGAAGGATCTGCGCCTCGCTTCATCGCTTTCGGATGAGTTGAAGACGCCTACGCCGATTCTTGAAACGGTCAAGAGCCTCTATCAAGTCGGTGACGCGATGGGCCTTGGAGAGCTCGATCTCTCCGCGCTCGCACACGGCTACGAGCAATGGATCAACAAACGGATCACGACTCACAGCGACGTCCAAGATACCGTTGCAGCAGCATCGGAAGCAACGGTTGCCGTTCCGGTTTCGGACAGCGCGCAGAATCGCCGCCGGGCTGAACGCCTTGCACTGAATGTGCCGCTGAAGCTCTCCATCTATCAATGGGCGCAGGAAGGTTCGTTCTCCGGACAACTGATCGATGGAACCCTATGCGACATTTCCGAAAGCGGGCTTCAAATTTCGTCCAACTTCCCGCTGGAGTGCGATATGTTCGTGGTGATTCACTTCCCTCAGGATTCGGAGCTGCCTCCTGTAACCGGACGCATCATCCGCATCGAAACCAATGGCAGCCGCTTCCGTTACGGCTGTTTGCTGGCAGGACTCGCTCCCTATCAGCGTTTGCAGCTGGAAGCTTATATCAACAAACAACGCATTACGGCTGACTAAGCGTATAACGTACGTATACAAAAAGCTGCCCCGTTCTCGCTTGGATCATCCAAGTCGGCGAGCGGGGCAGCTTTTCGTTTAATACGACTATTCTTGAATATAAGAGCAGATATAATCCGTAACTGTTGTTACTTGAAGCTTAAACTTTGCATTTGCCGGAACTGTAAACTCGCCTTCGCCGGAGATGCTGATCCATTCGGAGTCGCCTGGCAGCAGCACTTTCAAATCGCCTGCCACGATTTCCATAATTTCCTTCACGTCTGTACCGAATTCATAGTCGCCCGGCATCATGATACCGAGTGTTTTCTTCGTTCCATCCGCGAACAGCACTGTGCGGCTTGTTACTTTACCATCGAAGTATACATTAGCTTTCTTGACGATTGAAACATTCTCGAACTGAGACATTCGGCATTAGCTCCTTTGTGGTATAAGCTTAGAATGAGGATAGAAAAGCAGGGCTTCCGGCCGCTTTATAGGGAGACGGCTTTCAGCCCCGCAGTTTACTGACTACTACAGCAAGCCTTTTACTTTGCTTACAACATTCTCAACCGTAAAGCCATACTCGGCAATTACGCGGTCGCCTTTTGCGGAAGCACCGAATGTATCGATACCCAGTACCGCGCCGCCGTCGCCCACGTAACGCTCCCAACCGAACGGTGAACCCATTTCGATTGCAAGACGTGCTTTAACACCCGGAAGAATAACGGATTCTTTGTAAGCCTTAGGTTGACGCTCGAAGAGATCAAAGCTTGGCATGCTGATGACACGAACTTGAATGCCTTCTGCCGCAAGAGCTTTCTGAGCTGCAACCGCAAGTTGAACTTCGGAACCGGTCGCGATCAGCTGAGCTTGAGGTTTGCCGTCAGCCGCATCGGAAACGACATATGCGCCTTTCGCGATGCCTTCGCGAGCTTGCTCGTTAGTGCCTTCAAGTACCGGAAGGTTCTGGCGAGTCAGAACAAGTGCAATCGGCTGATCCGCTTTGGAAAGCGCATAAGCCCAAGCTGCCGACGTTTCGTTCGCATCCGCCGGACGCAATACGGTCAGCTGCGGAATGATACGCAGGGAAGCCAATTGTTCGATCGGCTCATGCGTAGGACCGTCTTCGCCGACAGCGATACTGTCATGCGTTAGCACGTAAACAACCGGCTGTTTCATCAGCGCGGACAGACGTACTGCCGGACGCAGGTAATCCGTGAATACGAAGAACGTAGCGCCGAATGCTTTAACGCCGCCATGCAAGCTCATACCGTTGATTGCAGCTGCCATCGCAAACTCACGTACGCCGAAGTAAACGTTGCGGCCTTCGTAGCTGCCTGGTTTGAATACTGGCAAACCTTTCAGGTGAGTCATTGTGGAGCTTTCCAGGTCGGCAGAGCCGCCGATTAGGTTTGGCACGTTCTTTGCAAGTCCGTTCAGCGCGTTACCGGAAGCTACACGAGTCGAAAGCGCTTTGTCTGCCGGTGTGTATGCAGGCAGATCATTGTCCCAGCCCTCAGGCAGGTTGCCGCTGATTGCCGTTTCGAATTGTGCTGCCAGTTCAGGGTTAGCTGCTTTATAAGTTGCGTACATCGCATCCCACGCTGCATTTGCTTTCTCGCCGTTTGCTTTCACTTCTGCGAAGTGAGCGGCAACTTCTGCCGGCACGTGGAAAGCATCGTTCTCCCAGCCGTAGAATTGCTTCGTCAGGACCGTCTCGTCAGCGCCAAGCGGGCTGCCGTGCGTACCCAAATGACCGCCTTTGCCGCCTTTGTTCGGGCTGCCGTAGCCGATTGTCGTTTTCACTTCAATCAGTGTCGGTTTGCTTGTATCCGCTTGTGCTGCAGCTACCGCTTTAGCCAGCGCGTTCAGATCGTTGCCGTCTTCTACGCGAAGCACTTGCCAGCCGTACGCTTCGAAGCGGCCTTGTACGTTCTCGGAGAACGAAAGGTTCAGCTCGCCATCGAGCGAGATATCGTTTGAATCGTACAGGACGACCAGTTTGCCAAGCTTCAGGTGAGCTGCGAGGGAAGCGGCTTCGCTTGCAACGCCTTCCATCAAGTCGCCGTCGCCGCAAATGGCGAATGTATAGTGGTCGATCACGTTAAGATCTTGTTTATTGTAAGTTGCGCCAAGATGGGCTTCAGCCATAGCCATACCCACTGCCATTGCAATCCCTTGTCCAAGCGGACCGGTTGTTGCATCTACGCCGGCTGTGTGGCCGAACTCCGGGTGACCCGGTGTCTTGGAGCCCCATTGACGGAAGTTTTGAAGTTCTTCGATAGGAAGATCGTAGCCTGACAGGTGAAGCAGGCTGTAAAGCAGCATGGAACCATGACCTGCGGAAAGTACGAAACGATCGCGGTTGATCCATGTTGGGTTGGACGGATTGTGGTTCATTGTCTTCGCAAACAATTGATACCCCATCGGAGCCGCTCCCATAGGCATGCCCGGGTGGCCGGAATTTGCTTTCTCAATCGAATCGATCGCAAGTGTACGGACCGTATCAATGGAAAGCTGATCGATGGACTTCTGTGTTACTGTCATTACGTAAACTCCTCCTAAATCCGAATAGACTTGCATCGAAGTGAAACGGCTGTCGCCATCCTTGGAAAGCGCGGCGTTTCAAGTCATACTCTCTCTTTAATTCACTTTGGCGGTGTTCCCGCACTGGCTTTGAAATATTGTACCATTACCACTGCGCCTTTTCCATCCTTAATGCGTTAGTGCGCTAAAAATCGACATGAAAATGGCGCGTTCACACGGGGAATTCCGCGTAAACACGCCATTGTTGTCAGCTAAACACAGACATTAGCTTCGATTAATTGAACACGACGGTCTTGTTCTTGTGTACAAGAATCCGATCTTCAACATGCCACTTTACGGCACGCGCAAGGACAACACGTTCGATTGTACGTCCGATGCGCTTGAGGTTGTCCACTTCGTCGCGGTGGCTGACGCGCTGCACATCCTGCTCGATGATTGGTCCGCCGTCGAGCTCTTCCGTTACATAGTGCGCCGTAGCGCCGATGATTTTGACACCGCGCGTATACGCTTGAGCATAAGGTTTGCCGCCTACGAAGGCAGGCAAGAAGGAATGATGAATGTTAATAATCCGGTTCGGGAACTGCTCGATGAATTTCGGCGAAATAATTTGCATATAACGCGCCAGTACGATCAGATCTGCTTTATCGGATACAAGCTCCAGCTGTTTCTTCTCCGCTTCGGCTTTCGTATCTGCCGTAACCGGAACGTGGTGGAACGGGATGCCGAATGATTCCACGAGCGCTTTCATGTCCGGATGATTGCTGATGACCATCGCGATATCCGCTTCCAGATCGCCTGCTTGCCACTGCCACAGCAGCTCCAGCAAGCAGTGATCTTCTTTGGAAACGAAGATGGCCAGACGTTTCTTGCGGCTCGCGCGGAACGTATGCCATTTCATCTCGAAACGATCCGCCACGCGGGCAAAATCCTCCTGGAGCACCGGCAGCTCGGTGTCCAGGTCACTCAGATCAAATTCAAAACGGATAAAGAACATGCCGCCGCCGGGATCCATGGAATACTGGTCGGACTGCACGATATTCGCGCCATGCTCGTACAAGAAGTGCGAGACAGCCGCTACAATTCCGGGCCGATCCGGACAAGAGATGAGCATTGTCGCGCGATTGCGCTTATCCGGGCGCTGCGAGGACGGTCCGGGCTGATAGATGTTTTGCATAATAGACAAGTCTTCCTTCCGTCAACAAGTAGAGTAGCTATAGGTCAGCTTATGCGTTCACAAGCAGCTTTTCGCCCGCGAACCAAGCCGTAATCCGTTGATTGATGGCTTCTTCCGAAAGCTCCGGCAAAATACGGTGCTCGGCTACAAGGTCATACAAACGATCCATCGGCTCGCGCGGATCGGCTTTCTTCGCTTTCGCGTCATTCTTCAGTACATCCCAAACGGACAGTACGTAGCCGCGGTGGTTGATGTCCTGTTTATTGAAGAAATGGTGCAGACGCTCCACATCCTCCAAGAATTCTCCGCCGAAACGCGTGTGCGCATCGCCGCGAAGCAAAGCAATTTCCGCTTCGTACATTGGACGCTGCGTTTTGTCCTCTTGACCAATCCACGGCGTCTCCAGGATAAACGGACGTCCTTTGAGCGCTTCGTGATGCACGATATTACGGATTGCATCGTGTCCGATCCAGCCCGCACCGATCGGTGCGTGACGGTCTTTACCCGCTCCGCGCGGGTTTTTGCTGTCATTCACATGGACAACGGCGACGCGGTTAAGGCCGACAATGCGGTCAAACTCGGTCAGCACGCCATCGATATCATCGACGATGTCATAACCGGCATCATGCATATGGCATGTATCCATACAAACGGTCAGGCGGTCGTTGGCAGCTACTTTGTCAATAATCGCTGCAAGCTCATCGAAGCTGCGGCCGATTTCAGTGCCTTTTCCTGCCATTGTTTCAAGCGCGATGTTTACATTGGTTTCTTTCGTGCCGTTCAGCACTTCATTCAAACCTTCTGCGATGCGAGCAATCCCGTACTCCGCATCCTTGTCGGTGTAAGCACCTGGATGAAGCACGATATTGCGTACGCCGATCGCGTCTGTACGGCGAATTTCTTCCTGCAGGAAGCGGACTGCCAATTCAAACGTGTCTTCTTTGTAAGAACCGAGGTTCACGATATAGGGGGCATGAACGACGATCTCGTCAATTCCCGCCTTGCCCATTGCGTCTCTGCCATCCGGAATATATAAATCTTCAATCGGTTTACGCCGTGTATTCTGCGGTGCGCCGGTGTAAATCATGAAAGTGCTTGATCCGTAAGATACGGCTTCGTTCGCTGCGGTTAGCAGCCCTTTATCGGAAAATGAAACGTGGGATCCGATTTTTAACATGGACTCTTTCGCTCCTTTCGTTACAAGGCACGGACTACTAGGTGTCCGGTTCCTCGCAAACGCTTGTCCTTCCTATTTTACAAGGAATACTCAAATAAATCTAGGCGTTTGACCGGAAGGAAAGTTTGGATACTTTCGTATCATGCGGGAAATGCCTTGTCGGTTGCGGGAGATAGACGTCATCGCTTATAATGGAAACAATTTGTTACGCATAATTCGCATATCTGAGTTGGCTAGAGGTGAATAAATCGAATGGCACCAAATTGGTTTATGTATTTTATATTGTTTTGGGCAATCGTGATGATTGGCTTTATGTCGATCGGCGGCTATTTTATGTTTCGTAAATTCCTTAAGGTGCTCCCAATGCGGGATGGCAAGTCCAAGCTGGATTGGCAGAACTATTGGGTAGAACGCAGCCGCGGCATGTGGCCGGAAGATTCCAAGAGTTTTCTGGATCAGCTCGTCTCCCCAGTACCAAGTGCGTTTCGGGACATTGCCAGACATTCCATTGCAGCCAAAATCGCTCAAGTAGCCGTTGAAGGCGGCGCATCGGAAGTGTCGCGCAATCACTGTATTGAAGGTTATATTCGGGCAACGCCTAAGCGCGATTACCGCAGCTTGGTTTCGTTTCTGGAGAAGGAACAGATTGACTATTCCGCCTATACACATTTACTTAACAAATAAGCCGCCCGCTTGGGCGGCTTTTGCAGTATTATTGAAGAAATTGGATGCTCTGATTGGAGTTTAAGGAGGTCTCTGTATGAAGGTAGCGGTTACCGGAGGAACGGGATATGTCGGGGCTATGCTTGTCGATGCACTCCTGCAGCGAGGGGATGAAGTATGGATCATCTCCAGGTCTGAGAAACAGATGAGCTCGAATCCGAAGCTGCATACGATCACTTGGTCCAAGCTGGCCGAGTCGCCCGTTAAGCTGGAAGGGATCGACGCAATCGTCAATCTGGCCGGGGAATCCATCAGTCGCCGCTGGACGAAAGAAGGCAAGAGCGCTATATTGCAATCGAGACTGAATGCGGCACGTGCGATCGGTAAAGTCGTGGAAGCACTTCAGCGTAAACCGTCCGTCGTTGTAAACGCATCCGGAATCTCCATCTACGGTACCGACCGCAATCAAGTCAGCGATGAGTGGAGCCCTGCTCACATCAATGATTTCCTCGCATCTGTCGTAGAGAAGTGGGAAGCCGCTGCGAATCGTATAGAGGTCAAGCGGCTTGTGAAGCTGCGGATCGGACTTGTGCTTGGCATGAATGGCGGTGCCTTTCCTAAGATGCTGCTGCCCTATCGGTTACTCGCAGGCGGAAGAATAGGAAGCGGCAAACAGTGGATCCCTTGGATCCATGAAGACGATATGATTCGACTGATTCTGTTCTGCCTCGATGAACCGAATATACAGGGACCGGTCAACGCCTGCGCACCGGAACCCGTTACGAACAATGAATTCGGAAGAGCAATCGGCAAAGCCATGAGAAGACCGCATTGGTTTCCGGTGCCGGCATTCGTGCTCAAGGCCGTCCTCGGTGAACTATCCTTCCTGCTGCTCGAAGGTTCAAGAGCGGTCCCGCGCAAGGCATTGGAGCTCGGGTTCGAGTTTCGTTATGATACCGTTCAAGATGCGCTGCGTCAGTTAGTAGGCGGGAAGTAAGAATAAGAGCTTTGACCCAGTCGAACTTACACATAAATTAATGAGCCTTACCCTATCGGGGCCGCCCTTCAGCCTGCTTGTTGTGCGGGGCCGGAGGGCAAGCCCGATCGGAATATATATTGCGGTCCTCTATCGCCGGCCAGCCGTATCGAATCGTTATCCTTTAGCGGATAGACTTTATATGAAATCATAGTAACTCCGTTAAGAGTACTCCCATTGCGCGAACCCAGATCTTTCGCCGTCCAGCTGCCTTGCTTCTCGCATAATTCCAGATGCGCTCTGGATATACCAGAGGACAGGTCCACGTGGTCCACTCCCTCACTCGCTCGCCCGATTATAAACCGATCCTGTTCCAGTTTGACCACCACCATCGACTCTCCCTCCACCGAGCGTTCGAGACAAGGAGCGCTCTTATCCGTTCCGCTTTGGAGCTCTGCATGTTGACCAAGCAACACTGTTGCATCGTTTGACGACGCTTCTAAAGATGTTGTATTTCCGACGTGCAGCAGCGGTGTGAATGGAATTCCGTTTGCCTTCATTGCAGGTTGAACATCATCCTCCATAAACTCTTCTCGGTATGACTTCACCTGCCTTTTAACGTGGATGGGCATGGAATTAGGTACGAATCCATCCTCGGCCGGCCACCCCTGCCCCTCATTCCAACCATCGTCCTCTTCTTTCCTCCTCACGTCTGAACTCATCCTGCGATTCATCATTAGAGCTGCAGCTGCTGTCATGAGCGTTAAACCAGAGCAGATCAGCAGACTGGTCTGAGATGGAGACGGCAAATAGAGAAAGCGCCAAATGACCGCGGAGATAATAAGCACACCCGCTCCCAGCATCCAGCCCGGCTTTATTGATGAAGCTGCTCTCTCTTGGACAGGCAGTTCCGTTAGTGGAAGCTCAACTCCCCCATCGAGCTGATTATTGTGCGCATGCTCATCTTCCCTACGAAATGCATTTGTCCCTCTCGGCGGCACAGCTTCGTTCTTCAATACAAACGAAGAAGGAAGGTCAGCAACCGCATCGACCGGCCTTGCAGCTTGAGGCAGCAAATCCCCGGACCCGGATGACTCTCTGTACGCACTTCCAAGAAGGGCAAGCAGAGTCCGTCTGAGCTGCCCCCAAGCGACATACTCCCCTCTTAAATGCTGAAATATTTGCTGTAAACCCGCTCCATCGGGCTCCACGATATAACCAACCCAGCGAATAGCCATAGCCAGCACCGCTTCACTTGCCGAAGAGACGATGCTTGTATCGCGCAGCGGTACGTACGCTAGCTCGGGATCCTCCCAATTATCACCCATATAAATGTACTGCTCGTGGATCATAAAGCCGTCTTCCCGGAGCATGTATTGTTTACAATCATCCAATGCTTCGACGATTCCGAGCAGCAAGGCATAGAATTGAACCATCGTCAGCTGCTGAGTCTGCATCCGATGAAGTAAGATTCGTTTGCCGTTGATGAGATATCGAAATGACATTTTCCCGTCGATGTCGACCCATTCCACAGGAAGCATTTTCGGAATGCGCTGGCTTTGCAGCATCTTTATTTCGATTTGATCAAGCTGCTCTCTCGAAATGCCGGACTCCATATCAACGATCATTTCAAGTCCGCGCTTCATCGTATAATCGACCCGTAGTTCTTTACACACCATTAACGTTCCTCTCCTTCCTATCCGTTGAACGGCCATTCACGCATGAAGCAGCAGGCCGTAATTGCCCCAGGCACAACGGCGATCATAAACGGGAATCGCAAACCATCCTTCTTCAGCGGCGTAAAGCCATCTGCGTGCAAATTTCGACTTAAGGCCAACAGCGAGACCGTAAATACCATCAGCCGTTTTGCAAAGGTTTGATTCATGACCAGAACCACGATCCCAAACAGTCCCCCATACAATATGGAATACATAAGGACTTGCAAGGAAAAGGCAGCCCCAACCAGCGCACCCAGTGCCCCGAACAGCTTCACATCCCCCGCCCCAATGCCCTTGAGCAAATATAAGGCAAGCAGCGGAAACACGCCGGCCAGCACGCCTAATAATGAGAATGCCGCTCCGCTCAAACCATCACTGCTTAAATGATAAATAAGTCCGGCTGAGAAGAATGATAATGTCAGCTTGTTCGGAATACGCATCGCCCTTACATCACAAACAAAAGCAATTCCAATCAACAACGCTGCTAAAACAACCTCGATAGGAGCCATCATCCGGAACCTCCGTCCCGCTCTTACTGAGCAGTTCTCTTCTCCACCACAAAATGTCTGGCCGCACGCGATGAACCTTCACTTGCCGTAACAATAAGTTCCCATACACCGGGAGTGGTGTTTCCCGATATTAGCCATGTCCATTCCGCGAATCCATCATTGTCGGTGTAGGTATCCCCCAGATGCTTAGCTACACTATGTCCGCTCTTGTAAATGACTTGAATGGACAGTTTTCTACCCGGGCTTGTCTTAACGACGACTCGTGCCCGCCGTCCAGGGTTAGCCGGTGACGGCTCGAGAAGAACGATTTGAATCGGCGCTTCATCGGATTGCGCCGACTCTTGGTCCTGAGGTGCCGGAATAGAATCACGCACCCATACCCGTTCTTGTGCCCGCTCCTTCAGTACAATCGACTTCTTCGTAAATGGAAATCCCAGCTTGAACTCGTACTCTGCCTCGATGAGAAGGGAAACCTCTGACTTATTCTTCAGATCAGGAAGCGAAAGCTTGCTCAGACGCAGCTCCTCGGGATCGAGCACAGACTTATCGGCTTCTTGGCGAAGAAGCGGTTCGATAATGCCTCTTCCGGCTTCAGTTGCCGCAGCATCCGCTACCGGCTTCCAATCCCCCTGCAATGCCGATGAAAGGAGCAGTCCGGCCGGAGCCGGAAGCCAATCTTCCAGCTTCTCGGCAATGACATCGACTCCCGGTAATTGTTCCAATACCGTTGGTAAAACCGCCTTTACTCCAACTTCCGAATCCGATTTTGCTACAGTTGCAGCTCCCGCCTCTGCCTGAGGTTCCGTCACCGCACTTTCTGCGGATCCCGATTCTTGAGCAGCTCCCACAGATGAGCTAAGCTTCTGCAGCGCTAAATCGACCGGGTGGATATTCGCCGCAGCCTGCCGTACCGTTTGGGATACCGTACTATGAAGCGCCATTTGCACCGTATTTAGCCGGATCAAACCTATAAAGAAAATCACGACCATAAGCACAATCGGAAGCAGTAAAGCCGCTTCTAATGTGATGCTTCCGCTCTCGCCGCTTCGTCTACCCGTACGACCAGCCAATGGTATGCGTCGCTTCATAACGGTTGCCCTTAACCTTTCCGCTCAGAATACCCGTGCTAGTAAAGCTCTTCATGAGCCCGGGCAAAAACCACAGCTTCACGGAGGAAGTCAGCTCTCCCGTCAATCCTGTGGAAACACTTAATAATGAAACGCCGCCTAAGTTACGCTCGATGACAGCGATCATGCGCGCTGTCTTGGCTTCGCCGCTGCCATGCAATAGCAGGAAAACTCTTAAATAATCCAAGTAACTCAATTCCACGGGAGCATATTTGGAAAGCTCCACTTTCCCTTGCCGGGAAATCGTAATCATATCGGCAAGCGATTTCTCTAAACCGTAGAGCACCGCAGCAGAGAGGACTAATAATGGATGTCCCAAACCTCTTGATGCAATAAACCCTTCCATCGTCCGAATCGCCAGCCTTGCAGCGAACAGCTCACCATACGCGGCTGCCACATTCGCTGCAGGCTCATGAAAACCATACAAAACATATTCGACCTCTTGATTCCGGAGAGCGAGTGCGGAAGCGAAGGCTTCTGTATTCGCTTGACCTCCCGCGAGCAAAGAGGAGAACAGCATCGGATCGAAAGAGTGAAACCGATGAACGATGTGTTCATTCACATAGAGCGGATCTCTGATCCCTTCAAGTACATCCGCCATTCCGCTGAAGATCTTTCCCATGGAAGTCATCGATATCCTTGCCTTCTCACCGGCCTCGACATCTGTGTCCCCACTGCCAGTTGAATCATCGTCTCGAAGCGAAGACACTGCAACTTTATTGAATTTCAGATTTGCTTCCATTCGCTGCTTCACTTCACGGAATGCCTCGCGGTGGTCCTCCTGATTCGGAGTAGACATCATCGATTGCAGCTGCTGTTTCACTTGCAACCATTTGGATTCGGCTGCCGCTTCATTCGACTTTCGTTCTTGATCGCTGGACTGCCGGCTCTCCATTTCCGTCTGCCTGCTATGAATGACAGTACCCGGTTGAAAATAGCGCTCTCCATAAATGTTATAAGCACCTTCAAGCTGCTGATAGGATTCTCGCAATAGTTCGGACTTGCCGGTTCCGCCAACTGCAGTGAGAATCGCTTGACGGAACAACGCGGCCATTGCAGCTGCCTGCTCGATATCGGCTGTTTGCCGGCTCAGTTCTTTCTCGTAAGCCTCAAACCAAGCTTGATCCAGTACGAGTCCTTCTGCGGCATCACGCGATTCTCGAAGCGGCGACAGTTCTTCGGTTTGGAATGAACCGGCTTGCTGCCCGGCGAGTTCCCCGCGGTTCATCCGGTCATATCCGTCACCTGTTCCTTCTTCTTTCATCCGTTTCACTGCATCTTCCATGGCCTTATTCAATCCCTCTGCTGCTTGAAGCAAAATCACTGCCTTTCGCTCCGACTCGCGTTGACGACTGACCGCTTCATTCAGCTTCAACACGATTGAATGAGCTTCATTGCTAGAGTAGCTTCGATAGAAATTAATCGCATCTGTACGAAGAGGGGGCAATTCATCCATGGTGCGTACCGCATCTTCTCTGATCCACTGTTCATAAGAACCATATAGACTCACCAGATCACGAGCTGATCCGGTAATCTGCGATCCCACTGCATTCTTAACGCCTGCAGCCGCCTGTTTCTGAATGGCGATCACTTCTTGCAGTCGCTTCTCCCGTTCATCGTAAAGCTGACGAACCCGCTCCAGCAGTTCCACCGACATCGAGGCTTCCTTCATCGCAGAGGCAATGGGCGCAAACTTCGAGGCTACTTCCAATGTAAAATCTATCGGGGCTTTATATTTCATCTCCTCCAGCACCTGCCTGTTAAACACCTGATGAAGCCCTAATACCTCATAGCTGTCTACATGCGAAGCTTCCGTTCTTCCATCAAGGAGTCTGAATCCCCCTTCATCCGAAGTCCAATTATGCGAGACTGCCTGCGCGAACAATTCGCCACGATCGGAACCGCCTGCACCGAATAGACCATATTCCTCATATAAAGCCCCGTCATAAGCAGATAAAGCGGACCGAATGCCGGATTGGGCAGCGAGTCTGCTCTGTTTCTCAAAAGCCGCAATGCGTGCAAAATCGATGAGCAGCGCCATAAACAGCAGCATGGCTGCCGTCGAAACGATCAAGTAAATCGAAACGGCGCCGTCACCGCTCCTCCAGAAGAATGCCCGTTTAGGGGCATCATGCCGACTTTTATCCATCCATCGGTGCATGTTGATCTGCCTCCTATTGCGCCTGATCCTGAAGAGATTGCCGATTATGCAGCACTTCACGGGCTTGTTCCTTGCCTTGTTCAGACTGACCTGCCGCTCTACCCGCATAATACCGGACCAGATCCACGTTCCGAATGAGCTCAACAGGATCGACTATGACAGCATCCGTTACGGCCATTGGCTCCGAATGACCAAAGATCGCTTCCAGCGGAGGGATCGATAATGGCTGACGGAGCTTCACGTCAATTCGTTTCACCCATACACCGTCATATATCATGACTCCTTCGATCGGCTCTCGAACTTTGACTGCTCCAGGTGCCATCTTCTTAAGAGGAAGAGATTCACTACCAGAGCTTCTCTCATCGCTCGTAGGTGAAGCCGAGGCGTTACCGATCGGAATACTCAAGCCGCCTTGATCGCCACCTTCAGATCCGAACAACGTTTGCAGTGCCCCATTGTCAGATAGACGCCAATATAATCCGTCATACTTGCCGGTCACGCCTATTCCGCTGACAGCATTTCTGGCACTGTTATCCCAGCGGAAAGCGGTTCTCTCTGCCGTTTGGGAGGCAACTGTATACAGGACAACCTTCTGATAGGTATACATGCCAAGCATCAGAAGCGTGATAAGCGCAGCGAAAATCATGGGAAATACCAAACTCGATTCAAGTGTAAAGCTGCCATTCTCTCGGACCGCCAGTACGCGCCACCTTGCGATTCTAGTTGAAAATTTCGTTCGCTTTATCATCCGCATCGCCCATCAATTTCTCCATCAACGCAATAATCCAATCTTTGAAAAGCAGTGCCAGTATGATGACTACGGCAATGATGAGTACGATCTCAAGCGTACCTAGGCCATCCTCATCCTCCCAAAATGCAAGTAGTGCGCCTTTCATGTTCTTCATATCCAACCGCTCCTCTATTCGTAGTAGTTAACCGCGCATCATTAAGATGGCGGGTGAGGCGACAAGCACCATGAGCACCATAAAAATACCGACAAGGGGAAATACAAGCTTCGAGGAAGCTTCTTCACCTCTTGCACGGGCTACGGATTTACGTTTCTCCCATAAGGAATAAGAGAGCTCCTTCAAGGAAAGGACAAGCTGATCGCCCCCGCGGCGATAATTCAGCAGCAGTGTTGTCGTAAACAGCGACACCTCCTGCACGCCGCAGCGCCGACTCAGCGTCTCCATTGCCGCTGAAAAAGATTCGCCATTACGCACGGCTTCGTTCACTTTGCGAAGCTCGATGAACAGCGGATTTCCGCTCTTCTCATCTTTTCGCTCGCCGGCTCGCACCAATGCGCGCTGCAGCGTCTCTCCCGCTCCGAGCAATAACATCAGCTTGCTGATCACCTCAGGCAGCAGCAGTAAAATATCCTGCTTGCGGCGCTCCACTTTAGCGGCGGTATCCCGCCATTTCGCAGCAGGCAGAAGGATACCAAGCAGCATGCCAATATACAGCAGTGTCTGCTCCTTACTTAGAACACTAAGCAATGCTCCCGCACATGCTGCCGCATAGCCTGTCCCAACGGACATGGCGACGAAACCGCTTGTTGCTTCTACCGTCCAGCTGCGCCCGTTAAGAATAAACAGCCTCCCGTGCAAGCTCGCGAGAAAGGGCTGGATTCGGTTTAATAATCCGCTCTGCTCCAGCAAATAACGAAAGGGGAGGGCCACGAATCGTTCTGCGATGCCCACCACCTGGCATCTCTTGTCATGCCGACCGCCTCGCAGCAAAGCCCAACCCCATACAGCAGTAAGTAAAGAACCAACAACAATAGACAGCAGCTAATGCGCCCCCTTCAACAATTACATGCGGATATTCATAATTCTCGCCATCAGCAGAAAGCAAAGCCCGAGCAGAATGAGTGCGGCTGTCAGTATGACGTAACCAATCCCGCTGTATAAAGAGGCCATATAGTCCGGCGCCGTTAAGCTCAGGAAAGCTAGAAAAACAAACGGGACCGCCATCATAATCCGGGATTCCAACCGTTTCTGCGCTACCATGACGGCAATTTCCTGCTGCACATCCAGCTTCTCGCCGATCATCTGCGAGGTACGTCTGATCACTTCGACCAAATCGCCTCCGGATCGTTTACAGGTTGTAAAAACATCGGCGAACTGTGAAATATCATCGATTTGCGCACGCCTGCTGAAATCGATCAGCCCCTGCTCAAGCGATTCCCCGTAGCCCATTCTCGCCGAAAGAATTTCAAATTCGACCAGAATCTCAGTCTTCGGATTGGGATAGAGCAGTCTGAGATCCTCGAGCGCGGTGACGAAAGCGTTCTCGACGGAACGGCCTGCGGCAAGTGAAGATGCGATTGAATAGAGCGCTTCTTTAAATTGAATAGCCAACCGTAATCTCCGCTGCTCCAGCAAGGACCGCCTGTGGATGCGAGGAGCGAGGATACCTGCCGACGACAGGACAAGCGCAGCAATAACGGAACGATAAAACAAGAATGCGGCAGCAAAAACAAGAAGTCCGCCAACAACCGCTGCCATCCGGAATTGCCGATTGGACAATCGGTACTCCCAGTAGCAAGGCAGCTCCTCTGCACCTGCACCCCCTGCTAGTGAAGCCGTACTTGTCCATCCAAGCCAGTGCTTCCAGTCGGTATGGGTGCTCTTCAAGCGCCTTCACCTTCCGTGATTCCAGCTTCAATCTCAGCTGCGGTCATACCCGCCATCTGCAGCTTCCACGTCCCCTGCAGCTTCATATTCTCGCATCTTCGCAATGCGCCGAGCACGCGACCTTCACGCTCTCCATCCTCTTGAAACCGGTAAAGGGATTGCAGCATGACCTCGCCGTCCCGAACGCCGATGACCTCGGATATTTCAATGACTCGCCTCGACCGATCGCGCAAGCGGGATAAATGCACGATGATATCGATAGCTGAGCTAATTTGCTGCCTGATGACAGCGATGGGCAAATCCGCACCGCTCAGCACCATCGTTTCCAATCGGGCAATCATATCCCGAGCGCTGTTACTATGACCGGTGGACAAGCTCCCATCATGACCGGTGTTCATCGCAGCCAGCATATCGATCGCTTCTCCGCCTCGCACCTCGCCTACAACGATTCGATTCGGCCTCATTCGCAGCGAAGCTCGAATCAGCTCACGCATGGAAATGGCGCCTTTGCCTTCCGTGTTCGCATTGCGGGTCTCCAGCGAGACCAAATTGGGAACCGTGCGAATTTGCAGCTCGGCCGCATCTTCAATGGTTACGATCCGTTCGTCCTCCGGAATGAACTGAGTAAGGGCATTAAGGAAGGTTGTTTTGCCCGAACCTGTCCCGCCGCTAATGAAGATATTGTATTTGGCCCTTACAAGCTTGCTCAGCATGGAAGCAGCCTCAGAAGACAGTGCACCGCATTCGATCAAATCATCCATCAGCAGCGGCCGCTCGGGAAACTTTCGAATCGTCATGGTCGGTCCTTTCAATGCAACCGGCGGCAGCACGATATGGATCCTTGAACCATCCTTCAGCCTGGCATCAACGATCGGCGTAGATTCATTCACTACGCGGTTGACTCCCGCAACTACGGATTGAATCAAATCCTCCAGCCGCTCTTTACTTTCAAAAGCCATCGGCAGCCTCGACAATTGTCCCGTACGCTCCACGAACATCTCCTGATGGGAGTTGATCATGATCTCCGTAACGGCCGGATCATCCATAAGCGGCTGTAAGAGATCCAAGCCGCGGAAAGCATGAAACAATCTCCGGACCAGTTGAATTTTCTCGCCTGCCGTAATGGGATGGTCCAAACACCAGCGAAAAACCTCTCGTTCAATTCGCGAGCTGAACTCTTCGTCTGACATCGCGCTTCCCAGCTCAAGCTGGTTGCGAATTCGATCCTTGAGCAGCTGGACTGTTTCTTCCCTTAAAGGCGGCACCGGACTCACCTCCCGGCTTCGGCTCGCCAAGTTTGCCGAGCAGAGTTTCTATGGCTCCGCGGTACTGCGGGGCATCGAACCAACCGGCCACACCCTGCTGTCCGAAAGCAGCCCATTCCTTGACAAAAGGAACAGAGGCCGTAAGCGAAAGCGAAGCGATCTTACCGCTATGCCATTCCGTTTCCGAACCGCCGAGCGGTTTTAACCGAATAAATCGAAATTTCGCCTTCGACGCCTCAAAGGATGGCCCCATCTTCTGCTCGCCGTATTGCATAGCTAACTCCGTCTTGCGCAAGCTGCTCGGGTCATGATTCAAGAGCCAGAGCACATGGCGGCTCGCTTGAAACACACCGAAGTGCGCAGCATCCAACCGACTGTCCAGATCAACCACAATCATGTCGTATTCCCCGGTAGCCTTGACGGCACCCAGCAGCCTCTTCGCATGCTCAACCGTAATAGACAGTCGTTCCTCCGTATTCTCGCATGGCACGATAAAATCTACGCCAAGCCACGAATGCCGCTTACGCAGCGCAACAATTTGCGCAGCCGCTTTATCCGGAGCCGCTTGCAATGTGTACAGCAGATTAGAGAAATCCTCCCGTCCATCTCTGCTGTCCCAGAGCGGCGCAGCATTCCACTGCTCCAGATTCAAATAGAAGACGCGTGCGCCGCAAGCGGCCGCCTGCCTTGCAAGCTGCAGTGCAAGCGTGGTCTTCCCAATTCCACCGGCAGGAGAATACACCGAAATAATGCTCGCGCCGCCTCCTGCAGACTCACCGCCCAATTCACCCTCCCCCTCATCCGTCAACTTCACTGCGTGCCGTTCAGTTGAGGCATAAATGGCCGCAAATGACTGCAGCAGCTGCGGCAATGGCTGATATTGCAGCACTTGATGCTTATGCCGCGAAAGCCCAACCTGCCCAACAAGCGCTGCAGATAACACGCTCTCAGCCAATTCTCCCAGCTCATCCAATAAGCTTGGCTGTGCGACGAGTAAATCAACGGCATACCCTCCGCGCATATAGCTTCGAAGCGCTGCCGGATTCGTGAAGGCCGTTAACTGCCAGCCTGATCCGAAAGAGCTTTGACGAATAAAATCGCCAAGCCGTTCGATATAGCTCGATTCTTGTACAGCAACAAGTAGGTTACGTTTGCTCATACTGATCCATTTCACACTCCTTAGGCAGCTTGAAAGATAAAAAGGACGCAAAAAAGCACCCTAACAACGCAGATCATCTGCGCGTTACGGTGCTTCCGTAGCGTCCTCTTACAATTGACCATAATTTACCACGTTTTCGCGTTGGCGTCAACCCAAATTCAGTGTACATGTAGAGATCGAATTCCTGTATTTTGTAGTTGCTTATTTTTTGTAAGTGACTTATAATTATGTAAGTTAGATTTGTAAAGTAAGTTACTTATTTTTACATTCATTCCAGTTGGAGAGGGAGATACCTAAAATGAACCAAAACAATACTGTAGCAGCACCATCCGCCGAGCAAGTAATGCGCGAGCGTCATTCCGTACGTCAATACAAAAGAGATGTAGTCATTCCAGAAGCGACATTGAACGAAATCCTTGAGCTGGCAGCAACTGCGCCATCTTCTTGGAACCTGCAACAATGGCGTTTCCTCGTCATCCAAGACCAAGCACAGAAAGATCTTGTTCGTCCGATCGCTTACGGTCAACAACAAGTATCCGACGCTTCCGCTGTTATCGTTATTCTTGGCGACTTGCAAGCGCAAATTACTGGCCGCGAAATCTTTGACGGCATGCTTGCAGCCGGCCATGTTTCGCAAGAAATCCGTGATAATATGGTTAGTCAAATCGAAGGCGCTTATTCGTTCGAGCAAGTTGCTCGCGACGAGGCTAACAAGAATGCAGGTCTTGGCGCTATGCAATTGATGCTGGCAGCTAAATCGAAAGGCTACGACACAGTAGCTATGGGCGGTTTTGACAAAGCGAAGCTTGTTGAAGCTTTGAACATCCCTGCACGTTACATTCCTGTTATGATGATTGCGATAGGCGAAGCAGCTGCACCGGGTCGTCCGACTCCTCGTTTGCCGCTTAGCAAATTGGTTATCAACGAATCGTTCTAAATCTCCCAACCTCACACAACATAACGAAAGCCCTCCGTTCTCTCTATGCGAGAAACGCGAGGGCTTTTTTGTGCATGGAACTCCGAACTCCGTATATGGTTAATGAATCGAATGCTCATCCCGTGCCACAGCCGTTCCGCCAAATAATGGAGCCGATGGCTGCGCAACATGATCGCGGTCGAAGAACAGCCCAATTTCTCGCGCAGCGCTAGCGTCCGAGTCCGAGCCGTGTACAATATTGCCCGAGATATCCATCCCGAAGTCGCCTCGAATCGTCCCCGGCCCGGCTTCCACCGGATTCGTCTTGCCAATGATTGCACGCGCGTTCTCAACCGCATGAGGTCCTTGCCAGATCATCGCGCACACCGGCCCGGACGTCAAATAATCGACCAATTCGCCGAAGAACGGCTTTGACTTCAGCTCCCCATAATGCGTCTCGGCTAGCTTTCGGTCAATGGTGCGCAGTGATATCGCGGCAAGCTCAAAGCCCTTCTGCTCGAAGCGAGTAATAATAGGGCCAATCAGCCCTCGTTTCACTCCATCCGGCTTAACCATCACAAACGTCTGCTCTACTTGCATACTCTCAATCTCCTTCCATAAGCGGACCGACCTACACCCTGATCCGGTGACAGAAAAACGGCGCCGTCACCTTAAAGGCCGCACCGTTCTCTATCCATCAGTATTCCACATTATGTCAGGTTTTATGCCTATATTTCACAATCTAACACTGGAAGCTTACGCTTCTTCTGTCAGAGCCAAGAACTCTTCAACGTCGACCAAAGCAAGCTTGACCGCTTCACGCCAGAAGTCCGGCTCATCCAAACGTACGCCAAGATGCTTCTGCGCCAAATCCTCGACCGTCATCAAACCGGTATCACGAAGTAAGGCGACATAGCGGTCCGCAAACGACTCGCCTTCTTTCTTCGCCTGTGCATAGATACCGCAGCTGAACAAATACCCAAATGTATACGGGAAGTTATAGAACGGCACATCCGTCAGATAGAAATGCAGCTTCGATGCCCAGAAATGCGGATGCAGCTTGCCAAGCGCGCCGCTGAACCCTTCCTGCTGAGCCTCTTCCATCAGCTTGCTCAGATCTTCTTGAGTCAACATGCCCTGCTTCCGCTGCTCATAGAACTTCTTCTCGAACAAGAACCGGGAGTGAATATCCATAAAATAAGAAACCGCATTATTCAGCTTATCATCGAGCAAAGCCAGCTTCTCTTCCGGACTAACCGCAGCCTTCAGCGCGGAGTCAGATACGAGCATCTCCGCAAAAGTTGACGCCGTTTCGGCCACGTTACTCGCATACTCCTGCGCAAGAGGCGGCAAATCGTTCATCACATGCTGATGATAGGCATGTCCCAGCTCATGAGCAAGCGTGGAGATATTCGACGGCGTACCGGAATAGGTCATGAAAATCCGCGTTGCCTCACTCTTGGGAAACGAAGTACAGAATCCGCCCGGACGTTTGCCGGGACGATCCTCCGCTTCGATCCACGCTTCGCGGAACGCCATCTCCGTGAACGTTGCCAGATCCGGACTGAACGCGCGGAACTGCTCCGTTATGAACGCCGCCGCCTCGCTGTAGGGTACTGTCTTGCTCGCCGAACCGAGCGGCGCGCTGACATCATGCCAATCCAGCTGCGGAAGGCCCAGCAGCTTTGCCTTGCGCTCCATATAGCGGACAAGACGCGGCTTGCCTTCGGTTACGGCATCCCACATCGCATTCAGCGTAGCCTCGCTCATTCGGTTAATCGCAAGCGGCTCCTTGAGTGCCGAAGTCCAGCCGCGCTTCTCGTACAGCTTTAACCGGAAGCCTGAGATGCGGTTAATGGTATCTGAGCACAGATCGCCTTGTTCCGACCATTCGCGCTCCCACTCCGCGAAAGCAGTCTCGCGCACGCTGCGGTCATTGTGACTCAGCCTATTGTGCATTTGGCCGGCAGAAAGCTGCTTGACGGTCCCGTCATTCTCGGTGACTTCGAAGCGAACACGCGAAACGATCGTGTTATAGAAATCGCCCCAGCCATGGTAACCGTCTACCGCCAGCTCCGCAGCCAGCGCTTCTAATTGAGGCGGCAGCTTCTCTTTCCCTGCTTCACGTCGCTCATTCAGTACGAAAGCAACCGGTGACGCATCGGCAGAGGTCAGCCAGTTCCCCCAGCTCTCATCGTCTGTCCGCAGCAGCAGCTCATCAAAGTTAGTTAATGCCCCGTTGAACTTAGCCGATAAGGTTTTGACCCGATCATTAAGCCCGTTTGCCGCCGTATCTTTCATCTGCTGCGCTTGCAGGCAGCCCACGAAGGAATCCGACTGACGAATCCGTAGCAAAATCGATTGAACCGCTTCCGTCCAGCTTGACAGCTGATCCGGGGATGCAGGCGCACCGCTCGCTGAAGCCGCAGACAGTTCACGTGTCAGGACATCGATATCGCGCTCCATTCCGTTTAGTTCCTCGTTAAATGCGGCAGAACCGGAACCTCCCGCATAGATATTTTCCAAATTCCAAGTTGTGGGTAATGCAGTTTGCATAGGAGCCTCCTCTATCTGCGCGTTGCGAATTCTATCGTCGCAGTGTATAACTGAATTATAACGTGATCATTGTCCCATTTACCATCCTATGCAGATCTGGGCGCTGCATATGCAGACGAGCCCCAACGATAAGGAGTGTTTACGATGTCTCAACCCTTACAGCTCTCAGCGGAAACCGCGGTTAAGCTGGCGAAGGAATTGAATGTTCCGCTGGAGCATTTGATGCATATGCCAAAGCATATTTTGCTGCAAAAGATTGCCGAGCTTGCGAAGAATGCCGCAAACGACACAGAGGATAAAGGAGATTCCACGCCGTGATTCCTTTTGAGCGTGCCTGGCCTTATGACATCATTATGAAAGACGTGTACGTGCCGAGCTGCCCGTTCTGCAAGAAAGACAATGTCCTGCTGCCCCTCAGACCCAAAGAGCTTGGCGATATTCGCACAGGCAAGAAGAAGCTTCTCGTGTTCCCATGCTGCCATAACCGGGTAACGGTGATCGATGCAGACCAGGACTATCTCCTGACGGACACGGCGCTGCGCCACGCATAAATTCATTTTCATGAACGAACGCCAAAAAGCCGCCCGAGCACGAAGCTCGGACGGCTTTTATTTAATCCTTACGCGTTCATCGCGGTAGGCTCATCCTCATAATGATCGCCAAATTGCTGCTGCTCGCGAAGCAGCTGCCATTGATCGCGGCATGCCCGGATCATGGAAGCATCCTCAATCCGCTTGTCATTGACGACCCGCGAGAACCACTTAACCGCTGCATTCGGCTCACCGATCCGGCGATTCAATTCCCCGATCAAATACATCAGCTTCGCATTATTGAGCGACCCGCTCTCCGTTTCAAAAACGGCGACGTAGGCATCCAGTGCGTGGCGTAGGAAACGAAGCTCCTGCTCCTTCAAATTCTCATACCGGTACAGCCATGCGATATGATGAAGGATACCCGCTATGACGCGCTCCTTCTCATCAATAATGCCGGAGCAGATAAGCGCAAGCTTGTAGCATTCCAGTGCCTGCTCCTTCGTACGCGTGCCGCCGTAATCGCGATAAGTCCAGCGGCTTCCCAGCGTCTCTTGATAGAGATGCTTCTGAGCTGTCGTCATTGCCGTCTTGCCGCTCTCCGTAGCAGAGAACCCGCATCTCGGACATACGCGTACGACGTAGAAATCAGGATTAAATTCCGTCTTGTAATGGGAGCAGAAATCGGTATCCCGGCCGGATGGTTTCTTAAAGCTCGGGCGTACACGTGACGTCTTGTAGGTGGACTCACAGCAAATGCAAGTTATTGATGTTAAATAGAGTGGATCCATTTCGTCACGTCTCCCTATGGTTATGGTTGTTGATTAATAAAGTGATGAGCAGGTCCCGACAGACGGTCAAGCATAACTTCCTGCAGCTCGGCAGGCAGGTCCGTTTCGGCAAGGGCTTCCCGCATGCATCCAAGCCAAGCCTCCGCGCGTTCCGGCGTTATGGGAAACGGCAAATGCCTTGCCCGCATCATGGGATGTCCATATTCATCTGAATATAAAGAAGGACCGCCGAAGAATTGCGTCAGAAACATCGTCTGTTTCTCCATGACAGGTTGAATATTCGGTGGAAATAAAGGGCCAATCAATGGATTCTTCAGAACCTTAGGATAGAAGGACTCGACGATGCCTTTAATGCCGGCAACTCCTCCAACAGCCTCATATATAGTACTATAGTTATTCATCGTCATAACTCACTCCGATTTTTAGGTCTTTTGTAGCATATTCCTTAATTATTTTAACATAAAACATGAATCTATAGGCATACAAAAAAATGCCCTCTAGGAAGAGGGCATTACGGCAGTAGTAGTTGGTACGAATAAGAGTCGGGATAAATCAGCTTTCGTAATCCTCTTCTCCGGGAGCCATCAAGGACTCACGGATGACGTAAATGAATGCACAGACGAGGATGCCAGCAATTATACTCATTAGTCATCACCCCATGGCGTTCGATTGATGTAAGACAATTGTAGCATACCCAGAATAAAAATAACATATTGTTTTGCAAGCGTTTTCTAAACTTTTTTTACCGGATTACAACCATATTACAGCACGTTTACACCTCCGTTACATCCCCTAAAAACCAAGCATTTTTTCGGACAAGTGATGTTTGTCCTCTCCCTCACATATAGCAGTAGTAGTAGGCATTTTAGGATTTCAAGGAGGGCCTCCTCGTGCATGTCGTTCGTTACTTGCTTCGCCCGTCAATCATACCGGCTTGGTCGGCTGTTCTGCTCGTTCTGCTGATGATTGGCTTCCCCGCTGAGGCGCTGGGCGCTTCCATTCGGGGGCTCTCCATCTGGTGGGAAGTGCTGTTCCCGGCCCTATTCCCCTTCTTCGTGATTTCAGAGCTGCTGCTTGGACTCGGTATCGTGCATTTCTTCGGCAAAATATTGGATCCGCTCATGCGACCGCTCTTCCGTATACCCGGTATAGGCGGTTTCGTCGTGACGATGGGGTATGCATCCGGTTATCCTGTGGGGGCAAGACTTACGGCCCAGCTCTGGGAACAAAAGCTTATAAACCGGTCGGAGGGCGAGCGGCTCGTGGCGTTTACGACAACCTCGGACCCTATTTTCCTCATCGGCGCCGTTTCCGTGGGCTTCTTCCAAAATGTCGCGCTGGCGCCGGTTCTGGCCGCGGCCCATTATGGCGGCGGGCTCATCATCGGGCTGCTGATGCGATTTCATGACCGTAAGGCAGAGTCGACACGCCACGCCGCGGATAGCAAGGACAGCAACAGCGCGCCGGGTAAGCGAAAAAGCCGCCTATCCGAGGCTATACACGCGATGCACTTCGCCCGCTTAATGGATGGACGCAATTTCGGCGTTCTCCTTCAAGACGCCATACAGGCTGCGCTGCGGCTCATGATCGTAGTCGGCGGCCTGGTAGTTGTCTTCTCCGTCATCATGGAACTGCTTCGGCAAGCCGGGGGTATCCATGTACTGGCGCAAGGCGTTCAGTCCTTGCTCAGCCTGATTCATGTTCCGCCTGCTCTCTCTGACGCCGTCGTGAACGGCATCTTCGAGGTTACGCTCGGCGCACGTTCCGCAGGCGAAGCGGTCAGCAGCGGCCTTGTCCACCAAGCGGCTATCGCCGCATTCATCCTCTCATGGGGCGGCTTGTCCGTTCATGCTCAAATCGCCAGTCTGCTCAGCCATACCGATCTGCGCTATAAGCCTTTTCTGATCGCCCGATTCCTGCATGGCTGTATCGCCACCTGCTTAATCTATCTGCTTTGGGGTGCGCTCGGTCCGGCGCTTTAACATTGAATTCGCCACAGATATCCGCTATGATTCAAGTATTAACCGCGCGGAAGGGGCGCCTATATTTGAATTATGTCGTAATTGACAGAGGGGATAAGTTATCGAAAGAGCTTGTCACTCGTTTTCATGAGCTTGCAGCAGCACGAGGATTACTACGCAATGACGAGAGTCCGGAAATGGTCATCTCCATTGGCGGGGACGGAACGCTCTTGAAGGCATTCCACACGTATGTGGACAGAATCGATGACCTCGCTTTTATCGGCATACATACCGGTCATCTCGGATTCTTCGCCGACTGGAAAGCCGACGAATTGGAAGAGCTTATTCGCATGATGGCGGAAAGCGAACCGCGCATCGTACGCTACCCGCTTGCCCAGATTGAGCTGGACACCGACGCAGGCAAAGTGACGCATACGGCGCTGAACGAATTTACGCTTAAGGGCCTCGACAATATGCTGGTCGCTCAAATAAACGTTAATGATGAGATGTTTGAAATGTTCCGCGGCGACGGCATTGTCGTCTCGACGCCATCAGGCAGTACGGCGTATAACAAAAGCCTGGGCGGCGCGATCATTCATCCGTCGATCGAATCGCTGCAGCTGGCTGAAATTGCATCCATTAATAACCGGGTTTACCGAACGTTGGGCTCTTCGCTCGTTCTGCCGCAGCATCATCACTGCGACATCATTCCTCGCAAGGATCAGCGGCTTCAACTTACGGTTGACCAGCTTACCATTAAACGGGACGATATCCGCACCATTCGGTGCAGCGTGGCTTCACGCAAGGTTAGCTTCGCACGCTACCGTCCATTCCCGTTCTGGAACCGGGTGCGCGAAGCGTTTCTTGGTTACGACGTGAAATAGATGAACCATTTTCGCGCCTATCTCCAAATCGTTAAACCTTATCGCTGGCTGATTGCGATTACGCTGGCGATTGGCATCATTAAATTCGCGATTCCGCTGACGCTTCCTTTGTTTCTTAAATATGTCGTCGACGATGTGCTGCTTGCCGATCTCTCGGTTGATGACAAAACCTCAAAGCTGTTTAAAGCGGTGGGACTTGCTTTCCTACTCTTCGTCGTAGTCCGGTATCCAGTCGAATATTACCGTCAATATTTCGCGCAGCTGACGACGAGCCGCGTGCTTTTTGACTTGCGGAACAAGCTCTACGCACACCTGCAGCGGTTATCCATCCGGTTCTACCAGAACCGCAAATCCGGCGAGATTATCTCGCGAATGATGAACGACGCCGAGCAGACCAAGTCGCTCGTCGAGACAGGTCTGATGAACATTTGGCTCGATATGTTCACGCTTGTCATTGCGCTCGTCATCATGTTTAATATGAACGTCATGCTGACTTTTGTGGCTATTGCCATTCTGCCTTTCTACGGCTATGCGGTGAAGAAGCTGTACAAACGGCTGCGAGGTTACTCCCGTTCGAGATCCCAAGCGATGGCTGAGATGCAGGGTTATCTCAATGAGCACGTGAACGGCATACCCGTGGTGAAAAGCTTTACTTTGGAGTCCTACGAACAACAGCAATTCGGCAATCGAAATCAAACGTTTCTGGAGCGCGCCTTCGCCTTAACGCGGTGGAATGCGTTGACGCAGTCCATTATTAATACGCTGACCGAGATCGCTCCCCTGCTGGTGCTGGCCTGCGGCGGTTATTTCGTTGTGCAAGGCTCGCTTACGTTAGGCGAGTTTGTCGCCTTCTATGGTTATCTCGATCGACTGTACGCGCCGCTTCGCCGGCTCGTCAACTCCTCGACCGAGCTCACTCAAGCATCGGCATCGCTGGAGCGCGTAATGGAGCTGCTCGGCGAGCAAGCCGAAATCACCGATGCGCCTGACGCTGTCCCTTTGCGCACGGAGCAAGGAGATATTCAATTCCGTAATGTATCGTTCCGCTATCACAATGAATCGGACTGGGTGCTGCGCAATATCGACTTGCACATTCCAAGAGGCCATACCGTCGCATTAGTCGGTATGAGCGGCGGCGGTAAATCCTCCTTGGTCAGTTTGCTTGCACGCTTCTACGATACGCAAGAGGGCGAAATTACGATTAACGGCCAGCCCATCCGCAGCGTGACCCAGCACAGCCTCCGTTCGCAGATCGGGATGGTGCTGCAGGATAACATCCTGTTCAGCGGCTCTGCACGCGAGAATATCCTGCTTGGCAATCCGAATAGCACGGAGGAGCAGATCTATGACGCTGCAAGGCGAGCCAATGCGCATGAGTTCATCATGTCGCTGCCCAAAGGCTATGACACCGAAATCGGCGAGCGAGGCGTCAAGCTCTCCGGCGGCCAGAAGCAGCGGATCGCGATTGCCCGCGTGTTCCTGAAGGATCCCGCCATCCTCGTGCTGGATGAGGCGACCTCGGCGCTTGACCTGGAGTCCGAGCACGCCATCCAGGAGTCGCTCGCGGAGCTCTCGCAGAACCGAACAACGCTGGTCGTGGCGCACCGCCTCTCGACGATCACGCATGCTGATCTGATCGTCGTCATCGAGCACGGCCATATTGTAGAGCAAGGCCGACATGACGAGCTGATGCGTAACGGAGGCGCTTATGCACGGCTATATAATGTGCAGTATTTATAGCCGGAGCCTCCGCATAAACAAAAAAGGCCAGTCTCAAAAGTGAAATCACTTTTGAGACTGGCCTTTTATTTAATGTTTAGGGCTCTGGTCCTTGCCGCCACGCCCTTGGGGCGGGTGGGAAGGGTTCTCCGATGCGGCCGCAACGGGAGCCTTCTGGTTAAAATGAGGGCGCTTGTTGCGATTCCGTTCCGGCCGGTCCGGACGTTCATTCCGCTCTGAACGCTGCTCGCCGCCGCGATCAGAGCGCTCATTGTTGCGCTCCCCACGATCGCCGCGTTCATGACGCTCGCCACGCTCCGAACGGTCATTCTGATTGTTCCGCGCAGCCGGCTTGCCATGCTCACGATCCTTATTGAAAGGTTTGCGTCCCTCGCGAGGCGTTTCCTTCTCCGGATCCTTCGCCGCATCCTTACGGTTGCTGTTGCGCTGCTGCTCTCTGCGTTGATCCCGCTCATGCCGCGGCATGAACTTCACCTGCTGGTGCTCCGACACCGGAGCATCTGCGGCTTGACCGGCAGCGACGGCACGGGATGCGGTTACATAAGCTTCCACGCCGTCAGCCGTTTCGTAGGCTTCGCCATCGTGATCTTCGGTCATATCGCCGTCTTCACCGGATTTGGCACCACCCGGCTGCTTCTCCAGCACGAAGTAGGCGCATCCAAAATTACAATACTCATTAATATAATCCGTCATCGAGGAGAACGCGCTCTCGCGCGTCACCTTCGGATGATTATCGCGAAAGAATCCCTTGAGCCGAAGCTGATTATATCCCCAATCACCGATTACGTAATCGTATCGTTCCAGTACTTCACTGAATCGCTCTCGAAAGGCTTCGAAATTCCAGCCGTTTCTGTTCTCATGTATTAATTCGTAGGTTCTGCCGCTGATATGGATCAAGTCTGCTTCTCACTCCTTCTCACAGGGATGCAGGCTCGGCCTGTGCTGCGGATTTCACTTGCTCATGCGCGTGATACGAGCTGCGTACGAGCGGTGCCGATTCCACATGGCTAAAGCCGCGTTTGAGTCCTTCTTCTTTAAGCTTCGCGAATTCGTCTGGATGCACATATCGCTCAATCGGCAAGTGGTTCGGTGAAGGCTGCAAGTATTGGCCCAGGGTCAATATGTTGCAATCCACCGCACGCAGATCATCCATTGCCTGCAAAATTTCGTCCCATTCCTCGCCGACGCCAAGCATGATGCTGGACTTCGTGGGAATATTCGGCTTCATTTCTTTGGCGCGCTTCAGCAGCTCCATCGAACGAGCGTACTTCGCTTTCGCGCGTACGCGGTTGGAAAGCCGGGCAACGGTTTCAATATTATGGTTGAGAATATCCGGATTCGCATCCATAACCGCCTGCAACGCGTCCCAATTACCCATAAAATCCGGAATCAGTACTTCTACGCTGCATAACGGCAATCGCTTGCGAATGGCTTTGATCGTCTCAACGAAAATCATCGCGCCGCCGTCAGCCAGATCATCGCGCGCAACCGAAGTAACAACGCAATGCTTCAAGCCCATCTGCTCAGCAGCTTCCGCTACGCGTTCCGGCTCTTGCAAATCGAGCTCGGTCGGCAAGCCTGTCTTCACTGCGCAGAATCGGCATGCGCGTGTACATATATCGCCAAGAATCATGAACGTGGCCGTCCGATTCGCCCAACATTCATAAATATTCGGACAACGCGCTTCCTCACATACAGTATGCAAGGTTTTGGTGCGCATCATCTCTTTAATTTCGGCATAATTGCCGCCTGTCGCTAATTTAATACGAAGCCAATCCGGCTTCGGCGCTCTTTCGGTGAGCTTAGTCTTCATGGAAGGTGTACCTGCTTTCTGTAATCTCTGCGTCTTATTATAGCACGTTTCGGATAAAAACCAATGATTTGCAAATCATAACAGCAGGGCAGTTCAAACCAATTGCACCCATTTCAGACATTCGACCGAAACCTAAAATGAAAGTTTTGTTAGTTGGCGCGTGTGGAGGCTGATACATCTGAGATCATTTGTAATACGCCTATTCTTGGTGATGTTGGTGATGGCAGGGCTTCCGCAAGGCACCGCTGCTTACGCGGGTGCGAAGGACACGGCGCCCAAAGACGATGCTTTCGCCAAAAGAAGAGAGCTGTACGATGAAATTAGCATCGTAACCCGTATTCCCTGGTACCGATTGGCAGCCGTCGACCAGTACGAGCGAACCATGACCAGAGCCCGCCCCAAGACGAGAGAGCAGCTGGGCCAATACATCGGAATCTTTATGACCGAGAGCGCTTGGGCCGGCGTGCTCAATCCCGACATGTCGGATGAATCGCCCGCTTCAATTCGGTGGTTCAGCGGACTTGGCGTGGATGGGGACGGTGACGGGCGTGCGATACGCACGAATGACACAGATTTACTGTATTCTGTAGCCAATCATTTCATGCAATTTGGCACAGAAGAGGAGGATTTTTCCATTGGTTTGTGGCAGTATTACCACAATACCAGGGCGGTTCAGCGTATCCGCCAGTTTGCTCGCATGTATGCAACTTACGGTAAGCTGGATTTGTTCGAGCATGCTTTTCCCGTCCCGGTCGGAACTAATTATTCCTACAAGGGAACTTGGGGAACTCGCCGAAGCTGGGGAGGCTACCGGATTCATGAGGGAACAGATATTTTCGCAAATCATGGTGTACCGGTTCGCAGCACCTGCTACGGCATTATTGAGATAAAGGGCTGGAACCCTTATGGAGGCTGGCGTCTTGGCATCCGTGACCTCAATAATTACTATCATTATTATGCGCATCTGTCCGGCTATGACAAGACATTAGCCGTCGGCAGCGTCGTAAAGCCCGGCCAAGTTGTAGGTTGGGTAGGCAGCTCGGGGTATGGCAAGCCCGGAACGCAAGGTAAATTCCCTCCGCACCTGCATTACGGCGTATACCGCGACCGCGGGTTAGTGGAGTGGTCGTTCGATCCTTATCCAATGCTGAGGCAGTGGGAGCGAGAAGAACGGCGCAGGTTACGCACAAAGTAAACAAAGAGCGCTAATCACGCAGGCCTATGCCTTGATTAGCGCTCTTTGTTTAGGGTTCGTCCGTCGGCGCAAGCGTCGGCACATCAGCATTGCCGCTGCTGTTCCCCTCCGCGTCATGCGTCTCCGTTGTCGTGGACACGCCGTCTCCGCTCTGTTCCATCGGCAATGAAATATTCGGCGCGCCCGGCGCGGAATCCCCGACGGGATTGCCTTTATTATCGTAATAGTACATCGGCACGTCGCCAACGACGAGCAGATACGAAATCGGAATTTCGGTTTCGACGAGCTCCGGCTTTGTATCAAACGGGATAATGATCGACACCTCCGCCACAATGTGCATATAGACTTCTACCAGTATCATATTGATTCCGGCATCCTTCTGCCGCGTATTCAGATCGACCTTCACCGCTCCGATCGGCTCAAATTTCACGGGAATGCGCGGACCGAAAGAAGCGATAATCGCGCTGCCGAGCGCCTGACCAAGAGGGATCCGCTCCGGGATATCGCCCATCTTGTTCAGTGTCGTTTGCACGGTATCGATCGTTTCGGAAGTGATCCGCATATGCTCGGCATAGTTGAGCATGAAGCCGGAAATTTTGCCGCTGGCATTCGTCTTCCAATCGATCAGTTTATCCGCCGCATTGGAGTTCCCGGCAACCTGATCCGTAATCGCTTTGTTGATCGATTGCGTAGCCACCTGCTTCACGCGCACAGTGGCGACAGCCATAAGCGGGCCTTGTAAGTTGCGCTCAATGAAGATAAACGTCTGCGCGAAGAACAGAATAAACAGCAGCATCAAGAAGATCAGCAGCTTGCGTCTGCTTATCTTCTTCCTGGGCGACTGGGATCGGGATCGGCGCCGCCTGCCGCTGCTTCGCCAGCCCCTTCTTCCCCATTTGCGCATGCGACGGCCTCCTTCGTGGGCGGTCTTCCACATCTCCACTCCAAGCTAGCTTATGCGGAGACCGTCCAAAAAAGAAGACAACTAGTGCAGCTCAAGCAACCCCATTTCAAGACAAGCGGCAACCGACAATTTACGGACGCCGGTCGTAAATCGGATCTCGATAAATTCCGCTCCAACCGCGATCAGCTCCCCGCTGCCGAACACGCGGTGCTTCACCTGCTGCCCCGGCTTCAAGGACGAAACACTCTTCAGCGCATTCGGATTCGGCGGCACAAACGACTGCGCGGAGCTGCTCGTAACCGTCACCGTTCCGGAAGTTTTACGAGCTGCTCCGGCCCTTGCCCGTCCGACAATGCCACCGCCGGCACTCGATGCAGCTACTTGCGCCGATGCAGCCGCAGTCTGTTCCGCACCCGGAGGCGTCTGAAGATAACGGACAGCCGTCACGAATTGGGACTCCCGGACCTCTTCCCCGTCCCGTTGTCCGTAAGTCAGAAGCACAAGCTGCTGTTTCGCCCGCGTCATGCCGACGTAGAACAGCCGGACCGCTTCTTCCATTTCCGGCGAAACTTCGCCTTCCACCTTCTTCATATCATCGTTAGACGGAAGGATACCGTCGATCAGATCTATCATATACACGCGCTCAAACTCCAAGCCCTTGGCGCTGTGCAGCGTGGAGAAGGTAACGGCATTGGCGCTCTTGTTGCGTTTGGACGCCTTCATGACCGCTTCCAGGTACTTCAGCCGATTCGCGAAATCCTCCAGCGTCTCCAATCCAATCGCGATATCCTCAAGCGTATTGAGGATGCCGATCAAATTCTCTTTGCGGAAACCGAGCCGCTCGCACATTTTCTCCAGCGCTTTCTCGTATCCCAGCTTGTAGCGGATCGTTCGAATCGCCGATTGCGGCGCCGTCTCCTTCAGCGAGGCAAACGTATCCTTGCAATCCTGCAGCTGCTTCGGCTGGTAGTCTTGCAGCGGCACGAAACGAATCAAGTTGTCGAAGACCGACTCATTGTTCTGAATCTGGCTGAGCGCCGCCATTTGCGTTTTGGTAATATAGCCGTTCAGCTTCGTATGAATCTTCTCCAGCAAATCCGGCCGTTTGTCCGTATAAGCCATACGCATGAAGTTCAGGATGTCCTCCAAAATCCAATGAGAGAAGAAACGGTTGTCGCCGTCCTTCATATAAAACGGAATGCCTCTACGATCAAATTCGTTCATAAGCGAGATGGAGGACGAGTTGTTCCGATAGAGCACAGCCGTCTCTCGCAAATCCTCGATAAGCGCCACTTTGTCTGCCACATACTTAGCCTGCACCTTATAATCGGCCAAACTCTTAATTTGAACCGGACGATTGCTGGGATTGCGGGTAAACATATTTTTATCATAGCGGTTGTGGTTACGTTTGATGAACCGGTTCGCAATGCTCACGATATTACGCGAGGAACGGTAGTTCTGCTCCATCTTCAGTATCGCCGCATCCGGGTATACCTGTTTAAAATCCAGCAAATACTGCGGTTCAGCCGCGCGCCACGTATAGATACTCTGATCATCATCGGCAACGACGCACAAACAGCCATGTCTGCGCACCAGTTTCCCGATAATGGCATGCTGCACCAAGGACGTATCCTGGCTTTCATCCGTCAGTACATAATCGAACTTGTTCTGGTACTTCCAGAGGAGCTCGTTGCTCTGCTCCAGCGCGCGGTTCGCGATAACGAGCATATCGTCGTAATCGACGAGCAGCTTGTCGCTTCGCGTACGTTTGAATGCTTCGTATTCCTTGAGCAGAAGGGCTGCATCCGGAACATCGCATTTCACGCTAGCCCACTCGGCTTTGGGCACCAGCTTGTTCTTAATGAAGCTGATATAGGTAGTGAGTTCTTCCATCTGCTCTTCCGTTATGTTATCGCCTCGAACCTTCCGGTAAATATCCCGAAGGATCAGCTTCTTATGAAGAGGCGGATTATGCTCATCGAAACCGCCGGTTGGCTCATTCTCTCCTTCGCCGACTTCTATCTCTACTGCGCCTTCGATAATTTGAAAAGAAGTATGCGAGCGACGCAAATATTCACGCATCACTTCGAATGCGAGACTATGTATGGTAGAGAAATCGACACTGCCTGAAGGCATCTCCGGGAAAAACCGGCTAAACCGGTCTTTCATATCCTGCGCGGAAGCTTTACTGAACGTAACCGCCTTGATACGCGAAGGATGGACACGTTTCACTTCGATCAGGTAGCCGATTCGCATGATGATGGTCGTTGTTTTTCCTGAACCGGGCGATGCCAGCAGCAGCAGCGCACCTTCGGTGTGCATAACGGCCTGCTTCTGCACCTCATTGAGCAGAACGCCCAGTTCCTCTTTCTTTCTAGCGAAAAAATCCGTCGTTGCCATTTCCGAAATGTTCCTTCCATTCCATAAACGTTAAAATTCCCTCTGACGCGGCTGCGGGAGGGAGTCTAAGTAGATCCGTCTATGATTGTATAGAACAAGTATCCTCGTTTGCTCCCTTGTCCGCAATAGTTATTTTCTGCCTTCGGCGGCACGGCCCTTCGACCTTAGCTTGGCAATGCCCCACAGCAGAAGCGGCACACCTACACAATGCACCGGAAGCAGATACGGAATGGCAATTTTCTGCGGAAAATAGACCGAGCTTTCGATGAAATCTCGGGGTATGAAAGCAAGCAGCATGACGAATGGGGCTACCCCCCACATGAGTCGCTTCCACTTCTTCACCCCCAGCCACTGGGCCGTCCCATACGTACTGACGAAGAAATAGAGAGAGACTTTAATAAACACGCTTATGATCCAGATGGCGACCACAAGCGAGTCCAAATTTTGAAGAAAATCAAAATACGTCATGTAGCGGATTAAGTTGAAGAACGGATAGGTCAGACCCGCGCCGGCACCATAGCCGATGACAGCCACCAGCAGAAAGGTCGAGATGCACGTCAGCAGGCCTGCCACCCCTACGCCGAGCATGGCCGGCTTCGTGCCCGATTTCGGTTTCGGAACGAAGGCAAACAGCATGATGAGAATAATGCAATCGCCTAGAAAGGTCGTCGTCGGGAGTGAGCCTTGAATGATCGTTTTGATTCCCGTATCGCTGTAAACCGGGAGAATGTGATTCCAACTAAAGCCCTTGGAACTCAAGATGAGCGGCACGAAGATGCCAAGCAGGATAAAGGGGCCGAATACCTCGCTGCAGCGCGCGATGACTTCAATTCCGCCACTCGCCACATAGATCGCGACAAAGAGCATGCCGAGAATCGTAACTACCATAGGCGTTCTCGGCAATATCGTGGCCGCAATAAACTCCGCATACTGGCGTAAGATGATTGCCAGAACACTGTACCAGTACAGGAAGTACAGGAAGATGAACACATGGCCTGCCCATCTGCCGACAATGAGCAGCACATATTCCACAAAGGTCTTTCCGGGATACAGCTGACTGAGCCGCGCGCTCACAAAAGCAATAAATACGCCAAAGACGCTTGCGATCACCATCGACAGCCATGCATCCTGCTTGGCGGTTACCAGAGCCGGGTTAATGGTTAGCAATATGGTCATGCCTGCTTGCATGGTCGCGATCAACCAGAACAGCTGCTTGCCGCCGATTCGCATCTCTTTCATGATTGTCCCTGTCCGCTGCCGATCAGCAGCCTGCCAAGCGGTCCAAACCATAGCTGCAAAAGCTCCGATGGACCCGGAAGGCGAGGATACATATACAACAGCGCACCGAGACCAAAGCCGATCGTCAATAAAGAAAAATAAGCGATCCGCTCTTTTCTCGGAGCATTGCGTACCCAATACCACTGGAAGATGGATACAATCAAACTGCATGTCAATAAAGCGGGAATGGATTTCCAAGTCATAGCCTCTGCTCCTAATCGCTAGATCTCGCTCTTACATTAGACAATCCCGGGCGCAGTAAGACGGCATCCGGCTCAATCTTAACCTCCACTTTCGGAAATTGCTCATCCCAGTCATTCTCCGTTTCCTGCCATATTTGAGGATAAGCCCGGTGAAATTCTCCTGCAAAGTCAAATACATCTGCTTGCATGCCCAATTGAATTCGTTTAAGCGCATTTCTGATCTGCTTCTTCATGTCCTGCTCAAGCGCGAGCTCTACCTTCCTGACGCCCGCTTCACTGGAAGCCAAATTAATGCTGGTCGTATTCTGCAGCGTATCGTTCTCCGAATGAATACGTACCGTCATACTCCACTTTCCGTCGCTGATATGCGGGATGAGCCTGGTTTTGCTTCTCAGCATTTGCACGGATAGGGCCCCTTCTTCTCCTTTCGGAACGACCGTTACGACCGCATATTCGATTTCATTCCGAAGCCACAGAAGGCCTCTCGTTGTTTGCTCGTCAACAATGCCGACCATACGGCCGTTTTTGAAGATCGCCGTTCCATTCTGATAGCGGGCCGACCCGATGTTCGCTGCATTAGGCGGCTTAAGCTCTCTCAGCCATGGCAATGCAAAGGCATCGGCATTCTCTGTCAGCATTTCGGAGACCTCGGCCAGCGTAAAGCTCATGGCGGTTTTGCTCTTAGCGAGCTCCCGCAATACCTCCGAGGTATCTCGCTCCAACGTAGACTGGAACGCCAAGACACTCCGCGCTTTGTTACGGCAGACATAAATATAGGCACGTTCTCTGGGCTGAGGTGCTCGCATGAGATAATCCACATCGTCGCGGATGCCAAGTTTCGCCGCTCCCTCGCCAAAGATGATGACTTCGGCATGTCCCCAAAACAGTTTCCTCGAAAGCTTGTCCTGCACATGGGATAGGGCATCGGCAATATTCACTCCGGATGATGTAAGCACGAATGTGTTGGAAGATCCGCTCCCGCCCTTATCTCCCATGCCCGCTCCGCCTCCCCCTGCTGCTCTGGGCACATAAATTTGCAAGGACAAATCGACTTCGTTACTGCTTGTCCTATCGATTGCAGCTCCCGTTATCAGCGCAAGATCGTTGATTTCGATACGGTCCCAGCAACCCGTGAGCATAAGCAGCCAGCAGACGCATGAGGTTTGAAGGAGAATTCGTGAACGCCTCTTAGCTTTCATGACTTTTCCTCCCCTTGAGAATCGCGATTAGGAGCAGCAATGCAGGAACGAACAGTTGAAAGAGAAAAGTGTAGACCGGCACGCTGGTACCCAAGACTTCGCGCAGCATTTGATAGTTAGGCGCACACCATATACTGACGAGGATAACCAACAGCCCTATAGGCGCAATAATCGTACGATAATTCGGCAGCTTCAGGAACTGGGCGGTCCACAGGACCGTCCCATAGAAATTAACGGTCACCTTAATGAAGATTCCGATCAGCCAAGTGGCCATCAGCAACGATTCGATATGTTCCAGGAAATCCGATAACGAAATATAGCGAACCGCGACAAGGAACGGATAGTTGAACGCTTTGCTCAAGTTACCGAACATGAACAATATGGAAAGGTTGATCAATAACAACGTCATGGTGACGGATGCGACGCTGATCAATGACCATTTAAGCGTCTTGCCTTTATGCTTAGTCAGGTAAGGCAGGAACATCGAGATGATGAAGTACTGCGAGAACCACGAAGCAGGAAGAATCGAGCCTCTGAGCAGGGGGAGCGTTCCGTACTCCAAAACCGGGTACATTTCCTTCCATCTCATATCCGGGATCATAATGATGAGCATCGCAAGGATAATGATGAGCGCAATCGGAATGAGCAGCTGCGCTGCACGAGCCCATGCTTCGAGCCCCATATACAGGGCATAGGCACAAACGATCATCAAACAAATGACGATCACGATCATCGGCGTCTGAATGAGAAAAGTCGTGGCAATGAATTCGCCATATTGGCGAAGCACCATCGCGTTGGTGTAAATAATCGATATCACATAGATCAGCGCCAAGCTTTTGCCGAGGTAACGCCCCAGAATCGTTTCAATATATTCGATAAAGGTTTTGTTCGGATACCTGAGATGCAAAGCGACCATAACACCGATAATCATGCAAGCGGGTATTCCCGCAAGGATCGGAGTTGCCCACATATCGCGGCCCGCTGTGACCATGGAAATGGAAGGCGCGCTTAATACTAACGTAGCCAGAATATAGGGATGCATGAGAAAAGCGAGCTGCAACTGCGAAATACGACCCTTCTCCATCATGGCGACTCATTCCCTTTGGGCGGACCCGGTTTCTGGCCTGCCGCCACTTTCGTCTTGTTCGGCGCTTTCTTCGACAGATACGGTCTTGTGCGCATCATCCAAATCGGTGCACGCACCAGCACATCCTTCAGCTCGCTGCCTTTCATTGGCGCCAGCGGCTGCAGATATGGGATCCCGACGGAGCGAAGGGAACACAGATGGATAACGACCACAATGACGCCAAGCATGAGCCCGAGCAAGCCCAGCATGCCGGATAACACCATGATGGGGAAACGCAGCATCCGAATCGCGATGCCGCTGCTGTACTGCGGCATCATGAATGAGGCGATACCCGTAATGGCAACCACCATGACCATTGGTGCGGATACCAGTCCGGCCGAAGTCGCTGCTTGTCCGATTACAAGCGCGCCTACGATACTGACGGCGGCGCCGACTTGCCTCGGCAAGCGTACCCCTGCTTCGCGGAGCGCTTCGAAGGATATCTCCATGAGCAAAGCCTCCACGAGCGCCGGAAAGGGGATGTCCTCCCTGGATTTCGCGATGCTGAGCAGCAATGAGGTGGGAACCATCTCTTGGTGAAACGTCATAATCGCTACATAGAGGGACGGCAGAATGAGCGTAATGATAAAGAACAGGTAGCGCAGCCACCGGATAAACGTACCGATCAAGAAACGCTGGTAGTAATCCTCCGGCGATTGCAGCATCGTGAACAGCGTTGCAGGCGCTATCAGCGCGAACGGCGTACCATCCACCAGTATGGCAACTCGCCCCTCCAGCAAGGAGGCGCTCACGACGTCCGGCCGTTCCGTCACTTGAATTTGCGGAAAAGGGGAGAACGGATTGTCTTCAATTAATCCTTCGATATAGCCGCTCTCCAATATGCCGTCAATATCGATACTCTCGATACGCTCGCGCACCTCTTCAATCAATGACGGCTCTGCGATGCCATCGATAAACGAGATGAGCACTTCCGTGCGGGTATGGCGTCCGAGATAGTAAGGAATCATTTTGAGCGAAGGCGTTTTGATTTTACGGCGAATCATCGCCGTGTTGACGCTAATGGTCTCGGTGAACCCTTCCCTTGGTCCACGGACGACTGCTTCCGCTCCCGGCTCCTCGATGGAGCGCTTCTCCCACTTGGCAAGGCCAATTGATATGCCCTGTCTCATGCCATCAATGACCAGCAGCCCGCAACCATTGGATAAACATGCGATCGCATCTTCCAACGCATCGTGCTCCAGCACGAGAGACAGCGTCAGAATAGAAGCAAGCCGCACCGACGTGATGTCGCCGGATTCCTCAGCCGGCAGCTCCAGCAAGGGCCTGATGACATGCTGATCCAGCAGTTCTACATTGACTAAACCATCTATATAGACAACAAATGCATCCGTGGTATCCCCTATCGAAAATTCACGGAACATCACATCTTTGCAATCCGTGTAAATCTCATGCAGCAATTGATTATTATCAGCCAGCACGGTGGAAAATGGTTGTGACTGTTTGGGTGCATCCATAGGCAGGCTCCTTGTTAGTAATACGTTAATTTTTTCCATAAAGCACCTGTGATAAACGCAAGACCGTGAAAACAGAGGCACCTCCCCCTCTTCGAAAGGCGCGCAGCTTACCAGCAATCCTCGAAATTTCCGCCAATGTAGTAGATCCCTAGACGGGCTGCTTTCTACCATTCCCACGATTCTCCGCCGATGTAAATCCCTAGGTGAGCTACTTTCTACCGTTTCCCCCGAAGTCCCGCCGATGTAGATCGCTAAGTGAGCTACTTTTCCGATCATGTACGGTACGCATTACCTCTCTTTGACCGCCACCCACCGTTGCCCGCTCATGTGCGGTAACTGTTACCTCTCTTTGACCTCCAACCACCTTTCCGCTTTCATGTGCGGTAACCATTACCTCTCTTTGACCTCCAAACACCATTGCCCGCTCATGTGCGGTAACCATTACTCTCTTTGACCGCCAACCACCATCGTCCGTTCATGTGCGGTATCCATTACCTCTCTTTGACCGCCAGCCACCGTTGCCCGCTCATGTGCGGTAACTGTTACCTCTCTTTGACCTCCAACCACCTTTCCGCTTTCATGTGCGGTACGCATTACCTCTCTTTGAACGCCAACCACCTTTTCGCGTTCATGTGCGGTAACCATTACCTCTCTTTGACCGCCACCCACCGTTGCCCGCTCAAGTGCGGTAACTGTTACCGTTCTTCGAAATGGCAACACCTTCGCCGAATCCAATCCCGCTCGGCGCACCCGGCCGGAACGCACAAAAAAACTGCCCCAAAAGTGTACACACACACTTTTGGGGCAGCTTCTTCTAAAAATCTAGCTCTGCAACGGATAGTGACACGCTGTCTGCCGTTCATCAACGATGACGCGCAGCTTCGGCTCCTCTGTCTTGCATCGATCCTGCGCGAACGGACAGCGCGGGTGGAAGCGGCAGCCCGAAGGCGGGTTGGCCGGAGACGGAACATCCCCTTCCAGTATGATGCGATCCTTCTTCCGCTCCGTTGTCGGCTGCGGAATGGCTGACAGCAGCACGGAAGTATACGGGTGAAGCGGCTTCGCGAACAGCTCCTCGGTTGGTCCTACCTCGACCATTTTGCCCAAATACATGACCCCTACGCGATCGGATATATGCCGAACGACGTTAAGGCCGTGCGCAATGAACAGGTAAGTCAGACCCAGTTCTTTCTGCAGCTTCACCATCAGATTGAGCACCTGCGACTGAACGGAAACGTCCAGCGCCGACACCGCTTCATCGGCCACGATGAATTTGGGATTGAGCGCTATTGCCCGGGCAATGCCGATTCGCTGCCGCTGACCGCCGGAGAATTCGTGCGGATAACGATTGCGGCGCGAAGCATCAAGGCCGACCAGCTCCATCAATTCCACGACGCGGTCATCGATCTCCTTAGCCGTCATTCTCCGGTGAACCTTAAGAGGCTCGCCGATCAGATCGCGAACGAGAAAACGCGGGTTCAAGGAACCGAACGGATCCTGGAATATGATTTGCATCTCTTCTCGAAGCTTGCGAAGCTCGCCGGATCCTACCTCTTGAATGTTGCGTCCCTCGAACTTAATTTCTCCTGCCGTTGCCTGCTTCAAATTCAGCAATACGCGGGCAAGCGTAGACTTGCCGCAGCCGGACTCGCCTACAAGACCGAATGTTTCTCCGGCTCGGATGCCGAACGAAACGTCGTCGATCGCCTTAACCTGTCCTACGACGCGGTTCAGCAAGCCGCTCTTAATCGGAAAATATTTCTTCACATTGGAGGCTTCGATCAAATATTGGCCGCTCATGAATGTGCCACCTCCAGCTTGCTCTTAATCGTCACTTTCAGCTCTTGGCTGTTGAATGCGCCTGGCCTTGGATCTGCTCCATCATGATCATCCAGCCAGCATGCAGCCTTATGTCCCGATGGCGAAGTTTGCATCACCGGCTCCTTATGACGGCAAATATCCATGGCGTACGGGCAGCGCGGGTGGAAACGACAGCCTTCCGGCAGCTGGCTGATCGGCGGAATCGAGCCTTTGATCGTATACAGATCACCGCCCCGTTCCCCTTCTAAGCCCGGAATGGATTTAAGCAGCCCAATCGTATACGGATGACGAGGCCCATCGAATATCTCCTTCACCGTTCCTTCTTCCACTACGGTTCCCGCGTACATGACCGCAATGCGGTCTGCCACCTCGGCTGCTACGCCCATATCGTGGGTAATCAGCAGCATCGACATATTGAACTCTTTCTTCAACTGAAGCAGCAGGTCCAGAATTTGCGCCTGAACCGTCACGTCGAGCGCCGTTGTCGGCTCATCCGCAATCAGCAGCTCCGGGTTGCAGGCGAGCGCCATGGCAATGACGACACGCTGGCACATGCCTCCGGACATCTCATACGGATACTGCTTCGCGCGAATTTCCGGTGCCGGAATGCCGACGCGGCGCAGCATCTCGATGCTTTGCCGCCAAGCTTCCTTCTTCTTCAAGCCTTTATGAATACGCAGCGCTTCTGATATCTGGTCACCAACCGTAAAGACCGGATTAAGTGCAGACATCGGATCTTGGAAGATCATCGTAATCAAATTGCCGCGGATTTTGAGCATGTCGGATTGTTTCTTCTTCACCAGATCTTGACCGTTAAACAGTACTTCGCCATCTACAATCAAGCCGCCTGCATAATCGATGAGACGCATGACGGACATGGCCGTAACGCTTTTGCCGCTGCCGGATTCGCCGACGACGCATAGCGTTTTCCCTTTTTCCAAATCGAACGAAACCCGATCCGTCGCCTTGGCTAAACCTCTATCAGACAGAAAGCCAGTTGTTAAATTCCGGATTTGGAGAATTTTTTCCGCCATCTGTCCAGCCTCCTTCGAGGAATCGTTGTCTTCCTAGGATCCAAGCCATCGCGAATGCCATCGCCGATAAAGTTAACCGCAAGCACGACAAGCAAGATACATAACCCCGGATAAATCGCTTGAATCGGGTCTGTCAGCATAAATTCCTGCGCGTTGCTCAGCATTAATCCCCAGCTTGTATTCGGCGTCTGAACGCCGAGTCCAAGGTAGGAAAGGGCCGATTCACTCAGAATCGCTCCGCCTACCATGAGTGTCGCCGTAACGATGATCGGTGCCGAAGCATTGCGAAGCAAGTGTCGGAAAATGATGCCAAGGTCAGAAACGCCCGTAGCCTTAGCTGCCTCTACATACTGCATTTCGCGAAGCTGCAAGTACGTGCCGCGGACAAGCCTGGCTACGCCCATCCAGCTCGTCAAAGCAAGAATCAGAATCATGTAACTAATCTTCGAGCCAAATATAGCCAGGATCAAAATGTTCAGGAACAACGTCGGAATCGAGTTCATAACGTCAACGAACCGCATCGCAATCGTATCCACCCAACCGCCGAAGTAGCCGGCAAACGCGCCGACAAGCGTACCGATAAATACGGATACAAAAGCAACGGAGAAACCAACGGTAAGCGAGATTTGCGAGCTATGCAGCAGTCTGGAGAAAATATCCCGGCCCAGCTCATCGGTGCCGAGCAGATGACCATCCGTCCCTGCCGGCAAATTCGGAAACATCATATCGATGCGCGTTGGGTCATAAGGCGAGAACCAATTTGCTCCAATCGCCGCAATGACGAATATAGAAAGGATCACAAGACCGGTAACGGCAAAAGGGTTCGTACGGAACTTCTTCCAAGCGGTCTTCCACGGTCCGTCCGGACGTTTGTCCAAGGCCGCTTGGGTACCGGAGGCTGGCTTCTTCTCAAGCACTGCGTTACTCATGATGCCGCGCCTCCTTTAGAGCCTAATTGCACCCTAGGATCGACAACGGCGTATAAGATATCGGCAATCAAATTGCCGACGACGACGATAACGGATACGATCAGCGTAATGGACATCAGCACGGAGTATTCCCTTGCTACAGCCATATCTACGAATAAGCGTCCCATTCCCGGCCAGTTGAACACACGCTCTGTTAGAGCAGCTCCGCCTACCAGAATCGGCAGGTCGAGACCCAGAATCGTAATGATCGGAATCAGTGCATTGCGCAGGGCATGGCGAAAAATAACCCTTCCCTCTTTCAGCCCTTTCGCGCGAGCGGTACGAATATAATCCTGGTTCAATACCTCCAGCATGCTTGCACGCGAATACTTCGTGTACGCAGCTAGAAATCCGAGCGTCAGCACGGATACCGGAAGAATCAAGTGCAGGAACAGGTCGCCGAGGTTACCCTCTTTGCCCATGGTATACATATCCGATAAAGGCAGCAGATCAAGCTTGAGCGAGAAATACTCCTGCAATATAATGCCAAACCAGAACGTCGGCATCGCGAATCCAACATAGGAAACGAAGTTGGCCGTCTGGTCGGAAAGTCCATATTCGGCTGTACTGTTATAAATCCCCCAAGGAATTGCGATCAAGAGCGAGAAGAGCCATGCAGCGCCCATTAATACCATTGTGTTTTGCACGGTTGGCCACAGAATGTCGCCGACCGGAATATGATTCTTAAACGTATAGCCGAGATCGCCCGTAAGCAAATTGCCTAGCCAAATCGTATATTGTACAAAGATGGGACGGTCGAGCCCCAAGTTATGGGCTTGTATCGCTCCAGCTTCCGGTGATAAGCCGGGGGCTAAAAATATCTTCGTAGGTCCGCCGGGTGCGGCGTGAATCATGAGGAACGTAAGAATCGAAATTAAAAATAGTACAAGGACGGATTGCAGTGTTCGGCGTATCATATATTCAGTCATTCCAGCGCCCCTCCTTTTACTGAACACAAGAGAAGGGCCTGTTGGCCCTTCCCTTGTTCAGGTATGCAGTATGATTGTCGAACCTATTCTGTTGCCCACCAGTTGATTGCATGGTACAAGTAGCCGTAGCCGAGGGCAGATTCCGGTTTGTCTTCTTCAGCCCAGTGGATCTTCGTGGAGTCTACAACTTGTGGAAGTCCATATTGGTACAAGAATACATAAGGAAGGTCAACCGAGATTTGTTTGCCGATTTCATGGTACACATTTGCGCGCTCTGTTTGATCTGTAGTCAGTTGACCTTTGGTCCACAAAGCGTCGATTGCTTCGTTCTTATACCAGCCGCCGTTTTGGCCGGTTGGCGGGTAATATTTCGAAGAGAAGATGCTCTCTGCATCCGGATCCGGGTTAGACAAGGACCACGAAAGCAGAATGGCAGGGAACTTACCAGGCGTGATGTTCTGGTCGATCCATGTTGCAAAGTCAATGCCTTTAGGCGTTACTTCTACGCCAACATCCTTCAGGTTCTGCTGGATGATTGCGGCAACTTGCTCACGACGGCTGTTGCCGGCGTTGTATTGCAGTTCGAAGGAGAAGCGGTGTCCGTCTTTCACAAGGATACCGTCTTTGCCCGCTACCCAGCCGTCTTCAGCCAGAAGAGCTTTTGCTTTCTCAGCGTCATAAGCGTAGTTAACGGCTTGGTCACCCGGATCTGCCCATGAACCCGGCAGGAATGGCGAGTTCATCAGCTTACCGGTTCCTTTAAGAACATTGTCGACCATACCTTGACGGTTCAGTGCAGTAGCAATGGCTTGACGTGTTTTTTGACCTTTGAACGGTGAATATTTATCAGGGAAGTTCTCATCTTTGAAGTTGAATTGTACGTATTCGTATTGAGGACCCGGAGCAAGAATCACGTTCAGATTCTCTTTCGCCTTAATCGCATCGATTTGGGTAACCGGAATCGCTGGAGACATTTGAATGTCGCCTTTGATCAGGGCTTGTACTTCTGTATTTTGGTCAGCGTAAATTTTGTAGATGATCTTAGCCAAGTGCGGCTTTTTCTCGCCCCAGTAGTTCGGGTTCGCTTCAAGCGTGATGTATTGGCCTTGTTTCCACTCTGTAAATTTCCACGGACCGCTTGTAACGGTTTTCGCAGGATCTACGCCGTATGCGTTCTTGCTCAGTTCTTTAACCGGTACATCCTTCAAGATGTGGGAAGGGACCAGGGAGCTTGCAAGCGTGTATTGGAATGGTGCATACACTTGCTTCAGTTTGAATTCAATCGTCGTATCATCGACTTTGGTGATGGTATCGATTTTGTCGACTGTGCTGATACCAGGTGCGCCGGCATCAGGGTTTTTAACCGTATTGAAGGTGAAGAGAACGTCGTCTGCAGTAAGCGGCTGACCGTCGTTCCATTTTGCAGTGCTTTTGATTTTGACTGTATATGATTTGCCGTCTGCGCTGATCACTGGAAGCTCGGCAGCAATCGACCAAGGCTCAACTACCAGGTTGGCATTGCGGTCTACGTCGTATAACTTGGCGTTGATTAATGTTTCAATATCGCCGGAAGAAGTGTCATTGATATAAATAGGGTTTACAGAGACGATATCGGAGAATGTACCAATCGTCATGGTTCCGCCGTCTACAGGCGTGTTTGGATCAGGAGTCGCGGGTGTTTCAGTCGTAGTGTCGGTGTTTGTGGTAGTGTTCGTTGCTTCAGTTGTGTTAGCAGGTTTGTTGTTCGTTGTTGTATTGGCGTTGTTTGCATTGTTATTACCGCTGCAACCCGCCAACATTACTCCAACAAGAGCGATGACAGACAAACAGGAAAACCAATTCGATACCTTCCTCATCTTGTTCATTCCTCCCCATGATCTCAACAAAATGATTACATAAATTGACTTTTGTTGAAATATACCAAACTATTAGAATTTTCTCAAAACTTTTTTGCGAGATTCATAGCCTTTTCTGAAATCTTTAGAACTTCTTTACCAAGAGTGCCTTCAAACGACCAAATCCCCTATTAAATGACTCCTTTCGAACGCTAGTATTTGATGCTGCAGTTAGGCTGCTTGACTTCGAAATCATTGTAATCGATTTGACATTTACAGTATATTGGGGGAATTTCAGCATAAAAGAAAGCGTTTTTAACAGTCCAATCTACCGAAGTCTTGCATTTACAAGATTTAAACATGTCATGAGTTGGGGGAATTGGATGGTGCGGATACTTCCGGCTATTTTCGAAAAATAGGCTTAAAGTAGGTCTCATGTATCTTTATGCAACAGTGTCAATTCGCTTCAACGCGTTGCCGCGTCCCCTCAAAATGACAATATTCTTCACCGCGTTTACCGATTACTTCATTAAAGCAGTTGGGTGAACAGTATTTCTTATAACTCTAAAAACCGTTGGTTTTACTAGTTATTTTAATTTATAGTTTCCAGTTACAGGAATTATTAAATTCACGCATGCAAAAATAAACGCCCCTCCAAATAGGCCTGGCGGAATACGAATATGAGCGAGCCGCGTTCGATGAACGCAGTTTAGATGAGTATCTTACAACACTATGAATATTTATGCATATCCAGTAATTCCTCAAAAAATATCACGGATTTAACGTTAAATGTGAAGAAATATTACATAAAGTTCGTTTGATAATAGTTGAATGAGTTGTTTGTCCAAAAAAACCGCCAATACGTCCGTTCACGTATTGGCGGTTTCCGCTGCTTAGATCAAATTCAAAATCCGGTAAATGGTTACAGCCGCTTGAGCTCTGGTGGTCTCGCCTTTAGGGGCGAAGCTGCCATTGCCAAGGCCGTTCATCAAGCCGGCTTCTTGCACGGCAAGCACAGCTTCTTGCGCATAAGCCGAGATTGCGCCTTGATCCGTGAACGATGCCGCTCCTGCTTCCGGTTTCTTCAGTTGAAGCGCACGGCAGAGAATAACCGCCATATCTTGGCGCGTGATGCTGTCATTCACGCCGAAGCTTCCGTCTTGCTTACCCGTTACGATGCCCAGCTGCTTCGCCGCTGCAATGGCATCCGAGTACCACTGGCCGCTCTTCACATCGCTGAACCCTGTTTCTGTACCTGCCGCCGCCCCTTGCAGATCCAGTGCTTGGATCAGCATCGTAATGAAAGCTGCCCGCGTCACTTGCCCTTGCGGCGCGAAGCGATTGTCCTCAACGCCTTGCACGATTCCGCGTGCAGCCAGTGCTTCAATGCTGTCCTTCGCCCACGCTACCGTTTCGATATCTCCGAATTGGATAGCTGACGAGCCTGCTGCATAATAGCTGAAATGCTCCGGCGAGAACGTGACGGTTTGCGTCTTCTTATCGTATTTCGCGTTCTTCACCACTTCCAGCTTGCCTTCGTCGTTCACGTAGTACACCACGACTTGGTTCGGATTCTCTCCTGCTTTCAGCTGGTATGGCAGTTCAACCGTTACGTCCTTCTTCTTAAACTGACTTACCTTAGTGCCGTCTACGGTTAGCGTAAAGTCGTACACGACGTGATCGCCGATCTGCGCTCTGGTTTGCTCGTTCAGCGTCGATCCATCCACCTGTTTCACCGATAGCTGTACTTCCTTGCTGCTATCGCCGATGATCGCGTTCCACATGCCTGCATCGAACGATACCGTCGCCAGACCTGCATCCAGCACCAACGATTTCTTATCGTCTGCCAATTGGTTCACTTGCTGCGCCGGCAGCTGGAACACAATGCCGGTAATCGGTTTGGCAGCATCCACCGCTGCCGTTAGCGTGACGGATTTGGTTTTCCCTTCGCCCGCTTGCAGGAGTTCTGCTCCCGTCACCTTCACCGCTGCTTGACCGGATGCATCCGGTGTTGCTTTCAGCTCTACATGTCCCTCCGTCACGATTGTCGTTGGAGGTGTCGGTGTAGGCGGTGTTGGGTCAACGTTGACAGTCGTTACTACGATCGTAACTTCCGTACGGCTCGACAATTCGCCGTCTGTAGCCGTTACCGTGATGACGTAATTGCCTGCTACGGCACTGCTCCACGCAAATGCGCCCGTGCTTGCATCCATGGAACTGCCCGCCGGCAAGTCTGCTGCACTGTACGTCAGCACATCTTCGTCCTCATCCGTTGCTGTCGCCGTGAAGCTTACCGCTTGGCCTGCGTTCACATGAATCGCTGCGATGTTCGCAATGACCGGTGCATGGTTCACCGGCGGCACGACTTCATCACTTACTTGAATGGCAACATCCCGCGTAACGGTAGCCGTGCCGTCCGTTGCTTGAAGCGTAACCACGTAGTCACCTTTCGGAGCATTCGTCCATTGGAAGACACCCGTCTCCGCATCGAACGTCGCAAACTCCGGTAATGTACCCACAACACTCAGATCAACTTGATCTGCTTCATCCTCATCGGTTGCGGTCGCCGTGAAGCTTACCGCTTCGCCTGTAAGCACGCTCGTTACCGCATTCGTAATTGTAATGACCGGTACGTGATTCACCGGCGGCGTTACAACTGCTTCCACGTGAATGGCAACATCACGAGCAGCGATCTCTGTACCGTCTGTTGCTTGTACAGTCACGACGTAATCGCCCGCTGTTGCGTTCGTCCATTGGAATTCGCCGGTCGCTGCATCAATCGTTGCACCTGCCGGTAAATTCGAAGCACTGAATGCAAGATCGTCCCCGTCCTCATCTGTAGCCGGAACAGTAAAGCTTACGGTCTCTCCCGCCTGTACGGAGATCGGAGCAATCGTACCGATTACCGGTGCATGATTAGCCGCAACGGCATCCAGATCATCCACGAAGAAATCATCCAGTACCACGACCACATCAATTGCCGACAACGTTGGCGCACCAGGTGCTCTGACAACTTCGAATGCAATGTAGTAATCGCTGTAATCGCCCGTATTAAATGTCAGCTCGGCATTGGCTGTGCCGGTTGATTTAATAATCGGGAATGTCCAATCCGGAATATTGCTCTTTCCGGTCCCCGTTGCTTCAGATAACAATACGCTTTGTTTCGGCCCGCCAGAGCGTGACTTCGCCGAAATTTGATACAAACCGGCTTTGTTCGCTTCGTATTTCAGTCCGACTTTATAAGTCGTATTCGCTTTAAGCTTCAGCGTAGATGGCAATGTAGCCGCAATCTCTTGCACGGAAGTCGTGCGGTTAATGAGATCTTGTTCGTTCGACTTCAAGGAAAACAAGCCGTCGATAACATACGTCATCGGCTGCTTCACTTCCGGATCCGCTGCTTTCAGCTCATCGCTTGCTTTCTCCGCAAGATGAGTCTGATTACCGCTGTTCGCCCGGAATGCAAATGGTCCAAGTCCTTCCGATACATTCTCGAAATCCTCATAGAAGTAGTGAGAACCGAAATCCGTTTTCCCCGGATTCTCCCACAGTCTCACATCATCGAACCAGACATTGGAAACAGCCGCAGTTGCTGCATCTGCTTTTAATGTAAGGGTCGCTTGGCCGGATGGATCTGCCGTGAAATCGACTTCCAATCGTTGGAAGTACGTGCCTTTAAATTTACTAGGCTCCTCCAAGTTTTGAACCTTTGAAGCATCGATGGAATTCGATACTACCGGGCCTCCGTAATTGGAAACTTGTAAGGACACGTTTCTATTAGAGGTGCTTGCAGTTTGATCGTCTCTGTTGCCGCCTGAACCGTTATTGATGTCCACCCATACAGAAGCTGTGTAGGTTTTACCAGGCGTCAAACCGGTTACAGATTGCGAAATTACAGCATCGTCCGTACCGCTAATTCTTACATAATTGTTCATGTTGTAATCATGTTCAACCGTAACATGGCTTGCAGCCCCGTTCGTGGTTGAAGACTTCTGCCAGGAAGTGAAGGTGCCGCTGTCGAAGCCCGGATCTTTGACCGGTCCGCCAACGCCCCACTCGGCAGCTTTCTGAATGGCGGAGCCTTGCTCATCCGCTTTGGACTTATAAATGACATAAGGAACGCCAACCGTTGTATTGTCGATCGTGACTTTACCGTCCACGACAGGAAGCGTACGTTCCCAGACACGGCCGGTATCCGTCAACTTGTACATTTCAACCGAGGACAAGTCATTCCAGCTGTTTGGCATATCCCAAGTCGTTGAACCGCCTTTAGGATTCCAATAGTAAATTTTTGTTTCGTTTTGCGGATCCCACGGCAGGAACAATTGGGATTTCTGATTCTGAACATCCAATTGTCCGATTCCCGTGTCGCCCGCTGCTTTGTTCAGCACGACATCATAAACCGCGATTTTCTTGCCGTCTTTCTTGAGAGACGCCGTGCCGAGAATCAGATTCGCATCGGATGGGCTTGCATGGTACTCATCCAAAGTAGCCGTTACGCCATTGCTGAATACGACGCTTTGATCCATACCCGTGCTGTCATAGGTAAGGTTCATAATCGGGAAATGCTGCATGTATTTCGTCAGTAGATTGTTGTTGTAGAACAAATCGATCCCGTTCTGCATATCTGTTCTGCCCTGCCATGAACCTACACCCGCTTGCAGCATCCCTCTCAGGAGCACACTCGTTGCCGGACTTGGCGCTTGGAACGTATCTTGATACTGGTTCTTCATGAAACGAACGATCATACTGCCGTCTGTTTTACTAGGGTAATAAGGGTCTGTTCCCCAGTGCGTCCAGATGACGTTTTGTTCCATTGGTCCGGAGAACTCGGTTGCGAACCAGAAACCCAGCTTATTCTGGATGATGTTCGCGAACTGATCCGCATGCCAGCCAGCTCCGCTGTAAACATCATCATAAACCATTGCCAGATTGGGAACTTCTTGTTTAAGCTGTGCGTATCTTCGCTCCAGTTCCCCTGTTGAGAGGTCCTGGGCACGGTCCGGCCCATAGGTCGGATCGACCCAATCATAAGCGGAGCCCGAGCTCGTCCATTTGTCTTTATCCGCATAATAAGCATCCGGATCTTGACCATCAATGTTGGTATGAACGCCGACTTTGACGTTATATTTCAACCCTTCATCGACAAGCGTGTTGAAATCCTTGAGTCCGCCCGGGCGGATACCAAAGTGTCCCGCAACGTCCGGATGGCTGTCATCATGTCCTTCAGCCTGATAGCCTTTTTCAAGGATTAACTGACCGAAGCCATCGTAGAGATTGTAAAGTTTCTTCGCATTATCCAATGTTCTTAAGAATGGAGCCTGCGTTAAGCTGTTAAAGTTCATCGCGATATAGGATACATAATTGTTGATCTCATCTGCTCCGGGATGGAGGTTCTGAGACCACTTGTCTCTGTACTCGATCGCTGCGTCTTTCCAATCTGCCGTACTATCGTCGTTTCTGTCCGGCGTGATGATGATCTCGGACGACAGATCAAAGTTAGGAGTGAATTTCGCGTCATCGATGACGTCGCCTCTGACATTCCACTGCCCGTTCCACATCGAGAGCAGCTTGTTCGAAGTGCCATTCTCGGCCGCGATATTCATATTCACTTTTCCGGGTTGGTTGATCACATTATTGATGATTGTTGCAGCGAGTTTACCGTCGCTGACGAAACCATAGGTTCTGCTCTTGCTGTCTGCTTCTTGATCGGCAAGCTTCTCACCGAATGCCGCGTCATTCGTATAATACTCTTCATAGAATTGATTCCATTCCCCGGTAATCCATACGGATGCGCCTTGCGCATTCGGATTCGCGCTGGAGACGGTCACCAATTTCTGATCCGGGAACTCCAGCGTGACTACTTTATAACCTTCCGGCTCCGCAGTAATGTGCGTATTCATAAGAACGGATCCGTTTGTAACCTTGAAGGTGACGTCCATATCCACATTGCCGATAACGGCTTCCGTATTATCATCGATTACAGGTACATGGAGCTTATAAACGACCGTATCGCCGGCTGTTTTCGCTGCGCTTACCACAGTCGCGAAGCTCTCGTTACCGTTAATCTTCACTTTATATAGGAAGTCGCTTTGACCTTGGAGCGTGTCTGTTACTTCACCGCCTACCCATGTGTAGCTGCGAACAGCCGGGAAGCGATTGTCGAGCTCAACGCTCAATTTGCTCGATGCGATTGTAATTGGCGTCAGTGCACTCGGCGTCGGAGGCACCGGCGGCACATATCTCTCTTGCGACAATTTGCTGACCGTAATTTTCTTCGCGTCAAACCAGCTTCTGAGACCCACTTTGCCTTCCACGACAGGGAAGTCGGCTGATCCGCTTACAGCGAGTACATCATTGACAAATACTTTGACGCTTTGTCCGATATACTTGATTTTGACCGTATATTCCGTGTCAGCAAGCAGGGTCGGACCGTTAGTCGTGAGCACGCCATAATGTCCCGCATCCGTTTGCCATCCCCACTCTTTGCCGCCGCCGTAGTAAATCATTGCGTACGGCTGGTTTGGCGACGTATATCGGAAATAGAAGCCGACCCGACCGGTGCTCGAGCTCGTTGTGAATTTCACGGTATAAGTGCCATCTTGCATTTCAAGGGAATCATAGTCATAAATTTCACCGAAAAAGTTATTAAGCACGAGCTTATTATTCGTAATGGACGGTGCCGGCGTATAGGCAGATCCATCCCCGTTGTTTTTCCAAGTTCCTGTTACGCCATCCGTATAATCTCTGATGTATGTAGTAGGTTTAGGCGGTGTATATACATCGGTCTGATCATAATCGACTTTCATTTCATCCAATAATGTAGTTAGCGCCACGGCTTTTGTCGAAATGCCTACACGGCCATAAGAGTTGAACAATCCGGGATGTGTGCCGGCATAAAGCTCAGTTCCATCAACGCTAAGCGCATAGTGATCGCCATGATAATCGATCTGCACTTGATGAGGCGTCGTGCCAAGAGGCTGCGGTATGTTTGTTAAATCAAAGCTTACATCCGTTCCGTCATTCATGCCGACCAGCTTCCAGTTCCCTGCACTGTCGGTTCTTACCGCACTCCAGTTGCTTTCATCTTGATAGCGGAACAGCAGTCCGGCATTCGTATACGTGCTGCCGAGCTGAAGCTTCGCACTGTACGTGCCGTTGCTAATCATCGGAGATTTGCTGTCTACAACTTGACTTGCCCCATTCGTTGTCGCTACTTTTGCCAATCTGCCGGTAAAGCCCGGAAGAGGTGTCTTCAACGAATAGGTGGAGTTCGTCGTCACCGTTCCGATATTGGCAACAGGCGCCGTTTCATTGTCAAAGTTGCGATCATACACCACGGTATTGTTGGTATCCGTAACTTTCACGCTATCGATATTGAGCGATTTCGCGCCGAAGTAGGAACGGAAACCGATTTTGCCTGCTGCAGTCGGCAGCTTATTGCCTGTCGTAGAAGAGTAGATCAATCTGCCATCCAAATAAATCTCGTACGTATCCCCATTAAACGTTTCTTTCAAAGTGTAGATTTTGCCGGGGACAAGTATTTCCGCTTTATTCAGGGATGTGCCCCACACTTCTCCGGAACCATTGAATCCGTCCCAGATCCATCCGTTAGGGTCGCGGCAGACCAAGGAATAATGAGTGGCATCCTTTACGCGTACAGCAGGGCAGAATTGCTCCGCTGCTCCGCCGTCGATGCCGAACTTCATCTCAACGGTACCATTGGCAATATCAGGCATGTCGCTGAAATAGAAGACATTATTGCCGGTTTGCTGCGCTGCCAGAAACTTACCGTCCATGCCGGAGTAGGAAGCAGCGCCGCTGATAGCCGTATCGTTCTTCACGGCTCCATTGTCAGTAAGGTTCGCTTCCGTTCCGCTTTCGAAATCATTCGCATACGTAAGCAGCTGCGGCTCCGGTGCCGATTCCTCCATATATTTCAGCGTGGAAGAAGAAACCTCAAAGTTATGCGTCCATTTGAAGGAGAGAACCCCTTCTTTACCCGCAGCAGTAGGAATAGTGGAGGATTTCGCCACGAATGCAGGCGTAGCTTTGCTGTCCAATACCTGCGTATCGTTAATGGAAACGACAAAATCTTTGCCCGAATAGTTGATATTTAATTTGAGAGGCACACCTACTGCAGGCGAACCTGTCGCGATCGGGTAGGCTGCCCCGAAGTAACCGTACCAATCTTCCGTTCCGTTGTTTTTCCAATTCATAAACCAGCCCACGCCGGGTTCATTCCCCAGGTAAACCCAGTTATTGGCGTCAATATAGCGAACTACGACACCATAGCGGTTTGCTGCACCTGATTTCGTAGTCAGCGTCGCCGTATAATCGCCATCCGCAACCGCAGGCGAATTCGAATCGATGATGAAATTTTTGTACGAACCGTTATTCGTCGGCTCGCTGATCGTTAGTTTACCTGCTGCAGCCGTAATCGCAGCCGTTGCAGGTGCTTGGGATTGTAACCAGGTACCGGCATCATTCAAGTTGGAATTATAGGTTTGCTCGATTTGCGCGGCTTGAACAACCGAACTGCCCAGTACATTTGAATAACTTTGCATGGGTATAATGCCGGATGAGAACACAAGTGTCGCCGTTGTAATCATGCTTAACGTCTTCTTCAATAACCTCACATTCATTACCTCCGTTGTCAGTTACCTTGCGGCCCACTGAGAATCGTGTGAACAGCTGTCTACTCCTTGCACTACATGCGTAATCCCTTGAATACAACCCTCCTCTTCCACAAGTTTCCTACGATACTATGTATCTTACCGATAATGAAAACGCATTCAAATGATGATATTTGATAAAGAAATGATTTATTTTTCGTTTATTCTCGCATATTATTGCTGGAAAATATCACTTAAGCGAAATAATCGGACAGAAAGTGATGTACATCGGTACATTTTGCACCTTTACAATGTGAATAGGAACAAAAAAAACTCTAATTATTAGTTTTCCTTAGCATTATAAGGAAATAACTAATAATTAGAGTTCGATAATCGCTTACATGACCGAGGATGCGCTGCGATGTGTCTTCGGACTGTGACCCGTTATTTTTTTGAAAATACGACTGAAATGCTCCGGATTCATATACCCGACCCGATCCGACACCTCGGATACTTTCATCCCGATTCCCATTAGTCGTTTGGCTTCTTCGATTCTCAGCCTCGTCAAATATTGAATGAAGCTGCTGCCGACTTCCTTGGAAAACTGTTTACTTAGATAGCTCCCGCTGACGCCTACCATCTGGCTGATTGAAGGGAGGGTAATATCCTCGCAATAGTGCTTGTCTAAGAACGTTTTTGCTTTCGCGACAGGAAGGGAATATTTCTCCAGCTGTTTGCATTCATGCTCGTGAATTAAGCCATGGATCTTGCCCAGCATGTCTTCCATCCACTGCAAGCTGTCCCTCATCGTGTTAAATTGCTCGATAAAGTCGAGCGGATTACTAAACCCCTCTTGGAGCTGCTGCCAACGCAGACCGCTCGGATACAGGATAGCGCCAATTTCCCAGACCATCTCGGTAAACTCCGATTTGATGACTTCGGGTTTGATACTGTCGGCCTGCATGAGCAGCATACGAAATTGCGTATATTGCATCTTCCATTGCACGGTATCCGATTCCTTCAGGCTCTTCACCGCTTCAGCCCTGGTCATCCGCAGTTGGTCCAGGAAGGATTGTGATCCGGCTGATTTCTCAAGCGAAGGTTTGGATACCGGTACCGCCTCAGGAAAAAAAACTTTATCAAACCCTCGATAATAGCTAAGCTCTGCAGCTTTCGATGACTGCTCTGCCAGATCAAGCCACTCGCATGAATTTCTGCCCCAGCCGCTGACACCGATGGCGACAGAGGCATTGATAAACTGCTTTAAACGCACACTGATCGTCGTCAACATACCGTGGATGTTCTCGCGCGCGGAAGTCTCGCTGCGTTGATGGGGAAACGCCATCAGCAAGGTATATTCCTTAGGCAGTCGATCCAGAATGACGGCCGGAATCGCTTGAGAATCAAGGACCGTCCGGATCGTTTGTTTAATAAATCCCGCTGAGCTTTCATTGAGGCTGATCTGAGAGAGTTTAACGGAAGCCGCAATGAGGTTCACTTCACCAAGCACGGCCTTTAGCTCGGCAGAGGCTTCATTCCGAGCGGAGGCTTCTAATGGTTCAAGGTTTAACAGAGAGATAAGCAAGGGTTCCAGATTCTTGTCTGGAAGAGCCGGCATATCCGCTTCAGCAACGGCTGCTTGCACCGGAGTGGCCCCTTTATGCTTCATTACTTCATTCACGGCTTTAGACAGAATCGGCGCAAGATAAGCCTCATCCATATTGGCTTTGAGCATATAATCCTTGGCTCCGTTAATAAACGCTTCCCTTACGTAATCGTAATCGTTGAATGCACTTAGAACGATCGGATAGACCGGCTTCGCCCGCTCAAGCTGACCCAGCTGCTGAAGAAATTGCAACCCGTTCATCTTGGGCATCTGAATATCCACGCAGACGATATCGATGTCTTGATGCTCCGTAATGAAATGAATCGCTTCTTGACCATCCGATGCTTCTCCGACAATATGAATATCCGAATGTTGGGAGGTGATCATATGACGCAATACGAGCCTGACTAACGGTTCATCATCCACTATCATCAGATTGATCATCTTCAGCGTTTCCCCCTCATCTCTGATTAAGACTGCCTGTTAACCCTTCACTGCACCGTCCATAAGACCTTTAAAGATAAAACGTTGAAATGCGATGTATACCGCTGCGCTTGGGATCAGCACGAGTACAATACCGGCACATAGCGCGGATAAATCGGAACCCCGCGCACCGACAAACTTCATCAGTGCCGTCGACATCGTGACCAATTCCTTCGAAGGCATATACAAGAATGGAATATAGACATCGTTCATGACGGTTACACTCTTTAGAATCGCCAGCGTTGCAGTTGCAGGCAGCAATAACGGGAATATAATCGAGCGGAAAATCCTTACGTACGTTGCCCCATCCAGCATAGCGCTTTCATCAAGCTGGTTAGAAATCTTCTCCAGAAATTGCATGTAAATATAGATCTGCATAATGTCCGTTCCAATGTAAATCAAGATCGGGGCTCTTAATGAATCATACATCCCGATGGAATGAATGATCTGAAACCGAGCAATTTCAGTCGTATACGCGGGAATGATCATAGCGATCAGGAACAGGCCATATACAACCTTCTTCAATTTAAACTGAAACCGATTCAGGATATAAGCAGTCATCGTGCCCAATATGGCGTTTCCGCATAGCGTGATGAAAGCAATAATCGTCGTATTCCATAATCCCCGCAGCATATCGCCTTGTGTATAAGCCAGTTTGAAATTACTGAAATTCAAGAAGCTGCCGGGTAGGGCCAGCGGGGTTGTCTGAAACAGCTCTGTTCTCGTCTTAAAGGCTCCGAACACCACAAGAGCAATCGGCACAAACACAATCACGAAGATAAGCGCGAACATGGCATAATAGAATACATTTCCCGGCAAACTGCGTCTCAATCCGGACATATCAGTTCCCACTCCTGTCCTTGATGATCCAATTCTGTATCGAGGAGAACACGATAATCAGGATCAGCAATACTACGGCCATCGCCGAGGCTAAACCAAAATTGTTGAATTTGAAGGCCGTGAATAAGGAGAATAAACCAAAGGTGCTGCTGGCAACACCGGGTCCCCCGCCTGTCATGACAAATGGAATATCGAATTGCAGCAATGCTCCTGTGACATTCATGAATAGGATAATCTCTACGACGCGGCGAATGCCGGGCAGCGTAACATAACGCTGCTTCTGCCAGAAGTTCGCTCCATCGATCGAGGCTGCTTCATACAAGTCCTGTGGGATCGATTGAAGACCTGCCAGGAACAAAATCACGTGTACCCCGCAGAAACGCCACAACGATACCGCCACCAGCGAGTAATTCACTAATTCAAAATCGCTCAGCCAGCCATGAATCCAGCTTTCCAGTCCAACAGAAGTTAATAAGCTGTTAAGCGGTCCGTTAATCGGATAATAGATATAACTAAACATATAAGCTACCGCTACGCCATTGACGACATAAGGCATAAGTATAGTGAAGCGGAATAACGAGCTTCCGCGAATGGCCCGATTTAATAGAACGGCTACCATTAATTCCAAGGGAATAAATAACGTATGCACGATAAAATAAATGCCGTTATTGCTAATCGATTTCCACACATCCGGCATCGAGAAAAGCACTTGCTTGTAATTCTCAAAGCCTATATAACTCTTAGAAGCGCTATACCCATCCCAATTCGTAATGCTGTAGTGGAACAATTGTAAGGTCGGATAAACCAAAAACAATAACAGCAATGAAACAGGGATGAATAAAAAGCCGAAGATAACCCATTTTTGCTGCGCCTGGTAATTCATTTTCATCCCTCCTGCAAGGTAACCGAATCTCTCTATCCAACTCTTCCTACCGCTTCGCTGAATAAGAGAGGGTACATGGTTTGACCCAAAGCACCCTCCTTCACAGCTATTCCGTTATTACTTAATCGATTCTACGGCTTTCTTCCAGTTGCCATTCAACGTTTTCTCCACATCTTCAACGTTTTTACCCGCGAAGATGTCTGCTGCCGTTTTCTTCTCATCATATTGAGCAGCTGCTTTTACTTTCGCATATCTCTCGTTAGTAGCATCGTAGATAAACGGAACGAATGGAGCTGCCTCGTTCGATTTATTAAAGAACGGAAGATCGGAAGTTACGCCTTCAACAGTAGAAGTGTTTTTCAACGTGTTGATATATGGTTGGTAAACTTCTGGGCTGAACATCCATTCCATGAATGCTTTCGCTTCTTCCACATTCGCGGAATTTTTGTTAATGGAAACGTATTGATCGGCAAGCGTCATGTTCGGAAGCGGATCGCTCGCGGAAGTTCTCCAAGGCATCGGGAACGCAGCAAGGTCATCGTCATTGCCAACCTTCGCCAGATGATCTGCATAATACCATTGTCCTAACGCTATGATTGCCGCTTGTTTAGCTTGGAACAATTGAGTCGCTTGATCATAACCGATACCTAGCGCGTCCGGTCCTGCCAATTTGTCCGTAGCGATCTTCTTAATCATGTTTGCAACTGTCTCGAACGTAGAACCCTTGCCGAACGGTTCTGCATTCGTAGCCAAGTTCGCTTGGTATTGCTCATCCTTGGAAAGAATATGAGGGCCAAACTCAGAGAACGGATAGAATGTCCAGTCGTCTTTACCGCCCAGTGCGAGTGGAATATATTTATTGCCGGCTTTGATTTTCTCAAGCACATCAATGAATTCATCCATCGTTTGCGGAATTTGCAGATTCAGCTCTTCGAAGATACTAGGGTGATAGTACACATACTCCGAGAAGGATACCAGCGGCAGACCTAGCGTTTGGCCGTCGATCACGCCTGGAAATTTATTTGTTTTCACAACCGGCAGCTCATCCAGCGGCAGCAAGGAATCTTTATAAATTTGGAAGTGAGCCGGTTTCAAGTACATCAGATCCGGCAGGTCATTTGCTGCAAGGCGCACTTTCAAATATTGACCGCTGTTATCCGGAATCGTTTCAACTTCGATGGAAACGTTTGGCTTCAGCTTCGTGTATTCTTTCACTTTCTCTGTCCAGAACTCGATATCGGTTTTGGCTTCCCACATGCCGAGTTTCAGCTTAACAGGCTTAGCCGTGTCTGCTTCCGTCGTATTCGCAGCTGTGTCTGCTTCTGTGTTAGTCTCAGCGGCAGCCGTGGTATTGTTACTTGTGTTCGTGTTGTTCTCTTTGCTGCTTCCGCAGCCTGTCAACATCGCTACTGCAAACATACATACCACCAGCAGTACATTAAAAAGCTTCTTGTTACGCATTGATTCAACCCTCCGTTTATAGTGACCATCTGTGGTTGCTGTTCTTCAACCTTCTTCATAATAACGCCAATGTAACCGCATCCAAATGATTGTTATTGAGGTAAACATGATCTTTTTTGAACCACTCTACGCCGACATGACTTCCTCGTCATCAGAACTGCTAATGAGGGGCAGAAGCAACTTAACGCGCGTACCGCCTCGTTCGCTCGCCTCAATATGAAGGCCGTACGTTTTCCCGTAATGAAGCTGAATGCGCTGATGAACGTTCAATATGCCCATTCCGCTGTAGCTGCGATCTTTGACAGGCTCTTCCGCTTGTTTCCGATAACTCTCCAAGGCTTGATCCGTCACGCCAACTCCGTTGTCCTCGATGCAAACCAGCAGAGCATCATTCTTCAAGCACGCCGAGATATAGATGATGCCGCCGTGATCCCGCCCGTTTAATCCATGGATCAGACTATTCTCAATGATCGGCTGTAGGAGCAGCTTCAGCACAAACAAGGTTCGCACGGATTCTTCAATCTCCCACACCGTTTCAAACTTATTCCCGTAGCGAATTTCCATAATGGATAAGTAATGTTTCAAGTTCTCTACTTCATCCGAGAGCCTCGCAAGCCGCCCGCCGCGATTAAACGACGACGATAACAATCTCATCAGCGAGTTCGTCATATTCTGAATATTGTCCGCTTTACTAATCAGCGCCATCAGCTTAATTGCATTGAGCGTATTGATTAAGAAATGCGGATTAATTTGCGATTGCAGCACCGAGAATTCAGCCATCCGTTTTGCTCGTTCTTGTTCTTCATGCTGCTTCATCAGCTGTTGAATCTTCACAATCATATGATTGAATGTATTGCCAAGGGTCAGCAGCTCCAGACTTCCGGAGGCATGTACATGCGTAGATAAATTACCATCCATGACACGCGACATTTGACGCATGAGCCGGTGGATCGGCTTCGTGACATTCCGTACAAAATAGATCGCTACGGCTCCCAGCGACACGATAATCAGCATCGCGGCAAGCAGAATGATTTTGTTCACCTTCTCATAATTGACGATTAACTCGCTGTAAGGCGTTATATTCACGATTTTCCAATCGGCTTCACCGACATTGGCATACGTAACCAGCATCTTCTTCCCCTCGATCGTCTTCAGAAAATGCCCCCATTTCCCGGTAAGCTTCTGCAGAATCGGCCCGATTGTTTCCCCTTGCTGTGCAAGCTGTTGATTCGAAGTCACAACGGATCCGTCACCGTCTACCAGAAATACTTTCGATGATCGATTCGTATCCTGCAGCAGAATGTTTTCGAATTCGCCTCCGCTAAATGCAAAATAGATCACTTCCACATCTGACAAAATATTAAAGGCGCTCGGTGAGAAGGAAGCCGTCATGATGCTGGTAAGCAGCTTCTCGCTATGAACCACTAGAGGCTGCTCCCCAAGAAAATGAATCTTATCCGGCTTATTGATCGCCAGCTGATACCAATCCGTCTTGCGAGTCGTCTCTTCATTCCCTTCCATATTGCTCAGATAGGTGTAAGAGCCCCTTTCCTTGAAGAAAAATTTAACGGAGAGAACATCCGACATGACGGATGACGTATGCTTATTGAGAATTTTATGGAGCTTGCTGATATTCGTTTGCCGATCCACCGAGGTGGTCGTTTGAATATCCGAAGCGGTCGTCAGCACATCCGGATCCATGCTGATCGCCGCGAAGATGCTGATCATTTTGTTGATTTCCTGTTTGGTCGCATACGCAACGGTTTGCGAAGACTGAAGCGTTCGCTCGGTAGCCTGATTAATGACATCGGTTTTGTACATGCGCAGCACAAAGATGCTGCTGAGCGTAATGGGAATGATGACGATGAAGACGACAAATATGCTAAGAATCGTAGATAACTTCATGCCGTTGGTTCGGGCGAGCAGTGCTGATTTCATGTGTGACCCCTCTCTCTGTAACCGTATCCGCCACGCAATGATCACCTGGAATGAACCTGCTATAGAATCGTGAACAAAGTGCTCCCCATGCAGGGAGCACTTTGTGTTCAATCTAGTTCTATTAGATATTCCATTCTTTTCTTGCTTCTTCGATCGACTTTGACTTTTCCTTGCCCCAAGCGTAATGACCTTTCGGCTTCACGCCGACCCAGCGCTCATCCACAGGCTCCGATTTCAGCTGATAGCGGGTATCCGAGCTTAAGCGATATCGATTCGTCATGTTATTAACCGAGCCGTGCAGCAGGAACATGCCGAAGATAATCATATCGCCTGCTTCAAACGGCGTAGTTGCCCATTGTCCGCCGAATTTCTCCACGCACTCCACGGGATCCTTGGAGATCCAGCCCAGCTCAATATTGTCGCGATCCACATCCATTTGCCCGTAGGTCGATTTCATCTTGTCAAAGTGCTGCGAGCCCAGGCAAATGGCCAGCGGTCCTTGCTCGTAAGGTACGTCGCCAAGCGGCGTCCACATCGTATACACCTGCTTCGTTCCGCGGCCCATATAAACGATATCGTAATGCGCGCCGGTAAAGTCTCCGTTTCCTACCGCACGCGGCCATTTGTAATCATAGGTAATGGACTCGCCGCCCAGCAGACGGTCAAAGAAGCCCATAACGTTGCTGTTGTTCACGAGGTTATAGAAGCCTTGCATATCTTGATCCTCGTCATTGGCCGCACCGCCGAACATAACGCCCTTGGCACCGGCCGCAATGACACCGTCTTCGATCGGGAATTCCGAATCAAGCCGGCCCATGCCGTTCAGCTTATTCAGGATTCCACTCCGTGCTTTCATGACATCTTCCCGTTTATGAAAGCCGCGAATAAGCAGATAACCATCCTCTTCCAGACGTTCGCGAAGCTCTTCCACGTTATCCAAAATATCATTGGCGCTGCGCAGCTCCGTCATATATTTACTGCCCATCTCCAGCTCTGCTTGTCCGATATGAATCTTCATTTGCGTTACCCCCAGATTGAATGAATGAACTGACAGGCAAATCGTAACATGCCGTTTACGGCTTGAACCATTTCGAATGGTATGCGTTTTTTATACAAATGTAGTCGCAATTACGCTCCCATCGACAGCCTATTTCGCCATACATTTATGCAAAAAGGCAAGACGATCCGAAATAGCAAGCCCTTTCATTCATTGCTATGATAGAACTTGATTAATAGAAAGGGGCACTGCGCTTATGAGTCTTCGATTGTTTAAGTCGTTATGGGGGATGGAGCACCTCACCTACCGGGAAAGCATTCGACAAATTGCTGCTGCCGGCTATGACGGCGTTGAAGCACCTGTCCCATCGCCGGAGCATGCAGGTGAATTTATAGAACTGCTGCAAGAGTATAAACTGGCTTACATCGCATTGATTGCTTCCACCGGCCAATCCTTACAGCAGCATAAGGAAACATTCGCGAACGGGGTTAACCGGGCAGCCGCGCTAAACCCGCTTCTTGTGATTTCGCACAGCGCAAGGGACTGTATGTCCGATGAAGAGCAGTCCGACTTCTTCCGCGCCGCGATTCACGAACAGAAAGCTGCCGGCGTTTCCGTCGGACACGAGACCCATCGACACCGTGCGATGTACACACCATGGAACACGGCCAGACTGCTGGAATTATTCCCGGATCTTCGGATCACCGCGGATTTCAGCCATTGGTGCTGCGTCTGTGAATCGCTGCTTCCTGATCAAGGGAAAGCGATCCGGCTGGCCAGTGAACGAACCATCCATATCCATGCCCGCGTAGGGTATGCACAAGGTCCGCAAGTTCCCCATCCCGCGGCACCTGAGTATGCAGTGGAGCTCAAGACGCATGAGGACTGGTGGAAACATATCTTCGAAATCCGTAAAGCCGGCGGATATGAGAGCACGCCGGTCACGCCTGAATATGGTCCGCCGGGCTATATGCATACGCTTCCATTCACGAATCAGCCGGTAACCGACTTATGGGATACCTGCCTGTGGATGGGAAATCGTTTACGGACCGTATTAGCTAACTAACAGGGGGTATTGCACAGTGAGCCGATTTGCTATTGATGGACGTCAATTTGTAGTGGATAACAAGAATTTCCAAATGATCTCCGGCGCTATTCACTATTTCCGTGTCGTTCCCGAGTATTGGAAGGACCGCCTGCTGAAGCTTAGGGCATGCGGCTTCAATACCGTTGAAACTTATATCGCTTGGAATATACACGAGCCCAAACAAGGGCAATTCTGCTTCACCGGAATCGCGGATGTCGTTCGATTCATTGAGATCGCAGCCGAAATCGGACTCTATGTGATCGTTCGCCCCAGCCCTTATATTTGCGCAGAGTGGGAATTCGGCGGCTTGCCTTCGTGGCTGCTCGCAGAAGACGGCATGAAGCTTCGCTGCCATTATCAGCCTTACTTGGACCGGGTCGATGCCTACTACGATGTGCTAATGCCTCTGTTAGTTCCGCTGCTGCATACCAATGGCGGCCCGATTCTCGCCATGCAGGTTGAGAATGAATACGGCAGCTACGGCAACGATAAAACTTATTTAGCCTACTTGCGCGAAGGCATGATTCGTCGCGGCATTAATGTTCTGCTCTTTACCTCCGACGGTCCCGAGGATCATATGCTTCAAGGCGGTACGCTGCCGGGTACGCTCGCGACGGCAAACTTTGGCTCAAGGCCGGAAGAAGCCTTCGATAAATTAAGCGAATATGAGCCGGACAACCCGCTTGTATGCATGGAATATTGGAATGGCTGGTTTGATCACTGGGGCGAAGAGCATCATGTCCGCGGCTATGATGATGTCGCCGATGTGCTGGACCGCATTCTGAAATCAGGCGCTTCCGTAAACTTCTATATGTTCCAGGGCGGTACGAATTTCGGTTTCTACAACGGAGCGAACTTCTTCACTTCCTATGAGCCAACGGTTACCAGCTATGATTACAACGCGATGCTCAGCGAATCCGGTGCCATCACCGATAAGTACCTGGCCATTCGGGATGTCATCTCGAAGTACGTTGACATTCCGGTCGAGCTTCTTCCGGAGCCGATTCCCACGAAACGTTATGGCGCCGTTCAGCTTACGGAACAAGCGCGTTTGTTCGATGTGCTTGAAGTCTTATCGCATCCGGTGAAGAGCGTGTATCCGGAAACGATGGAGAAGCTCGGTCAAGACTATGGGTTTGTCCTCTACACGACTCGGGTCAGCGGACCAAGGCCGCTCAGCAAAGTGGTCGTACAAGAAGTGCGAGACCGTGCGCTTGTCTTCCTGGATCATGAATACAAAGGCGTTATTGAACGCAATAAGCACGACTTAACGATTGAGATCGCCGAAGGCGATATTACCCTGGAGATTCCGCAGGAAGGCGCGTCATTGAGCCTGCTTGTGGAGAATATGGGACGTATCAATTACGGCTGGAAAATGAACGATCCGAAAGGCATTACCGAAGGCGTTCGCCTCGAGCGGCAATTTCTGTATGATTGGACGATTCATCCGCTGCCGCTCGATGATCTGTCGGCGCTGACTTATTCTCCGCTGGAGCAGGATGCCCCGCAGAATGGACCGACCTTCTATAAAGGCAGCTTTCATGTGGATGAGCTTGCCGATACCTTCATGAACATGAAGGGCTGGACGAAAGGCGTCGTGTTCATCAATGGCTTTAATTTAGGACGCTACTGGGACATTGGACCGCAAATTACACTCTATGTTCCTGCACCTCTTCTGAGGGCAGGCGATAATGAAATCGTCATCTTCGAGCTTCACGGGATGGTTGAACCTACGGTAACCCTGCAGGAATTCCCTGAGCTTGGCTAAAGGTTAAAGATCAAAGGTCCCGGGGCGCTTCCTTTCCCGGATTTTTGATCTTTTTCTATTTCGCTCTGGCATGCTGCCGAAACCGCACCGGAGGCATACCGACAATGGCTCGGAAAGCCCGGCTGAAATGGGCAGAAGAAGAGAATCTCAGATGCTGTCCGATCTCTTCCATGCTCCAGTTCATCGTCATCAGCAGATTCTTCGCTTCCCGAATACGAGAATTTATAATATAGACGCTCGGTGAAATACCGTACACGTTCTTGAAGCAGGTATGCAGATGCGTACGGTGCACATTCAGCTGTTTGGCCACATGATGCACGCGAATATCCTCCAGAAGATTCTCCTCGATATAGCAAGCTGCCTCGCGGGCAAGCCTAATTTGGGACGGGGTGACTTCGGTATCCGAGAATTCACCGTCACTCTCCTGCAGAAGCCGATTCGCGAGCATGCCCACAATCTCGAGCAAGCTGGCATGAATGCTCAACGTCCGAATCGATTTCTCCATCTGAAGCCTGAATGCCTCGGGCCGCTGCGCCGCATCCTTCAGTCTCTCATGCTCTTGCCCCATACGATGAAGATCCACGCCGAACTCCTCCAGAAACAGCCGGATCCGGCGCATTAAGGATTCATTCTCCGCATGGCGAAAGAACTGGTAGGTGGACGATTGAAAGATATAGTGCACATCGGGCAGCTCCACATCAAAGTGGAAATCAAAAAACATGCAATCCGTCACGGCCTCTGTCCGATGATACATGTCCGAACCGATGAGAATCGCATCCCCGGGAAACAGATGATACTGCTGCCCATTCACCCACTGCCGAATTTCTCCCTTCACGCAGCATAGAAATTCAAAGAACGGATGGCGATGGTTCGGATAGGACCACCCGGCCCGATTCCGCGAGTATTCCATGCCGGGTATTCGAATCGCGCTGTACATATTCGGCAGCACAAACAAGTTGTCCATGAAAGCTTCCTCCATCCTCGATTGATAGAACAATAGCGCCAGGTACCCCCAGCGCTAACTACTCACCTGATTGTTATTCTTTTATGGCCGCTTCAACTTCCTTGGAAATTTCATCGCCGCCTTGGGCGTTGAAGTTTTCTACGAATTCGTCAAAGGAGTCCAAATCCGCGCTGCCCATGATAATCCTCGTGAATGCCTCATTTTCCAGCTTCAGCAAGCTGTCCCACTTGGTTTCCATCGTTTTCGTTTGTCCATAGTACAAGCTGAATACTTTGTTCATCGGCTTCAACAATTGCTGGCCGGCTACGACGTAAGAGAAAGCCGGCCCCCATTTCCCGAAGTCTGCCGCAGGGTTGTCTCTCGTTGCGAGCCAATCCTCATAAAGCGGCTTCTGATTGCTGTTCAAGGAGGAAACATCGGCTGTTCCATTCAACACATCGCTCAGAGCCTTCGAATTCCGTTCGACATTATCCGCATAAGTCGTTGCACTGCGCATCGGCCAGTTTTGGAAGCCAACGCCCGGATCGAGCTTCAGAGCATCCGGATCCGCATAGGTTTCTGCCGCGACCTGCACGTTAATATATTTCATCAATGCTTCCGGGTGGCTAAAGCCTTTCCTCACGACGAAGAAAGCGCTTGTCGGCGATTGCACATGCGTATTGAATTGACCCTCGGAATCCAGAGGCACCATATAGGGCTTCCATACCGCAGACGGATCATTCCTCATCGATTCCGGGATCGGATCGTAACCCATCCACCAAGGCGCGAAGAAGATCCCGGAAGTGCCTCCCTTCACCAGCTCCAAATTATCGCTGCGAAGCGCAAATTCTTGATCGATCAAGCCGGCTGCGTACATTTCGCGAAGCTTGCCAAGCGCTTCCTTCGTCTCCGGCGTAGTACCGCCAAACACAATGTTGCCTGCGCCGTCCTTCACCCAGTTTAGCGGATAAGAATGATAAGCCGCGAAGATGGGATCGAACTCGCCTATTGCATTATCCATCTCGAATAGCGCCTTGCTTCCGGTAAGGCCCACTGTACCTTTGCCGCTTGCGTCCTTATCGATGAAGGCTTTGGCGACAGCGGCAATTTCATCCACTGTTTTCGGAGGCTGCAAGCCCAGCTTGTCCAGCCAATCCTGACGAATCCACATCATATAGATCGAATCCGCCAACGTTTGCGAATTTGGAAGCGCCATGAGCTTGCCGTCGAAGGTAGCCTGCTTTAACCCGATTTCATCCGCGGATTTATACATGTCCTTGATTTGCGGAGAAGCATATTGCCGATAGATATCCGTCATATCCTCAATCAGTCCCGCATCTACCAGCTGCACCAAATCCGGATATTGCACGATCATCGCATCCGGAATGTCATTGCTCGCAATCGCGAGCTTCAGCTTCTGGAGATTCGCGTCGCTTCGGGATTGCCACACATGATTAAACTTGATATTCAGTTTGTCCTCGGTATATCGGGTGTATTGATTGTTCTCCACCGTGTCTCCGATCGGCAGCGTCTTCTCCGATGCTGCATCGATCCCTTTGCCGATGTTGATCGTAACCGTCTCTGCATATTTACCGAATGGATCCGCCGGCGCAGCCGCTTTATTGGTTTCATTCGCAGCGTTACCGGATGCATTCGGGTTGTCATTATTCGATGAACATCCTGCCGTCACTGCCAAACATACTGTCAACACGACAGCCGATTTTAGAAATCGTGCTTTCATCTTGATCCCCCTGTACTGTCGGTTGGCTTTTTACAATCCATCGTAAAACAAAAAGGACCTTTTGCGAGAGCAAAAACGGTCCTTTCCAGGTAGCAGTTCAATTCGAACTTTTGCGCCTATCCTTAGGATTGCAATGCCTTTTTGTCGAAATCGGACGATTTTATACCTTTTGCGCGATATTCACTTGGAAGAAGGTGAAAAAGAGTCCGAAATACCTTACTGAAGTACTTCTCATTCGGATAACCGGATTTTTGAGATACCGCGTAGATCGGCAGCGTCGTCTCCTCAAGCAGCTTCAGGGCGTAACTCATTCGCACATCCCGCAAATACGATTGGAAGGAAGTCGTCGTAATGTCCTTGAAGCATTCGCTGAAATAACTGCGGCTTACGCCAACCTCTCGTGCCACCTCATCCAAGTGAAGATCCTCGTCTAAATGCTCCCGAATATAATGTGCGGCTTTCAGTATGGCCTCAATCATCTCAATCGAATATTGCCCAAGCCGCTGTTCGCCTTGGAACCACTCCCGCAAGGATGCCATCTCCAGCAGAAGCTGGTCAAGAGTAGAAACGGAAGCTGAGCCATTTGCCGAGTTCGTCTGAATCGGTTTCAGCTTCTCCTGCAGTTTAGCTCTGGCCTCCAGTAAAGGTTCGAGTTTTACCCTGCTTGGCTTCAGCGCTTCCAAGAGTTTTCGATACGCCGCATCCTCCTTCAACCACTCGATATGTATGAAGACGTTTGTCAGCTTGTCCTGTTCCTCTTGCTTCATAGGTGGCTCCGCCGCTGACTGTTCCGTAACGGCGGCCGAAGTCGCAGGTTTGATTCGTTGCTTCAGCTCGAACTCGATCCGATTCGTAATGCGCTCCAGTACCTCCTCCAGCTTCACCTTCTCCAATTGGATCTTGGCAATATAATCGATAGCGCCAAGGCGGAGCGCTTCCTGCACCAGCTCGAAATCTTGATGGTAGGATAAGACGACGATGAACATATTTGGATAGAGCTCACGAACGCTGCGCATGAGATCAATACCCGAGAGAACCGGCATCGCCAAATCGGTGATAAGCAGATCGACTTCATGGGCCTGGAGAAACTCCAGCGCCTTCTCCCCATTGCTCGCCTCGCCGATTACCTTTAATCCAAACTGACTCCATGGCAGCAAGGTTATTAATCCGGTTCGCGCCAATCGATCGTCGTCTACAACAAGTACGCGCATCACAGTGTGTCACCTTCCTTCATGGCATACGTTCTTGGAATTCGAAGCGAAATGCAGGTTCCCTCTCCGATCGTGCTTGTGATGCTGAAATCAGCATGTCCATCGTACTGAGAGTCGAAGACCCGCTTCACATAATAAACGCCAATCCCCAAACCGATTCGGTTCTGTTCATCGGATTGCTTCTCCAGCAACCGCGCAATGGTCTCCGGCGTCATGCCGCGGCCGTTGTCACGAATTTGAATGATCATGTAATCCGCACCAGCCGGCTCAACCGTCACATCAATTAAACCATTCTTATCGTCAAAATGACCGTGGTATAAAGAGTTCTCTACGAGCGGCTGCAATATAAAGCGCGGTACAAGGCAGCAGTGCAGATCTTCGGTGGCATGAATATTCACGCTAAAGTCGAAGTCATAGCGAATCTTCTGCAGCGCCAAGTAATCGCGAAGCGCCTCCAATTCCTCGGCAATGGTGGAATGAGGCCCTTTCTTGCCAAGGTTGTAATACAGCAATTTATTCAGCGAAGTAGCGACCGTATCAATATCCTCTTGCCCTTTCAAACGAGCCAGCCACTGGATCGTATCGAGCGTATTGTGAATGAAATGCGGGTTAATTTGATAAAGCAGCTTCTCCACTTCGAAGTCGGCCCGGCGCTTTTCCTTCGCCGCATTTTCCTCCAGCAATTCCTTAACCCTATGGCGCATCACATCGAAGTGCTTCATCATACTGTCAAACTCTACGATCGCAAACTCCGATAGCGGCGTGTCGAAATCGCTGTGCTCGATAAGCCTCATATCCTGATTTACTTTCTTGAGCGGTACATAAACCATTCTCCAGATCAGCCAAGCGAACAAGGAACCAAGCAGGAGAGATATAAATAAAATAACGACGAGCTGCTCGAACCAGTTCTTAATTTCTTTATGGTAGGTGGCTTTGGAAATCAGATCGATCGCCTTCCAGCCTTGATTGCTTTGGGTTTCGAACGCATAGTAGCCGTTCGATTCCTTTTTTGAGCCGGTAGGGTCATACTTCAGAACGGTTCCAATTGGGAAATCCGCCGGATTTTCACTGTATGTAATCCTATTTTGCTGGTCGACGATAAGATGATAGTCATTCATGTTCTGTTCGCGGCCGGTTTGATAAATTTTGTTCCAAATATTATACCCTGTTTCCAAATAAACATAGACATCCTCGCGATCGGGCAGGACAATCTTACGAGCCACGGACAGTACTTGCACATCGCTAAACTCCCGATTGGTTCGATGCGGCCCGTAATAGGTAATACCGTTTAACTCGACTAATCGCGGAAGCTTCTCCAGCGCGAACTGCTTATTGACGGAGAAGTTCTGATACAGGATGTTCTGATTGTCTTTAAAATAATAGAAAAACAAGCCCAGCGTGGGATTCGTGCTCGAAATAATATTGAGATCCTGCAAAATATCGTTGTTGATTTGCGTCTTCGTATAGAGATCCTTCTCACTGAGGAATAAACTTAGCTTCTTCCCGATCCGTCCATCGAAGGCAAGGATTTGCGAAACATTATTCAAGCTGACAAGCGTATTCTCGAGCGACAGCTGGTAGAGGTTGAGGTTGCTCTGTATGCCGGTGCGGATTCGCTGGTCCAGCAGCGGATACACGCTTTTATAGGAAATGAAGATGACGAGCAGAAGCGGAATAAGCGCATTGAGGCCGAGTATGACGTATAATCGGTTTCGCAATGTTTTGGGCCATAGCCTGGCTATAGCAGCTGTGCTTTGTTTCACGTCATGTCACCCCCATGTCCCATGGTCTTAATCCGCATTAACTATACCATGAGTTCGAAAAAAAAGACCACTCCGAGGAGTGGTCTCACGAACGATTACAGCTGTGCTGTCTTCTTCCAATCGGCAGCGAATTTCTCCATGCCTTGATCCGTCAGCGGATGTTTCGATATTTGCTCGATGACCGAGAATGGAATGGTGGCAATGTGAGCGCCTGCCATTGCTACGCGAGTAACGTGATCCGGATGGCGAACGGATGCTGCGATAATTTGCGCATCCAGGTTATGAATACGGAACAATTCCGCGACCTTCGCGACCAATTGCACGCCGTCCTCCGAGATATCATCCAAGCGGCCAAGGAACGGAGACACATAAGTCGCGCCGGCACGAGCGGCCAGAAGGGCTTGGTTCACCGTGAAAATCAGCGTTACGTTGGTCTTCACGCCTTTCTTCGCGAGGTAACGGCAAGCTTCTAAGCCGGCCAGCGTCATCGGAAGCTTGATCGTGATGTTCGGGTCGTTATTGTTGATCTTGATCAGCTCGTTCGCTTGGGCGATCATCTCCTCAGCCGTAAGCGCGTCGGGCGTCACTTCAGCCGAAACGGATTCTACCTCAGGAACTAATCGGAGGATTTCTTCGATACGATCCTCGAATTTCACGCCTTCTTTGGCAACCAAGGAAGGATTCGTCGTGACACCGGACAAGACGCCGATTTTATAGGCTTTCTTAATATCTTCTACATTGGCAGTATCGATAAAAAATTTCATGGTTTACGACCTCCATTAGTGTATAGATAATTGGACAGCTTACTTCAGCAATTCTTTCGTAACACGTACTACGTTATCCGTCGAGAAACCGAAGTACTCCAGCACTTCCGTTCCGGGACCTGATGCACCAAAGGTATCAATCGCTATATTCTTGCCGCTAAGTCCGGTGTAACGCTCCCAGCCTAACGAGATGCCGGCTTCGATGGAAACCCGCTTCGTTACGGAAGCCGGAAGAACACTTTCCTTATAGTCTGCCGACTGACGATCGAACAGCTCTCTGCTCGGCATGGCAACTACGCGCACGGAGAGGTTATCCTGCTCAAGCCGTGCCTTGGCGTTCACCGCCAGCGAAACCTCCGACCCCGTTGCAATCAGAATGACATCCGGCTGAGAGTTCGTTTCCGTCAGCACATAAGCCCCTTTAGCAACCGCAGCGACATTGCCTTTGGTCGCTTCATAGATCGGAAGATTCTGTCTGCTCAAGATGAGCGCAACCGGACCTTCCTGCTGTTGAAGCGCGTATGCCCATGCACTTGCCGTTTCATTGGCATCGGACGGTCTGATGACGGTCAGTCCCGGAATCGTGCGCAGCGCCGCCAGATGTTCAACTGGCTCATGCGTTGGCCCGTCTTCGCCGACCGCGATGGAATCATGCGTAAATACGTAAGTCAAAGGCAGCTTCTGCAGCGCCGCCAGACGAATCGCCGGGCGTAAATAATCGCTGAATACGAAGAAGGTGCTGACGAATGGTTTCACGCCGCCATGCAAGGCCATACCGTTGCCGGCTGCACCCATCGCATGCTCGCGTACGCCGAAGTAAATATTGCGTCCCGAGTACGAATCTACAGCGAAGGTTTGCTCTCCGCCGATATCCGTCATCGTCGAGTGCGATAAATCGGCGCTGCCGCCGAAGATGGCAGGGACGGTTTTTACATAATGATTAATCGCGCTGCCGCTCGCAACACGGGTGGATACCGTTTTGGAGGTATCGAATGTAAGGATATCTGTGTTATCGATCATCACGGAGCCGTCAATTACTTGCTCCAGTTCTTTGCCTTGCGCCGGGAACTGCGCTTTGTAGGAAGCGAGCAATTGATTCCATGCGGCTTCTTTCGCTTCGCCATTACGCTTCAGCTGCTCGAAATGCGCTCTAACCTCTTGCGGAACCGTAAATTCTTCCTCATACTCCCAGCCATATACTTTCTTCGTCGCGATGGCTTCTTCTTTGCCGAGCGGATTGCCGTGTACTTTGTTTGTACCGGCTGCTTTACTGCCGTAACCAATAACGGTCCGAACCTCGATCAAAGTCGGCTGCGTATCATTTTGCTTGGCAGCTTCAATCGCCGCGGCAATACGCGAAATATCGTTGCCGTCTTCCACGCGGATATACTGCCAGTTCGCCGACTCTGCTCGCTTCTGAATATTCTCTCCAAAAGAAAGGTTCAGCGCGCCGTCCAAGGAAATGTCGTTGGAATCATACAATACGACTAGCTTGCCCAGTTTCATATGTCCGGCCATCGACATGGCCTCATAAGAAATGCCTTCCATCAGACATCCGTCGCCAACAAGCGCATACGTATGGTGATCGACAACCGGGAAACCGTCCTGGTTATACTTCGAAGCCAGATGCGCTTCAGCCATTGCCATGCCGACTGCCATTGCAATCCCTTGTCCAAGCGGTCCCGTTGTGGCATCCACACCATCGGTATGGCCGTATTCCGGATGTCCCGGCGTCTTGCTGTTCAGCTTGCGGAACTGCTTCAGATCGTCGATCGAAACCTGATAGCCGGACAAATGCAGAAGGCTATATAACAAAGCGGAACCATGGCCCGCCGATAATACGAAACGATCGCGGTTGAACCATTTGGCATGGCTTGGATTGTGATTCAATGATTTGGACCATAGCGCATACGCCATTGGAGCGGCCCCCATTGGCAGCCCCGGATGACCGGAGTTTGCGCTGTTGATAGCGTCAATGGATAAGGTGCGAATAGTATCGATTGCGAGTTGTTCAGTTGTTTGCGATGTAAGCATAGTGTTCCCCTTCCTCTTCCTGTGTTTCATTCAATTTCACATTCTCATGCTCTGTATGTTCATCGAACCACCAGTGATAGCCATCCTCTGCCAATAACGCATCGGATGCGGCCGGTCCGTAACTGCCTGCTTCGTAAGGATAAAGAGGAACCGTGTTCGCTTGGAACGCATCCAAGATCGGCTGCACCCATTGCCAGGACAGCTCCACTTCATCCCAATGCGCGAAGAATTTAGGGTCTCCGTTCAAAGCATCATGAATCAAGTTCTCATAGGCTTCAGGCGTATTGTCCTGGCTGCTGCCGTGGAAGTCGATATGAATCGGCTTGAACTCCCCTTTATGCTGTGGATCCCTTGTATTGAGCTGCAGCATAATCCCTTCGTTGGGACTGATTTCGAATACGAGAAGATTCGGTGCTTTGCTGCTGTCATGCGCGTCCTTGGAGGTCTGCTTTAACGGCTCCTTGAACTCAATGACGATCCGAGTCGATTTCTCTTTCATCCGTTTACCTGTTCTTATATAGAAAGGAACGCCGCGCCAGAAGTAGTCGTCAATCTGCAAACGGGCTGCAATGAACGTATCGTTCATGGAGTTATCCGCGATGCCCGGCTCATCCGGGTAACCGACAACAGGCTTCCCTTGGATCGTTCCGGCCCTGTACTGCCCGCGGACAACGTTCGCGCTGATTTCCTGTTTCTGCACCGGCTCAAGAGCTTCCATGACTTTCTTCTTCTTGAAGCGAACCATCTCGGAATCGCTGTTATTAGGCAAATGGCTTGCCAGCATCATGAGAAGCTGCAGCATATGGTTCTGGAACATGTCGCGCACGGCGCCTACATGATCGTAATAACCCGCTCTTTCTTCCACGCCGACCGTTTCATTGGCTGTAATTTGCACGTTCGCAATATAACGATTGGTCCACAAGGCTTGCAGAACCGGGTTCGACTGCTGCAGAATTTCGAGCTTCTGCACCATCGGTTTGCCGAGATAGTGATCGATGCGGAAGATCTCTTCCTCGCTGAAAGCTTTGCTCAGCTTCTCATTTAAATCCCGGGCAGATTGCAAATCATAGCCGAAAGGCTTCTCGATCACGAGGCGTTTCTGGGCAGACCCAAGCCCGCTTTCCTGGATATTGGCGGCGATGGTTTCGAAATGCTCCGGCCCCACCGACAAATAAAACATCCGATTCGGCTTCGTAATACGAAGCTCCTGCTCCCGCTGCTCGATGAGGCCCAGCAGCTTGCGGTAATCCTCGATTCGGCCTACATCCAGCACATTGTAGCGGAATGCGTGCAGAAACTGCTCAAGACCGGCCGGATCCTCTACTTCACGTCTCGAATACGTACGAAGCGACTGCTCGACATTCGATCGAAAAGTTTCGTTAGAGAGCTCTCTTCTGCCAAGGCCAATCAAAGTGAACGCCTGCGGGAGCTTACCATCCATAAATAAGTTATATAATGCCGGGTATATTTTACGTTTCGCTAAATCTCCGGTTGCGCCAAACAGTACAAAAGTGGTTGGTTCCATTTTTCCATACTCCTTCCAGTTTAAAGCTGGTATCTCTTCTGTACTTCCACTATAATACGAAATGCATCTATACAAGTAATACATATATTTCAGAGGAGCTATAGACCACGTCTATGACCAACAATTATGAGCTGTACAAAGTTTTTTATTGGGCCGCCAAGACCGGCAGCTTAACGCAGGCAGCCAAGGCGCTTTATATTACCCAGCCAAGCGTCAGTCATGCAATCAAACAGCTGGAAGACAGCTTTGGCATTACGCTGTTTTACCGGAATTCCAAAGGCGTTGCGCTTACGCAAGAAGGCAATTTGCTTTATTCCTACATCGAGCAGTCCCATATCTTGATCACAATCGCGGAAGAGAAAATGGCCGCACTGAAAAATCTCGACAGCGGCGAGCTGCGGATCGGCGGCAGTGATTCGCTGTTCAAGCACTATATGCTTCCGTATTTGGAAGACTTTAATCGCAAACATTCCGGTATCCGGCTTCATCTCAACCATGGAACGACGCCCGAGGTTATATCTTTTCTTAAAGAAGGCAAAATAGATCTGGGCGTTGTGCGGATGCCGATCGTTGATCCCCAGCTTGAGGTGCGGGAGAGTATTCAGCTGCAGGATTGTTTCGTTGCGGGGGCTCGTTATGCCGATCTGAAGGAAACCGTTCTTTCATTGGAGATGCTGCTCCAGCATCATCTCATTCTGTTCTCCCGTAACAGTCGGGCACGAATGGCGATCACGGAATTGTTCCAAAACTACGGCTACACCCTGAAGCCTGAAATCGAGGTTGGCAGCGTGGATCTTCTGATTGAGTTTGCGAAACGCGGACTGGGTATTTCCTATGTCACAAGAGAATTTGTGAAAAAGGAGCTCGAGGAAGGCTCCCTCTTCGAAATCAAGCTCGACGTGCAGCTGCCGCCATCCCAAGTGGGGATCATGATCATGCGCAACATGCCGCTCTCCATAACGGCAACTCGTTTTATTGAGTATTTTGATAAGTTCACTTTACGCTAAATAGCAAAAAGTCCTGAGCAATTGGATTGTTCAGGACTTTTACGTTTACACGTCGTAGTTGACGACGTAATGATGCTGTTCGGTATGGTAGTAGCCTTCACTGTATTCGATCAATTCGCCGCTCTCGTCGTACGCATAACGCGACCGCTTCAGCAGCGGTTTGCCCGCCTCGATGCGCAGCGCCGCCAACACAGAGGCAGGAGCCGCCGCAGATACGGAAAATTCATCGCGGTACTTGCTGATTGAGATGCTCTGCTCTTCCAGCAGGTCATATAGCGACTGTGCCCCTAAGTCAGACAGCTCCATGCTCCCAGCTCGGCTCGACAGATAATGCGTGTAATGGATGTAAGGTTCACCGTTCAGCCGGTACAATCGCTCAACCCGCAAGCATCGCTCGCCTAACAGTTGGGATGCAGTCGTCCCTTCGTCGTTAATGACATGCTCGGCGCAGAGCAGCTGCTTGCTAATGTGATGTCCATCCTCGACCAGAACCTCTGTGAACCGCTTCAGCTTGGACAGCTTGGAAGCAGACGTATTGCGAATCACCTTCGTACCTTTGCCGCTGCCCGTCTCCACGTAACCGTCCTGCGCCAGCACCTTAATCGCATTGCGAACCGTAACTTTGCTGACCTGGAACTCTTGCTCAAGCTGAGGCTCCGATGGAATGTTCGTCCCAACCGGGTAGACACCGTGCAATATCCGGTCCTTTACGATGTTCGCAATTTGTGCGTACAACGGCTTCTTGCTTCGCGTTAGCTTCATTAGCGGATCACGTCTCCGTTCGCAAGCTCCGCCATCGCACGCTCAATCTCGCGCTCCGTCGACATCGGCGTATCTCCCACGACCGTGTGAGCGAGCATAGCCGCAGCGGCCGCGAAGCGAACCGTTCGCTTCGGCTCGTAGGCGGAGAGCTCGCCGTGAATGATGCCGCTGGCGAATGCATCTCCCGCTCCGATCCTATCGTAAACGGCGAAAGTAAGCGGCTCGGGGGTGATCGTCAAGACGCCGTGCCTGTAAAGAAACCCGCGCAGCGAATGCGTGTTGTCTCCATTAATGGTACGATGCGTGCCCGCGATCACGGATATGCCGGCAAATCGCTGAGCGACCTGCGGCAGCAGCTCCTTTAGCTGCTCCAGTCGATCCGTCCTATCCGTCGACATGCCGAGAATATGGATCATGTCCCGCTCATTCATCATCACGATGTCCGAAAGCTGAAGCATCTGCTCGTAATGGGGTTTCGCTTTCGCGTATCCGCCATCTCCCCAGTGGGTCGGTCTGTAGTTGCAGTCGAAGACGACCATGCCGCCGTTTCTCTTCACGGCCTCAGCAAGCTTAAACATATGCTGCCTGACGCCATCGTTCATTGCCAGCGTAATCCCGCAGAAATGAACGAGCTCGACTCCTGCGGCGATGGCTTCATAATCGTAAACAGCCGAAGGAGCCGTGTTGAAGCTGCTCTCCTGCCGATTGGAATACGTGACCCGGCCCGGTCTCGCACCGAACCCACTCTCAAGGAAATACATGCCGAGGTAATTGCCGCCGCGGCTAACGTATTCCATGGAGATGCCCAGCTTACGCAGATTCGCGGCGGCCGCTTCTCCGAGTGCGTTGTCCGGCAGTCGCGAAATAAGGATGCCTTCATGTCCGAAACGCGCGAGTGCCGAAGCTACGTTCACGCCTGTACCGGAGAATGAATAGCGCAGGCTATCCGCTTGGGACAACAATTCATACCCCGGCACCTGAAGACGCATCATGACTTCACCGAAGGAGGCGACGCGTGCTCGGTTAGCCATGGCGATCAACCAACCTCTTCATCATCTCGAGCAGCTTGCGTACATCCTGGGCATTTGTCTTGCCGGTTGCTTTGTCGACGATGGAGGAATAGACATGCGGAATGACTTGCGGTACGCCAGCTTCTAGTGCAATGCGCAGAATAGGCTCGAAGTTATCCATATCGATGCCGCCGGTCGGTTCAAGGGCGAACCCCTCTTCTCCGCAAGCCTTCGCGACAGCTCGCAGCTCATCCTCGCATTTCAAGCCGTTCATCGGAAAATATTTAAGCGCATTGCCGCCCATATCGCGAACGAGCGCGATCGCCGACTTCACGGGAACAATTGCCGGCTCAGCTTGGGCCGCGCTGAATGGACCCGTCGAAATATTCACGTAGCCGACTTGGCCCGTAGGCGAAACAAGGCTGTTGATCCAACTGTCCCGCCCTCCCAAATTCGCTCTTGTAGCGCCAACTGCCGGGAACACCTGATTGATATGTGTCCCCGGGTAATGCTTTGCGATCAGCGCAACAACCGCTGCCTGCCGATTGTCCCCGGCACCGAGTCCGATCGAGACCGCGTCGTCGATCGCTTCCCCATATTGCTTCATCGCGGCAACGGCTGCTTCAACCGTCGGATAGTCCTTCGAGAGGACACCGACAAGCACATGGCCTTCCGCAGTATCGAACACTTCCTTCGCATTCTCTACGCTGTTCGCCAGCACATTGAGGGCTGCGCGTCCTTGATACAATCGTTTCGACATATTGGACAAGTTAGTTGCCTCCCGTAAGCGTGCGTATTCTACTCGCAATGACATCCATGTCATCCCCCAGCAGCGGACGCGGATCGATATCGAAATAGCCTTGCTTCACGCCATAATCACGTGTATAGACGGCGATTTCGCCGCCTTGTAATCCTGCGACGACTGCCTTTGCCGTCGTGCCGGATAGCGCCGGATCAATCTGAATGCGTGCCCGGAATATCGCGCGGCCCGCTTCATCTTGCACTATCGTTACGTTAACACCCGGCTGTTCATTCAGCGGCATCAGCTTGTGCAGTGCTTCCTTCTCCTGCTCACTGTTATCTTTCCTATCCATATATTCCTCAAGCGCTTGGAGCAGCCCGAAAGTCGTTTCCTTGCCGACCTTCATGCTGCGGCCAATCCCATGCAGCTGCACTTTAACCATCTCAATGTAGGTCCGTTTGCCCCCGACAATACCTGAGGTCGGCCCTTCAATCGCCTTGGAGCCGCTATATATCGCGAGATCCGAGAACTTCACGTATTTGCGGACATCCTCTTCCGCAGCCGCATCCACTATTAGCGGAACGCTTTTGCGCTGCGCCACTTCCCAGGCTTCTTCCACGCTAATCATGTTCTTCTGAACCGCATGATGCGACTTCACATACAAGATCGCAGCCGTGCGCTCGGTGATGGCGTCCTCGATATGCTCGGCTTTGCCTTCGTTCGCATAACCGACTTCGACGAGCTTGCCTCCGCCCAGAAATACCATCGTCTCAACCGGCGCACCATACTGGACGTTGTGTCCTTTGAGAATAATGATCTCGTTCTTGGCGATCGGCTCTTGATGAAGCCGCTCGCTCACTCGCCGATTCCCTTGCGTTACGATACCTGCAACGGACAAGGCAATGCCGCTTGATGCCGAGTTGACGACTACCGCCGCTTCGGAACCGAGCGCTTCTGCGATATGGTCGCCTGCCTTATTCACCAGATCGGCGATTTCCACGTAGCGTTGTCCGCCCAGCTTCATCGCTTCCATGACCGAATCGGAAGGTGCGGACACGCCGAGAATACTCATTCGCCCGCTGGCGTTGATGACGCGTTTCAACCCATATTTAGCATTCAATGAATCGCCCATTCGCACATACTCCCCTAGCTATAATTTGATGTTCGCCCTCGCGCGTCTCTCCCTCGGAATCTACAAACAAGACACGCTCATCGGCCTCAAGAGAGAACAAAGTCAGGTTCGCCCGGTCGCCTGCTTGGATGCGGCCAAGCTCCGGTTTTCCCAGCCATTCTGCCGCATTCATCGTCACGGCTTCAATCACTTCACTTAGCGAATAACCCAGACACAGAAACTTTGACATGACATGCGCCAAGCTATAAACGGGACCGAGCTGCCGATTTCCGCGATAAATGTCCGAGCTGATTGTATGGAAGCGAATGCCGTTTCGCTTCGCCGCCTCTGCCGCCTTGAAGGAGAAACTGGCCGTACCGTGTCCGACATCCATACGAACGCCTCTGGCGATCGCCTCACCCAGCTCCGGGATCGGACTGCCATCCTCGCGGAACATGTTGTTGCTTTTCCCGTTCAAGTAGTGCGTGACGACATCCTTTCTCGCGAGCAGCGGCAGTATGTCATCGATTCTCGGCGGAGCGGACCCGATATGGACCATCAACGGCAAGCCGGTTTCTTCAGACAGCTCCTTTGCGATATGCAGAGGTCGGATGCCGTTATCGCGAACGACGCTGCCGCTCATTCTGGCCTTCCAGCCGACGATGAAGTCCGGATAAGCTTGAACGGCTTGCAATGCGGCATCTCTATCGAGCCAGGCCAGATCGGACAATTCATCGATCCGCTGCAAACCGATCCTCGATACGTTCAGCAGCGCGAACAGTGTCGTCATCGCTTTCTCGCGGCTTGCCGCCAACTCGCCGATTCGATCCGCGCCGCAGCTGCCTGCGTCCACGATCACCGCAACGCCCTGCTTCACGCCAATCTCGTCCATTTCATCCCCGTAGGGATCAAGCTCCGGGAACGCATGAACATGAAGGTCGATCCAACCGCTTGATACGTATAAGCCGGAACAATCGATCACTCGGTCGACAGCGTAGGCGCCGCTTGCCCCTGCTGAAGTTATTGCTGCTATGATGCCGGCATCGACTTCAATATCAACCAGCCGACCGTCTAGGAGTGCTGCCCCGCTCAAAACCAAACGCTCCATCATCAAAAGCCACCCTCTTATATTGCGAATCCAACCAACTGAATGCAGATTATAACGTTATAATGTTTAATCTACAGGGAAACCGATTTAGCGTCAACAAACATTATAATGTTTGAGCTGGCGATCTACGAATGGCTGCCTATTTGTCCTATTGATGAGAAGGCATTCTTCCGAAGTGTCGAGAAACCCACGTTAGCGGAATGGCATAGGAGTCATCTTCCGACTGTAACGGTTGTGACAGAGGTTATTTGTCCATATAAGCTCGTTTTATATTTCTTACGGTTGCCACAGAGCTTATTCGGACATTTTCCGATAGAAATAAACAATTTTCACCAAATAGCCACTCTGACAACCGTTAGCGTTTTAAAGGTCGTTCATTTCATGAAATAGTCACGCTGGCAACCGTTAGCGTTTATTATTCGGTACGGATAGGCGCTCATCACCACGGATAAGCCGAACATGAAGACGATTGCCCTCAGATCAACCGCAAACGAAAAAGAAACCCAACGTAAGAAACGTTGGGTTTCTTTTCAAGCTTTCGCACAGCGCGCAGCGAGTGGTGAGGCATGCATGAAGTGGTCAGCCAACATGCATGAAACAATGCCCACCTGTCCAATCAACGAGCGGGTACGTTTCTAGAACTGATAGCTGAGATTACTCATAGAGCCGTACTTGATTGGCTCATCGTACAGAACACGAGCTTCATGACCCGGCGTTCCGCTTCCCAGCGCGATGAGCAATGGGACGAAATGTTCGGCGCGAGGTACGGCCTTCTTCGCATGCGGCGCTAACGTTTCATAGTTGCTTAGTGCCTCAATGTCTCTGGCGAGAACTTTCTCCGTAATCCAAGCTGTGAATTCCGCGGCCCAGGCACGAGGCGGTGCATCGATGTTCCGATCGAACTCATTGAAATTGTGCGTCAAGAAGCCGCTGCCAATCACGAGTATGCCGTCCTTTTCAAGGCCTTGCAGCGCTTCCCCAATCGCGATCTGCTGCCTGGCCGGCAGGAACGCATTCACGGAAACAGGGACAATGGGGATATCGGCCTCCGGATAAGCATGCCGCATAATCGGAAATACCCCGTGATCCAGTCCCCGGTACTTACGCTGAACCGGAATGTTATGCTTGCGCAGCCGCGCTTCCACGATCGATGCGACAATCGCCGAGCCTCTTACCGGATATTGAACCTGATAGTATTCCGGCGGAAAACCGTAATAATCGTATTCCATCTCATGAATGTCATCCGTGGCCGCGATTGTTGTGATGGGGTTCTCGAAATGCGCAGAGAAGATTACGATCGCTTTGGGACGGACGGATTTGCCGAAGCGATTCAAGAAAGCCGTAAATTCCGATTGCTCAAAAATCGTAAACGGCGAACCATGCGCCAGAAATACCGGTGATAGCATATTGTGAACCTCCTAAAGTCACCTTGAATGAAGATAGTTATAGGCTTATAATATAATCTAGACATGATTTTAGGAAGTAGACACATTCAAATGACCTAGTATCCAAAAAGTAACCATAGATAAATACTGGAGGAATGAACGATGATGAATGACGGTGGGTGTAAAATCGAAACCGCGTTAGAAATATTAGTTGGCAAATGGAAACCCGTTATTCTCTTCCATCTGTTCGGCAACGGGACGATGAGGTTCAGCGAGCTCCAGCGCGCCATGCCCGATATCTCCAAAAAAATGCTCACCTCGCAGCTGCGGGAACTGGAGTATCACGATATCGTTCACCGCGAGGTTTATCGCCAGATCCCGCCGAAAGTCGAATATTCCATTACCGAATACGGTGCCAAAATGACGCCGTTGCTGCAAGCGATCGGCAATTGGGGAATGGAGCATGTGCAGCATTTGAACGAACTCTACGGCGCGGACCGCGCAGTGGAGATATTTGAAACGAAAGAGAACAAGCTTGCGGGCAAGTGAGCCGCCTCAACAACAAAACAGTCCTGACCATCAAGCTCCCTTGATGATCAGGACTGTTTTTCATTGGCGGTGCCACTTATTGATCGTAAATACGATATCCTTTCTTCGCATTCATTTCCCAAATTTGGCCACTCTAACTTAAAGAAGGAGTGGCGACCAATGGCAACCATTACAATCGCTTCAATTCAAGAGGCTTTTAACCATACCGATGATTTAGTGATGCGCGAGCTGAATATCGGCGAAGCCAAAGCCGTGCTTATCTATTTGGAAACGATGTGCGAGTCCACCAAAATCGAACTAAGCCTGTTTAAACAGCTGCGGCGTGAAACCGCAGATGGGAACACCTCTCCGGATCTAGAAGAACTGCTCACCTCAGCCAAAGTAGATGTTTGTCCCTCTATTCAGAAAGCTGTTGACGATCTTATTCACGGCCATGCCCTGATCTGCCAGGAAGAGGCGAATCGCTGCTACAGCTTTGATGTCAACAAGCAATACAGGCGCTCTCCCGCAGAGCCTGAGAATGAACGCTCCTTGGCCGGCAATCGGGACGGTTTCGTGGAGCATCTGCAAAGCAATTTGAATTTGATCCGCAAGCATCTGTCCACCGGAGAGCTAAGCGTGCGTTATTTCATGCTTGGTAAGAACGCGAATCGGCGGGTTGCTTTGGTGTGGCTCGATGGAACCACCGACAAAAGCATGGTCGATGAAGCCGCTAAACGCATTTCCGCTTTGTCGTCCACGCACGACTTGCATCCCGGCCTTCTTCGCAAGCTGTTGCGTGAGAACAAATTCTCCATTTTTCCGCAAGTCTTCAATACGGAAAGAGTCGATTTCGCTTCAGCCCTGTTGGCTCGCGGAAGGATCGGCGTGCTTTGCGATCAAAGCAGTTCCTGCCTGATTCTTCCTGTTTCTATCTATACCTTCATGCTGACGGTAGATGACCTGATCCAAGGCACGTGGCCATCGCTGCTCATGCGGTTAGTAAGGATTGTCGGATTGATGTTCGGCCTCCTTCTGCCCAGCCTTTACATCTCGATTGTCGGCTTTAATTATGAAGTCCTGCCGTTCAAAATGGCATTCAGCATCAAAAGTTCCCTGGAGAGCGTTCCCTACCCTCCGATCTTTGAAACGATGCTGATGATTTTCATCTTCCAGCTCATTGCCGAAGCCACGCTGCGTCTGCCCTCAGCGCTCGCCCAAATGACGGGTATCGTCGGCGGTATCATTATCAGCGAGTCGCTCGTTCAAATCGGGTTCGTGTCCAATATTCTAATCGTGGTTATCGCGCTGACAACCATCAGTAAATTTACCATACCGTCTATGGAGCTCCGATCGACCACGACGATTGCGCAGTTTATCCTTATTTTCGGTGCAACTGTCCTGGGCTTTTACGGTATTGCGTTCGCGTTTATCGGCGTCCTGATCCACGCCCTTGCCCTGGAACCTTTCGGCGTTCCTTACTGTCTGCCGGTTAGGAGCATCAAGCGATGAAAACTGCGAATCTCCCGATCGGTCCCATCCAACTATTCTGCCTGCTGTTCCAAGCACAATTCGGCCTAGGCGTCTTATCTCTTCCGCATGCGGTCGATGCCGATGCCGGACAAGACGGTTGGATTGCCTGCCTTATCTGCGGTTTAATTAATTTGATTCTATTGCTCGTGATTTGGATACTAAGCAAGCAGAACAGGAGCATAACCGTATTCCAGATGCTGCGACAGCGGCTTGGCCCTTGGATAGGCGGATTATTCAACTTGGCCATAGCCGCATACTCCATTACCGTAAGCTATGAAACCCTTGCGAATTGGGTCTTCATCTCGAATCTTTGGGCGTACGAGAATACCCCCGCATGGATGCTGTCACTGCTGCTCGTCGGCGGATGCGCCTTTCTCGTTTCGAATCCGGTCCGTGTTTTCGCCCGCTTCGCCGTATTCACCATGGCATTTGTCCCGCTGTTCATCGCGCTAATCTGCTACACACTCAAGGATGCAAATCTAGATTACATATTGCCGGTTTTTTCGACGGGGTTAGCAAAAATCAGCCTTGGAGCTTGGAGTGGGATGATGTCGTATGCCGGCATCGGCATTCTGATGGTACTGTCTCCTCATATTCAGATGCCGTCCAAAACGGTTCTGCGCATTGCCATAACAGCCAATATCGCGATTACAGCCGTTTATATGCTCTGTGCATTCTCGACCACGGTCATCTTCAGTACCGAGATGATCGGATTCATCCGCGAACCGCTGCTATTTCAGTTCAAAACGATCTCGTTCAAGATCATGGAGCGAACGGATCTCATGGTACAGACCATATGGATTCTGTTTATCATGACTTCCTTATCCACCTATCTGCTGCTGTACATGTCCGCGGTGACAGCGCTGTCCAATGCCCGGAAAGGAGTAAGGCTTCCCGCTCTGCTTGCGGTTGCCCTTGTCTTAATTGGGGCAGGTGCGTGGAAGCTGAATGTCTCGCAATTAACGAAGCTGCAGGACATCATCGCTCTTTACGTGCCGGCGGCGGCGATCGGGATGGTTTTGATGATGCTCATAATGGTTTATCTACACAAATGGCTATCAGGTAGGAAGGGGGCTCGAGCATGAAGCCGCGGTCCGAAAGAACCTGCCTCTTGCTCCTCCTCCTGCCGTTATTAACCGGGTGCTGGGACAGTCGCGAATTGAAGGAGATCCGAATCGAACAGGCTGAAGCCTTCGACTTACTCGATAACGGCAACATTCGCTTCACGATTACCATTCCAACCATTAAGTCCGCCGTTCAATCCAAATCCTCCATCGTCTCGCCAAGCTTTACTGGGGATGGAAGAACCGTCAATGAAGCCTACCTGGAAATGAAAAAGGCGGTTTCGCAGGAGTTGGACTTTGGCAAAGCTCGCGTGATTCTAATCAATAAGCGATTCGCAAAGAAAGGTTTCTACCCCGCGCTGGAATCATACTACCGGGAAGCCCGCAGCCCGATCAATGTCAAGATGGCTGTCGTGAATGATTCCGCAGGGCTAGTCTTGAAGATGAAAGTCGCGGATCGCTTAATGATCAGCGATTACCTCTACGATTTGCTTCAGAGCAGCGAAGAGAACGGCTTGATTCCGAAAGTTTCGCCGTATCTCATTTCTTCCTTGTTCACCAATAGCGGTACCGACGCTGTGCTCCCGATCATTAATCCACTAGGAAAAGACCGTGTAAAACTAGAGGGACTCGCGCTCATGCATGGGAAGCGGATGACCGGAGAGTTGGACGACAAAACATCCGCGAATTTCGTCATGCTTTCCAAATTCAATCCCAAATACTTCACTGTCACGGAATATATCAATACGTTAAAAGCCAATGTTTCCCTTTTTATGTCCCGTGATAAGCGGGACATAACCGTCGCGACCGATAAGGGTACCGTCAAGGCCGTCATCAGCGCCGATTTCACGTGCAATCTGGTAGAAATCCCCAAAATGGTTCACCCGGATGAGGAGATGCTGAAGAAGGTTGCATCAGAACTGGAGAAACTGTTGAACGATAAAGCGAAGGAAGTCATCACGCAGCTTCAGCAGGCCAATTGCGATGCCTTGGGCATCGGACTTCACATCAAAGCGCATCATAACCGCTATTGGAAATCCATCACGTGGGAAGACGTCTATCCCGAAATAGATATCGAACCCCGCATTAAAGTCAGCATCGATAAGAGCGGGATCATGGAGTAGAGCACATCAAAAACACGCCATCATTGGTGGCGTGTTTTTGATGTGGCCTGCATAGCCTTCTATCCATATACTGCGGCGCCTGCTTCAGGATTACCTTCGGGAATGATGGCTTGGACCTGCTCACGCCATTGATGCAGCTTCTGGCGCAGCCGTTCGGTCCGTTCAAGGTGCTGCTCGGCAATATTATGCTCTTCGGATAGATCGGTTCGCAGGTTGTACAGCTCCAAACGCCCATCTTCGAAAAACTCGATGAGCTTGAAATCGCCTTCTCTCACCGAAGATCCCGGCGTTCCCCCTTGATTGCCGTAATGGGGATAATGCCAGAAAATGGCTTCCCGGCTCAGATTCTCCTCTCCGTTAAGTAAAGGAACTAAACTTACGCCGTCCGTATGCTGCTCCGGCAGCAGGTCAAGCCCCGCAAGCTCCAGCAAGGTAGGATAGAAATCAGGGCTTGTCACCGGAACCTCGCAGACGCTGCCCGGCTTCGCAACGCCCGGGGAGCGGATGATGAGAGGCTCTCGCACGCCGCCCTCGTACATCCAGCCTTTCCCCTCCTGAAGCGGACTGTTGCAGGTCGGCGAACCTTCTGCCGTTGCGAGACCGCCGTTGTCGGAGGTGAACACGATTACGGTGTCTTCCAACTGTCCCGTTTCTTTCAAGGCATCTATCAATCGACCGATATTCCAATCCAGATTAAAAATCATGGCCGCATAGGCAGGGTCCGACTGCACGATGCGCCTCTTTACCTGCAGCTGTTTCTTGTGTTCGCACGGGAAGAACTCTCCTTCCACAAACGTTTCCACCCGGTCCAGACCAAGCGCTTTGGCCTTATCCGCGAAACGCTTGGTGAGCTTTGCGCTGACCTCAATCGGGATATGCACGGCATAATGCCACAGATTCAGAAAGAATGGCGCTCCGTCATTTTGCCGGATCAACGCGATTGCCTCGTCCGTCAGCCGATCCGTTAAGTATTCTCCTTCAGGTCCATCTTCGAGTGTCTCAATGCCATACGGGCTAAAGTAGCCATTCACCGGCATCCCCCAGCTGCAGCCGCCGATATTGACATCGAACCCGTGCCGATCCGGATAATGCTCACGTCCGCCGAGATGCCATTTGCCCACATGCCATGTCTGGTAGCCCTGCTCCTTCAACGCGGTCGCCACGCTCTTCTCCTGCAGCGGAAGGTGCCGGATATACGGCGCATCGATCAGTTTGCCGGTCGTATGGCCGCCGATCCAGTTGGTCACGCCAACATGCGCCGGATATTTGCCGCTCATCAAGCTGGCCCTAGTGGGCGAACAGACCGGAGCCGCGGCATAAGCATCGGTGAATCGAATACCTTCGGCGGCAAGCCGGTCCAAGTTCGGCGTTTCATAGAAGATGCTGCCATAACATCCGAGGTCCATCCAGCCCATGTCGTCGATTAAGATAAACAATAGATTTGGTTTCTTCTTCGAATAAGTCACCTTTGTTCCTCCCCTAAGCGGATGATATGGAAGAGAGCCCGCGTCACCGCGGGCTCTTCTCTTCTTAATAAGGCCGATCGCCTACAATCGCCACCCGCTCCGCTACGCGGCGGTTCGGGAAATAATCCGAATTCGCGTAATGCTGAGTGGCGCGATTGTCCCAGAACGCGATGGAGTTCGCTTCCCAGCGGAAGCGGACTTGAAACTCCGGCAGCTGGGAATGGCGGAACAAATAGGTGAGAAGCGCTTCACTTTCCTCTTGTCCCAGGCCGACGATCCGCACCGTAAAGTTCGGATTGACGAACAGCGTTTTCCTTCCCGTCTCCGGATGCGTGCGTACGACCGGATGCTCGGCCGCCGGGAACTCCTCCTGCCGGCGCTGCAATTCTTCAGGAGCCAGATTTACCCCGAAGACGTGGGTGAAATCATGAATCGCAGTGAGTCCGTCGATTCGCTGCTTCACTTCTTCCGGCAAATTGTCATAGGCGGCCGCTTGGTCCGACCACAGCGTGTCTCCTCCCAGCGGCGGCACCTCTGTCAAACGCAGCACCGACCCAAGCGCAGGTGTCAGCCTCCAGCTGACATCCGAATGCCAGTTGTTCTCATGCCCGGGCTTTTTATCGTTCTTCGCGAAACGTACGACCTCATTCGAATTTCCTTGAGGCAGGAACGGATGGGTTTCCAGCTCTCCCCATAATCGGGCGAATGCTTGCTGCTGCTCGCTGGTGATGTCCTGGTCCCGGAAGAAAATCACTTTCCATTCCAGCAAGGCGCGGTTCAGCTCCTTCTGCAGCTCCGGCGATACGGGATGGCGCAGGTCAACGCCTTCGATCTCGGCTCCGATCAGCGGGCCGTAAGGCTTTACGCGAAACAGCGCGTACGGCTGTTCTTCCGCTCCTACCGGCAACCGATTAATAATGCGGGGACCTCCTTTAATACCTCGGTCCGGAATTTGACGCGGACGTTCATCCGTCGTAAACGTTTCAGCCATTGCACATTCTCCTCACTATTCGATAGTTGCGGTTATTTACCTGCGTCTTGGTTCTTGTATTCTTCGTTAATTTCTGTCAGGATGGCATCGCCGCCTGCCTGACGCCATTCTTTGCCGAGCTCTTCGATTCCCTTATCCACGTCAAGCTTGCCGTTTAACAGGTTCACGAAATATTGGTTGTACACTTCATTAACCGCTTTTCCATATTCAATCTCGGAATCCGTCCTGCGGGTAATGAGATTAGGCACAAAGTATTGGGATGCGATTTTGACCGAGTCGATGGCGCGATCGATGTTCTTCTCCGTCTGCGGCAAATAGTTCTCGTCGATTGGCCAAGTCACGTTCCCCCATGCAAGCGGATGACTCCAGCCATTCGCTGCAAACCCGTCTTTCTCGCGTTCCGCCTCGTTGTAAGTGATTTGATCGCCTTGCTTCGTATAGTGGACCCCTTCAATGCCGAGCTGCAGCAGCTCGCGGCCTTCCTTGGACAGCATGAACTCGATAAACTCCGCCGCCTTCTCGGGATTCTTGGCCTTATTGGTAACCGCTGTGAACAAAGCGGTCTTCGGACGCGTAGCCATCCCTTGTTTGCCGTCCGGTCCTGCCGGCGGCGGTGCGAAACCGAGCTTCCCATCGGGATTGACCTGCTGCAAGCTGCCTTCGACGCGGCTCACGTGGCGGAACAATGGGCCATCCATTACCCCGGCTTTGCTTTGGAAGAATTTCTGTTCCTTTGTCGGCCGGTCATAGATGATATATTCCGGATCGATCAACTTCTCCTCGTACCATTTCCGCAGCTCCTCAATCCCTTTCTTGAAAGCAGGATCTTCGAACCGCGGAATGACCTCGCCTTTATCGTTCAAGGCATAGTCAGCGTATGGCAGTCCGTACGCATATAGAACAAAATCGAATGCGGTGAGTGCATCCCCGGCAACCGGCTTGTTCGTGATAAAGCCGAAGGTGTCGGCTTTGCCATTGCCATCCGGGTCCTTCTCCACGATGGCTTTCAGCGTATCGTGAAACTCATCCAGCGTTTTCGGATGCGGCAGGCTCATCTTATCCAGCCAGTCCTGCCGAAATTGAACGGTGTAATTCGACTTCTCCATGCCGCTTACGAAGGGATATCCGTAATATTTTCCGTCGACGGCCGTCCATTGCAAGCCATTGTCGAGCTTGGCTTTGATGGTGGGGAGTTTGTCAAAATAATCGTTCAGCGGAACCACAATGCCTTCTTTGATCCATTGGGAAACGGATGAGGACGGATACTGCGTGGTCACAACGTCGGGAAGATCCCCGCTCGCGATCGCCACGTTAATCTTGTCGTACGAGAATTCCGGCGATATCTTGATCGTCAGCTTGATGTTCAGCCGCTTATTAATCTCGGCAATAATGCGATCGTTCGGCACCAGCGGCTTCGCTCCTTGATCACCGGTGGTCAAATAAACGAGTTCATACGGCTCTTCCGTAGCGGAACCGGAGTTGGAACCGGAGTTGGTCGCACTCGCTTCGTTGGCGTCCGGCTTATTCGAGCAGCCCGCCGTTATGATCAGCGCTGCCGCAGCCAGGCCAATCACCCATTTTTTCATTGTTAACCCTTTCCTCTCAACCATTTCTCTTTCCTCCCGTTAGATCGTTTTTTTATAGTGAAGGAATTACTCCTTGACCCCGCCAATCAAGACGCCATTGATAAAATACTTCTGGAAAAAAGGGTAGATGAGCATGACCGGTATGGAAGCCGCCATAACCGTCGCCATCTTGATGGACGGCCCAAGGAGGAACAGGCTGTCGCCGCCTCCCGAGTAGGACGATTCGTTCTCGAACAGCATGCTTCGCAAGAATAGCTGCAACGGCCAAAGCTCCTTGTCGCTGATGAAAAAGATCGCGTTGAAGAAATCATTCCACCGCGTTACGGCATAGAAGAGCGTAATGGTCGATATGGCCGGCATTGATAAAGGGATTACGATCTTGAACAGGATCCCCAGGTCATTACTGCCATCGATCTTAGCTGCCTCCACCAAACCATCCGGCATCGAAGAGAAGAAATTTTTCATAATAATCAGGTTATAAGTATTGAGAGCGCTCGGAATGATCAACGCCCATACCGTATTCATCATGCCGAGGTCTTTGACCACCAGATAGGTTGGAATAATCCCCCCGCTGAACATCATCGTAAAAACAAGCAGGAACATGATTACGCGCTGCCCCTTAAGTGAAGGCCTCGACAGCGCATATGCCGCCAGCACCGTGAGGATCATATTAAGCGCCGTTCCCACAACCGTGATGAACAGCGTCACCCCGTAAGAGTTCCATAGTTCATTCATTGAGAATAAGTAGGTATACGCTTCGAATGTGATGGCTTTGGGAAAAAGATGAATGCTGGAACCGAGGTACTCCTCCAGCGGAATGATCGATACAACGAACGTATCCCAGAACGGATACACCGTAACGATGGCTACGATAGTCAGAAATACCACATTAAACGAGTTAAAAAGCTTCCCTGCCCTGCCTGTGTATTGCATAAATCTCCCTCCCGTATCAGTAAACGCCCTGTTCTCCCATCTTCCTGGAAAGCCAATTTGCCAGAACGAGCAGAGTAAAATTAATCAGGGATTTAAATAAACCAACCGCTGCCGCAAGGCTGAATCTGCCATCCGTCAAGCCGATTCGGTATACATACGTGTCGATAATATCCGATACGCGGTATACACCCGGATGGTAGAGCACGAAGATTTGCTCGAAGCCGGCTTCCATAATGCCGCCCAGCCGAAGAATGAGGATGAGCACGATGGTGCTCCGGATCAGCGGGATCGTCAGATGCACGAGCCGCTGGAATCGATTTGCCCCGTCGATGACCGCCGCTTCGTACAGATGCGGGCTGATTCCGGCCAAGGCTGCCATGTAGATGATCGTGTTCCAGCCGAACTCTTTCCAAATCATCGAGAATACAAGCGTGCTGCGGAAATAAGATTCATCGCTCAAAAATCCGATCGGCGTACCTCCAAACAGCTTAATCAAGTTGTTGACGATGCCGCTGTCCGTGGAAAGCAAATTAATGAGAATGCCGCCAAGAATCACCCAGGAAATAAAGTGAGGCAGATAAATGATCGTCTGGATCGTCTGCTTGAACACCTTCACCCTGACCTCGTTCAATAACAGGGCAGCGATAATAGGTGCCGGAAATCCGAAGGTAAGCCGGTAAAGCGAGATGATTACCGTGTTTTTGATCACCTGCCAGAACTTATCCTGGGAGAACAAGTACTCGAAGTGCTTCATCCCCGCCCAATCGCTGCCCAGTATCCCTTTCGTAATGCTGAACTCCTTGAAAGCAACAACCGCCCCGTACATGGGGATGTAATGAAAGATCAAGTAATAAACGAGTGCAGGCACCAGCATCAAATACAGGTAACGATTGAACCAGACATACCTTACCAGTTTTAATTTGCGCCTAACGGGCTTCTTCTGGGGCAGCACTCTAGCCTCTTGCAGAGCGGCCTCGCTGTCAACGTATTCCATCCACGAATGCTCCCTTACGGTAAAATAAAAGACTCGACATCGAGTACATGTTGTGTCTCCGGTTGAACGGTCGACTTCGTATTCATCTCATCAATCAAGTAAGCTAGCGGCTTGAACCTCTGGTCATCCAGTCGTTTTTCCCAACAAAAAAGGAGACTCAGCGCCTTTGTTAAAGCGTGGTCTCCGGTTGTCCGGTTGATATTTAATTATTCCGATGAGATTACTTTGTTATTATGTGGATTATACTATCATGCGTGTATTTCGCCGTCAACCTTTATTTCCTGATTTCTCCAAATAAAAGAGCAGATGCCACGGCATCTGCTCCTTTATAGTAAACCAGATTCAATTAGCCCTGAGAGGTGGTACGGCTAAGCCAATCCCGGAAACGAGTCTCCGTAATGCGTGCGTTGCCGTCGATCGGAACGAGAGATTGATCATTCACCTCAATTGTCCCGAAGTAGCGCGCACTTTCATCTGTGATCACCTGACGCGGGTCTCCCGTTGCGCTCAAGAACTGTCGAACGAGTTCGACGAGCGGAATTTGATCCGGGCCGGCCGTATCCACAATGCCATTCACAGGTGATCCCAGTGCGAAATCAGCTACTACGGCTGCAACATCATCCGAAATCATTGGCTGCGTAAGGGCGGAAGGCAAACGAACGGTATCGCCTTCGGTAGCTACATAGGCGATGCTGCCGATGAATTCGAAGAATTGCGTCGCACGGACGATCGTATACGGAATGTTAGATGCTTTGATTAGCTCTTCTTGGGCCATTTTGGCGCGGAAATACCCGCTTTGGAGAAGGCGTTCGGTTCCTACGACCGACAGTGCCACGTGATGGCTTACTCCTGCGGCTGCTTCGGCAGCAAGAAGATTCGTGTTCGACGTTTGGAAGAATTCCATGACGGGCTCATCGTCAAATGAAGGTGCGTTCGATACGTCGACGACAACCTGCGCGCCAACGAGCGCTTCAGCCAGCCCTTCGCCAGTAATCGTGTTAACGCCTAAGGACGGTGATGCCGCCAGTACATCATGACCAAGCTCACGAAGGTTTGTCACAACTTTGGATCCGATAAGTCCGCTTCCGCCAATAACTACAATTTTCATTCTAATTCCTCCTATTAGTTAACTTCTCCTATTGAAAAGGGGATCGAGACGAGGCTCGCTCTCCTTCTTACTCGGTGTTACACGGATATAACGATTGAACACCTCCATGTGTGACATGACGCAAAAAAACAGCAGTCGACTTACGACTGCTGTTTCTCGATTGTGGCCGAGCTGATTGTTATTTCCCCAACCGCCAGACTTTGTTCACTAAACAAGCGAAACCGTTCTTTTGGTAATAGTCCTGATGTTCTTCCTCCGCTTTGTAGAACGTGGTCGCAGCGGCAATTTTCGTTACTTTGCCAATACGTTTATCAATGTACTTTCGGGAAAGTTCAGCCAGTTCCCTTTGTTCATCGCTCGTATAGAAAATGGCGGATTCCGCAGGGTTGGCGTTCTTCCAGAAATGTTCCAGCAACTCGTTATACGTAATCTCATCCGGATTATAATGTACCTCGACCGCTTCGAGATGGTCCGTTGCATGAGAGACAACTTGCTGATACGTCGGATCCTTCATTAAGCCGCCCGTATACCCGGCATACACGGTCGAGACGCCGTCAAGTTTCTGAAAAGCATCCTCCATGTGCCAGAAGCAGCCACCTGCAAAAATTGCGGTTTCGGTTTCTAAAGGGGCATTCCGATTATCATGTTCCATCCTCATATCACTCATTCGTATCCCTCCAGTATTAGTCTGTTAAGAAATTCAAAATGATCGATTAACGCAATGACTTGAATGCCGTGCGAAGCTCCGAAGTGAACAGCTCCGGCTGCTCCCAGGCCGCAAAGTGCCCGCCTTTAGGCATTTTGTTGTAATGGATCAGGTTCGGGTAGGCCTTCTCCGTCCAACTCTTCGGTGCTTCATAGAGCTCATCCGGAAAGACGCTTACGGCAACCGGGAGTTTGACGCCTTTGACACCGAAGAAGGAGATACCGGCTTTACCGTTCTCCGCATAGAGACGAGCCGCAGAAATCGCCGTGTTCGTCAGCCAGAAGAGCGTGATATTGTCGAGAACGTCGTCACGCGTCAGACCTTCTTGAATTCCGTCGATCGATCTCGCGATTAAGGCAAGGCTCTTCCAGTCGTGATCAAGCATAAAGGCTGCCAAACCGACAGGCGAATCCGCAAGTCCCGTCAGTGTCTGCGGGCGGGTTCCCATTATGAAGGCATAATAGAATTTATTTTCGCAAACTTGCTCGATCGTTCTCTTCTCTTCGTCCGAGAGACCGGCTGGCAGCGGATTACCGGTCCAGATGGCCGCATCCGCGTCGGCAGGAATCACGCCGGGCATGTTGGTATGCAGAGCAAGTAAGCCTTTAGGTTCCTGAACGCCCATCATGTCGACGACGACCGCACCCCAATCTCCGCCTTGCGCTACATACTTCTCATAGCCAAGGCGAGTCATCAACTCTCCATAAGCGCTTGCGATACGCTTGGGATCCCAGCCGGTCGTGGTCGGTTTGCCCGAGAAACCATAGCCCGGCATCGATGGAATCACGACATGGAAAGCATCCGCTGCGTTGCCGCCATGCGCCGTCGGGTTAGTAAGCGGTTCGATAAGCTTCATTTGCTCGATGATCGAACCCGGCCATCCGTGCGCAATGATAATCGGCATCGCGTTCTCATGCTTCGAACGAACATGAATGAAGTGAATGTCCAGACCGTCGATTTCGGTAATGAAGTTAGGGACCGCGTTTAACTTCGACTCGATTTTGCGCCAATCGTATTCGTTAGCCCAATAGCGAGCAAGTTCTTGCATCGTCGCGAGCGGCGTGCCTTGCGATTGATCGGAGACCGTTTCCTTCTCTGGCCATCTTGTCGCGTTGATGCGATTGCGCAAATCGATAAGTTCCTCTTCCGGGATATTCACGTAAAACGGGCGAATGGCGTTCTTAGCTTGTTGTTGTGTCATCTATATAATCTCCTTTTAATTGAGTTTTTTTGTAACCAGTTAAATTGTTTTAACAAGTTACAAAACGTACTATATCATGTTGCCGAAGGGATGGCAAGTAACCATTTAAATTATTTTTGATGGTTACAAACTAAATCGAACAAAGGATGTTTCGGAAGCGCAAAAAAGCCGCCATATAATAGACGGCGGCCAACTCGTGCACATAGTTTATTGAAGATTGTCACAACCTAGGAATGATTGCAATGAACTTGTCATCAAGCATTCTGCTCATGCTCATGTTCTTGCTTATCAAGAAATTACCGCTACCCGCACAACAACGTTATCTCCATACGGATAGCCTGTTGCATGAAAACATAACAGACCGGAAACCGCATCATGCGTGAAAGCCAGCTCTTCACCATTATCGAGCCAACGTACGGCCGAAACCTGGCCGGTGACGTTCGTAAATACTCTCGGTCCGGTTCCACCGACGGTGGTTGTCACGTTCGCATGGCCGTCAATCGTTAAATCATGTACGAACAGATAGGTCGTCCCATCATCCGTTTCCAGCGCAAAGTCATGCCCTTGCCCTTTAATGAGGCCCGGCTTTCCTTCGTAGACGAGGTTGCCATGCATAGATATCCAATCTCCGATAACCTCAAGCGTAGCTTCCTGAAGCTTCGATATGCTTCCGCCGGCTTGAGGTCCGACATTGAGCAAATAATTCGCGCCTACCTTGCGGCAGGCAAGCAGATTAGCGATAAGCTCCCCTGTTGATTTATTAGAGAAGTCTTGGCGTCCGAAGCCCCAATGGCCGTTAATGGTTTGGCACATCTCGGCGGAGACGTACTTGCTCATGCCTTCGCGGTTCATCGGTTCCGGCCGTCCCTGCTCAAAGGTAACGCTGTCTACCTCCGGATGTCCGATCTCTCCGCGAAGATCCAATCCGGTATTGTTGATAATCATCGCTTCCGGCTGCAATCGGCGGATCGTTCCGTACAATTCGTCGAGCTTCCAATCCGCGTCCGGCTTACTCCAATTCCCGTCAAACCAGAAGCCGCCAATCGGTCCGTAATGCGTACACAATACTTCAACGGATGCAAGCAAGTATTCCAGGTATGAATCAAAATCGTCATTAAAGCTCGGCTGGTACCAATCCAGCGTGGTATGGTAGAAGAATGGCGTAATCCCCTCTTGCCTGCAGCCCTGAACAAATTCTGCGATCAGGTCCCTCTTCGCAGCGCTGTGAGGAGCATCATAATCCGATAATCCGCGCGTGTCGTACAGCGAGAATCCGTCATGATGCCTCGTTGTCAATACGATATAATTCATGCCGGCCCGCTTGGCTGTCTTCGCAATCTGCCGCGCATCGAAATCGCCGGCGGTAAACGTATCTTTCAATGCCGCGTATTCGTCCATCGGAATTTTCCGCAAATGCTGCACCCATTCCCCTTGACCGAGCTGGGAATAGAGCCCCCAATGAATAAACATGCCGAACGCCTGCTTCTCGAACTTCGCCACTCGCGGTGACGGAACGGGTATCGCCATATAGGATACATCTCCTCTATCATAATGGTTTGATCGAATATTCGTTTTCTATTAAAGCCGCAGCAGGCAGCATGATGACAAATACCGTCCCCGCCGCACTAGTCTCCGCCACTTCCATTCGTCCGCCATGATCTTGGACAATCTTATGCGAGATGGACAAACCAAGTCCTGTCCCGTGCGCTTTGGTCGTATAGAATGGTTCGAACAGCTTTGCTCTTGTATCTGCGGACATCCCTTTTCCCGTGTCGGACAATTCGATGAATACGCCGTTCTCTCTTCCGTAAATCTTAACGCCGATTACCCCGATATCCTCCATCGCATCAATCGCGTTTTTAAACAAATTAACGAGTACCTGCACGATTTTGTCTTTGTCTATCACCACATATAAGGGATGTTCGGGATACTCGACCTTGAGATCATGTCCTTCTCTTTCGATTTCCGTGCCCATGATCGAGAGGGCCCTTTCCATGCAGGAGCGGATCGATTCCGTTTTCATCTGCGTGAGATTGGGTTTCGAGAATTGCAGGAACTCGGACGTCAGCTCGCTAACCCTCGTAATTTCGTCCATGATCATCGGGTGGTATTTATCGATATCCTTATAGCCGTGCTGATAGGCCAGCTGCAGAAACCCTTTTATCGTTGTCAGCGGGTTGCGGATTTCGTGTGCCATTCCCGCCGCCAGCTCGCCAATCACCTTTAACTTGTCCGAACGGAAGAAGTGCTCGTCTCTTTTCAACCAAACTTCTTTCTTTTGAAGAAACAGCTGATCTTCTACATCCTCTATCGTTTCATTCGTCGAGCGTCCGTTTGAAAACGCATAAGCGTAGATGATATCTAAATGGGAGGAATGTTCGATTATGGTTTCGATGACATGCTTCACATAATCTTCAGCAGCTTGTCGATCGGTAAACGCCATCGCAATGGCGAATTCGCTCCCGCCGTAACGGGATACACTCGAGGAGCCGAAATGCACGGTTAACTGACCGGCGATTTCCTTCAGCCCATTGTTGGCTTTCTCAAACCCATGCTGGATGTTGACGACTCGCAAGTCCTGACAGTTCATAATAATCAAACAATATTCGCCGCGCTCTTTCATCCGGTTTAATTCATTGCGAAATTCATGGTAATTAAGCAGTCCGGTAAGAACATCCCTTTTCAACAGCTCATCGTTCTTTTTCAGCAGGTCCTCTTTTTCCTTTTGTTTGGTTTTTATGATCCAAATCATGGCCACAAGGACTAATGCGCTTGCAATGTCCGATAACGTAACTAGCAGAGAGTAATCATTGATTTCCGAATACGTGTAGCGCACCAGACTGTACAAACCCATCAACAGAAGGGCGTGGTAATAACTGCGTTTCATCGTTTCACTGCGGGTCAGAAGTCGGATGAGTTCGATCACATAGAGAGTCAAGCACCAATTCAGCTCGCTCAACCAATGAAAAACAATTAAGCATGCAATTTGAATATAGATTTGCTTGGTCGAATTCCGCATGAGGTTAATGGATAGAAACACGGCAATGCCCGCGGCAATCATGAAGAGAGGGTAATCCGTCCGTTCTAAATAGATGGATGAAAACGAAATAATCCCAAGCAGAACAGGGAGCAATATTTTAAACAGAATGCTGTTCGCCATATTCATTTCACCTTCACGCCCATTGTTAATATTTACCTACCCCTTGTTCATTCGATATGCACGTCGAAATACCCTTTCGCAGGTAAGTAAAAATCACGTGAATAAAAACATGGCAGCGCATGACCCCATCAATCGCGAAAAAACCTTGAGGATCGCAAAACCCCAAGGTCTTCTTTATGGACGCTTACTGAAGAGGAGCCTTGGGCAGCAATATTTTCAGCAGCGGAGGCGTCACTATCGTTGAAACGATAACAACAATAATAATGGATGTAAAATACTGCTGCAGCAACAAGCCCGTATTTAAACCTATCGTCGCTATAATTAAGGCGACTTCGCCGCGAGAGACCATCCCTGCGCCGATTATCAATGAAGAACGCATATTAAATCCCGTTAATTTCGCGCCCAGCCCCGAACCGATCAGCTTTGTTAGAACAGCCAGAACCGACAAAGCAATGATGAAGAGGATTTGCTTCGATAACCCGGCGAATGTCACGGCTAGTCCGATACTCACAAAAAAGACAGGCACAAAGATCGTATACGCAATCGGCTCTAGTCTTGTCTCGACTTCTTTCTTAAACTTCGTTTGGGAAATCGCGATACCCGCCGCAAATGATCCGATAATACCGGCAACGCCAAGGTATTCAGCAATATAAGCAAAGAAAAGGCAAAGTACCAGCGCAGTACTCATCACCGATTCTGTTACGTTAAGCTGCGAGAGCTTTCGCATCGTGAACGGAACGACTTTCCACCCCAGGAGTCCAATCAAGATAAAAAACACAACTTTTTTGCCAATGACCAGGGTAAGGCTCACATCGCTTGCCGTTAATAGACTCATCATAACCGCTAGCGTGAGCACAACAACGATGTCATCGACTAAGGCTGCACCTAAAACCGTGGTACTTTCTTTGCTTTTTAGCCACCCAAGCTCTTTAAAGGTTTGAACCGAGATGCTGACTGATGTTGCCGAAAGCAATAGCCCGATGAAGACGGCTTCACTGGTTTCCATCCCCATTACGATTCCAGCAAGGTAACCGCCAAGCAGCGGTAATAAGATCCCGCCTATTGCAACAGCAGCGGAAGCGTTTCGGTTATCGTTCAAGTCTTTAATATCCGTTTCAAGTCCGGCAAAAAACATCAGCAGCAGCACGCCGATATGACTGAAGGCTTCAATGACCTCCGTGCTTTGAACCCAGCCTAATACCGCTGGACCAAGGATGACCCCGATAACCAGTTTCCCTAGCACGGATGGCTGCCCAAGCCGAACCGAGAGATCACCGGCGAGTTTAGTCGCTAATATGACGATGGCCAGCTGAAGATACAATTCCATCCACGATCCACCTTTCTTAACCCGTGATATCTTTTGTTTGTTAAGGGACGATAACACCCGTGTTCAACACCCGGACGCTAAATTTCGGTTGTATGGTCATTCGGGGATAATCCTTACGCCAATTCATTGGTTTCCACAACTTCGGATGATAGGCGTGCAGCTCCTGCCCCAGCTGCATGTAATCACAGTTCACCTTTTGCATATCGACGATGGCCTTGCGTGCCTGGCTGGTCAAATCCGCGGCTATTTCTTGTTCCAGCTTATTGACCTCGGATGATGACATTGGCCTCGCCGACTTGGGACCGGATTCCATGAGTTTGACGTCGAGATGTACCGGAATGGTTATACCCTGAAGCTGATTGCCTTTGCTGTGCATGAGGACCTTCCTCTTTGCTTTTTGAACGATGAAGGTATATTCAGTTTGATGCTGCTGGCCATAAACCTGCTGGCCTGCTCCTTTAGAACCTTTCATCAAGAGGGCAAGCTTCGTTCCCATCATGGATAAATCTTGTCCGGTGTAGTTTCCATCGCTAAACAAGGAACCCCCTACAACCTCAACCCCATCCCCTTTAGGAGCGAGAAGCGGTAGCATAAAATCATTCAAAAATGCATCTCCGCCCAAAATATAACGGATGAGCGTGTCGTCGGGAATATTGTTTATCTTCCCTTCCCCTACCACGAGATCAACCAAGAAATTATTAACGGTTTCCTCCTTGATTTTCTTCTTGGCAAGCAGTTTGGGCAAGTCTCCGTCATAGACCACAATATGGGCGATGAGCGGAGATTCCGGGAATCGCCCCAGAACGCTAAGCGCCTCCATTGGCTTGTTCTTTGCCATCTCCTTGCTAAGCAAATACAACCGGCACTGCACGGCAACGAGAATACCTGGAATAGAAAGACTTCCCCGAAGATAGGTTTCATAAAGGCTGTTACCGCTAGCTGAAATTAGAACCGTCGATGGCTTGCCCCCGCCTTGATGCGCGTCAAGCAGCCTGGACACCAGGAGACTTTCTTTTAGCTGCTTTGAATCCTTGTCCTTATCTAGGCCGATGACATCTACCATTAGTAATTGATCAAGCGACGTTTTATCCCAGCAACCTGTCAGCAGAGATAGTACCACTACAATGATTAGAAGTTTCTTCATTGGCGTCTGCCTCTCATGGCGGAAATACATAACAGAAGGAACGGAATGATCACCATAAACACAAAACACAATTGATGAAGCATTTGCGTCGTTTGCTTGATCCACTGCTTCTCCCAAACATAGCAGCCAGCACTATAACCAATACCGGTAGCTATCCATACCCAAACCGTGTGTTTACCTTTACTTGTTCCGTTGACATGGAGAAACGCTTTCGCTGCCATGAACAAATAGACGATGATCGTTACGGAGGTGATACTGATGTACATAATTATGAATAGTAAATCTAAACTTTGGAGCACCTTCGTTTGGTATTGCTTGAGAATAAAAACGATCGGCTCGGGTATAAATACCAACTGTGAATTGGAGAAGCTTAGCGTGCTTACAAGACTTACGGTTACGTAGAAAAGGATTGAAAGTGCATTTGCATACGTCATCGTAAGCAAGATCTTCTTGCTGCTCCGTGATTCTACATACGGATAGGCATAGAGCAGCAGGTCGTAGCCAAAATAAGCGGAATAGGCGACTACCATTCCCTTTAGTATGGGATAGCTTCCCCCTGACAGGATCGGCAGCAGATTACGAATATCCCAATGTCGAGAACCACCAAAACAGATCATCAGATAACAGATCACCAGGATAATCGTGAAGGCTTGACTGACATTCGCTATTCTCCGAAGTGAAGATGTGGCCGCATAACTGCAAATAAGGAACAACATAAGGAGTACCAGCCACCATGGCGTACGAAGCAAAACCCAACGGCACAGAATATCTGTATACGATATCGTAATAACAAGACTGGTTAGGATGTAGAAACACCCGTACAGTACGTTGAGCACACTTCCAATCGGCTTGCCTACTATGCTATGGATATTGCAGAAGAAATGGCGCGCCGGGTATCGTTTACCTAACCACCAGATCAGTACGATGCCAGCTTGAATCGTTACTCCTGCCAGTAGAGCAGCAATCCAGGAATCACTGCCTGAGACTTCTGCCAAAGCATGCGTTAAAGAGAGCGCACTTATTCCGATCTGTGTCATGACAATCAGCGTGAGCAGCTGACTTCTGGAAATGGTTTCTTCCTTCGTCACTTTTTCCAGCCCCTTGGCTTCCGAATCCTCGTTTTATTGGTTGGCGCCGCTTCCGTTGGCCTTGTGCCCAAATCCCCTATAGGCGCTCTAATCAGCGTATCCTTGACAGCTTTCGTGAACAGGGTCGAATAATAGTAAGGAAAGCCCATCGTGTTCATTCGGCTCAAATGAATGTTGAGGCACAGAAAGAAGAACATGAGGCCGGCAAGTCCAAATATATCCGCAATAAACAGCGCAGGGTAGCTTAAAATACGAACGGTATTGCTCATCTCATACGATGACATGATAAAAGATGCCAGCCCGGTAAAAGCAGCGACAATAACCACCGTATTCGACACTAAGTTGGATTGAACAACCGCCGTCCCTATAACGATACCCCCTACAAGACCGCTCGTTTGTGCGATTGGACTTGCCAGCCGAATCGTAGCTTCTCTTAATATCTCCAGCAGCAGCATCATCGACAATGCTTCAAGGAGCGGTGGCAGTGTAACAACGGTTAGCGAGCTTTGGAGCGTTAATGCGAAGTGAAGAGGGAGTAAGTTCGGATGAAAATTAACGACAGCAACATAAACCCCCGGCAAACCGATGGCAATAATGAAACAGACCAAACGCAGCAAACGAAAGAAGCTCCCGAGATACCAGCTCATTTGATAGTCATCCGGCGATTGGAAGAAGGCCCAGAACGAAACCGGCAGAAGTGTAGCATCCGGTGACCCGGCAGCAAGAATGACAATTTTGCCTTCCATCAGATACGACCGCGTTCGATCCGGACGCTCGGTTGTCAGCAACTGAGGGAAAACGGATAATCGCTTCTCCTGTATGAGCTCTTGAATGAATCCCGGCGCTTCTACATAATCGATGTCGATACTTTGCAAGCGTCGGTCTAATTCGGCAGGGATTTCCGGCTTAATAATGGATTTAATATAGACAACCGCTACTTTCGTTTTCGAAATCCGTCCAAGGGTATAGTATTTGACTACGAGATCGGTTGAAATAATTTGCTTGCGAAGCAAATTGATATTGGTATCCAGATTTTCAATAAAGGCTTCATTGGACCCTCGAAGGACCCGTTCATTGATGGGGATGTTAACCGAGCGTTCTTTCTTCAGATCCGTGCCCAGGATATAAAGCTTCTTCTCGCCTTCCCTCTGGATGACGGATTTCCCTGTAATGATGGCTTCCGCTGCTTCCTGCAAATCTTCCGTCGCTGTAATATTGATCACGGAAACGACTTCCGGAATCCATTCGTTCGGATTGATCAGAATGGGCCGAATGACATGATCTTGAATAAGATCAGGATCGATCATCGTATCCAAATAAAACATGCTGTAGTGGATTTGCTCGATCGACATTTTCTTCACTTTATAATCATCGCTCGAAGTCAAAACTTGATTGAAGTAACGATCGGTCGACTCTGTAAATGGACTTAACTGCATGCTGCGCCCTCCTTCCTCATGCTTGAAGATAACTTCCCATAACCTGCCCAGAAATTGGAATGCTTATGCGATTACAAATGGCAAAAAGCCTCCATCCCTCATGACGAGGATTGGAGGCTTCATTTTAAGCCGCCGATTATTCTTTACTAAGGACGATTAGCTTTCCTTTTCCCGGCTCCACTTGCAAATCGGTTAATGCCGCTCTTTCATCTGTCACCTGAAGATGTGGAATAGCCGGTATGGTCAACTTCGCGCGATTCGGATCCCAGCCTAATTGGTCCCATGACACAGCGAGAGAGATGTTCACCTTTTCCTTCGCCCAGCTCGCAATTGCAATAAGCAATCGATCTTCTTTGCGGTACACGGTCGCCAGTACTTCTTCAGATCCCGTGCGAACGGGGTTTTCCCGGTGCCAGTACCCCAGCATGCTGGCTTGCTCCATGCCAAATTCATCCCACAGCTGCCAGAGGAATTCAGGCGTTTGGCCATGCCAGCCCAGACGGTTGGTCATCCCATAGACCATGCCTCTCCACGGATTGCCGCCGCCTTGCAGCATATCCCCCATTAGCCCGAATGGAATACCGCTAATCTCGATCAGCCAGTAATCTGCGCTTTCTTGGTCATACTCGAAAGCCTCGCCAATCCACAGACTATCGATATACGGCAGCAGCTCCATGTACATGTTCAAATTATTGCAGTAACCGGCCAGGTCATTCATATGATTCCAGGTGTGAAAATCAATGGTCGCATTCGATTTGGCACGATCCAACAGCTTGCGCGCTCTTCTAATCGTTGTTCGATCGTAGGCAACGTCATCAATATAAATGCCGTCAATGCCGACATGCTCGATCAACCACTGCAAGCCTTCAAGATAATAGTTGACCATTCGCGAGGTCCCGTCTGAAATAATCGCTGCGTCTATTTCGCCGGCATACTTTGGCGTGATAAGGGTCTGCTTCCAAGCCGGAATGACATCGTCGCCCAGATGCTTACGAACCCCTGCCGCCGCATCGCCTTGCCAAAGAATGCTTTCAGCTGAGCCGTTCGGGGCCGGAAACAGTTCTTCGCCCAAGCTGCGGAGCGCCTTCATCTCCTTCATCCGATCCGTCATCTCGCGTACCGTGTAGTACACATTTACGCGAATATCCTTCTCGTGGGCATTGCCGATAAACCCCGCTAGCGCTTCCGTTTCAAAGAACGGATAGTTGATGTAAGGGTGAAGATCCGTCCCGTGATGGATGTTAATGACGTTTGCGCCACTGGCAGCAGCTTCGTCTTGCATGGCAGCGACGTCGGCTGTTTCCGGCGGTCTATGATAGAAGCGGCGGTTCCAATGCTCTTGGATGGCAATCGGTTTAAGCGGCGTAAGCAAGAGATCGAAGTCGAAGTGCAGCTCTTGCCCTGCTTCTACGACGCGCTCCCCGGAGTAAGCATGCAGGATTACGGCTTCTCCAGCGCTATGAACTTTTGCTCCTCCTTTTCCCTCATTCCCCCAGCTAGCGGGAATTTGCAGGGGACGATGGCGATAATAAATGTTGACGAACGGCTTCACGTAATCCCGGTCTTTGAGCAAGCATCGGAGTCCTGCATTCACGTCACCGATCCATATGGAATCCTGGTTCAGTGACGCATCCCATTTCCACTCGATTGTCTCCGGCCTGGTTCCTCCCTTGTGCCCCATGCCCATTGAATAACGGGCGACATCAGCCGGAAAAGGCACTTCAAGTCGGATATCCTCGACAGCGCCTGCCGTCCTCGCCTTCAGCGTTACGCGGAAATGCACCATACCATCACATTCAAGCGCTCCCGCCATGTTCATTTCGAACCGACCGTTATCGCTGGCGGCGTTCCATTCGATGCGGCTGTCCGTATAGCTCGCAAACTTACAGCCGCGGCTCTCCCAAGCAAGCTCATGGCCATCAGCAAAGACTGCAAGCTTTACCGGGGATGCAAGCACCTCCCGCCCGTGCTCCAACACTTCAGTTACGGAAGGAGAGAAATAGCTTACGATCGACTCCGGCATGCCTTGATCGTTCAAGGTTATTTTCCTTCCTAACATGGAAACGGTTTGTCCTTCTACGCTTACGGGGACAAACGGAGCTGTGACCTCGTCATCCAATGCGATTTGAGAATTCAAATGGCGCAGACGAGAAAGCTTCCACAGCTCTCCATCCCCGCCATCCTCAAGCGGCAGCCCGGATACGTGAAGAGAAAGCTGAATCCGCTTCACTTCGGATCCAGCGCTAACCGTCCATTCGCCGGTATAAATTCCATCAGCGGCCTGTATAGGAATCATCACGCCGACCCACAAGGATTGAACCGCGCCTTCGGCTACAGAAACCTGCTTATGAAAGGGCCGTCCTACGTAATCGGCGCCTTCCGTATGGAAGCAAGTCATGGCTTCTGCCGTTATTGCTTCCTGCCGGTCTGAAATCAAATCGTTGAAGCGGACCTCTACAACGTCCAAGCGTGCGCCTATCGCAGCGACAACCAGTTGCAGCGTGTAAAACTCCCCCGGACGCGCCTCTGCCGTAAACGATTCTTGAAAAGAGCTGCTTCCCATTTGCTCCGGAACATCCTTCCAGGTCAGAATGGGATGCTCCCGTGCTGCAACGAACAGCACAAATTCCGAATCCGGGTACGTCTCCATCATCTTCTGGAGCTTATCATTACTGGCGGTCGTAGTCACTTCTCACACCTCCGAGTGAACACGTGCTTGATTCACCATCTCTTTATGCTTCGTAATCATCGTCCTTGATACGGCAACGGGGTCTCCTGACGGTTCGCAAGCAAACTCATTATCGGTTCGATTCATCCATTCGATCTCCCATCGACGTATCTCGTGATCGAATTCCGCTTCATTGAAGCGATCAGGCTGATGCAAGACCTCTTCCAAGCTTGCGGCGAATCGCTTCCAGCGCTCCAAGTAAAACCCCGACAGCATACCCGCCCACTGCTTATGTGCGTAATCGTCGAAATTCACTTCAGGCCACCAAGTTGAAATTTGCGTCCGCGCGTTGAACGCGTAAAGCGCCTTCTCCTCGTCTGTATGACCCCAGGCGGCAGCTTGAGCAAGCCAAGGGCCAGTTAAGAAATATCGGTTCGTCCCTACCAGCTTATCAAGATCCGAAATCAGCTCCTGCATGTTTGCTCCTTGTTCATAGAACGTGCTGCAATCCCCTGCCTTAAAGGCTTCGACCCATCGCAGGTAGATGTGGTGTGACTGATGTGACATCACTTCACGCCCTACATTAATCAGGTCATATTGGTAGTTCTTAGACACACCGAGTTCATCCCCACAGGCTACTAGCAGCTCCCAAGCGGCAAACAATATGTCCATGTTGTAAAACGGAACAATCGTACCGTTACAAACGCGATCAAGCTCAAGCTTTGGACGCGCGCACAGCAGCGCTTCAGGATTCGCGTTTTCCGAATAAACCGATAGCCGAAGAAGCTTCCAGGCTTCCACGGCTGCATCTGAATGCGCGCCGTATCTGCGCCGAACATACTGCGCCGTCCATTCCTCCATGTCCGGTGCCTCTGTCCGCCATACCATTTCGCTCACTAAATCGTAGAACACCGGATTCTCTTCAATGGCTTCAGGGGCAAATCCGATCCCACACAAACGTCCTTTGTCTACCGAATGCTGTGCATCTGCGATTCCGTTCGCCATGGCGTTCAAATCCCCATGCATGCCATTTCGACCTCCGAAATTATGCAGCATGCACCAAATCCATGGCTTGCCGTAGAACGCCTCCGTCTTCTTCCATCTCGGATGTTTCTCCGCATATAAATCCAGCAGAATGACACGCTGATCCGGCAGTGCGTCTACGATAGGCTCCGACATCGACCAGCTCTGCATCACCCAAACGGCCTCAGCATCGTTAGCAATCATAGCGTTGCATACTTCGAGCGCTGCTTGAGCCATATAAGACGATGAAGAATCCGGCGAGCTTCCTTCATGGAACAAATCCATGGCATAGAGATGGTCCGTCCCATAAAGCTTCTCCTGCTCTTCATAGAACACCCGGGCAATTTGTGCGAATACGGGATCGCTTGGATCCAAGAAATGAATGCCCGGCATGCCGAACCAGGCATCCAGCTGCGTGATGTTCGCCTCCGGATAGAGACTTCGCAGAGCTGCCGGGACATGGCCATAGAATCCGGCCAGCACCGGCGTCATCCCGAGCTCGCGCTGGCGCTTAAGGATTTGCAGCTGCAGCTTCTGCTGGCCTTCGATCCAGCTCTGCGGAAGGGGTCCCGCCATGCCATCCACATTCCCCATGTAATGCCATGCCAAGTAAGCTGGCCCCGGCAAATAGTCCAGCATTTGTTCGGCCGTTAAGCCAAGTCGCAAGCCAACATTCATCCACACGGCTTCTTGGCCAGTCATCGCAAGCGGCATATTGATGCCGTGAAGCGCCATCCAATCGATTTCCCGCTCCCAACGCTCCCAAGTCCACCAGGCCATACTGTAACTGAACGTACAGAAATTCAAGTGATACCGGTAGGCGTACGGCGTTGTTTGTCTGATCAGTTCCCCCACTTGCGGCAGTCGTTCCGACAGCTCCAATTGATCGCCGGACCAAGAAACATGGCATTGACACGTATATTTTAAATACCAGTGAAATGCGGAGCTGATGCTTGTAACGCCGGAGCCCCGGAGTCTGACTTTCCCATCCACGCTCTCAATTTCAAATACGTCTGCCCCGTTCTCCTGTGCGATCTCCTCGAATACAAACTGATCGGCGTGCTTTGGCAGCAGTCTAGCAACTAATTCATGAACCGAGTAAATGAGAGACGACATATGATCCTCCTTTTAGTCCTTCCCAATAGGCAGTAAAAGAAAATGCGGATAATGATGGCCTACTCAGCACATGACTATCCGCATCCACAACGCTATCAATTACTTCATTTCATCGAACTTCTGCTGCGCTTCTTCCATGACCTGTTTACCACCCGCTGCGTTCCACTCCTCAACGAATTTGTCGAATTCGCCAATTGGGCGTTTTCCGGTAATGAAATCGATAAAGTTCTGGATCGTCAGTTGTTTCAACGGTTCAACGAACTCATTGTAAACCGGCTTCTGCAGCGGCTGCAGAATGTCGTATTTCCCTGTACCCTTACTCTCAGCTTCTTGGCGAATCGGCAGCAGCGCTTTCTTCGTCATGAAAGGGGCTTGCATATCATAGTCGTTAAATGATCTTGGAATCGAATAATAAGGACCTACGCCGAACTTGATCTGTTCGTCTTCTTTATCGTAAGGAGCTAGGAATTCATAAGAACCGTCTGCGGTAACTTGGAATGTCTTCCCCTTCTCCCCGTAGTTCGTTTTCTCCCACGTATCGATATTCGAAATCGTATCATCGAACACTTGCAAGTATTTGATCAGCTTCGGTTGGTCTTTCTCTAATTGCTTCCCGAATTGAATGCCGGGCGCGTTGAACGGATTATCCTGCGTTATGCCGAATGCTCCGTCCGGTCCTTTAGGGCCTCCGATGACGGACCACTTTGCATCCGGATTCGTTTCGCGAATCTTCTCATAGTAGAGACCTTCGTAGAAAGCATCCTTCGGAATGAATGCCCACCATGCGTTCTCAACCGCTCCAACCTTCTGGGAAACCACTTTATCGTCTACGTTGCTTGATTTATTGACGATAAACTCCGGATCAATCAATTCTTTCTTGTACCAGCTGTTGAGTAATGTAAGGGCATCTTTCGCTTTCGGACTGATTTCTCCGCGTACGACTTTTCCGTTTTCCTCCACGAATGCGCCGGGATATACGCCAAATGCTCCGAATACAGAAGAGAATATGGAATTCACATTCTCCGCTGTGCCTGTAATTCCATAAGTATCCTTCTTGCCGTTGCCGTCCGGATCATCATTGCGGAATTTCGTAAGTGCCGCTTCCATTTCATCCAGCGTTTCAGGCGCCTTCGTAATCCCCACTTTATTCAGCCAATCCTCGCGGAATCCAAGCACCTTGTATTTGGAGCCAAGCGTCCACATATCCTGCATGGAATAAATCTTTCCATTGCGGCGGACATAGCGGAACGGATCGCCTTCGCCGGCATTTTTCTTCAGCCAAGCGACGTAGTGCGGCGCATAATCATTGAGCAGCTCTTCGGGAATTTCCGCACCTACGCCTTGATCGACGAATTTGTCGTAATCCTCCCACCAGTTCATTTTCCACCAATCCGGCACTTCGCCGGAAGCGAGCATGAGCTGCAGCTTTTCTTTATACGCCTCGCCCGTTGTGGTATAGAAGTCGGCGTCGATATTGAATTTCTCGCGAAGCGTGTTCATTGCAAATCCATTTAGATTGTTCTTATCCGCATAGAAGGACCAGAACATCAATTTCATCTTCTCATCCGAAGGTGTTGTCGTGGCATTATTTGAAGCATTGTTCGTTGTATTCGTAGTAGCTCCTGCCGATGTGTTCGTATCTCCGTTCGAGCCGGAAGATGTATTGTTGGCATTGCTGCCGCAGCCTGCAAGCATCGAAACGGAGAATGCTGCACAGAAAACAGCTGTCATCATACGTTTTTGTTTCTGATTCATATTTAGACCGCCCTTTCATGATTTTGTCTTCTATAGGAAGGCTTGAGGGGGATCCGCCCTTAGCCTTTTATAGCGCCGATCATAATCCCTTTTGCGAAGTACTTCTGAACAAACGGATACACAATCAACATCGGAATGATCGAGAACATAATCATCGTCGCTTGCAGCTGGCGACCGGTAAATGAGGTTTTGTTTTGCATTTTAAGCAATAATGCATTGAGGTCGGTCACATTGTTCTCCACGATGATTCGTCTGAGAATGACCTGCAGCACTTGCTTGTTCGGATCAGAGATGTAGATCATGCCGTCGAACCAAGCGTTCCAGTGCGCAACCCCTACCCACAGTGCAACCGTAGCAAGCACCGGCGTGGATAATGGCAGTATAATCGTGCTAAAGATACGGAAATGGCCTGCGCCGTCAACCTTCGCAGATTCTTCCAAGCTCTCTGGAATGGATCGGAAGAAGTTCCTCATGATAAGAACATTGAAGGCGCTAACCGTGCCCGGCAGAATAAGTGCCCACATGCTGTCATACAAGCCCAGATTCTTGATCAGCAAATAATTCGGAATCAAGCCGCCGCCAAACAGCATGGTGAATAAGATGATTAACGTAAAACCCTGATTGAAGGGAAGCCCTTTCTTCGATAACGGATACGCAGTCAGCGATGTAACCGTAATACTAAGGATGACAGCGGTCACCGTCCGGAGAATGGTATTCCCATAGCCAATCCACAGCATCTTGTACTCTAAAGCCAGCTTGTAGCTTTCGAATGTGAATTTGGAAGGGATTAATAGAAATCCTGTGGAGTACGCCGCTGAACCGGCCTCAAAGGATAGAACGACTTGGCTCCAGAAAGGGTATAACGTGACGAGCATGAGGATAACCATGATTACGTACAAAGAGACATTGAACACTTGATCGCCGAAGGACTCCCGCTTCTTGGCCAGTTTTACCATAACGTGTGCTCCTTGCCCCCAATCATCTTCACGATCCAGTTCACGCTCACGATGAGGATAAGCGCCACAACCGATTTGAACAGTCCGACGGCCGTAGAGTAGCTGTAATTCATGTCAATTAATCCTTTGCGATAGACGAAGGTGTCAATAATGTCGGCAACTCCGTATACTTTCGCGTTGTACATATTGAAGATTTGGTCAAAGCCCGCATCCAGAATGCCTGCCATCGATAGGATGAGAAGAATCGAGATGACCGGGATCAGCATAGGAATCGTGATATAGATCATTCTCTTCAATCTGCCCGCTCCGTCCATGATGGCGGCTTCATAGAGCTGCGGATCGATACCTGAGATGGCAGCAAAGTAAATGATGGAGCCCCATCCGAAGCCTTGGAAGATGGAAGTGATAACGAGTATGGTACGGAAGTAGGAGACGTCTGCCATGAAGAGCACAGGGTCCATGCCCAGCAGCTTCATTATTAAATTGATCGGGCCATCCAGGGAGAATATCATAATGAAAATCCCCGACAATACAACCCAAGAGATAAAGTGCGGCAAGTACGAGATGGTTTGTACGATTTTCTTGAACCTTGCACTTCGAATCTCATTGACTAGTAACGCGAATACGATAGGCACCGGGAAACCAAACACCAATTTATAGACGCTAATGATCAATGTATTTTTGAGAACCTTGTAAAAGTTCGAATCCGAAAATGCCTTGTCAAAGTGTTTAAAACCGACCCATGGGCTATTCAGAATCCCTTCGAGCATTTTAAAATCTTTAAAAGCCAGAATCACGCCGTACATGGGTAAGTAATGAAAGATTAAAAAATACAGCATCCCCGGAATCATCATGAGCAATAATCCGCCGTATCCTCTGAACCTGCTCGTGCGTTTGGTTTTCTTCTCGGTCTCCATGGCTTCCGCCCTTGTGATCGCTGCTACGGTATCGTTCACTACCTGCCTCCTCTCCGCTCTCATGAAACGCTTTCATTGGATGGTTTAACTATACCATCAGGTTAGAAATCGGTAATTTTCAAATATCTTTGAAATGCTTCACTATTTTTGGGGAACTTCTTTTTCCACATAAAAAAACCTGCTCTCCATAGAGAACAGGCCGCTTGAAGCTAGGCCAACAATTTGGGCTCCTCGCTTCGATACATCGGAATCGTCACCTTCATCGTTGTGCCATATCCTTCAGTGCTCGCAATAGACAATCCATATTCTGCTCCGAAGAACATCTTCAGCCGATCATTCACATTTCTAAGCCCATAGCCGCCGGACTGAACGGAAAGCACCTGCTCCTTCTTCGCCTCCGTCATCCCCTGACCATTATCGGTAACGGTCAATTCAATAACCCCGCTCCCCAGCCTTGCGCTAACCTGCAGCAATCCCCCAGCGGTCGATTTCCTCTTATTCAGGCCATGCATAATGGCATTCTCCGCCAATGGCTGCAAGATTAAATTGATTGTCTCGAAGACATGCACATCTTCGTCAATGTCGTATTGAACGTCGAACCGATAGTTGTACATGACCTGCAGGATTTCGATGTACGACTTGATATTGGTGATTTCATCGCGTATGGAAATGAGCTTATCGCCTTTGTTAAGTGCCGTTCGATAGAACGTAGAGAGTGTGGTCACCATATGGCTGATCTCGTGCGATTTGCTCCGAATCGCCTTCCAATTGATGAACGACAGCGTGTTATATAAGAAATGGGGATTCATCTGGTACTGCAGCGCCTTCAATTCCGCTTCCTTCTGAATCAGCTTATTATTATAGGCCTCCTGAATGAGCTCTCGAATCTGGCGCAGCATAAGGCCAAACCGATTCGTCAGCTCGCCGATTTCGTCGCCGTAGTTATTCTTCACCGTGACCTCCAAATCCCCCATCTCTACTCGTTTCATCAATCCATTCAGGACCAGAATTCGCTTAATCAGCGTATTCGAGAAGATCGAGATAATAAACAAAAGCAGGATTAGACAAATAAGAATGACAATTAGCGTCGCATTTAGAATTGAATTTGCTTTCTTCGTCACCGTCTCTACCGGTACGAATACATGCAGAACCCACTCCATTTGCGGTATTTTCTTCTTGATCATGATCATCTTCATGCCGTCGATATCCACGATTTCCTCGGATTGTTTGAGAATCGACGCGGTACTTATTTCCTTATCCGAGATGGAATGATAGTCGTAGAATAGTACGTTTTCCTCAGAGTCCGTAATCAATACGCCAAAATCGTTCGTTAAATCTTTTAAATTCTCTTGCAGATCCTGACTGGCCACCTTCATGTACACGACACTGTCCTGATTATGATTGGCGAATTGATTGAATTTGGAGACGACGTACAAGCTCTTATTTTCCAGCTGCCATAGGGGCTTCGACTGCTCCATCACCTTCGGATACCAAGCTTTATCTTTGACCCTCTCAATCGAGCTGATATAGTTGCCATACTCCGGAATCTTGTTTCCCGAATAGATCGTAATTTGTTCGATCTCTTTATTCAGCGCCATGATCATATTGATATACGGGTTGAAGTAGTTGATTAAATCCGACCGGAGATTAGACAATTCATAATACTTGTTCTCCAGAATCTTCTGAATGACATTGTTGAACATGATATGGTTAACCATCATATTGTAGCGGTCAAACTTATAATTGATACTGTCTGCGATCGTGCTTACGTTCTTGTTGATGCTTTCCATCGACTGATCATTAAGCAGCGACCGGCTTTGATGATAAGAATAGAACCCTAATATCGAAATCGGAATTAAAATCACGATCAAGTACGACATGAACAGTTTCTGCTTAAACCTCAATTTATTGAATGAGCGGTAAATATACTTGCTCATGAGCCTAACCTCTCTCTAAATTGGGATGGCGTCACGCCATAATAGTTTTTAAATAACGTGCAGAAATAAGGGAAGTTGGGATAGCCTATTTGCTGGCTAATATCGATTATTTTCCGATTCGTGTCTGTAATAAGGTTCCTTGCCACTTCGAGACGATATTCGGTCATGTATTTGATGATGCTGACACCTTTATGCTTTTTAAATAGATGACTGAGGTAACTCGGGTTTAGAAACACGCGCTCCGCTAAATCTTCAAGCGCAATATCGGTGTGATATTCTTGCTCGATAATGCCTACTATATTTTCGATTACCTTCCGAACATTATCTACAGGAGGGACATGCTGCTGCTCTTGTTGATCGATCACGGAGCCTACGATGGCTTTCAATTGATTGAGTTGCGGCGTCCGATAAATTTGCTCCAGCTTCTCTTGGAACTCGGCAATGGATTTCTTCGTGCCGAGATCATAAATCTTCTTCATAACCTCCGAACAAATATATTTTACGTAGACAGCTGAGAAGTGTCCGCCAGACTGCATCGCCTCAAAAAATTGTTCGAATTTCATCCTAAGCGCTGTAAACTCCTGACGACCGATATGACCAATCATATCTTCGAGCATCTGGTCCGAGAACTCTATAATGTTATCCCGTTCAATCGAAGCATGGCTTGTAAATTGAATGCTGCCCGGCGCTAGAAAAAACTTATTTTCCAATATGGATTCCATCTGGTTATATTCGCTGCGGAGCTGTTCGAAGCCATCCACCGCTCCGCTAAATATGATAAATACATCCTGCTTAAACCGAGCTTTAATATGGTTTCTGATTTGCTGTCCGATCTCAAGAAGATCCTTCGATTCATCTGCGGCCATGATGGCCGAAATAAAAACCAAGCATTGAAATTCATTCAGCTGCACGACATCATAAGCCGGCGGCAGGAAATCTTCTAGGCTTTTCTCAAAATCTTCCGTCTCAGGCAAGTCGAAGATTCGAGTATTGGAGTCCAACAGAATCATACGCAGCTGATTGCTTCCATCCAGCTTAATGAGCGACAAGTCTCTGCTTTCGGCAGAGCTCGACCTAAGCAAATTTGAAATTAAACGTTGTCTTTCATAACGCATTCCATTGGACTGAACCTCCAGAATACGTTCTTGATGCTCCGACTGCCTGCGTTCTTCCTCGCAGAGCTGCATCACCTTAGAAATCTCTTTCAGAAATCCGCTGATCTGCACCGGTTTTAGAATGTACTTACTTGCTTTAAGATCAATCGCTTTCTGCGCATACTCGAATTCCCCATAGGCGCTAAGAAAGATCACTTTAATCGGCAGGTTCAACTCCCGGACTTTCTCCGCCAGCTGCAGCCCATCCATTTCATCCATCCTTATATCGGTAAGCAAGATGTCTACAGGATGCTCGACTATGAACGCTAACGCCTGCTCCCCGTTCTCGGCCTCGTAAACTTCCAGATCCAAGCCGTATTCATCAATAAGAAATTTAACGCCATCTCGTTCAAATTGATCATCATCTACAAGTAACATTCGAATCATAGGAATGACCGCCTCTTCTTGAAGGTGTGGACTGGACTGGACTTCAACTTTCTTATCTGAAAATACGACAATCATTTGCGTTTACCTCTATTGTAAAATAATAGGGAGCTATCGTGTCCATAATTAAAAAAAACACCGCCCCATGGGGCAGTGCCTTTAAAGTTGCGATTCGTAGTTTAATTGATAAACCAATTCCTCAACCCACTTCTCGTCTTTTAACTCCAGCGCCAAGTCAATCAAGAACAGCAAACTGCCTTTGTAGGGCAACACTTCAAAGCCATCTTCACTGGAAACGGTAATTTTCTCCGAATTCGCGTGTTCAAACACATAGCAAGGCAATTGAAAATAATACTCTACATCTTTAAATACGGCAATTTCCCCGTTGTATTTGTTGTTATTGGCGGAAATCACTTTGCATAAGTCACCCGTCTTCAAATTCATGCACCAGTTAATAAGCACCCTGACCAACTGCCCTCATGAGTAGTATTCAATCAATAACACTCATCTACAGATCAAAAATCCCGTCTGAATGATACGATTGATTGTAGCTTGAGCTTAGGATGCCCCGCCGCAGCACACATAGCAGCCTAACGGGCTCGATCGGTTTCGATAGATAAGCATCTATCTCCATATTCTCCATTTGTTTATATATTCCTCTTATAGGATTAGTTGTCATCGCAATAATTGGTACTCTTCTTCCTTTATCCAGTTCTCGTACTCGATGAGCTGCCGCCTCTACGTCCAACGCGGGCATTTCCATATCCCACAGAATCGCGTCATATCGCTTCTTACGGGACATTACTATGGCATCAGCTTCGCTAATCGCGCGATCAATCGTCATTTCCATCTCCGTTAGGATGCTATCAGCCTTCTTATAACTAATTTCGTTATCATCAACGAATAAGATGCGAGTTTGTCTTAGAGCATCGAATACTCTATTCTGGGATAATTTGATGCTCATGTTTCTTCCCCTCTTCAGTCTCAGATTGGAACTAATTATAGGGAGTAAAAGTAATTCTGTATAATACATAAAACGTCATAAGATATAGACTTAAAGCTATAGAAAAACAAAAAACATGCCCCCGAATGTAACGGGGGCAAATCTTAAGCTTTACTATACACGACCGGGAACATATCCCCTTGCACGATGTCTCCGTCCTTGCCGCCGGCAGCGATGAATTTCTTGATTTCCGAGTATTCATCGGCGAATCCCGCCCGATAGCGCGTCTCTTCCGTAAGATAATGAAGCGCCGATGAGCGGCGTACACGGTCGGATACGTTAGGCCCGCTTCCGTGAATCGTCAGACTGTGATGGAAGCTGATTTGGCCTGCTTTCATGACAATAGGAACGGTTCGAGCGATATGCCCTTCCGGCGCCATATCCTGCAGCTGCTTTTGCATGTTTTGCTCGTAAAAGTCGTTTCCGTTCAAAATCCCCCAATAGTGGCTGCCCGGCACCATTTGCATGCAGCCGTTCTCCTCGTCAACATCATCGTAGGCTACCCACGCCGTGATCATCGTTTCCGGGTTTTGAAAACAGCCCCAGTAATGATAATCCTGATGCCAGCCGACGTTCGCCGCGTTTCCGCTGGATTGCGCCGGTTTAAGCAGCAGCTGATCCTCCCAGAAACGAATCGTATTCGTTCCTTTCAGAGCTGCGGCAATCTGTCCGATCTGCAAGTCATGGGCCAGCGCACGAATCGTCAAATCGGCCAAGCTCGCGTTATCGGTCTTGCGAAGGGAGTTGGGGCGACTTATCTCGCGGCGCCATATGGCATCGGGCGCTGTTCCGGTTTCGAATTCTCCCTGATACACCCGCTCCATTCTGTCCCGCAATCTCTCCAATCGCTCATCATCGATTATCTTTGGCGAGATCCAATATCCGTTTGCCCTGAAAAAATCAACATCTTCTTGCGTTGGGATGAAATTCGTATCCGGCATGCTTAATTGCCCTCCTAGAACTGAAATCGCTTCCTTGCATTCATTATGTCTGAAAGAGGAATCTCCGTCTTTAGCTAGAAGTATGATATTGATCCGTTTGTATGATTTATAACAAATAAATGCAGGACAGGATGAATGAAATGACATCTCTTTATCCTTTTGTACGATTCTCCATACGGGTGCCGATACGGCCGGAAACTCGGTTTGCATACCGAATCTGTTATGTCCCTTCCCTTTATTATATCGAGTCCGGGAGTGCCCGCGTGCTTTACGAGGATGGCACGTTTATCCGGCTGCCGGCCGGCACGCTTTTTTCATTAAAGCCGGGTATTTCGCATACTTGGGAAGTCGATCCGGATAGTCCTCCGTTTGCGTTTCTGTGCGTGTTCTTCGAATGGTCGTATCGGCCAAAGCCCATGGCAAAGGTTACCGGAGACCTTCTGTGCCTGAGTTCTGAGATACACGATCCCGAAATGCTTGACGAGCCCTTGGACATGGACATTCCCGAATGCCTCACGGCGGACGCGCATGGCTACTGGAAAGGACTGTTCGAAGCGGTATCCACCGATTACAAAGTGCTCCATCATGAGGATTACCCGGAGAGCCTTGCCGTTAACGGCCACTTTCTACTGCTGCTTCATCAGCTCTATCAGCTCGCCCGGCGCAAGAACGACGATACGGATCCGCGTATCGCAAAGCTTAAGGCATACATGGACATGAATGCCGGGGGAGAATACGGCGATATCGACCTGTGGGCAGAGACGCTCGGACTGAGCCGCGGCCACTTCCACGCGTTATTCAGCACCCACACCGGCGTTACCCCGAAGCGGTATTGGAACAATCGCCGCATCAATAAAGCCCGGAACGACCTAAGCGGTACGAACGATTCTGTCACTGTCATCGCCGAGCGATACGGTTTTTCCTCGGTTCACGCCTTCACCAAGCTGTTCCGGCAGACCGTCGGTGTTTCTCCAACGGATTATCGGAAGCAAAGTCGATTAATTTAAAGAAAGGAGCCCTCCGGAAGAGGGCTCCTTGTCGCTTCAAGCTTTTGTTACTGCCAGCATTCTCAACTCCGCGGTATAGTCGCGCATCGATATCGTACGGCCTTCCACCCTTGACTTCTCCGCGGCGAAAGCGATCAGATGGCTTTGCACGGATTCCTTCGCACCTGTTCGCCCTTTCTCCTTGCCGTCGCTTTGTACGAGCCGGACGAAATCGCGCATAATGTTCGTGTCTCCCCCGCCATGCCCCGTGATCTCTGTGTCCAGCAGAATGGTTTCCGTCTCTCGGGTCACAAAGCTTGTCACCTCGATGACATTCTTCTCCATGTCCGCCCGAATTTGTCCGTGCGTCCCCATCAGCTTCACCGAACGACCTCCTTCGAACGTGAAGGCACTCATAGTGAACGCGACGGTTACGCCGCCGGCAAACTCCAAGTTTACGACTTGATGGTCGACCACATTATTATCGCAATGGAAGACGCAGCGGCCGTACGGTCCCTCCTTCAATGCTTCGAGTACGCATTCGTCACTCGTATCGTTGCTGACTATGGAACGCAGAATTGCCGCGGCCCAGTCATCCCTTTCGATGTACATTTTAGGCGCGTAATAAGGGCAGGAATCTTGTACGGGACAACCGTCCAAGCAGCGCAGCGGCGCGCCTTCGGGCGCATTCTCTTCGCGGAAATAGGTTAACGAGCCGAAGGAAGACACTTTGGCGCATTCCTCGTCGACCAACCATTGCAGGATGTCCATATCGTGGCAGCTTTTCGCCAGAATCATCGGGCTGGACACGTCGGAGTTGCTCCAATTGCCTCTGACGAAGCTATGCGCTTGGTGCCGATGCTCGACGTTCTCGGTATGCTGGATCGAGACGAGCTTGCCGATCCGTCCGTCTGAAACGATCTTCTTGATCGCCGCGAAAAAATCCGTATACCGGAGCACATGGCAGATCGACAGCACTCGATTATTCTTCTCGGCATATTCGCCCATGATGAAGCACTCCAGCGGATCCGGCGACATCGGTTTTTCCAGCAGGACGTGGTATCCTTTCTCGAGCGCTTGAAGCGTAGGCTCGAAGTGCATTTTGTCTTGCGTGCAGATCAGAATGGCGTCCGCGAGTCGAGGTCCCGCGAGCAGCTCTTCCCAGCTCGAATAACAGCTTTGCTCCGGAAGGTTATGCTCTTGCCCGAAACGCTCCCGGCGCGCGGGATCCGCGTCCGCGACGGCAACGAATTTAATTTCCTCTGAATGACTAAGTGCGTAGGGAGCGTATGCTCCCGCTCCTCTTTGTCCGGCTCCGATCAAGGCTGCCGTAATTGGTTTCATTGAAAATCCTCTCCTCCATGCTGCTGCGAATGCTGCCATCGTTATAAGAAAGGGAACTTCCCGAGCGGAAGCTCCCTTTCTCCGTTTTCCTTATTTGTTAGCCGCTTTCCATTCGTCCAGCTGTTTCTGCTTCTCGGCGATGATTTTATCCGCTCCGGCGCCTTTAAGCTTATCGATGAATTTAGGCAAATATTTGTCCGGATCGACGGAGCCCGAAGACAACGCTTTGTACATTTCTTCGATGACCGCGTCGACGTTCGCTTTCTCAGACTTGACCGGGGTAAAGTCGAACACAAAGCCCAAAGCATTGGAAGGAGTCGCGTTTTTGTTCAGATTAATCCACAATTGATTGCCTTTGTCGTCTTTAACGGCTTCAGGCTTATCGGTCGACAGGTAATAGGCGTTCCCCATATAGCCGAACTCCCAACCGGCCCACAGGAGGTAGCCGCTGTCTTTCGCCAATTCAATTTGGTTGTCGCCGATTTTCGTGTAGTGCTTGCCTTCGACGCCCCAGTCCATAACGTTATAGATTTCTTTGTCGGTGTTCAGAAGATTAATGAACATCATCGCTCTTTCTTTGTTCTTGGACGTCACGGAAATGGCCGTATTGGTTGCAGCTGCTTTATCCGTCGTAAGCAACGGTTGCACGAATTTGAAATCGTAAGATTCGGCTGCCGGATTCTGAATAGACATCCTTCCGGCAGGCATGGATCCGTAGGCGTCTTGGAAATCGAGAGAATCCAGATCGATCTGACCGATCTGCAAGGCGACTTTGCCGGCCTTTAGGTCAGCGTTCGCGTCCCTCGTCGCTGCGTCTTTCATGATATAACCCTTTTTGAACCAATCGCGCATCAACGTGACGTACGATTTGAATTCCGGCGTATCGTACTGGTTGACGACCTTCATGCTGCCATCGTTCAAATAAATGTAACCCGGCGTTTTCGCATCGCCTAGCGCTTCCATCCCGAAGATCGGCGGCCCCATCAAGAAGGCGTCCTGCCAGCTCCATGGAATTTGATCGGGTTCGTTTTTCTTGATGGTGTCCAGAAACGGAGTCAGATCAGACAAGCTCTTAACGGACTTCCAATCAAGGTTATACTTGTCCGCGAGCGATTTTTTAATTTGGTAGCCGTATCCGGCGGTTGCTTGTTGGAAGTTCGGCACAGCGTACACTTCGCCTTTGACCGTGACCGCTTTCCAGAAAATATCCGGCACGACTGTTCTCAGATCCGGCGCATATTGATCGATGAGATCGTTCATAGGAACGAACGCGTTTTTGGCGACGTTCTGAAAATAGTTGTTGCTCCATGTGGCCGTAAAGGCAAGGTCGTACGGTTCGCCGGAAGCCATCATGACGTTCATTTTCTCCTCGTACGCTGCCCAATCGATAAGTTTCAGACGAATCGTTGCGTTAATCTTGGGCTTAACGAGGCGATTCAGTTCATCTTCTACCAATTGAATATCTTTCTGAGGCGTATTCGGGAAGTAATAAGTCAGCTCGACAGGCTCCAGCTCTTTAGCCGGTTCCGTCGTTGTGTTCTCGGAAGTCGTTGTGTTCTCGGAAGTCGACGCGGCATCCGAATCTGCCGGCGCCGCAGCATTTTCGCTTGTGTTCGTGCTAGCGCCTTGGTTCGTCGAATTACCGCCGTTGCTGCCGCATCCGGTAAGTACAATAGCGAGGGATACAAGCGACGTTAGAACTGTTCCTGCCACTTTCTTCTTAATCGTCATTGCTGATCTGACCTCCATTTTTTTATATGTTTTATGCTAAACGAGCGTATTGCCCGGCATAGCCATGCTTTAGGCTTTAACGGCGCCCAGCGTCAACCCTTTGACGAAATATCTCTGCAATAAGGGGTATGCCACTACGATAGGTCCTACTGCCATGATGCATGTGGCCATCCTGGCCGTCTCGCTCGGTATCGTGACTGCCATTTTCTCTCCGAACGCGGTTCCTTGCAAATATGCGATATTATTCATGATGGACTGAAGGAGGTACTGGAGCGAATACAGCCTGCCATCCTCAATGAAGAGGGCGCTCGTAAACCAATCATTCCAGAAAAACACCGCAGTCATAAGCCCGATGGTAGCGAATACAGGCGTCGATAAGGGGACGACCATCTTGATGAACGTGTTAAACTCGCCCGACCCGTCAATCCTAGCTGACTCTATGATCGAATCCGGAATCCCGATGAAGAAATTTCGCATGATGAGCACGTTTATCGAAGAGACGAGATACGGGACGAATAACACGAACAACGTGTTTTTGAGATGAAGGTACTTCGTGATTAGGATGTACCAGGGCACAAGTCCGCCGCTAAACAGCATGCAGAACACCACAAGAAAAGCGACGATATGCCGATACTTGACTTCTTTTCTCGAAAGTCCGTAAGCAAGCATGGACGAGAGGATAAGATGCAGAATCGTTCCCGCCAAAGTAGCGATCGTCGTGACCCCATACGCCTGCAAGATGGGCGATGAGCCGAATAGGATATATTCATAAGCTTGGAAGCTGAAATCCACCGGAAGAATGTGATAGCCGGTCCTAAAGATGGACTCTTCATCAGACAACGAGATGGAAAGAACGACAAGCAACGGAATGACGCACAAGGCGGAGTAGATCAGAAAAATCGTGTTCACGGATAATTTAAATAGAATGGGCTGCTTCATCTTTAGCCTCCTAGAACAAAGCGCTGTCGCGGTCGTATTTTCGAATGATCCAGTTCGACACGATAATGAGCACGAATCCGACGCAATTCTGATAGAATCCGATCGCGGAGGACATGCCGAAGTCGTTCATCCCTCGCAAAGCTCGATAGACGTAAGTGTCGATGACATTGGTTGCGCTGAACAAGATCCCCTGGTCCTTCGGAAGGGTATAGAACATTCCCCAATCCCCAAAAGCCGCATAGAAGATTTTCCCCGCCTGCAGAAGCACCAAAATAATCGTAATCGGAGTCAGCATAGGTACCGTAATTTTAAGGGCTTGCTGGAATCTGCTCGCACCATCGATCTTCGCGGCCTCATAATACTCGGGAGAGATTGTCGTAATGCCAGCGGCGAAGAAAACCGCGAAATACCCCACGTTTTTCCAAATATAAGCGAACGGTAAAATAAACCTCCAATATGACGGTTCAAAGTACCAATCGATCGGTTCCCCATGAAAGTAAACGATCATCTTATTAAGGATGCCGTTATCCGTGCTCAGAAACGCGTACAGTAAATAGCTGCCGACTACCCAGGATAAGAAGAAGGGCAGCAGGATCGCGCTTTTGTACGCGCCGGCAAAATGCCGATTGCCGATTTCGTTAAGCAGAATCGCGGCTACCAACCCGAGGCCAATCCCCGTTACGAGAAAAATCCCATTATAGAAGAGCGTGTTAAACGTCACTTGAAAAAAAGCGTCCGATTGGAAAAAAAACTTGAAATTGCTTAACCCGACCCACTTGCTGCCCCATATTCCTTTGATCGGATCGAATTCTTTAAACGCGATCACGGCTCCGAACATCGGGAGGTAGAAGAAAAGAAGGATAAACAGTAACCCCGGAAGCATCATGGCATAAATCGTTTTGTTTTTGACGAGTTCACCAATGACCGGCCATCGCTGTAGACTTAATCTATTGGTTTTTGTTTTTGGCGGCTGCAAGGCCTTCACAACTCTTTCCATCGCCATTTCTCCTCCGTTTCCATTTCGTAACCCGATCATAATTCTCGCCGCTGCTATTGAAAACAATGAATAATGATCAAATCAACGATTTTTCAATATGAGCCACACAGAAAAAAGAGGCGCCCAACGAAAATCGCTTCGTCCGCCGCATCAAATGCCGCCCGAACGAACTACGAAAAATGGGTTTTTCTCTAAATAAACAAGAAACGGAGGGAAATCGAAGCGTAAACCTGTTTCGACCAACCCGATTTTGATACAATTTAGAAAGCGTTTACTATAGGCAAAGGTGGCCCTGACTGCATGTACAAAAAATTACTTCTCACCTTCGTTGCCAGCATCACGTCGCTGATCTTGGTGCTATCCTCCTTGCTCTATTACAACTACAATTCGTCTATCGTAAGCACCGTAAAAGGGATGAATGAAAACCTCTTATCGAATATCAGCTACAGCTCCGTCTACATGGACACGATTTCGAAGAAGTTTTGCCAATCGCTGATGCTGAACAATGCCATAAAGGCTTTCGCTTATAGTAACGACAATCAAGACGAAGACTTCTTAAACATCCTGGGTGCCATTCGCACGTTGAAGGAATTCACGATCCCGAACACCTACATCCACTCGACCTACGTGTATAACCGCCAAATCGATACCGTTATCGATTCAAGCTCTTTCTATAACGCTTCGAATTTCTATGACAAGGAAATCATTCGACTCATTAACGACGCCGGGACGGTTGCGCCGCTTAGCTTGAACCCGATCCCGAGAATAATTCCGGTGCCGCGCGGCTCCGATACAAGAACCGCTAACGTTTACACGTATATATTGTTTGATAATAACGATTACAAAGGGAATTTCGACAGCGCCATCGTGTTAAACGTGGATGCGGAATGGCTCAGGCTGACCATCTCCTCGCTGAACAAGCTCGGCAACGAAATTATCGTTTTGGATGATCAAGGAGATATCGTCAGCCACTCTTCTTCCGATATGTTCATGAGAAACGTTTCGAATGAGGGCTACCTGCGAGAAGTGTTTACCGCTTCCGCGCAGACGGGAACCTACATCGATCGGATGAATCGGGAGAAACACGTCATCTCCTATGTTTCTTCCGACGTTCTGAAATGGAAATTCATTAGCCTGACGCCGTATGACACCGCATTTTCCGCCGCCAAGAAGAACGGCATTATCACCGTTATCTTTTGCTTGATCGTCTTACTGCTTGGCTTATTGTTCGCCGTACTCGCTTCCAAGAAGCTGTACAGGCCGATCGGAGCTCTTACGAAGGGCATCATCCAGAAGCTGGGGCCAGATAGCGCGCCTTCCAAAAACATGGACGAAATGGGCTACTTGTCCACGGCCTTCACGGGGATGATCGATAAAACGCAAGTACTGGAAAATATGAAGAGAAACACGACACCCGTCATTAAAAACGAATTTTTGAAAACCGTCGTAACCGGCCGCGCTCACTTACCGACCGACAAACTGATTGCCAAGCAGCAGGAGCTTCAAATCGATTTGGATTTCCGTAATCGCCTCTACTTGTTTATTCTGAAAATCGACTTCTATAAAGACTACGTCGATCGGCACAGCGATAAAGATCGTTCCCTCTACCAATACGCCATTACGAATATTGCGCGGGAAATTACGGGGGAGCGCTTCAGGAATGAAGTCGTCGAGACGGCGCATGATCAGTTCGCCGTTCTGGCGGACATCGGGGAAGCCCCTGACCAGCTGTCACAGCTGACGGATATCTTCCGAGGCATCGCCGGCAAAATCCAAGCGAGTGTCTTGGAGCTGCTGAACCTCTCGCTAACGGGAACGCTCGGTTTCGTCATCGAGTCGCCCGATCGCATTAAAAGCGCTTACGACGAAGCGTTCAACTTGTCTATGTATCGAATCAAGACGGGTCACAGCAGCATCATTTCACCGGAGACGCTGAAGGGAATGGATACAGGCTCCTTCATCTTCCCCGTGTCCAAAGAGAAGCAGCTTATCGATTCCCTGAAGCTCGGAAGCGGCGAAGCTGCCAAGGATCACTATCGCGAAATCATTAAGGCGATAGAGCATTCTTCCTACGATAATATCTTAACGTCGGTCATTTATTTGTTTTTCTCGATTTACAACTCTCTTAACCGGATCGTCGAAGGCTCGGAATCCAAATTCAACTCGATTTCGATCAGCTTCTTCAATAAAGTATCCGGATTCGAAACACTCGAAGAAATCGAGCGCACGTTCTTCGAATTAATCGACGAGATTATCGTACTGAAGGACAGCGCGAAGGACAGGAAGAAAAACGACATCGTGAATGCCGCCATCGACCATATACACGCCACCTTTGCAGACAAGAATCTCTCTTTGAACAGCTGCGCCGAATCGCTTTCCTTATCGTCCGTCTATCTCGGGAAACTGTTCAAGAACGCAACCGGCAGATCCGTGGCCGAATACATTACGATGGTCCGGATGGAGAAAATCAAAGAGTACCTCGAAAACAGAAAGGTGCCGATCAACGAAATTTTGGAGAGATGCGGCGTAGAGAAATCGAACTACTTCTACACCAGCTTCAAAAAATATTTCGGCGTCTCGCTTACCGAATACAGACTGAAAAACGTGAATAACGATCGTTGATCGGCTTAAATTGATCTAAGTATAGGGATAATGAGAAATAATGTATAATACTTAAACTGTTATCTGACATAGATCAGAAGCTATCAAATGTTAGACATATATATGGATGATCAATCGTAGGGGGATTTCACAGTTGGAGCTGCTTCAATTGCAATACTTTGTAATAACGGCCAAACTAGAACAGATGACCAAAGCAGCGGAGATTTTACAAATCGCCCAGCCCTCACTGAGCCGAACAATCTCCAGACTGGAAGAGCATTTCGGCGTCCCCTTATTCGACCGGCAAGGCCGCACGATTCGATTAAATGCTTATGGAAGGGTGCTTCTAAAGCGGGTCGAACATGTCTTTCAGGAGCTGGAGGAAGCCGAGCGGGAAATCCGGGACATGTCCGGGGTCGACCGGGGAATCATTACGATTGCGGTTTCCCTTACGAATCTCTTGCCGGAAATGCTTGGCGCATTCTTGCAGCTGCATCCGAATGTGAGATTTCGTCAAATTGTAGAGCCAACGGACGTCATGAACCGAATGCTCGAAAACGGAGCAATCGATATGTGTCTCACGTTTGCGCAGATTGAAGGTGCTGCTATCGAGCAGGAACTGCTGCGAACGGAAGAAATCCATCTATTCGTGCCGGACCATCATCCTTTAATAGGACGTGAAAGTGTCTCGTTAAATGAATTGGAACAGGAAACGTTCATTGGATTACATACCGGGTATTGGTTCAGGAATCTGACAGATCGCTTGTGTATGAATGCTGCCGGCTTTACGCCTAAGACGACGATTGAGGTAGATGATGTGGATGCGGTGCTGCTGCTGTTGAAAAAAGGACATGGCATTGCTTTCGCTCCTGATCTGGCTTGGCGAACAAGAATGGACCTGACACCGAACAGGATAAAAATAACGGATCTCGGCGGCAGTATGTCTCTGCGCCTTGCTTGGTCCGGAAAGCATTATTTGTCCGCTGCAGCTCAGAAGTTTCGTGAGTTTGTACTCGACTATTTCAAAGACCTGGATTGGCAATAGAACCGGCTTTATCTTCGGAAAACAAAAAAATCGGGCAATCGCCCGAAAGAAATAGCTGCGCGCAGCAAGTCAAAACAAAATAATGCCCGCGACCCCGGATGACAATATCACGGTGACGGGATGCAATTTGTAGCGAATCACGCCAAGCAGCGCGCCTGCGCAGATAATCAGCGTCGCCGCCGTCTGCCAAGTCAGCAGGGACGTCTGGTGCGACATGAATCCGAAGTGCAAGGCCGAATACGCAATGATGCCGGTAATGACCGGGCGAAGTCCATAGAGCGACGATTTCACAATACGGTTATCGAATAACCGGTACCATACCGTGACCATAAGCACGATGATAAGCAGTGATGGCAGCACAATTCCTATGGTAGCCGCGATCGCGCCGGGGAGGCCGAATGCGTCGTAACCGATCAGCGTGGCCGCGTTCGTCGCGATCGGTCCCGGCGCCGTGCCTGCAACGGAGACAAGCTCCCGGAACTGCCCCGCCGCGAGCCAGCCATGTGCGTTCGTTTCTTTCTCCATAAACGAGATGACGGAATATCCGCCGCCGAACGAAACCACCCCGATTTTCATAAAAACGAAAAATAATTCCAACAGGGATGCCATCTGCGAATCCCCTCCGTCACTTAAATATAGTATTCCGGATAAGCAAGCCCTTGCGTCGTCTTCGCTTCATCCTTCTTCGTGTTTGCTTGAAAGCCCAGCTTCTTCTTAGTCATCACGACGACGATCCCGACAACGATTCCGCCCAGCATGACAACGATCTGGTTGATCGAAGTAAACAGCAGCAGCAACAGAGCCGCAGCTGAGACCAGCTTCGTCGTGCGGTCGAACAAGGCGGTCTTCGCCATCTTGTAAGCTGCCAGCATAATTAAGGCGATGACCGCCCCATGAATCCCCTTGAGCGCCGCGGCCACCTTCACTTGATGCTCGAATAGTGAATAGCACATGCTTAACACACAGACGATGACGAACGTCGGCATCGTAATTCCTGCAACGGCCGCAACAGCGCCGGGAATTCCTCCTACGCGATAGCCGATATAAGCTGCGGCATTGATACCGACGCCCCCCGGGGCCGATCCTGCGATCGTAATGACATGGCCCATCTCGGATTGTGCCAACCAGCCTCGCTTCGTGATCACTTCCTTCTCGATGACCGGTATCATGGCGTATCCGCCACCGAACGTGGAAGGACCTATTTGGAAAAACACCCCGAACACCCGGAATAGGAGCAGCAATTTGTCTTTTATCATCATGAAACCTCCCGAAACCGTATCGACTTTCTATATTATACACACTTTTTTTCATTTTGGAATAAAGTTATTCGGAGATGAGTTGTATCTCTCTTTCACATGGGCTAAGATTGCTTTAATAAAGTATAAATTCAATAGGATAAGTTGGGATAATAGATGGAAGCACCGCACGCCAAGCTGGAGACCAAAAAAAAGCTCTATCAACATATCGCCAATCAAGGCATCGTCTCGAAGATCGATCTGCTTGCTTCTTTCACGATCACGACCAGCACGATGAATCGACTGCTGGAGGATCTTCTCGCGGACGGTCTTATTCAAGAATCCGGACGAGGTTCTTCTACAGGCGGCAGGAAACCGATCTTATTTGAAATCAACCCTCATTATGGCTATATTATCGGACTTGAAATATCACGATTCTATTCCTCCCTCGGCCTATTCGATATGCAGCTGAACGCCAAGTCGCTGGTAAGGTGGCGCATGGACGAAGACATGACTCCGGGCAGGTTCGTCGCGCATGTCGCTCAACAAATCCGGGCGCTGTTGAAGGACCACGATCTCACGCAAGACCGGATCATCAGCATCGGCATCGGCGCGGTAGGTCCGCTTGACCGCGCGCGCAACATGATCTTGAAGCCGCTTCACTTCCGTGCCCAAGGCTGGTCTGATGTCCCCATCTGCCAACTGATCGAAGAGGCATGCGGAATTCCGGCTATTCTTGATAACGGCGCCAATACGGCGCTCATCGGGGAGCACTGGGCGCTGCGTCAAGAGCAGCCGCAGCATATGCTCTACGTGCACGCGGGCGTCAGTCTGCGTTCGGCCATGATGTCCCAAGGACGCATCATTCACGGTTCGGTCGACATGGAAGGGTCTATCGGTCAAATGATCATTCAGAAGGATGGCCCACGTTTGCAGGATACAGGGAATTACGGCGCACTGGAGGCTTTCGTCTCCGTCCTCGCGCTTGAGAAGCAAGCGCAGACCCGCGACAATCTAAGGGGAGCCAACTATGATTCGCTGCTGAGGGAATTATCGCGGAACAATCCGGTTGTGCAGGGGCTATTCCTGGAAGCAGCCGGAAATCTCGGGATCGGATTAGCGAATCTCATTAATTCGTTTCACCCGGAAACCATTATTCTCGGCGGAGTTTTGATCAGCTCGCATGAGAGCTTCTACTCCACAGCCATCGAAACCGCCATCGCCAATACGTACTATTATCCGGAATATACGCCTGTTTTCTCCAAGGGGGCGTTGAAGGAAGATGCCGTCGCAGCAGGCGCGGCGCTGATGGCAAGAGAGCATTTCACATTTTGACGGCAGTTGAAAGGTACTATTAATCCATGAATCCAAGAACGAAAAAGTCCTGACAAATCAAGGGTTTCTTGATTTGCAGGACTTTTTTTAGGGATGTGGTTTAAACGTTCGTTTTAGTAGGAAGGGAATGAAGATAAGCACCGATATGATTCACGTCAAGTCGCAGAACTGCAGCAAGCTCTTCGGCTGCTTCCTTGCCGCTTCCGAGTCCCAACAAGCCCAGCCCTCGCATATACCGGCAGTGAATTTCGTTCCTGACGTTCAGATCATCCTCGAAGACGAGAAAATCCGGCAGCGATATCGCAAAATAATCGATTTTGACGTCGTCGAACACATGCTTCTCCGCGTAATCGATCAGCTTGTAAAACCGTCTTTTGGCTTCCTTGCCATTACCGAGCTTCAGCCAAGCCAAGCCTTGATAATAGATCATATCTGGCGGCTGATCGTTGTAAAACATCGCGCTCGCCGGTTCCTCGAGTCCAACCGATGCGGCATGGAAGGCAGTTTGGGCTTCTTCCGTTTGACCCGACGCCGCATAAGCACATCCCAGATAATAGTAAACATTGTTTTCCTGCGCTCCCGTGAGTTTGCCTTCGCCGAGGTTCTCGGGATAGAAGAGTGCTTTATTCAGCCAAACAATCGCTTCGTCATAGTTCTCTGCGGACAAGCATGCTTTTGCCAATTCTACGTGAGAGAGCACGTATTGACCTGTCGCTTTCCCTTCCCCGCCTTCCCACGGATGGAACTGACGCGCTGCGAGAAGTTCAACTGCGCTCTGGTGGCGGCCAAGGCGATTGTGAAGCGTGACATACTCCAAGTAGAGATCGTCTCTGCGTTGCACGAGATGTACGTGCGCGGATAACCGAGCGAGTCGGTCTTCCGGAGAGATGCCGATTTTTTTATACAACTGATCCAGTTCATAGAAGACCCTTGCATCATCTGGATTGCAAGCAAAAGCCCGTTCCAATGCTTGGCGGGCCTTATCCTTGTCGCCGAGCTTGTTGTAGTAAGCAAGCGCCAAGTTCCGGCTCACGGTCGGGAAGGAAGAATCCATCGACAGAGACGTCTCCCAATGAGCAACCGCTTTGTCAGCGACTTTCTTATCGTAGTACAAGTTGCCCAAGTAATAGTGCGCTTTGGCGTCTCGCTGCCCATTGCTCGCAGCGAATGTTAACACCGTTAGATCGAACAACGTGTTCGGGAAACAATAGTCCGGGGATGCCGTTCCTCCGGCTTGCAGATGCTTGAGCGACAGTTCAGGTTGCCCCACTCGGCCATACAAATAGCCAAGCGTGTAATGAATCATCGGATACGTGTTGTCCGAGCTGCTGTCTGCTATCATATTCAATACTTCAATAGCCTCGGCATATAGCCCTGCGTCGGCATAGTCAGCAGCTAATGACAGGTGGTTATGTGCGTCGGCTCTCAACAAGAAGAGGAACTCCTCATACACCGCTTCCGCTTTCTCGATATCCCCTGCCATTTCCAAGGCCAGTCTCAGTTCGTTGTACGCACCGAAGTCAGCGATGTCGAGTCGGAGCGTTTCGCTGCCGAACGTAATCGCTTCCTCCGGCCGACCCAGCTTACGAAGCAGCGCCGTCTTCAAATTTCTCGCTTTGTAATTACGCGAGTTACGGACGAGCGAACGTTCGACCAGCTCCAATGCTTCGGACAGCCGTCCTCGTTCGGTCGCGATTTGCGCTAAGGAAAAGTAGCCGCTGTCTTGCCAGGCTGCCGACCACACGGATTTGTAAAAGGCCGCGAACGCTTCTTCTTGCCTTCCTTGAAGCTTTAACGAAACGCCCAACTGATAATAAGCTTCGCCGTCATAAGGATTCGGATTGCGCCACGTTAAACTCTTAACCGCTGCGCGGAAGTGACGCTCGCTTTCTTCCAACAGTCCTTTGCGGAGCAGCTGCGTTCCGTATGCCACATTGATACGGATATCGCCGGGATCCCGCTTCAGTCCCTCAAGGTAATAGGCTTCCGGCTCGAAAGTCGCATGCCGGTATTGCTCCAGATGAAGCCCTGCCAAGTAGAGCTGCTCGTTTGTCATCAGCTCCTGCGGCTCCGGCAAAGGCTTCGCCGCTTCGGGCATTTCTTCGATTTGCGGCTTCTTAGGCGTGTAGCTCACGAGCGGCACACCGGATCCATCCTTCACCGACAACGTTAGCTCATGCGCCTTAACGCCCGAAGCCAGACGAACTTCGGCTTGAAAGCCTTGCAGCGGAGTGAGCGTTACTTTCTCGCAGTAATAAGCTTGACCATTGCCCGAAAGCTCCACAGTAGCGCCTTCCACTAAGGATGTCGCGTAGACGTATAGGGCAGCCGCGGCAAGGTTCTCGTCGACTTCCAAGTTTACCGCGGCTTCGGTCGTCGCATTCTTGACGACACCGATATCTTTGTACGGCATGAAGTATTGCTTAAAGGACTTCTCTTCGTAAGGCTGCAGCCACGTAAAGTCGGGTTGATTGTCGGTGTAAACGCCGGTCATCAGCTCGATGTAGGGTCCATCCTCATCGGTCAAATTGCGGTCCCACGCTTGCCCGAACTCCCCGTTCCCCCACGTCCATTGTTTTTTGCCCGGCGAAATATGATGATTCGCGACGTGCAGCAAGCCCGCTTTCAGGGCGTGATCGTAGCCTCCAACGAAGTTGTAGTCGGATTTGTATGCCATGTAAGAGGTTGGGACAGGAATGTTCTTGTAACGGGAGATGTCGACGCCCTCGGAATAGTCCATTTTGTAATAGGTGCCGGTAGCGATTGGAAATTTGGATACGTCGCGTTTGCCATGGTCATATACGGCGTTCACGTCCGGCGGAAAAACCGATTGCGTATGATCGTTGACCGCAACCGCGGGATTGGCCCACCACAGGAACGTTTGCGGCTCCGGCGTACGATTGTAGAGCTGTGCCGCTATTTCCAGATAAGCTTTGTCCGGATAAAGCGTGAAGCCCGCCGTCACTTTCGTCCCGTACATGCGGTCGATCTCGCTCACCCATACGGTGGCGCTGCCGTCTTCGTTTTCCTCCAGACGGTATTCAACCGGACCGTATGTGTTCGGGCGGTGGTGCTGCGGCCAGTTGAACTCGATGCCTCCCGAAATCCACGGTCCTGCCAAACCGACGAGCGCCGGCTTGATCACCTGGTTATAGTAAACGAAGTCGTAATTGTTCGTGCGATCGACCGCGCGATAGATCCGGCCGCCAAGCTCCGGCATGATTTCGATGCGCAAATAATCGTTTTCCAAGATGACGACGCGATAGGGATGCGGCTTTTTCTCGTCCTCGATTTTATCGATAACGGGATGGGGGTACACTTTGCCGGAACTGCCCTGATATACGCGCTTTTCCAGAAACATTGGATTTTTGTCGGGTTTCCCTACAGCGTACGTAGGTATGTCGACGATCTCTTCCCAGACGCGGGAACGTCCCCTAAGTTGAGTCAATTGCAGTCACTCCCTGTTCAATTAGTAATCCTAATTCCTACTTTAACGAACAGCGTCCGTAAGAACAATTGAACATCAACGGATAATGATGGACTATATTCTGATTTATTGTTATTGCATACCAACACAACCATATATACAATAGCTGTATTAAGCGCCTCTGAGAAACGAAGGGATTTGATCCTATTAACGCCACGAAAAAAATGGAAGGGTTTCGCGAACAGCGTCTCTTCGTCCTGCCGGAGTATATGCAGCGTGAGCTTGCCGGAACCGAGCTGACCCGGCAACTGTTCGTTAGCGATATCGGTTTTTTTCCGCATGCCAAGCACCACTACAGGGAGCGGACGGAAGGCACGGACGCCCATATCTTCATCTATTGCATCGACGGTCACGGCAAAGTGGAAATACAAGGCGGAGAGCCTCTGGACATCGGGCCCGGAAGCCTGGTCGTGATTCCGGCAGGCATGCCCCACCGCTACTGGGCTTCCGAACCGGAACCCTGGAGTATTTATTGGTTTCATTTGAAGGGAGACCACGCCCGAGAATTGACCCAACTGTATGGGCTCGACAATCACAAGGCTATTTCACTCCCTCACTCGATTGTTGCTGAATTCGTCTCCAACATCGAGCAGTCGCTTGCGATCATCTCGGACAAACCCTATTCGATTCACTCTCACGTTTACGTCTCGCAGACCATGCGATGGATATTGAGCGGCATTGGCCAAGAGCTCCTGCATGCCAATCAGGATCATAAGCGGGACCAATATCTGGAGATAGCGATGCGGTATATGAACGAACACGTAGGGACTACCGTCCGGCTCCCCGAGCTTGCCAGATCCGCCGGCATTTCGACGCAGCATTTGATCCACCTCTTCAACAAGGAAACCGGGTTTTCGCCCATCGATTATTTCCTTCGCATGAAGATGCAGCATGCCGCGAGCATGCTCGATTTAACGAACTTAACCGTGCGGGAGATCGCCGTCTCCGTCGGTCTTGCCGACCCCTATTATTTCTCCCGCATCTTCAAGAAGCTCATGGGCTACTCGCCTACCGAATATCGCAAAATCCCTAAAGGCTAACCTGCGCAAAAAAAGCCCCGGATGAATGATCATCCGGGGCCGTTCATCTTCTCATTCCCGCCAATCCCCATGTCCAAGCAGGATGTCGACGGACCAGCTATAACTTTCGCCTTCTCGCAAACGGGCTGCCGTGCCATTGCGCTCCGCCCGCTCCAACGAATCGTAATAGCCAATTCCGGGCTCCAAGGCAATGGTAGTCCGATCGTTGTATTTACCTTGATCGATCCAAACTCCTAAGTGGGGTACAGTGTCCTTCGGAACAGATACGATCATATAGGCGCGGCTGTTCATGCCAAGCAGACCCGACCAGCCCTCCGGAACGGCCCCGTTATAATAATATTTGGTGCCCTCCCCTGTCGTTTCCGGCCCATAAGCCCAGACATCGGGGATCATGAAATCGCGTTCCGCCTTGCCGTAAACGCATGTCATCTCTCGCACCGACTTCGGCGTAAGAATCCGCGTCGGCTCATCCACGGCAAATTGGGGATGCGCAACCCATAGAAAAGAAAACGGCGCTCCGCCGAGATGCTGAACGGTATAATTCAGCCTTAGGTGCCGCTCGCCCGGAAGTGACAGCGTCCTCGTCAGCCGGTACGGAAGCTGTCTCCCCTCTACGGCGCAAACGATCGCATCGCCGCTCAGCTCCGCCTGCCATGGAAGCGCCCATACCTCGCCGTGATCGGGCAGATTCAGACTGCCATCCTCCCCCGCCGCGCAGGCATCTATGGTGGGAAAGCATTCATCCCATCCGCTCATATCGCCATCGCAGAAATTCGATCCGTAATCCAGCTTCTGCAGAGGTCGGTCCCCCGCATCGAGCAGCCATTCCTTCCCCGTTGGTTTATAAAGGAGCGAAACGAGCTTCCCCCCGAGCTCAGGGATAGTCTCAACTCGAATAGCTTCATTTTCGGCTACGAGCGAGAGGCATCCTCTATAGCTGCTTTCGTAGATTTGCTTACCACTGATTGGCATCGGTCATCTTCCCCACTAGTGAATTCGCTTTAAGTGAATCATTTGGCTCTGGCAATCACCCTTAAATCCTAATGCCACGCCAATCCGCATCAGGAAGCTGCCATGAAGCGCAACCGTCCGCTCGTCTCCGGCATCGACCTCATAGATGGCTTCCACATCAAGGCCCTGCAGAGCAAGCCGGCGTTCCCAAGCGCCAAAATGCTGCGCGTTCTGGAAAGCAAACACCACGGATTCTTGCCCGTCTGTGGCTACGTATTGGCATGCCGCAACGTTCGAATGCCGCAATGACGATAAGCGATATAACTCGCCGTGCATCGTAATCGATCGGATGCGTTTGTACTGCTCCACATAGTCCTTCGCTTCGGCCAGTTCTTCTTCCGACCAGCGGTCGATGTTCGCGCCTATGCCGAGACCACCCATCATGGCGCTATGGAACCGGAAGGAAAGCGGAAGCCTTCTTCCATTCATGCCATGCGGAGACTCCGTGACCCAGCACATCATGACAGACGGATCGTATGCGTAGGTGAAGCCTTCTTGAATATGCAACCGATCGAGCGCGTCCGTATTGTCGCTGATCCAGGCTTGATCCGCGTAACGCAGTATACCGAGGTCAATTCGCGCTCCGCCGCCCGCGCAGGTCTCGAACTCGACGTTCGGGAACCGCCTGCGAAGCTCGCCCCATATATCATACAGATTGTTCACATGGCGAATCCAGTCCGAATGCTCCTTTTGCTGCCGCTCATCCGCAATGCCAGGCTCGGTTACCGTTCGGTTCATATCCCATTTAATGAAGGAGATATCGTAGGTAGCGAGCAAATCCGTCATGAAATCGAGAACGAACTGTTTGACTTCCGGCAGCCCGAGGTTCAGCAGCAATTGATTCCGCAGCTGAGAGCCGGCACGCGTCGGGAATTGATAGACCCATTCCGGATGCGCGCGGTACAAATCGCTGTCCGGATTGACCGATTCGGGCTCCACCCAAATTCCGAAATCCATGCCAAGCGATTTGACCTCGGCGATCAACTCGTTTAAGCCGTTCGGGAACTTCTGCGGATTCACCTGCCAATCGCCAAGACCTGCCCGGTCGCTGTTCCGTGCGCCAAACCAGCCGTCGTCGACGACGAACAGCTCGACGCCGATTGTCGCCGCTTTGCGCGCCAATGCTTTCTGATCCTGCACGTTTACCGCGAATTCAGTCGCTTCCCAGGAATTGTAGAGCACCTTGCGTTCGCGCGAGCCCGGCAGAATCGCTGCTTTCTGATAGCGGTGCAGCTTACGGCTCATCTCGCCAAATCCATTCTCGGAGAAACCGCCCGTAAAGACGGGGGACGTAAAGGATTCGCCCGGCGCGAGCGTGAAGCTGCCGTCGAAATCATTGATTCCGCCGGTTATTCTGAGGTGTCCGAAGGTCGTTTTTTCCGCGACGATTTTCCAATTGCCGCTCCAGCCGAGCGCGCCGAACCACACAGCGCCGTTCGTTTCGCCGGCTGTCCCGTCGTCGATCGCAAACCAGGGGTTCGCGTGAGGTCCCGTAAACCCTCTTCTGGACTCCAGCACCTTCTTCCCCTCGGACAGCACATTCGTTCGCAATTGATACTCGCCTGCCCAACGACCCGTGACATGCGTCAAACGGTATTCGGGGAGGGCGAGCAGCGACCAGACGGCAGACATTGCTTGCTCGATGCGAACGGACGACGCCTCGCCGTTTGTTACCGTTATATGTCGCTCGATCAGATCGAATTCGGGAAACACGTTGTAATGCAGATTTACTTGAAGGTCGTAGGAGCTGTCTGCCAAATGAACGACCAGTTCCTCGGGCTTATCGATCGAGTAACCTTCATATCGCAGCTTCAGATCGCGCACGCCGTCGCCGAACGTTGCTTTTAATGCCGGCTCCGCGTACAAGAGGCCGCCCCAACCCCCGTACTCTTCCGTTTCGCGGTCTACCGCCGCATCGAAGGAGCTGTGATGCTTCGTTCGAAGCAAGTCGGCGCAATCCCCGGCATGCACCGGGGACCCCCAATAGAGATGCTGCACGGTTCCGCTGTCGTTGATGCCGAACAGATAGGATGACCGTGCGGTGCGGATGGCGAAAATACGGTCTTCTTCCAAATAGCCGATCGGCACAGCGATCACTCCTCTTAGATGTAAATTATTTTATTGATAGATCGTGAAAATCAGATCCGTATCCGTCTGAGGCGACCAGGTTTGCCCTCCGTCGCCGGAATACTGCGCGATCCCGCCGGTATAAACGTCGCCGCTATAGGCAAAGCCGTATTTGTTATCCGTGGATCCGTCATCCAGCGAATTCGGCGACCGCAGGATAAATGCGAACTTCTTCGTCGTATCGAGTCCGCTCAGTCTCGGGTAAATCGAGTACGGCTGCGGGGAGCCCATGAGATTGTACGGCGGAACGGCAGCGGTAAACAGCTTCTTCACCGGCTTCATGTTGTTATCCAGCTCTACAATGTCGATATACAGATTGTCTTCCGGCACTTTGCTGACATAGCTTTCGTAATAATACACATCCATCTTGGGCAAAGAATCGCTCGTCAGCGTGAACGTTTGCATTCTCTGCGTTTGCCCGCGGATGTCCGAATAACTCCAGAACGATCCGTTGCTGCTGTCCTGCGCGATGACGGAACCGGTATTCCCCGGAATGTTGTACGCTTCAATTTCGTTCACAGAGTCGAGCCAGTGGCTGGTTTTCATATCAAGCCTGATTTTCGAAGTCGTGACCGTCTTGAAATCCAGCTCTCTTCTGTCTCCGAGCGTCAGCCCTTTGGTCAGGTCGACATACTGCGATGCAGCATCATCCCAATACTGAAGCGCATAAGCCCATGTTTCATATTCCTGCTTATCGTAACCGTACTCGCTGACAACCACGCGGTTGACGCTCGTCGGAGCGCCGAAGTTGATCTCGAGCCACTGGTTGCCAAAATCATTATTCGCCGGCCAGCCTGCGCTCCAACGGGTTGAAAGATTGCCGTCAATAATATTCGAAGCTTCGTAGCCGGCCCCATAGGATGAGGAGGCCGAAGCTGTAACCCCTGCACCGAGCGCCAAGTTGACAGGTGCTCCCGGGTTGCTGTGCGAGCCTTTACTCGAGATGCGAATCATAACGGATTCGCCGGGTCTTAACGTGCGTGAATAACTGCCGGTATACGAACCCAGCGTCGTCTGGCTGTACAGCTCGGAGAGCGTGTACGCCTTGTCCGCGCTGAGATGCAGATCCTTGAATGAAACAGCCACCGGCTTGCTGTTGTTCATATCCCAATTGGAAATGCCGACGATGACGTCCCCATTCTTATCGTTCAGATACAGAGTTTCCGGTGAATGCTCGCCTTTCAAATAGAAGTTCGTCATGTTAAGCGGTCTTGCCGCTTTGCCTAAATCCGCAACGTCCAGCAGCGCCTTGTTCATGACGAGCGTCTTCATTCGGTCTTCCGAAACGAACGGAACGTCGTCGCCGATCAGCAAATGGCCGCCGCCCATCACGATCGCAGTCGTTAGCAGCGTTGCTTGATTCAACGTGCTTTTCCCATAGACGCCTTGCACGATATTTTCGGGCATCGACATGTCCGCATCGTTATAAGGGTATAACGTGCCATTGGTCCACCACGAAGCTGCCGCATTGAACGCTTGACGCTCGATGCCGGAATAACGGATGCCTGCGCCGTCATCGAGACCGATGACCGTATCGCAGCCGGTTCTTCTGCCGTGTGCATAACCCGAAGGCAGCAGAGGCGCGATCGATTCGTCGATGAAGATCTTCTGCCGCGCGCCGATCAACGCATCCCGCATGATCTTCATGCCGATCCGGTAGGCTTGTATCCCGTTCTTGCTCTTGTCGTAGAAGCTGCCCTCATACATCCCGAAATCAATAAAGTCGAGTTTGACGTAATCGAAGCCCGGCTCGACATGATAAGTATTCATCAGCCACTTCAAATAGACTTGTCCGCCCGGATGCGTCGCATCGACAATCGGCGTGTTCAGATAGGACATGATCGGATTGCCGTTCGTATCCTTCAGCGCGATATCGCCGAACGTATAATTCGTCGTCGGTACAAGATCGGTCAGCTTATTCCAGATCGCAAAAGGCGCTTCATAGGAGCCCGCTTTCATGCCTTTGCCATGTACATAAGTAACGTAATCCTTCAAATTCCGGATTTGCTCCTGCCCCTTGACCCCCTGATAGCTGGCATCCAAGTTCATGTAATTGTAGCCAAGCGACTTCAGATGCGCGACGAAGTAATCCGTCATCGCATACATCGCGTCCGCTGTGGCGTACTGGCTGTAGAAGTTGTACCAGGTGTTGTAGCCCCTCGGTACGTCGCCTTTCCACTGCAGCATTGGCTCTTGGACGGCGTACGCTTCCCCGAAAGTCTCGAGGCCCGTCTCATAATCATCGAAATACCCAATGAAGAATGCATCCGACGACACCGTAGTGCCGCTCTGCTGGCCGCCGGCATTGTAGACGGAGAAGCCGGTCAGCGGGCCGTTCGGTGCCGCCGCCTGGCCCAGCTGCTGCATGCTTTTCCAAGCTTTCGTCGTGGCCGCTCCGGCAATGACGCCATTCTTCGCCGTATTATCAAATACCGCCGCAACCCAGTAGCTTGTTCCGTTGAACGCGCTCCACTGATCCTCTACGCCGTAGGGACGGTCATAGCCGTTCTGGCTTTTGCCGAAATCGTCAACGGGCGCTACGCCGAAATCATAGTTATTCGTATAAGGCGTCGTATAGATCCGTTTGTCCGTGCCCGAGCCGATATCCAGATTGTCGGCTGCAATCGGCTCCAGCACGTCGATCGTTTGGCTGGCCGCACTGCTCACCGTCATATCGGACAGAAAATAAGGCTGGTCCTCGTACATCGTCAGCCGCAGCGTGATAGTCGAGCCGGAATCGAGCACGCTCTTGATCGTAATGCGCTCGCCATGCTTGCCATATCCGTCATTGCCGATGGCCTCCCACTTCGCCGAACGCTTGCCGGGATCGTAGGAATGAATGCGGGAGCTTGTCCCGTACAGCTCATAATCGGAATAGAAATTCGAGATCAGCGTTGTACTGCCTTTCTTGAAGCTGCCGCGCCCCGTCGACAAATCGTACGTGAGCGAAATCGTGCCGTTGTCAGCGGTAACGACAGATCCCGTCTGTCCTACGGATACTTTGGTAGGTTTAGCCTCCGCAACGTTAATAGGTCCAATCATCGCAAATATGAGCAGCAAAACGAACAATCCTTGAAAGCTTCGTTTCATTCTGAACGTCCCTCCCATAATGATGATTCTTCTTTACCCTTTAATGGCGCCTGCCGCGATGCCCTTAATAATAAATTTCTGCATGAACAGGAAGAACACGATAATCGGAATAAGCCCCATTACGGCATAAGCGAATGCCAAATTCAAATCGCTGCTGTACTGTCCGAAGAAGTAATACTGCTGCAGCGGAATGGTGCGATACGCCTTATCCTGCAGATACAGCAGCGGAAGCAGGAAGTCGTTCCAAATGTACAGCGCGTTCAGCACGACGACGGTAGCGGTGACCGGCTTGAGCAGCGGAAGGACGATTCGGGCAAATATGCCCGGCGTCGAACAACCGTCGATCCGCGCCGCTTCCTCGATCTCAAGCGAGATGCCCCGGATGAAGCCCGCATAGAACAGCACCCCCATCTGAACGCCGAAGCCGCCGTAAATCAAAGCGATTCCCCAGTGCGTATCGATCATATGGGCCATCTTGCCCATCTTATACAGCGGAAGCATGATGACCTGGAACGGAACCATCAATCCGGAAAGAAACAGGACATAGATAAATTTATAGATCGGTTTATTCCGCCGGGCGATAGAGTACCCTGCAAGCGCGGACACGAAGATGATCAGCGCGACGGAAATGAGGTTCACCCACAGGCTGTTTCGGATCGCGGACGGATACTTCGACGTCTTCCAGGCGTGCACGAAATTATCCAGATGCAAAGTCGACGGCAGCGCATAGAAAGAGTCGAAGGTTTCCTTCGCGGATTTCAGCGCCATGAGCAGCGCAACGTACAGCGGAAAAACGAATATAAGCGCCAGCAAGGCAATCAGCGTTAGGACGATCGCATGCGTCAGTTTCATTACATATCCACCTCCCGCCTTCTAAATATAGCCAGCTGCACGATGGTGACGATGACGAGAATGAGGAAGAACAGCATCGACAATGCCGTACCGTACCCCGCTTTAGCGGAATTAAATGAGACGTTGTAAATAAACGTCGAGATCACCTCGGTCGAGAAGGCCGGACCACCGCCGGTCGTCAAGAAGACGAGATCGAACACTTTGAGCGAGCCTGTCAGCACGAGCAGCAAATTAATCGTGACCGATGGCGCCAGCAGCGGGAGCGTAATATGGCGGAAAGCGCCGAACGCGCCGGCACCATCGATCCGCGCGCTTTCGGTCAGCTCGCCCGGAATGCCTTGCAAGCCGGCGATATAGATGATCATCGGAGAGCCGATCCCTTGCCAGAGCGAGATGACGATCAGTGCCGTCATCGCATGATCCGGATTACCGAGCGGACTTGTCATATCGATGCCGAAATAACTCAGCAGCTTCGGCAGGCCGTTACTGTAGTTGTAGCTCCAGATATAAGCCGACAGCACCGTGGAGATCGCTACGGGCAAGAAGAAGATCGTGCGGAACACCTTTCTGAATTTCAAATAAGAGTCCAGCAATACGGCTAGCAGCAGCGACACGAGATTCACAAGCAGCGTTACCAATATCGCGTACTTGAACGTGTTGCGAAGCGCCGCCCACAGGTCAGGATCGCGCAATGCCTGCGCGTAGTTATCCCAGCCGATATATTTCGCGGTAGGTGCGACGCCGTCCCAATCCGTGAACGAATATTTCGCGCCAATGACTAACGGGACGATCACCGCAAACGCAAACAGACACAACCCCGGGAGTATAAACAGCACATACCACATCTCGCTGCGGATCGATCGCTTTAAGCTATTCATAGACGATTTCCTTTCCTATAGATAACGGCATAGGCGCCGCCTATGCCGTCATCTGAGATTCCATTATTTATGGTTCTTGGACACCCAGTCGTCCAGTGCGGTAATGACTTGCTCCGGCGACTCTTTCTTAAAGAACATTTTCTGTAGATGCTGGATGAGCTGACCGGTCCAGTCGATCGTCGTTTTCGACATGTAGGCTTGCGAGTTATACAGCTGGCCGTTATCGAAGTAAGGCTTCAGATCGTTCAACGCCGGCGCGATGTCGGTCGTTGCGCCTTTTACGTAGCTCAGCGTGTTCGTATTCTTCACCCAAGCGTCTCCGCCTTCTTTGCTCGCCATGAATGCAAGGAATTTCATTGCCGCTTCTTTGTGCTGGGATTTGCTGCCGAGCGCAAGCGAAGCATCCGGATTAAACTCCAATTTGTTCAAGCTTTCATCATTGCTGAATGGATAAGGGAAGTAGCCGATGCCGGTATTGTACAAGTCCGGATTTTTCTTCTGAATATCCGCAAGCGGCCAAGTGCCCATGTACATCATGCCGACATCGCCTTTGGCGAACAGGTCAACGACGTCGTTGTAGCCGAGGCCGAGCTGGTCCTTGTTGCCGAGATCGAATATTTGCTGGGCATGATCGAGCGTGGTTTGCATCGCCGGATTGTCGGCGAATTTGGAGCCGCCCGTCTCCAGCTTGTCGAAGAAGTCAGGCTGGTTCGCGGCAAGCGCCGTGTTGCTCGGCAAATCGCGGCCGATCCACATGCCGAGCGGCCAGCCATCCTTCCAGCCGAGCGCGAACGGCGTTTTGCCAGCCGATTTAATCTTCTTCGCATTCTCGATCATGGCGTCGAACGTTCTCGGCACTTCAAGATTCAATTCACTGTAAATATTCTTGTTATAGAATACGGCGATCGGTCCGGCGTTCAGCGGCATAATGTAGTTCTTTCCGTCCGTTGCCTGCGAAGTCAGCACGTCCGCATCGAAATTGTTCAGGAATTCCTGCCCGCTCAAATCCTCCACGTAACCGCCGTCCACAAACAATTTTGCCTGCGCGCCGGCGTTCAACGTGAACACGTCCAGGATGTCTCCGCCAGCCAATTTCGTTTTTAGAATGGTGTAATAGTCGTCATATTTCACGGGCTGAACATCGACTTTGATGTTCGGATTCGCCGTTTCGAACTGATCGACGATTTTCTGAATGCCGTCCGTCACGTCGCTCTTGAAGTGCATGAACGAAATCGTTACCGGTTCCGTGCTCGCTTCCGATGTATTAGTCGACGCTGTGTCGTTCGAAGCCGTGTTCGAAGCCGCATTGGAAGTGTTCTCCGTTGATGACGTATTCGAGGCTGTATTCGATGATGCATTTGAAGATGTGTTCGCGGATGACGACGCATCATTGTTCGCGTTACCGCATGCCGCCAGCGAAAGCATCGCGATGATGGCGCTCAGACCGACCAAACTCTTTTTCATTTTCCAGTCCCCTTTTCCTGTATTGTCCGAGGACGATCGTTTCGTCCATGAGTCTATCTTATCGGTCGGCCACTTTTCACGTAATGAATTAATTTGTGTTTGCAATGTTCAATATTTTGTTATTTCCGCAGCTCCAATCGTTCCATCCCGGTATTCGGAAGGCGTCTGCCCGGTAAAGCGTTTGAAGACTTGGCTGAAATATCGCTGATTCTCGTAACCGACCAGCTCGGATATTTCGTTGATTTTGCACTCGGACGATTTCAACAGCTCGCAAGCCTTCTCCATTCGTTTGCGCGTGACATATTCGGTGAAATTCTCTCGCGTGATGCTCTTGAACAGCTTGCTCAAATACGCGGCATCCATATGGAACCGCGCCGCGACGTCGATAAGACTGAAATCCTCAAAATAATGCTCATCCAGAAACAGCGCGATTTGGCGAACCGAGCGAACATTCTCCGCCTCGCCGACGCTCGCACAATGGGCTTCAATCGCTTGAGTAAGCAGGCCGAGGATCGTTTGCAGCTCCTTTTCGTCCAAGATGCGGGACACTTCGTCAGCGTCGAGCAATACGGTCTGCGTTGTCTCGATCCCCTTCAATTCGGAAATCGACAGCTCCATCATCTGCCTCAAATCGCGTTGGATCTGGCGAATGGTGACATTAGGCTGCCTGCCAACTTTCTCGCAGTAATCGTTCAGCAGCCGCTTGAAGTCTTTCGCATTATGCGCGCCGATCGCTTGCCTCATCGATTTCAAATCGAAAGAGCCCAGCAGCTCAACCGGCTGGATCGCTCCCGTGCTTTCAGCGGACGAGAATGCGAATGACTCCCCGAGCAGACGATTATTTCGGAGCGCATCGCCCGCCGCATGATACGCGGCAGGCAGTTCTTCGAGCCTTGTATAAGTGCGGCTAAGCCCAGCTACGACGCCGACGAGCAGCATTTTACTGACAGCTTCATGATAGTCGTGCAATAGTTGCCGTGCCCGTTGCTCATCATAGGAAGCAGCCGGGAAGAGCAGGCAAATGCGCGTACGGTCATCCGATTTATAGACATGCAGCTTGTCCTCCCGCATCACTTCGTACAAGATATTCTCCAGACTGAATAAGAACAAATCCGCGTTACCGTGAAATTTAGTTCGGGACACCTCGCTGAACTGCCGAAACATGCACACCGCAACCCGAAAACCGCCGTCCACGGCAATGCCGAGCTCTCCCGCTTCCCGCTGTATATCCGCCGTATTCGTAATCCGATGGCTTGTAACGGTTTGCAGAAAGGTCTCCCGCTTAAGAAGCCGAACCTCCTGATTGAACCGCATTTGCTGCTGAATGCTCATGTAGGTGTTACAAGCTTGGATCGCCTTGTTGAGTGCTTGCTCGAGATCCGTAACGGATACCGGTTTGAGCACATATTCGCAGGCTTGATACGTGACGGCCGCCTTCATATATTCGAACTGCGAATACCCGCTAATGACGATTACCTTGATTTCGCCGAACCGTTCATGAAGCGCTTCCAAAAACTGCCCGCCGTCCAATACCGGCATATTCATGTCGGTCACGACGATATGCGGCCTTCGGATCGGGATCAGCGCAAGCGCCTCCTCGCCGTGCCTCGCTTCCGCGATAACCTCGACGTCCAGAGCAAGCTCGCTGATCATTTTGCTGATCGATTTGCGGCTCCACGGCTCATCGTCCACTACCATAACCTTATACATGCTGCATACCTCTATTCCTGTAGGGGATCGTTACAATCACTTCCGTACCTTCGCCTTCGATGCTATCGATTCTGAGTCCATAATCGGAGCCGTAGTACATGCGAATTCTCTCGTTCACGTTTTTCAAACCGATCGATATGCCGCTGAATACTTCGGTGTTCCTATGCTCCAGAACCGCTCGAAGCCGAGCCAGTTGCTCGGCGTCTATACCTGGACCGTTATCCCGCACCTTAATGATGGCCCGATCCGATTGCTGCACCGCCGCGATTTGCAGATGAAGCTGCCTGTCCTCGGTTTTACCCAGCACATGAACAATCGCATTCTCTACAATGGGTTGCAGGACGAACCGGATGACGCTGCAGTCAAGCAGCGCATGCTCCACATCGAACTCGGTTACGAGCGATTCCTCGAAACGAAGCTGCTGAATATATAAATAATTTTTCAGGTGCACCATTTCCAGACCGATGGTGGACTCGCTATTCCCTTCGTAGAAGTTGTAACGGAACAGATCACCCAGCGCCCTGCACATTTCATGAATGTCATATTCCCCGATTAAGACGGCTTTGCCGCCGATGGTTTGAAGGGTATTGTATAGAAAATGCGGATTGATTTGCATTTGCAGCGCCATGATTTGCGCTTCCTTGTTGCGAATGAGCAGCTGATATTCCTGCTCGATCAATTCTTGAATCTTGTTGGTCATGAAATTAAAGTTTCTCGTCAATTCGGACAGATCGTCGCGCCACGGGCTCGGCTTAAGCGTGACATGGAAATCCCCTTTACGGACAGCCCGCATGGCCTTGCTGAGCGACTGAACGGGCCGCGTAATAAACTGCTGCGCCATCGATGAGAATAACGCGATTACGAGCATAACGAGGGCAAATGCTCCTACCGTCAGCAACAGCGTAATTTTACGATTCTCCGCGAGCTCGCTGCTCGAATATAGAAGCGTTAGCCCGACGTTGCCGTTGTCAAGCGCGGACGTGCTGATCAGTGCTTGACGGCGGTCCGTGAATTGAAGCTCGCGTTTGCCGTAAGAAGCATAGTTATCGGAGCGCTTGTAGGTTTGGACCGCTTCACTGAATTGATCGTTCGTGCGATAGAAGATTTCACCTTGATCGTTCTGAAGGACGATATTGTTGGGGGATCGATTGTAGGTTTCGATCTGCTTTACGAAATCTCTCATCCTCGTATAAAAAACTAACGTACCGTATTTATTTCGATAGAAGGGGTCATAAATCGTGATCGCATAAACGAAAAACCGTTCCCCCTGCTCCTTGTCCAAATAAGTGAACATCCGGGCATGCTGAAACGGCAAATCCAGCAGTTGATCTGCATGGGGAACGGAATCATCGAGCCGAATCGAATCGTAGCTGGCCGCTCTCAACCATGAATCCCTCAGCTTGTTGTCCTGCCCGTACATCATAATCTTGATCACATCTTTATTCTTGCTTTGAACGAGGCGATAGTAGTTGTCGAGCGCATCTTTGGTTTGAAAGATATCGGCATTGTTGTAGTTGGCGCCGTTACGCATAAAGTTGACCAGTTGGTTGAAGCCATAGACTTGCAAGGCCGACGAAGAGAAGCTGCGGAAAAACTGATCCAGGTCATTGGACAAGTATTCAGCGTTCTGGTCGGCGCTCCTGACCATCGTGCGCTCTAGCGAAAGCGAGCTGGCCCTGTAGAACAGGAAGGAAAGAATGAGCATCGGGATCAGGGAGATGAACACGCTGCTCAAGACGAGTTTGGTACGTATGCTCCGGTTAATAAACAGCCACTTGATCATTCGGGTCTCCTTCGCTTAGCAGGTATAGGCAAGCGCTGTATTTGCTCATTCATATCTAATCTATTTTACCATCGCGATTCGGCCGCACAAGAAAAGAAAACGTGTTCTTTATGTTAAAAAATTTGTGGAGACGAAAGCCGCCTTCCCCTCATTTAACGATGCAGGCGGAAAAAATGAGACAAAAAAGAACATACGTAAGCCGTATGTTCCCAAATTTCCACGATGAGCGCATGCTTGGTCGCATTCCAGCTCTAACGGTTGTGACAGTGGTTATTTGGCCTAAATAGCCGCGCTGACAACCGTTAAAGTTTTATCTCTACGCTTAACTTTCATCACACACAAAAAAGCTGCCGAATGTATCCGGCAGCTTCCTTAGCACATTATCTTGCGGCAGCTTTCATACAAGTGTGCGGATAAAAATTAGTCGTTTAATTGTTCCTCAATAAGTTCGACAATGGCTGCATAATCGAATGGATCTTTAACCATGACTTGATTAATCATAATGCTCGGGGTTTGCATCACTTTATAATCCTGAACCAATTTTTCGTCGGCACTGACTTCGTTTTGAACTGCCTCGCCGCTGATCGCTGCATTCAGTTTCTCAAGGTCGATAGCCGGCTTTACGGTTGCGGCGATTTCATTGATCTTATCTGTTGTTATCCATAATGCATCGTGATCCTGTGCTGGCTGCGCTTGAAACAGAGCTTTATGGAACGGCCAGAACGCCTCAGGATTCTGTGACCAGACAGCTTCTCCGGCCTGTGCTCCCAGCCTGGATTCATCGCCATGAAACAGAACGTTAATATAGGTGAAATTGGCTTTCCCGCTATCTATATAGGCTTCCTTCAATTTCGGATAAAATTGCTCCCCCCAAGCTTTGCAGGACGGACACTTATAGTCGCCAAATTCAACGATGGATACCTTGGCGTCTTTATCGCCTTCAATCGGTTGATTGATAATCTCCGGCGCATCTTGAAACGACTTTCCGGTCTTATCCGTTGCTTGGCTAATGATAAACAATAATACGAATAAACCTACGATAATCGATGTGAATAGAACCAGCTGTTTGCTTGACGGCCCTTTATTATTTCGGGTGGGCGCTGTTTTTATTTTTTTAGTCAAAGTTGTCTCCTCCGTTATTGCTTAAGTTGGCTTGGTACCGCATTGATCTATGTCAGATAGCTCGATGTACATTAACGTTTTCACTCTAACATAGGAACACTTGCTCATCAATTCCATTTTGTTGCTATTTGTAAAGGCTTTATGAACCTTTCGGACCGGCTTCGATTGGTTTCCATAACAAAAAAAAGGCATGCCCCATGCAGGCTGCCTCTTTTGATTAATTAGTTTACAGGCTGTGTTTTCTCATTCGTTATCCTATTATTTGGACGTTTGAGATCTAATCCTACTCCAATACGCCCGATGAAATAGCTCCCCCACGAAAATCGGTTAAAAACAATTACAATCCCCATCGAACCACCAAGGGCGAAAAGAAAGAGAACGAATGCACTAATCATGTTCTTGGGTAAAGTGAAAAATTGATCCATAACGGAAAGCACTAACGGATGGACTAGATAAATCCCGAACGAACACTGGCTTATTTTCACAATAAAGGATGGTACTCCTCTTAGTCTGGCTGCAACAATGAGCAGCATGAACACTGTGCTCAATGTAAAGAAAATCATATCAAAGCGCTTGGAGGACAATACAGGAATAATATCACTCATAAAAAGAAAGAGCATGACTATACCTGTAAGCGGGACTGACGCGTAGATGTAATAGCGATACTTTTGCAACATACTTAGGTATTGTACATAATTTCTGCCCAAATAATAGGCGACTGCAAAATAGAAAACCCATCCGATAAAAGGCATCCTATAGAATGTATCCCAAACATAGATCGCAGTCGGATGATCAGGCGGGCTGACTAAGTTAAAGAAAGCCAGATAGCTCACGTTTACCAATCCGGCTATAATCAATATCCATTGTGGACGAAACCGATTGAAAACATAGCGGACGAAGAACATATGCAATAGATAGAATTGAAAAATAATAGCTACAAAATAGGCTGATGTTTCACCGAGAAAGAAGCCTTTAAACAAATTGGTTACTAAGACTGAGATTTCCGCTTTCCCCTCTAAAGTAAACGTGTTCTGAAGGGAATAGATGATAACAAAACAAGTGTACGGTATCGCGATATAACGTAATCTTTTTTTCAAGAACCCCTTCGGCGTATGAGTTGGATAAGCATTCGCTAATACGATTTCGGAAATCAGGATAAACGCCGGTGTGCCGAATGAAAGAAACAATCTTACTCCACCGAAAAACCAACCATCCGCGACATCAACGCTGTGTAGAAATACAATGCTAAGACATGCGACAGTACGGAGCAAAAACAACTCTTTCAAGCTTACTCTCCCCACTAATTCCCCTCGCTTTCGTCGTCCATTTGCACGAACGTTGTATACGAAATGTATCAATAATTAGGGATGATGTAAATAGCAAACTATGAATTTGAGTGTTAACTTCTTATAAAAAGAGACAAAAAAAAACACCCTAGTCCTAAGGCATTCCTTTTCTGCAGATACATCGCTAATACAACAGGCTACGATGAAATTTCCATCATAGCCTGTGACTCTAACATTCTTATTAAGAAGGCGTATACGACAGACTTGCGCTAAATGAGAGCTGCGTGATATCTGCTGCTGAGGGATCTGTCGATTGCAGCGTCCTTATACGAATCCCAATACGATCACCTGCAGCAACTACTAATGATCCGACATTGATATTTGTTGCGGCACGGAAAGTGCCCGCAGTAATGATATTATTCGGGAATCCGAATCTAACCGAACTGGTTAGCGGAGTCGTCACGTAAGGTGAAGCACTGTGATCAATCCCGCTATTAGGAACTGACGGTGCGAGGAATACTGTGAAATCATATTGAAGGCCGAGCGTATTTATGGAAACCACCGAAGCAACCAACAGATCCGCACTGATTTGCAAATTTTGAACGGTACCCGCGAATGGGATCGGAAAAGCAAATCCACCTGCTTCGGGTGGACTGGTTGATTCTCCGGAACCATCAACAACTTCAACCGTGTGATTGCCAAAGCCCATTAATATTGGAGCTGCTGATACTACCGTTGCACCGCTAATGATGATCCCCGTCGAAAATGGAATCAATCCTCCGGCTCCCGGAGCTCCCGTTGATCCTGTTGGTCCAGCCGGTCCTGCTGCTCCGGGAGCTCCCGTTGATCCTGTTGGTCCAGCCGGCCCTGCTGCTCCTGCTGCTCCTGTTGCTCCGGCAAGCCCTGCTGCTCCAAGTGCCCCTGCCAGTCCTGCCAGCCCTGCAGGTCCAGCCTCACCAATGGCTCCGGCAAGCCCGGCTAACCCAGCTGGTCCAAGCGCTCCCGCTAAGCCTGTGGGTCCAACTGCTCCGATTGCGCCTGCAAGTCCTTGAAGTAATTGCGCCCCTTCTGCCAGAGGTCCTGGAGGTCCTTGGGGCCCGCGCGGTCCTTCCGGCCCCGGAGGACCCGGAGGACAGTTATGTTTACCCATATAGTCTCGTCTCCCTATTAGTAAAGTAAAGCTGTTTCATCATATTCATTCTCCAGCAAATGGAAGGGAGTAGTTGCCTACATATTCAAAAATGGGTAAATATTAAGTCTATTTTCCCGTCCTATTATGTTATTGTCCCTATCAAAAATACCACGCCAGCATTTAATAGTAATAGCGATCAGAGACTGGGAGAGTGGCGAGATTGGAGAGTCAACCGTTAATAGGGATTTTAGTAACCGAAAGTACCAATAGAAAAAGCATTCTAAAGCTCTATCAACGGTATGATAAATTGAACATGAAGCTGTTTGCCTTTACCCCGGCGGATATTGACTGGGAGCAGCAACGCATTCGCGGACTCAGCTTAACTAAAGGCTTATGGAAACAAGGTTTGTTTCCATTTCCTCATGTCGTGTATAATCGCAGCTTCAATAAGAAAACAGTTACCATTCAACGCCTGGAGAACGTGATTGGCAGGAAAAAATGTTTCAACACTATTAACTTTTTTAACAAATGGGATCTCTATAACTTATTGAAACAGTCACCACTTAGCCCCTATATACCAGACACCTACTTATACAATGATGTGAGCGTATCAGAGCTAATAGAGAAATATAAAATCGTATATATTAAGCCTATGTACGGTTTCAAAGGGAAATCTGTCTATCGAATCGAGCAAACGACTACAGGGGATACACGTATCTCCCTGAATGCTTTAGCTCCAAAATTCATTTGCAGAGCGAATGAAAGCATCGCGAGAAAGTTAGATGAGCTTCTCGGATCAGAGAACTATATGGTTCAACAGGGAATTAGCATACGTCAATTGAATAATCGTTATTGCGATATTCGAGTCCTGGTTCAAAAAGACATTCGGGGTGAATGGACGGTTTCCACCATCGCATGCAGGGTAGCTTATCAGGATTATTTCAACACGAGCGTTTGCGAATTCATCTATGATGCCGCGGAAATATTCCACGTCTTATTTAGCCCAACAAAAACGAAAGAGATGCTTCAATCTCTTCATGAGATAAGTACAGCGGCTGCACAAACAGCAGAAACTCATATGGGTTCGTTAGGCGAATTGAGTGTTGATTTTGCTTTAGATGACGCAGGAAAGCTATGGATCATCGAACTTAACGGGAAACCTCAGAAAAGTATGTTCAACGACCTTCGTTGGTTTAAAGCCAATGACATCATCTACAGCAGACCGCTGGAATATGCCTATCACCTTGCTCGCTCTGATTGTCGGTAGCCCCCGCCTGGCGACGCGGAGAAGACCGTACCATAGATGTCCGGATGCCGAAGCCCTATGGCGAGTGAGAGCTCTCCACTCGCCGACACGTCGCATACCGCCGTATTTGGAGGTTTTAATTGTCTCCAAACTAGTTCATTGACTTAAGTCAATGAACCTAAAAACCCTCCCAGTTAAAATGGAGTCACCACGTATGACTAGGAGGGTTTCTGATGATTGTTCAAGGAAGAGAGCTATCGGATCAGCGAAAGTCGGCTCTAACCACCGGTATAGCACTCATGATCATGACGCTTGCCGCAATTTTTTCATATGGCTTTGTGCATGCAAAGATCCTGAAACAGGGGGATACAAACGCCGTACTCCAACACATTATTTCGCATAATCATCTTTTCAAAGCTGAAATCTTGGGTTGGATTATTATTCTGCTATGCGATATCGTTGTGGCTTGGTCTTGCTATGTATTCCTGAAGCCAATAAATAATAATCTAGCGTTGCTCGGTGCATGGTTACGTCTTGTTTATGCGTCCCTATTGGGAATAGCGATCATAAATTTAATATTCGTGTTGTTGCTTACAAACGGGACCGAATATTTATCTAGTTTTACCTTAAATCAACTTGGTGCACAAGTGTTGTTACATTTACAAGCCTTTGATTCCATTTGGTCAGTTGGTTTAATCGTCTTTGGCGCACATCTGCTAATTATAGGCATATTGGCTCTCCGATCAGACAGCGTACCGCGATGGATTGGCATCCTGCTACTGTTAGCTTCGATAGGCTACATTCTCATTCACCTGAGTAAACTTTTTTTTGCGGACTACATGGAAATCAGGAAGATACTTGAATTAGCTTTTACTGTACCTATGACAGCGGGAGAACTGGGCTTTGGAATATGGTTGCTATTCAGGGGAGGGAAATAGATATACACACCTGATGTTCAGCTATTAAAGTCCTCGATTCATTCTCTTTTTTATTCTACTTAAGGACTCCGGGGTAATGCCGAGAAAACTCGCCAATTGATGTTGAGGAACCCGGTCGATTAAAGAAGGTCGTTTCATTAGCAGGGCCTTGAAGCGTTCTTCAGGCGAAGAAGCGATAAAAGCAGCGAATTCCGCCTGTACCTGACCAAAGTTTTCTTCGATCATCTTGCGAGTCATCGACTCCAACTGCGTGTATTTGGTATACATTTCCTTTTCTGTATCCAGGTCGCCAACGACCACCACAGAATCTTCAACGCACGCGATGGTGTAGTCAGATGACTTGTCTAGCTTATGATGATTAAAAATGGCGATGGCTTGCTCTTCGGTGTAAAAGTTCGATGTAACCTCATTCCCCTCTTCATCGATTGAGTACTGCCTGATGCATCCATTCAGAACGAAATAACATTTTGTGGGAACCTCACCTTGTCTAAGGAGGATGGTTCCCTTCATAAATTCTTCTATTTGAATCTCGTTTACGACCACTTGTTGTTCTTCTTCACTAAGGGAGGTCAATCTGGACATATAATTAAATAAAATGTTGTTCATATTTCCCACTCTCCCTCTCCTTCTAAAATGGACGATGGGTAGTTAGTCATCTTTAATCCAAACATCTGCCGTTCACCAAAACGATTAATCACCAACACATCTGCCCGTTACGTTATTGAAACCGTGGATCGTGTCGGCAGCTTCGTCATAGTGTCACGTTAGGTAAATGAAAATATAAGTAATTTAGTGATTCGCGTAATGACTGCTTAGTCTCTTGGTCAAATTAAATCAACTTCAAAACTCAACCCACCATGACCATCAATCATTTTCATTATACGATAAATAACCGACTCAATAAGCTCATCATGTATTATAAAGAGCTTATGAGCATGAAAGTATAAACATCGAGGATGATCATATTCTCGTGCTGCTCAGCTACAGATCATTGGACCCGCCTGCGAAAAACGAAGATTTAATCTTACTTGTCCGAGAAATTCAACGAAATATAGAGCATTATCCACATCGCAGAAAAGGCCGGTTTCCTAAGCCGCAGCCATTTCTTCGCCTTATTCAAGAAGGTCTATGGAATCACGCCGTCCCAATATAGAAGCAATGCCAAAGCACGCGAAGATCGCATAAATGAATAGAAAAATCCGGCGCGGGTATAGCCCCTGCGCCGGATTTCTTCATTTAAAGCATGATTTACCAATAATCTATCTATGAATAACGACTTTCTTCTGTCCTCTAAACACGGTTACCGCGAAGTCACCATCAAACGAGTTAATCGAGGGAACACGGCGAATTACAGCTGACCAGTGGCAACAGGAACAACTGACACTCGACATCCCGCCATTGCTTCAGAGGCAAACGGTAGCGATCCTGGAGATCGACGATTATGCAGCCTTCGAGGATAGGTACAGCGCGTCGGACAGGAACTTGCTAATCTTCGCATTAAACAATGTATGGAAAGAAATGACCGCAGAGGTCGGCTGCCTGTCATGGTCGGAGTGGACATCTCCATCCAAACTTTGTGTCGTGCTGCTCTATAGCGATCATGAGTCCGATGAGTATGTGCTGCAGCTGCTTAACAAGGTCCGCAACGTGGATCGAGAATCACCTGCAATTTACGGTTACCATCGGTCTTGGCGATGAGGCAGAAGACATCATAACCGTTTCGGAGTCGTACAAGGAAGCAATCGAAGCACTAAATTACAAGATGGTGGAAGGCGTCAATCGGATCATCCTGTTTCATCAATTATCCACGCAGTCCGGTAACGATCTCTATCCTTATTTGCACACCATTCGGACCATCGTGCACGCTTTTAGTGATGCAGGAAGATTGGAAAACACCATTAAATCATTTATTCCGCACAATACGGAATGAGAGGCTTTCGAGGCAAACGATTACCCATATCGTTCTATCCTTGCGTGATCAGCTTCAAACGACAATCGAAACGCTTGCTGACAAATATAGCGTAGGTCTTGAAGGGGAACTCGTTTTACCTGCGAAAGAACTCATGAAGCTCGAATCTTTGGATCTCCTATTCGAGGATGTATATCGTGTCTTCATGCACATTCATCACCATCTGCAGGAATCGCGCAACAATCGAAAGAATTACAGCGTTCTGCGAGAAGTGAAGGAATATATTGACGCTAATTATCAAAATCCTGATCTTTCGCTCGAATATCTCAGCGACAAATTCGAGCTTGGCAATAAGAATCTAAGTAAATTGTTCAAAGAAGAATTCGGAGAAAACTTCATCGATTATTTAACGCGCTTGCGCATCAATCTTGCCAAGCAGATGCTTTGCGCAACGAAGCTGCCGATTCAAGATATCGCTGCGGCCGTGGCCTACTCCAGCTCGATCGCATTCGGCAGAGTTTTCAAACGTATCGTAGGCATCACGCCTACAGCTTATCGCGAGATGGGGGAAGCGATGGAGTCATCATCCGAATAGCTTAGCCGGTTAATATCCATTCAGATGAACATACAGATAGATCATATTTCATATAAAAAAGTCCTGATGCATCGAGGGTTTCTCAATCATCAGGACTGATTTTGTTGTTCCAAATCTATGTTACATAATCACTCCGCATACCGCCGCTGCCGCAGCGCCTCATACAACAATATCGTACTGGCCATCGCCACATTAAGCGACTCCGAATGACCGTGCATCGGGATGATGATGCTCGTATCCACTTGCCCCAGTACATCCCCTGATAGTCCTTGCGATTCGCTGCCCATCAGCAGCCAAGTTGCCCCGCTCCAGTTATAACTGTAACAGGTAGCCGATGCTTGCAGACTTGTCCCGACAAGGGAAATTCCGTGCTTCTTAGCCTCAGGCAGCAGTTCGCTGAGATCCCCTTCAATGACCGGAAGATGGAACAACGAGCCCATCGTCGAGCGCACCGTCTTGGGATTGTAGAGATCGACGCAACCTCGCCCGAGCACAACGGCATGGGCGCCGACCGCGTCCGCGCTGCGGATGATCGTACCGACATTGCCGGGATCGCGAACGCCATCCAGCACCACAACCAGCGAGTCCTGCTGATACAGATTGGACACGTCCGCATAAGGCTTTGCGGCCACGCCGAACACCGGCGGCGGAGAGTCCGTCCCCGTGCATTTGGCCATAACAGCCGGAGTAGCTTCAATCAGCTCGCAATCGGTTTGGCCAAGCAGCGTACGAAGCTCGCCCGGTATACCGCGTTCCATATCGATCACGATCGTTTCCACATCGGCACCGGCAAGCAGCGCTTCCTGCACCAGATGGACCCCCTCGATAATGAAGCGGCCCGTACGGTCCCGGTGCTTCTTCTCCAGCAAGGCTGCCATCGCTTTCACTTTCTCATTTTGCACTGAAGTAATGCTCATCATTCGTTTATTGTTCGTTTGCACGTTATTATCAGCCTTCCGCATAATCAAGCTCTAATTCCGATAAATGTTCCGTCTTGCCCACAATAACCAGCACATCGTCAGTTCGGATAACATCCTCCGCTAAAGGAGAAATATTAAGCTCGCTCCCTGTCTTGATCGCGAGTACATTGCATTTGTATTTGGCGCGAATATCTAACTGCTTTAAGTTTTTGCCGACGGCAAAAGAGGGTACCTTGATCTCAACGATGCTGTAATCCTTCGACAATTCGATGTACTCCAAGATGTTGGGGGAAATTAAATGATGGGCGACGCGCATGCCCATATCCCGCTCCGGAAACACCACTTTGTCCGCGCCGATCTTCGTCAGCACCTTGCCATGCAGCTCGCTTTGCGCCTTAACGATCAATTGGGGAACGCCAAATTCCTTCAAAATAAGCGTCGTAAGAATGCTCGCTTGAATATCCGCACCAATCGCTACGACGACGACATCGAAGTTGCGCAACCCAAGTGACCGCAACGCATCCTCGTCCGTCGAATCCGCAGTAACGGCATGCGTTACCCGCGCGGATACGTCCTCGACCTTCTGCTCATTGGAATCGATCGCCAGCACGTCGAAGCCAAGCTTGGACAGCGATTGAGCGACACTTGTGCCAAACCGTCCCATACCAATTACCGCGTACTGCTTATTCGGCAAGACTTTCATCTCCCTTGAAGCAATTTGAGCTTATTATAGCACAATTTCCTTATATATCCGAACGCCACGCTGCAGCATCCGGCATGAAAACAAGGTCGCAAGGAAATATTAAACCTCGAATCTGTATGTGATGGAGGGATCAGATTGAACAATCTTGATTTGCGGCAGGCAATCGTTCGTCGGGTACAAAATTTAACGGGGGAAGAACTGACCGACGTCATTGAAGGCTCCATCGGAAGTGATGAGAAAGCACTCCCCGGACTAGGAGTACTGTTCGAAATGATTTGGAAAAACAGCGAAGAAAGTGATCGCAACCGTATGGTTCAAGCACTCTACGACGTGCTTCATCCCGCTGCGGAAAGCGCATCGCCGAGTCCAAGCTGACCGCTCACGCATGCCCGAAGATTTGCTGCAAATGATGCTCCATATGAGCCACATAATCATCAATCAGCCATTCCGAGGTGACCGTAGTTCCGCTTGGAAATTGTCCCGTACGCGCTAAGCTTGCAGGTGATAACCCTGTAATGACGCGCAGAACGGATTGATTAAGGCTCACCCTTAACGCAAGCACTTCTTCAGGAGGAGCATCGATATACCGCTGAGCCTTCACCCAGTTCTCTTGGTCATAGGGGACGTTGATCGGTATTCCTTCCCTTTCAGTATGTCCATCTATTTGAACGAAGCGGCATTAATTGTTGATGGATGAGTCGCATAGATGCCCAAGCAGCTGCAGACGCGACCATTTCCCTTCAGAGATAGGCTGCACGATTTCGTGGTGACCGAGTGATTGGAATCGTTGTGGTACGTAATCCAGCATAGCTTCCATGCTGCGAATGGAATTCGAAATCATAAGCGAACCTCCCATAGATAGAAAAATGACATTCAAACCATGACCCGGTTTGAATGTCTTTTTCTGTTTCTTATACGACTGCGTTGCTTTCGAGCGCCGGCATAGGCTCCGGACGGTCGCAAGTGCTTTCCATCACGTAGTGTTTGCCGTCACGGGAAGCATCATGGAAACCATGCATCGCTTCAAGAACATGATAAGCCATTGCCCCATTCGCGCGATGCTGGCGACCTTCGGCAATCGCGCGCGCCATGTCGGCCACGCCGATGCCGCGGTTGTTGTCGGTGTTGCCGTGCGTGAACGGCACTTCTTCCCACTCTTCTGAACCGTAACGGCGCAGCTTGATGGTACCGCCGAATGTATTCGGATCCGGTACAAGCAGGGAGCCTGCGCTGCCATGAATCTCGATGTTCGGCAATGAAGTGCCTGCCTTGGAATCGAAGCTCGTAATCAGCGTTCCTACAGCGCCGCTTTGGAAATCGATAACGCCGGCAATATGCGTTGGCGTCTCGACTTTAATGATTTTGCCGTTCTTCTTCTCGCTCGTAATCGTGCGCTCCGGGAAAGGAATGATAGCCGAGCCTGTCACGCGGCGAAACGGACCCAGCAGCGCGATGTAGGCTGTCAAATAGTACGGCCCCATATCAAACATCGGACCGCCGCCTGCTTCATAGAAGAACTCCGGATCCGGATGCCAGCCCTCTGGTCCTTCGCCAAGCATGAAGCCCGTTACGGAGATCGGAGTACCGATGGCGCCGTCATCGATCAGCTTACGGCAAGTTTGAATGCCGCCGCCAAGGAATGTCTCCGGCGCGCTTGCGACGCGCAAGCCCTTCTCAGCTGCGAGAGCCAACACCTTCTTGCCTTCTTCGCGAGTAACCGCAAGCGGCTTCTCCACATAAACATGCTTACCCGCTTCAAGAGCCTGCAAACAAACAGACGCATGAGCTTTCGGAATCGTCAGGTTCACGACGATCTCGATTTCCGGATCTGCTAGCAGCTGCTCTACCGTATAAGCTTTGGCCAGACCGAATTCCTCGGCACGCATCTTCGCGCGCTCCAAATCGATATCTGCTGCAGCAACAAGTTCAATCTCCGGGTATTTCTTCAGATTCGTAAAATAAATTTGGCTGATATTGCCGCAGCCCACAATGCCGACTTTAACTGGTTTCATGAATGAATCTCCTTTTATGCAACCTGAATATAGGATTGAAAATGATCAGCCTACCCGAGCGAGCGGGCAGGCTGCATGTCTCATTTCATATTAGCGTTATTGGGACTGGGCTTCAAGTGCAGGCATTGGCTCAGGACGTGCGCATGTGCTTTCCATCACATAATGCTTTCCGTCGCGCGAAGCATCGTGAATGCCGTGCATCGCTTCGAGCACATGGTAAGCCATCGTGCCGTTAGCACGGTGTTCTCCGCCTTCGCGAATAGCTCGGGCCATATCCGCAACGCCAATCCCGCGATTGTTATCGATGTGACCATGAGTAAGCTCGATCTCTTCCCAGTCTCCGCCTGCACGGCGAAGCTTTACTTTGCCGCCGAAACCGTTCGGATCCGGTACAATCAACGAACCTTTGCTGCCGTGAATCTCGATGTTCGGCAGCGATGTGCCTCCCGGTACGTCGAAGCTTGTCAGCAAGGTGCCGATCGCGCCGTTCTCGAAGTCGAGCACGCCCGTAATATTCGTAGGCGTTTCCACTTGGATAAGCTTGCCGCGTTTCTTCTCGCTTGTGATCGTGCGCTCTGCATGCGTAATCCGTGCCGAACCGGTAACGCGGCGAATAGGTCCAAGCAAAGTAACGAATGCCGTTAAGTAGTAAGGGCCCATATCGAACATCGGGCCACCGCCGATTTCGTAATAGAACTCCGGATCCGGATGCCAGCTCTCGTGACCGCCGCAGAGCATGAAGCCTGTCGCGGATACCGGCATGCCAATTGCACCTTCGTCAATCAGCTTACGGCAAGTTTGAATGCCGCCGCCAAGGAACGTCTCCGGCGCGCTTGCGACACGCAGACCTTTCTTCTCCGCCAGCTCAAGCACTTGCTTGCCTTCTTCGCGAGTAACGACGATCGGCTTCTCCACATACACATGTTTGCCGGCTTCCAGCGCCTGCAAGCAGACAGAGGCATGTGCCTTCGGAATCGTCAGATTGACGACGATTTCGATTTCCGGATCAGCGAGCAATTGCTCCACCGTATAAGCTTTGCTCAAGTTGAATTCAACGGCACGTGCTTTCGCGCGCTCGATATCGATATCCGCCGCTGCGACGAGCTCCACCTGAGGGTACTTCTTCAAGTTCGTAAAATAAACATGGCTGATATTGCCGCAGCCAATAATGCCGACTTTTACTGGTTTCATGAAACGCCATTCCTCCTAAAAGTACGTATGATATAAAGTGCTTGGCTGACTTTCGCGTTCTTATGCTTCTTGGCTGCCGCGTGCTGCCCACAGGAATCCGCGGCGCATCAATTCAAGCGTTTGCGGCATGGCCACGATGTTCGCTTGATGCCCCAGTGAATTGTAGTACACGCGGCCTTCGCCCCACGTCTTCGTCCAAACGATCGGCATTTTCACATCGCCAAACGACGTCGTGGCATGCACCTCATTCGCCGGGTCCACATGCATGTAATACTTCTCGGTGCACACTTCAAAATCGCCGATGCCGCTTGTAAGCGGATTGTCCTCGCGTACCATATTGACGTCGTAAACGACGCCGTCATTGCCCGGATGTGCGACCCACTGACCGCCAACCATGAACTGATAATCGACATCGTTGCGGAAGGAATCGCCCATGCCGCCGTGGCAGCCCGCGATGCCGCAGCCCGCGCGTACCGTATCGAGCAGCGGACGAAGCTGTTCCTGCGTAATCGAGCCCATTGTCCATACGGGTACGATTAGATCCAGCTGAGCCATGAGCTCCTCATCCTTGTAAGCGTCCAGCGTATCCGATACCGTTACTTCAAAGCCTTCTTTATTCAACAAATCGGCAAAAATTCCCGCTACTTCCTCCGGCTGATGTCCATCCCAGCCGCCCCATACGATCAACGCTTTTCTCATGTTTCCCATCCTCTGCTCCAATAGTTAATCCGCTATAATTCTCTTTATCTTAATTCCGAAATCGCGACCCAGCGGCGTTCGGCAATCGACTTATCGACAGCTTCCAGAACAGCTTGGCACTCTACGCCGTCTACGAAGTTCGGAACAGGCTGACGGTCTTCGGCCAGTGCCAGCATAAACTCGTGTATCTCATGCGTGAAGGTATGCTCATAACCAATCGTATGTCCGGCAGGCCACCAAGCCTCGCTGTAGGCATGCGGAGCATCCGTTGCAATCACGCGGCGGAAGCCTTGAACGTCCGCAGCATCATCCGTAAAGTACACTTCAAGCTCATTCACGCGCTCAAAATCAAACTTGATGCTGCCTTTGCTGCCGTTGATTTCAAACGAATTCGTACAACGATGGCCCGGCGCGAAGCGCGTTGCTTCGATGCTGCCGAGCGCTCCGTTCGCAAAACGAGCCAGGAACAAGGTCGCGTCATCTACCGTAACCTGTCCGCGAGGCGCGTCACTGTCACCTTTGGCACTAAGACCGCTAAGGCCAAGCGTAGCCGTCGGCAGCGGACGCTCCTTCACGAACGTTTCGCTCATCCCGATCACTTCCTGGAATTCGCCGACGAGGAAACGAGCCATATCGATGACATGGGCGCCGAGGTCACCATGCGAGCCGGAACCGGCAATTTCCTTCTGCAGACGCCATACGAGCGGGAACTGCGGATCTACGATCCAATCCTGCAGGAAGAAGCCGCGGAAATGATAGATTTCACCGATGCGACCATCGGCAACAAGCTTCTTAGCAAGCTGTACAGCCGGAGCAAATCGGTAGTTGAAGCCAACCATATGCTTCACGCCGGCTTTCTCAGCCGCATTGAGCATCTCGATGGAATCCGCCAGATTAAGGGCAAGCGGCTTCTCGCAGAAGATATGCTTGCCCGCTTCCGCAGCAGCAATCGCAATCTCCTTATGCGCATCGCTCGGCGCATTGATATCGATCAAATCGATGTCATCGCGCGTAACAAGCTTGCGCCAGTCCGTCTCTGCGCTTTCCCAGCCAAACTGCTCGCGAGCCAGCTCCAGGCCGGCTGCATCCCGACCGCAAATAACCGCCATCTGCGGGCGAATCACTTTCGGGAAGAACATCGGAAGTGCTCTATAGGCGTTACTGTGGGCTTTGCCCATAAATTTGTAACCAATCATCCCTACTCGAATAGTGCTCATCGTTTTGTTCCACCTCTCATAAAATTAGGTTAGCAATACGGTGAAACTTCCTCAATTATTAAGCGTGAAACCGATAGGATCTCCTATGCATCACGTTAGGTTGTCGTCGTTCTCGTTGTCTTGGAGGAAGCCCTTTCAATCAACTTTACAGGCAGCTTAACTTCAAAAGGGGACGATGGTTCGGTCTCCGTCATCGTGTCAAGCAGGCGGGACGCCGCCTCGCAGCCAACTTCATAGAACGGAACACGAATGGAGGTAAGCGGCGGCTCCGTCATCCGCGAGACATCGGAATCGTCGCAGCCAACAAGGGCAACGTCCTCGCCTACGCGTATGCCGAGCTCTTTAAGCCCTTGCATGAGCCCGATCGCCATTCGGTCGTTCGCGGCAATCACCGCATCAACGTCACCGCTGCGAATGAGCTCCGCTACCTTTACAGCCTGCTGGTAGCCGCTCTTGCGGCTATAATTCCCGATCAGCACATGCTCGGCTTGGAAGGTCACTTGCTCTTCGATGAGCGCCTGCTGATAGCCCTTCAACCGATCCAAACTGTTCGAGTATTCCGCCGGGCCATTGAGAAAACAGATCTTCCGGAAGCCTTGCTGCAGAAGATGTCTGGCCGCATGACGGCTCCCCATTCGCTGATCGGCATCCACCGTGTTGAAGGCTTCTCCCTCAAAGCGCTGATTAACGAGGCAGAAGGGATGCTCGCCTTCCTTGAGCTCGGCAAGCGCCTCACGTTCCGTCGGCACATCTTGAGCGCCCAGTATGATGCACCCGTCAATCTTCTGCGTCCGAAACAGATTCGCATAGTCCCGCGGCTCGTCAGCTTCCCGAAACAAGAGCAGCAAATCATACCCGCGCTGCTTGGCCGTAACCCCGATCCCGCTCAATACTTCGGAGAAGTAATAAGTCGAGAAGAGATTCACCTTAGGCAACAACGGCAGAATTACGCCAAGATTGCCGCTTCTGCGCAGCGCAAACCGCTGTGCAAGCGCACTCGGCACATACCCAAGCTGCTTGGCAGCATCCACGACACGTTTAGCCGTCTCATCCTTTACTGTCCCGGCGCCGTTCAGCACACGCGATACCGTCGCTTCCGACACTCCTGCTAATTCAGCGACTTTTTTACGGATAAGTCCTTCCTCCCATCCAAGTTAATCATCTAATGTACACGCGTACATTTTCTCATGCAAGCGGTTACCTGTCAATCCTTTTACAAGGCCGGCGCATGAAAAATTTCCTGGTTATTCCTTGCCCGATTCTTGAATGCTGCATTATACTAATGAAGTCTAATTTCTAACAATTTATGACAAAGGGGATCCTATTCATGCCTTATAACATCGCCCAGAAGAGCCAACTGGACGCTCGCGAACTGCTGCTGCTCGATCAAGAAGTGAGGAATCAGGGTAAAAACATGCTCGTCGCCTATATTCTGTGGTTCTTCCTTGGCAGCTTCGGCGCTCATCGCTTCTACATGAAGAAGACGGGTTCAGCCGTTGCTCAGCTTATATTAACGATTACGATTATCGGATACATCGTGTCGGCCATTTGGGTTTTAATAGATGCCTTCCTGCTCCATGGCATGGTGAAAGAAGAGAATCAACGCGTCGAAGCCAGAATTATAGATGAGCTGCTCGGACAGAAGCATTTCGATAATGCGATGAGACGATAAGCAAAGGAGCAGTAGAAGCGCATGCTTACCAAACATGACTTGACCTTAAGTGAGCTGCTTATCCTGAATTCTGAGCTGCGCGGTGCCGAGAAATCCCCGGCTGTTGCCTATCTGATGCTGCTCGGCGGCCATCTTGGGCTGCATCGCTTCTATCTGAAACGTATAGGCTCAGGTATTGCACAGCTTCTCCTCTTCATAGCTGCGGTACTCTTCTACTTCGTCAGCGCCATTTCTTCGGCCGTTTCCTCTACATCCGCTTTTACCATCCTGGCAATAATTCTATGCATCCTTTCAGGAGTCGCCCTTTTTGTGTGGGTCATCGTAGATCTGTTCCTTCTTCCCGGGATGATTCGTTCCTACAATGAAGGCGTGAAACAGGAAATTCTGGCCGCCATCGAGCACCATCGCCGGATGGAGCAGCTGGCCGGTCGTCCGATTCCCGATCTGATCGACTGACGCAAAAAGACCTCAACGCCGTTAGCAACCTAACGGAATTGAGGTCTTTTCTTTATTCATTAAGGAGCCATCTCCAAGAACTTGGAGGTTGGGTTCTTATCCATTGCTGTACGCATCGCGTATTCATTCTCGAACAGCGCAACGTAATTATCTTTCTTATCCTTCACCAGCGTGGAATTAATCCGGTACTTGGAAGGATCGATCTTGTCATCGACGATCCAGCGGGCAAACTGGAATTGCATCCGGTGCAGCTGAATGTCTACGCCGTATTCCGAACGCATCCGATGCTCGAACACCTCGAATTGCAGCTGTCCGACAACGCCAAGAATGGTTTCATCGAAGTTGCCCGTGGAATGGAACACTTGAATCGTTCCTTCTTCGGTCAGCTGGTCGATACCCTTCTGGTATTGCTTATGCTTAAGTGCGTTCTTCACGGTAACTTTCGCAAACAGCTCCGGAGAGAAGGTTGGCAATTCGTCGAACACGACATCGCCGCCTTGCGACAAGGAATCGCCGATGCGGAAGATGCCCGGATCGAACAGGCCGATAATATCGCCCGGATAAGCATTTTCTACGATATCCCGGTCCTGCGCCAGAAATTGCTGCGGCTGCGCAAGCTTGATATCCTTGCCGTTACGTACATGGCGAACACTCATGCCCCGTTCGAAACGGCCGGAGCAAATGCGCAGAAACGCAATCCGGTCGCGGTGGGCCGGGTTCATATTCGCTTGGATCTTGAACACATAACCTGTAAATTTCTCGCTCATCGGATCAACCGGACCGCTCGTGCTCTGACGCGGCGTCGGCGATGGCGCAAGCTGCAGGAAGTTCTCCAAGAACGTCTGCACGCCGAAATTGTTAACCGCACTGCCGAAGAACAGCGGAGTCAATTCGCCTGCACGGACCTTCTCGTAATCGAACTGATCGCCTGCGACATCAAGGAGCTCCAGGTCTTGAATCAATTGATCCGTCAAGAAATCGCCCGCCATCTCGCGGATATGAGGATCGTTATAATCCTTTACCTTCACGACTTCAATCGTGGAATGGTCATTGCCTTGGAACAGCTCAACTTGATTCTTCATTCGGTCGTATACGCCGCAAAGCTCGCGTCCCATCCCGATCGGCCAGTTCATCGGAACCGCCCGAATACCAAGCACGCGCTCCAGCTCTTCCATTAATTCGAATGGACTTTGGCCTTCACGGTCGAGCTTGTTGATGAAGGTGAAGATCGGAATACCGCGTTTGCTGCATACTTGGAACAGCTTAATCGTCTGTGCCTCGACGCCTTTCGCGACGTCGATAAGCATCACGGCGCTGTCGGCTGCAGTCAGCGTACGGTACGTATCTTCACTGAAATCTTGGTGACCCGGTGTATCGAGAATGTTAACGCGATGACCGCTATAGTCGAACTGCATGACGGAAGACGTTACGGAGATTCCCCGCTGCTTCTCGATTTCCATCCAGTCGCTCGTCGCATGGCGGCTTGCCTTCCGCGCTTTAACCGTACCCGCTTCGCGAATGGCGCCTCCGAATAGAAGGAGCTTCTCCGTTAGCGTCGTTTTTCCCGCATCGGGGTGAGAAATGATGGCGAAAGTACGCCTTTTCTCAACTTCTTGTTTAATCTCATCGGTCATTGTTTTACTCATGATAGTTCCCTTCGTCCTTTACATGCCGCCGATCAAGAAAGCCCGGGCAGGAGCAGCGTCGAGCCCCGTAAGCTTAAGCGGCGCAATGGCCATAAAATAGTTGCCTGGCGTGACATCCTTCAGGCGCAATCCTTCGACAATAATGATATTATTGCGAAACAGAGCGCGATGCGTCGGATATTCCGGCTGTGCGCGCTCGATGCCGAGTGCATCCGTACCCAAACCGCGGATACCGAGTTCCACTAAATAACGAGCGCCGTCTTCGCGCAGGAAGACAAAATTGAAATCAAATGCTTCCGAGAACGAGTTGCGCGTCTTGAACAGCACCCACTCATTACGCTGCAGGTGAAACGGCTCCAAGTCCGCACGCGTGATGCAGACCTCGCAATGCGTCAAATCGACGACGCGAGCATAGCCTATGAGCTGCTCCAGACCGATCGTTTCAATCGTCTCGCCATCTTTCAGCATATGCAGGGGGGCATCCACGTGCGTACCGCAGTGAACATCCAGATCAAGACGGGATTCGTAGACAGCCTGCCCGTTATCGTGGTTGGACACATTCGTGATCTTCGGAAGCTTCGTTTCATTATTCTTATACACTTGCATCGACGGATCGATCGTCATCGAAATATCGTAAATTTTAAACATGGTCAACGTCTCCTATACCGTCCTGCATGCAATCATTTCGGTCCGCCGGAGATCCAAATCACGTTATCCTCAGCTTGCCCGTTTACCGGCCACCAGTGGAAGCCGTCTTCCGCAAGGAGTTCATCCGTGCGCGCCGGTCCCCACGAACCTGCAGGATAGAGCTGAAGATCGGAGCTGTCTTCACGCCATGCGTCAGCGATGCGATCCACGAAGGACCACGCCTGCGCAACTTCATCCCAACGGGTGAAGTAGGTTGATTCGCCGCGAGCCGCATCATAGATTAGACGCTCATAAGCTTCCGGCGTATTGATGCCGATCATGCAGCTTTGGCAGAATTCCATCGAAACCGGCTGTACGACATTGTCGACGCCCGGCTTTTTCGCATTGATCTTGATATAAATGCCTTCCATCGGATTGACGCGGATGACAAGCAGGTTTGGTGCCAGATCGTGACGACGCGCGAACAAGATATTGTCCGGCACGTTCTTGAACTCAATGACTACCTCGGTTGTTTTGACCGGAAGTCGTTTGCCCGTACGAATATAGAACGGAACACCTGCCCAGCGGAAATTATCGAGGAACACGCGAGCTGCAAAATACGTCTCTGTGGTCGATTCCGGATTAACGGAATCCTCTTGGCGATAGCCGCTAAGCGGTTTGTCTTTGGCAGAACCCTCGTCATATTGACCGCGAATGACATGCTGATTCACTTCGCCCGCCGATGCGAATGGACGCAGCGAACGCAGTGCCTTCACCTTCTCGTCGCGGATATCCTCCGGATGCAGCCTGCTTGGCGGCTCCATTGCAATCATCGCCAGCATTTGCATCATATGGTTCTGAACCATATCGCGAAGTGCGCCGGACTTATCGTAATAACCGCCGCGCTCTTCCACGCCTACGGTCTCGGAAAGCGTGATTTGCACATTAGCGATATGTTTATTGTTCCACAATGGCTCAAAAAATGCGTTGGAGAAACGGAGCACCTCAATGTTTTGCACCATTTCCTTGCCCAAGTAGTGATCGATCCGATAGATCTCCTCTTCCTTGAACACTTGGCTAAGCTGACTGTTCAGCTTGCGCGCCGATTCGAGATCATAACCGAACGGCTTCTCGATAACAAGACGGTTCCAGCCCGGTGATTCCAGCAAGCCGCCGTCGCGCAGGTTGAAAGAAACCGGTCCGAACAAGTTCGGTGCCAGCGCCAAGTAGAACAAGCGGTTGCCCGGAATGTTGAACTTCTCGTCCAGCCCCTGCGACAAGCGGGCCAGCTCCCGGAATCCGTCTACATTATTAATGTCGAGGGACATGTATACAAAATGCTCGGCGAACCGGTTCCAAAGCGCGGCATCGTCCGATTTGTAACGCGAAAACTCGCTGATCGATTCGTACACGTCAGCTCTGAACTGCTCATTCGTCCGCGGCCTGCGGGCAAGTCCTACTACGGCGAAATCATCGGCCAGCTTGCCTTCTTTATATAAGCTGAATAGCGCAGGAAACAGTTTCCTACGCGCCAAATCTCCTGTAGCTCCAAATAAATAATAAACCGCACCCTCTGCGGCAACTGATTCATGTTTGCTCACTTCGGTCATTTCCCTCATTCTCTCTTATGTATTTTCATACAACGATTGGTAAGATCATGTTATGTAGTTTAGCATATTGACGCCATAGATGCTATTCATGCAAAGATAAAAAAAACGAATCGGTTTCCAAACTTCTAGTTATTCGGCAGCGAATAATCCCCCGTAATTAAAGGCACTCCGACGATTAATTCCCCGCTTTCCCCCGCTGCTGCGGATGATTCGGCCAACTGCAGATTCACTTTCGCGGAGCCGCTGAGTACGCTGCTTTGCAGCGCTTCACTGAAATACGTGATGCTTTCCGTATGACCGTCGTTATACGATTCCATCTCCTTGGCAGCGGCTAAGGCCGCTATTCGCGCTGCACCGCCTTCACGGACCGGTATACCGCGAACCGTAAATCCGGAATGGATATCAAGCTCAAGTCCCTCTGTTGCCCGCTCCACTTTGCCAATCAACTCTGTTATTGCCGTCCTGCTCGTGCCCGGAGCTGCATTCAGCAGCAGGACAAGCTCAAACGGCTTGTCGCCGGCCTGCTCTTCTTGGCTTGGCTTGGTATGAATCCATAGCTTCATATGTCCCGCTTCATTAGATGCAGATGCCATGATATCGACAGGCTCAACCCCATCCATGCTCGCAGACAGCGTGAACCCAAGCGAAGCGGCTATATGTTCGGCTTCCTTCCGATTGGAATCACTGTCCCAGCGGAACGTCAAGTTTGCCTGCTCCATTCCTCCTTTGTATTCACTGCCGCTCCACTTCCACACGGCCTCAAAATCATGCCGAAGCCGCTCTCCCGCAGTAATCGGAGTCTCTTTGTTGTTGGCATAAATGGCACTCCACAGCCCGGCAGCCAGCAGCACGAGCAGGGCGGTCAGAACGCCCCACTTTGGAGTGCGCTTGGGACGTCGCAAGCTTGGGACGATATTGTCCTCTGGACGGGAAACGACCATATCATTTCACTCCTCGTTAGGTAAATAACCATACGCATATGCCTGTAGGTGAATAGACTGTATCCAAGAACCCAGGGGGAGGTATCAAATAAAAGTGGACCAAATTTACCCGCTCCATGAGGATCATATTAAGAACTTTTGCGGCATGGCCGTTTGCGCCGTTACACATGATGGTCAGCGACATTACGGTATTCTTAGCCGGTGTCATGGCGGAAAGCTGATGTTTAATGAACAAGCCGGCGCACTAAAGCATGCAAGCTCGCAAGCCGAGCCGCCTCAGCAGGGCAAAGTGACGAACTCGAAGGTGAAAAGCAAGAAGGGAAGCAAAAAAGCGGTGACGGAGGCTAAGCCGAAGGAAGCCGCGCAAACGCAGGCTTATTACCCGTACGATCCGTATTATGGTGATCCGTACTATGGATATGGGTATGGCTATGGTTACTCGCCATTCGGAGGGGCCTTTGCCCTTGATTTGGCGGCTCTTGCTTTTCTGTTTCTCCTCATATAAAGGTGGCCATCAAAGCCCGAAGCCTGGTGTGGTGTATGCTGCGAGGTAAGGGCTTTTTGTCTGCCGACAAACATCGATGATCGACAAACTGGAAAATTTTATTTAAACTGGTAGTAGGTTTGAGACATGATCGGAGGGCATCGATATGGTTATGCCGTATGCTATACCCGCTGTATTCGGAACCGTACGAAGGACGCAAGAGCCCATCATTCCGGTAGAACGGTATGCGCTGTACCCGAATTTCAACTCATGGCCATTCACACGTCACCAACAGAAAGCCCCCACGGGATCAGGGAATTTACTCAGCTCCGTTGGCAGCTTTGGCTTGCCCAAACAAGCCCAAGAAACTTTGAAGGCTGCCGCAGGAAGCTCGGCTGCGTGGCTGGCTCAAGGAAACAAGCTTAAAGCTGCTGTCGCGGACATGATGATGAAGGATAAGACTGCTTTTGGCAATCGGATTGTCGCCGTATCGGATAACGTGGATAACAGCAAAGCGACGGGACAAGCAGCTTTCTGCGCTGCAATTTCCCGGTACGACATTCAGGTGGATGCTGTGGCACGGGCTCAGAAGAACATAAGCTTTGACTTGACCAAGAATGCTCCCTCCATAATGGGTGCAGGAACACATACATTTACCATCCAAACAGAGAATGAAACGAAAGCATTATCGATTACCATTAGACCCGGAGAAACGAATGACAAGACGCTCGGCAAGCTCCGCGATATCATAAACAGCGCCAAGCTCGGCGTGACCGCTTCCGTTCCGGAGGATCGGACAACCGGTACCGTGAAATTAGAGGTCTCCGCGAATGAAACCGGTAAAAGGTCTTCTTTCGAAATCAAAGATCAACGCGGCGATCTTATTGCAGCCAGCGGAATTGGACGTCCTGCAGTGAATGCTTCAGATGCGAGGTATCAAGTAAATGGTGAATCTTTCATTGATTCGTCGTCGAATGACATTTCCCTGCAACAAGGGAAAGTAACCGTGTCGTTTGCGAAGCTGAATGCACCCGGAGCTTTCACAGTAATGGTGGAGCATGATGTTGATGCGGTAACCAAGCAGCTCAGCGGAATTGTCGATGAAGTCAATACGCTTCAAGCCAACTATGAGGATGCGTCCGGCTACTTGAACCCGATGCTTCGGAATCGGATCGAAGACGCCGTTCAGAGCTCCGGTGCCGGCGTTATCGGCTTATCCCGTGCTTCGGATGGCAGTTATAAGCTGGATAAGGAGAAGCTCGAGACCGCGATGCAGACGCGGCCCGATGAAGTGAGACGGCTTCTAACGGGCAGAAGTGGCCTAACCTCGCGATTGAAAGAAGCGCTTGATCGTTTTACGGGTTTGCCGACTGAGGCCTTGATTAGTTCGAAGGCCGGCGGATTTGAGTCTTTTACGCTGTACGGTGCTTCGTCGAAGTCGTACCTGCAGCTGCCGCTGGGCGGACTGTATGTAAACTCGTTTATGTAATCAATAAAACCCGCCGGTCGTGGAGCCGACTTGATGTCGCGGCTTTGATGATGGCGGGTTTTGTTTATAGCAGGATAATATCGACGATCGTGTCGGCCGGCGTTCCTTCAGGGCTCGCCTTCAGACGAATGAGTCCGTCGGCCTCCGGGATGGAGGCCATCATGCTCGATTTGCCGAACGCCAGCGGGTCGGCGAAGAGCATTCCCTCACGGGAGAAGAGCCGGGTGCGCACGAAACGCTCGTGCGGACTGCCTTTGTCAAAAGGGGACGCCAGCTTCGCCGTCACCTGCTTCGGCAGCGATTCGTTCATGCCCGCTCCTTGCAGACGCTGAATGGCCGGCTTGGCGAATAGTTCGAAACCGACGAAGCACGCTCCGGGATTGCCCGACAGCGCAAGCAGCAGCTTGCCGTCAATGACGGCCGCCGAGGTCGGACTGCCCGGCCGCATGGCCACTTTGTTGAACAGCAGCCGTGAGGCCTGTGGGAGCGCGGGGTCGGGCAGCGGAGCTGTGTCCGCCGGCACGAATGCCGGCGCTTCGCCGGTGGCTGCCGGCGATTGCTGTGCTTGCAGCGGAGCTGTGCCCGCCGGCACGAACGCCGGCGGTTCGCCGGTGGCTGCCGGCGATTGCTGTACTTGCAGCGGAGCTGTGCCCGCCGGCACGAATGCCGGCGCTTCGCCGGTGGCTACCTGCGATGGCGACTCGGCCGCGCCGGCGGTCGGCTCTATGCCGCGAAGCAGGCTCGCGATGACATCATAGTCCCCCACCGACACGCCGCCGGTTGTGATGATGAGGTCACTCTGCGCCAGCGCTTCTGCAATCGCACGAGCCGTCGCTTCCGGCTCGTCTGGCACGCGGGCCAGCACCAGCGCTTCGCCGCCGCATTGTTCCACCAATGCGGCGACCATCGCGCTGTTGCTGTCGCGGATGCAGCCCGGCGCGAGCGCCGCCTCAACCGGCAGCAGCTCTGCGCCGGTAGCCAGCACCGCGACGCGCGGGCGCGCATACACCGGCACGTCGGCGTAGCCAAACGTGCCGAGCAGAGCTACGTGGCCCGGCCGCAGCCGCGTGCCGGGCTCCGCAATGACGCTGCCGCAGCGAAACTCCTCGCCGCGGGGCGCGATGTTCTGCCCGGGCTCGGCGGCGCGTTTCACGTGCACCGCCGGCAGCCCTTCAACCCAGGCGTCCGCCGTCTGCTCCAGCATGACGACGGCATCCGCCCCCGGGGGCACCGGTCCGCCCGTCATAATGCGGACGGCCGTCCCCGGTGCAACAGCCGCCGAGGCGAGCTCGCCCGCGGCAACTGAACTAACAACGCGCAGCGTCGCCGGTGTACTCGGCGACGCCGACGCCGTATCCGCGCTGCGGACGGCGAAGCCGTCCAGTCCGGATCGCGCAAAAGGCGGCCAGTCCGTCGTCGCCGTAATCGCCTCCGCCAGCCGCCGGCCTGCGGCTTGCCGCAGCGGGACAAGCTCCCGCCGCCCCGGCACAGCCGCTTCCAGCACGAGCCGCATTGCTTCCTCCACTTTGACTGCGCGTCTACGATAACGCGCCTCTCCCTGCGGCTGCTTCACGTATGCTTCTCCTCCACTCACTCTATCTCTTGTCCCACCATTGTATCAGAATGAGGCAAACCCGCGATACCGCTTATGTTATACTCAAGGCAACATCCTAACCTCGGCAAGCAACGATTCATTCTGAAACAAGGAGCATCCGCCATGACCATGCATTCCGAACCACTTCGCCGCTCTACTCCATTCGTCCTTCAAATCGTCGGCTACAAAAACAGCGGCAAAACCACCATGGTCACCGTACTCACGAAGCTGTTAAAACAAGCCGGCTATACAGTGGGCACCGCAAAACATGACGCCCACGACTTCACGATGGATACGCCGGGAACAGATACATGGCGGCATCAAGAAGCCGGCGCCGATATCACCGCGATCAGCTCGTCTTCCCGCACTGCCATCATCAGCGCGCGCCCTGAGCCGCTTTCCGCTCTGCTTACACATATGCAGCATGTCGATATCGTGCTTGTCGAAGGCTTTAAGCAGGAGCATTATCCCAAGCTAATTCTTCTTCGCTCACCGGAGGACGAGTCTTTGCTTACACTGACGAATCCCATCATGACAGCCGTCTGGCCGCAGGCCAACCCACGCTCATTCCCCCATGTCCCGCACTATGATATTAACGATATCCCAGCCATCTATAATCATCTACTTACGCTCCTCTAACGCAAAAGCTGCTCCGAAAGTCAACCTGACTCTCGGAGCAGCCGCTTTATTTTGTATCCCCCGAATAATGAAACACCTCTGAAATCTCACGCACACTATTTCCATCCTCATGCTGAATCAGCAAATCCGCCATAAACTGCTGCCACCGAATGTTCGCAGGATGCGTGCTCAGCGTGTGCATCGCCTGCTCGAAATCTTCTACCTCCATATAAGCAAACAGATTACCGCCGTCGATAAAAATACTGTACGTTCGAATACCGACCTCCCCGAAAGCCTGTAACAGCTCAGGATCGACATTGCGATGCCGTTCGATATACGCCTCCCGATTGCGCTCATCAATTTGCAAAATAAAAGAAACCCGCTGCATCGCCGCTCACTCCTTTAATTGTTTTTGCACAACGTCACATGACGAAGCTGGAGCAGCTCCGCTACTTTCTTGAACTGAGCTGCTTGATTGCCGACCGCAATCGCGCAATGATGTGTCGGCGCTTCCGCAAACCATTTCTCCATATAGTCATCGGGATGAAGATCGAATTTCACATGCGTCTGCGTATTGCCGATTTGCATGATTTCCCCATTTGTCGCTTGCCCTTCGCTCGCAATCAGTGCCAGCTTGCCGTCACCGGTCTGTGTCACATTCAGTGTGGTTATGGAACCCCGCTTCACTTTGGCTTCTACGGATACCCCTGTCCCTTTCTTCCCATGATATAGCCCCATCCCGCGCAGGATCGGTTTCTCGCTTGCGATTGCGATATGGAACGGCCCGTCATGTCCGAGCAAAATCGTTTCATCTTCATAATCAACCACAACGATTTCGGAGAAACTCCCGCCGGTTCCAAGAATATCGCATATTTTCATCCCAATCGCTGTCTTCATATCCCCTTCGCCCGAACATGGAATTCCGCGTGCCGTCAAGAGTGAATGGCCGACGATAAAACCAGCCTGCAGCTTCTCGTACTCGTTTCCGTCCTGGCCGTGATAATAGTACGTGAGCGCGTCCAAGTCATAGGCACGCACCAGCTTTTCCTGCGCTACCGCCACCTTCGCCGACCATTCCAGCTGCTCCCGGGTTGGTTTCTTGGCAATGGGGTCCGAAGGGGAATCCCCGCTTATCTCAAACATTTCAACCACTTCTTCAAGCTTTGCTTCAATCTCCTCCGGCGTCACTTCTTTCAGAAATCGATCGAGGTCGCACATCTCCAGTACCTCCACATGCAGCCCAAGCTGAGCTTGGAGCATCGCGAAATCGCTGTACATGTCGAGCATTCCGCTGTACGTATTCCCGAGAAAACCAAACCGTGCATGGCGCAGCGTCCGAACAACGCCTGCCGCCTTAATCCATTCCTCGATCTCGCGCAGCGCCCTAATCGCCTCCGGCCGATCGTGAGTCACCTCATTCGTCAACGAAATAGCCGGTGTATAGTCGAGCCCAAGCAGTCCATTAATGACGCGGAAGCGAATGCCGGCCCGGTTGAAGGCATTCGAGATTTCCGGAACCGGACAAGCCACGCAGTGCGCGAGCCATTCACCTGTCGTCGATTGGGCATAGTTGATTCGCGCCGTCGGCTGCAAATTCAAGACAATCACCGGTTTGCTGCAGAACTGATGAACAGGCAGCACCGTCGAACTCGTGGAATAGGTAGCTACATGGCAGAAAACAAGATCTACGTTCTTCTCATTAAACCATTCCCCTGCCTGCCTCCCCTTGCCTTCCGAGTCGACCAGCCCGAAATTGTAGACTTCTCCATGCTGAGACATCTTTTTCTCCAAATGGCTGCCATACTCCGTAAGCCTCTCTCGAAGACCGGGAAACTGCGGCCAGTAAGCTTCCAGACCGATCGAATATAAGCCGATGCGAGGTTTTCTTGCTGGCTTGATAGGGGTGAGCAAAGACATCGTCGTTTCCTCCCATGCATAAATAATAGATTTATACATTCATTGTAATCCGTATGATATGAACTAACATCGCGCGATATTGCTTCTAAATAACAGAATATTGCTATCTTTCCGGATGCATTGGATAATGAAGAAAATAGACTGCTACGAAGGAAGTGGACTATGCCGCAATATACAGAGCATGCCTCTCACAGCTGGACTCCGGATTCCGTCCGTCTCATTACTTCGCCCAGTGTTGCAGCCCGATCGGCGCTGATGTACGTGCAGGAAGCCGGCTATTTTTGGACGCATCCGCCATACTTCACAGAACGTCAGCATCTGCCTTCCTATCTGCTTCTCTACACCGTCTCCGGAGAGGGGCAGCTCGAGTACGGAGGGCAAACCTACAGCTTACAGCCTCATTCGCTGTTCTTCATCGACTGTATGGCGCATCAGCATTATCGAACGGCCGAGCATAACCATTGGGAGTTCGCTTGGGTTCATTTCTATGGCGGGGCCAGCAAGCATTACTACGAGTTGTATGCGCAGCAAGGCGACCCCCGACTGCAGCTGCTGCAGCAATCCCCCCTTCTCGAGCAAATCCGAGCCCTAATCGATATCCACGAGAACAAAACCGTACATACAGAGCTGCTGGCCTCCAAGCTGTTGACCGAATTAACAACCAAGCTGATCCTTTCCGCTCATGTCAGAGATTCCGATTCCGACACCATGCCGTCCTATATCGCCGATGCCGTACGCGGGATGGAACGTCGCTACTCCGAACGATTGCGGATGGATGACTTGGCGAGGTCACTTGCGGTGAGCAAATACCATTTCACTCGTGAGTTCAAGAAACATATCGGGATGTCGCCGAATGACTACCTGATCTATCTCCGCATCGTAAAAGCCAAAGAGCTTCTCCAATATACCGCTCAATCCATCGCAGCCATTGCGGATGAAATCGGCATCGACAACGTCAGCCATTTCATTAACCTCTTCAAAGCGCGGGAAGGTCTGACACCCTTCGCCTTTCGTAAGAAATGGAGAACGTTATGACACCCTCTTTTTCCGCCAAAAAAAGGCCGTTCCCTGAAATCCAGGAACGACCTTTTATTTCTAAGTACTACTCCGCTAAACCATGCTTATGCGCATAGATAGCCGCTTGTGTACGATCATCCACGCCAAGCTTCGCAAAAATATTCGTGACATGGAACTTCACCGTCTTGATCCCGATGAACAGCTCCTCGGCGATCTCTTGGTTGGATAATCCTTTTGCCACGCATTTCAGCACATCCATCTCCCGGTCCGTCAGCTGGTCATGGAGCGGACGGACGGCCTCAGCCTTCGGCTGACGGAATCGGTTCATCATCTTCGCGGCAACCTGCGATTCCAGCACGGACTGCCCTCTTGACGCAGCACGAATCGCATCGGCAATTTCATTTGCGCGGGATGTTTTGAGCAAATAGCTGAACGCGCCGGCTTCAATAACCGGATACATTTTGCCATCATCTAAGTAACTGGTAAGCACGATTACTTTGCAATCCGGATATAGCTCCAAGAGCTTGCGGGTCGTTTCGACGCCGTCCATGCCTTCCATCACCAAATCCATCAAGACGACATCCGGCCGGTACGCTTGCGCCAGGCGGATTCCTTCCATGCCGTTGCTTGCTTCCCCTACGACCTCAATGCCATCCTCTGTATTCAGTACAGCCGCAAGCCCGATACGAACCATCTCATGATCGTCCACGAGCAATACTTTAATAGGTTGTTCGATGCTGTCCATTCGTTCGATCGCTTCCATTCGGTGATATTCCTCCTCCATCATGCCCAGCCGCAGGCACCCATATGTCTATTAATACGCCATTTCCCGGTGAAGTTATTAATTTTAACGAGCCCCCGAGCACATTGACGCGCTCCTCCATCGTTAATAATCCGTAGGAGGTTTGCTTCTTTTCCTCCAGGTTAAAGCCGGTTCCATCATCCTGCAAGGTCAATCGTACATAAGCTCCGGCGTGCTGCAAATAGATATTGAGATGCTCTGCCTTGGAGTGGCGGAGTGTATTGGAGAGCGCCTCCTGAGCGATGCGGAACAAATGGTCTTCCGCTTCCGTATCCAGCTTGATCGTTGGATCTGCCTCCAGTGTAATCGCCATCGGCACCTTCTGCTTCAGCTCATCGATTAAGCTGTGCAGAGCTTGGCCCAAGTTTTTGCCGTCCAGATGGATCGGCCGCAAATGAAGCAGCAAAGCACGCATTTCCGATTGTGCCACGGATGCCATCTCTTCAATGAGCTGTACCTGACGTTTCGCTCGTTCCCAGTCCTTCTCCATCGTCCGGCTGACCGCCGTAGCGGTCATGGAGATCGCGAAGAGCTGCTGACTAACCGCATCATGGAGTTCGCGCGCAAGCCGCTGCCGCTCCTCAATGACAGCGGAGAACCGTACCTGCTCCGTCCAGACCTCATCCTCTTCCGAGAAGGATTCAGGCGCCTGCGCTTCCCCTTCCTGGTCAGGCAGTGTCACCCGCTGGCGTTTACGGCGCTGCTGTTCCGTGAGCCTCTTCATCGCTTCCCGAAGCTTCACGCTTTGCAAGTAACTATACGCGGCGGCAAGGACGAGCGAGAGGGCAATTACAGTAAGCCCGATCAGCGCTGCTTTGCTTTGCAGTGCAAACAGCTTCACATAACCGGTTCCTTGCAGAACCAATACAATTAAGCCGAGAATAACGAGTATCCACAATACGGTTTCCGCCGCATTTCTTCGTTTCTCCGTTTGCATGGCTGAAGGCGATCCTTCATTCCGATACACCGGAAATCTGTTTTGTGCTGCCGGTGTCGTTGCCGGTGCTGTCATCGACCTCGAAGAACGATCCTTCTCAGCCTCCGATTTCGGCGAAGACGCTTCTTCCTTCACTGCGGTACCCCCTCATCTATGTATAACCGCAGACAAGCCAGTGGTCGATGCCTGAATAGCGCATCGACCATGTATGGCTTGTTTGGAGCTTTGTACGGTTATTGTGAATGCTTTCGTTCCGCTTTACTCGCCGGTAGGCGGGTTTAGCTTATTCTTGAGCGCTTGCAGCTGCTCGTCAATTTGAAGCTGTTTGGCAGGGTCTACAGAACCTGCCGCTGTTGCGGGTGCATTGTAAGTGCCGTATGGAACACGCATGACATCTGCTTCAGCTTCCAATTGCATAATTTTCTCTTCCATCCGGTTGAAGCCGCGCGATGCGTGACCGCTCTCGATGGAATGTACAGCCGATACTTGTGCCATCTGTTTCTTCGCCTTCGCCATTTGGGCACGGGCAGCCAGCTCATTGCGTTTGTTGCGAAGCTGGTAGTATTCATCTTTCATGCTGTGCAGCTGTGTCATGAGATCATCTGCTTGCGTTTTCGCGCTAGCGTGCATCTCTGTGTATTCCGCCGTTTTCTGATCGAAGAAGATTTTCTCTTCCAGCAGCTTGCGAGCCAATTCCTCTTGACCTGCACGAAGTGCAGTCTCTGCTTTCGCTTCGCGGTCTGCACCGCTGCGAACCGCTTCATCCAGGCGCTGCTTCATGCGGCGCTCACTTGCCATTTGTTTAGCTACTGTGAGCTCAGCCGTGTGGATCTCAGCCTCCATATCGCGTAAGTACTGATTAAGCATCACAACCGGATCTTCCATTTTATCAAGCAGCTCATGTAACGATGCCTTCGTCATATCTTTCATTCTTTTGAAAATACTCATGTTAAAACTCTCCCTTCTCATGTTTCGCTAATTTAGCTCGAAGCTCTTCGATTTCTTTGCGCAATGCACGTTTCTCCAAATCTTCCATCATGGCATCTATATTAGAAGCCGACTGCGCCGGCGGCGACTGCCAATTTGCTCCGCCAGAAGCCGGTGGCTGAGGCGGTGTGTTGTACGAGCTCTTATAACCAAATCCATGATCCTGTCCCGGGTATTGGCCGCCTTGCGGTCCGTTATTCCAATTACCGCCGCCGCTATAACCGCCCGGTCCATATCCGCCATAGTGGTACGGATCTTTCGGAACAACCAATCCAGCCAGTATATAGACAAGTATTAATGCACCGCTTGTAAAGACGGTCACCACGATCAGAAGAATCCGAAGCAGCGTCGCATCAACATTCAGCATTTCGGCTAGACCGCCGCATAAGCCAAAGAGCTTCTTGTCGCGGCGCGAACGATACAGTTTCTTCATTACGGCTTCCATCCTTCCTGTTGTAATTTGCGTTTCAATTGCTCCATTTCACGTTCGATGACGTTCTGCAGCGTATGTCCCGCCTCAGCAATGAATTCTTGCCCTGCTTTACGTAGATCACGCAAGCTGCGTGCTTCCAGCTCCATATCGGAAATCCGGTCTTCCAGCTTGCGGAACATCCCGCTAGGCTGTTGTCCTGCCGAACCAAACGTGCTGCTGCCTGAATAACGCTCATTCATGCGCTGCTGTAAACGAAGCGACTCCATGCGTGCGGCAAAATACTCACGCTTCTCATACACCGTTTGATACTCACTGCGCAGCTCGCGCAGCTGTTCTTCCAATTCTCTCGTACTTTGCAGCGATTGATCATAAAGTTCACGGTACTGCATCGCGCGTTCCTCGCTGGACGCTTTCTCCATCAATGCGATGCGAGCCACCTGCTCCTCGCCGGCCTTCAGCGCGATTATCGCTTGCTGTTCCCGCTTTTCTTTCAATTGCTCAGCCTGCAGCCACTGCATTTTCAAATGATTGTTATGACCGGCGCATTGCTGATAGAGCTTCTCTGCTCCGATAATCTCTTCTCTTGTCGACCAGAGAAACTGATCGATCAGCTTTACGGGATCTTCTGCTTTCTCAAGACGCTCATTCAGCGTCGCAACCGTCATATCCCGCACTCTCCGCATGATACTCATCGTCCTTGCCTCCTTCGTCCACTGCTATAAAGTATTCTTTTGTAGTTCAAGCGTTAGATACTGTTTCTACGTTTTTTGAATAAGGAGACGCCCCATACGATAAGTCCTACTGCGAGCAGCAGTGCGAACAACCCTGCTAATTTGCTGATCAGCAGAATAGCTCCGACTACGATCAGAATGCCGCCGATGATTTTGCTGTTATTACGAATACCTACCACGCCAAGACCGATTAAGATGAATGGCATGATTAGACCGATAATCCAGTTTAAATTGATACCTACAAACTTCATGACAATCAATGCGCCAATCACGACTAGAATTGCACCTAATGCAGATTTTCCGTTCATTGTTTGTGTCACCGCCTCTCATTGTTTACATGCTGGTACTTCTCATTACGCCTTGCTTCATTCATTTGTTTCGTTTCTTGCTTATGTTCTTATTCTAGGTTGTTTCGGCGGTTTCCAAAACGGACTCGCGACGGTTTTTGTTACTAGACCTCAGGCGGGGAATGCGCCGACCTTAAGGCTGAACGACAAAATGGCCCATTCTGAAGGATTCAGTACAGACCTAGACTTTAGCTGCTAAACCGTTTGTCTCACACACCGGTCGGCAAGATCATTACCGAATTATATGCGCAAAATAACAAAAAACCTGTAAGATCAAAGATCCTACAGGTTGTCTTATTCAATATGGTGCCGGCGAGAGGACTCGAACCTCCACGGTTTCCCTCACGATTTTGAGTCGCGCGCGTCTGCCATTCCGCCACGCCGGCATATTGATGGCGTGCCCTAAGAGATTCGAACTCCTGACCTTTTGATTCGTAGTCAAACGCTCTATCCAGCTGAGCTAAGGGCACATATTAAACTGTAAAGAATTGTGGAGGCGCCACCCAGACTCGAACTGGGGGTAAAGCTTTTGCAGAGCTCTGCCTTACCACTTGGCTATGGCGCCATAAAAGATGGAGCGGAAGACGGGAATCGAACCCGCGACCCTCGCCTTGGCAAGGCGATGCTCTACCGCTGAGCCACTTCCGCATAAAATGGCTGGGGATCTAGGATTCGAACCTAGGGATGACGGAGTCAAAGTCCGTTGCCTTACCGCTTGGCTAATCCCCAACGCATAAGTGTACATTGTAGTTGTTATGGGGCGACCGATGGGAATTGAACCCACGAATGCCGGATCCACAAACCGGTGCGTTAACCACTTCGCCACGATCGCCATACAACTAATTAATTGGCAGGGGCAGCAGGAATTGAACCCACACCAACGGTTTTGGAGACCGTTGTTCTACCCTTAAACTATGCCCCTAAGATAAATGGTGGAGGATGATGGATTCGAACCACCGAACCGTGAGGAAGAGATTTACAGTCTCCCGCGTTTGGCCACTTCGCTAATCCTCCATAATGGTGCCGGCGATAGGAGTCGAACCCACGACCTACTGATTACAAGTCAGTTGCTCTACCAACTGAGCTACACCGGCATATGGACTTCTAGTTTAAAAATGGTGGCTCGGGACGGAATCGAACCGCCGACACGAGGATTTTCAGTCCTCTGCTCTACCGACTGAGCTACCGAGCCGAACTTTAAAGAAATGGCGGAGCCGACGGGATTCGAACCCGCGGTCTCCTGCGTGACAGGCAGGCATGTTGGGCCACTACACCACGGCTCCGCGTTATTAATGCTCGGTATGTACTACCGAATTGTTTTGGTTGCGGGGGCAGGATTTGAACCTGCGGCCTTCGGGTTATGAGCCCGACGAGCTACCGAGCTGCTCCACCCCGCGTCATTAAAAGGTACTTCTTATGAAGTTAAATGGTGGAGGCTGACGGGATCGAACCGCCGACCCTCTGCTTGTAAGGCAGATGCTCTCCCAGCTGAGCTAAGCCTCCGTGTTAAGCGACAAGTAATACTATAACTCATTTACTTGTGTCAATGCAAGTCTTTTTTTGAAGAATTTTTAAAGAAAATGGTGACCCGTAGGGGACTCGAACCCCTGTTACCTCCGTGAAAGGGAGGTGTCTTAACCACTTGACCAACGGGCCATATCTGGCGGAGAGCGAGAGATTCGAACTCTCGAGACGCGGTTAGCGCCTACACGATTTCCAATCGTGCTCCTTCGACCACTCGGACAGCTCTCCAGATGAATGGCTCCCCGAACAGGACTCGAACCTGTGACAACTCGATTAACAGTCGAGTGCTCTACCAACTGAGCTATCAGGGAACAGTATAATTCAGGAACTTTTGTCACCCTGAAAACTGGATACGAACCTTTGCGAAGGTCTTGTTTTAGCTGATCTTGTCCGAAGTTGAACATCCGAGCGAATGTTCGTAGGATAAGCCCTCGACCGATTAGTATTCGTCAGCTGCATGCATTGCTGCACTTCCACCTCGAACCTATCAACCTGATCGTCTTTC